>NZ_JALUXE010000034.1 GCF_027019125.1 Roseovarius sp. | reverse complement strand
AAAACCAGAAACACCCAATGCCAGCAGGCATGCGCCGTTATGTGTTCGAGTTCGGTCCACAAGCCATTGAAAGACCAACCGATCTTGACGGCAGGACACATAAGAAAACGGGGCACAAAAGGTGCATAACCACCCCTCGGGCGATCCCACACCCTCTGCCGCCGATATCGACATGACGCGACAGGTGCAGACCGCCGCCGAGGCGCTTGGCCTGACGTTGCATGACCATATCGTGATTGGCAAATCTTCTGAGGTCAGCTTTCGCTCTGCAGGCTATCTCTGAGCTGCGTTACCGCACCCAGACCTCGACGCGCCGGTTCACCTGCCGCCCCCAAGCGGTGTCGTCGCAGGCCATCGGCATCGCCTCGCCGAAGGCATCCAACTCCAGACCGATCCGCTCCAGATTTGCGGTCTCGGCGGCGCGCGTTACGGCACGCTGCACGGTTTCGGCCCGGCGCAGGGCAATGTCGCGATTGGTGCCAGCCGGACCATCCCCATCGGAAAAGCCAACAAAGACCAAGCGCCGCGCATCGTAATGGCCCAGTTCCATCGCCCGCGCCAGTTGCTCGGCATTCGAGCGCGATTGCGCGTCAAGCCGGATCGAGCCCGCTTCAAAGCGGAAGGTGGTGGTCAACCGCTTGAGCGGCCCCAGCACCCGCACCATGCGCTGCAATTCCTCCAGCCCCACCTCTGCGCCGGCCTGCGCAATTGCATTGGCAAATCGGTCGCCTTGCGCGTTGATCTCGATCTCTTCGGGGGTCTGATCAACGAAGCCTGCCCGCCGGATCACCAACTGCGCCGAGGGATCCCGCAGATAGGTCACGAATTCTCGCCCCAGCTTCGGCAGCCGTCGCGCGGGCAAATAGATGAAGAGGGGCGCCGTCAGCGGATAATCCTCTGTCTTGACCGCGCGGCGCGTGGCGCTGAGGGCAAAGCCACAGTCCCCCGTGAGCGCCAATTCCCAGGTGTCGCCCTGCTCCGAGCGTGTTGTCAGTCCAATCGCGAAGGGATCGCGCGCGACCGCTTCGGCAAATGCGGAGCCGTCGGGATGCCGCACTGCGTTGGCGATAACGTCCCGCCCATCGGGGCGCAGCACCTGATCGACGCTGGCCTGGCCTATGCCAGTGCTCGCGTCCCAGAGATGCACGTCAATGGGCGCATCTGGCCCCCCCAAAGCGACCCAATTGGTGATTTCGCCCGACAGCACCTGCGCCAATTCCCGAAGACTGATGCCCTGAACCGAATTGCTTGGTGCGACCACGGGAATAAGGGCATCAAGCGCCAGCACCCGCACCTGTCCCGGCGCCATCAGGTTGCCCAATCCCGCCTCGCGTGCGCGCGTGATCTCATCCTGTCGCGCCTCGCGCAGGGTCAGGGCAATGTCGGCCTCGTTCGCAAGAAGATCGGCAAAGCCCTCATCGGTATTGGTCAAACGAAAGACGAATTCACCGACCAGCGTACCGTCGCCCTGATGCAGCGTAAAAACCAACTCTTGCGGGCTTATGTCTTCGCGGGTCACTTCGTAACCACCGCGGATGCCAAACGCCTCGATCAACGCGGGCATCAACACCCGGCCAATCGTAGGTGCCCCGGAGAACACCAACCGCGCCACGTAATGTTCCAGATCCGGACAGCCCGGCCCCTCGCAAGCCACGCCCGAACCATCGACCGTCAACTCGCCGTAAATCGTATCTACACGGTAAAATTCACCATCAAAGCCCAAAAGATTGCCAGAAATCTCAACCGCGCCGTCATGAGAGCGCAGCGTGACATCCTGTGCTAGCGCAACGCCCGGCTGGGCCAAAAACCAAAGTGCGGCGATAATCGCCGCACGCAGAATTGTCATAGCTCGCCCCCTGCAAGACCGCGCCTCAGTTGGACGCGATCTTCAGGTCATTGAACAGGTTTTTCAACACAAGAAAGTCGCCGGTCCCCTCGCAATCGGGCATTGCCAGCACGATATCCTGCACTTCGAGCCCGTTCGCGCCGGTAGCGATGGATTGCGCCTCGAAATCGCGGCTGCAATTGGCGTCTGTCACCTCGGCCTCGACCTGCAGCTGGACGATGCCATCCCGAGATGAGGCCCCGGTGGGAAATGTATAGACCTCGGCGCGTAGCGCGTGATCCATCTCACGCTCACCCAGAGAGGTGAGGAATCCGCCCTCGCCCTTGAGTGCGCGTGTCGTATCCTGACCAGCACCGGCCCAGACGTGACCTGCCTCGCCAAACTCCGCACCAAATTCGAGCGCGTGCAAGTGCAGCGCATCACCACCCCGCCACTGCACGACAAGACGGTCATAAAGCGCCAAGGTATCCACGGTCGCGGTGGCAATGGCCCCCTGTCCATCCTCAAAGGCCGCGATGAACACCGCCGCTTCGGCCAGAGCGGGCACGCTCAACGTGCTCTCGCCGTGATCATCGGTCACAGCTGTGAACATCATGCCGTTGTGATGCAACGTATATCCGGTGTTAGGCTGGCAGGGCGCGCTGAGTGTCACCTCGACCATGGCAGCGGCCTGTGCGCGGGCCTGCATGACATAGTCACAGGCGAAACTTGGCGCGACCTCTTCCCTGGGCAACGTGTTGGTCCGCTGGGCCTCTTCTGCCACGGCAAGCGTCACAGGGGCGGCAGGCAGGGCCACGGGCTCTGGCGCGGTCATTGGGGGCACCGCCTCAGCCGAGGTCAGCTCAATCTGGGTGATCTCAACCGGGGCCTCAAGAGCCGGGGAGGAGGCCAGTTCGACGCCCGCCGCGGGGCTCTGTGCCCCGGCCTGCATGAAATAGCCTATTCCCAATGCACAGGCGAGCGTGCCGCCTGCGGTGATGTAACGTCTGGCCTTGAACATACCACTCTCCCTGACACATCAATTGTCACGGGGAAGCTACTGTTCAAAAATGGCCCCCATATGGCGGGGAATGGGTGTCAATCGGGCGGGCGACCTCAGGCCAGCCGCCCGTGGCAATGCTTGAACTTCTTGCCGGATCCACACGGACAAAGATCGTTGCGGCCCGGATTGCCCCATGTTGCGGGATCATTCTCGTCAAAGCCGGGGGCAGCGTTCTCATTCACCTGCGGCGGTTCGCTTGTATCCGCCGCCGCCATCATTGCGGCGCGCTGAGCCGCAAGTTCCTGCATGAGCTGCTGCTGTTCGGCCTCACTCATGGGTCGGATCTGCGCCAGTTTCTGCGTCACATCCATACGCAGGCTGTCGAGCATGTTCTCGAAGAGTTGGAACGCCTCGTTCTTGTATTCGTTCAGCGGGTCGCGCTGTGCATAACCGCGGAAGCCGACGACGCTGCGCAGATGCTCGAGCGTCAGGAGATGTTCGCGCCACTTGCCGTCGATCGTCTGCAAGAGAACCTGCTTCTCGATCATCCGCATGGTATCGGGACCGAACTGCGCCGCCTTGGCGGCCATCATCTCGTCAGCGGCCTTTTCAAGCCGTTCGACGATATCCTCGTCATCGACACCTTCCTCGGCGGCCCAGTCGATCACCGGCAGATCCATGTTCAGCTTTTCGATCACGGCTGCATAGAGCCCTTGGGTATCCCATTGGTCGGCGTAGGTCTTGGGCGGCATGTATTGATCGACGAGATCGTCGATCACCTCGCCGCGCATGTCCTTGACGATCTCGCTGAGATCCTCGGCGCGCATGATGTCGAGGCGCTGCTTGAAGATCACCTTGCGCTGCTCGTTCATCACGTCGTCGAATTTCAACAACTGCTTGCGGATGTCGAAATTGCGCCCTTCGACCTTGGCTTGCGCGCGCTCCAGCGATTTGTTGACCCAAGGGTGAATGATCGCTTCGCCCTCTTTCATCCCGAGTGTTGCCAGCACCTTCTCCAGCCGCTCAGAGCCGAAGATGCGCATCAGATCGTCCTCAAGGCTGAGGAAGAAGGCCGATTTGCCCGGATCACCCTGTCGGCCAGAACGGCCCCGCAGCTGATTGTCGATCCGACGGCTCTCGTGTCGCTCGGTGGCAAGGACAAAGAGCCCACCCGCGGCCTTGACCGCCTCTTCGTCGGCGGCATGCTCGGCCTCGATCCGCTTGCGGATGTCTTCCGGGTCAGCCTCGGGCGCGGCGGCGATGGCCTCCATGATCTTGAAGTCAACATTGCCGCCCAGCTTGATGTCGGTGCCGCGTCCCGCCATGTTGGTAGCAATCGTGACCGCCCCCAGCTTGCCCGCATCGGCAACGATCTGGGCCTCTTTTTCATGTTGGCGCGCGTTGAGCACGTTGTGCGCTATACCGGCATCGGTCAGCAACTTGCTCAGCATTTCGGATTTTTCGATGGACGTCGTGCCCACGAGCGTCGGCTGGCCTTTTTCATTGGCGCTGCGGATGGCGGCGACAATGGCCTCGTATTTCTCGCGCGCGGTGCGATAGACGGCATCATCCTTGTCGATCCGCGCGATGGGGCGGTTGGTCGGAACTTCGACCACACCCAGACCGTAGATTTCGCCGAATTCCTCGGCTTCGGTCAGGGCGGTGCCGGTCATGCCCGACAGCCTGTCATAGAGGCGGAAGTAATTCTGAAAGGTAACAGAGGCGAGGGTGACGTTCTCAGGCTGAATGGAGCAGCCTTCCTTGGCCTCGATTGCCTGATGCAGCCCGTCCGACAGGCGGCGCCCGGCCATCATCCGGCCGGTGAATTCGTCGATCAGGACCACCTCGCCACCGCGGACGATGTAATCCTTGTCCTTGGTAAACAGCTTGTGCGCGCGCAGCCCCTGATTGACGTGATGCACGATTGTCGTGCTTTCGGGATCATAGAGCGATTGTCCTTCGGGCAGAATTCCCCGCGCAACGAGCAGGTTCTCGAGATATTCGTTGCCTTCTTCCGTGAAGGTGACGTTGCGGGTCTTTTCATCCAGCTTGTAGTGATCGTCCTGCAATTCGGGGATCAAAGCGTTGATCGTCTGATAGAGGCTGCTGCGATCCTGGCTGGGCCCGGAAATAATCAAGGGCGTGCGCGCCTCGTCGATCAGGATACTGTCCACCTCGTCGACCACGGCGAAGTTATGCCCGCGCTGGTTCATCTCCTCGAGCGAGGATTTCATGTTGTCGCGCAGATAGTCAAAGCCGAGTTCGTTATTGGTCGCATAGGTCACATCAGCAGCATAGGCCGCCTTTTTCTCGGACTCGGGCTGTTGAGGGTAAACCACGCCAGTTGTCATGCCGAGCGCGGCAAAGACCTTGCCCATCCATTCGGCGTCACGTTTGGCAAGATAATCGTTGACCGTAACCACATGCACGCCTTTGCCGGACAGAGCATTGAGGTAGGAGGGAAAGGTTGCGACCAGCGTCTTGCCTTCACCGGTCTTCATCTCGGCAATGTTGCCCTGATGCAGGAAAATCCCACCCATGAGCTGCACGTCAAACGCGCGCAAGCCCAAGGCCCGGCGCGCGCCCTCGCGGCAATTGGCAAAGGCTTCGGGCAGGAGGGCATCGAGGCTCTCGCCTCCGGCGATCCGAGCCCTGAACTCATTGGTCTTGTCTATCAGTGCTTGATCGCTGAGGCCTTGATATTCGGGTTCCAGCGCGTTGATCTTTGCGATCAGCGGGCGTGTCGCCTTGATCTTGCGGTCATTCGGGGTGCCGAAGATCTTTTTGGCGACCGTTCCAATACCCAACATGTTTTATCCGTTCCGGTGTTTTGCCTATCCGTGGCAGGCAACCGCTTGCCCCTCTTGTCGCGTCCCCCTAAAACGGGGCGCAAGACGGCGGTTCTGCCTTGGTCTCAAGGCGATGTAAGGGCCAGCCGGTTGAGTGTCAACGCTGCGCACCCGCGCACCCCCGCTCTGCGGGCCCCACCAAAGGATGATTTCATGTTTCGCCCCCTGCTTTCGACCACAGCCCTCGTGACCGGGCTTGCACTTGGCGCACAGGCCTTTGCGCAGGACACCCCGAATGCCGATACGGTGATGGCCACCGTGGGCGGCACCGACATCACTCTTGGGCATATGTTGGCGGTGCGGGCGGTGCTGCCCTCGCAATATGATCAGGTGCCCCCCGAAGTGCTCTTCAAAGGCGTGCTCGATCAACTCATCCAGCAGGAATTGCTGAGCCAGGCGCATGAGGGCGAGATGTCGCGCGCCGCAGCGCTGCAACTCGAGAACGAGCGCCGCGCCATTCTGGCCGCCGATGTGGCCGAGGATGTCGTCAACGCCGACATGACCGAAGAACGTCTGCAAGCGGCCTATGAGGCGCAATATGCCGGAGCCGAGGAGGAAACCGAGTACAAGGCCGCTCATATTCTGGTCGAGACCGAGGAAGCGGCGCAAGAGCTGGTTTCCGAGTTGGAGGGTGGGGCGAACTTTGCTGAGCTTGCAAAAGAGCACTCCATAGGCCCCTCTGGCCCGTCTGGCGGTGACCTGGGCTGGTTCGGCGACGGCGTGATGGTGCCCGAGTTCTTTGACGCTGTTGCAGCACTTGAGGTGGGCGCCGTTTCGGCCCCGGTGCAAACGCAGTTTGGCTGGCATGTGATCAAGCTCAACGAGACCCGCGTCAAGGAGCGTCCTACCCTTGACACCGTGCGCGACGAGTTGACCAACATCCTGCGCCAAGAGGACTTTGACGCCTATATCGCCGCGCGCGAGGCCGCTACCGACGTGACGCGCACAGATACGACCGCGATGGACCCCGCCATCATCAACCAAACCGATCTGCTGGAGAACTGAGCCATGGGTGCCAAACCGCCGCTTTCCCCGCTTGCACCGGCGGGTTTCCCTGAACTGCCCGTGATCGCTGGCGTGAGCTTTGCCACGGCAGAGGCTGGGGTGCGCTACAAGAACCGCACCGATGTGCTCTTGGTCAGCCTTGCACCCGGAACTGCGATTGCCGGGGCCTTTACCCGCTCTGCCACGCGTTCTGCGGCGGTGCTGGATTGTCAGGACAAGATCGGCTGCGATTCAGCCTCTGGTGCCGCGATCGTGGTCAACTCGGGCAATGCCAATGCCTTTACCGGCCGGCGCGGGGCCGAGTCGGTGCAGGCCATCACCGAGGCGGCGGCCAAGACGCTGGACATCCCCGCGAGCCGCGTCTTTTCCTCTTCGACCGGCGTGATCGGCGAGCCGCTGCCGCATGAGCGTATCATCGACAAGCTCGATGATCTGGCCGCAGCCCTGTCGCCCCACGCGATAGAGACCGCAGCCCGCGCCATCATGACCACCGACACCTTTCCCAAAGGCGCCTCCGAGGTGGTGACGATCGACGGGCAGGCCGTGCATATAGCGGGGATCGCCAAAGGCTCTGGCATGATCGCGCCCGATATGGCGACGATGCTGGTCTATATCTTTACCGATGCCGCGATTGATCAAGAAATCCTTCAGGACATGGTCAGCGCGCTGAATCGCACGACCTTTAACTGCATCACCGTGGATAGTGACACCTCGACCTCTGACACGCTCCTGGTTGCTGCCACCGGCGCTTCTGGCATCCGTGTGACCGAAAACAGCATGGGCTTCATGGAGGCGCTGCGCCGCGTCATGCTCGACCTCGCGCATCAGGTGGTGCGAGACGGCGAGGGCGCGACGAAATTCGTCGAAATCTCCGTTACCGGAGCCGCCTCGGACTCAGAGGCGCATGTTCACGCCAAGGCCATCGCCAATTCGCCGTTGATCAAGACCGCCATCGCGGGTGAAGACCCCAATTGGGGGCGCGTCGTAATGGCGATCGGCAAATCCGGTGCGCGGGCGGACCGCGATCTGCTCGCGATCTGGTTTGGCGACATGCAGGTGGCCAAGGACGGTTTTGTCAGCCCAAGCTATGACGAGGCCATTGCCGCCGCCTACATGAAGCGCCAGGAGATTGTCATTCATGTCGATCTCGGTCTTGGCGGTGGCACCGCTCGCGTCTGGACCTGCGATCTGACGCATGGCTATATCGACATCAACGCGGATTACCGGTCGTGAAAACCGTTCTGGTTTCGGCGGTCGCGCTGATTGATGTGGACGGTCGTATTCTCTTGACCCAGAGGCCGGAGGGCAAATCCATGGCCGGTCTCTGGGAATTTCCCGGCGGCAAGGTCGAGCCGGGCGAGACGCCGGAAGTGGCGCTGATTCGGGAGTTGCAGGAAGAGCTGGGGATCAACACATGGGCCAGTTGCTTGGCCCCTTTGACCTTTGCCAGCCACTCCTACCCTGAATTCCATCTGCTGATGCCCCTCTTTGCCTGTCGCAAATGGGAGGGAATCGTACAGGGGCGCGAGGGGCAAGCGCTCAAATGGGTGCGCGCGGCGGACCTTCGATCATACCCGATGCCGCCAGCAGATATTCCGCTGATACCCATCTTGCGCGACTGGCTCTGACGCGCAAACCAGTATTTCGCCCCCCTTAAATTCCCCACTGTCAATCGTTTTGCGCCTGCGACCCGGCAGGTTTTTGGTAGCTGCAAAAAAATTCGACACTATGCGAATGGCTAGTATCTTTTTCATCAAATATGGAAATACTCTTACAACCTTAACAGGCTTGTTACTTTCGGGGGGAATGACATGCTGCGAACTGTTCAGTTGGGATCTTGTGTTTCCATTCAGGGAATATTCGTTCGACTTCTCAGCAATGGCTTGATGCAGGTCAGAGTTGGCAACCAGCTTTACTCTGGTCGCCCTGTGGAACAGCGCACCGCCTGAAACCGTTTCGTCCGCGTTAACGTCCTTGACATGAAAAGGGGCCGCCCTTTGGGGCCGCCCCTTTGTTTTGTCTGGCCCAATTGATCAGGCCAGCGTGCGCACCACTTCTTCGCGCTCGAAAATCTCGATCACATCGTTGGGACGGATGTCGTCATAACTCTCGAAGGCCATACCGCATTCCTGACCGGACTGAACCTCGTTGACGTCATCCTTGAACCGCTTGAGCGTCTTGAGCGTGCCCTCATGGATCACCACGTCATCGCGCAAGAGACGGACGCCCGAAGATTTCCGTGCCACACCCTCTGTCACCAGACAGCCCGCCACGCGACCAATGCCCGTGACCTTGAACACTTCCTTGATCTTGGCATAACCGATGAACTTCTCTCGGATTTCATTGCCCAAGAGACCGCTTGCCGCCGCTTTCACATCGTCGACGAGATCGTAGATCACCGAATAGTACCGGATCTCGACGCCCTTCTGGTTGGCGGTATTGCGCGCGGGCGCATTGGCGCGGACGTTAAAGCCAAACACCGGGGCGCCTGATGCTTCGGCCAGACCGATGTCAGACTCGGTGATGGCGCCGACACCCGAATGCAGCACGCGCACGCGCACCTCTTCGTTGCCAATCTTCTCCATCGCCTGAACGATAGCCTCGGCAGAGCCCTGCACATCCGCCTTGACGACGATGGGCAGTTCCTTGACGTTCTCGTCTTCCTTGGCTTTGGCCAAAAGCTGTTCCAGGGTCGTGCCTGCACCGACGGCAGCGCGCTTTTCCTTGGAGGCATTGGCGCGGTATTCGGCAATCTCGCGTGCCTGTGCTTCGGTTTCGACGACGTTCAGCACGTCACCAGCCTCGGGCGTGCCGTTGAGGCCCAGAACCTCGACCGGCACCGAGGGGCCAGCCTCTTTGATGCGCTCGCCGCGATCGTTGATCAGCGCCCGCACGCGGCCATACTGCTCGCCCACGACAAAGATGTCGCCCTGACGCAGCGTGCCCTTCTTGACGAGCACGGTCGCAACCGGACCGCGGCCGACGTCAAGCTGGGCCTCGATCACGGCACCTTCGGCGGCACGGTTCGGATTGGCCTTGAGTTCGAGAATCTCGGCCTGAAGCGCGATAGCCTCAAGCAGCTCGTCCAGACCTTGCCCGGTGACGGCAGACACTTCGACGTCCTGCACATCGCCCGACATCTGTTCGACGATCACCTCGTGCTGCAACAGATCGGTCCGCACCTTCTGAGGGTTGGCTTCGTATTTGTCGATCTTGTTGATCGCCACGATCATCGGGACTTTGGCCGCCTTGGCGTGGTTGATGGCCTCGATGGTCTGCGGCATGACCGCGTCATCGGCGGCCACCACCAGCACAACGATATCCGTCACCTGTGCGCCACGCGCACGCATGCTGGTAAAGGCCGCGTGACCCGGCGTATCGAGGAAGGTCAGCAGTGCACCGCTGTCGGTCGTGACCTGATAGGCGCCGATATGCTGCGTGATGCCCCCGGCTTCGCCCGCGACAACCTTGGCATCACGGATCGCGTCCAGAAGAGAAGTCTTGCCGTGGTCGACGTGCCCCATGATGGTGATCACAGGCGGACGAGGCGCGAGATCCTCGGGTTTGTCATCGACCTGATCGATCACATCCTCGACATCCGCGTCGCTCACGCGGACCACGCGGTGCCCGAATTCCTCGATGATGAGTTCGGCGGTATCGGCATCAATAGACTGGTTCTGCGTGACCATCATGCCGTTCTGCATCAGCGCCTTGACCACATCGCTGACGCGCTCGGCCATGCGGTTCGCCAACTCCGACACGACAATGGTCTCTGGCAGTTGCACGTCACGCACGATCTTTTCGCGCTCTTGCAAACCACCCATAGCCTTTTGACGGGCGCGTTCCTGCTTGCGCTTCATCGCAGCCATGGATTTCGGGCGGCCGCCTTCGCCCCCGGCCAGAGCCTGATTCAGCGTGAGCTTGCCGCCGCGACGGGCATCCTCGCCGCCGCGCGCCTTGCCCCGGCGGGATTGCTGATCGTCTTCTTCGCGCTTGCGCGCCACCGGTGCGACCTTGGGCGCCGGCGCACGCGATGCAGGCGCCGCCACGGGGGCTGCGTCCGGCTCTGCCGCCGAGGCCGCAGCCTTGAGCGCGGCCTGCTCGGCCGCGCGCTTCTGGCGGGCCTCTTCTTCTTCTCTGGCGCGGGCCTTTTCCTCGGCTTCGCGCTGTTCGCGTTCCTTGGCCTCGGCCTCTTCGCGACGCCGCAGGCGTTCTTCTTCGCGTGCCTTTTCCTCCGCCTCGCGTTGGGCGGCGTCATCGGCTTCGCGCGCTCTGGCTGCGGCGAGCGCCTTCATCCGGCGCTCCAGCTCTGCATCAGAGATCCCTGCCGGACGCTTGGACGCGCTGGTAATACCCGAAGACGTTGCAGAACCCGCAGCGCCGGTCGCGGCTGCCGCAGGCTTGGGCACGACGACGCGCTTGCGCTTGGTTTCCACCACGACGTTCTTGGTCCGGCCATGGCTAAAGCTCTGCTTCACGTTCCCCGGCCGGGAACCTGCGCCACGCACCCCCAAAGGTTTCTTTCCGTCGTTGTCGCTCATAGTCTTCTACTTTCCTTTCCGGCGCGCTGTCTCGCCGTCCGAGACGCGCAGACCTTTCAGTCTTGCCGCCTCCTCTACAACACGTTGCAACAAACCTCCATCCCCCAGTGCCGCGTGGATCGTGGTTTGTCGGCCAAAGGCCTGGCCCAACTCGTCTGCCGTAAGCCAGCCAATGAAAGAGCCGCCATAGGGCGTGCTCAGCTTGGATTTTCCGCGCTCAGAGCCATCGCTGGCCTGAATGAGAACACGCGCATCCTCGCGCATGAGCATGTCCTTGACCTTCTCATAGCCCGACACCGCGCGCCCCCCCTTGCGGGCGAGACTGATGAGGTCGACCACCCGGCGCACGAGCAGGGCCTCGACCTGATCGACCAAACCCTCGGGCACCTGCACGGGCTGCTTGGCCGCGCGGGCAAAGAGCCCCTTGTTTGCAGCCTTTTCTAGGGCGGCCCGATCCGCCGCGACCCAGATACCGCGCCCCGGCAGCTTTTCCGCAAGGTCCGGGGCAATCTGGCCTTCGGGACCGATCACAAAGCGGATGAGCCCATGCTTGGGCTGCACCTCACCTGTGGCGATGCATTTACGCTCGGGACCGTCGCTCCGGTCTTTGGGTTCACCACCGCGCCCCATGATGTGCTCCAAGGCCTGAGCGATCAGGCCTCGGCCTCCTCGTCATCATCGCCGTCGAAATCGGCCTCTTCGGCATCGTCTTCGAGTTCGGTCGGATCGACCCAGCCCAGCATCACCCGGGCGGTCATGACCATATTCTGCGCTTCCTCGAGCGAGACGTCAAATTTCTCCAGAATACCCTCGTCCTTGACGCGCTCGCCCTTGACCGTGGTCCAGCCGCCAGCCAGTTCCCAATCGGCGCAGGTGGCGAAATCCTCGAGCGATTTCACATCGTCCTCGGCCAGTGCCAGCACCATCTGCGGCGTCAGCCCCTCGAAGGCGATCAGACTATCCTCGGCCCCCAATTCGCGAGCCTTGTCCAAGGCCGCCTTGGCCTGCGCCTCGATCACGTCGCGGGCGCGCGCCTGGAGTTCAGAGGCCGTGTCCTCGTCAACACCGTCGATCACGAGCAATTCGTCAAGATCGACATAGGCCACCTCTTCGAGGTTGGTGAACCCTTCCGAGACCAGCAATTGCGCAAAGAATTCGTCCAGATCAAGCGCATCGACAAAGAGCTTGGTGCGCTCTTCGAATTCCTTCTGGCGACGTTCGCTATCCTCGGCCTCGGTCATGATGTCGATATCAAGCCCGGTCAACTGGCTGGCCAGACGCACGTTTTGGCCGCGACGACCGATGGCAAGGCTCAGCTGCTCTTCCGGCACAACGACTTCGATGCGCTGTGCATCCTCGTCGATCACCACCTTGCTGACCTCGGCAGGCTGGAGCGCGTTGACGAGGAAGGTTGCCTGATCCTCGTTCCACGGAATGATGTCGATCTTTTCGCCCTGAAGTTCGTTCACGACCGCCTGAACCCGGCTGCCGCGCATACCGACGCAGGCACCGACGGGGTCAATCGAATTGTCATAGCTGATCACGGCAATCTTGGCCCGGCTGCCCGGATCGCGCGCCACGGCCTTGATCTCGATGATGCCGTCATAGATTTCCGGCACTTCCATCTTGAAGAGTTCGGCCATGAACTGCGGATCGGTGCGGCTGAGGAAAATCTGCGGTCCGCGCTGCTCGCGGCGCACGTCCTTGATGTAGCAGCGCACGCGGTCGTTGGGGCGATAGGCCTCGCGCCCGATCTTTTCGTTGCGGCGCAGGATCGCTTCGCCCCGGCCCACGTCGACGATGACGTTGCCATATTCCTCGCGCTTGACCACGCCGTTGATGATCGTGCCCACGCGGTCCTTGAATTCTTCGTATTGGCGATCCCGCTCGGCTTCGCGCACCTTTTGCAGAATGACCTGCTTGGCGCTCTGTGCGGCGATGCGGCCCATCTCGACAGGCGGCACTTCTTCAACATAAGTGTCGCCGACCTTGGGATCGTCCATATATTGCTTGGCCTGCGCGACCGTCATCTCGGCCTGATAGTTTTCCACCGCGTCATCCTCGACCACGGTGCGCACGCGGGTAAACTTGGCACGGCCCGTCTTGCGGTCGATACTCACGCGAATATCCATCTCGCTGCCGTAGCGGCTCTTGGCGGCGCGGGCGAGGCTTTCTTCCATCGCTTCGACCACCAGCGCCGGGTCGATCATCTTTTCGCGCGCGACCGCTTCTGCGGTCTGCAACAGCTCCAGCTGGTTGGCGGATGTGATTGCCATGGTGTCAGTCCTCCTCAGAACCGTTCTCGGTTTCGATCTCGTCAAATTGCTCTTCGTTGATCACGCCCGCCGCCTTGCGCTGTCGCAGCATTTCCTTGATCAACTCATCCGTCAGAACCAGCTTGGCATCGCTAAGCCAGTCGAATTCCAGCCCGATCGTGCCTTCCTCGACATTGATCAGAACCTCGGTGCCCTCGACGCCCGCCAGAACGCCCTTGAAGCGGCGACGGCCGTCAATCAGCTCGGTCGTCTCGATCTTGGCCTCGTAACCCTCGAACATCTCAAAGTCCTTGAGCCGTGTCAGGGGCCGGTCAATACCGGGGCTCGACACTTCGAGCGTATAGGCATCTGTCAACGGGTCCTCGACATCCAGAACCGCGCTGACCGCTGTGCTGATCGTGGCGCAATCATCCACCTCGATGCCACCTTCGGGCTTGTCCGCCATGATCTGAAGCGTGTGATACTGCCCGCCCATAAGCCGGACGCGCACCAGTTCATAGCCCAGATCCTCGATCACGGGGGTGATGATCTCTGCCAGTCTGCGATCAATCGCTGCCTTTGCAATCAAGTCGTTCGTCATGGTTCCCAAGCACAAAAAAACGGGCGCGCGGCCCGTTACACTTTCCGGTGGTGCATTCGAGTGGACCCGAAAGCGCCGCTGTTGAAGGGCGTATACGCCCCTCTCCCTGAGTCTGCAAGGGGGATTCGGCCTTAGCCAAACCTGTCCTGCCACGCCGGCAGCGCATCGCCCGGCTCGGACCGCGCCGCGTAAACTGCCCGCGCAATGGCCCGCGCCATGACGCAGGCCGCCGCGTGACCCAGCATCACCTGTGCGGCCAGATCAGGCGCGGGTTGCGTACCCGTGGAGGCGGCAAAGATCAGATCGCCATCCATCAGAGTGTGCGAGGGTACGAGGGCCCGCGCATATCCGTCCTGTGCTGCCGTGGCCAACCGCGCGCATTGCGCCTGCGTAAGGGCTGCATCGGTGGCCACAATGCCAATCGTGGTATTGCCATGCTGCGCCAGCTTGGTCGGTGCAAGGGCCGGATCGGGATAGGCCCGCGCCACGCCACGCCCGCCAAATTCCGCACCGCGCTCGAACGGGGCTGCCCAGAACTCTGGCCCCTCGCCCACCGTGGCCGAGCCAAGCGCATTGACCGCCACCAATGCGCCCACGGTCACGCCCCCCGGCAATAGGGCCGAGGCCGACCCGAGTCCGCCGCGCAGATTGGCCGTGGTCGCCCCCGCCCCTGCCCCCAGACTGCCAATCTCGAATTCCGCTGATGCAGCATTCAGCGCCGCATGGCCAAGCGCCTTATAGGGGTTCTCGCGCCACGCCTTGTCGCCGCCATTCAAGAGGTCAAAGAGGATCGCCCCCGGCACTATCGGCACCCGCACATCGCCCACGGCAAACCCGCGCCCCATATCGCGCAGCCCGTCGGCAACACCCGAAGCGGCATCAAGGCCAAAGGCAGAGCCGCCCGACAACACCAGCGCATCCACCTGCTCGACCACACGATCCGGGCTGAGCAAATCGGTCTCGCGCGTGCCCGGCGCACCGCCCATCACATGCACACCTGCGGTGAAGGGCACATCGCCCACCAACACCGTGACACCTGAGCGCAGGCGCATGTCCTGCGCATTGCCCACGCGCAGCCCCGCCACATCGGTGATCAGATTTCGCGCAGCAATCTTCGTCCTCATGCCGCAATCCCCCTATCCCTGTCGCAAACCCGCTTGCCAGACCGTGGCCAATCGCTAAAACCACCGCAGGCCCGGGCGATGGCGTCGCCCCCTTTCGGCCTTTCCCCACAGTCCTGAACGCCGGGACCTTCTTTTGCAAGGAGGGTCACTATGACTGCACGTCCTGAATTCTACCGTTTCCACAATGGCGAAAAGGCCCCGCTGCCCTTTGCCGTGTCTGAATATGAGGCCCGGCTTGCCGGTCTGCGCGCCATCATGGCAGAGAACGGCACCACCGCCGTCGTTCTGACCTCGATGCACAATATCGCCTATTACTCGGGCTTTCTCTATTGCTCCTTTGGCCGCCCCTATGGCCTTGTCGTCACCGACACCGCCTGCGTGACAATCTCGGCGGGCATTGACGCGGGTCAGCCGTGGCGCCGCTGTTTCTGCGACAACATTACCTATACCGACTGGCAGCGCGACAATTTCTGGCGCGCGATCCTGTCGGTCACGGGTGAGGGGCGTGTGGTCGGCTATGAAGGCGATCACCTCACGCTGCATAACCGGGACAAGCTGGAGAACTTCCTCAAGCCCGGTGCGATGATCGACATCGCCCCCGCCACCATGCGTCAGCGCATGAAAAAATCGGCGGCGGAAATTTCCCTTATCCGCTCTTGTGCGCAGGTGGCGGACGTGGGCGGCTATGCCATCCGCGACGCGGTCAAGGTCGGCACGCGCGAGATTGACGTGGCCATGGCGGGCCGTGACGCGATGGAGGCCGAAATCGCCAAGCGCTTCCCCGACGCAGAATATCGTGACACCTGGGTCTGGTTTCAGTCCGGCATCAACACCGACGGCGCGCATAACCCCGTCACCGCCCGCGCGATTGAACGCGGCGACATCCTGTCGCTCAATACCTTTCCGATGGTGTCAGGCTATTACGTGGCGCTGGAGCGCACGATGTTTGCGGGTGAGGTGGACGATGCCAGCCTGAAAATCTGGGAGGCCAACGTCGCCGCCCATGAATATGGCATGTCTTTGCTGAAGCCCGGCGTGAGCTGTGCCGAGGTGACGCACAAGATAAACACCTTCTTCGAAGAGCGCCAATTGCTGCAGTACCGGACCTTTGGATACGGTCACAGCTTTGGCATTCTCAGCCATTATTATGGCCGCGAGGCAGGTCTGGAACTGCGCGAGGATATCGACACCGTGCTGGAACCGGGCATGGTCATCTCGATGGAGCCGATGCTGACACTGGCGGCGGATCAACCTGGCGCGGGCGGCTACCGCGAGCATGATATTCTCGTCATCACCGAAGATGGCAACGAGAACATCACGGGCTACCCCTACGGGCCCGCGTTCAACGTGGTCGGGTGACAAGAACCCAAGAACAGATGCGGCGGGGTTTACCCCGCCGTGTCACAGCGCGCTTCCGCCAGACGCTTAAAGAATTTCAGCGCCTCTTGCCCGGCCGAAAACCGCTCCAACGCGCCACCGCGCACCTCGGCAATACTCCAGACCCAGCTTTTCGCCGGATCGTCGAGCATCGACCATTCGGGAAACATCCGCTCTTGCACTTCGCGATGCATCAGACGCACCGGATTGACATGCCGGTCGTCCTGAAGAATCCGGCCAAAAGTTGCCTCGACCTTGGGTTTTGGGCCTTCCAGCAGCTGCAGATACATATCCCCGCGCACGATCAGCGCACCGGTCACGTCATCGCGCGCATTGTAGCGCCGTGCGTCCATCAGGATGCCCGCCAGCATTGCCGGATCAAAGCCGAAAGGCTGTGACGCATAGATCAACTGGGTCAGCGGCATTTGATGGCTCCTCGGGCCGGATAGCTATGTGACGCGGGCGAGCCGTCGAAAGAATGGAGATCGCGATCTAGGCGCACCCGGATCATTGCCCAAGAGGCAGGACCGGCGCACAACCATTGATCAACGGCAGCAGCACATATACCACCCAAATACGTTCCCCCCCGCCCCGGATCAACCCACCCACAGGTATACGCCATACG
The DNA here is from genome assembly GCF_027019125.1 of Roseovarius sp. Classification (GTDB taxonomy): domain Bacteria; phylum Pseudomonadota; class Alphaproteobacteria; order Rhodobacterales; family Rhodobacteraceae; genus Roseovarius. Next base: position 514,375 of record NZ_JALUXE010000034.1, on the reverse strand, counting down.
TAAGCATAGCGTTTAAGGGCGCGTTTCACAGACGAATTTTGTTTACCCGCAGACGGGGAGACCCTCGACAGGCTGAAACGCACTCTACCGCGACAGCCCGCCATGCAGCGTCGGCTGATCAAGGCTGGCAAACCCGTAATGCCGCAGCCACCGCAAGTCTGAGTCAAAGAACGCGCGCAGATCGGGGATACCGTATTTCAGCATCGCGATCCGGTCGATCCCCATGCCAAAGGCAAAACCCTGCCATTCATTCGGATCAATATTCCCAGCCTGCAAAACCTTGGGATGGACCATGCCGCTCCCGAGGATTTCCAGCCAGTCATTTCCCTCGCCCACCTTGAGCGTACCGCCTTCCCAGCTACAGCGGATATCCACCTCGGCCGACGGCTCGGTGAACGGGAAATGCGACGCGCGAAAGCGCAGCTCGACATCATCCACCTCGAAGAACGCCTTGACGAACTCTTCCAGCACCCATTTCAGGTTGGCCATGCTGATATCTTTGTCGATCGCCAGCCCCTCGACCTGATGGAACATGGGCGTATGGGTCTGGTCGTAATCCGCGCGATAGACCCGCCCCGGCGCGATGATCCGAATGGGGGCGCCATTGGCCTGCATGCTGCGAATCTGAACGGGGCTGGTATGCGTGCGCAACACATGCGGCGGGCGCTCATCCCCTTCTGCGCGATGGGTATAAAACGTATCCATCTCGGCCCGCGCCGGATGGTGTCCGGGAATGTTCAGCGCGTCGAAATTGAACCAGTCGGATTCGATCTGCGGCCCCTCGGCCACGGCAAACCCCATATCGGCAAAGATCGCGGTCACTTCCTCGGTGACCTGGCTGACCGGGTGGATCGTGCCGGCCCTGCGCCCCCGCGCAGGCAGCGTCACATCCAGCCACTCGCCGCGCAGCCGCTCATCCAGTGCAGCATCACCGAGCGCCTGTTTCTTGGCGGCAAGCGCGCTGGTGATCTCGTCCTTGAGCGCGTTCAGACGCGGCCCGGCCTCTTGCCGCTCTTCCGGGCTCATCCGGCCCAATTCGCGCATCGCGAGACTGATTTCGCCCTTCTTGCCCACGGCCTGCAGGCGCAGATCCTCAAGCGCGGCCTCGTCACCGGCATTGGCAATCGCCGTCAGATATTTTTCCCGCAGATCACTCATCGCTTCCACCCCGCTGGTATCTCCGGCGAGTTACCGCGCATCGGCGCGGCGTGCAAGCGGTTGCACCGGTCAAGCCCGGTCGATCCGCGCCTGATAGCAATTGTTGCGCGCCGATCGCACGTGGATATAGGCCACATCCCTCTGCGCGAACACCTGTTCGGCATAGGCGGGGATCTCGGCCGCTGTCACAACACGACCGGTGCCATAAACGATGCGGTTCAGGCTGTTGTAACCCTTGAGCAGATAGTCGGGGCTGTCTCGCAAGACTTCGGGAATCGCTGTGCCTTCATGGCGCGCGCAGGCCTCCGCGCAGAGGAAAATCGGCCCGGTCTCTGCATAGGGATGCAACCCGGCAAAGGGCCGATAGGCGAGGATGAGCATCGCCGTCCCCTCGGGGATGAATCGCAGGCAATGACGGCACGGATTGCCAGATCCCTGCGCCACATGGTGTTCAGGCGGGTGTCCATGAGCATCGGGTGCGCCGGCTTGCAAGGCGCGGACAGTCTCTGTGGGCAAGGCGGTGATGGCGATCATTCTCGGGCCTCCGGTTCGGGTTTCCCCAAATCTGCCCCAAGGCTGCGTCATGGGACGACCCGCTTCTTGCGCAATCTGCGCTCAGCCTTTCGGCTTTTTGTCCTGAACGTCCCGGAGCAGCGTCTCAAGCTGCGTGAGCCGCGCCAACACCTCGTCGCGGTAATTATCAGTCTTTTCGACATCTTCGGCGTGATGCGCATCCTGCATGGAGTTGACGATAAGACCAACGAGCAAGTTCACCACGGCGAATGTCGTGACCATGATAAAGGGCACAAAGAAGGCCCAGGCATAGGGAAACTGCTCCATCACCGGGCGCACGATCCCCATGGACCACGATTCCAGCGTCATGATCTGAAAGAGCGAATAGGCCGAGCGCCCAAGATCGCCAAACCATTCCGGAAAGGCTGAACCAAACAGCTTGGTCGCCATCACGGACCCGATGTAGAACAGCATCCCCATCAACAGGAACACCGATCCCATACCGGGCAAAGCGGTCACCAGCCCCTCGACCACACGACGCAGCGAGGGCGCGACCGAAACCACGCGCAAAAGACGCAGGATGCGCAGCGCCCGCAGCACCGACAGGCCCTGCGTGGCCGGGACAAGCGAAATCCCCACGATCACGAAATCAAAGATATTCCAGCCATTCCGGAAAAACCCACCTGGTCCGCGCGCAAAGAGTTTGGCCGCGATCTCGACCACGAAAACCGCAAGACAGAGTTTGTCGAGAAATAAGATCGCATCGCCCGCCCGCGCCATGATCGGCGCAGAGGTCTCCATCCCAAGTATCACGGCGTTGAACAGGATTACGCCCAGAATGGTGTTTTGAAACAGCGATGTATCGAGAAACGCGCCAACGCGGGTGCGAAAAGTCATGGGCCTACCTGCAAAGTCCTGTGTCTGACCAATGCGCCCCATATGGGCGCATCTTGTCCTTGGCACAAGCAGGGCTGCCTCAGCTATCGGCGCGCGCCAGCATCCGGCCCAGCGGACGTCCGCCCAAGATATGCAGATGGTAATGCGGCACCTCTTGCACACCATGGGCGCCGGCATTGGTGATCGCGCGAAATCCCTGACCGCCTTCGCCCAGATCGACACCCGTCAGGCGACAGACCTCTGCCACGGCGCGGTTGAAATCGACGATCTCGGCGTCACTCGCCTCGGCGGCAAAATGATCATAGCTGGCATAGGCGCCCTTTGGGATCACCAGCACATGCACCGGCGCCTGCGGCTGAATATCGTGAAAGGCAAGGGTATGCGCAGTCTCCAGCACCGTCTTGTTCGGTATCTCGCCGCGCAGGATACGGGCAAAGATGTTCTGGGGATCATAGGCATGGGGCATGGCGCATCCTCAATCTGCAAACAGGTGGTCGGGTTCCGCGATTTCCTGCGCTTTTTCTCGCGGAATATCAAGGAACCGCGACAAGAGATCGGCGCGTTGGCCGCGATCATCCGATTGCCGCATGATTATGTGATTCTCGAATTCGGAATCGCGGATGCGGTCGCTCTCATAGGTCATGTCGCCCCGAATCGTGGGCAAAAGCCGCTCCAATGTCTCGGGCGGGGTCTGCTCACCCGCGAGGCCGACACGCATGGCGTGGCCGATCAGATATTCATCGGTGAAATGGCACTGAACCTCCAAGAGCTTGGTCACAGCCCGGTCGCCACAGAAATCCTGCAAAAGATCAATACTTCCGGGGTCCATGCAGACAAGCAGGCGATCGGTTTCATAGTAATCGAACAGCATCCGCATGAGGGCGCGCCGGTGCCGGGTTCGTTTGGCCAATGTAGCCTGAATACCCCCCAGATCGGGCAGGGCGGTGCCTTCTTCATTAAAGAGATACTCGATCGCGGGCAGGTTGGTGACCTGTCGGATACGCTCCAGCAGGCGCTTGGCCACATGCCACTTCTTGCATACCACGATCATCAATTCACGCTCGCGCCCGAGCGTGCTCTCGGTTTCCCAAAACCGCTGCGCAAATCGGCGGCCTTCGCGACCGCGGGCGGTGAGAAACTGAAACAGGCTGCGGCCTTCGTTCGAAATCTGGAACTGCGCCCGCTCATCTGAATAGAGCGTGCCCAATCGGCGCTTCAGCTCCAGCGCTTCGGGGCTGATCTTGCGGGCAAACAGATAATCCTGACTGAGCAACAGGTCGTAATGGTCATTGTAGAACGTCACCGGCATACCATAATCGGTGAACATCAGAAACGTGAGCGTGCGTGTCTCGATCTCGCGCTCCGGCACAAGATGCCGCACGAGTGTCTGAAAGAACGTCTCGTCTGGGATCCACGTTGTGCGGAAGAACCGCATCACATCTCGGCGCTTGCGTGTGAAGTCCAAAATCCATTCCACCGTGCGCCGCCGCAGGCACCACCACTGGCTTCCGATCTGAATCTGGATGTCATGCGGAATGGGGCGCGTCAGGCCCAGTTTGCGCTGGAGATTGAACGATGCATAAAAGCGTTTGGGCTGTGTGCGTTCGTTGAAGAAGTGACGGTAAATGAGCCGCTCTTCCTTCATCCCCGTCTTGATCCAGTCACTTTCGAAGTAATCGAAGCTCTCGACATAATCGACATCTCGGTTGTCCAGAAACTGATGCGCGAACCGGGCCGATTTGATCGGCGCGCAATCGCCGGACAGCATGTAGAAATGCGTGGCGCGCGGAAACGCGTCCACCGCGGCCTCAACTGCGTAGAGCGTAGCCTGCACCAGAGACCACGCGCCCCAACCGCATTTGATCCGCTTTTTGGCAAAGGTTACACTTGGGTTGTCTGCCAGCGCCGTCTTGATCCGGGTGAATGCCTCTGGCTTGGCGCGAGCATCGAAATGAATGGCCATGTAGTCGCCCGCGGCCGTCAGCATCTCGGCCTGACGGATGATCGCCTCAGGGTCCTTGTGACACAGCAGGATGAACGCGATCTTTGCCATTGCGGAAACGGTTTAACCTTAGATTGACCGACTGTTTATAGCATTAACGGCGAACAGCGCCTGAATAAACAGACTTTCTTTGGTTTTTTGAACAGGTTAGACAGGATCAAGCCTGTGTGAAGCGGGAAAGTGTTGGCGGAGGCAGCGATCATGGGATTTCCCGGAACCTGGATGACCGAGAGCGAGAGCGTGGTCTACCGCGTGGTGCCAAAATGCGCCTGCTCGACCATCGGGCAGATACTCTATTACTCTGACCACGGCGTTTTCTTTGATGGCGACATTCACGATGCAACGGAGGGCCTGCACAAATGGGCCCGCGAGGACAGTCAAAAACTGATCAACGCCAATGTGAAAACCCACACCTCCTATGCGTTTTCCTGCGTTCGCAATCCCTATACCCGAATCCTGTCATCCTTTTTCGACAAGATTTGCGGCATTCAGCGCAACGGCAGCCGCTATCGCGGCAAGCTGGTGCCGACCATCATCCAGAAGTACGGGATCGAAGTGGGCGGCGACGACGGCAAGCAAGAGTTCGACCAGATCAAGAGCTTTCGGCGGTTCCTGCTCTTTGCACGGGACACCATCCGCTGGAAACGCCCCATGGAACCGGACATTCACTGGTCCGCCATGTCAGGCCATATCTCGACCTTCATCGTGAACGGCGGCCGCTACGACAAGATTTTCTGGACCGAGAAATTCGATGAGGGCATGGGTGAGGTGCTGGCAGCCATCAACACGAGGCATCCCGTCGACCTCAAGACGATTCCGCGCTTTAACGAATCCGAAGGCCATGGACCGAAACGCGCCCACCCGGTCGAGGATTATTTCGACGATCTCTCGATGCATCTGATCTACGAGATCTACAAACGCGATTTCGACCTCTTCAAATATGATTTCGAGAATCCTGCCAACAAGATGCCGGTGGGGGAGATCGACCTTGACGAGGTGCACGCCAAGCTGGGCGACTGATCGGCGCCACTAGGGCTTGCATTCCAGCCCAACTGGCGTATACGGCACGCCAGACATGCGCGTGATGCCCGCTCAGGCAAGAATCACCCCGTTCGGCGGGGGTCCCGGTTGGGTATGACGTGCGTTTAAACATATCGAACCGAGAAAGGGTCACCTTAATGGCCAACACGCCGCAGTCCAAAAAACGCGCCCGCCAGAACGAGAAGCGTTTTGCCATCAACAAATCGCGCCGCTCGCGTATCCGTACATTCCTGCGCAAAGTCGAAGAGGCCATCGCCTCTGGCGATCAAGACGCGGCCGTGACCGCGCTGCGCAATGCTCAGCCCGAGCTGATGCGCGGCGTGACCAAAGGCGTGGTGCACAAGAACACCGCATCGCGCAAAATTTCCCGCCTGTCGGCCCGCGTCAAGGCCATCGCACAGAGCTGAGAAGCAACTCATTGAAAGTAAAAGGCAGCGTCGTTGGCGCTGCCTTTTGCATGTCTGACGGTCCAAGGACGGTCAGAGATTCTTTTCCGTCAAAGGCCCTGTCAAGAGCATAGAATAGTTGCCGCCACGGGTGAGACGTTGCTAGTTTCAGACCTGCGATTCACGCTTGGGGGGACAGGCTACAACGGTGTCGGGCACAGAGGGAAACCCTCGGTCACGGCATCGAGACGGAGCGTTGCGCTCTGGCCATGTCCGATGCGAATGTATTTTGCGGTCAAAAACCGCGTGGCTTTGGGACAAGCCGCGCAATTATGGTGTTTGACCTCAGAATGCACGCTTGTTGATGAAGGGACATGCGACCGTTGCATCTGACAACGGCATGTATGCGCTTTGCCACAACCAAGCTTGTGTCGCACTGGGTCGAACAGCTGCTGTTCGATCCGGTTTGAGAAGAACGGCAGGGTCGCGGAACGGGGACAGAATGACACAAGAACAATGGGGCCAGTTGAAGCAGAAGCTTCAGCAATCCGTCGGGCAGAGCAATTTCAAGAACTGGATCGAACCTCTGGAATTTGCTCGCGTCGATGATGGCGTTGCGACGTTTCATGTCCCCACGACGTTTCTTGGAAATTATGTCTCGCAACATTTTGGCGAGCTGATCCTTTATCAGATGACCAATCTCTCTCCCGACGTGAGGCGCGTGCAGTTCCGTGTCGCCGCAAACAGTGGTGCGCGCCCATCTCGCCCCACTACCGCGGCTCCTGTCGAACCCATTGCCGACAGCCTGGTGCCGTCTGCGCCGCTGGACGAGCGATTCAGTTTTGACAGTTTCGTCGTTGGCAAGCCCAACGAATTGGCGCATGCCGCCGCGCGTCGTGTGGCAGAGTGTGGCCCTGTCACCTTTAATCCACTGTTTCTTTATGGCGGCGTCGGGCTCGGCAAGACACACCTTATGCACGCAATTGCCTGGGAACTGAAAAACACTCGTCCCGATTTGAACGTGGTCTATCTCTCGGCGGAGCAGTTCATGTATCGCTTTGTTCAGGCGCTGCGCGACCGCAAGATGATGGATTTCAAATCCGTGTTCCGCTCGGTTGATGTGCTGATGGTGGACGATGTGCAGTTCATCGCCGGCAAGGACAGCACGCAGGAAGAGTTCTTTCACACGTTCAATGCCCTCGTGGATCAGAACAAGCAGATCGTGATTTCGGCCGATCGCGCGCCCGGCGAGATTGCCAATCTCGAAGAGCGGATAAAGTCACGCCTGCAATGTGGCCTCGTGGTCGATCTGCACCCTACCGATTACGAATTGCGTCTAGGCATTCTGCAATCCAAGGTCGACCGCTACCGCGCGCAATATCCCGACCTCGTCCTGCATGACGGAGTGCTCGAATTCCTTGCCCATCGGATCAGCACCAATGTCCGCGTGCTCGAAGGGGCGATGACACGGCTCTTTGCCTTCGCCTCGCTTGTGCGCAAGCCTATCACGCTGGAACTGACGCAGGACTGTCTGGCAGACGTGCTGCGCGCGTCCGAGCGCAAAGTCTCTATCGAGGAAATTCAGCGCAAGGTCTCGGACCATTACAACATCCGCCTGAGCGACATGATCGGCCCCAAACGCACGCGCTGCTACGCCCGTCCGCGTCAGGTGGCGATGTATCTGTGCAAGCAGATGACCTCGCGCTCGCTGCCCGAAATAGGCCGCCGTTTCGGTGGCCGCGACCACACCACAATTATGCACGGTGTCAAGCGGATCGACGAGTTGCGTATTCAGGACGCGCAGATCGCCGAGGATCTGGAGCTTCTGCGCCGCACGCTGGAAGGCTGAGCAGCAGCAACCCTTGACGCTGCCGGTTTTCCGTCCGAAAACTCCAAAAAACACTTGAGGTGCAGGGTAGAGTTGCTACCTTGCCCCTCCCGGCTTTGGACCGGCACCTGACAGGAGCGAGGGAATGAAACTCAGCATCGAACGCGGCGCATTGCTCAAGGCCGTGTCCCAGGCCCAATCCGTGGTCGAACGGCGCAACACGATCCCGATCCTCGCAAATGTGCTGATCGAAGCCGAAGGCAACAATGTGCAGTTCCGCGCAACCGACCTCGACATCGAGGTGGTGGACAAGGCGCCTGCTCAGGTCGAACGTGCCGGTGCCACCACCGTCTCGGCGGTCATGCTGCATGAAATCGTGCGCAAACTGCCCGATGGGTCGCTCGTGACGCTCAGCGACGATGGGGCCTCTGGTCGCCTCACGGTGCAGGCCGGGCGCTCCAATTTCAATCTGGCCACCTTGCCGAAAGAAGATTTTCCGGTGATGGCCTCGTCGGAATATGCGAGCAATTTCTCGGCACCGGCACCGGTGCTGCGCCGCCTCTTCGACAAATCGAAGTTCGCCATTTCTACCGAGGAAACAAGGTATTACCTCAACGGCGTCTATCTGCATGTCTCTGACGCCGATGGCGGAAAGGTGCTGCGCTGTGTGGCCACCGATGGCCACCGTCTCGCGCGCATTGACGCTGACCTGCCCGATGGGGCATCAGACATGCCCGGTGTGATCGTCCCGCGCAAGACCGTAGGCGAATTGCGCAAGTTGCTGGAAGACGATGACATGAAGATCGCGGTCTCGGTCTCGGAGACCAAGATCCGTTTTGCCACCCCCGACATCACCCTCACGTCCAAGGTGATCGACGGCACCTTCCCCGACTACACCCGCGTCATCCCGCAGGGCAACACCCGCCGGATGGAAGTCGACGCCGCCGAATTCGCGCAGGCCGTCGATCGGGTTGCAACCGTCAGCTCCGAGCGTTCGCGTGCGGTGAAACTCTCGCTCGACGAGGACCGTCTGATCCTCTCGGTCAATGCCCCCGATAGCGGTGCTGCCGAAGAAGAATTGGCCGTGGCCTATGGCGATGAGCGGCTTGAGATTGGCTTTAACGCCAAATACCTGCTGGAAATCGCCAGCCAGGTCGACCGCGAGAATGCCGTTTTCCTGTTCAACTCCTCGGGCGATCCCACCCTCATGCGCGAAGGCAATGATACGACGGCGGTCTATGTCGTCATGCCGATGCGGGTGTGACGCCTGTCAGAGCCTCCGGCGGGAGTATTGTCAAGGTGAAAAAGTTCATATTTTTCATGGTGATGGAGTGCTGCCAGTTCTATCATCCACTTTTTTATCCACAGTTTCTGCTATCTTTGGAAGGGCAGTGAAGCAGAGCTACAATTGCCGCGTTATACCGTGACCGCCCCCCAATCAAGGGTAATCTCCCCCTTTTGGGCGCGGTGCATTCGCAGAATTTACACGGCCATTTTCAGCGGCTTTGCGCTTTCTCGTTACAATTCATGAACAGACAAAACCCAACCCGATCAGCAGGTGCAAAGAGTAGCTTAATTTACGCCAGATACTGTCCAAACGATAGAGAGTAGCTCAGAACGACACGGAAAGCACCCCGCTAAGAATGTGGGAATTACCGGGTATTATCTCCAGTCCGGCGCGTTCCTGTCATCAATCATCCTGCGCATTTGCGTGGCGGTAAGTAAGCGTCCGGCGAAGTCGCGGGTGGTTTAGAGATTGGCAGGTCGAATACCGACCCATGGGCTATTGGGCTTCTCTCGTGTAACCGCGACCCACCGGTTGTTCCCGTAACTGCACCATTCGACAATGGCCGGATCAACCGGATGCTCGACACGGTCAATGACATCTCCTGAGACCAGATTGATGCATTCCATTTGGGTAGCGGGGAGCAGCTTTTCTATAGCTTCTCCCAACGCGGCCAAATCTTCTCGCACGACATGATTTTCTTTTGGAAAGCTTGCACTGAGGCTTAAAGTGTCGGTCGCGAGTGCAATGTCTTCAGGCATCCCACGCTCGCTTGGAACAAAGAGCGTGCGCCCCAAATCCGCTTCAGCTTGGCGCTTTTGGCTGGTGTATCTTGGAGCTGGATATTGCCAAAGAGAAAAGCTGATCGCGACAAGAATCTGATCAGAGTTCGGCAAGACGCCAAACTCGGGATCGATGCTTACCTCCGCCAGTGCAGATGGGCCGTTGATCAGCCAAGCGTTCCAGTAGTCAATCTGTTCCGGTGTGGTCGTTTCAAGACGCTCTAGCTTGTATGCGTCGTTCAAGACAGGCCGCACCAATAGGGCTTCGGGAAAGGTCGAGCACGCCTCACTTAGAATCCTGCGCGACGTCTCAATGGTGATCTGACGAAGATAGCCTTCCCAATAGGTCGTTTGCCCTGTGAGGTCAGCATTGCGACGTGCCTCTGGATCAGTCTCCTCTGGAATGATCCCGTTTACGGTCACACCGAAGTTCGTACAGAACTGCGTGAGTGACATCGTGCCATCATACCGCGTCCCGATTTGCGTTTGCAGGATGCACTGACCGTCGTCTAATGCATCATCTCCTGGTTTGTTGGCAACGTGAACACGCAGTGCTCCACCACGATACCGGACATAAACACCCAGGCCCTCATGGGTTTCCCCATAGAATTGGGCGGGACAAGACCCGCCACCGCGAAGCTTGGCGAGATCAAGACCAAGGGGCTCAGGAAGCTCCGGTGTATGGAAACTCATCATCTTCATCGCTTGATGCTCCATCCGCGCGTTTGTGAAGCCACAATCCTTGCCCATCGCAATACTTGCCCGACGGCAAAGATTTGAGCTTTGCAACCGTAAATTCATTCGATTTTGCCATAAGAATATCCTCCAAATTATCTACATTCTAGCGCAACATTGCCCGAGCTGCCCCGGGATGCCTTGACACAGTAACGCATTGTGATTTAAGGAAGATTAAATCCCGTGACACGCAACGAAGACGCCTGACACGATAACGATACTCCTCCGGCGGGAGTATTTTTCGGAACGATGAAAGGGCCGTGCATGCCCGGCCTTTACCTCTCGGAACTGACCCTCTCGCATTTTCGCTCGCATAAATTCGGGCGGCTTTCGCTTGACGCACGGCCCGTCGCCATTCATGGCCCCAACGGCGCGGGCAAGACCAACCTGATCGAGGCGGTGTCGCTCTTGTCGCCCGGTCGAGGCCTGCGGCGCGCCGCGGCACAGGACATGGCGCGACGGCCCGAGGCGCTCGGCTGGAAGATCACCGCGATCCTTCATTCCCTGCACCAGGTCCACGAAGTCGAGACCTTGGCCGAGGGCATGGCCGCCCGTCAGGTTCGCATCGATGACAAGACCGCCACGCAGATCGCCCTTGGGCGCATCGCGCGTGTGCTCTGGCTCATCCCTGCCATGGACCGTCTCTGGATCGAAGGGGCAGAGGGCCGCCGCCGCTTTCTCGACCGGATGACCATGAGCTTTGTTCCCGCCCATGCCGAAGCCACGCTCGCCTATGACAAGGCGATGCGCGAACGCAACCGCCTGCTCAAGGATCAGGTCCGCGACGCGCAATGGTATCTCGCTCTGGAACGGCAAATGGCCGAGGCGGGCGCTGAGATCCACGCCAACCGTCAGCACGCGCTCGCGCTGATCGCGGGCGCGCAGATGCAGGCGGAAACAGCTTTTCCCACAGCCGAGCTTGAGCTGACCCAAACCGAAGGCGAAATGCCCGAGGCCGCCGACGACCTGCGTCAGGCGCTGGCCGAGAGCCGCTTTCGCGACCTTGTCGCCGGGCGCACCCTTATCGGTCCGCACCGGGCCGAACTTTACGGTGTCTATGCCGCCAAAGGCGTGCCCGCTGCCGATTGTTCCACCGGCGAGCAAAAGGCGCTCCTGGTCTCGCTCATCCTCGCCAATGCCCGCGCGCTCGCCCGCGATTTCGGTGCGCCGCCGCTTTTGTTGCTGGATGAGGTCGCCGCACATCTTGACGCCACCCGCCGGGCCGCGCTCTATGACGAAATCTGCGCACTGGGCGCTCAGGCGTGGATGACCGGCACCGGACCTGAACTTTTCTCCGAACTGGGCGCACGCGCACAACATATTCACGTCACCGACACCGACGGCATCAGCCAGATTTCTCAAGCGACCTAACCATGACTCCGCAACGCGTCACTCTCATCACCCTTGGCGTCGATGATCTCGACCGATCGCGTGCCTTTTACGCGGCCCTTGGCTGGACCCCGGCAGAGGCGCTGGATGAGGTCGTATTCTACCAGATGAACGGGCTTGTCCTCGGCCTTTTTGGCAAGGCGCATCTCGCCGCCGATCAGGGGCGCCCGGATGCTACCCTCGGCACCGGCGCAATCACGCTGGCGCAGAATTATTCGACCGAGGCAGAGGTGGACACCGCCTTTGCCACCGCCCTCGCGGCCGGGGCCACTGCGCTCAAACACCCCGACAAGGTGTTCTGGGGCGGTTATTCCGGCTATTTCGCCGATCCCGACGGCCATGTCTGGGAACTGGCGATGAACCCTTTCTGGCCGCTTTCCGAGGATGGCAGCCTGACCTTACCAGAGGCTCCATGACCATCGCCCCTTTCGACTTGTTGCTTTATGCCGCCGCCATGGCGGGCCTCTGGGCCGTGCCGGGGCCCGTGTGGGTGGCGCTGACTGCGCGCGCGCTTTCGGGAGGCATGGGCGGGGCCTGGCCCTTGGCCGTCGGCGTGGCTTTGGGCGATCTGATCTGGCCGCTTTGCGCCATTCTCGGCCTTACCTGGGTGCTCTCGCTCTATGGCGACGCCCTCAGCCTCTTGCGTTGGGTTGCGGCGGGGGTGTTCATCGTGATGGGGCTTTTGCTGATCCGGGCGCCTGCGCGGGTGCCCGGCGCCGATAGCCGAATGACACGCCCCGGCATCTGGGCCGGGTTTTCCGTAGGCGTTGCCGCGGTCATCGGCAACCCCAAGGCAATTCTGTTTTACATGGGGTTTCTGCCGGGTTTCTTCGATCTCTCGCAGGTGACAGTACCGGATATCGCCGCCATCCTCGCCATATCGGCCATTATCCCCATGCTCGGCAATCTGGCGCTTGCGCTCTTTCTCGACCGCGCGCGACGCCTGTTGCAGAGTCCAGCGGCGCTCCGGCGTATGAACGTCGGATCGGGCGCGCTCCTGATCCTTGTCGGGCTTGTGATCCCCTTCACATAAAGGGCACGCTCGCCTTCATCTGGCCCAAAATACCTTGGGGGAGTCCCGGATGTCATCCGGGACGGGGGCAGCGCCCCCTATCCGGGCAAGGTTCCGGTCAGAACATAGCGCAGCAGGTCCACCACCTGTGCCGGTTCGCGCGCCACGGCGAGGGCGGCGGCATCCACCTCCTTCAGAGCATGGTCGTGTTCCGGGCGTTGCAGGATGATCAGCGACTTGCCCAGTGCTGCGGCATAGCCCGCGTCAAAGGCCGCGTTCCATTGTTTGTACTGCTCGCCAAAGCGCACGACGACCACATCCGCCTCGGCCAGACCTTTACGGGTGCGGATGGCGTTGACCATGGCCCCCTTGTGGTCGTGCCAATACTTGTTCGGCTCCTCACCCAGAATCACCACGCCGCAATCATCGCTCGCCGCATGATCCGTGACCGGACCAGAGAAAACCACATCAAGCCCCTCGGCCCCCGCGATGATCTGTTCCCGCCAATCGGTATGGATTTCGCCTGACAGATAGACCTTGAGCATGGTTTCCTCCTTTTTCTTCAGCCCCGAAGAACCCCGCCGGTGGCCTTGGTCACTTTTTCGATGATCTTGGCCGATACCGCCTCGATATCGGCTTCGGTCAAGGTCTTGTCGCGCGGTTGCAGCCGCACCGTCAGGGCCAGGGATTTCTTGCCCTCGCCCAGATTGCCACCGCTGAACGCGTCGAACACCCGCACATCCTCGATCAGCGCCTTATCGGCCCCGGCCGCCGCATTGATCAGGGTCAGCGCCTCGGTTTGAGTATCCACGACAAAGGCGAAATCACGCTCGACCGCCTGCAAATCGCTGATGTCAAGCGCACCCCTGCTGGCAGAGGTCTTGCGCGGGAGCGGAATTTCCCCCGGATAGAGCGTAAAGGCCACGGCAGGCCCTTTGACATCCAGCGCCTGCAAGATACGCGGATGCACTTCGCCGAAGATGCCCAGCATCTTCTTGGGACCCAGACAGATCCGCCCATGCCGCCCGGGATGGAACCACGCCGGCCCATCGCGCAGGATTTGCACCTTGGCCGGTGCGCCGATGGCGGCAAGGATCGCCTCGGCATCGGCCTTGGCATCGAACACATCGACGGCACGCGCCGAGCCATGCACATCCTTGGGTCCGGTGCGCCCGACCAAGAGGCCCGCCACCTGCAAATGCTGCTCGCCGGGTTCGCCACCATGAAAGGCATGGCCAACCTCGAACAGCGCCAGATCCATGAGTCCGCGCGCCTGATTGCGTGCCGCCGCCCGCAAGAGCCCCGGAAGCAGATCGGGCCGCATGTGGCTGAGGTCTGCACTGATCGGATTGGCCAGCATCGTGGCATCATCGCCGCCGCCAAAGAGCGCGGCCGCCGCATGGTCGATGAAACTGTAGGTGACACATTCGTTATACCCGAGCGCCGCACCTGTGCGCCGCGCGATCTGCTCGCGCTTTTGCATCGGGCTGAGGATCGGCTTGGGTACGCCCGGCAGGGCGCGTGCCATCGGGCGGCCCTTGAGCTTGGTCAGGGAGGCGATGCGCGCCACCTCTTCCACCAGATCGGCCTCGCCCAGAATATCCGGTCGCCAGCTTGGGACATAGGCCATGTTGCCTTCGAGCTTGAAGCCGAGGGCGGTCAGTGTCTGACGTTGCTCACTCTCGGGAATATCCATCCCGACCAGCGATTGCACCCGCGCGGGATCCAGCCGGTAGGCGCGCGACACATCCGGCACCTTGCCCGCGACCACGCGGTTCGAGGGCACGCCACCGCAAAGATCAAGGATCATCTGCGTGGCCAGATCCAGCGCCTCCATATTGAACGCGGGATCAATGCCGCGTTCATTGCGATAGCGCGCGTCCGAGTTGATCCGCAGGGCGCGGCCCGTCGTGGCGATCTGCACCGTGTCCCAAACGGCGGCCTCGAGAAAGACATTCACGGTCTCGTCGGTGCAGCCGGTGGCAAGGCCACCCATGATGCCACCAATGCTCTCGATGCCGGTATCATCGGAAATCACCACCTGACCGGGGCCAAAGGTGTATTCCTTGTCGTCTAGGCCGATCAACGTCTCGCCGCCCGTTGTGCGGTGCACCCTCAAATTACCGCTGACCTTGTCGGCGTCGAACACATGCAGGGGGCGGTTGCGGTCATAGGTGAAGAAATTG
This sequence comes from Roseovarius sp., assembly GCF_027019125.1. Lineage (GTDB taxonomy): Bacteria > Pseudomonadota > Alphaproteobacteria > Rhodobacterales > Rhodobacteraceae > Roseovarius. Next base: position 499,161 of record NZ_JALUXE010000034.1, on the reverse strand, counting down.
GTGATATCGACAAGGGTCGAGATCGGGCGCAATCCGATGGCGCGTAGCCGCTGTTGCAGCCATTCCGGCGAGGGGCCATTCTTGACCCCCCGGATCAACCGCCCGGCAAAAACCTCGCAGCCGCCCGTTGCGGCATCATCGTCGATCGTCACACCAATGGGGCAGGAAAACTGCCCTTCGATGTCAACGGTCTTGGCGGGCTTCATGGTGCCCAATCCTCGTGCCGCGAGGTCGAGTGCCACGCCGCGCACGCCAAGCGCATCGGGGCGGTTGGGGGTGATGGCAATCTCTATCACCGGGTCCACCTTGGCAGGCTCATGAGCGGCCAGCCAATCGGTGAACCGTTGGCCCACCTCGCCCGAGGGAAGTTCGATGATGCCGTCGTGCTCTTCGCTCAGCTCCATCTCGCGTTCGGAACACATCATGCCGTGGCTCTCGATGCCACGGATCTTGCCCACGCCGATGGTGGTGTCGATCCCCGGCACATAAACCCCGGGCTTGGCGATGACCACAGTGATCCCCTCGCGCGCGTTGGGCGCACCACAGATGATCTGTGTCTCGCCATCCGCCGTGGCCACCTGACAGACGCGCAGCCGGTCCGCATCGGGATGCGGTTCGGCCTTGAGGACCTTGCCGATGGTAAAGTCACGCAGCCGCGCGGCGGGATCGGTGATCCCCTCCACCTCCAGACCCAGATCGGTCAGGGTCTCGGCGATCTCCTCCACCGAGGCGGTGGTTTCCAGATGCTCTTTCAGCCAGGACAATGTGAATTTCATGCGTGCTCTTCCGCCGGCAAATATGGGTTACAGAGCGCTTTACCGGATATGTCTGGCATGGAAAACCCCGCATTGCTGCGGGGCTTTGTCTTGGTTGGCCTGCGGGGTGGATTACTTCTTCCAGCGGCCCGAGAAATCAAAGGAGCTGTCATAGCCAAAGAGCGCGACCGCACCGCCAGTGTGCAGAAAGACGACGCGCTCGCCTTTCTTGAAATGGCCCTTGCGAATGAGGTCGATAAAGCCTGCTGCCCCCTTCGCCGAATAGACCGGATCAAGCAGGATCGCCTCCAACTCGGCGAACATGCGGATCGCCTCAAGGCCCGACTCGGTCGGGATACCATAGCCCTCACCGACATAATCGGTGTTTGCGACCACATCCTCGCGCTTGACCACTCCGGCGCAGCCCAGCTTTTCAGCGGTGGCGCAGGCGAGGTTATAGACGTTCTCTTCCTGCTTGGGCTTGGGCGCGCGCACACCAATGCCCAAAAGCGGGATCTGTGCATTCATCGCCTTGAGGCCGGTGATCAGCCCCGCCTGCGTGCCAGCGCTGCCGGTGGCGTGAACAATGTGATCCACCTTGAGCGCCCGATCATTGAACTGCGCCAGCATCTCGAAGGCGCAGTTGACATAGCCGAGCGCACCTGTCGGATTGGACCCACCACCGGGGATGGTGTAAACATTGCGCCCCTCGGCGCGGAACTTGTCCGCGACCTTTTCCATTTCGGCATTCATATCGCCGCCACCGGGGCGCTTTTCCGTGGTCGCCCCATGCATGTGATCCAAAAGGACATTGCCGCCGTTGTTGTAATTGGCGTTGTTCGATCCGGTCCGATCCTCAAGCAGCAGGTGGCAATCCATCCCCAGCTTGGCGGCAAAGGCCGCCGTTTGACGCGCATGGTTGGATTGCGTGGCCCCTTGGGTCATCACCATATCCGCGCCCTGCAATTCCGCCTCGGCCATCAGGAATTCGAGCTTGCGGGTCTTGTTGCCGCCAGTGCTGAGCCCGGTGCAATCGTCCCGCTTGATCCAGATTTCGGGACCGTTCAATTCCTTGGTCAACCGGTCCAGCCGCTCGAGCGGCGTGGGCAGATGGGCGAGAAAGCGGCGGGGATAACGGGCGAGATGCATGGGTGTCCTCCATTAACATGCGTTTTCCGTAGGGTAAGGCGGGACATTGGCCACGTCTAATGCTATTATCGCCCCATATAATGCAAGGATTGCAATATGCGACTGGAATGGTTGGATGACATACTGGCAGTGGCCGATGCCGGATCACTCGCCCGCGCCGCCGAGATACGGCATGTCAGTCAATCCGCCTTTACCCGCCGCCTGCGCGCGATCGAAGAGGCGCTTGGCGTGCCGCTCTTTGATCGGCGACGCAAACCCGTCGTGCTCTTGCCCGACATCGAGGCGCAGTCAGGCGAGATGCGCGCGCTGGCCACGCAATTACGCCACCTGCGCGAGAGCCTGATGCAGAGCGCCGGAGCGCGTGGCCTCACACTCGCCTGTCAACATGCCATCACCACCACCCATTCCCCAGCAATTGTAAGCATCCTCACCGCGCAGGGCGGACGGCCGGTGCGGGTGCGCTCGGATAACCGCGAGGAATGTCTTTTGCGCCTCTTGTCCGGCGAGGCAGATTTGGCCGTGGTATACGCCGTGCCCGAGATTGCACCACTCACGCTCAACCGCAGCTTTGAGCAGGTGCTCTTGGGGCGCGAGCGGCTGAGGCCGGTGGCGGCCCCCCGTCTGGCGCAGGGTAATGACCTGCCATTCATCGGATATCCTGCAGATGTATTTCTGGGACAGATCATGGCGCGCACGATCCTGCCGCGCATTCCCGCACACCGCGTTTTACGACGTCGTGCAGAAACCGCGCTGACGCTGGCGGCGCATGAATATGCGCGTCGGGGAATCGGGGTGGCATGGCTGCCCGAAGACATGGTGCAACGCGATCTGGACGAGGGGCGTCTTGTGCCGCTCGATCAGACGCTTCCAGAACAGGAAATGGAACTTTGGATGATCCGCCTCAGCGAGCGTAACGATGACGGCTGGGCGCATGACTGGTCGCGTCTGGTCGCGGCCTTGGGCGTCTGAGAGACTCAGATAACCCGGATCACATCCTTGTCGATGGCCAGCATATAGCCCCGGCGCGCGATGTTCTTGACCAAAAGCTCGCTCACCAACTGATTGCCAAGGGTATCGCGCAGCCGCTTGATGCGCGTGGCGCCTGCCGCCTCTTCGCAGTCCTCGGGCTTGCGCCCGGAAATCACCGCTTCGATCTCGGCCCCGGTCATCACGTCATCGTCCAATCGTGCCTCGGCCAGGACACTGAGGGTTTCCATGGCGGCATCGGTCAGCTTGAAACCCATATCGTTCAGATAGACCGTCTTTTCCTCTCGGCTGATCAGCAGGGAACTCACCTGGATACCCGACCGTTCGATCTGTGCCATACGGCGGTTGAGGGTGATCAGCATCACCAGAAAAACCAGCGACGCCACAAGAAGCGCGGTGGCAAATACCAGCAGGACAAAAATCACCATCCGGTAGCTGACCAGTGTTTCCGAGAAGGCCGTGCCCGAGAGCGCCAGAATTTCCAACAGCTTGATTTCGCCCTGACCGGTCAGCGCGTCATTCTCGACAAAGATCCGCTCGACCCTCGCGTTGAAGGCGTTGGCATCCGGCAGACTGAGGAACAGAAACACGGCCGCACTGGTCAGAATCGCAACGATGGCCCCCACCCCGGCGATTACCACCCGGTTGCCGGACCGGCGCGCATCGGCGGCGGTGGTGGTTATCCCGCGCATCCGCGCACGCTTCTGATTGTCACCTTAGCTTTCCTTCTTCGACAGCACCTTCAGCAGGGTCAGCCCCTGCCGTGCCAATTGCGCCCGGAGCGCCGCCTCTGCCGAGGCGCAGGGCGCGTTCACGACGGTTACGTCGTAATACAGCTCAAGCGGCTTGTCGCGCTTGGCTTTGTATTCCACCTGACAAGCCGCCTGCGCCGCAGTCGCGGCAAGGACAAGGCCAGAGGCGAAGATGAGGGGGCGTGTGATCTGGGTCATGCCGCCAAGATGCGCCAAGGCCCACGGCTATTCAATAACTTGTGCGACGGAGTGACCGGAAAACGGCGTGTTATCTGATAACATGGAGGCGTTATTGCCTGTCTGGGCGGCTCGGCCCCAACTTTGGGTCATAGCGTCCGGTCATGTGGGCCGACGCAGAGTAACGACGTCACTCTCCTGAAAGGAATGACCATGCATCGCAAGTTCATCGCACTCATCATCGGCGCGGCCCTGACCGTGAGCAGCCTTGCTGCCGCGCCGGTCCAGGCCAAGAACCGGGGCGAAACCGCCGCCATTATCGCGGGTGTTGCCGCACTGGCGATTGTCGGTGCCGCGATCTCCGATGACCGCAACCGCGACCGTGATCGCCGCCATGACTATGTATCGCGGGGTCATGGGTATAAGCAGCCGCATTACGCCCCCAAACGGCACCACAAACACGGCTACAACCCTGGCCACTATCGCCACCATTATAACCAGCACCGCTATTACGAGCCGCAGCACGACTATGGCCGCTCTTATCAGGGCCGCCCGGCCTATCAGCGGAGTACTGGCAACCATGTGCCCTATCACCGCGACGACCATCGCAACTGAGCCCTGTGCCCCGGAAAGGATAAACCCATGTTCAGCAAAGTTACCTCTGCCCTGATGATCGGCGCGCTTGCGCTGACCACGGCTACGGCAACCCCCGCCCTCGCCCGCGACCGCAGCGACAATCGCAACCTCGCCGTCGGGCTTGCCCTTGGCGCCATCGTCGGTGCGGCAATTGCCAGCAACAACAAGCAAAACAACAACGGCGTGTATCGGGATGATCGCAGATACCGCGACTACGATGATCGGGACTACGATGACGATCATCGGCGCTATGACAGAGGCCATGGTCATCGCGGCCATGACAATGATCGCGGGCGCTATGACAGAAATTACGGGCGGGCGCAGCGTGTCAACCTGCCGGGGGCATGCCGGGTCTATGCGGGCAACCGCGCGGGATATTCTGGCCGCTGCCTGAGCCACCGCTACGGCTCTTACCGCGCGTTGCCGTCGGCCTGCGCCGTTCGCGTGGGTGGGCAACATCAAGTGATCTACCGCGATCACTGTTTGAACCAATACGGATATTACTGAACCCATCAAACAGGCAAACAGAGGGAGGGGCGCGCCCCTCCCTTTGCATTTATCCGCGGATCATGCGACGAGAGGCCATGCTTGGCCCCGATTTCACCCATGAGCGCGCCGCCCTGTCCGAGGGGTATCTCCGCATCGCCGGGGTGGATGAAGTTGGGCGTGGACCGTTGGCCGGGCCGGTCACTGCCGCCGCCGTGATCCTTGATCCGGCGAATGTCCCCGAAGGCCTGAACGACTCAAAGAAACTGAGTGCCGCGCGACGTGCCGCGCTCTGTGAGGCGATCCATACCTCTGCCCAAGTCAGCGTGGCCCATGCCAGCGTCGCAGAGATTGACGAGATCAATATCCTGCGCGCCGCGCATCTGGCGATGGAGCGGGCGATCGCAGCCCTCGACCCTCCGCCCGATCTCGTCTTGATCGACGGCAACCTGATCCCGCGCGGCCTGACCCTTCCTGCCCGTGCGATCGTGCGCGGCGATGCGGTCTCTCTCTCGATTGCGGCGGCCTCAATTGTGGCAAAAATCAGGCGCGACCGGATCATGTGGGATTTGGCGCAACAGTTCCCCGGCTATGGCTGGGAACGGAACGCCGGATACCCGTCGAAAAGCCACAAACAGGCGCTTCTAAATCTTGGTGTAACCCCACATCATAGGCGTTCGTTCAAACCCGTCCACAACATCTTGTATCAAGAAAATAACTAAGCCACTGATTCAAAAAAGAATTTGACGGCGATTCGGGTTTGACTCATCTTGGTCTCCAACGACCAGAGCGCAAAAGCGCCGGGATAGAGGCAGAAGATGACGACAATGACCAAAGCCAAGAGCGCGCCTGCGCTCCCTCTCAACACGATTATCGCCGGGGATTGCATCGAGGTGATGAACAGCTTGCCAGAGGCAAGCGTTGACCTGATCTTTGCCGATCCTCCCTACAATCTCCAGCTCAAGGGCGATCTGCATCGCCCCGACAACAGCCAGGTGGATGCGGTCGATGACGCCTGGGACCAATTCTCGAGTTTCGCCGCCTATGACAAATTCACCCAGGACTGGCTCAAGGCGGCACGCCGACTGCTCAAGCCGAATGGCGCCATCTGGGTGATCGGCTCTTACCACAACATCTTTCGGGTGGGGGCGGCGCTGCAGGACGCAGGATACTGGATCCTGAATGATGTGATCTGGCGCAAATCCAACCCGATGCCGAATTTCCGTGGCAAACGCCTGACCAACGCCCATGAAACGATGATCTGGGCGTCTAAATCCGAGGGTGCGAAATACACCTTCAACTACGAGGCGCTGAAATCGCTCAACGACGGGGTGCAGATGCGCTCGGACTGGGTGCTGCCGCTGTGCACAGGGCATGAGCGGCTCAAGGATGACAAGGGCGAAAAGGCCCATCCGACACAAAAGCCCGAGAGCCTGTTGCACCGCGTTCTGGTCGGCTCGACCAACCCCGGTGACGTGATCCTAGACCCGTTCTTTGGCACCGGCACGACCGGCGCCGTCGCCAAGATGCTGGGCCGGGATTACATCGGGATCGAGCGCGAGGCGGCCTATCGCGTGGTCGCGGAGAAACGGCTGGCAAACATCCGCAAATTCGACCGCGACGCGCTCCAGGTCTCGACCTCGAAGCGGGCAGAGCCGCGTGTTCCCTTTGGTCAGCTGATCGAACGTGGCATGCTGCGCCCCGGTGAAGTTCTGACCTCGATCAACGGCAAGGCGGCCAAGGTTCGTGCCGATGGGACGTTGGTGGCCGATGGCGTAAACGGCTCGATCCACCAGATCGGCGCGCATCTCGAAGGCGCCCCTTCCTGCAATGGCTGGACCTATTGGTGTTTTCGCCGCGAGGGCAAAGTGGTGCCCATCGACGTGTTGCGCCAGCAGATCCGCTCGGAAATGGAAGAGCGCCCCAACTGATTCTCAGACACCGCCGGTGCCCAAGGCCTGACTTTCTCGGGCACCATTGACCTGCCCCGCCTCTCTGGCGGGGCTTTTTTCGCTATCGGTCTGGGGCGGGCGCAACCAGATCGGCCAATTCCGAGAACAGCATATCAGGCTGAAACAGTCTCTGTTTCATATCCCAGAGCGCCGCAATGCGTCCCTCTGACAGAACATGCCCTGCCATCGCACCCAGTTTGGCGCGCACATCCGCCTCGGGCATCGGGGCCTCCGGGCCGCCGCGCGCGTTGACATCACCCGATGTCAGTCGTCGCCCATCTTGCAGGATCGCCGTCACATCAGACCATCGCCCGGCGGGAAAGCGGGCAGAATGGCGGGGCTCTTCGCGCACCGTGATGCGGGCGTGCAGACGGGCGACCTCCGGATCATTCAATCCCGCATCAGTGATATGCTCCGGCCCGATTCTTCCATGCACCAGCAACGTGGCCAATGCGAAGCCCAGCGAATACTGCGCCTCGCTCGTCGTTTTGGGCAGTCCGGGGAAAAGGGCAGCCGATTGCGCAAAAGTCGCCACTTCAAGTCGCTCGATCTCGGCGGCCCGGACGCCATGTTCAACCATCAGCACGCGCACCCCCTCAAGCGCACCATGCGCCCAGCGGCAAATCGGATAGGGCTTGATGTAATTGCGCAGGATCGTCCAATCCTGTCCCAAATCCTCCCAGATAGGCGCAACCTCTTGCCCCTCGATCGTGATCGCGGGCGCGCCGGTAAAGCCGCGCTCTGCCAGTAACAGAGACGAAATTCCCACAAGAGCGCCCATGCCAGACCCGTCGTGCAGCATGGTGGGATTGGCGATCTCGCGCATCATCTGGCTACGCGGACCGTGGTACTCTGCGATTCCCATCGCCTCGCGCAGAATATCGGAGGGTTGCCCGCGCAAATGCGCCCCGATGGCCGCAACGCCCAGCGCGTTCCACGCACCCGAAGTGTGGTAATCCGCAGTGGTTGCATGAAGGGCCACCCCCGCCCGCGCCGCCACCTCATACCCCATGGCAAGCGCGGTGAGCGCCTGTCGTCCGGTCAACTTCGGATGCTGCCCCGCAAAGGCAAATAGGGCCGGCACCAGCGCGCAGCCAATATGCCCTTTGGTTGGATTATAGCCGTCATGCCCATCAAGATTGTCGATTTGCGTGGCCAGCGCCCAAGCTGCGCCTGGCATGGCGCAACGTCGCCCATCAAAGAGCAAGGTAGCGCTGTGTTTGTCACTCCCAGCGGCATGAAACTCCACCGCGAACTCGCGCGCGATGCGCCCCACCTCCAGCGTCGCTGCGCCCGCCGCAACGCCGAGCGTATCGACCAGCAAAAGGGCCATTCGCTCCAGCACTTCCTGTGGTATTTCAAGTGTGCGGTCGAGCACGAATTTCGCAACGCGGTCGAATTGATGAGGGTTGGAGGCAAAGGACATCGGAGCAACTTTCTGCAAGGGGGCCATGTCTCAGCGTGGCGCGTTATGGCGCCGGTTTGTCGGCTGTTTGCGACATTTCCTGTCTCGCATTCTCCTCTTGCAGCGCATGAAACCGGCTGTTAGCAATCGTTCTCATCCGTTGGGGTGCCCGCAATCCGGGCTGAGAGGCGCCTCGCCAACCCATCGAACCTGATCCGGGTGATGCCGGCGTAGGGAACGGACTTCAGCTCGCCCGGCGCGCCCCCCGTCCGTTCCCCGCAAGACGAGAGGAATGGCAAATGGTTGCCACAGCTTTGACGATCGCAGGCTCCGACAGCGGCGGAGGTGCGGGTATTCAGGCGGATCTCAAGACTTTTTCGGCGCTTGGCGTTTATGGCGCGAGCGTGATCACAGCCGTCACCGCGCAAAACACCTGCGCCGTGACCGATGTGCATGCCATTCCGAATGCGATCGTAGCGGCGCAAATCAAGGCTGTTTTGGGCGATATCAGGGTCGATTGCATCAAGATCGGCATGTTGGGCGATGCCAGTTTGATCGAAACCGTGGCAGGGGCGCTGACAGAGTATCATGGCCCGATTGTCCTCGATCCTGTGATGGTTGCGAAATCCGGCGCGCGCCTTTTGCCGGACACAGCGCGTGCCGCGCTCATCGCGCATCTCGTGCCGCGTGCTGATCTCCTCACCCCGAATTTGCCTGAGGCGGCGGCACTTTTGGGCGTGGCAGAGGCGCAGGACGATGCCGAGATGCAGGCGCAGGGCTCGCTTTTGCGTCAAATGGGGGCCAAGGCCGTCTTGATGAAAGGCGGGCACGCACAGGGCGAGACCTGCACCGATTGGTTGATGGCTGATGAGGTGATCCGCCTGGACGCTCCGCGCATCAGCACGCGGAACACTCATGGCACCGGCTGTACGCTATCATCGGCCATCGCGGCGCAGCTGGCAAAGGGACTAACCTTGCCAAAGGCTGTGTCCGCCGCCCATGGCTGGTTGCATCACGCGATCCTTGCCGCCGATACGCTGGAGATCGGTCAAGGGCATGGCCCGGTCCATCATTTCCACGAGGTCTGGACATGACCGAGGCGGTCACCATACGGGGCGCGGGCATTGTTGGCCTCTGCGTGGCAACCGAACTCTTGGCACGTGGAATTTCCGTCACTTTGCGTGATCCGGCACCGGAACCCGGCACGCATGCCTGTTCTTGGTGGGCGGGCGGCATGCTTGCCCCATTTTGCGAAGGCTTTTCCGCAGAAGAGCCGGTGGTGCGCCTGGGTCAAGAGGCCGCTGACTGGTGGGCAGCGCAGGGTGTCGAGGTGATACGCCGCGGATCACTTGTCGTGACCTTGGACCGCGACCGCCGCGAACTCGACCAATTCGCGCGCCGAACCCGAGGGCATCGGATGGTTTCAGGCTCTGATTTGGCGGAATTAGAGCCACATCTGGCGGATCGCCATGACCGCGCGCTTTTCTTTCCAGACGAGGCGCATATCAACCCGCGCGCTGCGCTCATGCACCTGCGCACGCGGCTACACGCGGCCGGCGGACGGTTCGAGCAGAGCGATACCGCCCCCACGGGATCGATCATCGACTGTCGCGGTCTTGCAGCACAGGATAGCCTGCCCAATCTGCGCGGCGTCAAGGGCGAGATGGTCGTCTTGCACAGTCGGGATGTGACCCTATCTCGGCCTGTTCGCCTGCTGCACCCGCGATTTCCGCTCTATATCGTGCCGCGCGGCGATGGGGTGTTCATGCTGGGCGCAACACAGATCGAGAGTGCGGAACGCGGACGTGCCTCAGCCAGGTCCGTGATGGAACTGCTGTCTGCGGCTTATGCCCTGCACCCGGCCTTTGGCGAGGCGGAGGTGTTGGAGATCGGTGCCGACGCACGCCCGGCCTTTCCCGACAATCTGCCGCGGATCATTCAACAAAACGGCACGATCCATGCCAACGGTCTCTTCCGCCACGGCTTTCTCTTGTCACCTGTGGTGGCGCGGATGGTGGCCAATCTGGTCACAGGCAACAATGAAACACCGGAGTTTTTGTCACATGAAGATCACGGTTAACGGCACCCCACGCGACAGCACCGCCGCAACGCTCGACGCGCTGCTGGTCGAGTTGGGGTATGGCGGGGCCAAGGTGGCGACAGCAGTGAACGAAAGCTTCGTTCCCGCTGCAATAAGGCCAGAACAGAGACTGAATGAGGGCGACAGGATCGAAATTGTCGCGCCACGGCAAGGGGGCTGACATGCCTGTTTTCTACGAGACTGAGGTCAGCTCGCGGCTGATGCTGGGCACGGCGCAATATCCATCGCCCGCAATCCTTGCCGAGGCCTTCAAACGCTCTGGCGCGGGAATCGCAACCGTGTCCGTGCGCCGCGAGGCGGGGGGCGAGCGGGCCGGGCAGGCGTTCTGGGACATGATCGCCGATCTCGGGGTGCATGTCCTGCCCAATACCGCCGGTTGCCATTCGGTGCGCGAGGCCGTGACAACGGCGCAGATGGCGCGCGAGCTCTTTGACACCAACTGGATAAAACTCGAGGTGATCGGCCATGCCGACACACTTCAGCCTGACCCTTTCGGTCTGGTCGAGGCGGCACGCATCCTGACCGATGACGGATTTCAGGTGTTTCCATATTGCACCGAAGATCTTGTGCTCTGCGAACGGCTGGTCGAGGCCGGGTGCCGGGTGCTGATGCCTTGGGGCGCGCCCATCGGCACGGGCCTTGGCCTCAACAATATCTATGGCTTGCGCAGTTTGCGGGCGCATTTCCCCGATCTGCCATTGGTCATCGACGCCGGTTTGGGCCTGCCCTCACAAGCTGCACACGCAATGGAGCTGGGCTATGACGCCGTTCTGCTCAATACCGCGGTGGCCAAAGCGGGCGACCCGGCGGCAATGGCCGAAGGTTTCGCACGCGCACTCGAGGCCGGCCGCCTGGCCTATGAGGCTGACCCGATGGAGCCGCGTGATATGGCCGCCCCCTCTACCCCTGTATTCGGGAGGGCGTTCACCTGATGTCTCTGACGCGTTTCTATCCGATTTTCGATCATACGGACTGGCTGCGCCGCCTGCTTCCGCTTGGCGTTGCGCTCGTGCAGTTGCGCATCAAAGACCTCACGGACGAAGCCCTGCGGGATGAAATTGTGCAGGGACAGAGCCTGTGCCGTGCCCATGGCGCGACTCTCGTGGTCAACGATCACTGGCAGGCGGCGATTGATGCAGGCTGCGATTGGGTGCATCTGGGCCAAGAGGATCTGGACACGGCCGACATTGCCGCTCTGCGCCGCGCCGGGATCAAACTCGGGCTCAGCACGCATGACCATGCCGAACTTGACCGGGCGCTCTCGTATGATCCCGATTACGTGGCACTTGGCCCGGTCTATCCCACCATTCTCAAAAAGATGAAATGGCACGAACAGGGGCTGGACAAGCTGACGGAATGGAAGCGCCTGATCGGCGACATTCCCCTCGTCGCCATTGGCGGCATGTCTGTGGAGCGGGCGGGCGGGGCCTATGCGGCCGGGGCGGATATCGTCTCTGCCGTGACCGATATAACCCTTCACGCCGACCCAGAGGCGCGGGTGCGGCAATGGTTGGATGTGTCGGGATGAGCCGCTACATGCGCCAGACTGCCCTCCCTGAATTCGGGACCGCGGGACAGGATCGGCTCGCGGCGGCGCATGTTCTGGTCGTGGGTGCCGGTGGGCTGGCAGCGCCGGTGCTTCAGTATCTGGTGGGCGCGGGCGTCGGGCGGATCACGCTGATGGATGGTGATCGCGTTTCCCTGAGCAACCTGCACCGCCAGACCTTGTTTCGCGTGACGGATATCGGCCATCCCAAGGCGCAGGTCGCGGCGCGGCACATGGCCGATCTTAACCCGGATTGCACGATTTCCCCCGTAACAGAGCCGCTTGATCCGCTGAATGCCCCCCTTCACGTCGCCACCGCCGATCTGGTTCTTGATTGCGCCGACAGCTTCGCGGCGAGCTACATACTGTCCGATGTGTGCCTCTCGCAGGGCACGCCGCTGATCAGCGCTTCTATCGTTGGCACCTCTGGCTATGTGGGCGGGTTCTGCGGTGGGGCACCGTCTTTGCGCGCCCTCTTCCCCGATCTGCCGGACCGGCTGGGCAGTTGTGATGCTGATGGCGTTCTGGGGCCGTCCGTGGGAGTGATCGGCAGCCTTCAGGCGCAGATGGCCTTGGCAATTTTGGCTGGAATAGAGCCTGATCCGCTGGGTCAGCTCGTCACTTTCGAGGCGGTCGGTCATCGCTTTGGCGGTTTCCGTTTTGACGGTGCGCCAGAGCCAGAGGATGGCTTTCGTTTTATCGCACCCGATCAGATCGCGCCCGCCGATTGGCTGGTCGACCTGCGCGCCGAGACCGAGAGCGGTCCCGCCCTGCCAAATGCCAGCCGCCTCAGCGTTGGCGATTTTGACCACCCCAACATCCGCCCCCAAGCCGCGCGCGTCGTGCTGGCCTGTCGTTCCGGCCTGCGGTCGTGGCAGGCCGCGAGCCGACTTCGGGGTCATTGGGACGGAGAGATAGCCTTGATCGCCCTTGGCGACCTTCAACAGGAGACTGACACATGAGATACCTCACCCTGATCCTTGCTCTTTTCGCCAGCCCGGCCATGGCACAGGACAAGATGACGCTCATTCTGGATTGGTTCATCAACCCGGATCACGGCCCGATCATCGTGGCCGAAGAACTGGGCTATTTCCAAGAGGCCGGACTTGAGGTCGAGGTCATCGCACCTGCCGATCCGTCCGATCCGCCCAAGATGGTGGCCGCCGGCCAGGCCGATCTTGCGATTTCCTACCAGCCGCAGTTGCACATGCAGATCGAGAACGGGCTGCCGCTGCGCCGCGTGGGCACTCTGGTCGCGACCCCTCTCAACTGCCTCTTGGTGCTTGAGGACGGCCCGATCAAATCCACCGCTGACCTCAAGGGGCGCAAGGTGGGCTTTTCGGTCGCCGGCGTCGAAGAAGTGCTGCTCTCGACCATTCTTGCGCAGCATGGCCATGGCCTGAGCGATATCGAATTGGTCAGCGTCAACTGGTCTCTCTCGCCCTCGCTCATGTCGGGTCAAGTCGATGCGGTGATTGGGGCCTATCGCAATTTCGAACTCAATCAGATGGAAATCGAAGGTGTTCCGGGGCGGTGTTTCTACATCGAGGAAGAAGGCGTGCCCGCCTATGACGAGCTGATCTATGTCGCCAATCCCGACACGATGAATGCCGACATGATCCGCCGGTTTCTGCATGCCACAGAGCGCGCGACGCAATACATCATGAATCACCCACAGGAGAGCTGGGAAATTTTCGCAGGCACATCGCCCGAATTGCAGGATGAGTTGAACGAAAAGGCCTGGGTTGACACCTTTCCGCGCTTCGCCACCCGCCCCGCGGCCCTGGATCACGCCCGCTACAAGCGCTTTGAACAGTTCCTACTCGACACCGGGATGATCGAGAACGCAACGCCCGTATCCGGCCTTGCCATGGACCTGAACGCGGAATGACACATGATTACGGAATAACCTTTCCCCGCTTGCGCGATGCGGCGGGCCAGGTCTGGCAGGATTACACGCATCATGCCTTTGTCGAGGGGTTGCGCGATGGCACACTGCCGCGCAAGGCGTTCCTTGGGTATCTGGTGCAGGATTACGTGTTTCTCATCCATTTTGCCCGTGCCTGGGCGCTGGCCGTGACCAAGGCCGACGCGCTGGAGGAGATGCGCGCCTGTGCCGCCACCGTCGATGCGCTGGTCAACCACGAGCTCAGCCTGCATGTCAAAACCTGCGCCGAAGCGGGGCTGAGCGAGAACGACCTCTACAATGCCGAGGAACACCCCGCCAATCTGGCCTATACGCGCTACGTCCTCGACGCGGGGCATTCCGGCAACTTCCTCGATCTGCTGGCGGCACTTGCCCCATGCGTCATGGGCTATGGCGAGATTGGGGCGCGGCTGGGGCCGGTGGAAGAGGATCACCCCTACGCCGGCTGGATCAACACCTACGCTGGCGACGCCTATCAACAGGTCTGCCGCGATGCTGGCCTGCTCTTTGACGGTGCCGTGGCGCGGCGACTGGGTGCAGGGGCCGAGGCAACACCCGGCTGGGGTCGCCTCTGTCAGCGCTTCAGCACCGCCACGCGGCTTGAAGTCAGTTTCTGGGACATGGGCCTGTCGTTTGGTCACTGATGCCCTTCGCCGCGTGACCTGAGATATTCAGGCCGCGCGGCTCGCAACCACTGCCAACAGCGCAATATAGGTCAGCTGATGTGCAGCCTGATCGAGACCAAGGTAGTGCCAGAAACGCGGATCGGTCTCGGTCACACCCTCCTGCGCCACGCGGCGCGCCTTGGCCCAGTCGATATGATAATGCACGACGATCTCGGCAAGAGCGAGACCAAGCGCCAGTTCCCACGGCACAGCGAACCAGAGCAGGATGGGTAGGCTCAACGCACCATGAACCCCGGCGTGCACAATACCCGATGGATGGCCATAGCGCCCTTTATTCCGCGCGATCCATCCGGTCTGAAGCTGAAAATCACCCAGGTAATGCTTCATCTGAAACAGGGTCAGAAAGAGGCACGTATCGAAAATGCTCGTCATGAAACACCTCGGGCAATAGGCATAACTGCGCGGCTCTCAAATGAGGCACTCCGCCGGAAACGCGATTTGATCCAAATTGGGTCGAGCGGCAATGCCGAGAGCTTAACACATCCGCCACGCCATTGCATCACCGGCGCGGCAATCCCATCGAGACGAGGGTTTCCAGGTCATCCTTGATCCCGGCCACGAGCGCGGGCCATTTCGGGAAATGGAACCCATATTTGATCACATCAAGGGAAAAATCGGGGCGCACGGTCAACGCTTGTGCCAAGGCGCGCTCTGCCGTGGTCCGGTCGCCTGCGCGCAGGGACAGCACCGCATACGCAGAATGCACAAAGGCCTCTGCCCCCGGATGGCGGGCCGCCGGTTCGAGATATGGGCGCATGTTCTCTCCCAAGGTCATGTCGCGCATCCAGATCGCAACGGCGAGCATCCAATGGAACGACCACAGCATCGGATCTTGGGGACTGAGGCGAACGGCCTCTAATCCGGCCTCTTCCATCTCTTCGGTGTCGGGGTTCTTTTGAAAGAGGTTGATGAAGGTCTGCGCATTATAGATCAGCGCGTCATTGTGATTGAGGGCGCGCGCGCGGGCAAGCGCCTCGCGCGCGTCCTTCTCTTGCCCTTGCAGGGTCAGGAGCTGCGCCAGGGTGATATGCCCAAGCTCTAGCCTGTCATCCAGTTCAATGGCGCGATTGGCGTGGAACATGCCCTTGACCACATCTTCACGGGGATTGCGGCTCCGACCCGAATAAATCCGCACGGCATGAACACGGCCAATCAAGGCATGCGGCAAAGCATAGGTCGGATCGGCCTCTGCGGCGGCATGAAACAGGGCGGTCGCATTACGGACGCCACCAGAGGTGCGCATGTCGATTTCGGTCAGCCCACGCTGGCACATTTCCCAGGCCGACAGGCTCTCGGTTGGTTTGGCGCGCGACATGGCGCGTTCATGCGCGCCGATTTCAGGGGTGAGGCCGGTGACGATGCACCGGGTAATGTCATCTTGCAGGGCAAAAAGATCGGCCATATCGCGATCATAGCGATCAGACCAGATCTGACGGCCTGTCTCGGCCTCGATCAGTTGCGCAGTCACACGCAGCCGCGCCCCCGCGCGGCGCACGGCCCCCTTGACCACATAGCGCACACGCATGTCCTGCGCGATCTGCCGCATGTCCTGCGCGCGGTCCTTGTAGGCAAAGGACGACCCACGTGCGATCACGAACAGCGAGCGAAAGCGCGAGAGCTCGTTGATCAGATCCTCGGCGATGCCATCCGCCAGAAACCCGTCCTCGACCGAAGAGGACAGGTTATCGAACGGCAAGACGATCACTGACGGACGATCGGCGCTCTGGGTGACGGTGCTGCGGTTTTCGGCCTCTACCCCGGTCGTGACATGCCAGACCTCGACCGGCGTCGGAATGTTGCGCACATATTGCATGCCTTGACCGCTGATGATCAGGCCCGGTTCCCGCGCCAGCATGTCGCGCACCGTGCGCGAGACGCAAATGCCGCCGGGGGCGGACAGGGTTTCCAGCCGCGCAGCGATATTGACCACGTCACCCAACACATCGCTTCCGTCGATCAGCACGCTGCCGTGATTGATGCCCACCCGCAGGCGGATGCGCAGATCCTCCGGATTGTTGCGCTCATGCTCCGCAATCGCGCGCTGTGCAGTCAAGGAGGCATGGACGGCGGCGGCAGGGCCGGGGAACTCCACCAAAAGCCCGTCGCCCATGGATTTGACAACGCGTCCGCCATGATCCGCGATGGCCGGGTCGATGATCGTCTGTCGCAGGGTGCGCAGACGGGTGAACACGCCGTCCTCGTCCATCGCCACAAGGCGGGAAAACCCCACCACATCCGCGGCGGCGATGGTTGTCGCCTTGCGCTCCAGCGTCTTCACCTTTGTCCCCTTCGTCGCGGTGCCCAGCCCGCCCCCTATCTTTAGGATATGCGCGTTATATTTGTCACCTGAGCATTTGTGGTGATACGTAGCGTCGGAGCCATTTGTGTCCAGATATCAAGCCAACCTTTTGACAACACGGTCACAGCCGGTTTGTCGCTAAAGATCAGGCCAAGCGTCAGCGGCAGAGAAATCCAGATCATGCCGTAATAGGCGGGTATTTGCTTCAACGGGCCGTATCCCTGCACCGAGTAGGCATATTCCAGCATTCCGGTCAGGATCAGCAGATCATTCTTGGCGAGAAAGTCGTAGAAGCTGTCATACTGGAGCAGTTCCGTCGGCGCGCTCAGCGGCATGGGCAGGGTGAGGCCGCGATAGAGCGCCAGCAGCACGTCATACTCCGCCAGGCGCACGAAAATCTCGGCCTTGACCTTGTCCGCGTCGAACCCCGCCATCCAGTTTGCAGGATCGGCAAAGGGCTGGTTGGCCTCGTAATACCCCTTGAGAAGCGTGTAGTCGTCATAATCCATCAATGTGGCCGGTGCGGTCACGCCGGGAAACTGCCCGGTTGTAACCATGCCGCGGATCGTGTGGCCTGCCGGGTCCTGATGGTTGGCGGTCAGGTACATGCCCTCGCGGATATTGCCCTCCATGAACCCGCAGGCTGCAAAATGTGCGGCCATCTGGTCGTAAGCGGGCGAGAGGTAACAGGTGCCCAACTCGCAAGGCGTGGGCTGCCCGTTGGGCGAGGGGAGATCATAGGTGACGGTATGCGTCTTGCCGCCGAAACGGTCGGTGGATTCGAGGATCTCGACATTGGTATAACCCAACCCTTGCAAGCGGTGCGCGAACATCATCCCCGACGGGCCGGCCCCCAGCACGATGATCGGCGCCGTCTTGTCCGCAGGCAAGGACCAGCCCAGCTTTTCCTGCTGGTCCAGCAACATGCCGCCATACTGCCAGCATTGCAGCACGGATTCAAAACAGGTCGAACCATGAACAAAGACCGTGTTGTTCTTGCCTTGCAGGCCCAGATAGTTCCACGGACCGCCCCCGCGCAGCCCGGAGTTGTCGAAATGGTCGAAATAGGGTGTCCGCAGATCGACCGGCGCGCCCGTGCTGTCCGTGACGATTTCGTAATCGGGATAGGGCCACCAATCGAGCGTGGGCAGCGTCTGTTCCAGGTTGGCAAGAAATTCCGCCTCGGTCATCGGCGGGCTGGCCGGGCCCTGCAACTGATAGACGGTCACAAGGTTCTCGGTCATGGAATTGGCCGTTTCGAGCGAGAATTGCTTGGCCGTTTCGTTGCGATAACCGCTGACATGGCCTGCCATCGCGGTGATCTCGGTCGGGGCAAGAATGATCCCGTATTTCGGCGCGGGATTGGGCACTTTCACCCGCACCAGAGTGGTATGAAAGGTGAAATTGGTCAGTTGATCAAAGACCGCGCTCTCTGCGGACGTGTAATCACAAATGCCGCTCAGATTGCGTGGTTCGCAGGCGACCACCAAGAGGTCACAGGTCTTGGTGACGGGGGCCGCACCGTCAATCGAAACGGTCAGCGTGACGGGCGGGGTGGATGCTTTGATGTTCAAATGCGCTCTCCGGAAATATCTGATGCTGTGGAATGGGACCGGGGCCGGTCGCATCCTTGATACACCGTTTCGGGCAATCTTTGAATCTCTAAAAGGTTGTATGGCAGGCATGCCGCCTCAGATTTCGCGTGCGCCGCTGGATCGCTCAGGCCCGCGACGAGATGCGGCTCGACAACAGGTCGCCGGTTTCCGTGAGGATCGGATAGGCGGCCATGGTAAATCCGGTGTTCACCTGCTTGAGGGCGCGCAGCGTCTCCTGATGGATATTGCTAGTTTCGATGCTCTCGGTCAGCCCCTCGCGCAAGCGGCCCAAATGCGCGCGCTGCAACTCTTGCTCAAGGGCGCGGATGCTGTCCTTTTCCGCCACTAGCGCGCGGGCATCATCAGGGTGTTGGGTCATCATCACCCGCAGCGCCAGTTGCGCATTGGCCAGAACCCGGTCGTGGAAATCGCAAATCTCTAGCCAGCCCGGGCGGGAGAAATGCACGCCTTCCGCCGTCAAACGCTGCGCAAGGCCGAGAAGCGTGCTGGCAATCGCATCCCCCGCCGCCTCGAAATTGGCAGCGGTCGTCGATAGGTCCAGCGAGTTTTGACTCAACTCCTCCGACAGCCCGTTGCGCGTGAGCTGTGCCAGATAGAGCTTTGTGTCGAAATGGCGTCTGCGCAGATTCTCCTGAGCATCGCGGATGGCGGATGCCGTGCCCTCCTCCCAGGTCGTAAAGAGCGTGGGAACCGGGCGCAGCATGGCCTCGACCATTTCGCCGATCCGGATCACTTCACGTGTGGCGCAAGACAGCGCGCGGGTCGGATTGCCGAGCGCGCCGGGATCAAGGGCTGTGATATGATCGAGCCTGCTACCCTGGCTGGGCGCAGACAGAACCTTGCCGGCAAGCCGTGTCGCAACCCCCGTAAAGGGCAGGACAAGCACGACCAGCGCCAGATTGAAGAGGATGTGGAGATGGATGATCTGCGCCGCAGGCGTTGACCCAAGCCATGCCAAGGGCGGCTGGAACACCGACAGCAAGGCCAGGGTGAGGGCCGCCCCACCCCCACGCAGACAGAGGTTTGACAGAACCAGACGCCGCGCGTCCAACTCGGCGGCGAGGGTCAGGCCAAACGCGATGAAGGCACCGCCAAGGTTCGCCCCGAGGATCAGCGCGATGGCCGCTGGCACAGGCATGAGCCCTTCCATCACCAAGGTGGCAAAGAGCAGAACAGCAGCGACCGAAGAATGAACGAGCCAGGAGAAAACCGCGCCGATCACAAAGGCGGTCAATACATCGCGGGCCAGGTATTGCATCGCCGCCGCTGCTGCCGGATTGTCGATAAGGGGTTCGGTCGCCGCGCGCAGCATGTCGAGCGAAACAAAGATCAGCGCCAGCCCGATCAGAATACGCCCGCTCTGCCGGGCGCGCCTCTGATGACCACGTAGAAACAGAACAACACCGCCCAGCAAGAGAACCGGAATGAACCACGCCTGCCGCGCCAGAAGCAGTTTGGCGACAAGCGCCGATCCAAGGTCAGCGCCCAGCAGGATTGCAAGCCCGGCAGCAATGGCGATGCCGCCCGATGCCACGAAACCGGCGGTCAGAATGGCAACGGCGGTCGAACTCTGGAGGGCCATGGCCGCGATCATGCCCGTGATGGCGGCCAGCGTGCGGCTCTGACCCGATCGGCGCAACCAGAGGCGCAACTCTGCGCTAAAGGCTCGTTCGACCCCCGTGCGCACAAGGCGAACCGACCAGATCAGCAGCGCCGCAGCCCCGGCGATCTGGAGAAAGAAGAGTGTGAGGTTTGGGTCGTCCAATTCGGTGACTCGTCCGCGTGGCCGTAGTTCAAGAGCGCCGAGAGTGACCTGCGCAATACCGCTACACAAGAGGCGCAGACGCAGATTTCACCAAGTGTGACAGTTTTGTGAAGGTTTTATGACGCACGCTCACCGATACGTCCGCTCCTCGATGGGCGTAGCGTCGATCCGGGCGAGCAACAGGTCAAGCAGGCTTTGTTCCGCGCGATTGAGCACCGCACGCGGGTTCCAGACCACGTGCACATCGACCGCCGCTGTCTGGTCATAGGGCGGCAATTGCCACAAGAGACCATCGCGCACCTCGCGCGCTGCCACATGCAGCGGCAGCGGGCCCACGCCCAGCCCCGCGATGATCATGCGGCGCACTTCCTCGAGATGGCTCGAGGTTGCGATGATCTGATCCCCGAGTTCCGCCTGCGCGCGCATCAGCGTCACAGGCTTTAGCGCGTCCTGCAATCGGTCGGTTTCAAAACTGACCGCTGAACGCCCGGCGAGATCGGCGCGCGTCAGGTCGCGCCGGCCAAACAGGGCATGGTTTGGCCCACAAAATAGGCCAAAGAACTCTCGATACAGGCGCATATACTCCAGCTTGGGGTTGCGCTGATGCACAAGGCAGATGGCAAACGAGGCAGAGCGCGCCGATACCGTTTCAATCGCCTGCGCCGAGGAATGCACCTCGATTGCCAGCGTCGCGCGGGGGTTTTCCGCATGGAACTCTGCCAGCACCTGATCAAAAAGTGGGCAGATCACATGAGAAGCCAAGGAAAGCCGCACATGGCCCGTCACCTCATCCGTCATGTCGCGCATGAGGGTCGAGAGGCGCAGGATAGAGCCTTGGATATCCAGCGCCTCGCGATACAGCACCTCGCCTGCCTCGGTCAGCGCGAAATGCCCCGGCGTGCGGTGGATAAGCCGCTTGCCCACCCGATCCTCCAACCTTTTCAACGCCGTAGATACCGAAGGCTGTGTCAACCGTAACCGATGTGCGGCATCGGTGACCGAGGTGGACTGCGCCAGCACGACGAAAGTGCGCAAGAGATTCCAATCCATTTCGCGCATGATGCGTTCGGGGCTGTTCCGCTGATCCATAGACTGCATCTATTGTCACAATTCCTATTATCTATTTGATTAATGATGGCTCGCTTTGCACCCTCGGCGCAACCCCACCCATGACGGGTCGCACAAGAAAGGGAGTAGCATGTCGGTCGAGGCCCGCGAAGCGAGGCAGCCGTGGATTCTGTTGTCGCCCGCCTTGGTCGCGGTGACGCTGCTCTTGCTCGTGCCGCTGATGTTCATCGTGGTCTATTCGTTCTGGCTGCGCTCGGCGATGGGCGCGGATACGGTCGGGTTCTACCTCGACAACTGGCACAAGACCCTCACCGATCGCTTTTACCGCGACATCCTGCTCAACACGATGAAAATCGCGGCAATCACCACGGTGATCTGTGCCCTGATGGGCTATCCGGCGGCCTATTTCATTGCCCGTTCACGCGGCAACAAGATGGTGCTGCTGCTTCTGCTGATGCTGCCTTTCTGGATCAGTTACATCATCCGCACGATGAGCTGGATCAACATTCTGGGCACCTCTGGCGCGCTCAATTCCCTGCTCCTGTCCCTCGGCATCATCAGCGCGCCTATCCAGATGCTCTATAATGAGGCAACCGTGATCCTCGGCCTTGTGCATTTCCTGCTGCCCTTCATGGTGCTCAACGTCTACGTCAGCCTTGAGGGTATCGACACCAACCTCGAGGATGCCGCCAATTCGCTCGGGGCAACCCGGTGGCAGGCATTCACCCAGGTCACCCTACCCCTATCGCTCCCCGGCCTCGCGGCGGGCGGATTGCTGTGCTTCGTGCTGGGCGCGGGCACCTATATCACGCCCGTCATCCTCGGCGGACCCCGCGATGCGATGTTCGCCAATCTCGTGTTCGAGGCGATCATCACACAGTTGAACTGGCCGCTTGGTTCGGCACTGTCACTGCTGCTGTTGATCGTGCTGGGCCTCCTGGTGGCGGTTTACAACCGTTATCTCGGCATGGCGCAACTGGCCAAGGGGCTGGGCTGATGGGGTGGCAGATCATCCGCGCCTGGACCGTTGTGGTTTATGGCTTCATGTTCCTGCCGGTGGCGGTGGTGGTGCTGTTGTCGTTCAACGCCAACCAGTTCGGCAGCTTTCCGATGACCGGCGTTTCGCTGCACTGGTTTCAGGAATTATGGAACAACGACGCGGTGATGCGCGCCTTTCGCACCTCGCTGGTGCTGGGGCTGATGACGGCACTCATTTCCACCACATTGGGCATTTTGGCCAGCCTTGCCTTGGTGCGCTACAATATCCCGGGCCGCAATGCGATTACCACGCTGCTGATCGCGCCTATTCTCGTGCCAGAGGTGGTGCTGGCGGTCGCGCTCTTGCTCTTTCTCAACTGGCTGGGCATCGGCAAGAGCTTTGCCTTGCTGCTCGCGGGGCATGTGATCTTCACCCTGCCCTTTGTCATCCTCGTGGTGCAGGCGCGGCTGGTCAGCATCAAGCGCGATGTCGAAGAGGCGGCGCTCAGCCTGGGTGCCTCGCCGGTGCAAACCTTCTTTGCCGTAACCTTGCCGCTCATGCTGCCTGCGGTGGCTGCGGGCGCGCTCTTCGCCTTTACGATCAGCTTCGATGACATCACCGGCACGCTCTTCTGGAAACCCGGCGGGGTCGAAACCGTGCCGACGCAGATCTTCTCGATGCTGCGCAATTCGATCAGCCCGGAGATCAACGCGCTTGGAACCGTGATGATCGTGATGACCGTGGGCCTGCCGCTGCTTGGCGCGGCAGTGGCCCGAAAACTCGCCATGAAAGGCGGCACCTGAGAACCGCCCCGACATTCAACAAGGAGACCTGAGAAATGGATAATACCACACGTTACGAAAGACTGCTGGATCGCTACCGCAACGGTGATCTGGATCGGCGCAATTTTCTGGGCCTGATCGGCGCTGCGGGCCTCGCCTACGGCGTGCAGACGCCCTTTGCCAAATTTGCCCATGCGCAGGATGTGCAGCAGGTCCGGTTTGATGGCTGGGGCGGGGTGGTCTCCGAGGCGTTCCGCAAATATGCGTTCGATCCCTACACGGCAGAGACCGGGATTACTGTGGTCGATGGCACTTTTGCGGGGGGCGATGAGTATCTGGCGCAGGTCCGCTCCAGCCAGGAAGGTGAGTATAACATCGCGCACCTGTCCGGCGTGTTCGACTATGCCCGCTATGTGAACTTCGGCCTGACGGTCGAGTTGAACCTCGACAATATCCCGAACATGTCGCTGGTGATGGATGCGCTGACCAACGCGTTCCGCAAGGTGACGCCGGATTACCTGTCCGCAGTTCCCTATGACTACGGCACGACGGGTCTGGCCTATAACCGCAAGTATATCTCGGATGAGGAGATGAAGGAAAAAGGCGCCTCGATCCTCATTGACGCCGCCTACAAAGGCAAGATCGGCGGCTGGTCGGATTGGCGCACCCGGGTCTGGTACGGCGCGCTCCAGACCGGGCAGGACCCCAACAACATTCAGGATATGGAAGCGGTCTGGGATGCGATCCGCAGCCATCGCGACCTTGCCTTGAAATACTGGTCGTCGGGCGCGGAACTGATGAGCCTTCTGGCAGAGGAAGAGATCTACGTTACCGAAGGCTGGTCAGGCCGTATCGCCGCGCTGCAACAACAGGGCCACGACATCGGCTATTACGACGCGCCCGGCAGCTTTGCCTGGCAGGAATGTCTGCATGTGCTCAAGGGCAGCCCGGTCGAGGCCTGCGAAGAACTCTTGAACTTCATGCTGGCGCCCGAGACCTCCATCGCGGTGGCCGAAGGTCAGAACTATCCGCCCGCGCTGGATGGGACCAAGGTCGACCTAGGGTCCAAGATCCCGACGCTGCCCGCCTATGACCCGACCGGCACGCTCGCGTCGCTGACCTTTGCCAATCCGGCCTATTGGAATGGCAACGAGGCCGAATGGTCCGAAACCTTCAGCCGCGTGCAGCGCGGATATTGAATCCTTGCCGCGTTCCCTTTTGGGGGCGCGGCCCATCCCCAAGAGGACCACGCCGATGAGCGCCGTCACCCTCAGCAATATCGTCAAGCGCTTCGGCACCTTTACTGCCGTGCATCGCACCACGCTCGAGATTCCCGAAGGGGCGTTTGTCACGCTTCTGGGCCCGTCCGGCTGTGGGAAGACGACCAATCTGCGCATGATCGCGGGCCTGCTCGATCCCACCGAAGGCGAAATTCTCATTGGCGGCAAGCGCGTCAACGACGTGCCCATCCACAAGCGCAATCTCGGCCTCGTGTTTCAGAACTATGCGCTTTTCCCGCACAAGACCGTGGCCGAAAACGTGGCCTTTGGCCTCAAGTACCGCAACGTGCCCAAGTCCGAGATTGCGGCCAGGGTGCGCGACGCGCTTGACCTCGTGCAATTGCCCCATGTCGGGGACCGCTATCCCAAGGCACTGTCGGGCGGCCAGCAACAGCGCATTGCCTTGGCCCGCGCCATCGTGATCGAGCCGGACGTGCTCTTGCTCGATGAACCTCTTTCGGCGCTTGATGCCAATCTGCGCGAGGATATGCGCGTCGAGCTCAAGCGCATTCAGGAACGCATCGGTGTCACCACGGTCTTTGTCACCCACGACCAATCCGAGGCGCTGGCGATGTCCGATCTGATCGTTGTCATGTCCGAGGGGCGCGTGGAACAGGTGGGCAAGCCCGAAGAGGTCTACAACACCCCGGCAACCGAGTTCGTGGCGAACTTTCTGGGCGCATCCAACATCTTTGACGCGCGGTGCATCGAACATGGCGCAACGGTTGTGGTTGAGGATGCCGTCTTTGGCCGCGTGACCGTGCCCGCCGCCAAGGCGCCCAACCTGACGGGCACCGGCCCCGCAAAACTTGTCGTGCGCGCCGAAAAGCTGAAACTCGCGCGCGAGGCCGCGCCCGAGGGCGTGATTTCTGTTCCCGCCAACGTGGAAACGGTGGACTATCAGGGGCAAGCAGTGCGGTATTTCGTGCGCGCGGGAGAGGCGCAGTTACAAGCCATCAACATGATCGACGACCACCCGTTCGCGGTGGGCGCAGCGGTCCATCTGCATTTGCGCCCGCAAGATTGCGCGGCGCTTCCGGGATAAGACAATGAACGTAAAACCCTCTCACCTTTTCTATCAGGGGCGCGAGCGCAAGCCGATGCTCGATCAGGCACGCGGCGTCTACATGTGGGACGTGGATGGCAAGCGCTATCTGGATGGGTCATCCGGCGCTATGGTCTGCAACATCGGCCATTCCAATGAAAACGTGCTCGACGCAATGCGCCGTCAGATGGAGAAATCGACGTTTGGCTACCGGTTGCATTTCGAAACCGAGGCATCAGAGAAACTCGCCGCCAAGACCGCTGCCCTTTGCCCCGAGGGGCTGAACCGCGTGTTCTTTGTGTCGGGCGGGTCAGAGGCAGTGGAATCCGCACTGAAACTGGCCAGGCAATATGCGTTGGCAATCGGAGAGGGCAGCCGCTGGAAGATCATCAGCCGCGCGCCGTGTTATCACGGCTGCACGCTCGGCGCGCTTGCGATCACCTCTTATGCGCCGCTGACCGATCCCTTTCTGCCCATGATGCAGGCGATGCCGAAAATCCCCGCACCGCGCGCATATCTGGATGGGCTAGACGCCGATCTTGAGGCGACCGGGCATCACTACGCCGACATGCTCGAAGCCAAGATACTGGAAGAAGGCCCCGACAGCGTGCTTGCCTTTGTGGTCGAGCCGATCGGCGGTGCTTCTACCGGGGCACTGGTGCCGCCGCGCGGCTATATGGAAAGGGTGCAGGAGATTTGCCGCAAATACGGCGTGCTCTTCATTCTGGACGAGGTGATGACCGGGGCGGGCCGCACCGGCAAATTCCTCGCCTCCGAGCATTGGAACCTTGCCCCGGACATTGTCGTGATGTCCAAGGGCTTCGCCGCCGGTTACGTGCCGCTTGGTGCCATGGTCGCGCATGAACGGCTGGTCGAGCCGGTTTTGGACGCGGGCGGCTTTCTGCATGGCTTTACCTATGCGGGCAATCCACTGGCCTGCGCCGCAGGCCTCGCCGTGATCGACGAGATCGAGCGCATGGATCTGGTTGGCAACGCCGCGCGGATGGGCGAGCGCCTGCAAGAGCGCCTGCGCGGCCTGATGCAGCGCTATGCCATCATCGGCGACGTGCGCGGCAAGGGGTTGCTCACTGCGTTCGAGTTCATGGCGGATCGCGGCACCAAGGCGCCGCTGCCCAAGGGCTTGCGCGCGTTTGATCGCTTTGTTCAGATTGCCTATGACAAGGGGCTTATCGTCTATTCCCGCCGTACCCGCGATGGGGTCGAGGGGGATCACATCATCGTCGCCCCCCCGATGATCGTGACCGAAACGCATCTGGACGAGATTACCGAAATGCTCGATGTCTCGCTGGCAGAGTTCACCGACGAAATCCGCCCCGCGCTGGACAGAGCGATGTAATGCGCGAGATCATCATTACTTGCGCCCTGACCGGGTCTATCCATACCCCCTCCATGTCGCCGTATCTGCCCGTTACGGCGGATGAAATCGCACGCGCCGGGATCGAGGCGACCGAAGCGGGGGCAGCCATCCTGCACCTGCATGCGCGCGATCCGCAGACCGGGCGGCCCTCTGCCGACCCCGCGCATTTCCGCGCATTTCTGCCCCGGTTGAAACAGGGCTGCGACGCGATCCTGAACCTCTCGACCGGGGGCAGCGCGACCATGACGCTTGATGAGCGACTGGCCGCCCCCATCGAGGCCGCGCCGGAAATGGCCTCGCTCAACATGGGCACGATGAATTTCGCGCTCTATCCAATGGCAGAGCGGATCACCGACTGGCGGCACGACTGGGAGCAGCCCTTTCTCGAAGGCTCGGATGATCTGGTGTTCAAGAATACCCCCCGCGATATCGCCCGCATCCTGACGGAACTGGGCCAGAACCGCGGCGCGCGGTTCGAGTTTGAGTGTTACGATCTCAGCCACCTCTACATGCTGCGACACTTCGCGGACCGGGGTTTGATCCGCGCCCCCTATTTCATTCAATTCGTCTTTGGCGTCTTGGGCGGTATGGGCGCGGATCCCGAGAACCTCACGCATATGGTGCGCATCGCAGACAAGCTCTTTGGTCAGGACTACATGTTCTCCGTATTGGCCGCCGGGCGGCATCAGATGCCGATGGCGGCGCAGGCGGCGGCAATGGGTGGGCATGTGCGCGTGGGGCTCGAAGACAGCCTGACCATCGCGCGCGGCACGCTGGCGCGCTCCAACGCCGAACAGGTCGCCAAGGTGCGTGGAATTGTCGAGGCGCTGGGCCGGACGGTTGTCGGCCCTGCCGAGGCCCGCGCGCTCTTGGGTCTCAAGGGCGCTGACCGGGTGGCGATCTGACCCATGGTGGACTTTCACGCAGTTGAAACAGAGCATGACCTGGCCTTGCTGGACACGGCCTTGCGCCAACTCAGCGCAGATTTGGGCGATGCCCATAGCGCCGGGCTGGACGCCTTGCGCACCGGGCTGACGGGCGCGATACCGGCGGCCTATGGTTTGCTCGCGCTGGAAGAGGATTTGATCGGTGCCGCCCTTTTTGGCCCGCTGTTTTCCACCGTGCGCGGGGCGGCGGGCGTCTATGTCTCTGACCTCTGGGTCACCGAGGCGGCGCGTGGGCAAGGATTGGGCCGCGCGCTCCTGTCTCAGGTGGCGCACAGGGCGGGCGTGCTCTGGCGGGCAGAATGGATGATGCTGGCGGTCTACGCCCACACCCCCGCGTCGCGCCGGTTCTACGAACGGTTGGGCTTCGAGGCGCAAGACCGGGTGACACAGATGCGCCTGCCCCAGGCAGCGATGCACAGATTGATGGGAGAGGACGGATGAGGGCGATTTTTGACGCGCGGCAATGGCAGCACGATCCCAAACATTTCATGGCCAACGGGGTGATCAAGCCCAGCCCCGAGCAGCCCGAGCGCATCACGCGGCTGACCGACGGCGCCACGGCGGCGGGCTGCGACTTTGTCGCGCCCAAGGATGCCGGTCTTGGGCCGATCGCGGCACTCCATTCGCCTGAGTATGTTACCTTTTTGCGCAACATCTATGCGCGGTGGCAGCATATCGAAGGCGCGGGCGCAGAGGTGATCCCCAATATTCACCCCGCCAGTCGCCGCGACAATTACCCCAAATCCGCCGTCGGCCAAGCAGGCTATCATCAGGCCGATACCGCCTGCCCGATTGGCGCAGGCACATGGGAGGCCGCCTATTGGTCGGCGCAAACCGCCGTGACCGGCGCGGATATGCTGGCCGCCGGAGAGCGGGCCGCCTATGCGCTCTGCCGTCCGCCGGGGCATCACGCCTTTGGCGATCTGGCGGGGGGGTTCTGCTTTCTCAACAATGCGGGCATTGCGGCAGAGCGGTTGCGCGCACGGGGGCTGCGTGCCGCGATCCTCGATGTCGACGTGCATCACGGCAATGGCACCCAAGGCATTTTCTATGATCGCGACGACGTGCTGACCGTTTCGATTCACGCCGATCCAGCGCGGTTTTATCCCTTTTTCTGGGGTCATGCCGATGAGCGGGGCGTTGGGCGCGGCACCGGCTATAACCTCAACCTGCCGCTGGCTCGCGGTACCGGCGATGATGCCTACCTCAGAACGCTCGACATCGCTCTGGAGCGGGTGGCGAATTTCGGGGCCGATGTGGTGGTCGTGGCGCTTGGTCTTGATGCCTATGAGGGCGATCCCTTTCAGGGGCTGGCCATCACCACGCCCGGATTTGGGCGTATCGGGGCGGCGATTGCCGGGCTGGGGCTGCCCACGCTCTTCGTTCAAGAAGGTGGGTATCTTTGTAAGGAATTGGGCGAGAACCTTACATCGGTCCTGACGGGATTTGAGGGGGCGTGAGCATGGCCGATGTGATCGTGATCGGCGGCGGCATCGCCGGGATCAGCGCGGCCGCAGAACTTGCGCGCGGCGGTGCCGATGTCGTCGTTCTCGAAATGGAGCGGCAGATCGGCTATCACGCCACGGGTCGCTCCGCCGCCATCTTTATCCGCAACTATGGCAATGCCACGCTGCGCGCGCTGAACGCCGTCGCAGAGCCGATTTTCGAGCAGCCGGGCGAGATCAGCGACAAGCCCCTCCTTAGCCCGCGCGGCGAGTTGATGGTCGCCTCCGAGGAGGAACTGCCGATCCTCGACGCATATCTGGACGGCTCGACCGGCATTGACCGTCTGACCGGCAAAGAGGCCGCAGAGATTGTGCCGATCCTGCGTGCGGACCGGATTGCCGCTGCGATGATTGAGCGGAACGCACGGGGCATTGATGTGGACCTCTTGTTGCAGGGCTATGCGCGCCTGCTGCGGGCGCGAGGCGGGCGGATCGTGACCGGCGCGGCGGTCAGCGGGCTGTCACAGCGCGCCGGGCTCTGGCATGTCGACAGCGCGCAGGGGCCGCATAGCGCGCCGATCGTCGTCAACGCGGCGGGTGGCTGGGCGGACGAGGTGGCCACCTTGGCCGGTCTGCGCCACGCGGGGTTGCAGCCCTATCGCCGCTCCGCCGCGATCATTCCTGCGCCCGAAGGCTATGAAACCGAGCATTGGCCGATCTTCGGCTCGATCGCCGAGACATGGTATGCCAAACCCGAGGCGGGCAAACTCATGGTCTCTCCCGCCGACGAGGATCCGGTTGCCCCCCATGACGCCTGGGCTGATGACATGGTTCTGGCCGAGGGGCTGCATCGGTTCGAGCAGGCCGTCACCGTGCCTGTGACACGGGTCGAGCATAGCTGGGCCGGTCTGCGCACCTTTGCGCCGGATCGAACGCCGGTGGTGGGGTTTGATCCACAGGCAGAGGGGTTTTTCTGGCTGGCCGGACAGGGCGGTTACGGCGTTCAGACGGCACCTGCACTGTCGCGGCTGACGGCGGCGCTGATCGCGGGGCGCGCACCGGATGTGCCGGATCTCGTTCTGGCCGCCATGGCACCGGGGCGGTTCGGACCGGCGTGAGAGGGCGCGTGACGGCCCGTTACCCCTGCGCCTTGGCCTTGATCGACGCGAATTTGCGCAGGAGGTGATCCTTCATCAGCTTGCCGCAACGCTCTGCGTCCCGCGCGCGCAGAGCCTCGATGATGGCCTCATGCTCTTCGACCGCCGCGCGCCAGCGTTCGGGCGTGAGATTGGCCTGATAGCGCGCGCGCTGCACCCGGAAGGCCAGCAATTCATGCGTGCGCAACAGCGTTTCATTCCCCGCCGCTGCCAAAATCGCCTTGTGGATGGCCTGATTGATCCGAAAATAGGTCGGGCGATCCGCCTCTTCATAGGTACGGCGCAAGGCTGCCGTCATCTCCTCGATGTCCTGCACGGTCTCTGCGTCGGCCTGCATCGTGGCCAGTTCCCCCGCCAGCCCCTCGAGGGCGGCTAGCACGCAAAACACCTCGGCCAATTCCGCCTCACTCTGGCGGGTGATGACCGCACCGCGATGCGGGATGAGATCCAGCAGGCCCTCGGCCGCCAACACCTTGAGCGCCTCGCGCAGCGGTGTGCGCGACACGCCGAATTGCTCGGTCAGCGCCTTTTCATTGATCTTCTCTCCCGGCTGCAATTGCCCTTCGAGGATCATCTGGCGCAGGCGGTTGGCGATCTCGACAGCCAGCGCGGTGCGGCCAATCGGATCGGATTTGAGGGCAGTCATCGGGGCCTCCGGACCGGGGTTATCCATCGTTGCGGCCCTCCCTTACAGCATTTTCCGACGCCCTGTCGAAGATTTCCGCGATATGCAGCGCGCGGCGGCCGGCACCGTCGGCAATCTGGTGACGGCAAGAGGTGCCATTGGCGATTAAGAGATCGTCCGGCGCGGCGGCACGCACCGCAGGCAAGAGCGACAGTTCCCCCATCTTGCGTGAGACCTCGATGGTTTCGACCTGATAGCCAAAGGCACCGGCCATGCCGCAACAACTGCTTTCGATGGTCTTGGGGTCGAGGCCGGGGATCAGACCCAGCGCCTGCCCCATATCACCCATCACCCCGGCGGCTTTCTGATGGCAATGTCCATGCACATGCGCGGTCTGACCCAGAGCGCCAAGCGGCAGGTCAAGCCGCCCGGCGCGCGCCTCGCGGGACATGAATTCCTCGAAGAGATAGGCGTTTTCCGACAAGAGGCGCGCGTCCTCTCCCGGCAAGAGCGTCAGAAACTCATCGCGCAGGGTCAAGAGGCACGAGGGCTCCAGCCCCACCACCGGCACGCCCGCGCGGATATGCGGCAAGAGCGCATCGAGCGTGCGCTGCGCCTCGGCGCGGGCCTTGTCGATCATGCCCGCCGCCAGATATGTCCGCCCGCAGCAGAGCGGGCGACCGGGGGCATTGGCGGTGATCACCTCATAACCGGCGCGCGTCAACACCCGGAGCGCGGCGCGGGGAATTTCCGGCTCCATCCAACGGTTGAACGTGTCGGTGAAGAGGATAATCTTGCCCCCCTTGGTCGATGGGCGGGCGCGCTTGACCTCCGAGTCCTTGAAGAAATCACCGCGAAAGAGCGGGAGGGATCGCGCAGCGGCAAGCCCGGTCATCCGTTCTCCCAGCGCGGCCAGCAGCGGCACGCGATTGCGCAGCGCGATCAGACCACGCAGCGCCACGGCAATCCGCGCATAGCGGGGCATCTCGGCGATCAGCCGCGCACGCAGGCCGAAGCCCAGCTTTTGCCCGCGTTGATAGAGGACCTCGGTCTTCATCCTGGCCATGTCCACGCCGGTCGGGCATTCGCGCTTGCACGCCTTGCAGCCGACGCAAAGCTTCATCGTTTCAGCCATCTCGTCCGAGAACAGCGCGTTCTGGCCAAGACGCCCCGACAGGGCCAGCCGCAGCGTATTGGCGCGGCCCCGCGTTACGTCGCGCTCGTCGCGCGTCACACGGTAGCTGGGGCACATCGCCCCGCCCGCCAGCTTGCGACAGGCGCCGTTGTTGTTGCACATCTCGACCGCGCCCTGAAAGCCGCCGCCCTTGCCCGGCCAGGCAGACCAGTCATGCCCGGTCTTGAGGTCAGCGAAATCATAGCCCGGCGGATAGCGCATCAGACTGCGGTCATCCATTTTCGGCGCATGCACGATCTTGCCGGGGTTGAGGCGGGTGTCGGGATCAAAGGCCGCCTTGACCTCTTCAAATGCGCTCAGAATACGGGGGCCGAACATGGCGCCGTGAAATTCCGAGCGCACGATGCCATCGCCATGCTCGCCGGAATGCGAGCCTTTATACTCGCGCACCATGGCAAAGGCCGCCTCGGCGATCTCGCGCATCTTGCGCACGTCCTGCTCGAGCTTGAGGTTGAGAACCGGGCGCACATGCAGGCACCCCTCGGAGGCATGGGCGTACCATGTCCCGGTGGTGCCGTGGCTATGGAACACCTCTGTCAACCGGTCGGTGTAATCGGCCAGATGCTCGAGCGGCACGGCGCAATCCTCGACGAAAGACACAGGCTTGCCCGCCTCTTTCATCGACATCATGATGTTGAGCCCAGCCTTGCGCAATTCGCCGATCTCTGCGGCAAGGGCCATATCCCAGACCTCGACCACGCCGCCCTCATGGGCACCCCCCGCGCCAAAGCCATAGCCAAGGTCCGACATCGTATCGGCCAAGCGGCGCATGTTTTCCTCGTTCTCGGGCGGGCTGTCGGCGAACTCCACCAGAAGCATCGCCGCCGGTTCCCCGCGCACGAATTGCTCCAGCGTTCTGGCATAAAGCGGAATGGCGCGTGCAAGGTCGATCATGGTGCTGTCCACCAGTTCGACCGAGGTGGGGCCAAGCGCCACCAGCGGCTTGGCCGCTTCCATCGCAGCGCGGAAGGTGGGGAAATGGCAAACGCCCAGAACACGGGTTTTCGAGGGCAGCGGCGACAGCCTGATCTCGATGGCGGTGGATGTGGCCAGCGTCCCCTCGGACCCGATCAGCAGATGGGCGAGGTTGATCGGCGTGTCACCGGGCACAAGCGCGTCGATGTTGTAGCCGCCCACCCGACGCTGCACCTTGGGAAAGCGCGCGGCGATCTCGCGGGCCTCACGCGCGCCAAGGTCGAGCATTTGCCGCAACAAGGGTTCTGGCACGCGATTGCCGGAACCGGGACCAAAATCGAACGGCGTGCCGTCGGCCAGAAAACCCTCGATCCTGTCCACGTTGTCGCGTGTCGTGCCATAGCGCAACGAGCGCGAGCCGCAGGAATTGTTGCCGACCATGCCCCCGATCGTGGCGCGCGAGGCGGTCGAGACATCGACAGGGAACCACAGGCCATGCGGTTTGAGTGCGCGGTTGAGATCATCCAGAACGATCCCCGGCTCGACCACCGCGCGCCGTCCCGCGACATCCAGTTCCAGAATCCGGTTGAGATATTTCGAGCAGTCCACGATCAGGCCGGTGTTCACCGTCTGCCCACATTGCGACGTGCCGCCGCCGCGCATCGTCAGCGGCACACCCGCCTCTCGCGCCGCGTCCAATGCGGCCAGAACATCCTCTGGTGCCTTGGCCAGAATCACCCCCGCCGGCATGATCTGATAGATCGAGGCATCGGTGGCATAGCGCCCGCGCGAGAAGGCGTCAAAGCGCGTTTCGCCCTGCACCTCGCGGCTGAGGCGCTGTTGAATTGTGCTGTCCAGCATGGGTCTCGATCCGGTCGAAGGTCTGAGTTTGGCCTTGACAGAATATTGAATTCAGAATTCAATTCAACAGAATTCACCTTGATCCGAGTCCGCAATGCGGCGGAAAGGCGGGCAAGGACGCAGTCTCTGGGAGGAATGATAATGACCGCTGGCCGCCACTTTCTGCAAATCCCCGGCCCTTCAAATGTGCCGGATCGCATCCTGCGGGCGATGGATTATCCCACCATGGATCACCGTGGCCCCGCCTTTGCCGATGTCGGACGCAAGGCGCTGGAGGGCATGAAAAGCATCTTCAAAACCGAAAGCCGCGTGGTGATCTATCCCTCCTCCGGTACCGGGGCGTGGGAAGCCGCGCTGGTCAACACGCTGTCACCCGGTGATGCCGTGCTGATGTATGAAACCGGCCATTTCGCGACCCTCTGGCAGAAACTTGCGCTGAAGCTGGGGCTGAACCCGGTCTTTATCGACAGCGATTGGCGCGCCGGGGCGGATGCCGCGCGGATCGAAGACCGCCTGCGCGCCGACAAGGGCCACGAGATCAAGGCTGTCTGCGTGGTGCATAACGAAACCTCGACCGGGTCCGTGACCGATGTGGCCGCCGTGCGCCGCGCGATGGATGCCGCCAAGCATCCGGCGCTCTTGATGGTCGATACGATTTCGTCGCTCGCCTCGGTTGAGTATCGGCATGATGACTGGGGTGTCGATGTCACCGTGTCCGGCTCGCAAAAGGGTCTGATGCTGCCGCCGGGCCTGTCGTTCAACGCGGTCAGCGCCAAGGCGATGAAAGTCTCCGAGAGCGCCGCGCTCAAACGCTCTTACTGGAGTTGGGCGGAAATGGCCGGGCCCAATGACACCGGCTATTTCCCCTACACGCCGGCCACCAACCTGCTTTACGGCCTCAACGAGGCCATCGACATGCTGCAGGAAGAAGGGCTCGACAACGTCTTTGCCAGACACAAGCGGCATGGCGCCGCCGCGCGCGCGGCGGTTGAGGCCTGGGGCCTCGAGGTGCTCTGCAAGAAAGCCTCGGACCGCTCGCCGGTGCTGACCGCCGTGATGATGCCCGAGGGGCATTCCGCCGACAATTTCCGCGCGGTCACCCTGCGCAACTATGATATGTCTCTGGGCAATGGCCTGTCCAAGGTGGCGGACAAGGTGTTCCGCATCGGGCATTTGGGGGATTTCAACGACCTCATGCTGATCGGTACCCTTGCGGGTGTTGAAATGGGCCTGCGCGACGCTGGCGTTCCGCACCGGGCCGGGGGCGTGCAGGCGGCGATGGATCTTTTGGGTCAGAAATTCGACGGCGCCCGCGCAGCGGCCTGAAGGTATTGGTCCGGGCCGGAAGAGGAGCCTGCCCGGATCAACTGTCACGATCACATGACAAGAAAGACCAAGGCGCGGCTGAGACCGCGCACATGAAAACCAAGGGAGGAAGACAATGAAAAACGCAATACTCGCATCCGTGGTGGCGTCCTTCGTGGCGGTGCCGGCAATGGCGGCAGACGTTACCATGCGCTTTGGCCATGTGGGCGAACCGGGGTCCCTGTTCGAGGCGACCGCCAACCATTTTGCCGCCTGCGTGGGTGAGAAATCCGGTGGCAAGGCCGAGGTTCAGACCTTTGGCTCGTCGCAGCTGGGCAATGACAAGGAACTGCTGCAAAAGCTCAAGCTGGGTCAGGTCGATTTCGCGCTGCCCTCGTCGGTGATGTCCTCGGTCGATGGCCTCTTTGGCGTGTTCGAGATGCCCTATATCATCAAGGATCGCGACCACATGCGCCGCGTTCAGGGCGCGATGATGGACACGTTCCAGGCCGCCGCCAACAACAACGGCTATCACATTGTCGGTCTGGCCGAGAACGGGTTCCGCCACATCACCAACAACATCCGTCCAATCAACGTGCCCGAGGATCTCAAGGGCATCAAGCTGCGCACACCCAACGGGGAATGGCGCGTGAAGATGTTCCAGCAATATGGCGCCAACCCGACGCCGATGGCCTTTTCCGACGTGTTCACCGCGTTGCAGACCGGCGTGATGGACGGGCAGGAAAACCCCTATACCCAGATCGCCACGGCCAAGTTCCAGGAGGTGCAGAAGTATCTCTCGATCACCGGCCATGTCTATACGCCTGCGTATATTCTCTCCTCGAAGAAGGGCTATGACGGGCAGTCAGAAGATGTGCGCGCCGTGCTGTCCGAGTGCGCCGCCGACACCCAGACCTTTACCTATGAGACAGCCGTCAAGATGGAAGGCGAGTTGCTCGACGTGATCAAGGCCGCCGGGGTCGAGGTGAACGAGGCCGACAAAGAGGCGTTCATCGCCGCCTCGAAGCCGGTTTACGACGCATTCGCCGAACAGGTCGAGGGCGGGCAAGAGCTGATCGACTCTGTCCTCGCGCTTGGCAACGCAAGCTGATCCGATCCCCGTGACGGTCCCTGACGGGGCCGTCACAGACCTGGTCTGACAGGATTTCGCGGATCTCATCCG
Source organism: Roseovarius sp. (assembly GCF_027019125.1). GTDB lineage: Bacteria > Pseudomonadota > Alphaproteobacteria > Rhodobacterales > Rhodobacteraceae > Roseovarius. The sequence goes on along the minus strand of NZ_JALUXE010000034.1, from coordinate 462,757 downwards.
GCATGATCGTGCCGGCCCCTCTCTTGCACCGGAACGCTGCGCATATGACCTCCCTCCTCACCCAAACCAACCGGATCGCAAGCCGCCTGCTTGAATGGATCACGGTTTTGCTGATGGTCGGGCTGACCATCGTCGTGATCGTCGCCGTGATTGCCCGCCTCATGGGCCAGAGCTTTTCCTGGTATGACGAGGTTGCCGCGATCATGCTGGCATGGATCACCTATTACGGCTCAGCGCTTGCAGCGCTGCATCGGCGGCATATCGGGTTTGACTCGGTTCTGCTGGCCATCCCGGGCCGGTTCCGGATGCTTGCGGTTCTGGTGGGCGAGGCGCTGGTTCTGCTCTTTTTCGTCCTGATGGCGCGCGCCGGGTTTCAGGTGCTCGAGGTTCTCGAGGGGGATACGCTGACCTCGCTGACCTGGGTGCCGGTGCAACTGACACAGTCGGTAATCCCCATCGGGGCCATTCTCTTTATCATCTGCCAATTGCTCAGCCTGCCGAATTACTGGGTTCAGACCTCGCGCGGAATCTCTCTCGAACATGCCGAGATCGAAGAGGAAGTCGAAACCGAACTCGCCAAGAACAAGGAGCGCGTGTGATGCTGATGTTGGGTATTTTCGCGGCCCTCGTGGCGATGATCTGCATCAACGTGCCCATTGCCATCGGGCTTGCACTTGCCGGGGTGCTTGGTCTGCTCGTGACGGAAGGGCCAAGCAGTCTCGTGACCATCGCACTGGATATGTATGGCGGTTCGACCAAGTTCTCGCTCATCGCAATTCCGATGTTCGTGCTGGCGGGGGCGATCATGAACGCGGGCGGGATCACCGACCGGCTGATCAACTTTGTCACGGCGATCATCGGCTTCGTGCGCGGCGGTCTGGCCATGGTCAACATCGGCGTGTCGCTCTTCTTTGCCGAAATCTCGGGCTCTGCCGTGGCCGATGTGGCAGCCATGGGCTCGATCCTCATTCCGCAGATGAAAAAGCGTGGATACTCCAAGGAACTCTCGGCCGCGGTCACCTCGTCCTCGGCGTCGCTTGCGATCATCATCCCGCCGTCGATCCCGATGATCCTCTATGCGGCCTCGTCCAATACCTCGGTCGAGCAACTCTTTGTCGCGGGCGTGGTGCCGGGCCTCTTGGGGGCGGCAGGCCTGATGTTCGTGGCCTATGTCTTTGCCCGCCGTTACAATCTGCCGACCGAAGAGGCGTTCAACATCCCGCGCCTGCGCGAGACCTTCGTTGACGCTCTGCCTGCGTTCCTTTTGCCGATCATCATTCTGGGCGGTATCTTTGGCGGCTATGTCACCGCGACCGAAGCGGCCGGTCTTGCCGTGATCGCGGCCATCATCGTGTCGGCATGGTATCGTCAGGTCGATCTCAAGCATCTGCGCCGCGCCATGCTGGACGGGGGGATTCAAACCGCCGTCGTCATGTTGCTGGTGGCGGCCTCGGTGCTGATGGGCGGGTTCCTGACCCGTGCGCAGATCCCGCAGCATCTGGCCCAGGGCATTCTCAACATCACCGATCAGCAGTGGATGATCCTGCTTATCCTCAACGTCTTTTTCCTCGTCATCGGCTTTTTCCTGCACTCTGCCGCCGCGATCATCCTCGTGATCCCGATCGTGATGCCGCTGATCACGGCGGCGGGTATTGATCCCGTGCATTTCGGCCTCGTGGTCACGCTGAACCTTGCCATCGGACAACAGACACCGCCCGTGGCCTCGGTGTTGATCACCGCCTGCGCGGTGGCGCGGGCGAATATCTGGGAGGTATCAAAGGTCAATATCTGGTTCATCCTCGTGCTGCTGATGGTACTGATGCTGTGCACCTATGTGCCCTCGGTGCCTCTCTTCCTCGTCGAATATTTCTACCGCTAAGGGGATGCAGATGACCGAGATCCTGTCAGAGGTCCGGGGCCATACGCTCTGGATCACCTTCAACCGCCCCGAGGCGCGCAACGCGCTGACGTTTCAAATGTATGAAGGCCTGGCAACCCTCTGCCGCGAGGTGCCGACCGACGGAAGTATCCGCGCCGTGGTGATCCATGGCGCGGGGGGCAAGGCCTTTGCCGCAGGCACCGACATGACGCAGTTCCGGGCCTTTGACAAACCGCAGGACGCGCTCGATTACGAGGCGCGGATCGAACGGGTGCTGGAGGCGGTCGAGCGCTGCCCCCTGCCCACCGTCGCCGCGATCAATGGGGCCTGCACGGGGGGCGGCGCGGCGATTGCCGGGGTCTGCGACATCCGCATCGCCGCCGCCAACCTCAAGTTCGGCTTTCCCATCGCCCGCACCCTTGGCAACTGTCTGGCCGCTGCCAATCTGGCGCGTCTGTCGTCCCTGATGGGGGCGGGGCGGGTGCGCGAGATGATCTTTACCGCCCGCCTGATCGGCGCGGACGAGGCGCAGGGCTGTGGCCTTGTCACCGAGGTGCTGGAGCATGAGACGGCGCTGATGGCCCGCGCCGAGGACCTGGCCGACACGCTGTCGCAGATGGCCCCGCTGACCCTACGCGCCACCAAGGAAGCGATGCGCCGCGTCAGCGCCGCCACGCGGGTCGAGGACGCCGATCTGATCGAAATGTGCTACATGAGCCGCGATTTCCGTCACGGGATGGAATCCTTTCTCGCCAAGCAGAAACCGGAATGGAGCGGCACATGAGCGCGACTGGTCCTCTCGCCGGAATGAAGGTGATCGAGCTTGCGCATATCATGGCCGGGCCTGTCTGTGGCCTGATGCTGGCCGATATGGGCGCGGATGTGATCAAGGTGGAAAAGCCCGATGGCGACGACAGCCGCCGTTTTGTGCCGCCCGCGATCGAGGGTGAATCCGCCGCCTACATGATGATGAACCGCAACAAGCGGGGGCTTGCTCTCAACCTCAAGGACCCGGAGGCGGTTCAGGTCTTGCACCGCCTGCTGGAAGAGGCCGACGTGGTGATCGAGAATTACCGCATGGGCACGATGGAACGTCTGGGGCTGGGCTATGACGACCTGCGCGCGATCAACCCGCGTCTGATCTATTGTGAAATCTCGGGCTTTGGCCGTACGGGTCCGTATGCAGAACGCGGCGGCTTTGACCTGATTGCCCAAGGCATGTCTGGCCTCATGTCGATCACCGGCGAGGGGCCGGGGCGCCCGCCCGTCAAGACAGGCGCGCCCGTGTCTGACATCACGGCAGGGATCGTCGCGGCCATGGGGGTTTCGGCCGCCTATGCGCGCATGTTGCAAACCGGGCAGGGGCAGAAGGTGGATACCTCGCTCTTCGAGGCGGCCATCACCCAGACCTATTGGCAATCCGCCATTGCCTTTGCCACCGGCGTGGCCCCCGGCCCGATGGGATCGGCGCATCCGCTCAATGGCCCCTATCAGGCGTTCCAGACCGCCGATGGCTGGATCAATGTGGGGGCCGCCAACCAACGCAATTGGTTGCGGTTTCTCGATGTGATCGGTGCGCCGGAACTCAACGATGATCCGCGCTTTGCCTCCAATCATGACCGGATGCAGCATCTCAAGGAACTCGAAGAGATCCTGAACGATCACCTGAGGCACGAAACCTCTGAGGTGTGGTTGGAGCGGATGGAACGTGCGGGCCTGCCCGCTGGCCCGGTGCTCGACATTCTGCAAATGCAGGCCGATCCACAGGCACATGCGCGCGAGATGATCGTCGAGGTGGATCATCCCGTGGCAGGCACGGTCAAGACCCTCGGCCATCCGGTCAAGTTCAGCGAGACCCCCGCCAATATCCGCAGCGCCGCGCCGCTGCTCGGCCAACACAGTCGCGAGGTGTTGCGCGACGCGGGCTATGACGCAGAGCAGATCGAGGCAATGATTGCCTCTGGTGCGGTGATCGCAGCATGAGCGACCCCTTGACGACGGCGCTGCTTCTGGCGCGAAACGGTGGTCCCAAACTCCCGGCGTCCACAGGCGAAGGGTTGACGCGCGACCGCGTGTTTGCGGTGCAGGAAGAGGTGGCAGCAGAGCTTGGCCCCGTGGGCGGCTTCAAGGTCGCGTGCCCCTCCGGCGCGCCGATCATCATTGCCCCGATCATGGCCCGCGACATTTACCAAAGCCCGGCCACGATCCAACTGGCAGAGGGTGAAGAGGCGGGAGTCGAACTCGAATACGCCTTTCGTCTGATCGCGCCCCTGCCCGATCCGGACGCCCCCGATTTTGAGGTCCAGTTGCGCAACGCTGTCGAGCTCTTGCCCGTCTTTGAACTGGTCCAGAGCCGGCTTGCCGATCCCAAGGGCGCGACGGCTGCGCTCAAGATGCTGGACAATCAACTCAACGGCGCTGTGGTCCTGGGCGCGCCCTGCGCCGACTGGCGCGCCATCGACGTGACCCGCGCCGAGGCGCATCTGACCCTTGGGGACGATACCCTGCTGGACGGGGCCGCTACGGTGCCGGGCGGCGATGCCTTCGTCACGCTCTGCGCGCTCGCGCGGTCCCTTGGGGACCATTGCGGCGGCTTGCACCCAGGCCAGGTGGTGATCACCGGATCGCTCAACGGGTTGCCATGGGTGCAGGCCCCCATCGCGGCGCAGGGCGACATCGCGGGCCTTGGCAGCGTCACGATGACCTTGGCGTGAGGCCTCCGACTTTGGTCGTAGAAAATGGCGGCAGCAAACCCTTGTCCCGCCCGGAAACTGCGATAGGGTCAGAGAGTGCGAATGCAACGTAAACGGTATTTCGCATGAGCCGCGCGAAGGGGAGAGCGCGTTGGGTCAGCTTGACGAAGTCTAGGATCATGGCTCTGTCCGGGCCTCACGCATCGGACAGGCAGAACGGATTTTGAAACGGGAGGAACCACATGAAACATCTGCTGTCATCCATCGCCACTCTGGCGCTCAGCGCCGGGCTTGCCCATGCGCAGGCCGCCAATGTGCCGGACAATCTGGAAAAACTGTCGAACTTCCAGTCGACCGGCGTCACCGATTTTACCTTTATCGAACAGGGCGGCGACTATGCCGAGGGGATCAAGAAAACGCTCGAGCGGATCACCCTGCCCGATGGGTTCAAGATCGGCCTCTATGCCGTTGTGCCCGATGCCCGCCACATGGCCGTGGGTCCGCAAGGGATCGTGACCTTTGTCGGCACGCGCAAGGACAAGGTCTGGTCCGTGACCGACCGCAACAAGGATCGTGTGGCCGATGAGGTCAAGGATTTTGCGCCCTCGCTGAAATTCTCGATCCCGAATGGTCCCTGCTTTTCCAAGGACGGGTTTCTCTATATCGCCGAGCAGAACCGCGTTCTTCTCTTTCCCGCCGCGGAATTCTTTTACGAAAGCCCCGATGTGGCGGCCTTCAACCTTGTCGCCAAGGGGGATCTGATCCCCGAGGACGAAGAAAGCTTCAACCACACCGCGCGGGTCTGTGACATCGGACCGGATGGCAAGATTTACATCTCGCTCGGCCAGCCCTTCAACGTGGCCCCCGCTGACCGCCTCGAGAAATACAAGGAATGGGGCATCGGGGGCATCATCCGCATGAACACCGATGGCACTGGCCGCGAGGTCTATACCTATGGCGTGCGCAATTCGGTCGGTCAGGATTTCCACCCCGAAACCGGAGAGCTGTGGTGGACCGACAATCAGGTCGATGGCATGGGCGATGACATCCCGCCGGGCGAGTTGAACCGCCAGACCGCCGCAGGCCAGCATTTCGGCCATCCGTGGTATGGCGGCGGTTCGGTCCGCACCAATGAGTACAAGAACGAAGAGGTGCCAGTCGAGGTGGTGATGCCCGCGGTCGAAACCGTGGCCCATGCCGCCGACCTTGGCATGGCCTTTTACACCGGCAACATGTTCCCCGCCAAGTACAAGAACGCCATCTTCTCGGCGCAGCACGGGTCGTGGAACCGGACAGAGCCGGTCGGCGCCCGCGTGATGGTGACGTTCATAGACAGCGAGGGCAACGCCACGATGGAACCCTTTGCCGAAGGCTGGATCGACGAGAACGGCGAATATCTGGGTCGCCCCGTCGATGTGGCGCAATTGCGCGATGGTTCGATCCTCGTGTCGGACGATCTTGCCGGGGCGATCTATCGCATCTGGTACGAGGGCAATTGATGCTCAAGGCGTGTATTCTGGGTCTGGGCGGGGTTTTCCTCGCCCAGATCGCTATGGCCGAGGGCGTGACCGGCGATCCAGAGGCGGGGCGCAAGCTGGCGGGCCAGTGCCGCACCTGTCACGGGATCGAGGGCATGGCGAAAATGCCCATCGTCCCGCATATCGGCGGCGAGAACCCCGCCTATATCGAACATCAATTGACCGCCTTTCGCGAAGGGCGGCGCGTGCATGAAATGATGAGCGTGGTCGCCGCCACCCTGTCGGATCAGGCGATTTCCGATCTGGCCGCGTGGTATAGCAGCCATACGCCGGTGGCGTCCCTTGCCCCAAGCCAGAGCGCCGAAAACGCGCCAGAGGCCTGCACCGCGTGTCACGGCGTGGATGGGATTGCGCTGATCGAGGATGCGCCCAATCTGGCGGGCGAGACGGTGATGTATATCGACACGCAGCTCAAGGCCTTCCGCACCGGCAAGCGTCAGCACGACATCATGAGCGGCATCGCCGCCGAGATGTCGAATGACGACATCCGCGCGGTGGCAGAGTGGTATTCCTCTGTTCAGTTCAAGGTCGAGCCGGTTCAGTGAACCCGACCAAACCAAATGGAAACGGGCGCGCCTGATGGCGCGCCCGTTCGTTTTCTGTGTGGGGGCGCTCAGCCCTTCTTGAGCACCCGCTGGCCCAGCACTTCGGCAATCTGCACCGCGTTGAGCGCAGCGCCTTTGCGGAGATTGTCCGACACGCACCACAGGTTGATGCCATTATCAATCGTCGGATCCTGCCGGATGCGGCTGATGAAGGTGGCGTAATCCCCCACGCATTCGATCGGCGTCACGTAGCCGCCATTCTCGCGCTTGTCGATCACCATGATGCCGGGGGATTCGCGCAGGATGTCGCGGGCTTCGGCCTCGTCCAGATGATCCTCGAACTCGATGTTGATCGCCTCGGAATGGCCGACAAAGACCGGCACGCGCACACAGGTGGCCGTGAGCTTGATCTTGGGATCAAGGATCTTCTTGGTCTCGGCGACCATCTTCCACTCTTCCTTGGTCTGACCATCCTCAAGGAACACGTCGATATGCGGAATCACGTTGAACGCGATCTGCTTGGTGAACTTCTTGGCCGGTTTGTCGTCGGTGGGGTTATAGACCGCCTTGGTCTGATCCCAAAGCTCGTCCATGCCCTCTTTGCCGGCACCCGACACCGATTGATAGGTCGAGACGACGACGCGCTTGATTCTCGCGCGGTCATGCAGCGGCTTGAGGGCCACCACCATCTGCGCGGTCGAGCAGTTGGGGTTGGCGATGATGTTCTTCTTGGAATAGCCCATGACCGCATCGGCATTCACCTCGGGCACGATCAGCGGCACGTCGGGGTCGTAGCGGTAGAGCGACGAGTTGTCGATCACGACACAGCCCGCCTTGGCCGCCTTGGGGGCATAGGTCTTGGTCGCGTCCGAGCCGATGGCAAACAGCGCCATATCCCAACCGGTGAAATCGAACGTATCCAGATCCTGGGTCTTGAGAGTTCGGTCGCCAAAGCTGACTTCGGTGCCCAGAGAACGGCGCGACGCAAGTGCGGCGATCTCATCCACCGGAAACTCGCGCTCTGCGAGGATGTTCAGCATTTCGCGGCCCACGTTACCCGTGGCACCTGCGACGACGACTTTGTAACCCATGTATCTGCCTCCTGAGCCGGGGGTTGCGGTGCGGGTCATACAGGGAAAGGGCGGGATGTGAAAGGGGCCGCGCTCAATCCATACTGTCGCGGCTGAAGAGATAGATCACGAGGCCGATGACAAGCGCAAAGCCGAAGAGCGCGAAAATCGCGGTGTAGCCGGCCAATGCGGTCGGTGCCGCTGCATGCAACGGACCAGAGGCAAACTGCGCCACCCCCACCCCGCCAATGCCAAAGAGATTGAGCAGCGTCACACCCCGCCCCGCCAGGTGGGCCGGAAAGAACGCGCGCCCATGCGCGATCAGCACCGGAAATGTGGCCCCGGCAAGCCCGATCACCGCCAAAAGTGCAATCGACAGCCCAAGATGACGGTCCGGCCAGAGCATCAGCACAAAGATAGCCGCCATACAGATCACATTGCCGGTAAAGATCACCCATTTACGCGAATTGAACACCCGGTCGAGCGGACCATAGACAAAGGTGCCCGCGATCATCGCCACCCCCATCACCAGCGTCGCCTGTCCAACCTGTCCGGTATCGAGACCAAAGACATCGCGCAGGTAGGGCCCGGCCCAGAGACCCCGCAGCGCTGCCGCAGGTGCATAGGCCACAAACATCAACGGCAGGATGGCCCAGATCGCGGGCATTTTGAGCAAATCCAGAAGTGAGCCGCGCGTATCCCCACTGACCGCCTCGGGGTCGCGCACCAGCAGATGGATGCCAAGCGCCACAAAGACCGAAATGCCTGCCAGCCCCCAGAGTGCCGCGCGCCAGCCCAGTGTTTCGGCCGCCCAGGCCATGGGCCAGGCCGCGACCAGATTGCCGACCGATCCGACCCCAAGCATGAGGGCCGCCAATGTGGCGAACTGCGCGGGCGGAAACTGCCGCGCGAAGATGTAGTAGGAGGCCATCAGCACCGGTGAACATCCCACGCCGATGAGCGCCATGGCGAGGCTGATCTGCAAGGGTGTGGTGGCCAGCGCAAAGAGCGCGGATCCCCCGCCGCCACCGATCAGCAGCAGCGCCGCCGCCGTGCGGCGCGGGCCTACCCTGTCGAGGGCCCAGCCCACTGGCAGTTGCATCGCCGCAAAGATCAGGAACCACAGGCCGGAGGCAAATGCCAGATCGTCCGGCGTCGTGCCGATGTCGACCGCCAATGGCCCGCTCAGCACCGCCAGAAAGGCGCGAAAGAACTGGCTCAGGACATAGGCAAGACACAGGAGGATCAGGCCGGCGCGCATGGGATGTCCTTGTCGGTCAGGGTTCAGGATTGGTCAGGGCTCAGGCCGCGCCGCGTGCGATCAGCACATCGACATGCGCCGCCACGCTCTCGGCCAGCGCATAGAGATTGTAGCCGCCCTCAAGACAACTGACCAATTTCCCGCCGCAAAGCTCGTCCGCCAGATCACAGAGCCGCTCTGTCACCCAAGCAAAATCCTCGGTTTCCAGCATCAGATCGGCCAATGGGTCATCGCGATGCGCATCGAATCCGGCAGACACCAGGATCAAATCCGGCTTGAACGCCCGCACGCGCGGAAACACCTTATCCTCATATTCCCGGCGAAAGACCTCCCCGCCCGAACGCGGCGGCAAAGGCACGTTCAGGATCGTGTCATGCGGCCCGGTTTCATGGGCGGCCCCAGTGCCGGGCCAGAGCGGATACTGGTGCGACGAGGCAAAGAAGGCGCGAGGCTCGTCCTCTAGCAAATCCTGCGTGCCATTGCCGTGATGCACGTCGAAATCCACCACCGCCACACGCTTCAACCCGTGGTGATCCAGCGCAAACTTGGCCGCGACCGCCACATTGCCAAAGAGGCAAAACCCCATCGTCGTCTCACGCTCGGCATGATGCCCGGGCGGACGGGTCGCGACAAAGGCATTGTTGGCCTCACCCGAGAGCACCAGATCAACGGCGCGCACAGCGCCGCCCGCCGCCCGATGCGCCGCCGCGAGCGTGCCGGGCGACATCCAAGTATCGGCATCGAGTTGCACCCGCCCCGAGGCGGGCGAGGCGGCGCGGATCGCCTCGACATGGCGCTTGGGATGCACCCGCAGCAGATCGTCCTCGGCCACCAGCGGTGCCTTGACGAGGATCACATCCTTGCCCTCCAGCGCCTCCAGGATACGTTCCAGACGCGCCACCTGTTCGGGATGACCTTGGGGCGTTTCGTGGCCCAGGCAATCGGGGTGGGTGATCAGGGCTGTGGTCATGGCGCTCCTCCGTCATTACAATGAAAAGAGCCTGAATTGCGGGGCTTGTCCAGTGCAGCCTTGTGGCCGGATTGACCGCGTGTCAGTCTGGCAGGCATGGAAGGAGATGCCGCCTCAGTGACTCAGGACATCGTGCTTGCCGTTTGGGGGCAGGCCGAATTGTTTCTGTGGAGCATGCTGCGACCCTGGAATGCCTATCAGCTGGGCATCCTGCTTGCCCTGTTCTTCGCGGCATATCTGCTTGAACGCCTCTTGGGACCGGCGTGCCGCGAATGGATGCGGCAACGCGAAGGCTGGCCGAAATGGCGCATGCGGCTGCTTGTCATGCTGCACCGGCGCTTGCGTCTTATCTTTTTCGTGATGCTGATCTGGCCGGTGTGCTGGATCATGCGTGAAGTGACATGGCCTAGCCGCTCTTATCTGCTGGCGATCGCCGGAGAGCTGGCACTTGCCTGGCTGGTGATCGCCATTGTCACGCGGTTGATTGGCAATAGCCTGCTGCGCAGCCTTGTGCGCTACGCCGGCTGGACTTGGGTCACGCTCAGCATTCTCAATCTCACACATGAGGCACAAACGCTGTTGGACAGCGCCGCAATAGACGTGGGCGAGACACGGTTCTCGCTCTGGCTGGTTGTGCAGGCGGTGATCGTGATCGGCGCGCTCATCGTCGTGGCACGCTTTACCGCAAGGGTGACAAGCGCACGGGTCCGCAGCAACGAAGATCTCTCCCCCTCGATGCAAGTGCTGGTGGTCAAGTTCATGCAGGTGCTGCTCTATGGTGCCGCATTCTTCATTGGCTTACGCACCGTCGGGGTAGACCTCACAGGGCTTGCCGTGCTTTCAGGCGCGATTGGCGTGGGCCTCGGCTTTGGCCTGCAAAAGGTGGTTTCGAACCTGGTTTCCGGGATCATTATCCTCCTCGACAAGTCGATCAAACCCGGCGACGTCATCAGCCTCGGCGAAACCTTCGGCTGGATCAACAGCTTGGGTGCCCGTTATGTCTCGATCACAACGCGAGATGGGCGCGAATACCTCATCCCGAACGAGGATCTGATCACCGGACAAGTGGTCAACTGGTCCCATTCCAACGATTTTGTGCGCCTCGACATCTACTTTGGCACAGCCTATGGCGATGATCCTCACAAAGTGCGCAAGATCGCAGTCGAAGCTGCCGCGAGCGTTGGCCGCGTCCTGAACGAAAGACCCCCGGTTTGTCACATCGTTGGCTTTGGTGACAGCAGCGTGGATTATATCCTGAGATTCTGGATCAAGGACCCCACTCAAGGCCTGACCAACATTCGCGGCAATGTCTATCTGGCGCTCTGGGATGCATTTCAAGAGCATGGCATTTCCATCCCCTTCCCGCAACGCGAGGTCAGAATGCTGGGGGACGAGCCCGGCAACGAACCACAGATCGGGTAAATTTGCAGCACATTTCCGCGTCTTGGTGCAATACGATGCGGCGGTTTATTGAAAAGTCATGCATCTCTTGCTACCTTGATAGCATACCTAGCACCGGGGCCTGCGGTGTGCAGCAAAGGAGGACGATGTCCTGTCTTTTACGACATATGCGGCAAGTGCCGCTGACCAGGGGGCCATCGCGATGATGCCCACCGTGACCGCAGATAGCGAAACGCAGCTTGCGGCGATCCTGACCTCTCTTGAAGATGACAAGGCCGAAGATGTCGTGCAGATCGACCTGCGCGGCAAAACGGCCATGTGCGACTATATGGTGATCTGCTCGGGGCGGTCCTCGCGGCAGGTTTCGGCCATCGCAGAAAAGCTGATGGACCGGCTCAAGCAGGACATGGGGATCGTGGCCCGCACCGAGGGCAAGGAAACCGGGGACTGGGTGCTGATCGACACGGGCGATGTGGTCGTCCATGTGTTCCGCCCCGAGGTGCGCGAGTTCTATCAGCTTGAGAAGATGTGGCTGCCTTCCGGGCAGGCGGCAGCGTCTCAGGTCTGAATGCGGGTTCACATCTGCGCGGTGGGCCGGTTACGGACCGGCCCGGAACGCGCACTGTTCGACGATTATCTCACCCGGTTTGACCGAACGGGGCGCGCGCATGGGCTTGGCCCTGCTGCCCTGCTTGAGGTCGAAGACAAGAAGGGCGGCGGGATGACGGCCGAGGCCGCCTTGCTCGAACGTGTCATTCCCCAAGGCGCGCTTCTCGCTGTGCTCGATGAACGCGGCAAACAGATCACCTCTCCCGAATTTGGCGATATGCTGGCGGGCTGGCGCGATGCCGGACGCGGCGATCTCGCTTTGGTGATCGGGGGTGCTGATGGCATTGCGCCGGAGTTGCGCGCGCGGGCCGATTTCGCGCTCTCCTTTGGCCGGATGGTCTGGCCGCATATGCTGGTCCGGGTGATGCTGGCCGAACAGCTTTATCGCGCCGCCTCGATCCTCGCGGGCAGCCCCTATCACCGGGTGTGAGAGGACGCGGCACAATATTGCCCCGCGTCCCCTGCCCCTTTTACTTTTTCAACGCGTCGCGAATCTCGATCAGGATATCCAGTTCCGACGGGCCGGGATCGGCTGCGGGGGCCGCTTCCTTGGGCTTTACCGCCATATCCTTGGCGCGATTGACCAGCTTGACCAGAATGAAGACCACCCAGGCGATGATCAGAAAGTTGATCACGGCCATGATGAACCGCCCATAGGCGAACACCGCCGCACCCGCCTCTTCTGCAGCAGAGATCGAGGCATAGTCGCCCGAACCCAGAACGATATAGAGACCCGAGAAATCAATGCCGCCCAAGAACAGGCTGATGATCGGGTTGATCAGATCGGCAACGAGCGAGCCGACAATCGCCGTAAATGCCGCCCCGATGATGATACCGACGGCCATGTCCATGACATTGCCCTTGGCGATGAAGTCCTTGAATTCCTGAATCATGTCCGTCCCTTTTCATAACTGTCACACAGGGCCCTTTTCGCGTACCCGAGCAGGGATTTAGCATATTCCGGCAAATGTGCGCGAAGATTCCTTTGCGCGGCATGGGGAAATACCTCGGGCCTCTCCCCGCGCGCCTGGACCGCCGAGCGCCTAGGTCATGCCTCAGAACCGCTCGAGCAAACGCTTGAGATAATCGAGTTCGACATCCGGGCGCTCTCCTTCCCCCGAGCGCTTGCGAATTTCATCCAGCAACTCGCGCGCGCGGCGATAGACATCCTCGCCCTGCAAGAGACTGTCTTGCGTGCCCACCTGCCTGCCCTGACCCGCTTCGCGCCCCAAGGGATCGGCTTGTGCCTGTCCTGGCTGACCTTCGGCATCGCCCTGCCCGCCGGGATTTTGTTGCTCGGCCATCGCCTCGCCCATATTGCGCATCCCTTCGCGCAGCGCTTCCATCGCCTCGGCCTGGTTGTCGATGGCCCCGGCCAGATCGTCGTTGCGCAGCGCCTCTTCGGCCCCTTCCATGGCGCGGCCCGCGCGCTCCAGCGCCTCACGCGCGGCCTCTCCGGCCTCGCCGCCGAGTTGCGGCAAACCCTGTCGCTGCCGCTCCAGTTCCTGCCGCAGCGCCTCTTGCCGCTCGGCCAGCGACCCTTCCGAGCCCTCAGCCTGTTCGCGCCCTTCGCCGCCCTGGCCCTGCTGCTCGCCGCCCTGACCGCCCTGGCCCTGCTGACCATCGTGGCTCTCGCCGCGCCCCTCGCCACCGCTGCGGCCTTCGTTGCTTTGCGACTGGCCCGATTGCGCGCCGGGATTGAACTGCTCCTGCAAATCGCGAAAGGCCTGGTCCGACAGGCCCTGCTGTTCGCGCAGAGTCTCTGCCAGACCCTCCATCGCCTGTTCGCCGGGCGATTGCCCCTGCTGGCCCTGCCCTTGGGTGACCTGCATGTTCTCCATCATCTGCTGGAACTCTTCGAGCGCCTGCTGCGCCTCGGCATAGCGGCCCTGTTCCATCAGCTCCTGGATGCGGTCCATCATGTCCTGCAGATCCTGTTGGTTCATCTGCATCATGTTTTCGGCGCTGCGCTGATTGCTCTCTTCGGGATTCTCACGCTCGGCCTGCTGCATCTTCTGGCGCAGGTAATCCTGCGTGGCATCGCGCAAATCCTGCATCAGACGGGCGATCTCTTCCTCGCTGGCACCATTTTTCATCGCCTCGCTCAGGCGCTCTTGCGCGGCGCGCATCCGCTCCAGCGCATCGCCCAGATCCCCATCCTCAAGCAAGACACCCAGATCCCAGAGAGCCTGCGCAATCTCGTCACGCTCGGCCTCGTCCAACCCGTCACTCGCCGTCATCGCCTCGAGTTGGCGGATGATGACCCGCAAACGCAAATAGGCCTTTTCCGAGCGGAATAGCCGATCCTCGGGCTTGTAGGACACAGCCCGCAACACCTGCGCGACCCGCGGTGCGTTCTGCCGCGACCACAAGAGATCGCGCCGCTGCTCGATCACCGCCGCCGCCATCGGATCAAAGAACCGCCGCGCGGGCAGGGCCATTTCGAACGGCTCGGACAGCCCCTGTTGCCCCGCCGCATCCTCAACCTGCAGCCGTAGCGTGACGGGCAAATGTGCCCAAGGATGCTCCGAGAGGTTCTCGACCAGCGTTTCGGTGAACTCGGTCCGATCCCCGGCCAATGGCATCGGCAGATCAAGACGGATCGCCGCGCGCGGCTCGGGCTCGATGGCCAGACCGTGCCGCCGATCCACCCGCGCAAGATCAAGTTCAAAGACGGCCCCACCGCTCACCACGCCGTAATCATCACGCGCGGCAAAGGGCTGGCTCATCTGCCCGTCAAAGGCGGTGCGCGCCTCGCGCTCCACCACCTCGACCGAGGGGGCAATATCGGCGAGAGCCTGAACCGTCCATGCCCGGCCACCCGGCCCATCAATGCGCAATTCTCCGCTGCGCGCGACCTGAAATTGCTGCTCCGGGTCTGTGCTTGCGGCCTCCGCGCCCGTGGCCGATAGGGTCTCTGTCAGGCTGAGCGCGCCCACTTCGCCGTAGAACCGCAGGGTGATCCGGCTGCCTTCTGGCACTTCGATCACTGCACCCTGATCGGCCAGATAGAGGCTCGGGAGACCTGTGTAGGCGGGCGGCTCGATCCAGCCTTCCCATGTCGGGCCAGCGGCCAGCGCCGCCGCACCGCCACCCGGCACCATTTGCGCCACCGATCCCGCACGCCAGACAGAGCCGAAGAGAAGCGCCACGACAAGCCCGAGAAGCGCAATATAACGCAACCCGAAGGGATCCTGCCGCGACAGGCGCAAATCCGGCTCGACTGCGCGCGCCTGCGCTGCCCGCGCCGCCATCCGCGCCTGATGTGCCCGCCAGAGCGCCGCAGATCCGGCATCGCCCGCGCCGATCGCCTGCACATCACCAAGAGCCGCCAGCGGCCGGCCCGGCATCGCGTCATCGAGCCGCGCCAGTGCCTCGGCCCGACGTGGAAACCGGAACCGGGCCAGGCCCAGAATGCCAAAGGCGAGGACCGCGAGCACGCCCAGCATGCCCGCGCCCCAGACCACCTCGACCGCGGCCATATCCTGAAGCCCCAGCATGAGCGCCGCCGCACCTGCCGCAATCACGCTCCAGACCGGCCAAAAGGCACGCACCAGACGTTCGGCAATCAATCCCGCCCATGTCAGCAGGAGCGGACGCCGCAAGCGCGCGCTCAGCACCTTCAGGGGGTTTTCGCTCGCAGCCATGCGCGGCACCTCATCCCGGCCCCGCGCGCCCACCGCGTCAGAGCCATTCAGGGATGGTATCGCGATTTATCATTTCGTCAAAGGTCGGTCTGCCCCGGATCACGGCAAAGTCACGCCCATGCACCAGGACTTCGGGCACCAGAGGCCGCGTGTTATACTCGCTCGACATCACCGCACCATAAGCGCCGGCACTGCGAAACGCCACCAGATCGCCCTCGGCCAGCGGCGGCAGCATCCGCCCCTTGGCAAAGGTATCGCCCGATTCGCAAACCGGGCCGACCACATCATAGGGCTGTTGCTCGACGCCCGGCGCCGCCTCGACCAGCGGCACGATGTCGTGATGCGCGTCATACATGGCAGGGCGGATGAGGTCATTCATCGCGGCATCGAGGATCAGGAAATCCCGCCCCTCGCCGGATTTCACATAGATCACCCGGCTGACCAGAATCCCGGCATTGCCAGCAATCAATCGCCCCGGCTCGATTTCGATCTCGCAGCCCAGATGCCCCAGAACCTCGCGGATCAGCGCGCCGTATTCGGTGGGCAAGGGCGGCGCCTCGTTCGAGCGGGTATAGGGAATGCCCAGACCGCCCCCCAGATCAAGACGGCGAATGTCATGGCCATCGGCGCGCAGCACCTGCGTCAGTTCCGCAACCTTTTCATAGGCAAGGCGAAACGGTGCCAACTCGGTCAGCTGGCTGCCGATATGCACGTCGATGCCGATCACCTCCAGCCCCGGCAGGCTGGCCGCCTGCGCATAGACTTCGCGCGCTCGGGCAATCGGAATGCCAAACTTGTTCTCGCTCTTGCCGGTGGCGATCTTGGCATGGGTCTTGGCGTCCACATCGGGATTGACGCGAATGGTGATCGGCGCGCGAACGCCCAATTCCAGCGCCACGGCGTTGAGCGCCACCATTTCCGGCTCGCTCTCGACGTTGAATTGCCGGATACCGCCGATGAGCGCCTGCCGCATCTCGTCCCGCGTCTTGCCCACGCCCGAGAACACGATCCGCTCGCCCGGCACGCCCGCCGCCTTGGCACGCGCATATTCCCCGCCCGAAACCACATCCATGCCGGCGCCCAAAGCCGCCAGCGTCTTGAGAATCGCCTGGTTGCTCGCGGCTTTCATGGCGTAACAGACCAGATGATCCATGCCCGCCAGCGCCTCGTCAAACAGGCGGAAATGCCGGGTCAGCGTCGCGGTGGAATAGCAATAGAAGGGTGTGCCGACCGCTTCGGCGATCTCCGAGAGCGACACGTCTTCGGCGTGCAGCACGCCATCATGATAGAGAAAGTGATCCACGCGCCGTTCCGCCCCGTTTCATCGTTCCAAAAATACTCAAATCCCGCGCGCGCCACCGCGCGACGCCCGCAAGAACAGATAGAGCGGCAAACCGCAACTGACCCCGATGCAAAAGGTCGCCGGAATGGCAACCAGGCCCAGCCAATGCCGGTTCTGCATCGCCTCGACGATCACCCAGACCGTCAGCGCCACGGCGGCAATGGTCAGGTCCCAGACCAACCCCGAACTCGCGGCATTGGCATGCCAGGCATCGACCATGCCCATCAGGTCATAGCCGTTCTGCCCGAACCACTGCAGGAACCAATACATCGGATGAATGGCGCCCCAGATGGCCAGAGCGGCAAAGACCCATCTCACAGGCCTACCCCCACGCCGACGTTGACACCGCCCACGCGCATACCGCCACCAACGCCCACGCTGACACCATTGGTGCCGACACCCACGTTCAGGCCCGCCGTGGGGCGCACAGGCTCTCCATCGACGCCGCAGCCCGCCAGCACCACGAGGCTCAGAAGAGCAACCGTCATCCGTCGTATCATCCCAACCGCTCCTTCCACCGCGCCACCTGCGCGCGCACCTGCGCGGGCGCCGTGCCGCCATAGCTGACCCGTGAGGCCACCGAATTATGCACGCCCAGCACATCATAGACCGCTGCGGTGATTTCGCCATGGACCTCCTGCATCTCGCTCAGGCTGAGGTCGGGCAGATCACAGCCCTTGGCCTCGGCCTTGGCCACAAGCGCGCCTGTCACATGATGCGCCTCGCGGAAGGGCATATCGAGCACCCGCACCAACCAATCCGCCAGATCCGTGGCCGTCGAAAATCCCGACCCGGCCGCCGCCTCGAGATTTTCCCTGCGCGCGGCCATGTCGCGCACCATGCCCTCCATCGCGGCCAAGGCCAGCATCAGGTTGTCGGCCGCATCAAAGACCTGTTCCTTGTCCTCTTGCATGTCCTTGGAATAGGCCAGAGGCAGCCCTTTCATCACCATCATAAGGGCCACATTGGCGCCGAAAATCCGTCCCACCTTGGCACGGATCAATTCTGCTGCATCGGGGTTCTTCTTTTGCGGCATGATGCTCGACCCGGTCGAGAACCGATCCGACAACGCCACGAACCGGAACTGCGCCGAGGACCAGATCACCAGTTCTTCGGCAAAGCGGCTGAGATGCATCGCACAGATGCTGGCCGCGCCGAGAAACTCCAGCGCGAAATCCCGGTCGCTGACCGCGTCGAGCGAATTGGCACAGGGACGGTCAAAGCCCAGCGCCTCGGCTGTCATGTCACGGTCAATCGGAAAGGAAGTGCCCGCCAACGCCGCCGCGCCAAGAGGGCATTCGTTCATGCGCGCGCGCGCATCGCGCACCCGGCTCAGGTCGCGGCCAAACATCTCGACATAGGCCATCATGTGATGCCCCCATGTCACCGGCTGCGCCGTCTGAAGATGGGTGAAGCCCGGCATGACCCAATCCGCCCCCGCCTCTGCCTGCGCCAGCAGGGCGCGCATCAATGCCTGCAACGCCTGATCGACCGCATCCAGTTGGTCGCGCACCCAGAGCCGGAAATCGGTGGCCACCTGATCATTGCGGCTGCGCCCGGTATGAAGACGCCCCGCCGGTGCGCCGATCAAATCCTTGAGCCGCGCCTCGACATTCATGTGAATATCCTCAAGCGCGGTCGAAAACTGAAACTCGCCTGCCTCGATCTCTGACAAGACCGTGAGCAGGCCTTCCCTCATCGCCGCCGCATCACTATCACTGACGATACCTGTCGCCGCCAACATCGCGGCATGGGCCCTCGACCCGGCGATATCCTGTGCCGCCATCCGCTTGTCGAATGAGATCGAGGCATTAATTGCCTCCATGATCGCATCCGGCCCGGCGGCAAAGCGGCCGCCCCACATCTGGTTCGAGGTCTTGTCAGTCATGTCTTTGGCCCTTCGGAGGGAATTATGAAAATCATTCGTCAGATCGTCCTTTATATGGCCGTGGCCCTTGGTGCAAATGTTGCCATGGCCGATACTGCCGCGCTCGAGGCGCTGCGCGACGGCGACATGAAGAAACTGAATTTCCATGCGCAGCCCGCCGCCGCGCCCCTGACCGAATACACCCGCGCCGATGGCAGCACCGGCACGCTGGCCGATTTTCAAGGGCGGTATGTCCTGCTGAATTTCTGGGCGACATGGTGCGCCCCCTGCCGGGCAGAGATGCCGACGCTCTCGAACCTGCAACGCGAGATGCAAAGCGAGAATTTCGAGGTCGTCACCATCGCCACGGGCCGCAACGCACCGACGGCGATGGCCAAGTTCTTTGACGAGATCGGCGTCGACAACCTGCCGCTGCACACCGACCCCAAGAGCGCCCTCGCCCGCGCCATGGGCGTCTTTGGCCTGCCCATCACCGTAATCCTTGATCCCGAGGGTCGCGAAATCGCCCGCCTGCAAGGGGATGCCCACTGGGATTCCGAGAGCGCCAAGGCGATCATCGCGGCCTTGGTGTCCACGGACAGCGGAAGCTGAGAGCCCGTTTCAAGGGCATTGCAGCGACTTGAGTTGGGCACCGATCTGTGGCTAGGATCGGAGGCCCATCCAAGGTATATTCACGATGACCAGCCGCTTGAAGTTCTTGCCCCTGATCGCGGCCGCCGCGACGCTCTCGGCCTGTGCGACCCCGCGCGAACAATGTATTTCCCGCGCGAACGCAGACTACCGGAATGTCGAAACCGCCATCGCCACGGCCCAGGGCAATATCGCCCGCGGCTACGCGCTCCATACGCAAACGGTGCCCTACACGGTCACGTCGACCTGTTATCGCAACGACCCCTACCGCAACATCGTGCTGCCCTATCCGTGCCCGTCGACGCAGTATCGCACCCAAACCACACCGGTTGCGATTGATGTCTCCGAGGAACGTCGCAAGCTGGCGGATTACCAAAAGATTCTCCCGCAACTGAGAGCGCAGGCGCAGGTCGAGGTTGAGCAATGCGTGGCCCAGTTCCCTGAGTAACCTTGACGCCGTGTCGGCACACCGCGAGAGCGCGCGCGTCTTTTGCAAGTGTCGCTTTTGGCACTGTTCCTTCGCAATCTCTCGATATGTGGAAATCGGGCAGGTGACATGTCGCAAACGCATGGGTTTTCGGCAAATTACCCATTGTGCAAACGCAGAAATCCACTATGTGCGCCCTGTGATCGTAACCACGGTCCAGGGATGCAACGCTATCAAGGAGGCAAGCCGATGACCCGCGACGAATTGAACCGCGAACTGCGCGCGCATAGTGCCTCTTGGCAGGCTGTGGTGATCGTCTATGGCGCGATCATCGGCACGTTCGTGCTGTCCGCCATGGCGATCCTGTAACGCCGCACTTTCCGAATACTCTGCGCATATGATGACGCGGAGGGGGCTTTCCCTCCGCGATCATGGTCGTTTTCAAGCGTTGGCATCCGAGAGTTTGGGATCGTTGGGATCGATTCGCGCCGCTGCCGCATCGCCGACATTGTCCACCCCGCGCTCTTCGAGCAGCGTGGTGAGCCAATTGGGGTCCATCTCGGGCACCGAGCTGAGCAAGAGATCGGTATAGGGATGGTGCGGCGGCGTGAACATCTCATCCTTGGGGCCCTGTTCCACCACCTTGCCATGCTGCATGACGACCACTTCATCCGCGATGGAGCGGACGGTGGCCAGATCATGGGTGATGAACATATAGGCCAGCCCCAATTCGTTTTGCAGCCGGTCCAGCAGGCGCAGGATGCCTTCTGCGACAAGCTGGTCGAGCGCGGATGTCACCTCGTCGCAGACGATGAATGTCGGCTCTGCCGCCAGCGCGCGGGCAATACCGATCCGCTGCTTCTGCCCGCCGGACAATTCGGGCGGATAGCGGTTGTAATATTTCGAGGGCTCAAGCTCGATCAGGTCGAGCAGTTCATCCACCCGGTTCTTGAGCGCCACGCCCTTGAGGCCAGAGTAGAATGCGGCAGGCCGCCCGATGATCTCGGATATCCGAACCTTGGGATTGAGCGCGGTATCGGCCATCTGATAAATCATCTGGCACTGGCGCAACTGGTCCTTGGTGCGGTCCTTGTAGCTGGGCGGAAAGGGCTTGCCCTTGAACAGAACCTCACCTTTGGACGGCGGCAAGAGGCCAGTGATCACCCGCGCCGTGGTGGATTTGCCCGAGCCGGATTCGCCCACCACCGCCACGGTCATGCCTTCGTAAATGTCGAAACTGACATCATCCAGCACCTTGGCCCCGCCTGTGTAGGAGGCATCGACATTGCGCACTGAAATCAGCGGCACGCCATCCTTGGGGCGATGGCGTTGCGGACTTTGAAAGCTGCGCACCGCCCAGAGAGATTTGGTGTATTCCTCCTGGGGATTGTCGAGCATCTGCTTGGTGGGCGCTTCTTCGACTTCGCGCCCCTTGAGCAGCACCTTGATCGTGTCGGCCATCTGCGCCACGACCGCAAGGTCATGGGTGATGTAGATCGCGGCGGTGTTGAACTGATCCACGATGTCGCGAATCGCCGCCAGAACCTCGATCTGCGTGGTGACATCGAGCGCGGTCGTAGGCTCGTCAAAGATGATCAGATCCGGACGACAGGACATGGCCATCGCAGTCATCGCGCGCTGCAACTGCCCCCCAGAGACCTGATGCGGATAGCGAAAGCCGATCTCCTTGGGATTGGGCAAGCGCAGCCGCTCGTAGAGGTCCATGGCGTCCTCTTGCGCCTCGAGCCGTTTCTTGAGCCTGTATTGCAGGGGGGCTTCGGTGTGCTGGTCGATGATCTTGTGCGCCGGGTTGAACGAGGCCGCCGCGGATTGCGCCACATAGGCGATGCGCGAGCCGCGCAACATGCGCCGCTCACTTTCCGACGCGGTGGTCAGTTCCATCCCGTCAAACTCGATCGAACCATTCGAGATGCGCGTGCCATCGCGCGCATAGCCCATACAGGCCGCGCCGATTGTCGATTTGCCCGCACCGGATTCGCCGATCAGACCCATCACCTCGCCGCGGTGCAGGGTCAGGTCCACACCCTTGATGATGTCGACCCAGGTTTCATCGGAATAGCCCTGAATTTTCAGGTCACGGATTTTCAGAAGTACGTCTTTGCTCTTGATCATGGGGTCACACCTTCAGGCCGGAGGAGCGGTAGAGCATCCAGTCCACCACGAAATTGACCGCAACAGTCAAAAGCGCGATGGCCGCTGCGGGGATGAGCGGGGTGATATCGCCGAATGAGATCAGCGTTGCGTTTTCACGCACCATCGAGCCCCAGTCGGCGGTGGGCGGCTGAATGCCAAGCCCAAGGAACGACAGGCCCGCGATGAGCAGGAACACAAAGCAGAACTCCAGCCCGAACTCCGCGATAAGGGGCGCGGTAGAATTGGGCAGGATTTCACGACGTATGAGATACCACTTGCGCTCGCCCCGCAGTTTCGCGGCCTCGATGTAATCCATCACCACCACATTGCCCGCCACGGCCCGCGTCAGGCGAAAAACCCGTGGGCTGTAGATCACCGCGACCACCAGAATGAGGATGATCTCGGACGGGTTGAAGATCGTCAGCATCAAGCCACCGAAAAGCGCCGCAACCCCCGCAAGGACCGCAAGACCGATCACCCAGGCGATCACGCTGCGCTCTGCAATCGCCGAAACGAGCAAAAGCCCCGTGATCCCGGTAAACGCCGACAGCAACCAAAAGCTGGTGGTGTCATTCGCAAGATCACCGCCAAAGATCGACAGCATCAGCAGGGCAAAGATCAGCGACGGGATCGACATGATCACGTCCGAGGTCCGCGCGAGAAACTGATCGAACCAGCCGCCCGAGGTGGCCGCCATGAGACCGGCAAGCGCCCCCAGCAGAAAGGCCATGACCGTGCCCGCCAGGGCCAGAGCCACTGTATTTCGCGCGCCGTAAACCAACCGGCTAAAGATGTCGCGGCCCAGTTGATCCGCCCCAAGCAGCATGTTTGCATCCGCCGGGGCAAAGGCAGAGGTGATCACCTCTGCCTCGCCATGGGGCGCGATGAGCGGGGCAAAGATTCCCGCAACGGCCACGGTAAAGATCACGAACATGCCAAAGGCGGCCGTCAGCGGCGCGGTGCGCAATTCCTTGGCAAGATTCTTGGACGCGATGGCGATCAGAAACTCGCGGAAGGCATAGGACACCATGGCCGACAGCGCCAAGAGGCCGGCCAGAATGGCCACGATCCGCAACGCGGACACGCCGCCGATGATGCCCAGCACAAAGGACACCAATGTCAGGGAAAAGAGCAGCAGAAAGGCAGACCGCTTGTTGAAATACGCCGCAAGGCAAGAGGCACCGAGCAGCAGGGTGTAGTAGGCGATGACGAATAGGCTCATGTCTCTAACCCCTTACTTCGGATGCCGCAGGCGCGGGTTGGTCAGAATTGACCCGACATCGGCCGCCAGATTGAGCAGGATGAAGGTGGCGGCGAAGATCAGACAGCAGGCCTGAACCACGGGGAAATCCCGTTTGCTGACCGCATCGACCAGCGCCTGGCCGATTCCCGGATAGACAAAGACCACCTCGACCAGCACAACACCGGTGATGAGATAAGCAAGGTTGAGCGCCACCACGTTGATGATCGGCGCCCAGGCATTGGGCAGCGCGTGCTTGACGATGACCTTCCAGGGTGGTGCGCCCTTGAGCCGGGCCATCTCGATGTAGGGCGAGGCCAGAAGGTTGATGATCGCCGCCCGCGTCATGCGCATCATATGCGCGGTCACGACCAGAACGAGGGTCAGCGCGGGCAGAAAGGTGCGATACAGGAGATCGCCAAAGCTCATGTCGTTGCTGAGGCTGGCGATGGCGGGAAACATGCCCGTTTTCACCGCAAGATAGAGAATCAAGATGTAGCCCAAAAAGAACTCGGGGCTTGAGATCGAGGTGAGCGTGGCGACGTTTGCCACCCTGTCAAAGATCGAGTTGCGCAAAAGGGCCACGAGGACACCCAGCACGATGGAAATCGGCACGGCAATCGCGGCGGCATAGGCGGCGAGAAACAGCGTATTGGCAAAGCGTTCGCCAATCGTCTCGGCCACGCTGGCCCCCGTCACGATGGAATTGCCGAAATCCAGCGTCACGGCCCCGGCAAGCCAGTGCAGGTAGCGCACGAGCGCGGGCTGATCGAGACCCATCTCCTTGCGTAGCGCCGCCAGATTCTCGGGTGTCGCGCCTTGTCCAAGCACCGCCTGCGCGATGTCACCGGGCAAAAGCTCGACCATGAAAAAAATGATCACGGATATGACCAGTAGAATGATCAATCCCAATCCGAGCCGTTTTACAACGAGCCCAAGGATGTCCCCCATCTTTCCCTCCTGTTGTTTTAGCTCTCGCCTTGTCTTTGGCGCGGCCTTTGTGGCTCAGGCTAACAGTGATTTGGGTCCGGGCGTAAACAAATTCCGTGTTTGACCCATCACGATGACGCAGAGTGCCGAAACGGGATGATGGCCCCGGCTTCGGCGATTAAGAACCCGGCACCTTTCGGTGCCGGGTCTTGGGGTAATCTCAGGCCTCAAACCACCAGCGGCTTGCGGCGCGCGCGCCGTCGCAGCCCCAGCTTGCCGCAACCTGTTCCGGGCGCTTGACGCCTTTGCCGCGCGCATAGACCCAATTGTTGAAGAACGGCAGAAGGGTGCCACCGTCATCGCGCATCAAGAGACACATCTCGCGATACATCTCGGCGCGCAGGGTCTGATCCAGCTCGGACTTGGCCTGAAGCAGCAGTTCGTTGAACCGCTCGTTCTGCCACCGGCTTTCGTTCCAGGCCGCGTCATCCTTGTAGGCGAGGGTGAACATGACATCCGGCGTCGGGCGCGAACCCCAGGAAACGGCGCTAAACGGCTTCTTGAGCCAGACATCGGAATAATACCCGTCGCTCGGCTCGCGAACGACCTTGATGTTGATGCCGGCGGCCTTGGCCTGTTCGGCATAGAGCACACACATATCGACCGCGCCGGTATAGACACTCTCGGCCACGGAGAGATTGACGGTGAGCCCCTCTTGCCCCGCATCCTTGAGCAGCGATTTGGCCTGGTCCGGATCATACTCGCGCTGCGGAATATCCGACGGCCAATAGGGTTGAACCGGCGAGAGGTGGAAGTCATTGCCCTTGGTGGCCGCACCAAAGGCGATTTTCTCGATGATCTCGTCCCGGTTCATCGCAAGTTTCAGCGCGGTGCGCACGCGCACATCGCTGAACGGTGCCGTATCGCAGAACATCGGCATGGTGATCGCACCCCCCGAGGGGATATTGTCAACCGAGATGTCCGGATTGCGCTGCAAGAGCGCCAGCGTCTTGAGTTCGATCAGCGAGACGCAATCCACATCCCCCGTCACCAGCGCCGTTTGCCGCGCGTTGGGATCGTTGAGAACGAGCATCGTGACCTTGTCGAAATAGGCCCCTTTCCCGTGCCAGCCATCGTGCCGCGCCAGTTCCCAACGAATGCCGAATTCGCCCGACTCGATCTTGTAGGGGCCAGTCCCATCGCCCGATTGCCAATCAATCGTGCCATCGCCATTCGAGGGGCAGATCGCAAAGTGATAGTCGGTCATCAGCCATGGCAGATCGGCATTGCCGCGCGCCAGGCTGATCGTGACCGTATGATCGCCATCGGCGGTGATATCGGTCACGTCGGTCAAGAGCGCCTTGGCCGCCGAGGTCGAGGCGTCGCCGCGGTGATGGTTGAGACTGTCGATCACATCCTGCGCCGTCACCGGCTTGCCACTGTGGAAAGAGGCATCGGGATTGAGCTCAAACGTCCATTGCTTGGCGTCGGGTGTTGCTTCCCAACTGGTCGCAAGGTCCGGCCCGAGCGAATTGTCCGGCTCGATCAAGGTCAGGTAGCTGCGATGTGTATGGGCCAGAAAGATCATCTGACGTGTCACATAGGTGCCGGGATCATGGGTGTCCGAGGTGTTGCCGTCATGCACGCCCCAGCGGAATGTGCCGCCCCGTGACGGGTTCGCGGCGGCGGAAGTGCCCCAGAGCCCGGTCGCGGCAGAGGCCGTCATACCCGCAGCGGCGGCAAAATGCATGAACGACCGGCGAGAGATATCCCCTGTGCGCGCAGCCTGCGCGAGCCGGTCCAAAAGGACCTGATCGGTTTTCTTTTTCATCTGGTTTCCCTGTCTTGTTTTGAATTTGTGATTGGTAGCGACGCGGCATCGTACCATTCCGAAAGCTTGGGTTTCGGACGGTCAAAGAGGATGCACAAATGCGACATGTCTGTAGCAAAACACGAAATGCCACATGTTTCCAGACCCTAATCGCGCCCTCGTGACAGATTAAAAGGTCATAGATTCTGAGGTTTTGAGGGGTTTCTCAGGTCCGGCGCAGGCGCAGCTTGGCGAAATACTCGAGTCGTTTTTTGAGCTCGCGCTCGTATCCGCGCTCGACCGGCTGATAGAGAACCGGGCGCTTCATGCCATCGGGAAAGTAATTCTGTCCCGAGAATCCATCCTCGGCGTCGTGGTCATAGGCATAGCCATCGCCATATCCCTGCTCTTTCATCAGGCGGGTTGGCGCGTTGAGGATATGCTTGGGCGGTGGCTCGCTCCCGGTCTTTTTTGCCTCGCGCAGCGCGGCCTTGTAGGCCACATATCCGGCGTTCGATTTTGGCGCGAGGGCAAGATAGGCCACGGCCTGACCCAAGGCCAGTTCGCCCTCGGGGCTGCCGAGTCGTTCATAGGTTTCCCAGGCGTGCAAACAGATGGATTGCGCCTGCGGATCGGCGAGGCCAATATCCTCGATCGCCATGCGCAGGATGCGTCGGGCAAGGTAACGCGGGTCCTCGCCGCCCGTCAGCATCCGCGCCAGCCAGTAGAGCGCAGCATCGGGATCAGAGCCGCGCACCGACTTATGCAGCGCCGAGATCAGGTTGTAATGCTCATCGCCCGACTTGTCATATTTGGCGGCGCGCTTCATCAGGCGAGAGGCGAGTGCCGCGCTGTCCAGCTTGCCCTCGACCTTCCACGCGGCAACCTGTTCGATCAGATTGAGGAGGGCGCGCCCGTCCCCATCCGCCATCTCGAGCAGGGCCTCGCGTGCCGGACCGTCGAGCGGAAGGGCGCGGCCCAGCTCTTGCTCGGCGCGCTGTGTCAGACGCTCCAGATCCGCCAGAGCAAGCCGCGTCAGAACCATGACCTGCGCCCGGCTCAGCAGCGCCGCGTTCAACTCGAAACTCGGGTTCTCCGTTGTCGCACCAACCAGGAGGATCGTGCCATCCTCCATATGCGGCAGGAATCCGTCTTGCTGCGCCTTGTTGAAACGGTGGATTTCATCGACGAAAAGCAGCGTTCCACGACCCTGTGCGCGGCGATGCTTGGCCTCTTCGAAAACCTTGCGCAGTTCGGGCACGCCAGTGAAAATGGCGCTGATCTGAACGAAATGCAGATCGGTTTCATCGGCCAGAAGGCGGGCAATCGTCGTCTTGCCCACGCCGGGCGGTCCCCAGAGGATGAGCGAACCAAGACTGCCCGAATCGAGCATCACCCCCAACGGGGCCTCATGCCCCAATACCTGTTCCTGCCCGATCACATCCGCCAGACGACGTGGCCGCAGCCGGTCCGCCAGCGGGCGCGGGGCTGTTTCGGCGCGGGGCGTGTCGCCCGTATCAAAGAGATCCGCCACCGCTCAGATCCTGAAGCGCAGCGTCAGGCGCTGCCCATCCCGCAACAGATCGAGCGTAAGCGTGTTCACCGCCCCCTCCAGCGCGGCGCGCGCGTCGCGGCTGCTCTCGACCGGGCGCCCATTGACCTGCCTGAGAATGTCGCCGGGCCGCAATCCGGCCCGCGCGCCATAGGGGCCGGGATCATCCACGATCACACCTTGCGCCATCAACGGCAGGCGGTATTGCTCGATCACTGCGGGATTGATGGTCGAGAGGGTCATCTGTGGAATGGCGGCGCGTGGTCCGGTGTCCAGCGGCGTGCGCGGCGGCAGGTCCGGCGCGGCGATCAGGGCGATCTGGACCTCGTCCTCGTCCCCATCGCGCAGGCGGGTTATGGTCGTGTCCGCCCCGATCCCCGCCAGAGACATGCGATAGATCACCTCGGCGGGGCTGTTGACCGGCTGACCGCCCACCCTGGTGATCACGTCACCGGGGCGGATCTGGCTGGCAAAGCTGCTTTGGGGATGCACCTCGGAAATCACCACGCCATCGGGACGGGCAATGCCCAGACCCTCGGCCATGTCCGGGGTCACGGGTTGGCCGCCCAGACCCGCCCAGGGCCGTTCGAACACCGTCTTGCCCGCGCGTGCCTGTGCCACAAACTGCGTCACAAGGCCCGAGGGAATGGCAAAGCCGATGCCGTTCGAGCCGCCAGAGCGCGACAGGATCGCGGTGTTGATGCCGATGAGGTCGCCGTTCACATCGACCAGTGCCCCGCCCGAATTACCCGGGTTGATCGGTGCGTCGGTCTGGATGAAATAGCCGCGCGCATTGCCTGTGGCGGTGCCCGAGCGCGCAAGCCCCGAGACGATTCCGCTCGAGACCGTCTGCCCCACACCAAAGGGATTGCCAATGGCCAGCACCAGTTCGCCGACCTGCACGGTGTCGCTGTCGCGCAGATCGAGGGCGGGCAGGTCCGGGGCATTCTCGACCTGGAGAACGGCCAGATCCGCCTCCTCATCGCCCAAAAGCACACGGGCGGCATATTCGCGGCGGTCATTCAGCACCACGCGGATATCCGTGGCCTCGCCCACCACATGATAATTCGAAACCACGATACCATCCGCCGACAGGATCACGCCGGAACCAAGGGAATTCTGCACGCGCGGACGGCTGGCCCCGAAGTCGTTGAAGAACCGCTCGAAGAACGGATCACCGCGAAAGGGGCTGCGGCGCGCCTCGACGACGCGGCTGGCATAGATATTAACCACCGCGGGCGCGGCCTCTTGCACCACCGGGGCAAAGCCCAGCTGGATTTCGGCCTGGCTGACCGGCACGCGGGTCTGCGCCTGTAGCAGGCCGGGAATGGCCAACAGCACAAAGCAGACGATCCGGAACATGGCTGCCTCCGCACGGGTATTCATGACCCCCGAGATATGCTGGCCTGACTTCGGCAATGCAAGGCTTTGCCGCTTCTTCTTGGTCCAAATACTCAATCCCCCGCATGCAAAACCCCCGCCGGTGAGGGCGGGGGCGCAACGGTCCTGAACGGAGCCGAAATCTCTTTATTCGTCGTCGGCCATTTCGAAGGCGGCAACGCGCGCCTTGTCAGCAGCACCTTTGGCCGAAACGTCGCGATCGACGAATTCGATGATCGCCATCGGCGCCATGTCGCCATAGCGGAACCCGGCCTTGAGCACGCGGACGTAACCGCCCTGACGCTCTTTGTAACGCGGTCCGAGAATGTCGAACAGCTTGGCCACATAGGCATCCTGCTTGAGCTGGGCTGCGGCCTGACGGCGGGCGTGCATATCGCCGCGCTTGCCGAGCGTGATCAGCTTTTCGATGATCGGGCGCAGTTCCTTGGCCTTGGGCAGGGTGGTCTTGATCTGCTCATGTTCGATGAGCGAGCCGGCCATGTTCGCCCACAGCGCCTTGCGGTGCTCATGGGTACGGTTCAGGCGGCGGTATCCTCTGGCGTGACGCATTTTCTATCTCCTTAGCGTTTTTGCTTTGTCCGGGGGGCTGATGCGTGTCAGTCCCCTCTCCTTGGGGCGGGATTGCCCGGGTTTCATGGTGGGTTGCCACCCACCCTACGATACAAGCCGTAGGGTGGGTGAAACCCACCGATCAGAAGGCGTCTTCGAACTTCTTGGCGAGGTCTTCGATATTGTCTGGCGGCCAATCCTCGACATCCATGCCAAGGTGCAGACCCATGCCCGAGAGCACTTCCTTGATCTCGTTGAGCGACTTGCGGCCAAAGTTCGGGGTGCGCAGCATCTCGGCTTCGGTCTTCTGGATGAGATCTCCGATATAGACGATGTTGTCGTTCTTGAGGCAGTTCGCAGAGCGCACCGACAGTTCCAGCTCGTCCACTTTCTTGAGCAGGAGCGGGTTGAATTCGAGACCGTCGTCATCGTCTTGACGGCTGGCCGACTCGGGCTCGTCGAAGTTCACGAAGATCGACAGTTGATCCTGAAGAATGCGCGCAGCATAGGCCACGGCATCATCCGGGGTGATCGAACCGTCGGTTTCGATCTTCATGGTCAGCTTGTCGTAATCCAGAACCTGACCTTCACGGGTCGGCTGAACCTCGTAGCTCACGCGCGAAATGGGCGAATAGATCGCGTCGATCGGAATCAGACCGATGGGCGCATCCTCGGGTTTGTTCTTGTCGGCCGAGACATAACCCTTGCCCTGATTCACTGTCAGTTCCATGAACAGGTCGGCGCCCTCGTCGAGGTGGCAGATCACATGATCCTTGTTGAGGATCTCGATGCCTGCGCTGTCAGAGATGTCACCAGCCGTGACAACACCCGGACCCTTGGCATTGATCGACAGGCGCTTGGGCCCCTCGACTTCCATGCGAATGGCAACGCCCTTGAGGTTGAGCACGATGTCGGTCACGTCTTCGCGCACACCGGCCACCGAGGAAAATTCGTGCAGGACGTTGTCGATCTGAACGGCGGTGATGGCCGCGCCTTGCAGCGACGACAGCAGCACGCGGCGCAGCGCATTGCCCAGCGTGAGACCAAAGCCGCGCTCAAGCGGCTCGGCAATCAGAACCGCCTGACGCAGCGGGTCATTGCCGGGTTTGACTTCAAGCTGTGTCGGCTTGATCAGCTCAGCCCAATTCTTGTGGATCATGCGTCCCTCCATTCTTGCCCTGTTCCCATGTCCAAAGGTTCAGAGCGCCCGAGGATGTAAAATGACGAAAGCGGGACCGCGCCACGGCGCGGCCCCACCAAGAGATGTAGCGGATCAGACCCGGCGGCGCTTCGGCGGGCGGCAGCCATTGTGCGCCATCGGGGTCACATCACGGATCGAGGTGATGTTGAAGCCGACAGCCGCCAGAGCGCGCAGCGCCGATTCACGGCCCGAACCAGGCCCCTGAACTTCGACGTCGAGCGAGCGCATGCCATGTTCCTGCGCCTTGCGGCCCGCATCCTCTGCGGCCATCTGCGCCGCGTAGGGCGTGGATTTCCGCGAGCCCTTGAAGCCCATGGTCCCGGCAGAGGACCATGCAATCGCATTGCCCTGCACGTCCGAGATCAGGATCTTGGTGTTGTTGAAGGAAGAGTTCACATGAGCAACGCCGGTGGCGATGTTCTTGGAAACCTTTTTCTTGGTGCGTTTGGTATCGCGTGCCATATCTGCTGCCCTCCCTTATTTCTTCTTGCCGGCAATGGCTTTTGCCGGGCCCTTGCGGGTGCGAGCATTGGTGTGGGTCCGCTGACCACGCACCGGCAGGTTGCGACGGTGACGCAGGCCACGGTAGCAACCCAGGTCCATCAGGCGCTTGATGTTCATCTGGGTGTCACGGCGCAGGTCGCCTTCGACGGTGTAATTCGCGTCGATATGCTCGCGCAGGGCCAGGGCCTCGGCGTCCGACAGATCGTTCACGCGGCGCGACACGTCGATGTTGAGGGCTTCACAGATGGATTTGGCCGAAGCATGGCCGATTCCGGTGATGTAGGTGAGGGCGATTGGGACCCGCTTGTTGGTCGGGATATTGACGCCGGCGATACGTGCCAAGTGTAGCTTCCTTTTTCGTTGCGGTTCCGTAGCACCAGAACCTTTTTTCACAACGTAAGCCCGAAGCGATCACGCACCGGGCCGCGGCTGATTTCAGATGAGCGATTCGAGATACGGGGGCGACCCGGAAATAGAATCAATCTCGTGTTCGAGATAGGGCTGGTTAGGGGGAAAAGACCGGGGCGTCAAGGCCCCGGGCCCAGATCAAAGCCTATTTGTCAAGCGCTTCGGCGATGGCCGCCTGCACCGCGTCAATTTCCGCAAGACCATCGACCGAGGTCAGCTGCCCATGGGCGTAGTAATAGCCGATCAGCGGCGAGGTTTTCTTGTAATATTCCATCAAGCGATTGCGCAGCGCGTCTTCGTTGTCGTCCGCCCGGCGTTTCACATCGCTCGAGCCGCATTTGGCGCATTTGCCATCGGCGGGCCAGGGTTTGGTAATGTCGTTGTAGACTTCGCCGCAGCCGCCGCAGGTGGAACGGGCAGTGATCCGCTCGACAAGCGCCTCGTCGTCGACGCGCAATTCGATCACGGCATCGAGTGTCTCGCCCGTCTCTTCCAGCAGGTCGGCAAGCGCATCCGCCTGCGCCAGGGTGCGCGGAAAGCCGTCAAAGATGAAGCCGCCCTTTTGCGCGCCCTGCAACTGCTCGCGGATGAGACCGATCACGATCTCATCGGTCACAAGATCGCCGCGCGCCATGACATCCGCCACAATGCGCCCCATCTCAGAGCCGCTGTCCTTGGCGGCGCGCAGCATGTCGCCGGTTGAGAGCTGGATCATGTCCCGGCTCGCGACCAGATGATGTGCCTGCGTGCCCTTGCCCGCGCCCGGTGGTCCGAGAAGAATGATGTTCATCGCCGCGCCGGTGCCTTTCTGCGGCTGCGTTTCTTGCCCTTGCCGCTGAGTTGGGATTTCTCGATCAGGCCCTCGTATTGGTGGGCCAGAAGGTGCGACTGGACCTGCTGGATGGTATCCATGGTCACGGACACGACGATCAGAACCGAGGTGCCGCCAAAGTAGAAGGGAATGGCGAACTGGTTGCGCAGGATCTCGGGCAAAAGGCAGACCGCCGCCAGATAGGCAGAGCCGATGACCAGCACGCGATTGACCACGTAGTCGAGATATTCTGCCGTCCGCTTGCCCGGACGGATGCCAGGAATAAAGCCGTTCTGGTTCTTGAGGTTCTCGGCCACGTCATCGGTCTTGAACGCCACGTTGAACGTGTAGAAATAGGCGAAGAACACGATCATGATCGTGAAGAACAGCAGATAGAGCGGCTGTCCGGGGCCGAAATAGGCCATCACGGTCGAGAGAACCGGATTGGTCGTATTGCCCGAGAATGTGGTGATCGTAGCGGGCAACAGCAGCAGCGAAGAGGCAAAGATCGCCGGGATCACGCCCGCCGGGTTGACCTTGACCGGCAGATGCGACGAACCGCCATCATAGATCTTCATGCCCACCTGACGGCGCGGATACTGGATATGGATCTTGCGCAGCGAGCGCTCCATGAACACCACAAAGGCGATCACGGCCACGACCATCAGCATCACCCCCACGATCACCGCCGGGCTGATCGCGCCCGAACGGCCAGAGGCAAAGAACTGTGCCAGAGCAGCCGGTACCTCGGCGATGATGCCAACAAAGATGATCAGCGAAATACCGTTGCCCACGCCGCGGGCGGTGATCTGTTCCCCCAGCCACATCAGGAACATGGTGCCGCCGATGAGGGTGATCATGCACGAGACAATAAAGAACATGCCCGGATTCGAGGCCATATCGCCCGATTGCAACGAAACCGCGAGACCGTAGGATTGCAGCGTCGCAAGACCAACCGTGCCGTAGCGGGTATACTGGTTGATCTTCTTGCGCCCCTGCTCGCCCTCTTTCTTGAGCTGTTCCAACGCTGGCACCAGCGCTGTCAGCAACTGAACGATGATCGAAGCCGAGATATAGGGCATGATGCCCAGAGCAAAGATGCCCATCCGCCCAAGCGCGCCGCCGGTGAACATGCTGAGCATTCCACCGATCGAGGCCTGCGCGCCCTCCATGAATTCGCGCAGCGCCACGCCGTCGATACCGGGCACGGGAATAAAGGTGCCAAGCCGGTAGACGATCAGCAGGCCAAGGGTGAACAGGATGCGTTTGCGCAGTTCGGTGGCCTTGCCCAGCGCGGACCAGCTGGTGTTGGCCGCCATTTGCTCTGCTGCAGATACCATTCGCGGGTCTCTTTCATGTGACAACGCCGCCTAGGGCTGTTTTCCAGCTCAGGCGGCGTCAAAGGAAAACTTGGGCCATATGTAAGCGGCACGGATGCCGCTCACAACCTCTTATTCGGCCGACTGCGCGGTTGTGACCGAGAGGGAGCCACCGGCCTTTTCGACCGCTTCGATCGCAGCGCGCGACGCGCCCGTGACCTGAATGTCAAGCTTGGCGCTGACGTCGCCCTTGGCCAGAACGCGGATACCGTCCAGCTTGCGGCGCACGAGGCCCGATGCAACGAGCGCATCTTCGGTGATCGGCGCGCTTGCGTCGATCTTGCCGGCTTCGACGAATTTCTGGATCAGGCCCAGGTTGATGACAGCAAAGGACTTGCGGTTCGGCTTGTTGAAGCCGCGCTTGGGCAGACGCTGGTAGAGCGGCATCTGGCCACCTTCGTAGCCCCCGATCGAAACACCCGAACGGGATTTCTGACCCTTGATACCCCGGCCACCGGTTTTACCCATGCCGGAACCCGGACCGCGGCCAACGCGCTTCTTGCGCTTGGTGGCGCCGGGATTGTCGTGAAGTTCATGCAGTTTCATGTCGCTATCTCCTTGCCGGATGCGACCCCCAGCGACGGGAGCGGCCGAACGCGGCGTGTTGGTTGAGTCGGACCCCAAGACGGGGCCACCGGGGGCGTATAGACGCAAGGCCCTTGGGGATCAAGGGCGGAGTTGTCAGCCCACGGGCGGGTTTCGCCATGTCGACGGGGAAAACGGGCGCTGCAGTGCGCGCTCGACCAGTTCGAGCCGGTCCTGTCCGTAGAAGGGATCACCCCCGATGATATAGGTGGGGGAGCCAAAGATGTTCAGCGCAATCGCCTCGGTCGTATTGCGTCGGTAAATTGTCTGTATGGCGTCGGTACTTGCGGCGGTCAGGATCGCGTCCGCATCAAGACCACAGGCTGTGATCAGCGGTGCCAGGGTCGCGGCATCGGCAATGTCGGCATCTTCGCGCCAATGGGCCCCGAGGATCGCATGGGCCAGCGCATCCACGGTGGCGCCTGATCCGGTCCTTTGCGCGGCGATGATCGCGCCACTGGCCAGGGCAAGCGGATTGTCATGGTGGGTCGGACGATGCCGGATCACCTCCACGCCACGAAACTCGGCCCAATGTTCGATGTCGCGACCAAAGAAGTAATCGACATGCGCCTGCGTGCGCCCGGCAAAGGGCAAGCCGCCTGCCGCCTCGACCACCGGCGACAGCTCAATGGGCTTGTGGATGAGGCGCGCACCGTTCCGGGCGCAAATCTCCATCAGCCGCGCAGACCCGAGCCAGGCAAAGGCCGAATGGGCCGAGTAGATATAGGTGATCTGTTTCATGCCGTGACCCTAGCCGCCCAAGACCGGACCTGTCATCACAAGCTTGTGTGTCTGGACATGCCGCCAGAGCGCGGTAGGCTGAAGGCATGACCCCCAACCGGAGGCCCATGATGCGCGCGATTGCCCTCTGTCTTGCCCTGACCGCCCTGCCCGGCCCCGCACCGCAAGCAGCGACCGGCTGTGCCGCCGATGCGATGCTGGTTTTTGACGGCTCGGGGTCGATGGCCGAGGTCGGGCACGATCCGACCGCGGCCACACGGATCAACGAGGCACGCGCCGCGCTGCGACAGGTGATGCCCGAGATTGCGCCCTATCGGCGGATCGGCCTCTTGACCTATGGGGCGGGGGGATCGCATCCCTGTTCCGGAATCACGCGGCACTTTGCCCCCATGCCCGATGCGGGGGCGGCGGTCGTGGCGACGATCGAGACACTGACCCCCGGCGGCCTGACCCCGATTGCCGCCTCTGTCACGGCGGCGGCAGAGGTGCTGGGCTATCGCACCCAGCCGGGGATCGTGGTCCTGGTCACGGATGGAAATGAAACCTGCGGCGGCACGCCCTGTGCGCTTGGGGCGTCACTGGCACAGGACGCGCGCGATCTGACGGTGCATGTCATCGGGTTTCGCGTGGTGCATGACCCTTTTTCGTGGAACAGCCCCGAGGCCCAAGGCTACGACGGACAGACGGTGGCGAAATGTCTGGCGGATGCGACGGGGGGTCTCTTCGTCTCGACCGAAACGGTCGACGAATTGGCGGCAGCCCTGCGCGAAACGCTGGGCTGTCCGCTGATCGGAAATATGGGCGTGATCGCCCCGCCGCTCGGGCGGGGCTGAGGACTCAGGCGGTCAGACCCTCGGGCTCTGCCAGCCCATTGGCGCGGCAGCAAGCGGTCAGGGTATTGGCCAGAAGACAGGCGATCGTCATCGGACCGACACCACCCGGAACCGGCGTGATCGCCCCCGCAACCGCGGCGGCAGAGGCGTAATCGACATCGCCGACCAACACGGTCTTGCCATCCCGCTCGATCCGGTTGATGCCCACGTCGATCACGGTGGCACCCGGCTTGATCCAGTCGCCCGGCACCATTTCGGGGCGGCCCACGGCAGCCACGACGATATCGGCGCGGCGACAGACATCGGCCAGATCCTTGGTCCGGCTATGCGCGATGGTGACGGTGCAGCTGTCCCCCAAGAGCAATTGCGCCATCGGCTTGCCCACGATGTTGGAACGGCCCAGCACCACGGCATCCATCCCCGCAAGCGAGCCGTGATGATCGCGCAGCATCATCAGACAGCCCAGCGGCGTGCAGGGCACCATGGATTTCTGGCCGGTGCCCAAGAGACCCACGTTGGAGATGTGAAACCCGTCCACATCCTTGGCCGGATCAATGGCGTTGATCACCAGATCGGAATCGAGATGTTTCGGCAGAGGCAATTGCACAAGGATGCCATGAACGGTCACGTCCTTGTTGAGCCGGTCGATCAGCGCCAGAAGATCGGCCTCGGATGTGCTGGCATCCAGTTTGTGCTCATATGAATTCATGCCCACTTCAACGGTCTGCTTGCCCTTGGAGCGGACATAGACCTGACTGGCCGGATCCTCGCCCACCAGCACCACCGCGAGGCCCGGCGTGATGCCGTTTTCCTCTTTCAGGCGCGTTACATGCGACGCCACCTTGGCGCGCACCTCTGCGGCAAAGGCCTTGCCGTCGATCACTTTAGCCGTCATTCACAGCCCTTTCCTCGTGCTTGAACTATTCCACGCATAACGCGTAGCGCCGCCCAAGGCAGGATACCCCGGGCGGCGCTGATGGGTTTTGGCTTAGAACAGGCCTTCGATCTGACCTTCGTCGTTGAGACGGATCGTCTCGGCGGCGGGTTTGCTGGGCAGGCCCGGCATGGTCATGATCTCACCGCAGACCACCACGATGAAGCCAGCACCGGCCGACAGGCGCACTTCGCGGACAGGCACGGAGTGGCCGGTGGGCGCACCGCGACGGTTCGGGTCGGTGGTAAAGCTATACTGCGTCTTGGCCATGCAGACCGGCAGATTGCCATAACCCTGCGCTTCCCATTCCTTGAGCTGGCTGCGGATCTTCTGATCGGCCAGAACCTCGTCGGCGCGATAGATGCGCTTGGCGATGGTTTCGATCTTCTGGAACAGCGGCATGTCATCGGGGTAGAGGGGCGCGAAATTGGCATTTCCGGCCTCGGCCACTTCGACCACCTTGCGCGCCAGCGGCTCAGAGCCTTCCGAACCCAGCTCCCAGTGGCGCGACAGCACCGCCTCGGCGCCATGGTTGGCGACGAATGCCTTGACCGCGTCGATCTCGGCCTCGGTGTCGGTCACGAAATGGTTGATCGCCACGACCACCGGCACGCCGAAGGATTTGACGTTCTCGATGTGACGCCCAAGGTTCGGACAGCCCGCCTTGACCGCCTCGACATTCTCGGCGCCCAGATCGGCCTTGGCCACGCCGCCGTTCATCTTCATCGCGCGCACAGTGGCCACGATGACCACGCAGTCGGGCGCAAGACCGGCCTTGCGGCACTTGATGTTCATGAACTTTTCAGCCCCGAGGTCGGCACCAAAGCCCGCTTCGGTCACAACGTAGTCGCTGATCTTGAGCGCG
Source organism: Roseovarius sp. (assembly GCF_027019125.1). Classification (GTDB taxonomy): domain Bacteria; phylum Pseudomonadota; class Alphaproteobacteria; order Rhodobacterales; family Rhodobacteraceae; genus Roseovarius. The sequence goes on along the minus strand of NZ_JALUXE010000034.1, from coordinate 424,960 downwards.
GTGGTGGTGGCGATCACCGAGTTGCAGCCATGCGCGATATTGGCGAACGGGCCACCGTGGACAAAGGCCGGGTTGTTTTCCAGCGTCTGCACGAGGTTCGGCTGCATCGCGTCCTTGAGAAGCACGGTCATCGCGCCTTCGGCCTTGATGTCGCGGCAGAACACCGGGCTCTTGTCGCGGCGGTAGGCGACGATCATCGCGCCAAGACGCTCTTCGAGATCCTTGAGGTTCTTCGACAGGCAGAGGATCGCCATGACTTCGGAGGCGACGGTGATGTCAAAACCATCTTCGCGGGCGAAACCGTTGGACACACCGCCCAGCGACGAGGTGATCTGACGCAGCGAGCGGTCGTTCATGTCGACCACGCGACGCCACACGACGCGGCGGGTGTCGATGTTCTGCTCGTTGCCCCAGTAGATGTGGTTGTCGATCATGGCGCTCAGCAGGCTGTGCGCGCTGGTGATGGCGTGGAAGTCGCCGGTGAAGTGCAGGTTCATGTCCTCCATCGGGACAACCTGCGCATAGCCGCCGCCAGCAGCGCCACCCTTCATCCCGAAGTTCGGCCCAAGGCTGGCCTCGCGGATGCAGACGGTGGCCTTCTTGCCGATGCGGTTCAGACCGTCACCCAGACCAACGGTGGTCGTGGTCTTGCCCTCGCCCGCCGGGGTCGGGTTGATCGCGGTCACGAGGATCAGCTTGCCGTTCTTGTTGCCCTGAACCGAGTCGATGAACTTCTGGCTGACCTTGGCCTTGTCATGGCCGTAGGGCAAAAGATCGTCGTTCGAAATGCCCCGCTTGGCACCGATTTCCTGAATCGGTCGCTTCTTGGCCTCCCGCGCAATCTCGATGTCGCTCTTGTAACCCATAGTCGTTTCCTTCCCTCGTCTGTTGGGCTTGATCTGACCACGGTGATAGCCAATTCTCGGCATCCCACAGCATGCGAATCCGACACATGGACCTGTGGTTGCGGCGGATCACCACAGGCGACACCGGATCGAAACACGAAAACGGGGGCTCAGAGCAACGTACCGCGGGCGCGCGCAAGCTCGGACCAGACCGGCTGATCGGGAATGTGCAGGCGCAGCATCTGGCCCAGGGCAAGCCGCCCCTCCCGTTCGACCCAGGCCGTGATGCCACGCCGCCCGAGCGCCGCGCGTTTGAACTTCGCGCCGAAACCGGGGGCGTGGGCCTCGATCACCTCGGCGGGCAGGTGGCAAGGGCGGTTTTCCATATCCACCACCAGCGTCACCCCATCCGGCCCCTGCAGGCGCGAGGACGGAGGCAAGTGGCTGAGGTCGGGTATCCCCTCCAGCACCAGCGACGCCCCAAGCCATGCGGGATCAAGCAGCTTGAGCCCCATGGCGGCGGCGATGGCGGTCATGTCCTCGACCGACAGCACCGAGAATTGCCGCGTATTGCGGATTTCCGTGCCTCTGGGATGCTGAGAGATCACGCGGCTACAGGACGGGCGCGTGAGGCCCGCGTGTTCTTCGCCCGCGACACCGGCAAAGGTCGCATCCACTGCGTCAAGCGGCTCTGCCGCCAGCGTCGTCTCCCGCTCGGCCACGCGGCCCAGCCAGGTGATTCGACCGTAATAGTCGGTTGGCATCAATGCAGGCATGGCTCGGTGCCCCGTGTCCTGTTGGTGAATTCTTCTTGGTGAAAATACTCGCCCCGCAGGGCCACTCAAATTCCGGGTCAGACGGTGAGGGTAAAGAACATGCGGCGGAACGGGAAAAGCACAGTGCCATCGGCACGCACCGGATAGGCGCTGTGCATCACCTCTTCATAGCGGCGGATGAGGTCTGTCTTTTCGTCCGGGTCGAGCGCGGCCAGAACCGGGCGGGCATAGGTGCTTTCCGTATAGCGGCGCACCGGGTGGCTGCCGGGTTCGGCGGTCAGGCGCTGGTAATAATCGGTTTCCCAGAGGCGGAATTGACCCAGAGGGGCGAGCAGCTCTTCGTACTTGATCGGAGACATGACACCGGGGGTGCCCATTTTCTCGACCCGCCCGGCAAACAGCTCCTCGGCCAGAGAGAGCCAGACACGGTGCGAGGGGGCCTTGTTCTGATGCGGCATCTGCACGGCCAGCGTGCCGCCCTTGCCCAGCATGCGCACGAGCTTTGGCATCAAGGCCTCGTGATTCCCGACCCAGTGCAGCGCGGCGTTTGAATAGATCAGGCCCGGCGCGCGGCGCGGCATCCATTCGGCAATATCGGCCTGTTGCAGCGCGTCATATCCCATGCCCTGCGCCTTTTCGAGCATGGCCGGGCTGCCATCGACCCCGACAAGGTTGCGGTTGCCCGCGCGGGCGCGCAAGGCCTCGGCCATCACGCCATTGCCGCACCCCAGATCGACCACATCGCCCGCGCCCATCTGGCCGACCGCGTTCAACAGATCAAGTGCGGGCCGCAAGCGCTGATCCCGGAACCTGGCATAGGCTCCGGGATTCCAGTCCTGTTTGGTTTGCGATGTGCTCACGTCGAGGGCTCTGGCTCCATCCCGCCGTCGCCGGGGGTGGATTTCGGCTTGGTCTTGGGAATGGCGGTGACAGAGGGCTTGGTCGCCTCGGCATTGCCGTCGTCGTCATCGCCCGACATGGGCGGCTCGCCGCGCATGACCCGCTTGATCTCGTCGCCGGTCAGGGTCTCGTACTCCAAGAGGCCCTGCGCCAGACGTTCCCAATCCTCCTGGCGCTCGGTCAGGATCTTCTTGGCGCGGACATAGGCCTCGTCGATCAGGCGCTTGACCTCTTCCTCGATCAGCTCCTTGGTATGTGCGGAAATCGAGAAGCCACCGGCGCCATTGCCCATGTAGCCTTCGTGCGCCTGCTCATAGTCGATATTGCCGACCTTGTCGGACATGCCCCAGCGCATCACCATGGCGCGGGCCAGGCCGCTGGCCTGCTGAATATCGCCTGCCGGGCCGTTCGACACGTTATCCTCGCCGTATTTGAGGATCTCGGCTGCCTTGCCCGCCATGGTCATCGCCAGCTTTTCCTCGCACTCGGAGCGGTGCCAGTTCAGCCGGTCGATCTCGGGCAGGCTGACGACCATGCCCAGCGCGCCACCGCGCGGGATGATCGTGGCCTTGTAGACGGGATCGCATTTCGGCAGGGCCAGACCCACGACGGCATGACCCGCTTCGTGATACGCGGTCTTTTCCTTTTGATCGTCGGTCAGCACCATAGACCGGCGCTCGGCCCCCATCATCACCTTGTCCTTGGCATTCTCGAAATCGACCATGGTGACAAAGCGACGGCCGACGCGCGCCGCCATCAGCGCCGCCTCGTTGACGAGATTGGCAAGGTCCGCACCGGAAAAGCCGGGCGTGCCACGCGCGATCAGGCGCAGGTCCACATCGGGACCAAGCGGCGTCTTGCGGGCATGGACGTTGAGGATCTTCTCACGGCCCTTGATGTCGGGGTTGGGCACCGTCACCTGACGGTCGAACCGGCCGGGGCGCAGAAGCGCGGGGTCAAGCACATCCTTGCGGTTGGTCGCCGCGATGATGATCACGCCTTCATTGGCCTCGAACCCGTCCATTTCCACAAGCAACTGGTTCAGCGTCTGCTCGCGTTCGTCATTGCCACCGCCATAGCCCGCGCCACGATGGCGGCCCACGGCGTCGATCTCGTCGATGAACACGATACAGGGTGCATTCTTCTTGGCCTGCTCGAACATGTCGCGCACACGGCTGGCACCGACACCCACGAACATTTCCACAAAGTCGGAACCGGAGATGGTAAAGAACGGCACGCCCGCCTCGCCTGCGATGGCGCGTGCCAGCAGCGTCTTACCCGTGCCCGGAGGGCCGACAAGCAGCGCGCCCTTGGGGATCTTGCCGCCAAGGCGGCTGAATTTCTGCGGGTTGCGCAGGAATTCCACGATTTCCTCAAGCTCTTCCTTGGCCTCGTCGATGCCAGCCACGTCATCAAAGGTGACGCGCCCATGCTTTTCGGTCAGCATCTTGGCCTTGGATTTGCCAAAGCCCATGGCACCGCCTTTGCCGCCGCCCTGCATCCGGTTCATGAAATAGATCCACACACCGATCAGCAGCAGGAAAGGCAGAAGCGACACGATGAAGGTCTGGAACCCCGACTGCTGCTGGCTTTCGGCCTTGACCGGGATGCCCGCGTCGATCAGGCGTTGGGTGATCTCTGCATCCTCGGGCTTGATCGTGGCATAGTCCTGGCCATCCGACCCGCGATAGCGCACGGTTTCGCCATCGAGTGTCACCTGGCTCACGCCGCCGCTGTCAACCGCCGCCACAAAATCGGAATACGGCACCGCGCGGCTCTGGAGGGTGTTGCCCGACCCGCTGAACAGGTTGAACAGCGCGAGGATCAACAGGAACAGCACCAGCCAGAAGGCAATATTTCTTGCGTTACCCAAGGGTTCTCTCCCAAAATTCGTAGTCCCGTGCGTCTAGCACAGGGCGTCCTGATCATAAATAGAGATCACGGCCCTATCTTCAATGAGATAATAGCGACATGAGCAGATTGTCCCGATCCGGGCAAAGGCGCAGCGACCAGCCATTCGGCCAGCCCATCAGCGGTGCCGCGATCAGGGTTTCGCCCTGCCAGAGGCCGGGGGCGGCAAGGGCAGAGGCATGCGGCAAGCCACCCAGGCGCCAATCGGGACAGGCCCGTAAACCATCGGGGCCGAGGGCGGCAATCTCGACATCGGGGGTGGCCGGGCCGATGGCCTGCCAGCGATTGTCCCAACGGGCGGTTGCGGGCGTGCGCAACGCGCGGACAGCGGCATATTCCCGCGCAAGACGCAGCTGCCCCGCCTTGGCAGGCAAAAGAAGACACCCGTGCAAGGTCATGGTGCCCCCCGCGCGGGCCGCGTGGACAAGCGACTGAAGCGCCGCACCGCGCGGTGGATAATCGCCACCCGCCAGCCAGTGCAGAGCGGCCTGCATCAGACGGCGGGCGATTTCCTCGGGCAGGGCGGCAAAGCCGATCTGGTCGATCAGAATATCCCCGGCCTGCCCGCGCAAAAGGCTGCGCGCGGCTGTTTTCACGGAGAAATCCAGCGCTGTGCGAACCTCTGACAGGGTGCGCGCGACATCGGCCAGCGTCGCGGCATCCAGGTCCAGAGGGCCGAGCGCCGCGAGAACCTGCCGCGCGCGGGGGCGCAGATACGCGGTGTCGTCGTTGGTGGGATCGTCAACCCACGACTGCCCAAGGGCGCGCAGATGCGCCCGCAGGCGCGCGCGCGTCACATCCAGGAGCGGACGGTGAAACGTCACGCCCGCTTGGGTCCAGCGCGGGCGCATCGCCGCAAGACCGTCCACACCCGCGCCCCGCGCCAGGCGCATCAGAAAGGTCTCGGCAAGGTCGTCTTGCGTGTGGCCGATGGCGATGTCCTGCAGCCCATGGGCCTGCGCCCAGTCCACAAGGAGCGCGTAGCGCGCGCGCCGCGCCTGATCGGGCAGGTTTCCGGTGCCATCCCAGCCTTGCCACTTCAGCGTATCGTGCGGGATACCGAGCCGGGCGCAGATCTGCTCTACCTCTGCCGCCTCTCGCGCGGAACCTGGGCGCAACCCGTGATCGACGGTGACGGCGGCCAGGCTGGGGCCGCCCACATGCTGCCAGTCGTGCAGAAGATGCAGGAGCGCCAGCGAATCGCTGCCGCCGGACACCGCCACGCCCAGCCGCAGCGGAACATGCCCCGCGAAATGCGCCGCGAGGCTGGTTTGCAACGGCGCGGCAGGCGGGGTCACGAACAGCCCAGGCGGCCCATCTCGGATTGCGCGGAAGAGACCGCCGCCGCCGTCGGATAGCGCGCCGCGACCTGTCCCAATGTCACGCAGGCCTCTTCGGTCTGGCCCAGACGGCCCAGCGCGCGGCCAAGACGGAACAGCGCCTCGGGGGCCTCTGGGCCGTCCGGCGCGGCGCTGAAACTGTCGAGATAGGCGCGCGCCGCCTCGCTCTGCTGACCGGCGGCCTCAAGCGCCTCACCACGCAAGAGACCTGCCCGTCCGGACAAGGGGCTGCCCGGATAGGTCGACAGGAATGTCGCGAAACCCGCCGCCGCTTCGGTATGATTGCCGGCCTGCAACGCCGCCTCGGCCCGGTCGAAATCGTCACGCTCGCCAATGGCCAGCTGCGGGCTGTCGCCGGTGCCCGCCTGCGGAATGGTGGGAAGCGGTGCGGCCCCGCCACCTGCCGTCACCGGATCGACGCCACCCAAGGTGCTCCCCGGTTCCAGCGTGGCAATGTCACAGCCCGGCTCCAGTTCGCAGAGGCGGAACTCCAGATCGCCCACGCGGTTGGTGCCATCAGACACCACCCGGTCGATCCGGAACTCCAGCTCTTCGGTCTTGGAGGTCAGGCGCTGCACCTCGCTTTCGATCGCGTTCACGCGGTCCACGAGAGAACCGCCGCCGCTGAGTTGCCCCGCGGCGCCAGTGGTGCTGAGTTCGCGCTTGAGATGCTGCAAGGTGACGAACAGCACCGACAGTTCCTGACGGATGTCGGCTAGCGTCTGATCCGTCTGCGCCACCGCATGATGCGGCGCGACCAAAAGACCAGCGGCCAGAATGAACGCGAAACGGCGCATGGTGCGGCCCCCTTTCCTAGGTTAGCTGCCCAGCCCGGCGGCCAGCACGGTCACGGCGCGCCGGTTCTTTGCATAGCACGCCTCGTTGCTGCAAATCTCGATCGGGCGCTCCTTGCCGTAGCTGACCACACGCAGGCGGTTGGGCGAAACACCGCGACCGATCAGATATTCCTGCACCGCGTTGGCGCGACGGGCGCCGAGGGCAAGGTTGTATTCGCGGGTGCCCTGTTCGTCGGCATGGCCTTCGATCACGGCGGTAAAATCGCGATTGGTCATCAGCCAATTGGCCTGACCGTCGAGCGTGACCTGGGCCTCCGAGCCGAGCGTGGATTGATCGACGGCGAAAAGCACGCGGTCGCCCACTGTCTGCTGGAAATAGGCCGGCGAACTCGGGTCCTGCGCGGACCCGGCAAGGCCGGCGCCCGCGCCGTTGTTGAGATCGACGGCATTGCCATCATCAAAGCGGTTGGGATTGGTGCAGGCGGCCAAAGCCAGCCCCGCACAGAGGATCAGTGTCTTGCTCAGATAGGTCATTTTAGCCCCGTTCGTGTCTGCCTTGGCCTGTCATATCACAGCCCGCGTCCCAAGGAAACGCGGGCCTTGTGGGTTCAATTCTGAAGCGGCGACCACGAAGGATCGCTTGCGCCGGTGCTGGTGGGCACCTGCTTGAGGTTCCGGCCCGTGATGTCGACCGAATAGAGGCTCGCCTGCCCCTGCTCGCCCTGTGTTTCGCGGGTGAACATGATGACGCGGCCATTGGGGGCCCATGTCGGGCCTTCGTCAAGGAATGAGGCGGTCAAGAGACGCTCTTCGCTGCCATCGGTCCGCATGACGCCGATATGAAAGCGGCCCTTGGATTGCTTGGTAAAGGCCACGAGATCGCCGCGCGGCGACCAGACGGGCGTGCCATAGCGCCCCTCACCAAAGCTGATGCGCCGCGCCTCGCCACCGCCTGCCGACATGATGTAGAGCTGCGGCGTGCCGGAGCGGTCGCTCTCGAACACGATCTGGCTGCCGTCGGGGCTATAGCTGGGCGCGGTTTCGATCGACGGGGCGGTGGTCAGCCGGGCACTGGCGCCGCTGCCGATATCCATGGTGTAGAGATCGGTATTGCCACCTTGGGTCAAGGAATAGACCACGGTGCGCCCGTTGGGTGCAAAGCGTGGCGCAAAGCTCATGGTGGCATCCTGCGTGGGCAATTCACGACGCCCGACATTGGCCACGTCGAGCACGTAGATGCGCGGAAAGCCGGTTTCATAGCTGGTATAGAGCACCCGGTCGCCAGTGGGCGAAAAGCGAGGCGCCAGAACGATGCTGGTGCTATCGGTCAGATACTGCACATTGGCCCCGTCGTAATCCATGATCCCCAGACGCTTGGCGCGCTGATCCTTGGGGCCGCTCTCGGCGACAAAGACGACGCGGCTGTCGAAATAGCCGCCTTCGCCGGTGATCCGGCTATAGACCTGATCGGCGACCTTGTGGGCAATGCGCCGCCAGCCGTCCTGCGTGCCGACAAGCTGCTGGCCCGCGCCCAGTTCCTGACCGGAAAAGACGTCATAGATGCGAAACTTGGCCACGATGCGCCCGGCCCCGTCGGTGCTGACCGCACCGGTGATCAGCGCCTGCGCATTGATCGCGCGCCAGTCGGCATATTGCACCGGGCTTTCAAAGCTGGTGATCCGGCTGATATGGGCGGCGTTCGGGATCTGGCGAAACAGGCCGGTGCCGGTCAGGTCAGCCGCGATCACGCTGGCAATGTTGCGGCCAAGTTCCTGGCCCGCGGCACTGTCAGAGACGAAATCAGGTACGGCAAATGGCATCGGCTCGATCACCCCTTCGGTGATCTCGATCCGAAGCGGGCCGTTGCCCTGCGCCAGAGCGGGCATGGCCCAGAGCGTGAGGGCCGCAAGGAGGGTCATCGTAAAGCGCATCATTTGATCCTCATACTCTCCGGGTTGAATGTCATTTCGATGTCACGCCACTGGTCGTATTTTTCCGGCGGCAAATTGAATCCATTGGCCCCGCAGCGGATGATCGCCCGGCGGGCAGCCTCGAACGCCTGACGTGCCGCAGCATCGCCACCGCCCGAAAAACTGTCCATCCGGATCGACCCATTGTCCGGCTTGCCATCCTCACCCATGCGGACGGAAACCACAACCGTGGTGCCCAGCGCCTCGGTGCTGAGCGAGCCCACATTCCAGCATTGCTGTACCGCGACGCGGAGTGCGTCTTTCTCACCAGAGGTGAGCGGCGGGCCGCTCGGGGCGGTGTTCGTGTTCTGGCTCGTGCCAAGGGCGGCGGCAAGCGCGTCATTGACGGCGCTCTGATCGGTGGCGGGGGCCGCGGGTTTCGGGGTCTCGGCCGTGGCCGGTTTCGGGGTCTCGGCGGGCGCGGGTGTCTCTGCCTGCTGCACGGGCCGCGCGGGGCGCGGCTTGGGGCGCAAGGAAGAGGTGGGGGCTGCGTCTTTCGACTCTTCCGCCTCGGTCACGATCTCGGTTGCGGCCTCTTCCTGGGCCGTGGCCTCGGCCGGTTCCTGCGGCACCTCCGCGCCCTCATCGGGCGCGACCTCGGGCTGGGCCACCTCGTCGATACGCACGTCAGGCTCTGGCGGGGCCACGGCCTCGGGGGCGACGCGGGGCGCGGGGCGCGGCTTGGGCCGGGGCGAGACCTCGGGCACCACAACGGCCACATCCTCTTGCGGAGGCTCAAGCACGGGTGCCGTATCCGTCACCTCGGCGGGCGCGGGCGGGGTGATCTCGGTGACATCCGGCGCGGGATCGGGCGGCGCGGTCTCCTGCGCGGGGGGCGGCGTGCTCTCGGGCGGGGTATCAGGGGTCGAGGCAAGCGGCGGCGCGCTATCCCCCGGTGCGGGCGGCTCCGGCGTATCGACATTGGCAACGGCCTCGGGCGCGCTCTGGCGTGCGAGCAACGCCGCGAATTCCTCGGTGGAAATGGTCGTGGCCTCCACCACCTCGAAAGGCGGCGGATCAGAGCGGAACACGCCCCCAAAGAGGGCCCAACTGATCAATGCCAGATGGCCCGCGCCAGATATGATCTGTCCGGTGTTCACCAGATGCGCCCCTAGCCACCCTGCCCGTCAAGCGCCGGACCGCCGGCATCCGTCACAAGCCCGATATTGGCAAAGCCGCCGTTGTTCAGCGCACCCATGACCTGCATCACGTCCTGATACGGCACGGCCCCATCTGCGCGCAGGAACACGCGGGTGCTGTCGCGCTCTGTCGCAATGGCGCGCAGGCGGGCGACCAGCTCTTCACGCGGCACCTCGGATGTCTGGATCATCACGATACCCTCGGCCGTAACAGTGACGGTCAGCGGTTCTTCATCCTCGCCCGGTAGCGAATTGGCGGCGGTCTTGGGCAGTTCCACGGGCACGCCCACCACCATCAGGGGGGCGGCCACCATGAAGATGATCAAAAGCACCAGCATCACGTCCACAAAGGGCGTGACGTTGATTTCGGCCATCGGGCGCGAGCGTCCGCGCCCGCGCCTGCGACGCCCCTGATCGCCTGATTTCTGAACGACACCCGCGCCCATGGTCTAGCTGTCCAACTGGCGGCTGAGAATCGTGGCGAATTCGTCGGCAAACGCCTCGTATCCCGCGACGATACGGTCGGCATCGGCGCTGAGCTTGTTGTAGAAGATCACCGCCGGAATGGCCGCGATCAGACCAAGACCCGTGGCCAAAAGCGCCTCGGCAATACCGGGGGCCACGACGGCGAGATTTGTGTTCTGCTGCTCGGCGATCTCGATGAACGCATGCATGATGCCCCAGACCGTGCCGAACAGACCGATGAACGGCGCGGTCGAGCCAACGGTTGCAAGCACCTGAAGCCCGCTCTGGAGCCCTTCGGCTTCCTTGGCGATGGCCACATCCATACTGCGATCAATCCGCGCCGTTGCCCCCGCGATGAGATTGCCGTCGTTGCGGTGACTGCGTCGCCATTCCATCATGCCAGCGGCGAATATCCGTTCAGATTGCCCGGCAGGGTCTGGGCCGATTTCATCGAAAAGACCATCGAGCGGCTCGCCCGACCAGAAGCGACGATCAAAGATTTCGGCCTCGAGCCGCGCCTTGCGATAGATGATGATTTTCTGAATGATGATCGACCAGGCCCAGAACGAGGCCACGATCAACATGAACATCACCAGTTTGACGATAAGGGTGGCGCGCGCGAATAGCGCCCACATGGAGAAATCTATCTCCTGTGCCAATGCCAGGGTATCTGCTTCCATTTGCCTGCTCTTTGTATCTCTGACCGTTTTTCGGCCTTATTGCGGTCGAAACTACCCTATTTGAAAGGGGAAAGCCAATACCATCCACAGGCTCACGCGGGTTTGACGCGATATTCGCGTATAGATCAGGCGGATAATTGCCGGAGCGCCTCAGCTCTGCGCTGCGCGCAACCCCAAAGGCAGCTTGGCGGGGCGGCCCGACCGCGAGAGACAGGCAATGGTCACTTGTGCCGAAAAGATCATGTCGGGGCCACGCAGGACCCTTTGCTCCATCACCAGACGCGCGCCCGTGACGGCAACAGTCCGGGTTTCGACCGTGAGCACATCGTCAAGCCGGGCCGGGGCAAGGTAATCCGCCTCGACCCGCCGCACCGCGAAAACCAGACCCTCGGTGTCGCGCAGCGCGTTCTGGTCGATGCCCATGTCACGCACCCAGGCGCTGCGGGCGCGCTCGATATACTTGAGGTAATTCGCGTGATACACGATCCCGCCCATATCGGTATCCTCATAATAGACGGTTACGACAAAGACATGCGCGGGCGTGGTCACGGGCTGATCCTGTTTACTGTGCAATTGCAGCAAAGCATCCTATGCCCCTGCGTTCAAGGGTCGCGGTTTCACGAGGTGGAAAATCATGAAATGCCGGGTTGTGGCGCGGCGATGCCGCCGTATATTACGCTGGATCAACTGAAACGGCACGAAAAATGCACCCGCGACGTGGTGCCAAGGCCGAGGCAGAGAACAGGGAGAGGGGCGGGAGACGGATGGACAATACCGCAGGATTTTTGCCGATCATCGCGGCATTGCCGTTTTTAGGAGCCTTGTTTCCGGGGCTGATGATCCAAGCAGGGCGCAACACCTGTGCCGCCTTTACCGCAGCGCCCACGATCTTTGCGCTCACATTGCTGCTGCTTTGCGCACCTGCCGTGATGCGCGGCGAGGTTTTGACCTTTGGCATAGAGTGGCTGCCGTCGCTGGGTCTCAACGTCAATTTCATGCTGGATGGTCTGGGGCTGCTCTTTGCCGGGATGATCCTTGGCATTGGTCTATTGATCATCCTCTATGCCCGGTTCTACCTGTCGCGCGAAGATCCGATGGGGCAGTTCTATACCTATCTGCTGCTGTTTCAGGGCGCGATGGTGGGGATCGTCCTGAGCGATAACATCCTCTTGCTGCTGGTGTTCTGGGAGCTGACGTCGCTGTCGTCTTTCCTGCTGATCGGCTATTGGAAACACCTGCCTGAGGGTCGGCAGGGCGCGCGGATGGCGCTGACCGTGACGGGCCTTGGCGGTCTTGCCATGATCGCGGGGATGCTGATCCTCGGCAATATCGTGGGCAGCTATGACCTGAGCGTGATCCTGACGCAAAAAGACGCGATTCAGGCGAGCCCGATGTATCTGCCGGCGCTGATCCTGATTTTGCTTGGGTGTTTCACCAAATCGGCGCAGTTTCCGTTCCATTTCTGGCTGCCGCATGCGATGGCCGCGCCGACGCCGGTGTCGGCCTATCTGCATTCGGCGACAATGGTCAAGGCGGGGCTGTTCCTGATGGCGCGGATGTGGCCGGTTCTGGCGGGCACACCCGAGTGGTTTTATATCGTGGCCACGACCGGCCTGATCACCATGCTGATCGGCGCCAAGATCGCTCTGTTCAAGGATGACCTCAAGGCGCTTCTGGCGTTTTCGACCGTTAGCCAACTTGGCCTGATCACCATGCTGCTTGGCTTTGGCACCAAGATGGCCGCCGTCGCGGCGGTGTTTCACATCATCAACCACGCCACCTTCAAGGCGGCGCTGTTCATGTCGGCCGGCATTGTCGATCACGAGACCCACACCCGCGACATCAAACGCCTTGGCGGATTGCGCCACCTGATGCCGATCACCTTTACGATTGTCACGCTGGCGGCGCTGTCGATTGCGGGCATCCCGCTATTGAACGGGTTCCTGTCCAAGGAAATGATGCTTGAAGAGGCCTCGCATACCGTTTGGCAGGGCAATCACTGGATCGTGCCCGTGCTCGCCACATTGGGCGCGCTGTTTTCGGTGGCCTATTCGTTTCGCTATATCGTGCATGTGTTCTGGGGTCCGGTGCGCGACGATTATCCGTCCAGGCCGCATGATCCGGGCTTTGGCATGTGGTCGGCCCCGGCCTTTCTCGTGGTGCTTGTGGTGGCCATCGGCCTTGCGCCGTTCCTTGCAGAGCCGCTTGTGCGCGCCAGCGCGGGGGCGGTGATTGGCGGCGCATTGCCAGATTTTGAGCTGAAGATCTGGCATGGCGTCACGCCCGCGTTGTTCATGTCCGGCACGGCGGTTCTGGGCGGCGCGATCCTTTTGGCGCTGCATGCGCCCTTGATGCGGCTTTGGCTGGCGACCCCGCGCCCCGAGGCGAAAACCATGTTCGACGCGCTCACCCGCGCCGCCACCCTTGCAAGCCGCGCCTTTACCAATGGCGTGCACAACGGCGCGCTCACCCGCAATGGCGCGATTTTCGCAGTGGCGGTGATCGGCGCGGGCGTGCTTGGCTACATGGGGGGCGGCATGGCTGCGCCCACGCGTGAGATGTTGCCTGTGACTCTGGTGCCTGCGATTGGCTGGCTCTTGCTGGTGCTGGCGACGATCTGCCTGGTCGCGTTCCATCGCAACCGCTTTTTGGCACTGGTGCTGATGGGCATTGTCGGCCTGATCGTCTCGATGGGCTTTGTCTATCTCTCGGCACCGGACCTTGCGCTGACGCAAATCTCGGTTGAGGTGGTGACAATCATCCTGCTGCTTCTGGCGCTGAATTTCCTGCCGCGCGAGACCCCGGCAGAGAGCAGCGTCGCGCGGCGGATACGGGATGCAGGGATTGCTGTGGTGGGCGGTGTTGCAGTAGCGGGTCTTACCTATGCCATTCTGCTGCGCGATTTCGCGGCCGAGAGCATTTCGGTCTTTCATCTCGCCAACTCCTACAAGGGTGGCGGCGGCACCAATGTGGTCAACGTGATCCTCGTGGATTTCCGGGGCTTTGATACCTATGGCGAAATCATCGTCTTGGGGATTGCGGCGCTGGTGATCTTTGCCCTGACCGAAACCGTGCTCAAGGGGCCCGGCGGGCGCTGGCTCTCTCAATGGAAGGCGGACCGCTACGCCGAGGCAGGCGACCGTCACCCGCTGATGATGGTGGTGGCCACCCGCGTGATGATGCCCATCGCGCTGATGGTGGGGGCCTATATTTTCCTGCGCGGCCACAACCAGCCGGGCGGCGGGTTTATCGCCGGTCTGATCGTGGCAATTGCGTTTCTCATGCAATACATGGCGTCGGGCTTTGCCTGGGCCGAGGCGCGACAGCGCGTCACCTATCACGCCACCATAGGCGTTGGCGTTCTGATCGCGAGCGTGACGGGCATCGGCGCCTGGCTGGCGGGGCGTCCCTTCCTGACCTCCGACTACGGCTATCTGCATTTTCCACCGATTGAGGAATTCGAATGGGCTACGGCCATGGCGTTTGACACCGGCGTCTTCCTGACCGTGGTGGGTGCCGTGATGTTGGCGCTCAACAGCCTGTCGAGCATGGCGCGACGTGCGGGTGAGACAGTCAATGTCACGCCCATGGACATAAACCCGGCCCTGAACGACACGCCGGGCGAGAAGGAGGCCTGATATGGAGCTTCTCTTTGCAAGTGCAATCGGCCTCTTGACGGCTGGCGGGCTCTATCTGGTGCTGAGGCTACGCAGTTTCCCAGTGATCATCGGGATTTCGCTCCTGAGCTATGCGGTCAACCTGTTCCTCTTTGGCACCGGGCGGCTGGTGGTGGACCTTCCCCCGATCCTTCAGAAGGGTGTGGAAACCTATACCGATCCATTGCCGCAGGCGCTTGTTTTGACGGCGATCGTGATTTCGTTCGGCATGACGGCGGTGGTGGTGATTATGGCGCTTGGATCGTTCCTCTCGTCACGCGATGACACCGTGAACATCGGCCCCGAGACGCCACCCGAACAGCCCGCGCAGGAGAATGAGGCATGAGCCACTGGATTATTGCCCCAATTGTGCTGCCGGCGGTGCTGGCCGCAATTCTCACGCTGGCGATGCGACACCATCCGCCACTTCAGCGGGTGTTTTCCATCGCGGGCGTTGTCGCGGTGCTTGCGGTGGCGATTGGCCTGACCGTGCAGGCAGCAAGCGGAACCATCGAGGTCTATGAACTTGGCAATTGGCCCGCGCCCTTTGGGATTGTGTTGGTGCTGGACCGGTTGTCGGCGCTGATGGCGCTGGTGACGGCGGTGCTGGCGCTTGTGGTGCTGCTCTATGCGGTGGGCACCGGCTGGGATCAGCGCGGCAACAATTTCCATGCGCTCTATCAGTTTCAGTTGATGGGCATTTTCGGCGCGTTCCTGACGGGCGATGCGTTCAACCTCTTTGTGTTCTTCGAGGTGCTACTGATTGCCTCTTACGGTCTGATGATCCATGGCGGGGGTCGGCGCAGGCTCAAGGCGGGCGTGCAATATGTCATCTACAACTTGCTTGGCTCGACCCTGTTTCTCTTTGCGCTTGGCACGCTCTATGCGGTGACGGGTACGCTCAACATGGCCGATCTCGCGGTGCGGGCGGCAGAGATTCCGGTCGAGGACAGCGCGCTGCTGCGCGTTGGCGCGATGCTGCTCTTCCTCGTCTTCGCCATCAAGGCCGCCCTCTTGCCGCTGCATTTCTGGCTGCCGGAAACCTATGCCGAGGCTCCGGCCCCGGTTGCGGCACTCTTTGCGATCATGACCAAGGTGGGCGCCTATGCGATCCTGCGCATGTATACGCTGGTCTTCGGGCCCGACCTTGGGGCAACGGCGGCGCTGATTGACCAGATGCTGACCTATGCCGCGCTGATCACGCTTGTTGCCGGGATGGTCGGTATCCTGGGGGCCAGGCGGCTGGGCCGCCTCGCCGCCTTCGCCGCCATCGGCTCGATGGGCACGCTCCTGATTGCCATCGCGGGCTTCCGGCCTGAAACCACGGCGGCCGCGCTCTATTACATGATCCATTCGACGCTGGCGGGCGCGCTCCTGTTCCTTGTGGTCGATCTCGTGCGCGCGCGGCGGGGATCCATGGCAGGGGCATTTCTGCCGGGGCCGCGCATGGCGCAACACGGGATGATTGCCGCGCTCTTCTTTGGCTCGGCGATTGCCACGGCGGGCATGCCGCCGCTCTCGGGCTTTGTCGGCAAACTGCTCATTCTCGACGCGGTGCGCGAGATGGATCAGGTCTGGCTCATCTGGGCCGTGATCCTCAGCACCTCGCTGGTGGCCATCCTTGGTCTGGGCCAGGCGGGCAGCGCGATCTTCTGGAAACTGGCCCCCGAAACCGGCGACGAAGCGGAACCGGAACCGCAACCCGCTCTGCCCATGGTGGCCTGTTTTGCGATGCTGGGCGGCATTGTGGCGCTCTCGGTGCTGGCCGGTCCGGTCATGGGCTATATCGAGGCCACGGCACAACAACTGCACGCGCCAGAGAGCTATATCGCCGCCGTGCTGAACGGTGGTTGAGGGAGGAAAGACGATGCTGCGCAAGATCCTGCCCCATCCGTTCCTGACGCTGACCCTGATCGTGGTCTGGCAGATGCTGGTCAACAAGCTGACCTTTGGCAATCTGGTCCTGGGAACGATTCTCGGGTTGATCATCCCGATCATAACCTCGCCCTACTGGCCCAACCGGCCGCGCCTCTCGAGCCTGCCACGGATCGTGGAATTCGTGCTCGTGGTGCTCTGGGATATCTGTGTGGCCAACGTGCAGGTGGCGATAATCATCCTGTTCAAGACCAACGCCAACACCAAGCCCGCCTGGATCACCATTCCGCTGGAACTGCGCACACCCGAGGCGATCACCGTTCTGGCAGGCACGATCACCATGACGCCCGGCACCGTGTCGAGCGATCTGTCCGCAGATGGCCGCAGCCTGCTGGTGCATTGTCTGGACGCGCCCGACCCGGACGCAGTGCGCGATGACATCAAGGCGCGCTACGAACGCCGGCTCAAGGAGATTTTCGAATGATCGAATACGCGCTCTTTTTCGCCTTCGGCTGTTTCGGACTGGGATTGCTGCTCAATATCTATCGCGTGATCAGTTCGCCCACCGTCGGCGACCGCATCCTGGCGCTGGATACGATGGTGGTGAACATGATCGCGCTGCTGTCGCTGTTCGGTATTCTCAAGGGCACGACCATGTATTTCGAAGCGTCGATGATCATCGCCATGACCGGCTTTATCTCGACCGTGTCCTACACGCGCTTCTTGTTGCGCGGCGACATCATCGAATAGGAGGCCGATCATGGTTGTGGATATTCTCATTTCGGCCTGTCTGGTGATCAGCGGCGTGTTTGGCTTGGTCGGCTCCTTTGGCCTGATCAAGCTGCCCGATCCCATGATGCGGCTACATGCGCCGACCAAGGCGACGACACTGGGCGTGGGCGGGGCGCTGATTGCCTCCATGCTGTTCTTCTACTTCAAGGTCGGGGATTTTTCGTTTCACGAGTTCATGATCGTGCTGTTCCTGTTCCTGACCGCACCGATCACCGGGCATTTCATCGCCAAGACGCATCTGCATCTGGTGCACAAGCCCGCCGACCTGCCGCCCACCGGCACGGACCGGCCCTGGGCCAGCTACGAGAGCGATGCAGAACGCGCGCGCATCGAGGCAGAGGCCGCAGACGCGCAGAACGGGTAACGCGCGGTCCTGTGACCTGCCACGCGCCGCGTGACGCCTCTCTCGAGGCGACGGCACCTCAGGGGGTCAGCGCATCCACCTCGGCTTGCAGATCGCGCGCAAGAGAGAGTGTGTCAGACGGGAATTGCGAGAGGTCATGCTCTTTGCTGCGCCCGATGGTGGTGGGTTGCAAGGTATTGGCAGGCGGGTGCGTGTCATCCGGCAAGCCCAGAAATCGCCGAAGACGGGGCCAGTGTCGGCCCGGATCAGCGCAATATGCCTCGTAGGAAATCGCCAGGAAACGCCCCGGCATATGGGCCGCGCCAAATTCCATCGCAGCGCGATTTGCGGCGGTCCAATAGCGCAGCTGATGCACCGGCAGGGGCGTAGCTGGCTCCAATGCCACCCCATAATAAGGGCTCCAGTGCCGTGCTTGCCATGTGTTGTTGCTAAACGCCATGTCGAGCCCGTTACGCACCACATGGATATACCGAAGGTCCGGAAAACATCGCGCGAGATGCGGCAGGAACACATGGGTGTTCGGCTCTTTCCAGCCCCAGGCGAGATCGCCGCCCACAGCAGGCGGCACGCTGTCGATGAGACTCTCGGCATCAGGTGCGCGCACACCGCATTGCCATGGCCCGGTCGGCGGAAGCGTGTCCCGCAGACGGATCAGCAGCGCGTGCTCTTCTGCACTGAGGGTTCCACGCAGCCCGGTGGTCATGGCGCGACGCAAGAGGTCGGCGGCCTGAACGACCTCTGCATCCGAAGGACGCTGTCGCACCCAGTCCGCACGCTTGAAAAGCACGGTGAACCACAGGTTATCGAGCGGCCCGTTCAATCGTGTGCCAAGCCGGATACCCACCGAAGACAGCGTGGCCGCAAAGACGCGGGTGCCCGACCCCCCGAGACCACCAATTGCGACATGCGGATCGCTGGCAGAGCGGATGGCTGCATGGGGGTCTGGTTGTGGGTAGAACATCCTGTGTTTTGATCCCTGACTCAAACCTCGCAAGACCCCGTTCGAACCGCGTCCGATCAGGCGCCGTGCCCCAGCATAGCTCTTGGGCGCGCGGCCATTAAGAATAGTTTTGCGTTATTTCAGGAATCGTAGGAATGTGAACACTCAACTTAAAGTTTTAACCTGCATTTGGAGATCGAGAATGGATTTTGTGAAACGATCAGCGTTCATTTGTACGCTTGGCTTTGGGCTCGCCGTGGGGGGTGGCCTTGTGCCGGAAACCGCAAAGGCCGGAACCGACCCTTTCATTGGGGATATAATTGCCGTCGGCTATAATTTTTGCCCACGCGGTTGGATGAGCGCCGAAGGGCAAATTCTGTCGATTGCCAGCAACACGGCCCTGTTTTCCTTGATCGGCGTCACCTATGGCGGAAACGGCACGACCACCTTCGGCCTCCCCGACCTGCGGGGCCGGGGCGCGATGGGACAGGGGACCGGGCCGGGACTTACCCCGCGCAGCCAAGGGCAAATGGTTGGGGCCGAAGCGGTCACGCTAAGCGTCAATCAATTGCCGAGCCATAGTCACGCGGTGAATGCCAATAATCTGGACGGAGATCTTCCTGGCCCGGGGGGCAAGCTCTTGGCCGCTGCTCCACCAAGCGGCGTTGGCTCTGAGACGATTTATTCGGATCAGGCTCCAAACGTGACGATGTCATCCGCAATGATCGGAGCAAGCGGTCAGAGCCTGCCATTCGACGTCGAGGATCCGACGCTGGTGATGCGCTATTGTATCGCCATCCAGGGGATATTTCCGTCGCGGAACTGAAATGACAGTCAGAGCCCCGGCTAACGCTGCGGGAGCGACTTTCCACAACTCTCAGACACAACTTTAATTTTTGGAGTCCGTAATGAAAATTTTGAACAAGAGCACGCTTGCAGCAGTGGGGATGCTGGGCCTGACATTGGGTGCCGTCGCCGCTCCGAACCGCGCAGAGGCTGGCTTCGATGCCTTCCTCGGGGACATCATGATCGTCAGTTTCAATTTCTGCCCCCAAGGTTGGGCGGAGGCTGCGGGGCAGATTTTGCCCATTTCGAGCAACCAGGCGCTTTTCTCGCTCCTTGGCACCCAATTTGGCGGAAACGGAACGACGACATTCGCCCTCCCCGATCTGCGCGGCCGCATTGCGTTGGGTCAGGGAACCGGCAACGGCCTGACTCCACGGCAGGCGGGGCAAATCTTCGGCACGGAAAACAAGACGATGACACAGGCCACCATGCCGCAGCATAGCCATACGGTGAATGCCAACAATCTGGATGGCGACCTGCCTGGTCCGGGTGGCAAGCTGTTGGCGGCGGCACCGACAGGTGGCACCGGCAACGAAACGATCTATTCCCAGGCCAGCCCGAATGTCACGATGAACCCGGCGATGATCTCGCTGACCGGATCCAGCACTTCGATCAACACCCAGGACCCGACCTTGGGCCTCATGCACTGTATATCCCTGACGGGTGCCTTTCCGTCACGCAGCTGACCCCCGCTTTCGGGGATCGCCCAGCTTGGCGACGGATTACCCTTCTTAATCAATATTTTGGAGACTTCGATGACACATTCAAAAATGAAATCCCACGGGGCGTTGACGGCGCTGGTTCTGGGGATTGCCGCCTTTGCAACGCCGCACGCGGCTCTGGCCACGTCCTCACCCTTTATCGGAGAGATTGCCCCGATGGGCATCACCGGCTTTTGTCCTGCCGGCTGGTCCAGCGCCGAGGGACAGATTCTGCCGATCACCCAGAACCAGGCCCTCTTCGCCCTGATCGGCACGACATTCGGCGGCGACGGTCGAACCACATTTGGGCTTCCGGACTTGCGTGGGCGCCTGCCGATCGGCCAGGGCACCGGCCCCGGTCTTACCCCGCGGGCCTGGGGGCAGGTCGGCGGACGAGAGACGGTGACACTCACCCAGAACCAGATGGCCTCACATAGCCATGCGGTCAACGCGACCAACACCGACGGCAATCTTCCCGGACCGGGCGGCAAGATTCTGGCCGCCGCACCGGATGGCGGCACCGGGCAGGAGACGATCTATTCCGATCAGGCGGCCAATGTGCAGATGTCGTCGCAAATGATCGCGCCTTCAGGCGGCGGTCAGCCCGTGAATGTCCAGGACCCGACACAGGTCATTCGCTACTGCATCTCGCTTCAGGGGATATTCCCACCGCGGAACTAGACGCGCAAACACCACTTGCGGCGGGATACACCCGCCGCAAGTGGCAATTTCATCCCTAGACAACGGGATAAACAAACCCGCCCAATCGGGGCGCAGGCTTGGATCGCCGCACAAGATCGAGCTTGCCGCTATCAAGGGCACGTTTCAAATCAACCAGCAGAGCCGCCATGCCTGGATCGCCGTCATTTTCGGCGCGGATGCCTGTCTGAACAAACAGGCCTTCGCTGCCGTAAACCTCTGCAAATCCGCGCGGTGCGGCGTTGAGCGCGGCCATTGGCGGAGCGAGACCCGCCGTGTCGGCCAAAGGCTCGACCGGATGAGCACCCAGCAGGGTCATCATCCGCTCCAGAAACTCGGCGTGGTCAATCTGCGGCAAAGCGCATCCTCCCGATCTTTTCGTGAACCCAGTCTGGCTGGGACGATTTTCGAACGATCATCCCACCGATCGCCAACAGGTCGATATGGGTGTTCAGAAAGCAGTCTATCGCGTCCTTCGGGCTACAGATGATGGGTTCTCCGCGCACGTTGAAAGAGGTGTTGAGCAGCATGGGACAGCCGGTCATGGCGTGAAACGCCGCAAGGATCGTTCCCGCCCGTGCGTCAGTGCCGGGCGTAACCGTTTGCAGCCTGGCGCTGAAATCCACATGCGTGACAGCGGCAAAATCGCTGACAACGGCGTTCTGCAATTGCATCGGGCCGTGCAAGCCGCGCCCGCGCGCGTCTGACACGGTGGTCGTCCCGCAAAACTCGGGTCTGAGCTGTGCCACAAGCAGCATATAGGGGCTGTCGGTCGGCTCCTCGAAATAGACGGGCGCCTGATCGGCCAGAACCATCGGGGCGAAGGGCCGCCAGTCTTCCCGGAACTTGATCGACTTGTTGACGCGGCTCAGCGTGTCCTTGCCACGCGGATCGGCAAGGATCGAGCGGTTGCCCAAGGCCCGCGGCCCGAACTCCATGCGCCCGTGGAAATGGCCCACAACCTGCCCTTCGGCCAGTGCCGCCGCAACGGTATCGGCATAGCACGCGGGTTCGGGCACCTCTTCATAGACCAGCCCCGCCGCATCCAGCGCGGCGCAGATTTCGGCATCGGTGAACTGCGGCCCGAGAAAACCACCAGACATGGTGTCCTTGGTCATGGACGGCCGGTCGGTGGCTGCACCCTCACGCGCCACCTCGAGGGCCGCACCAAGGGCCCCTCCAGCATCCCCGGACGCGGGCTGAATCCACAGCTTGCCAAGGCCGGGCAGGTCGCGGATCAGCCGACTATTGGCCACGCAATTCAGAGCGACACCCCCCGCGAGACAGAGGTTCCGGCTTTGCGCGCGGTCCAAGGCGGTTCTGGCCAAGGCCAACACCGCATCTTCGAGCACCGCTTGGGCAGAGGCGGCAACGTTCATATGGAACTGTGTCAACGTCCCTGACTCCTTGCGCTGTGGTTCGCCAAACAGCATTTCAAAGAGCGGCGACGTGGTGCTCAGCCCCCGGTCAAAATCGAAATAATCCATGTTGAGCGCGAAACCACCATCCGGTTGCAGCGCGATCATCTCGTCACGGATCTTTTCGCGAAACTCCGGCGTGCCAAAGGGGGCGAGGCCCATCAGCTTGTATTCGCCGGAATTCACCTTGAAGCCGCAGTATTGCGTGAAGGCGCTATAAAACAGACCCAGAGAATGTGGAAAGCTGATCTCGGCTTCGGCCCGCAACCCGGCCACGGTGCCTGACCAAAGGGTCGTGGTGGAATATTCCCCGACCCCGTCCAGCACCAGCACCGCCGCCTCGGCAAAGGGCGCAGGATAGAACGCCGACGCCGCATGTGACCGGTGATGCGGCACAAAGACGATCCGGTCCGGATCCTCGGCGATCCTGCTCAGTTGCAGAGGCAGCTCATCCGCAAGGCTGCGCAGCGTTTCCACCATCCGCGGCCAGAGCCGCGCCCCCGTCGGAAGCCGGGTTTGGGCGTTTTGCAGAATCCGCCGCAGTTTGAGGCCGGGATCCTCATAATAGGCGACGCGATCAATCGCCGCGCCGTCAGGCAACTGCGACAGGCAATAGCTGATCGCGTTCTTTGGAAATTGCCAATCGGCCTTCTGTCGGGTGAACCGCTCTTCCTGCGCAGCGGCCAGAATGCGCGTGCCCTGCACCAGAGCCGCCGCGGAATCGTGAAAATGCGACGAGATGCCCAACGTGTAGCGGGGGGCGGTCACACGTCACCTCTACGGGCAGGAGCCTTGCCAAGAAGGGGCTTGATCAGCGGTTGCAGCCGTTCGGCAAAAAGACTGTTGGCTCTCATGTTGGGGTGATTGTCCAAAGGCTGAAATGTGTGCTGCCGGTCATGCGGGCATGAAATATCGAGAGCTTCGGAAAAACGATCGCAAACGGCGCTGTTGAAATCCCGGTCCAGGGAATCGAGCAGGGCAAACCGAAGCGGGATGCCGGCGGCCCTGGCCGTCTCGCGGACCAGCTCCAGAACTGCAAGAGTGACGAGGTTGACCATATGGTCGTCCGGCAGAAAGACCCCGAAATTGACATCCCGCAGCGCCGGTTGCCAAATCTCCCGATACACGATCTGTACCTGCCCTTTGCCATCGAGCTGGGCAACGGGCACGTGTTCGACCCTTAATTTATACCACTCTGCGCTCAGATATTGCCGCATGCGCTGTGGGTGGGCGATGTTGCGAAACCGATGGTCGCTGATCACGGAAAAGACGGCGGCATCTATCGCCCCTGCCGCAATGTCGCGGCGGAGTTGCAGCAGATTTTGCACAGAGCCATGCCCGCCAATGCCACGATTCAAAATCCGGACATCTGGCATGTCGCGTTGGAGCAGGGCGGTAAAGGTTTCCTCATCCGCCAAACCCGTGCCATAGGTAAACGAGCAGCCATAAAAGCCGACACGCGGCCCCTGCGCTGTCTGTGACCCGGGAACATGCCGCCAGCCATCGGCCGCGATATGCTGAAGAATGTTGCTGCGAAACGCCACGCGAACGCTATGGTCCGCCGATAGCCGCCAACCCAAAACGGGATCGGGGCGAAACAGAAGCCTGGGCTTGCTGACGGTTCTGCGTGTTTCCGGTTGCGAGACTGACATGATCTGCATCTATCGCCGCTTATCTTTCATCACCCATCAAGGGGCTAAATGTCTGGTTTGAAAAGATAATCTTCAAACGCCCGCGCCTTGAACCGGCTGGTGCCTGATCCACCCGCGACGCGCCAGCGGGATACACGCTTCAGCCCTCGAGACACAATCTATACGCCTTCAGGCTACCCGGAAAATCTACCCTCCGCCACCGGCAATCCGCCAAGGCCTTTGGCGGTTCCGCAGTCACCTCGATTGATGACTCCATCGCATTACAGACTCCCGGCGCTGCCCCGCAGTGGCGCAGGTCACACCCCCAAGCCGGTTTTACCGGCTTCCAACAGAGTTGAACTGAAAGACTTTTCGATCTGGTGACCCCGGCAGGATTCGAACCTGCAACCTGCCCCTTAGGAGGGGGCTGCTCTATCCTGTTGAGCCACGGGGCCACGCGCGGACTTGCTTAGCGCGGGCAGGGGCGTTTGTCATCGTCCGATTTCCGCGCCGCGACGTTTTGAAGTGGATTCGCGCAGGCAGCTTGATCCTGCGACGGTGTTCGCGGTAACAAAGGTTCAGGACCTTGTGGACATCCCCCCGTGACCCAGCATGACAGACACCCCCTGACCCTGCGCGACGTGTCCGAGGCCGCAGGTGTGTCCGAGATGACAGTCAGCCGTGTTCTGCGCAACAAGGGCGATGTTTCGGACGGCACACGCCAGCGGGTGCTCGAGGCGGCCAAGCGGCTCGGCTATGTGCCCAACAAGATCGCGGGTGCCTTGGCCAGTCAGCGGGTCAATCTGGTGGCCGTGATCATCCCCTCGATGTCGAACATGGTGTTTCCCGAGGTGATGACCGGCATCAGCCGCGTGCTCGAGGAAACCGAATTGCAGCCCGTTGTCGGGCTGACCGGGTATCGGCCCGAGAAAGAGGAAAAGGTCCTCTATGAAATGCTGTCCTGGCGCCCCTCTGGCGTGATCATCGCGGGGCTGGAACATTCGGATGCCAGCCGCGCCATGCTGCGCGCCAGCGGCATCCCCGTGGTCGAGATCATGGATGTGGATGGCACGCCCATCGACTCGGTCGTGGGAATTTCGCACAGGCGCGCCGGGCAGCAAATGGCGCAGGCGATCATCAAGGCAGGCTATCGGCGGATCGGGTTCATGGGCACCAAGATGCCGCTGGATCACCGGGCGCGCAAACGGTTCGAGGGCTTCACCGAGGCGCTGGCCAAGGCCGGGATCGAGATGGCGGATCATGAATTCTATTCCGGCGGTTCGGCGCTTCTCAAGGGGCGCGAAATGACCGCCGAGATGCTGCGACGCACGCCGGATCTCGATTTCCTCTACTACTCCAACGACATGATCGGGGCGGGCGGGCTTCTCTACCTTCTCGAGCAGGGCATCGACATTCCCAACGACATGGGGCTTGCGGGTTTCAACGGCGTCGAGCTTCTGGAAGGTTTGCCGCGGGCCCTGGCAACGATGGACGCCTGCCGTCTGGAAATCGGACGGCGCGCCGCCGAGATCATCGCCGCCCGCGCCGCCAATCCCGAGGACAGCGCGCCAGTGCGCATCACGCTGGAACCGACGCTCAGCCTTGGCGATACATTGCGTCGGCACTGACCATCTTTTCCCAAAAGCTGTCGCAAATGGCTTTGCAATTCCGAACCGAATCGCAAAAGGCTGCGCGGAGCCGACCACAGAGCGGCGCAGGGAGAGGATATCAAAGACATGAAAATCGGTTTCATCGGGCTCGGCAATGTGGGCGGCAAACTTTCGGGCAGTCTGCTGCGCAATGGCCATGATCTGACGGTGCATGACCTGAACGGCGACTTGGTCGCCGACTTTGTCGCGCGCGGGGCCAAGGCCGCCACAAGCCCGGCACAGATGATGCGCGATTGCGACGTGGTGATCACCTGCCTGCCCTCGCCTGCCGCGTCCGATGCCGTCATGCAACAGATGCTGCCCGAGGTCGGACCCGGCAAGATCTGGATGGAAATGTCCACCACCGATGCAGATGAGATCCGCCGTCTGGGCGGGCTCGTGATCGCAGCGGGCGGGGCGGCGGTGGATTGCCCCGTGTCGGGTGGCTGCCATCGGGCGGATACCGGCAATATCTCGATCTTCGCGGGCTGCGACCGGGCCACGTTCGAGCGGATTCTGCCGCTGCTCAAGACCTTGGGTCGGCGGCTCTTGCATACGGGTGAGATCGGCAGCGCCTCCTTGCTCAAGGTGATGACCAACTATCTCGCCACCGCCAATCTTCTGACGCTCTGCGAGGCGCTGGTAACGATGAAAGGGGCCGGGCTTGACCTTGCGACGACCTATGAGGCGATCAAGATCAGCTCCGGCAATTCCTTTGTGCATGAGACCGAAAGCCAGGTGATCCTGAACGGAAGCCGTGACATCAGCTTTACCATGGACCTGGTGAAGAAAGACATCGGCCTCTTCCAGAAGATCGCCGACGACGCGGGTGTGCCGTTGGAAATTTCGCCGCTGATGATCTCGATCTTTGACGATGGCATCCGGCGCTATGGCGAGCGGGCACAGTCCGATGACATCATCAAACGGCTGGAAGAGGCGACCGGCCTCGACATTCGCGCGCCGGGATTTCCGGCCGAAATGGTGGATGATGAGCCCGAGGAACAGGGTTATGAGGTGGTCCCGCCGGGCCGCTAAGGCGTTAACCACAGATTCGGGAAACATTTGCCAGAAGGGCGCAGCAGGGGGCTAATCATCGCGGGTCTATGTGAGTGGCGTGCGATGCTGATGTTTGCGGGTCTTTTGGGCATGGTTGCTGTTGGCGCGGCGGCATTTGTGGGTTTACAGCCTGTGTCCGAGGACGCCGAGGATCACCGCGCAGAGGCACAAGCGACCGACGACGCGCCGGATCTGCTGGACACCGTGATCGGGCCCAATACCCCCGCGGGCCAAGGGGAAATCACAAGCGGAACAGTGCAATCCGAAACCCTGACCGGAACCGCGCTGGACGACCAGATCAACGGCTTGGGTGCGCAGGATACGATCTCCGGCGGTGCCGGGGATGACATCCTGCTTGGCGGCGATGGCGATGATCGCGTGTCGGGCGACACCGGCGATGATCTTCTGCACGGCGGAAACGGGGCAGATGCCCTTTTCGGCGGCGCGGGCGCGGATACCCTCTTTGGCCACAATGGCGATGATGATCTATCCGGCGGCGATGGCGATGACAGCATGGTCGGCAGCGCCGGCAACGATCACTTGCGCGGGGATGCGGGCGACGATGCGCTGCATGGCGACATCGGCGACGACACGCTGCACGGGGGTCCGGGGCGCGACACGCTCTGGGGCGGCTGGGGCAAAGACGTGATCGTGGGACTGCACGATGATCCGGCAACGATCACGCTCGACGATACGGACGACAGCGATTTCCTCAATGGCGGCGGCGGGGGTGATCTGATCCTCGCGGGCCAGGGGGATCTGGTCGATTCGGGACCGGGCGACGACACTGTGATGATCGGGGATTGGATCACAGAGGGTCAGCCGGTGCAGATCCTCGATTTCCACCCCGAAGAGGACCGGCTTGTCGTTTTCTACGATTCAGAGGCTGGCGATGCGCCCGCCCTGCGCCTGGAACCTGACGGCGACGCAGCCCTGGCGCTGCTGCTGAACGGCGTGCAGATCGCTACGGTTGGCAATGCCGCGGGTCTGACACTCGACCATATCGCGCTCTTGCCACGCGAGGCGCTGCCGGCGATCCGCGGTCTCTAGCCGCAGAGGATCCGGCCCCCGCGATTCGCGCTTTCCATTTCAGGGTTTTTCCCCTATACGCGCGTATCCTTTGGGCATGGTCCCAAGGGTATTCCATGGACCTTGCTGGACGACATCCCGGCTTGTGCCCGACACTTTTATGCAAGGAGACCCCGATGTCGATTACTGCTGCAGAAAAAGAACGCGTTATCAAGGAATTCGCAACCAAAGAAGGCGACACCGGTTCGCCCGAAGTGCAGATTGCGATCCTGACCTCGCGGATCACCACGCTGACCGAGCATTTCAAGACCCACAAGAAAGACAACCACGGTCGTCGTGGTCTCTTGATGATGGTCGCACAGCGCCGCAAACTGCTGGACTACCTCAAGGGCAAGAATGAGGCCCGTTATCAGGACCTCATCAAGCGCCTCGGTATCCGCCGCTAAGACAAAATACCGCGCCTCCAAAAGGGCGCGGTTTTCGTATTATCCGATTGCTGTCCCGGTCCGGCTTTGCCGGGAACGCAGGATGAAGAACCAAAAGCCGCGGGGCAATGCGGCCCCGGATGCAAATGGGCCCGACGGGATACGCCCGGACCGGCCAACTTAGGAAACGTGATGTTCAAAGAGACGAAAAAATCGATGCAGTGGGGGGAGGAAACCCTCACTCTGGAAACTGGCAAAATCGCCCGTCAGGCGGACGGGACGGTTATTGCCACGCTTGGCGAGACCTCGGTCATGGCCAACGTGACCTTTGCCAAAGAGGCAAAACCCGGTCAGGATTTCTTTCCGCTGACCGTGCATTATCAAGAGAAATACTATGCAGCCGGCAAGGTGCCTGGCGGCTTTTTCAAGCGCGAGGCGCGTCCGTCGGAAAAGGAAACGCTGACCGCGCGCCTGATCGACCGTCCGATCCGCCCGCTGTTCGTGCCCGGCTTCAAGAATGAAACGCTGGTGATGTGCACCGTGCTCAGCCACGACCTCGTCAATGACCCCGACATCGTTGCGATGATCGCAACCTCGGCGGCGCTGACGATTTCGGGCGCGCCCTTCATGGGCCCGATTGCCGGCTGCCGCGTGGGTTTCGTGGATGGGGAATATATCCTCAACCCCGAGATCGACGACATGCACGATCTGCGCAACAACCCCGAGCAGCGGCTCGATCTGGTCGTCGCCGGCACCAAAGACGCCGTGATGATGGTCGAATCCGAGGCCTACGAGCTGACCGAAGAGGAAATGCTGGGCGCCGTCACCTTTGCCCATGAACAGATCAAGCCGGTCTGCGACCTGATCATCTCCCTGGCCGAAGAATGTGCCAAGGAACCCTTCGACTTCACCCCGCCGGATTACTCGGATCTCTACGCGGCTGTGAAAGCGGCGGGTGAAGAGCAGATGCGCGCCGCCTTCGCCATTCGCGACAAGCAGGAACGCACCCATGCGATTTCCGCCGCCCGCGAAGCGATCAAGGCCAAGTTGAGCGAAGAGCAACTGGCCGACGAAAACCTCGGTTCCGCGTTCAAGAAGCTGGAATCGGCGGTTCTGCGTGGCGATGTGGTCAAGAATGGCAACCGGATCGACGGGCGTCGTCTGGACGAGATTCGCCCCATCGTCTGCGAAACCGGCCTTCTGCCGCGCACCCATGGTTCGTCGCTCTTCACACGCGGCGAAACGCAAGCGCTGGTCGTGACCACGCTCGGCACCGGCGACGACGAACAGTTCATCGACGCGCTGCACGGGAACTTCAAATCGAACTTCCTGCTGCATTACAACTTCCCCCCCTATTCGGTGGGCGAGGCCGGGCGCGTTGGCGCTCCGGGTCGTCGTGAAATCGGCCATGGCAAACTTGCATGGCGCGCGCTTCAGGCGGTTCTGCCGCCGGCCACCGATTTCCCCTACACGATCCGCCTGGTGTCCGAGATCACCGAATCGAACGGCTCTTCGTCCATGGCTTCGGTCTGCGGCGGTTCGCTGTCGATGATGGATGCGGGCGTGCCGCTCAAGACCTCGGTCGCGGGTGTGGCCATGGGCCTCGTGCTCGAAGAAGACGGCTCTTTTGCGATCCTGTCGGATATTCTGGGCGATGAAGATCACCTGGGCGACATGGATTTCAAGGTGGCTGGCACCGCCGAGGGCATCACCTCGCTCCAGATGGACATCAAGGTTGCGGGCATCACGCCCGAGATCATGAAAAAGGCGCTGGAACAGGCCAAGGCCGGTCGTCTGCACATCCTCGGCGAGATGAACAAGGCGCTGTCGGGTGCGGCAGAATTCAGCGTTCACGCACCGCGCATCGAGACCATGCAGATTCCCACCGACAAGATCCGCGAAGTCATCGGGTCGGGCGGCAAGGTGATCCGCGAGATCGTCGAAGTGTCCGGGGCCAAGGTCGATATCAACGACGAGGGTATCATCAAGATCGCCTCTCCGAACGGCGAGTCGATCAAAAAGGCCTATGACATGATCTGGTCGATCGTGGCAGAGCCGGAAGAAGGCAAGATCTATGACGGCAAAGTCGTCAAGCTCGTGGATTTCGGTGCTTTCGTCAATTTCTTTGGCAAGCGCGACGGTCTGGTCCATGTCAGCCAGATCGAGAACCGCCGCCTGAACCACCCCAGCGACGTGCTCAAGGAAGGTCAGGACGTGAAGGTCAAGCTCCTGGGCTTTGACGATCGCGGCAAGGTGCGCCTGTCGATGAAGGTTGTCGATCAAGTGACCGGCGAAGAGATCGTGCCAGAGAAGGCCGAGAAAGAAGCCGAATAAGGCATCTTTTCAGATCAAATCAGGCCCCGGTGGAAACGCCGGGGCCTTTTTCATGCGACCGGGCTTTGCAACGTAAGAGGTATGGATTTCCATACGGGGCGTGAATGCACGGTATTCCCCATGAAAATCGCGCCCCTGTCTGCGACATCTATCCTTGTGGATAGGTATACTTGTGTCTCTGGTTTTGGTTTTCTGCCATTGGCGGCACCATCACTCACGTTCTGCACGCCAATCATACCCCGGTGGAAACACCGGGGTTTTGATTTTCTTGATAGCCACATGGTTTGACGACCTTGGCGACCGCTCAGTTCAGCATCGCCTCGACTTTTCTCGTGATCGCCCCCGCGGTCGGTCGCGTGGTCGATCCCCATGTGCCCGCGACCTCACCCTCTGGGGTGATGAGAACCTTGTTGAAGTTCCAGCTGGGCGCAAACCCGGTCTCGGCCAGAACCGAGGCATAGAACGGATGCGCCGCCTCCCCCCGCACCGAGGTGATCGTGGTCATCGGAATATCAAGCCCGAAATTGACCTCGCAGAATTCCTTGACCTCCGCCTCGCTCGACAGCTCTTGCCGGAAATCGTCCGAGGGCACGGCAAGCACCACCAAACCACGGTCGCGATAGGCATCATACAGCGACTGAAGCCCGTCATACTGCGGGGTAAACCCGCAACGCGAGGCCGTATTGACCACCAGCACCGGCTGACCCGCCCAATCCGAGAGCCGGATTTCGCCCCCGTCGATATTGCCAAAGGGCGTATCAAGATCGAGCGCCACGGCCGGCAGCGCGACGAGACTCGCAAACAAGATAGCGATGAACCGCATGGTATCCTCCTGTTTCGATGGAATACGCGACTTTGTGATCACCGGATCACCGCGCCCGCTATTTGATTTTTCCGCCGCCGATCCATCTGATAGCATGTGACCATCACAGGAGGCGCAGACGTGACCCAATATCACAAGACGCCGGAAAAAATCGCGGCTCTCAGCCCCGAGGAATTCCGGGTAACACAAAGAAACGGCACAGAGCATCCCGGCACCGGCAAATACCTGCACAACAAGGAACCGGGGATTTACGTGGATATCGTCAGCGGCGAGCCGCTCTTTGCAAGTTCGGACAAATACGAATCCGGCTGCGGCTGGCCCAGTTTCACCAAACCGCTTGAACCCGCGCATGTGAAGGAGTTGCACGATTTCACCCTTGGCATGATCCGGACCGAAGTGCGCAGCACCCATGGTGACAGCCATCTGGGACATGTCTTTCCGGACGGACCGCGTGATCGGGGCGGCCTGCGCTATTGCATCAACTCGGCAAGCCTGCGATTCATTCATCGCGACGACATGGAAGCAGAGGGATACGGGGCGTATCTCGATCAGGTGGAGGATGTGACATGAGCGAACGCGCCGTTCTGGCGGGGGGATGTTTCTGGGGCATGCAGGATCTGATCCGCAAGCTGCCGGGCGTGATTTCGACCCGCGTGGGATATACGGGCGGCGATGTGGCGCATGCCACCTATCGCAATCATGGGACGCATGCCGAGGGAATCGAGATCTTCTTTGATCCGGCGCGCATCAGCTATCGGCGGTTGCTCGAATTCTTCTTCCAGATCCATGATCCGACCACGGTGAACCGGCAGGGCAATGACATCGGGCTGAGCTATCGCTCGGCGATCTATTATTGCGACGATGCGCAAAAGGCCGAAGCGCTGCGCACCATTGCCGATGTCGAGGCCAGCGGTCTGTGGCCCGGCAAGGTCGTGACCGAGGTAGAGCCGGTCGGGGATTTCTGGGAAGCAGAGCCCGAGCATCAGGATTATCTCAAGCGGTTCCCTCAGGGCTATACCTGCCACTTTCCGCGCGCCGATTGGGTGCTGCCGCGCAAGGCCGCAGAAACCGACGCCTGACATCGAACAGAGGGCGTAGGAGCCAGGACCATGCGCCCTCTGACGGGAATATCGCTCAAACTCATTTCGGTGATGCTCTTCATCACCATGTCATCGCTGATCAAGGCCACGGCGGCGCATGTGCCGCCGGGCGAGGCGGTGTTCTTCCGCTCGTTCTTTGCCATTCCCGTGATCCTCTTGTGGCTGGCCCTGCGCGGCGATCTGCGCACCGGGCTCAAGGCCACCTCGCCGCTCAATCATTTCTGGCGGGGGTTCGTCGGCACCGCGGCGATGGGTCTGGGTTTTGCCGCGCTCGGCTTGCTACCCCTGCCCGAGGTGACGGCGCTCGGCTATGCCGCGCCGCTCCTGGTGGTGATCTTCGCCGCGATGTTTCTCAACGAGCAGGTGGGCGTTGTGCGCATCGGCGCGGTGGCGCTCGGGCTTGGTGGGGTGCTCATCGTTCTGGCCCCCCGCCTGACGGCGCTCAGCGGGCCGACGATGGAAACCATGCAGGCGGTTGGCGCGATGCTGGCCCTCACGGGGGCGATCTGCGCAGCACTTGCACAGATCTACGTGCGCAAGCTGGTGCAAACCGAGGAAACCAGCGCCATCGTGTTCTACTTCTCGATCACCTCGACGCTTCTGTCCCTCCTGACGATCCCGTTCGGCTGGGTCATACCCTCGGGGCCCGAGTTCGGGCTGCTAGTCATGGCGGGGCTTTTGGGTGGGCTTGGTCAGATTTTCCTGACCTCCTCCTACCGCTTTGCGGATGCCAGCGTGGTGGCCCCGTTCGATTATGCCTCGATCCTCTTTGCGCTTGGCATCGGCTATTTCATCTTTGACGAGGTGCCGACGCGCGCCATGCTGACGGGCGCATCTCTGGTCATCCTGGCGGGAATTCTCATCATCTTGCGCGAACGGCAACTGGGCATAAGGCGGAACAAGGCGCGCTCGGCCCGCACGCCCGAATGACTCATCCGCCGGTCAGTGTGGCCAGGGCATAGGGCGGCCAGAGCATCGCACGCCGGAACCGTCCCAGCGGCCATTTGCGCGGCGGCTTGCGCATGATCTCGGGGTAGAGGGTGCGCGGGGTCCGGTCCATCGCCAGATCGGCAAGGATCCCCCCGGCATAGCTCGCCATCGCCACGCCATTGCCGTGATAGGACAGGCCGGTAAAGGCCCCCGGCATATCGGGGATCGGCCCGGCATAGGGCGTCAGATCAGGCGCGAGGGACAAGAGGCCATTCCAGCTATACGGCGTTTCGACATGCGCCCAGGCGGGAAACATCGCCTCGAAATGCCGCCGTATGGTGCGGTGCATCCGGGCATCGAACCCGGGCGAGCTAAAGAGCCCGCCGCGCATGCCAAAGAGCATACGATTGTCGGGCATCAGGCGAAAATAATGCAGGAAAAAGCGATCGTCATAGCACATCTGCCGCGTGGTCCAGCCTTGGGCCGCCAGTTCATCTTCGGTCAGGGGGCGGGTGACGATGGCGTTCGACTGCGTCGGAATATAGCGCGCGCGCATCCACCCAGGCAGGTCATCCGAGGAATAGCCATTGGTGGCCACGATCAGGCGGCGGGCGGTGATCCGCGCCTGTGGCGTGGCGAGGGTAAAGCCTCTGGTCTGGCTGATGCTGGTAACGCGTGAATGGGCATAGATACGGGCACCGGCGCGCCTTGCGGCATCGGCCAGACCAAGCGTGTATTTGAACGGATTGAGCGCCACTCCGAGGGGCGTGGTGAGCGCCGCGTAGAACGGCCCCTTCATCCCCATCTGGGTTAGCTCGGAACCGGGAATGAACCTGGGCGTAACCCCGTAATCGGCCTTGATCCGCGCGGCACGCTCGGCAAAGCCTGCGGCCGCCTTGGGCGTATGCGCCAGCACGGTCTCGCCATCGGAATGGATGTCAGGCACGATCCCATGGGCGTCGATCAGGGCGCGGGTAAAGCGCACCGCCTCAGCCTCGCTCTGCCGGTATTCGCGGCGGGCAGGTTCGCCATGCATCTTGCGCAGCATCGTATCCGATGCCGCAGAGCCACCGAGACAGCAAAACCCGCCATTGCGCCCCGAGGCGCCCCAAGCGGGTGTTTCGGCCTCGAACACGCGCACATCCTGCCCCGCCTCGGCCAGATGCAGGGCCGCCGAAAGGCCGGTGAACCCCGCGCCGATCACCGCGACATCACAAGTGATCTCGCCCTCTGCACGCGGAAAATCAGGCATCTCTGCCGTGGTCTGCCAATAGCCGTGCGCCCTTGGTCCCTCGCCATAGGTATGGGCCGGAAAAACGCAGGTCATGCGTGCACGGCGGCGCGTTCGTCGGCTTGCTGGCGCAGGGACGCCCGTTTCGTGATCAGCGAGGCAGAGATGACCCCGACCGCGACGATCCCGATCATGATCGTCGAGAGCGCGTTGATCTCGGGCGACACCCCAAGACGGACCGCCGACCAGATCTTGATCGGAAGCGTGGTGGCCGAGGGACCGGCGGTAAAGCTGGCGATCACGAGGTCATCGAGCGACAGGGTAAAGGCCAAGAGCCAGCCCGAGATCACCGCAGGCGCGATGATCGGCAGGGTGACAAGCCGAAAGGCATCGAAAGGCGAGCACCCCAGATCAAGCGCCGCCTCTTCCAGCGAACGATCAAAGGTCACAAGGCGCGAAGAGACAACGACCGAGACGAAACACATCGAAAAGGTGGTATGCGCGAGAATGA
This sequence comes from Roseovarius sp., assembly GCF_027019125.1. Classification (GTDB taxonomy): domain Bacteria; phylum Pseudomonadota; class Alphaproteobacteria; order Rhodobacterales; family Rhodobacteraceae; genus Roseovarius. The sequence goes on along the minus strand of NZ_JALUXE010000034.1, from coordinate 390,127 downwards.
TGGTGAAAATCCCGCGATCCAGCCCGATCCCGATGAACAGCAGCAAGAGAGACAGGCCCGTAATCACCTCTGGCATCACCAGGGGCGCATAGATCATGCCGGAAAACAGCGTGCGACCATAGAATCGCCCGGCGCGCACCAGCACCAGCGCCGCCATGGTGCCCAGGATCGTGGCAATGGTCGAAGAGGCAACCGCCACCTTGACCGTCACCCAGGCCGCATCGAGGAACGACTGGTTGTTGAACAGTTCGCCATACCACTTGGTCGAGAATCCGGCCCAGACCGTCACCAGCTTGGATTCGTTGAAGCTATAGGTGATCAGAATGATCATCGGCAGGTAGAGAAACGCAAACCCAAGCGTAAGCGACGTGGCATTGAACCATGTGAGCCGTCTCATTCTTCGGCCTCCCGCTGCTTTTGTTCGTTGCGCTGAAAGAGCACGATGGGAATGATCAGGATCAGCAGCAGCACGACCGCCACCGCACTAGCCACCGGCCAATCACGGTTGTTGAAGAACTCTTCCCACAACACCTTGCCAATCATCAGGGTCTGCGAGCCGCCCAGAAGCGAGGGAATAACAAACTCGCCGATGACCGGGATGAACACCAGAAAACAGCCAGCGATGATGCCGGTCCGCGACAGGGGCACGGTGATCAGCCAAAAGGCCGTAAGGCGCGAACAGCCCAGATCTTCGGCCGCTTCCAACAAAGACCCATCCATCCGCTCAAGCGCGGAATAGATCGGCAGGATCATGAACGGCAGATAGGTATAGACGATGCCGATATAGACCGCCGTTGGCGTGTTGAGGATGATCAACGGCTCGGAAATCACACCGAATTTCAAAAGCACCTGATTGAGATACCCCTCGGTCGAGAGGATGCCCATCCACGAATAGACGCGGATGAGAAAGCTGGTCCAGAACGGCAGGATCACCAGCATCATCAGGGTCGGGCGCCAGTGATCCGGCGCATTGGCCATGCCATAGGCAATGGGGTAGCCCACCAAAAGCGTCAGAAGCGTGGCGAAGAACGCAATCTGAAGCGAGGAAATATAGGATTTCCAATAGAGATCATCGGTGGTCAGAAAAGCGAAGTTCTCGAAATCCAGCGCGCCGAAAAACGCCTTGATGCCCTGCCACCCTTGCGAGAAATCCAGGGTGGGTGTGTAGGGCGGAATGGCGGTGGCAATATCGCTCAGGCTGATCTTGAGCACGATCAGGAACGGCACCAGAAACAGCGCCAGAAGCCAGATGTAGGGCAGGAATATCAGGGCAAAGCGGCGCATCCCCCTACCCTTTCAAGAGCACGGCGGCGGTGTCGGTCCACGACAGCCAGACGGTGTCTTCCCAGGTAAAGCCGCGCCGGGACAGGCGGCGCGTATTGGCGGTCTGCGACTTGATCATCTGACCATTGGGCAAGGCCACGTGATAGGTCGACAGATTGCCGAGATAGGCAATGTCGATGATCTTGCCCTGCACGGCATTGCGGCGGTCTTCCGGTTTGTCGGCGCTGATCGCCACCTTTTCGGGGCGCAGCGCGATATGACAGGTCTCGCCATTGGCAAAGGCAGTCTCTGTTTCGGCATAGAGCGGCGCCATGCCCTCGGCATAGCTGATTTCATATCCCTCACCGGATTTGCGCGCGGTTCCGGGGATGATCGTGACCTCGCCGATGAAGTCGGCCACATAGACGGAATTGGGCATCTCGTAGATGCGGGCGGGCGTGTCGGCCTGAATGATACGGCCATTGTCCATCACCGCCACCCGGCTGGCCACGGTCATGGCCTCTTCCTGATCATGGGTCACGATCACGAATGTGGTGCCGGTCTTTTCCTGAATGTCCATCAGCTCGAACTGGGTCGCCTGACGCAGCTTGGCATCGAGTGCGCCGAGCGGCTCATCAAGCAAGAGCAACTTGGGTGCCTTGGCAAGGCTGCGGGCAAGGGCCACGCGCTGTCGCTGACCACCAGAGATCTGATGCGGCTTGCGCTTGGCGAATTGTTGCAGCCGCGTGAGCTTGAGCATTTCCTCAACGCGCGCGGCGATCTCGTCCTTGGGTTTGCCATCGCGCTTGAGCCCGAAGGCAATGTTCTCCCAGACCGACAAATGTGGAAACAGCGCATAGGACTGGAACATCATGTTCACAGAGCGCTTGTTGGGGGGGATGGGTGCCAGATCCTGACCAGCAAGCAGGATCTTGCCTTCGGTCGGTTTCTCGAACCCCGCCAGCATCCGCATCATCGTGGTCTTGCCACATCCCGATGGGCCAAGAAGCGCAAAGAACTCGCGCTCGTAGATGTCGAATGTCTGATTGTCGATCGCGGTAAATTCACCAAACCGCTTGGTTACGCCCTTGAATTGGATAAGTGGCTTTGCCTTGGGATCATTCCAAGGCTCGAAAACGACTTGTGCCATACCTGCCCCCGACTGTTTGAGAGTGCCCGCGCAGGGTCTGGCCATGCGCGGGCGATGTGCCTGTTCGGGTCAGGTGCCGGATTTGATCTTGGTCCAGAGGCGGGTCACGGTCCGCTGAACCTTGGCGTCATAGGGGGTGGTGGTGAAGAGGTTGTTCAGCGCCTCTTCCGACGGGTAGATCGCCGGATCGCCGATCACGTCTTCAACAAGGAACTCCTGGCTCGCCTTGTTGCCATTGGCGTAATAGACATAGTTCGACGCCGCGGCCATGTTCTGCGCATCCATGATGAAGTTCAGGAACACATGCGCCCCGTCGGGATTGGGCGCATCCACCGGAATGGCCATCTGGTCGAACCACATCTGTGCGCCTTCCTTGGGGGCGTTGTAGACGATTTCGACGCCATTGTCGGCCTCTGCCGCGCGGTCACGCGCCTGAAGAATATCGCCGGACCAACCCACAGCCACACAGATGTCGCCATTTGCCAGCGCGTTGATGTACTCCGAGCTGTTGAATTTCTGGATATGCGGGCGCACGGCCATCAGCACATCCTCGACCTTGGCGATCACGTCGGGATCATGGCTGTTGGGATCTTCGCCGATGTATTTGAGGGCCATCGGGATCATCTCGGCGGGCGCATCAAGGAAATGTACGCCACACGCGGACAGTTTGGACATGTTGTCCGGGTTCAGCACCAGTTCGAGACTGTCGAGCGGGGCATCCTCGCCAAGAATTTCCTGAACCTTGCCGACATTGGCACCAATGCCCGTGGTCCCCCACATGTAGTTGATCGAATAGGCGTTTTCAGGGTCATACTGTTCCGTGCGGCTGCTCACGACATCCCACATGTTGTCGATGTTCGGCAGCTTGGATTTGTCCAGCTTCTGAAACGCACCCGCCTGAATCTGGCGCTGAAGGAAGGTGCCGGTCGGGACAACCACGTCATAACCGGAACCGCCTGCGAGCATCTTGGTTTCCAGAACCTCGTTGCTGTCGAAGACGTCGTAGATCAGCTTGATCCCGGTATCCGCCTCGAACTTGGTCAGCAACTCTTCGTCGATGTAGTCGGACCAGTTGTAGACCCGCACTTCCTCGGCCTGGGCGGCAAACGCCCCAAGCGCGATGGTCGCGGTTGTCGTCAGTATCAGATTTCGCATCATGTTCTCCCGTTGGTCGGCATGTGTCTGCCCTGTTGCGGATTTGATCAAAAATTTCCGCTCATGGCAATATGGTAATGTTTTCATGCACAGGCTAAACTCGCAAGGCCAGACATTGAGACGCCTGATCGGATTGCCTTGCAGATGACCACCGCCGCACAGAAATTGAGCACGACCGATGGGGATTTGACGCGGCTGCCCGCGCACGAGGTGATCTATCGGCAACTTCGCGACCTCGTTCTGTTTGGTGATCTGGCACCCGGACAGGCCGTAACGATCCAGGGTCTCTCGGAACGTCTGGTCGCGGGCATGACGCCCGTGCGCGAGGCGATCCGCCGCCTCATCGCTGAGGGGGCACTGGAGTTTCAAGGCAATCGCAGGGTTTCAGTGCCTCTGTTGACGGCCGACAATATCAGCGAATTGATCTATGCACGGCAATGGCTTGACCCTTATTTGACGTTGCGCGCGACAGAGCGCGCGAGCCTTGAGGATCTGGATTGGCTGGCGGATTTGGATGACGAACTGGATCGTGCAATCCTGCGCGGCGATCTGCGTGCCTATCTCGAATTGAACTACCGCTTTCACAAGCGCATCTACGACATCGCACAGGCACCGATCCTGGCTGATGTCGCGGATGGGCTCTGGCTCCGGTTCGGGCCGTCGTTGCGCGTGGTCTGTGGACGCATGGGCACCCAGAACCTGCCGGACAAACACAAGGACATGCTGGCCGCGATGCATGCCCGCGATGCCGAGGCTGCCGCACGCGCCATTCGCGAAGACGTGATCCAGGGAATGGAGCAAGTGCGCCATTCCCTAGAGAGATCCGGCGCTCTCTACTGATTCGATTGACACTGGATAATTTGATCATATTTTTGTGGTGAGGGCCGCGCATGCGTGGCTGAACCGATTCGGGAAAGGGACCGCCATGACGATGATCACAAACCACATGCCGACCGCAGAGCTGCAGGCGCTGGATGCCGCGCATCACATGCACCCCTTTACCCATGGCGATCAACTGGGCGCCAAGGGCGCGCGGATCATCACCCGCGCCAAGGGCGTGACCCTGACCGACAGCGAGGGGCACGAGATCCTCGACGGCATGGGCGGGCTTTGGTGTGTCAACATCGGCTATGGGCGCAAGGAACTCGCCGATGTGGCCGCGCGACAGATGATGGAGCTGCCGTTCTACAACACGTTCTTCCAGACCAGCCACGTGCCCGCCATCGCGCTCTCGGCCAAACTGGCAGAATTGGCGCCAGAGGGGTTCAACCACGTGTTCTACGCCGGTTCCGGATCAGAGGCGAATGACACGAATATTCGCATGGTCCGCACCTATTGGGCGCAATTGGGCGAACCAGAGCGCAATATCATCATCAGCCGCAAGAATGCCTATCACGGGTCAACCATGGGCGGCGGCAGCTTGGGCGGCATGTCGGGCATTCACGCGCAGGGCGGCTTGCCCATCCCCAACATCTGTCACATCGACCAACCGCATTGGTATGCCGAGGGCGGCGATACCGACCCCGAGACGTTCGGCCTGGAACGCGCGCGACAGCTTGAGGCCAAGATCGAGGAACTGGGCGCGCATCGCGTCGCGGCCTTCATCGCCGAGCCGGTGCAGGGCGCGGGCGGCGTGATCATCCCCCCCGACAGCTATTGGCCCGAAATTCAGCGGATTTGCGACAAATACGGTATTCTGTTGATCGCAGACGAGGTGATCTGCGGGTTTGGTCGCACAGGCAACTGGTTTGGCAGCCAGACCTATAACATCCGGCCCGATATCATGACCATCGCCAAGGGGCTCAGCTCTGGGTACGCGCCGATTGGCGGGTCTCTGGTTTCGGACCGGGTGGCCAAGGTGATCAACGCCTGCGAGTTCAACCACGGCTATACCTATTCCGGGCATCCCGTCTCTTGTGCCGTGGCGCTCGAGAATCTGCGGATTCTCGAAGAGGAAAAGATCATCGAGCGTGTGGCGACGGACACCGGGCCCTATCTGCAGGAAAAGTGGAACACGCTGGCCGATCATCCGATGGTGGGCGAGACGCGGATCATCGGGATGATGGGATCGCTGGCGCTGACCCCGCACAAGGCGAGCCGGGCCAAGTTTGCATCCGAACCGGGCACGGCAGGCTATATCTGCCGCGAGCGGTGTTTTGCCAACAATCTCGTGATGCGTCACGTCGGCGACCGGATGATCATCTCGCCGCCCCTGGTCATCTCGAAATCCGAGATCGACACTCTGATCGAGCGCGCCTGGATGTCGCTCGATCAGGCGGAAAAGCAAATCCGCGACGAAGGCTTGATGAAGGCTGCGGCCTGAAAAATGACCTAGGTTGTGGCCGGGCGCAGCGCGCGTCCGGCCATTACAAGATGCGTGGCCATCGCCCCGATCCACATGCAGGTCACGGCCACCCACGCGGTCAAGGCGAAAATCGACCCACCCGACATGCCCGCGCCAACGGCGCAGCCACCGGCAAGCATGCTGCCAAAACCCATCAGTGCCGCACCGATCAGGTAGCGTTCCATCGGGGTATCGGGGCCAAAGCGCTCGATCTTCCATTCACGGGTCAAGAGGGCCATTGTGGCAGCCCCCGTAAAGACCCCTGGCACAAGACCCACGCCAAACCCAAGCGGCAGGGTGGTGCTGTTGACCAGTCCCATCAGCGTATCGGTAGACGGGCCCGTAAAGGTGACGGACGAGAGTTCGACCATCTCAAAGGACGTTTGGGCAATGGCATAGGTCAGCAACCAGCCGAGACCCACCGCAAAGCCCACCAATGCAGCAGCGATGGCGTGGGTGGCGCGCACGCCGCGCCGATATGCCAATAGAAAGCCGGCTGCGAGAACCAATGCCGCGAGCAGTACCGCCGCGCCCGGCGCCAGCCCAATAAGCGTCAGTATGTTGCGCGTGTCGCCCCCCGGCACGAGCCAGAGGCGCGCCAGTCCCTCGCGCGCCGGTGCAAGCACCCCACGCAAAGCCGATTGCGCCACGAGGGTCAGAACAAGCCCCGTCACGATGGCGCGCAGATTGCCGGTGGCCGAGAGCACGAGCAAGCGACTGGCACAGCCGCGCGCAAGGATCATGCCCGCGCCAAACATCAACCCGCCGATAATGGCCCCCGACATGCTGCCTGTTGCGGCCAAGGGGCGGGCTTCGGACACGTCGAGCAGGCCTAGGGCAATCGCACCCTGGACAGATACGACCCCCGCAGAAAAGGCAATGAGCCAGATCGAGAGACGCGGACCCAAACCGCGCTCGGCCACCTCGACCGCGGCGGCACGGAGGCAAAACCGGGAATGTTGGGCAGCAGCCCCGAAAAGCACACCGACAAGCGCGCCCGCCATGGCCAAAACCGCCCCGTCGCCAAATCTGTCTATCAAGGATTCAAGCATGCGCCGCCCCGCCAGAAAAGATGCGACCAGATATCAAGACAAGGGTTTGTGCGCCTTGACATGCGTCAACCGGGCCGTTGCAGCGGCCCGGTCGAAATGGCTTACTGCAATGCCTCTTGAACGATGTCGTCCAGCATTGCCTGCACCTTCTGCATCTCGCCCTCGGGATAGTTGCGATAGCCGATCAGCACCTCGCCCCCCTGATCGGCGACAAAGATACCATAGGGGCAATGCGCGATGTTCATCGGGTCTGCCTCCATGACTTCGCGCGAGAGGGTGGCGGAACAGAACAGAAAAATATCCGCCGAGTCGAAAATCCTCACATCGCTGCCCACATCCGCGCCGGTGCGGTTCAGCATTTCGCCGACGTGGCTCTGGAGATCAATCACCAGTCCACGCCCGACTATCGCGCTTTCAACAGCAAAGGTGGCGTCGTCAAAGCTGCCGTCATAGGGGTAGGTGGTGGCCTGATCCCCCGCCACTACGGGTGTCGCCAACAGGCTGAGGGCAGCGACGCAAAGTAACCGTTTCATGGAAATATCTCCTCTTTCAGAGTGGTGTTCGCGCGCATTCAGTTGAACATGTCGGCCGTGATACCGGCATACCAGCCCACGGATTCCTCGTATGTCGCCTTGCGGGTCGCGGCATCCTCGCCGGTCTGCGAGATGAACCCATCAACCTTGGCGATCTTCTCTGCCGTAGCCTCGTAGGTGGCCCCCACCTTGACGCCGTCGTCTGCGGCGATGAGGGACCAGCAGGTGTTGGTGAACTTCGCTGGAAAGACCTTGGAACCGGTCAGCGCGCCGCGGACCGCCATGGCGCAGACCTTGGCCTGCGAATTGGCGGCGAAACCTGACTTGGGCATGTCACCCTGTTGCGCCGAGTCGCCCAGAACATGCACATCCGGGTCAGCCTTGGACGACATGTCAGCCGCATTGACAGGCGCCCAGTTGCCATCGGTGACGCCTGCCATGTCGGCGATACGCCCGGCTTTCTGCGCCGGGATCACGTTACAGACATCCACTTTTTCGACCGATCCGTCGATGTCCACGGTCATTGCCGCGGGATCGACGCGCACATTGGTCGCGCCGAAATCCGGACCGACCCGCTCGATCATGCCGCTGTAATGGCGCTCCCAACCTTCTTCGAACAGAGCCTGTTTAGAGAAACTTTCCTTGGGGTCGACCAGCAGGATCTTGGCGGTCGGGTTGGTCTGCTTGAGGACATGTGCGACCATCGAAATCCGCTCATAGGGCCCCGGCGGACAACGAAACGGGTTAGGCGGGGCAACCATGGCGAACCGCCCGCCCTCGGGCATGGCCATGACCTGTGCCTTGAGAAGTTCGCTCTGCGATCCGGCCTTGTAGGCGTGGGGCATCTTGTTCTGCGCGGCGACCGACCAGCCGGGCACGGCCCCCTCTACAAAGTCAATGCCGGGGCTGAGGATCAGCTTGTCATAGGGCAGCACGGAGCCACCTGCGAGGCTGACGGTCTTGGCGTCGCGGTCCACATCGACGGCCCAGTCGTGCACGACATTGATCCCGTACTTGGCCGCAAGCGTGCCATAGGTGTGTGATATATCCTCGAGATCGGTAAAGCCCGCGATGTAGAGATTGGAAAAGTAGCAGGTAAAGTAGGTGCGCGACGGTTCGACCAGGGTGACGTCAATCGCACCCTGGCTGTCTTTGGCGATATAGCGCGCGGCGGTGGCCCCGCCCGATCCGCCGCCGATCACCACGACCCGGGGTTTGCCATGGCCATCGGCCAGAACGGCAGGCGCCGACAGGCTTGCAGCCGTGGCTGCGCCCACGGCAATAAACTTGCGTCGGTTCAACGTCATGTTCAGTCCTCCCTGAATGGACCTCAGGTCAGTCGAGGTCCTTGAAATAGGCCGCCAATGCCGCGATCTCCTCGTTCGACAGGCGTCCGGCCATCATCTGCATCACCGGATGGGGGCGCAGTTTGTTCTTGTATGCGTGCATGGCAACCACAAAATCCTCTTGGGGCCAGCGGGTAATGGACGGAATCCCATCGCTCGACCCATCGGCCTGATGGCAGCTGACACATTCGCTGGAGAGGTATTCGCCATATTCGGGATCACCCTGAATGGCCAGAATGGCAGGGTCAACAGAATGATCCGTGCCGCGTGCGGTCGGCGCAGCCTCAGGGATATTCGCAGGGTCAGCGGAAAAGCTACGCAGATAGGCCATGAGATCCGCACGGTCTTGCGCATCCTTGATGCCCCGAAAGCTCATCCGCGTTTTGGACACAAGGGCACGGGGATTCTCGATATAGGCGTCGAGCGTGTCAAAACCCCAGATCAACCCGTCAACCCCGGCCCGCTGCATCGAGGCGGAGTAGGCAAAACCCTCATGCGATGCGGCGCGACGCCCGAAGAGGCCATTGAGATGGGGGCCGATACGGTCTTCGGCCCCCTTCCCGATTTCGTGGCACCCTTTGCACTGTCCATACAACACAGCGCCTGCCTCAGCATCACCAGCCAATTCGGCGCGCAGAGCGCCCGCCGCCAGTATCGCGGTCAGGGCAATCGGCAAGAGGCGGCGCGCTATCATGGCCTAAGTCTACTGACTAAAGCTCGAAAGATAAGCGGAAATTGCTGCGAGGTCCTCATCCTTTTTGAGGCCTGCAAAGCTCATCTTGGTGCCCTTCATGAAGCCACGCGGATTGGCGAGAAATGCGGTTATCGTCTCGTCGGTCCAGACCAGACCGTCCGTCGCCATGGTTTGAAGCGCGTCGGAGTATTTGAACCCCTCGACCGCGCCCGCGGCACGCCCCATCACCCCATTGAGGACTGGCCCGACTCGATTTGTCGCCCCCTCCCCGACCTGATGGCAGGCGCTGCATTTCTTGAACACCTTTTCACCAGCGGCGATCAGCGCCGGATCAATCGCTGCGACCTCTGCTTCCGGGACCACCTCTGGTTCGGCAGCTGGCTCCGGCGCGGCCTCGGCCACTTGAACGGGGTCGGCCGCGCTTGCCTCTTCTGCAGCGCCCCCTTCATCGGGTGTCACGTCGAGAACGGTCGCATGCATCGTGATCTCGACCTTGTCCTTGCAATTCTCCATGCAGGGCTCGCCATGCCAGATGGCATATTCCGTCACGGCGCGATCATCGACGATAAAGCCGCCCGCGTTGGGCAATTCCACATCCATGAAGTTTTCATGGCTCAGCTCGAAATCGTCGTCCACAAGGTTGTTGGAATACAGGATATAGGCAACGATGGCATAGACCTCATCGGGTGTCAGGCTCTGCGCATTGCCGAACGGCATGGACCGGTTGACGTAATCAAACACGGTCGAAAGATGGGGCCAGTAGGACCCAACCGTCTTAAGCGGATCGTCCCGGTCGAGCGTGTCGGCCCCGCCCGCCAGTTTCGGCCAGTTTCCGATGCCTTCGGCGAAATCGCCATGACAGACCGCGCAATGTTCGCCAAAAACCTCGTCGCCAGTCCAGACATCGCCAGACCCCTCGGGCAAGCCGCGTCCGTCTGGCATCACCTTCACATCCCACGCCGCGATTTCCTCGGGCAGGGCAGGGCGCCCAAGGCCGTATTCCCCGGCCCAGATAGCAGTTGCCGTGGCGCTGAGGGCAAATCCCGTGACCAGCGTAAACTTAAGAAACTTCGACATTTTCTGCCTCCCCGTTGGGCCGCACCCACCATGTCTGAATACAGTTGTTGTGATAGACCGAGTTCAGGCCGCGCACCTCGCGCAGCTGCGCCTTGGTGGGCTGGATATATCCGGTCTCGTCCATGGCCCGGCTCTGAAGCAACATCTCTTCGCCATTCCAAGTGGTATCGAAGTAGAAACGGGTGAGCGCTTTGGCCTCTCCCGGTTTGGCAAGACGCGCGGTTTCCCATGTCTTGCCACCATCCTTGGACACGTCGACGCGGGTGATCGCGCCGTGACCGGACCATGCCAAACCTGTAATCACGAGTGGACCCGTGCCATGTTTGATGGGCGACTGCGGACTGGGCGAGGTGATGACCGATTTGGCATCCATCACCCAGGTCCATTTACGGCTTGTGCCATCTTCCAGCGTGTCCGTGTATTTGCTGGTTTCTTCGCGGCTCTCGACGGCGGCATCGGTCACTTCGATGCGACGCAACCACTTGACCCACATGTTGCCTTCCCAGCCAGGCACGACAAGGCGCACGGGATATCCATGCTCTTTGCGCAACGCCTCGCCATTGGCCTTGAACGCAACAAGGCAATCGCCAAGCGCCTTGGCCATGGGGATCGAGCGGCCATTGGAAGACGCATCCGCCCCCTCGACATAGACCCATTTATCCTTGAGATCGCCCGCTGCGTCCAATCCCGCCTCTTCGAGCAGGGTGCGCAGGGGGACGCCGGTGTATTCCATGTTGTGGATCATGCCATGGGTGAACTGCGCGCCGTTCAATTGTGCGCCGGCCCATTCCATGCCGGTGTTGGCGGCACATTCGCAGAAATAAACATGGTTCTCGCGCGGAAAACGCTCCAGGTCTTCGTAGGTAAAGACCAGCGGCGTATCGACGAGGCCGTTGATCATCAGGCGATAGTCCTCTTTCTTGAGGTCGATCGCGCCGGAATGGTGCCGCTCGAAGGCACAGCCCTGCGGCGTGATGGTGCCATCGAGCGCGTGAATGGGGGTAAAGTTGATCGAGCTGATCGGATCCGCGGTGAGCCAAGGCACATTGCGCCGCACGACATCCGATTCATACTCGATTGGCAGACCATAGGGCGTTGCATCCACCCCGTCGCCCAGACCGTTCGCCCAAGGCTGAACCTCGGTGATCAGCGGATCGGGGGTTCCTGCGTGCGTAGCCCCAGCCGCAACGGCCCCGGCCGCCGCCGCCACGCCACCGCGCAAAAAGGCGCGCCGGGAGGTGGGTTTGCCTTTGAATGTCCCTGACATCTCAAATGCCTCCTTTCAGCAAGTCGTTACGCGCCAATTACCTGGACGCTGTTGTTGGGGGTGACACTGACCGTGCCAAGTGTGCGGATATGGCTCTCGACCACATCCCAGATTTCGGGGCCTTCAGTGTTTTCATTGACCGAGGCCCAACCAGCGACCACGTAGGATTTCGCGGGATCAATCGCTTCGCCTGTCTTGAGCAGGGTCATGTCGCTGATCCGGCTGCCCTGCGGCTGGTTAATGTCGATCCGATAGCCCATGCCGCCGATGCGGACCATATCGCCACCCTGTTGATAATAAGGGTCGGGGTTGAAGATGTTGTCGGCCACGTCCTCGAGAATGACCTTGATGAATTCACCTGTCATTTCAGAGCGATAGGCCTTGCCATAGGTCATCGAGGTGACGTTGAAGATGTCCTCGCGGGTGATGTCCTGACCGGGGATCAGGCTTGGTCCCCAGCGGACGCCCGGAGACATGGCGATGTCGGCTTCGCGCTCGGACAAGAGCGCGTCGCAGATCAGATCGTCCCATGTACCGTTGAAGTTGCCACGACGATAAAGCAGGCTGTCTGTCTTGCCGATCACTTCGGTCAACTGGTCGAGATATGGCGCGCGCTGCGCGTCAATCAGGGCAGCAACCTCTTTATCCGGCTCGATCACGTCGGAGAAGATCGGGATCAGCTTGTGCCGGAAGCCCATCATCCGCCCATCGCGCACATCGAGATCAACGCGGCTCACGAATTTACCGTTGGAGCCAGAGGCCACAATGATTGTCTCGCCCACCAGCACAGGCTCTGGCAGGGCGTCATGCGTATGCCCCGACAGGATCACGTCGATGCCGGTAACGCGCCCGGCCATCTTCTTATCTACGTCAAAGCCATTGTGGCTGAGGCAGACGACGAGCTCGGCCCCCTGCCCACGCACCTCGTCGACCATGGTCTGCATGTTTTCGTCACGGATGCCAAAGCTGTATTCCGGGAACATCCAGCCCGGATTGGCAATGGGCATATAGGGAAAGGCCTGACCGATAACGGCGATCTTGACCCCGCCACGTTCGAAGAACTTGTAGGGCGGGAATAGATCGACCGGCTCGTCCCATTCGGCATCAAAGATGTTCTGTCCGAGCGCGGCAAAGGGGAGGCTCTCGACAATCTCCTGCACACGGGCGGACCCTAATGTGAATTCCCAGTGAAAGGTCATCGCGTCAGGTTTCAATGCGTTCATCACATTGACCATGTCCTGACCAGCGGTGTGGTAACAGGTGTAGGAACCATGCCAGGTATCGCCGCCATCCAGCAGGATTGCATCGGGGCGATCTGCTCGAATGGCGTTGATGACCGTCGCCATCCGGTCGAGGCCGCCGACCTTGCCATAAGCTTGCGCAAGCGCGCTGAAATCGCCAGCCGACAGGGCGTAATGCGTGGGGCTGCCATCGTCGATGCCGTAGAGCTTACGGAAATCCGCGCCGGTAACATGCGGCACGGCCCCCTTGTTTTCGCCCACGCCGATATTGATCGACGGCTCGCGGAAATAGATCGGTTTGAGTTGAGCGTGGATGTCGGTGACGTGGATCAGGCTGACATTGCCAAAGGTATCGAAGCGCATCAGCTGATCCTGGGTCAACGCCTGCTGCGCGGCGAGTTTCGCCCAGTTGCCAAAGGAAGATGCCCCAAGAATGGCAGAAGCAGCCATGCTCGTCTGAAGAAAATCACGCCGCGAGATCATGATGGACCTTTCCAACTCCCGCACAATCACATGCGGATTTTTGAATGTTTTTGGATATGGAAAACCCCGCCGACACGCAGTCTGGCGGGGTATCCCGATTAGTTTCTGACCGACGGACCTTCGACTGAAAGGCCGTTGCCGCGCGAGGCGACATAGAGCTCAAGCGCGATGAACTCGGGGCTACCTTCGGCAAAGGTTTCAGCCCGCGTGTCGCGAATGCACCCTTTGAAGCGGTTGTGTGCCCCGTTCAGCTTGGTGTTCTTGAGACGGTAGGTCGGGAAACCGTTGATCTGCCCTTGGCTCAGGTGATCCGCACGGATCATGTTGCCGTAGTTCTGTTCGTGGCAATTGGCGCAGGACAGCTCGAGCTGACCATACCGGGTATAATACATTTCCTTGCCCATTTCCCAAGTGGCCTGAGCCGGGCCGTCGATCGCGACGTTGATCGGCATGCCGCGCGATACAGAAGCCAAGAGCGCGGTCATGTTGACCATCTCGTCACCGCCATACTTCCACTTTTCAGCGCCCATCTGCTCTGTCCGGCAGGCGTTGACCTGCATTTCAAGCGTGCGCACTTCGGCAGCGGTCTCGTTCCACTTGGGGTAGACGGCACGGACGCCCTTCATGCTCTCGGCCGCATCACCATGGCAGCTTGCGCAGGACTTGCCTTCGGTGCCCTCTACGGTTTCCCATGCGGTCATTGCATTCTCGACAAAGATCATGCCGGGATTGTCGAAATCATCGGCCTGCATTGCACGGGTGTCATCGTTACGGAAATGCCAGCCGGACAGCACCTCGTCCAGCGTATCCGCGAGATGCGCGGGCGCCGCGGCGCGGGTGGTCATCTCGATTTCTTCGTTGATAACCAGGGTGTCGTCGACGGGGTCTGCAAAGGCAGTCCCCGCCAAGAGCGCCGTTGCGCCAATCAGACCGGTAATGCGTCCTGTTCTTGTCATTCTCGTCCCTCCCTTGACGATTGGCCCTTATTTCAGCGCGATCGGCTTGGTGTCTTCGTAGACCGAGCCATCGTCATCGTACCAAGTGAACTTGAATTCACCGGCTTCGGGCACGGTGGCGGCGAACTCGATGTAAGGGTTGGTCGAGATTGCGGGCTCCATGGTCACGTCGACGACGCTCTGACCGTTGAACTCGCAAGTGAACCGATTGATGATCGAGCGCGGGATGATGTTGCCTTCCTTATCCTTGCGCTGACCGGATTCCATCGGGTGGCTGATCAGGGTCTTGATCGTGACCGCTTCGCCTGCGGCTGCGGATTTCGGGACCTTGACGCGGGGTGTTACGTCTTGTGCCATTCTCGTTTCTCCTACCTAAGCCTCAGCCGCCGCAGCCGCCGATTGTAACCTTGACGTTGCTCGATGCCTTGGCGAAGGAGCCGTCGCTCATCTTGGCGATTGCCACCACATCCTGCGTGCCTGCCAGGCGGATGCGGGTCGAGGCGGTTTGCGATGCAGCCAAGGCGCCGAATTTGAAGGTGGCCACACCGGGCGTCGGGTTGCCCATGGCCAGCACGAGGATTTCGACGGCACCGGGGGCCGCGACCTCGATCGGCACCGTGTTTCCGTTCTCGGCGATTTCGGGGGCGGTCAATGTGATCCCGCTATCGGCCATGGCAGCCCCGCCCGTGAATTCGGCGATACGGTCTTCGCCTGCTGCGGTGGCGCGCATGGGAAGGCCAAAGGCGACAAAGGCCCCTGCCCCCATGATCATCACGTTGCGTCGTGTCAGTGTCATGTTGTCAAACTCCTGATCTTGGTCACGCTTGGGGCGCGATCACTCTTTGAGGGTCGCCAGATAGGCGACCACGTCTTCAACTTGCTGTGCAGTCAGCAGAGGACCAAAAGTGCTGTCTGCCGCCTCTCCGGTGAACGCATTTCCCGGCCGCGTATACCCATCTGTCCGGTAGAAAGAGGGCATCAGCGACTCTGGAAACATCATCTTGGCATTGGCGACGATGCCGCGCAGTTCGGCCTCGCTCCACCGAGAACCCGCGCCATCCAGCATTGGGCCGATCTCACCGTGAAACGGAACGTCGCTCAGGTCGGTAACCTGGTGGCAGGCCACGCAGTTGCCAAGCGAGCGATTTCCAAGCACTTCGCGCCCGGCGATTGGGTCGCCTGCAACACCCGTCAAGGATTCTGCAATCGCGCCATCGGTGAACTTCACATCTGTCGGTGCGACTTCGGCCGCTGACGCGCTCATTGTCGCGCAGATCAGCGACACCGTGAGAATTGATCGTTTCATGCGTCCTCCCTAACACATTCAGATTTTTGTATATCATAGAACACAATTTCGCGATCACACAACAATAAATTCGTATTCTTGAATTTAATGTATTCTCACGCAGCTGCTCACTGCGATTTTGCCGCTTCGCGTTCGGCGATGCGGCGTGCGTGATAGCGTTGGAAATCCTCTTCGGTATCAAGCAAATACCGTTTCTCCTGCACCCAAGTGAGCAAGTCTAACGTAGTGCCGGGGCCAAAGGCACCGGGCATCATCGCCACCGCTGCCTGTGCGGCTGTCTGATCTTCTGCCACCTCTTCGGGTAGAAACAGAATCGACGGCGTAAAGAGCAGCCCCCATTTTCGCGCGGCCTGTTTCTCAGACAGTGATTCACCGTCGAAATCGACAACCTCCAAATCGCCGTGCAAATTGAGCTGCACGACAAAGAAATTATCACGGATGAAATCGGCAATTTCCGGACGGGGAAACACCTCTTCATGCATCTTGGTGCAATAGATGCACCCGCGCTGTTCGATGATCACCATCAGGCGCTTGCCCTCGGTATTGGCATCAGCCAGGTCCTCACGCAGGTCCTTGAAAGTGTCGCGCATCCAGTCCGTCTTGTGCAGGCCGTCGTCGCCCAGTTCCACCGCAGCGACGGGCATTGCGAACAGGGCGGCGGCCAGCAGGGTCAACATTCTTGTCATCATGCTTCTCCTCGATCAGATGTTTTGAAAGGCTGGAAAGGTCTCCAGCATCCATTGGGCGATATAATTGACGCTGTCGGTCGCAATGAGCGCAGCAAAGACGATCAAGAGCAGCCCCATTGCTTTTTCGACCTTGGGCAAGTGGCGGCGGAACTTCGCGGCAAAGCGCAGAAACGGTCCGATAAAGAGCGAGGCCACCATGAAGGGCGTGGTCATGGCGAGACCAAAGACCAAGAGGAGCACCAGCCCTTTCATCGCCGTGGCCTCGGTGCTGGCGGTAAAGACCACTGCCGTCAGCACACCACCCACACAGGGCGTCCAGCCGGCTGCAAACGCAAACCCCACCACATAGGCCCCGAGAACCGACATATTCCTGGTGTCGCCGGCCTCCATCTGGAACACCCGGTTGAGAAAGCCGATGCGCAGCACGCCCAGAAAATGCAGTCCGAGGATCAGCACAACAAGCGCGGCAAACATGCGAAACTCTGTCTGAAATCCCCGGAACGCCTGGCTCAGGCCAAAAGCTGCGGCGCCTAGCAATACAAAAACCGTGATGATTCCCGCAGAAAACATGACAGACGCGGCAAAGGCGCGACGGCGCACACCCGGAGCAAGACGACCCTCCGCGCTGATCTCGGACATCGACGCCCCAGCCATGTAGCTGAGGTAAAAGGGCACGATTGGCAGCACGCAGGGCGAGAAAAAGACGATCAATCCCCCGACAAAGGCGCTAAGCAGTGAGACATCGAACATCGGGCATCCTCAGACGGGTTGATCCGCATACATATTCAAACTATCATATGTTTTATTCTGTCCGTCAATCGGAACACCGATGCACACGCTCGTTGCCTTTCTCGTTAGCCTCTCCCTGACATTCGGCCTGATTGGTCCGCTGTCGGCGGCTGAGCTGGTCATGGTCGAGCGGCATGGTTGTCATTGGTGCGAGCGATGGAATGCCGAGATTGCTCCGGCTTATCCCAAGACCACGGAAGGCGCGCGCGCACCCCTGCGCCGGGTGCAGATCAACGCGCTGCCCCAAGACATTGCCTTTCACAGTCGACCGATCTTTACCCCGACCTTTGTTCTGGTCGAGGACGGTCAGGAACTGGGGCGGATAGAGGGCTATGCGGGCGACGAGTTCTTCTGGTTTCTTCTGACACAGCTTTTGGACGCGCACCCCGATGCCACCAAGGCGCCGTGATACCGATGTTGCGCCGCGCTCCCCCTCCCCTTATGGACAAGTCTGACGAGAGCATCGATGCGATGCTTGACCTGGCGCATACGGCGGCAGAGTTCCTCAAGGCGATCAGCCATGAAGGGCGTTTGATGATCCTGTGTCATCTCGCTACCGGGGAAAAGAGCGTGACCGAGCTTGAGGATTTGCTCTCGGCGCGACAGGCGGCAGTGTCTCAGCAACTCTCACGCTTGCGTCTGGAAGGTCTGGTAACACCACGGCGAGAGGGCAAGGCTATCTATTACCGTTTGACAGACCGCCGCGCGATACAGATGCTCGAAGTTGTCTACGATCTGTTTTGCAAGCAACCGTGATCCACGCAGCGCGACCTTGCCAGCGTCAAACGGAGGAGCATCATGCCCGGCGGCATCCCTGAACCCATGATCATCCTGTTCTTTGGTTTTGCCGGCGGCATGGTCCTTGGGCTCGCGGCGCGCGTGGGGCGGTTCTGCACTCTGGGCGCGATCGAGGATCTGCTTTATCAGCAGAGCGATACGCGTTTGCGGATGTGGGGATTGGCCATCGGGGTTGCCGGGATCACGGCCTTTGGTCTGGCAGGGTTCGACCTGTTCGATATTTCCAGCAATGCCTATTGGATCACGCCATGGTCGCCGCTGGCCAGTGTCTCGGGCGGGCTTCTCTTTGGCTATGGCATGTCGCTTGCCGGGAATTGTGGATTTGGCGCGCTTGCCCGATTTGGCGGCGGCGATCTAAGAGCGTTCGTGATCGTTCTTGTGATGGGAATATCGGCCTATGTGATGATGTCGGGCCCCTTTGCGAGATTGCGTATCCTCGCGACAGAGGCAACAAGCCCCGCGTTCGAAAACCAGTCCTATGCGCAGGTTCTTGGATCGCTCACCGGATTACCGATGGTCTGGGTGGGAGCGGCAATTTCAGCGCTGATCTGCTTTGCGGCGCTTGCCTCGCGCAACTTTCTGCAGAACCGCCGTGCGGTCTTTTGGGGGGCGGCGGTTGGACTTGCGATCACGTCTGGTTGGTTCGGCACTTCCTGGGTTGCCACGCATGGCTTTATTCCGCAGCCGGTGCAGACGCATACTTTCTCTGCGCCTCTCGGGGAAACGATCATCTTTTTGATGACGGCAAGCGGTGGCGGCCTCAGCTTTGGCGTGGCATCCGTTTTTGGTGTGTTAGCCGGTGCATTTTGCGGCAGCCTGATCAAAGGCCATTTCCGGTGGGAAGCCTGCGAGGATCCGCGGGAATTGCGGCGGCAGATGTTGGGCGCGGTCTGCATGGGCTTTGGCGCGGTGCTGGCCTTTGGTTGCACCGTCGGTCAGGGAATTTCCGCCTTTTCCGTGCTGTCTTTCAGCGCGCCCGTTACCTTTGCCGCGATCTTTGTGGGTGCCGCGATTGGCTTGCGTCAGCTCATCACCGGCTTTGCCTGATCGCTTGCCACCGTATCGGGGCTGAGGGCCGTAAAGGCATCGTATTGCGCTTGGAACACCTGGCCGGTGAGGTCGCTCAGGAAATGCGCGCGGCAAAGCCGGTCCATTACTGGTCCCTTGACCTCTGACAGATGCAGGCGGATGCCCATCTCCTTGAGCCGATTGTTGATCTCTTCCAGTGTTTCGACCGCGCTCAGGTCGATCTCGTTGATGGCAGAGCACATGAGAACCACATCGCGCACCGGCCCCCCGGAGTGCACGCGCGCAAAGACGTGATCCTCAACAAAACGGGCATTGGCAAAGTAGAGGCTTTGATCGGGTCGAAAGGTCACGACCGCAGGATCGGTCAGGACCTGATGGCGCAGGATATTACGGAAATGCTGGGTGCCGGGAACAAGGCCCACTTCGGCAATATGAGGCCGGGAACTGCGATAGAGATGCAGGCCGATGGAAAGGATAACGCCGGCAGAAACTCCGGTTTCGACCCCGAAACCGAGGGTCAGAAGGATGGTACCCGCCACGGCGGCAAAATCTGCCTTTGAATAGGTCCAACTGCTGCGGAGGATCGCAAGATCAACGAGGCTGAGCACGGCCACGATAATTGTGGCCGCCAGCGTGGCAATGGGCAAAAAATAGATCAGCGGAGTGAGGAACATCGCGGCGATGGCCAATCCAGCGGCGGTAAAGGCGCCCGCGGCGGGCGTTGCCGCGCCTGCGTCATAGTTCACAACAGACCGGGCAAATCCGCCGGTGACGGGATAGCCGCCGGTAAAGGCCGCGCCGATATTGGCAGCCCCCAGACCGATCAACTCTTGATCCGGGTCGATCCGCTCGCGTTTCTTGGCCGCCAGCGTCTGCGCAACTGACATGGATTCAACAAAGTCGATCGCCGAAATCAGCAGCGCGGGCACAAAGAGAGCACCGATCAGGCCCGGAGAAAAGGACGGAAGTGTCAGGGGCGGCAAGCCTCGTGGCACATCCCCGACGACGGCCACACCATGCTGATCAAGCTCGAAGCGCCAGACGATAATGGTGCTCACGGCCACAGCGATCACTGGCCCTGCCTTGGCCCCCATATCCGCGGCGCGTGGACCCAGCCCGCACCGCACCAGCAAGGGTTTCAGGCCATGACGCACCCAGAATAGAAAAGCGGCGGAAGCCATGCCAATAAACAGGGTGAAATTGCTGATACCGCCCAAATGCTGCAGCAGCGACCAGAGCATCTCTGGCAAAGTTCCGCCGCTGGCCGGGACGCCAAGGAGATGTTTCAACTGACTGACGGCGATCAGTATACCGCTGGCGGTGATGAAACCTGCAATCACCGGATGCGACAGGAAGTTCGCCAGAAAGCCAAGGCGCAGCATGCCCATTGCAAGCAGGATAAGGCCCGACAAACCCGCGAGGGTTAGAGCCGCCACCGCATAGCCCGCTGTGCCCGCCTCGGCCACATCGCCAATCGCTGCCGCCGTCATCAGCGACACCACCGCCACCGGCCCCACGGCCAAGGCACGGCTGGTGCCAAAGATCGCATAGAGAACGATCGGAAGGATCGAGGCGTATAGCCCCGCCTCTGGTGGCAAACCAGCAAGAAGCGCATAGGCCAGAGATTGCGGAATCAGCATGATCGTCACGATCACCGCTGCCAGAGCATCGTCGGTCAGCGTGTTCCGCGTATACTGCCGACCCCAGTTCAGAATGGGCAGGAAGCGACCGAGTCGGCTCAGGTTCATTTCGGCCGTTCCCTGCCCTATCCAAGCGTTTGATCAGAGTCGGTTGACCGGCAATTTCAGCATCGGGTTGCCATCGCTGTCGCGGGGAACTTCGCCTGCGCGCATGTTGACCTGCAAAGAGGGCAGGATCAGCCGTGGCATGGCAAGCTGCGCGTCACGCTCTGTGCGGAACTTCACGAATTCCTCGCGGGTTTTCCCGCCACCGACGTGGATATTATACGCCTTCTCCGCCCCTACACTGGTCTCCCACTGAATGTCGCGGCCGTTGGGGCCGTAATCATGGCACATGAAGAGGCGCATATCATCAGGCAGGCGCAGCACCTTCTGGATGCTGTCATAGAGTTCGCCGGCATCACCGCCGGGAAAATCCGCGCGCGCCGAACCGCCATCCGGCATGAAGAGCGTATCGCCGACAAAGGCCGCATCGCCCATCACATGAACCATGCAGGCGGGCGTATGGCCGGGCGTGTGCATGGCAAAGCAGGTCATCTGCCCGACCTTGTAGGTGTCACCATCTTTGAACAGCGCATCGAACTGGCTACCGTCGCGCTGAAATTCGGTGCCTTCGTTGAATATCTTGCCAAAGGTTTCCTGCACGACGAGGATCTTCTCGCCAATCCCGATCTTGCCACCCAGTTTCTGCTGAATATAGGGCGCCGCCGAGAGGTGATCGGCGTGGACATGGGTCTCGATGATCCAGTCGAGCCTGAGGCCGAGGTCCAGAATATAAGCGATCATGGCATCGGCATGGGTATAGGTGATCCGCCCGGCCGCCATGTCGATATCCATCACGCTGTCAACCACCGCACAGGCGGACGAGTCGGGATCCTTGACCACGTAGCTGATGGTATTCGTGGCCTCGTCGAAGAACGCCTTGACTACGGGCGTCACGCCCATGTTCACGGGATAGTCCATCACGCCGTGACCCTTTTATCCGCTTGTTTCGTCTGTATCGTCTTGGCCACCCAAAGCCCGGCCAAGAGTGCTGCGACAAAGGCCACAACCTCGTATCTGCCCGAGCCAAGGGCCGGGACTGCTGCACCGGGGCAAAATCCCGCGATGCCCCAGCCAAGACCAAAAACCGCCGATCCCCCGATCAGGCGCGCGTCAATGACCCGGTTGGTGGGCAGCTTGAACTCTGCCTCGACAATCGGACCGGGGCGTTTGAGAACAAGCCGATAGCCGATGAAGGTGGTCAACAACGCACCGCCCATGACAAAAATCAGGCTCGGATCCCATGTCCCGGCAATGTCGAAGAAATTAAGCACCTTGGCCGGGTTGATCATGCCAGAGATGGCAATTCCCACGCCAAAGACAAGGCCGACAAGCAGCGCTGACAGGATACGCATGGCTCAGACTCCGATCACGTGACGAATGACATAAACCGTGGAAAAGGCCACCACCATGAAGGTCAATGTGGCCACGAAGGATCGGGGCGATAGCCGTGCAAGGCCGCAAACCCCGTGCCCCGACGTGCAGCCAGAGCCGAATGTCACACCGATACCCACGATGAATCCGCCGATCACGATCATCGGCAGGCTTATCGGTACCTCGACCTCTGGCATTTGTCCGGTCAGCGCCAGAACCACAAGCGGTCCGGCAATCATGCCCACGACCATCGCCGCACGCCAGCTCTTGTCGCCCGGCACACCGCCTGTAATCAACCCTGACAAAATGCCGGTGGCCCCCATGATCCGACCTTGGAGAAACATCAGCAACACGGCTGACAAGCCGATCAGCACACCGCCCGCGAATGACATAAGCGGGGTAAATTCAGTTTCGGCTCCGGTCATTCTTCTTCCTCTCTCGCCATGGCAAAAGCTCGTCAGGGGTGGCCAACGATTATATCTTTATTCTTGAATATATGAAGGGAAGCCGTGTTTTCCTAGCCCCCAGCAGGGCCTGTCACGAAAATCTTATCACGCGGCAAACCAACACGAGATGGTCGTATGCCACACGAGTTCAGCCCTTGTCCCGCGCCTTGTCAAGTGTGCCTCGCGCAATCGCAACGACCGCGATCAGGGTCAAGGCCCAGAAGAACCATGTGATTGGCCCCCGCAACAGCACATCGGGCGATCCGCCAGACATCAGCATGGATTTGCGGAAATTATC
Source organism: Roseovarius sp. (assembly GCF_027019125.1). Lineage (GTDB taxonomy): Bacteria > Pseudomonadota > Alphaproteobacteria > Rhodobacterales > Rhodobacteraceae > Roseovarius. The sequence continues at coordinate 367,095 of NZ_JALUXE010000034.1, read as the reverse complement.
CTCGAGCAGGGGCCCCAGAATGAAGGCGATCAGGAAGGGGGCGGCGGGAATATGATAGCGGGACATGAAGAACCCGACCCAACCCATCACGAACATAACGCCGACGTCAAAGATGTTGTTGTTCACCGCGAACACCCCATAGATGCAGAGCACAAGGACGATCGGCATCAGAATACGCTTGGGAATATCAGCCACGGGCTTGAAGCCGCGAATGGCCAGGCCGCCCACGATCAAGAGCAAGCCAGAGGAAAAGATAAGGCCGATGAAGAGGCCGTATATTATGTCGACGTTCATCACGAACATCATCGGCCCCGGTTGCAATCCATGCACCATGAAGGCCCCGATGATGATGGCCGTGATCACGTCGCCGGGCACGCCCAAGGCCAGAAGCGGGATCAGAGTGGCACCCGCCACGCCGTTATTGCCTGCCTCCGAGGCGGCGACGCCCTCGATCTCGCCCTTGCCGAAATTGGCCTTGTTGGGGGATTTGCGGCGGGCTTCGGAATAGCTCAGAAACGCCGCAGGGGCCGCGCCGATACCGGGGATCGCGCCCAGGAAGACCCCGATGAAACTGCCACGCACGATGGAGCGAAAACAGCGCTTATACTCGGCGAAGGTGACCCATTTACCGCCCAGGGCCTGCACCTTGCCGATATGACCGGTGGGATTCCAAACCATGTTTATGACCTCGGGGATGGCAAAGAGTCCGATCAGCACGGCGATGAAATTCAGACCTCCCATCAGGTTGGGATCGCCAAAGGTGAAGCGATTGGTGCCATAGACAAGATCAAGCCCGATGGTTGCCAAGAGCAGCCCCAGAAGCGCCGCGAGAGCACCGCGCAAAAGGCTTTCGCCCGACACGCCCGCGATGATCGTGAGCGAGAACAGAATGAGCGCAAAAAATTCAGGCGGCCCAAAGCTGAGCGCAAAAGACGCCAGCCAGCCCGCGAAAAGGATCAGCGCAAGGTTCGAGATCAGATCCGCCGTGCAGGAGGCCCAGAGCGCCATGCCAAGCGCGCGCCCCGCCTCGCCGCGTGCGGCCATCGGATGCCCGTCCAGAACTGTGGCGGATGAGGCGGGCGTGCCCGGTGTCTTGATCAGAATGGCCGGGATTGAGCCGCCGAATATGCCGCCCTTGTAGACACCCAAAAGCAAGAGAATTCCATTGATCGGCTGCATCGGAAAGGTAAAGGGCAGCGTCAGAGCCACCGCCATTGTCGCCGAAATCCCGGGAATTGCCCCACCGATCACGCCGATCACGATACCTATCGCCAAGGACACAATCGCCTCGACGTTTCCGACCAGCGCGAGACCGGCCATGATGCTGTCAATCACACTCATGGCAGCCTCACAAATTCACCCTGCGGAATGGCGACGCCCGCAACATGAGCAAAGAAGGCATAGAGCAGGAGGGGAACAGTCACGGCACAGATCAACGCGGTCTTGGGATGACGCGTCTTGACCAGAAAAGCGAGCGACGCAAAGGCCAGCATCGTGGTCCAGACCATGCCGATCCGGGGCAAGAGCCAGAAGGTGACGGTCATCAATACCGCCATGCCTGCCAGCCGGATCAACCCCGCCTGCGGGTCTTGGATCGGGTCATTGACGGGCGCGTCATCCACATCCGGCTTGCGGTTCGCAAACAGCATTCCGAGCCCGACCAACCCCGTCAGTCCGGCGATGGCATAGGGCCAGAAGCGGGGCGACAACACGATGTTCCGGATATTGCTTGGAGCAGAGATCCAATAGGGAATGGCGTATAAGATCAGGAAAAGACAAGCCGCACAGGCGCCGATGCCCAGTTGCACCTGAATTGCACGTTTGTTCACCCTGATCCTCCCCGATCAGATTGCGGACCTCAGGCGACCGGGCACCGTGGTGCCCGGCCAGCGTTCGCGAGGGTCTTCAGCCTTCTATGCGCATGCCGAGTTTGTCGACCAACGCACGAAAGGTTTCATACTGAGTTTGAATGAAGGCGTTCGCCTCCTCGGGGCTCATGACATTGATGACCGAGCCAAGCGCGCTCATCTGTGCGATGAACTTCTCGTCTCCCGCAGCGGCGGCCATCCACTCGCCCCACTTTGCGGCTACATCGTCAGGAAGATCATCCGGCCCGGCAATGCCTGTCCAGCCCACAAGCTGCGTCAGGTCCGGTTTGCCGAGTTCGACAGCGGTTGGTGCGTCAAAGCCCGGTACAGGTTCTGCTGTGGTCACGAGGATCGGTTTCAACTGCCCATTGGCCACGAAATTGGCAAGGGCGGATGTGTTGGTGCAGATGAATGTCACGGTTCCGTTGAGAACGGCGGTTGCCGCCTCGCCACCGCCGCCTTGCGGGATATGGATCGCCTTGTCGAGCGGGTTCTCGACGCCGAACTCATCCAGCACCATTACCGCCGCGAGATGCAGCATCGAGCCGACGCCGGAGGAGCTGAAGCTGGTGCCTTCAGATTCTGTCAGTGCGACCAAATCCTCGATTGTCTCAATGCCGGAATCGGGGCGCACCGCACAGGCGACGGGGTTGATTTCATAGACTGTCACAAAGCGGAAGTCGTCTAGCGTATAAGGCAGCGTCGCCTTCATCGCCGGGTTGACGGTATGCGAACCGACGCGGGCAAAGAGCATGGTATAGCCATCTGGCTTGGCATTCTGCACCGCGACCGATCCTGTGGCGCCCCCTGCCCCAGTGATGTTCGACATGACCAAAGGCTTGCCGACCACGGTACCCAGTGGCTCTGCGATCGTGCGGGCCGAAATGTCGGTCGCACCGCCCGCGCCATAGGGAATGACCATGTTGATGGGGCGTTCGGGGTATTCGGCCAATGCGGCGGTCGCCGTCACGCCAAGCCCCAGGGCGCAAACCGCGCCCAACTGTCTCAGCTTCATGTTTTCCTCCTCCTCTGTGGTGTCGGCGGCTGGCTTGTTCGCGGATTGCAACGCCGTCGCCTTTAGGTGTAACTTTAAGGCAGGCTTAATATAAGCAATATTCTGTTACAGGATGCATTAGTTAAACTTACGAGAGAGGCGGAGCATGTCAATCCGGCGCTTGCGCACCCTGATTGCAGTAGATGATCACAAGACCTTTAGCGCCGCCGCCGAGGCAGTCTTTGTCACCCATGCCGCCGTCAGCCAACAGATGCGCAGCCTTGAGGAAGAATGGGGGGTCATGCTCTTTGACCGCTCACGCAGGTCTCCAGAGTTGACACCGACAGGGCGCGCCTTGGTCGCCCGGGCGCGTGACATCGTTCGCGCCTACGACGCCATCGTGCCATCGGTCCTGGGGGACGAGGGGTTTCGTGGCGAGATCTCTCTTGGTGCGGTGCCGATGACACTCACGGGGCTGACACCTCTGTCGGTCCGACTGCTCAAGGAAAGCTATCCGGAGTTGCATGTGCGCATCGTGCCCGGGATGACCACCGCGCTGATTGCCGAGGTCGAGCGGGGCGCGCTTGATGCGGCGGTGCTGTCGCGCCAAGGTCCTTTGCCTCCCGAAATCGACCATGCCGACATCGCACAAGAACCTATGGAACTGCTCGCCCCACAAGAGACAGAGGGCGACGATGTGCGCGAACTTTTGGTCCGACATCCCTTCATCCGGTTCAGCCGCGATGCTGTTGTCGGGGGGCTGATCGACGGTTGGCTGCGCGAGCACGGGATTCCCGTGTCGGTCACGATGGAGCTACAGGGGCTAGAAGCGATTTCGAGCATGGTCCTTGCGGGGCTAGGTGTGTCCATCGTGCCTGCGCGATGTGTGCGGGGTGTACAGCCGCTTCCGTTGCGCCGTGTGCCGCTGCCTGATGGCGCACCCGTGCGGCAATTGACGCTGGCCTATCGGCGAGACAACCCACGCATCCGCATCATCCAGGAAATCCACAAGGCCCTGATGGGTGCCGTCGAGATCGGCGTTTTCACCCCATCCACGGGCGGGCCGGCGGGATGAGCGCCGAGGTCATACCCTATGTCATTGCCGGAGCGATGGCGGGCGGATTCATCAACGGGCTGGCCGGGTTTGGCACGGCGCTGTTCGCCCTTGGCTTCTTTCTCGTCGTGTTGCCGCCCTTTCAGGCGGTGGCCATGCTGGTCCTGCTCTCGGTCATCACCGGACTGCAAGGCCTTTGGGTTGTGCGCGCTGCGATCCGCCAGAACACTCGGCGGCTAGCGCGGTTTCTGCTGCCCGGATTGGCGGGGATTCCCATTGGGGTGATGATCCTCAGCGTGATTGACGCCAGCACGCTCAAGACCGTGGTGGCGGCAATGCTGCTGCTTTACGGAGGCTATTTCACCCTGCGCGCACGCCTGCCACGGTTCGAGCGCGCGACGCCGTTCTGGGATATGCTGGTCGGGTTCCTGGGGGGCATTCTGGGCGGTGCCGCCTCGCTCTCTGGCGCGTTGCCGATGATGTGGTGCACGCTGCGTCCCTGGCCCAAGCAGGAAACACGCGCGGTCTTGCAACCGTTCAATGTGGTGGTTCTGGCGGTCACGACGATGCTGCTCGCGCTCAAGGGGGCCTATACCCATGAAACCTTGATCTATCTCGCGATGGCCATTCCAGCCGCGCTCTTGGCGGCGCAGATCGGGATTACCGTGTTCAAACGCCTGAGCGACACGGCCTTTCGACGGTTGCTGATCGTGTTGACCCTGGTTTCAGGCGTGGTTCTGCTGCTGCGCGAAGTGCTTTAGCCAATCACCTCGTCCGAGCGGTCATCGGTCTCGCCATAGCGTTTGAGCGTGGCGGGACGGGTTCCTTCATAAACCCGCGCCAGATTCTCGGCAATCTTGGCGTTCTCGCGCTCGAACAGGCAATTGCCCTCAAGGTCAGAGGCCACGATGAACGGCCCCATCTTGTTGCAGCGAATGACCCACATCGCCTGCGCCAGACCGAGTTCCTCTTGCCAATGCACGGCCTCGACCTTTTCGATGCCGCGCCCCAACAATGCGCCGGTGCCATAACCCACCGTCGAAAGGTAAATCGCACCATTGGGCACGAAATAGGATTTGTAATCCTTGGACGACATACCACCCTTGCCGATGATCAGCTTGGCACCGGTCTTGGCCATCCATTCCGGCAACCACTTGGCAAAGCGGAACGAGGCAGTGGCCGTCACCGCGCCCATGTTGAAGGACCCATCGGGGCGAATGGCAGCGGCGGGGGAGCAGTGGAAATTCGCGGCGCTCTGGCTGGGCAGTTCGAGCGGAATATTGGCCTTGTCCTCAAGCGCGCGCATGTAGACACCTTCGCGCGCCGTATAGAGCAACCCGTCCAGATAGACGATGTCGCCAAGACGAAGCTCGGCCAGGGCCTCGGGCGTCGGCGTGGTGCTCAGGCGGATTTCGCGGGGCTTGCTCATTCTGCGGCCTCCTGAGCGGAGCCTGGCCAATCGACGGTTTCGCGGCGCTGATAGGAGGTGAACCAATCAGGATCGGTGCGATGCTCGACCCGGCCATCGGGATAGATGCGTGCCACGGCCCGCCGTGATGACAGGCAAAAGGCATGCACCGACATCTGCATGCCCCCGGTATGGCAATAGCCCACCTCGATATTGCAGTTGATCACCATGTTCTTGCCGACAAAGCCCATCGCGCCCATGCCGATGGAATTGCCCAGTTCCTTGAACTCGCGCTCCAATGCCGCAATCTTTGGGTCAGGATTCTCGCTGCCTACCACACGCAGGCAGGCGGCGCGCTTGCCCAGAACCATGCAGGTATCCTTGGACCCACCCAGCCCGATGCCGATGATCGCCGGCTGACAGGCCAGCCCGCGTTTGCCAAAGGCCACGAGGCTATCGAGGTAAAACCGCTTGATCCCCTCGATCCCGTCGGAGGGGAAGAGCATGCGATAATCGGTGCCGAAAAGCCCGCCCTTGTGCACGGTGATGAGGTCGATCCATTCGCCCCCCGGCTCATAACCGTATTCGATCTCGGGCGCGCCGATGCCGACATTGTTGTTGTGATCGGTGCGCCAGAGCGGATGCACCCGGTTGGGCCGCAGGGGCACGTCATAGGTGGCCTTGGCCGTCGCACGGCGCAGCGCGGATTCGAGCGCGACCGGTCCGCCTTCGATCCGGGCCTCGTTGCCCATTTTCACATACCAGCGCGGACAGCCGGTATCGCCGCACATGGCGCGGCGGTCTTCCTTGGCGGCCTTGTAATTCTCGAGCATCGCCTGAAGAACGAAGGACGAGAGATTGCCATCCTCGGTTTCGGCGGCGGCCTGAAGGCCGGTCAGGTAATCCTCGGGGATTTCAATGGCCGCCTTGTCCATCAGGGCTTCGGCGGTGTTCTGGATGAGGTCGATCGAGATCATTGCGCGGCCACCAGTGTTTCAGGCTCATTTTCGGGCAAGATGGTCTCGCCGGGGCGAATGATGCTGAATTGCACCGGGTCGCGGCGCACGGTCAGGTCATCGCCCCGCTGCGTGACCACGGTAAAGTAAGAGGCATCGAGATCGCCCTCTTCGGGGAAATCCTCGCGATAATGCGCGCCGCGCGAGTTCTCGCGCGCAAGGCCCGCCAGCGTGATCGCCTCGGACACGTCGCAGAGCGAGCGCAGGTTGAGCCAATCGTGCCAAGTGAGGTTGAAGGCGAGATTATCGCCCGCGACGCCGACATTCATCAGCGCTTCGGAAATTTCGGCCACGCGGGTCAGCCCACGCTCCATTCCCGCGGCGGTGCGCATGACGCCGACATCGTCCCACATCGCCTCTTGCAGTGCCGCGCGCAGCGGATGGACCGGCGCAGGCTGGCGCGTGAGGGGGTGCAGCGCACGCGCAATCTCGGCCTGCAACACCTCGGGGCAGGGATCGCGGAGCGCCCCAATGCTGCGAATATCGGCGCCCATAACGTCACCCGCGACACCACCATAAACGGTGGAATTGGCGACGCCATTGCCGCCCAAACGGTTCGAGCCGTGGGCGCCGCCCGCATCCTCGCCCGCCACATAAAGCCCCTCCATCGCGGTGCGGGTGTCGGGATCAACCACCACGCCGCCCATGAAATAATGCGCGGTCGGCACAACCTCGACGAGGCCCCCCGCCAGATCGAAGCCACTATCGGCACAACGTTTGACCATGCCGGGGAACTTGGCGCGCACGGTGTCGGGCCCAAGATGGGACATGGAGATAAACACGCCGCCATTCGCCGAGGTGTTGTTCTTGCGCATCTCGGCATAGATGGCGCGGCTGACCACGTCGCGCGTCGCACGCTCTCCCTTGGGGTCATAGTCAAACATGAAGCGGTTTTCCGCGCCGTTGAGCAGTTGACCGCCTGCACCGCGCAGCCCCTCTTCCAGCACTGTTCCGGTCATGCGCGTATGGTCCCCCGCCAAGAGGCCGGTGGGGTGGAACTGCACCATTTCCATGTCGCGCAACTCCAGCCCCGCCCGCAGCGCCATGGCGAGGCCATCCATCGTCTTGTCGCCAGAGGGGGTATTGTACTTGTACATGGTCGGCCCGCCGCCGGTGGCCATCAGCACCGTCTTGGCCCGAACCAGCCGGAAACCGCCTGTGCGCATGTCGATAAAGAGCACGCCCGCGAGCGCGCTACCGTCGCGCGTGGGGATGAGGCCAATCGCGCGGTGTTCCTGCAACTTCTCGACAGGGCGCGCCAGAACCTGCTCCATCAAGCGGCTGATGATTTCTATCCCGGTCAGGTCGCCCTTGTGGACCGTGCGGTCGGCGGTCTGCCCGGCAAACGCCTTTTGATGCAGCGTGCCATCGGGGTTGCGGTCAAAGAAGCACCCGATTTCATTCTCTAGCTCGTGGATACGCACCACCGCCTGTTCGCAGAGTTTCCACGCCATGTCCTGATTGGGCAACCATTTGCCGCCCTTTATGGTGTCCATGAAATGCCGCTCGACGCTATCGCCCCCGCCCAGCGCCACGTTATAGCCGCCCTGCACCATGCGCGTGCAGCCGCATTTCCCGATCAGGCCCTTGACGGCAATGGTGATCCGCGTGCCCGCAGGTGCCGATTGCTGCGCGTGAAGCGCGGCAAAAAGCCCCGCACCACCGGTGCCAATGATGAGAATATCGGTGTCGTGCCGGTCGATATGGGTCATCAGATCGCCCTCAGGAAGAACGTGCCGGACAGGAAGAGCGCCGCGCCGACCGCCCCCGCCGCGAGCGTTTTCTGGCGGTCGGACCATGGCAGGAATTCTAGCGCCATCAAGCGCAGGCCACCGAACATATGGACTGCGAGCAGAAAGACGAGACCGAATTCGGCGATCTTGACCAAGGGATTGTCGGCAAAGGCGAGAAAGCCATCAAGTCGCGCAGGGGCGGTAATCGCCTGTGACAAGAGCCAGAAATGCGCGGGCAGGAAGAGGGCCAGGGCCAGACCCGAGACCCGGTGCAGCACAAAGGCCAGCCAGAGCGGATGCGAACGGGGCGGGTGTTTCATGGCAGCGTCACCGCAAAGACGGCACTGAACCCGAGCGCAAGGAGCGCGGCACAGGTGCCCCATGTCAAAAGGCCAAGGGCAGTTCCACGCAGGCGCAACCATTCATGCGCGATCACCCGCAGACCGATGGCGGCGTGAACAGAGACGGCCAGCACAAAGGTGCCGTAAAACAGGAACCACAGGAGGCTGCCCTGCGTCCGGCCAAGTATCTCTGCCGTGCTGAGCCCACCCTGAATGGCGTAAATCATCACCGCGATATGCCCTAGCACCAACGGGGCCATTACCAGCGCGCTCAGGCGCTGCGCCATGTAAAGCCGCAGATCAAGCATCGCGTTTCCCTCGCAAGGCCGCCTTGACCGTCTCGCGCTTGAGCCCCGCAATCGCGCGCATCGGGTTCAAACCATTGGGGCAATATTGCGCGCAGCTGCCCATGGAGTGACAATTGTGACAGCCACCCCTACCCGAGACAGCCGCCAGAATGCCGGGCCGGTCAGCATCGCGGCTGTCGTTGAGCAGAGTCCATGCACGTTGCAGGGCCGCAGGACCAAGGTAATCGGGATTGCCCGCTACCGTGTCACAAGCGGCGTAGCAGATGCCGCAGTTGATACATTCGATGCCAAGATTGGCCTCGGCGCGCTCGGGACTGTCCGGCTTGATCGGATCAAACTCTTCAAGCCGTCCACGTGTCGGATGGTGGTGGGCCTCGGCGGCGACCCATTTGTCAAAGAACGGGTCCATGTCCGTCGCCAGATCCTTGATCACCGGAAGGTTGCGCAGGGGCGCGATGTCCAGCCGCCCATCGCCCGCAACGCGGCTGACGTGGGTGCGGCAGGTCCAGCGCGGCACGCCGTTGACCATCATGGCGCAAGAGCCGCACATGCCCACGCGGCAGGCAAAGCGATAGCTGAGCGTCGGATCGGCCTCTTGCTGAATCCAGCTTACGACGTCGAGCACTGTCTGGTTTTCCCGCGCGGGCACGTCGTACCGCTCTTTGCGGGAGTCTTGTGCCGTGCCGCGCTGAACGGTGACGTGCAACATCTCGGGCGTTCGGGTCACGGCATCCTCTGGCTGGTGTGTAGACTGTGACCCTTGTTATAAACTTCAGTTTTCCTAACAAAAAGGAATAAATTCTAATATTTTGTGTAAGTCAGAGTATCATTTTGTCCAAGGTCAGGGATGACGCTTTCGCGACAACTCTTTGCCAAAGCCCAAAATTTGTGCATGACTGAGGGATAAGCGGGCATGAAACCGCATCGGGACCGGCTTGTCGCAACAATTTCGATTGCACAGGCCCCCGGACAGGGAAAGCATGATCCTATGGATATGTTCGATGAAATGCAGGGGCAGAACGGGCAGATTCGTGGCCCATATGCCAAATTCGACGCCTGGCTGAGCGAGGAAGATGCCGCTCGCCTGCGGGCCAAAAGTCGTGAGGCGGAGGATCTCTTTCGCCTTACGGGAATTACCTTCAATGTCTATGGGCGGTCAGAGGCTGAAGAGCGCCTGATCCCGTTCGACATCATTCCGCGCATCATCTCGGGGCGGGAGTGGCAGCGGCTGGAACGCGGCATCGAACAGCGCGTGCGCGCGATCAACGCGTTCTTGCATGACATTTACCACCGACAGGAAATCCTGCGCGCCGGACGCTTGCCGCAGGAGATGATTTCGAACAACGAGGCGTTTTTGCCTCAGATGATCGGGATGATGCCGCCGGGGGGCGTCTACACCCATATCACCGGCATCGACCTTGTGCGCACGGGGCCGGATGATTTCTTTGTGCTCGAGGATAACGCGCGCACGCCTTCGGGTGTCAGCTACATGTTGGAAAACCGCGAAACCATGCTGCGGATGTTTCCAGAGTTGTTCTCCAGAAACCAGGTTCGCCCGGTGTCGGATTATCCGCGCAATCTGCGCCGTTCGCTTGCCGCCTCGGCACCGGCCGCCTGTGAAGGCACGCCAACGGTCGCGGTGCTGACCCCTGGCATCTACAATTCGGCCTATTACGAACACGCCTTTCTGGCGGACAAGATGGGGGTCGAGCTGGTCGAAGGGCATGATCTGCGGATTGTGGATGGGCGTGTCGCGATGCGCACGACTCGCGGGTATCAGCCGATTGATGTGCTCTATCGCCGGGTCGATGACGACTTTCTCGATCCGCTCAACTTCAACCCCGAGAGCGCGCTTGGCGTGCCGGGGATCATGGATGTCTATCGCGCGGGCGGCATCACCATTGCCAACGCCCCAGGCACCGGTATTTCCGACGACAAGGCGATCTATAGCTACATGCCCGAAATCGTCGAGTTCTACACCGGCGAGCGGCCCATCCTGCAAAATGTGCCGACGTGGCGCTGCAACGAGAAAGCAAGCCTCGATTACGTTCTTGCGCATCTGTCGGAACTGGTGGTCAAGGAGGTGCACGGATCGGGGGGCTACGGCATGCTGATCGGTCCGGCCGCGAGCAAGAAGGAGCTCAAGGAGTTCGAGCGCAAGCTGCGCGCACGGCCGGGCAATTACATCGCGCAACCTACGCTCAGCCTATCGACGGTGCCCGTGTTCACCAAGTCGGGACTGGCCCCGCGACATGTCGATCTGCGGCCCTTTGTGCTGATGTCGCCCGAAGGGATCAACGTGACACCCGGCGGGCTGACGCGGGTGGCGATGAAAAAGGGATCGCTGGTGGTGAATTCGTCCCAGGGTGGCGGCACCAAGGACACTTGGGTGCTGGAGGACTAAAGGATGCTGGGAAAAACCGCCGGAGGTCTGTTCTGGATGGCGCGCCTGCTGGAGCGCGCCGAGAATACATCGCGGATGATCGAGACCGGACAGCGCATCGCGCTGACGCGCGCCGGCAGCGGTGCCGACGACTGGCTCTCGGTCTTGCAGGCCGCAGCAGTGGCCCATGGCTATCAACAAAAGCACGCCGAAGTGCTGCCCGAACTTGCGATCGACTGGATGTTGCGCGACCCTGAAAATCCATCCTCTGTGATGGCGGTCGTCACACAGGCGCGGCACAACGCGCGGCTGGTGCGCACAGCCCTCACGCATGAGGCGTGGGAGGCGGTCAATTCCTTTTGGATGCTGCTGAAAGAGGCGCTCTCGCGCAAGGTGGCGACCCGCGATCTGCCCAAGGTGCTGTCACTGATCCGCGAACGCAACGCGCTGGTGCGCGGGGCGATCCTCGGGACCATGTTGCGCAACGAAATCTATGATTTCATTCGCATCGGCACCTTTATCGAGCGCGCTGACAATACCGCGCGGATTCTTGACGTTAAATACTATGTGCTGCTGCCGTCGGCGGCGGCGGTTGGTTCGCGGCTGGACAATGTGCAATGGGACACGATCCTGCGCTCGGTCAGTGGCGAAGGCGGCTATCGGCTGGCGATCGGGCCGGATGTGACGCCGATGGGCATCGCGCAGTTCCTCATCCTTGACAAGCGTATGCCGCGCAGTCTGAATTTCTGCTGCGCCAAGCTGCGCGACAATCTCAACTATCTCGCTACGGATTACGATCTGCGCCTGCCATGCCACCATCAGGCCGACACGCTCTGCCGCCGGTTCATGAGCCACGATGTCGCCGCGATCTTTGATTACGGGTTGCATGAGTATGTGCAGGAGGTTCTCAACCATCTGGGCAAACTCAGCCAACAGATCGAGATTGACTACAGGTTTTACGGATAGCCCATGCTTCTCGCGATAAAACACCGAACCCATTACACCTATTCCGCGCCTGTCCCCTATGGCGTGCAGCAAATCCGGCTCTACCCCAAGCCGACGCGCGGACAGAACGTGGTGGAATGGTCCGTCTCTGTCGAAGGGGCCACGAAACAGGCCGAATTCACCGATCATCACCGCAACCACGTGGCGATGTTCAGCTTTGATGCCGATGTCACCGAGCTCATCATCCGCTCTGAGGGCGTTGTCGAGATGGCTGATACGGCAGGGATTGTCGGCCCGCACGACGGCATGGCCCCACTGTGGCTTTTCCAGCGGCCGACAGAGCACACTCGCGCCGGCAAGGGCTGTCGCGAGATCCTGCGCGGTGTCGAAGGCGATGGCGATCTGGCCCGGCTGCATGATCTGTCGCGGCGGGTGCATGATGCCATCACCTATGAGACAGGCAAATCCGAAGTTGCCTGGACAGCCGAAGATGCGCTGACCGCCGGTCACGGCGTTTGTCAGGATCACGCGCATGTTTTCATCGCCTGCGCCCGCGCAATGGGTCTTCCGGCGCGGTATGTTTCCGGCTATCTGCGAATGGACGGTCAAGACGAACAGAGCGCAACCCATGCCTGGGCTGAGGCCCATGTCGAGGGTTTGGGTTGGGTTGGGTTCGACGTATCCAACGCCATCTCGCCCGATACGCGTTATGTGCGGGTGGCGACCGGGCTGGACTATACCGAAGCTGCGCCGGTTTCCGGGCATCGGTATGGGGCGGCGACCGAGAACATGGACGTGACGCTGCAGGTGACGCAGCAACAGTGACAGAGGGTTTCAGACGTGACCTATTGCGTGGGCCTGTGCCTTGATCGCGGCATCGTTTTCATGTCCGACACGCGCACCAACGCGGGGCTCGATAATATTTCGACCTTTCGCAAACTGCACACGTGGCAAATGCCCGGAGAGCGGGCGATGGTGCTGTTGACGGCGGGAAATCTGGCAACGACACAGGCCGTTATCAGCCTTCTCGAAGAGCGGACCAAGGCCCATGACGAACGCGACCCGACCATCCTGTCGGTGCCGTCGATGTTTCAGGCCGCACGGCTGGTGGCGGGCACCCTGCGTGATGTGATCGAAACCCACGCCAGCACCGGACAACGCGCGGACAGCACATTCAACGCCACGATGATCCTCGGCGGTCAGATCAAGGGTGGGCCGCCGCGTCTGTTCCTGATCTATCCCGAAGGCAATTTCATCGAGGCCAGCCGCGAGACGCCTTTTTTCCAGATCGGCGAGACCAAGTACGGGCGCCCCATTCTGGTGCGCGCCTATGAACCCGGCATGAGCTTTGCCGATGCGATGAAGCTGTTGCTGGTCAGCTTTGACTCGACCATCAAGGCCAATCTGTCGGTCGGCTTGCCGCTCGATATGTGCATTTACGAGGCCGATAGCATGGTATTGTCCCCGGTGCACCGCATCGAGGCGGATGATCCCTATTTCCGCACCATCTCGGACGGATGGGGGGACGCCCTCAAACGCGCGTTCGAGAGCCTGCCAAATCCCGAGATCTGAGGGTGGCCGGGGTCAAGCCCGGCCAAACCCCCCTGCCGTTGGTGTGATCACGGTCACGGCTTCGCCTGCCTCCAGCACAGTCTGATCGCAGGCGTTCAGCACCTCGACAGCGCCCGAGAGGCGGCGCACTTCGGTTCGGCCCGCCTCGCCTGCACCGCCGCCCGCGCCGCCCTGCGGCGGGCGGTTGCGGTGCGACGACAGGATCGCGCAATCCATCCGGGTGAGGAACCGCAGGGTGCGGATCGTCCCATCCCCAGCGTTTGCGGCCCCTTTGCCGCCAGAGCCCGGACGCAGCGCAAAGTTTTCCAACAGCACCGGAAAGCGCAGTTCGAGAATTTCCGGATCGGTCAGGCGCGAGTTGGTCATATGCACATGCACGCCCGAGGTGCCGGGAAACTGCCGCCCATCGTTGAACTGACCTGCGGGCGAGCCAGAGCAGATGGTTTCGTAATACTGGAATTCGTCATTGCCGAAGGTCAGGTTGTTCATCGTGCCTTGACTGTTGGCCATGGCCCCCATCGCCCCAAAGAGCGCGTTGGTGACATGTTGAGAGGTTTCCACATTGCCCGCCACCACCGCCGCCGGATAGCGCGGCGAGAGCATCGACCCCTCGGGCACGATGATCCGGATCGGGCGCAGACAGCCCGCGTTCATGGGAATGGGCGCCTCGACCATCACGCGGAACACGTAGAGCACGGCGGCACGGGTCACGGGCTCTGGCGCGTTGAAGTTGTTTTTCCGCGCCTCGGATGTCCCGGTGAAATCCACTGTCGCCTCACGCGCGGCACGGTCAACGGTGATCTTGACCCGGATCACCTGACCTGTGTCGGTCTCATACTCGTATGCGCCATCCGAGAGTTTTTCCAGAACCCGCGCCACCGCTTCGGCGGCGTTGTCCTGAACGTGCCCCATATAGGCCTGCACCACATCGAGACCGAAATTCTCGACCATCTTGCGCAGCTCATTGATGCCGCGCGCATTGGCGGCGATCTGTGCCTTGAGGTCGGCCACGTTCATGTCGATGTTGCGACAGGGATAGGGGTGATCGCCAAGGAGCACGCGCAAGGCGTCCTCTCGGAACTTGCCCTGTTCGACCAGACGGAAATTGTCGATCAGCACGCCTTCTTCGTCCACCGTGGTGGCAAGCGGGGTCATCGAGCCCGGCGCCGTGCCGCCGACATCCGCATGATGCCCTCGCGAAGCCACCCAAAACAGGATGGTTTGCCCGTCCTCGGCAAAAACCGGCGTGACAACGGTGATATCCGGCAGATGCGTGCCACCGTTGTAGGGCGCGTTGAGCGCGAAGACATCGCCGGGGTGAATATCCCCTTCATTGAGGCGGATGATCGTCTCGACGCTGCGATCCATGGAGCCAAGGTGCACTGGCATGTGCGGAGCGTTGGCCACAAGCGCGCCGGTGGCGTCAAAAACCGCACAGGAGAAATCCAGGCGTTCCTTGATGTTGACCGATTGCGCGGTGTTTTGCAGGGTCACACCCATCTGTTCGGCAATCGACATGAAGAGGTTGTTGAACACTTCGAGCAGGATCGGATCGGCCTGCTCGGTGCCAATGGCCATATCGCGCGCCATCCGTTCGTGGCGGGACAAGAGCACATGGTCATGGGCCGTGATCTCGGCCCGCCAACCGGGTTCGACCACGATGGTCTGATTGTCCTCGATGATCAGGGCAGGGCCGGTGACACTGTTTCCGGGGGCAAGACCCGCGCGCCGGAACACGCCCGCAGAGGTCCATTCGCCGTTGCAGAAAAGCTGCGTGCGCGTGTCGGTCTGCGCCTCTGCAACACTCCGGGCCGCCCCGCTCTCGGGTGCTGCGGGGGGGGTTGTGTCGGTGGCCTCAACTTCGGCGCTGTCGATGATGACGCGTTTGTCGGGCGTGGTGAACCCGAACTGGGCCAGATGCGCCGCCTCGAATTCCGCGCGCGCCTGCGCCGGGGTGTCATAGGCCACAGGCAGGGCGGTATCGGTGCCGTCATAGCGCAGGTAGAGCCGCGGACGGATTTCTGCCCCTGTCACGCCCTGGGCCTGCATTTCCTGCATGACCTGCGTGGTCAGATCCTCGAGCACGGAAGTGATAAGGCTATCGCTGCTCTCGTCCAGCGGTTCTACCACCATCTGTTGCCGCGACGCGCTGACACGGGCCAGACCGATGCCATAGGCCGACAGAAGGCCCGAAAGCGGATGGATCAGAACCTTTTCCATGCCCAGAGCATCGGCCACAAGGCAGGCATGCTGACCGCCTGCGCCACCAAAGGAATTCAAGAGATAGCGGGTCACGTCATAGCCGCGCTGCACCGAGATTTTCTTGACCGCGTTGGCCATGTTTTCCACGGCGATGCGCACGAAACCTTCGGCCACTTCCTCGGGTGATTTACCGTCGCCCGCCTCTGCGGCGATCTCGGCAAAGCGCGCCGAAACCATATCGCGATCCAGCGGTTGATCCTGCTCGGGGCCAAAGATCGGCGGGAAGAAATCGGGGTTGAGCTTGCCCAGCATCACATTGGCGTCGGTCACGGTCAGCGGCCCGCCATTGCGATAGCAGGCAGGGCCGGGATAGGCGCCGGCGCTGTCAGGCCCAACACGAAACCGCCCCGGTTCGGCATGGAGGATGGAACCGCCACCCGCCGCCACCGTATGCACCCGCATCATCGGCGCACGGATACGCACGCCCGCGACCTCGGTGTCAAAGGCGCGCTCATACTCACCCGCGTAATGCGCCACATCGGTCGAGGTGCCGCCCATGTCAAACCCGATGACCTTGTCAAACCCGGCAATCGCTGCGGTCTGCGCCATGCCGACGACGCCCCCGGCAGGGCCAGAGAGAATCGCATCCTTGCCCTGAAAGCGCTCAGCCGCGGTAAGGCCGCCCGAGGACATCATGAATTGCAGCGTAGGGCCCGGCTGACCCGGCGGGGTTGCGCCAAGTGCTGCGGCCACTCGCGCCACATAACGGCGCAGGATGGGTGACAGATAGGCGTCAACCACCGTCGTATCGCCTCGCCCCACCAGCTTGATCAACGGCGAGACCTCATGGCTGACCGACACCTGCGCGAATCCTGCATCGCGCACCGCATCAGCCAGGGCCAGTTCGTGCGCGGGGTTTTTCCAGGCGTGCATCAGCACGATGGCGGCGGCATCAATCCCAGCGCTGCGGGCCTCGGCCAGACCGTCGGCGACGGCGCTCAGGTCGAGCGGGCTCTCGACTGTGCCATCGGCGCGCAGGCGCTCGGGCACCTCGATCACTCGGGAATAAAGCTGTTCGGGGAGCAAGATCTCCTTGGCGAAAATATCCGGCCGTGCCTGATAGGCGATGCGCAGCGCGTCACGAAAGCCGCGCGTGATCAAGAGAACCGTGGCGTCGCCCTTGCGCTCCAACAGGGCGTTGGTGGCAACGGTTGTGCCCATACGAACCGTTCCGATGCGCGCCGCGTCGATGGTGCCGCCAAGAAGACGGCGGATGCCCTCGATAGCCGCATCCTCATAAGCCTCAGGATTCTCGGACAAGAGCTTGAGCGGTTCGATCGCGCCCTCGGGGCTGCGCCCGATCACATCGGTAAAGGTGCCACCGCGGTCAATCCAGAAATCCCAGACCTTGTTCATATCATTCGTCCCCATTTCGGATCATTTACATTTTGTTGACAAATTATAAATGATCCGTCAAGCTTTCCTTGAACCGGGGCAACAACCGGCCACATCGTTCAATCAGGGAGACGACAATGAAACACCTCACCACTCTTGCCCTCTCGGGGGCGTTCGCCCTCAGCTTCGGGGCAGCGCAGGCGCAAACGACTTGGGATATGCCCACGCCCTACGGCGACTCGGTTTTCCACACCCAGAACATCATGGAGTTTGCCAAGGATGTCGCAACCGCGACCAACGGCGACTTGACCATCACCGTGCATTCGGCAGGTTCGCTCTATGCGCATCCCGAAATTCGGGATTCCGTGCGCCGGGGGCTGGCACCCATCGGAGAGATCCTCATGTCGCAGCTGGCGAATGAGGATGCAGTCTTTGGCGTCGACTCGGTGCCGTTCTTGGCGGCGAGCTATGACGATGCCAAGAAACTCTGGGATGCCTCGCGCGACGAGGTGACGGCGCGGCTGGCAGAGCAGGGGCTGACCCTGCTTTTCGCTGTGCCATGGCCGGGCCAGAGCCTCTACCTGACGGAAGAAGTGACCTCGCTCGACCAGATGAAAGGCGTCAGTTTTCGCGCCTACAACACCGCGACCGAGCGTCTGGCGCAGCTGATGGGCGCGGTGCCCACGACGGTTGAGGCGGGCGATATTCCAACTGCCTTTTCGACCTCGCGCGTTGCCGCGATGATCACCTCGCCCTCGACGGGCGTGTCCTCGCAGGCGTGGGATTTCGTGAGCCACTACATCGACACGCAGGCTTGGCTGCCCAAGAACATGGTTTTCGTGAACACGCGTGCGTTCGAGGCGCTGAGCGAGGCGCAGCAACAGGCGCTGTTCGAAGCCTCGGCGATGGCCGAGGCGCGCGGCTGGCAAATGTCGATGGCGGAAACCGAAGAAAAAATCGCGATCCTCAAGGAGAACGGCATGCAGGTCTCGGCCCCGTCAGAAGAGCTTGCACGCGGTCTGCGCGAGATCGGCGAGACGATGGCCGACGAGTGGCGCGCCAGCGCGGGCGATGTCGGGGCTGCAATCCTGTCGGCCTATTCCGCACGCTGACTCCAAGTCGGCGCGGGTCGCGACCCGCGCCGCATTCCTCTGACACAAAGGGAGACTGCGGATGCTGCGCGGGCTGCTGGATCGTCTTTATGCTGCGGGCTTTGTGCTTGCTGCCCTGTCGCTGGTGGCAATTGCCCTTCTGGTTCTGGTGCAGGTCCTTGGCCGGGTGATCGACAAGAGCCTGATTTCCCTCGGTCAAGAGCCTGTGGGCATCGCCATCACCTCTTTGTCGGAACTTGGCGGGTTTCTGTTCGTTGGCGCGGCATTTCTGGCGCTTGCGGGCACGCTGCGGGCCGGGGGGCATGTGCGGGTGACGCTCTTGATCCATTCGGTCCCGGCGTCCTTTGCCCGCCTGCTCTCTGCGGTGGCGCTTGTTCTGGCGCTCGGTCTTTGTGGCTTTGCGCTCTATAGCGCTGGGGTTCAGGCGCTGGATTCCTGGACGTTCAACGCGGTTTCCTTTGGGATGGCAAAGTTCCCGCTCTGGATACCACAAGCGGTGATGATGCTTGGGTTGATGTTGTTCTGGATCGCGCTTCTTGACGAATTGATCGTGCTGCTGAGCGGATCAAGCCCCGCCTTTCAACGGGCCGAAGACGGAAAGGGCATTCAGGATGGGCATTGAAATCCTCTCTCTTCTGCTGGTTGCGGTGCTCTTTGGTGCCCTGGCGCTTGGTCTTTGGGTTGGCTTCGGGCTGATCGCCGTGGGGCTGGTGGCGATGATGCTGGCCAGTTCCGCGCCCGCCGAACTGGTCTTTGGCACAAAGGTCTGGGGCGCGCTGAACATCTGGGATCTGACGGCGCTGCCGATGTTCATCTGGATGGGGGAAATCCTGTTTCGCTCGCGGCTGTCATCGAACATGTTTTCGGGCCTTGCCCCGCTGACCGGGAGACTGCCGGGGCGTTTGCTTCATGCCAATATCTTTGGCTGCGCGCTGTTTGCGGCCGTGTCGGGATCGTCTGCCGCAACCACAGCGACCGTTGGGCGCATGTCGGTGCCGGAACTCACGAAACGCGGCTATGACGACCGGATGATCATTGGCACGCTGGCCGGATCGGGCACCTTCGGCTTTCTCATCCCGCCGTCGATCATCCTGATCGTCTATGGCGCGGCCACAGAGCAGAGCATTGCGCGGCTCTTTCTGGCCGGGATCGGGCCGGGCATTCTGCTCGCCGCGCTTTTCTCGGGCTATACGATGATCTGGGCGCTGATGAACCGAGAGCGTATGCCGGAGCGCGAGCCAGCGACGTCCTGGGGCGAAAAGCTCAGGGCGATCACGCTCTTGGGGCCGACGATCCTGTTGATTGTCGCGGTGATCGGATCGATCTATGCAGGATTGGCGTCGCCCACAGAGGCGGCTGTCGTGGGCGTTCTGGGTGCGCTGATCCTCTCGGCCATCGGTGGCTCGCTGGATTGGCAGGGAACGTGGGAGGCGCTGCGCGGGGCGACGATCACCACCTGCATGATCGCCTTTATTCTGGCAGGCGCTGCCTTTCTCACCGTTGCCATGGGCTATACGGGCATCCCGCGCGCGCTTGCGGCCTGGATCGGGGAACAGGGCTATTCGGCCAATCTGCTTCTTGCGGCGCTTGTGGTGTTCTTTGTCATTCTCGGCATGTTCCTCGATGGCATTTCCATTGTGGTCCTGACCACTTCGGTCATCCTTCCAATGGTTCTGGCGGCAGGGATTGATCCGATCTGGTTCGGCATTTTCCTCGTCCTCGTTGTGGAGATGAGCCAGATCACCCCGCCGGTGGGCTTCAACCTCTTTGTTCTGCAATCCATTACCGGGCGCAGCATTTTCGAGATCGCGCGCTATGCCTTTCCGTTCTTTCTGCTCTTGGTGCTGGCCACGGCAATTCTGACACTCTTTCCGGAGATCGCCCTATGGATACCTCAGACAATGCTCGCCCGTTAGGACCTGTTGTCTCGTCGGCGCATCTGGCAGATTCGGGTTTGCCGGAACTGTCCGAGATGGAGTTTGCCCTGACGATGGCGAACCATGCGTTTCAACGCTGGATGGTCCGCTGCATGACGGCTGCGGGGATGCCGGGACTGACACCGCTGGAGGTCCTGATCGTGCATCTGGTGTATCACCGCGAGCGCGCCAAGAGCCTTGCCGATATCTGCCTCGTGCTCAATATCGAGGACACGCATCTGGTCAATTACGCTGTCAAAAAGCTTGAAAAACAAGGGCTTGTGAGGGCTGGTCGTAATGGTAAGGAAAAAACCATCGCCATTACCGAAACGGGGCAGGACTATTGCGCGCAATATGGTCGCGTGCGTGAGGCCTTGTTGGTGCGCTCGGTGCAACAGATCGGCGTGGACCCGGCAGAACTGTCGCGGTTGGCGGCGCTGCTGCGCGCGCTGTCAGGCGGATATGATCAGGCGGCACGCGGGGCGGCAGCGATTTGATCACGCTGCTGCATGGATTGGCGCGTCACGGGCGATTGATGCTCGTTCTCGGGCTGATCGTGGGAATCCTGGTGCCCGAGGCCGCCGAGAGCCTGGCCTCTCTGATCTTTCCAATGATTGTTTTTCTTCTGTTTCTTAGCACCTTGCGCGTTGACGTCTTGCACGCGTTTCCAGCTTGGGGTGATGTTCCCGGCTATGTCGCGATTACGCTGATCATGCAGGTCGTCATGCCGATGGCCGCCATCGGCGCCCTCGGTTTGGCGGGCGGGCTTGCGTCAACCCTGGGGATCGGGGTGGTGTTGGTGCTGGCTTCCGCCCCGCTGACAGGGAGTCCGGGCTTGACACTGATGGTAGGGGGCGATCCCGCGCCCGCCCTGCGGCAACTGATCATTGGCACGATGCTCTTGCCGCTGACGGCCTTGCCAGTGTTTTGGGTGATGCCGGTGTTTGGCGGCCCGGCAATGGTAGCCATCGCAGCGGCCAAGCTTCTTGCGGTGATTGCGGTCGCGGGGGTGCTTGGCCTGATCCTGCGCAGACGTGTGCGGTTTTTTCAATCTTACCAAGGGGAAAGGGCGGTCGAGGGTCTGATTACCGGGGTCATGGCAGTGGTCGTGGTTGGATTGATGTCGGCTGTCGGCCCGGCATTGCTGACGGCAAGTCCTGACCTTTGGCGCACATTGGCGTTGGTCTTTGGCCTGAATTTCGGGGCGCAAATTGTGGTGTTTTTCGCCGTGGGCCGATTTGGCCGGGTCGCCACGGCACCGTCACTTGCCATCATCGCCGGCAATCGCAACCTCGCGCTCTTTCTTGGGGCGCTGCCGGCAGATACAGCCGCTGATCTGCTGCTTTTCATCGGCTGCTATCAGGTGCCGATGTATGTCACCCCATTGATCATGGGCCCGGTGATGCGCCGAAGATCACGGCAGGTGGCGAATACGAAGCCTTAGTCTTGGCGCGCCACAACCTCAGGCAGATTAAATCTATGAGCCCTTTCAGTTGCACCTTTTACTCGGGTCTATGGTCTGTTACGATCGCGTTGTCGACCAAGGTGCTGTTTTATTGATCTAATTATCAATATCTTGAAGAGAGGCGGGTTTCTAAACCTGAAATGGCGCCCACTATCGTGTACCGCATTTCGGTACTGCGTCTATACATGGTTGTGTTTTCCAAAGCCCGAGCAAACCCAATGATTGAGGGTAGATTGAGACATAAGAGCATCAAACCGCGTTTCAACACGACCCCGGACAATGAGCCTGAGAATGGCCGTGATCCTCTGCGCGCTCAAAAACGATCCAAGCCCGGGTTTGCGACCACCACGATCCTGCTGAGCCTCGGGGTCGCGATCGTGGTGTTTGCCTTGGCGAGTTTTATCCTCTCGTCGTTGTGGTGGGCCATTCTTGTGGCCTATGCGGCGCAGGTCAGCTTTATCCTCGTGATGCTTGGCGGATATTACATGCGCAACATCGCGACCGAACCACAAAACCCGTATGACACGGAGAGGAATGATGGCGTCAATGATCGGATCATTGATACCGAACCGCCTGTCTGGTTGTCCTATCAGCCGAGGATGGAGGGGTTGAACCGTGTGCGGCGGGTCGCGGTGAGTGCGGCGAGCAACCGGAACAGCCGCAAATGCTGTGAGTGGCTTGCCGATTACGACTGTGAGGTGCATCTGTGTTCCGACCATGACACGTTGATCGGGGATCTTATTGCACGGCCTGAACGGTGGTCCTTGCTGATTGTCGACGTCGACCACATTGGCGGGCTGGATGCCGTGCCTCGAGAGCTGGAATATATCCGAAGTGGTCTGGCGCAGGTGCCGGTGATCCTGATGAGCAATCGCGCAGAAAAGGAAACTCTCGACGTTTTGATCCCGCGGAAACAAAATATGGTGTTGGCCAAGCCTTTCTTTCGCAAGTGTTTGTTCACGGCGGTTGAGAAACTCAACCCTGTCACAGCACAGGATGGGCATTGAGAGAAGGGGCGCGTCCTGCTAAGGGAAGGCAACATTATCCCTTCAGGAGGTTTTCATGGCCGAACATGAAAATGGCACCGCACAGGCCGGGCCACAATTGAAAATGAACATCCTATCGCAATTCATCCGCGATATGTCCTTTGAGAACGTGCTGGCGCAGCGCGGCACCGGTGGAGAGGTGCAGCCCGATGTGCAGGTGGCGGTGAACCTCGATGCCAAGAAGCGGAGCGTGGAACATCAATATGAAGTGGTGGTCAAGTTGACCATCAACTCGCGGAACAAGGCCGCCAACGAGGTTCTGTTCGTGCTGGAACTGGAATATGTCGGCGTTTTCCACATCGAGGGCGTGCCGGACGAGCAGCTGCATCCGTTCCTGTTGATCGAATGTCCGCGCATGGTTTTCCCGTTCATCCGGCGCATCGTCAGCGACATCACGCATGACGGTGGCTTCCCGCCCCTGAACCTTGAGAACATTGATTTCGTTCAGCTTTATCGCAGCGAGATCGCGCGCCGTCAGGCGCAGGCCGCGGCCCCCAAGGCCGACGCCTAAGACAGTTTTCGCCAGAGAGCCGCGTCGCCCATCTTGTCCACGAAGGCCTGATGGGCGGCCGCCTCTGACGGTGTCAGACGCGAGGCGAGGGGCGTCGGGCGCGGCATCGGCCGCCATGTGGATGTCTCGGTCACCTTACCAGATTTTGCGGTTGGACCTGTTGACAACACGAAATCTGGCTGCCGACCTCCGATCAGTTCCAGATAGACCTCAGCCAATATCTCGGAGTCCAGCAGGGCGCCATGCAGGGTCCGAGCGGAATTATCTATTTGAAATCTGCGACATAGCGCATCGAGAGAAGCGGGAGAGCCGGGAAATTTCTTGCGTGCGATGGCAAGGGTGTCGATGGCCCGTTCCCAGGGCAATTGCGGTAGTTTGAGCCAGCCCAGTTCGGCGTTGAGAAACTTCATATCGAAGGCGGCATTGTGGATGACAAGCCGCGCGTCCTGCACGAAATCCAGAAATTCCTGAGCAATTTCAGCGAATAAAGGCTTGTCACGCAGGAAATCATCCCCCAGACCATGCACGGCAAAGGCCTCTTCGGGCATGGCGCGCTGGGGATTGATGTATTTATGGAAGGTGCGGCCCGTCGGCATGTGATTATAGAGCTCGACGGCGCCGATCTCGACAATGCGATCGCCGGATTCTGGTTCAAAACCAGTGGTTTCCGTGTCGAGGACGATTTCACGCATGGGCCACCTTTTGCCGTATGTCACGCAGGACAGACTGCACTTGCGCGTGGGCGGATTCAAGGGTGTCTGTCGTGATCACGTAATCGGCGCGGGCACGCTTTTCCGCATCAGGCATTTGTTTTTGCAAGATATTCTCGAACTGCTCGGGCGTCATGGTGCCGCGTTCAAGAACCCGGGCGCGCTGTGTCTCGGTGGGCGCGCTGACCACGACGGTGTAATCCATGCCTTTATCTGCGCCAGTCTCGAAGAGCAGGGGAATATCGAGGACGAGGATCGGGTTGGAGTGTGTAAGGTCTGTAAGGTTCGTACGGTGGTTTTGTACAAAATCCGCACGGTCACGGGCGACGAGCGGATGAACGATGGATTCGATCCGGGCAAGCGCCGATGGATCGGCCGCGATGATCGATTTGAGCCGCGCACGGGAGATGCCGCCGTTTTCGATTGCCTCGGGAAAAACCGCGGCCATGGGTGCCACCGCCGCGCCGCCGGGGGCGTAAAGGCGATGGACGGCGGCATCGGCATCCCAGACCGGGCAGCCCTCCTGGTGAAAGAGACGGGCGGTGGTTGACTTGCCCATGCCGATCGAACCGGTGAGGCCAATCAGAATGGTCATCGCAAAACGGCCGCGCGGGTGGCGCTATCGACGGTGGGGCGCACACCGAACCAACGCTCGAAGGCTGGCACGGCCTGATGCAAGAGCATGCCAAGCCCATCAACGGTGACGCAGCCCAATTTCTCGGCCTCGATCAGAAGCTGGGTCTTGAGAGGTGCATAAACGAGATCCGTGACCAGGGCCCCGCGCCGCAACCCGTCGAGCGGGACGCGCAGGGGCGGTTTGCCCAACATGCCAAGAGAGGTGGTGTTGACGACCGTCACCGCGTCTTCCAGCATGTTTCCGGCCTGAACCCAATCGACAACGGTCAGACGCTTGCCGAATTCGGATTGCAATGCGTCTGCGCGGATGCGGGTACGGTTGGAAATGAAAATCTCTGGCACGCCGACATCGAGAAGCGAGGCGACAACCGCCCGCGCAGCGCCGCCGGCACCAAGGATGGCGGCTGGTCCGGCCTCTGGTTTCCATGTGGGGGCGTTCTGGCGCAGGTTCTGGATGAAACCGTAGCCGTCGGTATTGTCGGCATGCAATTTGCCGTCCTTGCGGAAGATAAGCGTATTCGCGGCACCGATCAGGGTGGCGCGATCCGTCACGAGATCGGCCAGGGCAAGCGCGCGTTCCTTGTGCGGAACGGTGATATTGACGCCGACGAAACCCATTTTGGGCAAGGTTTGTAACACTTGCGCCAGATCGTCGGCCCCGACATCCATGGGAATGTAGTATCCCGCGATCCCGTTCGTCTTGAGCCAGTGGCCATGCAATTGCGGCGATTTCGAATGGGCGACGGGCGATCCGATCACGCCCGCCAGTGGAATTCTGGCCAGAGGCTGTTTGTCATCGCTCATTGTTGCAGGTCTCCTCGGAGGGTGAGAAAGGACAGAAGATCGAGCAGCGGCAAGCCAAGAACCGTAAAGTAATCACCATCGACGCGAGAGAACAAGCGGACACCTTCGGCCTCGAGCTTGTAGGCGCCGACACTCTCGGCGATATCGGGCCAGTTGCGGGACAGGTAGCCATCGAGCCAGTCGTCGGAGAAGGAGCGCACGGTCATGCGCGCGGTGCCGATATGCCGCCAAAGCGGGCGGCCCGCCTGACAGATCACAACCGCCGAGAGGAGATCGTGACGCTTGCCCCGCATGGCGGCAAGCTGAGCGCGGGCCTCATCGACAGTTTCGGGTTTCGAGAGAAGCGCGCCGCCCAGGTCGAGCACCTGATCGCAGCCGATCACGAGCGCGGCGGGATGGCGGGCGCTGATCTTGGTTGCCTTGAGCTCTGCCAGCGCGTCGGCAATGTCGCGTGGTTTGGCCCCTTCGGCGAGAAGCGCGGCACGGACGCTGTCTTCATCCACGCGGGGTGTCACCGTCTCGAACGCGAGGCCCGCGTTGCGCAGGAGGCTCTGGCGAATGGTGGAGCCTGAGGCAAGGATGAGAGGAACATGCATGTGGATAACCTGCGGAATAACCTGATGGAATGTCTAGGTAGAATTGCGGAAGAAATCCATCCCGCCCGCGCATCCGGGGACAAGAGGGCGCTTCGGGAAAGTTCCGTCCGAGTTCTGCGGGTGTGGGAAAGAATAACTTGGGGGTTGGGATAGGTTGGACCTGATAGAGTTATTCACAGACCCAAGAGCGGAAACCGGGGACATCCAGATTCAGGACTACATTGAAGTTAAACACGAAAAAGCAGATTTTCCGTGGAGTTCAGGGAGATGTTGAAATTCCGTCACCATAGTTGTCCCCATGGGGATAATCCTGTGGGGTGGCTGATTATCCACAGAATTGGAACGCCCTACATCCCACTACATCCTTTCTTATATCTTACTTAATATTTAAGAAGTCCCAGAATGGACCGGAGCATAGCATGAGTGATGTCTTGAGCCTCGCCTATCCTTGGATCAAGGCGTTGCATATCATGTCGGTGATCGCGTGGATGGCCGGCCTGTTTTATTTACCACGCCTGTTCGTGTATCACACCGAGCAATCGCAACCGGGGGATAGCCGGGATGCTGTGTTTCAGGTGATGGAATACAAGCTCTTGCGGTACATCATGCGGCCGTCGATGATTGCGACCTGGGTGTTTGGTCTGTTGCTTGTGATGACGCCGGGGATTGTCGATTGGGGGTCGGTCTGGCCCTATACGAAGCTTGCGGGCGTCGCTGTCATGACCTGGTTTCACATGTGGCTGGCTCTGCGGCGCAAGGAATTTGCCCGAGGCGCCAATACCCGGACGGGTCGGCAGCACCGGATCATGAACGAGGTTCCGACATTGGCGATGGTGGTGATCGTGCTGTCGGTCGTGGTGAAATTCTGAGCTGGATTGACGTGGAGGGGCCTGTTGCCTATGTAGGCGCTGGGCCGCTGTTCTGGTGGCTGTCGAATCCCCGTTTCTGACCATAGGCCGCATCCAAATTCGGGTGTCACCAGAGGATTTCCCATGTCCGAAGACCGTTTGAACCTGTCCGATCTCAAGGCGCTGAGCGCCAAGGAATTGTTGACGATCGCCGAAGAGTTGGAGATCGAGAACGCCTCGACCATGCGCAAGGGCGAGATGATGTTCTCGATCCTCAAGGAGCGGGCCGAGGAGGATTGGACCGTTTATGGCGACGGGGTGCTTGAGGTGCTGCAGGATGGCTTTGGCTTTCTGCGCTCGCCGGAGGCGAACTATTTGCCGGGTCCGGATGACATCTATGTCTCGCCCGACATGATCCGGCAGTATTCTTTGCGGACCGGGGATACGATCGAAGGGCAAATGAAGCAGCCCGATGAAACCGAGCGGTATTTCGCACTGACCTCGGTCACGCAGATCAATTTCGAGGATCCGGAGCGGGCGCGGCACAAGATCGCGTTCGATAACCTGACGCCGCTGTATCCTGATGAGCGGTTCAAGATGGAGATCGAGGATCCGACCATCAAGGATCGGTCGGCGCGGATCATCGACCTTGTTGCGCCGATCGGGAAGGGGCAGCGATCCTTGATCGTGGCGCCGCCGCGCACCGGGAAGACCGTGCTCTTGCAGAATATCGCGCATAGCATCGAGAAGAATCATCCGGAGTGCTATCTCATCGTGCTCTTGATCGACGAGCGGCCGGAAGAGGTGACGGACATGCAGCGGTCGGTCAAGGGTGAGGTGGTGAGTTCGACGTTCGACGAGCCGGCGACGCGACATGTGGCCGTGTCGGAGATGGTCATCGAGAAGGCCAAGCGGTTGGTCGAGCACAAGCGGGACGTGGTGATTTTGCTCGATTCGATCACGCGTCTTGGCCGGGCGTATAACACGGTGGTGCCGTCGTCGGGCAAGGTGCTGACCGGGGGTGTGGATGCCAATGCGTTGCAGCGGCCGAAGCGGTTCTTTGGGGCGGCGCGGAATATCGAAGAGGGTGGATCGCTGACGATCATTGCGACAGCCCTGATCGACACCGGCAGCCGGATGGATGAGGTGATCTTTGAAGAATTCAAGGGCACTGGCAACTCTGAGATCGTTCTGGATCGCAAGGTCGCGGACAAGCGTGTGTTCCCGGCGATTGACATTCTCAAGTCGGGCACGCGGAAGGAAGACCTGTTGATCGACAAGAGCGATCTGCAGAAGACCTTTGTTCTGCGCCGGATTCTGAACCCGATGGGGACCACGGATGCGGTGGAGTTCCTGTTGTCGAAGCTCAAGCAGACCAAGACGAATGCCGAGTTTTTTGACTCGATGAACACCTGAGTCGGAGCGGAAACGGAGGTGTCCGGATGGACACGGTCTATGCCTTGGCCACAGCACAGGGGAAGGCGGGGGTTGCGGTTGTCCGTGTAAGCGGGCCCTGCGCCTTTGACGCGTGCCGTCAGATCTGTGGCGACGTGCCTGAACCGCGTAGGGCAGCTGTGAGGGTTCTCAGGGATGGGGATGGCGAGCGGCTGGATCAGGCGCTGGTCCTGACATTTGCAGAAAAGCAGAGTTTCACCGGTGAGGCGACGGTGGAATTTCATCTACATGGCAGCGCAGCGGTGATAGCGGCGGTTCTTGAGAGGCTGGGGCAGATCGAGGGTCTGCGCCTGGCGGAACCCGGGGAGTTCACGCGCAGGGCGTTGGAGAATGGGCGGCTTGATCTGGCGCGGGTTGAGGGGCTTGCCGATCTCATCGATGCGGAGACCGAAGCACAGCGCAAACAGGCATTGCGGGTGTTTTCCGGTGCTTTGGGTGAGAAGTGCGAGCAATGGCGTGGTCATTTGATCCGTGCGGTCGCACTTTTGGAAGCGACCATTGATTTCGCCGATGAGGAGGTGCCGGTGGACGTCTCGCCGGAGGTGACGGAGCTGGTAGGTCAGGTTTCCGCGGCGCTGGAGCGGGAGATTTCAGGCAGCCTGGTGAGCGAGCGGATTCGAAGCGGATTCGAAGTCGCGATCATTGGTGCGCCAAATGTTGGAAAATCGACGCTGCTCAATAGCTTGGCCGGGCGAGAGGCGGCGATCACCTCGGAGTATGCCGGGACCACGCGTGATGTGATCGAGGTACGGATGGATTTGGCGGGGTTGCCGGTGACCTTGCTCGACACGGCTGGCCTGCGGGAAACAGCGGATGCGGTTGAATCCATTGGTATCGCCCGGGCGCGCGCGCGGGCAGAGGCGGCGGATCTGCGGGTATTTCTGGTGGAGGCCGGTCAGCGGCCGGAAATGGAGCCGCGGGCAGATGATATTGTCATATGGGCCAAAGCGGATTTGCTGGGCGATGTGGAGAACGCCGTTTCGGGCAAGACCGGCTTGGGTGTCGGCGCGCTGGTGGAGAGGATTGGCCAGGTATTGAGCACGCGGGTGGCCAATGCCGGGATCGCGACGCGGGCGCGGCACCGGCAAGCAATGGAGCGTGGTTTGGCCGCTTTGCAGGCGGCGCTGGACATTCTTCCTCAGGGGGAAGCGGTGGCGGAGGTTGCAGCGGAAGAGCTACGTGTAGCTATCCGTGCGCTTGATTCTCTGGTAGGACGGATAGATGTCGAGATGGTTCTCGACGAGATTTTCGCCAGCTTTTGCTTGGGTAAGTGAGAGGTGTTTCACGTGAAACATTTTGACGTCATCGTGATTGGCGGTGGGCATGCCGGGGCGGAGGCCGCGCATGTGGCGGCGCGCATGGGCGCGCGGACGGCGCTGGTGACGTTGAGCCGGGCCGGTGTCGGGGTGATGTCGTGCAACCCGGCCATCGGCGGGCTGGGCAAGGGGCATCTGGTTCGAGAGATCGATGCGCTGGACGGGGTCATGGGCCGGGTTGCCGATCGGGCGGGCATCCAGTTTCGTCTGCTGAACCGGCGGAAAGGCCCTGCTGTTCAAGGGCCAAGGGCGCAAGCGGACCGCAAGATTTACCGCGAAGAGATGCTGCGCGAAATGGAGCGCTGCCCAACCCTGGAGATCGTCGAAGGGGAGGCGGCAGATTTTCTGATGCAGGGCAACCGGGTTACCGGCGTTCGCCTGGCGGATGGAAGCGAGATAGCCGGCGCGGCCGTGGTTTTGACGACCGGAACCTTTTTGCGTGGCGTGATCCATATTGGCGACGAATCCTACCCAGGTGGGCGGATGGGGGACCGTCCGGCAGTACGTCTGGCCGAGCGGATGGATGGATTCGGCCTTCCGATGGGGCGGTTGAAGACGGGAACGCCCCCGCGGCTGGACGGCGAAACGATCGACTGGTCGCGGCTCGAGGAGCAGCCCGGGGATGATGAACCCGTCCTGTTTTCGTTTTTGTCGAAAGGCCCAATGGCACGGCAGATCTCTTGCGGGATCACCCATACGAATGAGCAAACCCACGAGATCATTCGGGAGAATCTGCGCAGGTCCGCGATGTATGGTGGGCATATCGATGGGATCGGGCCGCGGTATTGCCCGTCGATCGAGGACAAGATCGTTCGATTTTCCGATAAGGCATCGCATCAGGTGTTCCTGGAGCCGGAAAGCCTGTCTGATCATGTGATCTATCCAAATGGGATCTCTACGTCACTTCCCGCAGAGGTGCAGGAGGCCTATGTCCGCTCCATTGTGGGCCTGGAGCGGGTCCAGATCCTGCAGCCGGGCTATGCGATTGAATACGATTATGTCGATCCGCGCGCGCTCGACAGTCGTCTGGCGGTCAAGGATGTTCCCGGACTTTTCCTCGCAGGGCAAATCAATGGGACCACCGGATATGAGGAGGCCGCGGCGCAGGGGCTGGTTGCGGGCATGAATGCGGTGCAAGAGGCGAAAGGGCGCGATCCGGTTCACTTTAGCCGAACGGACAGCTACATTGGGGTGATGATTGACGATTTGACCACGCGTGGTGTCAGCGAGCCCTATCGGATGTTCACGTCACGGGCGGAGTTTCGTCTGTCGCTGCGTGCGGATAACGCCGATCAACGGCTTACGCCTATGGGCATTGACCTGTGCTGTGTTGGTGAGACGCGCCGCGCCGTGTTTGCGGACAAGATGGAGCGGCTGGCGCAAGGCAAGGCGTTGCTGGAGGCCGCAAGCTATACGCCGCGCCAACTGGCCGAAAGCGGCTTCAAGGTCAATCAGGACGGCGCGCGGCGCAGCGCGTTTCAGGTGCTGTCCTTTCCTGACGTCGCGTTTGCCGATCTCCTGCGGCTTGATCCAGAGTATGGCGCGATTGATCCAGAGTGTCAGGCGCAGCTTGCGCGGGACGCGCTTTATGTCAGCTATATCGACCGGCAGGCTCGCGATGTGGAGAAGATGAAGCGGGATGAGGCGCACGCTATTCCCGAGGCGTTTTCCTATCTGCTGATTGAGGGGCTTTCGAACGAGCTCAAGGGGAAGCTGGAGCGGGTACGCCCGGAGAATCTCGCCCAGGCGGCGCGTATCGAAGGGATGACGCCAGCGGCGCTGAGCCTGATTCTCGCCAAGTTGCGGCAGGCGGCTCGGGAGAAGATCGCGTGACCGGCCTGCCGGATGTTTCACGTGAAACACAGGAGCGGCTCGAGATCTATGGAGACCTGCTGACCAAGTGGAATCCGCGCATCAACCTGGTGTCCAAAAAGAGCCTTGATGAGATGTGGACCCGGCATTTTGCCGATTCGGCGCAGATTTTTGCGCTGGCCCCGCACCCGGTGGACCATTGGGTCGACATGGGCTCGGGGGGCGGCTTTCCGGGCCTGGTGGTTGCGATTCTGGGTCAGGACGGTGAATCGCCGCGGCGGATGACCCTGATCGAATCGGACGCCCGAAAGGCCGCGTTTCTGCGGGTTGTCATCCGTGAAACCGGGCTCACCGCCTCGGTGCTCAACGAGCGGATCGAGAAGGCGGCGCCACAGAGTGCAAATGTGCTCTCCGCGCGGGCGCTGACTGATCTGAGCGGACTCTTGGGATTTGCCGAGCGGCATTTGGCCCCCGACGGTGTCGCGCTCTTTCCCAAAGGCGTAAGCTGGGAAAATGAGCTGACCGATGCCGAAAGAACGTGGCGCTTCAACCATCGACTTGTTAAAAGTGCCACAGAAGACGGTCCCGTCATTTTCGCCATCACAGGAGTGTCCCGTGCCTGATCCGACGCGCCCCGAAGGACCGAAAATCATCGCCATTGCCAACCAGAAAGGCGGGGTGGGCAAGACGACGACGACCATCAACCTGGCGGCGGCCTTGGCAGAGCTCGGTGTGCGAGTCCTCATTGTCGATCTTGACCCGCAGGGCAATGCCTCGACGGGGCTGGGTCTCGATGTGGAGGCGCGGCAGTTTACGGTCTATGATCTATTGCTTGACGAGGCCCCGTTGCGGGATGTCATTCAGGCCACGGCACAAGAGCGCCTGTCGATCATTCCCTCGACGGTGGATCTGTCCTCGGCAGATATCGAACTCATCTCGAACGAGAAGCGCAGCTTCTTGCTGCATGACGCGCTCCGACATCCTGAAATGGATCGTTACGGATTTGATTATGTGTTGATTGATTGTCCGCCGTCGCTCAATCTCTTGACGGTGAATGCCATGGTGGCGGCACATTCCGTGCTTGTTCCGCTTCAGAGCGAGTTTTTCGCCCTCGAAGGCCTGTCACAGCTCATGCTGACGATCCGGGAGATCCGGCAGACGGCCAATCCGGCGCTGCGAATCGAGGGGGTCGTGCTGACGATGTTTGATGCACGCAACAATCTCTCGACCCAAGTGGAACAGGACGCGCGCGACAATCTGGGAGAGCTGGTGTTTCGCACCCGGATTCCCCGGAACGTCCGCGTGAGCGAAGCACCTTCCTACGCGATGTCCGTGCTGAGCTATGATCCGTTGTCCAAGGGCGCGCAGGCTTATCGCGATCTGGCGCAGGAACTGATGGAAAACGCGGCGCGAGTCGCTGCCTGATCAAAGGGAACCGGCTATGACTGGCAAGAAATCTCAACCGCGTGGTCTGGGTCGTGGGCTGTCTGCGTTGATGGCGGACGTCACGACTGAGGGACCGGGGCGCGCAGCTGACGCGCCAAGGCGCCCGGATCTGTTGGTGCCGGTGGAAAAGGTCCGGCCCAATCCAAATCAGCCGCGACGCGATTTCGACAGCGCGCTGCTCGAGGATCTGGCGCGCTCGATTTCGGAAAAGGGCGTGTTGCAGCCCCTGATCGTGCGTCCCATCGCGGATCGGGAGGGGGAGTATGAAATCGTCGCCGGAGAGCGCCGCTGGCGCGCGGCACAAATGGCCAAATTGCATCAGATTCCTGTTTTGGTGCGAGATTTCAACGATACCGAGGTCCTCGAGGTTGCGATCATCGAGAATATTCAGCGTGCCGATCTCAACCCGGTGGAAGAGGCCTTTGGATATCAGCAGCTGATGCAGAAATTCGGCCATACCCAAGAGCGGTTGGCCGAGGCGCTTGGCAAGAGTCGCAGCCATATCGCAAATTCGGTGCGGCTATTGTCCCTGCCGGAAGAGGTCTTGGGCTATCTGCGCGAGGGCAAGCTATCTTCGGGTCATGCCCGCGCGTTGATCACGCTGGATGATCCCACCGCTGCCGCGCGGCAAGTGATTCAGAAATCGCTCTCGGTGCGCGATACCGAAAAGCTGGCCAAGGCCGGGGTCGGCAATATCTTCATGGAAACCGGCCGCGCCGCCAAGCCACCCAAGGAAGTCCTCAAGGATGCCGATACGCGCGCGCTCGAGGATGATCTGTCGGCGAGCCTCACGATGAAGGTCGAGATCCACCATGTTCCAGGGCAGGAAAATGGTCGAATCACCATCCATTACGCGTCGCTCGATCAGTTGGACCGCCTGATTGGTATGCTCAGCATCTAATCCGGCAAGAGATCGCGAATCACCGCGTTGAGCACCGCGCGCCCCGCGCGGGTTGCGCGCAAGCGGTGACCGTGCGCTTCGATCATGCCAATGGACTTGAGGTGTTCGATGGCGCCTTCGTCCAGCGGCTTTCCTCCAAGCGACGCAACCCGCGCCGGATCAATTCCGTCCGTGATCCGCAGACCCATGAGCAGGTATTCCACAGCCTGATCCGGACCGGACAGAAGATCCCATGTTTCGCTTGCCCGGCCATGTTCAACGCTGTCCAGCCATTTGCCCGGAGCGCGAAGCGCCTCGGTCGCGTATTTACGACCGTCGCGGGTGAGTCGCCCATGCGCACCGGGCCCGATGCCGATATAATCGCCGTAGCGCCAATAGATCAGGTTGTGCCGTGATTCCGCCCCGGGGCGCGCGTGGTTCGATACCTCATAGGCGGGCAGGCCTGCGGCCTCGCAGATGTCTTGCGTTACCTCATACATTTCGGCGGCGGTATCGTCCTCTGGCAAGCCGCGCAGTCGGCCCGCCGCGTAGCGATCGCCAAAGGCGGTGCCGGATTCGATGGTGAGTTGATACAGGGAGAGGTGATCGGCCGCCATCGAGAGCGCGTCCCGCAGTTCGGATGCCCAATCCGAGAGGGATTGATCCTGACGGGCATAGATCAGGTCGAAAGAGACACGCGTAAAGTTTTCTCTCGCTATATCAAAGGCTTGCCTTGCCTCCGAAACGCTGTGGATACGGCCCAACCGTCGAAGATCGCGATCGTTCAACGCCTGAATGCCCATCGACACGCGGGTAATGCCTGCTTGGGCAAAGGCACGAAATCGCCCGGCCTCGACCGAACCAGGGTTCGCCTCGAGTGTGATTTCCGGATCATTGGCCATGGGCCAATGCTGTCTGATACGGTCGAGAATTGCCGCCACCGTTTCGGGCGCCATCAGGCTCGGCGTGCCCCCGCCGAAAAATATCGTGTTCAGCACCCGATTGGGCGCCAGCGCCGCGTAACGGTCAATCTCGTTCAGATAGGCCGCGCGCCAACGGGTTTGGTCGATCTGCCGCGCGACATGGCTGTTGAAGTCGCAATAGGGGCATTTGGCCTCGCAAAACGGCCAGTGGAGATAGAGGCCAAAGCCACCCTGCTGCCAATCCTCAGCCAAAACAGCCTGCGACCAGTTTGCGAAAGGCGTCCGCGCGGTGGCTGATGCGGTTCTTCTGCGCCGGACTCATTTCGGCAAAGGTCAGGTCATGGCCCAGCGGCTGGAACATGGGATCATAGCCGTGTCCCTCTGCGCCGCGCGTGGGCCAGATCACCCAGCCCTCGACCGTACCCTCGAAAACCTCGTCATGTCCATCAGGCCACGCCAAGACCAGGGTGCAGCAGAACCGCGCCGTCCAGGGCTGTGGTTCCTTGCTCTCCAAGAGCGCATGATGCGCACGCTGCATCGCCTTGTTGAAGTCGCGACCAGTCTCTGTTTCGGCCCAATCTGCCGTATAGACACCGGGTCCGCCGTTGAGTGCATCGATCGCGATGCCGGAATCGTCCGAGAGCGCAGGCAGGCCGGTGGCCTGGGCTGCTGCATGGGCCTTGATCCGTGCGTTACCGACAAAGGTCGTTTCCGTCTCGGCCGGCTCCTGCAGGCCGAGCGCCGCCGCGCCGACCACCTCGACGCCATAAGGCGCCAGAAGCGCGCGAATCTCGTCAAGTTTGCCCGCGTTATGGGTGGCAACCAGAAGCCGGTCGTCGGTGAATTTACGCACCGGTCGCCTCGCGCTGTTTCTGAACCAGATGGTCGATGCCCTGTTCGGCCAGATCGAGCAGTGCGTTCATCTGGTCGCGGCTATAGGTTGCCCCCTCGGCGCTCATTTGCACTTCGATCAGGCGTTTGGTGCCGGTCATGATGAAATTGCCATCGACCCCGGCCTCGCTGTCCTCGGGGTAATCGAGATCGAGCACGGGTTGACCGGCGTAGATACCACAAGACACCGCGGCCACAGGGTCGGTCAACGGATCGCTCAACACCTCCCCCGTCTTCATCAGCTTTTGCACCGCCAGTTTGAGCGCGACCCAGCCACCGGTGATCGAGGCACAGCGGGTGCCGCCGTCTGCCTGAATCACGTCGCAATCCACCGTGATCTGGCGCTCGCCCAGCGCCACGCGGTCCACGCCAGCACGCAGGCTGCGGCCGATCAGGCGCTGGATCTCAACGGTGCGCCCGCCCTGTTTGCCGGCTGTTGCCTCGCGGCGCATGCGGCTGCCGGTCGAGCGGGGCAGCATGCCATATTCCGCCGTGACCCAGCCCAGCCCCGAGCCTTTGACAAACGGCGGCACGCGCTCTTCGATGGTGGCGGTGCACAGGACATGGGTATCGCCCACCTTGATCAGGCAAGAGCCCTCTGCGTGCTTGAGCACGCCAGTTTCAATTGAAACAGCGCGCATTTCGCTTAGATTTCTGCCCGACGGTCGCATCCTGTGTCCCTTTCCTTGGATGTCTCGGGATATATGGACCGGGCCGCTGATGGCAACCCCGATTGACCTTTGGCTTGCGCGATCCTTAATAGATCAGGAGACAGAAAGCCCAGCGCATGACAGACACCGCCTCGATTCTCGATCAGCTCAACGACCGCTCGCGCGAGGTCTTTCGCCGCGTGGTGGAAAGCTATCTGGCCAATGGCGATCCGGTCGGATCGCGCACGCTGACCCGTGATTTCAGCGAAAAGGTCAGCGCCGCCACGATCCGCAACGTCATGCAGGATCTGGAGTATATGGGCCTCTTGGGCAGTCCGCATATCAGTGCCGGTCGGATTCCCACGCAAGAGGGGCTGCGGATGTTCGTCGACGGGTTGCTGGAGGTCAGCAATCTGGAGGCGACGGACCGGCAGGCGATTGATGCGACGGTGGGCAGCAATTCGCAGGACGTGGGTGGCGTTTTGGACCGGATCGGCGCGGCGCTGTCCGGTGTGACGCGGGGCGCGTCGCTGGTGCTGGCGCCCAAGCATGAGGCCCCGATCAAGCATATCGAATTCGTGAGTCTCGGCCATGATCGCGCGCTCGTGGTGCTGGTGTTCTCCGACGGCCATGTCGAGAACCGGATTTTCACGCCGCCGCCGGGGCAAACGCCCAGCTCCATGCGAGAGGCCGCGAATTTTCTCAACGCGCTGATCGAGGGCAAGACCCTGTCGGATCTGCAGACCGTGATCGCGCGTCAGATCGCGGCGCGGCGGCAAGAGATTGACCAGCTTGCCCGCGACCTGATCGATAGCGGCCTTGCTGTCTGGGAGGGCGAGGGCGACAAATACGAGCGTTTGATCGTGCGCGGTCGCGCCAATCTGCTCAATGGCGCCTCCGAGGAGAAGGATCTGGAGCGGATTCGCATCCTGTTCGACGATCTCGAGCGCAAGCGCGACATCGCCGAATTCCTCGAACTGGCCGATGAGGGGGCCGGTGTGCGCATTTTTATTGGGTCTGAGAACAAACTTTTCTCACTTTCGGGTTCCTCTTTGGTGGTCTCTCCATATATGAACGCTGACCGTAAGATCGTCGGTGCGGTTGGAGTTATCGGCCCCACGCGCCTCAATTACGGGCGGATTGTGCCGATTGTGGATTACACGGCGCAGCTCGTGGGCAAACTGATCTCCGACCGGAGTTAGAGGTGAAGAATGGCAGAGCCGAAAGAAGACAGCTTTCTCGATGATATCGAAGAGGCCGCCGCGCAGGAGCGTGAGGGTATGGATGACGATATGAGTGATGACGCCGTGGAGCTTGATGCGCTGCGCGCCGAGCGGGACGCGCTGCGCGACAAGTTCATGCGCGCGCTGGCCGATGCCGAGAATGCACGCAAGCGGTCCGAGAAGGATCGGCGCGAAGCCGAGAATTATGGCGGGTCAAAGCTGGCGCGCGATATGCTGCCGGTGCATGACAACCTCAAGCGGGCGCTGGACACCGTCAACGAAGAGCAGCGCGCCGCCTCTGCCGCGCTCTTTGAGGGCATCGAGCTGACCCTGCGAGAATTGCTGAATGTCTTTGCCAAACACGGCATCACCGTGATCGATCCGCAGGTCGGCGACCGGTTCGACCCGCAGCATCACGAGGCGATGTTCGAGGCGCCATTGCCCGGCACCAAAGCGGGCGACATCATTCAGGTCTCGACCCAGGGATTCATGCTGCATGATCGTATCCTGCGCCCCGCGCAGGTCGGCGTGTCGTCGAATCGCGGCTGATGCGTCCAGAGGCGGGGCTTACCCCGCCTTGTCGGCCTGTTCCCCGGCGATCGCCTTGAGTTCATAGATCAGATCGAGCGCTTCGCGTGGCGTGAGAGCGTCGGGCAGGACGGTGGCAAGCCGCGTTTCCACCGCCGACTCGCGGCCAGGCTTCGGCGACGGGGCCGGAGCGACGGCGGCGAAGAGCGGCAATTCGTCAATCAGCGCCTTTTGTGTGCGTTGGCCTTCGCGGTCGCCTTTCTCCAGCGCATCGAGCACCACGCGCGCCCGCGCCACGACCGAGGCTGGCAGCCCCGCCAGCTTTGCCACTTGCACACCGTAACTGCGATCCGCCACGCCACGGCGCACCTCATGCAGGAAAATGACGTCGCCGTCATGCTCCTTGACGCGCACGGTGGCATTGTCGACACGGGCAAGCTTGTCACTGAGTTGCGTCAATTCGTGGTAATGCGTGGCAAAGAGCGCGCGGCAGCCGTTCACATCATGCAGATGTTCCAGCGTAGCCCAGGCGATACTGAGCCCGTCCCAAGTGGCTGTGCCGCGTCCGATCTCATCGAGGATGACCAGCGCGTGATCGTCCGCCTGATTGAGAATGGCGGCGGTCTCGACCATCTCGACCATGAAGGTCGAGCGTCCGCGTGCCAGATCGTCCGAGGCGCCGACGCGGCTGAAGAGTTGGCTGACCATGCCGATATGGGCGGATCTGGCGGGCACATAGCTGCCGATCTGCGCCAGGAGGGCGATAAGCGCGTTCTGGCGCAGAAAGGTGGATTTGCCCGCCATGTTCGGGCCGGTGAGCAACCAGATGTCGCTGTTTTCGCCCAGATCGCAATCATTGGCGATGAAGGGATCGCCGCCTTGGGCGCGCAGCGCGCGTTCTACCACCGGATGCCGCCCGCCCTCGATCCGGAGTGCGCGGCTCTGGTCCACCACGGGGCGGCACCAGTTCTCGGCGCGGGCCAGGTCCGCAAGGGCGGCGGTCAGATCCAGCTCTGCCAGGGCGCGGGCGCATCGGGCAATCGCGGCAGCGTGGTCGAGAATTGCAGCTTTCAGGCTCTCATAGAGACGTTTTTCAACCTCGAGCGCACGCCCGCCAGCGTTCAGAATCCGGGTTTCCATCTCGCTCAGCGGCACGGTGGTAAAG
The DNA here is from genome assembly GCF_027019125.1 of Roseovarius sp. GTDB lineage: Bacteria > Pseudomonadota > Alphaproteobacteria > Rhodobacterales > Rhodobacteraceae > Roseovarius. The sequence goes on along the minus strand of NZ_JALUXE010000034.1, from coordinate 327,943 downwards.
CGCAACTGATTGGCGGTGGTCTGGCGGTGTTTGAACGTCTCGTTCAGCGGCGCGCCCAGCATCCGGTCGGCATGGGTGCTGGTCACCTCGATGAAATAGCCCAGCACGTTGTTATGTTTGATCTTGAGCGAGGGAATGCCGGTTTGGGCGATGTAATCGCCCTGCATCCGGGCGATCACGCCGCGCCCCTCGTCGCGCAATTGGCGCGCTTGGTCGAGGTCGCTGTCATAGCCGGGCGCCACAAAGCCACCGTCGCGCACCAGCAGGGGCGGTTCGGCCACCAGCGCCTGATCGAGCAGATCGAGCAGCGCGTCATGGCCGGTCAGACCCGAGGCCGCCTCGTGCAAAAGGGGTGGCAAATCGGCGTCGGCAAGACGCGCGGCGATCTCTGTCGCCTGTGCCAGACCGTTGCGCACCGCCGCCAAATCCCGCGGACCGCCGCGATCCAGACCAAGACGCGACAAGGCGCGGTCGAGATCGGGCACCTTGCGCAAAGCCTCGCGGAGGTCGCCGCACAGGCGGCTCTGTTCCAGCGCGAAATGCACCGCATCAAGGCGTGCCTGCACGATGTCGAGAACGCGGCTCGGGCTGGAAATGCGCCGCTCCAGAAGGCGTCCTCCGCCAGCCGTGACTGTGCGGTCGATCGTGGCCAGCAGTGATCCGGCGCGCGTGCCGCCCAGGCTGTGGGTCAGTTCGAGATTGCGCCGGGTGGCGGCGTCGATCTGCATCACCCGCGCCTCGTTTTCGCGGGTTGGGGGCCGCAACAAGGGCAATTTGCCCTTTTGCGTGATGTCGAGCCAATCGACGATGGCGCCCATCGCGGCAATTTCGGGACGGGTGAAGGCCCCGTAAGCATCGAGCGTGTCGACGCCAAAAAGCAGGCAGAGCCGCCGTTCGCCAGCCGTGCTGTCAAAGGCGGCCTGTCCCAAACCGGTGAGAGATGCCCCTGATTCAGAGACTATTTCACCCAAACTCGCGATATCCGCCTCGGCCAACAGCACTTCGCGGGGGGCGAGCCGGGCCAGTTCGGGGCCAAGGCGGGCGGCAGCCAGGGGCATGACATGAAAGGTGCCGGTGGAAATATCCACCCAGGCCAGCGCGCCCGCACCCCGGATATGGGCGAAGCTGACCAGGTAGTTGTGGCGGCGCGCCTCAAGCAGGCTTTCTTCGGTCAGGGTCCCCGGGGTGACAAGGCGCACCACCTCACGCCGGACCACCGATTTGGCGCCACGTTTCTTGGCCTCGGCGGGATCCTCCATCTGTTCGCAGACGGCGACGCGAAATCCCTTGCGAATGAGGGTCAAGAGATAGCCTTCGGCGGCATGAACGGGCACGCCGCACATGGGAATGTCCTGATCGAGATGTTTGCCGCGCTTGGTAAGCGCGATATCCAGGGCCTCGGCGGCAGCGGCGGCATCATCAAAGAACAGTTCGTAGAAATCGCCCATGCGGTAGAAGAGCAGCGCTTGCGGATACTGCGCCTTGATCTCCAGATATTGTGCCATCATCGGCGTGACGGTTGATCCCGTTGTGCTCACCTGTGTCCCCCTGTTCTTCGGGCGACCTTACAAATCCATGGTGCGGGACGAAAGACCAAAGCGCGATTGCGAGCGGGCGCGGGGGTGTTATCGTGGTAAAGGCAAGATGAGTATTTGGGCCAGGAAGAAGCGGGCGGGATGATTTTCAATGTCGGGTCGATCAATGCCGACCATATCTACCGCGTGGCGCAGCTGCCGCGCGCGGGCGAAACCGTTGCGGTGCAGGGTTACGCGCAGGCGCTGGGCGGAAAGGGCGCCAACCAGTCGATTGCGGCGGCGCGGGCCGGGGCCAAGGTGGCACATATCGGCGCGGTGGGCGCGGATGGCGATTGGATGGTGGCCGAACTGGCCGAGGCGGGTGTGGATGTGCGGCATGTGCGCCGCGACTGCGGCGTGTCGGGCCATGCGGTTGTTGCGGTCGAGCAGAGCGGCGAGAATGCGATCCTGGTCCACGGCGGCGCCAATCGGGCGCTGCGGCTAAAGGATGTTGACGCGGCGCTGGCAGAGGCGGGGCTGGGCGATTGGCTCTTGATGCAGAACGAGACGAATTTGCAGGCCGAGGCCGCGCGGCTGGCCGAGGCGAAGGGGTTGCGCGTCGCTTATTCCGCCGCGCCGTTTGATGCGGCGGCGCTGCGGGCGGTTTTGCCTCATGTCACGCTCTTGATGTTGAACGCGGGGGAGGCGGCGCAGATGGAGCGGGATATGGGCGTGGTCCAGGTTCCGATGTTCTGCGTCACGCGGGGCGCGGGCGGTGTGAGCTGGATCGAGGCGGATTTGGGCAAAACAGTGACTATTCCAGCCCCAGAGGTGGTTGCGGTGGATACGACCGGCGCAGGCGATACCTTTGCGGGGTATTTGGTTGCCGGGCTGGCGGCGGGGGTCGCGCCAGAGCGCGCCTTGCGTCAAGCGCTTGGTGCCGCCGCCATTTCCGTCACGCGCCCCGGTGCGTCGGGGGCGATCCCCATGGCGGCGGAGGTTGCGGCGTTTCTGGCTCAGGAGTGACCGGCGAAGGGCGCATCCTTGCCCCAAAGCTCTTTGACACGCGCATCACGCCCGCAGGCGTCGCGGTAGAGTTTGTAAGCGCTGGCCTTGGTTCGGGCGCCAAAGCGGGTGAGGACAATCTCGCTGCTTTTGTAATAGTCCTGATGATAGGCGTCGGCGGGATAAAAGCGCTGGGCGTTCAGGACCGGGGTGACGATCTGTTGGCCCAATGCTGCTTGCGCGTCGGCGATCGCGTTCTCGGCTATACGCTTTTCCGCCGGATCAGAGACGAAAATCGCCGTGCGATAGCTCTCGCCCCGGTCGCAGAACTGGCCGCCTGCATCGGTCGGATCGACCGAGCGCAGGAAAAGTTGCAAGAGTTGCGCGCGGGTGATCTGGGCAGGGTCAAAGGTGATTTGCACCGCCTCGTAATGCCCGGTGCCGCCAGCCGAGACCTGTTTGTAACTGGGGTTTTCGACGCTGCCGCCGGTAAAGCCTGATTCGGCCGCGATTACGCCCCGGACCTGCTCGAAATCCGATTCGACGCACCAGAAACAGCCACCTGCAACGACGAGCGTTTCGCGCTCTGCCGCGTGGGCCCGGGTGCCGTGGACGCAAAGCCCGAGGATGATCAGCAGCGCCAGCACGCCCGCCTTGATTTCCCGAAGATGTGTGATCATGGATCTGCCCTCCTGATGGTGCCATCATGCTGCAACTGCAGCCTGAACCCAATCCACGACACTGTGATGTCACGGGCAGTTGAGCGATGTTTCGCTATTGGCGGGTGATTTCGGCCAAAAACTGCTCAGGCCGGTGCCAGATGCAGCGCCAGTTCGCGTGCGGGGCAGATGCCCTTGAGCCCGCCGGGCACGTCGAGATCGGCCAGTTGGGTGATCCGGTAATGGCATGCGTAATGGCTGTTCACCTCTGCCGCCGTCACGGAAAAGGGCGGGCCGGACATGATCGCGGGATCATATTCAAAGGTGATGAGCAATTGCGGCGCGGTCGCGGTCAGCGTCACAAGATGCGCGGTGTAGCGCGCGCGCATATCGGCAGGCAGGGCCACAAGCGCGGCGCGGTCGTAGATCGCGTCCACCGGCCCGAGCAATTCAGGGGTAAGCGCGAAAATATCGCCTGCAAACACTATCACGCCGGGGGCGGCATAGGCGCGCAGCGTGCCATGGTCGGTGATCTCTGGCGTGACGCCCAGTTCCTCGAAAAGCTGGCACACGGCGATGTCGCTGAGTTCCGCGCCTGCGACGCGATACCCTTGGGCGAGGAGCCAGGCGATGTCGCGGGTCTTGCCACAGAGGGGCAGGAAGATCCGCGCGCCGGGATCGAGACCCAGCGCGCCGATATGGGCCGAGAGCATGCGGTTGACCGCGCCCTCGTGAAAGCCGATTTGCATGTTTTCCCAACGGGAATGCCAGAAATCGGCTTCCATGGCGGTTAGCCCTTGAGCCGGCGGTCGCGCGCTGCCAGCAGTTTGAGGCGCAGCGCGTTGAGCTGGATAAAACCTGCGGCGTCTTTTTGATCATAGGCGCCGGCGTCATCCTCGAAGGTGACATGCGCCTCGGAATAGAGGCTGTGATCCGACCAGCGGCCAACGCAGGACACCGAGCCTTTGTAGAGCTTGAGGCGGACGGTGCCGGTCACGTGTTCCTGGCTTTTGTCGATGGCGGCCTGAAGCATGTAGCGTTCGGGGCTGAACCAGAAGCCGTTGTAGATCAGTTCCGCATAGCGCGGCATCAGCGAATCCTTGAGGTGACCCGCGCCGCTATCAAGGGTGATCTGTTCGATGCCGCGATGCGCCTCGAGCAGGATGGTGCCGCCCGGGGTTTCGTAGATGCCGCGCGATTTCATCCCGACAAAGCGGTTTTCCACGAAATCAAGCCGCCCGATGCCGTGTTTGCGGCCATATTCGTTGAGGTCGGTCAGGATCGTGGCAGGGCTGAGGGCCGTGCCGTTGATGGCCACGGCATCGCCCCGCTCGAAGGAGACTTCGATGAACTCGGGCGTATCGGGCGCATCCTCGGGGCTGACGGTGCGCTGATAGACGTAATCGGGGGCCATTTCGGCGGGGTCCTCGAGCACGCGACCTTCGGAGGAGGTGTGCAGCAGGTTGGCGTCCACCGAGAAGGGGGCCTCGCCGCGCTTGTTCTTGGCGATCGGAATCTGGTTCTTTTCGGCGAAGTCGATGAGCCGCGTCCGGCTGGTCAGATCCCACAGACGCCAGGGCGCGATCACCTTGATGTCCGGGTTGAGCGCGTAGGCGGCGAGTTCAAACCGCACCTGATCGTTGCCCTTGCCGGTGGCGCCGTGGGCCACGGCATCGGCGCCGGTCATGGCGGCAATCTCGACCAGACGTTTGGAGATCAGCGGGCGGGCGATGGAGGTGCCCAGGAGGTAAAGACCTTCGTAGAGCGCATTGGCACGGAACATCGGAAAGACGAAATCGCGCACGAATTCTTCGCGGACATCCTCGATAAAGATGTTCTCGGGTTTGATCCCCAGCATCTCGGCCTTTTGGCGCGCGGGTTCCAGTTCCTCGCCCTGTCCCAGATCGGCGGTAAAGGTCACGACCTCGCAGCCATATTCGGTCTGGAGCCATTTCAGAATGATCGAGGTATCGAGGCCCCCGGAATAGGCCAGAACAACTTTCTTGGGCGCGGACATGGTCTTTCCTCTCTCGCGAACGTCGGTGCGCGCTTAGCTGTTTTTGCGTGGCGGGGCAAGGTGCGCCCCTTGTCAGGCGGGCATGATTGCGGCACTGAGGCAGGCATGACCGAGTTTCAGGAAAATGCCCGCGCCGCAGAGGCCGCGATGCGCGCTGTGTTCGAGCCGACGCCGCTCCAGCGCAATGATCACCTGTCCGAGCGCTATGGCGCTGAAATCCTGCTCAAGCGCGAGGATCTGAGCCCGGTGCGCTCTTACAAGCTGCGGGGCGCGTTCAATGCGATGCGCAAGGTGTTGGCGGTGCGGCCGGAAACGGCGACCTTTGTCTGTGCCAGTGCGGGCAATCACGCGCAGGGCGTGGCCTATATGTGCCGGCATTTCGGGGTCAAGGGTGTGATCTTCATGCCGGTGACCACGCCACAGCAAAAGATCGGCAAGACCGAAAAGTTTGGCGGCGATGCGGTGGCGATCCGGCTGACGGGCGATTATTTCGATGACACGCTGGCGGCGGCGCAGGCCTATTGCGCGCAGGTGGGCGGGCATTTCCTGTCGCCGTTTGACGACGAGGATGTGATCGAGGGACAGGCCAGCGTCGCGGTTGAAATCGAGGCACAACTGGGCGGGATGCCCGATCACCTCATCCTGCCGGTGGGCGGTGGCGGGCTATCGGCGGGGGTGCGCAGCTATGTGGGCGCGCGGGCCGCGCTGACGCTGGTGGAGCCGGCGGGGGGTGCCTGTCTGGGTGCGGCGCTGGCGGCGGGGGGGCCTGTGCGTTTGCGGCATGTGAACACCTTTGCCGACGGGGCGGCTGTGGCGCAGATCGGGGCGCGCACATTCGCGCGGTTGGCGGATATTGACCCGGCCCGCGCGATGGTGATCGAAGAGGATCGGCTGTGCACCACGATGCTGGAAATGCTGAATATCGAGGGGATCGTGCTGGAGCCGGCGGGCGCGCTGGCGGTTGATGCGCTCAAGGATATGGCAGAGGCGATCCGGGGCAAGACGGTGGTTTGTGTCACGTCGGGCGGCAATTTCGATTTCGAACGCTTGCCCGAGGTCAAGGAGCGGGCGCAGCGGTTCTCCGGCGTGAAGAAGTATTTCATCCTGCGGATGCCGCAGCGGCCCGGGGCGCTGCGCGAGTTCCTGGAGATTCTGGGGCCAGAGGACGATATTGCGCGATTCGAGTATCTCAAGAAATCCGCGCGCAACTTTGGCTCTGTGCTGATCGGGATCGAGACGACGCGGCCCGAGAATTTTGCCCCGATCCTGACGCGTCTGGATGCGGCCGGATTCGAGTATCGCGACATCACGCGGGATGAGGTGCTGGCCGAGTTCCTGATCTGAGGATCAGGCGGCGATGACCCGCACCAGACCGGACAGAAATTCGGATTTCGAGCGCGTGTAGCACGCGAGCACAGCGTCGAGGTCGATCCCATCGTGTTGACCGGCGGCGGCGGCGCGTTCGCCCTGATGACAGAGATCGGCAAAGGCGGCAAAGCCGAGATTGAGCGCGCTGCCCTTGAGGAAATGCAACAGCGCCTCGAGGTCCGTGCCGGCATCCGGCAGGCGCAGTTTCCCGATCTCGGTATCCACCTCGTCCAGGAAAAGCTCGACCACCTCGCCAAAGGCGTCAGCCCCGATTTCATCGCGCAGGTCCTGCACGCGGCCCCAGTCGATCATAATCTACCCTCCGATACCTGGTGCCAGACTGAACGCAAAGCGCTGACAAAGGGTTAATCCACGCCGGAAAGCCGTGCGAATTTTAATATTCACCTCCTGTTAAACCCTGTGCGCCTAGGAAAGGCGGAGACAGTGTAAAAGGTGGCGCGGGTGCGATCACGAGCGGAACAGGTGGCGGGGACGGATGCAGGCGGCGGGGTGATCCAGCGCGTGCTGGTGGTGGATGACAGCCGATTGCAGCGGCGCATCCTGACGGCATCCTTGCAGCGCTGGGGATTCGACGTGCAAGAGGCGGAATCAGGCGAGGATGCCTTGCGTCTCTGCCGGGATCACCCGCCCGATCTGGTGATGAGCGACTGGATGATGCCGGGGCTGAGCGGGTTGGAATTCTGTCGCCGGTTCAGAGAGATGCAGCATGAGAGCTATGGCTATTTCATCCTCCTGACCTCCAAGAGCGACAAGGATGAGGTGGCGCTGGGCCTTGATGCCGGGGCGGATGATTTTCTGACCAAGCCGGTCAATGCCGCCGAGTTGCGGGCGCGGATTTCGGCGGGGGCGCGTATCCTGCGGATGCAGCGCGAGCTGACCGAGAAGAACCGGCTGATCAGATCGACGCTGGACGAGTTGCAAACGCTCTATGATTCGCTCGACAGCGATCTGATCGAGGCGAAGAAGCTGCAACAATCGCTGGTGAGCGAGCGCTATCGCGATTTCGGCGTGGCGGAGGTGTCTTTGATGCTGCAATCGGCGGGGCATGTGGGCGGCGATCTGGTGGGGATGTTCCCGATCGGGGCCACGCGCATCGGCCTCTATGGCATCGACGTGTCGGGACATGGGATCAGTTCGGCACTGATGACGGCGCGACTGGCGGGCTATCTCTCGGCCTCTGTGCCGGAGCAGAACCTCGCCCTGCGCAAGACGCGCGATGGCCGGTTCGTGCCGCGCCCGCCGGCACAGGCAATTGCGATGCTGAACCGGCTGATCATGTCAGAAATGGAGACCGAGCATTATTTCACCCTTGTTCTGGCCGATGTCGATCTGGAGAGCGGGCGGGTGATCCTGTCTCAGGCCGGGCATCCGCACCCGGCGGTGCAGCGGGCGGATGGCACGGTGGAATTCATCGGCGCGGGCGGTTTGCCGGTGGGGTTGATCGACGGGGCCGAGTTCGAGCAATTCGAGCTGCGCATGGGGCCGGGCGACCGGCTCTTGATCCATTCCGACGGGGTGATCGAGTGCGCGGGCCAAACCGGCGCGCTGTTGCAGGAGGAGGGGCTGGCCGCGATCCTGCGCGAGTTGCGGCAGACGCGCGGCATGGCGCTGCTCGAATCGCTGGTGTGGAAATTGTCGGAATTTGCCGGGGATGCCGAATTCAACGATGATATTTCTGGGGTATTGCTGGAATTCAAAGGCAGCGGATTTCCCGGCTGACAAAGTGCCGATCGCCGGAATTGCCAAGCTCCTGTGCGGCCTGCTCCGGTGCGATCCAGACCGCGCGGTGCCCCGGCTCGCTGGGTGGGCCCAGTCGTCGCACCGGATGGGCGCGGAAGATGATGCAGAGCTTTTCTGCCCATAGGTCGTATTCCGGCATATAGGTGAACCGGCGAAAGGCCCCGAGACGCCGGGGCCGCGCGATGAGCCAGCCGGTTTCCTCGAACACCTCGCGATAGAGCGCCTGGACGGGTGATTCGCCGGGATCAATGCCGCCGCCGGGCAATTGCAGCTCTGGCAGCGGGTCAGCCTGATGGGTCACGAGCAGCCGGCCGCGATGCGGCAGGATGGCATAGGCGCCGGGACGCAGGCGATAGGCCACATCGGGCCGGGGGCTGTCTCCGAATCGTCTGATCATCTGGCACCTCTCTTGGGGTTGGCTTGTCCTGACGGTACAGGCGCGATATGCCAAGTCGAGACCCAAAGGAAAGCCCATGACACTTGGACAGAAAATCGCCTGGGATGATACGATCCTGCCCTTTCAGCTTGACCGCGCCGATATTCGCGGGCGGGTGGTGCGGCTTGACGGGGTGCTGGACGGGATTCTGAAACAGCACGATTACCCCCCGCAGGTCGAGGCGTTGATCGCGGAAATGGCTCTTTTGACCGCGTTGATCGGGCAGACGATCAAGCTGCGGTGGAAACTGTCGTTGCAGGTCCAGACACGCGGTGCGGTGCGGATGATCGCCACGGATTACTATGGCCCGAGCGAGCCGGGCGAGCCCGCGCGAATGCGCGCCTATGCCAGTTTCGACGCAGAGCGCTTGAGCCATGCGCGTCCCTTCGATCAGTTGGGCGAAGGGTATTTCGCCGTCATGCTGGATCAGGGCGAGGGCACGACGCCCTATCAGGGGATCACGCCCATCGCCGGAGAGGCGCTGCGCCATTGTGCCGAGGCGTATTTTGCCCAGTCCGAGCAATTGCCGACGCGCTTTGCGCTGAGTTTCGGGAAGTCCACCGAGGCAGGCGGCATGGAGCACTGGCGCGCGGGCGGTGTCATGCTGCAACATATGCCCAAGGCCTCGCCCTTTGCCAATGAGGGCGGGTCTGGCGATGGCGGGCTCTTGCAGGCCGAGGATATTCTGGACGGCGACGATGCCGAGAACTGGAATCGCGCCAATTTCCTGCTGGACACGGTTGAGGATCTGGAGCTGATCGGGCCGTCGGTGGCACCGACGGATCTGCTGGTGCGGCTGTTTCACGAAGAGGGGCCGCGCGTTTTCGACATGCAGGCGGTGCGCTTTGGCTGCACCTGTTCGGAGGAGCGGGTGCGCAGCAGCCTGTCGATCTATTCCGCGCGCGATATTGCGACCATGACGACGCAAGAGGGGCTTGTGACCGCCGATTGCCAGTTTTGCGGCGCGCATTATCGGCTGGACCCGGCGACAGTCGGATTCGAGGCCAAGGATGACGAGGCCGGGGGCGGTGACTGATCCGCTCGATCGGGCGTTGGCTGCGCTGCGGGCCGCGCGGGCGCCCTCGTCGGATTATGATCTCAATCCCGGTGTCGTCTTGCCCGAGGGGCGCAAGCTGCGGGCGGCGGCGGTGCTGGTGCCGGTGTGTGACGGGCGGGTGATCCTGACCAAGCGGTCCTCGAAACTGCGGCATCATCCGGGGCAGATCGCCTTTCCGGGGGGCAAGCAGGACGCGGGCGATCCCGATATTACCGCCACGGCGCTGCGTGAGGCCGAGGAAGAGATCGGCCTTGATCGGCGGGGCGTTGAAGTGCTGGGGTTTCTGCCCCGGCATGAAACCGTGACCGGGTTTGATGTAACGCCGGTTCTGGCGCGGGTGCATGGGGCGTTTCAGCCCCGTGCCGAGCAGGGCGAGGTCGATGAGGTGTTCGATGTTCCCTTGGCCCATTTTCTCGAGTTGAGCCTATATAGGGTCGAAAAACGCCGCTGGCGCGGGGATTGGCGGCGCTATTATGCGGTGCCCTATGGCCCCTATTACATCTGGGGGGCAACGGCGCGAATCTTGCGCAATCTTGCGGATCTGGCGGGGTCGGAATGAAGGTTTCGGGCGCATGGATCGAGGCCAAGGCGACGCAGGCGGTCTGTGAGATGCTGACCGGCGCGGGGTATCAGGCGCTGTTTGTCGGTGGCTGCGTGCGCAATGCGCTCTTGGGGGCGCCGGTGGGGGATATCGACATTGCCACGGACGCGCGGCCCGAGGTGGTGATGGAACTGGCCGATGAGGCTGGGCTCAAGGCGGTCCCGACGGGGATCGAGCATGGCACGATTACGGTGGTATCGGGTCACATCGGCCACGAGGTCACGACCTTTCGCAAGGATGTGCAGACCTTTGGCCGGCATGCGGTGGTGGCCTTTGCCGAGGATCTGCACACCGATGCCCGGCGGCGGGATTTTACCATGAACGCGCTTTATGCGCGGCCCGATGGCGATGTGGTCGATCCTTTGGGCGGGCTGGAGGATCTGCGGGTGCGGCGGGTCCGGTTCATCGAGGATGCGGATCAACGGATTCGCGAGGATTATCTGCGAATCCTGCGATTCTTCCGGTTTCACGCCTGGTATGGTGATCCCGAGGGCGGGCTCGATGCAGAGGGGCTGGCGGCCTGCGCTGGCAATGTCGAGGGCTTGGCGCGCCTCTCTCGTGAACGCGTGGGGGCCGAGATGCGCAAGCTCTTGGGCGCGCCCGATCCGGCCCCTTCGGTGGCGGCGATGCAGGAGGCGGGGGTGTTGAACGCGGTGCTGCCGGGGAGTGACGCGCGCGCCCTGACCCTGCTGGTGCATCTGGAATCAGAGACGAACACGGCCCCGGATGCGATTCTTCGACTGGCTGCGGTAGGTGGTGAAACGGTGGCAGAGCGCTTGCGCCTGTCACGGGCAGATGCGCGGCGGCTCGATCTTTTGCGCATGGCGGCGGCGGAAACGGCGCAGGCGGCGGAACTGGGGTATCGCCACGGCGTCGAAGAGGGGCGCGCGATCCTGTTGCTGCGCGCGGCGCTCTTGGAGATGTCCTGGCGTGCGCGCTTTGCCGAGGATCTGAACCAAGGGGCCAAGGCACGATTTCCGGTCACGGCGGCGGACCTGATGCCGGAGTATACCGGCCCCGCGCTGGGCGAACGGTTGCAGGCGTTGGAGCGGCGCTGGATCGAGTCGAATTTTACGCTGACGCGCGATGATCTGCTCTGAGCGGGCTTTCACGGCGCGGCCAAGCGGGGTAGAGGCGCAGGCATGAGCGAGCATGACATCATACGGTTGGGGCATCAGGGCGACGGCATTGCCGAAGGGCCGGTTTATGCGCCCCTGACCCTGCCCGGCGAGCGGGTGTCGGGCACGCTGAACGGCCAGACCCTGACCGATGTGCGCATTATCACGCCGTCCTCGGATCGGGTGGGCGCGCCCTGTCGGCATTTCCGGTCCTGCGGCGGTTGTCAGGTGCAGCATGCGTCGGACGGGTTCGTTGCCGCGTGGAAGCAAGAGGTGGTGCGCGCGGCGCTGGCGGCACATGGCATCGCGGCTGAGTTTCTGCCGATCCATGTCTCGCCGCCGCAATCCCGGCGACGGGCGGTCTTTGCTGCGAAGCGCACGAAAAAGGGCGCGATGGCAGGGTTTCATGCGCGCGGCAGCGACGTGATCATCGAGGTGCCGGACTGTCACTTGCTGCATCCCGAGGTGTTGCGCGGGCTGAGCGTGGCCTGCGATCTGGCCGCGACGGGCACGAGCCGCAAGGCGGCGCTGGCGGTCAGCGTCACGCGCTCCCTCGTCGGGTTGGATGTGGCGGTGGCCGAGGGCAAACCGCTGGATGGGCCGCTCCGGATTGCGCTGGCGGCGCTGGCAGAGCGGCATGATCTGGCGCGGCTGGCCTGGGACGACGAGGTTGTCGTGACGCGGCGCCCGCCGGTGCAGGCCTTTGGCGCGGCGCGGGTGGTGCCGCCGCCGGGCGCGTTTCTGCAAGCGACACCCGAGGGCGAAGCGGCGCTTTTGGCTGAAACAGAGACTATTTTGGCGGGGGCGCGGCGGATCGTCGATCTATTTTCCGGATGCGGCACCTTTGCCTTGCCTTTGGCACAGCGGGCGCAGGTGCATGCGGTCGAGGGCGAGGCCGCGATGCTGGCGGCGCTGGATGCTGGGCGCCGTGGGGTGGCGGGGCTGCATCCGCTGAGTACCGAGGTGCGGGATCTCTTTCGCCGTCCGCTCTTGCCGGATGAATTGGCGCGGTTCGATGCGGCGGTGATTGATCCGCCGCGTGCCGGGGCCGAGGCGCAGATTGCGGAAATCGCGCGTTCGGGCCTGCACCGTCTGGCCTATGTATCCTGCAACCCTGTGACATTTGCCCGCGATGCCAAGGTGTTGATCGGCGCGGGCTATGCGATGGGGCCGGTGCGGGTGGTGGATCAATTCCGCTGGTCGGCGCATGTGGAACTGGTGGCCGGATTCACGCTGAACAAGGTGTGATCCTGACAAATCCCTCTACCACCATACCCCTGTTTTGAGGTATGAAACGCGCGAGCAGCAAGCGGAAGACAACAATGATCTCCAACAGACGTTTCGTAATGCTGGCGGGGCTGAGTGCCCTTGCCGCGTGTAGCAGGCAGGACTCCAAATTCCGGACCTATCGCGGCCCCGAGGTGACGCGCATCATCGTGAACAAGGGCGAGCGCGAGATGTTCCTCTTGCACCATGATCGCCCGCTCAAGCGGTATCGCGTCGATCTTGGCTTTGCGCCGCAGGGCCACAAGCAGTTCGAGGGCGATGGGCGCACCCCGGAGGGCGAGTATCATATCGACCGGCGCAATCCCAACAGCGCGTTTCACCTGTCGTTGGGCATCTCGTATCCCAATGAGGCGGACATCGCCTATGCCAAGGCGCATGGCAGATCGCCGGGCGGCGATATTTTCATTCATGGTGAGCCCAATGCGCTGGCCATGTTCAGCCCCGATTGGACGGCGGGCTGTATCTCGGTCAAGAACCGCGAGATGGAGGATGTCTATGCCATGGTCCGCGACGGGACGCCGATCACGCTCAATGCGTGATCAACCCCCAAGGATCATCGTCCACCAGATCTTGCCGCCGGGTTCCTGAAGCCAGGCAAAGCCCATCTTGCGCGCGTCGGGGTCGAGAATCACGCGGCGCGTGCCCTCTTCCTCCATCCAGGCGGCGAGAGTCTGAAGCTCTGTCTCATAGGTTTCCGAGATGGTTTCGCCCACGAGATTGCCGGAATAGCCGACGCGGCGCACCCGGTCGAGCGGCGAAGAGCCGTCAGAGCCAAAGTGCCAAGGACGGTTCTGCACCGACATATCGCGTGAATGGGTGGCGGCGGCGGCGGTCAGGGCCGAATCAAGCGACAGCGGCGGCTGGCCAGCGGCCTGACGCAGGGAATTGACCGAATCGAGCATGCGGAACTGGATTTCCGAGGTCTCGCCGGGCTTGATCCGATAGACGCGCGGCAGCGGTTTGCCATCCGAACCCAATTGCGGCGGGGGCGGTGCGGCACAGGCGGACAAAGCCAAAAGAGCCGAAACCAGCAGGATATAAAGACGCGCCATGATGCAGAACCACCCGAATATTGTTTCGACGTCTGCTTTAGCCCGGCTTGCGTTGCGATTCAAACCCACATGCGCAGAACCTTGCGCGCTGTGACTTTCTTGATTTGCGAGCGCAGGCTTGGCATCCTATAGCTCAAGGATCATCGGCTTGTCTGACTGGAGTTCTTCACCATGACCCATGACACTCGGATTTCGTGGAACCGGCGCACGTTCCTGACTGGCGCTGCGGCGTTGATGGGGGCCCCGGCACTGGCGCAGAGTGTGGACGGCGCTGGGACCGTCGAGATGGAAAGCCCGCTGGAGGAAACGGTGCGGCGCAATATTTCCGGTTTCCGGATGCTGGATTGGCGCCCCTATTTTTCCAACCTGAACAACGGGGCCATTCTGGTCGATATCGATTCACGCGCGGTGCATTTCTGGAGCGCGGACGAGTCTGTGTACAAGCTTTACCCGTCTTCCGTGCCATTGACCGAGGATCTCACGCGGCGCGGGCGCACTGCGGTTGTGCAAAAGGTTGAGGGGCCAAGCTGGCGCCCCACGCCATCGATGCTCAAGCGCAATCCGGAATGGCCCGCCTTTGTGCCGCCCGGGCCGGATAACCCGCTGGGCACCCACGCACTTTATCTGAGCTGGACCTATTACCGCATTCACGGCACCCATGACACGCGCAAGATCGGGCGTCGGTCATCGAATGGCTGCGTGGGTCTCTATAATGAGCACATCGCGGAATTGTTCTCTTTGACCAAAGTCGGCACGCAGGTGTTGCTAATTTGACGAAATATTGGCGATTTATGGGGCCAAGGACCCAAGATATAATTGCATTCGTTCTGGATTGCTGATTAGAAAATCTTACGAGGTTAAGTCTTGGGTGCTCGACGTTGTGTGTTGCAGCGTCTTGCCAATATCTGGAGGATAATCATGAAGAAACTCGTTCTCGCTGCTGCCCTGAGCGCCGCTGCTTCGACCGCTTTCGCAGGCAACCTGTCGGAGCCCGTCATCGAGGCACCGGTTGTTGTTGAAGAAACCGCTGCAAGCTCGTCCGCTGCTGGCGTTTGGGTTCCGCTGGTTCTGCTGGCAATCGTCGCAGCTGTGATCGCTGCTGACTAAGCCCGGCAACGGCACCAAAAGAAAAGGCAGTGGGAAACCACTGCCTTTTTTTTGTGCGTGACAGTGCGCCGCTTAGTCGAGCCAGCCCTTGAGGTTGTTCTCGACGATGGAGGACAGCGCCGTGATATGCGCGTCGTCGTCGTTGAGGCAGGGAATATAGGTGAACTCTTCGCCGCCTGCTTCTTCAAAGCTCTCGCGGATTTCCTCGTTGATCTCTTCCAGTGTTTCGATGCAATCGGCGGAAAAGGCGGGGGCCATCACGGCAATGCGTTTCTTGCCGTCTTCTCGGGCTAGGCGCGCGACCTCGTCCACGGTATAGGGCTTGAGCCATTCCTCGGGGCCAAAGACCGACTGGAATGTCGTGGTGATCTCGGTGTCGGCCCAGCCGAGCCGTTCCTTGAGCAGGCGGGTCGTTTTCTGGCACTGGCAGTGATAGGGATCACCCTGCATCAGATAGCGCTTTGGCATCCCGTGATAGGACACGACTAGGATTTCGGGCCGCTTTTCGACCGCGGCATAGGCGCGCTCGACCGATTGCGCCAGCGCCTCGATATAAAGCGGGTTCTCGAAATAGGGTTCGACCACGCGCGCGATGGGCTGCCATGTCTCATCCATCAGGGCGCGAAAGAACTGGTCGTTCGCGGTGGCCGAGGTGGCACCGGCGTAATGCGGATACAGCGGGAAGAAGAGGATTCGCGTGCAGCCCGCCTCAACCATCTGGCGCACCTTGGATTTGGTCGAGGGGTTGCCGTAGCGCATGCAGAAATCGACCATGACCTGATCGCCATAGCGGGCCTGCATGGCGGCCGCCATCTTGGTGGTCTGGTCGCGGGTGATGGTCATCAGGGGGCTTTCGCCCTTTTCCTCGTTCCAGATGGATTTATAGGCGTGCCCGCTGGTAAACGGCCGCTTGGTCAGGATGATGAGCTGCAAGAGCGGTTGCCATTTCCACGGGCTGTAGTCGATCACCCGGCGGTCCGAAAGGAACTCGTTGAGATAGCGGCGCATCGGCCAGTAGGAGTAGTGATCCGGCGTCCCGAGATTGGCCAAGAGCACGCCGGTTTTCGCGCGCGGCACCTTGGGGTGATCGGCGGCGGCATGTTCTGGGCGGGCGGCATCATGGCTGGCGTCAAGCATGGCTTGGTCATTCCTGTGAGTTCCGGGACAGGGGTGACATATAGGCTGTGCCCGAAAGGTCAATCTTTGAGCGGATTTTCCACCGCGCCAAGCGCATCGGCGAGCCGCGCGCTGGCCGATCCGGGGCGCAGCGGCTGGGGCTGGCTGGCGTCGGGGGACCAGCCGGTGAGAAAGATCATCTCGAACGTCGCGGGAACGCGCCCGTCGTCGGTGCCAAAGGCATGTGCATATATCTCGCAGGCGCGGCGCAGCATATGGGGCCGGGTCAGAGTGCGGGGGCGTGCCGTCATGGCGTTGGTTTCGCCCATGGCGCGCAGGTCGCGCATGAGGGCCAGAGGATCGGCATAGCTGGTGCGGAGCGGAAGGGTATCGGCAACCGGCAGGGTGAGGCCCGCGCGCTGCATCAACCCACCCAGATCGCGGATCTCGGCCATGGGCAGGACACGGGGCGAGAGGCCGCCGCGCACCTCTGCCTCGGCCTGCGCCAGCGCGCTGCGCAGTTCATGAAGCGTGCCGCCGCCAAAGAGCGCGACAAGCAAAAGGCCATCGGGGCGCAACGCGCGCCGCGCCTGAATGAGCTGGCCCACGGGGTCATTGGCCCACTGCAGGCAGAGCGCGTGAACGACCAGGTCATGCGCGCCGGGCTCCAGGTTCAGCACCTCGTCATCCGGCACGATCCGCGCTTCGGGAAAGCGGGATTGCCAGAATTGCGGAAATCCCGTCACCACGGCGGGCGCGGTAAAGGATTTGTTAACCAGGCTCAGGCGATCCTCGACCTCATCGGCGGCGATCTCGTGCAGGAAAAGGGCCGGGGCGCGCTGGGCGCGCTGGCGGTTGCGACTGAGGGCGGCACGGTCGGTGAGGGGCGTTTGGGTCATGGGGCAAGAATAGAGTGCTGGCAGAGGCTTTTCAAACGGCGGTTCGCCTGGTCTATCCGGCGCGGTGCACGCTCTGTGGCGCGGTGGTGGATAGCGATTTTGGCCTCTGTGGTCCGTGCTGGCGCGATACGCCGTTCATCTCGGGGCTGGTCTGCGACACCTGTGGCGTGCCTCTGCCCGGTGAGGCGCATGTTGGGGTGGACCATTGCGACGAGTGTTTGCGCATGGCGCGGCCCTGGGCACAGGGGCGCGCGGCGATGCGCTATCACGAGAACGGGCGCAAGCTGATCCTGATGCTCAAGCATGGGGACCGGCATGATGTGGTGCGCCCGGCGGCGAAATGGATGGCGCGGGCGGCGCAGCCCCTGTTGCGGCCCGATACATTGATTGCGCCGATACCGCTGCACTGGATGCGGATGCTGTCGCGGCGGTTCAATCAATCCGCGCTCTTGGCACAGGGTCTGGCGCGCGAGACCGGATTGCCCTGGTGCCCCGACCTCCTGACACGGTTGAAACGCACCCAGAGCCTGAAGGGTCTGAGTGTCGAGGCGCGGCACGCCATGTTGACCGATGCGATTCGGGTCACGGCGCGACATCGGGGATTGATTGCGGGCCGCTCCATTCTGATCGTGGATGATGTGATGACCTCGGGGGCGACGCTCTCGGTGGCGGCGCAGGCATGTATTTCAGCGGGTAGCGGTGATGTGAGCGTTGTGACACTGGCGCGCGCCGCCAAGGATGCCTAAGTTCGCGCCAGTGCGAACCGGGGACCCCAATCATGAAACCAGTGGAAATCTATACATCGCCGCTCTGCGGATTCTGCCATTCGGCCAAGCGTCTGTTGCAGAAGAAGGGCGTCAACTTTTCGGAAATCAACGTGCTGGCGCAGCCGGCGCGCAAATCCGAGATGATGAAGCGCGCCAATGGCCGCCATACCGTGCCGCAGATCTTTATCGGCACCACCCATGTCGGCGGCTGTGACGATCTCTATGCGCTGGAACAGGCGGGCAAGCTTGACGCGCTGTTGCGCGGGTGAGGGCGATGCGCGCCGCTCTTTTGCAGCTGAACAGCAGCGATGATCCAGAGGCCAATCTGGCGATCACGCTGGCTATGATGGACACGGCGATTGCGCAGGGGGCGGAGTTTATCCTGACCCCCGAGGTCACGAATTGTGTTTCGGGCAGCCGCGCGCATCAGAATTCCGTGCTGCATCCTGAAGAGAGCGATCCGACTTTGGCGGGCCTGCGTGCGCGTGCGGCAGAGGCGGGTGTCTGGCTCTTGATCGGGTCGCTCGCGCTCCGGACCGATGATCCGGATGGGCGCTTTGCCAATCGGTCGTTCCTGATCGGGCCGGATGGCGGCATTGTCGCGCGCTATGACAAGATCCACATGTTCGATGTGGATGTCAGCCCCGAGGAAACCTATCGCGAATCGGATGGGTTTCGCCCCGGGGATCGGGCGGTTGTCGCCGATATGCCGCTGGGCAAGCTGGGGATGACGATCTGTTATGACGTGCGTTTCCCGCATCTGCACCGCGCCCTGGCACAGGCGGGGGCCACGATCCTGACGGTGCCGGCGGCGTTTTCCTACGTCACGGGTGCTGCGCATTGGGAGGTGCTGTTGCGCGCCCGTGCGATCGAGACCGGTTGTTTCGTGCTGGCCCCGGCACAGACCGGCACCCATGCCGCGACATCGGGCCGCACCCGTCAGACCCATGGGCACAGTATGGTTGTGGCACCATGGGGAGAGGTTCTGGCCGATGGCGGTGTCGAACCGGGCATCGTGATGGTTGATCTTGACCCCGATGCGGTGGCACAAGCGCGCAGGCGCGTGCCTTCGCTGCGCCATGACCGAGCGTTTGACGGGCCCTGAATGACCGATACGACCAGCAATTCCCTTGCCGTGGCGCTCTTTAGCGAGATTCTGACGAATGAGCAGTTGATCCGCAGCCGCCTGACACGGGTTTTGCCAAAAGGCATGGAA
This sequence comes from Roseovarius sp., assembly GCF_027019125.1. GTDB lineage: Bacteria > Pseudomonadota > Alphaproteobacteria > Rhodobacterales > Rhodobacteraceae > Roseovarius. The sequence continues at coordinate 308,963 of NZ_JALUXE010000034.1, read as the reverse complement.
ATCTCGCATTTCTCGGTGCTGAACCATCTGGCGCGGATCGGGGACGAACGCAGCCCGGCGCAGTTGGCCAAAAGCTTTCACGTCACACGCGGGGCGATGACCAATACGCTGAGCAAGCTGGAATGGGCGGGATATGTGCACATCCGCCCCGATTGGGACGATGCGCGGCGCAAGATGGTGGCGATCAGCCCCTCGGGCCGTCAGGCGCGCGATGCCGCGATGGCCGCGATCACGCCGATGGTGTCGGACCTGATCCGCGATCTGGGCGAAGACCGCGTGCGCGCCAGCCTGCCGGTGTTGCGCGAATTGCGGGCGCGGCTGGATATATGAAAAATATTACTTAACGCTTGAGTTCAAGAGATCTCTTCTTTTTCGCCAATCAATGGCTCTTCCGTCTCCAGCTTATCAGCAACTTTCTTTGCCCGATCATAATCTTCGCGCTTTCCATCGCTAAGCTGCTCGAAGCGCTCCAGAGTTTTCCTCAAGGAAGAAGTGAAGTCAAACTTCAACGCCTGTGGTTGTACTGACATGTTGCTCTCCCTGTCTTTTGGGCATTACAACATACACTAGCGAAGTTGTGAATCCACAAAGTGAACACATGAAAAATTTAATGGTAACAGACCCTGAGCTTGTAATCGGCTTAGTCGGTCGGCTTGGCGTAGATACGAAGAATGTCTCAAAGCTTGTTTCTGAGCAGCTACGCGCACTCCATTACGAGAGCGTCACAATTAAGATTACTGATTACCTCAAGACTAAGAAATTTGAGATCCCTGTAAATGATCAAAAAATTGAAGAGCGATATCGATCATATATCGACGCATGTAACCACATTAGAGAGAAAGCAAATAGAAACGATTTTTTCGTTTCATATGCCATACAGCGTATAATCAACGAACGCTCTACTGTCACTGGGTCTGAAACTGAACCGGCCCCTCGGAGAGCTTATATTATTGATCAAATCAAACGACCAGAAGAGGCGGAAGCTTTCAGAAAAGTTTATGGCAAACAGTTTGTACTAATATCTTGTCATATGACAATTGATCGGCGCGTGGACACACTTTCAAGAAAGATAGCAGAAGGCCATGCCGAGTTACCAAAGTTTAAAGAATGGGAAACCGAGGCGAAAAGTCTAATCGCGCGAGATGAGAACGAATCGAACAAGCCATATGGCCAGCGTGTTGCAGACGTTTTTCCACAAGCGGATGTTATCGTTAGTGCTGATAAAAATGATGAGATAAAGAACGGACTAAGGCGATTTTTCGAAGCACTTTTTGGAAATTTTAGAGTTTCTCCAACAAAGAGCGAATTTTTACAAAACATAGCTTTTCAATCAGCTTTGACATCGTGTGACACCGCTCGACAAGTTGGTGCGGTAACATCGAGAGATGGGGACATAATTTCCACTGGCTTCAACGAAGCCCCAAAAGCGTTTGGCGGAACTTACTGGGCTGAAGACGGAGAGGATGGAAGAGACATCTATCTTGGAAAAGATATTAATACCGTACGAAAGCGCCATATGGTGATTGATATAGTACGGACGCTTCTGGATGCAAAATTGTTAGTTGCATCGAAAATAGATTTGGACCGACTCGAAGAACAAATGCTTGACGGTGAAAATGCGCCCTTGAAGAAAACACAAATAATGGACACGTTGGAGTATGGTAGGGCAGTACACGCTGAGATGGCGGCCATTACATCAGCTGCAAGACTTGGCTTGAGCCTCAAGGGCGCGAGTTTACATTGCACTACTTTTCCATGTCATAATTGCTCTAAGCATATAGTTGCCTCAGGAATTAAAACGGTTTTCTACCTAGAGCCTTACGATAAGAGTTTTACCGATCAACTACATCCAGACTCTGTGGAGATCGACACATCAAAGCCGTCACAAGACAAGGTTCAGTTCAGGCAATTCGTCGGCATCACACCAAACCGGTACGCAGACATTTTTGCAAAAAGTAAACTCAAAGATAAAAAAGGCACTGTCGTGGATTGGGATAAAGCACGATCCCAGCCAATAATTGGAAAATTGGACCAAGCCCATATTGACAGAGAAGTTCTATTTCAAAAAGAGCTTGTGGATAGTATTGGCCCGTCTATTCAACAATATTTAGGTTTAGCATGAAGATAATCTCTTCACACTCGCTGTCACGTAATTCACGCTCAGGTCCCGGTCCGACAGGCGCCAGCCCCAGGTGATCGGGTTGAACACGAATCCCTTGCGATCCACGGGATCGAGCCCGGCGTTGCGCAAGAGATCGTATAGCTCGTCCGGCGTGATGAACTTGGACCAGTCATGCGTGCCCTTGGGCAGCCAGCGCATGACATATTCCGCGCCGACGATGGCCATGGCATAGCTCTTGGGGTTGCGGTTGATGGTCGAGCAGACATGCAGCCCGCCCGGTTTCAATAGCTGTTGGCAGGCCGTGAGATAGGTCAGCGGATCGGCCACATGCTCGACCACTTCCATGTTGAGCACTACGTCGAACTGTTCGCCCGCTGCGGCCAGATCCTCGGCCGTGGTGTGGCGATAGTCGATGTCGAGCCCGGATTGCGCGGCATGGACCTGTGCGACGGGGATGTTGCGCGGTGCGGCATCGGCGCCCACCACGGTGGCACCCAGACGCGCCATCGGTTCGCTCAAAAGGCCGCCACCGCAGCCGATATCGAGCAGGCGTAGCCCGGCAAAGGGGGTCGTGCCCCGCAGATCACGGTCGAACTCGGCGGCGATTTGCGCGGTGATATAATCCAGCCGACAGGGGTTGAGCATGTGCAGGGGCTTGAATTTCCCGTTGGGATCCCACCATTCCGCTGCCATCGCCTCGAACTTGGCAACCTCGGTGGGATCAATCGTGCTCTGAGCGGCTTGCATTCTGCTCTCCATATGCTCTTTTGGTCTCGCGGCTTATATAGGACATTCATGGACAAATTCTCAGGCCAAAAGAGCGCAGTGCAATATCTCCACCCCCCGGTCGAGCCCTTTGACCGGCAAATGCTGGATGTGGGCGACGGGCATAGCGTCTATATGGAGCAATCGGGCCGCCCCGATGGCCTGCCGGTGATCGTGCTGCATGGCGGCCCGGGGGGCGGATGCAGCCCGGCCATGCGGCGTTATTTCGATCCGGAGGTCTATCGGATCATCCTGTTTGATCAGCGTGGCTGTGGTCGCTCGCGCCCGCATGCCAGCGTCGAGGCGAACACGACGTGGCATCTGGTGGCCGATATCGAGCTGATTCGCCGAACCCTGGGCATCGAGCGTTGGATCGTGTTCGGTGGCAGTTGGGGGGCGACGCTGGCGCTGATTTATGCGCAGACGCATCCCGCGCCGGTGCAGCATCTGGTGCTGCGCGGGGTTTTCACCATGACAGAGGCGGAATTGCACTGGTTCTATGGGGGCGGTGCCGGGGCCTTTTGGCCGGAAACCTGGGCACGGTTCGTCGCGTTGATCCCCGAAGACGAGCGGGATGACCTGATTGCCGCCTATCACCGGCGCCTCTTTTCCGGCAACCTGAGCGAGGAAGTCACCCATGCCAAGGCATGGTCCGCCTGGGAGAACGCGCTGGCGACGGTGCATTCAACAGGCGTGGGTGGCGATAGCCCCGCCGATTACGCCCGCGCCTTTGCCCGGCTTGAGAATCACTATTTCACCCATCGCGGATTTCTGGATCACGATGGTCAGATTCTGGCTGACATGCCCCGGATCGCCCATATTCCGGGCACCATCGTGCAGGGGCGGTATGACATGATATGCCCGCCGGTGACGGCGCATCGGCTGGCGGAACGTTGGCCGGGGGCCGATCTGCGGATGATCCCCGTGGCGGGCCATGCCCTGTCAGAGCCGGGGATCAGCGCCGAATTGGTCGGCGTCATGCAAAAGCTGGCGCGCGGCAGTCGCTAGGCCGATGGAAACCCTGCCCGATATTTATGCCCGCCTTGTGGCCGATGGCAAACTGACGCCCGATCCGGCGCAAGAGTCGCTCTTGCCGGAGTTCGAGCGGATTCGGCTGGCTCTGGACGAGGCCCCGCGCAAAGGCTGGTTTCGCCGTGCGCCAGAGCCGCCCAAGGGTCTCTATATCTGGGGCGGGGTCGGGCGCGGCAAATCCATGCTGATGGATCTCTTTGTGAGCACGCTGGCGGTGCCAAACCGGCGGGTGCACTTTCATGCCTTCATGCAGGAAATCCATGCCGGATTGCATGCCGCGCGTGCCCGCAACGAGACGGATGCGCTGGCCCCGGTGGCGGCAGAGGTGGCGAAATCGGTGCGGCTTCTGGCCTTTGACGAGATGCAGATAAGCGACATCACCGATGCGATGATCGTGGGGCGGCTCTTCGAGGCGCTCTTTGCGGCGGGGGTCGTGGTGGTCACGACCTCGAACCGGGTGCCGGATGATCTCTACAAGAACGGGCTCAACCGGCAGCTTTTCCTGCCGTTCATCGATCTCTTGAAAGAGCGGATGATCATTCACGAAATGGTCAGCCCGACCGATTACCGCCAGGATCGTCTGACCGGCAGCCCAAGCTATTTCACACCTGTGAATGCCGAGAGTCGGGCCGAAATAGAGACGATATGGCAGGATTTGACCCAAGGGCGCGGCGGGTCGCACACGATCATCGTCAACAAGCGGGCGGTGGAGATTCCGGCGTTTCACAATGGCGTGGCGCGGGCGACCTTCTATGACCTGTGCGGCAATCCCTTGGGGCCGGCGGATTATCTGGCCCTGGCCGAGGCGGCGCGCGTGCTGATCCTCGAAAACATCCCGCAGATGGGGCGCAGCAACTTTAACGAGGCCAAGCGCTTTGTCACGCTGATCGACGCGCTTTACGAGGCGCGGGTGCGGCTGATCTGTTCGGCGGCGGCGGTGCCGGAATATCTCTATATCGAAGGCGAGGGATCGTTCGAGTTCGAGCGCACCGCCAGCAGGATGCGCGAAATGCAGTCCGAAGGCTGGGGCAAAGAGGCTTAGCCCGAAAGCCCCGCCATATCGCAGATCACGCGCCATTCCTCTGCCGTGACCGGCTGCACCGAGAGGCGGGAATTTTTCACCAGCACCATATCGGCCAGACGCGGATCGGATTTGATGGTGTCCAGTGTCACGGGCGTCTTGGCGGTTTCAATCGCCTTGATGTCCACACATTCCCAACGCGGATCGTCGGATTTGCTGTCGGGGTGGGCGGTGGCGATCACCTCGACCGTGCCGACCACGGCCTTTTCGCTCTGGGAGTGGTAGAAAAAGCCGCGATCGCCCAAGGCCATCTCGCGCATGAAATTACGCGCCTGATAGTTGCGCACGCCGTCCCATTCCTCGCCTGCGTCACCCTTGGCCAACTGGTCCTGCCAGCCCCAGGTCGAGGGTTCGGATTTGAACAGCCAGTAGCGCATCAGATGACCTTTTTCCACGGAATGAGCTCGACATTGGCGAAAAGCCCGGCCTTGGCATAGGGATCGTTTGCGGCCCAATCCTGTGCGGCCTGCATATCGGCCACGTCGAGGATGACGAGCGAGCCGATCATCTGGCCTGCGTCATCGAGCAGGGGACCGGCCTGAGAGACAACGCCGGTTTCCTTGAGATAGGCAACATGCGCGTCGCGCGTGTCGAGACGGGTTTGCAGGGCGCCGGCTTTGTCGCGGGCAATCAGGGCAATGAGCATCATTCTTCCTTTAGTGGACGTGAGAGCAGCATATCCATCGCCTGCGCCACGCGCAATTCGCCTGTGACAAGCGCGGTGACGGCATGGGTGATGGGCATATCCAGGCCGAGCGCGCGCGCCCGGGCCAGCACGGCGCGCGCGGTGGCGGCACCCTCGACCGTGATGGTGGGATCGAAATCCGCGCCTTGGCCGATGCTGAGGCCATAGCGGTAATTGCGCGACTGGTCAGAGGTGCAGGTCAGCGCCAGATCGCCAAAGCCCGAGAGGCCCGCGAGCGTCTGGGGCTGCGCGCCCAAGGCGGCGGCAAGGCGGTTCATCTCGGCAAAGCCACGGGTCATCAGAGCGGCGCGCGCGCTCTCGCCCAGACCGGCGCCGATGACGGCCCCACAGGCGATGGCGATCACGTTCTTGAGCGCGCCACCCAGCTCTGCGCCGAGAGTGTCGGTGGCGCGGTAGAGGCGCAGGGTGGGCGTGGTCAGGGCGCGTTGCAGCATCTGGCCGGTGGCCTCATCGGCACAGGCGAGCGTCAGCGCCGTGGGCAGGCCAAGTGCGATGTCGCGGGCAAAGCTGGGACCGGTGAGGATGGCAGGGGTCGCCGACGGACAGACGCGCGCAATAAGGCCGGTGGGACCAAGGCCGGTGGTCAGGTCCATGCCCTTGCAGCAGGCGACGAGCGGGCGATGGCCGAGGGCGTCGGCATGATTTGAGAGAAAACCGCCCAAGGTCTGCATCGGCGCGGCAAGAAGGCACGGGGTGTCGCCCTCGGGCAGCGGCCCGCTGAGGATGGTCACGGCGTCGGGCAGGACGATGCCGGGCAGGCGGCGGGCATTCTCGCGGGTGGCTTGCATTTCAGCGGCGTGCGCGGCGTCACGTGCCCAGAGCATGACCGGGCCATTCTGCGCCAGAGTCACCGCAAGGGCGGTGCCGAATGCGCCTGCGCCACAGACAAGGATCATGCCTTGGCCCCTTTCTTGCCGCTGCCCAGCATGGCAGGGCTGGTGTGGTCCAAGGGCCAGCGCGGGCGGGCGGCAAGGGTCATGTCATCCTGGTGGCCAAGCGCCAGAAGCTCTGCCCCGGCATAGGCGATCATCGCGGCATTGTCCGTGCAAAGCGCCAGCGGAGGCGCGACAAAGGCTGCGCCCATTTCGGCGGCAACAGTCTCTAACTCAGCGCGAATGGCGGTATTTGCAGCGACCCCCCCGGCCACGGCGATCACCGGCGTTGCCGGTGCCTCTTGCAGATAGAGCGCCAGCGCGCGGCGGGTTTTCTCGGCCAGAACGTCGCGCACGGCGGCCTGAAACCCGGCGCAGAGATCGGCGCGGTCCTGCCGTGTCAGCCCGGATTTCGCGGTCACGATTTCATCGCGGGCGCGCAGAAGGGCAGTTTTCAGCCCGGAAAAGGACATATCGCAGCCGGGACGGTCGAGCAAAGGCCGGGGAAAGCGAAAGCGGTTGGGATCGCCCTGCATCGCCGCGCGTTCCACATTGGGACCGCCCGGTTGCGGCAGCCCCAAGAGGCGCGCGGTCTTGTCGAACGCCTCGCCGGGGGCGTCGTCGATGGTGCCGCCAAGGCGGGTGAAATCATCCGCACCGCGCACGATCAGGAACTGGCAATGCCCGCCAGAGACCAGCAGCATCAGATAGGGATAGGCCACGCGATGCGTCAGGCGCGGGGTCAGCGCATGACCGGCAAGGTGGTTGACGCCAATGAGCGGCAGACCCGCGCCCGCCGCAATCCCCTTGGCGCACATGACACCGGCGATCACCCCGCCAATGAGACCGGGGCCAGAGGTAACGGCCACCGCCCCCAGATCGCGCAGCCCAAGGTGCGCCGCGTTCAGCGCCTCGCGCACGCAGACATCCAGTTTTTCCGCATGGGCGCGCGCCGCGATTTCCGGCACAACCCCGCCGAACTCGGCATGGAGCGCGGTCTGGCCATGAACGACGGAGGAGAGGATTTCCGGGGCGCCATCCGCGTCAATGCGCAGCACCGCAGCGGCGGTATCGTCGCAGCTGCTCTCAAGTCCCAGGAGGATCAAAGGCTCTGTCATCGCGGCCATGCGTTGCGTGAAGGGTGCAAGGCAGGTAACACCGAATGAGGCAGGCAACAACTCTGGATGGGCCATGAGCGTTACGATCCTGATCACCCGGCCCGGCCCCGAGGCGCGCCGCATGGCCGATGAGGCACAAGCGCTTTGCGATGGGGTGGCTGTCGTGATCTCGCCGGTGATGCAGATCGTCTATGAGGGGGTGTTGCCCGAGATGTCGGGGGGCGAGGTTCTGATCTTTACTTCGCGCCATGGGGTCGAAGGATTTTGCCGCCTCAGTGCGCAGCGCGATTTCGCCTGTTACGCGGTGGGCGATGCCACGGCAGAGGCGGCAGAGGCGCAGGGGATGCGTGCGATTTCCGCCGGGGGCGATGCCGAGGCGCTCTTGGCGCGGATCGCGGCAGACAAGGCGCACGGGCCGTTCGTGCATCTGCGGGGGGCTCATGTCGCGGCGGATATTGCCGGGGCGCTCAGGGCGGCGGGGCATCTGGCGCGCGATGCCGTGGTTTACGATCAGGTCGAAGTTGCGCTAAGCGCCGAGGCGCAGGCGCTCTTGCAGGGTGCGGAGCCGGTTGTCTTGCCGCTGATGTCGCCCCGGACCGCCCGGATCGTGCTGGGTCAGGCGGGGCCGATCGCCGCCCCGCTTTTCATCGCGGCCATAAGCCGCAAGGTGGCGGATATCGTGCCCGAGGGTATGGCGCAGCGCGTGGATATTGCCGAAACGCCGGATTTGCCCGCGATCCTCGCGGTGGTTCAACGGCAGGCGCAGATGGCCAAGCGGCTTGAGGGCGGAAAACGACCGCAGTAAGGTCAGGTTGACAGGGACGTGTGGTGAGATTCGAAAGGATGGCGCAAGGTGGCTGACAAGAAGCAAGCTCCGAAAGAACCGGTTGAGGCAGAAGCTCTGCCGGATGACAAGGCGCCGGAGGCGGAGCAAGCAACTGTCGTAGAGCCCGACGTGTCGGACGCAGACCGCCCTGAAAGCAACGAGGTGCAGGACGCCACCGAAGAAGCTGTCACTGGGGCAGACGACAGCAACCCCGAGGATGAGCCCGCCGAAGATCGCGCGCCGGAGGTTCCCGGCGCGATCTATGTCGGCACCGATGCGCCAGAGGCAGAGCCGGTCGCCATGGTCAAGACCGAGCAGGTGATCGTGCGCCAGGGCGGATTCTGGTCGATGCTGCTGGGCGGTGTGGTGACGGCTGGGCTGGGTGTTGCGGCGGCCCCCTATGTGCTGCCCCCGTCGTGGTTTGCCCCGGAAGAGAGCGGTGTCGAGGCCGCACTCGCGGACCAGGAGGCGCGTCTGACCGCGCTGCGCACCGATCTGGAGGCTCTGCCGGCCGCGCCCGATCTGAGTGGCGAGATCGACGGGTTGAGCCAGACATTGACCGCCCTCACCGGGCAGATCGCCGATCTGGAAGGGCGGATCGCCGCGCTTGAATCGCGCCCGGCGGCGGAGGGCGGTGGCGTGCCCGTGGCCGAGATCGAGCAGTTGCGCGCGTCGCTTGCGGCGCAGGCGGCCCAGGTCGAAGAGCTGCGCGCGGCGGCGGATGCGCAGGCGGCCGCCGCTCGTGACAGTGCCGTGGCCACGCTGCGCCGCGCCGCGCTGACACAGGTGCGCACCGCGCTCGACACGGGAAGCGAGTTTGCGCCGGCGCTGAGCGAGTTGCGCGACACCGGCGCCGAGGTGCCCGACGTGCTGGCCGAGCAGGCCGAAACCGGCGTGCCGACCGAGGTCGCGTTGATCGAGACATTCCCCGAGGCGGCGCGCGCAGCGCTCGCCGCCGCCCGCGCCGAGAGCGGCGATGCGGTGGCCGGTGTCGGCGGCTTTCTCAAGAGCCAGCTCGGCATCCGCTCTCTCAGTCCGCAGGAAGGGGATGACCCGGACGCGGTGCTGTCGCGCGCCGAGGCAGCCCTGGCCGAGGGTCGCCTGAGCGAGGCGCTGAGCGAGATCGAGACGCTGCCCGAGGCTGCGCGCGCCCCCCTTGAGGCTTGGGTCGCCCAGGCCAAGCGCCGCCAAGAGGCGCTGGCCGCCGCAGCGGCCCTGGCTGAAAAAGTGAATTGAACGAGAAAAGGCGAACGCCATGCTTTGGTCGATTATCAAGATAGCGGTTTTCATTGCCCTCGTGGCGGGCGTGACGCTGGGGGCGAGCTTTTTGCTCGAGCTCGATGGCGGCGTGCGGATCGTCATGGCAGGGGTCGAGATCAACCTCACACCGATCAAGGCGGTGATCGCGCTGGGCGTGCTGGTCTTTGCCATCTGGCTTTTGATGAAGTTGACAGGCCTTGTCGTCGCCTCGCTGCGGTTCATCAACGGCGATGAAACCGCGCTCTCGCGCTATTTCGACCGGAGCCGTCAAGAGAAGGGCTATCGCGCGCTTTCCGAAGGGATGCTGGCGCTCGCCTCGGGCGAGGGGGACGTGGCCATGGCGCAGGCCGCCAAGGCCGAGAAATATCTGCGCAAGCCGGCGCTGACCAACCTCATCACCGCACAGGCCGCCGAGATGGCGGGCAACGGACGCAAGGCCGAAGAGGTTTACAAGCAGCTTCTGACCAATGAGAAAACCCGCTTTGTCGGTGTGCGCGGCATCTTGCGGCAAAAGCTGGCGCAGGGCGATACCGAGACCGCGCTGAAGCTGGCCAAGACGGCCTTCGCGCTCAAGCCGCGCCATGGCGAGGTGCAGGACACCTTGCTCGAGTTGCAGGCCAAAGCCGCGGATTGGAAGGGCGCGCGTGCGACCCTGAATGCCAAGCTGAAATACGGCAGCCTGCCGCGCGATGTGCACAAGCGGCGGGATGCGGTGCTGGCCCTGTCCGAGGCACGCGACGTGCTTGACGAGGGCAAGACCATCGAGGCGCGCGAGGCCGCCATCGAGGCCAATCGCCTCTCGCCCGATCTCATTCCGGCGGCGGTGCTGGCGGCGCGCGGCTATCTCGACCAGGGCAACACGCGCAACGCGCTGCGGGTGATCAACAAGGCGTGGCTCGTGCATCCGCATCCCGATCTGGCGGCGGCCTTTGCGGCGATCGAGCCGAACGAGTCACCGCGCCAGCGGCTGAAACGCTTTGCCAAGCTTCTCAAGGTGCATCCCGATCACCGCGAAACCCGGTTGCTCGAGGCGGAATTGAATCTGGCGGCAGAGGATTTTCCCGCCGCGCGCCGCGCGCTGGGCACGCTGGCCGAGGTCGAGCCGGACGCGCGCGCGCTGACCATCATGGCGGCCATCGAGCGGGGCGAAGGTGCGCCCGATGCGGTGGTCAAGGGCTGGCTCGCACGGGCCCTGTCGGCGCCGCGCGGGCCGCAATGGGTCTGTGACAAATGCCAGCATATCCATGCCGAATGGGCGCCCGCCTGCGAGAATTGCGACTCCTTCGACACGCTCAGCTGGCGCGCGCCGCCCAACAGCCCGATCGCCACGCCGACCGGGCTGGAAATGCTGCCGCTCATCGTCGGCGAGCTTGACGCACCCGCGACACAGTCCGATGACACGGTTCCCGACGCCGAGATCGTGACCGAGGACGACGCGGACAAGGGCGAAAAATAGGGCTTTTCCCCTGTCATACGCGGTGCTATAGCCCCGCCACCAGGGCCGCTGTAGCTCAGCTGGTAGAGCACGTCATTCGTAATGATGGGGTCGGGGGTTCGAGTCCCTTCAGCGGCACCACTTCCCTGTCCAAAATCATCCGATGATACGCGAAGTCACCTGCTGATAAGTGTTTTGCGCGGTGCCATCGGTTGTTCCTCATCCGAACACGCCGAGGCTTGGGCGGCGGGTTAGGTGGTGCGACAGGGTGCCGCCCTCAGCACACGAATGAGCCGAGTGACCGGAGATCAGGCAAGGCGCTATGCCATCGCGGGTCTCTCGATCGTGGCCGCCTCGCTTGTGATTTCCTTCGCCTTTGCGCTGGTCGCCCAGATGGTGACGGGTCTCTCGCTGGCTCAGGTCTGGATCGCCTATGCCCCCGGCGGGGTCGAGGCCATGGCCGCGATCGGGCTGTCGCTTGGATACGATCCCGCCTATGTGGCGGTGCATCACTTCGCGCGGATCTTCGCGCTGCTTCTCATTCTGCCTCTGGCGCTCCGTGTCTGACCAAGGTGCTGACAGGCAAGGCCACCGGCCGGTGTAGCATTGCCGGTCATTGCGCGCCCAAGGCCATGCACAGCCGGGCAGAGGCCGCGACGCCGTCGATCAACGGGATAGCGACGCGCGCCGCCAGGGACGCTCTGAGATGGGCCATGCCGGCACATCCAAGGATCGCGCAGCCTGCCCCGTCCTCGTCAATCGCGCGTTCGATTTCGGCGCTGATCCGGCCGATTACGGCTGGGCCGCCTTCGTCGATGACCAGAACCGGAAGCGCGCTGGCCCGTACCGACGCGCAGAGCGGCGCAAATCCGGACTGGCGGATATTCTCCTCGATCACCGGAACAGAGATCGCCATTGATGTGATGACTGAAAAGCGCAATCCCAGCAGATGAGCCATAACGTAGCTTGCCTGCCCGATGCCGATGACGGGGCAATCGACAACCGCCCGCGCCTGCGCCAGACCGGTATCGTCGAAGCACGCGATCACGATGGCCTCTGCGCCGCGCTGGCGGGCAATCGGCAGCAGATCCAGCAACCCCGGTATCGCGGCCTCTCCATCGTCCTGGCCCTGTATGGCGGCCGGTCCCGCGCTGTTGGTCAGTCCGAAGATCTCGGCCGAGGGCACGGCAGCCTGTGCCGCGGCGGCGATTCCATCCGTCATGGCTTCGGTCGAATTCGGGTTGATATAGGCGATTTTCATACGGCTTTTCCTGGGTCCGATCCTTTGTTTGCGCGGCGTTTGCCCATGACCCAGACAGCCAGAAGAAACACCCCGATTATGCTGAAGGAAAACAGTGTCGTCAGCGTTCCCAGCGCATAGATGACTGGCGTGGTGACATTCGTGGTCATCCCGAAAATCTCTAGCGGCAGGGTGTTGTAGCTGCCTGCGGTCAGCAGCGTGCGCGCGAATTCGTCGTAGCTGAGGGTGAAGCCGAACAATGCAACCCCGATCAACGATGGCGCGATGATCGGCAACACGACGAAACGCAGGGTCTGCCATGCTGTCGCACCTTGGTCGCGGGCGGCCTCTTCGTAGCTTTTGTCGAAGCGGTTAAAGACGGCGAACATGATCAGCAAACCAAAGGGCAAGGTCCATGTCAGTTGCGACCCGAAGCCTGACGTCGCCCAATGGATGCGCCAGCCGAACTGGTTGAAGATCAATCCAACGCCGAGCGAGATCAGGATCGAGGGTATGACCAGCGACGTGATCGCGGCGTAGAACACAAAGCCAGAGCCGAAGAACCGTTTGCGAAAGGCCAGCCCGGCCATCACCGACACGACGACGGTTGTGACCATCACCATCAGGCCAAGCGCAAAGCTGCGCCGGAACGCCCCCCAGATGTCGCCCACGGCCTGTTCTTGGAACAAGTCCCGGAACCAATGCAGGGATACGCCGTTCATCGGAAAGGTCAGCCCGCCCTGTGGCCCCTGGAAGCTGAGGATACCGATGGTCAGGATCGGGCCATACAGGAACAGCACGAAGAGCGCGAAGAACGCGGCGAGGATGTAGAAGCTGCGGGGCCGACGTTCCATGTCAAAGCTCTTTGCGAATGTTGACGAAGCGCAACAAGGTGGCGATCACGATCAGCACGGTGCAGAGCAGCACGACGGCGGTCGCGGCGGCGGAGGGGTATTGCAGCAGCCCGATGTCGTTCGAGATCAGCCGCCCGACATTGGCGCGCTGCGACCCGCTCATGAAGCGCACGGTGATGAAGTCGCCCATCACAAGCGTGACAACGAAAATCGTGCCGATCATGATGCCCGGCTTGGTCAGCGGAATGATGACATGCACGAGGGTTTGAAATCCGGATGCGCCATTGTCGCGCGCGGCCTCGAGCAGGGATTTGTCGATCCGCATCATGGTGTTGAAAATCGGAACCACCATGAACAGGGTATACAGGTGCACGAATGCAAGGATCACCGAAAAATCGGAATAGAGCAGCCATTCCAGCGGTTCGTCGATCACTCCCCAGGAAATGAGCGTCTGGTTGGCTATACCGTTGCGGCCCAGGAACGGGATCCACGAGATCATCCGGATGATGTTCGAGGTCCAGAACGGGATCGTGCAGATCAGGAACAGCGCGATCTGCATGGTCAGGCTGCGAACATGAAAGGCCAGGAAATACGCGACCGTGAACCCGATAACGAGCGTCAGCGCCCATGTGATGAGCGCATATTTCAACGTGGCGCCAAAGACCCGGTAGGTGACCGGAGAGCTGAAGAGAAACTCGTAATTGTCGAACTGGAACGCCGGATAGATCGAGAATTCGGTGGCTCCCCAGAAACTGACAGCCACGATCATGGCGATCGGCGCGATCAGAAATCCCACCAGCACGACGGTCAGTGGCAGCGCCTGAATCCAGCCCAGAACATGCCTGTTTCCTGTCAGTCGAGAAGCCATGTGCAGGCGCCTTTCCATCTGGCGGTCAGGGGATCGAATGATGTCCGGGGGGCAGGTTGCCCCCCGGCCAGAGCGCAGCGACACGCCGCAGCGAACGGACTCAGGCCGCGATGAACTCGTTCCATTTGCGGACCATGTATTGGTTCTCGTCCATCACGGCGTTCCAGCAGGCGACCGAACCCATACGGTCGAAGAAGGAACCGCCGTCGCGCACCTCGCCTGCTTGTGCCAGGGTGTCGCCAGTCGGAGAGGTGATCACGTCGGTCGCTTCCTTGCCTTCGAACCAGTAGCCCCACTCGTTCTCGGACATGAAGTTCTTCGAGGTTTCCGGCACGGCGGAATAATAGCCCTGACGCATCAGATAGCCGCCGACCCAGCCGGAGAGATACCAGTTGATGTAGTCATAGGCCGCGTCCAGCTCCATTCCCGACAAGGAGGATGACAGGCCGATGCCGCCGCCCCAGCTGCGATAACCTTCTTTCAGCGGCTGGTAGACACAGGGGATGCCGCGCGATTTGACGGCCGTGATGGCCGGTGACCACATGGATTGTATGACGACCTCACCCGAGGCCATCAGGTTCACCGACTCGTCGAAGGTTTTCCAGAAGGCCCGGAACTGTCCGGCGCGCTTGGCTTCCGTGAAGATCGCCATGGTCTTGTCGATTTCTTCGCGGGTCATGTTGCCCTTGTCGCCATACTGGATCTCACCCATAGCCTCGCAGACCATGGCCATGTCCATGATCCCGATGGAAGAGATGTCGAGGATCGACGCCTTGCCGCGGAATTCCGGGTTCAGAAGCTCTGTCCAGCTTTCGATGGGGCGATCGATCAGGTCGGGGCGGATACCCAGCGTGTCGGCGTTGTAGATGGTGGGGATCAACGTCATCCAGCCGGTCTCGCCTGTGGCGAAGGACGTGCCGCCGGGACCGTCGACAAAACCCACCGTATGCGGCGCGGTGCCCTGCGCTATGGTCGACTCCGGGGTCAGCTTGCCATCGCGGAAGATACCCACGATCTTGTCGTAATTGGCGATCCTTGAGGTATCCATGGCCTGCAGGTTGCCGGTCGGCCAGACCTTCTTGCAGATCCAGTATTCGATATCGGCAATATCGAAGCTGTCGGGCTGGGTCGCGGCACGTTGCGTCACGCTGTCGGAATCGAGCGCGGTCATTTCCAGCGTGAATCCAAGGTCTTCTTTCACCTTGTTGGCCACATCATTCAGGTTCGAAACGCCCGTGCCGAACTGGCGCAACACGATATCCTTCGTATCTTGCGCCCAGAGCATTGGTGCAGGCAGGGCAGAGGCGGCCAATGCGGCGCCGCTGGCTTTCAACAGAGAGCGCCGGGAATAGCCGACTTTGGGTTTTGCGAGTTTCGACATGTGTTTCATCCTTTTGGTTTGACAACTGGGGGACTTGAGGGTGCGGCCCTGTCAGGCCTCGAGGCGGTGAAGCCGCCTGTCGTCCCATGCGAGCCTGACGGCATCGCCGGGCGATTTGGGTGCCTTGAAAAACTGATCTTCCGGAAGCAGCGCGAGCACCTCGTCGCCGGTTTCCAGCTTCGAGGTGACAGCGACGGAGGCGCCTTGGTATTCCACCGCCAGGACGGTCGCCGGCAGGCCTTGCTCTGCGAGCGTGACGGCATCCGCCCGCACCGTTGCCTTGCCACCAGAGAGCGCAAGCACATTGTGCCCGCCGATGAAGCGGGCGACGAATTCGGTTCGCGGACTGGCCCAGACGGCCCGCGCGGGACCGGCCTGTTCGATGACGGCGTTGTTCATCACGACGATTTCGTCGGCGAGCGCCAGCGCTTCGTCCTGCCCGTGGGTGACGTGAATGAACGTGATCCCCAGCTCGCGTTGCAGTTTCTTCAACTCGGTCCGCATGCGTATGCGCAAGAACGGATCAAGCGCCGAAAGGGGTTCGTCCAGAAGCAGAACTTTGGGCTGCGTCACCAGCGCACGGGCCAGAGCCACGCGTTGTTGTTGACCGCCAGACAATTGCGCCGGAAGCCGGTCAGCCAGATGCGTCATGTCCACCAGTTCCAGCAATTCGCCCGCGCGGGCATGACGCGCCGCCTTATCAACCCCTTTCATCCGAAGAGAGAAGGCCACGTTGTCACGCACGGACAGGTGCGGAAACAGCGCATAGTTCTGAAACATCATGGCGGTGCCGCGCTGTGCGGGTGGCAGGTTTGACACCTCCTGACCGTCCAACACGATGGACCCTTCGCTTACATCCTCGTGCCCTGCGATCATGCGCAGAGTAGAGGATTTGCCGCATCCGGACGGGCCAAGAAGGCACACATAGCTGCCCTTGACGAAAACATGGTTCAGGTCGCGCACCGCCAGGGTGTCGCCATAGCGTTTCGTCAGGTGAACCAGTTCAAGATCGTATCCGGTCCGCATCAAAGCCCCCGTGCTGCGTGATGCAGGGAGCTTGGTCAGAACACAGAGGAAATCGCAGGGTTTTTGTCATGCAGCCCTGAGGAAAACAGGCTTCGCCAGTAATTTCAGCGCGGGCAAAAGCACTGTGCACAAAAAACAGCACAAAACTGTATACAATATTGTTGTGATCGTTGATCTGATGCCTGTGCTTGTTTCTGTTCAACCGAATCGGGCTAGGATACGCTGAGAGTGAACGAGGGACGGCAGGTCATGGAAACGATCGCAAGCAAGGGGTGGACCAGTGACATGGTGGTCGTCGACCTTGAGCGCGCGATCCATGAACACCGTTTGCCGCCCGGCACCAAGCTGGGCGAGGATGACCTGAGCGACGCCTATGGCATCAGCCGCACCATTGTCAGAGCCGCGCTTCTGGCGCTGTCGCATCGGCATCTTGTCGAGTTGCGGCGCAACCGGGGTGCCTTCGTCGCGCAGCCCTCGGTCCGCGAGGCACGCGAAGTGTTCGAGGCGCGTGCGCTTTTGGAACCGCGCACCGCGCATTCCGCGGCCCTTCGCATGACCGACAAAGGCCTTGCGATATTACAGGCGAATATCCGCGATGAACATGCGGCGCTGGACGCGGGTGAAAACGGGCGCGCACTGTTCCTGTCGGGCCAGTTCCATGTCGAAATCGCGCGCATCGCCGATCAAAGCACGATCGAGGCGTTCATATCGCAGCTGATCTCGCGGTCCTCGCTGATTATCGCTCTGTACTGGCGGCGGCGCGCGGCGTTGTGCGAAACGCAGGCGCATCATGCGTTGCTGGATGCTTTTGCGCGCAAGGATGGGGATGCGGCAGAGCAATTGATGAAAAGCCACCTGCTTGACCTTGTGACCTCGCTTGATCTGCGAAATGTCGCAGAGCCGCCAACCTCCCTGCGCGACGCGTTGAAGCGATGAGTGCCATCACATTCCACACCGCCCAATTGGCCGACCTGGCGCAGGTGCTCGACTGGGCCGCGCAAGAAGGGTGGAATCCGGGCCTCGAGGATGCCGAGGCGTTCCACGCCGCCGACCAGAACGGGTTCTTCTTGGCGAAGAGGGACGGACAGACCGTGGCAGCCATCTCTGTCGTCAATCACAACGACAGCTTTGCGTTCTTGGGTCTGTACCTGTGCCTCCCGGAATTTCGCGGGCGTGGGATTGGCTTTGCGCTGTGGCAACACGCCCTGAAGCATGCGGGTCAGCGCAGCATCGGATTAGACGGGGTGCCCGCGCAAGAAGCCAATTATGCGCGGTCAGGGTTTGTTTTCTCTGGTCGAACGCTACGGCTAAGTGGGCAAGTAAAGCCAGGACTGTCGGACTATCCAACGGCAACAAGCGCCGATTATCCCGAGCTGGAAAAGTTGGATGTCGCGGCAAATGGCCTGTTGCGGCCTCGGTTTCTCAGGTCATGGCTCGAGACCCGACCGACGCGCAAAACCATCGTGCTGCGCCAAGGTGGTGCGATCTCTGGCTTTGCGACGGCACGCATCTGCCGCGCGGGATGCAAGATCGGGCCCATCGTCGCCACCAGTGCCGAGGATGCCTACAGATTGGCGCGTGCTGCTGCGGGGGTTCTTGAACAGGACCGGGTCGTCATAGATGTGCCCGACACTGCCGCATCTTTCGCGGCGCTCTTGCGGCAGGACGGGTTCACAAACGATTTCAGCACCGCCCGCATGTTTCGCGGTCCGGCCCTGAAAAGCGGCGCCACCTTGCAAGCGGTCGCATCTCTGGAGCTTGGCTGATACAAGGCAATGTTCCGAATGCGCAGCGCGCGCTTCAGAAGAGCCCCGCCACACGAATGCGGCAGATCCGGTCAGTGTTCGCTCAGCCGTGCAGCGGCCCGTTCAATCGCCCTTGATGTCAGGTCCATATCCGCGTCGGTCAGGGCAAGAGAGGGGTAGAGTTTGCCCGCCGACTTGAAGACACCGTGGTCGCGCAGAGTTGCGTTCCAGACAGTGCCAAGGTGCGGGTCCGCATGGCGGGCGGTGCGGTAATCCTTTGGATCAGCCTGTGTGACGTAAACGTCAAACAAAGTCGGGTCGCCGCATAGCCTGTGCGCAATCCCGACCGCGTCCAGCGCCTTGGCCTGCATGTCCATCAGGGTCTGCCCCAGTTCGCGTAGCCGCTCATACTGACCCGGACGGCGCAGGATTTCCATTGTCTTGAGACCCGCAGACGCGGCGACCGGATTGCCCGACAGCGTGCCGAGCTGCATCAGCCACTTGTCGGCCCCCACGGCGGCCTTGTCGAAATGTGCCATGATCTCGGCGCTGCCCCCAAGCGCGGCCAAAGGAAATCCGCCACCGATGATCTTGCCAAGTGTGCAGATGTCGGGAACCACGCCATACCGTTCCTGGGCACCCCCATAGGCAAGGCGAAAGCCGGTCACGATCTCGTCGAAGATCAACAAGACAGCGTGCCGGTCGCACAGGTCGCGCAGGCCTTGCAGGAACCCGGGTTTCGCCGGGATGATCCGTTGCAGCGGTTCGACGATGATCGCAGCAATGTCATCGTGTTCGGTCAAGAGCGAGGCCACAGCATCCAGATCATTGAACGGGGCGATCAGCATCTCGGCGGCCACGCCCTGCGGAATGCCTGCACTGTCGGGGACGGGCGTGGGAAAATTGACCTCGCGCGCGGGGGCAAGGCTCATCTGCGCCTCGGCGGACATGCCGTGATACCCGCCTTCGAATTTCAATATCTTGGGCTTGCCGGTATAGGCGCGGGCAAGACGGATGGCATACATATCCGCCTCACCGCCCGAGGTGACGAAGCGGACCTGCTCGCAGCAGGGCACGGCCTCGACAATCGCCTCGGCCAGTTCGATGCCCTTGGCGTTGTTGGCAAAGAACGTCATGCCTTTCGGCAATTGCTCAAGCACCGCCTGCATGACCTCCGGATGCCCATGGCCCAGCAACATCGGGCCGGACCCGATCAGATAGTCCACGTATTCCCTGCCGTCTTCGTCCCAGACGCGGCTGCCCTCGCCCCGCGCGATCACGACCGAGGCGTCGAAATTTCCAAAACCCGCCGCAGGCAGCACCTCGCGGGCGCGATGGATCCATTCGGCTTGAGAGTGAATGCGGTTCATGTCTTCAATCCAGTATCAAATCGGGGGGGCCGAGGCGGTCTTGATCGACGATGATGCCGAGGCCCGGACGATCCGGAGGCGCGATGCGGCCACCGGCTCGGGTCGGTGCGTCAGGGGCAAGACGCGGGCTGACGTAGCCCGACAAATCGCAGACGTTCAGAACACGGCCCGGCGGTGTCGCGGCCCCCAGATGCAAGGCGGCAGCGGTCACGATATCGCTGCCCCAGGTGCATTCGATGCACATCTTCGCCCCGAGATGCAGGCAGAGATCGCGGGCACGACGTGTCGCGGCCAGCCCGCCGAACTTCGACAGCTTTAGCGCGACCGCGTCCATGATGCCGAGGCGGTGCGCCTCCAGAAGACTGGCCGTGTCATGGGCCAACTCGTCCAGCTTCATCGGCAGACCGGTGGCCGATTGCACCCGCGCGCAATCTTCGAGCGTGGCACAGGGCTGTTCCAGCATCACGTCCAGATGCGCCGCGGCTCGCCCGACGCGGATGGCATCCAGCGTGGTCGCGCCGCAGTTCCAGTCGCCATAGACCAGCGGGCCGGGGCCCACCGCCGCGCGTACCTTGGCCAGCCGCTCGACATCGGTCTGCCAATCACCGGATGCCCCAAGCTTGGCCTGAAACTGGGCGATCCCCTGCGCCTGCGCCTCTCGCGCGATCCGCGCCATCTCGTCCGGCTCAACGCAGGTGATAGAGTGATAGAGCGGCAGGGTCTCTTGCCGTTGACCGCCCAGAAGCGCATGAATCGGCAACCCCGTCACTTGCCCGGTGATGTCCCACAAGGCGATGTCCAAAGCGGATTTGGCATAGACATGACCGGGCAGGAACGCATCGGCCCTGGCCATCAACGCTTCGACCCCGACAGGATCACCGCCAAGGATCACCGGCGCGAGTTCCTGCAAGGCCGGGGCCACGCCGCGCGCATAGGCAGGCAGGTAATGCGGGATCGGACAGACCTCGCCCCAGCCGGTCAGGCCGGTGTCCGTATCCACCGCGATCACCACGGTGTCTACGGTGTCGCAGGTCTTGCCGTCAGCCATGTAATAGGCGGTGTGGCTGGTCAGGGGCACATGCCAAAGCCGCAGGCGCGCGATACGATGCGCGGCAACCGGCGTCAGGGCCGGGATCGGTAGAACGGTCATGCGACACCCATGCGCGGTGCGCCATGCAGCCCCGCGCCCCGCCAGAGGATCAGCGCCAGAACCGGGCTGTCCGTCGTGGTCATCGCGTGCGGCTGGTTCGACGCGTGGATGCGCGTGTCGCCTGCGCGCAGGACCTGCGCGGGCTGGCCTTCGGCCTCGAACAGGGCGTGGCCTGCGAGAATGTAATAGAGTTCCTCTGCTTCGTGCAGGTGCCAGGGGTAATACAGGTTCTCGCCCCACCACGCGATATAGGCCCGAACCGTATCCGAGTGATAATGCCCCTCGGGGCCGACCAACTCGAACCAGCCGTAACGGTTGAGGAAATCGGCACCGACCTCGTCCTCGGTATAGCTGAGCCGCCAGTCGGCAAAGTCTGCGATGTCCTGAATGCTGTTTCGCAGGGTCACGGTCGCGTCGATCGTGCCCTCGGCCCATTGGCGCAGCAGGGTTGCTGCGGGGACAGGGCGCGCAGGTCTGGGTGCGGGGGCGGCCAGCGGCCACCCGGCAAAGCCCATGAGCTCCGGGTTGGCCGCGATCAAGAGCGTGGCGGCGTGGTAGGCGCGGGCAAAGGCTTCGGCGGGATCGGTCATGCCAACGCCTCCTGCCGTGCATCCATGCGCGGGCGCTGGCTTTGGGGGTCATATGCGGCCGCCCCCAGTATGCGGCCTTTGCGGGGGGCACCGGCAATGACAAGATCGACCTCTTGACCGGGGATGTTGGCCTGCGGGCGGATATAGGCGAAGGCAAGGATCTTGCCCACGGTGTGCCCATAGACGACAGAGGCGGTGGAGCCCACGACCGTGCCGTCGATCAGCACGGGTTCGCCGCCATGCCCGTCATGTTGCCCGTCGGGGTCGATTTCGAGATAGGCGCAGACCCAGCGCAGGTCGGGATTCAGGGTCCTGTCCCGGCCCAGATACGCCTTGTCGGTGCGGGCAAGGTGCAGCACATCGGCCTCGGCAAGGGTCACTTCGTTGGTCAGTTCGGACGCGCCTTTGTAGGCCTTTTCCATCCGCAGGCTGTTCATGGCAAAGCTGCCATAATCGGTGATCCCGTGCGCCTGCCCCGCCTCGGTCAGGGCGTCATAAACGGCCAAGGCCCCGTCGCGCGGAATGTGCAATTCCCAGCCCAACTCGCCAGCGTAGGACAGTCGCATGGCCCACAGCTTGACCCCCGCCACGATGATATGCTGCGCTGACAGCCAGCGGAAGCCGCGGTTCGACAGATCGGCCTCGGTGCAGGCGCCCAGCACCGCGCGCGCGCGGGGGCCGTTCAGCGCCAGCGCTGCCCAGTCGGTGGACAGGCAGGTGATCGTGACCTCCTCGCCCGCCAGATGCGCAGCCAGATGATCCAGCAGGCGCTGTTCAAAGAACGCCGCGCAAACGAGGTAGTACTTCCCCTCTTCCAGCTTGACGACCGTGGTTTCCAGCTCGATCGTGCCCGCGCGGTTCAGCATATGGGTCAGGCCGATGCCGCCTACCTTGGCGGGCAAGCGGTTGGCGGTCAGCCGATCCAGCAGAGGCTCGGCTCCCGGCCCCTCGACAAGCACCTTGGTGAAGGCGGAGATGTCCATGATCCCCACCGCCTCGCGCACGGCGCGACATTCGGCCCCCACCACGTCATGCACCGCGGTCCGGCCAAAGCCGTAATGGTCGCGCTGTTCGATGCCCTTGGCAAAGAACCGGGGGCGTTCATGCCCGTAGACCTCTTCATACACCGCGCCCTTGGCCTTCAGCCGCTCATACAAGGGCGAAGGTTTGACGGGCCGTCCGGCCAGGCGGTTGAAATGGGGAAAGGGGATTTCGTGCCGCAGCTTGTAATCCTCATGCGCCTTGGTGACCTGCCATTCCTTGGTCGCGTAGCTGCCAAACCGGCGCGGGTCATAGTCGCGCATGGAAATCCCAGCCGCGCCGTGGACCATCCAGCGCGCCAGTTCACGGGTCAGGCCCGGCCCCCAGCCAATGCCGATCTGCGTGCCACAGCAACACCAGTAATTGCGCACGCCCGGCGCTGGGCCGATCAGCGGGTTGCCATCCGGCGGATGACTGATCGCGCCGTGCACTTCGCGCGTGATGCCCAGATCGGCAAAGATCGGCATGCGGTTCAGCGACTCTTCGAGCCACGGCATGACCCGGTCGTAATCCGCATCGAACAGCCAGTTCTCGTAATCCCACGGACATTCATCATGCCAGACAGAGTTCGGGTTCTCCTTCTCGTAGATCCCGATCAGCCCGCGCTTCTGCTCCATCCTGATATAGCCCGACACCTTGCGGTCATCGCGGATCACCGGCAGTTCGCGGTCGAGCTCGGCAAATTCCGGCACGGGTTCGGTGACGAAATAGTGGTGCGTCATCGAGGTCATCGGCAGTTGCAGGCCGGACCATTCGCCCATCTGCCGCGCATAGGTGCCGCCTGCGTTGACCACGTGTTCGCACAGGATGGACCCCTGGTCTGTCTCCACCAGCCATGCGCCCGAGGGCTGTTGCGTGATGTTGGTTGCGCGGCAGCGACGGATGATCTGCACACCCTTGGCCCGCGCACCGGCGGCCATTGCCATCGTCACATTGGTGGGATCCACATGGCCATCGTCCGGCGTATGCAGCGCGCCCAACACGCCGTCGAGATTGTAGAACGGGTGCAGTTCGGCAATCCGGTCCGGCCCCACCAGTTCGATGTTGAACCCGAGCGATCGGCCGACCGACAGGGTGTGGCGCAGCCAGTCCATCTCGTCTTGCGTATAAGCCAGTCGAAACGACCCGCAGCCATGCCAGGTCACGGGCTGCCCGGTCTCGGCCTCCAACCCGCCCGAGTAGAGGCCGATGTTGTAATCCACGCATTTGCCCAACGAGAAACTTGACGTTGAATGGGTGATCTGACCGGCGGCGTGCCATGTGCTGCCACTCGTCAATTCGGCCTTTTCCAGAAGCACCGTCTCCGCTCCCCATCCTTCGTGGCCGAGATGGTAGGCAAGGCCGACCCCCATCACACCGCCGCCAACGATGACCACGCGGGCGTGGCTGGGAAACTGCTTGTCCGACATTGTCGATTCCTTTGATCCGGGGATGCGAAACTTGTGGACAGGCTATGTGGACATTTGTATCACTGTCAATCATGAATGGCACAAATGTATCATCCCGCGTATTGGAGCGTCTCACCGAAGAGTGGGACGCCCTGACCCCCGAAGCACAAAAGGCCGCGCGCTATGTGCTGGAAAACCCCAATGATGTGGGGGTGTCTACCGTGCGCGAAATTGCCGAGGCGGCGAATGTGAAACCCAACACCTTTGTCCGCATGGCGCGGCAGGTGGGATTCGAAGGTTACGAAGACTTCCGCGCGCCGTTCCGCGAGGCGATCCGCCAAGGCGCCATCAGCTTTCCCGACCGGGCCCGCTGGTTGCAGGACATCCGCAAGTCGGGCGATCTGGGCGGGCTCTATGCCGACATGGTCGAAGGCGCGATCCGCAATCTTGAAGAAACCTTCGCCAGCATCGACTCCGACGCTCTCAAGGCCGCGGCAGAGGCGATCTGGTCCAGCCGTCAGGTCTTTACGCTTGGGGTTGGGGTAAACAACGCCAATGCGCGCAACTTTACCTACCTTGCGTCCACCGGCATGGTGCAGTTTCACGCCATCCCGCGCGAAGGCTCCACCCCAACGGATGATCTGGCCTGGGCCGACAAGCGCGATGTGCTGATTGCCATGTCGATGCGCCCCTACCGCACCGAGGTCGTCGCCGCCATCGAGGTGGCGCGCGAACAGGGCCTGACCATCATCGGCCTCAGCGACAGCCCCGCCAGCCCGATCATCCGCGCCGCCGATCACGGCTTTGTCGTCGCCGTCGACACGCCGCAGTTCTTCCCGTCGTCCGTGTCCACCATCGCGCTGCTGGAGACGCTGCTCAGCTTCGTGATCGCCGTGGCGAGCGATGAGATCGTGGACCGGGTCGAGCAATTTCACCGCCGCCGACATCAGCTTGGCATCTATATGGAGGAGCCGGAATGAAGGATGAAACAGGTCCGGTCCGGTCGTTGGGCGCGCGATATTACACCGATCCACAGATCTTTGAGGTCGAAAAGAACGGGCTTCTGACGCGCACATGGCAATTCGCCTGCCATGCAAGCCAGTTGGAGAATCCCGGCGACTACGTCGCGTTCGATCTGGTCGACGAAAGCCTGTTCGCCATCAAGGGTCGGGATGGTCAGATCCGCACCTTTTACAACGTATGTCAGCACCGTGCCCATCAGCTTGTCAGCGGCGCGGGCAGCACCCGCGTCGTGGTTTGCCCCTATCACGCGTGGACCTATGAGCTGACCGGCAAGCTGCGCGCGGCGCCCAACGCGAAATCGGTGCCGGGCTTCGACGCCTCTCAGATCTGTCTGACCGAGGTGCGGACCGAGGTGTTCCTCGGCTTCGTTTTCGTCAATCTCGATCCCAACGCCGAGCCGATGGACATATGGTTCCCGAATGTGCGGGCCGAGTTGCAAGACTTCGTGCCCAACTGGGCCGATCTGAAACCGCTGGACTGGGTCGAGATCCCCGAGACCTGCAACTGGAAGGTCTCGGTCGAAAACTATTCCGAATGCTATCACTGCACCCTGAACCATCCGACCTTCGCCACCGGCGTGATCCGGCCCGAAACCTATGACATCCAGCCACAGGGGTTTTGCCTCCGCCACACCACCGAGTGCAATGACCTCAGCCAGATGACCTATGACATCGACAGCGGGTTCGCCAATAATGACAAGTATTCCAGTTGGTTCCTCTGGCCGATGTTCTCCTTCCAGGTCTATCCGGGCAACCTGCTGAACACCTACCACTGGCGCGCGGTGGATGCCGATCACGTCGTGGTCTGGCGTGGCTGGTATTCGGTCGGGGGGTATGACGATGAAACCGTGCGCCGCATGGCCCAACAGGACCGCGCCACCACGGTCGAAGAGGACATTCACCTTGTCGAGTCGGTTCAGCGTGGGCTGAAATCGCGCGGTTACGTGCCCGGTCCCCTGGTTGTCGATCCCGGGTGTGGCGTGAATTCAGAGCATTCCATTCTTCACCTCCAGCGCTGGATGCGAGAGGCGGTCGAGGGCTGATGTGACACCTCTATTGGCGGAATGACATCGACGGCGCATGGGCCAATGCCGCCGCGGCGATTTCCGTCAGTTCCTCAAGATCATGATGGGCGTATTGGCGAGGAGTTCTTGGAACGTCGTGCTGCTCCCGGATTGGCCAAAGCGCCGGTTGGAGTTGAGCCCGCTGCCGATGATTCGGACCACCTCCGGCGACCCCGCGAACTTGGAGTGGCTGCCAGAGTTGGAATCCTCCACCTTGGACAGGTCGATGACCGTCACCCCGAGTTTTTCCAGCTGGAGCGCATCGGCCGCGCCGACGCGAGGCACGCCGCCTGCAATCCGTCGCGACAGGCGCAGCGCGGCATCATCCTGAGAGATCAAGAGATAGACCCTCTTCTTGATCGCGGGATCCAGCGCGGAAATCTGGGTGCGGAAAAGGTCGATGTCGATGTCGGGCGAGGCGAGCACGATGTGGTCAATCGGGAGACCCTTGCCAAGCCGTCCGGTTTGCTGCTGGTGGATGAGCCCTTCCATGGTCAGGAATGTGCCCATCGAATGCGCAAAGATATCGACGCTCTCGGCGCGGGTCCGGTTCAGGACCGCCGCCACATTTCTGACCTCGTGTCGGGCGATCAGGGCGCTGTTCAGGTCGTAGACATAGCGCGTGCCCTTGGCGGCCGAGGCCCATGTGAACAGCACCGGCACACCCTGGAAATCCGTGTCCTCCACGAATTGCGACAGGCGCAGCACGGCATCGCTGGCGGTATTGTTGAAACCGTGGACAAACACCAGAAGCTTGCGGTTGCCCGGCGCGCGCTTGGCCAGTTCGCGGTTTATGCCCGCGATAAAGGCCTCATCGGTGCTGTAGACGACGGGATTGACGACGGTGAATTCGCGGCGCGGGTCAGGCGGCAAGCGCTTTGGCCGCTCCAGCACGCCGACGACATGCGTGGGCGGCACAGTGGCATCGACCGAGGCCATGCCCAGATCAGGGGTGCGCTGCGACGAATAGAACGCCCCCGCCACTTCGGACGATCCTCGGGTCGACATGATGAATATCCGGTGCTTGGTCAGATCGGCAACGGTCTCGACCGGGACGTTCGCGTTGCGGATGCCAATGATCTCCGGTGCGGGTGAGCATGCCACCAGGGTCGTCACGATCAGCGCTGAAATCCAAAGTCTGAAACGAACATGAGGTGTCATGACAACTCTCTCGAAAATCATAACCGAAGTATCTCTAATTCAAACCGGTGCCTTGCCTCCGGGGCCAGCGCCTTGGCAAGCAGCTTGCCTGCGCTCCTCTTGCGGGTCAACATATTTGAGCAGGACGCGCCAATACCGCCCTGACAGGCGCTTGCCCCAAGGTTGGCGGTGTCGCGGGAGGCGTCGGGCGCTAATGCAGTCTGCGATTGGGGTCTTGGGGCGTGCGATCGGGCGTCACGTCCTCATAGTCGGTCTCGACCACATCGTCGCGGGCGGGGGGCGGGCGACCGCCCATCTCGAAGCGCTGGACATGCACGCGCTGACGGATCTGCCGGAACACGGCGCGGCGCACCGGCGGCATCAAGAGCGCAAAGCCCAGCCCGTCGGTAAAGAACCCCGGCGTGAGCAGCAGCGCCCCCGCGAACAGGATCATCGCCCCATGCGCCAGCGGCTCCGACGGATCGTCAAGCTCTGAAAACGAGCGGCGCAGGTTCGTCATCGCGACCGCCCCCTGCATCCGCAAGAGCCATGTGCCAATGACGGCGGTCAGCACGACAATCGCCAGCGTGGGCCACAGGCCGATCAGCCCGCCCACCTGAATGAACAGCGCGATTTCGATCAGCGGAACGGCGAGGAATGCCAGAAAAAGCCACATGCGCGGCCCCCCTTTGTTTTGTGACCCTTACGGTGGACTTGACCCTGTCCAGCCCCTACATAGGACTGAGCGCAGACGCTTACCATGCCCCGCACAACAAGAGGTGTCCATGAATTCGCCCATCTTGCAGTTACTGGTGCTCGCCGGTATCGCCATTTTCCTGATTTTGCGGCTCAAGAATGTTCTGGGCACGCGTGACGGGTTCGAGGGGCCGACGCGCAGCGCGCCCGCGCCCGACACCCGTCGCCGCCGCGAGTTCGAGGTGATCGAAGGGGGCCCGGACCATGACATCGTCGATCATGTGCCCGAGGATTCAGACGCCGCCGCCGCCCTGGCCGAGATGAAGCGGATCGAGCCGGATTTCAGCGTCACCACCTTTCTGCAGGGCGCGCGCGGCGCCTATGAGATGATCCTCATGGCCTTTGAGCGGGGCAAGCTGGACGAGGTGACGCCGTTTCTGGATCGCGAGGTCTACGAGACCTTTGCCCAGGTGGTCGATGCCCGGGAGCAGCAGGGGCTGACCATTGAGGCAGAATTCATCGGCGTGCGGGAATTGGCGCTGTCGGATGCAGCGTTCGATGCCGATACGCGGCGGGCAGAGATTTCCGTCCGCTATGTAGGCGAGTTGATTTCGGTCGTGCGCGACAGCAACGGCGAGATCGTCGAAGGGGCGCCGGGCCAGTCGAAACGTCAAAAGGATGTCTGGACCTATGAGCGGATCATGGGATCGGATGATCCCAACTGGCGGCTTGTTGCCACGGGCGAATGATCCGGGGGCTGTGGGGAATTGGTCTGGGGCTGTGGCTGGTGTGTGCGACACCGGCCATGGCGCAGGACGTGACCCACGAAATCCTGAGCTTTGACGATCTTGATGGATGGGCCGAGGATGATCACGCCGCGGCCCTTTCCGTTTATCTCAACACCTGCCCTGATATGAAGGACCCCGATTGGCGGTCGCTCTGTGCTCTGGCGCAGCAGCGCCCCGATGCACGGGGATTCTTCGAACTGTTCTTTCGCCCCGTCATGGTGTCCGAGGGCAAGCCCGCGCTCTTCACCGGCTATTTCGAGCCAGAGTTGCATGGCGCGTTGCGCCCCAGCGGGCGCTATCGCTATCCGGTGTATCGCGAACCGCCCGAGGCGCGGTTGTCGAATCCCTGGCTCACCCGCCGCGAGATCGAGACCACCGATGTCATGCGCGGGCGCGGGCTCGAGATTGCCTGGGTCGATGACCCGGTCGAGCTTTTTTTCCTGCAAATCCAAGGCTCCGGGCGGATCAGGCTTGAGAATGGTCAGGTGATCCGCGTGGGCTATGCGGGGGCCAATGGCCATCCCTATCGCTCGATCGGGGTCGAACTGGTGCAGCGCGGGATTTATTCGGTGCATCAGGTGTCCGCCGAGGTGATCAAGAACTGGGTGCGGCGCAATCCCGAAGAGGGGCGCGAGCTGCTCTTTCACAACCCGTCCTATGTGTTCTTTCGCCGGATTGACGATGTGCCGGCCGAGCGTGGACCGCTGGGGGCAATGAACCGGTCGGTGACGACCCTGCGCACCGTGGCGGTCGATCCGGCCTTTGTGCCCCTGGGCGCGCCCGTGTGGGTGGAAAAAGAGGGCGATGGTCCGATCCGCCGCCTGATGGTGGCGCAGGATACCGGATCGGCGATCAAGGGCGCGCAGCGCGCCGACATCTTCTTTGGCACGGGCGATGCGGCGGGTCAGGCGGCCGGGCGGCTGCGCGATCCGGGGCGGATGGTGGTGCTGATGCCCATTCAACGCGCCTACGCCATGCTGCCGGAGCAGATGCCATGAGCCGCCGGCGTGTCCGGCCCGAAGAGCTGGAGCTTTGGCAGCAGGTGGCGCGCACCGCGCAGCGCATCCGTCCCGAGGCCGCAGCGCGCGCGCCGGCACCCGCGCCGCACCCCGAACCGATGATCCGCAACCCGCGCAGCGCCCCGCCCATGCCAAAGCTCGAAGATTTCCAGATCGGGCAGAAGGCGGCGGGCGCGCCGCCCGCGCATGATGTCCTGCCCTGCCTCCCCGAGCGGCTGGCGACCGCGCCGGTGCAGATGGACAAGAAGGCGTTTCAGCGGATGAAGCGCGGCAAGCTGATCCCCGAGGCCAAGATCGACCTGCACGGCATGACCATGGAGCGCGCGCATCCCGCACTGACCGGGTTCATCCTGCGGTCCCATGCGGCGGGGCTGCGGCTGGTGCTGGTGGTGACGGGCAAGGGCAAGGATCGTGACACGGGTGGGCCGATCCCGGTGCGGCACGGTGTGTTGCGTCACAACGTGCCGCAATGGTTGCGGATGCCGCCGCTGGCCTCGCTGGTGTTGCAGATCACCGAGGCGCATCTGAAACACGGCGGCGGCGGGGCCTATTACGTCTATCTGCGGCGGCAGAGATAAGGGCGGCCCACTGGACCGCCCTCTTCTGCTTTACTGACCTGCGATCATCTCGGACTGTTTGACGATCACCTCGGCCTGTTTGATCGAGGCGATATCGACAAGGCGGCCCTTGTAGGTGGTCGCGCCCTCGCCGCGTGCCTTGGCCTCTTCCATCGCTTTCAGGATCTCGCGGGCCTCTTGCACGGCCGCTTCGGAGGGCGTGAAAATCTCGTTGGCAAGCGCGATCTGCTTGGGGTGAATCGCCCATTTGCCAACCATGCCCAGCGTGGCCGAGCGCCGCGCCTGCGCGCGAAAACCCTCATCATCCGAGAAATCGCCGAACGGGCCATCGACCGGCAAGAGACCATGGGTGCGGCAGGCGGCGACAATGGCGGTCTGCGCCCAATGCCACGGATCGGACCAATAGCGCTGGCCCTCGCGCAGCATATAGTAATCCTCTTGCGTGCCGCCGATGCCGGTGGTCTGCATCCCCATCGAGGCCGCGAAATCTGCGGCACCCAGGCTCATCGCCTCAAGCCGGGGCGAAGCGGCGGCGATTTCCTCGACATGCGCAATCCCGGCGGCGGATTCGATGATGACTTCAAAGGCGATCCGCTTTTTCCGGCCCTTCGCGGCCTCGATCGCGGTGACCAGCGCATCCACGGCATAGATATCCGCGCCGCAGCCGACCTTGGGGATCATGATCTGATCTAGCCGCTCGCTGGCGTTTTCGAGCAGCTCCACCACATCGCGATACCAGAACGGGGAATCGAGGCTGTTGATCCGCACCGAGAGGGTTTTCTTGCCCCAATCCACGGTATTGATCGCCTCGATGGTATTCTTGCGGGCGATGTCCTTGTCCGAGGGGGCGACGGAATCCTCAAGGTCGATATTCACCACATCCGCCGCCGAGGCCGCCATTTTCTCGAACAGTTTGGTGTTGGAGCCGGGGCCAAAAAGCTGGCAGCGGTTCGGGCGGGCAGGGGCGGGCGGTTGCAGGCGAAAGCTCATGGGCGGGTGGCTCCGTTACATAAGGAAATTGCGGGATTATCGCGGCTGTGGTTATGAAATTGCGCAGGGCTCTGCAAGGCGGTTTTCCCGGCACCCCGCATGCGCGCAGAAAAGG
Source organism: Roseovarius sp. (assembly GCF_027019125.1). Lineage (GTDB taxonomy): Bacteria > Pseudomonadota > Alphaproteobacteria > Rhodobacterales > Rhodobacteraceae > Roseovarius. The sequence goes on along the minus strand of NZ_JALUXE010000034.1, from coordinate 277,681 downwards.
CATAGTGAAGAAAATTCGAAGAACTGACACATATGTCGAAGGAATATGTGGAAATTATGTGAATTACATGAAATCAAACAGAAAATCACAAAGAATTCGTTGGAAACTGTCGCCAAGCTATTGCGAAAGGATGTGCCATGATCGAGACCCCCTATCTGTTGTTCCTGGGCGATGCGCCCGACATGCTGGCTGCCAAGGTCGCCATCGGCATCCGTGACTGGCGGCCCGAGAATGCACTTGGTCAATTCCGCCTGCCCGGTTGCGGTGCCGATCTGGGTCTGCCCGACATGACGCTGGCCGAGGCCAAGGCGGCGGGCGTCAAGACCGTGGTCATCGGCGTGGCCAATCGGGGCGGCATCATCAGCCAAGCCTGGAAAAAGGTGCTGGTGGCGGCGCTGGAAGAGGGGTTCGATCTGGCGGCAGGCCTGCATAACCTCTTGCGTGACGAGGCCGATCTGCGCGCGGTGGCCGAGGCGACAGGGCGCAAACTGCATGATGTGCGCGTGCCTTCGGTGAAATATCCCATCGCGGATGGCAAGAAACGCACCGGCAAGCGCTGTTTGGCCGTGGGCACGGATTGCTCGGTGGGCAAGATGTATACCGCCATGGCGATGGAGCGCGAGATGATCGCCGCAGGCATGAAGGCCACCTTTCGGGCGACCGGCCAGACGGGGATCCTGATCACCGGCGATGGCGTGCCGCTCGATGCGGTCGTCGCGGATTTCATGGCCGGTTCGGTGGAATGGCTGACCCCGGATAATGATCCCGACCACTGGGATCTCATCGAGGGGCAGGGCAGCCTCTTTCACGTGTCCTTTTCCGGGGTGACGATGGCGCTCATTCATGGGGGCCAGCCCGATGCGCTGATCCTCTGTCACGAGCCGACGCGCGCCCATATGCGCGGCCTGCCCGATTACACGCCGCCCACGCTCGAGGCGTTGCGCGACATGGCGCTGCCCATCGCGCGGATCGCCAACCCCGCCTGTCAGGTGGTGGGCGTTTCGGTCAATACCCAGCATATGACCGAGGAAGAGGCGCGCGCCTATCTGGCCCGTGTCGAGGCCGAGATGGGATTGCCCGCAACCGATCCCTATCGGTTCGGGTCCGCGCCGCTGGTGGCTGCCTTGGCCGCGATTTGAGTATTCGAAGAACGATGAAAGGGGGCAGCCTTGCAGATTGATGTGACACGGGATGTGTTCCGACTGGCGCAGGTGTTCACCATCAGCCGGGGATCGCGGACCGAAGCCAAGGTCTTGACCGTGCGGATAACCGAGGGCGGCGTGACGGGCTGGGGCGAATGCGTGCCCTATGCCCGTTATGACGAAACACTCGAGAGCGTGACGGCGCAGATCGAGGGGCTGCCCGGCACTCTGACGCGCGCCGCGCTCTACGATCTCTTGCCGGCCGGGGCGGCGCGCAACGCGGTGGATTGCGCGCTCTGGGATCTCGAGGCCAAGCGCGCGGGATGCCGCGTCTGGGATCTGGCCGGGCTGCCCGCGCCGGGGCCCGAGATCACGGCCTATACGCTGTCGCTCGACACACCCGAGGCGATGCAGGCGCAGGCCGCGAAACACGCGCATCGCCCCCTGCTCAAGATCAAGCTGGGCACGCCGGATGACATGCCACGGCTCGAAGCGGTCCGGCGCGGCGCGCCGGAGGCCAGGATCATCGTCGATGCCAACGAGGGCTGGACAGCGGCGGTCTATGCTGATCTGGCCCCGCACCTGGTGCGGCTTGGCGTGGCGTTGGTAGAGCAACCGCTGCCCGCAGGCGCGGATGAGGCGCTGATCGGGATGGCGCGGCCCGTTCCGGTCTGTGCCGACGAATCCTGCCATGACCGCGCCAGCCTGCCCAAACTCAAGGGCAAATATGACGTGGTCAACATCAAGCTGGACAAGACCGGCGGTCTGACCGAGGCGCTGGCTTTGCGCGATGCCGCGCGCGCCGAGGGCTATGGAATCATGGTCGGTTGCATGGTCGGAAGCTCGCTTGCCATGGCGCCTGCGACGCTTGTAGCCCAAGGCGCGATGGTGACAGACCTTGACGGCCCGCTGCTTCTGGCCGAAGACCGCGAGAACGCTTTGATTTTCGATGCCGCGGGCGTGCATCCGCCACGGCCAGAACTATGGGGATGAGACCATGCGCACTGTCTATGTAAACGGCAAGTATCTGCCGGAAACCGAGGCCACCGTTTCGATCTTTGATCGGGGGTTTCTGATGGCCGACGGCGTTTACGAGGTGACAAGCGTGCTGGGCGGCAAGCTGATTGATTTCGGCGGGCATCTGGCGCGGCTGGAACGGTCGCTCAGCGAACTCGACATGAAGAAGCCGGCGGCCTTCGACGATCTGCTGGAGATTCACCGCGAATTGGTCCGCGCCAACGAGATCACCGATGGTCTGGTCTATCTTCAGGTCACGCGCGGCAGCGACGGCGACCGCGATTTCGTGTTCCCGAACGCCGAAACGACCGAGCCGACGCTCGTGCTCTTTACCCAGTCCAAGCCGGGCCTGGCAGAGAATCCGGTGGCCAAGACCGGGATCAAGGTCATCAGCATCGAGGATATTCGCTGGGGTCGGCGGGACATCAAGACGGTGCAGCTTCTCTATCCCTCGATGGGCAAGATGATGGCCAAGAAGGCCGGATGCGATGATGCCTGGATGGTCGAGGATGGCCATGTGACCGAAGGCACCAGCAACAACGCCTATATCGTCAAGGGCAACCGGATCATCACCCGGCAGCTCTCGAACGACATCCTGCACGGGATCACCCGCGCCGCGGTCCTGCGCTTTGCCCGCGAAGCGCAGATGGTGGTCGAGGAACGCGCCTTCACGATTGACGAGGCCAAGGATGCCGATGAGGCGTTCGTGACCTCGGCCAGCGCCTTTGTCATGCCGGTGGTCGAGATTGACGGTGTCGCCCTGGGGGGCGGTGTGCCGGGCCATGTGGCCGCGCGGTTGCGCGAAATCTATCTGGACGAGAGCCTGAAAGCAGCGGTCTGACCTGCGCATGGCGCAGGCCATCTCGCCATGGTCAATGACCGCATTGATTTGAAAGAGCTTTTGTCACATGACCCCGGCAGAGGGCTAGACGCGGCGCGACGCACGGCATAGGCTCTGCCCGACCGCTAGGGAGGGCACGCAGATGGCGACGGGCACGAATATTCGCACATATTTCAACGGGTCATGGCATGCTGGCGATCCGGCGGTGATCCGGGCGGCGGATCATGGCGCATGGCTCGGCACGACGGTGTTTGACGGCGCGCGCTATGTCGATGGCATCGCCCCGGATCTGGCCAGACATTGCGCCCGCGTCAATGCCTCGGCCCGTGCGCTGATGATCACGCCGACGGTCGAGGCGGCGGATATGGTCGAGATCGTCTGGGAGGGGTTGCGCGCCTATCCCAAGGAGGCGGCGGTCTATATCCGGCCGATGTACTGGGCGCTCGACGGCGGCGATCTGGGGATCGTGCCCAAGGAGGGCGCCACCGGCTTTGCAATAAGTCTCGAGGAAATTCCGATGCCGCCAGAGGGGTTCAGCACGACGCTCTGCCGCACGCGGTTTCGCCGTCCGGTGCTCGAGGATGCGGTGGTCAATGCCAAGGCGGGATGCCTCTATCCCAACAATGCAAGGATGTTGAAAGAGGCGCGCAGCCGTGGCTTTGGCAATGCGCTGGTCGCGGATGCGCTGGGCAATGTGGCCGAAACCGCGACCGCCAATGTCTTTGCCGTCAAGGATGGCGCGGTGTTCACGCCTATTCCCAATGGCACGTTTCTGGCGGGTATCACCCGCGCGCGGCATATCGAGAACATGCGCCGCGCGGGGATCGAGGTGCATGAAACGGTGATGACCTTCGACGATTTTCACGCGGCGGACGAGGTGTTCCTGTCCGGCAACCTGATGAAGGTCACACCCGTCTCTGCCTTTGAGGACACGCACTACAAACCCGGTCCCGTCACCGAAAAGGTGCGTCAACTCTATTGGGACTGGGCCTATTCCGCGAATTGAGGGGCGGTGGTGCGGGCGTGCCGCAGCGAGGGCAGGCACACCTTGCGCCCCGATGGCGTCGTTTCGACCGTGATGTCGATCCCGTAGACCGCGCTGAGCGTGGCGCTGGTCAGCGCCGCGTCGGCCTCCCCTTGGGCAAAGATGCGCCCGTCTTTCATCACCACCACGCGGGCGCCCAGCGCAAAGGCCTGATCGGGATCATGGGTCGAGAGGATGACACTGCGGCCCTCGCTGGCCGCTTCGGTCACGAGCGCGCGAATCTGTGCCAGAACCTGCGCCTGATTTCCGAAATCGAGACTGGCGGTGGGTTCGTCCATGACGATCAGCGGCGCCTCCTGTGCCAGTGCGCGCGCAATCAGGACAAGCTGGCGCTGGCCACCCGACAGCCGCGCGTAATCGCGATGCGCAAGCGCACCGATGCCGAGACGGTCAAGCGCATCGCGCGCCACCGCACGATCCCGCGCCCCCGGTTGACCAAAGAGCCCCAAACGCGCCGTGCGCCCCATCAGCACCACTTCGAGCGCCTCAAAGGGAAAGGGCGGCGCATGGGCCTGCGGGACATAGGCGACCTGCCGGGCAATTTCACCGCGGGCCTGTGTCGTAAGCGGCTTGCCCCCCAACAGGACCGTGCCCGCGCGCGCCGGTAACAGGCCCAAAAGCGTGCGAAAGAGCGTGGTCTTGCCACAGCCGTTCGGCCCCAGCAGGCACAGGATCTCACCGGCCTGCACGTCCAGCCCGATGCCCGTGCCGATCACGGTCGGGCCATAGCCGATGCTCAGATCCCGCGCCCGCAGCATCATGACCAGCCCCGCCGCCCGCGCGCCAGCAACCAGACAAAGAAGGGCGCGCCGATCACGGCGGTCAGGATACCCAACGGCACCTCGGTCTGGGCCATCAGTCGCGCGGCAGTATCGACAATCAGAAGATAGGCCGCGCCGATCAGCACCGAGGTGGGCAAGAGGCGGCCAAAGCCCGGCCCGACCAGCATCCGCGCGATATGCGGGATGACAAGACCAACCCAGCCCACGACCCCGGCGAGGGCTGTCACACTCGCGGTGATGAGCGTGGCGGCCGCGATCACAAGGAACCGCGTGCGCCCAACCTCGACACCCAGCGCGCGGGCCTCTTCATCGCCGAGGCTGAGAACATTGATCCGCCAGCGCAACAGGACCAGCGGCACCAGCCCAAGCAGGACAAGCGGCAGGGCCGGGCGGATGTCTTCGGTCGTGATCGCGGCGAGAGAACCCAGAAGCCAAAAGGTAATGGCAGGCAATTGGTCATAGGGATCGGCCATCACCTTGAGCAACGAGGTGGCCGCCCCCGCCAATGCGCCGATCACGACCCCGATCAGCACCAATGTCAGCGTCCGGTCGGTATTGCGGACCAGCGCCGCGACGAGGGTGACAACCCCAACCGCGGCCATGCCCCCGACAAAGGCCGAGACCTGGATCGCCGCGACGGGCAGCGACAGAAAGATTCCCGCCACAGCCCCAAGCCCGGCCCCGGCAGACACTCCGAGAATATCGGGCGAGACAAGCGGGTTGCGAAACAGCGCCTGATAGCTGGCCCCGGCCGCCGCCAGCGCGGCCCCGACCAGAATCGCCGCCGCCACGCGCGGCAGGCGAATGTTCCAGACGACGATCTCTGCCTGACTGTCCCCGCGTCCCAAAAGAGCGGCGAGCGTTTCGGCAGGTGTCAGCGCATAGGGACCCAGCATCAAGGCACCAAAGGCCAGGATCGCAACGCCAAGCGCCAGCGCCCCCGTCAAGGTCAAAACCGGCTTTTGCCGGGTCAGTTCGGCGGTCGTCCCTCGGCCCATTCCAGCAGCCTTTCCAGTTCCGCATCACTCAGATCGACATGGTAGTAGAGCTTGTAAAACGCGCGTGTTTCCGCGCGCAGATCGCCGCGCCAGTGGTCGGGATAGAGCAATCCCGCCATCCAGATCAGCCCCATCATCCGGTTGAGCGACGGAGGCCGGTCGATCCAGCCAAAGGGCGCCGTGGGCGACAGATGCACGCGCCCGTTGCGCACCGCGTCGATCCCCTGCCAGAGCGGATCCTCAAAAACACCGGCATGAAAATTCCGGTCCCAGGTCACGATGATCTCGGGGTTGGCGACCAGAACCTGCTCCATCGAGGCCTGAACCAGCCCGCGCGTCGCACCCCCGTCATCCGCCACATTGCGCCCGCCGGCGCGTTCGATGATCTCGGTGTTGATCGAGCCTTTCATCCCGGTCTCAAGCCCTTCGGGCCCACGGGCAAGATAGACGCGCGGGCGGGTCTCTTGGGGCATATCCGCGAGCAGGGCGTCGATCCGGGCAAAGACGCTTTCGACATGGCTCGCCAGCGCTTCGGCCCGCTCGGGCACGCCCAGCGCCGCACCAAGGAGCCTCAGCGCCTCGGGCGTCTTCTCAAATCGTCCGTCGATCAGCAGATAGGGAATACCTGTTTGCTCCTGCACACGGTTGGCAAGATCGACATAGGTGTCGCGCACCGAGCCGAAGTCGAGGATGAGATCAGGCTTGATCGCGAGCACACGTTCAAGGTTGGCCTCACCGCCGCGCCCGGTGATCCGCCCGGTTTCGGGCAGATCGCGATAGGGTTCGGCGATATAGGCGCGCTCTTCCGGGCGCAGCGCCCGAGGCCAGCCGGTCAGGGCCTCGGGCTTGAGGATATAGACAAGGATCGCGGCAGGCGGTCCGGCGGCAAAGACGCTCCCGACCGTTTCGGGCACCTCGACCACGCGCCCCGCGCTATCGGTGACGCTTCGGGCTTGGGCGGGCGCGGCCAAGAGCGACAGGATCAGCAGCAGGTATCGCATGTCAGTGGCCCTTTTGCTGCGCGGGTGCCCCAACCGAACCCATGGCACCCTGCGCGTGAGATAGGCGGTCTCCGTCAGAAATCCAGATTGGCGACGTTGAGCGCGTTGTCCTGAATGAACTCGCGGCGCGGCTCGACCACATCGCCCATCAGCTTGGTAAAGAGATCGTCGGCCTCGGCCACATCGTCGATCTTGACCTGGAGCAGCGTGCGCGCCTCGGGATCAAGCGTGGTTTCCCAGAGCTGATCGGGATTCATCTCGCCCAGACCCTTGTAGCGTTGCAGGCTCAGCCCCTTTTCCCCTTCCTTGAGGATCGCATCCAGCAGGTCGAGCGGCCCAAAGATGGCCTGCACCCGGTCCTTGCGGATCAGGGTGGCGCGCTCGCGGTAAATATCGCGGAGTTGCGTGGTCAGTTGCGCCAGCTTGCGCGCCTCGCCGCCGCGCAGCACGGGACCATCCAGCGTGCGCATTTCCTCGACCCCGCGCACGGTGCGCGACAGGCGCATCCCCTTGTCCTGCGTCGGACGCCCCTGCCAGCCGCGCTCGTATTCGTTCGAGATCATGTCGAGCCGGCTTGCCACGGTATCGGCCACGCCTTGCAGGTCACTGTCCACGCGACCGGGCAGGAACGCCTCGGCAATCGCGGCCTGTTCAAGGATGTGCCGGGGATAATGCGTCGGAAACGCCTCGAGGATACGCCGCGCCTGCCGCGCCTCTTCGACCACGCGCACAAGGTCCGGACCGGCAATCTCCTCGCCCGAGCCAAGGCGCAGGGCGGCATCGGTGGTGCCTTGGGCGATCAGGTAATCCTCCAGCCCCATCTGGTCCTTGATATAGACCTCGGACTTGCCGCGCATCACCTTGTAGAGCGGCGGCTGCGCGATATAGAGGTACCCGCCCTCGATCAGTTCGGGCATCTGCCGGTAAAAGAAGGTCAGCAGCAGCGTGCGGATATGCGCGCCGTCCACGTCGGCATCGGTCATGATGACGATCTTGTGGTAACGCAGCTTCGAGATGTCGAATTCATCGCGGCCAATGCCGGTGCCCAGCGCCATCACCAGATTGCCGATCTCCTGGCTGCCCAGCATCCGGTCGAACCGCGCGCGCTCGACATTGAGAATCTTGCCGCGCAGCGGCAGCACCGCCTGCGTGCCCCGGTCTCGGCCCGTCTGGGCAGAGCCGCCGGCGCTGTCACCCTCGACGAGGAACAGTTCGGTCTTGGCGGGGTCCTTGCTTGAGCAATCCTTGAGCTTGCCCGCAAGGAAATTGACATCCATCGGGTTCTTGCGGCGCGTCAGTTCGCGCGCCTTGCGCGCAGCCTCGCGGGCATGGGCCGCCTCGATGATCTTGCCGACGATCACCTTGGCGATCTGCGGATTTTCCTCGAACCATTCGGCCAGCTTTTCGCCCACCAACCCCTCGACCGCCGGGCGCACCTCGGAACTGACCAGCTTGTCCTTGGTCTGGGACGAGAATTTGGGATCAGGCACCTTGACCGACAGAACACAGGTCAACCCCTCGCGCGCGTCATCGCCGGTGAAACTCACCTTTTCCTTCTTCGCGATGCCAGAGGTCTGGGCATAGGTATTGATCGTGCGCGTGAGCGCCCCGCGAAAGCCGGCCATGTGGGTGCCGCCATCGCGCTGCGGAATGTTGTTGGTAAAGGGCAGCACCGTCTCGTGATAGCTGTCGTTCCACCACATCGCCACCTCGATGCCGATGTCATCACGCTCGCCGGTGATAAAGATCGGCTCGGGCATGGCGGGCGATTTGTGACGGTCGAGATATTTGACGAATTCCTTGACGCCGCCCTCGTAGAACAATTCCGTGCGCAGCGGCTCTGTCGGGCGCTCATCCGTCAGGATGATCCGCACCCCGGAATTGAGAAAGGCCAGCTCGCGCAGGCGCTTTTCCAGGGTCTCGAAACTGTATTCGAGATTGGAAAAGGTCTCGGTCGAGGCGAGAAAGCGCACCTCGGTGCCCTTGCGGCCACCCGCGTCCCCCACGACGCGCAGCGGCTCTACGGTATTGCCGCCTTCGAACCGGGCATAATGCTCTTTGCCACCCCGCCAGATGCGCAGTTCCAGCCATTCCGACAGCGCGTTCACAACCGACACGCCCACCCCGTGCAGACCGCCCGAGACTTTGTAGGAATTGCTGTCGAATTTGCCGCCCGCGTGCAGTTGGGTCATGATGACCTCGGCGGCGGAAACGCCCTCACCCTCGTGAATATCCACCGGGATGCCGCGCCCATTGTCGCTGACCGAAACCGAGGAATCGTCATGGATCGTGACGTTGACGGCGTCGGCATGACCGGCCAGCGCCTCGTCGATGCCGTTGTCCACGACCTCATACACCATATGGTGCAGACCCGAGCCGTCATCGGTATCCCCGATATACATCCCAGGACGCTTGCGGACTGCCTCTAACCCCTTGAGAACCTTGATGGAATCGGCACCATATTCTTCGGGCACTGCGGCGGGTTCGGACATGCGGATTTTCCTTCGGAAGTTTTGCCATTTTATACGAAGTCTGGGGGGGAATGTCACGCCATTCCCCCATATTTTGCGCTAGTGTCCGATGCGCTCCCCTTTCCTTCAGCGGCGTTTCGCGCGAACAAGGCACATGCCGATTCTCGCCTTTCTCCGTGACAACGCGCCTTGGCTCACCGCCGGGGTTCTGCTGACCTTCCTGAGCAGTTTCGGACAGACTTATTTCATCTCGATTTTCGCCGGTGAGATCCGCGACACCTTTGGTCTCAGCCACGGACAATGGGGCGGCATCTATATGCTGGGCACCACGGCCTCGGCATTGGTGATGGTCTGGGCCGGGGGGCTGACCGACCTCTTTCGCGTGCGCCGCCTGGCGCCTCTGGTTCTGGTGCTCATGGTCGGCGCGTGCCTTTTCATGGCGGTCAACCCGGTCTGGTGGCTGCTGCCGCTGGTGATCTTTGCGCTGCGCTTCACAGGACAGGGCATGCTGAGCCATCTGGCGGTGGTTGCCATGGCGCGCTGGTTCGTGGCGGCGCGCGGCAAGGCGCTCTCCGTCGCCACCTTGGGCTTTGCGCTGGGCGAGGCGTTCTTGCCGCTCATATTCGTATCGCTCCTGACGGTCCATGACTGGCGATTGCTCTGGGTCGCGGCGGCGCTTGTCGCCGGTCTGGGCATCCCGCTCTTGCTGGTGCTCCTGAGGCGGGAGCGCACCCCGCAAAGCTGGGCCGGAAGCAGCCAGTCCCTCGGCATGGACGCGCGCCATTGGACCCGCCGCCAGACGCTGCGGCATTACCTCTTCTGGTTCATGGTGCCTGCCCTCCTGGGGCCGTCCGCCTTCAACACCGCCTTCTTTTTCCATCAGGTGCATATCGCCGAGGTCAAAGGCGTCAGCCATGTGGCGCTGGTGGCGATGTTCCCGGTCTATACGGCGGTGGGCATCGGCGCGATGATCCTCTCGGGCTGGGCGCTCGACCGGCTGGGCACGGCGCGGCTCTTGCCGTTCATGCAACTGCCGATGGTTGCCGCCTTTCTGCTCTTTGCCCTGTCGGATGGGTCGGGCCTCTTGCTCTTGGGGTTCGTGTTTCTGGCGTTGACCACGGGGGCCAACAGCACGCTGCCCAATGCCTTCTGGGCGGAATTCTATGGCACCGCGCATCTCGGCAGCATCAAGGCCATGGCCGCCGCCGTCATGGTTCTGGGATCGGCCATCGGGCCGGGGCTGACCGGGCTTGGCATTGATCTGGGCCTTGGCATCGAGGCGCAATTCGTGCTCATCGCCGGCTATTTCGTCTTTGCCAGCGCGATGATGACCGTGGGCGTGTTGCGCGCGCGCGGCGCCCTGACGCTCTAGCTGGCGCGCAGACCCTCCTCCGTCGCGGCCTTGTGCGTTGAATGACACACTCAAGATGTGTATATCCGTGCATAGCAACGGAGGTTGTGACATGCCGCGATCCGCTCGGGAAAAGCAACGCACCAATATCACCGTTGACGCCGGTCTCTTGTCCGAGGCGCGCGCGTTGAACCTGAATGTGTCATCCATCAGCGAAGCGGCCTTGGCCCGCGCCGTGCGGACAGAACAGGCGCGCGCTTGGACCGAAGAGAATGCCGAGGCGATCGAGGCCCGCCGCATCTGGAGCGCGGGCAATGCCCTGCCTCTTTCCGAATACCAGGTCCTCAAGACCGACTGATGGCGCAGTTCCACGTTTACCGCCTGCCGAACAAGTCGCTTGTTCTCGATGTGCAGACCGACCTGATCGACATCGGGACACGGATCGTCGCCCCTCTGGTGCCGTTAAAGAGCGGGCCACCGCCTTTGACCCGTCTTGAGCCGATATTTGACCTCGACGGCGCGGCATATGTCCTGCATGTCGCGGAAATGGCGGCTGTCAGATCGGCTGTGCTCACGGGCCCGGCTATCGCTGATCTCCGGGACCGCGACTATGAAATTCGCGGCGCGCTCGACATGGTTTTCTCGGGGTTCTAGGGCGCGTTGCACTCAATCCAAAGCACCCGTCCCGGACTTGATCCGGGACCTCGCCGAGGCAGAGTAAAGGCCCCGGCTCGCAGGCCGGGGTGATGTGAACCGGATCAGACGCAGCACGCTCTAGCTGGCGTGCAGACCCTATTCCGCCGCAACCGTGATCACCGGTTCCATCTGGTCGAACATCTCTTGCGACAGGTGGCATTTCACCTGATGCCCCGGCACCAGTTCGCGCACGGGCGGCACCTCACGGTCACACAGGTTCCCCGGCACCTGCGCTTTCCACCGGCACCGCGTCTGGAACGGGCAGCCGGGCGGCGGGTTCATCGCCGAGGGCACATCGCCCTCAAGCACGATATGCTTCTTGGTGATCCGCGTATCGGCAATCGGCACGGCCGAGAGCAGCGCCTCGGTATAGGGGTGATAGGGGGGCGAGAACACCTGATCTGTGGTGCCCAGTTCCACCACATGACCCAGATACATGACCATCACCCGGTCGCTCAGGTAGCGCACGATGCTGAGGTCATGGGAAATGAACAGCAATGTCGTCTTCTGCTTGCGCTGAATCTCCATCAAGAGATCCGTCACCGCCGCCTGCACGCTCACATCCAGCGCCGAGACCGGCTCGTCCGCCACCACGATCCGTGCGCCGCCGGCAAAGGCGCGGGCGATGCCCACCCGCTGCTTCTGCCCACCCGAGAGTTGCCGGGGCATCCGTTCGGCGAACTCGCGCGGCAGCTTGACCAGATCGAGGAGGCGCAGCATCTCGTCCCGCCGCGCCTGATCCGAGTCCCCGATGCCGAACACCTCCAGCGCGCGGATGATCTGGCGCCCCACGGTCATCGACGGGTTGAGCGTATCGAACGGGTTCTGGAACACCATCTGCACATCGGCCACGGTCTGCGTGTCTCGCGTCTCGATGGGCACCTGCTCGATACTGCGATTGTCCAGCAGGATCTGCCCCTCGGTCGCGGTCTCGAGCCCCATCAACACCTTGGCAAAGGTGGATTTGCCACAGCCCGACTCGCCCACGATTGCCAATGTCTCGCTCTCGCGCGCCTCGAAACTCAGGGTCTCGTTGGCCTTGACGACCTTCTTGCCGCTGCTCCCGCCAAAGAGCGCGTTGGCCGCAACCTCGTAATACTTCTTGAGGTTCTCCATCTTGAGCACGACGTTGCCCGGTGCTGCCGACGCGTGCTGCGTCATGGCCTCGATCGGCGCGTTCCAGTCGATCTCGGCAAACCGCAGGCAGCGGGTGAAATGCCGATCATCGCCCTTGACCCCCGCCATGGGAATATCGCCCACATCGCATAGACCGGCCTGAAAATAGTCGCAGCGCGGCCCGAAATTACAGCCCTCCGGGCGTTCATGCGGCAGGGGGAAATTACCGGGAATGGCCTTCAACGGCCGCGTGTTCTTATCCGCGCCGGGCAGGGGGATCGACCGAAACAGAGCCTGTGTATAGGGATGCTGCATCTTGTCGAACACATCCTTGATGCTGCCGGTCTCGACCGCTTCACCGGAATACATCACGCAAATGCGGTCGCAGGTCTCAAGCACCAGCCCAAGATTGTGACTGATGAAGAGCATGGAGGTGCCATACTTCTTGCCCAGGTCCTTGACCAGTTCCACCACCGCTGCCTCGACCGTCACGTCAAGCGCGGTCGTCGGTTCATCCAAGATCAGCAGCGACGGCTTAGACATCAAGGCCATGGCGATCACGATCCGCTGCTGCTGCCCACCGCTCAACTGATGCGGATAGCTGCGCATGATCCGCTCGGGATCCGGCAGCTTCACATCGCGCACCACCTCGAGCGCCCGCGCCCAGGCCTCAGACTCGGAAATGCCCTCGTGGATCATCGGCACTTCGATCAGTTGCTTGCCGATCCGCATGGCCGGGTTCAGGCTTGCCATCGGCTCCTGATAGATCATCGCGATCTCGTTGCCGCGAATGTCGCGCAACTCGGCGGCGCTCATCTGTCCCAGATCGCGGCCCTTGAATCGCACGGACCCGCCCACGATGCGCCCGTTCACGCCCAGATCCTGCATCACCCCCAGCGCCACCGTGGATTTGCCGCAGCCGGATTCCCCCACCAGCCCCACCGCCTCGCCGGGTTGCACCGTCACGGAGAAATCCATCACCGCCGGAATCTCGCGCAGCCGGGTGAAAAAGGAAATCGACAGGTTCTCGATCTCCAGGATCGGCCCGTCATAGTCCAGCTTGGCCATGTCCATCTCCCTATTCACCGGGGCGCTGCCGCCCTCTTTCAGCGTTCGTCCAATGCCTCAATCCCGCAGGCTTTCCTCGCGCAGGCCATCGGCCAAGAGGTTGAGCCCCAGCACCAGCGACAAGAGCGCAAAGGCAGGCGGAAGTGCGGGATGCAGGTACATCGTCAGCAATTTGCGCCCGTCATTGATCGTGCTGCCCCAATCCGGGCTCTCGGGGCTGAGGCCCAGACCAAAGAACCCGAGCGTGCCCAAAAGGATCGTCGTATAGCCAATGCGCAGGCAGAAATCGACCAAGAGCGGCCCGCGCGCATTGGGCAGGATTTCCCACAGCATGATGTACCAGGGCCGCTCGCCCCGCGTCTGCGCGGCGGCAACGTAATCGCGCGTCTTGATATCCATGGTCAGCCCGCGCACGATGCGAAACACCGTCGGCGAATTGACGAACACAACCGCCACGAACACCACCAGGAGGTTGGGCGGAAAGCTGACCAGCCCCAGAGGATCGGCATTCCAGGCAATCCCCAGATAGAGCCAGAGCCCGATCACCAGCGTGATCCCGACATAGACATTCCGCCGCGAGGGCTGCGTGTGATAGCGCGAGTTCCACAACAGCAGCAGGAACACGATGGGAAAGAGAAAGAGCACCGCCGCCATATAGACCGGAATTCCCGTCTGCACGATTTCCGGTGTGACCAGCAGGTAAAAGAGCAGGATCACCGGAAAGGCAAGGATGAGATTGGCCATGAAGGACAAGAGCGTATCCAGCCGCCCGCCATAATAGCCCGCAGGCAGGCCCAGCGTGATCCCCACCATGAACGAGAACATGCTGGCAAAGGGCGCGATCTTGATCACTTCCCATGCGCCCGCCACCATCCGGCTGAACACATCCCGGCCCAGGTTGTCCCCGCCCAACAGGTAATAGGGATAGGCCCCGGGATCGGGCGTGCCCATCAACTGCGTAAAGGGCGTGCCCGGCCCCTTGTTCTTCATCGAGGCCGATTGCGACAGCACATCATGCGTCACGATCATGTCGAACGCCCCGCCAAAGATGCCGGTGAACACCCAGAACATCACCATGGCAAAGCCGATCATCCCGATGGGGCTGTCAAACAGCTTGCCATAGAGGCCCAGACGCCGCTTGAACGCAATCGACACCGCAAAGGTCACGATCAGCGCGATCCAGACCGGCAGGAACAGCCCCAGCATCCGCAGGGCAATCTCGCTCCAGCTCAGTGGTTCCATGGCCTCGATACCCCCTTAGCGCACGCTGATGCGCGGATTGAGAAAGACATAGCCGATGTCCGAAATCAGCTGCGTCACCAGAACCACGATCACCGAGATCACCGAAACGCCCAAGAGCAACTCGATGTCGTTGTTGCCCGCCGCCTGCACCAGCGTCCAGCCAAAGCCCTTGTAGTTGAACAGGGTCTCGACGATCACCACCCCGTTCAAAAGCCACGGAAATTGCAGCATGATCACGGTAAAGGGTGCAATCAGCGCGTTGCGCAGCGCGTGTTTCATCACGATATTCGAGAAACTCACACCCTTCAGCCGCGCGGTGCGGATATATTGCGCGGTCATCACCTCGGCCATGCTGGCCCGCGTCATTCGCGCGATATAGCCCATGCCATAGAGGGCGATGGTCAGCACCGGCAGAAAGAAATTCTCGAAATCCGGGGCATCCATCGCCGCCGTTGCCGTGCCCTTGAACCATTTGAGGCCCACGGCCGTGCTGGCAAACACCGCGATGAACAGCACGCCCGAGACATATTCCGGCGTGGCCGTGGTGGTGATGGCAAAGGTCGAGAGCGTGCGGTCGGTGCGCGACCCCTCACGCATCCCTGCCAGGATCCCGAGGATCAGTGCCGATGGCACCATCAGCACCATCACCCAGAACATGAGCCTGCCGGTCAGCACCAGCTTGTCGCTCAGGATCTTGCCCACATCCTCGCGGAACACGGTGGAATAGCCCCAGTCGCCTTGCAGGATGCCGCAGAACCGGGGCGCGTCCTTGGGGTCGGTGTCGGGCGGAATACACTGGCCGCGCGTCACCCCGTCACGGTCGTCGATCACGAAACCCGGCACCACACCCAACCATTGCCCGTATTTCACCGGCATCGGTTGCAGATAGCCATTGCGCCCGAGGTAGCTCGCCACTTCCTCGTCGCTCATTCGGAAATCGCCTTGGGTCTTGGCCAGCTTTTCCAGATTGGGATACAGGTTCGTCAGGAAAAAGACGATAAACGTCAGGCAGAGCGCCGTCAGGATCATAATCCCGACGCGGCGCAGGATGAACATGGCCATGGCCGCCCCCTGTTGGCGTTTTCCCCGACGCTAGTCGAGAGGGCGCGGGCGGTCCAGCATCATTTGCGACGCCGTCTTGTCAGAAAACGCCCCCGGACCGTCCAGACCGGGGGCGCAATTCGTTAAACCAGCGATTTGGGGTCGACCGTCGCCATACCCAGCGCCTCGCCAACGGCGGCATAGGTCAGTTGGCCCGCATGCACATTCAGCCCGTTCAGCAGATGGGCATCATCGGCACAGGCCTGCTTCCAGCCCTTGTCGGCCAACGCCAGCATGAAGGGCATCGTGGCATTGCCCAGCGCCAGGGTCGAGGTGCGCGCAACCGCCCCCGGCATGTTGGCCACGCAGTAATGCATGATCCCGTCGACCTCATAGATGGGGTCCTGATGCGTTGTGGCGCGCGAGGTCTCAAAGCAACCGCCCTGGTCGATCGCCACATCCACCAGCACCGAACCCGGCTTCATCATTCCGAACTGGTCGCGGCGCACCAGCTTGGGGGCGGCCGCACCGGGGATCAGCACCGCACCAATCACCATATCCGCCAGTGGCAGCAACTCTTCCAGCAACCCGGCCGAGGAATAGCCGGTCTTGAACGTGCCGCCAAACACGTCATCGAGATAGCGCAGACGCGGCAGCGAGCGGTCGAGCACCGTCACATCCGCGCCCATGCCGGCCGCGATCTTGGCCGCATGGGTGCCCACGACACCGCCGCCGATCACGATCACCCGCGCCGGGCCCACACCGGGCACGCCACCCATCAGCACGCCGCGCCCGCCATTGGCCTTTTGCAACGTCCAGGCACCAACCTGCGGTGCCAGACGTCCGGCAACTTCAGACATCGGCGCGAGCAGGGGCAGGCCGCCCGAGCGATCCGTCACCGTCTCATAGGCAATGCAGGTGGCCCCAGAGGCCAACAGATCCTTGGTCTGCTCCGGGTCCGGCGCCAGGTGCAGATAGGTGAACAGAACCTGCCCCTCGCGCAGCATCTTGCGCTCGACGGCCTGCGGTTCCTTGACCTTCACCACCATGTCGGCCTGCGCAAAGACCTCCTCGGCGGTGCCGACGATCTTGGCTCCTGCCGCCTGATAGGCCGCATCGTCAAACCCTGCCCCAAGGCCCGCACCGGACTGGATCAGAACCTCGTGGCCATGGCCCACGGCCTCCTTGGCTGCGATGGGCGTCATGCCCACCCGAAATTCCTGCGGTTTGATTTCTGTCGGACAGCCGATTCTCATGGTAAACTCCTCCCTGCGAGATTTGACGCGGAGTCTGCACCGGACCGCACGCAAGGAGATTGAAAATTTGCTCGCTTTTCACGGTATTCTGTGAATATCCTGCGGGAATTGTTTGATTGGTTGGAAAGGTCTTGCGCGAATGTCCCTCGATCCGACAGATCGTCGCTTGCTTCATGTTCTCCAGCGGCGTGGCCGTATTTCCAATGCCGACCTTGCAGAAGAGGTCAATCTCTCCGCCTCCGCCTGTCACCGCCGCGTGCAGCGCCTCGAATCCGAGGGCTATATCAAGGGCTATGTCGCCCTGCTCGACGCGCGCAAGATGGGCGTTCCCGCCACGATCTTTGTCGAGATCACCCTGACCACGCAGGCCGACGAGGTGCTCGACGCCTTTGAAAAGGCGGTCTCGCGGGTGCCGGACGTGCTCGAATGCCATCTCACCGCCGGCACCGCCGATTACATTCTCAAGGTCGTGGCCGAGGATACCGAGGATTTCGCACGCATCCACCGGCAATACCTCACCCGGCTGCCCGGCGTGGCCAAGATGCAATCGAGCTTTGCCCTGCGTACCGTGTTCAAAACCACGGCGCTGCCGCTCTGATCCCTCACCAATCCATCACCACCTTGCCGGAATTGCCCGAAATCATCGCGGCAAAGCCCTGCTCGAAATCGTCGATCCCGATCCGGTGGGTGATCAGCCCCGATACATCCAGCCCCGATTGCACCAGCGCGATCATCTTGTACCAGGTCTCGAACATCTCGCGGCCATAGATGCCCTTGATATGCAGCATCTTGAAGATCACCGCGTTCCAATCCACCGCGAATTCCGTCGGCGCAATCCCCAGCAGCGCGAGCTTTCCGCCATTGTTCATCCGCGCGATCATCTGCTGCATCGCGGGGGCGGCGCCCGACATTTCCAGCCCCACGTCAAAGCCTTCGGTCATGCCGATTTCGGCCATCACATCGCGTAGCTGCTGATTGCCCACATCCACCACATGCTGCACCCCCATCCGCCGCGCCAGGTCCAGGCGATAGGGGTTGATATCGGTGATCACCACCTTGCGGGCACCGACCTTTTGCGCAACCAGCGCCCCCATGATCCCGATGGGGCCGGCCCCCGTGACCAGCACGTCCTCACCGACCAGATCGAAACTCAGCGCGGTATGCACCGCATTGCCAAAGGGATCGAAGATTGCCGCGATCTCGTCGGGAATATCCTCCGGGATCGGGACCACGTTCATCTCGGGAATGCACACATATTCCGCGAAGGAACCGGGCCGATGCACGCCCACGCCCTTGGTGTTTCGGCACAGATGCCCCCGGCCCGCGCGACAATTCCGGCAGGTGCCGCAAACGATATGCCCCTCACCGCTCACCCGCTGACCGATCTTGTATTTCACCGCCGCTGGCCCGGTATCGACGATCTCGCCAACGAATTCATGGCCCACCACCATCGGCACCGGCACGGTCCGGGCCGAGAACTCGTCCCATTTCCAGATATGCACATCGGTGCCGCAAATGGCGGATTTCTTCACCTTGATCAGCACATCCGTCGGCCCCACCTCGGGCACCGGCACATATTCCATCCACAATCCCGGCTCTGCCTTGGCCTTGACCAGTGCCTTCATTTCGTTCTGCATCAGATCACCCCCAGTTCGCGGCCCACGGTGCCAAAGGCATCAATCGCCCGGTCCAGCATGTCGCGGCTCAGCCCGGCACTCATCTGCGTTCTGATCCGGTCCTGCCCCTTGGGGACAACCGGAAAACTGAAGGCGGTCACATAGACACCCCGCGCGTTCAGCCGTGCCGCCATGTCCTGCGCCAGTTTCGGATCGCGCAGCATGACCGGAATGATCGCATGTTCTCCGGGCAAAAGCTCGAACCCAAGCGCGCTCATCTTCTCGCGGAAATGCCGCGCATTCTCCCACAGCCGCGCGCGCCGTTCCGCGCCGTCCTCCAGCATGTCAAAGACCTTGAGCGATGCCCCCGCAATCACCGGCGCCAGCGTGTTCGAGAACAGATAGGGCCGCGAGCGTTGCCGCAGCCAATCCACCACCCGCGCGCTTGCCGCCGTATAGCCGCCCGAGGCGCCACCCAGCGCCTTGCCCAGCGTGCCGGTCAGGATATCCACCCGGTCCATGACCCCAAACCGCTCTGGCGTGCCGCGCCCGGTCGGTCCGACAAACCCGGTGGCATGGCAATCATCCACCATCACCATCGCGTCATACCGTTCCGCCAGATCACAGATTTCGTCCAGTGGCGCGTAATAGCCATCCATCGAGAACACGCCATCCGTGGCGATCATCCGATGCCGCGCGCCCTGCGCATCCTTCAGGCAGCGCTCCAGATCGGCCATGTCCCGATTGGCATAGCGATAGCGCTCCGCCTTGCACAGCCGCACGCCGTCGATGATGCTCGCATGGTTCAGCGCGTCCGAGATGATCGCATCCTCTGGCCCCAGCAGGGTCTCGAACAAACCGGCATTGGCATCAAACGCCGCCGCATAGAGGATCGCATCCTCCTTGCCCAGAAACCCGGCGATCCGCGCCTCCAGCGCCTTGTGCTCCTCCTGCGTGCCGCAGATGAACCGCACCGAGGCCATGCCGAACCCGTAGCGATCAAGCGCGTCATGCGCCGCCGCGATCACCTCCGGGTTATCCGCCAGCCCAAGATAATTGTTCGCACAGAGGTTCACCACCGCGCGCCCATCCGCAAGCCGCACCTCGCCCGCCTGCATCGAGGCGATCACCCGCTCGCTCTTGTAGAGCCCTTCGGCGCGCAACTCCTCCAGCCGCCCCGCCATGTCCGCCTCAAACCGATCCGCCGCGCTCATCGTCCCCTCCCATTCATCTGGCCGTCAAATACCTCGGGGGGAGTCGCCCCTTGGGGCGACGGGGGGCAGCGCCCCCCAATCCCGTCAGACGGCGATACGTGGCCGCCCACTCGCCTCTACCACGATTTCCGCCTCCAGAAACACCCGTCGCGCTTCGGCCTGCGCTTCCTTGACCTCACGCCGCGCGGTCACATGGATATCGACCGCCCCCGCCGCCTCGGCCTCGGCTTGCGCCTCGGCGCGCAGGACCGTCTCCAGCGCCGTCATCGCCGCGTCAGAGGCGGCATAATCCTGCGGCCCGCTCTCCAGATGCACGCGAAATTTGCCCTCGGACGGCGATGTCACCGTGCCACCGCGCCGGATCGTGACCCGGCCCACCACCGCGCCGATCGCATTGGCCACGCCGCCATGCGCGGGCAGGATCATCTCGCATCCCAGCCGCGCGCCCACCGCGCCGTAATAGCTGGCCGCCGAGGCCCCCAGCCCGATCACCGGCACCGCCAGTCCGCTTTCGATCCGCACCAGCCCGCGGTGCCCATCAAGGCCCCGCTGCATCAGAACATGCTCGGCCAGGGTCGCGGGCGAGAGGCCGAAATCCATCTCTTCCTCGGCAAAAGCAGTCTCTAACAAGGCCAAACTTGTCTGATACGTCAACCGATCCACGATCATCCGTGCCAACTGCTCCGGCCCCTCGGCCAGCCGGTTGCCCGATCCCGTCCGCTTGCGCGCCATCAGTTCCAGCGCCATGCGCGCGGCCCCGGCATCCCAACTGTCCAATCCGCCCAGCACATGGCTTGCATCCGACGGCGTGATGCCCGCGACCTGCACCAGCCCGCGCCGCACCAACCGGGTCAGCGCCGCACCATCCATCCGGGTCTTGAGCACCTTGCCCACAGGGCGCACTTCGTCACCAATCCGGCTCAACAATGCTTCTTCACGCTCGCCAAGGCCCCCGGCGTCGATCCCCGGCACCGCACGAACGAACCTTGCGTCATGTTCTCCGGGCGCTGTCGCGCGCAGCTGTTCCTCCAGCACGGCGCGCACCGCCGCGCCGGCCTCCGCCGCCATCAGGCTCACCGGAACCACACGACGCGGCCCAAGGGTCACGCCCCCCTCCAGCCCCTCGTCACGCACATGCACCTCGCTGTCGCCGCCCAGGCCAAAGGTGCGCATCGCCACCGCCTCGACCATGGTGCGCCACGCGCCCACCCGCGCGCCCTCGGGGTCAATCGCCGGTCGCCCCTCGCGCAGCACGGCGACATCGGTCGTCGTGCCGCCAATATCGGACACCAGCGCATGGTCCGCCCCGGTCAGCCAGCGCGCGCCCACAATGCTTGCCGCAGGACCGCTCAGGATCGTCTCGATGGGCCGTTCCCGTGCCTGATCCGCGCTGATCAACGCCCCGTCGCCCCGCACCACCATCAGCGGCGCATGGATGCCCAACTCGCCCAGCTTGCCCTCGGCCCGGTCAATCAGCCGCGCAATCATCCCGATCAGCCGCGCATTGAGCAGCGCGGTCAGCGCCCGTTTCGGCCCGTTGAGCTTGGCCGACAGGTGATGCGACAGGCTCACGGGCCGCCCCGTGACCGCGCGGATCATCTCGGCCGCCGCCAGTTCATGCGCCGGATTGCGCGTGGCAAAGAGCGAGGCCACCGCATAGGCCTCGGCCCCTGTTCCAGTCTCTAACCAGGCCAAAAGCGCGTCTTTGTCCAGCGGCTGTGCCTCGCCCCCGGCATGGTTGTGACCGCCCGTCAGGACAAGAGCGGGATCACCGCCCAGCGCCTCAGCCAGACCATGCGTCTGCAAATCCGCCGCGCGAAACCCGATATAGACGAGGCCCGCGCGCCCGCCTTGCCCCTCGACCAGCGCGTTGGTGGCCAAGGTGGTCGAGAGCGAGGCAAGTCCGATCTCGGCCACATCCGCCCCGCTCTCGCGCAGGACCGCCTCAACCGCCTCTCCGATCCCGATCGCCAGATCGTGCCGTGTCGTCAGCGCCTTGGCGCTTGCGATTACCTCGCGCTCATCCCGGATCAGCACGGCATCGGTATAGGTGCCACCCGTGTCCACGCCCAACAACAATGCCATCTGCCTGCCCTCTTTGCCTGTCAG
Organism: Roseovarius sp.; assembly: GCF_027019125.1. Taxonomy (GTDB): domain Bacteria; phylum Pseudomonadota; class Alphaproteobacteria; order Rhodobacterales; family Rhodobacteraceae; genus Roseovarius. The sequence goes on along the minus strand of NZ_JALUXE010000034.1, from coordinate 255,675 downwards.
GCTAGGGGTGTAGCGGGTTTTGCCGCCTATGCCAGCCCGTTTGCGTCACGATCCAGTCGCAGCACGGCCCAGCGCGCCGCATCCGCCACCGCCGCATCGGGATCCTCGCAATGGCCCTGCGCCACACGGCGCAGCGAACCATCGCCGGAATTTCCAATCGCATAAAGCACGTTGCGCAGGAACCGGTCGCGCCCGATCCGCTTGATGGGGCTTCCGGAAAACCGTTCGCGAAACGCCGTATCGTCGAGCGCGGCCAGGTCCGCCAGCCGTGGCGCCAGCAGGTCGTCGCGCGCGTGATACTTCACCTCGCGCGCAGCCACGGCAAACTTGTTCCACGGACAGACCGCCAGACAATCGTCACAGCCATAGATCCGGTTGCCCAGACCGGGGCGCAATTCCTCATCCACGGGCCCTTTGTGCTCGATCGTCAGATAGGAGATACAGCGCCGCGCGTCCAACTGATAAGGTGCCGGAAACGCATCGGTCGGGCAGACATCCAGACACGCGCGGCACGACCCACAATGATCGACTTCCGCCGGATCAGTCTCTATTTCCAGGGTCGTGAACACCGAACCGATAAAGAACCAGCTTCCCAGATCACGGCTCACCAGATTGGTATGCTTGCCCTGCCATCCCAGCCCCGCTGCCTGCCCCAGCGGCTTTTCAGGCACGGGGGCGGTGTCCACAAACACCTTTACCTCGCCGCCGCCCGCGTCGATCAGCCAGCGCGCCAACCGCTTCAATCGCTTCTTGACCGTATCGTGATAGTCTCTGTTACGGGCATAAACCGAGATATTGCCGCAATCCCGCTGTGCCAACCCTGCCAGCGGGTCGCCCTCGGGCGTATAGCTTTCGCCCAGCATGATCACCGTGCGTGCCTCGGGCCAGAGCAGGTCAGGCGCGCCGCGCCACGCGCTGCGCTCCGCCAACCAGCCCATCTGCCCGTGATAGCCCCGCCCGAGAAAGGCCGCCAGACGCTCCGGCACATGCCCGACATCCCAAGGACGACACAAACGACAGGCGTCAAACCCTTCGGCCTTCGCCTGCGCAACCAGTCTCTGTTTCAGCCCATCTTTCATCGTTCCGGCAAATACTCCGGGGTGAATTGACCGCAGGCCAAGAGGGGCAGCGCCCCTGAGTCATGTCGCATGTTCGAATAGCTCAAAACCGGTTCCCACTTTTGAGCAACATGCTTTGTCAGAAATCCAGATCGGCATAATGCGCGGGCGGTGGGAATCCCGGCACCTGATCCGCCAGAATCCCCCGGAACGCCGGGCGCGACTTGATCTTGGCGTACCAATCCTTGACCGCCTCGCTGCGTGTCCAATCCACGTCGCTGATATAGTCCAGCGCGCTCAGATGCGCGGCGGCGGCGAAATCCGCCAGCGTCATCACATCTCCGGCCAACCAGCGCCGGTGATCCAACAGCCATGCCATGTAATCGAGGTGATACTTGATCGCCTTGGCCCCGTCCTTGACATTGCGACTGTCGGGAAAGCCCAACTTCATCACCTTCTTGTTCACCCGCTCATAGACCAGCTTGGATGTCACGTCGCGGTGGAACTTGTCATCGAACCATCCCACCAGCCGCCGCACCTCGTAGCGGGCATCGGTGCCCTTGGGCATCAGGGACGGTTCGGGATATTTCTCTTCCAGATACTCGCAGATCGCCGCGCTCTCCGACATGGTCTTGCCGTCGATCCGCAGCACCGGCACCTTGCCTGCCGGGTTGCGGCGCAGGAAATCGGGGTCCTGCTCCCAATAGCGCTCTTCCACCAGCTCGCACTCGATCCGCTTTTCCGCCAGACTTAGCCGCACCTTGCGGCAAAAGGGCGAGAGCGGGACATGATAGAGCTTGGCCATTGACGATTACCTGTGGTCTCGGGGGTCGCCCTTCAATGCCCCCTTTGGGCGCGATTTTCAATCCTCGAAACAGGACGCGCGCCCATCTCGGTCAATCGTTGCCGCCCCATCCAGAATACCGGCTGCCCGGTTGCGCAGCGCCTTTGATGGCTTTGACGCCGAGCGCCCCTTGGGATCGGGCAGCACCGCGGCCAGCCGCGCCGCTTGCACCGCGCTCAGATCGGCGGCCCTCACGCCGAAATAGTGCTGCGCCGCGGCCTCGATCCCGAAAATCCCCTCATCGAACTCCGCCACGTTGAGATATACCTCGACGATCCGTCGCTTGGGCCAGAGCGTCTCCACCACCGGCGTCAGGCTCGCCTCCAGCGCCTTGCGCGCCCAGTTGCGCCCATGCCAGAGATAGACATTCTTGACCACCTGCTGACTGAGGGTCGAGGCCCCACGCCCGGACCCTTCGGCAATCGCGGTGCGAATGGCGGCCATGTCAAAGCCCCAGTGCTGGCAGAAATTGGCATCCTCCGCCGCCACCAGCGACCGCGCCATCACCGGCGCGATCCGCGTCATCGGCACCCAGTCCTGCGCGATCCGGCCCAGCCGGCGCTCTTCCTGACCCATGTAATAGGTTTTGGGCGGGGGAATGAGGCGATGCGCCGCGATCACCCCCAGCAAGATCAGCACCGCAACGATGCCCCACCGCATCAGCCATGCGGTCGGGGTCAATCGGGGCCGTGCCCGAGAGGGGGCGGATTTGCGCGCGCGTGCCATGGCCCAGCTATAGCGCTCCCTGCGCCTGCGCAAAACACCTTTGGCACGCGCCGGTTTCTTCTTGGCGGAAATACTCCGGGGGTCCGGGGGCAGTGCCCCCGGATTTCGTCTCTATTCCGCCGGAATCGCCTCTGGCGTCATGCCAAGAGGATGACTCAGCTTGTTGAGCATTTCCTTGGGGCAAAGCTGGATGAAATGCGCCCGCTCCCGGTCCCAGTATTGCAGGATCTCCTGCCCACGGCGGCTTCCGGTTTCGGCGACATGCCGCTCGATCAGGCCTTTCAATTCGGCCTCCCAATGCGGCTCTGTCACGGCGCAACTCACCAGGGTTTCGCCATTGACCAGCGTCGGCGCACGGCCTTCCGGATCATAGAGATAGGCCATGCCGCCGGTCATGCCCGCGCCGAAATTGGCGCCGATGTCGCCAAGGATCACCGCAACACCGCCGGTCATGTATTCGCAACCGTTGCTGCCGCAGCCCTCGATCACCACCCGCGCACCCGAGTTGCGCACGGCAAAGCGCTCGCCCGCGCGACCCGCGGCAAAGAGATAGCCGTCGGTCGCACCATAGAGCACGGTATTGCCGATGATCGTGTTCTCGGCCGCGACCAGCGGGCTCGCCATCGGCGGGCGCACCACGATGGTGCCCCCCGACAGACCCTTGCCGACATAGTCGTTGGCATCGCCCGACACCTCGATCTTGAGACCGGGGGCGGCAAAGGCACCCAGGGATTGCCCCGCACTGCCTGTAAGTTTCACCGTCAGGTGATCCGGTTGCAGGCTGTTGCGCATCCCGAACTTGCGCACGATATGGCTGGAGACCCGCGTGCCCACCGTCCGATGCGTGTTCTGCACCGCATAATGCAGCTGCATCTTCTCGCCATCATTCAGAAAGCGTGCTGCGTCGCGCACGATCTCGGCGTCCAGCGTATCGGGCACCTCGTTGCGCGGCTTGAGCCGGTCATAGCGCTGATGCTGCGCCCCATCGACGGTGATCAGCATCGGGTTGAGGTCGAGATCATCCAGATGCGCCGAACCGCGCGACACCTGCGTCAGCAGATCCGCCCGACCGATCACCTCATCGAGGCTGCGCGCACCGATCGAGGCCAGGATTTCCCGCACCTCCTGCGCGTAGAAGGTGATGAGGTTGACCACCTTGTCGGCATTGCCGGTGAACTTGGCGCGCAGCGCCTCATCCTGCGTGCAGACGCCCACGGGGCAGGTGTTCGACTGGCACTGACGCACCATGATACAGCCCATGGCAATCAATGCGGCCGTGCCGATACCGTATTCCTCGGCCCCCATCATTGCCGCCATGACGATGTCGCGGCCCGTCCGCAGCCCGCCATCGGTGCGCAGCGTGATCCGCTCGCGCAGATTGTTCATGCTCAGCACCTGATGCGCCTCGGTCAGCCCCATTTCCCACGGCAGGCCGGCATATTTGATGCTCGTTGCCGGGCTCGCGCCGGTGCCGCCGTTATGGCCGGAAATCAGGATCACATCCGCCTTGGCCTTGGCCACCCCGGCGGCAATCGTGCCAACACCCGATTGCGCCACCAGCTTGACGCAAACCTTCACGTTCGGGTTGATCTGCTTGAGGTCATAGATGAGCTGCGCCAGATCCTCGATACTATAGATATCGTGATGCGGCGGCGGCGAAATCAGCGTGACGCCCTCGGTCGAATGGCGCAGCCGTGCAATCAGCTTCGTCACCTTCATCCCCGGCAACTGCCCGCCCTCGCCAGGCTTGGCGCCCTGGGCCACCTTGATTTCCAGTTCCTCGCAATGGTTGAGGTATTCCGCCGTCACGCCAAAGCGGCCCGAGGCCACCTGCTTGATCTTGGCCGACGGGTTGTCGCCATTGGCCTCCGGCGTGAAATGCGCCGGGTCTTCGCCGCCCTCGCCACTGTCCGAACGTGCGCCGATCCGGTTCATCGCCACATTCAGCGTTTTATGCGCCTCGGGGCTCAGCGCCCCAAGGCTCATGCCCGGCGTGACAAAGCGCTTGCGGATCGCGGTCACGCTCTCGACCTCTTCGATCGGGATCGCCTTGCCCAGCGGCTTGATCGCCATCAGGTCGCGCAGATGGATGGGCGGATTGGCCTGCATCGCCGCGCTGTAGCGTTTCCAGAGCTCATAGCTCGCCTTGTTGCAGGCGGTTTGCAGGATATGCATCGTCTGCGCGCCCCATGCATGGGTTTCGCCCGATTTCCGCGCCTTGTAGAATCCGCCGATGGGCAGAATATCCTGCGTCCCGCGCCAGCCTTTGCTGTGCACCTCTTCCAGCTTGGCCTGAATACCGCTCACGCCGATGCCGCTGATGCGGCTGGTCAGACCGGGGAAATATTCCGCGCACATGGCGCGGCTCAGGCCCACCGCCTCGAAATTCAGACCGCCGCGATACGAGGAAATCACCGAAATCCCCATCTTCGACATGATCTTCAAGAGGCCCTGATCAATCGCCGCGCGATAACGTGCGACCGCCTCGGTCAGGCTGCCCTCGATCAATCCGCGCGCGATCCGGTCGGCGATGCTGTCCTCGGCCAGATAGGCGTTGACGACCGTCGCCCCCGCCCCGATCAGCACCGCGAAATAATGCGGGTCGATACATTCGGCGGACCGCACGTTCAGGCTCGAGAAGGTGCGCAATCCCTTGCGGGTCAGGTGGCTATGCACCGCGCTCGTCGCCAGAATCATCGGCATGCCGATGCGGTTCTCGTTCTGGTGCTGATCCGTCAGGATGAGATGCCCGGTGCCCGAACGGATCGCATCCTCCGCCTCGGCGCGGATACGCTCCAGCCCCTCTTGCAGCGCGTTCTTGCCAGGCGCAAAGGTGCAGTCGATCTCGGTCACATCGGCGTTGAACTGCTTGATCATCTCGGCCCATTGGGCATTGCCCACGAACGGGCTTTCGAGCACCAGGATCTCGGTCTGCGCGCTCGATTCATCGAGCACGTTCTTGAGATTGCCGAACCGCGTCTTGAGGCTCATCACCCGGTATTCGCGCAAGCTGTCGATCGGCGGGTTCGTCACCTGGCTGAAATTCTGCCGGAAAAAATGGCTCAGCGGGCGATACTGCTTGGACAGAACGGCACTCGGCGTGTCATCGCCCATGCTCGCCACGGCCTCTTTGCCATCCTCGGCCATGGGGGCCAGAATCTGCTCCAGTTCCTCGATGCTGTAACCGGCGGCAATCTGGCGCTTGCGCAATTCCGCCCCGGTATAGAGCGGCGCTTCGCTCACACCCGAGAGCGCGTCGTCCAATTCGTTGATCTTGCCGACCCACTCGCCAAAGGGCTGTGCATCCGCCAGCCGGTTCTTGATCTCGGCATCGTGATAGAGCTTGCCCTCGGTCATATCCACGGCCAGCATCTGACCCGGCCCAAGCGCGCCCTTCTCCTTGACCGTGCGTTCGTCAATCGGCACCATCCCGGCCTCGGACCCGGCAATCACCAGCCCGTCACCCGTCACCACATAGCGCATCGGGCGCAGGCCGTTGCGGTCCAGCCCGGCGCAGACCCAGCGCCCATCGGTCATCGCCAGCGCCGCAGGGCCATCCCACGGCTCCATCACCGAGTTGCAATAGGAATACATATCGCGCCACGACTGCGGCAATTCCTCGGCCTGCTTCGACCAGGATTCCGGCACCAGCATGGTCTTGGCCATCGGCGCGGACCGCCCGGCGCGCACCAGCACCTCGAACACGGCATCAAGGGCGGCGCTGTCGCTTGATCCTTGCGGGATGATCGGCTTGATATCCTCGGCCAGATCGCCAAAGGCACCGCTCGCCATGCGAATTTCATGGCTCTTCATCCAGTTGGTGTTGCCCTTGAGCGTGTTGATCTCGCCATTATGCGCCAGCATGCGGAACGGCTGTGCCAGCCACCATTGCGGGAAGGTATTGGTCGAATAGCGCTGGTGATAGATCGCAAAGGCGCTCTTGAACCGCTCGTCCATGAGGTCCGGGTAGAACACCGCCACCTGCTCGGCCAGCATCATCCCCTTGTAGATGATGCTGCGGCAGCTCAGGCTTGCCATGTAGAATCCCATGATGCCCGCGGCCTGCACTGCCTTTTCGATGCGGCGGCGGATGACATAGAGTTCCCGCTCAAAGGATTCCTCGTCCAGCCCCTTGGCATCGGAAATCAGGATCTGCTCGATCTCGGGGCGGGTTGCATTGGCCTTCTCGCCCAGACAGGAAATATCCACCGGCACGTGCCGCCAGCCATAGATCGTATGGCCCATGCGCAGCACTTCGGTTTCCACGATGGTCCGGCACTGCTCCTGCGCACCGAAATTGGTGCGCGGCAAGAATACCTGTCCCACGGCCACAAGGCGGCTCTCGTTCGGCTCATGCCCGGTGCGGCGAATCTGATCGTAAAAGAACGACACCGGAATCTGCAGGTGAATGCCCGCCCCGTCACCGGTCTTGCCATCGGCATCGACAGCGCCCCGGTGCCAGATCGCCTTGAGCGCGTTGATCCCTGCCTCGACCACCTTTCGGCTCGGCTTGCCATCAATCGACACCACCAGACCGACGCCGCAAGAGGAATGTTCCTCTTCCTCGGCATACATGCCATTGGCTGCCAGCCATTCGCGCTTGGCCTCTTCCTTGGCTGCCCAAGTGCTATCGAAGTTTGACATCGCGATCACTCCTCATCCTGCGCCACGGCGCATACGTTTCATTCCTAGTCACGACCGGTCCGGCACGGCGCGCTCCGACGCCTCGTACTCGGCCTGGGTCATGCGCCGGTGTCCGCCCGCAAGCTCGACACTGGCAAACGCCCGGTCTACGTAAATCTCGTGCGACAAGGGCAAGTCGCGCGCATCGTCGAACAGCCCCGGCATCAACTCGTAGGGCCCGTCATCATCCTTGATCCACAGTTGGGTGCCGCAAGTAGCGCACCATGCGCGCTCGGCGAAAGACGATGAACGATAGTGCTGCACCGACCCTGCAACCTCGACGGATTCCACAGGAGCCTCCAGAACCCACATCGCGGCACCGCTCCAGCGGCGGCACATGGAACAGTGACAGGCGCTGACGGCACCGGCATGCGACAGCACGGTGATTGTCACCGCGCCGCACAGGCAATGTCCTGTCATTGGTCCTGTCACTTGTCTTCACCCTTCCTTTACCCGGTGAGTCAGATTGTCTGTCTTATTGTCTCGTCACGCTCCGCCGGGGCACCGCCGGAATACCGACGTGATACCGACGCAACACCGCTACTCCGCTGCAACCGCCTGCGCGCCGCCCAGATAGTTGAGGATCGCCGACGCCGAATCGCGCCCGTCACGGATTGCCCAGACCACGAGCGATGCGCCGCGAACGATGTCGCCTACCGCGAAAACACCCTCCATCGCGGTCTGCCCGGTGGTGAATTCCGCCTTGATCGTACCCCAGCGGGTGACTTCCAATTCTTTTTGATTCCAAAGGGTTGGTAGGTCTTCAGGCTCGAATCCAAGCGCCTTGATCACCAGATCCGCAGGCGCATCCTCGACCGCGCCGTCAATCGGCTCCGGGCTCTGCCGCCCCGTGGCATCCGGCGCACCAAGACGCATCTTCTGCACCTTCACTGCCGTTACCGGATCACCGACAAAGCCAACAGGTGCGCTAAGCCATTCAAATTTAACGCCTTCTTCCTCGGCATTGGCCACTTCACGCTGGCTGCCGGGCATGTTCTCGCGGTCACGACGATAGAGGCATGTCACCGATTTGGCCCCTTGCCGAATCGCGGTGCGCACGCAATCCATAGCGGTATCGCCACCGCCAACCACAACAATTCGTTTGCCCGCCGCGTTCAACTCGCCGCTTTCATATTCCGGCACCTGATCGCCAAAGCACACCCGGTTGCTCGCCGTGAGGTAATCAATCGCGCGCACGATCCCCTTGGCACCGGCCCCCGGTCCTTCCAGATCGCGGCTCTTGTAAACCCCGGTCGCAATCAGCAAGGCATTGTGTTTCTTGCGAATTTCGTCAAAGCTGATGTCCGTTCCCACATCACAATTGAGCACGAATTTCACGCCACCCTGCTCAAGCTGTTCGACCCGGCGCATCACCACATCCTTTTCCAGCTTGAAGCCGGGGATGCCATAGGTCAGCAGACCGCCAGCCCGGTCGTAACGGTCATAAACCGTGACCTGCACCCCCGCCCGCCGCAGCACATCCGCCGCCGCAAGGCCACCGGGGCCCGCGCCAATAATCCCAACGGATTCAACACGTTCGACGCTCGGCTTGATGGTTTCAACCCAGCCTTCTTCCCAGGCGGTGTCAGTGATGTATTTCTCGACTGCGCCAATCGTGACCGTGCCATGACCTGATTGCTCGATCACGCAGTTGCCTTCGCAGAGCCGGTCCTGAGGGCAGATACGCCCGCAAATCTCGGGGAAAGTATTGGTCAACTGGCTGATTTCGTAGGCTTCTTTTAGCCGCCCCTCGGCCGTCAGGCGCAGCCAGTCGGGGATGTTGTTGTGCAACGGGCAATGGCTCTGGCAATAGGGCACGCCACACTGGCTGCACCGCCCGGCCTGCTCCTTGGCCTTGGCATCGGCAAAATCGGCATAGATTTCATGGAAATCTTGCCGCCGATCCTCCGCGCCGCGTTTCTCGGGCATGTCCCGTTCAACGGTCACGAATTTCAGCATGGGTTGCTTGGCCACGGCTTTTCCTCCCGAGTCAACTGGTCGCGCAGGTTTACAGCAGTCCCTTCTGGATTAAAAGTCATAAACTATGACCTATTATGAATTAATTTGAAACCGTCCGCCCGCGCCATTCAGGAATTTTTCACAAATTGATACCGATTCGGACCTACAATCAACTTTGCCTTTTAAGCACAATACTTTATACGATTTCAAAAACAGGCTCAGGACAGGCATCATGGCGCTCTTTCACATTTTCCTCGTCGCCGTTGTCCAGGGCATTACCGAGTTTCTACCAATTTCATCGTCGGGCCACCTCATCCTTTTGCCGAATCTTTTGCATATCCCTGATCAGGGCCAGATCATCGACGTGGCGGTGCATGTGGGCACGCTCTTTGCCGTCATCCTCTATTTCTGGTCCGACATGCGCAGCGCGATCCTAGGCCTGCCTCGCCTCATGACAGGCCGCGCCGACACACCCGGCGCGCGGATGGCCCTGCTCCTGATCGTCTCTTCGGTTCCGGTGATGGCTGCGGGGCTGTTGCTCAAGGTGACCGGCCTCAACGACGCGCTGCGATCCATCACCGTGATCGGCTGGGCCACGATCATCTTTGGTGTGCTGCTTTACTGGGCGGATCAGAAGGGCGAGACCGTCAGAACCAGCGAAGGCTGGACCCTGCGCGATGCCATCCTGCTGGGGCTGTGGCAGGTCATTGCGCTCATTCCCGGCACGTCCCGGTCTGGCATCACCATCACCGGGGCACGGGTGATGGGCTTTGCGCGTGGAGATGCCGCGCGTCTCTCGATGCTCATGTCGGTGCCGACGATCATCGCCAGCGGTGTATTGCTGGGGGCAGAGGCGGCGATGCAGGCGGATATGGGTGTGATCCGCGACGGCGCGATTGCCGCCGTATTGGCCTTTGTCGCCGCGCTCTTGGCGCTCAGTCTGATGATGCGCCTCCTGCGCAGCGTCAGCTTCACGCCCTATGTGATCTATCGCATGGTGCTTGGCGTGGCCCTGCTGGCCATCGCCTATAGCTGAGGATCAGCGCGCGCGCAGGTTCTTGGCCGATTCCTTGATCGCGGCATATTGCCCTGCCGGACGGAATCGCCAGAGATAATCCGGCAGCACCGCACCCACGGCCACAGGTGTGATGCCAAGCGCGTCAAATCCTTTTGCCCCGTCCGTCACGACATTATCCCGCCGCAGGCTGCGCACCTGATCACGGGTGATCTGCGGCGGCACAAGGCCAAGCGTCACGGTTTGCACCAGCTCCATCACCCCGGCCATCAGCCCCGCTACCCCAAAGGGGATGTTCACGATCAGACGCCGCCGCCGGATCACCTGCAACATCTGCTGCATCAGGCCGCGAAAACTGACGGCCTCTGGTCCGCCAAGTTCGTAAATCCCCGGCGCGGCGCAGCCCATGACCCCCATGACCGCGGCCTGCGCCACGTCATCCACATAAACCGGCTGAAAGCGCGTGTCGGCACCGACCACAGGCAGCACGGGCCCCAGCCGTGTCATCCCGGCAAAGCGGTTGAAAAACTGATCCTCTGGCCCAAAAATGACCGAGGGGCGCAGGATCACTGCGGTTGGGAAATGCTTGAGGATTCCCGCCTCGCCGGCCGCTTTGGAGCGGGCGTAGTGGCTGTCAGAGGCGGCATCGGCACCAATGGCCGACAAATGCACCAGATGCGCCACGCCTTCTTCTGCCGCGATCCGCGCGATCCGCGTGGCCCCCTTGTCCTGTACCGCGTCAAAGCTGTTCTTGCCCTTGCGATCAAAGGTGCCCACGCAGTTCACCACCGCATCCGCGCCCTGCATCACCGCCCGCACAGAGGCATCATCGCGGATGTTGCAGAACACCGGCTCGACCTGACCGACCACGCCATAGGGTTTGACATGCATTGCCTCATTGGGGCGCCGCACCGCCACCCGCACGCGCCAACCGGCCTGCGCCATACGCCGTGCGATATAGCGACCCACGAACCCTGATCCGCCGTAGATGGTGACAAGCTTTGACATTCGGGCCTCCGAGGCTATGCACATTCGCTCACTGTCCTACCGCTCCCGCGCGATTTGGACAAGACGATAAGGCAATTGCAGCCAAGCGACAAAATCGCCGTTGACACCATCCGGGCCGAGCGATAAACGCCTGCCTCACGACACCTGCCCAGGTGGCGGAATGGTAGACGCGCTGGCTTCAGGTGCCAGTGGCCGCAAGGCCGTGGAGGTTCGAGTCCTCTCCTGGGCACCATGTTTTCCCATTAAATTATTGTTTTTAATGACAAAAATGGGAGCACTATTTAATGTATCCCCCCAATTATCCCCTCATCATGTGCCGGTCAGGCCCTGAAAAGGCGTCTTTTAAGTCTCGGCGCGGCGGGGCAGTCACCATAAGAAAAGCCGGGCGAGTCCCGCCCGGCCATTCAAGGCTATTCATGATCTCGCGAAGGGGAAATAGCTACCCGCATGGGAATGCTGCCGCATAGGCCCGCCAGATAAGTGTTCGCGCACTCTCATGGCGGCTATCAGGATTTTCTTGCAGGTATTTTGTTACAACATCTTTCAATTGGCCATTGGCCGCATCGGATGGAACACAGCTTCCTGTCACGTTGCCGACCAGATTATTTACATCAGGCCCTGCCATTTCACCGCGCGCACTGGCGATTGCCAGCGCCACACCCCAAGGCGCACCTTCAGAGTAGCCGATAACGTAGCCAATGCAAAAACCGGCCAAAACCTGATTATCGCTGGTGCACGTTTCCAGTAACTCGTTGCCGCTAACCTGTTGAGCAAACGAAGTCGTCGCAAAGCCCAGCAGGCCGCACAAAAGCGATGTTCGAAACAGTCGGATCATTAATAGGCACCTTTCGACGAAACAAAACACCTTTGAACCTATACCTCACCGCGCGCCGCCCTCCAAGCGCGCCAGCGTCGCCGCTGCGCCTCTGCAATCCGCCCGCGCCCCTCGGGCGTTCGTGGTCCTGTGCTCATGCCGCCGTGAAACTTGCAACGCCTCTTGCCCGGCAACGGTTTGGCCCGGCATGGCTTCCCCTTCCGGGTTTTCGCGCCGCAACAGCCGTTCCCCCTGCGTTTGACTGCCGGAAAATCACTGGCTTCTAAAACCCTATTACGCGCGCGCAGTGGTGCGGGAAAAACCCCCGTTTCGCGCCATGCAGGATAGATGCCCCGCTGCGAAAGATGCCCAGCGCCCAGCGCGCGCAGTATCCGGTCAGGTGCCCAGCCGCGAAGGTCAATCCGCGCCTTGCTTTCCCAATACTTTACGCTGTCCGGATGCAGCCCAGCCAATGCGGCAAGCGCTGGGCGGGATAGTCCTTTGCGCATTCGCAAAGCGCGCAGTTCGTCGCCGGTCATATGCGGCCCCCTTCTATCGGTGAGTTTCGCCATGCGTCAGGATTGCGCGCATCGTCGGCTTCGCGCCTCCAATCGTCTAAGGCGGTGATGCCCGCCGCGTGCCGGGCCTCGGGCCATGCGGCGCGCTCGGCTGTCTCGCGTTCCTGCCCGCCATCATGTTCGCGAATTGCGGCCCGTTCCTCGAATACGTCGCGGGCGAGGGCTTCGGGCGGTATGGTCTTTCGGGCGTCGGAATTAACCGAATTAACCGAATTAACCTCGGGCATAGGGGGTTGTTTCGGTTTTTTTGGTAAATTCCCGGTCCCGGATGCTCTTTGCGCGGCCTCTAACCAGCGGGTCATGACGGCCCCCCGATGATCGCGGGGTTGACCGAATAAAGCCGCGTCGGTCTGCCGCCTTGTGGGCCTGTCGGCACTGGCACCGCGCGGATCACGTCGCCGTCGAGCAACATGTCAAGCGCGGGGTCGAGCGCGGCTTTCGCGCCCAGCCCAGTCCGGTCAAGCCGCAACACGTCGCTGGACGTGAAGCGCGGCCAGCCTTGTTCGCGGATCACCTGCACAAGCCGCCGGGCGGCGCGCTCGGCCTTGGGGGTGGCGGCGTCCGCATAGGCGCGGCGGGCCATTGGCAGGACATAGGCTTCCACAAGGTGAGCGGCCCGGCCAAAGTGCTGCACCGTGATTTCGTGCGGTTCCTCGATCCCTTCGGATGACCAGTCGAGAAATGCCAGCACCAGCGACAAGCGCGCGGTCAGCCCCGGCAGTTTTCCGATGAAGGAAAGCATCAGGCCATCGGCCTGCGATTCCCATTGCCGCACCGCCAGCCGGAATTCGTCCATCAGGTCGCGCGCGCCGTCTGTGAAGCCGACAATCCAAGGGCGCTGTTGCTCGTGCTCATCGGTCAGCAGGTCGAGCGTCAGCAGCTTTTCGATGATCCGCCGCATCAGATCTTCATCGCCCCATGCGCCAGGGCGGCGCAGCGGTGCAGGCTCCGGCCAGATCGGCAGGAAGCGTGCAAGCAGCCCGTCATCATCGGTCTTGAACAAGAGGGTTTTCAGCCGGTCGGGTTGAACGCCCCCCATCACGGCGATGGTGAGCCGGTCGATGGTGAGCGGCTCGCGGCCCATGCGTTCGACCGTGTAACCGCGCCCGCCATAGGCTTCTAACCAGAAGGGCCGGTCACTGCCCCCGCCGGAATAGCGGGCCATGCCTTCCAGCCAGCCAGCCAGTTCATCGCGCATCTGTAGGATGCCCCGAGGCTGATTTGCGAGGATCGCGCCCAGCCGCTCGATTGTGCCGTCATTGACCACAAGGCGGGGGATATGCGGCGGCGGTCCCGCATCGGCTTCCTTCGGCCTGTCTGGTGGCGTCTGGCCTTCCTTGATCGCGGCCTTGACCGCTTCCTTCCATGTGGATTCGGCCAGCTTGGCAATCTCGGCCTTTTCGGCCCATGCCTTCTTTTCGGCGTCTGCGGCTTCACGCAAGGGGCGCTCAGCGACGCGCAGCGGTTGCAGGGCGGCGTCGATAGCAGGCGATTTGCCCGCGCTCGGCAGTCCGATCAGCATAGCCCAGATCACCGGCGGCTCAGCCCAGCCGCGCCACGGCGCTACCCACCGCGCATTGCCGATGACGCTGGACAAAACTGACAAAACCGAAAAAACCGCATAGTCGAGCGGCGCGCCCTTGGCCTCTGCCGCCTCTCGCGCCCATGTCGCGAAGCGCGGGCCGAATACATCATCAATCGGCAGTTCCGGCGCAGGCGGGATTTCCGGGCGCAAGAATTTCGCATCCGGTGCGGGCCAGTCGGGCGTGAAGGGGATTTCGCGAATCTCGGTCATTCCGCCACCGCCTTTCCGGCCAGCACGTCGCACCAGTCCCGGCCATCCGGCGCGGGCAGTAGAGACACGGCCCAGCCGGTCGCATGAGCGCGCTCGGCCAGATCGTGACCAGCCTCCCGGCCCGGATCGTCGCCATCGGTCGCGATGGTCAGCCGCCCCGGCGATGGTGGCAGGCGCAGCCCGCGCAACCCGCTTGTCGAGAGCGCCGCCCAGATCGTCGCAGGACCGCCCAGCAGCCCGCTTGCGAGGCTCAGGGCGGTTTCGATGCCCTCGGCCACCACAAGCGGCCCCTGCGCCTGTGTGAGTCTCACCGCGCCCCCAGCGACGGCCCCCAGCATGGCCTTGGCAGGATCAATCGCCGCCTTGCCGGTGCCATCCGCGCGCAGGTAGGTGCGATGAATGGCGAAGCCGTCCGCGCCCTCGATCAGCGCAATCAGCGCCGGGTGCCGCTTGGCGGATGCGTGCCAGCAGGACGGGTGATAGCGCAGCGTGCCGGGCAGATCGCAGGTGATGCCCCGCCCGCGCAAATAGGTCTCAGCGATGGTGCCGCCGATAGGCTGGGCTTCCTGCCATACCGCGCCTGCCTGTCTTGCTCGTTTCTCGGCCTGCGCCCGTTCCTCGCGGTCGCGCTGGGCGATGGTGGCAGGGTCAGGCGGGGTGTAGCTGCCCGGCGCGATGCACGCCGCCGCGAGTATATCCGCGAAGGCGCATCCGCCCTTTTTGCAGTTCAAGAGCAAGCGCCCGTTGCGGCCATCAGCCAAGGTCAGGGCGTCTTGCCCCTTGCGGCGTTCCGGCTGGCAGACCGGGCAGGGGGCGCAGCCATAGCGGCGATGCCATTTGCCGCCAAGGTCGCGTGTCAGGGTTGCGGCGTCTGTCATTGTGCGGCCCCCCAGATCAGGGCGGCGATTGCCTGCGCCTGCGCCTCGGTCAGCCCATGCGCGCGCATCAAAAGGCGGATTTGAATCTGTCTCATGTCCGGCCCCCTTTCGCCTTGAAGGGGCGCATTTGCCGGGCGGCGGCTCTCTTGCCTGCCAACATTGCCGATTCTCGATCCGAAAATTGCGCCACGGTCGTTTTCAGATTCTTGCCGGGGCACGGCGTCACAAGCACGACATTGAACCAACTGCCCGCCTTTTGGACTGTGAAATAGGACGTTACCGCCGTAGGAAGTTTTGTGATGTTGGACATTGCTCTTACCTCGGGTTTGCCCACGGCGAGCGGCGGTGCTATGTCTCAGAGTGAAGCGCCCATGCTTCCACCCCCCCAAGAATTGCCCCCGTCCGCGCGCCATGCGGGCGGGGTTTCTCATGCGGATTGCTTTGCGGTGGGCTGCGCCTGTTCCCGTTCGCGAAGGCCGCGCAGGTGAGCGTCAACGTCACCCTCGGGCCAGTAGAGCCGCCCGCCCAGCTTGATCGGCTGGGGCAGTCGGCCCGCCGCAAGGTCGAGATAGATTGCAGAGCGTGAACGCCCGCCCAGCTTGGCGCGCAGTTCGGTGAGGGTCAGATAGGTTTGCATTTGAACCATCCTTTGCGGTTTCGGATGGTGCAAAGGTGGGCGGAAGTGTCCCCCCCGGTCATGTCGGACGTTCGGCCCTAACTTCCGACATGGCTGAGAAGATTGGCGAAAGCGTTCATGGACGGCTCTTTGTGATTGGCTATAGCTTCACTTAACCTTTGGCACTCGCGGCGCTTTTTCTTGTTTAACCAAACATCCTTGATTGCCTTTGCGGTCACTTCATGCCGCCCTGCGTCAGCGAAACACTTGGCTAAAATTCCCATACCGCTTGGGGATAGCACTCGGCTGCGCATGTCGTTTTCCGTTGGCGGGACACCGAAACTCTTTTTTATCTCGTCCAGCGTCCAAATGATGAACATGTCGCGTTCAAAATTCTTTGAAGTTTTGGTGCCAGGCTTTGCAATGGGCTTTGGAAGCTGGCCCAGAAGTGCCCAACAGGCAAACTGCTTTAGGACACTGGTTAGCGTCTGACCGTTAAGGATGCGAAAGGCGATGATATCGAGCACAAGCTTTCTCACGTCCGCGTTTGTCAATGCTAATGCGCATAAGTCCCGATCTGCGCCTAAAGGCACGTTCATATACGGGCCTTTCTTGCCGTCTGCGAAAGATAGATTTAACTTCCATCGAAGGTAAGTCGCGACAGGTCCGTATACACCTACAGACGCTCTATTGCCCTCATCTCGGGAAGGTTCCGTAGCGAGAAATTCTCTCACCTCGTTTTCAGCAAATGCCTGCGCCGCCTCGATCTTTTCAGGATCAACCCGCGCCATCAGCCCGCCCCCGCCAGCTTCACCACCTGCCCAGCGCCGCCGGTCACATGGTCGGCCCAGCGCTCTAACAGCGCGCGCCGTTGTTCCAGATAATCGGTGCGGCGATATGCGCGCACAACGCCGGAATCCGTCACATGCGCCAGCACCGCTTCGGCCACCTCATGCGGCGCGTCGGTTGCTTCGGCCAGCCATGTGCGCAGGCTTGTGCGAAAGCCGTGCGGGCGCGCTTCCAGTTCGCGCCGCTCCATGTGCCGCGAAAGCGTCATGTCGCTAATCACGCCTTGCCGGTTGTTCGGAAACAGGAAGCCGTTGCGGGCGTGCGGGCGGGCAAGGTCAATGATGCGCTGGGCTTCGGTCGAAAGCGGCACGCGGAAAGCCTCGGTCGCGCCCTTGCGGCCCTTCATCGCTTCAGCGGGCACCGTCCACACGTCGCCTTCTATCTGGTCCAGCCGGATATTGCGCAGCGGTGTCGAGCGCATCCCGGTCAGAATCAGCAGCCGCAAGGCGAGATGCGTCAGGGTCGGCTCTTCAAGGCTCGCATAGAAGTCCGGCACATCGGCCCAAGTCATCGCGGGAATGTTCTTTGGCACGTGCCGGGTTTTTCCCAGCAGCGCCTTTGCCTTGTCGGTCGCTTGCAGGTCCACATCAAGGCCCAGCGCCGCCGCGTGCCGCATGACGATTGAAAGCCGGTTCAATGCCTTCCGCGCCGTGTCGGCCTTGGTGTGCCAGATCGGGGCAAGCGTGTCGCGAATATCGCGCTGGTCAAGGTCCGTGACTGGCACGCGGCCCAGCTTGGGCAGGACATGAAGGTTAAGGGGCGAAAGCCACCGGCCCGCCGTGCCATCGCCTTTGAGTTCTGCCTTGCGCGCCTCGAAGGCGTCAGCGGTCAGCACCGTAAGTGAAATATCCTCGCGCCGTGCGGCTCTTTCTTCGGCTTCACGTTCCTTCACGGGGTCGCGGCCCGCCGCTGCCACCTTGCGCCAGCGGTCTGCCAGCTTGCGTGCGTCGGCCAGCCCGAGTGCGGGGAAGCCGCCAAGGCCCATTTCCCGCCGCCGCCCGTGAACGGTGACACGCAAAACCCATTGCGCCCCGCCATCCTCGCGCTTGATGAGCCAAAGCCCGGCCCCGTCGCAGTGCTTGCCTACGGGTGCGGATTTGAGAAAGCCCGCCGAAAGCCTGTTTGTTGCCCGCATTATTTATCCCCCTAAATATCCACCTTAAGTTAGTGGATACGGTTGGACAGCGCAAGACACGCTCGGGCAGTAGCCGCCATGTTTTTAGGTGGATACGTGAACGCATGGACAGATTAAAACATTATAAAACAATGGGTTGGTGCCTCTCCTGGGCACCACTCGTCAAGCCTAAAATCCAGAAATTGTTGGTTTTCTTAGGTTTTGGGTGAATGATTAAGAGAATTTGCCCCACAAAGTGCTCCACAATCGCCTATCAACATGAATGCTGACGATGCGGACCTGTTTTCTATGGTGACGATGGAAGTGGTCGGTCACACCCGAAATGCGAACTTGATACCCCGTGTAGGCGCGCGCAAAGTTTTTCGCGTAGCAGCGATGAGGCCGTCCGCTCGCCGACCGTATCATGACGGTCCAGGCCGGAATGTAGAGGGCCGGCCGATACGGCAAGCCCTTTGTCAGATGCGTAGATGATGCTCGTGGTCAGGCAGGAGGCTCAGCCTGCGTCGAGATCCCTTAGATCGATGTTCGTGTCGTTCTTGAGGAGGTCGTAGATCAGGTTCGTCATGATCCCGAGGCTCTGGCGATCCTCCTTGAGCAGGGTGGCGGCCAGGGAGCTGTTCGAGGCCATGGCCCTGACCACGGCGGCCTGAATAGCTCCGGGCAGGTTGCCCTTCAGAGCCTGCTCCTTTGGATTCTTCTCGACTTGTGCCATTACGATCTCGTTCTCACGGGCGATCGCGGCAATGTGGTTCACGAAATTGGCCTGATCCTTCAGCGGCGCGGCTTCGCCGAAGATGCCGTTCAGTCGCTCGATGAGCTCCTGCAGGTAGACAGGGAGACCTCCCGGGGCAGGGGAACCGCCGGGGCCTATCGGTTTGAGCGCGAGATCAGTTTCTTCGTCGTCAGAGTCGAGCTGGCCGGGCATGTCCACAGTTTGGATGTCATAGCCGGTCAGGCGAATTCCCGAGAGGTCGATCTGGTCCGGAGGGATGCCATCGAGGCGCTTCGACAGCAGCTTCGTGAAGCTGGCAAGGTTCTCGAGTTCCGGATCGCCGAGATCGATAAGCTGGGCGATGTAGGCATAGGTCCGGGAGAAGCGAGCCAGGCCGGACTTGAAGTCGACCATCTGTCCGATGGCCTCGTCGACCTGGCGGCGCTCATGATCAGCCTTCTCCATCGCGGGTTCGTTCCCGGCAGTCTTCGCGATCTGGTAGTCTGCCTCGGCCTGCTGGCTCCGCTTTCGAAGCTCTTTCAGCCGCATATTGTAGAGGTCGGTAGGCTCCTGGGTGGCGGCATACATTGCCTTGTGCTGCACCTCCTCGGAAGCGGATGAGCTTGATCCTGTCTTGTATCTGGCTTCGCGGAAGGCGGCGACGTGAGACGGCATGTAGATAGCCTGCTCTTCCAGCTGCTCCTTGAGTTCGTAGACGACTTCGAGGGTCTGGGCTTCTTCGATCTTCGCCCCGGAATCATACTTGGCGAATGCGGCAAGGACGGCCTCCGGATCATTCACGAAGTCGACGATGAATGTCTGATCCTTGCCGGGCGCCTTGCGGTTCAGGCGAGAGAGGGTCTGGACGATATCGACCTCGTTGGCGATCTTCTTGTCGATATACATCGCCACGAGCTTCGGCTGGTCGAACCCTGTCTGGAACTTGTTCGCGACGAGCATGACCCGGTACTCGGGTCGGTCGAAGGCGATGCGGAGATCCTTGCTTTTTGCATCCGGGTTCATGTTTGCTTCGGTGAACTCAGCATCATCCTCACAGACGAAAGCCTCTCCGGATATCCGGTCGTCGTCGGAATGCATGACGTCCTTTCCGGTCAACTTGCCTGAGAAGGCCACCAGAGCTCGGATTTCCTTGTATTGCGGGTTGGCTTCGATGAAGGCGTCGAACGCCTTCTTGTATCGAACGGCCGCCGGACGCGAGCTCGTGACAACCATCGCTTTTGCTTGGCCATCGAGCAGGTGCGCTACGTTCTTCGAGAAGTGCTCAATGATGAACTGGACCTTCTGGGTCACGTTCGTCGGGTGCAGGTTCATCCATCTGGCCAGAGCGCGCTTCGCAGTCTTGCCATCGACGCGCTTGTCGTCGGCAATCTGCTTCCCGAGGTTGAAGGCGGTCTTGTACGGCAGGTAACCCTTCAGGACGTCGAGGATGAAGCCTTCATCGATCGCCTGGCGCATCTCGTATTTGTGGAAAGAGGCGGGGAGGTTGTCTTTCCCTGCGAGCCTGGAAGGGTCCGGCCGCCGCCCGAAAAGCATCATGGTCGAATGCTTCGGCGTCGCAGTGAACGCGAAGTGCGAGATGTTGCTCGGCCGCACGCGGCTCTTCTGAATTTCCTCAAGGAGCTCCTCGACCGTCATCCCGGCCGTGTCCTTGTTGGAAGACATGGCGAGCGTGGCCTGAAGCTTCGAGGCCGTGCTGCCGGTTTGCGAGGTGTGCGCTTCGTCGATGATGACCGCGAAGCCGCGATCCTTCAGCGATGTCTCGGTAAGTATCGCCTCCATGGCGTAGGGGAAGGTTTGGATCGTAACGACGATGATCGGCGTGCCCTTCAGGATCGCGTCGGTGAGCTGCTGGCTCTTGCTCTTGGAGCTCTTTTCGCGGTCGATGGCGGCGATCAGGCCTTCTTGGTGGTCGATCTGTTGGACGGCATCTTGGAGCTGCCCGTCGAGGACATTGCGGTCGGTGACGATGATCAACGTATCGAAGATCGCCTTCCCTTCATCAGACCGCATCTTGACCAGGTCATGGGCTGTCCACGCGATGGTCGATGTTTTGCCCGATCCTGCGCTGTGCTCGCACAGATAGGCGTGACCGGGACCGTTCGCCTTGGCGTCCTCGGTCATCTTGTTGACGGCATCGAGCTGGTGGTAGCGCGGGAAAATCTGGGTTTCCTTGACGGTCCATTTCCCTTTCAGGTCCACCACGTCTTTTTTTTCGACATAGACGAAGCTGTGGAAAATCCGCAGCCAGGCGTCGGGCTGGCAGATCTTCTCCCAGAAATAGGCGACGGGGTATTCGCCATCGTCACGCGGGGGATTCCCACCGTGGCCGTCATGCCCCTGATTGAAGGGCAGGAAGAACGTGTTCTCGCCAGCCAGCTTCGTCGTCATCCAGATTTCGCTGTCCGACATGGCGAAATGCACGATGGCGCCGCGCTTGAAGGTCAGAAGAGGATGCTTGCGCTTTGTTCGCGGCTCCATTGGGAGCCGGTCCTCGATGTATTGCAGCTTCGCAGTCTCGGCCGACTGGGTGAAGTCGGTCTTGAGCTCGACCGTGGCGACGGGCAGGCCGTTCAGGAAGAATCCGAGGTCGATCGCATCCTGGTGGCCGTGCTTGTATTTCAGCTGCGGAACGACGCGCAGGCGGTTCGCGGCATAGCGGTCGATGATCTTCTGGTTCCGCTGATCCTCTGGCGCGGCCTCGGACATGTCGATCTGCCCACAGCCGGCGATGGCGAAGCCGCGGCGCAGGACATGGATGGGGCCGTTTTTTTCGAGCGCGGCCTCGAGCTTGTCCATCAGGACCTTGCGGGCATTGTCGCCATTCATGGCGACAAGCTTCTCCCACTTGGCAGGCTGGGTGGCTTTCAGCCACTCCGCGATATCCTCGGGGTAGAGCGCGTGATCCTGATCGTAATGATCCGAGGAACCCAAGAGCCAGCCTTGCTCGGTCAGCTTCCGGACGATGTAGTCCTCGAGATGCTTTTCGTGGTGCTGATCGTCCTTCATGCTGCGCTCCTTACATCGATCTTGCCGGTGACGGCGGCTGTGATCAAGGCCGCGCGCTTTTCCTTGAGTAGGGCGATGCTTTGTTCGGTCTTGGTGATGAGGGTGTCGATTCTGGTGGTCTCATTCGACAAGAAACGTGCAATTTCGACCTGTTCATCAAGAGGAAGGCGCGGCAGCTTTACGGCCCTGAAATTCCAGAAACTCAGATCCTGTCCATCGCGAATGAAACTCGATGTGGCTCGCAGCGCCTGAATATAGCTGATTGATTTGAAGAGGTATGTGAAGAAGTCAACGTCCACGTTGGCAGATGATTTCAGGACCACATAGGAAGACCTGACGCAGCCGCGCGCCTTGGCGCGTTCAAGTCCGCCGTCCATGCTGCGCATACTGATCACGAAATCACCGACTTCGACGTGCTTGCGCTGCTCAAGGTTCAGAAAGGCTTTGGTGACTTGCCGTTGTTCAAGGCGCTCGAACTCGGAAAGTGGGATCACGCCATATTTCTGGGTTGCCGATAGTTGCTCATCGTCTTCGTGCGCGCGCTCCTTGCTTTCGGTGAATAGCCAGATGCTGGGCACCACCTCCCAATGCGCGGGCACCTCGCCGAGCCAGCCTTGGCCGGAGTCCTTCATCGGCGCATTGCGGTTCAGGCCCTTGGTGACGGCATGGGCGATTACGGCGACGCGCTTTTCCTTCAGCAGCGCGATAAAGCGGGCCTTCTTCTCGATCAACCCGCCAATCCGCGCGGTCTCGCGGTCGAGGTAGGTTGCGACTTCGCGTTGCTTTTCAAGTTCGTAGAAAGTCGTCGGGAAATTGAGGATCGCTTCTGGATTGACGCGTTTCAGCCCTCCGGTACCAGTCATGCTTCGCACACCGTGAGAGCGAAAATCTTCAGATGACATAAGATAAAGAAGAAAGTTCGGATCGATCTTGTTTAGGTCAGGCCTGATTACAAAAACCTCGGACGTTGCGTATCCAATTCCATTCTCAAGGTTATGGGCATACGCCTTTTTGCCATTCTCAAAGCAAGGGGTGACCTTTGCGAGGAGAACATCCCCCTCAGCGAAATAGTTGTAGCTGCCATTTTTCAGGTCACCCAATCGAGCGACGCGGGATGTGTCCAAACCACCGAGGCCATTCATTATTGCTTCCATCGGAGCGAAGGTGACAAAGCTTTCCCCCGGCGCAGTGATTTCACTTTGAGTTGGCGCGAGTGAAACGGAAAATCGAAGTCTACTCATTCTGTCACCTCTGCCAGAATTTCGGCAATTTCGGCCTCTACGGCGTTCAGATCGGCGTCGATGTCTTCCAGATCGCGTGGCGGCTGATATTCAAAGAAAAACCGGTTGAAGTTGATCTCGTAGCCGACGATCCCGACCTTCCTATCGGTCTCGTCCCGGTAGGTCTCGTCGATATAGGCGTCCTCGACATGCGGTAGGACTTCTGTCGCCAGATAGTCGTGGATGTTCGTGCCCATCGACACGTTCTCGTAATCCGTCAGGTCATCGTCGGGCAGGGTGTTGCCGTGTCTGTCGGTAACGGGATCAAGCTCGGGCTCGCGTACGCCTAAGGCGCGCTGGAGCATCTTCACATGTGTTGCGGTAACCTTGCCCAGGCCGGAATCGGCCTTGGCGGCGGCTTTCATCCAGCCATCGACCCAGTGCCAACCGTGCTCAGTGCCCATCTGATCGTACAAGCGTGTGCGCCACCCCGCCCGCTGTTCCTCGGTCAGCTTGGCCCAGGGTTTTTCCTCTTCCAGCTTGGCCAGCCCCTCCTCGGAGATCACGATCTTCTTGCGCAGGGGGCGCAGGACACGGATGCGGCGGTAACCAAATTCTGTGCTGTCGAAGATCTTGCTTTCGCCGCTCTCTTCGAAGGTGGAATACATGCTGACGATATCGCGGGTCTGCTCTTCGCCCACGCGGCGGCGCTTGTTGCCCTCGCTCTTGCGCATAGACTCATACATCTCGGTTGCGTTGATCAGCTGCACCTTGCCTTTACGATGCGCAGGTTTCTTGTTGGACAGGATCCAGATGTAAGTGCCGATACCCGTGCGGAAGAAAATCTCCTGCGGCAACGCGATGATAGCCTCGACCACGTCCTGTTCCAGCAGGTAGCGGCGGATCTCGGACTCACCTTGGCCAGCGCGCCCGTTAAAGAGGGGCGAACCGGAGAGCACGATAGCGGCCCGGCCTCCGCCTTTCTCCGGATCCTCCAGCTTGCTGACCAGGTGCAGCAGGAACAGCATAGAGCCGTCGCCAATGCCGGGCAGTTTCGGTCCAAACCGGCCTTCGAATTTCTGGTCATTGTGTTCCTTGACCACGGCCGCCTGGTCCATCTCCCATTTCTTGCCGAAGGGCGGATTGGAGACGCAGTAGTTGAACTTCTCGTTCGAAAGTTGATCATTCGACAGGGTGCTGCCGAGCTTGATGTTCTGCGACAGGTCGCGGCCGGGGTCGGTCGGGATTGTCTTCAGAAGCATGGAAGCCAGCGCGACGGCGTGCGTCTCGGGCTCGAGTTCCTGGCCGTAAGGAACGATTGTTGGGGCGCGGCCGTAGCGGTCCTGCAGCGTATCAACGTGCTCCATCCCATCCGAAAGGAAGCCGCTGGTGCCGCAGGTCGGGTCATAGAGCGTAGTAATGAGGCCAGGGTTGTCGACGAAGACCTGCTCGTCAGGGTCCAGGAGAAGCTCAATCGCCAGATGCACGACGTCCCGCGGCGTCATGAAGTCTTCCGCAGCTTCGTTCACCTCGGCGCCGAACTTGCGGATCAGGTGCTCGTAGACGTTCGACATGGTCCGCTCAGGAACTGCCTTCGGATGCAAATCGATCGCCGCGAAGTTCTGGCAGATCTTGTAGAGAACGCCTGCTCGATCCATGCGCGCGATCGTGTTTGCAAAATCGAATTGCTCGAAGATCACGCGAGCGTTGGCCGAGAAGCTGGAGATGTAATCTTCGAGGTTTTGGCGGGTTCGGGTCGCCCCAAGGCTCCCGAGATCGTAGTTGGAGGTATTGTAGAAAGAGTATCCCGCGATCGGTCGGAGGACGAGGTCCATGTCGATCCCCTGGTTGGCCATCGACTGGTAGGTGGAGAAGACTTGGGCCCGGCTCGGTTCGAGAACGCACTCGAGACGACGGAGGAGGGTGAACGGCAGGATGACCTTGCCGAAATCGACGTGCTTGAAGGCACCCCATAGGTCATCTGCGTTCTTCCAGATGAAGTCTGCCAGGGTTGTGGTGTTGCCGTTGATTTTTGTCATGGGGTCCTTGGAAGTGCTGGTGCGTGAGGTCTCAGGGCTACTCTGGATATTGGTCCGGGTTCCTGTGGGCGAAGGAGATTTCCCGACACCACCGTCATTGAGTTGTGCGCTCATGCATGCGCCCCTTGAAGTTCTCGGTGAGGCCACGAAGCATCTCGGGCGTGCTCGATGCCCTTGAGGATGGCGCGAACCTCGGCCAGGCGATCCTGCCGCTCCCGGAACGTGGCCTCCATCTCGTCCTCTTCCTCGGCAGAGGGCACGGGAATACGGAAATCCTTGAGATCCTTGATGGAGATCGTTTGGATTGCCGCGCCCGCAGCAAGGGACCGCAATGCGGTCTTCACGGAAGGATTCGAGAAGTATTCGAGTAGCGCGATGCCTGAGATTCTTCCCTGCTTGGGGCGGAGGATCATGAACGACTGCCCAGCCGTCCAGAAATGGCTTTCCCCATCTACGGAAGCCTCTTCAGGCACCAGGGCAACCGAGCCAATGGTTCCCTTGACTGACAAGAGAACGTCTCCCGGTATCAATCTCTGATTGCGCGCCTTCCTGAGTTGCGCGCGCTCAATGGAGATCTCCTTCTTCGGCAACGGAAGGTAATCGCACTCACCGATGTCCGCAGGAGCGGCTTCCCGTATCTTGTAATCGCCGTCATCGCCTTGACCGAGAGACAACGGACGGATGAGTTCAACGGCCTCGTGAAGCGGAAGAGTGTCCCTTTCGGATAGAAAGCATTCCAGCTCGGCGACTGCGGGTGGAATGAGATATCGGTCCAAGCTGAGGATGCAATCCTTTGCCTGAATGTCAGAGATCGAAACATCCACCGTCGAGGTGCTGCCTTCCGGAACGGGAGCCATGATGGCCTTGAGCCAAGAGGTGCCCGACTTAATCTCGGGGCGGCCACGGACGGTCCGTCCAGCAAACTGAGATGCGCTCAGATCAACAAAGCGAACCTTTTGTTTGGCATCCCACTCTGAGCTCAGGATGAGGATGTCGCTGGCAATGCCGGTGTTCTGGAAGATCATTCCTCCCGGAACGGCAAGTATGGCTCGGAGCCGGCCGGATTCCACGAGAGCCTCCCTGGCAATGGGCTCGACACCGACACCCCGAAACATGGCGCCGTCGGCAACGGAAACGATGACGAGTTTGGATTTGGACACCTGGGCGTCGGCGAGGGCCACTGCTTCGCTGCTAAGGCGCCGAGACCGGCCATCGTCTCCGATAATTTCGAGTGTCTTCCGGGGGAGGTCAGATGTTGATGGGATCTTGTATCCGAATGGCGCCATGATGATTTCTGCGTCATTGGCGTCTTCATCGAGTCTGGCGAACGGATCTGAGGGGACCACTTGGAGAGGAACCTCCAAGACGACTGCCAGCATTCTCGCCAAGTTGCAGACGTCGTGGTTGATATCTTCGAAGCGCACACTCGTTCCGCTCATTGCCAACAGCAGAGCCGGATGAAGTGAACTCGCAAATGCGCAGCGAGCAGTATCAGGGTCGTCTGCCAGTTCAACGATGCGCTTGGTGGCCTGCTGTCCAATCCACGAGAAACCTGTCTCCGATCGATAGAGACTCATCATCTCATCGAAGGCAGAGAGCCGTTCCTGCGCGGGCAGAGAAAGAAAGAGCGACCTCGCCTCTTTCAGAGATTGGTATGCTTCGGTCCCAAACACGTTCTCCCAAGTGGTGAATCTTGGGTCGGAAGTATCTTGTTGCATGCCGAGGGATTGGGACGCCTCGATGAGGAGAGCTTCGGGCATTTCGGAAGGTCTGATATACCCATGGATGCCGTCCAGAGCGCGCCAGATGTTCTTATACTTAGACTTCATTTTTGTTTCACACCCTTATTTTCTTGCAGCGGCCGACGAAAAACTGTCGGTGCGGTAGGTGGTGATGAGGGCCTCGCCCTTGGAGACAACGGTGATCCCGCCCTTGCTCATTGCCCGTTCGAGGGCCTTCAGTTCGCCGCGCAGCTGCTGCATGGCCTCGTGGCACTCCTTGCGCCCGAGGACGGTCTTGTCTCCCTTGGGTTCGCCATACTCCAGCGCCAGGTTGATCAGTTCCTTGTTGATGCCACGTTGGTTCATGCGGGTGTCCATGTGTGTTGTTTTTTGCATGTGCTTCCCCTTCCTGCTGAAATATATCTACACTCTTTGAAACCATTTTCAAGCCCTTATTTTGTTTTTTTGCAAGAAAGTCTGCCCGGTGCCGCGTTCGCGATAGCTTCAAGAGTGTGCTTGAGATGCAGGTATGCTCGTGAAGATACCAAGCGATACCGGAGAGCAATTCGACGCGGCGCGGGTCGGCCCATGGGTGTTGTCAGGGGTGTTCGGTCTCGCGGTCGGCGTTTCCGCTGGCGTTGGCTTCAGGGATGCTTTCATCGCGGCGATAGTGGTCTCTGTTCTCCTAATGATCGTGTTCGCTGTCGTTGCGGGAGACGGCGCACTGGGAGAACTCACCACGATGGTGATCGGGTTCTTCGTCATGGTCGCATTCTTTACCGTCTCGATCGCGCTCATTCTTTGAAGCCCGACAAGCATGCGCATCTATGACGATGAGGTCATGACGCTACTGGTTATGCAGGATGAACGCATGCTCGCGGACAAAAATGGGCTAACCCTCAAACCTAAAATCACCCGAGAAGTCGGGGAAACCTTCTGAAATCGGGTTTGGACAGGGACATCCGGCGAGAGTGTAACGCACACTCTTCGAGGGTGTTGCTGTCCGAGGCGCTCAGGCCGGGAAAGGGCCTGGAAACCCCGGACAGCGTCCGGATGTCGGGAATAGCGGGACCGACATGGCGCGATTTGCGCCGAACCTCTCTCATATTTTTCGTTCTCGGACAGAGTTGCAAACCGGATGCCTGAACGCAAAGAACCGGGGCTGCCATAACGGCGGCCCCGGCTGTCCTCACGTTTCCGCTTTCAAGCCGGCAATCGCCATGTCGAGAAGATGCGCAATCATCCAGAGCTCCGCACCATGTCGCGTGACGCGCCAGTGTTTGCCGTAGGGATCGACTGGGCGGTCGCGGATGTACTGCGCGTGACCGGCATACTCCTCGATCGTGATCTTACGACGGACGCAGGCCAGCATCGCTCTGCACGATTCCAGCCGCGCCTCGTCGCTCCCATCCGGGTCGAGGATGGCGCTGTAGTGACACATGCCGGGTCCGAAACTCGGCGCGCCTGGATACGCGCTGAATCCGATCAGGGCCAACCATTGGGCTGCCAGATCCGCTTGCAGTCGCGCCGTTGTAGGGTCGGGAGTGTTTGCAGTCGCCCTCATTGCCGCTCCTCCCCATGTGCAGGTAGCCCGGCCAGCCGAAGCGCTTCAAGCGCCCGCGAGCCACGCGACACAGCATCGGCGCAGTACATCGCCGCTTCTGCTCGGGGGTCGTCGGGGTGGAGAGCGGCGAAGCGGATCGCCTCCGGTCGCCAGGGCTCGTCTGCGAATTCGAGACGCAAAAGCCTCGCCAATAGGGCGAGATCGCGCCGGCGGGCATGTAGATCCCCTGCGTTGCGTGCGCAGTCGACGACGGCGATGGCGCGCCTGGACCAGGCGGACCCGCCAAGCAACTCGGCCGCGTCGACGAGCGTGTCGCCGCCTTCGCGAAGCCAGCGTTCGAACTCACAAGCGATCTCAGTATTTCGCAGCAAGGAATTGATATTCGATTCATGTCTCATCGGGAGTCACTCTCTGGTAGTTCGCGGGCCCGGAATTGGGTCGCGTCAGAAATCCCTGCTACGTGCCTTTGTCGGTCTGTCTTTCTCGTCCTCTCCTTTGTTCACTACGACTGTGTGGGCGGCATCTTCGGGTCCAGCCTCCACGGGGACCGTGTTCAACACCAAACATCTTTGAGGTTTTTTGGGGACCCAAACGTCGTTCAGCGCGCCTCACCAAGAGGGGCGCGCTGAATGACGGTTGAGTCAGGCATTATAGCCTATTCGACCTATGCTTTTGATCTTTCCGGCCAGGCACGACGAAAACCCAGAAGGTCAATGTCAGACAAGGTCCGCGAGGAGGTCCGCCTCTTCCGCCTCTATCTCGATCAGCCCGGCGATCATGTCCTGGCTTTCGAGCATGTGCCGTCCCGCGAGGCTCTCCGCCTGGTACCATTTCGCGGTCCGGGGCGACCTCTGCGCGCAGAGCGCCAGAGCGGCGCGCGTGCCGTGCTCTCCGAGCGCCCCCAGAAGCGTGTGGATGCGGGTGCGGCTGATGATGGACCCGGTCCCCAGATGTTTGCGCCACCGCTCGGACAGGCTGTGCACGTTGCGCGCCACGCCATTGCTCTTGGGAAAGACAGGGGCCCGAGCCTTCATGATCGCGTCCCGAAGATCCGGCAACATCCGCTCGTCCTGGCCGCGCAGGATCAAGGCCTCCAGAAACGGTGTGAGGATCGGGGACAGTGGGCCGGACAGGTCGCTGTCCGTCTTCGATGTGCGCAGATCGAGATAATAAGACAACGGCTCGTCGCGGTCTTCCAATCCCCAATCCGCCGGGTCGTCGTCACCGATGTAGAGGATGTGCTGCCCCCACAGGAGACAGGTATCGTGGTTGCGCAGCGGGATCAGCGAGAGGAAGGGCAGGGCAGCGGCATCGACATAGAGCGTGGTGCGACTTCGGCGGTCCATGGTGTTCGGCGCCTGATCGAGAAGCTTGTTGGCCAAGTCGAAGATCGCCTGGAGGTCCGGAAGGTCGGCGAGCCGGGCTTCCTTGACCTTCATGTCGCCTTTCGCTTCGCCCTCGTAATGGCCAACGAGGTCCTGGAGATCGGCCAGAAGCTCGTCCCTATGTCCCAAACGCTTCGCAAACGTGCGAAGGGACGCGAAAAGAATGCCACGGCTGCTGGCCCGGACACCCCGCGCTTCCAGCGCCTTGTCGTAGGCACTGATCGTGTCGAGGCTGAGTTCGTCCGGCAAACCGTTGTCACGGGCAGTTCGAACGAGTTGGCACGCGGCACCGGTCATGCCTTTCACCGTTTTAGGCGCCAACTTTTTGCCGCGATAACGCTTGCCGGCCAGCAGGGCATCGAGAACTCGCAGCCAATCGGCCGGCAACTGGTCGCGCGGAACCGAGACCTCGAGAGGACGTTGCTCGTCATCTTCGGTCTGTTCCGGTTTTCGGCGCCGGTAGCGATCCGCCTCTTTCAGGCCGCGCGCGTGTTCCACGGCCATAACGGCGGGGTGCGCGGGGGTGAGGAGTTTTTCCAGCCCCCCGCGGAGCGTACGCAGCAGCATCGAGGACTCCCGATCAGAGACGAAGGCGAGGAAATCCTCGGTCTCGGTGCCACGGCCATTCGTCTCGCAGAACGCGAGGAACCGGTCGAGCGCGCGCAACTCATCCAGGGGCATGGTCCGGGTGGCGTCGATCTCGCGGAAGGGCGTCCAGCGCGCCTCGTGCAGAATGGCTTCCCGTGTCCGGTCATCCCGGTGCCGCGACCCTTTGCGGTTCGCCGCTCCGTGGTTCCGGAGGGCTGCAGACACCGTGTTCGTCGCCGGATGATCCATGCCTACGAGGGCGCGCAACGCGCGCTGCGCGCATTGAAACCGGTGACGGCTGGTCCCCCCGAATGCGGTCGCACTCTCGAGCGAAATACCGGCCAGAGAGCCCCCGGAATAATCCCGAACGAGCTCCGCGAGCTTTCTCAGGTCCTCCACCTTGACCGACGGGAAGGCGGCAGAGTCCGCCACGTCGGCAAGCTCGGGGGCGCCTTTCAGCGCCTCCCTGTCCCTCAGATCCTTTTTCATGTTCCGAACTCCTATGTTTCGATCATTTCGGAGATGAGCCGCTGGCCTTCGGCCATGGCCTTCTCCGCGTGAACCCAGGCGTAGTGCCGGATCACCGTGTCCTGAGTGTCGCCCAGGCGCACCGCGATCCACCCGATGCGCTCCGGGTAACGGTGGTAGAGCAGCGAGGCCTGCCCATGCCGGTAATTGTGAGGCGTGCAGGGGACGCCCGCGACGTCGCGCATGATGCGGACAAACCAGCCGTGGAACGTCTCGTAAGGGCACGGCCGGTGAGGTGCGCTCAGCATAGGCACCAGCCACGGGCTGGAGGCGGTCTTGCCCGTATCCGGATCGGTGAGAATCAGTGGGCGGATGGTGTCGATATACCAGCGCACCGTTTCGGCGAACCGGTGCGGCCCGGGCTGCATTTCGAACCGGATATCCTTGCCATTCTTGACGAAATTTCCGGGAATGACGACGCGAACGTCCTTTCCGACCAACCACATCCAGGCATTGTCTCCGCCGAACGGCATTTCGAGCACGTTCTCGACGCGCACCGGCGCGCCCCCGATCTCGATTGCGCAGAAGAGCGCGACAGTGCCGTGGCGGATGACCTGAAGCCGCTCTCCCCGGGTCAACGTGCGCCCTTCCCGGGCTGCGGCATCCAGCAGGGCCTGGGCAATCCACCGCGGCCGGGCATGGGCGAGCAGGAAATCGTTCCTGAATTTCCGCTTCTCGATGAGGGCCCGGCACAGCCGCTTCGTCTTATCGGGCATGCCTGCCTTATCGGAGTGATGCCCGAGCTCCTCCACCTCCTTGATCAATTCCCGCAGCCCGCGGCTTTCAATGCCGTTCCGGTCGAGAATCGTGGGAAGGCGGCCGACCAGAGTGGTGGCATGCCGCGCGGTGATCCCGTCCTCTCCGATGCGGTCCACGATGTGGCCGAGAAAATCCTCGAGGGCTGCCGGATCCTCGAGCACCAAGGCAAAGCTGTTGGCGCGCGGGTCGAGATGCCCGGTCGCGATCAGGCCGTCGATGACTGCATGCAGGGTGGTCTTGATACCTGGGCGAGTGCGTTCCTTGACGTATTTATGAACTTTCCTGGCACGGATATACCTTACCTTCGCGGCCCGCTCGACGAACTCCTCCACTTCAGTTGCGAAGTGTGCCGGGACGTTGTAGCGAAATGCCCCGTCGGCCTCGATGGGCCGGATCGGATGCGGAAACAGGCGGGCGATCGCCGTCGACGCTTTCTGGCCTTCGGAAATCATCCGGGACGCGTTCGTCAGGCTGGTCCGTTCGCTTTTTTTCGCGTCGTCATGCAGATCCATGAGCGCCGACTGGTCGAGGTCACCAGGCGCCAGGCCAGCGCGGCGCGCCGCCATCGTCAGAGTGCTCCGGATGGGGATGATCTTCCGTTGGCTGTTGCGTCCAACGATCGTGTCGAGACGCTCGAACTCGGCGGCGGCTTCGTCCCAGCCGTCGACCACCGCGCGGATGACCCTATTCTCCTGTCGTACGCCGAGCATCTCCTCGAGCAGAGGGCGGACACGGTTGCGATAGTCCTGGTAGGTCGCCTGCTCGAACGGCATGATTGTCGGATCCCAGCCATCAACGGGGAACATCCGGTCGAACCATTCGAGCTTCATAGGCGCATTCTCCGCCGTGATCCCCTTGGCTTTCAGCAGGCCGTTGACAGCGCTCCGGATCTTGGCGGCGGAGCTTTTTGAAGCGCCGGCAGCGACCTTGCCGTCGAGAAATTCCGGGATTGCCGCCCAGGTGCGGTGAGGGGCGGGTGTGGCCTTGGCAAGGGCCATCTGGTCGAGAGTTTGCAGCATGAAAGAGCCTTTCTGTGTTGTCTTCTGTGCAGAAGGTTGGCCGTTTCCGCTCAGGCAGAAACAGGATCCGCGTTTCCCTTGCGGAATGCGGATCCCGTTCTTTGCCGGAGGAGGGAAACAGGCGTCATCCCGCATCTGCGGATCGAGGCGGAAGCGGTTGTATTGTGCCGGTGTAGGGGATGCGCTCGGCCTTCTTGGCCGCG
Source organism: Roseovarius sp. (assembly GCF_027019125.1). GTDB lineage: Bacteria > Pseudomonadota > Alphaproteobacteria > Rhodobacterales > Rhodobacteraceae > Roseovarius. Next base: position 222,952 of record NZ_JALUXE010000034.1, on the reverse strand, counting down.
GCCTGACGTTTTGGCTTCCACCGGATCATGGCTGCCCGGTCCTTGTAGAGAGACGGGCGGTTATAGGCCTGCACCTCAAGCGGGAGCCAGAGACGCGTTTTCGGGCTCAGGTCGATCAACGGGCTGGGGAAGCCGTTCGGAAATCTGTTCTTGTGGCAGTAGCCGTTCACCGTAGCTGCCGTGAGCCCGACTTCTTCGGCGACCCGAGCGGCATTCCAGAGCGATTTCTTGCCATCGCTTCCATGTGTGAGGTCTTCCCAGAGAGTTTCGGGCTGATCAGGATCGAGACCAACAGCGTTCCAGAACTCTCCCCACGGCCGCTTCGCGCGTTTGGGAAGCCCGAGGTGATGAAAGATCTTGCGGCGGGTGTCGTCTCCGCAGCCGCCGAAGAATTTCTCGAACTCACCGTTCGTCGCGTGGGAAGATGGGGTGATTATCGCGGGCTTGGCGGCCTCGGGGGATGATATTTGCGGCATATTTCGTTCCTTTCGAAAAGGAACTGGGATGAGTGTCTTCTCCGCGGAAGAAGATTTTTCGCCCTCGGCACAGAGTCCTTAAAAGCAAGGGTTTGGCCGCTTTGCATCCGAGTTTCATTGCTCATGGGCGATGCACCGTTGAGCGGGACGTGGATGCGCATGCCTGTGCTCTTCACGAGGACTCGTGACGCTGGGGCGCGGATCAGCGAGCATATCAAAGCTCTCCAGCGCGACATTTGTCGCGCTGGAGTTCACATGTTCCATTGATGCGTCCCGAAGCGCATTCTTGGTACCTGATCGAGCACCACCGCGCCCGTCACGTGTTCCCGTCGGTGGCCGGGAATTCGAAGTCCGCCATGGCCGGCCTTCTGCGGCAGACATCATGTAAACGCGTCAAGGATGCAGGCAGTCGCGTCCGTTCGAACGGATGTCATCGCTTCCGGGAGTGATCAGGGCCCACGGCGCGCCGCTTTTCGGCGATGATGAGCGACTTTCTCGGATGCCCAGCCTTGCTGGAACCTGTGCGACCTCCTTCCTCTTCACCCGATAGTGCAGATCCTCGACGGCATGTGCATGCATGTCCGCCATGGGGAAGAAATGGGTCGTTTTTGACCACACTTCCCTGCCCCACCACTTTTCAACGGGTTGACCGGGACAAAAACCCATGACAAAACCAAACATGTTTTGGGAGGTTTTTGTCCATGATATTGGGATATGCGCGGGTCTCGACGCGGGATCAGAACCTGGACGGTCAGCGTGATGCCCTCGCTGCCGCGGGATCAGAACGGATCTTCGCAGATACGATCACTGGAACAGCCCGGACCAGGCCCGAGCTGGACCGGCTCCTTTCTGAGCTCCGGTCCGGGGACGTGGTCGTCGTCACGAAATACGACCGCCTGGCACGGAGCCTGAAAGATCTTCTCGAAATCGTCGACCTGATCCAAGCTCGCGGTGCCGGATTCCGGTCCCTCGGGGAAGAAATCGACACAACCAGTCCCGCGGGCCGGCTGGTGTTTCACGTCTTCGCATCAATCGCCCAGTTTGAGCGGGAGCGGATCGTCGAGCGAACCAAGGAGGGGTTGGAGGCGGCCCGGAAACGGGGCCGGGTTGGTGGCCGCCCCCCTGCCCTCTCACCCGCCCAGAAGGCTGAGGTGAAGCGGATGAGGGACGAGGAGCACCGTCAGATCCCCGAGATCGCGGCGCTATTCAAGGTCAGTGAGAAGACGATCCGGAGGGTGGGCTGATCGCGCATGTCGGAACAGGATTGCTGCGTTCTCGCCATGAAAATGATGTCTTCCTGTCCCACAGAGGATGTATCGGGAAAACTTCCGGTGATTGAAAACAAGGATGACACATGAATTTTTGCAGGTCTGCTTTTTGTGCGGCTCTCTCTGTATCATCTTTGGCCGGTCCCGCCGCCGCCACGGATTGCGCGCAATGGTCAAGGTTTTCCAGCACTCAGGAATATCTCCAGCCATTGTCGGTACCCGCAGATAGCATCGGATCTCACCTGTCTGCGTCCGAATGGTCCAGTGGCGTTGAAATCGAATCCGAGATGCATGGAGATGAACTCTGGATCGACATAACGTCTTTTCCCGGCGATACGACCGCGGCAGCTGGACCGCGCGCCATCATGATGGTGGGCCGTCTTGCCGATGAAAGCTTCAGCCAACTTGTCCTGTCAGATGCCGGGACAGGTCTTTTCGCCATCAGCGAGCAGGATATCCGCAGCATCGGATGTCAGTTCATCTGGGGTGTGGAAGGAGGCCAGAACCCGATCGCGTTGATGCGCGAGATGTATGCGGCGATGACACACTACGGTACAGGACAGCCTCTGAGCACCCGATGGAACGGCAGTCTGCTGGGCGACACGACCAACGCGATGAACGTGAACAACGAGATTATCCTGCCTGGCTGGGTCATGAGCGCGGTAGAATGAGGTTCGGGTTTTGCTTAATTGAAAGGTCACCGTTCTCCGCCCTTGTCCTGCTTGCAATGGGATCCGCTGCCTGGGCCGATGGCGATTGCACTGCCCTTTCCGAAGATACCGCACGCCTCGCCTGCTATGACGCCGCGCATGGCGTCGAGACAACGGAAGATCAGGGCGACGCCGCCGATACAGGTGCCTGGATTATCGAACGGGAGAAGAACGCCCTCACGGATCGCGAAGATGTCTTTGTCGGAATCCGGGCATCGGAAACGGCGCAATGTGGCTACCAAAGCATCCGGCCGACCCTCTATCTGCGCTGTATGGACAACACGACGGCGGCACTCCTGGTAACCGATTTCTTCATGGCCGATATCCAGGGCTTCGGAAAGGTCCGGTACCGTGTCGACGGTGGCAGCATGAAGAGCTGGAACTTCGAGGAGCGCACCGACAACATGGCGTTGGGCTTGTGGACGTTCGGAAGGTCGACACCTTTCATCAGGGATCTGCTCGGGGGCGAAACCCTGATCATGGAATACACGCCTTTCAACGACATCCCGAAGCAGTCCACGTTCGACATTTCAGGTGTGGATGAAGCCATCGCGCCGATGCGCGAGGCCTGTGGCTGGTAGAGATCCCTTTCGCTCTCATTCAACACTATGCCCGACAACTGTTAAGCCGCAAAGCTTGAACAGGCCCCCTGCCCGGTCTGTTCGCAGTTTTCGCGGCATGCGCGCTTAACAGTATTAGTAATAGTGTTGAATCGACGCTTCTGACCCAGTGATGACTTGCAACGATGGACCTATCTTCTACTGAGAACTCTCAGAGGAACAGAAAGTCATAGTTACGTGGGAATTGTAGTTACCGAGAGGATCGAAGAAGGCGAAGATACCATCTTCGATGTCACTATCGATCTGCGGCACAATGACGGGGTGGATATGTCCCTGTCCGGGAATCCGACCGTCATGACTGTCGACGACCTGCACGTCTTTTCTCTTTTTCGGAGACGCCGACTCTCAACCACCGAAGCGGATGGCAACCCCCTGATCTATGCCCTCAAGGAACTGAAGGGATATGCCATTGATGAAGCTGGCAAGGAGCTCATGTGGGAAACGGCAGGCGAGATCTTCCGAGCCTGGACATGTCCGTGGAAACCCACCCACATCGTCTCCATCCCTTCCAGGCATTCTGTGAGCATCGACCTGGCCTCCAAGATCGCAGCCTTTCTGGAGGTGGAACACGTCCCTGTGGCCCTGGTCCACAAGAAAACCGTCGCCGAGGTTCTGGAGGAAGCCGAGACCCTGAAAGACAGCGATGCAGTGTCCGGGCGCGACCTCAAGGCCTTCAAGAACCAGCTCGGCCGTCTCTCGACAGCCCCGCCGGGGAAGACTTTCCAGATGAAGGAGATCGATGTGCGCGTCAGGCAATACTTTCACCCATGGCGGGTGGCTGAGGAAGCCAAGGACCTCATCGGCCACGATCTTCTTCTGGTCGACGACCTCATCGGGACTGGTGCTTCGCTCTCGACTTGTGCCAAGTGCCTGGTTGAGAACGGGCACTCTGTGGTCGGCGGGATGAGCTTGTTCAGCCCTCTCGATCGGGAACTTGCCAAGAAGTCGAAAGGAGCGCGTCGTAAGAGGCGCAGAGGTGGAAAGCCTTGACTTGAAGTGGCCTTTTTGCTACCTATCTCTCTATCATAGACCGCACATACGCCCTGCGGTCTCTAAAGATAAAGCTTGGAGTGCCTTAGGGTGCGTCAAGTGGGTCCGAGCCGCGCCTTTGAACGAGGCCTCCCGGTAAGCGGGGATATCGTTCTTCCCAGGGATCGGCGGGAGAAATACGGAAGCGGGGAGATGAGCCAATCATCTCCCCGCTTTTGCGTTAGCCGGTTGGCATCTGCCAACTTCATCGCGCCATCATGTATTCGCTCTTCAGGACCAGCAAGGTCATGACTTCGTCGTCACCCACACGGAACGACTGCTCAGCAAGCTCATACCGATCGGCGCCCTCGGTATCGAACCAAGTGTCCGCGTCCATGAGGGATAGCGAGATGTCGTCTCGGGTTCCCTTGTGCAGGATGTCGTAGGCGTTGCTCTGTGGATGGAGCGTTCGCCTGTCTCCGCTTGATCCGAGCCCATGGCAGGCGATCTTCTCGGCCTCCCTCCGTCGTTACCCCGCGCGGAGCACTTCAGGGTCGCCTGGCCACCGCTTCAGGTCGGAAATCCATCGTCCTGTCGAGAGACACTCGGGGAACCACTCCACAAGCCGGGGCAGCGAGACCACCCGGTGCTCTCGCAGGATGTCGAGGCCGCGAGACATGACCTTGTCGACCGGCCCCCGGAACGAGCCCTCATCGAAATACCACTCCTGCTTGACGAACCTCACGTAGCGATCCGGATCGTCCCGCAGGGGCGCCCGCCCCTCCTGGGTTTTCCAGAGCGGGCAGTAGTCGCGCGAGAAAAGAACCTTCGTGCCATCCGCCTCGGTCCAAAATCCGTATGGCATCCAGAAGCGCAGCGGCACGAAGAGGCGCCCGGCGCGATGTGCGGGGGCCTCCCGGGAGACGCAGGTCATGATGCTATGATCGATCATGACGCGCGTGAGTCCTTCCGGCCCCTCGCCGCGCTCGACAAGCAGGGCGCGCGCATTGTCATAGCCGGGGGCTTTCACACGGCACGGAGCTCCGACGTCCTGCCGCCCGCGATCCGGATAGTCTGCGGCGAACAGAGCCTCTCGGACGGCGAGTGTGGTTTCCGGGTCCGGACTGCCGCCGAAGAACCTGGTTCGGGTCAGGGCGTCGAGGATGTCGCCGCTCCGAAGACCGCTGGCCTGGTGAATCCGGGAGACGATGTCGGCCTGGGTGACGACAGACGCCTCCGCCGGGTGGTGCATCTTGGCCTGGAGGGCTTGTAGGTGATGCAGATCGCGGTGGCCGCTCGCCTGGGCAAGAGCAGTCTGGCACGCGCTCAGGGAGCTTGCGCCCGGCAGCTTCGAGAGTGCCTGGGCTGCACGCTTGAAGGCGTGCTGGTCGGGAGAATGGATAGACAAGGTGGTGATCCTTCAACAGATGCCGTATTGGGTGCCCACTGAGCCGACGGCAATGCGTCGAAGGTCGTTCATTCTGCAGTACGCACGCATGCTTCTCCACTGTGGGCGGAACGGATCACCAGAGCCGTGCCATTGATATAGGCACAGCGGCATCCCGCGACAAGCCATCGCCTGCATCTTTCGCTCTCTGATTTTCCCCCGGCGCGTTGGCAGCTGCCAACGGTATGCTCTTTCCCCTTTGAGGTCCCGCCGGGAGCTACGCCTGATGGACGAAACCCTGCGACTGCACAACAGGGGTAAACCAAGAACAAAATACGCCCTATAGCGTTGAAATAAATCGGGTTATGGCATATATTGTGGCGATTGGCGCGGAAGGTTGAAGGGAGGCAATCGGACGGGCACCACACCGGAGGAGGCCTTTTCGATGCCGCTCGACGATACCGCACCGCAACTCGATGCCCTGCTGCTCGGCACTGTTCTCGAGATGGAACTGAGCCCGCGAGACAACCAGGTTGCATCGAAACGATACAACCTGATCCCGGAGCACCTCCAGCGGCCGACCAGTCCGATCCGCCGATACATGGAGACCGCCCTCGTCTATCCTCAGGGCTCCCGCGCCATTGGTGCCACCATCGTTCATGGCGCGGACGACGACAGGTTCGATCTGGACGCCATCCTGGAATTCCGCACCCCGATTGGCTGGACGCCGCGACAAGTGCTCGACGAGCTCCACGCCGCCTTCGAGGGCTTTCCCGACGTGAAGAAGATCGAGCGATGCACACGCTGCATCCAGCTCCAGTTCGCCTTCATGCATTTGGACGTCACGCCGATGGATCCGGACCGTGATCCTCGGGACGAGCGTGTCGGCGAGATTTATCACAGCCCCGACGAAGGACGTGATGAGCGGTTCCGCGTGAACCCCTACGGCTTTGCTGAAGACTTCAGGACACGCATCACGATGCCGAGCCGGAGCTTCCAGGATCATGTGCGTGACGTCCGCTCGAAGCTGCAGATGAAGGATCGCCTGGTGCCTGGCACCATCATGGCCGATGCGGACATAGACGCGCTCCCCGAGCCGATCGATCCGATCCGGGACGCGCCGCAGGTCATCGCCCTCAAGCTCATGAAGCGATACCTCAACCTGCGCTATGCCAACCGGGACGAGAAGCGCCCGGTGTCCGTTTATCTGTCCAAGATCGCCGCCGAGGTCCCCCTCTCCCCTTTCGGGATCTGCGCGCAACTCGAGAGCTACGCCGCAGAACTCGACAGGCGCATGGCAGTCGCGCTGGATAGCGGCCGCCGTCCCGAGGAGCGCAATCCAGCGCTCTGGGAAGAAAACTTCAACGACCGGTGGCCGAAGCACGATCGGGAGATGAAACTTTTCCGGATGGATCTACGCCATCTTGTAGCAGAACTGGCTCGCGCCCGGTCCTCTACCCTGTCGGATACGCGCAAGATCTTCAACGACCTGTTCGGCGAACGGGTCAGCGAGAAGGCGGTTCGGGCCTATATCGACGGTCTTTCCTCGACCGCCGGCGCCGCACATTACGAGCACAACAAGGGGTTCGTGGCCAATCCCGGTCTCGTCTCGCCCGCGCCGAAACAGGTGGCCAAGGTCTCGAGGGCACCCGCCCACCACTTCCATCCCGGTTTCCGCGGAAAATGAAGGCGAAGCCCAGGAAGCCGCGCTCCGCTCAGGTCCAGCTCAACCGCATGCGGCATCGTTGGCCTGACCTCCGGCCGCGGATGCTGGAAAAAGGTCGGGCCATCGCGTGGATTGGACCTCTCCGGGGTTTCCAGATGAAATATGAGGTCGCCGTCATCTGGGAGTGGCAGAACCCGACAGCCGTTCCCCTGGTCCACGTCCTGGACCCGCCAATCGAGCCCCGGCCGGGGACCGATTTCATCGATCTGCCGCACCTGAACTACGATCATCAGACTCCGGAAGACTCGGCGCTCTGCCTGTTCGATCCCGATGCCGGGGAATGGGACAGCACGATGCTCATCGCCGACCGGATCGTCCCATGGGCGTCCGAGTGGCTCCATTTCTATGAAATCTGGCATCTCGACGGCGTCTGGCGCGGCTCGAACGCGCCGGGCCCGATCTCCGTGGGCGAGATACTCAGGCAGAGGCAGGAGGCTCCGGATGGCACGAGGGCGTAGTCCATCGCAAAAGACAAGAATTCTCGTCTGGGGTCGCGCTGCCGGCCGATGCCAGTATCACGGCTGTGGCAAACGCCTCGACGGCGATCTCGTGACGGGCGACCTGGCGAAGAACCATGCCTACCTGGCTCATATCATCGCCTCTGACCCGGGCGGCGAGCGCGGCCATCCGGTCCTCTCGCACCAGCTCGCGGATGATCCCGAGAACCTGATGTTGATGTGCGATCCGCATCACCGCGAGATCGACGATCCCGCCAAGATCGACCGCTATACCGTGGACGTCTTGCGCGAGATGAAGCGTGCCAACGAGGAGCGGATCGAGCGTCTACTCGCAAACCCGAATGCAACGCCCGCCCATATCCTTCGGATCGCCGCTGCGGTCGGCGACAACGAAACAGCCGTTCCGCTCCGCGACTGCATCGAGGCCATGAGGCCAGATTTCACCCCTGCAGACCGGCGTCCCATCGACGTCAAAATCCGGGACATCGCGCAGAAGGACAGCGATCCCGAATACTACCCCGTCGTCATCGATGCGCTTCGCAAGAAGATCAAGCGAGAGATCGACGGAAGGTTCGCAGACGGTGAGCTTGAACATCTCGCGGTGTTCGGCTTCGCGCCCATGCCCGTCCTCATGGAGCTTGGCCGACTGCTTCCAGATCTGTCTCCCGTTTCCGTCTACGGCAGACACAGGGAGCCGACGCCGGGCTGGGCCTGGCCGAACGATCGTGAACCTCTCGAGTTCACTTGCACAGCTGGGGCTCCCGGCCCGAAGAAAGTGGCGCTGAAAATCTCCGTCACGGCCGCAATTGCAGATGATCGTGTCATCCAGGCGCTGCCTGAGGAACCGGTTTCAATCTGGGAGATCCGGAGCAGCAGGCTGGGCGCGTCTGAGCTTCGCAACAAGGATGATCTCTCCCGTTTTCGGGAGCTCGTCGGAAAGACGTTCGACGCCATCAAGGATCAGCACGGGATGGATGCAGATCTGTCTGTCTTTCCTGCCTCTCCCGCGGCCTGCGCGATCGAGTTCGGAAGAACCTGGCAGCATAAGGTCCATCCTCCATTCCTCATCTATGACCAGATACCGGAACGGGGATTTCTGCTTCGCCACGCCATTGGTCTGCCAATGTCAGATCAGCAAGACGCTTTTGCCCGAGGCTTTTTGAATTCTCGAGGGAGAATCCCCTCAGATATCGACCTGCAGGAGTAACGACCTTGCTCGTTTATCGCTCTGGGAAAACAGCATCGCCTGAACACCTGCCGGTGAGCCTTAGGCACCAGAGGAATCCGCGCGGCGGACCTGGTGGTCATTCCCATTCGGCCGGGGCCCTTCGACATCAACGCGACCGCGGGCACGGTCGAGATCATGAAGCAGACCGGGCGGCCGGGGATCTTCGTCCTGAGCCAAGTGGCCGCGGTCGGGCCCGAGGGGGACGACACCGCGGCGGTGCTGCAAGACCTTTACCCGGACGTGCCGGTGGCCAAGGCCCGACTCGGCCAGCGCAAGGCATTTATACAGGCGCTGATCTCCGGCCAGGCGATCACCGAGTTCGAAGGCCGTCGGCGAGATCAAGGCGCTGTTTCGGGAGGTGCGGAGCAGGCTGAGACCGCAACGTGCGGCACCACGAGGAGACCACACCTTCGATTTGTAGGCAGAGCAAGGAAGAACAAGTGTCGGAAGAACCAAAGACAAGCACGCCGACCAACCTCTCGGCCTCAGCCAGGAACTACGCCCGCGAGGAAGACGCTCGCGCCATCGGATCGAACGTCCTCGGGCTGATCAATTTCTTCGGTCAGCATATGGATCTCGAAACCCTGGATGGCGTGACCCTGGCCTACGACTATGGCGAAGCCCTGAGAGAACTGGATCGCGGAGTCGAGACGTCCTCTGAACTGTCGGCCAGCAAGGAGTGGGGCATCGGCATTGCGATGACCCCGGCGGTTCTTCGTGATGGTGCCCTGAAATCGCACATCCTGTTCAATGCGGTCTTTTTGGAGGGCCTCATGGAGGAGCCAGACAGCGAGGCCTGCCAAGAGGCGGTTCACATCATCGCCCACGAATGCGCGCATGTCGAAATCAACGCCATCAAAGATCGCCAGTTCCCCGAGGTGATCCTTCGTTATCGTCCTGCCACTTGGTACGAAAGCCTCCGGCTCGAGGTGATCGAGGCCTCCTGGGACGAATATGCAGCCTGTCGGATCTCGGCTGGCTTCGGCAAAAACCCATCCGAGAACTATCAGGAAGTCCTCCTGAACATTCTCGGCGCAGCCGGACCGAACGTGCGGGAGGCAATACTGAAGTGCCGACACGATTCTGACTACGATGCGCTCCTGATCGAAGCTCAGCGCAACATCGGCAACCTCGTGAAGTATGCCTCCTACGTGCTGGGCACCGCCGACGGGCTCAACCAAGACGCCGAAGTGGACCTGCCAGAGATATCAGAAGCCATCGAGGGGCACTGGTTCTCCCCTTTCTTCCAGCGGCTGCGTGACGTCCATCGCGTTCTCTGGGAGCGCTATGGGCAGTGGGAAAGTCTGGCGGAGTTCGAGACGATAGCCGATATCTGGCTCGAAATGCTCGCAGACCGAGGCGTAGAGGTCACCCAGCAGGAGGATGGCGGGATGTATGTGAATATCCCCTTCCGGGCGGATACCAGCTCCTTCCAAGCCATGATGTGGGGGATCCGGCAGGCGACCAAAGGGATCCAAGGTTGGCAGCTGCCAACCGATCGGGGCGATAAGGATTCCGGCACATCATGATGGGGCAACACCCACACACCCGACGCCAGATCGGATCGTTCCGGGGGCGAAGGCCCGACCTGTTGCCCCGGCGCGTCGCGGATAGGGGTCCTGCCCGAGGATCACGACCCGGACCCGATCGGGCGTAAGGCCGTCGAACGCACGTAGCATATGACGGACCGGGACCGGATCTTCGACTTCTCTCAAATGCCCGAGATCCAAGCGATCCGGGAAGAGATCAGGGACGTCCCACTCGGGAAGCTCGCCCAGGTCCGGCTCGACGCCCTCGAAGAAGCCGCGCGAGACCGGCTCCAGGTCCTCCCGCCAATTCTGGTTGAGATGCGCCGTCAGACGTTCTCGCAGCGCCATCATCGTGTCCCTCCCCTGCTCTTCGCAGCCATTGCCAATAGTATCCGATAACCAGTCTTATCGGATACGAAAGAATAGGCCCCGGCAGATTACCGGGGCCCCTGCCCTGTCCGTTTCAGGTCGCCAGCGCGCGCTCGAGCGTAATCGTGATGTCCTCGAGTCGCGCGCCTGACCAGCGCACATGCATGTCGAACGCCGCAGGTCCCGGCAGCCCCCATGCCGAAATCGTCCCCTGGCGGCAGGACATGCCGCGCAGGGTTCCGAGCAGAACCTCGAGAAGCACGAGCGCGTGCTCGAGCAACTCGCGGATCTCGGCTGGGCCGTGACCTGGTTCCAGATGCAGCTGGTCCAGCGCTTCGAGCGCGTTGCTGGCCTGCAATTGGCCGGCTTGCGCAAGCACGCGACCCAGCGTGTCGCGCTCGACATCAAGCCAGGCGCTCAGACGGTCGAGGGCCACAGTGAGGGGCGCAGCGCCCTCATCAGGCACTTCGAAGTGAGTGAAGATGATAGAGTTCATGAGTAAACCTCCAGCATGGGATCCGGGGGCGTTCGTGCCCAATGGCCGCGTCCGGAGAAAACGGCATTTGCCGTCACGACCGTCAGAAATCCGGGGATGGATCTGCTTGGAGAGGGTGTTTCGAAACTCCTGTCTTGCGTCTTCGGAGTAGATTTTGGCCGGTCGCAGGATTGGCGAAGAAAAAAACGAAAAATCTTGCCCACACGAGTTTGGATCCGTGAGATTGGTCTTCCGGGTCGAGAGAGTTTCGTGGGGTTGCCCGCACTCATTGCGCCCTGCGCCTGCAAAAGGTCATTGAGGGCGAACAGGGCGGCATATCGAAGGATGTCGGATGGGAGGGCGGCGGCGGCTTCCGCTTCTGCACCCTCGGCCCCGCGGTCTTCGACGAGGACGGCCGGATCGACCCAGCGATCCGCTTTGCCGACCTTGCCCGTCACGTCTGGTTCTCCGAGACCCGGCAGCCCATGGGTGACGTACCCGCCGGCCCGCTTCTGGGTGTGCATGGGGAGCGCGCCGTCGCCCTGCTCTATAACGGCATCCTGAAGGACCGCAGCCCCGGGGGCGGCAACGTCCTGACCCGCGCAGTGCTGAAGTTGATCCGCGACGACCTCGCTGCGGCCGCGCCGGACTTCGGGGACGATCTGGCTGTCTACGGCGCCGCCTGCCGCTTGTCCGAAGCCACGCTGAAGGATCAGGGCATCCTGTTCCGCCAGACCCCCTACGACATCTCGGCGAGGACGTGATCATGCAGCTCAAATCATACCAGAGCTGACAAGGCCGACGTGGCTATAGAGGCGTCATGGACGGCGGAATCCGGACCTTCGCTGCGTTAGCGTTAGAATATGGGCGAACTCCTTGAACAGGACATTCAAATTGCAAGACGGGCCATAACCGTGAACGACAGCGGCCTTGCCGCACAAACTTTCGGCTAAACCGAACCGTCGGTGGCCCGCAGCCAGTGGGTTTGTTATAATTTTTTGCCATGTCGGGTCGCACTTCCGATGACCAAGCTTCACTCCTGCTCCGGCTTTGGGGCCGGTAGGCTCAGCGCGATGGCGGCGAACGGTCAGGCCAGACGACAGCTGAGAAGGCGCGGATTAAAGAGTTATCCCTTGTCTCCGCGTTCGCGCCACATTTTCCGCAATGCGCCTGAGAGTACTTCGACGCTTTCCTGACCAGTGAGCTTTCCATCGTAGGCGTTGAGGCCGACAGCAGCGTAAACATTCGCAAAAGCTCCCTGCATTTCCGCGTAGGTCGCGTCATAGCGCAACGATGCAAGGATCGCGTTGAGGTTCTCGCGCACGAGTTCTCGTTGAGAGCCTACGCCTGTCTGATACTCGTCTCGCGCCTGCGAGAAGATTTGATCGGAGGTGTTGTGGTATTGGCGCGCTGTCTCGGCCTCATGCTGCAGGCTATGGAATCGCTTGTTTGCAACGAACACCTGCGTTGCGATTGCTTGGGACAAGGCCAGCGACCGCGCATCGAGAAGGTCGCCCTGACGCGCGACACGGTTCTTACTTCGCGGGTATTTGGCCAGGTTCATCAGGTCCCACGACACACGGGCGCCCCATCCGGTCCAATTTTCGTTCACGAGATAATCGTTAGAATCGTAGTTGACGCCCAGATACCCGCGGATGGATGGAAGGAGCGCCAGCACAGATGCCTTTTCCTCTTCCTCATTGATGCGCAGGCGATAGGCGATTTCCCGCATTTCAGGCCGGTTGCGCAACGCCATTCGTGTCATGTCATCCGAAGACAAGGCCGTGATCGGCGTTTTGAGACCGGCGCGCTTCGGGACGACGACAGAGAACTGCTGGTTCTGCGGCAAATTCATCAATGCCGCCAACTGGTTCTTGGCAACGAACAGATCCCGCCGCAACTCCTGCGCAGTGCGCAGCGTATCGAGCATTTCGCGCTGGAATCGCAGCGCTTCCAACCGATCACCTTCGCCATTCTTAACCTGGCCGCGCGCCACGCTCAAAGCTGCTTGAGCGCGATTCTCCAGCTGACTGATCTGTCCAAGAAGACGCTCGGCGGCGACCGCGCGCCAATACGCCGTGCGGACATCCTCAATCACGCGATTGATCGCTGCCCGGCGTTGTTCCTCGGCAATTAAGAAACGATCGCCAGCCTGCTTGGCCCGGTAGTATGATAAGCCAAAGTCAAGAATATCCCAACTCAGTTCCAAACTCCCTGAATCGCTGCCCGGATCCGCCGAGGTAGAGGCCAGTGGATCAACCGTTCCATCCTGATTGAGGGACCGCGAGAACGGATCATTGTTCCGGTCCGACCAGTCGACCCTCGCCACTAATTCGGGCAGCATGTCGAATTCGGCCTCACGGAGCTCGGCGCTTCTCAACGCAAGGTCGGCCATTTCCAGGCGATGATCCAAATTGTATTTCAACGCGCGTGCCATTGCATCGTAGAGGTCGATGCTATGCGTCACGGGCGTCTGATTTTCCGAGATGACCCGTCGCTCTCTGTCGGCGGCAAACGCCTCCATTTCTGCTTTGGTGAAAGGCTCGGGCGCGACCGTGCACCCGGCGATGGCCGCCAGTGCCAGCATCCCCATCCCCGCCTTGAGACCGCGACGAACCGGGCCCGCCATTTGGATGCCTGTGAATTTACCGGAGGCCATCCGAACTTCGTTTATCATGTCGTGACCCTTGCTACAGCCTGTATCAGTTTTGACGCCTCGGCGTCGCTGGCGAAAACCAGCTTTTCGGTTTGCGCCGTGAACGTCTTATCCAAGACTTCACGCATACTGATCCCGGCTGCACCGTCTCCTGGCAGCCCGAGTTCTGTTGATATCGTCTGACCATTGGCCAAACCGAATTCTATGAAAGAACGGTCGCGTCCGCCGTCAATGGCGAGAACAGCACCACCGTCCACATCCAGTTCGACCGATACACCGGCGGCGTCTTTGGCTTCAATCGCCTCGATCGCCAAAGGCGCGCCAGTCGCGCTTTGGACGAACACGTTCAGCACCACGCGGTTCTGATCAGTCACGTCTGCTGCAATCTTCAGGCGATCCCCGCGCACCGTCGTCATATCAGCGACGTCGATACGCCGCCCATCTTGCGACAGTTGATCCAATCGATCATTGACATCGCGAATCGCGAAAATACCCTCGTCAAGGATGCGCGGGAACCCGACCCCTTCCACTGCCGCCTCGACCGCACCTCGCGCGAAAATTGTTTCGACATCAGTTCCCGTCTCGACTGGCAGCAGGGGCGTACCTTCCAGCGATTGAATCGCATTCACGGCCGTCAGGATCGGGTGATCCACCTCAAGACCGGTGTTGATGTCAGACATCAGGGCGGGCGTGCTGAACAGGTCATTCTCTTGCCCGGCTACCAGATCGACAATCGGGTCCGCATAGATGCCGGAACGCGGCAGATCGTCGAGTTCTGTTCGATCATCGTCGTCCGCCCGCTCGACATCTCCCGCGAATTCGCCAACGGGATTGACGATTATCGTCACAGTCGCCGTGTCTGTGGCCCCGTCAGCATCTGTGACAGTGTAGGTGAAGCTTTCGGTGCCGTTGAAATTCCGATCCGGGACATAGGTGAAGGAACCGTCGGGATTGAGCGTCAGACTACCATTGGAAGGCCCCGTTGCGACTGCAACCGATAGTGCATCGCCGTCCACATCCACATCGTTGCCCAAAACGCCAGGTCCGGGAACGGTGAGCGTCCGGTCCTCATTGACGACATAAACATCATCCGTCGCCACCGGTGGGGGGTTGCCGACCGTCCATGTGAAGCTGTCGCTCTGGCTGCTGTTGGGCAGGCCGCTGCCATCATCCGCCGTCACGGTCACGCTATAGGGCCCGGAGACCGAGGCATCGGCATCAATCGTGCCGCTGATCACACCGGTGCCCGGATCGATGCTCAGCCCCGGCGGCAGGCCGGTGGCCGAAAATCTCAGCGTGTCGCTGGCATCAGGGTCCGAGAAGTTGCCCGACACATCCACGCTGACCGTATCGCCGTCATTGTCACTCTGATCCGGCAGCGGAACGTCCAGTACCGGCTGATCATTCGCGCCCGTGATGGTCACGGTGAGCGTTGCCATATCGGTACCGCCCTCGCCATCGGAGACCTCGTAGCTGACCGTGCTGGTCGTGCTCTCGCCAAGAGCCAGACTCTCGAAATCGCCGTCCGGATCGAAATCATATGAGCCGTCGGCGTTGATCGTGAACAGTCCGCCGGTCGAGCCCGCCACCGCAGCGCCGACATTGCCCGGCCCGCCATCAACCTGGCTGACCGTCAGCGTATCGCCGTCCGGATCGTTGTCATTGGGCAGCACGCCGCTGGCCGCGTCGCGGCTGATTGCCGTGTCCTCGTCGGTGCTGTCAGTGTCATCCGTCGCCACCGGTGGGGGGTTGCCGACCGTCCATGTGAAGCTGTCGCTCTGGCTGCTGTTGGGCAGGCCGCTGCCATCATCCGCCGTCACGGTCACGCTATAGGGCCCGGAGACCGAGGCATCGGCATCAATCGTGCCGCTGATCACACCGGTGCCCGGATCGATGCTCAGCCCCGGCGGCAGGCCGGTGGCCGAAAATCTCAGCGTGTCGCTGGCATCAGGGTCCGAGAAGTTGCCCGACACATCCACGCTGACCGTATCGCCGTCATTGTCACTCTGATCCGGCAGCGGAACGTCCAGTACCGGCTGATCATTCGCGCCCGTGATGGTGATCGTAAAGGTCTGGTCGGCACCTGTATCATTACCGCCGTTGGCGGTGCCACCGTTGTCGGTCACGCCGACAGTGACGGTGACGGTTTCCGTTTCGCCTTGGGCGAGGATATCACTTGGTTCGAAGACCAGCGTGTTTCCCACCCCCGACGCGGTGGTGAACGTCGGCAATGTGTCGAACAATTGGGCCGCCGTGTAATTGGTGCCGTCAGACACGCCTTCGATGGTGAACGAGACTATCTGCCCGTCCTCGTCCGCCGCACCTCCTTCTTCGATCGATTGCATAAAGCCTGCGATAGTCTGAAGGCCATCATCTTCGCTGATCGTGAAGTCCTGAGATGGAGTTGCCGAGGGCGCGTCGTTGACCGGCGTCACATCGACGGTCATCGTTTTTGGCGTAGTATCGAAGCCGCCGCGATCGTCGCGCACCGAGAAGGTAAAGATATCGAGGCCGGTACCGTTTGCATCCGGATCTGGGGTGTAGATCAGATTGCCGCCGGTAATATCGCCTTGCGCGATGATGTCGCCTGCGCTGACCGCGGTGCCGTTCAGCACAAAAGTGCCGGTCGCGGGCAGCGTGTCGATACGGACCCCGTCCATGACATCCGTCTCTCCCCCCGGCTGGGTGAAGTTGAAGTCGCCAGCTGCGAAAACGAGAGCGGTGTCCTCAGGTGTGCTTACCGTGTTGTCGGCCCCAGCGGGCGGGTCGTTCACCTCGGTGATCGTTACCGACGCGCTAAGGCTATCCGACAGTGCGGAGGGACCGCCGGCATCGTTGCCCCCACCATTGTCGTTGTTGCCGTCGCTCAGTGTGATCGTGATGTTGCGCGTACCACTGAATGTGTCGGAATTGCTGTTGTAGCGCAGAGCCTCGGCAATCGCCTCCACCTGCGCGGTCGTCGCCGTAGGTGCCAGATTGATGATCAAGTCAGTGCCATTACCGCCGCCGCTAACGCTTGCGATGCCCGGAAGGGACGCATTGGTGATCGTGAGTTGATCGAACGATTGGCCCCCGCCGTCCATCGAAGCCGTGATGGTGCCCGCCCCGAACTGCCCCAGTCCCAGAGTTGTCGCGATATCAAGGTCCGACACAGTCGCGCCGGCAACCAATTGTTGTGGCGCTATGCCACTATTGGGGCTGTTGCTTTCGCTGACAGTCACAGAGGCACCCGTGCCGCCAAAGACTGGCGCATCGTTGATGGCTGTGACCGAGGTGTTCAGGTTGATCGCCGCTGACCAGATATCGGTGTCGCGACCCGGATCGTCACCTAACACGCCGGATATATCGGCACTGGGGTCGAATGACTGCGGTGCGTCAGCCAAACGGATTTCAAGAGCACCGGGCGTGCCGTTGTAGTTACCGACGGGCACAAAGCGCAGCTCAGCGTCGGTGGGCAGAAGGATGGCGTTGGTATCGTTGGCGGCGCCCTGCGGGATATCCATCCACCCAGGGCTTCCGGCCGAGCGGTATTGCCAAGTGCCCTCGGTCGCCGCGTCCGCGGCGCTGCCAATGACGGCTACGCCGCCCAGCGGTGTACTGCTATCACCTCCGCCAGGGATGTCTGCCTGATCGTCGGTGCCGTCGTCATAAATGCCGCCAAAAAGACTGCCCACGGTGTCACCCGGTGGTGTCGTGGTGTCCTCGCCAACCGCGGCGAGGGTCGCGTCCGAGCCGGTCGGTCGGTCATTTTCCGCCGTGACGGCGGTCTGGATCGCCACCGATCCGGCCGACCATCGACCAGTCTGGTCGGTGCCGCCCTCGGACGACAAATTCTTCAAATCGCCCGCTCCGGCACTCGCGGTGATGCTGCGGCTGCCATCACCATCGGCAAGGCGCACGTTCACCGTGCCGGGTGTGCCGTGAAAATCGGCTGCCGGATCAAAGCGGATTTCGCGCCCTGTCTCAACAATCAAGGCATTGCTGGCGCTCAGACCGGATGTTGGAACGTCGATCCAGCCGCCGCTGCCGTCGCTGACCTGCCATGTGCCCTGCGCCGGATCATACCCTGTGAATCCCACGATTGCCACGAAGGTGAGCGGCGTGGAGGTGTCACCGCCGTCGACACCTGCCCCGGTCTGATTGTCCGTGGCGTCGCTGTAAGTACCGCCCAGCAGACTGGACAACTCTACCCCTGTGCCGGTCTGATCTTCGGGCGTTGCCGACACCGTGACAGGACCGCCGGAGGCGACCGGGCGATCATTGACCGGCGTAACGTTGATGCTGACCGATTGCGCCGCGGATTTGGCACCGCCGACGCCGGTATTGCCCTGATCATCGATGGTAACCGTAATGGTGTCCGAACGACCCGCGCCGTTGCTGTGGAAATCGGCATTGGGCGTATAGATCAGACCATCAAGCGCGGCGTTGATCTGCGCTTCGGTGCCGATGATGGTGAGCGCCCCAGAGCCGTCGCCCGCCAGCGTGGCACCAGAACCGCCCGCCGCAGTTATTGCACCATAATTGACGGAAACGGTCGCCTCCATGACGGTGCCAAAATCGTCGGGATCGCTGATCGTGAATGCGTTGCCGTTTCCGATAGAGAAGCTAAGGCTGCTGTCTTCGGCAACCGCCTGGTCTATCGGTGGATTGACCGCGGGTCCGTCGTTAACGGAAGATACCTGAATGACGAAGCTGTCGCTGGCGGTCAGCGCGCCGCCGACACCATTCGGCAAGGCCGTGCCACCGTTTGCCTGATCGTCGATTTCGACGGTGACAGTGACGCTCGCATCGACGTTGGGATCTGTCGGTGCGAAGGTCAGGCCATCGAGCGCGGCGTTGATATCGGTAAGAGTGCCTTCCAGAACCAATACTTCGTCGCTGCCTGGGTTTTGATCCGTCAGCCCGCCTGAAGACACGGTCAAGACACCATCTCCAGTTGGGATACTGACAGTCACGCGCTGAACATCGTTGAACGGCGTATTGCTGACATCGTTCGGATCCCCGACCTGCGGCGCATTTGCACCGCTAAGCGTGATTGAGGTGCCACTATCAAGCGTCTGCGTACCCGGTACGGTTAGCGTTGGTCCATCATTGACTGGATTGATCGCAATTTGCGTCGGCGGCAGCACCACATCAGCGCCGCCGCCGGTCCCGCTGTTGCCGCCATCGTTGACGGAGATCGTCAGAGTGTCGTCATTGACTCGCGTGGTACCATCTGGGCTGTGGAAATTTGCATCAGCGACATAAGTCAACTGGGCGAGCTGGGCGTTTATCTCACTGATCGTGCCGGTGAGGTTCAGGCTGGAGGGATCACCGGTCGTGGCATCCCCGATGACGCTGAGATGACCGTTTGTCACATTGAGCGTGACGGTCAAATCGCTGTCGAAGGCGTCGACATCGTCGATCACGTAACCGGACAGGTCGAGAACGGTATCTTCGTTCACTGTTTTGTCACCGGGCGTCGCGGTAGCAACAGGATCGTCGTTGTCGTCTGACGCCCGGAATGTGACACTCAGGATATCGCGGTTGTTGGTCGCATCGATGGGCGTGCCATCCTCGTTCGCCGGGCCGCCATTTGCCCCGACTGTCAGGGCGCCACTGCCATCGCGCAGGCGGTCATCCACTGTCACCTCAAGGGTGAACGTGTCGTTGAAATCCACATTGGGTAGTTCGACCGCGAGGCCGGTAAGCGCCGCCTGTACGTCGGCAAGCGTTCCCTGCACGACAAGGTCACCGTTGCTGTCGTCGCCGTCAATCAGGGTCAGGCCGGTCGTGCTGCCCAGAGTCATGCCGCCCGTGCCCGACAGATCGACATTGTTGCCGCTGCTGTCCTGCAGCACGATGGTCGCCTGTATGAAATCGACCTCACCTGCCGCTGTGTCGACTGCGGCCAGATCCTCATCGGTAATGGTCAGATCGCTGCCGAAATTGTGGGTGAACGTGCCGAAAATATCAACTGTACTGTCGCCATTGTTGACGATCTCGGGCGCGTCATTGCGTGCCGCATCGACGAAAATCTCGAAAGTGGATTCACCTGACGCCCCGCCGGGTAAAAACACACTGTCACTGACCGAATCGCTGACGACGAACCTGAACTGGTCGCTGAAATTCTCCGTGCCGTCGTGTTCATAGGTCACGCGACCGGCGTCGATGTCCGCCTGTGTGAATGTTGATCCAACACCCAGCTGCCGACCATTGAGCGCCAGACTTCCGTTCGCCGGGCTGTCGGTCAACCGGTACTGCAGGGTTTCCGGATCCGTATTGTCAGGATCAACCGTGTTCAGTAGCGTGTCGGTGATCGTTCCGGTTTCGCCCTCGGCAAGATACAGCGGATCGTTTGCGGTCGTCTGGGAGTCCCCGTTCGCGTCGATGATCGTCGTATCCGGATCGGACGGACCTTGGGGGGCGATGGGCGCATCGTTCTGTGACGCGATCGTCAGATTAACTGTCGCAGTCGAGCTGAGGTTATTGGGCGCAGCGACACCAACGCCCGACTGGCTTTGAACATCAAAGGCGCTCGCGAACGTCAGATCGTCGCGCACTTCGACACTGAACGCATCTGCGAAATTCTCAGTGCCGTCATGCGTGTAGCGCAAGCCGCCTGTCTCTCCTTCCGCGGTGACGGTCAGCAGATCCGATGACAGCAGATCATCCTGCGTAACCGCAACCCAATTGGTGCCATCGAACCGCTCCAGCATGCCGTTCGCTGGCAGAGACGTGATACGGAACATCAAATCGTCATCGCGCGCCTCACCCGAAGGTTCACCGGGCTCATTGTCGGTGTCGACATCACTCAGGCTGATTTCCGACGCGGTGATCCTGGTCGTTCCACCTTCTGGCAACAGGTCCGGGTCATTGGTCGCGACGGTGGGGGCGTCGTTGGTCGATATTGCGTCCAGAGTGAAAGAGCCGGCGATTTCGGTGCCGGTACCACCCGATACGCTGAACTGGAATCTGCCCTGATGGAATTCAGATCCATCGTGAACGAATTGCAGGTTGCCATTGTCGATGTCAGCCTGCGTGAAAGTGTCGAAATTGGCGAGTGCGGAGCCCGACAGTAGAAGCGTTCCATTGCCGGGTGCCGCGGTGATCCGATAGACAGTTTCAGCAGCCGGAACAGCTACTGTTCCGCCGCTACCGTCATTGGTCTGAAGGTTGTATTGCAACTCGGTGGAGGTAATTGGGATGGTGTCGATCCCACCGACCACGCCATCGTCTTCGGTCACTGTCACGCCGACACTGTTAGACGAGCCGATCTCAACTATGCCGGAGCGTCCGGGAGCTGCCGGTCCCGGCGGCGTGCCGTCCGCCTCGCTGCCCGAAAAATCTATCGTGAAGGTATGTTCCCGGATCGTGCCATCGGGGTCGCGATCAGCCCCCTCAACGCCGGGGTTGTTGAACGCGCGTAGCGTGGAATCACGCACATCAAAGCGGAACGTGTCGGTGTCACCGTCAACAAAGCTCTCCGTGCGGTTGTAGTCCAGACGGCCTGAATCGATATCAGCTTGTGTAAAGCGCGCGCCGATCCCGAGTATTTCGCCGTCAAGTCGCAATTCACCTTTGGTCGGCACCTGCGTCACGGTGTAGACGACGTTTTGACTGTCGGTATCCACGTCAGTTGCCTGCAGGTTGGCGTTGCCGATCGCAACGGAATCGCTGCCGCCCGCCGTAACGGTAACCGATGAGTTGGTCGTCAGTTCGGGGTTATCGTCGTTGGGATCGACCGTGATTTCAATGGTCTGCGGTCCCGAACTGAGGGCGTTCGCGTTGCCGGCACCGCCACCCGCATCCGTCACCTCAATATCAAAGCGGGGGTTGATACCGTCAGGTTCGTTTCCATCATGCGCAAAACGTAGACGGCCATTTGCCAGCTCGCTTGCGGCAAAGGTTTCGCCGCCCGAAAGCGCCTCGCCCGCGTCAAGACGTCCGTTACCGTTCGCATCCCAAAACAGCGCACCTTCGCCGTCATTGTTAATGTTCGTGATTGTGATTTGAGACGCGGCGATCGAATCATCCACGTCGGAAATCGTCAGGCTACCGCCAATATCGGCGGCGGCTGTGACGGTACCCGGATTACCGAATTCGTCCTCGGTTCCTTCGCCCTCGAAGACCTGCGGGTTTCCTCCGATGGTTGGCGCATCGTTCACCGGCTGCAGATTGATGGTAATGTTTGCCGGGCCGACATCGCCGCTGCCGCCCCCGTCGTTGATCGTGATCGCAAAGGCATCTGTACCGCCGGGCAATACGTTGGTGCCGTCATGCACATAGGTCAGCCTGCCGTCCCGAACATCCTGCAGCGAGAACGTGCTGCCAGCCAAAAGCGCCTGTCCGTTCAGTCGCAGGGTGCCCTCGGTCGGCAGGTTGCTGGCGTCGAGATTGAAGACAAGCTGCTTGGCCAGTTGCGGGCTCGCGTTCAGCAGAGGATTGAGGTCGGGATCGATGACGCCAAAATTGGCCTCGGTTAAAATGGTGGTTTCGCCCTCGTCGACCGAAGTGCCGGTCGGCGAAAACGTAGGCGCGTCATTGACGCCGCTAACGTTGATGGCCACGCTATCGCTGGTGACGGTGCTACCGTCATCGGCAGTGATCGCCAAGCTGTCAGAGCCGTTGTAGTCGCTCGTCGCGCGGTAGATCATCCCCGACAGCGCGTTGTTGATATCGGCCGCATCACCAGTGATCGAGACCGAGCCGCTCCCGTCGCTTGTCACGGTCAGGCCGTTTGTCTGCGCAAGCGTGATCGTTCCGTTGCTAACGTCAAGCGATACGGTCAGAGGGTCGCCATCTGCGTCAGCGACAGACACGCCCGTGATTGCCAGGTCAGTATCCTCCGACCCGGTCAGCACATTGACAGGAACAGTCACTTCGGGCACGGCCAAAAGGCCGCCGTATGCTTCGGCATTCAGGACTGCGGCTTCGATGTCGCCGGTGGTGACCTCCAGATTCCAATCACCGCCCAGATCCGCCGCGCCGGTCGCATCACTCGAGGCTGCGACATCGGCACCGGTCACCATGGCGAATGCGGCAATCGCTGAATCATCCTGACCGACATCACAGCCATAGATCAGGATATCCGCATCATCTGACAGCGCAGAGCCGATCATCGCAAGCTCGTCAGCATGATCGCCATTGATGCTGGCCGCGTCCAGAATTGTGTCGCCCAACGTTATCTGGCCACTCTCGCCGTGGGACAGAATATGGATTGCGTCGAGACCGGTGCGACCCTGCAGCGCCGAGGTAATCTGTTCGACGCCGTCGGATCCGGCGTCCAACACCACCACTTCAGCACCTGCGGGAATAGCCGAAATCAGGCTCTCTGAATCGTCTACACTGGAATCGACGAAATAGATCTCGGAGCGCTCTGCAGTTGGGACAACTATGGCTGATGCGGCCGCCTCAATATCGTCGGCAGTGGCGGTCGGCCCGGACACGTCATCGGATGCGTGATCGACGGCCGTGTCCACGGCCTCGGCACCCATCGCGCCATCGAACATGATCCGCTCTTCCAGCGCCATGTATTCCAGTTCGGGGGTGTTTTCTGCGTCATCCGACACTAAGTCTTCTGCGGTCACCCCTCGCTCGAAACCATCTTTCATAGATCAGCCTTTTCGCTGAGTGTTGTGATGATGCCCGTCAAACCGTCCACCTCTTGTGTCATACCCCGGTACATTGCCTCAATATAAAAAACAACCTGAAGGCGCACATGAATCCGGAGTCATGGCGCCATGAGGTGCGTTCTTGTCATTTCATTCACTGAAAATATTCTCAGCAGACCGTGTTGGGGTTGTTTTTGAGGAGGCGGTCACGATCATGAGTCTCTGAAAGAGCCGCTAACGCGGAAGACTGCTTCTGATCCGGGGACCAGACGGACAAACGCACTGAAACCTATCCTTGCTGCTTAAATACGACCGCTCCTCAGGACGCGTGCCGCAGCGTTACAAATCAGCTTCGCGAATCAAAACGCGAGCAATGCGGCGAAAGGTTTTCACGGCAAGGGATTCTGGATTGGTTCGCAGAATCACCACGCCCGGCTGAATCGTCTCCAGTACGGGCGCTGTCGAAGTCGCACCGGCAACCTTTGCGTTGAGCGAGTACCAGACGCCCTTCGGGCGGTTCACATCCGGATCACCGTTAAAGACAGGAATGTTACCCCCGTTCAGCGATGACAGATAACCATCGGGCAAAGCGGTAACGCTGAAATCCGCGACCGCAATATCCTGTAAGGATAGTTTTGCCACACGCAGTTCATCTGCGACGAAAGTGCCGGGTTTGTCATGGTCAATACGCATCAGGTCGTCCTCCCTGATGAAGCCGCGAACGATCAAGCTGCCGGGGTCGACGATGCGGCAGAGAAACTGTTTTCGCCCGAACCATGTATCAGCCTTGGGATCGGTGATGAGATCGCGCACGATACCATCCAGCGGCGCGCGCACCTGCATTTCGGATTGCCGATCCTTCAACGCGGACAAGGCTTCGCGCTCCTGTTCGATCTGCCGTTCA
The DNA here is from genome assembly GCF_027019125.1 of Roseovarius sp. Taxonomy (GTDB): domain Bacteria; phylum Pseudomonadota; class Alphaproteobacteria; order Rhodobacterales; family Rhodobacteraceae; genus Roseovarius. Next base: position 198,584 of record NZ_JALUXE010000034.1, on the reverse strand, counting down.
ATGATAACCCGTGACGCTCGCTCGACCGCATCGCCGGCGCCGGCCCTCAGGCGGGCTTCGTTCAGGGCAATCCGTTGTCGCGCTTGCTGAATTTGGAGCGGAAGTTCGGGGTTCTCGAAGGAAAACAGCGGGTCACCGGCGCGTACCGCCTGCCCATCGGTCACAAAGACCTCCTTGAGGCGACCATCGATTGACGAATAGATCGCTTGCTGGCGCGCCTCGTCCAGAACCGCCGGCACGTGTATGCGTCCCGACATCGGAATGACGGCAAGCGCACCAAGAAGTGTCACAACAACAAACGTTCCCCAAGTACGAAGGGACCGAAGAATTCGCTCGCGCATGTCAATCCAGACCTTGATTTCGCGCAGTATCGGCGTTGCGATAAAGAACATGATCTCCGCCAAGAACAGTATAATCCCCAGCGCCTTAAATGACAGGGCATATACAATCAGCGCGATCGTCAGAAACAAGAAGAACCGATAGATCCAGACCGCATAGCTATAGACAACCATGAATACACGCATCCGGCCTGACAGTTTTTCCGGTGGTGGCGCGCCGAGGCCGAACAAGAATTCCCGCAACGCCCATTTGCCCATCGCGAAAGAGCGTGGTTGCAGATTGTGAATCCCAAGGGAGTCGGCCAGCAGGTAGTAGCCATCAAACCGCATCAAGGGGTTCAGATTGACCAGCAGCGAAAAGACCCAACTGACGGTGGCGACGGCAAAGGCCGCATTGCGCGCCGGTCCATCTGGCAGGAAGCACCACAAAAGGGTCGAATAGATCGCCAGCGTAAGTTCGACCATGATTCCGCCCAGGTCTACCATCACCCGGTCGCGCCGCTTGCGTAGCCGCCACGCGTCAGTCGTGTCAGTATACAGCAGCGGAAACATGACGATGAAGGCAACCCCCATCACCGGAACGCGAAGCCCCCTCGCCACGGCCTGATAGGCGTGACCCAACTCATGCAGGATCTTCACAAAAATCAGCGCTACCGCATAGGTCATTGCGCCGGTCAGCGAAAACGCCCCCCGGAAGTGGGCCTGCACATCGGAAAGCTGACGACTTGCCAAATAGAGGGCAAGGATCAACACCACGGCCGTCAGCGCCACAAAGCCACGACTGAACAGTGGCCACACCAGCGGCCAGGTCGCTTTTAGAAACGCGTTTGGACGCAGCAGCGGCACGCGAAAGAAAATATAGCGATGCAGCGCCCAATTGATCAGCGAGCTTCGCTGTGCCCCCGCGCGGCGATCAAAGCTCTTGGCAACGCCCGAACCGCTTTCGGCCAGAAGGTCACTGCTTTTCAGAAACTCCCGGACCGCCCGCACTTCCTGTTCGCCAATTCGGAGAGCGCGTTTCGTCTTCAGCTCGAATTGCAGCCGCGCCACCGTGCCCGACGACCAGCCGGAGATCATTTCGATCGTGCGCTGACCGACCTGAAAAAAGCGATGCCGGATCGGATCATAGATGACCCAGCTGGGCGCACCATTCATAAGCGGCGCGCCGGGTGAGATGCTGAGATCCTCGCGAAGCGGCGGGAGCGTGGTGTCGTCCGGCTGTGCGGCCTGCATGGGCTACACTCCGAAAGTCTGGCGCAACCAGCTGAGCGGGCGGCGAAAAACGATGTAATGGATGCTGTGATGCTCGCCATAAAGCTGGGCGGTTCCATAGGCTCCGATGCGAACCTGCTGCAATTCGGCGTCATCCTGCATCCGCGCGGTGAGCGTATAGGCAAAGCTGCCATCCGGCTGACTTACCGCGCGATAACTCGTCTGCGACAGTGTCGCCTCGATGGGGCTGAGAGGATCGCCATCGAGAAAAATCCGGACCTTATTGCCTTCGTCGAGGGCTATGTTGTCGATCACCGGCAGCCGGATGGTGAATTCCAGACTGTCGGGCGAAACGACCTCCATTAGCTTGTCGCCCACGCTGACGGGTCGTCCACTCAGCGCCTGCGCGTCATCAAATACAGCGATCCCATCCATGTCGGCCACGATTTCTGTCCGAGCCAACCGTTCTTGCGCCAACGCCCTTTCGGCTCGGGCCAAAGCAAGCTCCGCTTCCGCTACTTTCAATTCACGTGCTGCGGTACGATCGGAAAAAGATGCGTTCTGCAATTGCGCCAGCCGGGCGCCCGCCACCGTGACTTTCCGTTCGGCAATCGCAAGCGCGTTGCGTAATTCGGTATCTTCCAGGCGAACCAAGACAGTTCCGGCCGTGACACGCTGGTTTGGCGTAACCTCAACACTGTCGACCACGCCCTCCATCGGCACCGATACCGCGGCGCTTTGTCGGCCGCTGACCTCGACTGGGGCGAGAACCGTCAAAGGTGCCTGCCAGAAGCCTGCCGCCAAGAGGAAAAGCAGAACAATCGGCATGGCGATCCGGCTCGGCAGCCAGCGGCGACGCGTAAGCGCCTGGCCCTTGAGCGCCCACCAGGCATGTGCCCCGGCTTCTGCAACGCGCTCAAGTAGCGGCACCGCACCTTCGGACCAATCCTTCTCATGCAGAACAAGCAAGCCGGCAAAAACCCTGCCCTGGCGCGTCTTGAACGGCATCCACACGGCATTCAGGAACATGTGTTGGCACAGGACGTCCAGCCGGTCATCCGCATCCAGTCGAAGGCGCTGCACCGTGCCCGCGTCCGGCCTTTTCGAGAGGTTTGATACGAACTGACGGATCTGCCGGTTGATCGGTGCGTTGCGATCAAAGCTCGTCACCGACGAGACCGCTTCCAGTGACCAGCCACGACGCTTGCGCAACACGAACGCCTGACGGAAACCGAGGACGGAACGCGTCTCGTTCGCCAGATAGTAGACCAGCTCACGCTCGGTTTCGATCCGCCGCAGATCGGCATCCAGCTGCAACACTTTCAGCAAAGCTGCGGTGTCTTTCGAGGCCCTTTGCGCCGCCGCATCGTCAGGGACGCGATGCTGGCTGACAGTTCGGTTTTCGGACCTGGAGGGTCTTGCCTGGTCGTTCATTCAAAACTTGCCCGTCCGGACATTCCTGGAAGGATGCCATTGACGCTGCCTTTGAAAGCTGCCGTCAGCCTTATCGTTGCGCTGATCGGATCGACGGTTGCACCGATGCCCGTAATCTGGATCTGGAAACTGTCAGCCGCTTCGTCAAAGCGCACAGTGCCGGTAGAGCCGACTTCGATTCGACGCAACCAGACCGACGGCGCGCTGATCTCCACCTCGGGGCGTTCCGTCGAAACAATGCTCAACAATGGTTGGGAAGGTTCGACATATTCGAATTCGTTGACCGAAACCTCGACGATCCGTCCGTCAAAAGGCGCCTTTACCTCGCAGCCCTCGATGACTGCCTCGGCCAAGCGCTGACGCGCGCGCGCGGCTGCTGCCTGGGCCTTTGCAACATCGACCTGAACGCGGCCCAGCCCGCCACGCGCGAGCAATGCCTCGCGCGCATCGAAATCAGCGCGGGCAGCCTGATAATCGGCCGCCGCCGCCTCGGCTTGAGCGCGCTGCACCGCACAATCCAGCGTTGCCAGAACGTCCCCTTTGGAAAAGGCACTACCTTCTTTGAAAGGCAAGGCTACAATCGTTCCGGCCAGGCTGCTGGAAAATTCGGCTTTCGCTTTCGCTCGCACCACGGACGGTGCCAACATGCTCACGTCCTGCGCCGACACGGGGATGGACGTCACGAAAGTAGATAGCGCGACAACCACAAAGATCGTGCATGTGGGCCGCCAGACTTGCCATGAACAACCGGTCATTTTCTGCCTTTCGCTCCACCGACCCGCTGGCGTTGCCGGTACCACATGTACGTATCCAGCACAAAAGGATAATCAGAGGAGACCATGGCAAGCGAATTGGTTGGGTGGCTGATCCTTAGCTGAAAGTGTCAGTCCCGGCGCAAAAAGGGTCCGTTTCCCAGTGGGTGAAATTGACCAGCTCAGTTAGGAGTTTGCGGCACCTTGGCGCGTGTGCTTACCAAATAGCTGACCCGTGCCAAGGCTCGCTGGCCGAAGGCCAGCACTTCCAGTCTTGGTTTGTGGATTTCAGGTTTGGGCTTTTCTGCTTTGACGCTAACGAAAGCTCTCGCGGTTGATTTTCATGATACGCATGCGATGGGTCAGGCGGTCCAGAAGCGCGCCAATTGGATGTTCTGAGCCGATAGTAGCAATCGGCAACGTCAGGCCGGACGTTAGGAAAGTCCCGCATTGCCGCCACTCGGATCTCAAAATGCCGCGCGAGGCATGAATGACCGGTCTGGGGAAGCTGCGTTGCAGCGTCGCAACTGACTGCGGAGGTCGGCTCCGGGCCGTTCGTGACGTTCCCGCAGTCACGGCGGATTCCGGAAGTTCGCTGCAACCGCGATGCGACGCGGCAGCTTCATTGAGAGCTGACATTCAGATTGCGTTGCACCGCGAATTTTTCTGCGCGGTCGCAAGGCTGACCGGAGCCTGGATTGACCAATGCGGCGATTTGAACCGACGTCTGAAAGCCGGTGGAAGCGGTCATGCGAAAACGATCTTTGCATCTAACTCGTGATGGATAGTGTCGATTTAAGCGAGTATTCAGTATTTCGACGGACGTCGAAGGGCAGTTTGTGTAGATGCTTCGATCGCGCAAATCGGCATTGTGTTGCGTGGGCGGCGGAAAGTCTTTTGATTAAGCGGTTCTGGGGCTTGGGTGGCCAAAGCACCGGCCTCGTTGCTGCATGGCTCGGCGATCGTACTGATGGTGAGCGATTATGCGGTAACATGCCAGCAAGCGCGAAGGTGCTGATGCTCCTCGAATTGTCACTCCCTTTGCATCATGCCTTGCGCGAGGTCTCCGGCGGGGGCTGCCGGTAGCTTGATGGAGGCCTCGAAACCGGAAGACCTGCCCGGACGCGGAGATGCCAAGCTGAGCGGACTACCGATCCGGTTCGCGATGGCGGCGACGATGGCGAGGCCCAGCCCACTGCCGTCGGTGCTTGCACTTGCACGCTCAAAACGGGCGGTGAGGCGGTCAAGGGTGTCACGGGAGAGAACAGGACCATCATTCGCGACGACAAGCCGCCCCTCCGCCGTCAGCGTCATGTCAACCGGAGCATTTTCCTCGCCATGGCGAAGGGCATTTTCCAGGAGATTCCGGCAGAGGATGGCGAAGGCGTCGGGGTCAATGTCCGACATGACGGCCGTTTCCGGCAGTGTCAGCACGATGCGGCCCGGCGTGCCCGCGCGTCCGATATCGTCCACCACAATCCGCACGACGGAGCGAAGATCCGCGCTTTGGTCCATCCGAAGGCGCCCGCCTTCGGCCCGCGCAAGTTGCATGAGCCGTTCGGAAAGCCGCGTCAGCCGCTTTAGGGACGCCTCGATATCGGCCGCCCGGGCGTCAATGGCCGGGTCGCGCGTCTCCGAGCGGAGCCGCTGCGCCTGCGCAATGGCACCCGCGAGCGGCGTTCGAAGCTCGTGCGCGGCATTCGCAGCAAAGCTGCGCTCGGCCTCGAACGCATCGCGCAACCTGCCCAGCAGGCTGTTCAGCGTGTCGGCCAGTGGCCCGATCTCCCTTGGCAGATCGTCAGCGGGAACCTCTGAAAGGTCGCGCGCGCCGCGCGACTCCAGCCGCACCCGGAACCGGCGCAACGGGTCGAGGCTGAAACGGACAGCAAGGATGATCGCAGTCAAGGCGACCGGCAGGACGATCAGCAGCGGCAGACTAAGGCCCATCTGGATTTCACGCGCGGTCGACGCACGATGTGCCAGCGGTTCGGCCACAGTGATGCGGATCGTCCCTTGAAGCGCTGCGTCACCGTAGAGGCGATGGGTGGCGGTCTGCCGAAACCCCGGCCCGTCATAGGGCGGAAACACAGCGGGGTCCGCCGCATGGGATTGCAGCAGGACGCGCCCTTCGGCATCGCGGACGAGATACGTAAAGAACTCGTCGTGTTCCCGGATCGGGGCGAGCCGTTGCGTTACCCCCTCATCTTCCCGTCCGACAATGTCGGTCACGGCCAGCGGCAGGATCCGCTCAGCGGTCTCGCGCAGGGCACTGTCGAAGACTTCGTCCATCTCGCCCCGGACAATCACGCCGGTGACGCTCGCAGCGAGCAGCCAAAGTACCGTCAGCACAAGGCCGACCGACAGGGCCAGCCGCGCCATGAGGCTCGCGGGCCACCTCATGGTTTGCCCAGGCGGTAGCCCATGCCGCGCTCGGTCTCAATGACCTCGCTCCCGAGCTTTTTGCGCAGGCGGCTGACATGGACCTCGATCGTGTTGCTCTCCACCTCGGCGTCAAAGGCGTAGAGCCTCTCCTCCAGTTGCGCCTTTGACAGCAGCTGACCGGGCCGGGCGAGGAAGGCGTCGAACAGCGCCCATTCGCGGGCCGTCAGCGCAACGGGCTTGCCGTCGCGGTGAACACTGCGTGCAGCAAGGTCGATGTCCAATGACCCATGGGTGAGGATGGGATTCGGGTTGCCGCTGTAACGCCGGGCGACAGAGCCGATCCGGGCAGACAGCTCGGCAAGGTCGAAGGGCTTCACGAGGTAATCGTCGGCGCCCACGTTCAGCCCTTCGATCCGATCCGAGACCTGGTCGAGCGCGGTCAGGATGATGACCGGGGTCACATCTCCCCGCGCGCGCAGGCCTTTGAGGAACCCGATGCCCCGGCCATCCGGAAGCATCAGATCCAGGAGCATCAGGTCATAGGACGTGACCCTCACCGCATCGCCGGCCGTATCGAGGCGCGTGACCCAGTCCACCGATTGGCCATCGGCGGCAATCTGGTCGCGCACTGCGGCTCCCAGAACCGTGTCGTCCTCGATCAGCAGGATGCGCATATTTGTTCTTTCCTTTTGTCCCTAACCTTCTTTTGGCGGCTACGGCTGACGCAAAGCTTACGCGCGCGGATGAACTTCTTCAGCCTGCTGTCAGCTTCGTGGCGCATACCTTGCAACGAGACGCGCCCCATGAGGAGTTTGGCCTATGAAGAAGACATTGACAATTCTCGGCTTTCTCGCGGTGTTCCCGGCCGGCTCCGCACTGGCGGACGATGATTGCTTTGTGCCGATGGCCGATTGGCAACCGCGCGATGCCGTCACTCGACTGGCCGAAGAGAACGGCTGGACCGTGCGGCGCATCAAGATCGACGACGGCTGCTATGAAATTGACGGCCGCGACGCCGAGGGCCGCCGGATCGAGGTGACGGTGCACCCGTCGAATCTGCAAATCATTGAATTCGAGTACGAGGATGACGACGATGACTGAAACCTATGCGACCGAAGGCGAGGCCGGAAGACATGATGCCGATGGTCCGGTCCGCGTCTGGGACCCGCTGGTGCGGATTTTCCACTGGGGGCTCGTGGTGGCCTTCGTGGTGGCATACCTGAGCGCCGAAGAGCTCTCGACGGTCCATGAGGTGGCGGGATACGTCGTTGCCGGGCTGGTGGCCTTCCGTCTGATCTGGGGATTTGTCGGAAGCCGCTATGCCCGCTTTTCCCAGTTTCTTAAAGGGCCGTCGGCGACAGTCCGGTATCTCAGCGACATGGTAGGTGGTCGTGAGCGCCGCTATCTGGGCCACAATCCCGCAGGTGCTGTGATGGTCGTAGCACTGCTGATCGCCCTGTCGGGAACCGCTTTCACGGGGTGGCTGATGGAGGATGAGACCCGCATGGCGATGCTGCCCGATGTTCCGCAGATCGTGGCGACAGCCTGGGCCGACGAGGATGGCGACGAACGCTCAGAATATGGTGAAGGCGGTGAAAGCGCAGTGGGGGAGGTGCACGAAACCCTTGCCAACCTGATGCTTCTGCTGATCGCGGTACATATAGGCGGCGTGGTTCTGACCTCGTTCCGGCATCGCGAAAACCTTGCGCGGTCCATGGTCACCGGTACCAAACGTGCGCCCGAGCCGGGCGACATCGCCTGACCGGAGGAGTCCCCCAAGGTCGATCGTCCCATCGGCCGAACCTGGCCCCGCCCTGATCGGCGGGGTCTTTTTCTTTCCTGACAGCAAGCTGAAGCGGAAACTGCCGCGCTGTCAGGAAACCCTCAGGTCGGCTCTCCAGATTGTCCTCAGCAGACGAAAGGAGACCCTGCCATGAAAAAGACCCTGACATTTCTCGCCGCCACAACCGCGTTGACGACAGCGATCGGCGTCCCTGCCTGGAGCGCGATGCAGGCGCCCGACGGCGGCCTTCGGCCGTTCACTGCGTTCTTCGAAGAGCGCGCGCAAGCGATGCCGCTCATTCTTGCAAGCGACGACGACGATGACGATGACCGCTACCGTAACGGCTCGCGGAGCCGCTATGGCGACGATGATGACGACGACTGCGACGACGATGACGATGACGACGATGACGATGACGATGATGACGATGACGATGACGATGATGACGATGATGACTGTCGCGGTGGCGCCCGCAATCCCGCGCCCGCGGGCACCGTCGCACCGCCGAAGAACGGCCTTTTCGGGAACGGTGCCCCGCCGCAGGTTCAGGTGAACTGAACCACTCCGCAGCCCCTCTCCGAATAAGGATACATCCGATGAAATCGCTTCTCGCAACGCTCGCTCTCACCACCGCGCTAACGCTCCCCAGCCTCGCCATGGCGCGGCCGGTGACACTGACCGCAACGCTCAATAATTACGGCGGCGACGGCGCCTATCTTGCGCTCTACGTCACAGATACCTCTGGAGCCTATGTCGGCAGTCTCTGGATGGCTGGCGGCAAGTCCAAATACTACGAGCATCTGACCGACTGGTACCGCGCCACGGGTGGCGACACCGCGCAAGTGAACGGCATCACCGGCGCCAGCATTGGCGCGGGCCGCACGCTGGAGATCACTCTCGACCTCGCCGATGCGCTGTTCGATGCGGGGTACACGCTTCACATCGACGCAGCCGTCGAGGATATGCGCGACAGTCCGAACGAGGTGGCGGTGCCACTCACGACCGACGGTGCGGGGACTTCTGTGCCCGGGCGCCGCTACGTCGCCAGCTTCGCCTACGACATGTGAGGAGTGAGGGCCATGATCCGTGCACTCCATCGCTGGCCGGGTCTGCTGGCCCTCGTGCTCGTCACCATCCTCAGCTTGAGTGGCGCGGCGCTGTCTGTCTTTCCTGCGGCCGAGCGGCTTGCCGCGCCACAGGCAGAGACCGAACTGACGGTCGCCACTCTCGCGGATCGCATCCAGTTGGTCTATCCGGGCGTCGAGCAGATCCGCCGGTCGCCATCGGGACAGATCACCGCCTACTGGTTCGATCAAGGCACGCCGGGCGCCGCCGTGATCGACCCCGCCACGGGTGAGGGCGTGGCCTCGGCTGATCCCAATCAAGTTGAACGCTGGATTACCAACCTGCATCGCTCGTTGTTTCTGGGCGACGGCGGGCGCATCGCCATGGCTGCAGGGGCGGCCGCGATGCTGGTCCTCTCCCTTTCCGGAGCGGCACTGGTCGCGCGCCGGACGGGCGGATGGCGGCACTGGTTTGCGCCTCTGCGCGGACCGCTCGCTGGTCGTCTTCACGTCGAAATCGCCCGGATCGCCGTGGTTGGCCTTCTGCTTTCCTCGACTACGGCTTTGTGGATGACGGCGTCGACCTTCGACCTGCTTCCCGATGGCGGAGCCCCGCCGGCCTTTCCGGCCGAGGTGAGCAATGAGACGGGCGTTGCGCTCGACCGCCTTGCCGGTCTGAGCGAAATACCAGTCGCAGACCTGCGCGAGCTGAGCTTTCCCTATCCCGGGGACACCACGGATGTCTTCACGCTCAAGACCGACCGGGGCACCGGATATCTCGATCAGGGCGACGGTGCCCTCCTGGCCTGGGCCGACCTGACCGGATGGGAGCGCGTCTCCGAGACGATCTACATGCTGCACACCGGACAGGGTGCGGCGGTGCTCGGTCTCGTGCTCGGGCTCATGGCGCTCGGCGTGCCCGCGATGGGCGCTACCGGCGTCCTGATCTGGCTCGCCGGGCGGCGCGCGCGGCCGCGCATCCGGGGCAACCAGCCCGCAGGCCGCGCCGGGACGATCCTGCTCGTCGGCAGCGAGGGGGGAAGCACCTGGGGCTTTGCCGCGACGCTTCATGCCGCGCTGACGCAAGCCGGGCAGAGCGTCCATGTCGGCCCGATGTCGGGCTTTGCGCCAGAGCGCTACACGAGGGCCGAGCGGATCATCCTGCTCGCCGCGACTTACGGCGACGGGGCGGCGCCCGCCTCAGCGAAGGGCTTTCTCGATCGGCTGAACGCGTTCGATCGGGTGCCAGACATGCCCATTGCGGTGCTTGGCTTCGGCGACCGCAGCTTTCCAGCCTTTTGCGCCTTCGCCAAGGACGTCGCAGCAGCGGCGCAGGCGAAGGGCTGGCCCGAGCTTCTTCCGCTCGAAACCGTCGACCGCCAATCGCCGCAGGATTTCGCCCGCTGGGGCCGCGCACTGGGCGACGCTCTCAGGATCGACCTCGAGCTGTCGCACCAGCCCGTCTTGCCGAAAACTGAAACGTTGACCCTCGTCTCGCGCCGCGACTACGGCGCCGAGGTGCAGGCCCCGACCGCGATCCTCCGCTTCGCGCTTCCGCGCGTCACGCTCTGGCAGCGGCTGGTCGGGGCGGGCTTCGCGCGGTTCGAGGCCGGTGACCTGATCGGCGTCCTGCCGGAAGGAAGCGCCGTCCCGCGGCTCTATTCGCTCGCCTCCGCGCGCTGCGACGGCTTCATCGAGATCGTCGTGAAAAAGCACCCCGGCGGTCTCTGCTCGGGTCAGCTCACGGCCCTGGAGCCGGGCGATACGGTCACCGCCTTCCTCCGCCGCAACCCTGGCTTCCGTCCGGGGCCGAGCCGGGCACCGCTGATCCTGATCGGCGCGGGGACCGGCATCGGGCCGCTCGCGGGTTTTGTGCGCGGCAACACGCGCCGCAGGCCCATCCACCTCTTCTTCGGGATGCGGCATCCCAAAAGCGATTTCTTCTACGGCGAGGAACTGCCCGCCTGGCAGGATGAGGAACGCCTGGTGCGTCTGGTCATGGCGGTCTCGCGGGTGGAGCATCCGCACTACGTGCAGGACGCGTTGCGGGACGACGCGGCCCAGGTCACCAGACTGATCCGTGACGGGGCGCGCGTGATGGTCTGCGGCGGTCGTGAAATGGCGGCGGGCGTGGCCGATACGCTGGCCGAGATCCTCGCGCCGGCCGGGCTCACGCCGGCAGTCCTGAAGGCGGAGGGGCGGTATGTCGAAGATGTCTACTGAGCTGGTGAAGGTCGCGCTGAACGGACCGACCATGGGCACACGCTGGTCCACGCTGTTCTTCGCGGAACCGGACTTCGACCCGGCCACGGTCCGCGTGGCGCTTCAGGCGGCTGTCGATGAGGTGGACGCACAGATGTCCACCTGGAAACCCGATAGCCACCTGATGCGGCTCAATGCGGCGCCGGTCGGCGAATGGATCGCTGTTCCCGCGCGATTGCGCGAGGTGATACGCCTCGGCCTGGAGATCGGGCGCGCCTCCGGCGGGGCCTTCGATATCGGCATGGGCGACGCGGTTAAAGCTTGGGGCTTCGGGCCAGGAGACGTCACGCCGGATGGCATCCGCGCAGCGATGAAAAACCCTCGTTGCCCGGCGCATGAAGTCCTGGAGTTCGACGGCGACCACGTTCGCAAGACCGCGCCCGTCGCGCTCGACCTCAACGGTATCGCCAAGGGTTATGGCGTCGACCGCCTGGCCGAGACCCTGCGCGATCATGGGATTTCCGCCGGACTCATAGGGATTGACGGCGAGATGCGGGCGATGGGTGTGCGGCCAGACGGCGAGGCCTGGACCATCGCGGTCGAGGCGCCGGACTCCGAGCGCCGAAGGCCGCATTCAATCCTCGCGCTGCAGGACGCGGCCGTCGCGACCTCGGGCGACTACCGCCACTGGGTCGAGGTGCAGGGTCGCCGTCTCTCGCACACAATGGATCCGAGACGCGGCGCGCCGCTGATCGCGTCGCCTGCCTCCGTCACCGTCGTTGCCCGCAGCTGTGCCGAGGCCGATGCCTGGGCAACGGTGCTTATGGTGCTCGGTCTCGACAAAGGAGCGAAACTCGCAAGAAAACAAGGGCTCGACGCCCTGTTCCTCCTGCGCGATGATGCAGGGAGCGCGAGGGGCGTAGGAGTCGGACGACTTTTTTCCGAAGAGCCAGCGGCGATGACCCCAGCAGAGGGGAGATAAGCCGAATGGACCAGACCCGCACCGATCGCTTCAAGACCGCAATTCTGCTTCTGGCCGTGATTGGTCTGATCGCGGGTCTTGCATTCTATTTCGCTGGCAGGCGCGACATCGCGAACATCGTCTGGTTCGCCGGGGTTGTTCCAGCCCTTGCCGCGCTCACAGTCGAGATCCTGCGCAGCATTGGACGCGGCGAGGTGGGCCTCGATATCGTCGCAGCGCTGTCGATGACTGCCGCGCTCGTCTTCGGTGAGACTCTCGCCGCGGCGGTCGTCGCGGTGATGTATTCCGGTGGCACCTTCCTCGAAAGCTTCGCAGAAGGCCGCGCCCGGCACGAGATGCACGACCTGTTGTCCCGAGTTCCGCGGACAGCGACACGGCATCGCAATGGCGGCCTCGAAGATATACCGCTTGAGGAAATCGCTCCCGGCGATCGGCTGCTGATCCGTCAGGGCGACGTGGTGCCGGTGGACGGCACGGTGGCCTCTGACGCGGCCTTTGTCGATACTTCGGCGCTGACCGGCGAGTCGCTACCGGTGCGGCTTGCACGCGGGGCCGAGGCCATGAGCGGCTCTACCAATGCAGGCGAGGCTTTCGACGTCACGGCGACCCGCGAGGCCAAGGACAGCACCTATGCCGGAATCGTCAGACTGGTCGAGGAGGCGCAGGCGTCCAAGGCACCGATGTCACGGCTGGCCGACCGATGGTCTCTGGGATTCCTGGCCGTCACCGTGACCATAGCCTTCGCTGCCTGGTGGTTCACCGGCGACCCCATCCGGGCCGTCGCCGTTCTGGTCGTGGCGACGCCCTGTCCGCTGATCCTCGCCGTTCCTGTGGCGCTGGTCGCGGGCCTGTCGCGAGCCGCGCATTTCGGCGTGCTGATCAAGGGCGCGGGGCCACTCGAAACGATGGCGCGGATCCGCACGCTCATCCTCGACAAAACCGGAACGCTGACGGATGGCCGCCCGAAGATCGTGTCGATAAATAGTGCGGATGGCATGGACGAGGACGACATCCTGCTCTTTGCGGCATCCCTCGATCAGGCCTCCAAGCACCCAGTGGCACAGGCCGTCGTCGCCGCCGCGAAGGCGCAGGGCTTAACGCTGCCCGTGCCGTCCGAGGTTGCCGAGTTTCCGGGGGAAGGGGTCGTGGGCCATGTCGAGGGCCGCAGCGTGATCGTCGGCGGCGACGGTTTCGTGGCGTCCCGGGTTGGGCGGATGACGGGCGATCACCCCGCCACCGCCAAGAGCGCCGGATCGGTCCTTGTCGCCGTAGCGGTCGATGGACACATGGTCGGGCATCTGGTGATGTCCGACCCATTGCGCGAGGGCGCGGGCGTCATGCTGGAAGGTCTGCGCCGCGAGGGTATCGGGCGTATCCTGTTGGCCACAGGCGACCGCGCAGATGTGGCCGAGCGCGTGACCGAGGGGCTGGGTCTCGACGGTCTGCGCGCCGGGCTGACGCCGGATCAGAAAGTTCTCCTTGTTCTCACAGAGCGCAAGCACGGACCCGTCATGATGGTGGGCGACGGCGTGAACGACGCGCCGGCACTCGCGGCAGCCGATGTCGGTGTGGCCATGGGTGCTCGGGGCGCCGCTGCCTCCGCCGAGGCCGCTGACGTGGTGCTGCTTGTCGACCGGATCGACCGGCTTGGGCCCGGCATCGAGATCGCCCGCGCGTCCCGGCGGATCGCCGTCGAAAGTGTTGTCGCCGGGATCGGCCTTTCGGTTCTTGGCATGATTGCCGCCGCCTTCGGCTACCTCACCCCTGTGCAGGGAGCGCTTCTACAGGAGGTGATAGACGTCGCCGTGATCCTCAACGCCCTGCGGGCGCTGCGCATTGTGCCGCATGAGCCTGCTATGGCCAAACCACAGCCCGCAACGTCAGGGCAGGCCGACATTGTTCAAGGAGCCACGCCATGAGCCGTCTCTCGCATTCCGAAATCCACATGGTGCACCGCATCGGCTGGCTGCGGGCGGCCGTACTTGGGGCCAATGACGGTCTCGTCTCGACCGCGAGCCTTATCGTCGGCGTCGCCGCAGCGGGGTCCGAAAAGCCCGAGGTCCTGATCGCGGGGTTGGCCGGGCTCGTGGCCGGTGCGATGTCGATGGCTGCAGGCGAGTACGTGTCAGTCAGTTCCCAGACCGACGCCGAGCAAGCCGACCTTGCGCGCGAAACGCGCGAACTTGAGGAAACACCGGAGGCTGAGCTTGAGGAACTAACCCTGATCTATGTCGATCGAGGTCTTGATCGGGATCTGGCCGAGAAGGTCGCGGTTCAACTGACCGAGCGAGACGCGCTTGGGTCGCATGCGCGCGACGAGCTGGGCATTTCCGAGACCGTGACGGCCCGCCCGGTCCAGGCGGCATTGGTTTCGGCGCTGACTTTTGCCGTCGGCGCGGTGCTTCCACTGATCGTGGTGCTGCTCGTGCCGGAAACGTTGATCGCGCTCTTGGTGGCAGCATCGACGATCATTGGCCTCGCGGTTCTCGGTGGACTGGGCGCCTCGGCGGGCGGCGCTGGCGTCGCGCGAGGGGCCGCCAGGGTCACGCTCTGGGGCGCCCTCGCGATGGCCGCGACAGCGGCAGTCGGCACAATCTTTGGTGTGACTGTCGGGTAGGAAATGATGGCAGCAGAGGGTGTAGACGTTGGATGTCAGCCCCCCGGGTTCGGCCACTCCGTTCGGCAATCGCGTCGGTCTTGAATTAAACCCAAGGAGCGATTTTGATTCGCTATCAAGGTGTTACGGCGTCCAGTGTGCGTTTTTGTGTACAAGCGCCTCCTAAAGTCTGCTAACGGGTGGGAAGCAGACCTTCACGGCCGTTGGCCGAACGGCAGGCTTTGCTGCAAGCTGTGAGGTCGATGGCACCGAGATCATGCATCTGCAGTGAAAGTCCGGTCTGGTGAAGCTGCAGCGCAGCGATTGACGACAGCGGCCATGGCTGGTTTGGGCCGGTCGCGTCGGTAGCTCGAGTCCCAAAAATCACGGCGGGGAACCACCTATGCGGCGGCAGTTTGTAGGACCCTCGTCGGCCCTGAAGCTGAGACGTGAAAGCTCCGCGCGAGCAGAAATCCCATCTCTCAGGCTCCCATTCGCATGTAGCGTTCGTAATCGTATTCCTCGCTCCGGATAGCCTGAAGCTCGCGTTCCAAGTGCTGCGCGATAGGCACGAGCTTGCGACCATCCTCCGGTCGGGCGCGGAGGATTTCCAAGATTCTCTTGTATGCGGCTTCGAGCCTTTCTTGGGTCATGAAACGATCCTTCCTCTTTCCTGCGGAGGAGGTCGGATCGTTTCGAAATGATCGGAAAAGGCTTACTCGACCCGGTACCCCTGGGCCTTGAATTCGGCCTCGATAAGGCTCCAAATCTCTGCGTGTGGGCGCGGTTGCCACGTGTCCGTGGGGAAGGCGACCAGCTCGGCATAAAGTGCGCGAAGCCTGAGTTCCGGCCCGTCGCCATAGACCGGGCGTCCACGAAGCTTGCCGACGGAATGGCCGAGGAGAAATGCGCGTTCCTCATTTGTCATGCCTGCAGCCCGACCGCGTTCTTCCCACGTGTGCCTCGTGCCGCCGAAGGTATAGCGCTTTCCACCTTCGGGATGCGGGGGGAAGAGCCCATTGTCCCTCATGAATTTATTGATGTCACCTGAGAAGCTGCCTTTAGATCGATAACGGTAGAAACCCTCGGGATGGCGACGCATTACTTCGAGTGCAGCGCCGAGGAGCGGAACGAGCCTGATGGATGCGAGATTCTTGATGTCGCGGGCGTGCTCTCCCTCTTCGACATACCTAATACGTAAGTGTGGGATAGGATGGTTGAGGATGATGTCCTCGGGCGGAACGTGAACGATCTCAGTCTGCCGACATCCCGTTTCGGCAGCGACAATCCCGATATCGACGCGCTCATCGGTTTCGATCGCTTCGGTCAGTCTGCCGCTGACAAGGTCTCGCACCCATGCGACGGGAAGCGCGGGCTTCCCTCCTTGGTTCGAGGATCTTTCCTTCTTCGGCCTCGGTTTGATCTTGAACCCGGCGACCGGATTGAAAATCTGGCTCGGAAGTGTCCCTGCAAGCTCATGAAACTCGGCAATCATTTGCCTCAGATAGCGAAGGCGCTTGATGGCCTGGTCATCCGAGATGCTCCCGGAATTCACTCTATTTTGCCAATGATTGTAGTATCGCCGTGCGTCGTCCTCGGTGATCTCATGCACGTTCTTGTTCGAGACGACCTCAGAGAAGATCCGTGCGGCGTGCTTGTAGCGGTTGCGCCATTGCCGCATCTGATCCTGGTGCTTCCCTTTCACCTTGTGCTCCCATCGCTCCTCCATGATCTTTGGCATATCGCGGATCTTTATATGGGGGACGTCGCAGACCCCGAGTGCCGCAGGTATTACGGGCGAGTCTGCAGAAATGCCATCGAGCTTCTCGATCCTGGCGACCAGCTCCTCGAGCGGCCCGGCCAAGAGGCCTTGGACCGGAATATAGGGTAGCTGAAGGTCGTCAAGCAGCGCCACCGCAGCTTCGAAAGCCTCTGCCGAGGGGCCCTCGTTTGCTTGCAGCAGGCGGGCCTTCCAAAGCTTTCGAAGCGCGTTCTTTTTCAGGAAGGCAGCAGCTCTCGCCTCTGCTTCGTCGCAGGTCTTCAAGGACTGATTGATCTCAGTCCGGGACTCTACGGTGCGGAACTCCGCAGGAACCCGCCAGCGCAGGTAGTAGATACTGCCGCGGCGCTCGACGCCGTCGACACAATTGGATACGCTCATGGAAATTTTGCTCCACAGTTTGCCACACAACGGAGCCGCGGGTCATCCTTGGTTTTTCGACCCGATTAAGCTCCAAGTGCCGAAGAAGTGGGAGCTTTTTCAGGGCGGCGGAAATCGCGTCTCCGCCACCGATAATTCTCTCCTGGGCACCACTATCCCCGAGGGGATCGTTTCTGTCGGAAATCCAGCCCACACCAGTCCAGCTGATGCCAGATTCGCGCAAAGGCGCTTAGTGGGCCTCGGCCCAGTTTTTGCCATGGCCTGCATCCACCACGAGCGGCACGTCGAGGTGCACTGCGGGGTGGGCCGCGCCCTGCATGACCGTGCGTGCGGCGTCGATCAGGCGCTCGACGCTGGCCTCGGCCACCTCAAAGATCAGTTCGTCATGGACCTGCAAGAGCATCTTGCAGGGCAGCCCCTCGATTGCCTCGGGCATGCGGATCATGGCGCGGCGGATGATGTCTGCTGCCGTGCCTTGTATCGGCGCGTTGATCGCGGCGCGGCGGGCGAACCCGGCGCGCGGGCCCTTGGCGGCGATCTCGGGCGTATGGATTTTCCGCCCGAACAGCGTCTGGACATAGCCGTGATCCTTGGCAAAGGCGATGGTGGCGTCCATGTAATCCTTGATGCCCGGGAACCGTTCGAAGTAGCGGTCGATGAATCCCTGCGCCTCGCCTCTGGGGATGCGCAGGTTGCGCGCAAGACCAAAGCCGGAGATGCCATAGATCACCCCGAAATTGATCGCCTTGGCCTGTCGCCGAATCTCGGGCGTCATCTGGTCAAGCGGCACGTTGAACATTTCTGACGCGGTCATGGCGTGGATGTCATGCCCGTCGCGGAACGCTTGCTTGAGTGTTTCTATTCCTGCGATATGCGCCAGAATTCGAAGCTCGATCTGGCTGTAATCGAGACTGACCAGCCGGTTGCCGGGCGCGGCGACAAAGGCCTCGCGGATGCGCCGCCCCTCTTCGCTGCGCACGGGGATATTCTGCAGATTGGGATCGGATGACGAAAACCGCCCCGTGCTGGCCCCGGTTTGCAGATAGGAGGTGTGCACCCGGCCTGTGTCCGGGTCGATGTGATCCTGAAGCGCGTCGGTGTAGGTGGACTTGAGCTTGCTCAACTGCCGCCAGTCCAGCACGCGCGCCGGCAGATCATGCTCGGTTGCCAGATCCTCCAGCACGTCGGCACCAGTGGCATAGGCGCCTGTCTTGCCCTTCTCCCCGCCCGGCAAACCCATTTCGTCAAAGAGAATCTCACCCAACTGTTTGGGTGATCCGACGTTGAAGCTGCGCCCCGCCAATTCGTGAATCTCGGATTCGAGCGCTGCCATCTTCTGCGCGAACTTGCCCGACATGGCGCGCAGCGTGTCGCGGTCGACCAAGACGCCGTGCCGCTCCATCCGCGCCAGAACCGGCACCAACGGGCGCTCCAGCGTCTCGTAGACTGTGGTGACCTGGGCACGGTGCAATTGCGGCTTGAACGTCAGCCAGAGGCGCAGCGTGATATCGGCATCCTCGGCGGCATATTTGACCGCCTCGGCGACCGGCACGCGGTCAAAGGTGACGGCGGATTTGCCGCTGCCCAGCAGGGATTTGATCGGAATCGGACTATGGCTCAGATAGCGCTCCGAGAGTGTGTCCATGCTATGCCCATGCAGACCGGCATGCAGCGCGTAGGACATCAGCATGGTGTCGTCGATGGGGGCCACGGTGATGCCATGGGCGGCCAGAACCTTGGCGTCATATTTCATGTTCTGCCCGATCTTGAGGATGGCCTCATCCTCGAGCACGGGTTTGAGGGCCTTCAGAACCTCCTCCAGCGGCAATTGCCCCTCGGCCCGCTTGTCCGAGCCAAAGAGGTCATCCGCCGTCCCGTCCTTGTGCGCCAGCGGGATGTAACAGGCCTGGCCCGGTGCCGTGGCCAGCGAAATCCCCACCAGATCGGCCTGCATCTCGTTGAGCGAGGTGGTCTCGGTATCGAAGGCGACATAGCCCTGGGCGCGGATGGTGGCGATCCAGGCGTCCAGCGCTGCGCGATCCGACACACAGTGGTATGTATCAGGCTCTATTGCGGGCCAATCGGCCGTTTGTTCGGGCGTGTCATCCGAGGGTCGCGCGACAGGCTCGGGAATGGTCGGAGCCTCCTTGCCCAAGGCCTCGGCAATGCGTTTCGACAGGGTGCGAAACTCCATCTGCGCCAGAAAACCCAACAAGACCTCGGGATCGGGATCGCGGACTTCGAGATCGTCGAGTGTAAAGTCGAGCGGTGTCTTGCAATCCAACTGCACCAGGCGCTTGGACATCTCGATCTGCGCGCGCTTCTCAATGAGTGTATCGCGCCGCTTGGGCTGTTTGATTTCTTCGGCGCGGTCGAGCAGCGCCTCGAGCGAGCCGAACTCGTTGATCAAGAGCGCCGCCGTCTTGATCCCGATCCCCGGCGCCCCGGGCACGTTGTCGACGCTGTCCCCGGCCAAGGCTTGCACATCGACCACCCGGTCCGGGGCCACGCCGAATTTCTCGCGCACGCCCTCGACATCAATGCGCCGGTTCTTCATCGCATCCAGCATCTCGACCCCGTCGCCGACAAGCTGCATCAGGTCCTTGTCAGAGCTGATGATCGTGACCCGTCCACCCAGATCGCGCGCCTGACAGGCGAGCGTGGCGATGATGTCATCGGCCTCAAATCCCTCTTTTTCCTCGCAGGCGATGTTGAAGGCGCGCGTGGCCTCACGCGTCAGTGGAATCTGCGGGCGCAGATCTTCGGGCATCGCCTCTCGGTTGGCCTTGTAATCGGGGTAGAGCTCGTTTCGGAACGTATGGCTGCCCTTGTCAAAGATCACCGCCACATGCGTGGGCGCGTCATGGCCGTTGTTGCCTTCGACATAGCGTTGCAGCATGTTGCAAAAGCCGGACACCGCCCCGATGGGCAGCCCGTCGGATTTGCGGGTGAGCGGCGGCAGCGCATGATAGGCGCGAAAGATGAACGACGAGCCGTCGATCAGATGCAGGTGACAGCCTTTTCCGAATGACATGGATTGCCCTCCCGATCAGGCTTCTTCTTGGCGTAAATACTCATATCCCAACGCCCGATCCGGGCGCCCGGTCGATGGCTCAGACCTTGCCCTCGAAATCCTTGTGGACCAGCTTGGCATCGCAATAGGGACATTCGACAAATCCCGTCTCATGAGGGATCTGCAGCCAGACGCGGGGATGGCCCAAGGCGCCTTCGCCCCCGTCGCAGGCGACACGATAGCTGTCCACAATGCGGGTTTCGGGGGCCTGCGTTACCATCGGGGCGTTTCCTTTTGCCGTGCTTTCCACTAGGTGCGAATATGAGTGAACACAAGCCGAGGGGCAAGAGCAGCATGGCGTCCAATGCCATTGAAATCCGCGGATTGACCAAGACTTATGGCGGTGGGCGCAACAGCCCCGCCAAAGAGGCGCTCAAGGGCATCGACCTTGATGTGCCGCAGGGGTCGGTTTTCGGCTTGTTGGGGCCGAATGGGGCGGGCAAATCGACGCTGATCAACATTCTGGCGGGGCTGGTGATCAAAACCGCGGGGCAGGTGACGATCTGGGGCTTTGACCAGGACCGCAACCCGCGTCAGAGCCGCGCCTCGATCGGAGTCATGCCGCAGGAACTGAACCTCGATCCGTTCTTCACGCCGCGCGGCGCGCTCGAAGTGCAGGCGGGGCTTTACGGCGTGCCCCGGCGCGAACGCCGCAGCGACGAGATCCTGCGCCTGATCGGGCTGGAGGACAAGGCCGAGGCCTATGCGCGCACGCTTTCGGGGGGTATGCGGCGCAGGCTTTTGCTGGGCAAGGCGCTGGTGCATCATCCACATATCCTCGTGCTGGACGAACCGACCGCCGGTGTGGACATCGAATTGCGCCAGATGCTGTGGGAAAATGTGCGGCGGCTGAACCAGCAGGGCATGACCATCATTCTCACCACCCATTACCTCGAAGAGGCCGAGGAAATGTGTGACGAGATCGCTATCATCAATCTGGGCGAGGTCGTGGCGCGTGACAGTACCGCCAATCTCTTGGGCCGGCTGGATGCCAAGACGATGATCATTCAGCCCGACAAACCTACGGAGCTTCTGCCACAGGGTGAGGGTCTTACGGTCACGCGACGCAGCGATGGCGCGCTGGCGATTTCCTACAAATCCGGGGCGACGCCTGCCGAAGCTGTGCTTGCCGCTGTCCGTGCCGCAGGAATCACCATCCGCGATGTGAAAACCGAACAGGCGGATTTGCAGGATGTGTTTCTGGAACTGACGCGGAGCAGATAGCGCCTGTGAAAGACCCAAACGGAGGATGCCAGCCTATGCCGACACCCTCCGTTCCCCACGTGCTCCCTACGCACCACACGTGTAACTTGATCAGGTCTCGGCCATACTGGCCCGAACAATCCCACCATACGCGAAATGCGCGGCCTCTCCAAACAGAGACTGCCGCGCATTCGTTTCAAATTGTGCTCAGCGCACCCGGTGGATCGGCCGCGCTCAGGCGGCCTTTCTAGGGAGGTGCGCCACCGTGCTTTCGATCAGCGCCCGGTGCAGCGCGGTGATGCCTGCCTCCATCTCTTTTGCGGCAAGGACGAATTGCACATCGACGCTGCGCGGAGTCTGATGCGCGGCGATCACCTCGATGCCCGCCTCTTCCAGCGCCGCGAGCCCCCGGCTCAGCACGCGCAGACCGCTCAGATCACGCCCGATGGGCGACACGAGCGATAGCGTGCGGGCCGAGACCTTGGCCGAGGGGTATATCTCTTCCAAATCCCGCGCCACGCGCCGCACCACCTTGAGCGATGCCTGCACATAATGCGTGATCGTATTGGCGTTCGATGTCTTGGACACGATCCAGACATTGTGCCGCTTGAGCGCCTCGAGAATGGCCGCGTCATAGCCTTTGACGCCCACCATATCCTGTTCGAAAAGCTCGAGCGCCACGACTTTGAGGCCAGTCACAATCTCGACACTTGGGGTATCGGTCGGCTGATCGTCAATCAGCGTTCCGGGATCACCGGGGTCAAACGCATTCGTCACCCGAAGTGCCACATCCGCCTGACGCAGGGTCTTGGCGGCCTTGGGATGAATCGCCTCCATCCCGAGATTCGAGAGCTGATCCGCCACGTCATAGTTGGTGTGGCCCAGCTTGCGCACCGCCTCTTCGCCCACGAGCTTGGGATCGGCAGAGGACAGGTGGAACTCTTTGTGGATGATCGCTTCTTTCGCGCCGGTGTAGGCGGCCAGAGTAGCGAATGTCACTTCGGAATACCCCCGGTCGAACTCTCGCATGAGCCCTTCGGTGCATTGCGCATAGCCGGTGACAATCGGCATTTCGCTGGAGAGGTCCACGTCACGCAGGCCCGCCTCGATGCGTTCGGACAGGCTATGCTCGCTTTCGTCGCGCCAGCCGCTGAGGTCGATGAACCGCGCATTCACACCTGCCCGCTGCAACAAAAGCGTGGTGACAAAGGCCGAATGGGATTCGCCCAGACCGGACAACAGTTCGCGGATGACCAGCATGTGATCGCTCAGGCGGAAATGACCATAAGAGCACAGCCGTTGCAGATCGAAGAGGCACGAGCGCGCGCCTTCGATCCGCTCGCGCACGAATTCGTCCGCCATGCTGCGGTCGCCTGGATTGTCGAGGATGTCGCCATGTGCGGCGCGCATCGCCGCGCCCACCTCGGTCAGCGCGTCCAGCCAGCCGTGATCGTCATCCCCGTTGGCAAAGCGCGCATAGACCCCCGGTGTGCCGGATTTCTTGTGCTCCAGCAGCTTGTTGGTGATCCCGCCAAAGGCCGAGACCACGAAGATACGGTGATAGAGCGCGCCGCCCTCGCGGGTCCCGATAAAGAGCGTGTCGAGAAGCTCGTTTACACGGCTCATGGATGTGCCGCCGATCTTTTCGACGGTGTGATCTGGAAATGTCATAGTCCTCTTATCCGGGCTGCTGCCCGGACCCTCTTGTCAGGCGCTTTCCAGCGCGTAAGAGCCGTCGGCCTGATGCACCTCTTTGCCTGTCACCGGCGGGTTGAAGCAGCAGGCCATGACCAGCTCTTCTTCGGCGCGCAGAATGTGGCGATCATGCTTGTCGAGCGCATACATCACACCCGGCTTGATCTCGTGCGTTTCGCCCGTGGCAATATCCGTGATCGAGCCTTTGCCCTGCATGCAATAGACGCTCTCGAAGTGGTTCTTGTATTCGAACGTATGTTCCGAACCCGGCTCAAGAAACGTGATGTGGAAAGAAAACCCCATCCCGTCGTCGGCCAGAAGCATCCGCACGCTCGACCACTGCGCGTCCGAGACGACGCGCTCGCGCTCGTCTTTGACGATCTTGTTGAAGTCTCTGACAATCATTGCTGTTACTCCGCTGCAAGTTTTTGTGTTTGTGTCACCTCACGCGCCGCCGCTTCGAGGATGTCCAGGCCCTTTTTCAAGGTCGCTTCAGGCGTCGTCAGCGCGGCCAGCACCTTGACCACCTCGTCATGGGCGCCCGAGGTCTCGATGATGAGCCCCTTTTCAAAAGCGCGGGCGCATATCGCCGCAGCGAGCGTGCCACAGCCCACATCGACCCCCTGCATCATGCCGCGCCCCTTGAGAGAGGAGCCGGGAATAGCATCGGCAATCCGCATGAGTGCGTCGCGCAGGATTTCCGACTTGGCGGCGATGGATTTCTGGAACGCATCATCCGCCCAGAATTTTTCGATCGCCACACGCGCCGTGACAAAGGCATGGGTGTTGCCACGGAAGGTGCCATTATGCTCGGCCGGGCCCCAGATGTCATGCTCGGGTTTGATCAGGAGCGCGGCAAAGGGCAGGCCCATCCCCGAAAAGCTCTTGGCCATCGGGATAAGATCCGGCTCAATGCCCATCTCTTCAAAGCTGAAGAAGGTGCCAGTGCGTCCGCACCCGGCCTGGATGTCATCGACGATCAGCAGCGCGCCATGCTCTTTGGCCAGCCGGGCGACACCCTGCATGAAGGCGGTGGAGGCGGCATTCAGCCCACCCTCGCCCTGCACCGGTTCGATGATGAAGGCGGCCGGCGCATCGACGCCGCTCGACGGATTGCCCAGCATTTCCTCGATGATGCGCAGGCTGTCCACGTCGGGCCCAAAGGCACCCTCGTAAGGCATGTGCGTGGTGCCGCAGAGCGATCCACCACCCGCGCCCGCGCGCTTGCCAGCGTTGCCGGTGCAGCTGAGCGCACCCATGGTCATGCCGTGAAATCCGTTGGTAAAGGCAATGATATTGCGCCGCCCCGTGACCTTGCGCGCCAGTTTCATTGCGGCCTCGACCGCGTTGGTGCCTGTGGGCCCGGTCATCATCACCTTGTAATCCATGCCGCGCGGTTTGAGGATGATGTCTTCGAACGCGCGCAGGAACTCGGCCTTGGCGCCTGTGTGCATGTCGAGACCGTGGGTGACCCCATCGGCCGTGATGTGCGCGATCAGGGCTTCCTTCATGTCCGGGTCATTGTGCCCGTAGTTGAGCGACGAGCACCCGGCGAGAAAGTCGATATAAGTGTTGCCCTGCGCATCGGTCATCTCAGACCCCTGCGCCTTGACAAAGGCGGTCGGGAAGCTGCGGCAATAGCTGCGTGCCTCGCTCTCGCGGCGGGCAAAAATTTCCAGGTCGGCTGACATGTCAGTCGTCATAACGTGTTCCTTCATGTGATTGGGAAATAGGCGGGCAGGGGCCTGAGGGTCAGGCCGCCTTCTTCATCCGCTCTTTCATGGCGATGGTGACCATGTATTCGGTGTCGTGCAGATCGTTGAAATGCAGCGACTTGGAGAAATACGGCGTGCTCGACAATTCGCCGTCGTTCAGGTCGCTGAACTTGCGGAAAAGCGCCCAACTTGCGGCGTTGTCGCGGGTAATCGTGGTTTGCACACGGGTCACATCCTTGCAGATGTCACGCGACAACAGCCCGCGCAGCATCAGCGTACCAAGGCCGGTGCCCCGCGCCTTCTCCGACACGGCCACTTGCCAGACAAAGAACGTCTCGGGGTCATCGGGCAGGATATAGCCTGACACCCAGCCGACAATCTCGCCGTCCAGCTCGGCCACGATGCAGGTGTCGCGGAAATGATCGCACTGGATCAGGTTGCAATACATCGAATTCTCATCGAGAGGCTTGCAGGCCTGAATCAGCTCCCAGATGGCCGCGCCATCCTCGGACGAGGGCTTGCGCAGGGTTGGCAGGGCTTTCCGAAACATTTCCATCGCATGTCGCATCGCTGAGTGACCTCTCCATTTGCTTCGCTTAACTAAATATAACGCGTATGCTTATAAATCAACCTTTCTGATGAAAATAGCGTGAATGGGCCATAATTTGAGAAAAAACCTTAATTTTCGGCGTCAAATGCCCTATATATTTAATTAGCGAACTAAATTAGTTTCACAGGAGGAATGAAATTGCAATTGAGCGACAGCTTTGCGACCATTACAGCCATCACAAGAGGGGCTCGGATGGACCGCACAGACCAAAGCTTGATCGCCCTGCGTCGCATCCTGCGCGCAACCGAAATCTATGGGCGCAAGCTCGCCACCGCTGCGGGGCTGACGGCGGTGCAGTTCCGCGTGCTGCAGATCGTGGCGGAACGGGGCAGTTGCACCGCAACCCACATCGCGCAACAGATGCGCGTGTCCCAGGCGACCATCACGGCGCTGGTGGATAAACTGGTGAAACATGGCGTGGTGACGCGCGAAAAGTCCCAGACGGACCGTCGCCAGACCAATATCGTGATCACCGATGCAGGGCATGAGACCATCCGACGCGCGCCTGACGCACTTCAGCAGCGTTATGTGCGCAAGTTCGAGGCTCTTGCGGATTGGGAACAGGCGCAGCTTGTGGCATCTCTCGAGCGGGTCGCCAGCCTGCTGGACGCCGAGGATATAGATGCGGCACCGGTGCTGGATACGAGCGATTTGCGCACGCATTCCTGACCCAGAAACAAGAACACCCGCCAAGGGGCGGGCGCTCTGAATCTCGGTGGGCTCATCGCCTCAGCGATAGACGGCTTCCTTGCCGAAATGCTTGGTCAGCATGTAGTAGATCACCGCGCGATATTTGTTGCGCTCGGATTTGCCATAGGTCTCGATCATCTGATTGATCGCGTCCATCAGCGCCGGGCTATCAGCCAGGCCCAGTTTCTTGACGAGAAAATTCGTCTTGACCGTCTCAAGCTCTGCCGGCTGGCCACCCGCAACGGTTGAGGCATCTGCGTTGTAAATCGCCGGCCCGCAGCCAATCGTCACCTTGGTCAGCAGGTCCATATCTGGCTCCATCCCGCATTTGTTGCGCAGATCGTCTGCGTATCTCGCGATCAGGTCGTCACGCTTTCCCATCAATTCTCTCCCTATTTTCCCGGCAACCGACCGGTTTGTCGTTACACCCAGCCTCACAAATGACGCCTTGGGCACGATAGCCGGGGATTTTTCACGGACAAAGGGAAATTTTCAGCAAGGCTCCCCTGAGGCGAGAACCTGGGGATACCGTCGGTTGATCGCGACACGTCCCTAATTCAGGGTCACACCCTCTTTGCGCCCGTGGTCCGTGACCTTGTCGAATTTGATGTCGACAGCGTTGTATTTCTTGATGATCCCATCACCGCCCGAACATCCCGCCGCTTCGATCTCTTGTGCGGCGGCAATGCCATGACGTCCGTGCTGGCGCTCATGCTCTGTCAGGGCCACAAGCATGGCATCGAATTTCTTGCGCACGTCGGCGGGCATCTTGGAAGGATTCTTGTGCTTTGGCAGGATAATATCGACCGTGACGCTCAGCTTGCAATCGCCGGTCCAGCGCACATACCACTCTGTATAGGCCCAATATCCCTTTGGGCCTTTCTTGTCCATTTCCTTCGCCAGCTCCGCAAGCGACGTGGACGACACCGGATATGTCTTGATCGTTTCGGTGACTTTCGGCCTGGCCTGCGCCGCCGAGATGCCGCCCAGGCCGAGTGCCAGGCCAAGGGCCAGGACACCGACATCAAAAAAGCTCTTCTTCAACATCGGGTTCCTGTCCTATGACTCTATGTATCAGTAGCGGTAATGCTCCGGCTTGAACGGGCCATCGGTGGTTACGCCGATGTAATCCGCCTGATCCTGCCGCAGCTGTGTCAGCTTGACTCCAATACGCTCAAGGTGAAGTCGCGCCACCTTCTCGTCAAGGTGTTTAGGCAGGACATAGACCTGGTTCTCGTATTGATCGCCCTTGGTCCAAAGCTCGATCTGCGCCAGCACCTGATTGGTGAAAGACGCAGACATAACGAACGACGGATGGCCAGTGGCGTTGCCGAGGTTCAACAGGCGACCTTCGGACAAAAGAATGATCCGGTTGCCCGAAGGCATCTCGATCATGTCCACCTGGTCCTTGATATTGGTCCACTTGTGGTTCTTGAGGGCGGCAACCTGAATTTCGTTGTCGAAATGGCCGATGTTGCCGACGATCGCCATATCCTTCATCGCGCGCATGTGCTCGATGCGGATCACGTCCTTGTTGCCGGTGGTGGTGATGAAGATGTCGGCGCTGTCGATCACATCCTCCAGCACAACCACTTCGAACCCGTCCATCGCCGCCTGAAGGGCGCAAATCGGATCTACTTCGGTCACTTTCACGCGCGCACCGGCGCCACGCAGCGACGCGGCAGAGCCTTTGCCCACGTCGCCATAGCCACAGACGACGGCAACCTTGCCTGCCATCATGGTGTCGGTGGCGCGGCGGATACCGTCCACAAGGCTTTCCTTGCAGCCGTATTTGTTGTCGAATTTCGACTTGGTGACAGAGTCGTTGACGTTGATCGCCGGGAAGGGCAATTGACCCTTCTTGTGCAGGTCATAGAGACGATGCACGCCGGTTGTGGTTTCCTCGGATACGCCTTTGATCTGGTCGCGGACCTTTGTGAACCAACCGGGGCTGGCCTTCATTCGCTTGGCAATCTGTGCCTTGATCACCGCTTCCTCTTCCGAGGCGGGGACCGGGATGATGTCTTCGCCAGCCTCGGCGCGCGCACCGAGCAGGACATAGAGCGTCGCATCGCCGCCGTCGTCGAGGATCATGTTCGGGCCGTCTTCGAACAGGAAGGATTT
Organism: Roseovarius sp.; assembly: GCF_027019125.1. Lineage (GTDB taxonomy): Bacteria > Pseudomonadota > Alphaproteobacteria > Rhodobacterales > Rhodobacteraceae > Roseovarius. Next base: position 170,568 of record NZ_JALUXE010000034.1, on the reverse strand, counting down.
GTCGAGATAGTCCCAATGCTCCTCAAGGGTCTGGCCCTTGATCGCAAACACCGGGGTTCCCCCTGCGGCAATCGCCGCTGCCGCGTGGTCCTGCGTCGAGAAAATGTTGCAAGACGCCCAACGAACATCAGCGCCCAGATCCACCAGCGTTTCGATCAGCACGGCCGTTTGAATGGTCATGTGCAGACTTCCGACGATGCGCGCGCCCTTGAGCGGCTTGGCCTCGCCATATTCCTTGCGCAAGGCCATCAACCCCGGCATTTCGGTTTCCGCGATATCCAGTTCCTTGCGTCCGTATGCCGCGAGATTGATGTCCTTGACGATGTAATCGTTGGCCATGTGAGGGTGGCTCCTTGCATGAGAAGTTTGCGAGGCAGATAGCACTCGCTCCCCCTTTCGGCAATGCGCGATTAGCCCGCCACCCCCTCTGGGTGGGTTGGTGCGGCGTCCTGCCAATTCTGGCCCGTGGCGATCACACAACTCAGCCCATCAGGCCGGGTCACAAAGACGGTGAAGCTGCCGGTCTGATCCGACGCCCAGATTTCAAGCAACTGTTGCGCACTTTGCAGCCCACCGCCGGTCAAATGTTCGGAATAGCGCCCCTCAAGGTGTTCGATCAGATCGGCGCGCGGCAGGCAGGTGATCATTTGCGCGTGGACGGGCGGTGCCAGCGCTGCGGCACCAAAGATGACAGCGGTGGAACAGAGACGTTTGAACATGGCCTTTCTCCTCAGCTCTGGCGCATGACTGCGCCGGGTGTCCATGCCGTCAATCTGGGTGGTCGAGGATCGCGTTACACTAAAACTCCGAGCACAAGCGCGTGTTGCCCCTGTGTTTAGGGTTTGCACCCGGATCGACCATTGCCTAGGTCTGTCGCCATGATCACCTCACCTCGCCTCACCTTCTCCAGCCCTGCCGCGCGGCTGCAGTACATGCTCTTGATGGGGCTCTTTCGTCTCGCCGTGACGCGCGGGCTCTATGGCCGGTTTGCGCGCGGGCTTGGGCGGCTTTTCGACCCCGAGAACGCAGTGATCCTGCATGACGGCGATGCCGCGCCCTATCGTATCCTGCTCAATGATGGCTATTGGACCCGCTTTGCGCTCTATCTTGCGCCCTATGAGCCCGAGGTTGACGCGGTGTTGCGCGCTGCCGCCGGGGCGACGCCGCTCTTTTGCGATCTCGGCGCAAACATGGGGTATTGGACCACCCGCGCCGTGCCGCTCTTTGAGCGCGTGATCGCGGTCGAGGCGTCGGCGCGGACATTCGATCGGTTGCGGGTCAACGCGGGCACACTGCCGGGCGTCACGATCCACCGCGCGGCGATCCATGCGCGGTCTGGCCAGGTGCTGACGTTTGTGAATACACATCTCAGCCATGCCTCTGCCCGCCTGATGGGCGCCGTGCCAGCGGGCGCGCAGGACCGGACCGAGACCGTGACGACGCTTGCCATCGACGATCTTGTCCCAACTGGCACCGCCGCACTGATCAAGCTTGATGTCGAGGGAGCCGAGATAGAGGCCATCGCTGGCGCGGCCCGCGCTCTGAGCGATGGGTCCGTTCTGATCTACGAGGATCACGGCAATGATCCGGATTGCACGGTGAGCGCGCATTTGCTGGCACAGCCGGAGATGAGGCTCTATTCCAGCGAAAGCACCCTCAGACCGATGTCCGATCTTGCCAGCGTCAGGGCGGTAAAGACCGACACGTTCAAAGGATATAATTTCGTTGCGGCACGCGCTGATTCCCCTCTTTTGGCGCGGATACAAGAGAGCTTTGCAAAAGCGCCTCAGCCGCGCTAGGCAGGGTCGGTCAAATCAACCGGAGGACCCATGCCGAAACCCCGCGCTTGGCAAAAGATGCTCTCGGGCCGCCGGCTCGACCTTCTCGATCCCACGCCCGTCGATATCGAGATCGAGGACATTGCACACGGGCTCAGCTTTGTTGCGCGCTGGAATGGGCAGACCTTGGGCGATTTTGCCTACTCGGTGGCCGAGCACTCCTTGCTGGTCGAAAGGCTCTATTCCCGCCTGACGCCTGCTGCTCCCGCCAAATGGCGATTGGCCGCGCTCCTGCATGATGCGCCGGAATACGTGATCGGCGACATGATATCCCCGGTCAAGAACGCGGTCGGGCCGGGCTATGACGATCTTGACAGACGCCTTGCTGCGGCGATCCACATCCGCTTTGGCCTGCCCGCCGCGATCCCGCCTGCGATCAAGAAACAGATCAAGCAGGCCGATAAAATCAGCGCCTGGATGGAGGCAACGGAGATCGCGGGGTTCTCGGTGGCTGAGGCGGATCGTTTCTTTGGCAAACCTGATCCTGCGCTGCTGCAAGGGCTTTGCATCACCCTTCGTCCCCCGGTCGAGACGCGCAATGACTACACCGCGCGCTATCAGGCCCTTATCGCCGAGATTGGCTAATTCCAACCGCCGCGCGACATGAGCCCCATCGCCTCGAGTTGGCGCCAGCCAACCAGCCGGGTCGAACCTTCGCACCATAGATCCGGGTCTGCCTGCAACGCGTCGTAGTAGCCGTCATAGAGACTACTATTGGCAAAATGCTCTTGCCGGGCCTTTTCTTCGGCAGAGCGTTCGACCACGGTGTTGAGGAATTTGCTGTGCAGCAGGATGCCCGAGGTCATCTCGCCCCCGGTCGTGTCATAGACATGATTCAGCCGTCGGGGCAGGAGCGCATGCGCGGAACTCACATAGGCATAGCGTCGGTTCCATTTGACCAAGGGCACCTTGCCCATGGTTGGTGCACGGCGTGGATCGCTGGCAAAGAACATCCGGGCACGCGGGCCGCCTTGAATCCACAGGTTCTGCAAATCTGGCTTGCGCCGCATGCCATAATTGCCGCCATCGAACCAGCAGAGTGCTTGAAACGGGTCTGTTCCGGCCTCGTAGGCATAGGTCGACAGGGGGCCTTGGGGGTACATATCAAGCATCAGCGCGCCGAAGGACCGGCGCTTTTGTCCCTCTAGCCACTCGCAGAGCGCAGGCAGGGTTCGCGTGTCGTGATAGGGATAGATCAGGCATTCGTCGGCATCGAGGGTCAGGCACCAATGACCGTGTCCGTGCTTCATCTGCAACCAGGTCAACCAATCAACGCCAAAACGCGACAGCTTGTAGCTATGATCCGTGCTCCACAAAGAGACATCGGGTTGTGCGGCGAGGTAGTCACGTGTGCCATCGTCGCTGGCATTCTCGACAATCAGAAAATGCCGCACGCCAAGGTTCCGGTGATGGTCGAGGAAATAGGGCAGACGCAGCGCCTCGTTCCGGACTGTGCTGAAACATAGGATGTCACCGGGTCTGATCCGGGATGTTTCGTCACGAACACAGCGCAATTGCCGTCTCTTGCGAAAGCTGCGCCAGAGCAGGCGGCGCCGCTTCCATCGCAAGCGATAGTCCATCGCCAGATTGCTGATCCTCTCGCCCGCGCCCATGTGGTCCCCGTGATCCCCCAAGCGGCAGAGTCAGCGCTATTTGTCGTAATGTCCAGTCTGATGCCAGCGCCACGCATCCTCGATCATCTGTGTGAGCGTGGAGCGTTTCGGCTGCCAGCCCAGCTCTGCCGCGGCGCGGGTCGATCCCGAAACAAGCCGCGTGCAGTCGCCTGGCCGCCGTGCGCCTTCGACCACGGGCACGGCCCGGTTGGTCACGACCGCAGATTGGTCGATCACCTCGCGCACGGAAAATCCGGTGCCGGTGCCAAGGTTGAAAATGCGGCTGCCCTTGCCTGCCTCCAGCCATTTGAGGCCAAGAACATGTGCATCAACCAGATCACTGACGTGCACATAGTCGCGGATGCAGGTGCCGTCGGGCGTGTCGTAATCCGTGCCAAAGATCGTCAGCGCATCACGCTTGCCGTCGATTGCATCCAGCATCAGCGGAATGAGATGGGTTTCGGGTTGGTGGAATTCACCGATCTCTGCCTCTGGGTCGGCACCCGCGACGTTGAAATAGCGGAAAATCACATGGCGCAGGCCATATGCGGCCCCGAAATCGTGGAGCATATCCTCGATGGCGCGCTTGGAGGCGCCATAGGCATTGATCGGATGCTGCGCGCACCCTTCGTCAAGCAGGACGTTGTCCTGATCGCCATAGGTGGCGCAGGTCGAGGAGAACACAAAGTCGAGACAGTCCGCCGCCACTGCCGCCTGAATCAGAGACAGCGACCCGGCGACGTTGTTGTGCCAATAGAGACCTGGATCACGCATGCTCTCGCCCACCTGGCTGAGTGCTGCAAAATGCATCACCGCCGCGGGTCGATAGGTGGCAAATACCTCATCGAGCCGCGCGCGATCCGTCAGATCGCCTTGCTCGAAGGGGCCGAATTTCACGGCGTCCTGCCAGCCTGTGCACAGATTATCGTAGGTGACGGGCGTATAGCCCGCAGCCGCCAATGTCTTGCAGGCGTGGCTGCCGATATAGCCCGCCCCGCCTGTGACCAGAATATGCGTCACCAGACTTCCTTTCGTGGAGTCTTACTGAGCCGCTTTTTCAGAGTGGACCACGTCGGAAATGTAATTCCAGAGTTCATCCCGCAACTCGTCACGCGCCAGGGCAAACGCCACCGTTGCCTGCAAAAACCCTGCTTTAGAGCCGCAATCGAACCGCTGGCCCTGAAAGCGGAAACCGTAGACCTCTTCGCCATCTTCGCGCGCGGCGTCAATGGCATCGGTCAGTTGGATTTCGCCACCCGCGCCTGCCTGTTTGCGGTTCAGTTTCTGCAAGACGGTGGGGGTCAGGATATAACGCCCGATCACCGCGAGGTTCGAGGGCGCTGTGCCTGCGGCCGGCTTTTCCACCATGCCCTTGGTCGACACGATGCTTCCCATATCCTCCTTGATATCGAGAATACCGTAGGACTTTGTCATGGCGTCCGGCACTTCCATTGCCGCCACGATATTGCCCTGCGTTTCCTCAAAGGCTTCGACCATCTGTGCAAGACAGGGCTTTTCCGCGGCGATCACGTCGTCCGGCAGGATCACGGCAAAAGGTTCGTTCGAGATGAGCCGCCGCGCGCACCACACGGCATGGCCCAGACCTAGCGGCTTGTGCTGGCGCATATAGGCCACTTCGCCGCTGTCCATGTTGGTGGATTTCAGGATTTCGAGCAGATCATCCTTACCTTTGCGGCGCAATTCGGCCTCAAGCTGTGGGGCGTAGTCGAAATAATCCTCAAGCGCACCTTTGCCGCGCGAGGTGATGAAGATGAATTCCTTGATCCCGGCGGCGCGCGCCTCGTCTATGGCGTATTGCACCAAAGGGCGATCAACCAGCGTCATGATTTCCTTGGGCACCGATTTCGTGGCTGGCAAAAACCGTGTTCCAAGCCCGGCGACTGGAAAGATTGCCTTGGTTACTTTGCTACGCATGGAATGCTCCTGGAAAACTTTTGGTCACCTTACACAACAGCGACGTCTTTTGCATCGTGTTAAGGGGAAAATTCGCGAAATGTTGCGCTTTGGCAGGGTATTGATGAGCGATCTTTAGCCCATGCCCATTTCCCGCATCATCGCCTCGATGCGCGGTACGTCTTCGGGGTTGTTCAACTCCCAGAATTGCCGCCCCTGCGCCGCGACCTCGACGCAGAGCACCGGGCGTCCGCGTTCGAGAAACCGCAGCTGTTCGAGCCCTTCGAGCTTTTCCAGCGGCCCCATCGGCCAAGTGGCATAGTCGCGCAGCGCTTGCGGACGGTAGGCGTAGACACCGACATGGTGAAAGACCGGCGTCTCCTCGTCGGTCTCATAGCGACGAGGGGTGTAGGGAATCACTTCCTTGGAAAAGTAGAGCGCGCGCGCGCCCTCGCCAAAGACCGCCGTTGTGCCGCCGACCCGGCCATTTGCGCGGTCGTCGAGAAAGCCGTTGAGGGCGCGACCGTCACATCGCAGCACGGGCGTTGCCACCTCTGCCCCGGAATCTGCGCGCAGGCCAGCGATCAGATCCTCGACGAACCAATGCGGGGTGAGCGGTGCGTCGCCTTGCAGGTTGACGATGATGTCATAGTCGCCGCCCATGACCTCCAGCGCCTCGGCACAGCGCTCGGTGCCGTTGCCGCAACTTTCAGAGGTCATGACGACCTCTGCACCGAATGCCTCGGAGGCTGCGCGGATACGGTCGTCATCGGTGGCCACAACAACCCGGTCGACACCCTGCACCTGACGGGCGGCCTCCCATGAGCGCCGGATCAGGCTCTTTGCCTCGCCCGTGGCCCCGGTCAGGGCCACGAGCGGCTTGCCGGGATAACGGGTCGAGGCGTAACGCGCGGGAATGACGATGACGACGCTCATCTCATGCTCCTTTCAGGACCACGCCGGGGGCGAGGGCGATGAAGAACGGATTGGCGAAATCTGCCTTTCCGTAGGTGAGCGGCTGGTGATCCTCGAAGCGTACCACTTGCCCCCCGGCCCCGTTCAGCACGGCATGCCCGGCGGCTGTGTCCCATTCCATCGTGCGCCCCAGACGGGGATAGAGATCGGCCTCGCCGGTCGCGACAAGGCAGAACTTGAGCGAGGAGCCCGCGCTCGTCATGTCCTTGACCGCGTATTTGCCGATGTAGTCGTCGGTGGCCTGATCGCGGTGCGATTTGCTCGCCACGACCATGAGCGCGGTATTGTCCGGTTGCGCCACCCGAACGGGCCGCAAGGCACCGGGCGTGTCCAATGCAAACGGCCCTTCTTCCTCGACCGAATTGCCATCGGCCAGCGTGTAGAACATGCGCCCCTTGGCTGGGGCATAGACCACGCCACGGGTCGGCACGCCCGCTTCGACATAGGCGATGTTGACTGTGAAATCGCCGCGCCGGTTGATGAATTCCTTTGTCCCATCCAGCGGGTCGACGATCAGAAAGGTCTTGGCCGTCTCGCCATGCGATGTTGCCTGTTCCTCTGTCACCAGCGGAACCTCGGGGAAAGCGGCGCGCAGGCCGGCGGAAATGATCGCATCGGCCGCCTCGTCCGCCTCTGTCACGGGGCTTGCGTCGGACTTGACCTTTACCGCGAAATCATCCGCCTCGTAGATGTCCATGATCTTTGCCCCGGCTTCAAGCGCTAGGGCCCGCATCACCGAAATCAGCCTGTCATACTCCAAATCGCCACTCCTTTGCCGCCAAGACGCCACTTTGCGCCGTTAACCGATGGATTATATCTGCGCCCTTATGATACGCTCTCGCAAGGACGGCAAGAAACCCGGACCAAAAATAAGAGGCCAGCGGCCCCGCGCCATGTTCAAGACCACGCGACCCAGATCGAGCCTGCATTCGGCAATCAACATTGCTGAACTGATTTATCATGCCGCCGTGCGGGACGTGCGCAAGAGCGATCGAAATGCTGTGCTGGCATTGGTCAAGAACATCATGACCGTGATCATCATGGTGATGGCATTCTACCTGTTGTTCACCGTGCTCGGCCTCAAGGGTATGAAAATCCGCGGTGATTTTCTTTTGTTCATGATGTCCGGCATCTTTGTTTACATCACCCATATCAAGGCGATGAGCGCGGTCATGGGGGCCGAAGGGCCGGCTTCTCCGATGATGCAACACGCGCCGATGAACACGGTCATCGCGATCTGTTCGGCGGCGCTCAGCTCGCTTTACATTCAGGTTCTGTCACTGTTCGTTGTTCTGTTCATCTATCACGTGGGTTTTGTGCCGATCAGTATCTATCAGCCCATTCAAGCCTTTGGGATGATACTGACTGCGTGGTTCACGGGCGTTGCCGTAGGTCTCGTGCTCTTGGCGATGAAGCCATGGGCGCCGGGATTGGTTTCGATCATTGCCATGATCTATCAGCGCGCAAACATGATCGCATCGGGCAAGATGTTCGTGGTCAACACCCTGCCCACCTTCATGATGAACATGTTCGACTGGAACCCGCTGTTTCATATCATCGACCAGACGCGCGGCTTCGTTTTCATCAACTACACGCCGCATCGGACCTCGCTTGAATATCCGTATTATGTCGGCCTTGCGCTTTTGATGATCGGCCTCATGGCGGAATTCTACACTCGCCAATATGCATCGAGCAGTTGGGAAGCGAAGCGATAAACCGCCGCTGTCATTGCAGCACCTTGCCCTCGGGCCACGTCATTCGCGTGTTTACCGTGATTGTCTGCGTCTCCTGAGAAGGAAGATCAAAGGTCCACGCCATCACCCCGCGCGCATCGTCGACATCGCGCTCTGTGGGCATGGGATCGGCGCTCCAGGTTATCTCCAGATCCTCTTGTTCGGACACCGGCACGCGGTCGATCAGGCGCAGCGGCCACGTCTCGCCGGTCAGGTTCTCGACGCTGATCTCGACCGTCTCTGTCTGCTCATTGGATTTCGTGAGGATCCCCCGGTCGCCTTCGTTGCGGTCGCGTACAAGACGGGTCAGGCGGAGCCCCTCGATGGGGCCAAAGGACATGCTCGCCTTGGCCCCGTCGGGGATCAGGTTCAGCCAGCGTTGCCCGACATAGCGCCCATCGAGGTAGAACCGCGCCTCGGATGTGGGCAAGAGGATCTCGCCGGTGTCATTCGTCAGGCGCGCCATGAGATAGGCGGTCTGATCCAGCATCGGCACCGCCTGTGCCACGACCTCGGCCCTGGTTTCCATCGGGGCCAGCATGAGGCGCACATTATCCGCCCCGGTGGTGACACTGACAGGGGCGGGATAGCGATAGCTGACCGATAGCCCATCAAAGCTGGCAACGGCGATGTCAGAGGCCGCGGCCTCTGCCACGGGTGCGGCCATGAACACCGCTTCGGCCTTGCCGCGCGCCATCGGTTGAATCGCCTCGGGATCATCAATCCGCACGATCCAAGGCCAGATTTGTCCCGGTTCGGTCTGCTCTGACGGTCGCAGGGTCGAGAGGGTGAGCGCGATGTCCTGCCAATTCTCGCCGGTGGATTGCTGCACAAAAGCGCCGCGTTCGATCCTGAGTGCGCCGCTGTCGCGCGCCAGATGCAGATCATAGAGCGGCTGCCAGCCTGCATCGGGGATGGTGTAGGTTACGGTCAGCGTGCCTTGGGTGTCTGCATCCGAGGTGATCGCCACGGCGAGCATGGCGCGGGCCTCGTCCTCGGGCACGAGTGCGTTCAACGCTTGCCGCGCGGCATCGCGCGCCTTGATCTGGTCCTTGAGGGCACGTTTGGCGGCCTCGGCCCGGCGGGTTGCGGCGGCTTCGGCCTGACGGGCCAACAGGGTCTCGCTGCCGATCATGGCGCTCAGGTCGCGCAGTTGATCCGGCGTCAGGGTTGCGGTCCCGTCCCCTTGACCGATCTGCGCCAGAAAGGCGATACGCGCGCGTGCCGCCTCGGCCTCGATCTCTATGTCGGCGATGCCTTCGCGGGCAAGGCGCAACGCCTCTTCCAGCCGCTCGACCTCGGCACGGGCCGCGATCAAGGCCGCACTTTCGGGGGCATCGCGGGGCGGCACGTAATCGTTGCGCGTGGTGAGCCCTCCCATACGCGCGCCCTCAACCGCTACCCGCACAGAGGCGAGGGGCGTGCCTTTTGGCAAATCGGCCAATATCAGGTCATGCTGCCCCGCCGGGGCGCTAAAAGCCACTTCGCGGGTCACGGTTGCGCCTTGCGGATAGAGGGTTACGGCGCTGACACGGCTCGAGAGGGCGATATCCGCGGCCATGGCGGGCAAGGCGAGCGAGGCGAAAGGCAGAACGAGGCAAAGGGCACGCATGGGGGACCACTCCTGAAGAATTTGCCGCGATGTTCCTGTCTTGCTGCTCCGGGTGCAAGCCTGCCGCTTGGTCATCCGGGCTGATAGGCCGGGAAACGCCTATGCAACCGGGTGCCGCCGCCGCACAGAACCGGGCCGCCCCGCGATCTCTAGCGTGGCATCTCCGCGCGGTGTGCGCGCAATCACCTGCCCCTTGGACACGACCGCAAGGCGCGCGGCGCGCAGGCGCACCGCCTCGATCGGATCGCCCGCGTCGAGCACGACGAGCGAAGCCACGGCACCCACATGCAAGCCATAATCCGCCAGCGCCAGAATGCGCGCGTTCTCGACCGTCACCATGTCGAAACAGCGCCGCATTTCTTCGGGGCTACTCATCTGGGCCACGTGTAGCCCCATGAAGGCGACATCAAGCATGTCGGCGGTGCCGAGCGAATACCATGGATCGCGCACGCAATCCTGCCCCCAGCCGACGGTGATGCCCTGCGCCTGCATTTCCTTGACCCGCGTCAGACCGCGCCGCTTGGGAAAGGTGTCGTGCCGCCCCTGCAGCATGATGTTGATCAGCGGATTGGGGATTGCGGCGACGCCTGCCTCGGCCATCAGCGGCAAGAGCTTGGACACATAGTAATTGTCCATCGAATGCATCGAGGTGAGGTGGCTGCCCGCAACCCGCCCCTGAAGCCCGAGGCGCTGCGCCTCATAGGCCAGTGTTTCGATATGGCGACTGAGGGGATCGTCGCTCTCGTCGCAATGCATGTCCACCATCAGGCCGCGCTTCGCCGCAATCTCGCAGAGTTCCCGGACCGAGGCTGCGCCATCCGCCATCGTGCGTTCGAAATGCGGGATGCCGCCCACCACGTCGACGCCCATGTCGAGGGCACGGAGCGTGTTGGCGCGCGCGGTGGGATCGCGGTAGAAACCATCCTGTGGAAAGGCCACAAGCTGCAGGTCGATATAGCCTTTGACCTTGTCGCGCACGTCGAGCATGGCCGCCACGCCCTTGAGACTGTCGTCGCAGGTATCGACATGGCTGCGGATCGCCAAGAGGCCCATTGAAGCGGCCCAATCGCAATACTCCAGAGCGCGGTTGACCATCTCTTCCTCGGTGACGATCTGCTTGAGTTCGCCCCAGAGGCCGATCCCCTCCAGCAGCGTGCCCGAGGCGTTGATGCGTGGCAGGCCGTAACTCAGCGTCGCGTCAAGGTGGAAATGCGGATCGACAAAGGGCGGGCTGACCAGATCGCCGCTGGCGTCGATCACCTGGCCTGCCTCGGCCCCTTCAAGCCGCCCAATCGCCGTGATCCGGTCGCCGGCAATGCCAATATCGGCCACGGTGCCATCGGGCAGCGTGCCGCCCTTGACGATCAGATCGAACATCAGCGTTCTCCCTTGTTGAAGGCCACCATCAGGGCAGCCGGCACCTCGGCGCGGCGCGACATGACGATGAGCGCGAGGATCGAGAGGACATAGGGCGTCATCAGAAAGACCTGATAGGGAATGTCCGCGCCGAGCGGTGTCTGCTGCACCCGGATTTGCAGCGCGTCAAAGGCCGCAAACAGCACTGCGCCCAACAGCGCCTTGCCCGGTTTCCAAGCGCCAAACACCACCAGCGCGATGCAGATCCAGCCGCGCCCGTTGACCATCTCGAAGAAAAAGGAGTCAAAGGCCGACATGGTCAGAAACGCACCCCCCATGGCCATCAGCCCCGATCCGACGATCACCGCGCCCATGCGCAAGCCCGTGACAGACAGGCCCTGTGCCGCCACCGCCGCCGGATTCTCGCCCGCCGCGCGCAGCGCAAGGCCAAGCGGCGTGCGATAGAGCACGAGGCTGACCACGCCCACGAGGAGGAAGGCCAGATAGGTCAGTGGTGTCTGCGAGAAAAGCGCTGGGCCGATCAGCGGAATGTCGGACAGCAGCGGGATCTCCCATGGCTGAAAGGCCGTGATTTTCGGCGGGCTTGTCACCTCTGGCAGGGCGAGGCGATAGGCGTAATAGGTCGAGGAGGTAGCAAGGAGCGTGACGCCAAGCCCCACCACATGCTGCGAGAGGCCGAAAGGCACGGTCAAGAGGCTATGCACCGCGCCAAAGCCCATGCCGACGACCATCGCCACCGCAACACCCGGCCAGAGACCCAGACCGGAATACACCGCCATCCATCCGGCAAATGCACCGGCAACCATGATCCCCTCGATGCCAAGATTGAGCACGCCCGCGCGCTCGCAGATCAACTCGCCCAAGGTGGCAAAGATCAGCGGGCTCGCAATGCGGATCGCGGCGGCCCAGAAACTGGCGGAGAGGAGGATATCAAGTATGTCCATGCGCTATTCCCTCACCACCCGGAATCGCGTGAGCAATATCGCCAGCACCATGAGCAAGAGTGCTGTCGCCAGCATGATATCGGCCAGATAGGTCGGCACGCCCACGGCGCGGCTCATGCTGTCGGCACCCACGAAGATACCCGCCACGAAGAGGGCGGCAGCGATGACGCCGAGCGGATTGAGCAGCGCCAGCATCGCCACAATGATCCCGGTATAGCCAAAGCCGGGGCTGAGATCGAGCGTGAGGCTGCCCTTGACGCCTGCCACCTCCGAGAAACCGGCGAGCGCCGCAAGGCCACCCGACAGAAGCGCCGTCTTGATCAGTACCGCGTTGACCGGGATACCCGCAAAGCGCGCTGCCTCACGATTGAGGCCAACGGCGCGCATTTCATAGCCCAGGGTTGTTCGTCGCTGGATCACCCAAACGAGCGCGGCCGAGATGAGAGCCAGCGCAAAGCCCCAATGCAGGCGCAGACCCTCGACGATACGCGGCAGGCGCGCCTCGGCAATCAGGCGTTCGGATTTGGGCCAGCCCATGCCCATCGGGTCCTTGAGCGGTCCTTCCAGCAGGAGTGAGATGAAGAGGAGAAAGATGAAGTTGAAGAGGAGCGTCGTGACCACCTCATCAACGCCAAACCGTACCTTGAGCAGCGCGGGGACGAGCAGAACAGCCGCGCCCGCCAACATCGACACGAGGACCAGCGTGGGCAAGAGCGCTGTGGCAGACCATGGCAACGCGCCAGTTCCAAGGACCACCGTCATCAGGGCCCCGGCATAGAGCTGTGCCTCCGCGCCGATGTTCCAGAGCCGGGCACGGAATGCAACGGCCACGGCAAGCCCGGTGAAAATGAGCGGCGTGGCGCGGTTGAGTGTCTCTAACACCGCGAATTTTGATCCCGCCGCGCCTTTGAGGATCAATCCCAATACGGCAAAGGGATTGGCCCCCGCCAGCATCGCCAAAAGCGAGGCCACGATCACCGTTGCGGCAATCGCCAGCACGGGCGGCAGAGTGCTGCGCGCGAGGCTCGGGTTGGCGATGGGTTCAAGACGCATGTGCCACCCCCGCTTCAAACCCGTGACCCGCCATCCAGACGCCCAGTTCGGCAGGGGTCATCGTGCCGCGCGCAAATTCGGGCGAGAGGCGACCTTCGGACATCACATGGATCACGTCCGAGAGCGCCATGATCTCGTCCAGATCTTCGGAAATCAGAAGCACCGCCGCGCCCCGGTCGCGGGCCTTGAGCAACTGTTCATGCACATAGTTGACGGCGCCGATGTCCAGTCCGCGCACGGGCTGGTTGGCGAGGATGATACGCGGATTGGCCTCGAGCACGCGGCCAAGGATCAGTTTCTGCATGTTGCCGCCCGAGAGCAGGCGAATGCGTGTATCTGGCCCTGGGCAGCGAATGTCGTAGCCTTTGATGATCGCCTGTGTCTCGGCCTCGGCGCGGGGCCAGCTCATCCAACCCGCGCGACTCATCGGGGGTTTGTGATAGCTCTCCAGAATGGCATTCTCGGTGAGGGAGAAATCGGCGATTGTGCCGGTTTTGTGCCTGTCTTCGGGGATACGCGCGATCCCGTGCTCGACTGCGGCGCGTGGGCTCCATTGCGCCATTTCCGCGCCGCCCAGATCCAGCCGACCCGACGCAGGGATGCTGAGACCGGCAATCACATCGGCCAGCGCCGCTTGCCCGTTGCCGGAAACTCCGGCAAGGCCGGTGATCTGGCCTGCGCGCAGGGCGAGGTTCAGGGATTTCAACCCCGGCGCGCTGCCCCGGTCGGCCGTGGTGACGGCGTGCAATTGCAAGAGTGGCGCGCCAGGCGTGCCGGGGGCAACCCGTGGCGCGCTGACGTCACTGCCGACCATAGCAGCGGCAAGCGCGTGACGGTCGGTATTGGCGGTTTCCATCTCGGCCACCACCTTGCCATGGCGCAGGATCACGACCCGGTGGGCAATATCCATCACCTCATGCAGCTTGTGGCTGATGAACACGATCGAGAGGCCCTTGGCCACCGCCTCGCGCAGGGTAGCAAAGAGATCGTCTGTTTCCTGTGGAGTCAGAACGGCGGTCGGCTCATCGAGAATGAGAATACGCGCTTCGCGGTAGAGCGCCTTGAGGATCTCGACCCGCTGCCGTTCCCCCACGGTCAGGCTACCGACACGCGCGTCAGGATCGACCGCCAGGTGAAAATCGGCGGAAAGCCTTGCGATCTTGGTGCGCGCGGCGGCACGCTCCGAGCGCCAGCGCCAAAGCGGCTCGGTGCCTAGCGTGACGTTCTCCAGAACGGTGAGGTTGTCGGCCAGCGTGAAGTGCTGATGCACCATACCCACGCCCGCCTCCAATGCGGCACGGGGATTGCCGGGGGGCAGGGCCTGTCCCATCACCATCACCTGTCCCTCATCGGCGGTATACTGGCCGAACAGGATGTTCATCAGCGTGGTTTTGCCCGCACCGTTTTCCCCCAGGAGGGCCACGACCTCGCCTCGATGCAGGTCGAGGCTCACCGCGTCATTCGCGGTGAGCGCGCCGAAACGCTTGGTGATCCTGTCAAGGCGCAGAACGACCTGCGCCGTATCTGCGCCTGTCATTTACGAGGATTTCGGCTCTTCGTCGTTGATCTCGACGGTAAAGGTGCCCGCCTTGATCGCCGCCTCGCGTTCTGCCACCAGCGCCAGTGCCGCCTCGGGCACCTTGCCCTCGAAGGTCCCAAGCGGCGCCAGAGAGCATCCGCCTGCCTTCATGAAGGAATAGACGCCGTAGTCGGCGGCTGTGAAATTGCCCGCGTTCACAGCGGCAATCGCCGCATCAAGCGTCGGTTCGAAATGCCAGAGTGCCGAGGCGACGACCGTTTCGGGATAGTCGGCTTGGGTGTCGATCACGTTGCCGATGGCCAACACGCCCTTTTCCTGCGCCGCATCCGACACGCCAAAGCGTTCGGCATAGAGCATGTCCGCACCCCCCTCGATCATGGCAAAAGCGGTTTCCTTGGCCTTGGGCGGATCGAACCAGGACCCGATAAAGCTCACCTGGAACTTGATCTCGGGGTTCATTTCACGGGCACCGGCCATGAAGGCGTGCATCAGGCGGTTGACCTCGGGGATCGGGAAACCGCCGACCATGCCGATATTGGCGGTCTTGGTCATCGCGCCCGCAATGATGCCCGAGAGGTAAGAGGCGTCCTGAATATAGTTGTCGAACACCGCGAAATTCGCCAGCGCCGGGTCCTCCTTGAAGCTCGACCCCATCAGGAAGGCGATATCGGGGTAATCGGCGGCCACTTCGCGCGCTTCTTGCTCGACCGCGAAGACCTCACCGATGATGAGCTTGTAGCCCTGTTCGGCATATTCGCGCATGACACGGGCGTAATCGGTGTTCGAGACATTCTCGGAATAGACATACTCGACATCGCCCCGCTCTTGCGCGGTCATGGCGGCCTTGTGAATCCGGCTGACCCATTGTTGTTCGACGGGCACCGTGTAGATACCGGCGGTCTTGATCGGTTCGGCGGCGCGCAGCGGCGAGCGCAGGCCAGAGGCCCCGGCGATGAGCGCGGCGCCGGCCGTGGTGGCCATAAAGCGACGGCGAGAAAGTGGCAGGCGTGTCATGTTGATCTCCATGTTGTCAGTGGGCAGTCTTTTTGGTTTTACCAATTGGTAAAATTTATCCGGTCAATTTTCTACAGAAATTTACCATTGGGCAAAACTAAACCGCTGAGAGGCAGACTCCCAGCGGTTTATGCTCAAAATGCAGGCAGCTCTGCAAGGGTCAGGTCGCGGGCAGCCGCGCGATGATGGGCAGTTTCCGCCATGTGCCGTCCGGCCCCGGCTGTATCGGCTCGGCCAGGAGTTTGAGGCGGGCCATCGTGTCGCCCATGTCATAGCCGTGACCCATCGAATGCCCGAGCGCGACACGCCAACCGGGACGCGGATTGAGACCGGGTTTTGTGGGTCCAAGCCCCGCCTTCATGTGATGCGCGATGTCCCAGTCTAGCACCTCGCCTGCATGGCGGGTGACAACCCAGCAATGCATGTCATGGGTGGTGCCCCCCTTTTCCGCCGGAAAGAAGTAGCCATAGACATAGCCCGCCTCATAGCCCGCCGCGCGCAGGCTGGCGACGAGATAGGTGTTGATATCCACGCAAGAGCCGGGCGTTGTGCCGCATGAGAGGTAGGGCACTGCTTCGGCCTCATCATTGAACCGCGCCTCGGGATGATCGTAGGAGAAACGCGCCTCAGCCTCGGCGACCAATGCGTCGATGCCCGCGCGCCCTCCGCCTGCCTTGGTGGCAATGGTGCGGCTGGCCTCGGCCAGATCATCGGCAGCGACGGTATAGCGGGTGACGCGTGGGGTATAGACCGCCGCGGGATAGTCTTGGGCCTCGGGCGCAGAGCCGAGGGTATGGGTGAGGGTGACAGTTTCGTCCGCCGCCTCGATCCAGAGTGCCGCAAGGCCCAATTCGGCCTCTAGCGCGACGTCGATGATCCGCCCGCCGGTCACGCTTGCCCGTGTTACCGCGTTTTGAGGGCTGCACATGCCGGCCGGGGCCAGCAGGCGCGCGCCGGGCTCAAGGCCGCTCACCTCAATCTGCAACTGTCTCATGCCATGTTCCAGAGTTGAAAGATCAGGCCCGCCGCAAACGCCCCGGTGAGCGACAGTGCGATGTAGAGCGCGAAAACCCGTGGCTTGACCAAGGCCCAGACTGCGATGGCCGCCGGCAAGGACGTGACGCCACCGGCCACGAGAAAGGCGAGACCGGCACCGGGGGCCATGCCCTGGCCAATCAACCCGCCGACCAGCGGAAGGGCGGCGTAACCATTCAGATAGGCAGGCACGCCGATCAGAGTGCCCAACAGGATCGGGATAATGCCGGTGCCCCCAAGCGCCTGCGTGATGGTCTCTGCCGGGATAAAGGCGAGCATGAGGCTCTCCAGTATAAAGGCCAGAGTCAGCCATTTCAGCAGAAACAGGGTCACATTCAGCGCCTCACGGCCGAACTTGGCCCTGCGCGCCGGATCGGTCCAAAAGCGCCAGACGACAGGTTTGGGTGCGCGCACTTTGCTGCCGCCACAACCGCCGTTGCCGATTCCATCGCGCAGCGGATCACTCAGCCCCCCGGCGCGGCCCAACAGATGCACGACCCATCCCCCCATAAGCCCCAGACCGATGGCGGCGAGCGTCTTGGCAATGGCAAATTCCAGCCCCAGAACACCGGTTGTCAGCACAAACATCGACGGGTCCATGACCGGCGAGGCAAGCCAGAAGGCCATGACCGCCGAGAGTGGTACGCCCATTGCCAAAAGCGCTGCGATCAGCGGAATCACCCCGCAAGAGCAAAAGGGCGAGAGCCCCCCCGCCAAGGCCGCAAGCAGGATCATCACGGCGGGCGCGCCGGTAAAGGCGCGGGCGATCAGATTATCCGCACCGGTTGCAGTGGCCCAGGCTGCGATGCCGATGGAGAGCAAGAGAAACGGCGCGGTGCCGAGCAGCGCGTCGGCCGTAAAGGCGAGCGTGGCGCGCGCCTGTGTCGCGTCAAAGACCGCAAGAACGATCAAGATCAGCGCCGACATCAGCCAGATGCGGTGCTCTTTCCATGCGCGTCGGAACAGGGCCGCGGCGCGGGGTTGAGGCAGGCTCGAGTCTGTCATGTCCATATCCCTAGAAAAGTCGTTTATTTGGGGTAAAAAATAGCGTTCAGGCAGCGTTTTCAGTCTTGGTCAGTTTTACCCCGGTGCAGCATTCCGATGTCAGGAAATTAAGTGTCCGCCGCATGGCGGCATAGTCCACGCGATTGATCACCGTACGCCCCTGCCGCTCTTGCACCACCAAGCCAGAGTCGACCAAGGCCGACAGGTGATGCGCGAGGGTCGAGGGCGCCTGGTCCAGATGTTGCCCGATCTCGCCCACGTTCAGCCCTTCTTCGCCCGCACGCACCAACAGTCGAAAGACTGCAAGGCGCGTGTCATGGCCAAGAGCGGCAAGGGCGCGGGCGGTGGGGCTTGTTGTGCTCATGGGTTTAATATAACTAGTTTTCTAGTTATGTCAATCTATCTCATGCGGCCCGCGCGGCCATGGTCGCCACCCCATCACCCACGCGCCGTACCCGCAGGTCGAGGCCACCCTCAGTCTCGCGCGCCTCGATCGCCACGGGCAGGTTGCAGATGAGCGGGGTGAGGCCGCGATAGGTGAACCGCGTGGGAAGGCGGCCCAGGATATGCGTCGCCAGATTCATCATCCAGACCGCCTGCATCGGACCATGCACCACCAGCCCCTCGTATCCCTCAACCCCGGTTGCATAGGGGTGGTCGTAATGAATGCGGTGGCCATTGAACGTGAGCGACGAGAACCGGAAAAGAAGGGTCGAATCCGGCGTAATCTGCCACGCGGTTGCGTTGGTCCATTCCTCGGCGGGCTCTGGTGCCTTGGCCTGTCCCGGCTTGGGGTCTTCGCGATAGACGATATCCTGCCGCTCGGTCAGGCGCGCCGTGCCGCCTACACTGTAAACGTGCCGCTGTGTGACAAAGCCCAGCTTGCCGCTGCGCCCCTCCTTGAATGTCACATCGTCGATCGTCGTCTCTCGTGTCACCAGATCGCCGGGGGCAAAAGGCGCGTGAAACTCGATCTCTCCTCCAGCCCACATGCGGCGGGGCAGGGGCAGGGCAGGCAGGAAAATCCCCGTCTTGGGATGACAATCGCGCCCCAGCTGATCCGGCGTGACCGTATCGGGAACCAGACACCAATGCAGCCCAACCGGCATCTCTGCTTCGGCCAAAGTGCCAGCCAGCGTGGCACGGTATTCCCGCACCAAGCGCTCGGAAATTGGTTCTGACCGGCTATAGCTGCGCCCGATCCAATCCGCGTAATCGTTCATTCCGTTCCCCTATTGCCCGCGTCCTGGTCCGTAGGACTTTGGCAGGCCCAGTACCTGCTCTGCAATATGGCACAGGATCAGATTGGTCGAAATCGGCGCAATCTGATAGAGCCGCGCCTCGCGCCACTTGCGCTCGACATCATATTCCTCGGCAAAGGCAAAGCCGCCATGGGTCTGCATGCAGGCCTCGCCCGCTTCCCAGCTTGCCTCGGACGCAAGAAGCTTTGCAGTATTGGCCTCGACACCGGGATTCAGCCCTGCATCATACATTGCGGCAGCGCGATAAACGATCGCTTCGGCGGCCATCAGATGCGCATGTGCGCGGGCCAGCGGAAACTGCACGCCCTGATTGACCCCGATGGGCGCGCCAAACACCACCCGCTCGCGGGCATAGTCCGCGCCGGTCTTGAGGAACCACTTGGCATCCCCGATACATTCGGCGGCAATGAGAATACGCTCGGAATTCATGCCCGAGAGGATGTAGCGAAACCCTTTGCCCTCCTCGCCGACCAGACAGTCCGCCGGAATACGCAGGTTGTCAAAAAACACTTCGGTGGTGGCGTGATTGATCATGGTTCGAATGGGGCGGATGTCGATGCCGTTCCCGACTTGGCCGCGCAGGTCGATCAGGAACACCGACAGGCCATCGGTTTTCGATTTCGCCTCTTCGCGCGGGGTCGTGCGCGCCAAGAGGACCATCAGGTCCGAATGTTCCACCCGGGAGGTCCAGATTTTCTGGCCGTTGATCACGTATTCATCGCCGTCCCGCCGCGCCGTGGTTTTCAGCGCCAGCGTGTCGGTGCCGCTTGTCGGCTCGGTCACGCCAAAGGCCTGAAGCCGCAAGGAACCATCGGCGATACCGGGTAAATAGGCGGCCTTCTGTGCCTCCGACCCGTGGCGCAGCACGGTGCCCATCGTATACATCTGCGCATGGCAGGCGGCGGCGTTGCAGCCAGAGCGATGAATTTCCTCGAGAATGACCGCCGCCGCTGTCAGGTTAAGACCAGATCCACCGAACTTCTCGGGAATCATCGCCGCCAGATACCCCTCGCGGATCAGCGCATCGACAAAGTCCTTGGGATAGGCGCGTCGCGCATCCAGATCGCGCCAGTAGGCGCCGGGAAACTCGGCGCAAACGCGGGCCACACCTGCGCGGATGTCGGCATAGTCTGCCGTTGGATCAAAAGATGTCATGTCCGTCTCTCACAATGCTCGGCCCCTAGGTGACAGGTTTTTTATGCCAGCGGAAATATCAATGCCCGCTTGCGGCCATTGACCGCGCCTATAGCCGCAGCTCACCTTGCCAGATGCCTCGCCGCACCAGATCGCGCAGCACGTCGAGTGTGATCGCCTCGACCGCGCGGCTGGCGCGGCTGGTTGGAAAGGCGGGATTCGAGACAAGATAGACGGGCCGCACCATGTCGGGGTCCGTGATCGGCGCTCCGACAAGTTCGCCCCGTGCCACCGCATCATGCACCGCCGAGGGTGAAAAGATCGCATGACCAGAGCCGCGCGCCACCAGTTCCTTGATTTGCGTCATCGCGTCCATCTCAACGGGCACGTTGAGGTGCAGGCCAAGCGGGGCGGCATAGCTCTCGATGGTCTTGCGCAGGCCGTGGGCGGCCTGAGGCAGGATCATGTCAAGCGGTTCCAGCGCGTGGAGCGGCACGGGTGTGCCGGGAGGTGTGCCAAAGGGCCAGTTGTCCGGGGCGGAATAGACATGCAGACGCTCATCCAGAACATGCGTGATCCGGAAATGATCCGCGTCCTGAAGGTCATAGATCAGGCCCATGTCAACGGTGCCATCGCTGACCCATGCCTTGATATATCCGCTCATGGCCTCGACCACGCGCAGGCGGATATCCGGCAATTCCACCCGCACGGTTTCGGCCAGGGGCACGGACAGCACCATCGACACCGAGGGCGGCAAACCGAAACCAACCTTGCCGCGCGGCGCGCCCGAGGCATCGCGCATTTCGTCCACGCAACGTGACATCGCGGCGCTGATCTCGCGCGCGTGGCGCAAGAGAACCTGTCCTTCGGCGGTCAGCATCGAGCCGCGTGGCGAGCGGTCGATCAGGCGCACGCCAAGTTCGGCCTCCATCCGTGCGACATGCTGCGAGAGCGAGGGTTGCGCCACACCCAGCCGATGCGCCGCCGCCGAGAGCGAGGGGGCTTCGGCGATGGCAATGAAGTAGCGGAGTTGGCGAATATCCATAGGCAAAAAGCCTATCAAAGCGAAATGCTAGAGCGCAAGCCTATGGTTGCCCATAGTCGGGCCTTATACCCGTTCAAAAAGACGGGTATTTCCCACGGCCGATGCAATAATGCATGGTCCGGCCAGACTGCCTCCAAAGGAGAAGAGACCCCGATGCGCACTGACCTTGCCGGATTATTGGTTGTTTCCGTCGAACAGGCGGTCGCCGCGCCCTATGCGTCAGGCCGTCTGGCAGAGGCCGGTGCGCGGGTGATCAAGGTCGAGCGGCCCGAAGGCGATTTCGCGCGGGGGTATGACGCCTTGGTCCATGGCGAAAGCGCCTATTTCGTCTGGCTCAACCGAGGCAAGGAATCGCTCTGCCTCGACCTGCGGCAAGAGGCGGACCGCGCGTTGATGGAGCGGATGCTCAGCAAGGCCGATGTGTTCATCCAGAATCTCGCGCCGGGTGCGATTGATCGTCTGGGATTTGCGCCCGCCCGCTTGCGTGCCGATTACCCGCGTCTGATCACGGTCTCGATCTCGGGCTATGGCGAAGAGGGGCCGCTGGCGGATCTCAAGGCCTATGATCTCTTGGTGCAGGCCGAAACCGGTCTCTCGTCGATTACCGGAAATGAGCATGGCCCGGCGCGTACCGGGGTTTCAGTATGTGACATCGCTGCGGGAATGACCGCTTATCAGGCCATTCTCGAGGCGCTGATCGGGCGCGCGACAACGGGCGAGGGCAGGCACATCGCGGTGTCACTGTTCCATGCGCTGAGCGACTGGATGAACGTGCCCTATCTGCAATATGCTTACGGCGGCAAGGTGCCACCGCGCGCCGGTCTCAATCACCCCACGATCGCCCCCTATGGCGTCTATCAGGGCAGCGATGGCAAGGCGGTTTTGATCTCGATCCAGAACGAGCGCGAATGGGCCACGTTCTGCGACACGATCCTGGGCGATGCGACGCTTGCCCGCGATCCGCGCTTCGACAGCAATTCGAACCGCGTTGCCAATCGCGAGGCTCTCGATGCGGTGCTGCGCCCGATCTTTGCCGCCCTGCCCCGCGATGCCATGGCCGAACGCCTGCGCGCGGCGCGTATCGCCTATGGGCGCGTGAGCGAGATGGAGGATCTGGTCAGCCATCCCCAGAACCGCCACGTCACGGTTGAGACACCGTCTGGCCCGGTGCGAATGCTGGCCCCCGGCGCGCAGATGGACGGTGTCGAGGCCGCCCTGGGGCCTGTGCCCGCCCTTGGGGCGAATAGCGCCGCGCTGCGCGCAGAGTTCGGCGATGACTGAAGCGCCGGATACAGCCGCGCGCCTCTTGGCGATCCTGTCTGAGATTGGCGCGCGGGCGGTGCTCGATATCGGCTGTGGTCACGGGGCGTTGGCGCGCACTCTGGTACAGGCGGGCTATGACGTGACCGGTATGGATCCGGCATCCGAAGCGGTGGCCGCCGCCCGCCTGGCTGTTCCCGATGCCCGGTTCGAGCGTGGCGGAGCAGAGCAGTTGCCCTTTGCCGCAGAATCCTTTGACGCCTGTATTTTCCTGAACGCGCTGCATCATGTCCCCCTGCCTCTGATGCAGAACGGCCTGCTAGAGGCGTTGCGCGTTCTGCGCCCCGGCGGAGAAGTCGTCATTGTAGAGCCCTTGGCAGAGGGCGCTTTCTTTGAGGTCATGCGCCCGGTCGAGGATGAGACAGAGATGCGCCACGCGGCGATTCGGGCGATTGATGCCATTCTGGCGGCGGGCGCGGCGACCGGGCCTGCGCCCGTGACGTATCATCGACCTACGCCGGTGGCCGATTTGGACGCCTTCATCGACTATCTCGCCCGCGTCGATCCCACGCGTCGCGCATTGGCCGAAGCGCAGCGCGACACGCTGGCGCGCCTGTATGCGGCGCATGTCACCGCTGGGCCAAACGGCCCAGAATTGAGCCAACCGCTCCGCCTCTGGCGCTTGCGAGCCGCAAAACCCTGAGGCGTTGTCGCGTTAGGGGCTGGAGTATTGTGTCTTTTTGTGTATTTTTTCCCGAAGAGGGGAGAAATCGCACGTGTTCAGCTTTGGCGACATCATGTCCGAGGCCTTGGTTCTGATCCTCAATTGGGATCGGAACCTGAGCGAGATCGTCGGGCTGTCGCTCCATGTCACGCTTTCCGCGGTGCTTTTGTCCTGCCTGATCGGCCTGCCCTTGGGGGCGATGGTGGGTGCGTTCCGGTTTCCGGGGCGCGGGGTGATGACGGTTATCCTCAATGCCTTGATGGGATTGCCGCCGGTGGTGGTTGGGCTGTTCGTCTATCTCATGCTGTCCGCCTCCGGCCCTTTTGGCCCCCTTCAGTTGCTCTACACCCCTGCCGCGATGATCATCGCGCAGACGATACTTGTAACCCCGATCGTGGCGGCGCTCACGAAACAGGTCGTCGAGGATCTGCATGGCGAATACGCCGAGCAGTTCGCCTCGATGGGCCTGCGCGCGCATGAACGGGTTGCGGCCCTGCTTTGGGATGCACGGTATAGCCTGATGACCGTGGCGCTGGCGGGGTTTGGCCGCGCCGTGGCCGAGGTAGGCGCTGTGCTGATCGTGGGCGGCAATATAAACCATGTGACCCGCGTGATGACCACGACCATTGCCCTCGAGACATCCAAGGGAAATCTCGAGCTGGCGCTGGCCCTTGGCGTGGTGTTGCTGGTTCTTGCGGTGCTCGTGAACGCGGTTGTGATGGCGCTCCGGGCCTCTGCGGTGCGGGCGGCCTATGCGTGACACGGTGATGGATATGACCACCGCTGAGGTCGCCACGCGCATTCCGCTGCTAGAGGCGCGCGGCCTGTCATTCGACGCGGGTGGCAAGCGGCTGATTCATGATCTGTCCCTTTCGATACCCGAGGGGCGGCGCATCTTGATCATGGGGGCGAATGGCGCTGGCAAGAGCCTGCTTTTGCGTTTGCTGCATGGTCTCTTGACGCCGTCCGCCGGGCAAGTGCTCTGGCAGGGGCAAGCCCCTGATGAAAAAGCGCGCCGCGCGCAGGCCATGGTGTTTCAGCGCCCCGTGATGCTGCGGCGGTCGGTGCTGGCCAATCTCATCTTTGCGCTTTCGGTACATGGCGTGCGCGGTGCAGAGCGTGCGGCAGAGGCGGCGCATGCACTCGAACTGGCCGGGCTCAGCGAACTGGCGCGACATCCCGCGCGTGTCCTCTCGGGCGGCGAGCAACAGCGCCTTGCCTTGGCGCGCGCTCTGATCTGCAAGCCGCGCCTCTTGTTCCTCGATGAACCGACCAGCAGCCTCGACCCGGCCTCGACCCAACGGATCGAGGATCTGATCAACGCGGCCCATGCGCGCGGCGTGACGATTGTCATGGTCACGCATGATCTGGGACAGGCCGGGCGGTTAGGGGACGAGGTGATTTTCATGCATGCAGGTCGCGTCGCCGAAACTGGCCCGACTGAGCAGGTTCTTGGTCGTCCCCGGTCCGAGGCTGCGCGCGCCTGGACCCAAGGGCGGCTCTACACAGGCACAACTTTCTGACATCCAAAAGACAGGGACAATTTCATGCTCAGACGTCATCTTTTCTCGCTTGCCGCAGGTGCGGCTCTTGCCTTGGGCCTGTCTGGGGCCGTGCAGGCGCAGGATCAGTTCATCGTGGTGCAATCCACCACTTCGACGCAGAATTCGGGGCTCTTTGACCATATTCTTCCGATCTTTCAGGAAAAGACCGGCATAGAGGTGCGCGTGGTGGCGGTGGGCACCGGGCAGGCGATCAAGAATGCCGAGAATGGCGATGGCGACGTGCTCTTTGTCCATGCCAAGGCGGCAGAAGAAAAATTCGTGGCCGAGGGACATGGGCTGCAACGGTCGGACGTGATGTATAACGATTTCATCCTCGTCGGCCCGCCCAACGATCCGGCAGGTATTGCGGGGACCACGGACATCGTCGCGGCCCTCACCAAGATTGCGGAAGCCGGCGCGACCTTTGCTTCGCGCGGGGATGACAGCGGCACCCACAAGGCAGAACTGAAGCTGTGGAAAGAGGCGGGCATTGATGCCGCAGCGGCGTCTGGCGATTGGTATCGCGAAACCGGCTCCGGGATGGGGGCCACGCTCAATACCGGCACGGCGATGGGGGCCTATGTGCTGACCGACCGCGCCACGTGGATTTCCTTTGGCAACAAGGGCGAATACCAGATAGCGGTGGAAGGCGACACGCGCCTGTTCAACCAGTATGGGATCATCCTCGTGAACCCGGCAAAGCACGAGAACGTCAAGGCCGAGGCCGGGCAGGCCTTCATCGACTGGGTGTTGTCAGCAGAGGGGCAACAGGCCATCGCGGATTACAAGATCGACGGTCAGCAGTTGTTCTTCCCCAACGCGAACGGCTGACCTTGTTCTTCAAGCGGATTTGAAACTGGGCGGAACGTCGAGAGAGTTCCGCCCAATGCATTTGTGACCTGTCTGAGAACGGCCGGTTCAGGCGGAAATCCAGCGCACCTCGCCCAGTCCCCTCAGATCATAACCGCCGAGCGCCGAGGCTTTGGCGACCATCGTTTCGGACCGCATGAAGGCGACAAGCCGCTGCACGGGGTCGGTGAAATAGGCGCGACGGTCGATCAAGAGGTCAAAGCGCTCTTGCACCAAGGGACGGAACACCAGCCGAAATTGCCGCGCCATGGATTCGATCCCCAAAGTCGCCTCGGCCTCTCCTGCGGCCACGGCGGCGGCGGCATCGCTTTCGGTATGGGCGGGGCTGGCAGGCGTCAGGATGTCATCCGCTGTCATGCCCGCTTCGGCCATCATGCTTGCAAAGAGCGCCGTGGTGCCTGCCCCCTCTTGGCGCAGGATCACGCGACGGCCGCGCAGATCGCCGATCCCCTGGACCATATCCGCCACGGCAGGTGTCAGGATCAGCCCACGCGTGCGTTCCGCCCAGCCAATGAGCACAGCGTCGCGCAATCCGCGCGCCTCGAGCGCGGGAATGTTCCAGTCGGTTTCGCCGGGAATATGCAGCCCGGTCACAACCGCACGCCCTTCGGCAAATACCTCCAGCCCGTCACAGCTTCCGTTCCAGAGGGTTGCAAGGCACGCGCCGCTCTCACGCAGCGCCCAATCCAGCAGCGGATCATGCGAGCCGGTCACAAGCATCGGGCGCTCGGAGGGCAGGGTGACACCTGTTCCCTCAATCCAGCACATCAACTCGTTTTGGGGAAACAAGAGCTTGCCGGTGATCTTGCGATGCGGGATCTCGCCGGTGGCGACCATGTCGTAGACCTTGCGCTCCTTCACCCGAAGCAGGTCTGCGACCTCCTTGGTTGTCAGATAGGCGGGAAGTTCACTGTCCATGGGCTTTGATGATCACACATTAGAAATCCTATGCAGCGTTCCTATCGCATCTCTGCGCGGAAATCAGCATCAAACGCAGCCTGTTTCGCCTTGTATTCTGATGCCTGCCAGAGCATCATATTCATAAATACGAATAAATAAGGGATGAGGAAACCATGCATTTCAACCGACGTCAAATTCTGGCGGCCTTGGGTGCCGGCACGCTTGTCGGTCTGTCGCGCCCGGGCATTGCCGCGACAGAGCTCACGCTGGGCAGTGCCAAGATCTCCACCCTCAGCGACGGCAATCTCGTGCTGCCGATGGAGTTTCTGCTCGGCAACCTGCCCGCTGCCGATGCCGCCCCGATTCTGGCGCAGTATGGAATTACTGGCGACACGGTCGAGCCGCCCTGCAATCTGACGCTGTTTCAGGATGCCGAGCGCACAGTGCTGTTCGACGCAGGGTCCGGGCCCGGGTTCATGCCGAGTGCCGGGAAGATTCTCGAAGCGCTCGAATCCGTCGGTGTCAGCGCTGATGACATCACCCATGTCCTCTTTACCCATGCGCATCCGGATCACCTCTGGGGCGTGCTGGATGACTTCGACGATCCGGTGTTCGCGAATGCCAGCTACATGATCGGGCAGGCGGAATGGGAGTATTGGACAGACCCCGCCACGGTCGAGAGCATCGGTGCCGAGCGGGCCAGCTTTGCCGTTGGCGCCGCCCGGCGTCTGGCGGCGATTGAGGATCGGATGGAATTCATCGCAGGCGGGCAAGAGGTGCTGCCGGGTATCCTCGCACATGATACGCCTGGCCACACACCCGGCCACATGGCGTTTGAACTCCGTCAGGGCACCGAGGCGGCATTGGTCGTGGGGGATGCCATTGGCAACGGTCATCTGGCCTTTGCCCGGCCTGATTGGGCCAGCGGATCGGATCAGGATGCCGAGACCGGGATCGCGACGCGCACGCGACTCCTCGACCAGTTGGCGACCGATCAGATGGCGATGGTCGGCTTTCATCTGCCCGGGGGCGGGTTGGGTCGGGTCGAACGCGATGGCGATGCATACCGGTTTGTTGCGGAGGTCTGAGATGATGCGTGTGACCCTCGGCACCCTCTTGCTCTGCGCCGCCAGCGCCGCCGTCGCGAGCGAGGATATCCCCGACCAATACCCGGCCTCGCTGCTCTATTCCAAACCGGTCGAGGTGATCCCGCATGTCTGGTCCGCCATCGGGGCGACCGCCCCCCCGACCTATGAAAATGCCGGACACAACAACAACCTCAGCTTCAT
This sequence comes from Roseovarius sp., assembly GCF_027019125.1. GTDB lineage: Bacteria > Pseudomonadota > Alphaproteobacteria > Rhodobacterales > Rhodobacteraceae > Roseovarius. The sequence continues at coordinate 142,887 of NZ_JALUXE010000034.1, read as the reverse complement.
CGTCACGGGCGATGGCGTGGTGGTGATCAATGGTGGCGCATCCTACGGGCTGGCCATGGCCCTGCACGATGAAATCAAGATGGTTACCGATCAGCCCGTCAAGCTGGTGTTCAATGAAAACGGTCAGGGCCACGCCATGTTGGGCAATTCCTATTGGGCGGAACAGGGCGTGCCCATCGTGGCACATAGCGATGCGGCGGCCGAGTTCGAAAATCATGGCGGCGGTGATCTCGAGGCGGCGCAGCGCGTGACCAAGGAGCGCGCCGAAGGCACCAGCGTGGTGCTGCCGACCGAGACCTTCAGCGAGGAGTATATCGTCGAGATGGGCGATGTCCGGATCGAGGCACGCTATCTGGGGCCAGCCCATAGCCCCGGAGATATCGTCGTATGGCTGCCGGGGCAAAGCCTCGTGATTTCCGGTGACATGGCGTTTCACGAACGCATGTTACCGATCTTCCCCGATACGATCACGGCGGATTGGCTGGAAACCTGGGATACAGAATTCGAGGCGCTGGGTGCCACCTATGTGATTCCCGGTCACGGCCACCCAACCAACATGGATCAGGTGCGCCGTTACACCAAGGGCTACCTTGAACATCTGCGCGCCCAGATTCGCGCGCATATCGACGCGGGCGGTGATCTGGCCGATGCCTATTACGTCGACCAATCCGCCTATACCCATCTCGACACGTTCGAGGAACTGGCCACCAAGAATGCCGGCCGGGTCTATGAACAGATGGAATGGGAATAGGGCGGAATTGCAAAAGGCCCCCACGGTCGATGGGGGCCTTCTCTGCTCAATCCTTGACGAACATCTTGCGCGGGCGGTTGCAAAAGGTTTCCGCCGGGCCGCTTTCCTTGATCAGAATGGACTCGGTGATCTCCAATCCCCAGTCGGACATCCAGAGCCCCGGCATGAAATGGAATGTCATGCCCGGTTCCAACACGGTTTCATCCTCGGAGCGCAGGGAAATCGTGCGCTCGCCCCAGTCGGGCGGATAGCTCAGACCGATGGGATAGCCACAGCGCGCGCCACGTTCGATCCCGGCGCGTTCCAGCGGGGCGGCCAACGCATTGGCAATGTCGCAGGCGCGGTTGCCCGCCTTCGCGGCCTCCAGCCCCGCCTCTAACCCCTCGACCAGCGCCTTTTCCGCATCGAGCAGGAATTGCGGCGGCTTGCCCAGAAAGAGCGTGCGGCAGAACGGCGCGTGATAGCGCCGGTAACAGCCCGAGATCTCAAAGAACGTGGCCTCGCCGGTCGCGAATTCTCGCCCATTCCACGTCAGGTGCGGTGCCGCGGCATCAGAGCCTGACGGCAAGAGCGGCACGATTGCGGGATAGTCGCCCCACGCGCCCTCGACCCCCCGGATGGCATCGCGAAAGATCTCTGCCACGATCTCGTTCTTGGGAATGCCCGGCTCGACCCGCTCCATCAGCCCGTCGGTGATCTTTTCCGAAATCAGCGCCGCCTTGCGCATGAACCCAAGCTCTTCCTCGGATTTTACCGTGCGCTGCCAGTTCACCAGTGCGGTGGCGTCGAGGAATGTGGCCTCTGGCAGTTCCTCGCGCAGGGTCTGCATTGCCTTGGCAGAGAAATAGTAATTGTCCATTTCCACGCCGATCCGCTTGTCGGCAAGGCCCATACCCTTGAGCCGCTCCGCCAGATCCTGCATCGGGTGGCGTTCGGTCGACTGCACGTAATTGTCGGCATAGCCGATCACGCGGTCGTCGGTCATCCAGACGGTGCGCACGCCGCCATTGGCATCCTGATTGCGGCCCCACCAGATCGGATCTGCCTCGGGAAAGACCAGAACGCCCTGGTGCACATAGAACGACCAGCCATCATAGCCGGTCAGCCAATGCTGGTTGGACGGGTCGGTGACAAAGAGCGCGTCAAGGTCAAGCCGGGCCATGGCGGCGCGGGTCTTGTCCAGCCGCCGCTGGTATTCCTGTGCCGAGAAGGGCAGGTCTTTTTCGATCATGTCGGGGATCCGTAGTTAAATTATCCTGACCATAGTTGTGGCTTTGGCTGCCGCTCGCCCCAAGAAAAACGCCGCATCCTGTCGTTTTCAGACCATCTCGCGACGCGGAGTTGACGCTAGGCTCGCCGCGACGCAAGCTGCGCGCCATCTGACAAGAGGAATACCAAGATGCGTCCCGTTCTGGCCGATGTCTATGCCGCTGCACAGGTGATCGCCGGGGTGGCGGACCGCACGCCGCTGGTGCCTTCGCCCTATATGAGCGGGATTGCGGGTGGTGAGTTCCTGCTCAAGCTGGAGAATATGCAGCCCATCGGCGCGTTCAAACTGCGTGGCGCGCTCAATGCCGTGGCGGGTGCGCAGAACGCGGCTGGCGTTACCTGTTGCTCGACCGGCAACCATGGCCGCGGCGTGGCCTATGCGGCGCGGGCACGTGGCTTGCGGGCGGTGATCTGCATGTCGGAATTGGTGCCGCAGGCCAAGGTAGACGGCATTCGGGCGCTGGGGGCCGAGGTGCGGATCATCGGCCGCTCTCAGGATGCCGCCCAGGCAGAGGCAGAGCGTCTGGTTGCCGAGGACGGGCTGACCGAAATCTCGCCCTTTGACGACCCGCTGGTGATTGCGGGCCAGGGCACCATCGGGCTGGAACTCATGGCGGCGCGCCCTGATCTGGAAACGCTGCTCATACCCTTGTCGGGTGGCGGTCTGGCGGCAGGCGTTGCGCTGGCCGCCAAGACGATCAAACCCGACCTGCGCGTCATCGGCATCAGCATGGACCGAGGCGCCGCGATGTACGAGAGCCTGCGCGCCGGCCATCCTGTCGACGTCGAAGAGGTACCAAGCCTGGCCGATAGTCTGGGCGGCGGCATCGGTATGGCAAATCGTCTGAGTTTTGCCATGTGCCGCGATTTGCTGGATGATGTGGTCCTCGTCACGGAAGAAGAGATTTATCGCGCGATGCAGGTGCTCTATTACGAGGATCGGATCGTGGCAGAGGGGGCCTGCGTCGTGGGTATTGCAGCGGTGCTGAGTGGCAAGGTGCTGCCGCAAGGGCCCACCGCCACCATCATCACCGGCCGCAATCTCGATATGGCGATGTTCACCAGGGTTGTGACCGGGCAGGATGTGATTTTGGGCGACAAGGTAATTAAGGGTAAGACATATGGCACATGATATTCGGATCGTGACAGAGGCGGAATTGCGCGGCGCGGTCAAGCTGGACCGTGAAACCGTCAAGGTGATCGAGAAAGCCTTTGGGGCGCTCTCGGATGGCGGCGTTGTCATGCCGCCGGTGATGTCGATGGACCTCGCGGATGTGCATGGCGAGGTGGATGTAAAGACCGCCTATATCCCCGGCTTTGACGGGTTCGCGATCAAGGTCAGTCCGGGGTTCTTTGACAATCCCAAGCTGGGACTGCCCAGTCTCAACGGGCTGATGATCCTGTTTTCCGCCAAGACCGGTCTGGTCGAGGCGGTATTCCTCGACAATGGCTATCTGACCGATTTGCGCACGGCCGCCGCCGGTGCGGTCGCGGCGCAGCATCTCGCCCCCGAGACTGTGCATACCGTAGGTATCATCGGCACGGGTGTTCAGGCGCGGCTTCAGGCGCGGGCGGCGCGGCTGGTGCGTCCGTTTGACCGGCTGCTCATCTGGGGGCGGGATGCCGAGCGCGCGCGCGCCTGCGCGGCTGATCTGGCTGACCTCAAATGCGTTATCCGCGTGGTAGACTCTCCTGCCGATCTGGTGCTGGCCAGCCAGTTGGTCATTACCACCACCCCGGCACAGTCCCCGGTGATCGAGGCGAAATGGCTACATCCCGAATTGCATATCACCGCCATGGGGTCAGATCAGGCGGGCAAGAACGAAATTGATCCGCAGGCCCTGATCAAGGCCGATCTCTACGTTGCCGATCGCGCGACGCAGGTAGAGCATCTGGGCGAGTTGCGCAGCGCGATCGGGGCCGGGATATGGACCAAGGGCGCGCCGGTCGAGTTGGGCGATGTGATCCGGGGGCGCGCGCGCGGGCGCAAGAGCGATGCCGAGATCACCATTTGCGATCTGACCGGCACCGGCGTGCAGGATACGGCGATTGCCACGCATGTGATGGCGCGGCTCAAGGGGCGCGATCTGGGCACGGTCATCACCGCATGAAACTTGATGCGCGCGATCTCGATATCCTGCGGGTGCTGGCTGATGAGGGCCGCATCACCAAGGCCGATCTGGCAGAGCGGGTGGGCCTATCGGCCAGCCCGTGCTGGGAGCGGCTCAAACGGCTGGAAGAGGCCGGCCTGATCGAAGGGTATCATGCGCGCATCAATCTCAGGAAACTGGGGTCGCATGTGACCGTCTTTGTTGCGGTGGAATTGGCGGATCATACACCCGCCTCCTTCCGCGCCTTCGAGGACAGTATGCAGCGCTACGGCGAGGTGACGGCCTGTTGGGCGCTGGGGGGCGGGTTTGACTATCTCATGCAGATCGTGACCCGCGACATCGACACCTATCAGCGGCTGATTGATGAGATGCTTGAGGCGCGGATCGGGCTCGCGCGCTATTTTACCTATATCGTGACCAAGCCGGTCAAATCCCCGCGCTTGCCGCCGCTCGAGATGTTTTTCGAATGAATCATCTATTTTGAGGGCGCCTGGCAGAAGATTAGTCTGCGCTTGCGGCAAACTTCAGTCTCCCTCTTTGGCAGGGCCAAGACATTCTTTGGCGCGAAGGGAGCGCCACCATGTCCGACTCAGCCATCTGGACCCGCAACGGGATCACCGACACACGCCTTGTGCGCAGCTTTGCCTATGTGGGCGGCAAATGGGTCGGCGGCGACGATACGGCAACCTTTGCCGTAACCAATCCCGCCGATGGCAGCACGCTGGGGGCCGTCGCCAGCCTCAGCGCAGATCAGGCGCGCGCTGCGGTGGATGCGGCACAGGCGGTGTTCGGGCAATGGGCCATGACCCTGCCACAAGACCGCGCAGCCCGATTGCGGCGCTGGTTCGACCTGATAATCGCACATCGCGAAGATCTTGCCCGTATCATGGTGCTGGAACAGGGTAAGCCGCTGTCAGAGGCGCGCGGCGAGATCGACTATGCCGCGAGTTTCGTGGAGTATTATGCCGAAGAGGCCAAGCGCCCCAATATCGAGGGGGTCACAAGCCACCTGCCCGATGCCGAGGTGGAGCTGTGGCTGGAGCCTGTGGGCGTGGCCGCGCTCATCACGCCATGGAACTTCCCCTCTGCCATGCTCACGCGCAAGGCGGCGGCGGCCATGGCGGCAGGCTGTACCGTGGTGGCACATCCGTCGGCCGAAACGCCGTATTCCGCGCTGGCCCTGGCCGAACTGGCCGAGCGGGCGGGGTTTCCATCGGGCGTGTTCAACGTGGTCACGGGTGATGCTGCCACTGTGGTTGCGCCATGGACCCAGGATGCGCGCGTGCGGGTTCTCAGCTTTACCGGCTCGACCGAAATCGGGCAGTTGCTCTATCGCCAATGCGCGGGCACGGTCAAGAAACTGGTGCTGGAACTGGGCGGCCACGCGCCCGTGATCGTGTTCAAGGATGCCGATCTGGAAACTGCCGTTAAGGAAGCGATCAAAGCGAAATTCGCCACCTCTGGACAGGACTGTCTGGGTGCGAACCGCATCTACGTGGAGCGCACGATTTACCAGGCATTTTGCCGACGGTTTACCGACGCGGTACAGATGCTCACGATGGGGCGTGGGATTGACGATCCCGACCTCGGTCCGTTGATGAACGAAAGGGCCGTTCGAAAGCAGGAAGAGCATGTGGCCGATGCCCTGGCGCATGGCGCAACGCTGGCCTGCGGCGGCAAATGCGATGCCCTGGGGCCGCTCTTTTATCAAGCCACTGTTCTGACGGATGTGTCCGACGCCGCCGCAATCATGCGCGACGAGACCTTTGGTCCGGTGGCGGCAATCACGCCCTTTGACACCGAGGAAGAGGTTGTCGCACGCGCCAATGCCACCGAATACGGTCTTATCGCCTATCTGCACAGCCACGATCCGCGCCGCATCTACCGCATGACGCGGGCGCTGCAATTCGGCATGGTGGCAGTGAACCGCACCAAGGTCACGGGCGCACCGATCCCCTTTGGTGGGGTTAAGCAATCGGGGCTGGGCCGTGAAGGGGCGCGGCGCGGCATGGAGGAATTCATGGAGATCAAATATGTCTGCCGCGATTGGGCGTGAGCAGACGAAATCTTGAAAAGATTTCGGCCCGGAATTTTTTCAAAATTCCGGTGCCCCAGAACAAACGAAAGGAACAAAAATGCTGCGGAATGACCAACTCGATCAATGGGATCGCGAGAATTTCTTTCACCCCTCCACGCATCTTGCGCAGTTCGCACGCGGCGAGGCACCCAACCGCGTGATCAAGACCGGCAGCGGCAGTCATATCGAGGATCGCGACGGCAATCGCCTGCTTGATGCCTTTGCCGGGCTTTACTGCGTCAACGTGGGCTATGGCCGCCAAGAGATTGCCGAGGCGATCGCGGCGCAGGCGCGGGAACTGGCCTATTATCACGCCTATGTGGGGCACGGGACCGAGGCGTCGATCACCTTGGCCAAGATGGTTCTGGACCGCGCACCGGCGCATATGTCCAAGGTCTATTTCGGTCTCTCGGGCAGCGACGCCAACGAGACCAACGTCAAGCTGATTTGGTATTACAACAACATCCTTGGACGCCCCGAAAAGAAGAAGATCATCAGCCGTTGGCGCGGGTATCACGGTTCGGGGCTGATGACCGGCTCGCTTACCGGCCTCGAACTCTTCCACAAGAAATTCGACCTGCCGCTGGCGCAGGTGATCCACACCGAGGCCCCCTATTATTACCGCCGCGCCAATCTGGATCAGAGCGAGGCGCAGTTTGTCGCGCATTGCGTGGCGGAGCTGGAGGCGCTGATCGCGCGCGAGGGGGCTGATACTATCGCCGCCTTTATCGGCGAGCCGGTGCTGGGCACCGGGGGAATCGTGCCGCCGCCCGCAGGCTATTGGGCCGCTATTCAGGAGGTGCTTGCCAAGCATGACATCCTGCTTGTGGCGGATGAGGTCGTGACCGGCTTTGGGCGCTTGGGCACCATGTTCGGTTCGGATCACTATGGCATGAAGCCGGACCTCATCACGATCGCCAAGGGCCTTACCAGCGCCTATGCGCCGCTCTCTGGCAGCATCGTCAGCGACCGCATGTGGAAGGTGCTGGAGCAGGGCACGGACGAGAATGGCCCCATCGGCCATGGCTGGACCTATTCGGCGCATCCTATCGGTGCGGCGGCGGGCGTGGCCAACCTCAAGCTGCTCGATGATCTGAACCTGATCGCAAACAACCGCGAAGTGGGTGGCTATCTTAATCGCGGCATGGCCGAGGCGCTGGGCGCACATGCACATGTCGGAGAAGTGCGCGGCGAAGGGATGCTCTGTGCCGTGGAGTTCGTCAAGGATCGCGATGACCGGGTATTCTTTGAGGCCGCCGACAAGGTGGGGCCGCAGATTTCCGCCGCGCTGGCGGCCGCGGGCGTCATTGCGCGTGCCATGCCGCAGGGGGATATTCTAGGCTTCGCGCCGCCCTTCTGCCTGACCAAATCCGAGGCGGATGAGGTGATTCACAAAACTACAAAAGCCGTGCAATCCGTGCTGGGATAGGCCTGTTTCCGGCGAAAACACTGCCGGGGCTCGCGCTAAAGCGGTGCGAGCCTCAGTCTCTCGCAGGAAAATTGACTTATCTTGCGTGACTTGCAGGCGATTTGACCTGCGCAGGTCGGTTTCGGGAAAAAAGCGCCGCAATCCGCTTGCATGTGAAGGGCCATCTTGTTTTAGTTTCTTCCGAACGCGAGGCAAACGCTTGCGATAAATAAAATAGGGAGCCGACTTTGGCAGATACCGGGAACAACGATGCGTTCGTTGCGTTTGAACGTGTCCAGAAGAGCTATGACGGCGAAACTCTGGTCGTCAAGGATCTGAACCTGACCATGCCCAAGGGCGAATTTCTGACGATGCTGGGGCCGTCGGGGTCAGGCAAGACGACTTGTCTGATGATGCTCGCGGGGTTCGAGACCGCCACACATGGCGAGATCAAATTGGACGGTGTGAGCATCAACAACATCCCGCCGCACAAGCGCGGAATTGGCATGGTGTTCCAGAATTACGCGCTTTTCCCGCACATGACGATTGCAGAGAACCTCAGCTTTCCGCTGGAGGTCCGCAAGATTGGCAAGTCCGACCGCGAGACCAAGGTCAAGCGGGCGCTGGAAATGGTGGAAATGGGGGCCTTTGGCGGGCGCCGCCCGTCGCAACTGTCGGGTGGGCAGCAACAGCGGGTGGCCCTCGCCCGTGCGCTGGTCTTCGAGCCCGAATTGGTGCTGATGGACGAACCGCTTGGCGCGCTGGACAAGCAGCTGCGCGAAAAGATGCAGTTCGAAATCACCCACCTTGCGCACAATCTCGGGATTACCGTGGTCTATGTGACCCATGACCAGACCGAGGCGCTGACCATGTCGGACCGTGTGGCCGTGTTCAACGATGGCCGGATCCAGCAGATTGCGCCGCCGGACGAGCTTTACGAGAGCCCCAAGAACAGCTTTGTCGCGCAGTTCATCGGTGAGAACAACACCCTCGAGGGGCGTGTCAAAGAGATCAAGAATGGCATCGCGGTTGTGCAGCTGGACAACGGCGACCTGATTGACGCCAAGCCCGTTAATGTCGAAAAGCCGGGCGACAGGACATTGGTTTCCATCCGTCCGGAGCGCGTCGAATTCAACCGGGATCGACTCAAGCCGGACGCCCATACGCTCAAGGCTGAAGTGCTGGAATTCATCTACATGGGTGACATTTTCCGCACGCGGCTACGGGTAGCGGGATCGGACGATTTCATCATCAAGACCCGCAACGCCCCCGATCAACGCCGTCTGCAGCCCGGAGAGCAGATCGAGATCGGCTGGTTGCCGGAGGATTGCCGCGCACTGGATGCGCCCCAAGTATAAGAATACGCGCGCCGGTCACGGAACCGGTGCGGGTTGAGCAAGGCCCTCGACGTTCCGCCCGTAGCGCTGGGCCCAACCATCGAAAAACGGGATAAACTGGGAGTATGTTTATGAAACTGACGAAAACCCTGCTCGCGACCACGGCTCTGACCGTCGCTGCGGGCACCGCCGTCACCGCACAGGATATGGCCAACAGCCTGACCATCGTCAGCTGGGGCGGGGCCTATCAGGCCAGCCAGGACAAAGCCTATGTTCAGCCCTATCTGGCCGCCAATCCCGGCGTGACCGCGACCTGGGACGAAAGCTCGGCTGAGGCTGTGGCCAAGCTGCGCGCGATGAACGAAGCCGGCAACATCACCTGGGATCTGGTCGATGTGGTGGCGTCCGACTCGATGCGTCTGTGCGACGAAGGTCTGGCGATGGAAATCGACCATGACGAAATGCTGGCCGCTGCGCCCGATGGCACCTCTGCCAGCGACGACTTTGGCGATCTGATCGTCAGCGACTGCTTCATTCCGCAGATCGTTTACTCGACCACTTTCGGCTATCGCACCGACATGGTGCCCGCCGGTACCGAGCCGCCGAGCAGCGTTTGTGACGTGTTCGACCTTGCCAAGTATCCCGGCAAGCGCTCGCTGCAGAAGCGCCCGATCGATAACATGGAATGGGCGCTCTATTGCGACGGCGTGGCCAAGGACGAGATTTACGACGTTCTGGGCACCGATGAGGGCGTCGAGCGCGCTCTTGCCAAGCTTGGCACGATCAAGGACCAGGTTGTCTGGTGGTCTGCCGGTGCGGAGACCCCGCAGCTTCTGGCCGATGGCGAAGTCTTCATGGGATCGACCTTCAACGGTCGCCTGTTCTCGGCAATTGCTGAACAGAACCAACCCATCGCGATGCTCTGGGACATGCAGTCCTTTGACCTCGACGGTTGGATCGTTCCCGCAGGTCTGCCCGCAGACCGTCTGGCACGCGTGATGGACTTCCTCAAGTTCGCCACCGACACCCAGCGTCTGGCCGATCAGGCCGCCTACATCTCCTATGGTCCGGCGCGCACCTCTTCGGCACCGCTGGTTGGCAAGCATGCCGACCTCGGGATCGACATGGCACCGCATATGCCGACTGATCCTGCCAACGCGGGCAACGTCCACATCTACGACTACGAGTGGTGGGCTGACAACCGCGACGATCTGGATGCCAAGTTCCAGGCGTGGCTGGCCCAGTAAACTGGCACGATCTCTGGTGGGGCCGCTTGCGGCCCCACGCTCCTTTGACCGGGCTCAAGACCCGGCTTGAATAAACAGATCACTTCGACGGGGAAGACATGAGCGATAGCACCCACACCGGCCCGATGCTTGCCGCCGATGGCACGCCGCTGAAACGCAGCCTGCGCCGCGCCTTGCGGGCCCAGAAGATGCGGGCACTGGCGCTGATCGCCCCTCTGTTGATCTTTGTCCTCCTGACCTTCATCGCGCCCATCGTCGACATGCTGTTCCGCTCCGTCGAGAACCAGATCGTTGGCAACACCCTGCCCATGACCGTCGAGGAATTGCGCGATTGGGAAGCGACCGAGGTTCCCGATGAACAGGTGTTTCGAGCGCTGTTCTTCGATCTCTTTTTGGCCGCCGAGGCCAAGGAACACACCAAGCTGGGCAGCCGCCTGAACTATGAGAAGAGCGGTATTTCCTCGCTCTTCCGGACCTCTGGGCGTGACATGGGCGACATTGGAGAGGTATTCCAAGACGCGCTGGAAGAGATTGATCCCGCCTTTGAGGAGGCCTCCACTTGGGTCGAGATGATGTCGGGTGGTGCCGGGGCAGAGCCGAACGCACGTCTGATGTCCAATCAGATCGCCCGGCTTGAGGCCCTGGAGGCAACCACCTTCAGCGGTGATGCCGAATTCCTGCCCGGTGCCGCAATTTCCGATATTCTGCCCAACACCGCGCGTGCTTATGCGGCTTTTGCTGCCTTTACCCAATTTGTCGATGGCAAGAGTGTCACCAAGGAAGAACCGTGGGAGGCAGTTTATGCCGCCCTGGCGCTCGACCTCGAGGATCCGGCCACGAAAACGGCGGTCGCCAGTTATGCCGGACCCGGTGCTGACAACTTGCGGGCGGCGGCTGCGGCAACGTTGCCGCCGATCGCGATGCGTGATGCCTTTTTCGAGTCGAACAAGGACTGGGCGAATGTGACGTTTTGGGAAACCATCAAAACCTATTCGCCGCCCTATACCACCGGCTACTTCCTGAATGCCGTGGACATGGAAAAGACGCCGCAAGGTATCGCGCTGCGCAGCGAGGATGAACGCATCTACGGCATTCTCTTTCAGCGTACGATGTTCATGTCGCTGATGATCACCTTTTCCTGTGTCGCCCTTGGCTATCCCGTGGCGTGGATTCTGGCCAATCTGCCGACGCGCACCGCGAACCTTTTGATGATCCTCGTCCTTCTGCCATTCTGGACCTCGCTTCTGGTGCGTACCAGCGCGTGGAAAGTGATGTTGCAGCAACAGGGGGTCATCAATGACGTTCTGGTATGGCTAGGTCTTGTCGCGGATGAGAGCCGTCTGGTGATGATCAACAACCAATTCGGCACAATCGTGGCGATGACGCATATCCTGCTGCCCTTCATGATCCTGCCGATGTATTCGGTGATGCAGACCATTCCCCCCAGCTATCTGCGCGCCGCCAAGTCGCTCGGGGCGAACAATTGGACGGCGTTCTGGCGCGTATACTTTCCACAGTCGGTTCCCGGAATCGGCGCGGGATCTATCCTCGTGTTCATCCTTGCCATCGGTTACTACATCACGCCCGAGATCGTGGGCGGCACCACAGGCACCTTCATTTCCAACCGGATCGCATATCATATCTCGTCCTCGCTCAACTGGGGTCTTGCGGCGGCGTTGGGCACGATCCTGCTGGCGGTGGTTCTGATCCTCTACTGGGCCTATGACAAGATCGTCGGCATCGACAACGTGAAGCTGGGGTAAGAGACATGAACGGATTCACACTGACACCGGTTGAAACCAAGCCGCTCTCCTTTTCGTTGCCAGTGATCGGCGCGGCCGGGGGCTTTGTCGGCCTCTTTGTCGGTACGGCGCATGGCTCTGGTCTGATGGGCGTTGCGATCGGGGCCGTGGCGCTCATGGTGCTGGCCTATGTTGCTCTGGTGGTCCTTGGATTGGCTCAGGAAAAGATCACGCGCTGGGGCCTTGTCGCGCTCTTTATCGTTGCGGGCGTGCTCTTGGCAGGCGTGCCGGGGTTTGTGCTCGGGCTGCTCTTTGGTCTCTTCTTCTCATGGTTCATCTTCTGGATTGGCGAAGGGCGCTATCGCGCCAATCTTGCGCCGTATCTGACCAGCGGTCAGGTGCTCTGGCACTATGCGTTCCGGGTGATCTGTGGGGCGATCTTCATCTTTCTGATCACGCCCATCCTTGTGGTGATGCCGCTCAGCTTCAACGCGCAGAACTTCTTTACCTTCACACCGGAGATGCTGCGGTTCGATCCCGCCGGGTATAGCCTCAAGCACTATCAGGATTTCTTCACCTCGAACGAATGGCAACAGGCGCTGCGCAATTCGCTGCTGATCGCGCCGGCAGCCACCGTTCTTTCGGTGAGCTTTGGTACGCTGGCCGCGATTGGTCTGAGCTCCGAACATGTGCCGTTCCGCCGGGCGATCATGGCGATCCTGATCTCACCGATGATCGTGCCCCTCATCATCTCGGCGGCGGGGATGTATTTCTTCTATAGCCGGATCGGGCTGCAAGGCACTTACATTGGGGTCGTTCTGGCGCATGCGGCATTGGGTATTCCGTTTGTCATCATCACCGTGACCGCCACGCTGGTCGGATTTGACCGCTCGCTGACGCGGGCGGCGGCAAACATGGGTGCAGACCCTGTGACGACCTTCTTCCGGGTTCAGATGCCGCTCATCCTGCCGGGCGTGATTTCGGGCGGCCTCTTCGCCTTCATCACCTCTTTCGATGAGGTGGTTGTCGTGCTCTTTGTCGGTTCGGCCAATCAGCAAACCCTGCCGTGGGAGATGTTCACCGGCCTGCGTGAACAGATCAGCCCGACCATTCTGGCGGTGGCGACGATCCTTGTGGTGATCTCGATTGCGCTGCTGACGACCATGGAGTACCTGCGCCGCCGGTCCGAACGGTTGCGCGGCATGAGCCCAAGCTGATCCTTCGCATCTCTGACGCGACGTCGCGCTTTGGTCTGGGGCGGTCTCCAGCATAGCGTGGCCGGGCAGAGGGAGGCGCGCAATGGTCTATGACTACATCATCGCGGGTGGGGGATCGGCGGGCTGCGTCCTTGCGGCGCGGTTGAGCGAGGACCCTAGCATCACTGTCTGCCTGATCGAGGCAGGCGGTTCCGGGAAAGACATCTTTGTCCGCGCGCCGGGCCTCGTTGCGGCGATGGTGTCAGGCCGCCCCAAGATCAACAATTGGGCGCTGACAACCGTGCCCCAGCCGCAGCTGAACGGGCGGCGGGGATTTCAGCCGCGCGGTCGGGCGTTGGGCGGCTCGAGCGCGATCAACGCCATGCTCTACGTGCGCGGCCACCCCTCCGATTATGATGAGTGGGCCGAACTTGGCTGTGATGGTTGGGATTGGCAGAGCGTTCTGCCGTGGTTTCGTGCCGCGGAACGGAATGCGCAGCATGGCGGTGCACTGCATGGCCAGTCTGGGCCACTTCAGGTCACGGACCAGAGCGCGCCGCGTGCTATTTCCGAGGCCTTCATCGCTGCCTGCGAGAGCCTGCAAATCCCCCGGAACCCCGATTTCAACGGCACGACCCAAGAGGGTGCGGGGCATTATCAGGTTACGCAGTTCTTTGACGGTCCGCGCCGCGGCGAACGCTGCTCGGCCGCGGCTGCCTATCTCTTTCCGGCAATGAGGCGGTCCAATCTGACGGTGATCAGCCGAGCCATGGCCGAGCGCGTGATCTTTGACGGCAAACGCGCCACGGGCCTCCGCTACCGCCACAAGGGGCGCGAGCAAGAGATACGCGCGCGACGCGAAGTGATCCTGAGCGGTGGGGCCTTCGGTTCGCCGCAGCTTCTCATGCTGTCAGGGATCGGCCCAGCCGAGGTGTTGCAGGCGCAGGGTATCGCGCCTCTGCATGACCTGCCGGGTGTGGGTGAAAACCTGCAGGATCATCTGGACTACATCCTCGCGGAAACCTCGAAGCGCGATGATGTCATCAGCCTGGATCCCAAGGGCCTCTGGCATCTGGGCAGGGCGGCCTTGGAATGGCGCAAGACCGGGCAGGGATCTTTCGCAACGCCCTATGCCGAGGCCGGGGCGCTTTTGCGCTCTGGTCCGGATGTGGAGCGCCCGGACCTGCAACTGCATTTCGTCATCGGAATTGTCGAGGATCACATGCGAACCCTGCATTTTCGCCCCGGCTATTCCTGTCATGTCTGCGTGTTGCGGCCTCATAGCCGGGGGCGGGTGACGCTACGCTCTGCCCGTGCCACGGATGCGCCGCTGATTGATCCGGCGTTCCTGAGCGATCCGCGCGATCTGGCGCTGATGATGCATGGGGCGCGGCAGATGGACAGGATCTTGCGCGCGCCTGCGCTCACACCCTGGCGCAAGGAGCGTCTGCACCCGCATGATTGGTCAGATGCGGCACTCGAGGCCGATATTCGCGCCCGTGCCGATACGATCTATCACCCTGTCGGAACCTGCGCGATGGGGCGCGGGGATATGGCTGTGGTCGATCCCGCCGCGCGTGTTCACGGGGTTGAGGGGCTGCGCGTGGTTGATGCGTCGATCATGCCGCGCCTCGTCGGCGGTAATACCAACGCGCCCACGATCATGATGGCTGAAAAGATCGCGGCGGACATGCTGGGACGCGCGGCCCCCAATCAGGCGCGATAGCGGGCCAGAAACATTTCGACCGCGCCATTGACCACACGCTCGATATCCGCCTCCGATACCTCTATGCACATGCCACATAGGCTGCGGATAAAGAGATCGCCCTTGCACAGTTCACCGAACTGAATGGCGGCGAGATCCATGTCGTCGATATTCAGCACCCCGGCTTCGACATAGGGGCGCAGAACCTTGCTCAGCCGTTCGCGCACGAGATCCGGACCAGAGGCATAGAAGCGTTGGCCCAATTCGGGAAAGCGATGCGACTCCGACACGCAGATGCGAAACACCTGCTGGCCGAAATCCGACAGAAAGAACCTTACGATCCGCGTGGCCGCCTCGTGCAACACATGCTCGATGCTCGCCCCCTTGCCGATCACTTCCAGCGCCTCTTCGGCTTGTCGATTGCATTCGACCCGTGCCACTTCGGAAAAGAGCAGCCGTTTGTCCGGGAAATAGCTGTAGAGCGTCGCCTTGGATACCTGCGCCTCTCGCGCGATTTCATCGACGCTGGCACCTTCAAATCCGTCGCGCATGAACACCCGCCGCGCCCCTTCGAGCACTTGGTCGAACTTGCGACCTTTCTTGATTTCAACGGCGGGTGCCGACATCCTACCCCTCCCCACAGGTCGGGACAGTGTAGTCGGCCCAACCCCGTAACCGCAAGCCCGTCTGCGCGCGGTCACGGAGCGGTGTTCCTGAAGTAACTTATCGGTTGATACCGGAATTGCCCTGCGTCACGGGCGCGGGCGCAGGTTCGGGATAGGTCAGCGTTGGTGTCAGGCTGCTGGTATCAAAGCTGAAGGCCAGGGCAGGAACCGCCATCAGGCTGAGCGAGAGGGTGAGAACGGTCAGGGCGTGTTTCATGTCGAACTCCATAACTGAACTAATCTGTTCACTTTCATATCTAAACAGATCAGTTCAGAAATCAAGACAAAACTAAACAGATCGGTTCACTTTTTGCGCGGCATCACGCCCCTTTGCCTTTGCTGAAACGGCGCGCTACAGTGATTTAGAACAATTCTAATCGAGGTATCCGATGATTCCCGGCATGACATCCCGCCGCCGTTTTCGTGATTTGAGCGAACAGGAAATTCTGGCCCTCGCGATTTCCTCGGAAGAAGATGACGCGCGCATCTACCGCTCCTATGCAGAAATGTTGCGCCAGGATTTCCCGGACACGGCCGCGATATTCGATGGCATGGCGGCCGAAGAAGACGGCCACCGCAAGCGCCTGATCGAGTTGCATCGCAGCCGCTTTGGCGAAGTGATCCCGCTGATCCGGCGCGAGCACGTCGCCGGTTTCTATGCCCGGCGCCCGATCTGGCTGGTCGAGAATCTCGGGATCGAGCGTATTCGTGACGAAGCCGAGGCGATGGAGCGTGATGCCGGTGCCTTTTACCTCAAGGCCGCGCAGCGCACTGCGGATGCCGCGACGCGCAAGTTGCTTGGGGATCTCGCGGCGGCGGAGGCCGGGCACCAATCCCGCGCCGGAGAGCTGGAGGCCAAGCATCTCGATGCAGACGCGCGCGATGCCGAAGACCGCACCGCGAAACGGCAGTTCGTGCTGACATGGGTTCAGCCGGGGCTTGCCGGGTTGATGGACGGCTCCGTGTCCACGCTCGCGCCGATCTTTGCTACGGCCTTTGCCACGCAGGACACATGGACGACCTTCCTCGTCGGCCTAGCGGCCAGTGTCGGCGCGGGCATTTCCATGGGCTTCACCGAGGCCGCCAGCGATGATGGCGAACTCTCGGGGCGCGGCAGCCCGATGAAGCGCGGTTTTGCCTCGGGCATCATGACCACGGTCGGTGGGCTTGGCCATGCGCTGCCCTATCTCATCCCGGATTTCTGGACGGCGACGATCATTGCCTTTGTCATTGTGTTTGTCGAACTCTGGGCGATCGCCTGGATTCAGAACAAATACATGGAAACGCCGTTCTTTCGAGCGGCGTTCCAAGTGGTTCTCGGCGGTGCCCTGGTTTTTGCAGCCGGTGTTCTGATCGGAAGCGGCTAGGCGCTAGTCACCATTTTCAAACGGTGCAGGCGGAGACCTGCGCGGCTCAGGCGTGGTTGCGTTCGGCGGACTATTTGTCGACGAGGGTGTGTCTGTGGTGGCACCGGACCTCTGTTGATCGAGATACCGCTCCAAATCCCACACACAGTATGCTTCGGACCCTGAGCATGTGAATGCTCTGTCTTCGGCGAAAAGAGTATAGTCTGTCGTCCCCGAGGATGTGGATGACGGATAATACGTCTCCTTCATATCATACTGTTTTCCGCGAACGGTGATCTTGTAGGTCCTGACCTCCGGCGTGCAGCCAAGAAGAACAATCACCGCTGAAAAGGCGATAAGTTTTTTATGTAAAGGCATAGCTATCCCCCCAAATCTTCGCGTGCCTAACGCGAAATGCGCACAGCAATCTAATCAGGGCGGAGATTGATCTTAGTAGAATTATGTAAAAACCTTGATCAGATCGCGCAGGTAGCAGCCACACCACCACCCGCGTGAGAGCATATCAGAAAGGGCTGAAAAAGATAGAGCGCAGGCAGCCCATCCGCTCATGAGCATGCCGCGCGACGTAATCTTGTCTAGTAGGCATATGGTTGCGATTGACCCTGCCCTTCTGCCTGTCTACCAAACCCGCATGCTGAGTATCTTTCTTCAGACCCTACCTTTCTTCATGATCATCGGGCTAGGGTATGGCGCCGGGCGCAGCGGGTTCTTTCCCGAGGCGGCGACAGCGTGGTTGACCAAGTTCGTGTTTTACTTTGCGCTTTCGGCGATGCTCTTTCGGTTTTCGGCCAACCTGACACTGGCTGAGGTGCTGGATTGGAATTTCATTCTGGCCTACCTCTGGGCCACGGCCTTTGTCTATGGGATCGCTACGGCGGTGGCGCTCTTGCGCCGCGTGAATGTGCAGGAGGTCGCCATCGAGGCGCAATGCGCGGTCATCGGCAACGTGGGGTTTCTCGGTGTGCCGATGCTGGCCATGCTGATGGGCGAGGCGGCGATCGGCTGGGTGATGATCGTGCTGGCGGTCGACCTTATCGTGTTTGGCTCGCTTGTCGTCATTCTGATCACCGGCTCACGTGATGGGCGGCTCAGCCTTGGCATCCTGCGCACGGTCGGCATGGGTCTTTTGAAGAATCCGATGATTGTTTCGATCGTTCTGGGCCTGACTTGGTCTGGGCTGCGCTTGCCCATTCCGGACCCGATCAACGATTTCGTGCGTATTCTGGGCGGCGCGGCGACGCCCGGCGCGCTCTTTGCCATCGGGGCTTCGCTTGCGTCGAAATCGGCAGAGCGGCCGTATATCGCGGGCTGGCTATCCTTTTGCAAGCTGGTGCTGCACCCGATTTTCGTGGCCTTTGCTGCTCTCTACCTGTTCGAGGTCGACCCCTATGCCGGGGCGGTGATGATCGCGGCGGCCAGCCTGCCGGTGGCGGGCAATGTGTTCATGCTTGCGCAACATTATGGCGTCGCGCCCAAGCGTGTATCGTCCTCGATTCTGATTTCCACCGGCGCTGCCATCATCACGGTGTCGCTTGTCATCGGTTGGGTGAACCAACTTTACTGAACAGTCCTACGGACGTTAGAGGAGAACATGATGAAAACGGTTTCGGAAAACACCTGTTTCGGCGGCACGCAGGGCGTCTACACCCACACCTCGGACGTGTGCGGCGTCGACATGACATTCGGCCTCTTTCTGCCTGCCGAGGCGCAGGACGGTCAGGTGCCGGTACTTTGGTATCTCTCGGGCCTGACCTGCACTCATGAGAACGCGATGACCAAGGCCGGCGCACAGGGCTGGGCGGCGGAACAGGGCATCGCGCTCGTTTTTCCGGATACAAGCCCGCGCGGCGATGGTGTGGCCAATGATGACGCCTATGATCTCGGGCAGGGGGCCGGGTTCTATGTGAATGCAACCCAATCTCCCTGGGCGCCGCATTTCCAGATGTGGGATTATGTCGCCACGGAATTGCCAGCGTTGATCGGTGAGAATTTTGCCCTCGATATGGACCGCCAGGCCATCACCGGGCATTCCATGGGCGGGCATGGCGCGCTGACGCTGGCCATGTCGCTGCCGGGGCGGTTCCGGTCCGTGTCGGCCTTCTCTCCTATCTGCAACCCGACCAACAGCGATTGGGGGCGCAAGCAGTTCACGGCCTATCTCGGCGCGGACGAGTCCGCTTGGGCGGCACATGACGCCAGCCTCTTGATGGCAGAGCGCGGCTTTGACGGGCCGGTTCTTGTGGATACCGGCACCAAGGATCAATTCCTTGACCTGTTGCGCCCCGAAACGCTGGCCCATGCCATGACCGCCCGCCGCCAGGAGGGCACATTCCGGATGCAAAAGGGCTATGACCACAGCTATTTCTTCATCTCGACATTCATGGAGGACCACGTGGCCTTTCATGCCGAGGCGCTTTATGCGGATTGAGACATGAGCCATTATGACCTGATCATCGTTGGCAGTGGTCCCGCAGGCCGGGCCGCTGCCATTCAGGCGGGCAAGCTCAAACGGCGTGTGCTGGTGATTGACCGCAAGGACCGATTGGGCGGCGTGTCGGTGCATACCGGCACGATCCCCTCCAAGACGCTGCGCGAGACCGTGCTCAACCTGTCGGGGTGGCGCGAGCGCAGCTTTTACGGCCGCTCTTACCGGGTCAAGGACAACATCGGTGCCGATGACCTCAAGGCCCGGCTGCATATGACCCTGGATCACGAGGTTGATGTTCTGGAGCATCAGTTCAATCGCAACCATGTGGACACGTTGCACGGAATGGCGCGTTTTATGGACGCAAATTCCATCGAGGTTGCGACCGAGGCGGGCGATGTCACGCGCCTGACCGCCGACCGTTTCCTGATCGCCACGGGCACCAAGACCTATCGGCCCGATACGGTTCCTTTCAACGGCCGCACGGTGGTGGATAGCGACGAGTTTCTGGAACTGGCGCAGATTCCACGCAGTCTGATCGTCGTGGGCGCGGGCGTGATCGGGGTGGAATATGCCACGATGTTTTCCGCCCTTGACGTGCGCGTCACCCTGATCGAGCCGCGCGACACCTTTCTCGATTTCATCGACCGGACGCTCATTCAGGATTTCACCCATCAAATCCGCGAGAATGGTGTTGATCTGCGACTTGGCGCTGCCATCGAGCGGATCGAGGACGCGGGCGAGCATGTCGAGGTGAGCCTTGCCAACGGCCGCCATGTGCGCGCCGAAATGCTGCTCTTTGCTGCCGGACGGATGGGGGCAACCTCTGCGCTCAATCTGGCGGCGGCCGGGATCAAGACCGATCATCGCAACCGGATCGAGGTCAATCGCAAGACCTATCAAACGGTGGTGCCGCATATCTATGCTGCGGGGGATGTGATCGGGCATCCCAGCCTTGCCTCGACCTCGGTGCAACAGGGGCGCGTCGCGGCCTGTCACGCGCTCGAAACCCCGACCCTGCCTGAAAGCCCCTGGTTTCCCTATGGCATCTATTCCGTGCCGGAAATCTCCACCTGCGGCATGTCCGAAGAGGAAATGCAGGCGCGCGGAATTCCCTATGAGGTGGGCGTTGCGCGGTTTCGCGAAACTAGCCGCGGGCATATCATGGGGCTGGAGCACGGCATGCTGAAAATGCTCTTCTCGCTCAAGACGCGCCGGGTTCTGGGGGTGCAGATCGTGGGCGAGGGGGCGACGGAGCTGATCCACATCGCGCAGGCGGTTTTGAACCTCAAGGGCACGGTGGATTATTTCGTGCAGAACACGTTCAATTATCCGACGCTGGCTGAGGCCTATAAGATCGCGGGTCTCGATGCCTTTAACCGGATGCCCATTCCCGAGGAATACAAGGTCAGGCGGGATGGGGCGAAGTCAGATACAGTCTGACCGATGTGCCCTAAAGAAAACGCCCCTCTGATCACTCAGAGGGGCGTTTCCAGTCTTAGTGGACCACCGCGTCCTTGGGCGGTTCCTGGTTGGTGCTGCCGACCCGGTTGCCGATGATGAGCCCCTCGGGCCCCGCAGTCACCGGAACAACCGATCCGTCAAGGATATCCCCCGACAAGAGCGCCTCGGCCAGAGGGTCCTGCAACGCGCGTTGGATCACCCGCTTGAGAGGGCGCGCGCCATAGACGGGATCATAGCCCTCGTCAGCCAGCCATTTGCGAGCGCTGTCGTCCAGTTCCAGTTGGATCTTGCGGGCTGCCAGCCGCTTGAGCAGGCGTGCCATCTGGATATCGACGATACCGTCCATCTGCGGCCGTGTGAGGCGGTCAAAGACCACGATCTCATCAAGCCGGTTCAGGAACTCGGGCCGGAAATGCGCGCGTACGGCATCCATGACATCGCGCTTGGCGCTTGCGGCATCTGCCCCCTCAGGCAACTGGCTGAGCGCCTGAGAGCCAAGGTTCGACGTCAGGATGATCAGCGTCTGCTTGAAATCCACGGTGCGGCCCTGACCATCCGTCAGCACGCCATCATCGAGCACCTGCAAGAGCACGTTGAACACCTCGGGATGCGCCTTTTCGACCTCGTCGAACAGGACCACCTGATAGGGTCTGCGACGCACGGCCTCGGTCAGCACGCCGCCTTCGTCATAGCCGACATAGCCCGGAGGCGCACCGATCAGACGCGAGACAGAATGCTTTTCCATGAATTCGCTCATGTCGATCCGAACCATGGCGCTGTCATCGTCGAAGAGGAACTCGGCCACGGCCTTGGTCAATTCGGTCTTGCCGACGCCGGTTGGCCCAAGGAAGAGGAAGCTACCCAAGGGGCGCCCCTCGTCGTTCAACCCGGCGCGTGCGCGGCGCACGGCATTGGCCACAGCCTTGACGGCGGTGTTCTGGCCGATGACCCGGCGGTGGAGGTTGTCCTCCATGCCCAAGAGCTTGTCGCGCTCGCCTTCCAGCATCTTGGCGGTGGGGATGCCGGTCCAGCGTTCCACCACCTGCGCGATCTGCTCGGGGCGCACGGCCTCTTCGACCATCACGCCATCGTCGCCTTGGGTTTCGGCCTCGGACAGTTGTTTTTCCAGCCCGGGAATGACGCCATAGCTCAGCTCACCGGCGCGGGCGAGATTGCCTTCGCGCTTGGCGATGTCCAACTCGGCACGGGCGCGGTCAAGCTGTTCCTTGAGGTCGCGCGCGCCGGCCAGCTTGTCACGCTCGGCCTGCCATTTCGCGGTCATCTCGGAGGACCGCTGTTGCAGGTCGCCCAGTTCCTTTTCGAGTTTTTCCAGCCGGTCGCGCGAGGCGGCATCGTCCTCTTTCTTGAGCGCCTCTGCCTCGATCTGCTTTTGCAGGATCTCGCGGTCGAGCGCGTCAAGCTCTTCGGGCTTGCTGTCCACTTCCATGCGCAGACGGCTTGCGGCCTCGTCCATCAGGTCGATCGCCTTGTCGGGCAGGAACCGGTCGGTGATATAGCGATGCGAGAGCGTGGCGGCGGCGACAAGCGCGGAGTCAGAGATGCGCACGCCGTGGTGCAGTTCGTATTTCTCCTTGATGCCGCGCAGGATCGAGATCGTGTCCTCGACGGTCGGTTCTTCGACCACAAGCGGCTGGAACCGACGGGCGAGCGCCGCGTCCTTTTCCACATGCTTGCGATACTCATCGAGCGTGGTCGCGCCGATGCAGTGCAATTCGCCGCGCGCGAGAGCCGGTTTGATGAGGTTGGCGGCATCCATGGCGCCATCGGCCTTGCCGGCGCCCACCAGAGTGTGCATCTCGTCGATGAAAAGGATGATTTCGCCAGCGGCAGAGGTGACTTCGTTCAGCACGCCCTTCAACCGTTCCTCGAATTCACCGCGATATTTGGCCCCCGCAATCAGCGCGCCCATGTCGAGCGACAAAAGTCGCTTGTTGCGCAGGGACTCGGGCACGTCGCCATTGACGATGCGCAGGGCCAGACCCTCGGCGATGGCGGTTTTACCCACCCCCGGCTCACCGATCAGAACCGGGTTGTTCTTGGTTCGGCGACTGAGCACCTGCATGGCGCGGCGAATTTCATCATCACGGCCGATGATGGGATCAATCTTGCCCTCGCGTGCGGCCTTGGTCAGGTCGCGGGCATACTTTTCCAGGGCTTCGTAGGTGTCCTCTGCCGAAGCGCTATCGGCCGTGCGCCCCTTGCGAATGTCGTTGATTGCCTCGTTGAGTTTCTGCGCGGATACCGCGCCAGCCTCCAGCGCATCCTTGGCGGGGGATTTCACCAGCGCGAGCGCGGTCAGGATGCGCTCGACGGGAACAAAGCTGTCGCCTGCCTTTTGCGCCAGTTTCTCGGCCTCGGCCAGAACCTTGCCGGTTTGCTGATCCATATAGGTTTGCCCGGCGTCGCCCGAGACACGCGGAATCTTGGCCAGTGCGATATCGTTGGCCTGTGTCACGCGTTCCGGCGCGCCACCGGCGCGTTTGATCAGGTTGCTGGCCAGCCCCTCGGGGTCGTCAAGCAGCGCCTTCAGAATATGTTCGGGGGACAGTTTTTGATGGCTTTCGCGCATCGCGATGGTTTGTGCCGCCTGAATGAAACCACGCGACCGTTCCGTGAACTTGTTGAAGTCCATGGGCTTTCTCCTTTTTACAAGCGTTCCCCCGGGGGCGCACCCAGCATTAGGCATGCGGCGGTCGGGGACCTCTTTTCATAAATGGGTAACAGCGCCGTGAGGTTCAAGACAGATCGCGCGGGATTCGTACGAGCGCCACGTTTTCGTGACTGGGACTTGGCATAACCCGTTGCGATACCGATCTCTCCAAAAGTTATCCACAGGGCCGTGACGCCCTTCGAGGAGATCAGGAGCAATGACAGAGCAGGCAGTGAGACTTGAAGCGGTTGGTTACAATCCCGAATGGGCGGCCTTCGTCGCGCGGGCAGAAATGGTCGATGGGCAAGAGCGGTTGGTTTATCCAGTGTTTTTCCGGGCACCGCTGACCGCGGAATTCGCAAGGGTGATGCGGGGCCTTGTCGAGCGGGCGCGGTATCTGCACCGCTCTGGCCGGTCAGACCTACGGCTACGCCGCGCGGCTGGGCACCCCATGCCCACCTTGGCGGCGTGATCGACAGTCCCGGATCCTATCCAGAAAATGATGCAGAAGGGCCCTGATTTCACCGTGATGTTGCGCAAGGCTATCTTTAGTATCGACGCGATAAACAGCCGGCGTTTCGGGCCGTTTGTGTTGTAAACAGTGACAGGGTTTTAAGAATGCATATCATCAAGGTGCGTGCGCGCGATTTGCGCCAAGACAGTCAGGCCGACCGCGTGAGCGGCGTGTTGCTGCTGGAAACGGAAACCGGACAGATCAGTCTGAACGTCACGGCCCCTGCAGAAGAGGCAAGCCATGATGCCCTCTGGCGCGATGCCCTGCGGCAATTGAAGCGTTTGCCCGAGTTTCGCCGGAATGTGAACCGCATCACCTGGGCGGACTCTGCCCTTGACGGGATGCGCGCAGAGGCTTGACGCCGCGTATCTCCGCCGCGACAAGGGCGCATCCGACAGCAGAGGACCGCGCCCCATGACCGACGACCGCCTGATCGTAGCTCTCGATGTACCCAACGCGCTTGCCGGGCTGAAACTGGCCGAGCAATTGGGCGACTCTGTCGGATTCTACAAGATCGGCCTCGGAATGCTTACCGGCGGCGGGCTGGCCCTTGCCAACGAGCTGAAGGCCGAACACGGCAAGCGGATCTTTCTCGACATGAAGCTCTTTGACATCGGAGCCACGATCGAGGCGGCGGTGCGCGGACTGGCCCAGTTCGATCTGGATTTTCTGACCGTGCATGGTGACCCGCATGTGGTGCGCGCGGCGAAAGAGGGAGCCTCGGGCAAGCCGATGAAGATCCTCGCGGTGACCATCCTGACCTCGCTGGACCGGGCCGATCTGGATGCCGGGATGATCAAGCAAGGGGACGTGCCCGATCTGGTGGCCGAGCGTGCGGGCCGCGCCTTTGACGCCGGGGCAGATGGCGTGATTGCCAGCCCGCAAGAGGCCGCGATGATCCGCGCCCTGCCCGAAGCGGTGGACCGCCTGATTGTTACCCCCGGCGTGCGCCCCGCGGGCAGCGCCCTCGGCGATCAGAAACGTGTGGCAACCCCGGCGCAGGCCATCGCCGACGGGGCCGACCACATCGTCGTCGGGCGGCCCGTCTGGGCCGTACAAGACCCGCTGGCAGCGGCCCAGGCGATACTGTCGGAATTGCGCGGCTGAGAAAGTCTGGAGCGGGTAACGGGAATCGAACCCGTAACTGAAGCTTGGGAAGCTTTCGTGATACCTTTTCACCATACCCGCCGCAGCGCTCTGGATAGCACCGTCGCTTGGACTGCTTCAAGCGAAAACTTGTGGCGCCTCACAGTCGCGTTGTGATTAACCTGCCCGGATCAAGACCCAAAGCGGATCACGCTCTGACCTTTGGGGGTCGTGCTGCGATAGACCACCGTTTCGGGCAGGTGCAGCGTGAAGGGTGCGCGTGCCTGATCCGCTTGCCAGGGCGTGCCAAGGTCGAGGCAGTTAGCCTCGGCGCCAGCGAAATCGCGGCGCGGCGTCACCCATCGCAGATTGCCAAGGTCGCGGGCAATCTCCTGGCCTGCTTGGGTCACGCGGCTGCGGCGCAGCATTTCGCGGCCCAGCCCTTCGGTGCGGGGGTCCTGCCCCGGCAGATCGGACCAGACCCCGCAAAGATGCGCGCGTCCGCCAACGGGGCGCAGTTCTGCTGCAAGGCGCAGACCGCCGCCGCTGCTATAGCGTCCTTCGACCACCTGCGCCGCGCTCGAGAGGGGCACGGTGCGGCTGTTGCGGATCAGGAGCGGGATCACTTGGAGAGAGGAACTCATCGCGCCGGTGCCGGTCTGGGTGAAATCGATCTGTGGATCGCTGCCGCCGCCATTCCTGCGGCTGATCTGTTTGCGCGGCACGAATACCTCGGGCACGCGGCCCGGCTTCCATGTCAGAGAGGTGAGGAGGCAACCCGCAGGCGCGCCGGCATAATCAAGCCTTGGGTCGATCTGTGGCAATTCCCCGAGGTTCTGGGCGATGCGCTGACCGTCTACGTAAACCGTCGCCAAACGCACGAGTTCGCGTGCGGCACCTATGGTATAGCTCGACTGGCTCTCGCTCTCGGACCAGACGCCGCAGAGCGCGGTGCGTCCGTCCGTCGTCGGGCGCAGTTCGGTGGCAATCGTGAGGCCGCCACCGCTGCTGAAAGTGCCGTGCGTGAGGCTAACCCGTTCGCTCAGCGCGGTTTGCGCCGCGGCGCCCCCAGCCAGTCCAAGGATCAGAGCAAAAGACAGGGGCAAACGCAGCATGAGGGTCTCCGTGAGTGTTTGGCACAGTGTAACAGGCCGGAAACCCCGGCTCAATTCACGTTGGTAGAGCGGCGTCAGACGGCTACCTGCAACAGTTGTTCCTCGACCAGCCGGTCGGCGATCATTGCGGGGCTTACGCCTTCGCCCGATGCGCGCGCGAGAATATGCGCCATGCGCGCCTGCATTGCGTCCAGCCGCTCGTCGACCCAGGGGGCGCGCGGCGCGATGCGCAGGATTTCTGCGGCGACGTTGACGATCCCGCCACCATTGGCGACGTAATCGGGCAGGTAGAGGATGTCGCGCGCGCGCAGGCGCTCGGCATCTTCGGGGCTTGCCAGTTGGTTATTGGCGGCACCGCAGACCATCCGTGCCCTGATCTCGGGGATGCTGCGGGGATTGAGAACGCCACCGATGGCGCAGGGGGCAAATATATCGGCATCAACGGCATGGATGCTGCGCGGATCGACCATGGTCGCGCCATACTCTCGCACCGTGCTGGCCACGTGGGCGGGGTTCATATCCGCCACGCTCAGCTTGGCGCCTGACTCGTGCAGCAGGTGGCACAGATGCCAGCCGACATGGCCCAGCCCCTGCACCGCCACATGCCGACCGCTGAGGTTCTGCGTGCCCCAAAGCTGTGCCGCCCCGGCACGCATCGCGCCCAGAACGCCGCGCGCGGTTACCGGCGAGGGATCGCCGCTGGCATGTGTGCCGCTGTTCAGACCGGCGACAAAACGCGTCTCGCGGGAAAGCTCGGCCATATCCTCGGGGGACATGCCCATATCCTCGGCGGTCCAATAGCGCCCCTGAAGCCTGTTGATCGCGCGCCCCATGGCGCGCAGCAGTGCCGGTGTCTTGGCGTGGTCGGGATCGCCCAGGATGACGGCCTTGCCCCCGCCCAGGGGCAGTCCGGCGGCCGCGTTCTTGTAGCTCATGCCGCGCGAGAGGTTGAGCACATCTTCAAGAGCGGCGTCGTCGCCCTCGTAGGTGCGCATGCGCAGGCCGCCCGCAGCCGGGCCGAGCCGCGTGGAATGCAGCGCGATAAACCCGCGCAGGCCGCTCTCGCGATCCTCGACGCGGTAAACTTCTTCATGTGTGGATATCGCCAGACGTGTGAGCATGTTGGACTCCTCCTTGCCCACAAGGTAAGAGCGGTCAGGCGCGATAAAACAGCAAACTCTTGTCAATTGCGCGTGACCTTTGGGTGATATCCCCAAAAAACGGGGAAAGAGTAGGGAAAATGGATCGCATCGACCGTCAGATCATCGCTGCCCTGCAACGCGACGGACGCCAGAAGCTCGCCGATCTGTCGGCGGCGGTGGGGCTTTCGCCCACGCCTCTGGCGCGGCGCATCGCGCGGCTTGAAACAGAGGGGGTCATCACCGGCTATGCGGCACGGGTGAACCAGGAAAAGCTCGGCCTGCCGCTCAACGCCTTTATCTTTGTCGAGTTGGAGCATCACACAAGGGATGCGATTTCGGCCTTTGAGACGCGCCTTAGGCGGTTCGACGAGGTGATGGAATGTTACCTGATGACCGGCACACGGGATGTGCTCTTGCGGGTGGTGGCGGCCGATCTGAGGGATTTCGACCGCTTTCTGGAAGAGGGGTTGATGCAGACCCCGGGCATCCGCTCGATGCGGTCAAGTTTCGCGCTGCGCACCATGATCCGGCGCGATGCCCTGCCAGAGGTCTGAGAGGTGGACCGCTTCGACGTGATCGTGATCGGGGCCGGGCCCGCAGGCGCCTCTGCTGCCTTTGTGGCGGCGCAGGCCGGGTTGCGTGTGGCTCTGATCGACCGCAGGACCTTTCCGCGCGACAAGCTCTGCGGTGGCCTCGTGACCGGGCGTGCGCGGCGCCACTATGCTGATATTTTCGGGCATGAGATGCCGTTTGGTCCGCAGGACCGCAAGACCACGGTCGATTTCCGCTATCGTGGTCAGCCGGTGGGGATCATCGAGGATGCGCCAGCCCTTTGCGCCACGATGCGGTGGGATATGGATGCCATGCTGTGCCGTCATGCGTTGGCTGCGGGTGCGCAGAATTTCACCGGGCAGGCGGTGGCAGAGATCGACCGCGACAGCGGAACGGTGACGCTCAAAGGCGGCGCGATGCTAAGCTATGGCGTGCTGATCGGTGCGGACGGGGTCAATAGCCAAGTGGCGCGGGAGCTATTTGGCCAGCCGTTTGACCGCGCGCGCATCGGCTTTGGGCTAGAGATCGAGGCGGACGGCGCGGATGTGGATCCTGCCGCGCCGATCCGCATTGATCTTGGGGCGGCGCAATGGGGGTATGGCTGGGTCTTTCCCAAGCGCTGTTCGACCACGGTGGGCGTGGGAGGGGTCCTGGCCAGGAACCCCGAGATGAAACGCGCCATGTCCGCCTATTGCGAGATGCTGGGGATCGACGCGGCTGAGGCGTCTTTCAAAGGGCAATTCCTGCCCTTTGGGGATTTCCGCACCGTGCCGGGGCAAGGTGCCGTGTTGCTTGCGGGGGATGCGGCGGGGCTGGTCGATCCAATCACGGGCGAAGGCATCGGCTATGCGATGCAGAGCGGGCAATTGGCGGCGAAGGCGGCGATTGCGGCGCTGAACGACGGGCATCCGGAGACCGCGTTGACCCGCTATCGCCGCGCCTTGCGGCCGGTTCACCGCGCGCTGCGCATGGCGCGATTGATCCGTCCGGTGATCTTCATGCCCGCGCTTGAGCCGGGGTTTGCCCGAGCCTTTCAACGCTCCTCCAGCCTGCGGCGCGATTATCTGCGCCTGATGGCGGGCGAGGTGGAGTATGCGCAGATACTGGCGCGCTTGGTGTTGCGCTTGCCTCGGCTGGGTGTGATGGCGGTGCGCGCCAGCCGCTGATCGTGGGCTGGGGAAGGGATGGGGGACGCTGTCCCCCAAACCCCCTGAGGTATTTTGGGCCAGATGAAATCGGCCGTCAGAGAGCCGCCCGGAACAGCGCTGTCAGGTTGGCTTCGGTCAGGGTCACCGGGTTGCCGCCACAGCTCGGATCGGTCAGCGCATCGCGGACGAGGTCGGGGATCGCGGCCTCGGTCACGCCCAGATCGCTCAGGCGGCGCGGGATGCCGAGGCTGTCGTTGAAGTCCTGCACGAAGGCGCGGAATCCATCATAGCCGCCCTCAATTCCAAGATACCCTGCCGCCCGGTCAAACCGGTCGCGGATCACATCGGCGTTGAGGTCGAGAACGGCGGGCATGCAAACCGCATTGGTGGTGCCGTGGTGGGTGTTGAAATGCGCTCCGATCGGGTGGCTCATGGCGTGGATGGCACCGAGACCTTTTTGAAACGCGGTGGCGCCCATGGCGGCGGCGCTCATCATCTGGGCGCGCGCCTCGAGGTCCGTGCCATCGGCATAGGCGCGCGGAAGGTAGTCGATCACAAGGCGCATGCCCTCAAGGGCTATGCCCTGCGACATCGGGTGGTAATGGGGCGAAGAGAAAGCCTCGACGCAATGAGCAAAGGCGTCAAGCCCGGTGCCTGCGGTGATGAATTTCGGCATCCCGACCGTCAGCTCGGCGTCGCAGATCACGACCGTCGGCAGAACCTTGGGGTGAAAGATGATCTTTTTCGCATGGGTCACGGAATTGGTGATCACGCTGGCGCGCCCCACCTCCGATCCGGTCCCGGCGGTGGTGGGCACGGCGATGATCGGTGCGATGGCATCGGCATTCGCGCGCGTCCACCAATCGCCGATATCCTCGAAATCCCAGATGGGCCGCGTCTGCCCGGCCATGAAGGCGACCATCTTGCCCAGGTCGAGACCCGAACCGCCGCCAAAGGCGATCACGCCGTCATGCCCGCCCGCCTTGTAGGCGGCGACACCGGCCTCGAGGTTGATCTCGTTGGGGTTGGGATCGACCTCTGAGAACATCGCGCGGCCAAGGCCCGCGGCGTCGAGAATGTCGAGCGTGCCGGCCGTCACCGGCAAGCCCGCAAGACCCTTGTCGGTCACGAGAAGCGGGCGTTTGATCCCGGCCTGCGCACAGGCGGCGGGCAGTTCGGCAATCCGGCCAGCGCCGAATTTGATCGCGGTCGGATAGGACCAGTTGGCAGTCAGAGTCATTTCGTCACCTTCTTGAGATGGTAGGATTTGGGGCGCGTGAGGTTGTGATAGCCGATCACCGAGAGACCGCCGCCGCGCCCGGTGTTCTTGCAGCCGGTCCAGCAGAGACCGGGATCGAGATAATCGGCACGGTTGAGGAATACGGTGCCGGTCTCGATCCGGTCGCCCACCGCCTGCGCGCGGGCGACGTCGGCGGTCCAAAGGCTGGCGGTCAGGCCAAATTCGCTGTCATTCATCAGCGCGATGGCTTCGTCATCCGAGGCGACGGGCATGATTCCCACGACGGGGCCAAAACTTTCGTCGCGCATGACGCGCATCTTGTGGGTTACATTCGTCAGGATTTGCGGCGTGAGATACGCCGCACCGTCATCCTCGGGCATGGTGGCGATGTGCGCCTTGGCCCCCATTTCGAGCGCCTCAGCCACCTGTGCGCGCACCTCTGCGGCAAAGCGCACATTCGCCATCGGCCCAATGGTGGTTTCAGCGTTCATCGGATTGCCCAGCTTGTAGGTGTTCACCAGCGCCACGGATTTCTCGACAAAGGCATCATAGAGGCTCTGGTGCACATAAATGCGTTCGATCCCGCAACAGCATTGCCCGGAATTGAACATCGCCCCGTCGATCAGCGTCTCAACCGCTGCGTCCAGATCGGCATCCTCCATCACATAGCCGGGGTCTTTGCCGCCAAGTTCCAGACCAAGCCCGGTAAAGGTGCCCGCTGCCGCCCGCTCCATCGCGCGCCCGCCACCGACCGAGCCGGTGAAGTTGATGAAGTTGAAGGCACCGCCTGCGATCAGCGCCGACGTGGTGTCGTGATCGAGAAAGACGTTCTGGAACACATCCTCGGGCACGCCTGCCTCGTGGAATGCGCGCGCCATGCGCTCGCCCACGAGGAGGGTTTGCGTC
The DNA here is from genome assembly GCF_027019125.1 of Roseovarius sp. GTDB lineage: Bacteria > Pseudomonadota > Alphaproteobacteria > Rhodobacterales > Rhodobacteraceae > Roseovarius. The sequence continues at coordinate 111,749 of NZ_JALUXE010000034.1, read as the reverse complement.
GCGTGTTTCAGCACCACGGTGTTGCCCGCGATGAGCGCGGGTGCCACGGTGTTGATCGCGGTCATGTAGGGATAGTTCCACGGCGCCACGACAAAGACCACGCCATGCGGCACACGTTTGATATAGCGCAGGAAGGTGGCATCTTCGCCCACGGCGATGTCGGCCAGCGCGCCTTGGGCAATCGTTGCCATATGGCTGGCGCGTTCGTTAAAGCCGCGGAATTCCCCACCATAGCGCACCGGGCGACCCATCATATGCGCCAGTTCCGGCACGATGTCGTCATTCATCGCCCCCACGGCGGCGACACCGGCCATCACCAGTTGGATGCGCTCTTGCAAGGGGCGCGCCGCCCATGCCGACTGCGCTGTGCGTGCCCGTTCAGCCGCCGCTTGCGCCGCAGCCAAGGACAGCACGGGACGCTCGGCATAGACCGATCCGTCGATGGGTGAGATACATTTCAATGTCTGCATGATCGCATCCTTGATCGCGGGCGTGACGCCCGTCCTTTCATCGTTCAACAAGTACTCAAGTCCGAGCGCGCGGCGCTCAGGCCCGCTCGAAACCGCGCGCCACCTCGTAATCCGTGACCACGCGGTCGAAATCCTCGATCTCGACCTCCGCGGCGCGGGCATAGTGATCTATGACCTCATCACCAAAGGTGTCGCGCAGGAATTGCGAGTCTTTCAGCGTGCGATAGGCATCGCGCAGCGTTTCGGGAATGCGGCCGCTCTCGCCGCTATAGGCATCCCCGGTCGCGGGCGGGGCCAGTTCCAGCTTGTCCTCGATGCCCTTGATGCCCGCCGCCAGCATCGCCGCCATGGCGAGATAGGGGTTGAGATCCGAACCGCCCACGCGGCATTCCACGCGCACCGCTTTGGACCCTTCGCCGCAAAGGCGGAACCCTGCGGTGCGATTGTCCACCGACCACAGGATGCGCGTGGGCGCAAAGGTGCCCTTCTGGAACCGCTTGTAGCTGTTGATATAGGGGGCGAGGAAATAGGTGTAATCGGGCGCGTATTTCAGCAGGCCAGCCATGTAATGTTTCATCAGTTGCGACATCCCGAGACTGTCCTCGGGATTGAAGAACGCCGGTTTGCCATCCTGCCAGAGCGACTGATGCACATGGCTGGATGAGCCGACGCGCCGGTGATCCCATTTCGGCAGAAAGCTGGCCGCGTGCCCCTGTTGCCACGCAATCTCCTTGATCGCGTGTTTGGCGATGGTGTGGTAGTCGGCGGTATCGAGCGCCGGGGCGTATTTGATGTTGAGCTCTTCTTGCCCTGCCTCTGCCTCGCCCTTGGTGTTTTCGATGGGCAGACCGGCGGCATGGAGATGATTGCGGATGGGCCGCATTACATGCTCTTCCTTGGTGGTCTGGAAGATATTGTAATCCTCGTTATAGCCCGCCAGCGGTGTGAGGTCGCGATAGCCGGATTTGCGGATTTCGTCATAGCTCTTCTCAAACAGGAAGAACTCGAGTTCCGTTGCCATCATCGCGTCAAAGCCCATGGCATCAAGCCGCGCCAATTGCCCCTTGAGCATGGCACGGGGACTATGGGGGACCGGCGCATGGGTGTGGTGATCGAGCACATCGCAGAGCACCATCACCGTGCCTTCGAGCCACGGCATCGGGCGCAGCGTGCTCAGATCGGGTTTCATCACATAGTCGCCATAGCCGCGCTCCCAGCTTGTGGCGGCAAAGCCCTCGGGCGTGGTCATTTCCAGATCGGTGGCCAGCAAGTAATTACAGCAATGGGTTTCTTCCCAGGCGCTGTTGACAAAATGGCTTGCGTGAAATCGTTTGCCCATGAGCCGCCCCTGCATGTCCACGAGACAAACGAGCACGGTATCGACCGTGCCGGCGGCAACCTTCGATTTGAGATCTTCGAGACTGAGGGCCATGGCGGCGTCCTTGTTTTTCATGCGGTATCGCGTCGGTATTACATCGGTATTCGGCGGGTGTCTTTACGTGACCCGGCCCCGCGTCTGAACGGGGCCGGGCGGTGTCATCGTGGGGCGATCAGCCGTTGGTATAGGGAGGACCGGCCTTGTTGATCACCTCGTTATACTCGCGGAAGATGCCGACGATCTTTGCCTCGATCTCGCCTTCTGCGGCGATCTCGGTCCAGAACTCCTTGGCGGCATTCTCGACTTCGGCCCATTCATCGGCGGGCACCGTGCGCAGTTCCAGCTTGTCGCCGCGCGCGCGCAGGCGCGCTTCGCCGCCCCAGTACCACTGGTTGCGGTAGGTGTGGCTGGCTTCGGTTGCGGCCATCACCAATTGCTTGAGGTGATCGGGCAGATCGGACCATTGCTTCTGGTTCACGAACCAGGACCCGATCCAGGCCCCCGAGATGTTGTTGGTCAGGAAGTAATCGGTCACATTGGCCCAGCCGACGGTGTAATCCTCGGTGATACCCGACCATGCCATGCCGTCCAGCTCGCCGGTTTGCACCGCCACTTCGGCATCCGCATAGGGGATGTTGACCGGCACGACGCCGAACTTGGCCAGGAACCGCCCGGCCGTGGGGAAGGTATAGAGCTTGAGCCCGTCAAGATCGGCGACAGACTTGATTTCCTTTTTCGTGTTGAAGTTGCAGGGGTCCTGTCCTGCCGAGGAAATCCACTGCACGCCAACCTTGGCGTATTCGTCGCGCCAGATGTCGGCGAGGCCGTATTGGTTGAAGAGCACCGGCACGTCGAGGATATGCTTGGTGGCAAAGGGGAAGTAGCCGCCGAACTGCCGCAGCGGCGTGGGCGAGGCCATCGAATCGTCATCGGAATGGACCGCGTCGATGGTGCCGCGCTGAAGCGCCTGAAACAGCTCTCCGGTGGGCACGATCTGATCGGCATAGAACAGCTCGATCTCCATCTCGCCATTGGCGACGGAATTGACGTAATCGACCATCGGTTTGGTCACGTGTTCACCCAAGGCGCCGCCGGCATAGGTCTGCATCCGCCACTTGATCGGGGCTTGTGCCTTGACGATGGCGGGGCTTGCCAGCGTCGCCGCGGCACCGATCCCGGCGGTGGTGAGAAACTTTCTTCTGGTGGTCATGTCTTGATACTCCTGTTGGTTGCTCTGTGAAGTTTGCTCCGTTGGTGGAGTTCTGGGGTTATTTCGTCATCCATAAACCAGCTGCGGCAGCCAGAGCGCGATCTGCGGAAAGATGATCACAAGGGCCAGTGCCAGCATCATGACAAGCACGAAGGGCAGGATCGAGCGATAGATGTCGCGCAGGGTGATTTCGGGCGGGGCCATGGCCCGCATCAGGAACAGGTTATAGCCAAAGGGCGGCGTCATATAGGCGATTTGCGTGGTGATGGTGTAGAGCACGCCATACCAGATGAGATCAAAGCCGAGCACGCCCACCAGCGGCACATAGAGCGGAGCCACGATCACGAGCATGGCCGTATCGTCGAGGAATGTGCCCATGACGATGAAGCTGAGCTGCATCAGGATCAGGATCACCCACGGATCAAGCCCAAGCTTTTCGGTGAACAGGCTCTCGATGGCCTTGACCGCGCCCAGCCCGTCGAACACCGCGCCAAAGGCGAGGGCCGCAAGGATGATCCACATGAACATGCAGGAAATGCCAAGCGTCATGCGCACCGAGGTTTCAAACACGGCCTTTGTCATCCGCCCCTTGAGCACGGCGGCCATGAAGGCCGTCATCGCGCCGATGGCCGAGCTTTCGACGAGGCTGGTCCAGCCGTTGACGAAGGGCACCATCATCGCCACGAAGATGAACAGCGGCAGCAGACCGGCGCGCAGCAGTCTCAGCTTTTCGCCGAGAGGCATGGTGCGCTCGTCCGGTGGCAGGACCGGACCAAGATGCGGCTGCACGCGGCAGCGCACATAGATGTAGATGACAAAGAGCGCGGCCATCAGCAGCCCCGGCATGATCCCCGCGAGCCAAAGTTGGCCCACGGGCTGTCGTGCGATCATCGCATAGAGCACCAGCACGACGGAGGGCGGCACGAGGATGCCAAGGCTCGACCCCGCCTGAATGACGCCTGTCACCATGATCTTGTCATAGCCGCGCCGCAGCAGTTCTGGCAGGGCAATCGTGGCCCCAATCGCCATGCCTGCCACGCTGAGGCCGTTCATGGCCGACACCAGCACCATGAGGCCGATCGTGCCGATGGCAAGCCCGCCGCGCACTGGTCCCATCCAGACGTGGAACATCTTGTAGAGGTCGTCGGCGATGCGGCTCTCGCTCATCACGTAGCCCATGAAGATGAACATCGGCAGCGTCAGCAGCGGATACCAGTTCATCAGCTTGATCGCCGAGGCAAAGGCGATATCGAACCCGCCCCGGTCGCCCCAGAGCAACAGCGCCGCGATGACCGCAACAAAGCCGATGGCACCAAAGACGCGCTGCCCGGTGAAGAGCATCACCATCATGGTCGCGAACATGAAGAGCGCGATCATTTCATAGGACACTTGGTACCTCCTCGCCGCGCAGCCGCAGAATGTCGCGACACAGCTCTGCCAGTGTCTGCAACAGCATCAGGAAAACGCCGAAGACGAGGATCGTCTTGATCGGCCAGATCACGGGGCGCCAGACGGTCGAGCTGCGCTCGAGCACGCCGATCTTGGCGCGTGCGGCCTCGAGGCCTTCGGTCAGGAGCGTTCGCAGGAGATCCCCGAAAAACGCCATGGGTTCGGTTCCGAAATACCCCAGGGAATAGGCGGTCGAACTGATCCCGCCATAGAGCAGGACGCCAAGGTAGAAGAGCAGAAAGAACACCGTGATCACATCGACCATGGCGCGCGTGCGGTTCGACCAATCGCCATAGAACAGGTCCATCCGCACATTGCTGCCCATCTGGATCGAATAGGGCCCGCCCAGAACGTAATAGGCGACCATCACGAATTGCGCTGTCTCCAGCGTCCAGAGTGCGGGGCTAAAGAATGTCTTGGAGACCGAGGACCACAAGAGCACCCCGACCAGCGCGAAAATCAGATACATCGCGATCCGCCCGATAAAGCGGTTCATCGCGTCGATGATGCGGATATAGGCGCGCATGGTTCTAAGCATGTGCGCCTCCTTTTGTCGTCTCGGCCAAGTGGCTGAGCGCCGGGCGCAGCAAGGTCAGCATCTCGTCGGCCATGCGCGCCTCGGCGGCGGCATCTTGCAAGAGGTCATTGCGGATCTCGATCATCACATTGGGCAGGTCATGCGCCAGCCCGTGCAGTTTCAAGGAGTGGGTCACGCCATCTTCGGGGCCATAGGGATCGTTGCGCCGGATCACCCGATGGGGCAGGCGGTGCGCCTCGGCCAGCATGGCATCGGCGAGCCGCGTGTCCTTGTCATGGAGGATGCCGATTTCGCAGGCGCGGGGGGTGCCGAACCAGACCGGGGTAAAGCTGTGCATTGTGATCAGCGCGGTGGCCAGCCCCGCCGCCTTGCGCGCGGCGATCACCTGACCGACAGCGCGGCAGAACGGCGCGTAGACCTGCGCTGCCCGGTCGGCGCGCTCTGCCTCGGTCAGGTTGCGATTGCCGGGCACCTCGATCAGTTCAGAGCGGTCCGGCATGGCGCTTGCCGCCTCGGGAGGGCGGTTGCAGTCGTAGACAAGGCGCGACACCCTGGCCGCCACCAGCGGCGCATTGAGCGCGCTGGCCAGGGTCAGCGCCACGGCCCGCGCGCCGGGGTCCCAGGCGGCATGGCTCTGCTGCGCCTCGGCGCTCAGCCCAAGGCCCTGAAACCGCGCGGGGATGAAGTTCGACGCATGTTCGCACAGGATCAACGCCGGGCCAGTGGCCTGCGCGTCGATCACTTCGACCACGTCAGAATCATCCCGGTGCAGATCGTTTGTCATGCGCCCCCCTGCGGCATTTGTAAAAATGTTTCCACATGAGGAAATTTGTGTCAATATATTTCCAGCGGGCATCCCCGGAATAAGATCCGGCCTGCCTGTTTCGACAGCACCCGTTCAGGAGCCGCGATGTGACCAAGCCTCCGACAACCGTGCGCGACCTGATCCGCGCGCATTACAGTGCCCTCACCCAATCCGAGCGCAAGTTCGCGCAGGCGCTCTTGGACAGTTATCCAGCGGCGGGCCTGGCCTCGATCACCATCGTCGCGGCGAATGCGGGTGTCTCTACGCCGACGATCGCGCGCATGGTGCAGAAGCTGGGCTTCAAGGGGTATCCGCAATTCCATCAGGCGCTGTTGAAAGAGTTGGAGGCCAAGGTATCCGGCCCGACGCAACGCCGCGCCAATTGGGCCTCCGAGGCGCCTGCCACCCATTCGCTCAATCGCTTTGCGCAGGCAGTGACGCAGAACATCGAACAGACCTTTGCCAATATCGACAGCGCGCAGTTCGACGCGGCCGCGCGCCTTTTGGCCGATACCGATGGGCGGCTCTATCTGGTGGGGGGGCGAATCACACGGGCCTTGGCCGATTACGCCTTTACCCATTTTCAGGCGGTGCGCGGTCGGGTCACGCATATGACCTCGTCTTCGGCGACATGGCCGCATTACGTGCTCGACATGGTCAAGGGTGACACCCTGCTGATGTTCGATATTCGTCGCTATGAAACCAGCCTGATGCGGCTGGCCGAGATCGCCACCGAACGCGGCGTGCGCGTGGTGCTTATCACCGATCAGTGGATGAGCCCGATTTCAGAGCTTGCCACGCATACCTTCAACTGTTGGGTCGAAATCCCTTCGGCATGGGATTCCAACATCTCGACCATGATGCTGTTGGAGGCGCTGATTGCCGCCGTGCAGGAAGAACGTTGGCCCGCAACCCGTGAGCGTTATGAGCAGTTGGACGAGCTGTTCAACGCGACCCGGCTGTTTCAGAAATAGCCACGACCTTGCCCGCGATCAGATGGGTGATCTGGGCCGCCGCCTGTGCCACGGCCGCGCCGAATTCCGAAATCTGCGCATCATGGAACCGGCTGCTGGGGCCAGAGATGGACACCCCGGCGCAGGGTTCGCCACGGTCGTTGAATATCGCGGCCCCGATGCAGGACATGCCGTCATACCGCTCGTTGCGGTCAAAGGACCAGCCGCGCGCGCGGGTTTCCGCAAGATCGTCGAAAAGCGCGCGCGGGGTGATCAGGGTTTCTTCGGTAAACCCCTTGAGGCCTGCGCCCTTGAGCAACGCCATCAGACGATCCTCGGGCAAGGCCGCCAGAATCGCCTTGCCGGTGCCGGATGCATGCATCGGGGTGCGTGATCCGGGCGGAAAGAAGGCGCGGATCGGGTTCTGAGTCTCGACCTGTCCGATAAAGACCACTTCGGCCCCGTCCGGCACCGCGAGATTCGCGGTTTCGCCGGTTTGCTCCATCAACCGGCGCATGACCGGGCGGCCCGCATCGGCCAGATTGGTGCGCTTGAGATAGGCAACGCCGGTGCGATAGGCCTCGATCCCGATGGTCCAATCCTGCCGCTCTTCGTCGAAGCGGACGAAATCGCGCTTTTGCAGGGTGGTCAGGATACGGTGCGTCGTGGCGGTGGGAATCCCGAGGCTGAGCGACAGATCGGTGAGGTTCACCCCCTCTTGCCGCGCCACGGCGGTCAGCACCGATAGCGCCCGATCCAGCGCCTGCATGGTGCCGGCGCTGCTCTCTGCGAATTGGGATTTCGGGCGGCCGCGCGCGCGCTTGGTCTGGATCATGGTGGTGATTCCCTTGCTGGTTCACTCGGTAGGCGATTGTATGCAGAATAAAAAATATTTTCACGCATTTCCTGAAAATGGATTTGGAAAAATGAAAATCAAATAAAATCATGCGCTTGAATATTTAATTTATAAAATGAAAATACCTTTCAAGAAAATTGCAAAGCGGGGTCGCGTTCTCCATATTACCATTATCTCAGAGGAGGATGGTGCAATGTCAGATCAGAACCCGGTTTTCATCCCCGGCCCCACGAATATTCCCGACCGGCTCCGTCGTGCCATGCAGGTGCAGACGCAGGATCACCGCTCGCCCGCTTTCGTCAACACGCTTGCCCCGGTTCTCAAGGGCTGCAAGACGGTCTTTGGCACCGACAAGGGTGAGATCATCACCTTTCCCGCGTCCGGCACAGGCGGCTGGGAGGCGGCGATCACCAACACGCTCAGCCCCGGCGACAAGGTTCTGGTGGCGCGTTATGGCATGTTCAGCCATCGCTGGATCGACATGTGTCAGCGGCATGGGCTGGATGTTCAGATCATCGAATGCCCTTGGGGCAGCGGCGCACCCGCGGACCGTTTCCAAGAGGCGCTGACGGCCGACAAGGACCACAGCATCAAGGCCGTTCTCGTCACCCATAACGAGACCGCGACCGGCGTCGTGTCCAACATTGCCGCCGTTCGGGCCGCGATGAAGGCTGCCAAGCACCCGGCGCTGCTGATGGTCGATTGCGTGAGCTCGTTGGGCTCGATGCCCTTCGAGATGGACACCTGGGGCGTTGATATTGCTGTCTCCGGCTCGCAAAAGGGGTTCATGCTCAACACCGGCATGGCCATCCTGGCCGCCAGCCCCAAGGCGCTGGCCATGATGGAAACCGCGAAATTGCCGCGCACCTTCTTTGATTTCCGTGATATGATGGGGTCGAATGCCAAGGGCGGCTATCCCTATACGCCGCCGCTGCAACTGATCTATGGTATGGCCGAAAGCCTGAACATGCTGTTCGAGGAAGGCTTGGACAATGTCTATGCGCGCCATGCCCGCATCGCAGAGGGTGTGCGCCGCGCGGTTGCGGCTTGGGGCTTGAAACTGGTGGCGCAGACGCCAGATCTGTATTCCGATACGGTCAGCGCGGTTTTCGTCCCCGAAGGCTTTGACAGCAACCGTCTGACCGAGCGCGTGTTCTCGACCTACGGCATGAGCTTTGGTGTCGGCTTGGGCGAAATGAATGGCCGCGCCTTCCGCATCGGCCACCTCGGCAGCCTGACCGAGTCGATGATGCTCTCGGGTCTCGCTACGCTTGAAATGGCCATGGCGGATCTAAATTACCCCGTTAAGATGGGGTCTGGCGTGATCGCGGCGCAGGAGTACTATCGCTCGACCGCCAAGCCCGTTTTGGCCGAAAAAGCCGCGTGAAAGGAAGACCAAATGCTGGATCAACGTAGTCCGAGCGACCTGACGATCGACGATGTGCGCGCCGCGCACGAGCGGATCAAACCCTATATCCACCGCACGCCCGTGCTGACCTCGTCTTATCTGAATGAGCTGACCGGGGCGGAATTGTTCTTCAAGTGCGAGAACTTTCAGAAGGCGGGCGCCTTCAAGGTGCGCGGTGCCTCGAACGCTGTGTTCGGGTTGACCGACGAGATGGCCAAGATGGGCGTGGCGACCCACAGCTCTGGCAATCATGCGCTGTCGCTCAGCTATGCCGCCGGGCGGCGGGGCATTCCCTGTCATGTGGTGATGCCCCGCACCGCGCCGCAGGCGAAAAAGGATGCGGTGCGCGGCTATGGTGGGATCATCACGGAATGCGAGCCGTCAACCTCCAGCCGCGAAGAAGTATTCGCCAAGGTGCAGGCCGAAACCGGCGCGGAATTCGTGCATCCCTACAATGACCTGCGCGTCATCACCGGGCAGGGAACCTGTTCGCTCGAATTGATGGAGCAGGTTGAGGGGCTGAACGCCGTGATCGCCCCCATCGGCGGGGGCGGCATGGTGTCGGGCACCTGTCTTACGCTGTCGAACATCGCGCCGCATGTCGAGATCTACGCAGCAGAGCCCGAACAGGCCGATGACGCCTATCGCAGTTTCAAGGCGGGCCATATCATCGCCGATGACGCGCCCGATACCGTGGCCGATGGTCTCAAGGTGCCGCTCAAGGAAAACACCTGGCATTTCGTGAGCCACAATGTGACCGACATCCTGACCGCCAGCGAAGAGGAAATCATCGACGCGATGAAGCTCACCTGGAAGCGGATGAAGATCGTGATCGAGGCAAGTTGCGCGGTGCCTCTTGCCACCATCCTCAAGAACCGCGAGGTTTTCGCGGGCAAGCGCGTCGGCGTGATCATCACGGGTGGCAATGTCGATCTCGACACGCTGCCGTGGATCAAGTGACCAATTCCAAGCGGCGCGCGACCCCCGCGCGCCGTAACTGAAAAACCCGAATTCTGGGAGGACCTCTGATGAAAGACACGATCAATCTCGACGCCTACGAGGTAGGCTATGACATCCCCGCGCTGCCCGGCATGGACGAATCCGAAATCCAGACGCCGTGCCTGATCCTTGATCTCGACGCGCTGGAGCGGAACATCAAGAAGATGGGCGATTGGGCCAAGGAGCATGGCGTGCGTCACCGCGTGCACGGCAAGATGCACAAATCCGTTGACGTGGCCAAGTTGCAGGAGAGCCTTGGTGGCGCCTGCGGCGTTTGCTGTCAAAAGGTCAGCGAGGCCGAGGTCTTTGCCCGTGGCGGGATCAAGGACGTTCTGGTCTCGAACCAGGTTCGCGACCCGGCCAAGATCGACCGTCTGGCACGCATGCCGAAACTCGGCGCGCGCACCATTTGCTGCGTTGACGATCTTAACAATGTCGCCGACCTGTCGGCGGCGGCGCAAAAGCATGGCACCCAGATCGAATGTCTCGTTGAAATCGACTGTGGCGCTGGGCGCTGCGGTGTGACGACAACCCCCGCCGTGGTGGAGATCGCCAAGGCGATCGACGCGGCACCGGGCCTTAAATTCGCGGGCATCCAGGCCTATCAGGGCGCGATGCAGCACATGGACAAGTACGAGGACCGCAAGGCGAAGATCGACATCGCCGTGGCCATGGTCAAGGACGCCGTTGATGCGCTCAAGGCCGAGGGGCTTGAGTGCGACATCGTCGGCGGCGGCGGCACCGGCAGCTACTATTTCGAAGGTAATTCGGGCGTCTACAACGAGCTTCAGTGCGGCTCTTATGCCTTCATGGATGCCGATTATGGGCGCATCCTCGACAAGGACGGCAAGCGCATCGACCAGGGCGAATGGGAAAACGCGCTGTTCATCCTGACCTCTGTCATGAGCCATGCCAAGGCTGACAAGGCCATTGTGGACGCGGGTCTCAAGGCGCAGTCGGTCGACTCGGGCCTGCCCTTCGTCTTTGGCCGCACGGATGTGCAATATGTCAAATGCTCGGACGAGCATGGCGTTGTGTCCGATCCCGATGGCGTGCTCAAGGTCAATGAAAAGCTGCGCCTTGTGCCGGGTCACTGCGATCCGACCTGCAACGTGCACGACTGGTATGTCGGCGTGCGGGGCGGCAAGGTCGAAAGCGTTTGGCCGGTGTCGGCACGCGGCCGGGCCTACTAAGGGCTGGCATGATGAATACCCAACAACAGGTGGCCGCCGACGGTTTCGTGATCGTCGGCGAGGAAATCTGCCAGAAAATCATCAGCCGGGCGGACGCCTTTGGCGCGGTCGAGGCGGTGTTTGCCGCGATGGCAAGCGGCGATGCCTATAACTTTCCGGTGGTCCGCGAGGCGATCGGTCATGCCGATGCGCTCTATGGCTTCAAGGGTGGGTTTGACCGCTCTGGCCTGGCGCTGGGCCTCAAGGCCGGGGGCTATTGGCCGGGCAATATGGACAAGGGGCTGACCAACCATCAGTCCACCGTGTTCCTGTTCGATCCCGATACCGGGCGGCTTTCGGCGCTGGTGGGCGGCAATTACCTGACCGCCATTCGCACGGCGGCGTCGTCCTCGGTCTCGATCGCCCATCTCGCGCGCAAGGACTCGAAAGTCTTGGGCATGGTCGGTGCTGGACATCAATCCACCTTCCAATTGCGTGCCGCCGTCGAGCAGCGCGCGTTCGAAAAGGTGGTGGCATGGAACCCGCATCCCGACATGCTGCCCCGTCTCGGTGCCGTGGCAAAAGAGCTGGGGCTGGAGTTCGAGGCGGTCACGCAAGAGGAGCTCGGTGCGCAAGCCGATGTGATCATCACGATCACCTCAGCCTTTGAGCCGCTGATGATGGCAGACTGGATCAAGCCCGGCACGCATATCGCCTGCATGGGCACCGACACCAAGGGCAAGCAAGAGGTCGATCCGGCGCTCTTTACCCGTGCCACGGTCTTTGCCGATGAGATCGCGCAGTCGATCACCATCGGCGAGGCACAGCATGCGGTGGGCAAGGGCCTGATTGCCGAAGGCGACATCACCCCCATCGGCGCTGTGATCAACGGCACCCATGGCGGGCGCGCGTCGGAGACGGAAATCACGCTCTTTGACGGCACGGGCGTCGGGCTTCAGGATCTTGCCGTGGCCTCGGTCGCGGCCAAGCTGGCGCGTGAACAAGGGCTGGTGACACCCATCACCCTGGGCTGATCCGGTTCATAACAGTTTGGTGAAATTTGCACAGGCAGCCGTTACTACGGTTGCCTGTTCGCGTTTTACGTGTAGCTTGACCGCGCAAGACGCGGCTGGACAGGATGATCCGGGCACGCGTTCCACAGGGAGGATCAGATGTCTAAATTCGCTTTTGGCGCCATTCTTGCGGCCACCACGGCCCTTGCCCCACTCACCGCCGCCGCGCAGACCGAGATTCAATTCTGGCACGCCTTCACGGGGCGGCTGGCCGAATTGCTCGATGAACAGGTTGCTGGCTTTAACGCCGGGCAGAGCGATTACAAGGTCACGGCCACGCCCAAAGGCAATTATTCCGAGGCGCTGAATGCCGGGATCGCCGCGTTCCGCGCGGGCGAACAGCCGCAAATCCTCCAGGTCTTCGAGGTTGGCACCGCAAGCATGATGGCTGCCAAAGGGGCAATCAAGCCGGTCTACGAGGTCATGGCCGAGTCGGGTCTGCCCTTTGATCCCAATGCCTACCTCTCTGCCGTTACCGGCTATTACACCACCGCCGAGGGGCAAATGCTCTCGCTGCCCTACAACTCTTCGACGCAGGTTCTCTATGTGAATCGCGACGCGCTGGAAGGGGCGGGGATCGACCCCGAGACGGACCTCAGCACATGGCAAAATGTCGATGTGGTGCTGGGCCAACTCAAAGAGGCGGGTCATGCCTGTCCCTACACCACCTCCTGGCAGAGCTGGGTGCATCTCGAGAGCTTCTCGGCCTATCACAATGTGCCGTTTGCCACGCAGGCCAATGGCTTTGGCGGTCTGGACACGGAACTTGTGTTCAACGGACCGCTCCAGGTGCAGCATATCTCGAAGCTGGGGGAATGGGCGCAGGACGGCAAATTCATCTATGCCGGTCGCCGCAACGAAGCCGGGGCCAATTTCCGCGCCGGAAACTGTGCCCTCTTCACCGAAAGCTCGGCAGGCTATGCCGGTGTGAAGGCCGAGGCACAGTTCGATTTTCAGATCCGTCCCTTGCCCTATTGGGATGGGGTTGAGGGTGCGCCGCAGAATACCATCATCGGCGGCGCGTCGCTCTGGGTGCTGGCCGGGCATGAGCCCGAGGAATACAAGGCCACCGCCGCGTTCCTCAACTACCTGTCCTCGCCCGAGGTGCAGGCGCAATGGCACCAGAACACCGGCTATCTGCCCATCACCTCTGCCGCTGCCGAGGTGACGCGCGCGGCGGGGTTCTACGAGGCCAACCCCGGCACGGATATTGCCGTGATCCAGATGACCAGCAAGGAGCCGACCGAGAATTCCAAGGGGTTGCGTCTTGGGTCCTTTGATCAGATCCGGGCGATCATCGACGAAGAGCTGGAGGCCGTCTGGTCCGGCGACAAGGACGCGCAGGCGGCGCTGGATACGGCGGTGGAGCGCGGCAATCAACTGCTGCGCCGTTTCGAGCAAGCCAATCGCTGAGACAAGGGCGGGGCCGGGCAACCGGCCCCTGACCGCGCATGGAAAAACGTGTCACCTTCAAGGGCTGGCTCTTGCCGCTCTGCCTGATCGCTCCGCAGGTGTTCATCTCTGCGGTGTTCTTCTTTTATCCGGCGGGGCAGGCGGTCTGGCAGTCGCTCTTTATTCCTGATCCTTTCGGCCTGTCGTCGCAATTCGTGGGGCTGGGGAATTTCGAATACCTGCTTGGCGATCCCTATTACCGCGCGTCTTTTGTGACCACGGCGGTGTTTTCCACGCTGGTCACGCTGGCGTCGATGATCCCGGCGCTCTTTCTGGCGGTCATGGCCGACCGGCTGGTGAAATCGGCGGGCACCTATCGCACGCTGCTCATATGGCCCTATGCCGTGGCCCCGGCCGTCGCGGGGGTGCTGTGGATGTTCATGTTCAACACCCGCGTGGGCGTGGTGTCGTGGTATCTGGGGCAACTGGGCTATGATTGGAACCATGTGCTGAACGGGACCGAGGCGATGGGGCTGGTCGTCGCCGCCTCTGCCTGGGGGCGGATCAGCTATAATTTCCTGTTCTTCTTTGCCGCGCTTCAGGCCGTGCCCCGCTCGATCATCGAGGCGGCTGCCATCGACGGCGCGCGCTTTTGGCGGCGGTTCTTTACCATCGTGCTGCCGCTCCTGTCGCCGACCACTTTCTTTCTCTTGGTGGTCAATATCGTCTATGCGTTCTTCGAGACCTTCGGCGTGATCCACACCATCACCGCCGGTGGACCGCAGCAATCCACGACGATCCTCGTCTACAAGGTGTTTTCCGATGGCTTTGTCAGTCAGGATCTGGGGTCCAGCGCCGCGCAATCGGTGATCCTGCTGGTGGTCGTGGGCCTGCTCACGGTGCTGCAATTCAAATACATCGAGAAACGGGTGCATTACTGATGGCGCGCGAGATCACAGGCATGGTGGAGCGGCGCGGTCTGGGTTTGTGGCTGACGCATCTGGGGATGATCGCGGGGGTGCTCGTGATTTTCTTTCCGATCTGGCTGGCTTTCGTTGCCTCGACCGTGACGCAGCCGGAAATCGTGCGCCCGCCGATGCCGCTCTGGCCCGGCGACCAGCTGATCGAGAATTACACCGCTGCCCTTTTCTCGGGTGTCAATGTGCCGGTGCTGAGCATGTTGGGCAACTCGCTGATCATGGCGGTGGGGATTGCCGTGGGCAAGATCATCATCTCGCTCACCTCGGCCTTTGCCATCGTCTATTTCCGCTTTCCGGGGCGCAATATGTTCTTCTGGCTGATCTTCCTCACCTTGATGCTGCCTGTCGAGGTGCGCATCGTGCCGACCTATGAGGTGATCGCGGGCTTTGGCATGCTCAACAGCTATCAGGGGCTGATCTTTCCGCTTGTCGCGTCGGCCACGGCGACGTTCCTGTTTCGCCAGTTCTTTCTTACCGTGCCGGATGAGCTGGCCGAGGCGGCGCGCGTTGATGGCGCCAGCCCGATGCAGTTCTTTCGCGATATCCTCTTGCCGATGAGCCGCACCAATATCGCCGCGCTTTTCGTGATCCTGTTCATCTATGGCTGGAACCAGTATCTGTGGCCGCTTCTGATCACCACGGATCCGTCGATGAACACCATCGTCATGGGCATCCGCCAGATGTTTCCATCGGGCGATGACGTGGCCGATTGGCCGGTGATCATGGCCACCTCGATCCTTGCGATGATCCCGCCGGTGGTGGTGGTCATCTCGATGCAGAAACTCTTTATCCGCGGCCTCGTGGACAGCGAGAAATAGACCCAATGGCAACCGTAACCTTCGACAATATCAAGAAACGCTTTGGACCGACCGAGGTGATCAAGGGTGTCAGCCTCGACGTGGCGGATGGCGAGTTCATTGTTATCGTCGGCCCTTCGGGCTGTGGCAAATCCACCCTCCTGCGCATGGTCGCGGGGCTTGAGACGATCAGCGAGGGCGAGTTGCGCATCGGCAATCGCCGCGCCAATGATCTGGAGCCGATGGATCGCGACATCGCCATGGTGTTTCAGAACTACGCGCTCTATCCGCATATGAGCGTGGCGCAGAACATGGGCTATGGCCTGAGGATCGCGGGACTGCCCAAGGCCGAGATTGCGGCCAAGGTGCAGGATGCGGCCAAACTCCTGCAACTGACCGAGTTGCTGGATCGCAAGCCCCGGCAGCTTTCGGGCGGTCAGCGCCAGCGTGTCGCCATGGGGCGTGCCATCGTGCGCGCGCCGTCGGTGTTTCTCTTTGACGAACCCTTGTCCAACCTCGATGCCAAGCTGCGGGTTCAGATGCGTCTGGAGATCCGCGAGTTGCAGGCCAAGCTCGGCATCACATCGCTCTATGTCACCCATGATCAGGTCGAGGCGATGACCATGGCGGACCGCATGATCGTGATGAATGCAGGCCGCGCCGAACAGATCGGCACGCCTCTGGATGTCTACGAGCGTCCTGCCACGCTCTTTGCGGCGCAGTTCATTGGCAGTCCGTCGATGAATGTGCTGGAAGGTGAGGGGCGGGAGGGCGCGCTCTGGCTGGGGGCGGCCCGGTTGCCCAATCCGACGGGTCATCGGGGGCCTGTGATGCTGGGGCTCAGGCCAGAGCATCTTGTGCCCGATCCCGAGGGGCCGATTGCGATGCAGGTGCAGCTTGCCGAGCCTCTGGGGGCCAACACGCTGTTGCACGGCAAGCTGGAAGCGGGCCAAGGGTTTACCGCAAGCCTGCCTGGCGTCCATACGGTTGCGCATGGTGGAGAGATCCTGCGCCTCGGTATCAAGCCCGAGAACATGCACCTTTTCGATCGCGCCACGGGCCTGCGATTGGGGTGATCGGCCGACAGGTGGCGGGGCTCATCCGTCCTTGAGAATGGCCTGCGCTGCCTCTCGCCCCGCCAGAACCGCGCGTCGGCCCAGCCGCCGGGTCATCGCATCTGCCACTGGCGCGCAGGCCTTTGCATTCGTGTTCTGTGGCAGAGGTCCATGCGCATTACCTCCGTGTCAGACGTCAGACGATAACCTCGAACTCTTCCTGTGCGCCGAGGCCAAAGACGCGCTGGTAGCGGGCGATCTGATCGGCCGGTCCCATCGCCTTGCGCGGGTTGTCCGACAGCTTGACCGTGGGACGCCCGTTTGCGGCGACGGCCTTGCACACCAGCGAAAACGGGGCCAACGCATCATCCGGCGTGAGCCCTCGGAAATCATTGGTCAAGAGCGTGCCCCAGCCGAACGAGCAGCGCACCCGCCCCGAAAACCGCTGATGCAATGCGATGATGCGGTCCACATCCAGACCATCGGAGAAGATCACCATCTTCTGTCGCGGATCCTCGCCGCGCGATTTCCACCAGTTTATCGCGGTTTCCGCCCCCTCTTCGGGCGCGCCGGAATCGATGCGGATGCCGGTCCAGCCCGCCAGCCAGTCCGGCGCCTTCTCCAGAAACCTCTTGGTGCCATAGGTGTCGGGCAGGATGATGCGCAGGTTGCCATCATGCTCTTCATGCCAGTCGGACAGAACCTCGTAGGGTGCGCGCGCCAGTGCTGCATCATCCTCGGCGAGGGCGGCATAGACCATGGGCAGTTCATGGGCGTTGGTGCCGATCGCCTCGAGATCGCGGTTCTTGGCGATCAGGCAATTCGACGTGCCGACAAAGCGGTTGCCCAACCGTTCGCTCATCGCCTGCACGCACCAATCCTGCCACAGGAATGAATGCCGCCGCCTTGTGCCGAAATCGGCGATGCGCAGCCCCTCGATGGGGCGCAGATGTTCGACCTTTTCCCAAAGCTTGGTCATGGCGCGGGCATAGAGCACCTGAAGCTCGAATTTCTTGAGGTGATGCAGCACCGCGCGCGACCGCAATTCCATCAGCACGGCCAGCGCCGGGATTTCCCAGAGCATCACCTCGGGCCACTTGCCCTCGAATGTCAGCTCGTACTGCCCGTCGCGTTTTTCCAGGTGATAGGGCGGCAGGCGCAGCGCCTCGAACCAATCCATGAATTCGGGCGTGAACATGCTGCGCTTGCCGTAGAACATGTTGCCGCGCATCCATGTGCTCTCGCCGCGCGAGAGCGACAGGGACCGGATATGATCCAGTTGTTCGCGCAACTCGCCCTCATCCACGAGGTCGGCCAAACGGATCGCGCTGCTGCGGTTGATCAGCGAAAAGGTGACGGTTGTATCGGGGCGCCGGCGAAACACCGATTGGCACATCAAGAGTTTGTAGAAATCGGTGTCGATCAGGGATCGGACAATCGGGTCGATCTTCCATTTGTGATTATGCACACGGGTGGCGATATCGACCATGGGTGGCCTCCGGCGGGACAATTGCAGCGGTTAAATCAAAGCGGGCGGGGTCGTGCAAGGCGCATCGGCGCGCGTGGTCCATGGGCTGGCCCGCAAAACTGTCTTATTGAACAGGAAATCAAGCCAATTTGGTAAATTAATCTTACCAGAATGCTTGCCTTTGCTCACATAAGCGTTACGATTGGGCGCGTGTGGCGGAAACAGGGCTTCGAATCGCCCGTGGGGGATATGCTTTGCCCGCCATCCGATGCGAACAGACGCAACAGATTTATTGGGAGGACTACAATGACAAGCAAGTCGAAGATGGATCGGCGCTCGTTCCTGCGCCGCGCGGCGGTCGGGGCGCCGGCCGTTGCTGCGGGCGCGCTCGCGGCTCCGGCGGTGTTGGCACAAGCGCCCTTGGTGCTCAAGATGCAGACATCCTGGGGATCGGGCAATATCTGGCAAGAATTTGCACAGGATTACGCCGACCGGGTTGAGGAGATGTCCGGTGGCCGCCTGAAGATCGACGTGCTGCCCGCGGGCGCGGTCGTGGCTGCATTCCAGGTGCTCGATGCCGTGAACGACGGCGTGCTCGACATTGCCCATTCGGTGCCTGTGTACTGGTACGGCAAGAACAAGGCGGCCTCGCTCTTTGGCACCGGGCCCGTGTTCGGCGGCTCGGCCACCACGATGCTCAGCTGGTTCTACGAAGGTGGCGGCAAGGCGCTCTATGACGAGCTGGTGAACGATATCCTCGGCATGGAAGTCGATGGTTATCTCGGCTTCCCGATGTTCGCGCAGCCCTTTGGCTGGTTCAAGGGTGAGGTCAACACCGTCGCCGATCTGCAGGGCTTCAAGTATCGCACCGTCGGTCTTGCGGCTGACCTTTTGCAGTCGATGGGCATGTCTGTGGCGCAGCTTCCGGGTGGCGAGATCGTTCCCGCGATGGAGCGTGGCGTGATCGACGCGTTCGAATTCAACAACCCGTCGTCGGATAAAGACTTCGGTGCGCATGACGTGGCCAAGAACTACTACCTGTCCTCGTACCACCAGGCGTCCGAGAGCTTTGAATTCCTGTTCAACAAGCTCACCATGGAAGACCTTGATCCCGATCTGCGCGCGATCCTGAAATATGGTGTGGAGGCCGCTTCGACCGCCAACACCGCCAAGGCGATGCGTCGCTACTCGGCCGACCTCAAGTGGCTGCAGGAAGAGGCAGGCGTCACCGTGCACCGCACGTCCACGGACATCCTGAACGGCCAGATCGAGGCGTGGGACAAGCTGATCCCGGTTCTCGAAGAAGACCCGTTCATGAAGAAGTGCCTCGACAGCCAGCGTGCATGGGTTCAGGACGTGACGTTCTACGAGTTGATGAACGCACCCGATTACGCGCTTGCTTACGATCATTACTTCCCCGGCAAGCTCAAGTTGTAATCACGGTGTAACAACCGGAAAATCCAGGGCCCCGGCGCAGGAAACGCCGGGGCCGCTTTCAAACAGAGGGGGCTCCGTGTGATCGGTTTCATACGTTTCGCCGACAACCTGTCGGCCTGGTTCGGCAAGGCGTTTGCCTGGCTGATTGTGCTGATGGCCTTTGGCACCGGCTATGAAGTGGTGGTGCGATATGTCTTCAACAACCCGACCGCGTGGTCGTTGGATGTGTCTTTCATCATGTATGGCACGCTCTTCATGATGGGCGGGGCCTATACCCTGTCGCGCGGTGGACATGTGCGGGGTGATTTTCTGTATCGCCTCTGGCAGCCACGCAATCAGGCCAAGGTCGATCTGGTTCTCTACATTCTGTTCTTCTTTCCGGGGATCATCGCGCTCATCGCCGCGGGCTGGAAATATGCCGCGCGGTCATGGTCCTATGCCGAGGTGTCCGTGAACAGCCCCGCAGGCATCCCGATCTATCAGTTCAAGACCGTGATCGTCGCCGCCGGAATTCTTCTCTTCATCCAGGGCATTGCCCAAGTGTGCCGCTGCATTCACTGCATGCGCACGAATGAATGGCTCAAGGCCGATGAAGACGTCTTCGAGACCGAAGACCTGCTGATGCAAAAGGCCGCCGAGGCCGAAAAGGACGCACATCCATGACCGATCCGCAAATCGCCCTGATGATGCTGGGCCTTTTCCTTATCTTCGTATTTCTGGGCTTTCCCATCGCCTTTACCCTCATGGCCATGGGGATCGGCTTTGGTTACTACGCCTATTTCGACGCTGGCCGCATGTGGCGCAGCTTTAACCGGCTGGGCGAGGATGCCGGAGCCTGGGACCAATGGAGTCTCTGGTTCGAGGGGTTCTTCAACAACCGAATATTCGACCTCTTCGTCAATCAGACCTATACGGTGATGTCGAACGAGGTTCTCACCGCCGTGCCGCTGTTCCTGTTCATGGGCTACATCGTCGAGCGGGCGAATATCGTGGACCGTCTTTTCTCGACGCTCAATGTTGCCGCCAAGAACATGCCGGGCTCGATGGGCGTGGCGGCTCTTGTGACCTGTGCGCTGTTTGCAACGGCCACCGGCATCGTGGGGGCCGTGGTGACGCTCATGGGTCTTCTGGCGCTGCCTGCCATGCTCAAGGCGCGGTATAATCC
The DNA here is from genome assembly GCF_027019125.1 of Roseovarius sp. Taxonomy (GTDB): domain Bacteria; phylum Pseudomonadota; class Alphaproteobacteria; order Rhodobacterales; family Rhodobacteraceae; genus Roseovarius. The sequence continues at coordinate 91,144 of NZ_JALUXE010000034.1, read as the reverse complement.
GTCCTTTGCAAGCGGGATCATTTGCGCCGGTGGCACGCTGGGCATTCTCATCCCGCCCTCGATCATGCTGATCGTCTATGCGGCGGCGTCCAACGTCTCGATCGTCAAGCTTTACGCGGCGGCGCTCTTGCCGGGGCTCACGCTCGTCGGGCTCTACCTGGTCTATGTGATCGGTCGGGCGATCCTTCAGCCGTCCGTGGCGCCCAAGCCGAGCAAAGATGAAATTCCTGACATCCCCAAGATGCAGCTTTTCCTGATGATCGTGACGTCCTTTGTGCCGCTGGCCTTTCTTATTCTCGCGGTTCTTGGGTCGATCCTGTTCGGTCTTGCGACCCCGACCGAAGCGGCGTCGATCGGCGCGTTGGGTGGTATCTTCCTCGCCTTCGTCTATCGCGCCATGACCTGGCAGCGGATGCGCGAGAGTGTCTATCTCACTGTGCGCACCACGGCGATGGTCTGCTGGCTTTTCGTCGGTTCCTACACCTTCTCGGCGGTGTTCTCCTATCTCGGTGGCGAGCATATCATCTCTGACTTCGTGCAGGGGCTGAACCTCTCGCCGCTGGCCTTCCTGCTGCTGGCGCAGCTCATCATCTTCCTGCTGGGCTGGCCGCTTGAATGGTCCGAGATCATCATCATCTTCGTGCCGATCTTCTTGCCGCTTCTGGCATTCTTCGAAGTGGATCCGCTCTTCTTCGGCATTCTGGTGGCGCTGAACCTGCAGACCAGTTTCTTGACACCACCAATGGCGATGTCGGCCTATTATCTCAAGGGGATCGCCCCGCCAGAGATCAAGCTTACGCAGATTTTCTCGGGCGTCATGCCGTTCCTCTTCTGCGTCTTCATCTCCATGGCCCTGATGTATATCTTCCCGCAGATCGTGTTCTATCTGCCGGAGCTGATGTATGGCAATTAAGGCCGATATCCTGATGCTGGATGCGTGCGCCCTGCGTGCGCGTCTGGCCTCGGGGGCGCTGAGCGTGGTCGAGTTGGTCGAGGCCTGCATCGCCCGGATCGAGGCGCGCGAGCCCGAGATCAGGGCCTGGGCGTGGTTTGATGCGGATTTTGCCCGTCAACAGGCCAAGGCGCTTGATGCACAAAGACAGGCCGGGCGCCCCATCGGGGCGCTGCACGGCCTGCCGGTGGCGCTCAAGGACATCATCGACACCGCGAAAATTCCGACGGAGAATGGCTGTCCGCTGGATGCGGGGCGCATCCCCATCAAGGACGCTGCCATCGTTGCGCGGCTCAAGGCGGCTGGCGCCGTGATCATGGGCAAGACGATCACGACGGAACTTGCCTATATGCATGCCGGCCCCACCCGCAATCCGCTCAACCCCGCCCATACGCCCGGCGGTTCGTCTTCGGGCTCTGCTGCGGCAGTAGCGGATGGCATGGTGCCGCTCGCGGTTGGCACGCAGACTGGCGGCTCGGTGATCCGCCCGGCGTCCTATTGCGGTGTGACAGGGTTCAAGCCCAGCTTTGGCGCGATCCCGCGCACAGGCGTTTTGATGCAATCGCCCACGCTTGATACGCTTGGGGTGTTTACCCGCACGCCCGCCGATGCGGCGCTATTGGCTGAGGTGCTGATGGGCCACGACGCGGGCGACCCTGCGACCACGCCTGCCCCTGTGCCGCCGCTCTTGTCGGTGGCCACCTCCGCGCCGCCGCTCAAGCCGGTATTTGCCTTTGTCCGCCCGCCGGGCTGGGACAAGGCCGATCCGCAGTTGCACGCGGCCTTTGACGAGCTGATCGAGGCGTTGGGCGAACAGGTGTTCGAAGCGCCCCTGCCCAATGCCTTTGATGAGGCGGCAGAGGTGCGGGCGCGGATCAATTTCGCGGAAATGGCGAAATACTATTACCGCTATGGCAAATCCATCGACGCGCTTGGGCCGCGCACGCAAGAGGCGTTGAAAACGGGCAATGCCACGCTCGCCCGCGACTATCTTGCGGCACTCGACTGGGCCGATGTGCTCTATGCCGGGCTGGACGAGATTTTTGAGCGCTGTGATGCGATCCTCTGTCCCGCCGCCACGGGCCCCGCACCCGAGGGGCTGGAGTATACCGGCGATGCCATTTTCAACGGGCTTTGGACGTTGACCGGCACGCCGGCGATCACGGTGCCTGCCTTTACGGCGGAGAATGGCCTTCCGATGGGCGTGCAACTTGTTGCCGCGCGCGGCAATGACGCGCGGCTCTTGCGCAACGCAAACTGGTTCACGGGCTGGCTGTCCGAGGCCACAGCATGAGAAAAGGATGACGACATGAACAGAATTCTGGCGATCTTTGCCTTCGCGGTCCTGGCCGCTTTTCTCTACATCCTCGCGGCAAAGGTCGGCACGCTGGATCTGTGGGCCGTGGTCATTCTGACCGCAGGGCTTGCCGGCTATGACTTCGTCACATCGAGCAAGAACAAAAGCTGACATGACGACCAAGAAAGTCCTCTGGATTCCGCGCCGTCTTTCGGACGCCACGCTGGCCCGCGCGCGGCGTGATTATGAGGTGATCGTCAACGAAGCGGATACCCCTGGCACCGCCGCAGAGATCATCGCCATGAGCGCCAAGGTTGACGGGATGATCCCGTGCCACTCCGAGCATTTCAGCGCCGAGGTGGTGGCGCAGCTCGATCCGAGGCTCAAGATCGTTGCCAACCACTCGGTTGGGGTCGATCATTGCGATCTGGCGGCGCTCAAGGCCGCTGGAATCGTCGTCACCAACACGCCAGATGTGCTGTCCGACGCCACCGCCGAGATTGCCATGCTCTTGATGCTGGGGGCTGCACGGCACGCGGTCGCAGGAGACCGGATCGTGCGGCAGGGGCAATGGGATAGCTGGTCGCCCTCTTTCATGGTGGGCAAGCAGATGACCGGCGCACGGCTGGGGATCATCGGCATGGGGCGTGTGGGCCGTGCCTTTGCCGCCAAGGCGCGCGGCTTTGACATGGAAATCCATTATCACAACCGCACGCGGCTTGCGCCTGACGAGGAACACGGTGCCGTTTTTCATGCCGATGTGGAGAGTCTGCTAGAAGTGGCGGATTTCCTGTCGCTGCATTGCCCGGCCACGCCCGACACGACCAATCTGCTGAACGCTGAGCGCCTTGCGCTGTTGCCTGCGGGGGCTGTTGTGGTCAACACCGCCCGCGGCGCGCTGATCGACGAGGATGCGCTCTTGGCGGCTCTGAAATCCGGCCATATCGCCGCTGCCGGTCTTGATTGCTTCAAGGTAGAGCCGGGCGGCAACCCGGCCTTTGCGGCGCATGAGAATGTCTTCATGCTGCCTCATATCGGCAGCGCGACCCGCGCCACGCGCGATGCCATGGGCTTTCGTGCGCTCGACAATCTCGATGCATTTTTCGCGGGAAAAGAACCGGGCGACCGGCTGGTCTGAGGGCGGCCGTTCGCCCGAGACAGGCGTCAGGCGGCTTGCACCGCCTGCGCCTCGGTGACGATGGTGTAGAGCGTCAAGGGATCGGTGTTGGAGCGCAGCTTGGCCCGCAGACCTGGGTCGCGCAGGGTGCGCGACACCAGCGCCAGCGCCTTGAGATGCTCAACGCCCGCATCAATTGGTGCAAAGAGCGCAAAGGCCAAATCCACCGGTTGCCGATCCACCGAGTCGAAGTCGATCGGTTTTTCCAACAACGTCAGAACGCCCACCACCTGATCCAGCCCATCCAGCCGGGCATGCGGGAGCGCGACGCCATGGCCGACACCTGTCGGACCAAGGCTCTCACGCTCCAGCAGGGCCTCGACGGCTGCGGAATGGGACACGCCATAGGCGGCTTCGGCAATATTGCCGAGTTCATGTATCAGACGCTTCTTGCTGGTTGCCCCTGACAAAACGCGCACCGCCTCTGGCTTGAGGATCATCGGAAGTTCCATGAATTGAGCCGCTCAGACAAGCGTGTCACCGCCTGCCACCCTCTCGTTATGGGTCAATCCAGCCGATGTTGCCGTCTTCACGGCGATACACGACATTGACCGTATCCTTGCCTTGTTTGCGGAAAACCAGGACAGGTGCACCCGCCAGCTCCATTTGCATGACCGCCTCACCAACCGAGAGCGATGGAATCTTGGTCTCCATCTCGGCGACGATGATCGGTTGCAGGCTGTCGGGCTCTGATTCCGTTTCCGCGCTATCTGCGGCGAGGATATAAGTGGACGCTCCAAAGAGTTCAACCGGTTCCGACCGCTCGCGGTGATGGTCCTTGAGCCGCCGTTTGTAGCGGCGGAGTTGCTTCTCCATCTTCTCGCAGCAGGCATCGAAGGCGGCGTAGATTTCGTGCGCCTTGGCGCTGGCCTGCGCCGTCAGGCCCGTAGAAAGATGCACGATGGTTTCACAGACAAATTCGCTGGCGCTCTTGGAAAAGACGACCATCGCATCGGTCGGACGTTCGGCGTATTTTGCAACGGCCGTGCCCAGTTCCTCTTTCACATGCGTTTGCAGGGCCTCGCCAATGTCGATCTGCTTTCCACTAATTTGATACCGCATCTCATCTCCTTCGATTGACAAGCCGGGGCCATGCGCGGCGCAAGCGCCGCGGGTCTGGTTAATCCCGGATGCTGAAAACTGACAGGTGGTGAAAGTGTTCCAAGACAGGCCCTTGTCGCGGGGGCCATTCAGGGAACAGCACGAGATCAACACATGTCATACTTCAATTGACGCGCTTTACGCGCATCTTGTCAATCTGATTTGAAGGGTAGGGGCATGGATTTGCCGCCGATGTCGCAGTCAGGAAATGCGAAAGCTGTCGCCCAGATAGACGCGGCGCACATTCTCGTTTTCCACCACATCGCGCGGGCTGCCGGACATGAGCACTTTGCCGTCGTGCAGGATATACGCGCGGTCAACGATTTCGAGCGTTTCGCGCACATTGTGATCGGTGATCAGCACGCCGATGCCCCGTTTCTTGAGGTCGGCCACCAGATGCCGGATGTCGCCCACCGAAATCGGATCGACCCCGGCAAAGGGTTCGTCCAGCAAGAGGTAACGCGGATTGGCGGCCAGACAGCGGGCGATTTCGACCCGCCGCCGTTCCCCCCCCGAGAGAGCAAGAGCGGGCGCGCGTCGGAGATGCTCGATCGAGAAATCCGACAGCAGTTCTTCGAGGCGCTCGCGCCGCTTGTGCCGGTCCTTTTCTGCAATATCGAGGATCGCCAGAATGTTATCTTCGACCGAAAGGCCACGGAAAATCGACATTTCCTGCGGCAGATACCCGATCCCGAGCTTGGCCCGGCGATACATCGGCAGTCCGGTCACGTCGCGCCCGTCGATCCGGATGTGCCCGCCCTCTGGATAGATCAGCCCGGCGATGGCGTAGAATGTCGTGGTCTTGCCCGATCCGTTCGGCCCCAGGAGTGCCACGACCTCGCCTTGGCGCAGGGAGAGCGTGACATCGCGAATGACCAGACGCTTGCGATAGCTCTTGCGCAGGTTCTCGACCACCAGACCGGTGCTCTCATGCGCCAGTGTCAACGCCGGGCGGCTCATGGTGTGGTCCCCGGTTGCAGGATGGTCTTGACCCGGCCGCTGACCTGCGCCGTGCCCCCTGCGGTGTCGACCAGCACGGTTTCGCCGGTGATGGCATTCGTCCCCTGCACCAAGAGCACATTGCCGCGCAATTCGATCATGCCGGTTGAGATGTTGTAATCGGCGCGCTCGGCCTCGGCGGCATCCTCGCCGCTGACCAGTGTCACGCCGCCTGTGGCCTCCAGGCTCTCGATTCCGCTGCGGTCGGGAAGGTAGACCACAAGCACCCGAGGGGCCGCCAGCCGCATCTCGCCTTGACCGATCACCACATTGCCGGTGAACGTGGCGGTATTGTCGGCCTGATTGACGCTGAGGTTGTCCGAGGTGACTTCGACCGGCAGGTTGCGGTCCGCCTGGGTCTTGCCAAATGCGACCTGCCCGGCCTGTGCCCACGCGCCCACAGGCAAAACGGCCAATGCGATGGCCGCGATCATTCTGGAAACTCTTGGCACCGGTCTCATTCCCCCGCTTCCCCTGGCTGGTATATCAGCTTGACACCCTCGGTGAAAAGCAATTCCGGCTCACCGCTCTCGGCATTGTTATGCAGCAGCATCTGTCCGGCGGTCAGCGCGCCAAGGGGGCCGGTCGCCGTGACCTGTCCCGGCGTTTCGGCATAGACCTCGTCCAATCGGGAATTCAGGCGCTCGGTGTCGATGACATAGCCGGTCGAGGTGGTGATCTGCACCTCTCCCATCAGGCTCGCGGTCATTTGCCCCTGCTGCATCTGCGCCTGACCCGATGTTATGTCGATCACGGTTCCGGCGCTCAACCGTATCTGCGCCGTCACCCCGTCCGCGATCAGATGCTCGGGCGTGTCCCGATCCGGGCGCGCGAATTCAGCGGCGAAACGGATCTCGTCGCCCTCTCGTGTGACCCCGGCAAAGCGCGGGTTGGTCGCGCCCAGATCCTGCGCGCGCTGCTCGAGGTCGATCTGCGACGAGGGCACAGAGAGCGTGGGGTCTACCGTGCGCGAGAAGAGGAACAGCGTCGAGAGCAGCCCAAGCGCGCTGAGTGGCAGGATGATCTTGATCCAGGCCACGATCCGTGAGTAGGTGTTCTTCGCGCGGGCCATCCGTCAATGTGCGAAAATGTCGATCTCGGGCCAGCCCGCCAGATCGAGCAGCGCCCGCTGCGGCAGAAAATCGAAACAGGCCTGCGCCAGGTCCATCCGACCCTCGCGGATCAGCCGCGCGTTCAATTCTTCGCGCAAGCGGTGCAAGTAGAGCACGTCGGACGCGGCATAGTCGAGCTGCGCGGCGCTGAGGCTCTCGGCGCCCCAATCCGAGCTTTGCTGCTGCTTGGAGATGTCGACGCCCAGCAACTCTTGCAACAGATACTTGAGGCCATGACGGTCCGTGTAGGTGCGGATCAGCTTTGACGCGATCTTGGTGCAATAGACCGGGGCCGCCAACGCGCCGAAGGCGTTGTGCATCGCGGCAATATCGAACCGGCCAAAGTGAAAGAGTTTGAGCACGTCGGGATTTTCCAGCAACCTGGCCAGATTGGGCGCGCGCGTCTGCCCCTTGGCCACCTGCACCAGATGCGCATGCCCATCCCCGCCCGAAAGCTGCACGACACAGAGCCGGTCGCGGTGCGGGTGCAGCCCCATGGTTTCGCAGTCGATCGCTACGACAGGACCCAGATCCAGCCCGTCGGGCAGGTCGTTCTGATAGAGGTGGTTTGCCATTGGAAATCCTTGTGGCCGGTGCGAGGCAGACCGGTGAACCTAAGTGAATTGCCTTGTGATTAGGCGCTTTTGTGCGGCCCCTCAACCCGGATTTAGGCTTGGACAGGGCGGAAAACCAGTGCCGCCCCGGTCTTTGTGCCGCGAAGCGGGCTTGCGGTTGCCCTGACGCTCGGCCACAAAGTCGGCAGAACGACAGAGGAGCCCGCCCCGTGAGCGATACCCAACAAACGCAGAACCGCGCCGCCGACTATCTTGCACGGCGTCTTTACGAGGCGGGGTGCCGTCATGCGTTTGGCATGCCCGGTGGTGAGGTCCTGACCGTGATGGATGCGCTGGCGAAAGCCGGAATCGAGGTGACGTTGGCGCGCCATGAGAATGCCGCGGCCTTCATGGCCGAGGGGGTCTGGCACCGCACCGGCGCGCCCGGCATCCTGATTGCCACTTTGGGGCCGGGGGTGTTGAATGGCGTGAACGCCATTGCCAATGCCCATCAGGACCGTGTGCCGTTGATCGTTCTCTCCGGCTGTGTCGATGCCGATGAGGCGCTGACCTATACCCACCAGATTCTGGATCATCAGGCGGTATTGGCCCCGATCACCAAGGCCACATTCCGCCTGACCGCCCAAGGGGCCGACATTATCGCCGACAAGGCCATCGGCATCGCAACCGAGGGCCGTCCCGGCCCCGTGCATATCGACGTGCCGATTTCCGTGGCGGATATGCGCGTGACCCCGCCCCGCCTGCGCCGACGCCCCGATGCCGTGCCGATGCAGCCCGCTGCGCCGCAAGCGGCCCGCGACTGGCTGGCGGCGGCCGAGCGCCCGGTGATGATCGTGGGTCTTGATGCGGTCAACGAAGGGGCGAGCGCCACAATCCTCGAGACTGCCGAGCGCCTGAACATCCCCGTCGTCACCACGTACAAGGCCAAGGGGATCATCCCCGAAACCCACCCGCTCTGTCTGGGCGGCGCGGGTCTGTCGCCTTTGGCGGACGGCATCCTCGTGCCGCTGGTGCAAGCGGCCGATCTGATCCTCTGCGTGGGCTATGACCCCATTGAAATGCGCCCTGGCTGGCGCGAGATCTGGGACCCGGCAGAGGTCAGGGTGATCGACATCGCCGCCGTGCCGAACGACCAGTATATGCATCAAGCGACGATGAATATCGTGGGCGCCTGCGCGCCCTCACTCGCGGCCATTGCCCAGGGTGTCCCCCCTCGCGCCACTTGGGCCGGGGGCGAGGTGACGGCGGCGCGTGCGGCGCTGGCGCGTGCCTTTCCGACCGAGGACGACTGGGGTGCCGCCGGGGTCATCGCCGAGGCGCGGGCAGTGCTGCCCGAGGATACCATCGCCACCGTCGATAGCGGTGCGCATCGCATCCTGCTGTCGCAGATGTGGACAAGCCACATCCCGCGCGCCTTGCTGCAATCCACCGCGCTGTGCACGATGGGCTGTGCCGTGCCGTTGGCGATGGGGGCCAAGCTGGCATCGCCCGAGGCGACGGTGGTCAGCTTTTCGGGGGATGCCGGGTTCCTTATGGTCGCCGGCGAACTCTCGACCGTGGCCGAACTCAAACTTCCGGTGATATTCATCGTGTTTGTCGATGCCAGCCTCGCGCTTATCGAAAAGAAGCAGCGCGAGCGGCAGATGGTCAATCTGGCGGTCGATTTCGGCCATCACGATTTTGCCGCCATCGGGCGCGCCTTTGGCGGGCATGGCGTGCGCGTGACCAACCGCGCCGAATTGCGCGCCGCGTTGCAGGCCGCACAAGAGGCCGACACCTTTACCGTCATCGCCGCCGAGATAGATCGCGGCTCCTACGACAACCGTATCTGAGGAGATGCCCATGCCCGGCCCGCTCGATGGTCTCGTTATCCTCGACCTCAGCCGTATCTTGGCGGGTCCCACCTGTACGCAGCTCCTGGGCGACCTCGGGGCAGAGGTGATCAAGATCGAGAGCCTAGAAGGCGACGATACCCGCCGGTGGGGGCCGCCCTTTGCGCTGGATGCCGAGGGCAATCCCACCGATCTATCGGCCTATTTCATGTCGTCCAACCGCAACAAGAAATCCGTGGCGGTGGACCTGACCGACCCCGAGGTGCAGCGCCTGCTGCATGACCTCGCTGGCCGCGCCGATGTGGTGATCGAGAATTTCAAACCCGGCGGCTTGCGCAAATACGGTCTTGATCACGAAACGCTCTGCGCCGCCTATCCCGGCCTTGTCTATTGCTCGATTTCCGGTTTCGGCCAGACCGGCCCGAACCGTGACAAGCCGGGTTATGACCTCATGGCGCAAGGCTATGGCGGCATCATGTCGATCACCGGCGAGGCCGGGGGAGAGCCGATGAAGGTGGGCGTGGGCGTGGCAGATGTGGTCTGCGGCCTCTATGCGGCGACCGGGATTCTGGCGGCGCTGCGTCACCGTGACGTCACCGGCGAGGGCCAGCATATCGACATCGCCCTGGTTGATGCCACGATGGCGTGGCTGGTCAATCAAGGGCTGAATTATCTCACCTCCGGAGTCTCGCCCACGCGCGCGGGCAATGCCCATCCCAATATCGTGCCCTATCAGGTCTTTGCGACCCTTGATGGCCATGTGATCGTGGCCGTGGGCAATGACAGCCAATATGCCCGCTTTTGCGATTATCTGGGCCGTCCCGATTGGGCCACCGATCCGGCCTATGCCACGAATACCGCGCGGCTTGCGCATCGCGATACTCTTGTGCCGATGATCGCCGAGGTGTTGGCCGCGCGCACCACCGCGCATGTCATCGACGGTCTCGAGGTGCGCAAGGTGCCTGTGGGGCCGGTCAACACGATTGGGCAGGCGCTGGAAACCGAGCAGGCGCAGGCGCGCGGCATGACCATCACCATGCCTGCGCCGGATACCGCCAAGGGCACGGTGCGTCTCATCGGCAATCCGCTGAAGTTTTCGCGCACGCCGGTCAGTTATCGCTCTGCTCCGCCTGCGACCGGGGCGGATACCGAGGCGGTGCTCGCACCACTGAGGCGCGACCTGTAACCTCACCTCGCGGCCACGTGATTTGCCGCGACTCGGGCGATGCCTTACCCCTCCGGGTGCAGCCGGAGGGCCATTTCATGCACCGTTTTATCGCAAGTCTAGGCGTTTTTCTGTTTCTGTCCCATGCCGCGCAGGCGCTGGAACCGCGTGAAGGCTGGGTGATCCACGACACCGACAAAGGCTTTGACGCATTGGTCGAGGCCGTGCGCGAAGCGGTCAAGACTGCGCCCATCGCGATTGTCACACAGGCGAGCGCCTCGGATGGCGCGCGCGGGCAGGGGATCACCATCCCGGGCAACCGTATCTTTGGCCTTTATCGCAACGACTATGCGCGCCGGATGCTGGCCGCCAGCATTGCCGCGGGAATCGAGGCCCCGATCCGTCTATATGTGACCGAAGATTCCGACGGCACCGCAACCCTCAGCTACAAGACGCCGACTGCGGTTTTTACACCCTATTTCGACGAGGGCGGCGATGACCTCCGGGCGCTTGCGTCTGAACTGGATGATGTTTTCAAAACCGTCGCCGAAACAGCCATCGCTGAATGATTTTGAGGCGGGGCGGCCGACCGTGATCCTCACCTAAGCGAAATTGCGCCTATTTTCCGGTGCATTACGTCTATTGCCCTGCCACTTGGTGGTCACAATCGTTAAGCTGGCGATAACGACTTGGTGAGGTGGGAGGTGGATGTGTTGCCGCTTTCATATTTTGCCGAAATAGCTGTGGTAAGAGCTACAAAAGGATATCGGGTCATGCTTTCAGATCAATTTGGGTACGAGTTGACCATATCATCCCCCACCGCTGTCGAGGCGTGGGACAAGATGGTATTGGCCTTTCTCGCCCATGCCGCCAAGACCCCGGAATATCTGGGTGCCGTCCTCAGCCAAGAGCCGGATTTTGCCATGGCGCACGCCACAAAGGGGCTGTTTTTCCTCATGCTGGGGCGGCGCGAATTGAACGAGACCGCGCAGGACGCCTATCGCAGCGCGACAGATGCCAGCCTGCGCAGCACCCCCAATGCGCGTGAGGCGGGCTATGTCCGCGCGCTTGGCGCATGGCTCGAGGGGCGTCCCTCCGACACCGTGCGCGAGATGGAGGCGATCCTCACGCGCTGGCCCGAGGATGCGCTGGCCATGAAGATCAGCCATGCCACCCGTTTCATCCTTGGTGATGGCAAGGGCATGCGGGCGTCGATCGAGGCGCTCTTGCCCGCATATGATGCCAAGAATCCGGCGCGCGGTTATCTCTTTGGCTGTCATGCCTTCTCGCTCGAAGAAACCGGCGATTATGCGCGCGCGGAAACCGCTGGTCGTCTTGGCCTCAGTCTCTCGCCCGATGATGCCTGGGGTCTGCATGCGGTTGCGCATGTGTTCGACATGACCGCCAATGCGCGCGCCGGGCTCAACTGGCTCGAGGGGCGCGAGCATGCCTGGGCGCATTGCAACAATTTTCGCTATCACGTCTGGTGGCACAAGGCGCTGATGCATCTCGACCAAGGCGAGATTGACGCGGTTTTCGACCTCTACGACACAGAGATTCGCCGCGACAAGACCGACGATTTCCGCGACATTTCCAACGGCACCTCTCTCTTGATGCGGCTCGAACTTGAAGGGCATGACGTCGGCAACCGCTGGGAAGAATTGGCCGAGATTTCCGAGCGGCGTAGCGAGGATGCCTGCCTGATCTTTGCCGACCTGCATTATTTGCTGGCGCTTGTTGGTGACAACCGCGACATGGCCGTCAAGGGGATGTTGGCGCGGATGCACCGCGACGCAAAACAGACCAATGCGGGCGAACTGATGGCGCGTATGGCCAATCCCGGTCTGTCGGCGGCCACTGGGCTCGAGGCCTTTGGTGAAGGCGATTACAAGACTGCCTTTCTCAACCTTGGCCGCGCGCGCCGCTCGATGCAGCTTGCGGGGGGAAGTCACGCGCAACGCGATGTATTCGAACGCCTGACCATCGACGCTGCCATTCGCGCCGGTTTTCTCGACGAGGCGGAAAATATCTTGCAAGAGCGCGCCACGCAGCGCGCGGGCCGTCTTGATTCCTATGCCAATACCCGTCTGGAACTTATCTCGCGCTCGCGCGTTGACTGGGACGACGCGGACCGTTTGCCGGCGGAATAGGTCTCGACAGATATACGAAGAGGAGTCGGCACCGTTATGACGAGTGTTGCAGATCCGTCCATGACGCATGGCCAAACCACCCATGCAGCCGTCAAGCCGGTCGCCAGCACGCGCGACATCCGGCTGGATTTCTTTCGCGGGCTTGCGATGTTCATCATCCTGTGTGCCCACACCCCGCGCAATTTCTTCACAAGCTGGATTCCGGCGCGTTGGGGTTTTTCGGATGCCACCGAGATCTTTGTGTTCTGCTCTGGCATGGCCTCTGCCATTGCCTTTGGTCGAACCTTTGACCGCGCGGGCTGGGCGCTGGGCACCGGGCGTGTGGGTTACCGCGTCTGGCAGGTTTATTGGGCGCATATCGGGATGTTCTTCGTCATCGCGACGATGCTTGCAGCTTTCGACATCCTCGGCGGTTTTGACAAAAGCTATGTCAATGGCCTGAACCTCCAGAGGTTCTTTGCCGATCCCGGCCCGCAGCTTCTGGGTCTGTTCACGCTTACCTATGTCCCCAACTATTTCGACATTCTGCCGATGTATATGGTCATCCTCGTGATGATGCCGGTCATCGTGGCGCTCAGTCGCATCAGCCTATGGGCCGTGGCGGCGGCGATGGGTCTGACCTGGCTCATGGCGCAGGAGTTTCTTCTCGACTCACTGGGCCTCGGCCAATGGCATCTGGCCTTTCCGGCAGAGCCTTGGTCGAATCGCGAATGGTTCTTCAACCCGTTCGGCTGGCAGTTGATCTTTTTCACCGGCTTTGCCTTCATGCGCGGCTGGCTGCCCAAACCGCCGGTAAACCGCGTGTTGATCGGCATCGCGGCAGCGCTTGTCATCGCGAATATCCCGCTTTCCAACATCGGCGTGCGCGAATTCGGCTTTGATTGGGCCCGCGACTGGCGCGGCGCAAACAACGGGCTGTTCAACAAATCCGATTTCGGAATCCTGCGCTATGTACATTTTCTGGCACTTGCATATCTGTGCTGGGCAGCGGCCGGAGAAGGTGGTATGCGCCTGCGCGCCACTGGCACTGGCGTCATCTCATATGTGTGGGGAGTTCTGCTCAAAATGATTCTGAAGGTCGGGCAGCAATCGCTGGCGGTCTTCGTCTTCTCCATGGTGTTCGCCCGCTTTTCGGGCTTTGTCATGGACCAGATCGGACGCACTACCTGGAACATAACGCTCGCGAATTTCATCGGGTTCGGGGCATTGATCGCGGTGGCTTACATCGCGGCCTGGTTTAAATCTCATCCATGGCGGGTCGCGAAATGATCCGCCGAGATGTTCTGAAATCCATCGCGGCACTTGCGCTTTGGCCCGGAATGGCCCGGGCCGAGGGTGGCGTGACCTTTTCCGAAGCAATGCTGCACGAGTTGGCCCGCCAGATCGCGGCCAATCCCTATGCAGAGCGCCCATTCGTGCCCGACGCATGGCGGGAACTGACCTATGATCAGTATCGCGGTATTCGCTACGATACCGACAAGGCGATCTGGGCGGGCACTGACACCACGCTTGAATTCGACATGTTCCCGCCGGGCCTTTATTTCCCGCATGCGGTTGAGGTCAACATGGTCGAGAATGGCGTCGCGCGCAGACTGCCGTTCGATTTTTCACTCTATGACCTGCATGAGATCGTGCCGGAGCTACCCGTGGACGACGCCTTGGGCTATTCCGGGATCCGCCTGCGGGCAGAGATCGAAAAGCCGGGCTTCTTTCAGGAATACGCCGTGTTCCAGGGGGCAAGCTATTTCCGCGTGATCGCGCGCGATCTGGCCTATGGGCTTTCGGCGCGCGGCTTGGCGCTCAACACCGCCTCGCCCGATGGCGAGGAGTTTCCGGATTTCACCCGCTTCTGGATCGAGAAGCCGGCACCGGGGGTCACCGAGCACAAGGTTCACGCCCTGCTCGAGAGCCCCTCTGTCACAGGCATCTATCACTTCACCCTGCGGCCCAGTGGCACCACGACAGAGGTCGATGTGCGCTGCACCCTCTGGCCGCGCACGGAGCTTGCGAATGTCGGCATCGCGCCGCTGACCTCGATGTTCTATTTCGACGAGACCAACCGTGGCCGGTTCGATGATTTCCGCCCCGCCGTGCATGACAGCGACGGGCTCAGCATCCACAACGGCAATGGCGAGTTGATCTGGCGGCCTTTGGCCAACCCGACCTTTATTCAGATTTCCAGTTTCGTCGATGATAACCCCAAGGGTTTCGGCCTGGCACAGCGCGAGCGCGCTTTTTCCAACTTCGAGGATCTCGAGGCGCATTACCATGAGCGTCCCAGCCTCTGGATCACGCCCGGCGAAGACTGGGGACAGGGTGCGGTTACGTTGGTCGAAATCCCGACGGACAAGGAAATCTACGACAATATCGTGGTCTATTGGAAACCCCGCACACCTCTTGCGGAAGGCTCTGAACACGCGTTCAGCTATCGCATGACCTGGACCGACCAGATCGAGGCGACCAAGCCGGTGACGCCGGTGCTGAATACCCGCCTTGGCAAGGGCTTTGCTCATAATGATCACAAGGTCGTGGTCATCGACTTTGCCCCGCATCCCGCCTTGCCCGATGATTATGAGGAGTTGGTCGCTTACGTCAGGGCCAACACCTTTGAAACGTCCGTCCCCCAAATTCAGCGCAATCCGGAAACAGACGGACCACGGCTGGTGTTTTCCTTTGATCCCGGCGATGTCGAGGCGTCGGAAATGCGTGCGCAACTCTATCACCAAGGACAGGCCGTGTCCGAAGTCTGGCTTTACCGATGGACAGTCTGACCCCCTTTCCCGGCACCGGGCTGATGCCCGCGCCTGCGCCTCTGGCCCATCCGGTCCAGAGCCTGCGTCACGCCTATCGAGACCCCAGTGCGCCGGTCTGGAAACCTTCTGCCGTGTTCCAGTGGCGGCGTCTGGCGGCGTTTCTGCCGGCCGTCATCACGACGGGGGCCCTGGCCTGGGCCTTTGGAGATTGGTTGTCGACCAATGGCATCTGGTGGCTGGAATGGGTGCTGCTGGCCTTTGTGGTCGCCACCTTCTTTTGGATCGCTCTGGCGATGGGCACGGCGACGCTTGGCCTTGCCGTTCATCTCAAACAGAAAGGCACCCGTATGGGGGCCACGCCCGCGCCGCTGCGCGTGGCGCTGCTTGTGCCGATCTACAATGAGGACACTGCCGAAGTCTTTGGCAATGCCAGCGCCATGATGAGCGCCTTGCGCGCGGCGCGCAGTGCGCATCGGTTCGAGCTCTTTATCCTGTCCGACACGCAGGACAGTGACATCGCCCTGAGCGAGCAGCGCGCCTACGCCACGCTGCGCGCCACCATGCCGCCCGATGCCCCGGTCTGGTATCGCAGGCGGGTGCAGAACACCGAACGCAAGGTGGGCAACATCGCGCAATGGCTGGAAAACTGGGGCGGTGCCTATGAGGCGATGCTTGTCCTCGACGCCGATAGCCTGATGAGCCCCGAGGCGGTCATCGCCCTCTCTGACGAGATGTCGCTTGATCCGACCGCAGGGCTTATTCAGTCGGCCCCGCTGGTGGTGGGGTCTGACACGCTCTTTGGCCGGATGCAGCAATTCTCGGCCTCCGTCTACGGGATGCTTCTGTCTCAGGGGCTGGCGGGTTGGACAGGCTCCGAAGGCAATTATTGGGGCCATAACGCCATCCTGCGCACCCGCGCCTTTGCGGATTGCGCGGGCCTGCCGCGCATGCCGTCGCTGCGCGGCAAGGGCGGTCTGATCCTCAGTCATGATTTCGTCGAGGCGGGGCTTTTGCGCCGTGCCGGCTGGGCGGTACGGTTCCTTCCGACCATTTCCGGCAGCTTTGAAGAGCCGCCCGCAACCCTGATCGACTATGCGTTGCGCGACCGGCGCTGGTGCCACGGCAATCTTCAACACCTCAGCCTCCTGGGAACGCGCGGCCTGCATCCGGTCTCACGCTTCCACCTTTTCCACGGCGCCATGAGCTATCTGCTCTCGCCCGCCTGGTTCGGTCTTTTGGTCATCTGGGCGATCCTGGGTAACGGACAGGACAGCGTCATCACCTATTTCTCGATGGAAAACCCGCTCTATCCGGTCTGGCCGGAAATGAGCCGGGTCAGTTCCGTGCTCATCCTGCTGTTCATGTATGGGATGCTGCTTGCGCCCAAGATGCTGGGCGCGCTGTCGCTCGGCCTCACCGAGCAGAAAATGCAGCGCTATGGCGGGCGGGCGCGGTTTGCCATGTCGCTGCTGGTCGAAGTGCTGCTGTCCATCCTCTTCTCGCCGATCATGATGGTGCAACAGGTGGTTGCGGTGCTGCGCACCGTGATCGGCATTCGTCCCACTTGGTCGCCGCAGGCGCGCAAAGGCGGCGATTACAGCCCGCGCACCGTGCTCAAGTTTCATGCGCTCGAAACCGTCAGCGGTGCGCTTCTGGTGCTCGGTATGGCGGCGGGGGTGGTGTCGCTCTGGCTTTTGCCGATTGCGGTCAGCTTGGTTGCCGCCGTGCCGCTCTCGATGGTGTCGGGCCTGCGGCTGGATCAACGACGTGGCCTTGCGTCCCTGATGGCCACGCCCGAGAGGGTCGATACCCCACCGATCCTGCAATTGGCCCGCAATCACCGGATGATGTTCCGCCATCCCGAGAGCCCGCCCATCGCCGCCGAGTAACCGCTACTGGCCCGGTCCCTTGAGCGTCTCGAACCAGTCGAGCGCCATGCTGGACCAGCCTTTCGGCACGCCATGCCCCCCGTCGAACAGCGCGAACTCGAGCGCGGAACCGGGGGTGCAGCGGGTCCAGCTGCGGCGCAGGAAATCACCTGTCGTCTCGAACCTGTCTGCGCGGTAATTGTCGCAGCCATTGGCGGCGCGCCACAGGCTCATGGCATGAAACACGTCACCCTGGGCAAAATCACGCCCCATGACCTGACGGATCACGCGCCCCTCGAGCGGCACCACTTCGTCGCGCCAGCCATGCGTATGCAAAAGCCGCACAGGCCCGGCGCAGCCAGTCGGATGCGGTCGCCAAAAGCTGCCGGACACCGGGGCATAGGCGCTGAAGGCGTCCGGCGTCGCGCAGGCGATATAGCTGGTGAGAGATCCGCCGATCGAAAACCCAGCCAGGAGACTGCGCTTTGGGTCGATATCAAAGCGTGCGGCGGCATCCTGCATCACCTCTTGCAGGAACGCCGCCTCATCGCGCTGTCCCGGAAAATCCGGGTGGAAATTCCAGCTGGGGCGTGTGCGC
The DNA here is from genome assembly GCF_027019125.1 of Roseovarius sp. Taxonomy (GTDB): domain Bacteria; phylum Pseudomonadota; class Alphaproteobacteria; order Rhodobacterales; family Rhodobacteraceae; genus Roseovarius. The sequence goes on along the minus strand of NZ_JALUXE010000034.1, from coordinate 73,565 downwards.
CCCATACGGATCAGCCCGTTGGGCGCGATATAGGCATAGCCGCGCGCGGTGGCATCCCGTGCGGTGGCACCCTCGACCATCGGTCCGCCGCGCCCGCCATGCCCATGCAAAAAGACCATCACCGGATGCGGGCCGGGTCCTTTGGGCAGGGCGATGTGATAGCTGCCTGTCGCTGTCTCGCACGGCGTGTCGGGATCACCGCAGGGCTGGGCGGCCTCTAGCGGCCCGGCGAAGAACAGGCAGAGCGCGAGAGCAGAAACAAGGCGCATCGGAGGCTCCAATCAAAGGATTGCTGCACCAAGTTTCCCATATTCCCCGGCCCCTGCACAGGGCACCGGCGTCACCCTTGCGTGAGGCTTGGCGCATTTACGCCCAATCGCCGAAGCCAAAGGTCATGTAGTCGCGCAAATAGGCTTCGCGCGTCAAAGCCTCGATTTCGGCATCGTAGATCTCGGCCAGTGGAAAGGGTGCGGTGTCGCGCGCGTCGGCTGGGGCAGGAGCCTTGGAATAGCCGAGCTGCCGGGCCAAGGCGGTCAGATACCCCGCCATCTCATTCTCTCGCACCACCATGTCGGGCGGGGCAAAGTCCGCCAATCCCTCAAGTACGGCGGCCTGAGTCGCCCAATGGGCATCCACCCTGATGCCGGTCTGTCCCGCGAGATTTGCCTTGAGAAACCGCAGAAAGGCGGCAAACGCCTCTCGATGCGCGGCGCGGTCATAGCTTGCGTCCAAATCGCCTTGCGGGATTGGCAGCTTGTGGAAATTGCGCAGCGTGCGGCGAATGTCGCGATAGCATCCCGGCCCCTTGATCAGGATCTTGTCGCAAAAGGCGGCATGTGCGCGCGCCACCGGGTGCCTGAGCACGGTAAAGCGCCGATGCCCCGGCTTGCGCCGCATCCATTGCCGCAGCGCCTTTTGATTGAGCTTGGTGGGCAATGTCTCGACCGGCACATTGTCCAGCGCCGCGAGCCACGCACAAACCTCTGCCTCGGGGCCGGAGCGCACCGGCATATAGAGCAAGGGCGCGCGTGCCGCGCTGACGAATCCGGGCACGGCCGCGCCGCGCCGCGGTTCGAAATTCGGGGTGCGCGTCAGGTTGAACGGATCGAGCCCTGCCAGCGCCCGCTCCATTTCCGCGAAATTCTCGACCTTGCTTTCCAGTGGTTCGGGGTTCTGCTTCTTGAGCGAGGCGTCAAGCGCCTCGAGCCGCGTCTCGCAGCCCAGGTAGCGCGCCAGACCGTTTATCACCTCGAGGCTTTGCAGATCCTCGTAGGCCACGTAAAACGCCGTCTGCCCCGCGGCCTGTAGCCGGTTCAGCAGCAACACCTGAAACGCCTGCAACCGGCCCACATGCAGCTCGAACTCGGTCGGATCAAACGTGATCTTGCTGTCGCGTCGGCGTTTGACATTGGTCAGCTTCCATTGTCCCGTGGCCTGCGCAATCTTCCACGACACATAGCTCTCGACGGGGTTACGCGTCAGGATGATCTTGGCGCAGCGCGGATCGTCGAGCATCAGATCCAGAATGCGCGGGTCGTGGTCGTGGAAATAGCGAAACCCGCCAATGCCCGGCGACTGCCCCTTGATCGCGCCGATCAAGCGCTCTGGCACCTCATCCCGCTCAGCCTGGGTCAACCCCAAGAGCTCTGTCTTGTTGGGATAGCCGATGAAATGCGGATTGAAGGCCTCGCCGTGACAGTCGATGCCGTCAAAAGCGTTGAGGTTGCTTTCAAGAAAATTGGACCCGGTGCGCATCTCTGCGAACACCACGAAATAATCAAAATTGCCTGTCATTCGACCTTATCGCACAAGATAGGGTTTGCGGGGATTTGCCGGCTGCTCGTTCATCCCCTGTTCGACCGGGAAATCCCCCATCAGATAGGGGTGCATGCCCTGATTCTTGAGATTTTGCAGGAACTGGCCAAAGCCGGTCAGGTCCGACATGCGCGGCACCTCGGCCAAACCGCGCAGGTTCTGCTGGCCGATTTCGTCGATGATAGATTGCAGCGGCTCCATCGGGGCCTCGATGAATTCCGCCATGGTCCAGATTCGCACCCGCGCCTTGATCCATTGCGAACGCAGCACCTCCAGATGCTTGCTTTCGACCCGCTGCAATTGCGCCGCCTCGCGCCGGATGTCAGAGAAATTGGCATTGGATTTGAAGAGCGGAACCGCCCAAGCCCCCGAAATCACCGAAACCTGCGCGTTGGGGTCGCGGACAATATCCCACTCGATATCCGTCAGCACATCGCGTGGTCCCATCTGGAAACATTGCCGCTCGCCGCGCGTGTTCCAGATCAGATTGGCCAGAAAGGCGCGCGGGTTGTAGTCGCGCAGCGCGGCACTGTCCGACAGCGCCCCGTTCATCACCGTCTGCCCATCCGAGAACTCGGCGCGTTCCGGCGCAAAGAGATGGCCATGCACCCGCATGCCGGTCATCCGCGCCAGCCACGGCTCGAAATTCTCGAAAAGATCGCTGAACCCCTCGAACACCGAATAGGGTGCGCAGGTCAGCCCGTTTTCGCGCCCTTCGACGGGAAACCGGCTCTGCATATAGAGGCCGGGGCGCCCGCGCGTGCGCCGCTCCACCGCCTTGGCGAAAATGCGGTCGATCTTGCCGGGGTTCGGCTCTGTCCGCTTCATCGCGCTGGCCTGATCGGTCAGGAATGCTTCGTAGAGGCGATCGGCAAAGGGCCATATCTTGCGCGCGACGAAACAGTCGGACCGCCGCAAGAGTTGCAGGTGGTCATCGTAGAAAATATGCGGCTTGCCCTGATAGTCGAATTTCGACAGGGTCAGCGACCGGCTCTCGATCTGGCGGGAATATTGCCGCGCGAGGGTCTGGAAATAGCTCTCGTCGGGGATCCAAACCTTGGAAAAATAGCGGTCATAGACCCGCCTGTCGGGGTCCTCCAGAATGGCCGAGAGCGTCTGGCGTGTCAGGCACCACCACTGGCTGCCCATATGCGGCACGATGCCGTTGGGGATGCGCCGCTTGAAGCGCATCAGACGTTGCAGCGCGACGTATTTGTCAAAGAGATAACGATTCTTGCGCCATGAGAATGGAAAGCGCAGCGTGAACCGCTCTTGATCCAGGCCGCCGATGGTCCATGGCACATCCGCTGTCGTGGCGCTCTCGATGAAATCGGTGTGCGGGCGCTTGCCCAGATAGTCGATCAATTCCTGCACCGGGCGCAACGGCAGGCACGAGCCAGAGGCAAGATAGACATGCCGCACCGTCTTGAAATCGCGCAGCATGATCTCTGCGGCCCCCTGCGTTGCCGCGACCAGCCCCCAGGTGCCCCATTCACAGCGATGACGCGGGGCAAAACGCACGTCGCTCATGTCCGACAGCGCCTGCACAAAGGCATTGTAGGTCTTGCGCGGGACCGCCTTGTCGACATGGATCACCAGCGGGCAGCCGGACGCGGCCCAATGGCGCGCCACCTGTTCGGCGCGGCCAAAGGCCGTATGAACCAGCATGATGATGCCGACGCTCATTCTGTCCCTGTTCCTGTTCCCGCGCTCATGCCCAGTTGCCCTTGGACATCAAGCCGAGAATTTCTAATTGTCGCCAGTTTATATATTTCTCCGACCATTTGCACCAAAGTTCGGGGTTGTCCTTCACGACCTCCGCATAGGCCTTGTATTCGACGCTGCCGGAATAATGCTGGCGGCGGGTCAGTTCCTCGGCCGCCTTGACGGTAAAGGTGTCGAGAAACTTGGCATGGAGCAGGATGCCGCTCGCCTTTTCGCCGCCCCATTCGTCATAGGTCAGGTTCAGGCCGCGCGGCAGGATCATATGGGTCGAGCTTTCGTAAGCATAGCGCCTGTCCCACCGCACCAGCGGTGTCTTGTTCAGCGCCGGTGCCTTTTTCGGGTTGTCCGGGAAAAACACCCGCGCCCGCGGCCCGCCCTGAATCCAGAGATTGCCGTAAAACTTGTTCTTTTCGATGATGTAATTGCCAGGATCGAACCAGGCGGCAATCTCCATCGGGTTTTGCCCCGGCTGATAGGGCACCGCGTCGATGCGTCCCTTGGGATACATATCGAGCAGCATCGCGCCAAAGGATTTGACCTGAGAGGTATCCAGCCAGTCGGTCAGCGCCCGAATGGGGCGCGTATCGCAGAACGGGTAGATGAAGAATTCATCGGGATCGACCACCAGTGTCCAATGGCCATGGCCATATTTTCCCTGGAGCCAGTTGAGCCAATCCACCCCGAACCGCGCGCGTTTGTAGCTCGACTTGGTGGACCAGAGCGACACATCCTCTTGCGCTGCCAGATATTCCGCGCCGCCATCGGTGCTGTCATTGTCCACGATCAGGAAATGCGAAATCCCCAGCTCGCGGTAGTAGCGCAGGAAATACGGCAGGCGGACATGCTCGTCGCGCATGGTCGAGAACAGCAGAACATCGCCCGGCTTGATCTGATGGGTCCGATTGACCACCGGATTGAGCGAAAAATGCTTGCGAAACGCGCGAATCTTGGCCCGTTTGCGTCGCAACCGCATCCGATATGACTGCCATGCCCCCAAAAATCACGTCCTGTTACCTGCCCGGAACGGCCTTAAATTATCCCTCAACATTTAATACGGGGTTTTGAGAAACAATCTTAGCCAATTTTATAATCTGTCGACATGAAATGATCAAATCACGTCCTGAGGCGGTGCAAACCTACTTGGGCGAGCGTTTGGCAAGGATGCGCTGAAGGGTGCGCCGGTGCATGTTGAGGCGGCGCGCGGTCTCGCTCACGTTGCGATCGCAAAGCTCGTAGACACGCTGGATATGCTCCCAACGCACGCGGTCCGCGCTCATCGGGTTCTCGGGGGGTGGCGGCAGGTCGGCACCATTGGCCAAGAGCGCGTTGGTGATGTCAGTGGCATCCGCGGGCTTGGACAGGTAATCCGTGGCCCCGATCTTGACCGCTGCAACGGCGGTGGCAATCGCGCCATAGCCCGTCAGCACCACGATCCGGCTGTCGGGACGCTTTTCGCGGATCACCTCGACCACGTCGAGCCCGTTGCCATCCTCGAGCCGCAAATCGCAAACCGCGTAGGCGGGGGGGCGCGCCGTGGCAATCGCGCGACCGGCGGCGACAGATCCCGCCGTTTCAACCTCGAACCCGCGCTTTTCCATGGCCTTGGCCAGACGCTTCAGAAACGCCTCGTCGTCATCCAAAAGCAGAAGCGACCTATCTTCACCGATATCCTGTATCTCGTCGGCCATGCCGTCCCTCCCGCTCCGCCAGTCTGACACAGGTTCTAGCCCGCAGCCTTACTTGCGTCAAACAAACGCGCTATTCTAGCGAGCGTCAAGAAAACATTGAACGCGATCAGCCATTTGCTCTGCGGTCACATCACGGCGGAAAAACTCGACAAAGCCATGCTCGGGAAGGGACAGATAGGTCATCGTCGAGTGGTCCACGAGATAGAAATCCTCTTCGCCCTCGGTCGGCTGATGCGCCTGGAAAAACGTGCGATAGGCCTTTGAGGCGGCACGCACCTGTTCTTCGCTGCCGGTCAGGCCCAGCAGGCGGGGGTGCACATAGTCGGTGTATTCCGCCATGACCTCGGGCGTGTCCCGCTTGGGATCAATCGAGATGAACACCGGCTTGACCATTTCACCACGGTCCTCCAGCAGGTCGACCGCCTCGGCATTGCGCGTATTGTCGAGCGGGCAGACATCAGGGCAGAACGTATAGCCGAAATAGATCAGCGCCGGCTGGTCGATCACCTCTTTTTCGGTCACGGTCTCGCCGGTCTCGCTGACAAGTGTAAACGCACCGCCGATCTGCGACACCCCGCCAGCGACATTCGACGCCCGGCACTGCGCAAACTGGTCGTCGTCTCCCTTCATCATGGTCATGGCATAGGTGATCCCCAGCCCGAGGATGGCGGCTAATCCAGCGGCAATGGCGATCAATCGGGTCATGGGATGTCCTTGCGTTCGTGGGGTCAGAGTGCGACGCTGCCTATGTATCATCCCACCTCTCGCATGCAATGGGACGCAGGCGCACATATGGTTGAACTCTCGCCAGAACCCTTGAAATCCCCGCAACGCGGCAACTGGATTCGCCTGCGCACGCTGGTGCTTTTGCGTTGGTGGGCCATCGTGGGGCAGGCGACCGCCCTCATCATCGCCCAGCGGGTCTATGGGCTCGATCTCGAAATCGGCCTGTGTTTTCTGGTGATCGGTGTTTCCATCGTCAGCAATCTGGTGGCTTCCTTCGTCTTTGCCGAGAACAAGCGCCTGTCGGAACATGATACTTTTCAGGTCGTGCTTTTCGACATGCTGCAACTGGGATTGCTGCTCTATCTCACCGGCGGGCTGCACAATCCCTTTTCGATCCTGATCGTCGGTCCCGTGACGGTTTCAGCCTCGGCGCTCTCGGGGCGCTCCACTGCCTTTCTGGGGGCAATGGCCATCATGATCGTCACGCTCTTGATGCAGTTCTACTTGCCGCTGCGGCTTGGGGATGGCTTCGTTCTGGCGATGCCGGATGTATTCCGCTTTGGCAACTGGGTGGCGATTGTCATCGCGGTGATTTTCCTCGGGGTCTATTCGCGTTGGATCGTGCAGGAAATGCGCGCCATGTCCGACGCCCTGCAAGCGACGCAGATGGCCTTGGCGCGCGAACAGAAACTGACCGATCTGGGCGGCGTGGTGGCCGCCGCCGCGCATGAGCTGGGCACGCCGCTGGCCACAATCAAACTGGCCAGTGCCGAATTGGCCGAGGAGCTCGCCGACTACCCGGACCTGCGCGAGGATGCACTCCTCATCGTGCAGCAAACCGATCGCTGCCGCGACATCCTGCGTTCCATGGGGCGCGTGGGCAAGGATGACCTGCACCTGCGCAGCGCCCCCCTCACCGCGCTCATCGAAGAGGCGGCAGAGCCGCATGTCGCGCGCGGCAAACACATACATTTCGACCACGGGCCAGAGGATTTGACCAGCCAACCCACGGTGCTACGCCGACCCGAGGTGATCCACGGCCTGCGCAACCTGATCCAGAACGCCGTGGATTTTGCCCGTGACAATGTCTGGGTCGAAAGCGGCTGGACAGAGGATACCATCACCCTGCGCATCATGGATGACGGGCGCGGCTATCCGCCCGACATGCTGGGGCGCATCGGCGATCCTTTCATCCGCCGCCGCGCCCCCGCCAACGACCCACAGCGCCCGGAATACGAGGGCATGGGCCTAGGTCTATTCATCGCCAAGACCCTGCTGGAACGGTCAGGCGCCGATCTCACCTTTGCCAATGGCTCGGATTCCTTTCGCAAGGAGGCCAGCCGTGCCGCGCGCACCGGTGCCTTGGTCGAGGTGTCCTGGCCCCGCGACGCGCTCGAGGCCCCATCCGGGGCTCTCACCCCCGCCCTGGGCCTCAATCAGCCTTTGCGCGGCTAATACAAGGTCGGCGTTAATTCCCTCTTAACCACTCTGGGCCAAGCTTGTACTCGTAACCCGGCTGCGAGGGATGTAAATGTTTGCCATAACTGTTTCGGATGTTGCTCTTCTTTTTCTGCCAGCGTTTGTCTTGTCGTTGGGTACTCTCTGGCTGATGGGCCGCCACCGCCCTCTTGTCAGGCGCATGCAGGGGGAATCGCGTCCGCGCGACGTGGCCTTTCTCTTTCGCGATGGCGTGCTGGTCGATCACGATGCCTCCAGCCTGTCCTTGCCCGATGCCGCGACTGAGGTCAGCGATTGGTCGCGTTTTTGCGGCTGGATGGGCTTTCGGTTTGGCGATCTGCCACAACATCACGACGACATATGTGCAGGCCAGAGCATCCGCTTGCAGGCCGAGGATGGCGCGACCCTCGCTCTGGTTCATCAGGGGGATAGCCTGCGCGCCGTGCTGCACGACACGGCCCCCGTTGACGCCGCCGCCTGCCACGCCGCCGCAAGCGAGCGTCACGATCTCCTCTCGCGGAGCTTGGCAGCCGAGCGTGCGCCCACCCCGATCTGGATCATGGATGGCGCCGGTTCCATCCTCTGGCAGAATGACAGCGCCCGCGCTGTGCCGCCCGCCCATGTTCCGCATCTGACCGCGCGGCCCGACTTTCCGCCGGATGTGGGCGACACCTCCTGTGCGCGGCTCCGTCTTGCCGGCGAGTCGGGCGATCAGGATTACGTCTATGACCTGCATGTAACCCGCACCGCGATGGGCTGTGTCCACCACGCGCAGGACATCACCCGCCTTGTTCGTGCCGAAACGCTGCAACGCGAGTTTGTCCAGACGTTGAGCAAGACTTTTGCCGACCTCACCACCGGCCTTGTGGTGTTTGACCGGGCCAAGATGCTTGCGGTTTTCAACCCGGCGCTCACGGATCTCACGGGTCTGCCCCCTGAGTTCCTCAGCGCCCGGCCCAGCCTTTTTGGCTTTTTCGATGCCCTGCGCGACCGGCTGGTGATGCCCGAGCCCAAGAATTACGCTAGCTGGCGCAGCCAGATCACCGATATGGTCAAGAGCGCCGCGGGCGGTCTCTATCACGAGGTCTGGACCCTGCCTTCGGGCCAGACCTACCGCGTTACCGGGCGGCCCCATCCCGATGGCGCCGTGGCCTTTCTGTTCGAGGATATCTCGCTTGAGGTGTCGACAACCCGGCGTCACCGGCTGCAGATGGACCTGCGCCAATCCGTGATCGACCGTCTGGAGGAGGGCATTGCCGTGCTCGCGCAGGATGGCCGCCTGCTCTTTTGCAACACCGCATTTGCCGAGATGCTGGGGGTTGACCCGGATTCGAGCTTTGCCGAGATGGGCCTGCATGATGTCATCGCCGCCTGCGCGGCGCGCTACCCCGATCCCGGCCTTTGGCCCGAGGTCGAGGATCGCATCGCAACCCGGCGTCTGGTTGCAACCCTCCATGATCGCGCCGTGTCGCCGGGTCAGGCCGGGGCTGACCTGCGTGTCGTGCCGCTTGGGCGGGGGCAATCCATGCTCTGTCTCAAGGATCGCGCCATCGCCGAGGCCGACCGCGTGGGCCTGCCTCTGCGCTGAGACGGGTTGCGGGCAGGCGCGGCGCGTGTAGTGTCGGGGCATGTCCGATCCCTGCGCCCAGATCCTCCTTGCCAGCCCCGATGCGACCTGCGCCTTTGCGCAGGTCTTGGCACACCGCCTAAGGCCGGGCGATACGCTCCTGCTCTCGGGCGGTGTCGGCGCGGGCAAGACGCATTTCGCGCGCTGCCTGATCCAGGCCCTGCTTCTGTCGCCCGAGGATGTGCCTTCGCCCACCTATACGCTTGTGCAGACCTATCAGGGGCAGGGCGCCGAGATTTGGCACGCCGATCTCTATCGCCTTGGCGATGCGATGGACCTGATCGAACTGGGGCTGACCGAAGCCTTCGCAGAGGCCATCTGCCTGATTGAATGGCCTGACCGGTTGGGGGATATGGCCCCGCCCGGTGCCCTCTGGCTGGAGTTTGAACCGCTGCCAAACCCCGGTGCAGAGGATCAACGCCTCTTGCGGATCACTTGGCAGGATGACAGGTGGGCACAGCGACTGAAGGAGGTTCTGAATGACTGACCGGAGCGCCTTGATGCAGGCGTTCATCGCCGCGACCGATTGGGCCGGGGCGGCGATTGCCCCGCTGGCGGGGGATGCCTCGAACCGGCGCTATCTGCGGCTCACCCATACCACAAGCGGCGGCACCGCCGTGTTGATGGATGCCCCGCCCGAGCGTGGCGAGGATGTGCGCCCCTTTCTCCATATCGCCCGCTACCTCACCGGGCTTGGCCTCAGCGCGCCGCAGATTCTGGCGCAGGACGAGACGCGCGGCTTTCTCATTCTCGAGGATCTGGGGGATGCGCTCTTTGCTCGCGTGATCCCCGGCGCGCCGCAGATGGAAGACCCGCTTTACGCAGCGGCCACCGATGTCCTGATCGACCTGCACCGGGCCCGTCCGCCCGAGGGCCTCAAACCCTATGGGCCAGAGACCATGACCGACATGGCGGCCTTGGCCTTTGACTGGTATCTCACGGGCGCTACCGGGGATAACAGCCCGCAGCGTGCCGAGACGCTCGCCGCGCTGCACCGGCTCTTGCGCCAGCACGCCGCGACCACCGATGTGATCGTCCTGCGCGATTATCACGCGGAAAATCTGCTCTGGCTGCCAGAACGCATCGGCGCGGCCCGCGTTGGCCTGCTCGATTTTCAGGACGCAATGACCGGCCACCGTGCCTATGATCTGGTCTCGGTGCTGCAAGACGCGCGCCGCGATGTGCCCCCCCTGATCGAGACTGCGATGATCGCACGCTATTGTGCCGCGACTGGCATTGATCAGACCATCTTCGAGGCGGCCTATCACTGTCTTGGCGCGCAGCGCAATCTGCGGATCCTCGGCGTCTTTGCCCGGCTCTGCCTGCGTGATGGCAAGGCGCATTACGTCGACCTCATGCCGCGCGTCTGGGATCATCTGCAACGGGATCTCGACCACCCGACCCTATCGCCGGTGGCCGATCTCCTGCGCGCCGCCCTGCCTGCGCCGACATCCGCCATCAGAGAGCGCCTTCGCGCGCACTGCGCGTCATGAGCCTGCCGCTGATGTTGTTTGCTGCCGGGTTCGGCACGCGCATGGGGGCGCTGACCGCGACCCGGCCCAAACCCCTGATCGAGGTGGCGGGTCGCCCGCTCATCGACCATGCGCTCGATCTTGTGACCGCGCATGGTGCCGGCCCGGTGGTGGTCAACCTGCATTACCTGCCCGATCAACTGGCGCGGCATCTGGCGGGGCGTGACATCCGCCTTTCTCATGAAACGCCCGAGATCCTTGAGACTGGTGGCGGGCTGCGCGCCGCCTTGCCGCTGCTTGGCCCCGGCCCGGTCTTTACCATGAATACCGATGCGGTCTGGCGCGGTCCAAACCCGCTTGATCACCTGGCGGCGCTCTGGCGCCCCGCCGAGATGGATGCGCTCTTGCTGTGCATCCCGCGTGCGCAGGCCGTGGGCCACAGCGGTGCCGGGGATTTTCAGATTGCCCCGGACGGGAGGGCGACACGTGGCGCGGGCTCTGTCTATTCCGGGCTTCAGATCGTGAAACCCGACCTGCTCCAGACCATTCCCGAACGGGCCTTTTCCCTCAACCGCCTCTGGGACATGATGCTTGCCGATGGCCGGCTCCATGCCGCAGATTACCCGGGCCAGTGGTGCGATGTCGGCCGCCCCGAGGGAATCGCGCTGGCCGAAACCCTGCTTGCCGCTCCCGATGTTTGATCGCTCGGACACCCCCCGCTTCTACGGCTTGCCCCCCGGCGTGGATTTCCCCCGTGCGTTGGTCGACGGCTTGCGCGCACGTCATCTGGGCCAACCGCCCGAAACCCTCGCGCGCGTGCAGCTCATCGTCAACACCCGCCGCATGGCACGCCGCATCCGCGAGCTGTTCGACGAGGGCCCGCCGTGCCTCTTGCCGCGCATCAGCCTTCTGACCGATCTCGGAGAGCTTTGGGATCTGGCCCATATCCCCGACCCGGTGCCGCCCCTGCGCCGCAGGCTGGAGCTGGTGCAGCTGATCACCACGCTTCTCGACAATGCCCCCGATCTCGCCCCGCGCAGCGCGATCTACGACCTTTCCGATAGCCTTGCCGGGCTGATGGATGAAATGCACGGCGAAGGCGTGGTGCCACAGGCTATCGAGGCGCTCGATGTCAGTGACCAATCCGGCCATTGGGCGCGGATCAAATCCTTCCTTGGCATCGTCCGTCATTATTTCGAGGCAGGCGGTGCCGCCCCCGATGTGGAAACCCGTCAGCGGCTTGTCATCGAGCGGCTGGCGTCCCTCTGGGCCGAAACACCGCCAAGGCACCCTGTGATCCTTGCGGGCTCGACCGGGTCGCGCGGTGCTACGCAATATCTCATGCAGGCGGTCGCGCGCCTGCCGCAAGGGGCGGTGGTGTTGCCCGGCTTTGATTTCGACATGCCCGGCGCGGTCTGGGAGGCGCTGGGCGACGCCATGCTGTCCGAGGATCACCCGCAGTACCGTTTTTGCCGTGTGGCGGCGGGGGGCGGGATCACGCCCGCGGAGATCCGCCCCTGGTCCGACACGGCTGCCCCCAATCCGGCGCGCAATGCGCTGGTGTCGCTCGCCCTGCGCCCTGCGCCTGTGACCGATCAATGGCTGCGCGATGGCCCGCATCTGGCGGACATTGCCGGGGCCATGGCCGATGTGACCCTGGTCGAGGCCCAATCGCAGCGCCAAGAGGCGCTGGCCATCGCCATGCGCCTGCGTCAGGCGGCCGAGGACGGGCGCACCGCCGCCCTCATCACCCCGGATCGGACCCTTACCCGTCAAGTGACCGCCGCTCTCGACCGCTGGGATATTCTGCCCGATGACAGCGCGGGTTTGCCGCTGCACCTTTCGCCGCCGGGGCGCTTTCTGCGCCACGTCGCCGATCTCTTCCGCAATCGGCTGAGCGCCGAGTCGCTTTTGACCCTGCTCAAGCATCCTCTGGCACATCAGGGGGCAGAGCGTGGCCCACATCTGCGCCTCACGCGCGAGCTGGAATTGCACCTGCGCCGCCACGGCCCACCCTATCCGACCGAAGACAGCCTGCGCGCCTGGGGCACCGGGCAAAAGGATTCCCTCGCTCCCGATTGGGTGAACTGGCTCTGTGCTTGCTTTGTGAACAGGGACTATTCCGGCGAAATGCCGCTGCAAACCAGCGTTGCGGTGCATCTGGAGCTGGCCGAAAAGATCGCCCAAGGCTGCCGGGGTAAAGGCTCGGGCACGCTCTGGCTCAAGGATGCAGGCCAAGAGGCGCGACAGGCCGTGACCGAGTTGAAGACCGAGGCCCATCACGCGGGCGCGCTCAGCGCCAGTGACTATTCCAGCCTGTTTCACAAGATTCTCAGTAGCCGCGAGGTGCGCAATCCGGTTGATCCGCACCCCCATATCCTGATCTGGGGCACGCTGGAGGCGCGCGTTCAGGGGGCGGATCTCTTGATCCTTGCCGGGCTGAACGAGGGCAGTTGGCCAGAAAGCCCCAAACCTGACCCATGGCTCAATCGCGCCCTGCGTCATCAGGTGGGTCTCTTGTTGCCAGAGCGGCGCATCGGCCTCTCGGCGCATGATTTTCAACAGGCGATTGCCGCGCCCGAGGTCTGGCTCACCCGGTCCGTGCGCTCTGCGGATGCCGAAACCGTGGTGTCGCGCTGGCTCAACCGCATTCTGAACCTGCTCTCTGGCCTGCCGGATCAGGGCGGGCCAGCGGCGATTGACGCGATGCGCGCGCGTGGTCGCCTCTGGCTCGACCGCGCCGCGGCCCTTGAGGACCCCGGCGTTGTGCCGCGCGCCGCGCGTCCGGCACCCGCACCTCCCGCCCCCGTGCGCCCCGATCACCTGAGCGTGACCGAGATCAAGCGTCTGATCCGTGATCCCTACGCCATATATGCCCGCCATATCCTCAACCTGCGCAGGCTCGATCCGTTGATGCGTACGCCAGACGCGCTCTTGCGCGGCACGGTGCTGCACGAAATCCTCGAAGGCTTCATTCGCGAAACGCTGGAGCATCCGGCACGGTGCAATCACGCCACCCTGATGCAACATGCAGAGACTGTTCTGGCCGAAAACGTCCCTTGGGCCGAGGCGCGCGCGCTCTGGCTGGCGCGGCTGGAACGGGTGGCCGACTGGTTCATCGAGACGGAATTCGCCCGCCGCGCCCGCGCCCGCCCCGTCGCGTTTGAGGCCAAGGGCCGCGCCACCCTGCCCGATCTGGGTTTTACCCTCTCGGCCAAGGCTGACCGGCTCGATCTCGATGATCTGGGGCAGGTGCATATCTATGATTACAAGACCGGCACGCCGCCCACGGCCAGGGAACAGACCAGTTTCGACAAGCAATTGCTGCTTGAGGCGGCGATTGCCACGCGTGCGGGTTTTGCCGATATGGGGCCAAGCCGCGTGGCCCGCGCGGTGTTCATCGGGATGGGCAGCTCTCCCAAAGAGATCGACGCGCCGCTCGATGCCGAGCCGCCAGAAAAGATCTGGTCCGAGTTTCACGCGCTGATTTCAGCCTATTTAGACCCTGATAAGGGCTATACGTCCCGTCGTGCACCGCGCACGACCGATGAGGACGGCGATTACGACCAACTCGCCCGTTATGGCGAATGGGATCTGACGGATCGCCCCCAAGTGACCAAGGTGGGCCAATGACCGCCCGTGACGCCGCCACCCAAGCCCAGGTCGAGGCCGCGCGCCCCGATCTTTCGACATGGCTCGCGGCCAATGCAGGCTCGGGCAAGACGCGCGTTCTGACCGACCGGGTGGCCCGGCTCTTGCTTGACGGGGTCGATCCGCAGCACATCCTGTGCCTCACCTATACCAAGGCCGCCGCGAGCGAGATGCAAAACCGCCTCTTTCGCCGCCTCGGCGCTTGGGCAATGCTGGCCGATGACGCGCTCAAGCAGGAATTGGACATCTTGGGCCACGAGGGCGAGATCACGGATCGAACATTGCGCGAGGCCCGCCGCCTCTTTGCCCGCGCGATCGAGACGCCGGGTGGGCTCAAGATCCAGACGATCCACTCTTTTTGCGCCTCTCTCCTGCGCCGCTTTCCGCTCGAGGCCGGTGTCACACCGCAATTCACGGAAATGGAGGACCGCACCGCCACCCTCCTGCGCGCCGAGATTGTCGAGGAACTGGCCGCCGGGCCGCAGGCCGCGACATTCTATGCGCTTGCCAGACACTATTCCGGCGAAACTCTGGAAAAACTGACCGCCGAGATCGTGCGCTACCGCACCGGATTCTCGCAACCGCTGAGCAACGCCGACCTCGCCGCTCTCTTCGATCAGCCCGAGGATCTCAGCCCTGAAACGATCGGGGACCGGGTGTTTCTGGGCAACGAGCAGGCGCTGCTTGATCACCTCCTGCCCGCCCTTCGGGCCGGGTCTACCAATGACGTTTCGGCAGCTGCCAAACTGGTGCGGATCAGCGCGCTCGATGTCGGCGCCCTGCCGCTTCTCGAGGATGTCTTTCTCACCGGCAAGAGCGCCAAATCCCCATTCTCCGCCAAGTTAGGCTCTTTCCCGACCAAGGCGACCCGAGGCACCCTCGCCCATATCATGCCGCAGATCGAGCAATGGATGCTGCGCGTCGAGGATACGCGCCCCGCGCGCCTTGCGCTCCTGGCCATGCAGAAAACCCGCGCCCTGCATGATTTCGCCCGCGCCTTTCTGCCCGCCTATGAGCGCGCCAAGCAGGTGCGCGGCCTGCTCGACTTCGACGACCTGATCCTGCGCGCCCGTGATCTCTTGACCGACCCGGCGGTCGCCGCGTGGGTCCTCTACCGCCTCGATGGCGGCATCGACCATATTCTCGTGGACGAGGCGCAGGATACCAGCCCGGTGCAATGGCAAGTGATCGAGCGTCTGGCGCAGGAATTCACCAGCGGCGAAGGCGCGCGCGCCGATGTGGCCCGCACCATCTTTGTCGTGGGCGACAAGAAACAGTCGATCTACTCTTTCCAGGGGGCCGATCCGCGCGAATTCGACCGCATGCAGCATGAATTCGGCCTGCGTCTGGGGGCGACCAACCGTCCCTTGCAAGCGCGCGTGCTGGCCTACTCGTTTCGCTCGTCGCGGGCGATTCTGACCACCGTCGATTGCTGCTTCGACCAGAGCAGCGAGAGCGGCTTTACGCCGGAAGAGGGTCACAAAGCCTTTTTCGACACGCTCCCCGGCCGCGTCGATCTCTGGCCGGTTGTCGCAAAGCCGGAGGAAGAGGAAACACCCCCCTGGCACATGCCGGTGGACATCCGCGCCTCCAATGACCCCGCCATCCTGTTGGCGCGGCAGGTGGCGGCCGCCATGCGCGACATGATCGCCGCGCGACAGGCGATCCCCGATCCGAAATCGCCCAGCGGCTTTCGTGCCGTGCAACCGGGTGATTTCCTCATCCTCGTGCGCCGCCGCTCTGCGCTCTTTCACGAGATCATCCGCGAATGCAAGGCGCAGGGCCTGCCCATCGCCGGGGCCGACCGTCTCAAGGTCGGGGCAGAGCTTGCCGTGCGCGATCTCGAGGCGCTCTTGTCCTTTCTCGCCACGCCCGAGGATAGTCTGGCGCTCGCCACCGCCCTGCGCTCACCGCTTTTCGGTTGGTCCGAGGCGCAGCTTTACGACCTCGCCCAAGGGCGCGACCATTCCTACCTCTGGGAGGAGTTTCGCGCCCGCGCCGCCGACTATCCCGAGACCATGGCGATCCTGCGCGACCTGCTCGACAATGCCGATTTCTTGCGCCCCTATGACCTGATCGAGCGTATCCTGACCCGCCACGATGGCCGCCGTCGCCTGCTTGCCCGTCTGGGAACCGAGGCCGAGGATGGCATCGACGCGCTTCTGGCGCAGGCCATGGCCTATGAACGCCGCGCCGTCGATAGTCTCACCGGATTTCTCGTCTGGATGGAGACCGACGATCTCGAGATCAAGCGCCAACTCGACAGCGCTGGCAACCGCATCCGTGTGATGACCGTGCACGGGGCCAAGGGGCTTGAGGCACCCGTCGTGATCCTGCCCGAATGTGGCGCCTGGGGCAGTCCCAACGTGCCGCAGATCGTGACGCAACAGGGCCACGCCCTCTGGACCGGGCGCGTCGATGATATGCCTCCGACCCTGGCCGAGGCAATCGACGCCGAACGGCGCGCGCTTCTGGCCGAACGTGAGCGTCTTCTCTATGTCGCCATGACCCGGGCCGAGACATGGTTGATCGTCGCCGCCCATGGCGATTTGGGCAAGCAGGGCGATACCTGGTATGACAAGGTGCAGCGCGGGATGCTGGCAGCGGGCGCGCAGCCCCACAGCTTTGCCAATGGCCCCGGCCTGCGTCTCGATCATGGGCTATGGGCTGAAACAGAGACTGAAACAGCATCTTTTGCACCCCCTCAGGCGGTCGCCCTCGATCCGCTCTTTCAGCGCCCCGCTCCGCTCCCGGAGCGCGTCAAGACCCTGAGTCCCT
Source organism: Roseovarius sp. (assembly GCF_027019125.1). Taxonomy (GTDB): domain Bacteria; phylum Pseudomonadota; class Alphaproteobacteria; order Rhodobacterales; family Rhodobacteraceae; genus Roseovarius. The sequence continues at coordinate 56,625 of NZ_JALUXE010000034.1, read as the reverse complement.
CCGACCTTGGCGGGGCCAAGGCGCTGCCCGGCGAACGCGGGCTGGATGAAGAGGCCGCCAAACGGCGCGGTCGCCAGATCCACCGCCTGCTCGAGTTCCTGCCCACCGTGCCTGCCGCGGACTGGCCCGCCACCGCCGCGCGGCTCCTCTCCAACGGCAGCGATGCCGCGACCGGCGCAGAGCTCGCGCTGCTGCGCGCCGAGGCGGAAAAGGTGCTGACCAAGCCCAGTCTGACGGCCCTCTTCACCCCGACGGCCCTGACGGAGGTGGCGATCACCGCCAATCTCGCCTCGCTTCAGGGGCAGCGCATCCATGGCGTTATTGACCGGCTGATCATCGAAGATACGCGTATCCTGGCGGTGGACTTCAAGACCAACGCGCTGGTCCCCGACACCGTAACCGATTGCCCCGATGCGCTTTTGCGGCAGATGGGGGCCTATGCCCATGCGCTCGCACAGCTTTACCCGGATCATCGCATCGAGACTGCAATTCTCTGGACCCGCACCGCGACGCTCATGCCCTTACCCCACGATCTTGTGACTGCGGCGCTGGAATCCACCACCATCGCTTGACGTGCCGCGCCCGGCTTCTTAGGTTCACGACCGAAACCCTGACCACTAGGAGACATATCATGGCCACCGTTGCCGTCACCGACGCCACATTCGACGCCGAAGTCAAGAAATCCGACATTCCCGTCGTGGTGGATTTCTGGGCTGAATGGTGCGGCCCCTGCAAACAGATCGGCCCGGTTCTGGAAGAACTGTCGTCCGAGATGTCCGGCCGCGTGAAAATCGTCAAGGTCGACGTGGACAGCAATCCCAATTCCGCCGTCGCCATGGGCGTGCGCGGTATCCCGGCGCTCTTCATCTTCAAGGATGGGCAGGTTGTGTCGAACCGCGCTGGTGCCGCCCCCAAGGCCGCGCTCCAGAGCTGGATCGAAGACAGCATCTGAGACCACGCATATACCTCGTGGAAGGGGTCGCGCCTGTCGCGGCCCCTTTTCTTTGTCCATAAAACCCGCATGATCCCCCCATGACCCTGACCAATGCCGATATCACAGAGCTGACCGCCCTGCGCCGCCTGTTGCACCAACACCCCGAAGTGTCGGGGCAAGAGCAGGGCACCGCCGGGCGCATCACCGACGCGCTCTTGGGGTACTCACCCGACCGGCTCTTGACCGGGCTTGGCGGGCATGGCGTGGCGGCGGTCTATCAGGGCCAAGACCATGGCCCCACGATCCTCTTTCGCTGCGAACTCGACGCGCTGCCGATCACCGAACAGGGCAATCTGCCCCACCGCTCGACCGTGCCAGGCACGGGCCATCTCTGTGGCCATGACGGGCATATGACGGTGCTTCTGGCGCTCGCGCGCCTCTTGTCGCGTCAGCGTCCTGCGCGGGGTCGCATCGTGCTGCTCTTTCAACCCGCCGAGGAAACCGGCGCAGGCGCAGAGGCCGTGTAGAGCGATCCGGATTTCGAGACTATTTCACCCGATTATGCCTTTGCCCTGCACAATATGCCCGGTCTGCCGCTCGGTCATGTGGGCCTTATTCCCGGCCCGGTCAATTGCGCCTCGCGCGGCATGGCCGTCACCTTGACCGGCAAATCCGCCCATGCGTCAGAGCCGGAAAATGGCCGCTCTCCAATGCACACATTGGCGCATCTCATGCCGGCGCTGACGGCCCTCAGCCACGGCACGCCCCAAGACAGCGATTTCACGCTGGCCACGGTCACGCATGCCCAGATGGGGGCCCCCGCCTTCGGCATCGCGCCGGGCGATGCGACGTTCTACGTCACGCTGCGCACGCTGACCGACGGCGGTATGCAGGCGCTCTGCGATGCCGCGACGACGCTGGTGATGGATACGGCCACGGCGCAGGGGCTGACGACCGAGATCACCTATCACGACATTTTCGCCCATTGCGAAAACCACCCCGAGGCGACCCTGATCTTGCGCCGCGCGCTCGATGCGTTGCAGGTGCCCCATGACGGGCGCGGTCTGCCGATGCGCGCCTCCGAGGATTTTGGCCGCTTCGGTCATCGTGCCAAGGCGGCGATGCTGTTCCTTGGCGCGGGCACCGCGCATGCCGCGCTGCACAATCCCGATTACGATTTCCCCGATGATCTCATCCCCATCGGTGCGCGGATCTTTCATCAGGTCGCCCGCGACATGCTGGGGTGAAACCGGCCACTACTCCAATGGCCAGCCAAGCGCCCTCAGCCGGGCGGCGATCTGGTCCGATGCCTCTGGCGCACCGGCGTTGATGGACGTGAGCTTGAGAAACCAGAGCAGATATTTGTCCCAATCCGGGGCATGCCCCGCGACCAGATCAAAGGCCTTGTCCACGCCAATCCCGGCCACGTTCAGCGTGACGTGATGAAAATCTATCTTGGCAAAAACAATCGCGGGCTTGCGAAAGAACATAGCCATCAGCGCGACCGACGAATTTTCAGTCACCACGAAATCACAGTCGCGCAGATGCGTCTCCATCCCGCCTGTGGTCACCTCCAACAGCGGATGGGCGCGGCACAACTCCTCCAGCTTGCGCATGTCCGAGCCCGAGTAATGCTCCTTGGGATGCAGCCCCGCGATCACCCGCCTGCCGTCTGCCCGGCGTAGCGTTTCGCGCAGCATGTCCAGCGGCGACATCACCTGAAACGAGCGCCGCTCGTCGATATGTCCCTGCAGAGCAACATAGATTATCCCGTTGCGTCGGATGTCGTCTGGGCCAAGGTCAAACTTTCGTTTGGCCCAGTACTTGGCAAAGCGCGCGGCCTCTGCCGGATCAATCCGGCTGGGATCAAACGCCGCCTGGGCGACATCGAAATTCCACCGCTCTGCCGTTCGCTCGATCCGCCAGAACGGCATGAGATAGGCAACCCGCAGGCTGAGCCCCCTGGCATGCGCCGGTTCCTGCATCAGGAAGAGGGCGTATTCGTCCGCGTCCGCCGCCACCAGCGTATCAACCGGGCCAGCCGTGCAAATGTCCAGCGACCACCCCGACCGCGCCAGCGCCTGTTGCAGTTTGTTCACGAAATTATGGTCGCCCGCCCTGGCGCGCTTGTCCATCGGATTAGGAAAATACAATCGCGCGCGCCGAGCCTGCATCATGGCGCAAAACCTAATCCACGCCGCCCTCTCGCTCAAGCGGCTTGAAAGCCGGGCAAAACTTGTAAACATCAGGCGTGACAGTCATATAGGGCCGCGAAACGGAAGGAACATCATATGTCCGAGAGCAAATTTCCCGGTTGGCATGGCACCACCATCATTGGCGTGCGCAGGGGCGGCGAGGTTGTCGTTGCCGGTGACGGTCAGGTCAGCCTTGGGCAGACCGTGATCAAGGGCACTGCCCGCAAGGTGCGCCGCCTCTCGCCCGGTGGTCATCCGGTTGTGGCGGGCTTTGCCGGGTCAACGGCGGATGCCTTTACCCTGCTTGAACGGCTCGAGGCCAAGCTCGAGGCGACACCGGGTCAGTTGCAGCGCGCTTGCGTGGAACTGGCCAAGGACTGGCGCACCGATAAATACCTGCAAAAGCTCGAGGCGATGCTGATCGTCACCGATGGTGATCAGCTCTATGTCATCACCGGCGCAGGCGACGTGCTCGAACCAGAACATGACGTGGCCGCCATCGGATCGGGTGGCAACTATGCGCTTGCCGCCGCGCGCGGCCTTGCCGAAAACCCCGACCTGAGTGCCGAAGACATCGCCCGCCGCGCCATGGCCATCGCCGCCGATATCTGCGTCTACACCAATGGCAATCTGACAGTCGAACGGATCGGTGGCTGAAGGCGCGCGCCATCAGCCACCTTTACACACATCACTCGTTATCGCACATCAATGCAACGTCGCCACACCCAAGGGCACGTTGAACTGTTCACACCAGATCCAGACCTCGTTGACCCCCTCGACAGACATGCTGGCGGGAATCTCATAGCGCTGTTCCCCAGAGTTTGAACGCAGCGCGCCGAGCACGGTGGATTTGTCATACCCGTTGCGACCCAAGGCCACCTTGGGATCCGGGGCGCCGTCGAAGGCGAAATCAGACTGCAAAACGACATAGGTTTTGCCGCCCACTTTCGTGAACGTTACCCCACCGCTTGTCACATGATCGCTACGGCCTTTGAACGTGCCTTTGCGGCTCTGCCCGGCAAGGGCCGGCCCGGCCATCATCACGGCTCCGAATGCCGCCGTGGCAGCCATGAAATTGCGGCGATTCTGCATCTCGTTTTCCCTTCCATCGATTACAGTGCGCCACAACTAAGTACCTCTGCGGGATTAAAAAACCGGCCTGACCTCCTCGTGATCCGCTGTTAGAGTTTCGTGTACCCGGTTGCGTTTTTCGCCATGGCGTATACCTACCTGTAAAGTGATCCGCAGAAAGGCCTGCCATGACCGACCTGACCCCGCGCGAGATTGTCTCGGAGCTTGACCGCTACATCATCGGCCAGCGTGATGCCAAACGCGCCGTGGCCGTGGCCCTGCGCAATCGTTGGCGGCGCAAGCAGCTTGGCCCCGACCTGCGCGACGAGGTTTACCCAAAGAACATCCTGATGATCGGCCCGACCGGCGTCGGCAAGACCGAGATCAGCAGACGCCTCGCCAAACTCGCCCGCGCCCCCTTCATCAAGGTCGAGGCGACCAAATTCACCGAGGTGGGCTATGTCGGCCGCGACGTCGAACAGATCATCCGCGATTTGCTGGATAGCGCCATTGCCCAGACCCGCGACTGGATGCGCGAAGATGTCAAGGCCCGCGCCGAACATGCCGCCGAAGAGCGCGTGATCACCGCCATTGCGGGCGAAGATGCCCGCCCCGCCACCCGCGACATGTTCCGCAAGAAGCTGCGCGATGGGCTCCTGAACGATACCATGATCGACATCGAGGTGGCCGATACCTCAAACCCCCTCGGCATGATGGACATCCCCGGCCAGCCCGGCAGCCAGATGGGCATGATGAATCTCGGCGATCTGTTCGGCAAGGCGTTCGGCCAGCGCACCACCACCAAGCGTGTCAGCGTTGCCGACAGCTACGCGCTGCTCGTTGGCGAGGAGGCCGACAAGCTTCTTGATGACGAAACCGTCCATCGCTCGGCACTTGAGGCGGTCGAACAGAACGGCATCGTCTTTCTCGACGAGATCGACAAGGTCTGTGCCCGGTCGGACGCGCGCGGGGCCGATGTCAGCCGCGAAGGCGTGCAGCGTGACCTGCTGCCGCTGATCGAGGGCACGACCGTCAGCACCAAATATGGCCCGGTCAAGACCGACCATATCCTCTTCATAGCATCCGGCGCCTTCCACATCGCCAAGCCGTCCGATCTGCTGCCCGAACTGCAAGGCCGCCTGCCCATCCGGGTGGAGCTGCGCGCCCTGACCGAAGGTGATTTCGTCCGCATCCTGACCGAGACCGACAATGCCCTCACCCGCCAATACACCGCCCTCATGGGCACCGAGGAGGTGACGGTCGACTTTACCCAGGACGGCATCGCGGCCCTCGCCCGCATCGCGGCAGAGGTCAACCAGTCGGTCGAGAACATCGGCGCCCGGCGGCTCTACACCGTCATGGAACGGGTGTTCGAAGAACTCTCCTTTACCGCCCCCGACCGCGCGGGCGAGAGCGTGACGGTCGATGCGGGCTTCGTCGAGGCGAATTTGGGCGAGCTGATGCGGTCCGCGGATTTGTCGAGGTATGTTTTGTAGGGGGCAAAATTGTAGGGTGGGTATTCATACCCACCACACCACAATGACCGTCACAGCGGGCCTGCCTTCCTGCCGGATAATTCACCTTACCGGCGAGAGTGGCCAGATGATTGAGTGTTCCCCCAGTTCCCCCTCCCCATCCCCCGCGCTAAACACCTCTCATGGTTGTTCCGGTTCTGATCCTTACCCTCTCCCTGATCGGCGTTGCCGTGGCGCTGATGCTGCCCGGCTATGGCGATCTGATCCTGCTGGCGGGGCCTTGCACCGTTGCGGCGCTGATCCTGCTCCTGCGCGCGCTCGTTGCCCGGATCACGGCCCCGCCCGAGCCCGAGGCAGAGCCGAACCGCATCCTGATCGACGGCTCCAACGTCATGCACTGGCGCGACAACACCCCGCAGATCGCAACGCTGCGCGAGGTCATCGCGCATCTGCGGCAGCTGGGCTATGCGCCGGGGGTGATCTTTGACGCCAATGCGGGTTATCTGCTGACCGGCAAGTACAAGCATGACGACGCCATGGCCGGGTATCTGGGGCTGGCCGAGGATTGGGTGATGGTCGTGCCCAAGGGCACGATCGCCGACAGCTACCTCTTGACCGTCGCGCGCGACGTGGGCGCGCCCATCGTCACCAATGACCGCTACCGCGATTGGGCCGATGCCTTTCCCGAAGTCACCGAACCGGGGCGACTTATCCGGGGTGGGTATCGCGATGGGGCGCTCTGGTTCGAGGGGCTGGGCCTGCCGACGTGATACCGACGGGGGTTTTGCCCTGTTTTCAGCGCACTACCGCCCCCGCGCCGCCTCGATCCGGGCGCGGGCGGAATTGGAGCGTGGCTGCCACAACCCCCGCTCCACCGCCTCCGCCAGCCGCTCCGCCAGTTCGCGCAAGGCCGAGGGGTTATGCGCCGCGATGAAGTCCCGCGTGTCGTCATCCTCCAGGAATGCCGCCTCGACCAGATCAAAGTGATGCCCCCGCACGGCGCCAGTTGTTGCTGCAAAAGCAAAGAGATAGTCCACCGTCGCGGCAATCTCGAAGGCGCCCTTGTAGCCGTGCCGCTTGACCCCTTCGATCCATTTCGGATTGACCACGCGAGAGCGCACCACCCGCCCGATTTCATCCTCGAGTGTGCGGATCACCGGGCGTTCGGGGCGGGAATGGTCATTGTGGTAAACCGGCCGGTCGCGCCCCTGCAAGGTGCTCACCGCCGCCGCAGCCCCCCCCTCGAACTGATAATAGTCATCAGAATCAAGGAGATCATGCTCGCGGTTGTCCTGATTCTGCACGATGGCGTCGGTCTGTTTCAGCCGCGTTTCAAAGCCCGCGCGATCCGGCGTGCCCGCCTCCTTGGCACCATAGGCATAGCTGCCCCAAGTGAGGTATGCCTCTGCCAGATCGGCCTTGTCCGCCCACAGCCGCTCGTCGATCATCGCTTGCAGACCCGCGCCATAAGCCCCCGGTTTTGATCCATAAATACGCGGTGCAACGCCCTCGCTCCGCGCTCTCGCGGCGGCGGGATTGTTGTCCTCGGTCTCGTCCAGCCCCTGCACGGCCCGCGCCGCGCTGTCGAACAGCGCGATGAGTTGTGGAAAGGCATCGCGGAAAAACCCAGAGATGCGCAGGGTCACATCCACCCGTGGCCGCCCCAACACACCCTCGGGCAGAATTTCGAATCCGGTCACGCGCCGGTTGGCGGCATCCCATGTCGGCTTGACCCCCATCAGCGCCAGCGCCTGCGCGATGTCATCGCCACCGGTGCGCATGTTGGCCGTGCCCCAGGCGGTGATCAGCAGGGCGCGTGGCCAATCGCCGTGGGTTTGCAGATGCTTTTCAATCAAGAGGTTGGCGGATTTCCACCCCAAGGCCCAAGCGGTCGGTGTGGGCACGGCGCGGCTGTCGACGCTATAGAAATTGCGCCCCGTTGGCAGGGTATCGAGCCGACCGCGCGTGGGGGCACCCGACGGTCCGGGGGCGATTGCCTGTCCGTCCAAGGCGCGCAAGAACCCCGCGCCCTCGCCCGGCCCACAGGCCGCAATGGCAGGGCGGATGCGCGCTGCAATCTCTGCCAGAACCGCCGCAGTATGCGGTCCGGCCCCTTGATCGCCCTCCGTCAAGAGGCGTTGCGCCATCAGCTCCAACCGCTCGACCGTGTCGCCATTGCTGCGCCACGGATCGGCGCTCAGATCGCGCAGGGCTTGCGGTTTTTCAGCCGCCGGGGCCGCCATGTCGCAATCGAGCGGATCAATGCTCAGGCCATGGTCCAGCGCCAGCGCCCGGATCAAGGACGCATCGCCCCCCTTGCCGTGCCCGCGCGGCACACGGGCCAGGGCGATGGCCAGATCAGCTTCCAACCGGCCCGTCGGCGACTGCCCGAACACATGCAGCCCGTCGCGGATCTGCGCCTCTTTCAATTCGCAGAGATAGGCATCGAGCCGCGCCAGATCGCCCGCCTCATCCGTGCCCGACATGCCCACGTCCTTGTCGAGCCCGGTGGCAGCACTCAGCGTCAGGATCTCGCGGCGCAGATGGGCAATGCGGCGTGGATCAACCCCGGCGGCCTCATAGTATTCGTCCACCAGCGCCTCCAGATCGCGCAGCGGACCATAGGTCTCGGCGCGGGTGAGGGGCGGGGTCAGGTGGTCGATGATCACCGCCTGCGCGCGCCGCTTGGCCTGCGTGCCTTCGCCGGGATCGTTGACGATGAACGGATAGACATGCGGCATTGGCCCCAGCACCGCCTCGGGCCAACATTCGGCGCTGAGAGCGAGCGCCTTGCCCGGTAGCCATTCGAGATTGCCATGTTTGCCCATATGCACGATCGCCTGCGCGCCGAAATGGTGGCGCAGCCAGATATAGAAGGCGAGGTAATTGTGCGGCGGCACCAGATCGGGGGAATGATAGGTCTCGGTCGGGTCGATGTTATAGCCCCGCGCCGGTTGCAGCCCGACTACGATATGCCCGAAGGTCAGGATCGACAGGGCAAAGGCGGGGCCGTCGGAGTCGCGTAATTCTGGAACGATGAAGGGATCGTCTTCGGGGGCACCCCAGCGGGTAATCATCGCTTCGCGCAGGTCCCAAGGCAGGGTGTCGAAATGCTCGCGGTAGATATCGAGCGACAGCCTCTCGCCCCCCTCGCGGTTGGCGCGATCCGTCAGCCAGTTGGTTGGCCCCGCCATCACCGCCCGCATCAGGGCATCGCTATCCTCGGGGGGATTGGTGACGGTATAGCCCGCCTCGGCCATCAGGCGCAGGGCATGGACCGTGGCCGCAGGCGTATCGAGCCCAACCCCATTGGCCAAACGCCCATCCTTGTTCGGGTAATTGGCAAGGATGAGTGCGACCCGTCGCATGGGCGCGGGCGTCTGGCGCAGCCTGGCCCAGTTGGCGGCCAGTTGCGCCACGAAATCTACACGGTCGCCCACGGCGCGATAGGTGGCGATTGGGCATTCGGTGGCTTCGTCGAAAAACGCCTCGCCCTTGAAGCTGATGGCACGGCTCAGGATGCGGCCATCTACCTCGGGCAAGGCCACGTTCATTGCTATATCGCGCCCCGACAGACCGGTCAGCCCCTTGGCCCAGGTCTCTTCGGTCGATCCGGCCAAGACCACTTGAAACACCGGCGCGCCATTGGCGGCGGGCATGGAGAGCGGGTTGTCGGGGCTATCGTCGCCCGCGTGCGGCGAGCCTACGGCAAAGGAGGTGCAATTGAGGATGACCGATGGGGGGGCAATGCCGAACAGATGCTCCAGCGTTGCCACCGATACCGGGTCCTTGAGCGAGGCGACAAAGATCGGCAGCGGATTGAGCCCGGCGCGCAATAGCGATTTCACCAGCCGGTTGATCGGGTGCAGCCCCGCACCCTGCACCAAAGCGCGGTAGAAGATCACCGGCACGACGGGCTGATCCGCCTGCCACGCCTCTTGCGCGGCGCTGAGGCCCGCGACCCCGGCCCCCGGCCAATAGACGCCCGCACGCAACAGCGGGCTGGCGGCGGCAGGGCGCTCGCCCCCGTCCAGCATGGTCTTTGCGTAGCGCAGAAAATTCCCGGCATTCTCTGGCCCGCCCTCGACCAGATAGGCCCAAAGCGCATCGTAATCCGCGTCCGAGACCGTCGACAGACCGCGCAGTTCCGCATCCGGCTTGTCATCTCCGGGCAAGAGCGCCAGCGGCACACCCGCCTCGTGCAGGCGCGCGGCGAATTGTTCTGCCCCGTATTTCCAATAACCGACACCGCCCAGAACCCGCGCGATCACCAGCCGTGATTTCGTGGCGCATTGATCGAGATGCAGATCGACCGACATCGGATGCTGCAAATGGCTGAGGTTGGCCAGCCGCAAACCGGGCGGCTCTGCCAGTTCACCGCGCGCCTCGCTCAGCGCTGCAAGCTCTGTATCAGCGGCAGAGACAAAGATCACATCGGCGGGCGTCTGCCCCAGATCGACCGGCTCTTTGCCATCCTCGATGGCGCCGGGGGTAGCGGCGAGCAGATGCATCAGGTGGTTCCAGCTTGAACGAGGCTGCGATTTGCGGCAAGAGCAGCGTCACAGCTGCCCCTGTCGGGGCGTATCGCCGAAAGGGCAGAGCCATGGATTACAACGCATTGGGCGCCTCCAAGAAGGGCAGCAAGATCCCGCGTCACAAAGAGCATAACGCACCGGGCACGGACAAGAATCCGTTCGGCAAGCGCCCTTCCAAGGAAGAACTGATCGCCCGCCTCAAGGCGAAGGCCGAGAAAGCCACGAAATAGGCTCATAGCCGCTTTTCCATGAAGATGGACGAGGGGGCGTCGGGATACTCTCCGAAGGGGCCCCGTCTCGCAAAACCGTGCCGCTCATAGAGTTTGTGCGCTGCGTGTAGTAAATTCCCGGTTTCCAAACGCAGGCAGGGCAGGGCGTGCGCGCGCGCTTCGTCCTCGATCTGGCGCAGCAGGGCGTCTGCCGCGCCCTGTCCCCGCGCCGCTTCGGCTACGAACATGGACTTCACTTCGCCATAGCCCTCGCGGAGCGCAAGCGCGCCGGTGCCGATGATCGTGGCACCGCTGCGCGCGGCAAAAAAGCGGATGTCGGGCGCGCAGAGCGCGTCGATGTCGAGAAAGAAGTTATCCTCGGGTGGAAAGAGCGACTCCATCAGCGCATGGCTCGCCCGCAAGAGCGCACTGGCCTCAGGATGCTTTGGGTCTGCCGCTTCGACGATAATCATGCCAAAAGCGCGGCGGTGATCGCCGCCCGATCCAGACCCGCCTGACCAATCACCACCAGCCGCGTCTGGCGCGGACCGGCGCCGTATGGCTGGTCGAAGTAGCTGTCCACGCGCGGCCCGACGGCCTGAATTGTCAGGCGCATTGGCTTGCCTGTCACCGCGGCAAAGCCCTTGAGGCGCAGAATGTCATGGGCGCGGATCACCTCTGTGACCTGACGGGCAAAGCTGACCGGATCGCCGATCTCGGGCCGCGTCACGACAAAGCTCTCAAAGGCGTCGTGGCCATGATCGTGATCGTGGTCATGATCGTCGTCCTCGTCGTCGTGATGATCGTCCTCGTCATGATCGTGGTGATGATGGTGCAGCTCGTGCCGCGCCTCCATATCCGCCTCGGCCCCGATACCTTGCCCCAACAGCACCTCGATGGGCAGGGCCCCCATGGTCGCGGTCACAACCTGAACGCCATTGCGCGAGTCCTTGCGCAGCCGCGCTGTCAGCGCGGCACGCTCGTCTTCGGTCAGCAGGTCGGATTTGTTGATCACGATCATGTCTGCGCAGGCCATCTGATCTTCGAAAAGCTCCGACAGCGGCGTTTCGTGGTCAAGGTTCTCATCCAGCTTGCGCTGAGCATCCACCGCCGCCACGTCATGCGCAAAGCGGCCTTCGGTCACGGCCTTGCCATCAACCACCGTCACCACACCATCGACCGTCACCCGCGTCGAAATCTCGGGCCAGTTGAAGGCCCGCACCAGCGGTTGCGGAAGCGCCAGACCCGAGGTCTCGATCACGATGTGATCGGGCGCACGCTCGCGGTCCAGGAGCTTTTGCAGGGTAGGGATGAAATCTTCTGCCACGGTGCAGCAGATGCAACCGTTCGACAGCTCCATCACATCCTCTTCCGAGCAGGTCTCGATCCCACAGCCCTTGAGGATATCGCCATCCACGCCCAGATCGCCGAATTCGTTGATGATGAGCGCAATGCGCTTGCCGCCCGCATTTTCCAGCATGTGCCGGATCAGCGTGGTCTTGCCGGCCCCGAGAAATCCGGTAACGACGGTGGCGGGGATCTTGGCTTGCATGTCTTGGCTCCTTCAGGGGCTTGCATCGGGCGGGGCGGCTGGCCTAAGCCCGGCGGAAAAGGGGATCGGCGATGGTGCACCGGGTTGTGGTCTGTTCTACGTGCGAGGGCACGGATGGCAAGGGCTTTGCGGCCCGTTTGCGCGCAGCTCTCAGCGAACGGGGGATGGAGTTTACCGTGCAGGACCATGACTGCATGTCCAATTGCGGCCGCCCGCTCAGTGTGGCGTTTTCTGCACCGGGCAAGGCCACGTATCTCTTTGGCGACATCGACCCGATGAGTGATCTAGAGGATACGCTGGCCTTTGCCGCGCTATATGTTGCCTGTGCCGATGGCTGGATCGAGGATGCGCGCCCCGCTGGACGGCTCCGGCATTGCCTGATCGGGCGCGTGCCGGGCTGAGCGGTCATTCGATCACTACCTCAATCTTGGCCTCGATGGGCATCCCGTCCTTGGCCAGTTGTGTATGGTCGTTGGCATTCAGCGTCACGCGCAGCTCATGTGTGCCCACCGGCAGCGCATCCAGTTGCATCCACGGCCCATAGGCCCGCGCGACCTTGACCCCGTTGAGGTAGAGATGCGCATGCCCGCGCCCCGGCACGACCGGCCCATTCACCCCCTCGGGATCAAAGGTGAAATTCTCCACCCCGATATGCAAATTGCGGCTCTGCGCCCCGTCGGGGTGCAGGGTGAGGGTCAGCACTGGCGCGGGCGTGCCCGCCTCAGTCAGGGCCGTGTGTGCGGTGCCATGGTCATGCGCCGCGTGGTCATGCACCGCCGCGCCGTGGTCGTGGTCATGCCCTTCAAGCTGCGCGCCAGATGTGGCGGCAACCAGAAAACCAAGTCCCGTGCCGAAAAAGAGGCCGATTCCGAGAAAGGCAAGTGGTTTGGCCATCGTTCCTGTCTCCTGTCGGATGACCCCGGCGCTGTGGCGCCGGGGCGGTTGCATGTCAGGCTGTCGCGTTCTCGCGACGCCAGAAATGACCGGCCAATGCACCCAGGCAGACCCAGGCCGCGAGACCCACGCCAAGCGCGCGCGAGGCAAAGAGCGCGGCCAGTTCCGGCGGCACCGGGCCGGTAAAGGTCTCTGGTTCGGGCGCACCGATCAGATGCGGTGCCGCCAACAGCGCAACCGCAACCGCCAGCATCACCGGCCCCTTGCCAAAAGCGATCAGGCCCAGCCCTGCCGCCGTTGCAATCACCGTGCCCCACCACCAGATTTGCCGTGCGGTGATGTCGGTATAGGCCACGCCCGGCACTTCGGGCGGCAGAGACACGGCAGGTGCGAAATGCAGCGCCACGAATCCGGCGACACCCCAGATCACGCCGCTACGCGCGTCGATGCCTACGCCATATTCCGCAGCCAATCCCATGCAGGCCACCAGAACAAGCCCGTAGCCGACATAGATCAGCGCCGAAAAGAGGACGCTCAGCCCATCACGCATCATGTCAAAGCCTGGCAATTCGGGCGTGGCGCTAACGGCCTCTGCCCCGAAATGCACAAGACTGCCCCCTTCATACAGCTCCGCATGCAACAGCACCGGCTGAATGAAAACGATCTGCAACAGGGCGGCGATCAGCCCTGCACAGAAACCAGCGAACAACGCGCTGGTCGCGATTTTAGAGAACATGACTTAGTGGCAGGGAAAGCCGGTCGAATGGCGCACGTCATGCGCGGCGTCATGCAGCGCCGAGGCTTGCACGTGGCCGGCAACGGTCACGATGCCGAGGCCCAGAAACAGGGCTGCGACGAAGGGCAGGACGGTGGATTTTGCAGCGGTTTGAACCAATGCGGTCATGGCGGTATCTCCTTTGCGCCTCTCACCCGAGGCGGGATTGACGAACGCAGGGCTGGTCTCCTGGCTCGCGGGTCGTCGCCTGTCTGCCGCCTTCCCAAGGATTTTACACCTCAGTGGCATCTGGCAGGGGCTCGCCGCTTACAGTCGCGGGGGCGGCTGACGCATGGGCGCCCTGATTGGGTCCACCGGCACGTCATTCCCATTTCATCCTCGAGGCGCTTTGCGCCCAAACGAGGAACCTTGCCTCTTTGGTATGCAGGCTGTGCGTCACCCCGTCAAGGAGGATTGCGACCGCTCAGGAGCAGTCTGCGGCATTCTTTTTGCAGGGACTGGCGGGGCTCCGCCCAATATCATGTGGATAAATCCCACAGCCGCCCCATATCCTGTGGTTGATCGTTGACAGGCCTGCCCCTCACCCCTCACAATTTCATGACAACGGAATCACATGGCACAAAGGGCGCGCGCGCAGGTGCAGTTCTCGAAACTCAGATTGACCGGCTTCAAGAGCTTTGTCGACCCGACCGATCTGATCATCGCGCGCGGTCTGACCGGCGTTGTGGGTCCCAATGGTTGTGGCAAATCCAACCTGCTTGAGGCGCTGCGCTGGGTGATGGGTGAGAACCGTCCCACCGCCATGCGCGGCGACGGGATGGAGGATGTGATCTTTGCCGGGGCCGCCACGCGGTCCGCGCGCAATTTTGCCGAGGTGGTGATCCATCTCGACAATTCCGACCGTCTGGCACCCGCCGGGTTCAACGATGCCGATCAGCTGGAGATCACCCGCCGGATCACGCGCGATGTGGGCAGTGCGTACAAGGTGAACGGCAAAGATGTACGCGCCCGCGACGTGCAGATGCTCTTTGCTGATGCCTCGACCGGCGCACATTCGCCCGCTCTGGTGCGCCAGGGGCAGATTTCCGAACTGATCAACGCCAAGCCGAAATCGCGGCGGCGGATATTGGAGGAGGCCGCCGGTATTTCCGGTCTCTATCAGCGCCGCCATGAGGCCGAGTTGAAACTGCGCGGGGCCGAGACCAATCTCACCCGCGTTGACGATGTGGTCGAGCAATTGGCGAACCAACTGGCGCAATTGGCGCGGCAGGCCAAGCAGGCGGCGCGCTATCGGCAGATTGGTGAAGAGCTGCGTCTGGCCGAGGGGCTCTTGCTCTATCGCCGCTGGAAAGAGGCGGATTTGGCCCATGCCCGATCCGAGGACGAATTGCGCGAACGCATCACGGCTGCCGCCCGTGCGGAATTGGCGGCGCGCGAGGCGGCCAAAGCCCGGTCCAAGGCCGAAGAGGCGCTGCCGAAGCTGCGCGAGGAAGAGGCCATCGCTGCGGCGATCCTGCAACGGCTGAGCGTGCAGCGCGACACCCTGACCGAGCAAGAGGCGACCGCCCGAGATCGCATCGCCACCCTGCGCAGCCGAATCGAGCAGCTCGTCCGCGACATGGAGCGTGAGGCGGGGTTGAACCGTGATGCAGGCGATACCATCGCCCGGCTAGAGTGGGAGGCCGGCGAGCTAGCAAAGGGCGCCGAGGGCCACGACGCCCGGCTTGAGGCGGCTCAGGCCGAGGCGCGCGAGGCGGCGCAAATCCTGCAGCAGCGCGAGAACGATCTCAGCCAGATGACCGAGGATATGGCCCGCCTTGCCGCCCGTCATCAATCCGCGCAACGCCTGCTGGAGGACAGCCGCAAGACCCTGGCCAAGAGCGAGGCCGAGGCCGAGCGCGCCCGCGCCGCGCAAGCGGACCTGCGCGCCGCCCTGACCCGTGCCGAAGCCGACCACGCCGCCGCGCATGAGGCCGAGGCCGAGGCGGTTGCGCGCGCGGAGGCGGCAGAACAGGCTCTTATCGCCGCCGACGAGGCCCGTGCCGAGGCACAGGCGCAAGAGGCCGAGGCCCGCGCTGCCCGCTCTGAGGCCGAGGGCGAGTTGGGGGCCCTGCGCGCCGAGGTGACGGCGCTGGCCAAGCTGGTGCAGCGCGACACGGCTGAGGGCGGGCAGGTGATGGATCGCCTGCAGGTGCAGCAGGGTTTTGAAAAGGCGCTGGGCGCTGCCCTTGCCGATGATCTGCGCGCCCCCGAGGTCGAGACCGATGGCCCCTCTGGCTGGACCGTTCTGCCTGCCTATGCCACGCCGCAGCCCCTGCCCGAAGGCGTGACCGCGCTCAGCCGTCATGTCTCGGTTCCCGAGGTTCTGGCGCGTCGGATGTCGCAAATCGGGCTGATTGATCCCGAGGATGCCGCCCGGCTGCAACCGCTCTTGAAGCCCGGTCAACGTCTGGTCAGCACCGAGGGGGATTTGTGGCGTTGGGACGGTTTTCGTGCCTGGGCCGAGGATGCGCCCTCTGCGGCCGCGCTGCGTCTGCAACAGCTCAACCGGCTGGAGGAACTCAAGCAGCAGCTTGAGCACACGACGGCGCGCGCGGAAGGGGCCGTGCGCGGGCACGAGGCCCTGCGCGAGGCGTTGATCCGCCGCACCGAAGAGGACCGCGCCGCCCGCGAGGCGCGCCGTGCCGCCGATGCCGCCGTCAACGAGGCCAATCGCGCCCTCAGCCGGGCCGAAGCGGATCGCAACCTCGCCGGATCGCGGCTCGAGTCGCTGGGTCTTGCCGTCACGCGCCATGACGAAGAGGCGATGACCGCCCGGCAAAGCCTGTTGGAGGCGGAAAAGGGGTTGGCCGGTCTTGGGGATCTGGGCGCCGCGCGTGCCGATCTCGAAGACATCAAGATGGCCGTCGAGGCCGCGCGCATGACCATGATGACCAAGCGCTCAGGGGCTGATGAACTGCGCCGCGAGGGCGAGCGGCGCACCCGCCGCAGCCAGGAAATCACCAAGGAAATCAGCGGTTGGCGTCATCGTCTGGAGACCGCGGAGCGCCGTATCGCCGAACTGGTCGAGCGCAAGGAAGAGTCGGAGGACGCCTTGGCCGATGCCAGTGCCGCGCCCGAACTTCTGGCCGCCAAGCGCGCCGAACTGGGCGAGGAGATCACCCGCAGCGAGGCGCGCCGTGCCGCCGCCGCCGATGCGCTCTCGACCGCCGAGGGCGTGGCGCGTCAGGCCGCGTTGGACGAGCGCGAGGCAGAGCGGCTGGCCTCTGAGGCGCGCGAGATGCGCGCCCGCGCCGAGGCGCGGCTCGATGCGGCGCGCGAGACCCGCGATTATGCCGCCGAGCGGATACATGAAACGCTGGACCAGACGCCCGAGGCCCTCTTGCAGAGCCTCGCGGTCGATCCTGACGCGATGCCCGCCTCGGACGCGATCGAGGCCGATGTGAACCGGCTCAAGCGTCAGCGCGATGCGTTGGGCGCGGTGAACCTGCGCGCCGAAGAGGACGCCAGGGAGGTTGAGGCCGAACATGCCAGCCTGATCAAGGAAAAGACCGATCTGGAAGAGGCGATCAAGACCCTGCGCAGCGGCATTGCCAGCCTCAACCGCGAGGGGCGCGAGCGGCTGTTGACGGCGTTCGAGACGGTCAATTCCAATTTCAGCCTGCTCTTTCGGCATCTCTTCGGCGGTGGCGAGGCCAGTCTTGTGCTGGTCGAGAGCGATGATCCGTTGGAGGCCGGTCTGGAGATCATGTGCCAACCGCCCGGCAAGAAGCTCTCGACGCTCAGCCTCTTGTCGGGGGGGGAACAGACGCTGACAGCGCTGGCGCTGATCTTTGCGGTCTTCCTTGCCAATCCCGCCCCGATCTGTGTGCTGGACGAGGTTGACGCGCCGCTTGACGATGCCAATGTCACCCGCTTTTGCGATCTCTTGGACGAGATGTGCCGCCGCACGGAAACCCGCTTTCTCATCATCACCCACCATGCCGTGACCATGAGCAGGATGGACCGGCTCTTTGGTGTGACCATGGCCGAGCAGGGCGTGAGCCAGCTTGTCTCGGTGGATCTCAAGAAGGCGGAACAGATGGTCGCCTGAGCGGGGCGCCATCGGCCCTTTGCGTGGCGTAACCCCTCCCAAACCTTGACCCCGGCGCATATACCAATAGGTATTGATGCCCTGACGCCAATTGGCGCGGTGTGCTGTGCAAGGATCGCGGTGCGCCCTCGCGGGCGCTTGTCTGTGCCCAAATACAGAACGGGACATGGAGAGCCGTTGTTATGATACGATTTTTTGCGCAGTTTCTTGTTGCCTTGTTTTTGACCGTCACCGTGGCCACGGCACAAGAGCCCGGGCAGGGTGCAGCCGATCCCGCGCTCGCGCGCTCCAGCGTAGAACTGCTGATCGACGTGATCGAGGATGATGCCGCGCGGGCCGAACTTGTCGAGCGGCTCCGCGCCGCAGGACTGCCGGACGAGGCCGAGAGTGTGGCCCCCACCAATCCGCCGCCCGAGGATCTGTCCTTTGGCCGCAGGGTTGCTCTGGTCACGCAGGCCGCCGCCGAAGATTTCGCCGAGTGGACGACGGGCTTGGCCCGCCAGATCGCCCGCGCGCCTGCCGTGCTCGATGGGCTGAGCGGGGGTGAGGCCGCCGTCCTGATCGACGCTTTGACCGAACTTGCGCTGGTGATCGCGGGAACGGTCGCGGCCTATCTGCTGCTGCGCGGCTTTGGCAAGTCGCTCTATGCCCGCATGAGCCGGTCAGCCCGTGATGGTGGGCTGGCGCGAACCATCCTGCTCTTTCTTGCCTCCGCCGTTACGGATGCGATGATCGTGCTGATCGCCTGGGCGGCGGGCTATGCGCTTGCCATTCTGGCCTTGGGCGAGTTTGGCCAGATCGGCATCCGTCAGACCCTCTATCTCAACGCCTTTCTGCTGGTGGAAATGGCCAAGGTCGCGGTCAGGCTGGTGCTGTCACCATCCGCAACCGCGCTGCGCCCGCTGCCGATCCCTGATCGGGCGGCGTCCTATCTGTCGACGCGGATCAACCTCATTGTCGGGATCGTGGGCTATGGGCAGTTGCTGATTGTGCCGATCCTCAACAGCAATGTGTCCTTTGCCGCCGGGCGGGCCGCTTCGGCGCTGATTGCCATGGCGGTTCTGATGCTTGCCATCGGGCTGGTCTTGCGCAATCGCCGCACCGTCTCTGACTGGTTGCTGGGTGCGCAGACCGAGGATGGCGCGCGGCCCAAGGGGGCGCTTGCCTATCTTGCCCGCCACTGGCACTGGCCCGCCTTGGCCTATCTTCTGGCGATGTTCCTCGTCGTGCTGATCCGCCCCGGCAACGCGGTCTTTCAGGCCTTTCTTGCCTCTGGTCAGGTGCTGGTCGTGGGGCTTCTCGGGTTCTCGGTCGCGACCTTTCTCAGCCGCGTCATGGCGCGCGGCGTGATGCTGCCGCCCAGCATGTCGGCGCGGGTGCCGCTGTTGCAGGGGCGCGTCAATGCCTTTTTGCCCAAGGTTCTCTTTGCGCTGCGCGCAGTGATCTTTGCGGGGGTCGTGCTGCTGGCCTTCAACGCGATTGGCGTTATCGACCTGCGCAGCTGGATGGTCAGCCAGTTCGGCCTGCGCCTGACGGGCATGATCCTGTCGGTGTCGCTGGTGCTGCTGGTGGCCTTCTGCCTCTGGCTTGCGCTGACGTCCTGGGTCGATTACCGGCTCAATCCCGAGTTCGGCAAGGTGGCGACCGCGCGCGAAGAGACGCTGCTCACGCTGTTGCGCAATGCCGCGACGATCGCGCTTGTTGTCGTCACCCTGATGTTCGTGCTGGCCGAAATCGGGCTCGACATCGCGCCGCTTCTGGCCTCGGCCGGGGTGCTGGGCCTCGCCATCGGTTTTGGTGCGCAAAAGATGGTGCAGGACATCATCACCGGCATTTTCATCCAGTTCGAGAATGCGATGAACGTGGGCGATGTGGTGACGGTTGGCGGTGTGACCGGCACGGTCGAGCGCCTGACGATCCGCTCTGTCAGCCTGCGCGATGTGCAGGGTGTCTATCACATCATCCCGTTTTCGTCGGTCGATATGGTGTCGAACTATGTGCGCGATTACGGCTATTTCGTCTGCGATATGGGCGTGGCGTATCGCGAGAATGTCGCCGAGGTGAAACAGGCGATGCTTGATGCCTTTGACGAACTCAGAGGCGATCCCGATCAGGCCAGCGGCATTCTCGACGATCTGGAGTGGTTCGGCGTCAACAGCTTTGGGGACAGTGCCGTGGTGCTGCGCGCCCGGATCAAATGCGTGCCGGGGCGGCAATGGGGTATCGGACGGGCGTATAATGGCGTGCTGAAAGAGGTCTTTGACGCCCGCAACATCGAAATCCCCTTTCCGCATCAGACGATCTATTTCGGCGAGAGCAAGGAAGGCCGCACGCAGAGCCTCCGGGTCGATATGGAGGCAGAGGGCACCGCGGCGTGATCGGTATGTCATGGGTCAAAGGGCGATCACGAAACGTGATAATCCCGGATGACATATCGCCCTGACAAGAGAAATTTCGAACAGGACACGCGGCGGGATCCCGCCGCGTGATGTGATTCAGACCTGTTGGCTGTTTGAAAATATTGATGAAACCTGTGGATACGGCGGATTCTTGCGGCAGCCTCTCTGATTGAACAAATTGGAGCGAAAATGACTTCCACCGAAGTCCTGCGCCTGTCCAATGGTAAGCTTCCTCAGCTTTGAAAATTCATTTGAAACCAGTTTCCCCGCCGGGACGACAGAGAACTTTCAGACTGTCACGCTCCATGATCCGTCCGGCGTGCGCATCGGAGAGTTGCTGCGCCGGCGTGTCGGTGAACTGCCGGAGGCAGAGGTAGGGCTCTATCGCAACCGCGTCGAATTCACGATTGCGCAGCCGGATGGCGGTGCCGTCATCTATCTGAACGAGAGCACGGATGGCCTTTGCGCTCCCGAAACCGGGATTGAGAACAGCAACAACGGCGGCAATGGCCTGGCGGGGTTCGTGGACGCGATGAAAATCGTTGATGTAGAGGGCGGCGCGCAGATGACCGTGAATGGCAACACGATCCTTGTCGAGGGCATCGCGGTGTCACAACTGACCGTGGACGATTTCCAGGTCCTGTAATCGACACCGGCCACCGCGCCGCGGCCTGTTTTCTTTTAACTTTCGGTAAATGCCGCAAGGCTGCCATGATTTGTTAAGCGCATGGCAGCCTTGCCTTGCCACCTTGGGTCTTGCGTGGGGACGCGGGAAAGGGGTGGATATACATGGCGGTCAGTCTGGCCCATGTCGGGACGAGTCGCGCGGCGACTTTCGAGGTTGCGCGTCCGGTGGTGGCGATCATGCCCCTGCTGGACGGGGGATTCATGCTGGCGGATTTCGCGGCCGGTCAGAGCCGGGTGGCGCGTGCCAGTGCCGCCGGCCCATTGCTCGACACGCCGTGGTTTCACGAGGCATCACCCCGCATTGCGGTGACGGTCGGGGACAGGCAGGGCGCGCTGCCCTCGGGTCTTTTGTCGGATCTGCTTGTTGCCTTGGATGCCGGGCTGCGCAGCGGCGTGCCGGGGTTTCTGGGGCAGGGTGCGGTGCAAACGCAGGCTGCCACCCTTCTTGCTGGCCGGTTCGGGGGGCGAGATCTCTTGCTTGTTGCCGCCTCTGATGGCGCGGGTCTTTCGAGCCTTGTCCTTGGTCCCGATCAGAGCGTGCAGGCAGGCATCACGGTGGCGGATACCGATACGCTCTATCTGCGCGCCATTTCCGACATCGCGGTGATCGAGAGGGCTGGCGAGGTGGTCGTCTTTGCCGCCTCTGCCCGGGAACACGGCATAACGGCCCTGCGTCTCTTGGAGGATGGTGGGCTGGAGCCCGTGACCAGCCTTGGGCGCAATGACAGCCTGCCGGTGCAGACGATCACGGCGCTCGCCCCGGCCGAGATTGCCGGGCGCGCCTTTCTGATCCTCGCGGCTGCGGACAGTTCCAGCCTGACGGTGCTTCGCGTTGGCGCCGGGGGCACGCTTGATGTCGTGGATCACGTGATCGACGGACTTGCGACGCGGTTTGCCGGAGTTTCCCATCTCGAGGTGGTGACCGTTGAGGGGCATGTGTTCGTGCTGGTCGCAGGCCGGGATGCGGGGCTGAGCCTTTTGCGCCTGACCGCAGAGGGGCGGCTTTTGCATCTCGATACGCTTGCGGATGAGGCGGCCTTTGCCCTCGACGGTGTCTCGGGCCTTGCGGCGCAGGTCCGGGCGGGCGGGATCGACATTCTGGTGACGGCGGCGGGAGAGGCGGGGTTGAGCCTTTTTCGCGTCGATCCCGGTCCTTTGGGGCTGGTTCTGCGCGGCACGGCCGCGCGGGTTGACGGCGGGGCGGGCGATGATCTCTTGTCGCGCGATGGCATGACAGGGGTGCTCGACGGCGCAGAGGGCGACGATACGCTGAGCGATGGCCCTGGCGCGGATACGCTGATTGGGGGCGCGGGGGCCGATGTCTTTGTTCTCAGGGCGGATGGGCAGCGCGATGTCATTGCCGATTTCACCCTTGGCGAGGATCGGCTTGACCTCTCGCTCTGGCCGATGTTGCGCAACCTCGGGCAGTTGGACTTTGCCGCGACAAGCGGCGGGGGCGTGCTGCGCTTTGGGCAAGAGGAATTGGAGCTGCGCAATGCGGCGGGCGGCCCCCTTGCGGTGACGGACCTGTCCAATCTGCTCTTGCCTTTGGTCTCGCATCTCGATGTGACCCTGGGGCCGGTGCAGGTGGCCCCACCTCAGGTGAGCCTGCCCCCCGTGCCGCCATCCGTGGTGCCCGGCGTTGCGCCGCGTCTGCTTGTGGGGGGCGCGGGCGACGACCTGCTCGAAGGCGGAACCGAGGCCGACACATTGGCGGGCAATGCGGGCGATGACACCCTGCGTGGCAATGCGGGCAACGACCGTCTGGCCGGGGGTGACGGGAATGACCAGATCGACGGGGGCGCGGGCGATGACAGTATCGGCGGCGGCCGGGGGGCAGATCGGCTCGACGGGCAGGCGGGCAATGACACGATGGGGGGCGGTATGGGCGACGACATCCTCTTTGGCGGCGACGGCGCCGATATTCTGAGCGGCGGGCCGGGTCTCGACCTGCTCGAAGGCGGGGCGGGCAATGACCGGCTCGCGGGCAGTTTCGACCATGACACGGTGCGCGGCGGCAGCGGCGATGACCGTATCGGCGGCGGTCCGGGGCGCGACCTGCTGGATGGGGGCGAGGGCAACGATGCGCTGGGCGGCGGCGAGGCCGACGACACCGTGTTGGGGGGCGCCGGGGATGATTTTCTGGCAGGTGGCGGGCGCAATGACCTGCTGGATGGAGGGCCCGGCGATGATACGCTCAACGGCGGTGCTGGTCACGACCGGCTGATCGGCAGAGAGGGGGCCGATGTCTTTGTGTTCAACGACTTCACCGCCGGTGAACGTGATGTGATCGTCGATTTTCAGGTGGGAGAGGACCGCTTACGCCTGGCCGGGATCGAAGGGCAGGGGTTGACCGGGCGCTTTCTCGCGCTTGATATTCAGGATACCGAGGTGGGCGCGCTCTTGCGCCACGGGGGCCATGAGATCCTGCTGGATGATGTGACGGCCGCCAGTCTTTCCCGCGACGATTTCATCTTCCTGTAAGGCGCCCCAGGGCTGGAAAGGTCCGGTTCAGCACACCGGCCCATCCGGTGCCATGAAACCCCTCTCGCGGGTCGAGCGGATAGCCCAGCGTCTTGAAATCAATGTCGTAAATGCCTTGGATCGTCGCCAGTGTTTCCGGCGAAATGAAATTTTCGTAGTTGAATTTCATGCCGCTCAACTGGCGCGCCGAGAGCTTGCCAAGATAGCCCTCGACCGGGGTTTCCGGCAGTCGGGTGCGGTTGAGCACGCGCGGTGTATGCCGCAATCCCAGTTTGCGCGCGACCCGTGACAGTTCCACATCCAGCCGCTCGACATGAACCACGTAATCATAGTGGATGCCCACCTCCTTGTAGAAGGCGGGCACCTGCGTTTCCCAATGCCCGTTGATCAGGTTCTCGGGGCGCGGACGGCTGGCATGCAGATGCGCGATCGTGTCCAGAAACGCCTCGAAGGACATGCTGTTGTCCTGCGCATCCGCCCCGGTGCGCGCGCAATAGACATCGTGGAGGTCCTGCGCAAAGGGCTCCAGGTCCGCGCGGCAGAGCAGTGGCCTGCCGCGATAGATACAGAACTTGTTGAAATAGGCGCTGATGACCCGTGTCACCGGATGCCGCACGACGATCACCGAGCGATAGTTGCGCGTCACAAGCGCCTCGGCGCAGCCGCGAAAGGGGGCGCTGTTGGCGTGAAAATACTGTTTCTGGGCCGGGCGTGACGGCATGTTATCGGCGATAAAGTTGAACAGCGTGGTGCAGGCCGCCTTTTGCGACCAGAAGAACACGGTTCTGCTGTCATCGTGAATGTAGCCGCGCCAGCCCATGCGCTCTGCCTTTGACCCAGGGTTCGTTTCTCACGGCTTAATGCGCGGGGCCTTGCTTGGCAACGCGCAGCTCGGGTTTTTGCGCCTTGTCTCGCGCGGCGTGGGTCACTAGGTTGCCCCCGATTGACTGGAGGGCATTTGATCATCATGGCCAAGCGCCTTTTTCTGCATGTCGGAATGCCGAAATGTGCCACGACGTCGATTCAGGCCTATCTTGCGGAGCATGCCAACGATCTGGCCGCGCGCGGGCTGCACTATGACTTTGCCCCCGGCGCGCGCGCTCCTGAGCAGGGGAACGCCAGCCATCTCGCCAATGCCCTGATCACGGGCGACCCTCGGCGGGGGTGGTCGCTTCTCGATCATTTCCTGCGTGCCGAAGGCGATGTGATCCTCAGTTCCGAGTATCTTTTTGGCGTTTCCCGCGGATCTGTCGCGGAGGATCTGGTTGCGCGTATCCGCCAGGCCGGTTTCGATGTCAGCTTGATCTGTTATGTCCGCCGTCAGGATCTGTGGATCGAGTCCGACTACAAGCAGCATGTCAAAAGCGGTGCCGACTGGCGCCGGGGAATTGTGGCGCTGCTGGACGAGCGGGTCGAGAAACAGGTGCTGAACTATAACGCCATGCTGATGAACTGGTCCCGCTTCGTGGGGCGGGACAATGTGATCGCGGTGCCCTTGCGGCCAGAGCAAGGGCCCGACTATGCGCTACGCCGGTTTCTTGAGGTGCTGGGTGTTGCGGATATGCTGCCACAGGGGGCCGCCGGCCCCAAGCATCACAATGTCAGCCCGCCGACCGGCCTCATAGAGCCGGCGCGCTATCTCAAGCGTGCAATGCTGGATCGGGGCATCTCGATGCCGCTTGTTCAGCAAGAGGTGGACCGCTTCCTTGACGTGGCCCCACGGCTGGTTTCCGTCCCGAAGCGGCGGTTCCTGCTGACCCATATCCGGCGGCAACGTCTGTTGCAGAATTGCGAGACCTCGAATGCCGCGCTCGCGCGCAATTTTCTTGGGGGTGTTCCGGCGTTCGACATGGTGCCGGAATACGACGCGCCAAGCGAAAACCCGCTCGGGGCAGAGGCCGCGGGCATTCTTGCGGCCTATCACGTCGACGGCCAAACCAGCCTGCGCAGGCAGAGCCGCGTTATGCTCGGCCTGAGCCGCCTCAAACGCTCGGTTACGGGATCACGTATCAGAAGTTGACGATATCCCGGTGATACCGGCGCAACAGCAACAGCCCAAGTGCCAGTGTGATGCCCGAGACCGCCAGCACGTAAGCCGACGAGACATAGGTGGCGTCATAGGTGCTGTAAATTCCCCGGCGCACCAGTCCGACGGGATGGATCAACGGATTCCACCACATCCAGTCCCGGTAGGGCAAAGGCACGGTATCGATCAGGACGATGACGCCGGAAACAATGAACATAGGGCGGTTCAAGACCGCCCATGCCCGTTCCCAGATCGGAAAGACCGAAAGCAAAAAGCAATTGATCGTCCCGACACCTGCCCCGAGTGCAAACGCGAGCGTGTAACCCAGGGCAATGGCCTTGATGTCGACGATGACGTTGATGTCATAGAAAATGATGATCATGGGCAGGAGGGTCACTGCAATCATGATGCTTGTCATCGCGTTCAGAAGAAAGCGCGCAATCAGCGCGTCGGTGTAGGTGACGCCAGGATAGAATAACAACTGCTTGGAATACCGCAGCGCCACCGACATCTTGTTGCTGATGTCCATATAGGCCATGAACGGCAGAATACCCGTTGCAAAGAACAGCGGAAAACTGGTGCCGAGACTTGGACTTCGGAAGGCCAGGGAAAAGATGAAGGTCAGCAGGAAAATACCCGCCACGGGCTCCAGAATGGCCCAGAGATACCCCAAAGACGAGCGCCCGTAGGTCGAGGACATTTCGCGCAGCATGAGCGCGACCACCGTCTGGACGGTGCCTGTCTGCTTGCGCGGAAGGGCAGGGGGAAAGGTCATATTTGTCATCTTGACGGATGGTGTATCACCCTGTCCTTTGATAGAAAATCCCCATCCGACAGATGTGATCGGACAACAACAGACCAAAGAGCACGATTTGAACCAGTCCAATTCTCCCGCGGAAAAAGTGGCCCAACCCTCTGAACAGGGGGCCGCCCCAAAAACAGGGCCGGGTCCGAACGTGGTTCAGGCCCCGTCCCCCCAGACGCCCGTGCGGCCACCTGCCAAACCGGCGAGTCTGCGCCGGCGGCACATCATCATTATGCTCAGCTTTGTTCTGTGGTTTGTCCTGCCTGTGGCGGTGTCGGGCTGGTATCTCTACACTATCGCGCGCGACCAATACGCAAGCCATGTCGGCTTTTCCGTGCGCACAGAGGAAATCGGCTCTGCCATCGAGCTCTTGGGCGGCATCACAGAGTTGTCGGGGTCCAGTTCCTCGGACACGGACATTCTCTACGAATTCATCCAGAGCCCGCAAATCGTGCGCGCCGTGAACGATCAGCTCGACATGGCGGAGATTTACCAGCGCCCCGGCGATCCGGTATTCACGCTCGGAGAAGATACAAGGATCGAGGCGCTGCTGTCCTACTGGCAGCGCATGGTCAAGATTTTCTATGACCGCAGCAGTGGGCTGGTGGAAATTCGCGTGCTCGCCTTCGATCCGCAGGATGCCAAGGCCGTGGCCGAGGTGGTGTTCACCGAGAGCAGCAACATGATAAACGAGCTGTCGGCCATCGCCCGCGCCGACGCCATGCGCTATGCCGAGGAAGAATTGGCACGCGCCGAGGAGCGGCTCAAGGTTTCCAACAGGTCTCTCACCAGCTTCCGCAATCGGACACAGATCGTCGATCCGGCGGCGGATGTTCAGGGGCAGATGGGCCTTCTGAACTCGCTCAGCGCGCAGATGGCCGAGGCGCAGATCGAGCTGGAGCTTTTGCTCGACACTGCCAATGAGAGCGATCCCCGTGTCAATCAGGCCAACCGCAAGATCGCGGCGATCCAGAAACTGATCGACGACGAGCGCTCGACGTTCGGGGGGTCCTCTCGCGTGTCCGGGGTTCAGCAGTATTCCGAGTTGCTCGAAGAATATCAGGCCCTCGAACTCGAACGGCAGTTCGCCGAAAAGAGCTATCTCTCGGCCCTCGCCGCCCGCGATGTCGCCTTTGCCGAGGCGCAGCGGCAATCGCGCTATCTCGCCACTCATATTTCGCCGACCCTGGCCGAAACCGCAGAGTATCCGCGGCGCGAACTGTTGCTTTTGATGATCGCGGGCTTCTCGCTATTGTCCTGGTCGATTCTTGTGATGGTCTATTATTCCCTGCGCGACAGGCGCTGAGCGGACGCGTCCGATGATCGAGATACGCAACCTGTGCAAGACCTTCGTGCTCAACGGGCGCCACAAGGTGGTTGCGGACAACATCTCTGCCGTGTTCCCGGATCGCACGGTGGTGGCCATTCTCGGGCGCAACGGCGCGGGCAAATCGAGCCTGCTCAAGATGCTGTCGGGTTCCATGGACCCTGACAGCGGCGAGGTGATCAGCACAGGCACGATTTCCTGGCCGGTGGGCTTTGCCGGGAGCTTTCATCCCGAGATGACCGGGCTACAGAATGTCCGCTTCATCGCGCGGGTATATGGCGTGGACACGGCGGAACTGGTCGATTTCGTCGTGGACTTTGCCGGGCTGGGGCAACATTTCTACCTGCCGGTGCGCACCTATTCCTCGGGGATGCGCTCGCGCCTCGCCTTCGGGGTGTCGATGGGCATACACTTCGAAACGTATCTTGTGGACGAGGTGACAGCGGTCGGCGACGCCGCCTTTCGCGAGAAATCCGAACATCTCTTTGCGGAGCGCGTCACGCAGAGCGGGGCGATCATGGTGACGCATAACATGGCGCAGGTCAAACGGCTCTGTAATCGTGCCGGTGTGCTCGAGGATGGATGCCTGACCCTCTATGACGACGTGGACGAGGCCATCGCGCGCCATAGGGAATTGATGAAAACAGGCAAGGCAAACTCCGGCTGATACCTCGTCTGGCGGGGCCGGTGGCCTCTGCCCGACCCTGGGCTTTTCAGACCTCGACGTCGCGGCGCACCGGCGCGCGGTTGTCAAAGCCGAACTGTGTCAGCAGAGCCTCGTTATGCGGGCGAAACTGCTCTTCCAGCCATGCGATCCGCTCTGGGCTGCGGCCCATGTCCGGCTCTTGCGTGTGGTGAAACGCGGTCGTGAACATTTGCCGGATGTCGTCATCGGCACAGGCCGGATCGAGCATGGCAGCCGCGATGATGTCGCAATCCTGCATCCGCAACGAGGGGTTGGTATGGTGGTGCGGCACCTCCCAGTTCATGCCCTCGGGATGGCCCAGAACCGCGCCGAGCACGGGTTGGATATTGCGGTGACTGTCCAGAATGATCGGCAGGTCGGGAAACAGCTTGCCCCAGTTCGTCAAATAGGTGGCGGGCTTCATCGTGTCGATCCGGCGCTTGGCGAAAGTCTCGAAATCGCGCCCGCCATAGGGTTTGCGTTCTGCCAGGAAGGTATCGAAAAACTGCTTCATGAATTGCGAATAATCGCCAAACACGAAGTCACTGAACGGGCGCAGGAACACCAGAAGTTGCACCGCAATCCCGGCCTCCTTGGCGATCTCTGAAAGCGCAATGCCCCGTTTCGAGAGCGCATAGAGATCCTCGTGGCTCAGCACGACGGTGTGCACACCATCCATGAACATGGCGGCCACTTCGGCTTTGGTGATGTCGGCGATATCACCGGCATTGCCGGGATGCGTTCCGGGCGGCGCGGGATAGTGAATGCCGTGCTGCAACAGCGTCTCGGAATTCTGTAGCATCACGCGCTGGAGATAGGTCGAGCCACATTTGGGCGAGCCGATATGCAGGATGATCTTTTGGGTCATGTGGCAGGCTTCTAGGGCCGTGCAAGGCGTGTGGCAAGCCGATTGGCAAGATGGTCGATCATCTCCTCCGGATGGCTGCCAAGATCGCGCAGATCAATCTCGCGCTCAGATTTGCCCACCGGGGCGGCGTGCCACGCTGTGCTGAGGGCATCGGCCAGATCCGGTGCCGTGGCAGGCACGGAGAGGATGGCGGGGCTCAACCGGCTCAGGTCCTTGGGGCCAAAGCCGTTGGTGACAACCCGCACCCCTGCGGCCGCCATTTCCAGCGGTGGGTGGCTGGGGTGCGGCGAATACATCAGCGACAGGCCCAGATCGACCGTGCCCAGATAGTCGGGGTAATCCTCCCACGGCAGTTTGCCGAGACTCCGAAGCACATGCCCCGCTGGCAGGGTGACATCGCCGTGATGCTGTCCGATGGATAT
The DNA here is from genome assembly GCF_027019125.1 of Roseovarius sp. Taxonomy (GTDB): domain Bacteria; phylum Pseudomonadota; class Alphaproteobacteria; order Rhodobacterales; family Rhodobacteraceae; genus Roseovarius. The sequence goes on along the minus strand of NZ_JALUXE010000034.1, from coordinate 27,228 downwards.
GAGTTCGATTTCCTCGGGGCGCAGATTCTCTCGGGTGACGAACCGTGCGAGCGCCTCGATTGCGGTGGCATACATATTGCGCGGCACGTCGGGCCGCCCATAGAGCGCCAGGCGGCGCGGGCCATTGCCCGCCTCGCGGCGCGCGACATGGCTGTAGCGCGCGATGTCGATCGACGGATGAAATGCCAGAGCATCCCCTGAGGCAAACCCGAACCCTTGCTGGTCGAACCAGTCACGCAGCAGGGTCGTGTTGAACACCGGATCGAAATCAAAGTGATAGCTGGCCATGGCATCGGCGAATTCCGGACCCCAGGCATAGAAATGCGGCTCGTAATCCTGAATGAGATAGAGAAACCGTGCCTGTGCCATCTCGTGACGCCGGATCAGCTTTTCCGCTACATGCGCGCTCCACCAGGCGGTCGCCATGAACATATCCCCGGGATGGAGCGAGAGCGTTTCGCTCTGCACGCCGCAGAGAAGGCTTATCCGTGCTGCGACCGCCTCGAGGTGCTGCGCCTGTCCAAGACGCCCCAGCACGAAGCTCCGCGACGTGCCCGGAGAGGACAACGGCAGATCGGTGGCGATGAACCGCACGGCATAGCCGCGCACCGCAAGTCCAAGCCCGATGTCGAGCGCGGTGGCAATCCCGGCAAAGATTTCGGTCGGGTTGAGTGTCGGCACAAGGATGTTCAGCGCGGCATGGGGTGCCGTGAACTCTGGCACAAAGCGCGGTTCCTTGCGCAGATCGACAATGGACTCGTGCTTGACCGGTGCCTTTGCCGGACCGGAGAAACTCTGGGGTGGGCGCGGTGACATGCCCGGTGACAGCGAATAGAGCCGCGTATCAAATGCGTCGATAGCATTTCGCAGCCCCGGTCCAAGCGCTTCCCGCAGGCTCCAGATGGCGCGTCCGGCGCTGACCACGGTGAATCCGGCCGCGATCCGCGCCAGCCCTGCGTGCCCCTGAAGCCCCAGGGCGAGGGCATCGCGCAGATGTATGCCCATCCCGCGCATGCGGCGCAGATAGGGGCGCAGCGGCGCGGTTTTGGCCTCGCCATGTTTCAGGCGGCCGTCGGTGACGGCATCGCTCAGCCGGTTATAGGTCGACTGCCCGAGGTAGCGTGCCAGCGCATAGGCGGTGGCCTCTTTGCGCATCCACATGGCGTCGGGGCGCTTCCAGCGTGGTCCTTTGGCCTGGCTGCGGTCAATCGCCCCCATCACGTTGCTCTGATGCTGGCGATAATCCACCAGAGGCGCGTCGATCAGATGCACCCCGCCCGTGGCCGAGGCCAGGAGGCCAAGCCAGAGATCATGGTAGAAATGCACCCCGCTCTGCGGTGGAAAGGGCAGCGCCAGCCGCACCAGCCGGGGCCGCATCAGCATGGTCATGCCGGTGATATTGTTGCGATACAGCAGGCCACGCAGGCCGGGCCTCTTCTTGCGCCGCTCAAACGCGAACATCGAGCGGTGCAACTCGGTCGTCCCATCCGGCCCTACAAGGCGTGCATCGCTGTGAACAAGATCCGCACCGCTGGCCGCAAGCGCCGCAACCCCGCGCTCCAGTCGATCGGCATGCCAGATGTCATCCTGATCGCAGAGCGCGATCAACGCCGCGTCCTCGTCCAGCCCCTGGGCGTCGATCAGGTTCAGCGCCTCGCTCAGCCCCGCCTCGAAGGCCCGCACCGCGTCGAGTGGAACATCGCTGGGAATTACCGTCAGGGGCAGGTTCGGGGCTGCGGCCGCTGCTGTCGTCGCGACCAGCGCCGCAGAACTGGTGTCGGCAATCACCGCCACCAGATGACGATCCTCATGGCTCTGATCCGCAAGCGACCTCATCTGCGCCGCCAGATACTCAGGCTCTGGCTGGAACACGGCCATTATGATGAATATGCGCGGCGCCATCATGTCCTGAGTGATCAAAATACCGCTAGCGCTCTAACCGAGCGCTCCTGCCAATGCAAGCCGGGTGCGCCCGGCACATGGTCTCGGGCCCGTGTCGCCCGCCGTGTCATTCAACCGTAACGGATTTCGCGAGGTTTCTGGGCTGATCCACATCGGTCCCTTTTGCCACGGCGGTGTGATAGGCGAGCAACTGCGCGGGCAGGGCATAGAGGATGGGGGTCAGCATGGCGTCGGTATCGGGCAGGGTGATGGTCTGCCAGACGCAATCACCCGCCTGCATCACGCCCCGCGCATCCGAAACCAGCACCATTCGCCCGCCGCGCGCCATGACCTCTTGCATGTTCGAGACGGTCTTGTCGAACAGCGCATCACAGGGGGCCATGACAACCACCGGCATCGTCTCGTCGATCAGCGCGATCGGCCCGTGCTTCAACTCGCCCGAAGCATAGGCCTCGGCGTGGATATAGCTGATTTCCTTGAGTTTCAGCGCCCCTTCCAGCGCCAAGGGATACATCAGGCCGCGCCCGAGAAAGAGCGCGCTTGGGGCGGTCGCGAGCTGCCGCGCGATAGCTCTGATCTGGTCGCTGCACTCCATCGCGGTGTTGAACGCGGCGGGCAGGGCGCGCAGCCCGGACAGAAGATCGGCCAGACGTTCCGACCCGATATGGCCCCGGTCCTGCGCTGCCTTGAGCGCCAGAAGAAAGAGCACGGTCAACTGACAGGTGAAGGCCTTGGTCGAGGCCACGCCGATCTCGGCTCCGGCATGAATCGACAGGACGAGATCGCTCTCGCGGGCGATGGAACTCTCTGGCACATTGACCACCGACACGATCTGCGCGGCGCGCCCCTGCATATAGCGCAGTGCTGCCAGCGTATCGGCGGTTTCCCCCGACTGGCTGACAAAGACCGCCACGGTGCCGGGGCTCACGGGGGGCTCGCGATAGCGAAACTCCGAGGCGATATCGACCTCGACCGGCAGGCGCGCCAATTGCTCGAACCAGTATTTCGCGGTGAGGCAGGCATAATAGGCGGTGCCGCAGGCGACGAGTGTCAGCCGCTCGATCTGGGCAAAGTTCGGCACACCTTCGGGCAGGGTCAGGCTGGTGCCGTCGCTGCTCAGATAATGCCCGAGGGCTGCTCCGATGACCGAGGGTTGCTCGGCGATTTCCTTGGCCATGAAATGCCGATGCCCCGCCTTGTCGACACGGGCTGCCTCGATCTCGATGGTCTTGATGGGGCGGTTGGCCAGATGACCATGGATGTCCGTTATCTCGAGGCTTTGGCGCGTCACAACCGCGATGTCGCCCTCTTCCAGATACGTGATCCGGTCGGTCATCGGGGCCAGCGCAATGGCGTCCGAGCCGACGAACATCTCGCCCGTGCCATGGCCCACCGCCAGAGGGCTGCCACGCCGCGCGGCGACCAGCAGATCGGGCTCATTCTCGAACAGGAAACAGAGCGCATAGGCCCCTTCAAGACGGCCAACCGTGGCGCGGGCCGCCTCGACCGGGCTCATGCCGCGCTGCATGTAATGATGCGCCAGAAGGGCCACGGTCTCGGTGTCGGTCTCGGTCTCATAGGCAATGCCATGGGCGGCCAGTTCGGTCCGCAGCGCCCGGAAATTCTCGATAATGCCGTTGTGGACCACCGCCACGGGCCCGGAGCGGTGGGGATGGGCGTTTGCCTCGGTCGGTGCGCCATGGGTGGCCCAGCGGGTGTGTCCGATCCCCGCCTTGCCCGCCAGCGGATGATGCACCAGCAGATCGGCCAGGTTCACCAGCTTGCCCACCGCGCGGCGACGATCCAGACGCCCCTCGTTGATCGTGGCGATCCCGGCGCTGTCATAGCCGCGATATTCCAGCCGCTTGAGTGCCTCAACCAGCAGCGGCGCCGCCTCGTGATCCCCCAGAACTCCGACAATTCCACACATCAGTTTGATCCTTTGTCGCGTTTTCCGGCACGTGCCTTCAACAGATCGAAGAGTTTGCGTGCCCGGCCCGGCATGTCCACCTGCGGTGCGCGGGCAATGGCCAGCGCATCAGGAGCCACATCGTGCGTGATCACCGATCCCGATCCGGTCATCGCCCCGTCGCCCAGTGTCACCGGGGCCACCAGCATGGTGTTGGAGCCCACGAAAACGCGCGCGCCGATCACCGTCTCATGTTTGCTCACGCCGTCGTAGTTGCAGGTGATGGTGCCCGCGCCGATATTGCTCTCGTCGCCTACGCGCGCATCCCCGATATAGCTCAGGTGGTTGACCTTGGCCCCTTCGCCGATCAGCGCGTTCTTGACCTCGACGAAATTGCCGATGCGGGCGTGTTCGGCCAGTTCGGTGCCGGGGCGCAGCCGGGCATAGGGGCCAACCACCGCGCCGCGCGCCACATGGCAGCCCTCGAGATGCGAAAACGCGCGGACATGCGCGCCGGTCTCGATGGTCACGCCGGGGCCAAAGACCACATAGGGCTCGATCAGACTGTCGCGGCCCAGCCATGTGTCATAGGCGAAGTGCACCGTGTCCGGCGCGACGAGGGTCACGCCGGTTTCCAACGCCTCGGCCCGTTTGCGTGCCTGAAACGCGGTCTCTGCCCGCGCCAGTTCGGCGCGTGAATTGATACCCATCGTCTCGGCTTCGGCGCAGGTGACGGCGGTGGCCGACAGCCCCCGCGCGCGGGCCAGCCCCACGATGTCGGTCAGATAATATTCGCCCGCTGCATTGGCATTGCCGACCTCTGCGATGAGGTCGAACAGCAAAGCCGCAGGTGCCAGAACCACGCCACTGTTGCACAGCGTCACGGCGCGTTCTGCGTCGGTTGCGTCCTTGAACTCGACGATCCGCAGCAGGGTGTCGCCATCTGTTACCAACCGCCCGTAGCGGCCCGGATCGTCAGCCTCGAACCCCAGCACCACGATGTCATGAGCCGCGCGCGCGGCCTGCATCCGCTCCAGCGTGTCCGGCTGGATAAAGGGCGTGTCGCCATAGAGCACCAGCGCATCACCGCCATAGCCCGCGAGGCGCGGCGCGGCCTGCGCCACCGCATGTGCCGTGCCCAGTTGCTCGGTCTGGATCACGATTTCCGCGCTTTCGTCAAATTCGAGAGCGGCGGCACGCACCGCCTCGGCGCCATGTCCGGCCACGACGATCACCTGATCGGGTTCCAGCGTCGCGCCCGCCTGCATCGCGTGCCCGAGCATCGGCGCGCCGCCGATCGGGTGCAGCACCTTGGGGAGATCGGAATTCATCCGCGTCCCCTGACCCGCGGCCAGTATGATCAGTGCCGTCGCCATTCTGTGCCCTCTGCCCCGTTTGCGTCTGTTTTATCTGGTTGCGGCACAGGTGCAAGGGTAGCGGTCAGCCCGGCCAGCGATCGCTGGGAATTTCGACAATTTTAACCATTATTTCATGCCATTTTCCGATTGTCGGCTTGCTGCAACCCATTGCAGCGCAAGGAGGTGAGGAAACTGAGAGAAACCGAATTTCGGAAATGGATGGTTTTACGAGCAGCGGGGACGCTGCTCGTCGGGATCATCCGGCTCTTGATGGGGCTCTAATCCCCTGAAAGAAAAGACCCTGCGGAGCGCCAACTCCGCAGGGTCACGTTTTCGGTGAGGACACTGAAAACCGATTTTCGGATGTCCTGTTTATACCCCAATTCCTACCAAAAAGTAAAGCTGCGCCTGTGTCCCATGCAAAACGCCGCCCCGGGGGGCGGCGTTTGTCGTATCCGTCCGGAAGCAGGCTTTAGAAGCCCAGACCGGCGTATTTGCTCTTGAACTTGGACACACGGCCGCCGGCATCCATCAGACGCGAGCTGCCGCCGGTCCAGGCGGGGTGCACCGACGGGTCGATGTCGAGCGACATCGTATCGCCTTCCTTGCCCCAGGTCGAGCGCATTTGAACAACGGTGCCGTCGGTCATCTTGACGTCGATGACGTGGTAATCGGGGTGGATGTCTTTTTTCATCGTACCAATCCTTACGCAGAAGTGCCCGACAGGGTCTTGTAGTTGGCGTCCTCGGCGATGCGGGCCGATTTGCCACGACGCGAGCGCAGGTAATACAGCTTGGCGCGGCGCACGCGGCCACGGCGCACAACCTCGATGCTGTCGATATTGGTCGAATAGAGCGGGAACATACGTTCGACGCCTTCGCCAAAGGAAATCTTGCGGACCGTGAACGAGCCGGCGATGCCCTTGCCGTTCTTGCGGCTGATGCACACGCCTTCAAAGTTCTGAACGCGGCTGCGGGTGCCTTCGGTCACTTTGTAACCGACGCGGATCGTGTCGCCGGCTTTGAAGTCGGGAATGGTCTTCCCGAGGGCGGCAATCTGTTCCGCCTCCAACTGAGCGATAATATCCATCGCTTCTCTCCTGATTTGCTTGCGGTTTTTCCGCAAAGTGTCTCGCGTCCTAAGAGCTCTTGGTCTTCTTCCGGGTTCGCAGATGCGCCCGCCAGAGATCAGGTCGTCCTTGTCTGTGATCCGTTTGCCGGGGCTGCCGCAGGCGACCGAAGAAAGTCTGGCGGAGGAAGTAGCCAATAACAAACGTGCCCGGAGCCGCCAAGCGATTCCAAGCTAGGCGGTGTATAGGAGGAAGTGCCGGACGGATCAAGCCTTGTCAGATTGGGCGCGGCGGTGTTTTTCCCACAGATCGGGGCGCCGTTCGGCCGTCAGGCGCTCGGACATCTCGCGCCGCCATGTCTCGACCTTTGCGTGATCGCCGGAGGTCAGCACTTCGGGGATAACGCGGCCCTTCCATTCGGCGGGGCGGGTATATTGCGGATGCTCCAGCAACCCGTTGGAATGGCTTTCCTCGGCCGTGCTCTCGGCATTGCCCAGCACGCCTGGCAAAAGGCGCACGGTGGCGTCGATCAACGCTTGTGCTGCAATCTCGCCGCCGGTCATCACGAAATCGCCCAAGGATACCTCTTGAATGCCGTAATGCTCGATCACGCGCTCATCGAGCCCCTCGAACCGGCCGCAGATCAGGGTCACACCGGGGCGCTGCGACAGCTCTTGCGCCATCGCCTGATCAAACCGCCGCCCCCGCGGGCTGAGGTAGATCAGGGGCCAGCCGGGCGGTGTGCCTGCCATCGCCTCGTCAATCGCGCGGCCCATGACATCGGCCCGCAGAACCATGCCCGCGCCGCCGCCCGCAGGCGTGTCATCGACATTGCGATGCCGCCCCTCACCGTAGGGGCGCAGGTCGATCGGATTGAGCGCCCAGAGACCGTTCTGCAACGCGCGTCCTGTCAGGCTCTCGCCTAGAACGCCCGGAAACGCTTGCGGCAGCAGGGTGATCACCCGCGCTGTCCAGACGCCCGCCAGTTCCGGCGTGGGCGTGATCAATTCGCGTGGGGTCATGGTGGCGCGGATGGATTTGCGCCCATGCGAGCGGGGGGTGTCGCTCATGTCAGACCATCGGGCGGATCGGCGATGATGCGGCCAGAGGCCAGATCGACGGTTGGCACCGCCTCTTTGGTAAAGGGCAGGAGGATGGTCGAGGAAAGCCCCGGCGCGTGGATTTCCAGAATGTCCGACGCACCATGGTTGAGCACCGCCTTGACCCGTCCCAGGATCGCGCCGCCGGTGTCAAACACCTCGAGGCCGATCAGGTCGGCGTGATAGAATTCATCATCCGGCAGATTGGGCAATTGCGCCCGCAGCGCATAGAGCCGCGTGCCGCGCAGGGCGTCGGCGGCCTCTTTGGTGGTGACGCCCGACAACTGCGCGGTGAAGCCATTGGTGGTCTGGCCCGTCAGGGTCACGTCGAAGGTGCGCGCGCCATCTTCGGTGCTGAGCGGGCTGTAGGCCGCGATATCCTCGGGCATGGCGGTAAAGCTCTTGAGCCGCACCTCGCCGCGCACGCCAAAGGCGCCGCCAATGGCCCCTACGCAAATGCGGTCACTGTCGCTCATCGGCTTGTCTCCGTTTGTGCGGATAGGGGCATGATCAGCGCACCTCGGTCGGCAGAGTGGGCCGGCGGCTCTCCCATCCGGCCAGTTCCAGTTCGGGTGTTTCGCTCGTGGTTTCGGGCCAGCCGACGCAGAGATAGGCCACGAGGGCCCAGTCGGCGGGCACATCGAGATCGCGTGACAATTGCGCGGGATCGAGGATGGACACCCAGCCCACGCCCAGCCCCTGTGCCCGCGCCGCCAGCCAGAAATGGGTGATCGCGCCCACCACGGAATAGCGCCGCATCTCGGGCATCGTGCCTGCGCCCAGACCAGCCCCCTTGTCGGTCGCCTCGTCGCAATAGATCGCGAGTTGCACCGGGGCCTCTTGCATCCCCGAGAGCTTGAGGCCGCTGTAAATGCGCGCCTTGTCACCGTCATACCCCGCCAAGGCCTGTGCATTGGCGGCGGTGAAATTCTCCAGCGCCGCAGCCCGCGCGCCGGGCGATTGCACCCGGATCACGCGCCACGGCTCGCTCAGTCCGACAGAGGGCGAGAGAAGGAAGGTGTCGAGGCAGTCTTGCAAGACAGCCTCGTCCACCGCGTCCCGGCGAAAGCGGCGCACATCGCGCCGCCATCGCATGAGATCGCGCAGGCCAATCTGGAAGTCCTTGGAAAATTGCGACATTCCAGCGCCTTTCCGGTCTTATTCCTCGGCGGCTGCCTCTTCGGCAGGGGCGTTGGCGGCCTCGGCCTTGGCGGCTTTCTCGGCGGCGCGCTCTTGCGCCTTCTTGCCGGGAACGGCCTTTTTCAGGTTGGCGCGCTCTTTCTTGGCGATGACGCCAGCGGCTTCCAGCATGCGGCTGATGCGGTCGGTCGGCTGTGCGCCCTGCGCCAGCCAGTGCTGCACGCGCTCGACGTTCATCTTGACGCGGTCTTCGCTGTCCTTGGGCAGGAGCGGGTTGTAGGTGCCCAGCTTTTCGATGAAGCGGCCATCGCGCGGCATGCGGCTGTCGGCTGCGACGATCCGGTAGGAGGGACGCTTCTTGCTGCCACCACGGGCAAGACGGATTTTCATGGCCATTTGATTTTCTCCTTTAATGGCGTGGGTTTGATGGGGTTTGATCCCACCTTACGATTGGTGTTGCTGGTGATGCCGGATCACCTCGGCGATGATGAAGTTCAGGAACTTCTTGGCAAATTCCGGGTCCAGATCGGCCGTTCTTGCCAATTCTTCGAGCCGTTCGATCTGTTGCGCCTCGCGCGTGGGATCGGACGGGGGAAGGTCGTGTTCAGCCTTGAGTTTCCCCACGGCCTGCGTGTGCTTGAACCGCTCCGCCAGAGTAAAGACGAGGATTGCGTCAAGGCGGTCGATGCTCTTGCGATGTTCCTTGAGCAGCTGAGCGGCAAGGGCAGTTGTATCCGTCATGCAAGCCTCCGGCGTGAACAAACCCTGCGGTTTGTGGCGTGAAACGTAAGGTCCGGGCGGTGGGTCATGCGGCCACCTCGCCGGATTTCGGATGCCGCCAGACCTGACAGCTTGCGCCGAGCAGCGTGCCCTCACGCTCAAGGTCTGCGCCCAGACGTCGGGCGAGGGCCTGAGAGCGGGCATTGTCCGGCGCGATATAGGAAATCACACCGTCGAGGCCGAAATTTGCCGCGCCATGGGCGCGTGCGGCCTGCGCGGCGCGATAGGCGATGCCGCGCCCTTCGTATCCATCCCAGACCTGCCAGCCGAGTTCCGGCTCGTCCCAGCCTTCGCGATAGATGAAACCGCAAACTCCCATCGGGTCGCCCGTGCCGCGATCCGAGATCACCCACATGCCATAGCCGCGCAGCGCCCAATGCCCAAGGTTGCCCGCGATCAACCGCCAGCATTCCGCCCGCTCCAGCGGTCCGCCGACAAAGTGACTGCGCGGGCCGGCATAGAAGGTTGCCAGCGGATCAAGGTCATCCTCGCAGATCGCGCGCAGAATGAGATCGCCGCTTTTGACCTCGGGGATATGCAGGGCGAGGGTGGTCATGCGTAGGCCTCGACCGAGCCGTCATCGTCGTCGCGACCCAAGGCGACATCGGGGCCGGGGTGACGGTAGAGCAGGTCGCGGCCCATGTGGATGTTGTCATATTCCCGCTCGAACCACGCGCCCAAGCGTTCGGCAAGTGCGACCGAGCGCGCATTGCCCGGCACGATGTTCGAGGTCAGCGTGTCAAAGCCCAGGTCCTCATAGGCATAGCGGCGCGCGCGATGCGCGGCTTCATAGGCGATGCCGCGGCCTTCAAAACCGGCATAGAGCGCCCAGCCCAATTCCGGTTCAGGCCAGCCTTCGGGATTCCAGATGCCGGCGATGCCGGCTGTCTCGCCGGTGTCCTTCATCTCGATGGTGAAATAGCCATAGCCGTGGATATGCCAGTGCCCGACGTTGAGCGTGAACCAGCGCCAGGCATCGCCCCGGTTGGGCGAAGAGCCAAAGCCCTCGGACCGGTCCCGGTCGAGCAGAAAGGCGATGGTCGGCTCGATGTCGCGCGGCTCGGGCCCGCGCAGGATGAGGCGCGCGGTTTCCAACACGGGGGCCTGGGTGAGGGTCATGGCCGGTCCCCCCGCTGGCGGGGTGCCGGTTGCACGGTCGGATCCGAGTATTTATGCCAAGAAGAAGCCATGGTCACTTCTTCTTGCCAAAGCCCGAGAGGCCGGGGGGCAGGCCCATGCCGCCGCCAAGCCCCGGCAATTTGCCGCCCAGGCCACCGGACAGCTTGCCGCCGAGGGCCTTGGCCGCCTCTTCCATCGCCTGCGGGTCGTTCATGTCGGGCATGCCACCCTTGCCGAACATGCCCTTCATGGCCTGTTTCAGCATGCCGCCTTTGCCCATCTTGCCCATTTTCTTCATCATGTCCGCCATCTGGCGGTGCATCTTGAGCAGCTTGTTGAGGTCGGACACCTCCATGCCCGACCCGGCGGCGATGCGCTTTTTGCGGCTGGCCTGAAGCAGCGCGGGATTGGCGCGCTCTTTCTTGGTCATCGACTGGATCATGGCGATCTGGCGGGTCAGCATCTTGTCGTCGAAGCCGGCATCCTCGACCTGTTTGGCCATCTTGCCCATGCCGGGCATCATGCCCATGAGGCCCTGCATGCCGCCCATCTTCTGCATCTGCTCCAGCTGGCCTTTGAGGTCGTTCATGTTGAACTGACCCTTGGCCATGCGGCGCATCATCTTTTCGGCCTCGGCCGCCTCGATGGTTTCCTGCGCCTTTTCCACCAGCGCCACGATATCGCCCATGCCGAGGATACGGCCCGCGATACGCTCTGGCTCGAAGGTTTCGATGGCGTCCATCTTTTCGCCGAGACCGACAAAGCGAATGGGCTTGCCGGTGATCGCGCGCATCGAGAGGGCGGCACCGCCACGCCCATCGCCATCCATCCGGGTCAGGACCACGCCGGTCACGCCGATCTTGTCGTCAAACTCTGTGGCGACATTGACCGCGTCCTGACCGGTCAGGCCATCGACCACCAGCAGCGTCTCGCGCGGTTGCGCCACATCGCGCACCGCCGCCGCCTGCGCGATGAGTTCCGCGTCGATGTGCAACCGGCCTGCGGTGTCGAGCATGTAGACGTCATAGCCGCCAAGCGCCGCTTGGGTCTTGGCGCGTTTGGCGATGGCGACCGGGTCTTCGCCCTTGACGATGGGCAGGGTATCGACCCCGATCTGTTTGCCCAGGATCGCAAGCTGTTCCATGGCCGCCGGGCGGTTGGTGTCGAGCGACGCCATGAGCACGCGCTTGCCCTCGCGGTCCTTGAGCCGCTTGGCGAGTTTGGCGGTGGTGGTGGTTTTACCCGAGCCTTGCAGGCCGACCATGAGGATTGGCGCAGGCGGGTTGTCGATCTTGAGCGCGCCGGGATCGCCCGCGCCGCGCAGGGTCTCGACCAGTGCGTCATGCACGATCTTGACGACCTGTTGGCCGGGGGTCACGGATTTGGTGACGGCCTGCCCGGTGGCGCGGCTCTCAACCGTCTTGATGAAATCGCGCGCGACGGGCAGCGAAACGTCGGCCTCGAGAAGCGCCACGCGCACTTCGCGCAGGGCGGTCTTCACATCCTCTTCGGAAAGCGCGCCCTGCTTGGTCAGCCGGTCAAAGACACCGGAGAGGCGTTCGGATAGATTTTCAAACATCGCTCAGGCTCCTCTGCCGGTTGCTGACATGTCACCCCAACATAGGGGCAACGGTTCAAACGATAAACGCCCCCGTGGGCGCAACGCGCTGACGGGGGGCGATCCCGACGCAGGGCCGGGACCGGAAGCATCGGCCTCCGGGGATTGGGGGGCGTTTAGCGCGCGGGTGGCGCGGAGTCAAGCGTGGGGTCGGAGCCGCGCAGCTCGGCGAGCCATTGGTTGATCGCGCGCACCGCCCGCGCCGAAGAACGGCTGCTGTCATAGATCTCGGTGATCGGGTGCAAGAGCGGGGGGCCGCCCGCCCCGTCGCGCAGCACGAGCGTGGGGCGATGCACGCGGCGGCGTACACGCGACGGATCGGTGCTGGTATCGCCGCCCGACAGCGTGCTCTCGCCGGTGGCGCGGATCAGGTCCGAGAGGTCAAAGACCGTTTCGCGGTGGCGAAAGATGGTGCGGGAGCGCAGGGTGACACGGCCCGTGCCCGCATCAAGGATGAGTTGCAACCGCTCGACAAAGACCCCGATGCCCGCGATCCCCAAGCCGCCGCCGACGAACAGGAACACCAGCCCCCCCACCAGCGTCTGCGACAGGACCAAGAGCCCGATCGCCGCGAATGCGAGGGTAAAGAGGCTGAGCATGATCGCGATGAACCATGGCATCTCTTCGAGGATCAGCAAATCCGGGCTGTTCTGCGTGACTTTCATCGGGGTTCTGTTCCGGGCGCGGGTTTCGCCATGCTACGCGCATTGCGGGTGATTGCAACCGCCGCGCCGCCGCAGCATAGTTGCGCGGCATTGAGGCGGCCGGGCGGGGTGATGGATATGATGGAGAATTGGGACGAGGTGCGCACCGCCTATAACGTGGCGCGGATCGGCACCGTGAGTGGCGCGGCAGAGGTGCTGGGCGTGCATCATGCCACCGTCATCCGCCATATCGACGCGCTGGAAGAACGGTTGGGCGTCAGGCTGTTTCAGCGGCATGCGCGGGGCTATACGCCCACCGAGGCGGGCGAAGACCTGCTCCGGGTGGCGCAGGCGACGGATGATCAGTTCAACCAGTTGGCCGGGCGGATCAAGGGGCAGGGCAATGATGTGTCGGGCGAGCTGGTCGTGACCTCGGTCGGCGGTCTGAGCCATCTGCTCGTGCCGGTGCTCGCCGCGTTTCAAGAGGCATACCCGGCGCTGGTGGTGCGCTATCTGACCGGGGACCGCCTGTTTCGGCTGGAATATGGCGAGGCGCATGTGGCGATCCGGGCAGGCTCGGTGCCCGATCAGCCCGACAACGTGGTGCAGCCCTTCTTTCAGCAGCAATTCACCCTTTATGCGAGCGAGGGCTATGTGGCACGCCACGGCCTGCCCAAGGGGCCCGAGGATCTGGCCAGGCACCGGTTCATCGGGGCCGATGACCCCAAGACCCGCGCGCCGTTCCTGCGCTGGCTGCAAGAGAATGTGCCCGGCGAGGCCATCGTCTTTCGCTCGGGCGATGTTCATGCGCAGCGCAACGCCATTCTGGCCGGGGCGGGGATCGGATTCACCTCGGTCCTGCAGGCGGCTGAGATGCAGGGTCTCATTCAGGTGATGCCGCCCCGACCGGAATGGGCCGCGCCCCTCTGGCTGGTCACGCATATGGACCTGCACCGCACCACCAAGGTGCAGGCGTTCTTGACCCATCTCAAGGAACGCGCGGCAGCATGGCCAGTGGCATGAGCGCCGGCATGACCCCGGCGCTCAAGGGGCATCTGGCGATGCTCTGTTTTTCCGGGCTTGTGGCGGGGTCCTTTGCGCTGGGCTCGATGGCTGCGCAGCATATTGCGCCCGCCGCGCTCAACGCGCCGCGGTTCCTGCTGGCTGCCGTGATCCTTGGCTGTGGCGCGATGCTGGGCCGGGGTATCCCGCGCAGCACATGGGCATCGCCCTGGCGCTACCTGCTGCTTGGTGGCACGATGGGTCTTTACTTCGTGATGATGTTCGAGGGTCTCAAGACCGCAGCGCCGGTGTCGGCGGCGGCGGTCTTTACCCTCACGCCGATCATGTCCGGCATTGCGGGCTATGTCCTGTTGCGCCAGATCACCACGCCACGCATGGCGCTGGCGCTGGGCGTCGGGGCGATGGGCGCGCTCTGGGTGATCTTTCGCGCGGATGTGTCGGCGCTGGTGGCCTTCGAGGTCGGGCGGGGCGAGGCGATCTATTTCTTCGGCTGTGCGGCGCACGCGATCTACACGCCGCTGGTGCGCCGTCTCAACCGGGGCGAACGGCCCGTGGTGTTTTCCTTTGGCACCATGCTGGGCGCGGCGTTTCTGATCACCGCGGCGGGCTGGGGCGATATTCGTGCAACCGATTGGGCGAGCCTGCCTGCGATTGTCTGGATCACCATCGTCTATACGGCGGTCTTTGCCACGGCGATGACCTTTGTGTGCCTGCAATACGCCAGCCTCAACCTGCCCAGTGCCAAGGTGATGGCCTATACCTATCTCACGCCCACCTGGGTCACGCTCTGGCAGGCCGCGCTGGGGCATCCGCTGCCGCCGGTGATCGTCTTGATGGGGGTCGGGCTGACCGTGGTGGCGCTGGTGCTGCTGCTCAAGGATGAGAGCCTGCCTCAGATGAAACCTGCCGCCTGAAGATCGACGCGCAGGCCCAGCATTTGCGGCGGCCGCGGGCCATCCTCGGCGGTGGGTGCAAAATCCGACAGGGCGTCAAAAGTGGTGAGGTTCACATCGGAAAAGCCGGTGATCTGCCGCGCGATGGCGTCGAATACATCCCGCCGCGTGCGGCGCTGGATAAGACCGACCCTGGCGCCGGGGGGCATCACGAAAGCGGCCAGATGAAAGGCCGATCCATCGGGGCCAAGAATGACCTTGGCGGCGCGATAGACAGAGATCTGTTCGGGAATCGTCAAGCGCTCGGGATGCACCACGGCATAGCCCGCCTTGGCGGTCCAGCGCTCCAGCAGGCGCTCACGCGGCACCTGCTTGTCCGGATCCTTGAGCCGCCGCCGCGAGATATAGATGCGCCCGGGCCCGTCTGGCGGTGGCCCGGCGCAGAGGTGGCGGCGCATATAGGCGCGGGCCTCGGGCGTGCCATGGCCCCAGTGCAGATGACCGAACCCCTGAGAGGGGAGCACCAGCTCATCCACGCGCGTCGGATGCTCGATCAATCGAATGGGCAGGTTCTGGCCCAGTTGCGCCATCAGCGGGCCAAGACGACGGCGCAGAATAGCGGCGATGTCGCGTCCCGGCAGGGGCAACAGGACGATGCCCGCGACCGGGTCTGCAAGATGGTCCAGCGCCCAGAGGCGCGGCGTCGCCTCCAACAGGAAATGCCCGAAGTGATGCCGCCCCACCCCGGCAAAGAGCCACCTGCCCGGCAAATGCGCCGGCGCTGCCGTGGGCGGAGCCGGATCGGTCGTGAAGCGCGCCCCCGACAAGAGCGTGCGCGCCATGGGCAGCGGCCTGCCATCCGGGCCAAGCGCCCCACAGCTCAGCTCGTCCCCGGCGGTCGGCGGTATCAGGATCGCATCCGCCACCCGTTCAATCCGCGCGTCAGGCAGAGGGCAGGTATCAGCCCTCATCCGGCAATTCCGTCTTGAGAAACCGCTCGAACGCATCCAGGTTGATCGCCTCGAACTGACCAAAGCCCTGCATCCAGATCGAGGCATCGCGCAGCGCATCCGGCTCGAGCTTGCACCAGGTCACGCGCCCGCGGCGTTCCTGCGTGATCAGCCCGGCGCGGCCCAGGATGACCAGATGCTTGGAAATCGCGGCCAGGCTCATCTCGAAGGGTTCGGCCACATCCGTCACCGCCATGTCATCTTCGAGCAGCATCGACAGGATCGCGCGCCGGGTGGGATCGGCGAGGGCGGCAAAGACCATATCGAGGGCGGGCGTAGTGTGCATGCCCTTCATAAGCCCAAGCGTACGCCCTGCGTCAACGGCTGATCCATGGCGCAAGGGCTGAAATCGGCCTTGATCTGTGACAAGGTGGCGGCGCGCGTCCGCTGATAGTCTGGGCAGACGCGAAACGGAAACACGAAAGGAAAGACCATGTTCTCGACAATCCTGGTTCCGGTCGATCTGCTCCACAAGGACACATTGGCCAAGGCGCTCGACGTGGCGGGGGATATCGCCAAACGCCACGGTGCCCGCATCATAGTGGTGGGCGTGGGCGGAGAGCTGCCCAACGAGCTTGGCCATAACGCGGACGAGTTCACGCAGACCCTTCATCGGTTTGCCGATGAACTGCGCGACAAATATGCCGTCACGGTCGACGCCGAGCCGATTATCAGCCATGATCCCGAGGTCGAAACCACATCGGCGCTGATGCGCGCGATCGAGCAGACCGGTGCGGATCTCGTGGTGGTGGCCAGCCACGTGCCCGGCTTTCTCGAGCATATCTTTGCCTCGCATGGCGGCTATATCGCGGCTCATGCCAAGGTCTCGGTTCTGGTCGTGCGTTGAAAACTCAACCAATCGGTTGAATATGCCAAACCGCCGTCACGCGGCCCCGGGACGGTTGCGGCAGAATGGCCGCCCTGTTTCTTCTTGGGTAAAATACTCAATAAAACAGTGGCTTACGTCAGCTCTGCCCATGCCCTTGGGGTGCTTGACTCAGGCGCGCTCAGGCCCTAGCACAAGCGCAACATTCTGAGGGGGCTTTCGTGACCGATCCCGAGCAGCGCGCGCAACTGGCAGAGCTGGAAGCGAAGATCGCAAGGCTCAAGGCGAAGGACGCGCCCAAGCCTCATCAGGAAGAGCATTATTCCCAGGCCCAGATGGCCTGGCGGATGGTGATCGAGCTGGTGGCCGGTCTTTTGATCGGTTTCGGCATGGGATACGGGCTTGATATCCTCTTGGGGACGATGCCGGTGTTCCTTGTCATCTTCACGTTGCTGGGGGTGGCCGCGGGCGTCAAGACGATGATGCGCAGCGCCGCCGAGATCCAGCAAGGCATGGACAAGCCCGCGCAAGGCGGGGATGAGAGGGCAAAGAATGGCGACTGAAGCGCACGGTGCCGGGGAACCCGGTCTGGTTTTCCACCCGATGGATCAGTTCATGGTCAAGCCGCTCTTTGGCGACGGTGCCGTGGGCGTCTTTACCCTGACCAATGTCACGCTTTGGATGGCGCTGACGGTTCTGGCGATCATCGCGCTTCTGGTCATGGGCACCTCGCGCCGGGCAACGATCCCGACGCGCACGCAATCGGTCGCCGAGCTTCTTTATGATTTCGTCCGCAAGATGGTCGAGGATGTCGCGGGCAAGGACGCGCTGGTGTTCTTCCCCTATATCATGACGCTGTTTCTGTTCATCCTGTTTGCCAACTTCCTCGGCCTTCTGCCGATGGCCTTTACCACCACGAGCCATATCGCGGTGACGGCGGTGATGGCCGTGATGGTGTTCCTGACCGTGACCATCGTTGGCTTTGTCAAGCATGGGGTTGGCTTTCTCGGTCTCTTCTGGGTCAGCTCCGCACCGCTGGCGCTGCGCCCGGTGCTGGCGCTGATCGAGGTGATTTCCTACTTCGTGCGCCCCGTCAGCCACTCGATCCGTCTTGCCGGTAACATGATGGCCGGTCACGCCGTGGTCAAAGTGTTCGCGGCCTTCGCGCCGATGATCCTGATCTCGACGGGGATCGGCATCGTGGTGACGCCGCTTTCGATCCTTGCCATCTCGACCATCTATGCGCTCGAGGTGCTGGTGGCCTTCATTCAGGCCTACGTCTTTACCATCCTGACCTGTGTCTATCTCAAGGATGCGCTGCATCCGAGCCACTGACAGGAGGCGGTGGGTTTCACCCACCCTACGAAACGACGGCGGGTTCGCCCGCCTCACGACCAACCGACCAATGCCAATTCCAACGTAAGGAGACATCACTATGGAAGGCGATATCGTTCAAATGGGTGCATATATCGGCGCTGGCCTGGCCTGCATGGGCATGGGCGGGGCTGCGATGGGTGTGGGCAACGTTGCCGGCAACTTCCTCGCAGGTGCGCTGCGCAACCCGTCGGCCGCTGCTGGCCAGACCGCGACGCTGTTCATCGGCATCGCCTTTGCAGAAGCTCTGGGGATCTTCTCGTTCCTCGTCGCGCTTCTGCTGATGTTCGCTGTCTAAGTCTCTCGGGTAGCTGATCCTTACGGCTGGGGGGTGGCGCACTGCCACCCCTCGGTGACACGGAACTTTCCCTAGGAGGACGACATGGCAAGCGAAACGCATGACGCCGCTGGTCACGCCGCATCCACGCCGGGCCTGCCCCAGCTGGATTTTTCGACCTTTGGCAACCAGATTTTCTGGCTCCTCGTCACGCTGGTCGTGATTTACTTTGTCCTGTCACGCATCGCGCTGCCGCGCATCGCGGCCGTGTTGGCAGAGCGTAAGGGAGCCATCACAAACGACCTCGCCGCTGCCGAGGACCTCAAGGCCAAGGCGGTCGAGGCCGAACAGGCCTATCTCAAGGCGCTGGCCGATGCCCGTGCCGAGGCGCAGACCATCGTCGGTCAGGCCAAGGCCGAGATCAAGGCCGAGCTGGACGCCGCCACCGCCAAGGCGGATGCCGAGATTGCCGCCCGCACGGCAGAAGGCGAAAAGAAGATTGCCGATATCCGCGCCAATGCCATGGACAGCGTCAAGGAAGTGGCCGTCGCGGCCGCAGCCGAAATCGTTGCCGTCATGGGTGGCAAGGCCGACGACAAAGCCGTCACGGCCGCTGTTGCCGATCGGATGAAGGGATAACCGCCATGCAAAAGACGCTTCTGACCATGGTCGCCGCCCTTATCGCCAGCCCCGCGCTGGCGGCTTCGGGTCCGTTCTTCTCGCTCGCCAATACGAATTTCGTTGTTCTGGTCGCGTTCCTGCTCTTTGTCGGCTTCCTGGTTTACGTCAAGGTGCCCGCGCTCTTGGGCAAGAAGCTCGACGAGCGGGCCGACAATATCAAGGCCGAACTCGACGAGGCGCGCGCGCTGCGTGAAGAGGCGCAGACCCTGCTTGCCAGCTATGAGCGCAAGCAGAAGGATGTGCAGGCGCAGGCTGACCGTATCGTGGCGCAGGCCAAGGAAGAGGCCAACGCCGCCGCCGAAGAGGCCAAGGACGAGATCAAGGCTTCGATTGCCCGCCGTATGCAGGCCGCCGAAGAGCAGATCGCCAGCGCCGAAGCGCGCGCCATCCGCGACGTTCGCGATCAGGCTGTTGTTGTGGCTGTCGCTGCGGCACGCGATGTGATCGCCAAGCAGATGACCGCCGCTGATGGCAACGCGCTGATTGACGCCGCCATCGCGGATGTCGAAGCCAAGCTGCACTAAGCAGCCATATGTCACGGAATTGGCCCGGGTCGGAAACGCCCCGGGCTTTTTCATGTCTGGTTGGTTTTTGTGATCACAAAAATCCGGATCGGTCCGGCGACTCTGTTCGACTTTTGAGAGTTTCATCCAGAGACTCAGGCAAACCCACCCGGAAAACCTGATTCCCATTAACCTTATTTGTGATCACACGATTATTTTCGTGATCACAAACGCAAGATTTTTGCGGCCAATTGACCCAAAACCGGGGTTTTGACGCGTCGGGCAGGTGACATGCCTGAGAAAAAGTATAACAAGAAACCCAGCAAAAGACGGCTGTCGCGCCGCCCGCCATCTGCAAAGGAGTTGCTCCATGGCTGAAACCAAACCGGTTGAACGCCCGCTTTCGCCGCACCTGCAAATCTACCGCCCGCAACTGACCTCGATCACCTCGATCCTGACCCGGATCACCGGCAATGCGCTGATCGTGGCGGCGCTATTGATCGTGTGGTGGCTCTTGGCGGCCTCGACCTCTGACGCCTATTTCGCAATGGCCGATGCGGTCGTCACCTCCTGGTTCGGCGATCTGGTCCTGTCGCTTTCGGTCTGGGCGGTGTGGTATCACTACCTTGCCGGTTTGCGGCACCTGTATTTTGACGCGGGCAAGGGGATGGATATTCCCACCGCCGAGAAACTCGGCTGGGGCTGCATCATCGGTTCGGTCGTTTTGACCGTCATTACCCTGCTTCTGGTCTGAGGAGAGCATCATGCGATATCTGACCGCACGCAAACGCGCCGAGGGCAAAGGCGCTGCTGGCACCGGGACCGAGCATTTCTGGTACATGAAACTGTCGGGCGTCGGCCTTGCCTTGATCATCCCGGTGTTTCTGGTGGCCTTTGGTCGCGCCTTGGGCGGCGACCGCGCCGAGGTGCTGGCCGCGTTTTCGCATCCGGGGATGGCCATTCTCACCGGCCTCGTGATCTTCTTCGGCCTTCGGCACTTTGCCAGCGGCGCGCAGACGATGATCGAGGATTACAGCCACGGCAGCACACGCCGCGGCCTGATTATTGCCGTGACCGTTCTGTGTTACGGGCTGATCGCCACCGGGCTTTTCGCCCTCGCCAAGATCGCGCTTTGAGGACCTGAACAAATGGCTGCTTATGAATACGAGACGCATGATTATGACGTCGTGGTTGTGGGCGCGGGCGGAGCGGGGCTGCGGGCCACGCTCGGCATGGCCGAACAGGGCCTGCGTACGGCCTGTGTGACCAAGGTTTTCCCGACCCGCTCGCACACTGTCGCCGCACAGGGCGGCATCGCCGCAAGCCTTGGCAACATGGGCCCGGATAGCTGGCAGTGGCATATGTATGACACGGTCAAGGGCTCGGACTGGCTGGGCGATACCGACGCGATGGAATATCTCGCGCGCGAGGCGCCCAAGGCCGTCTATGAGCTCGAGCATTACGGCGTGCCGTTTTCCCGCACGGAAGAGGGCAAGATCTATCAGCGCCCGTTTGGTGGCCACACCACCGAATTCGGCGAAGGCCCGCCCGTGCAGCGCACCTGTGCTGCCGCCGACCGCACCGGCCATGCCATTCTGCACACGCTCTATGGTCAGAGCCTCAAGCAGAAGGCCGAATTCTACATCGAATATTTCGCCATTGATCTGATCATGACCGACGGGGCCTGCACCGGCGTCGTCTGCTGGAAGCTCGATGATGGCACCATCCATGTCTTTAACGCCAAGATGGTCGTGCTGGCCACGGGCGGCTATGGCCGCGCCTATTTCAGCGCCACGTCCGCCCATACCTGCACCGGCGACGGCGGCGGGATGGTGGCGCGCGCCGGTCTGCCGCTGCAAGACATGGAATTCGTGCAATTCCACCCCACGGGCATTTTCGGTGCCGGTTGCCTCATCACCGAGGGCGCGCGCGGCGAGGGGGGATACCTCACCAATTCCGAGGGCGAGCGTTTCATGGAACGCTATGCGCCCAATTACAAGGATCTCGCCCCCCGCGACTATGTCAGCCGCTGCATGACCATGGAAATCCGCGAAGGGCGCGGCGTGGGGCCGGATGGCGATCACATCCACCTCAACCTCAGCCACCTGCCGCCCGAGGCGCTGCATCTGCGCCTGCCCGGCATTTCCGAATCCGCACGCATCTTTGCGGGTGTGGACGTGACCAAGGAACCGATCCCGGTTCTGCCCACCGTGCATTACAACATGGGCGGTGTGCCCACGAACTATTGGGGTGAGGTGGTCAATCCCACCAAGGACGATCCCCATGCCGTCGTGCCCGGTCTCATGGCTGTGGGTGAGGCGGGCTGCGCCTCTGTGCATGGCGCCAACCGGCTTGGCTCCAACTCGCTCATCGACCTTGTGGTCTTTGGCCGCGCCGCTGCCATTCGCGCGGGCAAGGTCGTGGATCGCGACGCGGCGGTGCCCGCCACCAACAAGGCCGAGGTGGACAAGGCGCTCAGCCGCTTTGACGGGCTGCGTCATGCCACAGGTGCGGTGCCCACCGCCGAATTGCGGCTCGAGATGCAAAGGACCATGCAGGCGGATGCCGCCGTGTTCCGTACCTCGAAATCGCTCGCTGAAGGCGTCGAGAAGATGAAGGCCGTCGCCGCCAAGATGGGTGATCTCAAGGTCACGGACCGTAGCCTTGTGTGGAACAGCGACCTGATGGAAACGCTGGAGCTGACCAATCTCATGCCCAATGCGCTGGCCACGATCTTTGGGGCCGAAGCCCGCAAGGAAAGCCGCGGCGCGCATGCGCACGAGGATTTCAGCACCCGCGACGATGAAAACTGGCGCGTTCACACGATTGCGCGGGTCGAGGGCAATTCCGTCGATCTGAGCTATCGCCCGATCATCACCGATCCTCTGACAACCGAGGACAAGGGTGGCATCAGCCTCAAGAAGATCGCACCAAAGGAACGGACGTTCTGATGCGGATCCTCTTGGCCTGTCTTGCGCTTGCGACGCTGGGTGCCTGTGACGCGACCAATCAGGTCGCCGACACCCTCGCGCGCGAGCGGGCCAAGAGCGTGGTCAACACGGTCGTCGCACAGCGGTTTCCCGGCCTCAACGCCGCCCCGATCACCGATTGCGTGATTGATGCCGCCTCTGCCGGAGAGATCATTCAGATCGCAAGCGCCAGCGTGGCCGGTGTCACGCCTGAAACCACGCAGCAAGTGATCGCAATCGCACAGCGCCCCGAGGCCGTGCAATGTATTGCCCAAAATAGCCTGACCCTCTTGGGCGGCTGACAAGGAGTAGCAAGATGGTTCAACTCACACTCCCCAAGAATTCGCGCATGACCACGGGCAAGACATGGCCCAAGCCCGAGGGTGCCAAGAATGTGCGCAAGTTCCAGATTTACCGCTGGAACCCCGACGATGGCAAAAACCCGCGCGTGGACACCTATTTCGTGGATATGGACACCTGCGGCCCGATGGTTCTGGACGCGCTGATCAAGATCAAGAACGAGATTGATCCCACGCTCACCTTCCGCCGCTCTTGCCGCGAGGGGATTTGCGGCTCTTGTGCGATGAATATCGACGGGATCAACACGCTGGCATGCATCTATGGCATGGACGAGATCAAGGGCGATGTGAAAATCTACCCGCTGCCGCATATGCCGGTGGTCAAGGATCTGATCCCCGACCTCACCCATTTCTACGCGCAGCACGCCAGCATCATGCCCTGGCTCGAGACCAAGACCAACCGCCCCGCGAAAGAGTGGCGGCAGAGCATCGAGGACCGCGAGAAACTCGACGGGCTTTATGAATGTGTGATGTGCGCGTCGTGCTCTACCTCTTGCCCGTCCTATTGGTGGAATGGCGACAAATACCTTGGACCGGCCGCTCTTCTGCATGCCTATCGCTGGATCATCGACAGCCGCGACGAGGCCACGGGCGAGCGTCTGGATGATCTGGAAGACCCGTTCAAACTGTATCGTTGCCACACGATCATGAACTGCACCAAGACCTGCCCCAAGGGTCTCAACCCCGCCAAGGCCATCGCCGAAATCAAGAAGATGATGGTCGAGCGGCACGTGTAAGCGGGCAGGGGTCATGGCAGGCGAAGGATTATGGTCCGCGCTGCTCTTGGCCCTGATCGCGGGCGCGGCCATGCCCCTCGGGGCGGCGCTCGCGCTCTCTGCAACCTGTCGGCGGCTGCCCGCGACGGCGACCCATACCATCGTGGCCTTTGGCGGTGGCGCGCTCTTGGCGGCCATCGCACTGGTGCTTGTGCCGCACGCGCGCGACACGCTCTCCGCCCCGGTCGCGCTCTCGGCCTTTGCGGCGGGCGGGGTGGCGTTCTTTGCGATTGACCGCGCGCTCGAGTCGCGGGGCGGGCGCGGCGCGCAACTCATGGCGATGCTGCTCGATTTCCTGCCCGAGGCCATGGCCATCGGCGCCATGCTCACGGCGCAGGCCGACCGCGCCGTGCTGTTGGCGGGGCTGATTTTCCTGCAGAACCTGCCCGAGGGCTTTGCCGCCTTTCGTGACATCCGGCGCGGCGGGGCGGTCCGGGGCTATCGGATCGTCTTGCTCTTTGCCGGACTGGCCCTGCTTGGCCCGGTCTGCGCGGGTCTTGGCTTTTCCTTCCTGTCGCAAATGCCTCAGGTGCTTGGGGGGATCATGATGTTTGCGGCGGGTGGTATTCTCTACCTGATCTTTCAGGATATCGCGCCTGCGGCCCATGCCCGCCGCAGTTGGCTGCCGCCCCTCGGTGCGGTCTTTGGGTTCACGCTCGGTCTGGCCGGGGACATGCTGATCGGGTGAGGGTCGTGCCTTGCACCGGGCGCATGGCGAGACTGCGTCCTTGGCGGTTTATGCCGCAGCGCAGAAGACTATCTAGGTGTCATGGAAATATGGAGATAAACCCATGGCTTACCCGGTTAAAACCCCCGCCGCCCCCGATCCAGCGCCGGCGCCGATCACACCCGATTGGGTCGCGGTCTATTACACGCCCGAGACCCCCGCCAACCTGCCCCAAGCGCCCCAAGCCCCCGGGCTGGATGCGCTCGAACAGATGTATGCCTATTACGAGGCGTGATTGGCCCGGCGCGAGTTGGGGCAGGGCCTTATGCCTTGCCCCGGCTCTGCTCTATTCGACGGCGCGGATCAGCTTGCGCTCGAGCACCCGCAGCACGGTGCGCAGGTCATGGCCGCGCTTGAGCACCTGGCCATCCATGCCGATCACCGCATATTGCCCCTGTTTGCCCTGCAATTTGGGCCGTTTTTCGATCCGGTAGAGCGGATGCTCTGCCGTGCGCCGAAAGACTGAAAAGACCGCCACCTCGCGCAGGCAGGATATGCCGTAATCGCGCCATTCCCCCGCTGCGACCATCCGCCCATAGAGCGACAGGATCACGCCCAGTTCGCTGCGCTGGAACGCCACTTGTGGGGCCGAGGGATGCGCGCCCGCAAGCGGGCCAAGGCTTTGCAAATCCATAGTTCCAGAGTTGCGCCAATCCTGCGGCAAATCAAGCGCTTTCCGTGCATCCTCAGGCAAAGCGCCCCTGACAGAACCACCCGCCCGAGATTTGCCCGCCATGGGCGCGAAAAAGCCAGAGCCGCTCGCCGCGCGTCGTCACCACCTGCCAGTAATCGCGCACCCCGCTGCGCCACTCCGGGTCCTCCAGCCACCACTCCGGCGCAATCCGCTCTGGCCCGATGGCACCCACCACCTCATGCGCCCGCCCGCGCCAGCGAAAGGGCAGCGTGGCCTCTCCCGGTTCGGGCCGCATCACGGGCTCTGGCGGCCAGATCAGCAACGGGCGGCGTGTCTCGGGCACGGGCCAGGGGCCGCGGGCGGGGTCTGACCAGGCCGCCGCAAGGGTCAGCGCGGATTTCTCCGGGATATGGCTCTCGGCGGGATGGCGGCGGGTGATCGCCTCCAGCCCGATGCGCCCGCCCAGCCGGGTGATCAGATCGGCCAGCGCCGCCTCTTGCGCCCCGGTCCCCCGCGCCCGGCCCAGGCCGCTCTCGCCCTGCCGGGTTTCCATCCGCGCGGTCACAACCGCTTCGAGCCGCAGCATGTCGATGCCGAACCCGGCGTCGATCCCGTCAAGCTGCATGTCCAGAAGTGGGCGCATCGCCTCGGGCTGGTCCACCGCGCGCGCCAGCCGCACCTCGACGGCCTGCAGCCCGCCATCGGCGCGATACGCCTCCAGCCGCAGGTGCCGCGCGCCCTGTCCCTTGCCCTGCAAGAGCTGGCAGAGCCGTTCGGTCAGGCGGCAGAGTGCGGCGTCCATATCGCCCCGCAGCCCGATCGGCTCGGGCAGGCTCAGCCGGGTGGCAAAGCGGGGGGCTGGGGCAGAGGGCGACATCGGTTCCGGCACATGGCCCAGCGCCTGATCCAGCCGCAACATCACCTCGGGGCCAAAGCGGCGGCCAAGGCTGGCGCGCGGTTGCGCCGCCAGCTCGCCGATCCGCCGCAGCCCGAGCCGCGCCAGATCCGCCACCAGCGCGGGCGGCAGGCGCAGCGCCGCCACCGGCAGGGGGGCCAGCATCGCGGGCAGATGCCCGGGCGGGGCGATCTCGGCGGCCTCTGCCGTGACGGTCACCGCAGGCGCCGCGCCGCCCCGCTCCCAATGCCGCCGCTTGACGGCGCGCGACCGGGTGGCGCGGGCCTCTTGGTCGATGGCATCGCCGGAACGGTGCGCGGCCACCCCTTGCCCGGCATAGCGCGCCAATGCCCAGGCCCCCCCCACCGTATCGGCCAGCCCGCAGCGCAGGCTCAGCCCCAGATCCCCCGCCTCGGCGCGCAGGGTGGCGATCAGCCCGGCCTCGCCGCCAAAGAGATGCGCGCAGCCGGTGACATCCAGAAGCAGGCCTGCCGTGCCCTCGACCCCCACCAAGGGCGAGAACCGCCCCGCCCACCGCCCCAGCGCCGCCAGAAAGGCCGCCTCTGCGGCGCGGTTCTGTGGCCGGGTGATGAGATCGGGGCAGAGCGCCTGCGCCGTCCGTAGCGGTTGCCCCGGCCTGAGCCCCAGCGCCTCGGCGCGCCGCGACACAGAGGTCAGCACCTGATCCTGCGCCTCGGCACTGACCACGGCAAAGAGCCGCGCGTCCGGGTCCGTCACCCGCCGCAGCAGGCGCTCGGCCCCGAGCCGGGGAAACCAGATCGACAGGATACGGCGGGTGGGCATGGCGGGGTTTGTTCTCTATTTGTTCTATAACAAATAGAGCGGGGGCTGGGCGGAGTCGAGTCAGCAGCAGCGCGGATTGCTGGGCCGGGGACTAGCGAAGCAGCGGCACCGTCTTGCACTTTATGCCCGCAAAGTTCGTGTGATCCCACAGCATAGCGCTCCCTCTCCAAATCGCTAGGCCGCGGGACGGCCCAGCGATCCGCGCGGCGGCGCGTGCCGCGCCTTGTTCCGCGCGGGGGATAGCCGACACCGCCGCACCGCGCTGATCAAAGCTGTCACATCGAATTTCGACGTGGTGCCCCCTCACCCGCAGGCGATCCGCGTGATCACCCCGTCTGTGTCATGTTCGACATTCAGCCGGTCGGGGCGGTAATCCATCGTCACCATCGACCCCGGCGGCAGGATGCGCACCGCAGCGTGCCCGCTGAAATCCTGCGCCGCGACCGGCGTGCCGATCAGCGCCTGCATCTGCGCCGCGCCGCAGGCGGTCTCTTCGGGGGATGTGTCCTGCGGGCCGATACAACCCGTCAGCGCCCCGATCATCAGGGCGGTGCCAAGGATTTTCTTCATGTTTTCGCCTCTCTTGCCGCAGTCTGGGGGTCGCGTGACGCTCTCGATATTGAATCACCGCGCAACATGGCGCAAGACTGCCGCAAATTTTCAAGGAAAGGACAGATCATGCGCACACGAGCGGCGGTTGCTGTTGAGGCGGGCAAGCCGATGGAGATCATGGAGGTGAACCTGGAGGGCCCGAAGGCGGGCGAGGTTCTGGTTGAGATCAAGGCGACGGGCCTGTGCCACACGGATGATTTCACGCTCTCTGGGGCGGATCCCGAGG
>NZ_JALUXE010000033.1 GCF_027019125.1 Roseovarius sp. | reverse complement strand
TCTCCTTGCCCTTCTCGACATTGGTGCCTTCGAGACGGACCACGAGCGGCACCTTGAGGCCGACCTCCTTGACCGCCGCCACCACGCCCTCGGCGATCACATCGCAGCGCATGATGCCGCCGAAGATATTGACGAGGATGCCCTTCACTTGCGGATCGGAGGTGATGATCTTGAAGGCCTCGGTGACCTTTTCCTTGGTCGCCCCACCGCCCACGTCGAGGAAGTTGGCGGGCTCCGCCCCGTAGAGCTTGATGATGTCCATCGTGGCCATCGCCAGGCCCGCGCCATTGACCATGCAGCCGATCTCGCCATCCAGCGCGATATAGTTGAGGTCGTATTTCGAGGCCTCGAGTTCCTTGGGGTCTTCTTCCGAGGTGTCGCGCAGTTCTGCAATATCGGCATGGCGGTAGACCGCGTTGCCGTCAAAACCAAGCTTGGCATCAAGGACCATGAGGTTGCCGTCGGTGGTGACAATCAAGGGGTTGATCTCGAGCATCTCCATGTCCTTTTCGACAAAGGCGCGATAGAGAAGGCCCATGAGCGACACGCATTGCTTCACTTGTCCGCCGGTCAAGCCAAGCGCAAAGGCAATGCGTCGCCCGTGGTAGGGCATGTAGCCGGTGGCGGGATCGACGGCGAAGCTTAGGATCTTCTCAGGCGTTTCGGCGGCGACTTCCTCGATGTCCATGCCGCCCTCGGTCGAGCAGACAAAGCTGATCCGGCTGGTTTGCCGGTCAATCAGCAGGGCGAGATACAGCTCGCGCGCGATGCTTGAGCCGTTTTCGATATAGATGCGGTTGACCTGCTTGCCTTCGGGGCCGGTCTGATGCGTGACGAGTGTGCGACCAAGCATGCGCTTGGCTTCCTCGGCGGCCTCATTCACCGACTTGGCGATGCGCACGCCGCCCTTGTCACCGGCGCCTGCCTCCTTGAACTTGCCCTTGCCGCGGCCACCGGCGTGGATCTGCGCCTTGACCACCCAAACGGGGCCGTCGAGCGCGCCTGCGGCGGTCTTGGCCTCTTCGCCGCGCAGAACGACGCGGCCTTCGCTGACCGGCGCGCCGTAACTGCGCAACAGGGCCTTTGCCTGATATTCATGGATGTTCACACTCTTCCTCCCTTAAGTGCAACGACCGGGGCCGTCATTTGATCAGTGGCAATAGTCTCTTAAAGGCCGGGGTTCCCGCCCGGCCCAACCATTCGAATACGACCATTTCGGTTGTGGCGATGCCTGCGCCCGCGGCGCTGAGCCGGGCAATGCAGGCCCGTTCGCTCTCGAGCGTGCGCGAGGCGGTGGCGTCTGATACGACAAAGACTTCATAGCCCTCTTCGATCAGACTGGCCGCCGTTTGCAAGACGCAAACATGCGCCTCCATGCCGGCCAGCACCGCCTGCTTGCGCCCCAATCCCCGGAAATGCGCCGCGAAATCGCCGTCTTCCATGCAGGAAAAATGCATTTTGCTCAGGACCACGGTGTCTGGCGCCGGCTTGAGATCGGGCACGGTCTGTCCAAGACCGGCGGGATACTGCTCGGTCATTACCACGGGCACACCCATTTCATGTGCGCAGGCCATCAGGGTGCGGGCATTGCGAATCGTGCGTGCGGGGGCCTGCATGGCGGGGACGAGGCGCTCCTGCATGTCGATGATCACGAGCACGCTGTCGGCCGCACGGATAAGCATGATCGTCCCCCTGATGCTGTTTGCAATGTGGTATTAATTCCACTGGTATTCCAAATACCACAGTTGATTTTTACCATCAACCCGGCAAATTTCAGGCCCCGCCCGCAAGTTTCAAGGCGATGCGCCGGGTGGCGTAAAAGTGCATCATACAGGCGAGATGAAATGCCGCGTTGCAACATGCATGTGGCGATTCGGTGCGGCTCTGCTCGGCCTGAGAGTTGTTCCGTAAATCCATAAAAAGTATTATAAAACAATTATTTAAATCCGAATTTGTTGGTGTGGGTGGCGGATTGAGCGCGCCGATCTTCCGAATCGAAATTGTGCTTGAATAACAAGGCTGTCGATGGCGATCGGTTGACGTCATGCTGCACGTGCGGCGACGAATTTTGAAAAAACGATTTGCCCGGTCTGATATGCTGGTCTATGGTATACCAACGAAATGAGCACGGGCGCCACAGGGCGCGGGCGCATTGGAGGGATGACATGAAGCTACGCCCGATCGCGTCGAAATTCACGCTCAAGGATCATGTCTATGACCGTTTGCGTGAGGCGATCCTGGAGATGGACATCTACGACCAGAATGCCGACCTGCGGTTGGATGAGCGGTCGCTGGCTGAGCAGCTGAACATCTCGCGCACACCCCTGCGGGATGCGATTGCGCGGCTCGAGGCGGATGGGCTGGTGACGGTGGTTCCGCGTAAGGGCGTCTATGTGCAGCGCAAGAGCCTTGAGGAAATCCTCGAGATGATCGTGGCTTGGGCGGCGCTCGAGAGCATGGCGGCGCGGCTCGCGGTAGACAGCGCGAGCGACAGCGAAATCGCGACGCTGCGCAAGATAGCTTCCAAATACAATGACGAGTTGTCGGCAACGCGGATTGCTGAATACTCCGACGACAATCTGAAATTCCACATGCATATCCTCGAGATTTCGCATTGTGGTTTGCTCAAGAGCATGGCGGAAGGATTGTTTCTGCACATTCAGGCGGTGCGGCTGCGGTCGATGTGGGAGGGGGATCGCGTCAAGCGGTCGGTCGTCGATCACGCCGAAATCATCGAGGCGCTGGAGCGTCGCGATGCCGATGAGGCCGCCGAACGGGTGCGCGAGCATACGATGCAGTTGCATCAGCATATCCGCAAGACTTGGGGCAGGCTCGAATTGACCCGCAACGCCGCGGCCAACACAGGATGACAGCATACTCATACCCGACAGCATAGGCGGGGTGAGATAGATTTGAAACGGGAGGGAAACCATGGCAGTCGCCAGCGCACACGCAGCACATAGCAAGGCACCTGAAGGGGATATCGAGAATCTCACCGATGGGTTCCACCTGCTGATTGATGCACTCAAACTCAACGGTATTGAGACCATCTACAACGTCCCCGGCATTCCGATCACGGACCTGGGCCGCTATGCGCAAGCGCAGGGGATGCGGGTGATTTCCTTCCGCCACGAGCAGCATGCGGGCTATGCGGCCTCGGTGGCGGGCTTCCTGACCAAGATGCCCGGCGTGTGCATGACCGTCTCGGCCCCCGGTTTCATTAACGGGCTGACGGCTCTGGCCAATGCCACCACGAACTGCTGGCCGATGATCCTGATTTCCGGCTCGTCAGAGCGTGAAATCGTCGACCTGGCGCAGGGTGACTACGAAGAGATGGACCAGTTGGCCATGGCCAAGCCGTTCTGCAAGGCGGCATACCGGCTGACCTATGCGCAGGACATCGGCATCGCCGTGGCCCGCGCCATCCGCTCGGCCATCTCCGGGCGGCCCGGTGGGGTTTATCTCGACATTCCCGGCGCGATGCTGGGGCAGGTGATGGATGCAGCCGAGGGCGCACGCTCGCTCGTCAAGGTGATCGAGCCTGCACAACGGCAGATCCCCGCGAAATCGGCGATTGATCGTGCCATCGAGGTGATGAAAGGGGCCAAGCGCCCGCTGATCGTGATCGGCAAGGGCGCGGCCTATGACCAGTCCGACGATCTGATCCGCGAGCTGGTCGAGAAATCCGGCTATCCGTTCCTGCCGATGTCGATGGCCAAGGGGCTCTTGCCCGATACGCACCCGCAATGTGCCGCGGCCGCGCGCTCGATGGTGCTCAAGGACTCGGATGTGGTCATCATGATGGGGGCCCGGATCAACTGGCTGCTCAGTCACGGCAAGGGCAAGCAGTGGGGCGAACCGGGGGCCAAGCGCTTTGTCCAGATGGACATCGAGGCCGAGGAAATGGACTCGAACGTCGAGATCGCAGCCCCCATCGTGGGCGATGTCGGTTCCTGCTGCGAGGCGCTGCTCAAGGCGATGGACGGGGCCGGGATCGCACCGCCCAAGGATTGGCTCGACGCGGTGAACGCCAAGGCCACGGCCAATATGGCCAAGATGGAGACCAAGCTGCGCAACAACAACGATCCGATGGATTATCACGGGGCGCTTGGCGTCATAAAGGATGCGATCAACGACCATCCCGACACCATCCTCGTCAACGAGGGGGCCAATACGCTCGATCAGTGCCGCTCGATCGTGAACATTCACAAGCCGCGCCACCGGATCGACGTTGGCACCTGGGGGGTGATGGGGATCGGCATGGGATCGGCCATCGCGGCCGCCATCGAGACCGGCAAGCGCGTGCTGGCGGTCGAGGGCGACAGCGCCTTCGGGTTCTGCGGCATGGAGATCGAGACCGTGTGCCGCTACAACCTGCCCATTTGCACGGTCGTCTTCAACAATGACGGTATCTATCGCGGGGATGGCGAGAACTGGGGCGGCGGCGACGATCCTGCGACCACGGTTTTTGTCAAGGGCTCGCGGTATGACATGATGATCGAGGCCTTTGGCGGC
The DNA here is from genome assembly GCF_027019125.1 of Roseovarius sp. GTDB lineage: Bacteria > Pseudomonadota > Alphaproteobacteria > Rhodobacterales > Rhodobacteraceae > Roseovarius. The sequence goes on along the minus strand of NZ_JALUXE010000033.1, from coordinate 112,446 downwards.
GTGGGTGTCATCGCCCGCTCGCCGGATGAGCTGCGCAAGGCCGTTTACGAGGCTCTTGAGAGTGGCAAGCCCACGCTCATCAACGCAATCATTGACCCGGCAGCGGGCAGGGAAAGCGGCAATATCGGCAACCTCAACCCGCAATCGGTGGTGGCGCAGCGCCTCTATCCGCAGGCGCGCAAAGACTGAACACAGAACGAAACTGGGGCGTGGGCAACCAGCCCACGCAGCTCAGAAGATGGAGAACCCTATGAAAGCTCTTGAAGGCGTCAAGATCCTCGACTTTACCCATGTGCAATCGGGCCCGACCTGCACGCAACTCTTGGCGTGGTTTGGCGCGGATGTGATCAAGGTGGAGCGTCCCGGTGTGGGCGACGCCACCCGCAAGCAACTCGTGGATGTGCCTGGCGCGGACAGCCTCTATTTCACGATGCTCAACCACAACAAGCGCTCGATCGAGCTCAACCCCAAGAACGAAGCCGGCAAGGAGGTGCTGACGCGCCTGATCGAAACCTGCGACGTGCTGGTCGAGAATTTCGCACCGGGTGCCTTGGACCGGATGGGCTTTAGCTGGGAGCGGATTCAGGAAATCAACCCGCGCATCATCATGGCTTCGGTCAAGGGGTTTGGCCCCGGCAAGTATGAGGATTGCAAGGTCTACGAGAACGTCGCGCAATGCGCGGGTGGTGCGGCCTCGACCACCGGCTTTCTGGATGGTCCGCCGCTCGTGACCGGCGCGCAGATCGGCGATAGCGGCACGGGCCTTCATCTCGCGCTTGGCATCGTCACCGCGCTCTATCAACGCGAGCGTTCTGGCCGTGGGCAAAAGGTGCTGGCACCGATGCAGGACGGGGTGATCAACCTCTGCCGCGTCAAGCTGCGCGATCAGCAGCGCCTGGCGGCAGGACCGCTCACCGAATACTCGCAATACGGGGCGGGCATTCCCTTTGGCGACTCGACGCCGCGCGCGGGCAACGACTCGGGCGGCGGTCAGCCGGGCCGCATCCTCAAGTGCAAGGGCTGGGAAACCGACCCCAACGCCTATACCTATTTCATCACGCAGGCTGCCGTCTGGGAAAAGGTTTGCGACGTGATCGGCGAGCCGGATTGGAAAACCGCCCCCGGCTATGCGACCCCGGCCGAACGCTTGGACAAGCTCGATGCGATCTTCGAACGGATCGAACAATGGACGATGACCAAGACCAAGTTCGAGGTCATGGATATCTGCAACCCGCATGACATCCCCGTTGGTCCGATCCTGTCCACCAAGGAAATCATGGAGGATGAAGGGCTGCGCAAGACCGGCACCATCGTCGAGGTCGATCACCCGACGCGCGGTCGCTATACCTCGGTGGGATGCCCGATCAAGCTGAGCGACAGCCCGGTCGAGGTGACACGTTCGCCGCTCTTGGGTGAGCACACCGAAGAAATCCTGCGCGACGTGCTGGGCTACTCCAGCGAGGATCTGGCCCGGATCATGGAATCCGGCGCCGTGGGTACGGCCAAGCAAGCCGCCGAATAAACAAAGGTGACGGCAAGGCCGGCGCAGACCGGCCAACCGCACAACGGGAGGAGAGAATGCGACTGATAGTGATGGGGCAACAGGCCTTTGGCAAAGATGTGCTGGCCAAGTTGCTCGACACCGGGACAGACGAAGTCGTCGCGGTCTATTGTGAACCTGACAAGGACGGCAAACCCGTCGATCCGATCAAGGAACTCGCGCTGGAAAAGGGCCTGCCGGTCCATCAGCCCGCAAATTTCGATGATCCCGCCTCGCTCGAGGTGCTGGCGGGACATAAGGCCGATCTGATGGTGATGGCCTTCGTCAACGTCTTTGTGCCCGAGGCCGCGCGCGATACGCCGACCCATGGCTCGATCTGCTTTCATCCCTCCCTGCTGCCACTGCATCGCGGTCCCTCTGCGGTCAATTGGCCGATCATCATGGGGTCGACGAAATCGGGCTACTCCTGGTTTTACCCTACGGATGGCCTCGACGAGGGCGACAGCCTCCTGCAGTGGGAATGCGAGATCGGCCCTGATGACACGGTGATCGACCTCTACTTCAAGAAGATCTATCCGCATGCGGTCGATAGCGTGTTGACGGTCTGCGATCTCTTCCGCGCGGGCAATCCGCCGCGCATCGTTCCGGACGAGAGCCAAGCGACCTACGAGCGCCGCTGCACCCGCACTCACGCACGCATCGAATGGCATCGTCCGGTCAAACAGGTCTACGATCTCATTCGGGGTACCAATCCGGCACCGGGGGCCTGGACCACGCTGAACGGGGCCGAGGTCGATGTCTATGACTGCGCGCTCGTGCCGGGGGACGGCATATCGGGCCGCGTACGCGAGGTTTCTGATGCAGGTGTCTCGGTGCAATGTGTAGGCGGGCGTGTCCTGATCAAGAGGGTTCGTCCGGCAGGCGGTGCCAAGATGCCCGCTGCCGAATGGGCCGCATCGGTCGGGCTTGCGCCGGGGGCCACCCTCGGAGGCTGATACACCAGAGCAATGGGAGCGCATGATGGCACACCTTGACCAATCCCAAGCCAACAGAGGGCATCGGCAGTTCGTCGGTCGCCCACCGGGTCAAGGTCTGACATACTGCACCTTCGCGACCGCGCCGGTTGCCTGCCAAAGCTCTCCGGCGCGATTCCCATCCACCAACGCCGCAGGCGTTCCCAACGGGTTCTATTGATCATGGGCAAGAGCACACTTCACACCATCATGATGCCGGTTCGCGAAGACGGGCGGGGGCCGATCCTCTTCGCCCATGCCGCAGCCCTCGCCAAGCGCTACGACGCCCATGTGCGGGTGGTGCACTGTCACCCCAAGGCCGAAGACATGATGCCCTATGGCGTGGTGATCCCCGCTTTCCTGCGCGCGCAGTTGGAAGAGGCCAGCAAGAAGCGGGCAGATTACGAACAGGGCTATATGCGCGACAAGTTCCTTGAAGATGCCAAGCGTCACGGCATCAGCGTCGAGCCGCGCGCCATCGGCAAGCCTACCGCGGCCTTCCGCGAATACGAAGGCAAGCAGGTTGAGGTCGTGCGCCATTACGGGCGGCTGGCTGATCTGATCTGCGTGGCCAAGCCGAGCCGGGAAGAGAACCTGGGCTACAACACGCTGAAATCGGCGCTCTTCACGTCGGGGCGTCCGGTGCTGGTCTGCCCCGATACCGATCAGGTATCTCCCGACATCGGCAGCCATGTGGCGATTGGCTGGAACGGCTCGCTCGAGGCGTCGCGCGCGGTGGCGATGGCGATGCCTCTGATCGAGGGCGCGGATCAGGTGACGATCCTGACGGCAGGGCGAATCGAACACACCGCCACGCCCGAAGAGTTCCGCCATTACCTCGCGCAGCGCGGGATTACATCGCAGATCAATTCCTTTGAGCGCACCGGAAACGTAGGCCGGACGCTTTTGGACAAATGCACCGAAGTGGGGGCAAACATGCTGATTATGGGTGCTTACCACGAGAGTTATGAACGGGAATCGCTTTTGGGCGGCAATTCCGCGACGATTGTCGCAGAGGCGAAAATCCCCGTCGTCATGGTGCATTGAGGCCGCGAGCACGAGGGACGGAAAACTTGTGGACAGATTAAGGAGGACGACAGCAAACTGAAATCTGGTTCGGATAAGCCCGCAAAACATGACCGAGGAGGGTCAAGGGCTGTCAGGACCTCTAACGCATCTGGCCAAATTGACAGGCCATCAACGGGAGGAAGACATGAATATTCTGAAGACGTTAGCAATCGGCATCGCCGCGCTCGGGCTTTCGGCCCCTGCGGCAATGGCTGAATGGCAGCCGCGCAAGCCCATCGACTTTGTCATCATGGCAGGTCCTGGCGGCGGTGCAGACCAGATCGCCCGCTTTATTCAGTCGGTGGCCGAGAAGAAGGACATGACGAACCGTCCTCTGATCCCCAACAACAAGGGCGGCGGCTCTGGTGCAGAGGCGCTGATCTGGCTCAACACCACCAATGATCCCGATCACACCATTCTGGTGACGCTCAACTCGTTCTTCTCGACACCGATCCGTCAGCCGGATCTGGGTATCGACATCCAGACCTTCACCCCGATTGCGATGATGGGCGTCGACCCCTTCGCGCTCTGGGTTCACAAGGACAGCGGTATCGAGACCTTCGAGCAGTGGGTCGACGCGGTCAAGGCGGCGAATGGTGAGTATGTCACCGGCGGCACCGGCACGGGCCAGGAAGACAGCATCGTCTTTGCCTATGTGAACGGGGCCTACGACCTCAAGACCAAGTACATCCCCTTTGACGGTGGCGGCGCGGTTGCGGCGGCTCTGGCAGGCAAGCAGATCATGGCCACTGTGAACAACCCCGCCGAAGCGCGCGGTTTCTTCCAGTCGGGTGACGTGCGTCCGCTCCTGGTCTTCTCGGACGAGCAGATGAGCGCCTATCCGGGCATTCCGACGCTCAAGGAAAAGGGCCACGACTTCAGCTACTACAACCAGCGGGCCGTTGTCGGCGCGCCGGGCATGTCGGATGAAGCCGCAGCCTATTACCAGAAGCTCTTTGAAGACATCTTCAACTCGGAAGAGTGGCAGGGTTACCTCGAAGCTGAATCGCTCTCGCCGCTTTGGATGAATGCCGACGAGCAGCGCGCCTACTGGCAGCTTCAGGTCGAGAACCACACCAAGCTTCTTGAAGGCATGAAGTAACCTTAACTGAAATCAACAAACGGGAGGGCTGGCCATGCGGGTTGGCGAAATAGTGACGGCGGGCGTGCTGGCCCTCCTCTCCATCTATCTGATGTACAAGGCAACGGCGAACGGCATCGGGTTCGTCGCCGGGACCGGACCACAAGGCGGCTTCTGGCCATTCTGGCTCTCGCTGGGCATGCTGATCTCGACCGGGTTCATCGCGCTCAACGCAATTCGGGGCCTCTCTCCGGCCTCGCAATCGGACGAGCCGGTGCTCGACGATTTCGGTCGCAAGACCCTGCTTCTCGTAGGTGGTGGGATTGTCGGGTTCGTCGCCTTGGTCGACATCCTCTCCATGTATGGGGCGGTTGCGGTCTTCATGCTGTATTACCTCAAGGTCCTGGGTCGCCATAGTTGGACCCTGACCTTGCCAATGGTTCTCGTCTTTCCCCTCGGACTGTTCTTTTTCTTCGAGGGTCTGATGCAGATCACCATGCCGACTGGGATGAGTTTCACCGAGCCGGTATTCAATGTCCTGTACGACATCATCTACTGAGCCAGTCACGACCTTGCTGACATAAGGGCCAAAAAGCCATGGAAATTCTATCTCTGCTCGGCGACGGCATGCTGGTCGCCATCCAACCTCTTAACCTTTTGCTTATCCTGATCGGGGTCACGCTTGGTCTCTTTATCGGAGCTATGCCGGGGCTGGGATCTGTCAATGGGGTGGCGATCCTTTTGCCGATCACCTTTCTGGTGCCGCCCGGCTCCGCGATCATCTTTCTGGCCGCGATCTACTATGGCGCCATGTATGGCGGGGCGATTTCATCAATCACCCTCGGCATTCCCGGCGCGTCAACAGCGGTGGCCACGACCTTTGACGGCAGGCCGCTTGCCATGCAGGGCAAGGCACGCCTGGCCCTCGTGGCCGCAGCAATTGCATCCTTTGTCGGCGGCACCGTGTCCAACGTGCTCTTTACCGGCTTTGCGCCCCTGCTGGCCACGGTCGCGCTGAGCTTTGGACCGCCTGAAATCTTTGCACTGATGCTCCTTGCATTCGCGACGTTTGTCGGTCTGGGTGGCGATGACATCCCAAAGACGGTGTTCTCGATCTGCTTCGGTCTGGTGCTGGCCACCGTCGGGTTCGACCAGATTTCCGGTGCACCGCGTCTCGTGCTCTTTGATCTCAACGGCTTCCTCGGCGGGATCAGCTTCCTTGTGCTGGCCATCGGTGTCTATGGCATCGGCGAAATGATCTGGACGATCGAAAGCACGCGGGGAGAGATCAGCAAGAGTGACGCAAAGATCTCTGTCAAAGGCATCGTCGAGGATACCGGCACCACCTTCAAGCGGGGCTGGAAGGGCATGTCCATCGGCTCGTTCCTTGGCTTCTTCGTCGGGGTTCTGCCCGCCGCCGGGGCCACACCCGCCTCGCTCATGTCTTATGGCGTCTCCAAGATGATCTCGAAGCGTCCCGATGATTTCGGCAAGGGACATGTCGGCGGTGTCGCGGCACCGGAAGCAGCCAACAACTCGGCTTCGACGGGTTCCATGTTGCCGATGCTGACCTTGGGTATCCCCGGCTCGCCCACCACGGCAATCCTGCTTGGCGGCATGGTGATTTGGGGGCTTACCCCTGGCCCGCGCCTGTTCGTGGAACAGTCGGATTTCGTCTGGGGTCTGATCGGATCGTTCTACGTGTCCAACTTCTTCGCCGTGGTCGTGAATCTTGCCTTCATCCCGCTCTTTATCTGGATGCTGCGCATGCCCTTCACGGTGCTGGCACCGCTGATCTTCGTGCTCTCGGTGGTCGGTGGCTATGCGGCCATGCAGGATATGTTCGACATCTGGTTGCTGCTGATCTTCGGCTTTGGCGCGTTCTTCCTGCGCAAGTTCGACTATCCGGTGGCCCCCGCGGTGCTGGCCATCGTGCTTGGCCCGATTGCCGAACCGACGCTGCGCCAATCGCTGCTGCTGTCCTCTGGCGATCCGTCGATCTTCTTCAGCCGCCCGATTTCGGCGCCGATCATGATCGTGGCGATCATTCTGATCCTGATGCCCGCATTGAAGTATCTGCGGCCGCGCCGGGCCAAGCCTGCGGAATAACGCCCGCAGATCAGAGAAAATGGAGAGGGGGGCCGGTCGGCCCCCCTTTCAGCTTTCATATCGCGTGCTGCCGCGCCGGTTCTCGTCAATCGGCAATTCCATCAACAGGGGCTGATGCGCGCGCTGCGAACAGGCCTGCCGTGGGCAGAGATTGCAGTTAAGGCCGATAGGCGCGTAGAGCTTGGGGTCGTCGAAATTGTAACTCGAGGCATAGCGCAGGCGATGCGCAAATTTCGCCTCGCAGCCCAAGGCAAGTGTCAGGCGGCGATCCTGTGTTTCCTCGCTGAAAACCGGGCGATGCACCGTGCGGCTCACCGTGAAATAACGCGCGCCATCGGGCATTTCGACGAACTGCGGCATCATCACGCCGGGTTGGTAAAACGCCGTATGAATGTTCCAGACCGGGCAGGATCCGCCGTATTCCGCAAGGTGAAACGAGGTGGAATTGAATCTCTTGGTGACGTTCCCGGCCTTGTCGATACGCAGGAAAAAGAACGGCACGCCACGCGCGCCCTCGCGTTGCAGGGTGGTCAGGCGCTGACACACCTGTTCGAACGAGGTGCTGAATACGGCGGCAACGCGGTCAATGTCATAGGCTGCGGCCTCGGCTTCGCGCAAGAACGCGTTGTAAGGCATCAAAAATGCAGCGGCAAAGTAATTGGCCAGCTCCACCCGGAGGCGCGCCAGGGCATGTTGCGACCCCAGCCCGCTGCGGTTCACGATCCCCGACAGCACGTCAGGATAGGCCACAAGACACAGCACATGGGCCAATTGAAAGGCGCGATTTGAGGTGTCCAGCGCCTGCGACAGGTGCACGACACCTGTGGCTTCGTCATAATAACGCAGCGCATCGCCCAATTCTCCGATCCGCCGAATGCGCACGCTGATGCCGTGCCGCGTCCGCAGCCTCTCTCTCAGGTCGAAATAGCGATCCTCGGGCGAGCTGAATTCCCCGTCGCGTGCGCTTTCGGCGGCGCGTTCCAATTCCGGGAAATGGTTCTCGTGGTCGCGAAAGAAGTTGTGGATCACTGTCTCGGGTGAGCTGCGCAAGAGCTCATCGGCGGCGTTTTCGCCAGCAAGGCTCAGGATCTTTTCCAGTGCCGTGCGATAGGCCCCGTGCAATTCCAGAAAAAGATCGACCAACCGGGGGGCGTGATCGACCGCTCCGCGTAATTCCTGAAGATCCGGGCGATCGGAGGCAAAGACCGGATCGCGCACCGCATGGCGCAGGTCCGCCACCCGGCGCGCGGTTTCGTCCCGGGTCAGGTCTCGCCAATCGACAGCATAGGCGTCGGCGATAGACATCAGCATCTGAACCGACAGGCTGCGTTGGTTGTTTTCCAGCAGGTTGATATAGGACGGGCTCACGTCCAGCTTGCGGGCCATGTCGGCCTGGGTTTGCCCCCGCTCGCGCCGCAACTGGCGCAGCCGGGGGCCGATGAGCGTCTTTGCCATGCGAAACCTTACAATATTACAGAATTTTTCTTTGTAATGTTTACCATACACACATTGACATTAATTTCGTAGTGAAATCGGCGCGCTCCTATATAACTAGGGGCACCAAAACACGCGCAAGATTCTTTCGAAAGGACTGTCATGGCATATCGCATCGTAATCCTTGGGGCCTCTTACGGCTCTCTTCTTGGCACCAAGCTTTTGATGGCCGGGCAGGATGTGACGCTTGTCTGCCGCCAGTCCACGGCTGATCTCATCAACTCCGAGGGCACCGATGTGCGCATCAAGCTGCGCGACGAGGCAGAGCATCGTTCGTTCCGCTCGCATGACCTGCCTGGCACGCTCAACGCTCTGGCACCCGAGGATGTGAATCCCGCCGATTACGACATGGTGGCGCTTGCCATGTCAGAGCCGCAGTATTGTGCCCAGAATATCGTCGACCTCTTGGGGCGCATTGCCGCGGCGGGCACGCCGTGCCTCTCGATCATGAACATGCCGCCGTTGCCCTATCTGCGTCGGGTGCCGGGCCTCGATACGTCGAAGCTTGAGGCGGCCTATACCTGCCCGGGTGCATGGGCCGCGTTCAAGCCCGGCACAGTCACGCTCTGCAGCCCCGACCCGCAGGCGTATCGTGTGGCCGAGGATGGCGCCAATACGCTGCATGTCGGCCTGCCCACCAATTTCAAGGCGGCGATTTTCGAGGATGAGGCCCACAACCGCATCCTGCGTGATCTGGAGGCGGCGATTGATGCGGTGACGGTCGATGGCAAGGACGTGCCGGTCAAGCTGCGCGTGTTCGACTCGATCTATGTTCCCTTTGCCAAATGGAGCATGCTGCTTACCGGCAATTACCGCTGTGTCCTGCCCGAGGGCGCGCGCCCGATCAAAGAAGCGGTGCATGGCGATGTGGCGCTGTCGGAAAAGATCTACAGCACCGTTGACGAGGTTGTGCGCCGGTTGGGTGCAGAGGCCGACGATGCCGTTCCGTTCGCCAAATATGCCAGTGCCGCCAATGGCTTGCTCAAGCCGTCCTCGGCCGCGCGCGCGATTGAAGGCGGGGCGGACCGCATCGAACGCGTGGATATGCTCGTGAAGCTCATCGCCGAACAGCAGGGCATCGAGTCGTCGGAATTCGCGGGGATCGTGGACACAGTGAACGCGCGGCTCAAGGCCAATCGTCGCGACGCCGCTTGAACTGAGACATCCGTGCTCGCGGCTCAGGCCGCGAGCCCTTTGGTTCCCATGCGAAGAAATTTCTCGCGCCGGTCCTTGATCAGGGCGGCGCGATCCTTTTTCGACAATTCGCTCAGCATCGCCTCGATCGTCTTGCCGACTGCGGCGATGGTGCGGGCTGGGTCGCGATGTGCGCCGCCCAATGGTTCGTCAATCACCCGGTCCGCGACACCAAGCCGGGTCAGATCCTGCGCGGTGAGGCGCAGCGCCTCGGCGGCCTCGCGCATCTTTTCGGAATCCTTCCACAGGATCGAAGCGCAGCCTTCGGGCGAAATCACCGAATAAACAGAGTGTTCCAGCATCGCCACGCGGTTGGCAGACGCAAAGGCCACGGCCCCGCCAGAGCCACCTTCGCCGATAATGACCGACACCAGCGGCACGCCGATGGCAAGGCAGGTTTCGGTCGCGCGGGCGATCGCCTCGCTCTGACCGCGTTCCTCTGCCCCCTTGCCGGGATAGGCGCCGGGCGTGTCTACCAGCGTCACGACCGGCAGGCCAAAGCGGTCGGCCATCTGCATCAGGCGCACGGCCTTGCGATAGCCTTCGGGGCGGGCCATGCCGAAATTGCGGGCGATCCGGCTCTTGGTATCATTGCCCTTTTCATGGCCGATCACCATCACGGGGCGCCCGTTGATCCGGGCAAGACCGCCCATGATGGCGTGATCCTCGCCAAAGGCGCGGTCGCCGGCGAGGGGGGTGTATTCGGAAAACAATGCCTCGATATAGTCGCGGCAATGCGGGCGGTCGGGGTGGCGCGCGACCTGGCATTTTCGCCATGGGGTCAAGGACTTGTAGAGATCGCGCAACATCTCGGCGGCCTTGGCATCGAGCGCGGCGGCCTCTGCCTCGACATTCATTTCGGCGTTGCCGCGGGCAATCGCACGCAGTTCCTCGGCCTTGCCTTCAATCTCGGCCAGAGGCTTTTCGAAGTCGAGGTAGTTGGTCATTGCGCTCAGGTCTCCACGGTTGCCGTGGCGTTATATGGCTGCAAGAGCGATGATTTGCAATCACAACCGGGTCAGGAGGGCCACAGGACCGGGATCAGGGTTGCAATCAGAAGGGCGGCCATGAGCCAGTTGAAAATGCGCAGCCGGGTTTGGTTCTTGAGCAGGCGGCGGAGTTGTTGGCCAAGCAGGGTCCAGCTTGTGGTGCTGATGCTTGAGACCACAACATATACGCCTGCGACCCAGAGGACCGAGGCCAGATCACGGCCTGTCGCATAGAGGGTGATGGCCGAAAGCGCCATGCTCCACGCCTTGGGATTGACCCATTGAAACGCCGCAGATTGCAGGAAAGTCAATGGCTTACCGGACGCTTCCGCATCGCGAGGCGGGGCGGCGTTGGCGATTTTCCAGGCGAGATAGACGAGGTAGGCGACGGAACCGATCTTGAGCAGGGTGTAGCTGAGCGGCCATAGGTCGAACACCTGCATCACGCCAAGGCCCACGCAGGCCACCATTAGCGGAAAGCCCAACCCGATCCCCAACATATGGGGAATCGAGCGGGTAAAACCGAAATTCGTACCCGACGCCATGAGCATGAGGTTGTTTGGCCCCGGAGTCATGACCGTGACAAAGGCAAAAGTGGCGAGGGCGGTGAGCAAATCGAGTGTCATGTCGCAACCATATGCGATGAAACCCGCCGTGAAATTGCGTTCTGTTGCAAATCTAAGGTTTCAGTGCAATAAAATTGATCCATGGACAAGATCGGCGACCGTATATTGCATGAGTTAACCCGCGATGGCCGGATCAGCAATCTGGAGCTTGCGGAAAAGGTGGGGCTGTCGCCCTCTGCCTGTCTGCGGCGGGTGCAGGATCTGGAGCGCCGGGGGGTCATTGCGGGCTATCGCGCGGTGCTGGATCGGGGCGCGCTTGGGATCGGGTTTCTGGCCTATGTCACGGTTGGCCTCAACAGCCATACCAAGGCCAGTCAGGTGGCCTTTGAGCAGGCGATGAGCCGTGCGCCAGAGGTGGTGGAATGCCACAACATCACCGGAGCGGTGGAATATATCCTGCGGGTCGAAGTGGCCGATCTGGCGGCCTACAAACGGTTTCACACCGATGTTTTGGGTACGCTGCCGCAGGTCAATGCGATCACTTCGTACGTTGTGATGGGGTCGCCCAAGGATGGGCGCGGCTGAGCAATGCCCCCATGAAATGAAAGGGGGCCGTTGGTTCGGCCCCTCGATCATTCCTGCCATCGTAACTGGAAAGCCCCGTAAAGTCAGGGGGTTGGAAGATTGAGCACCTGACCTACGCGCAGGCGATCCGTGGGCTGCATCGTGTCGGCATTGGCGGCGAGGATGTCAGCCTGACGCGCGAAGTCGCCGTAAAAGCGATACGCAATCGACGCCAAACTGTCGCCCGTAGCCACGGTATAGGTGGTGGGTATACGGGGGCGGGCGGGCTGCGACAGGGCGCTGAGAAGAAGCGCTGTATCAACCCGGCCTTCGGCGGTCACGAGACCGTGGGGCACCTCGACCTTGCCCTTTCTTGCGGCGTCATTCACCAGCGCGTCGATATAGCCCTCGGACTGCCCCTGCTGCAGCGCGCCCAGCACCATGGTTTCCAGTGCCGCATCAACCGGCATGGCCGTCTGCGGTTGCGCAGGGGCAGGGGCCGCGGGGAGGGCGGGCAACGTGGCAACGAGCGCGCTGTTCACCAAGGGATCGGTCGCGGGCGCGGCTGCGCTGAGCGTTGAAAGGTCGGGCGCTATGCGGGTGACTTCGGTGCCATTCACGGGGGGCAGATCAGCCATGGACGGCGATTTTCCCGGCTGAAGCAGGATCAAGGCAAGCGTTATGGCGACAAATCCCGCCGCGATCAGTGTTGCACGCAACATAAGAAAACCTCGTAATAATCAACGCTTTGGGAATATGCGGCCGGGGCAGGGGCACAGGCAACCGCAGTTGCTGCATCGCCAGTGTCACGGTTTGGCACGGCTCTCTCCCCCTCGACGATTATGCGATCCGGCGGGCAGTGAGGCCGGATTTTATTGCCTACATTTAGTCTGAATTTCACGATTTCGTCAATATGGAGTGATTCGGAAATGGCATGAAAATGCCCGGAAAGCCGGTAAATGCGCCGTTTTCTGCGGCCGCGTCCGAGCCGCCGGGCAACCTTACAATCTGTAAGGTTCGTACATGAATTTTGTAAGCCTTTTGCGTGTGTTTGGCCCGCAGGCCTATCCCCAAGACGGCCTATCCGTTCTCGCGCAGGATTCCCCCTGCAAGGTAGAGGGAGCCACAGATCAGAATCCGTGCCTCGGGGCAGGTTGCGACGATCTCGGTGATAGCGGCAAGGGCGCTCTCGGCGGTGGTGGCGGGCAGGCCCGCCGCGCGCGCGGCGTCGGCCGTTACATCGGCGGGCAGGGTGTTGGCCTCGCCGGGGATCGACAGGGCGGTGAGGGCCGTGGCATGGGCGGCCAGCGGCGTGAGATAGCCCGCGATGTCCTTGGTGTTGAGCATGCCGCAGACGAGATAGGTCGGGCGCGCGGGCAGGGTGGCCAGATGCCGGGCGAGCGCCTCGCCCGCGGCGGGGTTGTGGCCACCGTCGAGCCAGACCTCGGCCCCGGGGGCCGCATCAATCAGCGGGCCGGTTTGCAGGCGTTGCATCCGCGCGGGCCAGAAGGCGCGGGTGACGGCGGCCTCATAGGCGGCCTCGCCCATCTGGAGGTGGCGCAGCGCGGTGAGGGCGGCACCTGCGTTCTCGATCTGATGCGCGCCGGGCAGGTTGGGCAGGGGCAGGTCGAGAAGGCCGGTTTCATCCTGATAGATCAGGCGGCCGCGGTCCTGCGTGGCGTGCCAGTGCTGGCCATGCGCCAGCAGGGGCGCGCCGTGGCGGGCGGCGACGGATTCGATCACGGCCAAGGCCTCGTCGGGTTGCGGGCCGACGACGCAGGGCACGCGGCGTTTGATGATCCCGGCCTTTTCGCCCGCGATCTTGGCCAGCGTGTCGCCCAGATATTGTTCATGGTCGATGGAAATCGGGGTGATGACCGTCAGCGCCGGCTGGTCGATCACGTTGGTCGCGTCCAGCCGTCCGCCAAGACCCACCTCGAGCAGGGTGTAATCCGCAGGTGTCCGGGCCATGGCCAGAAGTGCCGCGCAGGTGGTGATCTCGAAATAGGTGATCGGGTCGCTGCCGTTGGCGGCGTAGCATTCATCGAGAATGGCGGTCAGGTGCTCTTCGGTGATCAACTCGCCTGCAAGGCGGATGCGTTCGTGAAAGCGCGCAAGGTGGGGCGAGGTATAGGCGTGGACCGTCTTGCCCGCCGCTTCGAGCCCGGCGCGGATCATCGCCTGAGTGCTGCCCTTGCCGTTGGTGCCCGCGATATGGATCACCGGGGGCAGGTCGTTTTGCGGATTGCCCAAGGCCTCGAGCAAGCGCCAGACGCGATCGAGCGTGAGGTCGATGATCTTGGGGTGCAGCGCCATCATCCGGGCAAGGATGGCGTCGGATGTGGGGGCGGTCATTTTTTGGTGGCGTCCTGCTGCGGTTGTGCCTCGGGTCCGGGGGCGGGCAGGTCGCCCTTGATCGCGGGGGGCAGGCCCATCAACATGCGGGTGATGGTAATCAATTCGTCGCGCATCTGGGTGCGGGGCGTCACGCGGTCGAGCATGCCGTGATCCAGCAGGTATTCGGCGCGCTGAAAGCCCTCGGGCAGTTTTTCGCGGATGGTCTGTTCGATGACGCGCGGCCCGGCAAAGCAGATGAGCGCGCCCGGTTCGGCAATCTGGACATCGCCCAGCATGGCATAGGAGGCCGTCACACCGCCGGTGGTGGGATGGGTCAGCACCACGATATAGGGCAGGTTTGCCTCTTTGAGCATCTGCACCGCGACGGTGGTGCGGGGCATTTGCATCAGGCTCAGGATGCCCTCTTGCATCCGCGCGCCGCCTGCGGCCGAGAAGAGGATGAGGGGGCGCTTGAGTTTGACGGCGGTTTCTGCCGCCGCGATGATGGCGTTGCCGACATACATGCCCATGGAGCCGGCCATGAAGCTGAAGTCCTGGGCGGCGGCCACGATGGGCGTGCGGCCCATCTCGCCGGTGGCGACGAGCATCGCCTCTTTCTCGCCGGTCTGTTTCTGGGCGGCGCGCAGGCGGTCGGGATATTTCTTCTGGTCGCGGAATTGCAGCGGGTCGGGGGTGGGCGCGGGAACCTCGACCTCGGAGAAGATGCCGCCGTCAAAGAGCGCCGCGAACCGGGCGCGCGGCGTGATGCTCATGTGGTGGCCGCAATTGGTGCAGACGTTGAGATTGCCCGAGAGTTCGCGGTGAAACAGCATGGTGCCGCACTCGTCGCATTTGGACCAGAGGTTCTCGGGGATTTCGCGGCGCGAGAAGATCGAGTTGATCCGGGGGCGCACGTAATTGGTGATCCAGTTCATCGGGTCCGGTCCCTCTGGTGACGATTGCGCCATCACATAAGCGGGGCGCGGGCGAAATGCAATCAGCGGCGCAAGCTGAGGCGAATGGCGAGCCAGCCGCAGACGAGGATCAGCAGGTCGAGCGGCATCATCGCCCAGAGCGCCTCGGAATTGTCCACGGTGAAGGGATAGGCATAAAGCGCCATCCCGTCGAACTGCCCGCGTGGGGCGGCGATCATGATGGCGCTGAAATTGTTGATGAAATGCAGCGCCGTGGCGGGGCCAAGGGTGCCAGAGCGGGCGGTGAGGTCTGCGGCGGCAAGGCCAAAGGCCGCAGCCCAGGCGACCACGACCCAGGCATTCGTGCCAAAACTGACCGGATCGTAATGCAGCACCGCAAAGCCGAGAGAGGGCAGCACCATCCATACAAGAGGCGATGCAAAGCGCGCGGCAAGCTGGCTCTGGAGATAGCCGCGAAACACCAGTTCCTCGGCAAAGACCTGAAGAAAGAGGCCGGTCAGCGCGAGCGGCAGAAGCATCAGCCATTGCGCGGCGGGCAGGTTGGCAACCGGTTCCAGCCCGTCGGGCATGGGCAGAAAGAGCAGAACACCGTAAAGCAGCAGCATGACCCCCATTGCGCGGGTGAATTGGCGCAGGGCAAGGGCACGGGGGCCGATGATGCCAGATAGGCCGCGCCGGTGGACGATGCGCAGGGTGAGGCCCAAGGCCACGATCAAGAGGCCGAACACGAAGAGGTTGATCAACACGCCTTGGGGGTTGGAGGCGGTTTCGATGCCGGGCGCGATCTGCGCCCAAGCCTCGGGTCCGAAGAGGCGCGGCAAGAGGGCGGCATAGCCAAAGCTCAGCGCCACAAATACCGGCACGCCAAGGGCGATGCCTGCCAGAAGGCGCGCGGGATGGGCCGTGGCGCGGGCAGGGCCAACGAGGATTTCATGGGCGTCATATCTCATGCGCGCAAGCTATAGGCAGGGCTGAGGGGTTGCAATCGGCTTGCCCCCGCCGCGCCGCTGGCCTAGACCGATTTCCAGCTAATTCCGGGAGGCCTCTCATGACCAAGTTCGACAAAGCCAAACTGCCCAGCCGTCACGTGACCGAAGGGCCCGAGCGCGCGCCGCATCGGTCCTATTATTATGCCATGGGCATGACCGAGACGGAGATCCATCAGCCGCTCGTCGGTGTGGCGACCTGCTGGAACGAGGCGGCCCCGTGCAATATCGCGCTGAACCGTCAGGCGCAGGCCGTCAAGGGCGGCGTGAAAGAGGCGCATGGCAGCCCGCGCGAGTTCACCACCATCACCGTGACGGACGGGATCGCCATGGGGCATGAGGGGATGCGGTCGAGCCTCGCGAGCCGGGAGGCGATTGCCGATACGGTGGAGTTGACCATGCGCGGGCATTGCTATGACGCGCTGGTGGGGCTGGCGGGCTGTGACAAATCCCTGCCGGGGATGATGATGGCGATGGTGCGGCTGAATGTGCCGTCGGTGTTCATTTATGGCGGGTCGATCCTGCCGGGCAAGGCGCCGCAGGTGAGCGAGATTCCCGAAGATTTCCGCAGCCGTGACCTGACCGTGCAGGATATGTTCGAGGCGGTCGGGCGGCATCAGAATGCCGAGATGTCGGACAAGGCGCTGGATATGCTGGAGCGGGTGGCCTGCCCGTCGGCGGGGGCCTGCGGGGGGCAGTTCACGGCCAACACCATGGCCTGCGTGTCCGAGGCGATCGGTCTGGCGCTGATGAACTCTTCGGGTATGCCGGCCCCTTACGAGAGCCGCGATCAATATGCCGAGGCCTCGGGGCGGGCGGTGATGCACCTGCTGGAGCGCAATATCCGGGCGCGCGATGTGGTGACGCTCAAGAGTTTGCAGAATGCGGCGCGGGTCGTGGCCTGCACCGGGGGCAGCACCAATGCCGGTCTGCACCTGCCTGCGATTGCGCACGAGGCGGGGATTGATTTCTTTCTTGAGGATGTCTGCGACATCTTCCGCGACACGCCCTATTTCGTCGATCTGAAACCGGGTGGGGCCTATGTGGCCAAGGACCTTTATGATGCAGGCGGTATTCCGGTGGTGATGAAGGAATTGCGCAAGGCGGGGCTGATCCATGAGGATTGCATGACCGCGAGCGGGCGCAGCATCGGCGAGGAACTGGACCTGATCGAGCGCGAGGCCGATGGCAAGGTGATCTATCCGATTGAAACGCCGATCACCAAGACGGGGGGCGTTGTCGGTCTCAAGGGCAATCTGGCCCCGACCGGCGCGATCGTGAAAGTGGCGGGCATCGCGCCCGAACATCAGGTCTTTACCGGCCCGGCGCGCGTGTTCGAATGCGAAGAGGATGCGTTCGAGGCGGTCAAGGCGCGCGCCTACAAGGAGGGCGAGGTCATCGTCATCCGCAATGAGGGTCCGGCGGGCGGCCCCGGCATGCGCGAGATGCTGTCGACCACGGCGGCGCTGAGCGGTCAGGGCATGGGCAAGAAGGTGGCGCTGATTACCGATGGGCGTTTCTCGGGGGCCACGCGCGGCTTCTGTGTGGGTCACGTTGGCCCCGAGGCGGCGCATGGAGGGCCGATTGCCCTGATCGAGACAGGCGACGTGATCACCATTGACGCGATCAAGGGCGAATTGTCGGTGGCTCTGAGCGACGAGGAACTGGCCAAGCGCAAGGACGCGTGGAAAGGCCCGCGTGAGACCATCTACACGAGCGGCGCGCTGTGGAAATATGCGCAGTTGGTGGGCGAGACCTACAAGGGCGCTGTGACCCATCCCGGCGCGGCTGCCGAGCGGCATGTCTATATGGACCTCTGAGCGGGGCAGGGTCCGGGCGATGGCGCGCCGGACCCTGCTTGGGCTGGGGATGATGGCCCTTGCGGGCTGTCTCGCCGCGCCTGCGAGCAAGCCGCAGGCGGTGGCGGCGGTGGCGTTTTACGAGGGGGCTGTGGTGGTGACGGGGCCGCGCGGCTATTGCGTGGATGCCGCCAGCGTGCGGCGTGGGGCGTCGGGCAGTTTTGCGCTGATGGCCAGTTGTCACAGCCTCGGGCAGACCGGCGGTGTTTACGCCGATCCGGCGGTGATGACGGTTTCGGTTCTGCCGCGTGCGGCCTCGGGACAGGCGCCGGATGCGCAGGCCATGGCCCGGGCGCTGGCCCCGGCAGAGGTGCGGGTGGCGCAGGACGAGGACGATCTGGCTGTGGTGCAGGTGATGCAGGGTGGCGATGCCGTGCTGCCCGGGGGTGATCCGGTGCATTGGCGTGCCGGCATGATCGTGAACGGGCATATGGTGGGACTGGCGGTTTACGGCCCCGAGGGGCAGGGCGTGTCGGGGTCCGAGGGGCTGGCGCTGGTGCAAGCCCTGGCGCGGGCGATGCGGGGGGCAAGCCCCTCTTCCTGATCTTTGGGATGGATTGTTTCCTCTTTTGAATTAATGCTATGCAAGGATTTGGGACGTAGCATTTCGGCACGGCCGTGCGTGCGAAGATTGGCAAGGGTGCGCTCTGCATGAAATTACTGGACGTGTTGACGCATCGCCGCAGCCTGCGCATTTGGCGGCAGACCGCGCGCAATGCCCCGATGATGGGCTTGGCCGAGTTGCGGCGCGCACGGGCGCGGGCGCGCAAGCTGATGTATTCGCTCAACGAGGTGATCTCGATTGCCGATAACCGGCTGGCCCTGCCGATGATCGGGTCGAATTCGTTTTCCCGTCCGCATGGCACCGATTGGGCGTGGCGGCCGGAGTTGTGGCGCGAGCCCCTGCCGGTGCCCGGCATGGCCTCGGTCCGGTCCAAGTCGATGCTGGGGCGCGAGGTGACTTTGTTTCACGATTGCGCGCGCTCGGAGCTGTGTTTGCGCCAGTTGCGCAACAGTCGCGAGGCGGATCTGGCCCCGTATGGTTTGCGGATGGATGTGTTTGCCTTTGACGGATCGTTTCTGTCGGTGGTGCTGGATTTTCCGCAGCAGGCGGTGAACGGGCTGACCAAGCGGCATTTGTTGCGGATGGACACGATTGTGGAACTGGAAAAGCCGCTGGAAATCTTTGCCCGGCTCAACATCAAGCACGGGCCGAATACCGAACAGATCGTGCGGGAATTGCCGCTGAACGCGGAAGAAATCATGGTCGAGTTCGATCTGGCCTATTCCAACCTGAACGAAAAGCGGGTGGAGCGGGCGTGGATCGACCTGATCTTCGAGAATCCGCAGATGAGCCAGCTTGTGTTGCGGGATGTGACGTTCAGTCGTCGCCCGCGCGCGGCGCTCTAGGAGGGTGCGATGAACGAGTGGACATTGACCAAGACGCGGCTCTTTGAAGGGGTCTGGGAGGGGGTGCTGACGCGGACGGACGCGACCGAGGCCGCGCCCGAGATCGAGGTGACGCATCAGCAGCAGCCGGTGGCGGGGGTCGTGGTGACGGCCAAGCCAGAGGAAAAGCTCTGGGTGGTGCGGGTGCCGGTGCCCGTGGAGAAGATCGCCGACGGGGTGCAGACCTTTGTCATCCGGGATCGGCGGAGCGGCGAGGTTCTGGACAGTTTCGCGCTCTTGGCGGGGGATGTGCTGAGCTATGACATCCGCGCCGAGATGGCGCTCTTGCGCGAGGAATTGGACCTGCTCAAGCGGGCGTTCCGGCGGCATTGTCTGGATACGCTCTAGGGGCGTTGCATCTGATCGGGGTTACGGCGTCCCGGCCCCCGAGCCGGGGTCTCTATGCTGCTTGGGCGTGGTCCCGGGTCAAGCCCGGGACGGGTATGGTCTCGATGGGGTGCCGCACGTTCTAAAGGCGGTCGAGATCACCCTTGCGCGGGAAAATCTGTTGCACGATCCCTGCGAAGAGCAGGTAGACGCTTGTGACGACCAGCCCCCAATGCGCCCAGCTTTGCGGATCGAAATGGACCCAAGCGGCCCATCCGGCAAAGAACGTCCACGCGAGGGCCATCGGCAGGGTCAGCCAGCGCCAGCGTTCGGTGCGGACGGGATGCACGAATTTGAGCGGCAGGAACATGGCCACCGCGAGCACCACCACCAATCCGAGGATGATCCAGAAATTCGGAGCAAGCGCGAAGAGCACCAGCACCAGCATGTTCCAGCATCCGGGAAAGCCGGAAAAGGAATTGTCCTTGGTTTTCATCCGCGTGTCGGCGAAATACATCGCACTTGCAAAGGTGATCACGATGATGGCGAGCCAGCCTGTCCAGCCCGGCAAGAGATCGGATTTGAACAGCGCAAAGGCCGGGATGAACACATAGGTGAGATAGTCGATGATCAGATCGAGCAGCACGCCGTCAAATTCGGGGGCATATTGCTGCACATCGTATTTGCGCGCGAGCGGCCCGTCGATGCCGTCCACCGCAAAGGCCACCACCAGCCAGAGAAACATCAGTTCCCATTTGTGATCGACCGCCGCAAGCATCGCGAGCATCGCGAAGACGGCGCCGGTGGCAGTAAAGAGGTGAACAAGGAGTGCGCGCATCTGTAAGGTCATTCGGGTTTAATGACCCAGGGGACACGGATTTGCAAACAAAAGCCCGGCCCCTGAGAGGAGCCGGGCGCATTTTCTGGCATGCTGCTCAGTTTGCGAGCCGCACCTCTTCCAGCGGATAGGCCAGCATGTCCTGTGCCTCCCATGCGACGTGGCAGTCATGGCAGAAGCTCTGCTTGAATTTCATCGGCTGGCCGTTGGGCTGAATGCCGCCATAGACCCAATCGGCGGTCTCCGGCGCGCTGCCGGGTTCGCCCTTGGTCATGATAAAGAGCGGGCCGGGCACGGCGGCCTTTTTCTTGGCGCTGATGGTGATGCTTTCCTTGGCCAGAACAGAGCCCACGGGCATGCTCACACCCTCGGTCGCGTATTTCAGGTATTGCTCGGCGGCGATGTCATTGGCGAAGGTATAAAGCAGGCGGTTGCCATGCGCACCGGCCACGGCGGGGCGGGTCGAGGACACGGTCCAGTCGCGATAGGCGCTGGCGACGGCATCGCCCTCTTTTGCGTAGCCTGCGACCAACTCGTCCTTGATGCAGGCGTAGATTTCCTCGATCGCGGCGGCCTCGAGCGCGAAGGGGTCATCCACGTCGACGGCACATTCGGCAGCATGTGCGGTTTGCGCAAGGCTGAGGCTGGCCATCAGGGTCGCGGCGGCGAAAAGCTGGCGTTTCATTCTATGTTCACTCCCTTGAAAATCATGAGACACGTTGGTCGTCCACGCGGACATTTGCATGAATCCACTGTAATTGAACTTAACTATTGCGTGAGGCGTTGAAGGGTTCGGACGGCATCCCGTCCTTGGTCCGTGCGATTGCTGCAATGCGGCAACACTCTGTGGCGGCCGTGCGGGGATGGGCGATTTTCGACCGGATTCGCGCTATGATAGCTTTTGGGAGGGGACCTGTCCGATCCGGGAAAGGGAACCCACATGGCCGAGACCGACCTGACGACCCGCTTCATGCCCGCCAATTGGCGGCGCGATCTGGATCTTTTCTTGGTGGAACGCGCCGCCGGGATGAACGGCTATCTGCTGGCTCGATCGAGGCTGGCGAGCGTGGCGCATCTTCAGAGTCTGAGCGACTCGGAGTTGGCGGCCATGGGGCTGACGCGCGACGATATTGCCGCTTTTGTGTTCGAGGACATTCTGCCCGGTTGAGGGCAGGATACGGGTGTCGATGCAGCTTGACAGTACCGGCGGCAACGGCCAACTCTGCGCCTCATGTTCGATGTGCGACCCGTGGGATATCTCGTTGGCCTGATGGTCATGGCCATGGGCCTGACCATGGCGCTGCCGCTCTTGGTGGATATCGCCGAGGGGCGCGAACATTGGCCTGTTTTCGCCGAAAGCATGATCGTGACCTGCATTGCGGGCGGATTGGTGGCGCTGTCGTGCAAGAATTCGATGGGTCAACCACTGACGATCCAGCAGGCGTTCTTGCTGACCACTCTGGTCTGGGTGGCGATGCCGCTCTTTGGCGCGCTGCCGTTCATGCTGGGCGAGACCGATCTGGAGTTCATCGACGCCTTTTTCGAGGCAATGTCGGGCGTGACGACCACAGGGGCGACGGTGATTGCGGGGCTTGATACCCTGCCCAAGGGGCTCTTGCTCTGGCGGGGCATCCTGCAATGGCTGGGCGGTCTGGGGATCGTGATCGTGGCGCTGGTGTTCCTGCCCGAGATGCGGGTGGGGGGGATGCAATTCTTTCGCGCCGAGGGGTTCGACACCTTTGGCAAGGCGCTGCCGCGCACCATCGACATCTCGAAGGGTGTGCTCAACGTCTATCTGGGGCTGACCGCGATTTGCACGCTCACCTTTCTTGCCCTTGGCATGGGGGCGTTTGATGCGACCGTGCATGCGCTGACCACGGTCTCGACGGGGGGGTTTTCCAGCATGGACAGTTCCTTTGCGGCCTTTCCTGGCGGGCCGCAATATGCCTGCGTGGTGTTCATGATCCTGGCCAGTCTTCCCTTTGTGCGGATGATGCAGGGGGTGCAGGGCAATATCCTGCCGCTCTATCGCGACACGCAGGTGCGCACCTATCTGCGGTGGATCTTTTATTCCGTCGCCTTGGTGGTGGGTTATGATTTCATAATGAACGGCCAGTTTTCGGAAGAAAGCGTGCGCTTGCGACTGTTCAACATCGTGTCGATCTTTTCCGGCACCGGATTCGGCGATGGCGATGTGACCGCTTGGGGGACCTTTCCCTTTGTCGTGCTGATCGTAGTGGGGGCGATTGGCGGCTGCACCGGCTCGACGGGCTGTTCGATCAAGATTTTCCGCTACCAGCTGATGTTGCGCGCCATGGGGCAGCAGGCGCGGCGCATTTTCAACCCGTCCAGCGTGATGATCCTGCGCCATGAGGGGCGGCGCGTCGAGGATGAGGTGCTGCAATCGGTGATGCTGCTCTTTACCGTCTATATCCTGTCATTTGGATTCTTCTCGGTCGCGCTGGAATTGACGGGGCTCACGCTGATGGAATCGGTGACGGGGGCGTGGACCGCGATTTTCAACGTCGGTCCGGCCTTTGGCCCCAGTGTCGGGCCGACCGGATCGCTGATTGCCTTTCCCGATGCGGCGAAGGCGCTGATGATCCTTGCCATGCTGATGGGGCGGCTGGAAATTCTGGCCGTGATCGTGCTTATCCTGCCGTCGTTCTGGCGTCCCTGACACCCTGACCTGAAAAGGAGCCTGACATGGCCGAGACATCCAACGAGTTCCGCGCGCAGGCCCCTTTGGGCGCGCAGATCAGCCATATGCTGAAATCGCGCGGGGTCGAGGTGATCTTTGGCATTCCGGGCGTGCATAACCAGGAGATGTATCGCGGCATCGAAGAGGCGGGCATCACCCATGTTCTGGCGCGGCATGAGCAGGGGGCCGGATTCATGGCGGATGGTTACGCGCGGGCCACGGGCAGGCCCGGGGTGGCCTATGTGATCACCGGGCCGGGGCTGTGCAATATCCTGACGCCGCTGGGGCAGGCGTGGTCGGACAGTGTGCCGGTGCTGGTGCTGTCATCCTGTCTGGATGAGGCAGCGGCGCAGCAGGGGCAGCTGCACCAGATGCGCGACCAGCGGGCGGCGGCGGCATGTGTCACGGAATGGAGCGCCGAGGCGCGCGACGCCGCCAGTGCCTATCGGTTGATCGACCGCGCGCTTGTCGAGTTTGCCACGCGGCGCGGGCGGCCCCGGCATATCCAGGTGCCGATTGCGGCGCTGGAGGGCATGGCCGAAGCGGCGCCTGCGGCGGTGCCTTTGGAGCATGCGCCGGCGCTGGCCGCTGAGGTGGCGGCGGAGGTGGCCGGGGCGCTATGTGCGGCGCGCAAGCCGCTGATCATTCTGGGCGGTGGCGCTGTGAAGAGTGCCGCAGATTGGCACGAGATTGCGACGCGGCTGGGGGCGGCGACCTTTACCACCTATGCCGGGCGCGGGATCATGGGGGCGGCGGCCCCGCTCGATTTCGGGGCCTATCTGGCGCGGCCGGACAGCGCGTCTTTGATCGCCGAGGCCGATCTGGTGTTGGTCGTGGGCAGCGAGTTGTCGCAGAACGATCTGTGGCGGCCTGCCTTGGGGCATCGTGCGCCGCTCATCCGGGTGGACATGGACCCGGATGTTCTGGGTGGTGCCATGGCCGGGGATCGCCGGATCCTGGCGGATGCCGGGGCGCTGGCGCGGGGGATTCTGGCGCAGGATCTTGGCTCTCGGGGCGGCTGGCGACCCGAGGAGATTACGGCTGCGCGGGCACGCTGGCGGGCCGAGAGCGATGCCGAGCGACCGGGGATTGCCAGCATTTGCGATGCCCTGCGCGCCGCCTTGCCCGAGGATACGATGATCTATTCGGACATGACGCAATTCGCCTATGTCGCCAAGGAGGTCTGGCCGATGGCGCGGCCCGGTCATTGGCACCATCCCACCGGCTTTGGCACGCTGGGTTATGCGCTGCCCGCAGCGGTTGGCGGGGCAATGGCGCGGCGCGGCAAGCCCACCGTCGCCATCGCGGGCGATTACGGGTTTCAGTACACGGTGCAGGAGCTGGGCACGGCGGTGGAGCAGGGGCTGGCCCTGCCGATCCTGGTCTGGGACAATACCAAGCTGAAAGAGATCGAGGACAGCATGGTGCGTGCGCAGATCGCGCCCAATGCGGTCAAGGCGCATAACCCCGATTTCGGCGCCCTTGCGCGGGCTTACGGTGCCAATGCCGAGGCCCCGCAGAGTTTGGCGGCGCTGCAAGCGGCGGTGCAGGCGGCGCTGCGCGCGGACCGCCCTACGCTGATTCACATGACGCCGGTTCTGTCGGGACAGGCCTAGTAGACATCCCCGCGCCCGGTGACGGAAATATAGGCCGGGCATCCGGGCCGGGCGGTGTTGATGATGAGATACCAGACCGTTTCACCGGGCCGTCCGGTGCGCGAATATTCGCAGCCCGAGGGATGCGTCCACCATTGGCCCTGATGGCTGGCGGGGGGTGTGACGCTGCTTTTGCCGACCTTGATCTGGCTGGCACGGCCGATTTTCTTGGAGACATCGGCCTGAGCCGCACCGGTGAGGCCAAGGGTGAGCGCGGTGACGAGCGTGAGGATGGGTTTCATGGTCGGGACTCCGGTTCAAATGTTGTGTTCCGGCGGTCATTCCAGCGCCCGGCAGGGGCGCGTTGGCGTCAGGACCATGGCAAAAGCGCGGCTCTCCGTTCGGATTATTCTCGAATTGTACCAAAGCCTTGAGGGGCGTTCCGCTTTGCGTGCCACATTTGGCGCGCGGGCAGGGTCCATAGCGCGGTGTCTGTGCGACACGCGCTTGCTTGCGCTTGGCGGCTGTGGTTGTAGGATTGAGGCGCGATGCAGGATCTGGGGTGCGTATGAAGACGGTTCTGTTTCACGTTGGCATGCCGAAATGCGCCACCACGACGATCCAGGATTTTCTGACAAAGCAGGGGACCTGGCTGGAAGAGCGTGGGTTTTCCTACAAGAAGCACCCGGATGATCCCACCGAGAGGCAGGGAAACGCTGCGCAGTTGGCCGACTATGCGATGACCGGCACCCCTGCACAGCTGCTCGACCATCTCGACTTTTTCCTGAACTGTGACGGCGATGTCGTTCTGAGCAGTGAAATGCTGTTCGCTCTGGGGCGCGGAAACGGCTTTGAGACGATCCAGCAAGAGGTGCTGCGCCGGGGCTTTGATCTGCGGGTGATCGTTTATCTCAAACGCCAGGATTTGTGGATCGAGAGCGATTACAGACAGCATGTAAAGGACGCCAACCTCTGGGACGGGACATTTGCCGACCTGCTTGCGCTGCGCCGTTCCAAGCATACGCTTGACTATCATTTCCTCCTGACAAGTTGGGCCAAGCAGGTTGGGCATGCGCGGATGCGCGTGGTGGCTCTGAACCCGTCGCAGGATGAGGATTACGCCATCGACAGTTTTCTCGGCCTGTTGGGGCTGCGCCGTCCGGTGGACGTATCGGGAGGGAAGCGACGAAACAAGAGCCCCTCGGCCAGCGCGGCCGAGGCTGCGCGCGAGGTCAAGCGCCGCCTGATCGCGTCGGGAATTTCGCCGGGTGAGGTTCAACAGGTGATCCGCGCATTTCTGAAGGTGGCCGATGGCGTCAGCCCGCGCATCAAGGGCGAAAGCCTGCTCAGCCCGGTGGCCCGGCGGGAGCTTTTGACGGCGTATGCAAGCTCGAACGCAGCGCTGTCACGGGATTTTCTCAAGGGCAAACCCGCCTTTGACGATCCGGAGCCCGAGGCGGAGGCGGACTGGGTTTCACCAGAGGCGCGGGTGCCGATGGTGCTTGCCGGGGTGATTGCAAGGTCCTTGCTGCAAGGCCAAGACAAAGAGGCGGAGATCGAGCCAGAGCGGGAGGTGTCATTCCTGGAGCGGATAAAGACCCTGCTCCACCGCTGATATGGTCCGCCTCTTGGCGTGCCGGATTGGGGTATCATGCGCTGCCCCTCTATCGCTGTGATCTCGACGTGTTATAGACTCGCGGCCATTGGGTGATGCGACCGGCATGGCCCGTCCCGTTCAGACCACAGGCGCGGTGATGCCCGTAGCAACCTTTCATATCGGCATGCCGAAATGCGCGACGACGACGATCCAGAGCTTTCTGGAGGCGCGGGCAGACTGGCTGGCGACCCAAGGGCAGATATACGAGCGTCATCCCGAGGATCGCACGCGCAATCAGGGCAATGCGGCGCAACTGGCCGCCATCTGCATGGCGCAGGATGCCGCGCGGATGGAGGCGCATCTGGGCTATTTTCTGCGCTCGGGGCGCGATGTGGTGTTGAGCAGCGAGGTCCTGTTCGACCTGTGGCGCGAAAAAAAGTTCATGCCGCTGCGCGATGCGGTGGAGCGCATGGGCTATGAGCCACGGGTGGTGGTCTATCTCAAGCGGCAGGACCTGTGGATCGAGAGCGATTTCAAGCAGCATGTGAAGGGCCGCAGCGATTGGGTCGGCAGTTTTGAGGATCTGCTGGAGCGGCGGTGGTCGCGGGGGACGCTGGATTATCACCGGCTCTTGTCGGCATGGGAGGCGCAGGTGGGGCGCGCGGCGATGCGCATTGTGCCGCTCAACCCATCGCAGCCGCAGGATTTTGCCGTGCGCCGTTTGCTGGACGTGATCGGCGTGGCCCTGCCAGATGGGCCGCTCGGCATCGCGCAGCAGAATGTCAGCCCGCCCGCGGCGGTGATCGAGGCGGCGCGGCACATCAAGGCGGCGCTGATGGCGCAGGGGATGCGGGCACCGGATGTTGCGCCGCTCTTGGCGCGGTTCATGGCGCGGGCGTCAGACCGGGCGCAAGCCGGTGCCGCACAAGAGATCCTGAGCCCCGAGGCGCGGCGCGATCTGCTGGCGCGCTGTGCCGCCTCGAATGCGGCGCTGGCGCGGGATTTTCTAGGGGGGCGGGATCCGTTCGAGGCACCGAAGGCGGAGGCGGAGGATTGGGTGCCGCTGGCCGAGCGGGCGGTGGCGATCCTGTCGACGCATGTGGTGCAGGAGATGCGGGCAGCCCTGCCCGAGCCCAGACCCGATGGCGTGCGGGTCCGGCGCTGGCTGGGCGCGCGCCGGCGCAAGACGTGAGGGAATCTTTTGCCGGGCTGGCGCAAATTGGGCTGGTCTCGGGGCAGTGGCGCGATTAGGTAGATGGGCGATAGCGACGCAATGGAGTGAGCCCAGACATGGCTAAAATCACCTATATCGAGCATAATGGCACCCGGCACGAGGTCGAGGTGGCCAATGGCCTGACCGTGATGGAAGGCGCGCGCGACAACAATATCCCCGGCATCGAGGCCGATTGCGGCGGGGCCTGCGCCTGTTCCACCTGTCACGTCTATGTCGATCCGGCCTGGGTGGAAAAACTGCCCGCCAAGGATGACATGGAAGAGGACATGCTCGATTTCGCCTATCAGCCGGACCCGGCGCGTTCGCGCCTGACCTGCCAGCTCAAGGTGACGGATGCGCTGGATGGTCTGGTCGTGCAGATGCCGGAAAAACAGATCTGAGATGCGCGGCGCGGCGGCGGTTATCGGGGCGCTGCTGTTTGCCGGGCCGGTTCTGGCCGAACCTTGGGTCGCGAGCGGCGGTGGCAGCATCGCCGCTGCGCGCTTTGAGGCCCCCGATGACAGCTATCCGCACCGGATCATGGGGCAGATACAAGAGCGTCGTGTCCTGGCGGTGCGCGATGCCTCTGGCGCGGAAATCCGGCACGACCTGCGGCAAGGGCCGGAGCCAAGCCATGTGTTCGAGGATATGGCCCCGCGTCTTGTGGATGCCGATGGCGATGGTCAGACCGATGTCGTGGTGGTGGAATCGAGCCCCACGCAAGGTGCGCAACTCGCGATTTACACTCTGCGGCGCGGGCAGTTGGTGAAATCCGCGGCCACCCCGCATATCGGCACACGGTTTCGCTGGCTCGCACCCGCCGCGATTGCTGATCTGAATGGCGACGGGATCACCGATATCGCCTATGTCGAGACGCCACATCTGGGCAAGACCCTGCGCGTCTGGAGCTGGGCGCCGGGGGGATTGACGCAAATTGCCAGCCTCACGGGTGTCACCAATCACCGGATCGGGGATGAGGTGATCTGGGGCGGGTTGCGTGACTGTGGGGAGGGGGCCGAGATCATCGTCGCGGATGCCGGATTCCGCGAAGTATTGGCGGTGGCGTTTGACGGCGCTGACCTGACGGCGCGGCCCTTGGGGATCACGACCAACCCGGAGGGGTTCGCACAGGCGCTGACCTGCGGTTGACGCCGGTTCAGGGCAGGACGCGCTGCATGGTGATCGAGGTGGGGCGGTCATATCCGGGATGGGCGGTTTCGCCGGTTTTGACAAAGCCCATCCTGGCAAAGGCCTGGTGGTTTTCCGTCAATTCCACACGAACCTGCAATTCCACCGCGTCGAGGCCACGGGCGCGGGCGCGGTCCATGGCAAGGTCTACCAGCCGCGCGGCCATCCCTTGCCCACGCCATGCGGCATCGACTGCGAGTTTGCCCAGGTAGAGACACCCGGATTTCGGCGTCAGGAAAACGCAGGCCACGGGCGGCGTGCCGATGGTCCAGACCTCGCCATCGCGGCAGTGCTGGTCGACGGTTTCCACGGTCAGACGGTGCATGGAGGAGGGCGGGTCGATCCGGCCCTCCATCTGCGCAAAGCTGCGGCGGATGAGATCGAGGATCGCGTCGGCCTGCCCGCCGCCGGGTTGCACCCGGACCGGGGCCGTGTCGAGGGTCATTTCAGCGCGCGCCAGCCGATGTCGCGGCGACAAAAGCCCTGGGGCCAGTCGATGCGATCCACCATGGCATAGGCGCGGTCGGCCGCCTCTTGCAGGGTGGTGCCACGGGCTGTGGCGGCCAGAACGCGGCCGCCTGTCGCGGTGATCTGCCCTTGGGCGCGTGTGGTGCCGGCGTGAAAGACCATGTGAAAGCTGTCCTCGGGGCAAGTGTCCAGCCCCTTGATGACGCTGCCTTTTTCGTAATCGCCGGGATAGCCCTGTGCGGCCAGAACCACCGTGAGGGCGTGATCCTCGGCCCAGTTGACAGAGAGATCGGCAAGCCGCCCCTCGGCGGTGGCAAGCATCAGGTCGAGCGCCTGCGCGCCGAGGCGCATCATCAGCACCTGACATTCGGGATCGCCAAAGCGGCAGTTGTATTCGACAAGGCGCGGTGCGCCGTCCTTGATCATCAGCCCGACAAAGAGCACGCCTTGGTAGGGCGTGCCGCGCCGTGCCATTTCGGCCAAGGTGGGGCGGACGATCTGATCGAGCGCCTGTCGGGTGACGGCATCGGTCATCACGGGGGCGGGGGAATAGGCCCCCATGCCGCCGGTATTGGGGCCGGTGTCGCCTTCGCCCACGCGTTTGTGGTCCTGGGCGGTGCCGATGGGAAGGGCGGTCTCGCCGTCGCAAAGGACGAAAAAGCTGGCCTCTTCGCCGTCCATGAATTCCTCGATCACCACTTCGGCCCCGGCGCTTCCGAATTCGCCGCCGAACATGTCGTCAAGGGCGGCCAAGGCCTCGGGCAGGGTCATGGCGACGATCACGCCCTTGCCCGCGGCCAGACCGTCGGCCTTGACCACGATGGGGGCGCCTTGGGTTTCGACATAGCTGCGGGCGGCGGCGAGATCGGTGAAATGGGCGTAGGCGGCGGTGGGGGCGCCTGCGGCGTCGCAGATGGATTTGGTAAAGCTCTTCGAGGCCTCAAGCCGTGCGGCGGCGGCGGAGGGGCCAAAGACCAGCAATCCGGCGTCGCGCAGGCGGTCGGCGACACCGGCGGCCAAGGGCGCCTCGGGGCCGATGATGACGAAATCAATCGCCTCGGCCTCGCAAAAGCCGGCGATGACCCCGCCGTCGAGAATGTCGAGCGCCGCACATTCGGCGATTTCCGCGATGCCCGCATTGCCGGGGGCCACGATCAACCGATCGCATTTGGGGTTTTGCAGCACCGCCCAGGCAAGCGCATGTTCCCGCCCGCCCGATCCAAGGATTAGAATGTTCATGGCGGCAACTCCTGCTTGGCCTCGGTTGGTCCGCGTTCTAAGGTGGCGGGCAGCCAGACACAAGGCAGGAGGCGCGCGCATGTCCGATCTGATCGACGATCCCCAAGAGGGCGGCAATGCCCCGGAATTTTCGGTCTCGGATCTGTCTGGTGTGATCAAGCGGATGATCGAAGGCGAGTTTTCGCATGTGCGGGTGCGCGGCGAATTGGGGCGTATCTCGCGGCCACGGTCGGGGCATATCTATCTGGATCTAAAGGATGATAGTGCCGTGCTGGCGGGGATCATCTGGAAAGGGGTTGCGGCGCGCCTTGCGGTGCAGCCCGAAGAGGGGATGGAGGTGGTGGCCATGGGCCGCCTGACCACGTTCCCCGGCCAGTCGCGCTATCAGATCATCATCGAGGATATGAAGCCAGCGGGCATGGGCGCGCTGATGGCGATGCTGGAAAAGCGCAAGGCGGCGCTGGCGGCGGAGGGGCTCTTTGCGCCGGAGCGCAAGCAGGCGCTGCCCTATCTGCCCGAGATCATCGGGGTTGTGACCTCGCCCTCGGGTGCGGTGATCCGGGATATTCTGCACCGGCTCAGGGATCGGTTTCCGCGCAAGGTGCTGATCTGGCCTGTCGCCGTGCAGGGGGACAGATGTGCGCCCGAGGTGGCGCGGGCGATCCGGGGATTCAATGCGATGACGCCCGGTGGCGCGCTGCCGCGCCCCGATCTGATCATCGTGGCGCGCGGGGGCGGATCGGTTGAGGACCTGTGGGGGTTCAACGAGGAAATCGTGGTGCGTGCGGCGGCGGAGAGTGCGATTCCGCTGATTTCCGCCGTGGGCCATGAGACCGACACGACGCTGATTGATTTCGCCTCGGACAAGCGGGCGCCGACACCGACGGCGGCGGCGGAACTGGCGGTGCCGGTGCGCATGGACCTTTTGGCGTGGGTCGAGGGGCAGGGCGCGCGGCTGAGCCATGCGCTAAGCCAAGGGGTGCGCCTGCGTGGGCAGCGGCTGCGCGATCTGGCGCGGGCCTTGCCACGGGCCGAGGTGCTGCTCGATGGGCCGCGTCAACGGCTGGATGCGCTGGGCGAGCGCCTGCCTGCGGCGCTCATCCGTTCGGTGCAGGTGCGGCGGGTGCATCTGTCGGAAACGGCGGGGGCGCTGCGGCCCGCGCTCTTGCGGCGCGCGGTCGAGGGGGATCGGCGGCGGTTGCAGGCGACGGCGGCGCGGCTCAATGTGCACGCGCTCAACCGCGATATTGCGCAGAAGCGGCGCGATTTGGACCGGGTGACGCTGCGGTTTTCGGATGCGGCCAGGCGACAGAAGCAGGGCTGGGAAGATCGGCTGGCTGCATTGGAGCGACTGCGCGAGACCCTGGGATACAAGGCCACGCTCAAGCGCGGCTATGCGGTGGTGCGTGGCGATGGGGCGGTTGTGACCACGCGGGCGGCCGCCGCGGGGGCCGGAGCGCTGGCGATCGAATTTGCCGATGGGATGCTCGAGTTGTCGGGGGGCGCGACCCCGGTGCCGAAATCCAAGCCCAAGACGCCGCCCGAAGGGCAAGGCAGCCTGTTCTAATAAGCGCCGTCCGGTTTCTGCCCGCCGATGCGCTGGGTCAGGTCCGCAGCCGCCTCGGCCACTTGCCGTCCGACGGTCTCGAGCCGGGAATCGGGCAGGCGGGCGGCCAGACCCGAGACCGAGATGGCGCAGACCGCCTCGGCCTGCGGCGACCAGACCACGGCGGCAAGGCAGCGCAGGCCGGTCACGTGTTCCTCGTCATCGAGCGCGTAACCCTGGGCTCGGATGCGTTTGACGTCAACCATGGCGGTCGTGAGGCTGCGATGTGAGCGCTTGGTCATCGGGTGAAAGCCGGTGCGCGCCACGAATTCCGCGATATCGGCATCGGGCCAGGTGGCGAGAATCGCCTTGCCCATGCCAGAGCAAAAGGCGGGCACGCGCCCGCCGGGCGGCGATATGGCGCGCATGATCTCGCGGCTTTCGACCTGTGACAGCGTCACAAGCTCGTCCTGATCGAGGATCCCGAGATTGGCGGTTTCGCGCGTGATGTCGCGCAGGTGGCGCAGGAGCGGCAGCGCCGGGGTCACGAAATTATGCCGCCGGGCAAAGGCGGTGCCCACCGAAAACGCGCCGCGCCCCACATGCCAGAGCGCGCGTTCCGAATCGAACTGGGCGAAATGCTGCAATTCGAGCGTGGTCAGCAGGCGATGCGTGGTCGAGACCGCAAGACCGGCCAGCCGCGCGAGGTCTGACACGCGCGCGCCTTCGTCCTGCTGGCTGAGCAGGTGCAGCAGGCGCAGGGCGCGGGCGACAGACTGGACGCCTTGGGATTGGGGATCGGTCATGTTCGGTATACCTTTCCATACAATGGAAAACATTTTTCCCGTTCTTACAAGTGCCGCAGCGCTGAAGTAGCTGCAAAACCCGATGATTTCCTGAAATACTGGAGCGATACTCATGACCACCTATGTTGACCGTCACGGCCTGAGCGTGGCCGCACCGCTGGCCCGTCTGATCGAGGATGAGGTGCTGCTTGGGCTGAGCGCCGATCAGTTCTGGTCGGGCTATGCCGCGCTGTTGCGTGATCTGGCCCCCAGGAACGCGGCCCTCTTGGCCAAGCGGCGGGAATTGCAGGTGCAGATCGACGGCTGGCACCGCGCGCGGCGCGGCCAGCAATTCGACGGTGAGGCATATCGCGAGTTTCTGACCGAGATCGGCTATCTGGTGCCGGAACCCGAGGCATTCGAGCTGGGCACGCAGAATGTCGATGCCGAGATTGCGCAGGTTGCGGGGCCGCAACTGGTGGTGCCGGTGATGAATGCGCGTTTTGCCCTCAATGCGGCCAATGCGCGCTGGGGCAGTCTCTATGATGCGCTCTACGGCACGGATGCGATTGCGGGGCGTGCAGCGGGGCCGGGCTATGACGCGGCGCGGGGAGCCCAGGTGATTGCATGGGCGCGGGCGCATCTGGACAAGGTGGCGCCTTTGGCTTCTGGGTCTTGGGCGGATGTGGATGCCTTGGAGGTGGCGGACAGCCTACGTGTCACGGTGGGCGGCCAAGTCACCGGGCTGGCCGATGCGGGGCAGTTCGCGGGCCATACCGCGGGCGGCAACGTGATGTTGCGGGTCAACGGTCTGATGATCGAGATCGTGATTGACCGTGCCTCGACCATTGGCCGCGATGATCCCGCCGGTATTGCCGATATTCGGATCGAGAGCGCGCTGACCGCTATACAGGATTGCGAGGATTCGGTCGCTGCGGTGGATGCCGACGACAAATGCGTGGTCTACCGCAACTGGCTGGGTCTGATGCGCGGTGATCTGGAAGAGCGGTTCGAGAAGGGTGGGCGGCTCTTGACCCGGCGGCTCAACCCGGATGTGACCTATGTTGATCCGCAGGGCGCCGAGGTGGTGCATCCCGGTCGCGCGCTGATGCTGGTGCGCAATGTCGGGCTCTTGATGACCACTGATGCGGTGCTGCTGGAGGGCAAGGAGACGCCCGAGGTGATGCTGGATGCGGCTGTGACCGTGGCGGCGGCGATGCATGACCTGGCGCGCGGGCCTGAGGGCAATTCGCGGGCGGGGTCGGTCTATGTGGTGATCCCCAAGCTGCATGGGCCGGAGGAATGTGCCTTTGTCGACACGCTCTATGGGCGGGTCGAGGATATTCTGGGCCTGACGCGCAACACCGTCAAACTGGGCGTGATGGATGAAGAGCGGCGCACCTCGGCCAATCTCATGGCCTGTATCAAGGCGGTCAAGGATCGCTGCGTGTTCATCAATACCGGGTTTCTCGACCGCACCGGGGATGAAATTCACACCTCGATGCAGGCGGGGCCGGTCATTCCCAAGGGCGAGATGCAAAAGGCGATCTGGCTCGCGGCCTATGAGGCCGGGAATGTCGATGCCGGTCTTGCGGCGGGCATGACCGGGCGCGGACAGATCGGCAAGGGCATGTGGGCCAAGCCCGATGCCATGGCCGATATGCTGGAGGTCAAGATCGCGCATCCCAAGGCCGGGGCGAATACCGCATGGGTGCCGTCGCCCACCGCGGCGACGCTGCATGCCACGCATTATCATCAGGTGGATGTGGCCGGGTTGCAAGAGGCGCTGAAAGGGCGGGATCGCGCGGCGCGCGCCGATCTCTTGACGCCGCCGCTGATGGTGGGGCGGAACCTATCGGGCGAAGAGGTGCGGCGCGAGCTGGACAATTCCTGTCAGTCCATCCTGGGCTATGTGGTGCGCTGGGTCGATCAGGGCATTGGCTGTTCCAAGGTGCCGGACATCAATGATGTCGCCCTGATGGAGGATCGCGCAACGCTGCGGATTTCGTCGCAATATCTGGCGAACTGGCTTATCCACGGGATCTGCACGGCGGAGGACATCGACGCTTCGTTGCGGCGGATGGCCCCCAAGGTGGATGCGCAGAACGCGCATGACCCGGCCTATCGCCCCATGGCGCCCGATTTCGACGGGGCCGCGTTCAAGGCGGCGCGGGATCTGATTTTCGAGGGGGCCAAGCAGCCCTCGGGCTATACCGAGCCGCTGCTGCATGCGGCGCGGCGCGGGATCAAGGCGGCATAAGGGACAGGGCCATGATGACAGTGAAGCGGCTTGATCTGGCGGATGCCGGGGTGCTCCTTGCCGGGGCGCGGGCCAAGGCGGCGGAAATCGGCGTGCCGATGTGCATCGCCATCACCGACGAGGGCGGCAATCTGGTGGCATTCGAGCGGATGGATGGCGGCAAGGTCACGTCGATCACCATCGCCATCGACAAGGCCTTTACCGCGGCCGGGGCCAAGAAGGCGACGCATGAATATGGCGAGGTGAGCCAACCCGGCAAGCCGGTGTACGGCATCGCCTCGGCCATTGGCGGGCGCTTGATGGTGGTGGGCGGTGGCCTGCCGGTGATCGTGGAGGGCGAGGTCGTGGGGGGTATCGGCGTGAGTTCGGGCACACCGATGCAGGACCGCGACGTCGCAGAGGCCGGGATCGCGGCGTTTCTGGCGGGGATCTAGCCAGCCATCTGTGCACTTGCAAGGCGCGTCCCGGGCTTGGCCCGGCACCGCGCCTCGTCCGCGCAGAGGCCCCGGTCCGGGTGCCCGGCCGGGGCGGGGCGAGCGAGAGGATGAGAGTGTAACGCAGCTAGACCTCTGCCGGGGCGACCACCTCTTGAAAATTGGCAAAGAACTGTGCGGCGAGTTTCTTCGCCGTGCTCTGGATCAGGCGGCTGCCCAATTGCGCAAGCTTGCCACCGATTTCGGTGCGGGCGGTGTAGCGCAACGTGGTGACGCCGTTGTCTTCGGTCAAAGTCACATCCGCACCGCCCTTGGCATGGCCTGCGGCGCCGCCATTGCCCTGACCCGTCAGTGAAAACGCATCCGGCGCGCCGGTGGTGTCGAGCGTGACCGTGCCGGTAAAGCGCGCCTTGACCGGCCCGATCTTGAGCACGACGCGCGCCTCGAACTCGGTGTCGGAATGTTTGATCAGCTCCTCGCAGCCCGGAATGCTCTGGCGCAGGATTTCGGGATCGTTCAGCGCGGCGTAGACGCGGGATTTGGGCGCGTGAAGCGTGATTTCATCGGCGAGGTCCATGGGGTCTCCTTGATACTTGGGGAATGTCAGGTCTGGCGCTGGCCCTGGCGGCGGTGCTGGACGATCTGCGCAAGGATCGAGAGCGCGATTTCCTCGGGCGTCACGGCATGGATCGCAAGGCCTGCGGGCGCGTGAACCCGCGCCAGCGTCTCGAGCGTGGCCTCAAGCCGCGCGGCGAGGGTGGCGAACTTGCGGCGGCTGGCGACAAAGCCGATATAGGTGGCGTCAGAGGCCAACGCCGCGCGCAGGGCGTCAAGATCGCCCGCGCCCTGGGTGGCGATGACCACCATGCGCACATGGTTGGCGGCGGGCAGGGGGCCGGCATCCGGCGTGGTGATGTCAAAGCCGAAGGGCTGGGCGAGAGAGGCAAGCGCCAGAGCCACGGGCGAGGCCCCGAGAATCACCAGTTCCGGGCGGGGCAGGACGGGTTCCACGAAAATCTCCATCGCGCCCTTGCTGGGACAGCCGTTGCGGGCGATGTCGCGCCCCTCATGGCGCTGACCGGGGGTGAGACCCTGCGCGGTCAGATCCTCGTCGGGCTGAATGGAAATCAGGCGCGGTGTGCCTTCGGCGATGGCGCTCTGGGCGGCGCGGGCCACCGCACCCCGCACGCATCCGCCGCCGATCCAGCCCTGGGTCATGGTGCCATCCGCGAGGATCAGCGCCCGCGCGCCGGGTTTGGCGGCGGTGGCCCCCACGGTGCGGATCACGGTGGCGATGGCATAGGGCGCGCGTGCCGCATCCAGGCGTCGGGTGGCGGTATCGAGCGTGTCGGGGATCATTTCAGGCGCTCCAGTTGCGGGCCGAGCGTTGCCAGATCATTGAGCGTCGTGGCTGCGGCGAAGAGATCAAGATGCGGCAGGGCGGCGGCCATGGCAGCGGTCACAGGTGCGTAATCCTTCCAGCCTTTCAGCGGGTTGAGCCAGATTATGCGGCCGCCCCGCCTGCGCAGTCGCGTGAGGGCGTCGGTCAGGGCGGCGGGCGGGTCGGTGTCATAGCCGTCCGAAAGGATCACAACGACCGAGCGCGAAGTGACGCAATGCCGCGCAGGGCCATGGGCGAACTGTGCAAGCGACGCACCGATTTTCGAGCCGCCGCCAAAGCCATCGGCCAAGAGCGACAGGCGGTTGAGCGCGCGCAGCGGGTCAGGGTCGCGCAGCGCGTCCGAGATGCGTACAAGGCGGGTGTGGAACAGCCACGCATCGGTGGCGTCATCGGCGCGAATGAGGCCGGTGAGAAAGGCGAGAAACACCCGCGCGTAGATTGTCATCGAACCGGAGACATCGCACAGGGCTATGATCCGCATGCGCCGGTCCGGGCGCTTCTTGCGTGGGAGTGTCAGCGGCTCGCCCCCGGTCGAGAGGCTGGCGCGGATCAGGCGGCGAAAGTGGATGTGATCGCCCCGGCGCGCGGCGCGGCGGCGGCGAGAGCGGCGGTAGGCGAGGGAATGCGCGAGGTGGCGGGCGATGGATTCCGCGGCGGCAATGTCCTGCGGGCTGACCAGTTTGCGCATGTCGTGATGCATGAGGCTGGCGGTGCGGCTGGCGATGAGCGTGCCGGTGCCCTCGCCATGCGCGGCACCTGCACCATCGTCGGGGGCGTGAATTTGCCCGCGCGCGGCGGCGTTTTCACCGCTTGCCTCGCGGCTGTTGCGGCTGTGGGCGTTGCCGCCGCGCTCTGACGGGGCAAATTTTTCGCGCACGCGGCCGGCGTTCAGCCAATAGCTGTCAAAGAGCGCGTCGAACTGCGTCACCTCATCGGCGGTGCTGGCGCAGACCGACTTGAGGGCGCGGCGTGTTTCGTCGGGGTTGGCGGCGTTGACATGGGTGAGCGCGGCGAGGGCTGTTTCCGTCTCGCCCACCCCCAACCGCAGGCCATTGGCGCGCAGATGGGCGATGAAACCCGCGACACGCGCCGATGGCCCCGGATCGCGGGCGGCAAAGCGGGTGACGCGGCTCATGCCGCTTGTCCCGCAAGGCGCTGCGCCACTTCGGTGGTGATGCGGGCGCGGTCCACTTGGGTCTTGAGCAGGGTGGCAAGGGCGGCTTGCAGGGCCACCGGATCATGGGTCAGGTCGTTGATCCCGAGGCCGGCAAGGGCGGCGGCGAAATCGAGGGTCTCGGCGATGCCGGGGGTTTTCTCCAGATCCTCGCGGCGGAGTGTCTGCACGAAGCTGACGATCTGGCGGGTGAGGTGTTGGTCGATCTGGGGACAGCGGCCTTGCAATATTGCAAGCTCTGCGGCGCGGTCAGGGTAGTCGACATGCGCATAAATGCAGCGTCTGCGCAGCGCATCCGAGAGGTCGCGGGTGCCATTGGCCGTGAGAATCACCATAGGGCGCGCCGTGGCGCCGATGGTGCCCATCTCGGGAATGGTGATCTGGAACTCGGACAGGATTTCAAGGAGATAGGCCTCGAATTCCTCATCGGCGCGGTCAATCTCGTCGATCAGCAGAACCGGCGATTCCGTCTGCCTGATGGCCTGCAACAAGGGACGCTCCAGAAGATAGTCATCCGAGAATATCCGCGCCTCGACGCCGGCCCCTGTCTCGCCCCCTTCGGCGGCGGCGCGGATGGCAAGGAGTTGGCGGGGGTAGTTCCATTCGTAGATGGCTTGGGCGGCGTCCAGCCCTTCGTAGCATTGCAGCCGGATCAGGCGCGCGCCCTTGAGGGCGGCCAGCACGCGGGCCACTTCGGTCTTGCCCACGCCCGCCGCCCCTTCGAGCAGGAGAGGCCGCCCCAGCGACAGCGCGATATGCAGCGCCATGACCAGATCATCGCCCGCGATATAGCCATGATCCGCCATGCCCTGTTGCAGGTCGCGCCAGTCTGCCATGCTGTCATCCTGTTTCTTCTTGGTGCAAATACTCCGGGGGTCCGGGGGCTGGCCCCCGGTCCCGTCCTCAGCCATGCAGCCCAAGCGCATGCGCCGCGCGCCAGATGCGCCAGTGGTCATGCGGCATATGCGTTTGCCTGAGACCAAACGGGCGCAGCGCGTCATGCACGGCGTTGGAAAAGGCCGGGACACCGCCGACATTCGGGCTTTCGCCCACGCCCTTGGCCCCGATGGGGTGATGCGGCGAGGGGGTTTCGGTGTGATCGGTGGTGTAATGCGGCGTCTCCCAGGCGGTCGGGAGGAAGAAATCCATCAGCGTGCCGGTTTTGACATTGCCCATCTCGTCATAGGCAATCTCTTGCCCCATGGCGATGGCGAGCGCCTCGGTCAGGCCGCCGTGGACCTGGCCCTCGATCACCATCGGGTTGATGCGGGTGCCGCAATCGTCGAGCGCGTAGAACTGGCGCACCTCGATCTCGCCGGTGTCCACGTCGATCTCCATCACGCAGATATAGGCGCCGAAGGGATAGGTCATGTTGGGCGGGTCATAGTAGCTGACCGCCTCGAGCCCCGGCTCGACGCCGGGAATGGCCTGATGATAGGCGGCATAGGCAATCTCGGCCATGGTCTTGAACCGTTCCGGCGCGCCCTTGACGACAAAGCGGTCGATGTCGAATTCGACGTCATCGTCGTGGACCTCCAGCAGATAGGCCGCGATCATCTGCGCCTTGGCGCGGATCTTGCGACCGGCGAGCGCGGTGGCCGCGCCTGCAACGGGGGTCGAGCGGCTGCCATAGGTGCCAAGGCCGTAGGGGGCGGTGTCGGTGTCGCCTTCTTCCACCGTGATCTTGTCCGCCGGAATGCCGATTTCGGAGGCGAGGATCTGGGCAAAGGTGGTGGCGTGGCCCTGGCCCTGAGAGATGGTGCCAAGACGGGCGATGGCCGACCCGGTGGGGTGGATGCGAATCTCGCAGCTGTCGAACATGCCCATCCCGAGGATGTCGCAATTCTTGACCGGGCCAGCGCCGACGATCTCGGTGAAATGGGTCAGGCCGATCCCCAGCAATTTGCGGGTTTCGCCGCGTTTGAAGGCGGCGACCCGGTCGGCCTGTTCCGCGCGCAGACCGGCGTAATCCACGGCCTTGAGCGCCTTGTCCCAAGCGGTGTGATAGTCGCCCGAATCGTATTCCCAACCAAGCGCCGACTGGTAGGGGAACTGGTCGGCGCGGATGAAGTTGAGGCGCCGCAGCTCTGCGGCGTCCATGCCCAACTCGATCGCAAGTATCTCGATCATCCGTTCGATGAAATAGGCGGCCTCGGTCACGCGGAAGGAGCAGCGATAGGCGACGCCGCCGGGGGCCTTGTTGGTATAGACCCCATCGACGCCGACATAGGCCACGGGGATGTCATAGCTGCCGGTGCAGATGTGAAAGAAGCCGGCAGGAAATTTGGTGGGATCGGCGCAGGCGTCGAACGCGCCATGATCGGCGGTGACATGGCACCAGAGGCCGGTGATCTTGCCGTCTTTGGTGGCCGCGATCTTGCCTTTCATCCAGTAGTCGCGGGCGAATGCGGTGGCCATCAGGTTTTCCATCCGGTCCTCGACCCATTTCACCGGCACGCCGGTCACGATAGAGGCGACAATGGCGCAGACATAACCGGGATAGACGCCCACCTTGTTGCCAAATCCGCCGCCGATGTCGGGGCTGACCACACGAATGTTGTGCTCGTCGATGCCCGATAGCAAGGAGGCCACCGTGCGCACCACATGCGGGGCCTGAAAGGTGCCGTAGACGGTGAGCTTGCCATTGACCTTGTCCATGGATGCGACGCAGCCGCAGGTTTCCAGTGGGCAGGGGTGGGTGCGGTGGTAATAGATCATTTCCTCGGCCACCACATCGGCGGCGGCGATGACCTCTTCGGTGGCGGATTTGTCGCCCTCTTCCCACAGGAAAATGTGGTTGGGGTGGCGGCGGGGGCCGTGCGCGCCATCGGCACCGGGGGTGAGATCCTCGCGCAGGGTCACATCGGATTGCAGGGCCTCGAACGGGTCGGTGATGACGGGCAGTTCCTCATACTCGACCTCGACCAGTTCCACGGCATCGGCGGCGATATAGCGGTCGCGGGCGACGACAAAGGCCACCTCTTGTCCTTGAAAGAGCACCTTGCCATCGGCCAGCACCATCTGTTTGTCGCCCGCAAGCGTGGGCATCCAGTGCAGGCCCAAGGGCTCGAGATCCTTGGCGGTCAGCACAGCGACCACGCCATCGAGCGCCATGGCGGCGGAGGTGTCGATGGATTTGACGCGGGCATGGGCGTAGGGCGAGCGGACGAAATCGCCAAAGAGCATGCCGGGCAGCTTGATGTCATCGACATAGTTGCCCTTGCCTTGGGTAAAGCGCGCATCCTCCACGCGCTTGCGGGCGCAGCCGATGCCCTTGAGCTTGGCGGTGCGGTCGTCGCGGTCTGGGGTCAGGTCGTTCATTCTGCGGCCTCCTTGGCAGCATTGATCGTGGCGGCGGCGGCAAGCACGGATTTGACGATGTTCTGATAGCCGGTGCAGCGGCAGAGATTGCCGGCCATGCCAAAGCGCACCTCTTCCTCGGTCGGGTCGGGGTTTTCCTTGAGGAGTTGCGCTGCGCGGGTGATCATGCCCGGCGTGCAGAAGCCGCATTGCAACCCGTGATGCTCGCGGAACGCCTCTTGCAGCGGATGCAGCGCGTCCGGCGTGCCAAGGCCCTCGATGGTGGTGATGGAGGCGCCATCGGCCTGCGCGGCGAACACCGTGCAGGATTTGACCGAGCGGTCGCCCATGATCACGGTGCAGGCGCCGCAATGCGAGGTTTCGCAGCCGATATGCGGGCCAGTTATGTTGAGGCGTTCGCGCAGGACATGGATCAGGAGTTCGCGCGGCTCGGCCAGCACCTCGTGCCGGGTGCCGTTGACGGTGAGGGTGATCTGCATTTTCTTTGACATGGGTCTCTTCCTCAGGCGCGCGACCACGCGCGGGCGATGGCGCGGGCAAGGATGATGCCCGCCGCGTGGCGTTTGAATTCGGCTGGACCGCGATTGTCCTCTGATGGATCAATGGCGGCCTGCATCGCGGTGATTGCGGCGATGACGGCATCCTCGTTGCAGGCGGTGCCGACAAGCGCATCGCCTGCTGCCTCGGCCCAGATGGGCGTATCCGACAGGTTGGTCATGGCGATGGAGGCGGCAGTGCAATGCGCGCCCTCGCGGGTCAGGATCACGGCGGCGGCGGCGGTGGCGTAGTCGCCGATCTTGCGTTTCTGTTTTGCATAGGCCTGCCCGCCGGTGGGGGCGTCAAAGCTGACGGCGGTCAGGATTTCGTCATCCTCGCGGGCGGTGAGATAGGCGCTTTCGTAAAACTCTCGCGCGGGGATGTCGCGGCTGCCGTCCGGGCCGGTGACGTGGAAGGTGGCATTCAGGCATTGCATGAGGCCGGGCATGTCGTTGCCGGGATCGCCATTGGCGACATTGCCGCCGAGGGTGCCCATGGCGCGAACCTGCGGGTCGGCGATTTGCAGCGCCGCTTCGCGCAGGATGGGGGCGTGGGTGTTGAGGCCGGCATGGGCGATGATCTCGGCCTGCGTGACCATGGCCCCAAGGGTGATGCGGCGGCCGTCGATGGTGATGCCGCGCAGGGCGTCGATGGCTTGCAGGTCGATGAGATGCGGCACCTCGGCCATGCGCAGCTTCATCATCGGGATGAGGCTGTGACCGCCTGCGATGACACGGGCCTCGTCGCCGTGTTCTTGCAGCAGGGCCAAGGCGGATGGCAGATCACCGGGGCGGTGATACTCGAATGCGGCTGGAATCATGTGGTCTCCTCCCAAAGACGGGGCCGGGTGGCCTTGGACGGGATCTGGAGAGCGAAACGGGGGTTTGTCGCCTCACATGTCGTGAAAATCGCGGCTCGCTGCACGAAATGCGAAATGCTTGCACGAAATGCGAAAGCCTCAGGCGGTCAGGGTTTCCGCCGCGACGGCGTGCCAGGCCCGCATCCGGGCGCGGAACCATGTGCGTTGTCGCTTGGCATATTGGCGCGTGGCGATGGTGGCGGCCTCGCGTGCCTGATCGAGGGTCATTTCCCCGCGCAGATAGGCGATGAGTTCGGGCGCGCCGATGGCCTTCATCGACGGCAGGGCCGGGTCCCAATGGGGCAGATTGGCGCGCGCCTCGTCCAGCGCCCCGACTTCGAGCATGGCGTCAAAGCGGCGGGCGATGCGGGCCCCAAGCCAGTCCTTGTCGGCGGTGATCAGCAGTGGCGTGCAGGCGTCGAGCGGCAGAAGGGGGGGCGGCGTGTCGTCCTGCCAGGCGGCCAGCCCCCGACCCGTGGCGCGCTGCACCTCCCAGGCGCGCTGCACGCGCATCGGATTGCGCGTGTCGATGCGGGCAAGGGTCGTTGGGTCGAGCGCAGCCAGAAGGGGGGCAAGGCCCCGGCTGGCCAGCAGGTGATCCGCCTCGGCGCGGATCGCGGCGGGGGTTGCGGGGATTTCGGCCAGACCTTCGGTCAGGGCGCTGAAATAGAGACCGGTGCCGCCGACGATGATGGGCCGCGCGGGAGCCTTGAGGATCGCCGCCACCTCGCGCAGCCAATGGCCGGTGGAATAGGGC
This sequence comes from Roseovarius sp., assembly GCF_027019125.1. Classification (GTDB taxonomy): domain Bacteria; phylum Pseudomonadota; class Alphaproteobacteria; order Rhodobacterales; family Rhodobacteraceae; genus Roseovarius. The sequence goes on along the minus strand of NZ_JALUXE010000033.1, from coordinate 69,060 downwards.
GTGCGCGCACCAACGTGACCATAAAGGCGGTGGGGGAGTGCGGCCTCATCCTCGGGGCTGGGTCGCGCGCTGAGAATCCTCCAGTTTTCATAGACTTGCAGAGCGTCGGCGTTGACGATCACGCCGCCCTGGGTGCGGGCGATTTCCAATGCGAGCGCCGATTTGCCGCTGGCGGTGGGGCCGGCGATCAGAACAGGGCGGTCGGGGGCGATGTCAACGGGCAGGTGCATAGGCCCCGGTTAGCGCCAATCGCGCGGTTTGGCGAGGCGGTTTGCCGCCTTTTCCCCGCAAAAGGGGGTGATCAGCGATTGCACATGGGCGGCATTTGCGACATTTTGCGCGGGATTGACACGACCGAGCGGAGAATGCCGATGACCACCCCGGAGAGAGCCAAATTCACCCGTGTGATGCTCAAGATTTCCGGGGAGGCTCTGATGGGGGATCTGGGGTATGGCCTGCATCCGCCCACGGTCGAGCGGATCGCGCGCGAGGTCAAGATCGTTCATGATCTGGGGGTCGAGATTTGCATGGTGATCGGGGGCGGTAACATCTTTCGCGGTTTGCAAGGCAGCGCGCAGGGGATGGAACGCACGACCGCCGATTACATGGGGATGCTGGCCACGGTGATGAACGCGCTGGCGATGCAATCCGCGCTGGAAAAGATGGGCGTGTTCTGTCGGGTCATTTCGGCCATTCGCATGGATGAGGTGGCAGAGCCGTATATCCGCCGCCGCGCGGTGCGGCATCTTGAGAAAAAGCGCGTCTGCATCTTTGCCGCCGGAACCGGCAATCCCTATTTCACCACGGATACGGCCGCCACGCTGCGCGCCAATGAAATGGCCTGCGAGGCGATCTTCAAGGGGACCAAGGTGGATGGCGTCTATGACAAGGACCCGATCAAGCACGCGGATGCCAAGCGGTTCGAGCGTGTGACCTATGACGAGGTTCTGGCGCAGCATCTGGGGGTGATGGATGCCTCTGCGATTGCGCTGGCGCGGGACAATAACCTGCCGATCATCGTCTTCTCACTTGACGAACCGGGCGGGTTCAAGGGCATTCTGGCCGGTGAGGGCACCTATACAACCGTGCACGGTTGAGGCAAAACAAGGCTCAGACGCAAGAGCCGCAAGAAGGACCAAGACAGTATGGCGGATGAAATCGAAATCGACACAGGCGATCTGGAACGCCGGATGGAAGGGGCGATTGGCGCGCTGAAGACCGAGTTCGCCTCGTTGCGCACCGGGCGCGCCTCGGCCTCGATGCTGGAGCCGATCATGGTCGATGCCTATGGCCAGAAAACCCCGATCAACCAGGTGGGCACGGTCAACGTGCCAGAGCCGCGCATGGTGACGGTCAATGTCTGGGACAAGGGGCTGGTCGGCAAGGTCGAAAAGGCCATTCGCGAGAGTGGTCTGGGTATCAACCCGCAGCTCAATGGCACGATCATCATGTTGCCGATCCCCGAGTTGAACGAGCAGCGCCGCAAGGAATTGACCAAGGTCGCCGCGCAATATGCCGAACACGCCCGCGTCGCTGTGCGCAATGTGCGCCGCGATGGCATGGATCAGATCAAGAAGGCCAAGGGCGATGGCATGTCTGAGGATGACCAGAAGTTCTGGGAATCCGAGGTGCAATCCCTGACCGACCGTTTCATCAAGCATGTGGACGAGTTGCTTGACGGCAAGCAAGCGGAGATCATGCAGGTCTGATGGCGAAAACTGCGCCCACGGCAGGAACATCCGCGCCGGCCGAGGGGCCGCGCCATGTGGCGATCATCATGGATGGCAACGGGCGCTGGGCGCAAAGGCGCGGGCGGCCGCGCCTCTTTGGGCATCACGCCGGCGCGCGGCGGGTGCGTGAAATCGTGCAGGCCTGCCCCGGTTTGGGGGTCAAGTATCTGACGATATTTGCCTTTTCTACCGAAAACTGGAAGCGGACCCAGACCGAGGTGGCCGGTCTCATGAGTCTCTTTCGCCGCTACATCATGAAGGAAATGCAAGAGTTCGTGCGCGAGAACGTGCAGGTGCGTTTCATCGGGGACCGACCGCGACTGGATGCCAAGCTGCGCGGGCTGATGGACGAGGCCGAGGCGATGACTGCCCATTGCACCGGCACGAACCTCACCATTGCTCTGAATTACGGGGGGCGGGACGAGGTGTCGCGCGCCACGCGGCGGCTGGCAGAGGATGTGGCGGCGGGGCGGTTGCGCCCCGAGGATGTGGACGAGGAAACTCTGCCCCGGTATCTGGATACCTATGTCTTGCCCGACCCCGATCTGGTGATCCGCACCAGCGGCGAGGCGCGGATTTCCAACTTCCTGCTCTGGCAATCGGCCTATGCGGAATATGAGTTCATCGACACGCTCTGGCCGGATTTCACGCCGGATGTCTTTGCGCGATTGCTCGCGCAGTATGGCACGCGGGACCGCCGCTTTGGGGCTGTGCCTGCATGAGCGGCGCGGCGCGTTGGGCGGATCTCTGGCCGCGGCTTGCGTCGGGGGTGGTTCTGATCGTGGTGGGCGCGGTTGAGATCTGGCTGGGCGGCTTGCCCTTTGCCGCGCTGGTTTGTGTGCTCGCCGGGGCCATGATGTGGGAGGCGGCGCGGATGTTCGCAGCCCCCGATGCGCTGCGCTCTGGCGTGCTGGCGGCGGTGGCCCTGGCGCTGGCGCTGTGGCTGCCGGGGATCATGGTCATGCCTCTTTTGCTGGCGGCAGTGGTGGTTGCGTCAAGCTCGGTCGCGCGCGAGCGCGGCCCGTTCTTTGCCTTGGCGCTCTGGGCGCTTTTGGGCTGCTATGCCATGGGCACGCTGCGCGCCGAGGCCGGTTTGGTCTGGGTTTTGTGGCTGGTCGCGGTTGTGGTGATCTCGGATGTGGCGGGATACTTTGCCGGGCGCATTCTGGGGGGGCCGAAATTCTGGCCACGGTTCAGCCCCAAGAAAACATGGTCCGGCACGATTGCGGGCTGGATTGGTGCGGCGGTGATCGGGCTGATCTTTGCCGGGCCGACCGGGGCAGGTCTTGCGCTGGTGCCCTTGTCGGTGCTGGTGGGGTTTGCCGGGCAGATGGGTGACATCGCCGAGAGCGCGGTCAAGCGGCTGCGCGGGGTCAAGGACAGTTCCAACCTCATCCCCGGTCATGGCGGCGTTCTGGACCGCTTCGATGCGATGCTGGGCGCGGCGCTGGTGGTCGTGACGATATGGGCGCTTGGCCTCTTGCCGGGGGTGGCATGAAACGTATTTCCATTCTGGGTGCGACCGGCTCTGTCGGGCAGAACACGATTGACCTGATCCGCCGCGCGCCGGGGGCCTACAAGGTGGTCGCGCTGACCGGCGGGCATCATATCGACCAGCTGGCGCGGGATGCGATTGATCTGGGGGCCGAAGTGGCGGTTACGGCGCATGACGACCTGCTGGTGTCGCTGCGCGAGGCGCTGAGAGGGAGCAAGGTCGAGGCAGCGGCGGGCAAGGCGGCGCTGATCGAGGCGGCCAGCCGTCCGGCGCAATGGGTGATGTCGTCGATTGTAGGGGCCGCAGGGCTGGCCCCCGGTCTGGCGGCGCTGGAGCAGGGCGCGACGCTGGCCCTGGCCAACAAGGAATCGCTGGTGACGGCGGGGGCGCTGATGATGCGCACCGCGCGCGCCAACCGCGCCAATATCCTGCCGGTGGACAGTGAGCATTCGGCGATTTTTCAGGCGTTGGTCGGCGAGGATGCCGCCGCCGTGAGCCGGGTCATCATCACCGCCTCGGGCGGGGCATTTCGCGATTGGCCGCTGGAGCGGCTGGCCGCCGCCACGGTGGCCGAGGCGTCGAGCCATCCCAATTGGGCCATGGGGCAGAGGATCACCATCGATTCCGCCTCGATGTTCAACAAGGCGATGGAGATGATCGAGGCGCGCGAATTCTTTGGCTTTGCCCCCGATCAGATCGAGGTGCTGATCCATCCGCAATCGCTTGTGCATGCGCTGGTGGGGTTCTGCGACGGGGCGCTCATGGCGCATGTGGGGCCGCCCGACATGCGCCATGCCATCGGCTACGCGCTGAACTGGCCGCAGCGTCAGGCGCTGCCGGTGGCCGCACTCGATCTGGCGGCGATTGGCACGCTGGAATTTCGCCCGCCTGATCCCGAGCGTTATCCCGCGCTGCGGCTTGCCCGCGAGGTGATGCAGGCGCGCGGCCTGTCGGGGGCGGTGTTCAACGCCGCCAAGGAGCGGGCGCTGGACCATTTCATCGCAGGACGGATCGGATTTACCGACATGAACATCGTGGTGGAGGAGGTGTTGACCGCCTTGCACGATGCGCCGGAGGCGCGGAATTCCGATCTGACCCTTGATGTGGTGGCGCACATGGACCATCTGGCTAGGAAGCAGGCCGATCTGGTCGTGACCCAGCGAAGAACCCAAGGATAAAGCGTGGAAATTTTTACCTCTCTACCGCAGTTCGGCAATCTGTTCCTGACCCTTGCAGCCTTTGTCGCGGCCCTGTCGGTGATCGTGGCTGTGCATGAATATGGTCATTACATCGTCGGGCGCTGGTCGGGGATCAAGGCCGAGGTATTCTCGTTGGGGTTTGGTCCGGTACTGTTTTCGCGCATGGACCGGCATGGGACGCGCTGGCAGATCGCCGCCTTGCCCTTTGGTGGATATGTCAAGTTTCTCGGCGATGCCGATGCCGCCAGCGGCAAGGACAGCGCGGCGATGGCGGCGTTGCCGCCGGAACGGCTGCGCCAGACCATGCATGGTGCGCCGCTCTGGGCGCGCACGGCGACGGTGGCGGCGGGCCCGGTGTTCAATTTCATTCTGTCCATCGCGATTTTCAGCGCGGTGATGATGAGCGGCGGCAAGACCGCCGATCCGCTGACCGTGGGGTCATTGAAGCCGCTGCCGGTGGCGGGAATCACCCTGGAGCCGGGCGACCAGGTGCTGAGCATCGAAGGCCAACCCCTGCCGGATGTGGCGGCGGGCGAGGTCTATGACGATATGATCGACGCGCTGCCGCGCGAGGCGCTGCTCAGCTACAGGGTCGAACGCGCAGGGCGCGAGATCGAGGCGATGGGGCCACAGCTCATGCCGCCCTTGATCAGCGGGCTTGCGCCGCAATCGGCGGCCTTTGCCGCGGATCTGGAGGCGGGCGATGTCATCACGGCGGTCAACGGCACGCAGATTGTGGCCTTTGAAGAGCTCAAGGAGGTTGTCGAGGGCTCGAATGGCGCGCCGCTCGCGCTGACGGTGTGGCGGCCGGGTAGCGAGGGCCACGAGGTCACGATCACCCCGCGCCGGGTGGACGAACCGCAACCCGAAGGCGGGTTTCGCACCGAATGGCGGATCGGCATTGCGGGGGGTATGGCGTTCGAGCCTGCGACCGAACGGTTGGGCGTGGTCGAGGCGGTGGGCGATGCCGTGGGCCAGACAGGCGAGATCATTCAAAGCTCGCTCTCGGGTCTCTATCACATGATCACGGGCGCGATCAGCAGTTGCAACATGTCCGGGCCGATCGGTATCGCGCAGGTTTCGGGGGCGATGGCCAGCCAGGGCGCGCAGAGTTTCATCTGGTTCATCGCGGTGCTGTCGACGGCGGTGGGGCTGCTCAATCTCTTTCCGGTGCCGGTTCTGGATGGCGGGCATCTGGTGTTCTACGCCTACGAGGCGGTCGCGGGCCGCCCGCCGAGCGAGCGGGCCTTGCGGGTGCTGATGACCGTTGGTCTCACGCTCATTCTGTCGCTGATGCTGTTTGCCCTCTTCAACGATATTTTCTGCCCCTGAGGGCGGGTGCGGCGATCCTGACTTGTCTGGCGCGACGATTTCGCGCGATGCTGCGCGCGTGCCAAAGGGGAGCGCAGAGCATGTCAGAGCATGACTATACCGCCCGCGTCGTCTGGACCGGAAATCGGGGCGAGGGGACGCGGCATTACAAAGGCTATGACCGCACCTGGAATGTCGAGACGCCGGGCAAGCCGGTGATCCATTGTTCCAACGACCCGCTGCTCGGGGGAAACCCCGGCCTGCACAATCCCGAGGACATGCTGATTGCCGCGCTCAGCGCCTGCCACATGCTGTGGTTTCTGCATCTGGCGAGTGACGCAGGCATAGCCGTGCAATCCTACGAGGATGATCCGCTGGCGGTGGGTGAGACCGACAGCACCGGGGCGAGCCGGTTTCTGCGCGCCACGCTGCGGCCAAGGATTGCGGTGCCGGCGGGAACCGACCTTGCCCAAGCCGATGCGCTGCATGGGCAGGTCCATGCCTTTTGCTTTATTGCGCGTTCGGTGAATTTTCCGGTGAGCTACGCGGCGCGCTACCGGGTTCTGGCGTGAGCGGTCCGGGCGGCGTCGGTTTCAGGCTTGCGGCTTGGGGGCCCGCGCGGTTAGGCTGAACCGGTCAGGGTGCCGCCCTTTGGGGCGGAGAATTGGGAAGCCGGTGCAAGTCCGGCGCTGCCCCCGCAACGGTAAGGAAGGGCGTTTCGGCAATAGGCCACTGGGCAGGTTTGCCCGGGAAGGTGCCGCAACGCGAGGGCCGCATGGCCTGCCGTCCAAGCCCGGAAACCAGCCTTGGCGTGACGTCGAATCGCGGGGTGCGGTGCGGGCGTGTGCACGCCAGGCCGATGCTCTGACGTGCCATGACCCTTGCCGCTCTCGCCCCATCCGACCCGGGGTGCGGTCGGGGAGAAAAGCAAGATGAGTTTTCTACGAATCATGGATGGGCTTGAGAGCAGCCCGGCGACCGGGTCACAGGCGATGCAGGCCGCGCGGTTGGGTTTCCTGCAATGGGCCTGCGCGGTCGATGGGCCGGTCACGTCACAGCTTGTCAGGGCCGCGCTGGAAAGTCCGGAGGCCCAGACCGCCGAGAGCGACGCGGCGCGGGCCTTTGTCGGGGTCCTGCAAGAGGCCTGCCGGGCCTTTCAGGTCAAGCCGGTGCGGCGTGGACGGGCGCGGATTCTGCATTGAGGGCAGGGCCGCGTGGCCAATGGCGACCGGAGGCACCAGCCGTTCGGTCATGTCACTGAAAATCTCTGCTTTGCCTGCGCGCAATAAAAAACGGCGGCACCAGGGAGGAGGAGGGGTGCCGCCGTTTCCTATACGTCCGGCCCAGGGAGGAGGAGAGGGCCATCCGCAAAACATAAGGACCTGTTCAGTCCCAATTTGACGGCCCCGAGCATCAGGGAGGAGGAAAGATGCCCGTGACCGTAACAGATACCCCAGGGAGGAGGAGGGGGGTATCTGATCCTTTATTACGACCGGTGGCCGTAAACTGTTTCATGCGCAACGCGGCGAATTTCGCTGCGGTGCAGGCCCAGATCGGCGAGGTCATGCGCGCTGAGCTGCGACAACTCATTGACCGTGCGGCGATAGGTGCGATAATCCACGATACGCTGCATGGCAGCATAAACAGCCGCGCTCAGGTCTTCGCCAAGAACGGCGGCGGCAGAGCGTCTGGTGTAAAACGTCGTCGGCATTTTTTCGGGTCCTTGCGGATTTGATCGTGTTCAAGTTCGGCGAAGTTCGTTTCGCCCTTTGTTGAGACTAAGATACGCCTTTGCTGCGCCTGCACAATACCCCGCATGAGCAATGCTGCTATGCAGCAATTGCATAAGCCGAAAGTGACCTAAGGTTAAGCAAATGCGGCATTTTTTAGGCGTTATGTGAAGATGTGCCGTCCCGGTTGTGGGGCGGGCGAAAGAGCAACCCAAGACCAAAGGACCGAAAATGAGCGATTTTCGCAGCGAACTTGAAGCGCGGTTGCGGCACCTCGAACTGCCCGACGGGGGCGATCTGATGTCACGGGATATGGTGCGCGCGCTCGAAGTCGAGGCGGGCGAGGTGCGCTTTGTCATCGAGGCTCCAAGCCCGGAGATGGCGCGGATGATGGAGCCGTTGCGTGCCGCCGCCGAACGCGCGGCGCTGAGCCTGCCGGGGATCGTCCGGGCTCGGGTGGTGCTCACGGCGCAGGCGGCCCCGCCTGTGTTCAAGCTGGGGCAGCATCCCAAGGGGGGCAACGCCTCGATCAGGCCAGAGGGCATCGGTGCGCTGCTGGCGGTGGCCAGCGGCAAGGGCGGTGTGGGCAAATCCACCGTCGCGGCCAATCTGGCGGTGGCGCTGGCGCGTCAGGGGCGGTGCGTGGGATTGCTCGACGCGGATATCCACGGGCCGAGCCAGCCGCGGATGATGGGGCTGAGCGCGCGCCCGGCAAGCCCGGATGGCACGCGGATCACCCCGCTTGAGGCGCATGGCGTCAAGGTCATGTCGATCGGGCTGATGCTCGATCCGGCCAAGGCGGTGATCTGGCGGGGGCCGATGCTGATGGGGGCGTTGCAGCAGATGCTGGCGCAGGTCGATTGGGGCGATCTTGACGCGCTCATTGTCGATCTGCCGCCGGGCACGGGCGATGTGCAACTGACGCTCAGCCAACGCGCGCGGCCCGATGGGGCGATCATCGTCTCGACGCCGCAGGATGTGGCCCTTCTTGATGCGCGCAAGGCGATGGACATGTTCCGCACGCTGCAGGTGCCGATCCTGGGCATGATCGAGAACATGTCGTTCTTTTCCTGTCCCGCCTGTGGCCATGAGGCCCATGTCTTTGGTCATGGCGGGGTCCGGCACGAGGCCGAGGGCTTGGGTCTGCCGCTTCTGGCGGCCTTGCCGATTGATCTGGAAACCCGGCTGGCGGGGGACGCGGGCCGTCCCGTGGCGGCGGGCGATAGCGCGGCGGCGCGGGCCTATCTGGCGCTGGCACAGCGGCTGGTCGATCAGGGGCAGGGCTGAGGGCTGGGGGCGCTGCCCCCGTCCCGGATTGATCCGGGACTCCCCCGAGGTATTTCTGGCCAGGCGAAGCCGGAGGCAGGGTTGAAGAGGGCGACCGCGTCAGTCGGGGATCGGCGTGGCCACCAGCCCCAGGCGACGGGCGCTGTCGAGCGAGAGCGTGTCGCTGTCCAGACCAAGCGGGGCCTGATAGCGGGCGATGGCGGCGCGGGTGCGGGCATCGAACCGGGCCGTGATCTGGCCCGTATAGAGCCCGCGTGCCGCGAGCGCGCGTTGCACCGAGGCGATGAATTCGGGCGTCTGCACATCGGGGCAGGGTGTTTCGTACCAGGTCGTGACACGTTCCCGCAGAATGGCCTGACGGGTCACGGTGGCATAGGTGGCGGGGCGCAGAACGCGTCCCGTGGCATCGGTTTCAGCCGGCGAAAGCTGCACCTGCTCGGTCACGGTTTCGATCACGGCCGGGGTGTCCTTCTTTCCCCAGCAGGTGCCGGGCGCGGCACCGGGCGGGGCCTCGGCCCCGAGGTTTGGGCGATCCGGGCCGGGTGGCGCGGGCTGGCAGGCGGCAAGGGCGAGCGCGAGCGCGAGACAGGACAGGCGGAAAGGCATCATGGGCAGGCGTCTCGCGAGAGAGGAACGGGCAGAGCCTAGCCTGTTTGATCCGGTGGGGAAAGCGGGGTTTCGGGATCGGCCAGAAGGTCAAGCAGGGGCGAGATGTCCTCGATCTCTTCGGCGACGACATGGGTCACACCCGATTGCCGCTCGACCCGGCCAGTGACCCGCAGCATTCGCCCGGCGATGACCGCGCGGCGAAAGCGGTCGAACACCTTGCGCCAGATCACGACATTGACGGTGCCGGTCTCGTCCTCGAGCGTGACAAAGACCACGCCGCGCGCGGTGCCGGGACGCTGGCGCACCAGCACCAGCCCTGCCACGGTCACGCGCCGCCCCGGCGCCACCTCGGGGAGGGCGGCAGCGATCAGGGCTGAGGGGGGGCCGGCAGGTGGCATCGTGATCGGGGCTTTCTGGTCCGTGCGGTCTTGAGCAAGAGCTATCCAATCCCGAGGGCCTTGTGCAAGATCGCGACGTGGTCGGATCACGGTGATACGCGGTGATGCGGCGTTCCGATCTGCGAAGCGCGTGCTTTCTGGCACACGATCACAACGTGACCCGACGATGCCGACGGCGACAAGAGCAGAATTCGATGATGTGGAAAAGTGGCAGCCCGTAGGGGAGTCGAACCCCTCTTTTCAGGTTGAAAACCTGACGTCCTAACCGATAGACGAACGGGCCATGCCTTGGCGTGACGCGTAACTAGGCAAAAGCGGCGGGGGGCGCAAGAGGGATTTTGCAAAAACTTCACGCCGCAATCAGAAATTTACGCTCCGGGGCGCGGGCCTGTCGAACAGGGGGATTTTCAGGCCGGAGCGGCGTCTTCGAGGCGCAATTGCACGCTCTGTCTGCCGCCCCAACTGTTGATGTCGAGCCGTCCGGCAAGGTGGAATCGCGCGCCGCCATGCGCCAGTAACGCGGGCCCCAGCGGCCCGTCGAGCGCGCCAAAGGCGATGGCATCGAGACTGGCGCCCATGCCATCGCCAAAGCGCAGCTTGAGATGCGCGCCGCTCAGCGCCTTGGCAAAGGTGATCTGGCAATCGGGAAAGACATAGCGGGGGCCGGGCGCGCCTGCGCCAAAGGGGCCGGCGGCCTCGATCCGCTCGACCAGGTCGACCGTTGCCGCACCGGGCATCAGGAGACCGTCCAGCCGCAGATCGGCGGGGCCGCCCGCGCCCGCGCCCTGTTTGGCGAGCAACTCTGAGAGCCGCGCCATGGCAGCCTCGAGGTGATCCCGCGCCACGGTGAGACCCGCTGCCATCTTGTGTCCGCCGCCCTTGATCAAGAGCCCCTCGCTGGCCAGTCGCTGAATGGCGGCCCCGAGATCGACGCCCGAGACCGAGCGGCCCGAGCCTTTGCCCTCGTCGCCGTCCAGCCCAATCACGATGGCGGGGCGGTTGGCGCGTTCCTTGAGGCGGCTGGCGACGATGCCCATGACACCGGGATGCCACCCCTCGCCCGCCGCCCAGACAAGAGGGGCCTCAAGGCCGCGCGCCTCAGCCTGGGCGAGGGCGGCATCGCGCACCTGCGTCTCGACCTCGCGCCGTTCGGAATTGAGCTGGTCGAGGCGTTCCGCCATGGCGCGGGCCTCGGCGGGGTTATCACAGGCCAAGAGGCGCGCGCCCAGGTCCGCCTTGCCGATGCGGCCCCCGGCATTGACGCGCGGCCCCAGAAGAAAGCCCAGGTGATAGGCATTGGGCGCGCTGTCCATACGCGCCACGTCTGACAGCGCCACCAGACCGGGGCGCGCGCGCGCGGCCATGACGCGCAGGCCCTGGCGCACGAAGGCGCGGTTGACGCCGATCAGAGGCGCCACGTCGGCGACGGTGGCCAGGGCCACCAGATCGAGCATCGCCATCAGGTCCGGCCCCTGCGTGCCCGCCGCGCGCAATTGCCGCCCGGCCTCGACCAGCATGAGAAAGACCACCCCGGCGGCGCAGAGATGGGCCAGATCGCCGCTCTCGTCCTGCCGGTTGGGATTGACGACGGCGAGGGCAGGCGGCAGCGTCTCGCCGCCCAGGTGGTGATCGAGCACCACCACATCCGCGCCCTTGGCGGCGGCAATCGCCTCATGGCTGAGGGTGCCGCAATCGACGCAGACAATGAGATCGTTGCGCGCGGCCAGATCGGACATGGCGGGCACGTTGGGGCCATAGCCCTCGTCGATCCGGTCCGGGATATAGAGCGTGGGCGCGGGGGCCTGCATCTGGCGCAGCCAGTCGATCAGCAGCGCGGCAGAGGTGCCGCCATCCACATCGTAATCGGCGAAGATGGCGATGCGCTCCGAGGTCCGCACCGCCCGCAGAAACCGCGCCGCAGCCTCTTGCATGTCGCGCAGGCTGCGCGGATCGGGCAGCAGATCGCGCAGGGTGGGGGCGAGATAGGCCTCGGCGGCATCCTCTGTCACACCCAGCCGGACCAGCGTCTGACAGAGCGGTCGGGGCAGGGCGGTGGCCTGCGCCATCGCTTCGGCCAAGCGATCGGCTTCGGCCCCCGGACCGATCCAGCGTCGCCCCGAGAGCGAGTGTTCCACTCCGAGAAAGGCCGGTCCCATGCGCGCCTCCTCTCATTCATCTGGCGAGAAATACCTCGGGGGAGTCCCGGGTCAGGCCCGGGACGGGGGCAGCGCCCCCACCCCCGTGCCGTGCTCAGTCCCGCTTGCTGCGATAGATCATCCGCCGCACCGAGCCGGTGCGCGAACGCATCAGCAGGGTCTCGGTCTCGACATAGCCGGGGCGGCGTTTGACGCCCGAGAGGATCGAGCCGTCGGTGACGCCGGTGGCGGCAAAGATCACATCCGATGTCACCATCTCGTCGCGCGCATAGATGCGGTCGAAATCGGTGATCCCGGCCTTGGCGGCGCGGGCGCGTTCATCCTCGTTGCGGAACACGAGGCGGCCCCACATCTGCCCGCCCATGCATTTGAGCGCAGAGGCCGCCAGCACGCCCTCGGGTGCGCCGCCCGTGCCCATGTACATGTCGATGCCGGTGCGGTCGGCCTCGGCGCAATGGATGACGCCGGCCACATCGCCGTCGGGGATGAGGAACACGGCGGCCCCCGTGCTGCGCAGTTCCTCGATCATTTCCTGATGGCGCGGGCGCTCCAGCACGCAGACGGTGATCTCGGACGGGCGGCAGCCACGCGCGGCCGCCAGCGCCTCGACCCTCTCACGCGGGCTCATGGCGAGAGAGACGACATTCTCAGGGTAGCCCGGCCCGATGGCCAGCTTGTCCATATAGGTGTCGGGAGCGTGCAACAGCGTGCCGCGCGGGGCCATGGCGATCACGGTCAGGGCATTGGGCATGGCCTTGGCGGTCAGGGTCGTGCCTTCGAGCGGATCAAGTGCGATATCGACGCCGGGGCCGCCGCCGGTGCCCACCTCTTCGCCGATGAAGAGCATCGGCGCCTCGTCCCGCTCGCCCTCGCCGATCACCACGACCCCCTTGATGGCCAGAATGTTGAGCTGCTCGCGCATGGCGTTCACGGCGGCCTGATCGGCGGCCTTTTCATCGCCGCGCCCGATCAGGTCAGCACAGGCCAAGGCGGCCTGTTCGGCCACGCGCGCGAGGCCGAGCGAGAGCATGCGATCGTTGAAGGCGGTATCAGAGGTCATGGGATGGTCCTTGTAAATCGGGTCAAATCAGCATTAGCGCCGCGCGCTCTGGCGCACAAGTCCGGCGGGCGGGGCCGCGTCAGACGGTTTCGATGCGCAGGGCCACCGGTTCTCCTGACAGGACGTCAAGGCGTCCGATGCCGGTCAGGGCAGTGTCGAGCGCGTCGCGCGTGGTCTTGTGCGTCACGATCAGTACCGGCGCTGTGGTGGCGTCATGGCGATACTGGCGCATCCGGTCGATGGAAATTCCCGCCTCGCCGAGGATGGTCGCGACCTTGGCGAGGGCGCCGGGTTTGTCGATCAGCGACATGCGCATGTAATAGGGGGCCGGTGTGGCGCTGGTCGCGGTCTGGCAGCGGTTGAGGCTGGCGGCGGGTTGGCCAAAGGTCGGCAGGCGGAAGCCGCGCGCGATGTCCATCACGTCGCCCATGACCGCGCTGGCCGTGGGGCCCATGCCCGCACCCGGGCCGCGCAGCACGATCTGTTCGACATTGTCGCCCTCGAGCACGACCATGTTGGTGCCACCTTCCAGTTGCCCGAGGGGGCTGGTGTCGGGCACAAGGCAGGGAGACATGCGCTGTTCCAGCCCGCGCCCCGTCATCTGCGCCACGCCCAAGAGCTTGATGCGATAGCCCATGTCGGCCGCGTGGCGGATATCCTCGATGGTGACTTTCTGGATGCCTTCGAGGGTCACACCGTCGAAATTGACCTGGCAGCCAAAGGCGATGGAGGCGAGCAGCGCCAGCTTGTGCCCCGCGTCGATCCCGCCCACATCAAGGGTCGGGTCCGCCTCGAGATAGCCAAGTTTGGCGGCCTCCTCGAAGACCTGCGCATAGGGCAGGCCTGCCGATTGCATGCGCGTCAGGATATAGTTGCAGGTGCCGTTCATCACGCCCATGACGCGGGTGATGTCATTGCCCGCCAGCCCTTCGGTCAGCGCCTTGATGACCGGGATGCCACCCGCGACGGCCGCCTCGAAGCGGATCACGCGGCCAGCCGCTTCGGCGGCCAAGGCCAGCGCCTGACCGTGATGCGCGAGCATCGCCTTGTTGGCGGTGACGACATCCTTGCCCGCGGCAATCGCCGCCTCGGTCGCGGCCTTGGCAGGCCCATCCGACCCGCCCATCAATTCGACAAACACATCCACATCATTGCGTTTGGCGAGGACAACGGGATCATCCTCCCAGGCGTAGTCGCTGAGCGCGACACCGCGATCCTTGTCGCGGGTGCGCGCCGAAACGGCGGTGATGACCACGGGGCGACCTGCGCGGGCGGCCAGAAGATCGGCCTTTTGCCGGATGATCCGCACGACACCCGTGCCGACCGTGCCCAATCCGGCGATGCCAAGGCGCAGGGGTGTGTTCATGGGGCTCTCCGATTGTCGCTGTCTATGGATTTTGCCGCGATGTAACGGGTTCGGCGGTCCCTTGCAACGCGGCTTGCAGGGGCAGGGCCGTGGTTTTCACTCGCTCACACCGCTTTGCATGCGCTCTTGCGTGCCGGGATCGACCACACCGGCCTTGAGGCGCGCGGCGCGCGCGCGCAGCCCCGCACTGCGCCGGTCGAGCGTCTCGGCGGTGTCCGGTGCGATCCGGGGCGCGGTGGCCTGCGCCCGGATGGTTTCGGTCGGGATCAGAGCGGGATAAGAGGCGTCACGGGTGCGCTTGTCGACGGTGCGGTCGAGAGGCAGGAGATCGCTGCAGCCCGCCGCAAGGCCGGTGAGCAGGATCAGAAGAGGCAGGCGCAAAGCCATGGCGGCCGGTATCCTTGTTCGGGTGGATGGGTCTGTCTTGCCATTCTTTGGGGTCAGAGGGCAAGCCGGGCTTTGATCTGAACGAATGTTCAGTTAAACCCGGTGTCATGGCACGAACCCAAGGCTCTCATTCCGATATCACCGGCCCGCGCGTCCGCGATGCGGCGCTGCGTCTCTTTGCGCGCCACGGGTATGCGGCGGTCTCGATGCGGCAGATCGCGGCGGCGGTGGGGGTGCAGGCGGGTGCGCTCTACAATTACACGCCCGACAAGCAAACGCTGCTCTTTGACCTGATGCGCGGCCATATGGAAGAGCTGCTGGCGGCCTGGGATGCGGCAGAGCCCGAGGGCGACGCAATGGCGGCGCTGGAGGCGTTCACCCGGTTTCACATCCGCTTCAACACCAGCCGGGCCGATGCGGTGTTTGTGTCCTATATGGAGTTGCGCAATCTTGAGCCTGAGAATTTCGCGGTCATCGAGGGGCTGCGGCGGGACTATGAGACGCGGCTCGAGGTGGTGTTGCGCCGGGGGGCAGAGGCGGGCGTGATGGTCGTGACCGAGCCGCGCATCGCCAGCATGGCGCTGATTGCCATGCTGACGGGCGTGAACACCTGGTATCGCGTCGAGGGGCGTTTGTCGCTCGATGAGGTCGAGGCGGTCTATTGGGATATGGTGCGCCGGTCGGTGACGGGGTGAACCTGCGGCATGGCCCGCCCCTGGGGGCAGGCCATCGCCAGTGATCAAGGTCGGTTTCCGCCTCGTTTCAGTCCCGCAAGTTGGTTTCCAGCCAATGTTCCAGCCAGTGAATGTTGTAATTCCCGGACTGGATGTCATCCTCTTGCAGAAGCGCGTGAAAGAGGGGCACGGTGGTGTCGACGCCATCCACGATCAACTCGCCCAGTGCGCGGGCCAGCCGGCGCAGGGCGCTGTGGCGGTCCTTGCCATGCACGATCAGCTTGGCAATGAGGCTGTCGTAATAGGGCGGGATCTTGTAGCCGTCATAGAGGGCCGAATCCATTCGCACGCCCAGACCGCCGGGGGCGTGAAACTGGGTGATCCGGCCGGGGCGCGGCGCGAAATCCGGCAGTTTCTCGGCGTTGATGCGCACCTCGATGGCGTGGCCGTTGATGATGAGGTCGTCCTGGGTAAAGGACATCGGCAGGCCTTCGGCGACGCGGATCTGTTCCTGCACGAGGTCCACGCCAAAGATCGCCTCGGTCACGGGATGTTCGACCTGCAGGCGCGTGTTCATCTCGATGAAAAAGAATTCACCCTTCTCATAGAGAAACTCGATGGTGCCTGCGCCGCGATACTGGATGTTCGCGCAGGCATCGGCGCAGATCTTGCCGATGCGCGCGCGTTCTTCGGCGGTGATGCAGGGGCCGGGGGCCTCTTCCAGCACCTTTTGGTGGCGGCGTTGCAGCGAGCAGTCGCGCTCACCCAAGTGGACGGCGCGGCCCTTGCCATCGCCGAACACCTGAATTTCGATATGGCGCGGCGTGGTGAGGTATTTCTCGATATAGACCTCGTCATTGCCAAAGGCGGCCTTGGCCTCGGAGCGGGCGGTGAGAAAGGCCTTTTCCAGCTCGGCGGCGCTCTGCGCCACCTTCATGCCGCGTCCGCCCCCCCCGGCGGTGGCCTTGACGATCACCGGAAAGCCGATCTCAGCGCAGAGCGCCTGCGCCTCCTTGAGCGTGGCAACCCCGCCATCCGATCCGGGCACGCAGGGCACGCCAAGCGCCTTCATCGTGTCCTTGGCGGTGATCTTGTCGCCCATGATGCGGATATGTTCGGCGGATGGGCCGATGAAGGTCAGACCGTGATCCTCGACGATCTGGACGAAATTGGCGTTCTCGCTGAGAAAGCCATAGCCCGGATGGATCGCCTGCGCGCCCGTGACCTCGCAGGCGGCGATGATCGAAGGGATCGACAGATAGCTTTCAGACGAGGACGGCGGACCGATGCAGACGGATTCGTCGGCCATGCGCACATGCATGGCGTCCGCGTCGGCGGTGGAATGCACCGCGACGGTTCTGATCCCCATCTCACGGGCGGCGCGGATCACGCGGAGGGCAATCTCACCCCGGTTGGCGATCAGGATTTTCTCGAACATCGCTCGGGCCTTATTCGATGATCATCAGAGGTGCGCCATATTCGACCGCCGCGCCATCCTCGATCAGGATGCGTTTGACGGTGCCGCCGCGCGGGGCGGGAATATGGTTCATGGTCTTCATCGCCTCGATGATCAAAAGGGTATCGCCCTCGGACACCTGCGTGCCCACGCTGACAAAGGTGGGCGCGCCCGGTTCTGCCTGCATATAGACGGTGCCGACCATCGGCGAGGTCACGGCGCCGGGGTGGCTTGCCGGGTCCTCGGACGGCGCGGCAATGGCCGCCGGGGCCGGCGCGGCAGCCGCAGGGGCCGGGGCATAGGCGGGCGCGGGGGCCGGTGCGTAATGGGTGGTCACGGTTTCACCCCGGCGGCTGACGCGCACCTGCAGCGTGTCGTCCTCGCCGTATTCCCGCTTGACCGACAATTCGGTCAGGTCGTTTTCGTTCAGGAGTTCCGCCAGAGCCTTGATAAAGGCCACGTCCGATTCATGGGATTTGTTCGACATATCTTCCTCGACCACAGCGCGATGATGTCCCGCGTGGCGGGCTCATGGCATTTGTTTTGGCCGCTTATAGGGCAAGGTGCAGGCTGAGAAAAGCGGCCATTGCCCCTTAATCTGGGGGCAGGAGGGCAATTTTACGAGAGGCGCGCACAATCAGAGCGGCATGCCCGAAAGTTTGGCCACGAGTTCCGCGAGTTTGCGGGCCTGAAATTTCTCAAGCAGCCGCGCGCGATACACCTCGACCGTGCGGTAACTGAGGCCGAGATCAAGGCCGATTTCCTTGGACGTCAGCCCGCGACAGGTGAGAATCGCCACCTCGCGTTCGCGTTGGGTCAGTTCGACAAGCGGGCGTTCGTCCGAGAGATCGGAGAAAGACCAGATGCCGCGCTGAAACGGCGCCTCTGGCGTAAGCGACTGTCCGCGCACACGGCACCAGAAGAGCGTGCCATTGCGCCGCTTCATCACCCGCTCGTCGGCATAGCGCCCGGTCTTGCGCATGATGGCAAGCGCATCCGCCCCGATGCGGCGATAATCCTCGATGGAGGGGTAATAGCGGGCGAGCGGAATGTTGGCATAATCGGCGGGGGTATCGCCAAAGATCGCGGCGAATTTCTGATTGCACTGCCGGATGATGCGATGTTCCAGCAGGGCAAGGCCCACCGGGGCGTGGTCAAACGCGAGTTCCTTGATCTCCATGGCGCTCTCCTTGCAGCGTTTATGCCGCGTGCAGTGCAGCGCGCCAAGGGCCTTGCGTGTTTCTACGGAATTGTGCCGGGGCGGCGTCGGTGCTTTGGTGTGGTTCGGGAGGAACCGGGGGATGAATATCGGGATTTGGCTGGAACGCGCGGCGCAGGCATGGCCCGAGCGCGGAGCGCTCTACGAGGGCTGCGGCCCGGTTGCGGATTATGCCGGGTTTGACCGTGCCGCGCGCGAGGTGGCAGGCGGCTTGGTGGCCCAGGGCGTCACCCCCGGCGACCGCGTGGCGATCTTCATGGGAAATGCGCCCGACTATCTCTTGGCGCTCTACGGTATCTGGTATGCCGGGGCCGCCGCCGTGCCGATCAATGCCAAGCTGCACGGGGCAGAGGCGGCCTGGATCATCACCGACGCAGGCGCGCGGGTGGTTCTGGCGGATGCGGTGCGGCAGGAGGCCCTGGCCGAGGAGGGGGTTACGGCGCAGGCGGTGCAACGCGGCGCGCCCGTGGTTGAGGTCGCCGCGCGCGCGCCGGTGGATTTGGCGTGGCTCTTCTACACATCGGGCACCACCGGGCGGCCCAAGGGGGTGCGGATCACGCATCGGATGCTGGTGGCGATGTCGCTCGCCTATCTGGCCGATGTGGACGAGGTGAGCGCCGAGGATGCCACGCTCTACGCCGCGCCG
Source organism: Roseovarius sp. (assembly GCF_027019125.1). Taxonomy (GTDB): domain Bacteria; phylum Pseudomonadota; class Alphaproteobacteria; order Rhodobacterales; family Rhodobacteraceae; genus Roseovarius. The sequence goes on along the minus strand of NZ_JALUXE010000033.1, from coordinate 50,337 downwards.
ATGAGCCATGGCGCGGGGCTCTATGCCATGGTGCATGTGCTGCGCGGGGCGCGGCATGTATGCCCGGCGTCGGGCGGGTTCGCTGAGGGCGAAATCCTTGGTCTCGCGCGGCATCATGGCCGGGTGCACATGTTCGCGGCGCCCACGATGGTGAAACGGCTGACCGCCTGGGCGCGGGCGCGCGGCGAGACTGGCGCGGGCCTGCGCAGCGTGGTCTATGCCGGGGGGCCGATGTATCTGGCGGATATTCTCGAGGCGGTCGAGGTGTTCGGGCCGGTTTTCCTGCAAATCTACGGGCAGGGCGAATGCCCCATGGCGATCACCGCGCTGTCGCGCGCCGATGTGGCGGACCGCAGCCATCCGCGGTGGCGCGCGCGGCTGGCCTCGGTGGGTCGCGCGCAATCGGTGATCGAGGTGCGGATTGCGGATGAAACAGGGGCCGAGGTGCCGCGCGGGCAGGTGGGCGAAATCCTCGTGCGCGGCGATGCGGTGATGCCGGGCTACTGGCAGAACACGGCGGCGAGTGAAAAGGCGCTCAAGGGTGGCTGGCTCTGGACCGGCGATCTGGGCCGGATGGACGGTGACGGCTATGTGACCCTGCAGGACCGCTCCAAGGATATGATCATCTCGGGCGGCAGCAACATCTATCCGCGCGAGGTGGAAGAGGTGCTCTTGACCCATCCTGACGTGATCGAGGTGGCGGTGGTGGGCATGGCCGATGCCGAATGGGGCGAGGTCGTGGTGGCCTTTGTGGTCTGTGACGGGGCGCTGGATGAGGCAGCACTTGACGCGCATTGCCTGCGCCAGATTGCGCGGTTCAAGCGGCCCAAGCGCTATATCGCGGTCGCCGAGTTGCCCAAGAACAATTACGGCAAGGTGCTCAAGACCGAATTGCGGGCGCGCTTGGCAGAGTAGACCGACCTTGTTTTAGACTGTCAAAGGCGCTAGATGCGCGGGGTCGAGCGGTCGCAGCCTACCCGCTTTAAAAAACAAGGATGAAAGATGAGGACGATTGTTATCTGCTCGGGCGGGCTCGATTCCGTATCGCTCGCCCATAAGGTGGCCGCTGAGCATGAATTGGCGGGGCTTCTGAGCTTTGATTACGGGCAACGCCATGTGAAAGAGGTGGAATATGCCGCCGCTTGTGCGCGCCGCTTGGGCGTGCCGCATAAGGTGGTGGATATTCGCCAGATTGGCGCGGCGCTGTCGGGGTCGGCGCTGACCGATGATGTGGCGGTGCCGGATGGGCATTACGCCGAAGAGACCATGAAAATCACCATCGTGCCCAATCGCAATGCGATCATGCTGGCCATTGCCTTTGGCATGGCGGCGGCGGAAAAGGCCGACGCCGTGGCCACGGCGGTGCATGGCGGGGATCATTTCATCTACCCCGATTGCCGTCCCGGCTTTATCTCCGCGTTTCAGGCGATGCAGGATGCGGCGCTTGAGGGTTATGCCGAGGTCACGCTCTACACGCCCTACCTCAACGGCTCCAAGGGTGACATCGTCGCTGATGGTGCCAAGCATGGCACGCCCTTTGCCGAGACATGGTCCTGCTACAAGGGCGGGGTGCGTCACTGCGGGCGCTGTGGCACCTGTGTCGAGCGGCGCGAGGCGTTTCATCTCGCGGGGGTGATTGACCCCACCGAGTATGAGGACCCGGATTTCTGGCTGGCGGCTGTGGCCGGACGGGGGGCGTGATGTATCGGATCACCAAGGAATTCCACTTTTCCGCCTCACATCAGCTTTTTGGCCTGCCTGCGACGCATCAATGCGCGCGGCTGCATGGGCATAATTACATCGTGGTGGTGGAGCTGACCGCCGCCGAATTGAACGCACATGGGTTCGTGCGCGATTACCTCGATCTGGGCGATCTGAAGCGGTATATCGACGACACGCTGGATCACCGGCATCTGAATGATGTGCTGGGGGATGATTGCGTGACCGCCGAGCGGATGGCCAAGCATCTCTTTGACTGGTGTCGGGCGCGTTGGCCCGAGGTGACGGCGGTCAAGGTCAGCGAAACGCCGAAAACCTGGGCGGAGTATCGCCCGTGAGCGAGGCGATCCGCGTATCCGAAATCTTTGGCCCGACCATTCAGGGCGAGGGCGCGCTGATCGGACAGCCGACGGTGTTCGTGCGCACCGGGGGGTGCGATTATCGCTGTAGCTGGTGCGACAGCCTGCACGCGGTCGACTCGGCCTATCGCGAGACATGGGCACCGATGAGCGCCGAAGCGGTGATGGCCGAGGTGACGCGCCTCTCGGGCGGTCGGCCGATCATGGTGACACTCTCGGGCGGCAATCCGGCGATTCAGCCCTTGGGCGCGTTGATCGACCAAGGCCATGCGCAGGGCTATCGGTTTGCGATGGAAACCCAAGGCTCTGTCGCGCGGGACTGGTTTGCCGCGCTCGATATGCTGGTGCTCAGCCCCAAGCCGCCGTCGTCCGGGATGGAGGTGGATTGGGCGCTGTTCGACGCGTGTGTCGCTGCGGCCAAGGGGGCGGCGCACGTTCTCAAGATCGTGGTGTTTGACGACGTGGATTACCAATGGGCGCGGGACGTGGCGGGGCGCTATCCTGACCTGCCGCTGTATCTGCAACCGGGCAATCACACGCCGCCCCCACCCGAGGATGACACGGCCACCGTGGATCAGGACGGCATCGACGACCGGATGCGCTGGCTGGTGGAGCGGGTGACAGCCGACGGATGGTTCGAGGCAAGGGTCTTGCCGCAATTGCATGTGATGCTCTGGGGCAACAAGCGCGGGGTGTGAAGGAGAGAAAGATGAGCGAGAATATCTACAAAGACCTCAAGCAGTTGGGCGGCGCCACCGTGGTCCCGCAACGCCCCGAAGAGGCGGTGCTGGAGCGGGTTTCCAATCCGCAGGCCGATGTGCAGTATAACGTGCGCTTTACCGCGCCCGAATTTACATCGCTCTGCCCGATGACCGGACAGCCGGATTTCGCGCATCTGGTGATTGACTATGTGCCGGGCAAATGGCTGGTCGAGAGCAAATCGCTCAAGCTCTATCTCACCAGCTTCCGCAATCACGGGGCGTTCCACGAGGATTGCACGATTTCGATTGCCCGGCGGCTGGTGGAATTTCTCGAACCGGAGTGGCTGCGGATTGGCGGCTACTGGTATCCGCGCGGCGGCATCCCGATCGATGTGTTCTGGCAGACCGGGGCGATGCCCGACGGTGTCTGGATCCCCGATCAGGGCGTGCCGCCCTATCGCGGGCGCGGCTGAGGCCGCTAGATCTTTTGCGCCCGCCCATTGACCGGGCGGGCGCGTGTTGCGTCACACGCCAAGCCAGCGGTGCTGTGCCTCGGTATCCGCGCGGATGGCCTCGGCGCTGCCGGTCCAGACCACCTGGCCCTTGCTGACCACGACCACATCATCGGCAAGCGAGGTGGCAAAGCCGAAATTCTGCTCGACCAGAACCATCGACAACCCCTCGCGCTTGAGCTCCATCAGCTTGTCATGGATCAGCTTGACGATGATCGGGGCCAGCCCCTCGGTGGGCTCGTCGAGGATCAGCAGGCGCGGATTCATCAGAAGCGCGCGGGCAATGGCCAGCATCTGCTGCTCGCCCCCCGACAGTTGCGTGCCGCCATTCTCCAGCCGCTCGCCCAGACGCGGGAAAAGGTCCAGCACCCGGTCCATCGTCCAGGCCCCGTCAAACCGCTTGGACGCGATTTCAAGGTTCTCGCGCACCGTCAGAGAGGGAAAGATATCCCGCGTTTCAGGCACATAGGCGATGCCAGCCTTGGCGATGTCATAGGGGCGCTTGGGCATGGCCTGTCCTTCAAAGGTGATCTGCCCGTCGCGCAGCGGCAAGAGGCCCATCACCGTCTTGAGCGTGGTCGATTTGCCCGCGCCATTGCGCCCCAGAATGGCCAGAACCCGGCCCGCCTCGGCGCGCAGCCCCATGCCATAGAGCACTTGGGTTTCGCCATAGCCGGAATTGACGGCATTCAGTTCAAGCATCTTCCCAACTCCCCAGATAGATGTCCTTGAGCAGCTTGGAGCCGCGCGCGGCCTCGGGCAGCCCGTCAAAGACCACTTCGCCATAGTTCAACACGGTGATCGTGTCGGCCACGTCAAAGGCCAGATCCATGTCATGCTCGATGATCAACAGCGTCAGATCACGCGGCAGGTTGTTCAGCAGATCGTGAAAGCCCTTGGCCATCTCGGGGCCGACACCGCTGGTCGGTTCGTCCATCAAGAGAACGAGGGGCCGTGTGGCAAGGGCCACGCCCACCTCCAATTGCCGCCGCACGCCATAGCTGATCTCGGACACGCGCGCATGCAGGTAAGGCATGAGATTGACCTGTTCGGCGACCTCGGCCACGATCTCGCGCACCTCGGGACGGGCGAGGCTGTCGGTATAGAGCCGCGTTGCGTTGCCGGTGTGGATCGCCGCCGCGAGCCCCAGATTTTCCTCGACGGTCAACCCGTCAAAGAGCGTGTTCTTCTGATAGCTGCGCGACAGACCCTGGCGCGCGCGCCGGGCGACGGGCAGGGTGGTCACATCCTCGCCTGCCAGATGCACCGAGCCGCTGTCAGGGGTCAATTCGCCCACCAGCAGGTTGAAGAGCGTCGTCTTGCCCGCGCCATTCGGGCCAAGGATCACCCGCCGTTCGCCGCGCTCCAGTTTGAACGAGACCCCGCGCGTGACATGCACCGCGCCAAAGCTCTTGTCGAGTTTGCGTGTCTCAAGCATCGGTCTTGACCTCCCTCGGGTCGATGTCGCGCACGGCATCCGCCGCGCGCCGTTCAATCCGCGCGCCAAACCGCGCCTCGATCCAGCCAAAGATGCCATTGGCACGGCTCATCACCACCGCAATCAGGATCATCCCGACCACAAGGTGCCAATAGCTCGTGAGCGCGCCCACCTCATGCTTGAGCAGCACAAAGACCGCCGCCCCCAGCAACGGGCCGACCAGCGTGCCAAGCCCGCCCAGGATCACCACCACCAGCGCTTCGCCCGACACCGTCCAGGACAGAAGCCCCGGCGAGACGAACATCACATGCTGCGCCGCCATCGCGCCGGCCAGACCCGAGATCAGACCAGAGAGGCCAAAGACATCCGCCTTGACCCGCCAGACCGTGAGGCCAAGCGCGCGCATCCGCTGTTCGTTGTGCATGACCCCCGAGAGGGACCGACCCAATCCCGAGCGCAGGATCAGCACCGCCGCGCCATAGATTGCCGCCAACACGCCAAGGCAGAAGAGTGCAAAGCTGCGCCCGTCGTTGAGATCCAGGCCAATGAATGAAAGGTCCAGTCGCGCAATCCCGCTCAGCCCGTCATCGCCACCAAAGAGCGGCGCCTCGAACACATAGGAATAGCCCATCTGCCCAAAGGCCAGCGTTGCCATGATGAAATAGATGCCATGGCTGCGCGCGCAGATGGCCCCGATGACCCAGGCGATGGCCCCGGTCACGGCCACGGCCCCACCCATCGCCATGAGCGGCGTCAGCCCCACCTTGGTGGACAGGATCGCATAACCGTAGGCCCCGACGCCCAACAGCGCGCCGTGGCAGAGCGAGACCATGCCGCCAAAGCCAGCGACCATGTCGAGCGCGATCACCAGCATCGCGAGGATGACAATCTCGGTGAGGATTTCGAGTCCGAAATAGTCCGCGGTCAGGGCCTGAAAGAGGGCCGCAGAGGCCAGGAGCACGAGCGCGGCATATCTGAGCGGTGTATGTCGAAACATCGCCTTATCCTTTCGCCGGAAAGAGGCCCACGGGCCGGATCACCAGCACCGCCGCCAGAAGCGCGTAGATCAGAACCGAGGCCAGTTGCGGTGCCAGCACCGCGCCAAAGGTCTGTACGAAGCCAAAGATGAGCGAGCCTGCAATCGCCCCCTTGAGCGAGCCGAGACCCCCGATCACGATCACGATCAGGGTTGGAATGAGGATTTGCAGGCCCATGTCGGGCGTGACGCTCAGCAAGGGGGCCGCCACGGCGCCCGCCAGCCCCGCGAGCGCGCAGCCCACGCAGAATACGATGAAGAAGAGGCGTTCGACATTGATGCCAAGGCAGGCCGCCATGGCGTCATTGTCCACGCCCGCACGGATCATGGCGCCGATCTGTGTCCGGCTCAGCACAAAGGCCAGAGCGGCAAAGATGGCAAGGCCCAGTGCAATGATGAAGAGCCGGTAAGCGGGGTATTCGACGCCCAAGAGCGCCACGCGCCCGGCAAGGAAACTCGGCACTTCCAGCCCGAGGGCCAGATCGCCCCAGACGATCCGGGTGATGTCGAGCAGGGCAAAGATGAGCCCGAATGTCACAAGAACCTGCGCCATTGGCCCCGATTTGCGCATCCGCTGAATGAGGCCGGAATAGAGCAGCACGCCCACCCCCGCGACCGCCACCGGGGCCAGAAAGAACCCTGCCCAATAACCGCCGACCGCCGCCGCAGAGGCCGCGAAATAGGCCCCCAGAGCATAGAGCGCGCCATGGGCCAGGTTGACGAAATGCATCAGGCCAAAGATTACGGTCAGGCCGATGGAAAGCAGAAACAGAAGCATCGAAAGCTGGAGCGCGTTGAGCGCCTGAAGCGTCCAGAAACCCAGATCAAGTGACATTGCGGAACCTCCTCCCGAATGGGCCCGGCCAAGGATATGGCCGGGCCTTGGCTTTTAGTTGCTGACGGGTGTGGCCATCTCGCAGCCATTGACCGGATCGGCCTCGGCGGGCAGGGCGGCCAGCACCTTTTGCGTGAGGCCGTCGTCGCCTGCGACGGTCTCGTAGACATAGATCGGCTGCACGATGTTGTTGGTTGCAGGATCAATCGAGAGCGCGCCGCGCGGTCCGTCGAACCTGACCTGCCGCAGGGCATTGGCAAGGCTCTCGCGGTCCGTGGCCCCGGCCTTGACCGCCTCGATCAGCGCGCGACCGGCGTCATAGCCATGCACCGCGAATTCCGACGGCACGCGGCCCGTCTTGGCCTTGAACGCCTCGACGAATTGCACGTTCGCGGGATTGTCGAGCGTGGGCACGTAATGCAGCGCGGTGATCACGCCCTCTGCCGCCGGACCTTCGGCGTTGACATAGAGCGATGAGGTGAGAAAGCCCGAACCATAGAGCGGCAACTCGGCCTTGAGGCCAAAGCTGTCATATTGTTTGACAAAGGAAATCGCCTCGCCACCCGCGTAGAACACGAACACCGCCTCGGCGCCGCTCGACTTGGCCTGTGCCAGGTAGGGGCCGAAATCCTGTGTCTTCTGGAAGGGGGTGAAATCCTGCCCGACAATCTCGCCGCCCGCGGCGGTGAAGGTCTGGACAAAGCCGTCAATCATCTGCCGTCCGGCGGCATAATCGGGGGCCAGCGTATAGACCTTGCGGATGCCCTGATCATACATCCATTGCCCCATCGGGCGGTTGACCTGCCCGTTGGAAAAGGACATGCGCGTGATATAGGGCGAACAGGCCTCGCCCGTCGCCTCGTCATTGCCGGCATTGGCCACGATCAGCGGCACGCCTGCGCCATGCACCATGTCGCGCACAGCACCCAGCACGCCAGAGCTGACGATGCCCGAGATCACATCGACCTTGTCCTGCAAGATCAGCTTCTTGGCCTTGGCCAGGGCCACGGGCGGCTTGACCTCGGTGTCCTCGCGGACAATCTCGAATGTGGCCGGGGTTTCGCCGCCGAATTGTTCAAGCGCGGTGGTAAACCCGGCCTCGATGTCATTGCCGAGGGCGGCATAGACGCCGGAGAAGGGCAAGAGAAGCCCGACCTTGATGTCTTGGGCTGTTGCAGGCACAGCGAGGCCAGTGGCGAGCCCGAGGGCCGCCAGAAATGCGCGTTTCATAGGGTAGTTCCTCCAGTTGGTGTTCAGACCCCTCCTCAGGGTCTATCCAAGATCGCCCCCGCCCACCGGCACGGTAACGCCGGTGATGTAAGAGGCCTCATCCGACGCCAGGAACAGGATGGGCCCTGCCTGTTCGTCGAGTGTTCCGTAGCGTTTCATCAGGCTGGACTGGATCGTCTGATCGACGATGGTCTGATACCAGTCGGCGCGCTGTTCCTCCGCCGCATTGGGGTTGCGCGGCACCACGCGCGGCGGCGCCTCCGTGCCCCCCGGTGCGGTGGCCACGACGCGGATACCGCGTTCGGCCACTTCCCAGGCGAGGCTCGCCGTGATCGCATTCACCCCGCCCTTGGCCGCCGCATAGGGCACGCGGTTGAGGCCGCGCGTGGCAATGGACGAGACATTGACGATCACGCCCGCGCCTTGCGGCAACATCCGCTCGATCGCGGCCCGGCAACAATAGAGCGTCGGAAAGAGAGAGCGGCGCACCTCGGCGTCAATCTCATGGGGCGCGTAATGCTCATAGGGTTTGGCCCAGATCGTGCCGCCCACGTTGTTGATCAGAATGTCGATCCGACCCCAGGTCTTGACCGCCGTTGCGATGGCCGCGTCGCAGCCGTCCCATGTTTCCAGATCGACGTTGAGCGCCTGGGCCTCGCCGCCTGCGTCACGGATCGCCGCGACCACCGCCTCGCGCTGCTCGGAGCGGTCCACGACCAGCACCTTTGCCCCCTCGGCGGCGGCGCGTTCGGCCACCCGGCGCCCGATCCCCTGGGCGGCGCCGGTCACGACCATCACCTTGCCTGTGAAACGCGGTGTCATGCGGCCGCTGCCTCTGTCTCGGTCGGGTTGAACTTCTCGAAATGGAACGCGGCGGGGGTTACGCCCAGTTGCGCGAAATGCGCGCGCACCGCGTCCACCATCGGGGGCGGGCCGCAAAGGTAGACATCGCAATCGCCGTCGTTGAGATCCTCGGCCGTCACATGATCGGTGACAAAGCCCTTGCGATCATGCGCCTCGTTCTGATCGGCCAGAACGGTGATGACAGTCACATTACCAATCGCCTCGGCCAGTGCCGTCACCCGGTCCAGCTCTACCAGATCGGCGGCGCGGGTCACGGCATAGTAGAGCGTGATCGGCTGATCCGAGCCCTGCACGGCCACCTGCTCCAGCATCGAGAGGAACGGGGCAAGACCCGTGCCGCCCGCCAGCCACAGTTGCGGCCGCGTGATGGGCCGCAGGTAGAAGGCACCCATCGGCCCCGTCAGCGTGACGGCATCGCCGGGGGTGGCCCGCTCGCCCAGATAGCGGCTCATGACCCCGCCCGGAATGTTGCGGATGAGGAATGTGGCCTCCTCCGCGCCGGGGGCAGAGGAGAAGGAATACGAGCGGTGCGCCTCTGTTCCGGGCACGCTCACATTCACATATTGACCGGGCAGGAACCCCATCGGCTTGGCCAGCTTGACCCGCAGACCAAAGGAGGTCTCGGACAGGCGGTCCACGCCCAAAACTTCGGCGCTGATCGCCTCGGGTGCGGTCTTGCACACGGCAGAGGAGGCCGGCACGCGGACCACGCAATCGCTCTGCGGCATCATCTGGCAGGTCAGCACGTAGCCCTCTGCCGCTTCGTCCTCGGTCATCGCCTCGTCGAGGTAGAATTCCAGCTCATACTTGCCCTTTTCGGCAAAGCATTTGCAGGTGCCACACACCCCGTCGCGGCAATCCATCGGAATGTTGATCTTTTGCCGAAAGGCGGCTTCGGTGACTTTCTCGTCATCCTCGCACTGGATGACACGGGTCACGCCATCCTCGAAATTCAGGGCGATGTTGTAGCTGGTCATGGCGGGCTCCTCCCCTCTGCTGGCGCGCGCCCTCGGGCACGCGCCGGTCCTGGTCTCAGATGTGATAGACGTCGATCACATGGTGGATCTGGTCATTCTTGAGCACGACCTTCTTGTCGGTGATCAGCGGCTTTTTCCCCGTCACATCAAGCGTGTAGAACGAGGTGCCCCAGTGCTGGTCGGTCTTGCCATAGCGATAGGTCAGCGTGTGCCAGTTGAAGCGCAGCGTGATCTTGCCTGCCTCGCGGCTCAGCACTTCGATATTGGCAAGGTAATGATTGGTGCGCGGTTCTGGCAGGGACGTGGCCGAAGAGCGATCCGTCTGGATGCGGAACACGCGATCCTCGATGCCCGAGCGGTCGGGATAATAGATCAGGGACATCTCGTTTTGCGGATCCTCGGTCAGTTGATCCTCGTCATCCCACGCCGGCATCCAGAACGGGCAATCCGGGTGATAGAAGGTCAGCCAATTGTCCCAGTCCCGATCATCGAGCGCGCGGGCCTCGGCATAGAGAAAGGCTTGGATTTCCTCGTAGGTCATGGTGGCCTCGGTGCTCTGGCGGTCAAGTGTTGCGGTTGTCATGGTCTCTCCTCCTCACTCAGCCGCGACCTGGGCGTCGGATGCGGTGGCGCGTTCCTTGGCGATGGCCTGCGCCATCCGCTCGGACCACTGCTTGTGCTGGATCACAAAGAGACCCTCGTCCTCGGTGCGGGCCCCCGACAGGATCGGGTTCACGCCAAGCGCCTTGGCATCCTCGTCCGGGCCGTGGATCCACTGGGTCGCGCCCCGGCAGATGTCATTCCACTTGGCATGGGCGGCCCCGGCATAGCCGCGCTGCGTGGCGCGGAATTCCTCGGTATCGTCAGGCGTGGCCATGCCGGAGGCGTTGAAGAAATCCTCGTACTGACGAATGCGGCGCGAGCGGGCCTCTTGGGCTTCGCCCTTGGGCGCGATGCAATAGATCGTGACCTCGGTCTTATCCACGCTCACGGGGCGGAACACCCGGATCTGGCTGCTGAACTGATCCATCAGGAACACGTTGGGATAGAGGCAGAGATTGCGCAGCACACCCACCATCCATTCGGCCTTGGTCGCTCCGTATTTCTCGGTCCATTCCGCAAGGCGCGGATAGTTGGGGCGGTTGGTCGGGTCCGACCACGCGGTCCAGAGCAGCAGGTGACCATTCACATAGGAATGGAACCCGCCCTTCTGCTTGGCCCATTTGCTGGCATCGGTCGCCTTGATCTTGTCTTCCTTGCCATCCGCCGTGCGGTGCGATGTGGTGGCGACATAGTTCCAATGCACCGCCGAGACGTGATAGCCATCAGCGCCATTCTCGGCCTGCAATTTCCAGTTGCCGTCAAAGGTATAGGTGGACGAGCCGCGCAGCACCTCGAGCCCCTCGTCGGATTGATCGACGATCATGTCGATCATCTTGCGCGCCTCGCCCAGATACTCTTCGAGAGGGGCGACGTCGGCATTCAGCGAGCCAAAGAGAAAGCCGCGGTAATTCTCGAACCGCGCCACCTTGGTCAGATCGTGGCTGCCATCCTTGTTGAACTGCTCGGGGTAGCCTGCGCCATTGGGATCCTTGACCTTGAGAAGCTTGCCGGTGTTGGAAAAGGTCCAGCCGTGGAAGGGGCAGGTAAAGGTCTTTTGATTGCGGCGCTTGAAGCGGCAGAGCTGTGCGCCGCGATGCGAGCAGGCATTGACCAATGCGTTCAGATTGCCGTCCTTGTCGCGGGTGATCACCACCGGCGTGCGCCCCATGGTCAGGGTAAAGTAATCGCCGGGATTGGGGATCTGGCTTTCATGCGCCATGTAGATCCAGTTACCCTCGAAGATGTGCTTGATCTCAAGCTCGAACAGTTCCTCATCGGTGAACATGTCACGCCGCGCACGGAAAATCCCCGCCTCGGCATCTTCTTGCACGATACCGTCGAGACGGCCTTCCAGTTCGTCGAGATTGGATTGGGTAAACATCGTCTTTCCTCCTCCGGAAAAGTCTTGGGTCTTGGGCCGGTTACTCACCGGCCACGGTTTTCAGGCTCCGCGTACGGTCGCGGCGGAAAAACTCGACCTTGTCGTGGTCGAGCGCCACGCCAATGCCCGCGCCCTGCGGCACCTCGACGGTGAAATCGGCATAGCGGATCGGGGTGGCCAGAATGTCCTCGGTCAAGAGGAGAGGGCCAAAGAGCTCGGAGCCCCAACGCAATTCCTCAACCCCGGCAAAGAGTTGCAGAGCAGCGGCGGTTCCAAGCCCGGTTTCCAGCATCGTGCCGGCATAGAGACCCAGACCCGCCGCCTGCCCGATCGCCACCACTTCGGACGCGCGCTTGATCCCGCCCGATTGCGCGACCTTGACGGCGAACACGTCTGCGGCATTCTTGGCCACGATGCTCACGGCATCCTCTGGGCCGTTCAGCGCCTCATCGGCCATCACGGCGATCTCGTGGTCCCGCGTCAATTCCCGCAGCGCATTGAGATAGCGCGCGCGCACCGGCTGTTCGACCAACTCGCAGCCCACATCCTGAAGGCCCCTGAGCCCCCACCGCGCATCCTGAAGCGACCAGGCCTGATTGACATCGACGCGGATGCTGGCGGCATCGCCCAGCGCGGACTTGATCCGCGCAACATGAGCCACATCCTCGGCCACCGAGCGTTTGCCGATCTTGAGCTTGAAGATATTGTGGCGGCGGGTCGCGATCATCTCTTGCGCCTCGGCAATATCCGTATCGGAATTGCCAGAGGCGAGCGTCCAGGCCACCGGCAGCCGCGCATGCACGCCGCCGCCGAAAAGCTGTGCCACCGACACGCCCAGACGCCGCGCCAACCCATCCCAAAGCGCGATTTCCACCGCGGCCTTGGCAATGCGGTTGCCCTTGACCAGATGGTCGATGAGCTGCAGCGCGCCGTTCACATCATCCGCCGCGCGCCCCAGAAGGGCAGGGGCGATATAGGTGTCGATCGCGGATTGGATGCTCTCGGGGCTCTCGGGGCCATAGGTCAGCCCGCCGATGGTGGTGCCCTCGCCAATCCCCTCGGACCCGTCCGAGAACCGTATGCGCACCAGAACGGCGGTCTGGACCCGCATCGTCGCCATCGACAGGACATGGCCCCGGATGGTCGGAATATCGAGGATCATCGTTTCGATCTGGTCGATCTTGGTCACGGCGTTCACCACATGTCAGTGTTGCATTGAGGTGCAAATTGCCTGTGACGGCGGGGCAAGTCGATGATGCTGCGGGTCTTGGGTGATACCCGCACCGAAAGGTTGCCCCATGTCCGCTGCCGGGCCATGGCACAAAGAAAAAGGCGCGCCAGACTGGCGCGCCTTGCTGAAATCCGTGCGCGAGGGCGCGGTTACATCATGCCCAGGGCTTCCTTGTACATTTCGAGAACCGCCTCTTCTTCGGCGATGTCATCCTTGTCGCGCTTGCGCAGCGCGATCACCTTGCGCATGACCTTGGTGTCATAGCCGCGCCCCTTGGCCTCGGCCATCACTTCCTTTTGCTGGTCGGCAATGTCCTTCTTCTCGGCCTCGAGCCGCTCGAACCGTTCGATGAACTGGCGCAACTCATCGGCGGTAACGCGGTAGTTGCTGTCGGAATTCATATCGTCCATGGCCTGATCTCCGGTCGGTTGGGGTTTCTGACTAGCGCCCCGCCGGATAGGGTGCAAGGGACATCTGCGGCGCGGCTTGCAATGGTGGAAAAATTGCTCTAGCGCCGGGGCGATAACCGGCCGGGGAGGTGGCAATGGAGTATATGATCTGGTCTGGGGCCGCCCTGTCGCTGGCGGGTCTGGCCACCTTGATCTGGTGCATCGTCAAGGTCTGGCGCGCGCGCAAGGCCGGGTTGTCGGATGCGGAATTGCGGGCAGCGGTGCAAAGGATCGTGCCGCTCAACACCGGCGCGCTGTTTCTGTCGGTGATCGGGCTGATGATGGTCGTCGTGGGCATCCTGCTCGGCTGAGCGCTTCAGGTATCGGCCCGCCGACCAAAGAATCCCTCGCCATTCTTGACCATCTCGCGCAGCATTGGCGGCACCTCCCAGAGCGGGCTGCCCAACGCGGCAAGCGCCTTGAAATCCTGCAAGATGGCCAGCATCCCGCGCTGATCGGCGGCAAAGAGCGGCCCGCCCTGCTTGCGCTCATAACCATAGCCGCGCACCATCAGCACGTCGAGATCCGAGGCGCGCTGCACCGCGCCGCGGGCCAAGAGCCGCATCGCCGCCCCCACAAGGGCCGCGTGCAGCGCGTGCCGTGGCAGCACGGCGCCCAGCACCTCGGACGGATCGCGTCCCGGTCCCGCCATGCTCTTTGACGGGCGTGGCCCCTCACTCGGGTGATCATAAAACCCGCGGCCGACCGCGCGCCCGACCGCCCCCTTGGCCAGCCGTTCGGCCAGCGGATCATCCGCGCCGGGGGACGGGCATCCCAGCCATTCGGCCACCGCACGCAGCCGTGCTGCCACCACCGGCAAACCTTCGACATCCATCATGAGAAACGGCCCCGCCCGAAACCCGAGCCGCTGCGCCGCCTGGTCCACCCGCTGCGGTGTCACGCCCCGGCGCACCAGTTCCAGCCCGGCCAGGGCAACCGCGCCCATCAGGACATGCCCCAGCCCCGGCCCCGCCGCAGGCTGCGCCGCGCGCACCATGGTCACGCCCAGCCCGGTGCAGAGCCGCGCGAGGCTGGCGACCGTTCCGGCATCGGCGGCCTCGGATACGGCGACTTCTGCCAGCCGCACGCTCTGCGCAGGCCGGTAGAGCCGGAAACCCAGAGCCGCACCTGCCAGACCGCGCCCATCGTCGAGCGGCAGGCTGAGCGCTACATTCGCGGCCTCTGAGCCGCGCGTGCAGAGCGCCAGATCAGCGGGGCCCGTGCCACTTTGCAGCCGCGCAAGATAGGCGCTTTTGGTGGCGGCTTCGATCTTGCCTTGGGTAACGAGCCCGTCGAGCGCGCGCGACACGCTGGCGGGCAGGTCTGGTGCATCGCTGCGCACCTCCTTGCCGCCCTCCATGAGCAGCAGCGCCACATCCCCAAGCCGCGTCCCGGCAAGCGCGATTCGGGTCATGTCACGCGTCGGGGACTGCGCGCGTTCGGGCATGCCCGAGGCCCGGCGCTCGGCGGCGTAAATGTGCCGCTGCGCGCGCGCCTCTGGGCTGCGCAACCGATCGTCAAACAGCGTCGCCTCAAAGGCCAGCCCCTGCGGGAACGGCAAAAGCTGCGCGGCCTCGACCGCACGCACTATGTCGGACGCCGCGCCGCTCTGTCCCTTGAGCCGCTCGGCGACGGCGGCGATGGCGCGCTGATAGCCCGCCGGATCAGACAGACCGCGCGTGGCGTCCTGGCTGCGGCGCCATTGGCCCTGATCCGCCATCTTGCGGGCCAGATCGACCGCGGCGGGCAGGGGATCATCCGTCGTGATCTGGGAAAAGAGACGGCGCAGTCGCGGATCGGAGGCGCGCAGGGTCTGCCCCGTCAACAGAATTTCCAGCGCCACCTGCGCCCCCAGAAGGCGCGGCAAGCGTTGCGTCACGCCGCCACCCGGCACCATGCCAAGCGTGATTTCAGGGCAGGCCAGTCGCGCCTCGGCCTGCACAACACGGGCATGCGATGCGAGGGCCAGCGCCAGACCGGCCCCAAAGGTCGCACCGTGCAGTGCAGTGACCACCGGCTTGGCAAATTCCTCGATCCGCGTGCAGAGCGTGTCAATCCACGGCTCTGCCAGCGGGCCGTCATATTCCGTGAGATCGACACCAGAGGAAAACCCGGCGCCTGATCCCGCAAGGACCACGGCGCGCACCTCGTCTGCCGTGGCCGCGCCATCCAACGCGCCCGCAAGCTCTGCGCGCAAGTCAGGGGACAGCGCATTGGCCACGGGACGATCCAGCAGCAGCACCGCCACCCCGTCCCGCAATTCCTGACGTATCTGCCCCGTCACTCCGTCCCACCCGTAAAACGCTTCTACGTACAAGTTCTACGGGGAATTTCCTCCTGCGCAAGCTTGGGACGGAAAAACTGGCAGTTTCAGACGGGCATGTTGTCGAACTGCGCCTCGATAGCCTCGCACAAGAGCAGCTCGTGCAGGCTCTTGGTTTCCTCCGGAACGGCGATGCCTTCGTTATGCAACCGCTCGATCATCCGGCGCAATTGCGGCTCCATCTTGTGGCGGATGTCGGGATTGGCCTGTCCAATCTGATGCTCAAGGCGGTCAAGCTCGGTGCGCGTGTTGATCATGGTGGTCCTCCCTGGTGGCAATGCAACCTTAGCGTGTTTCGTGCCGCAGTTCGAGACTTTATCGAGACCCCGTAACAGTCGCGTGACTGACTCAGGAAACTTGCGCGGCACAGGTCCGGCAGAGCGGTGTTTCTGGCAAGACATCCAGACGATCCGCCGCAATCGGCTCTTCGCAACGGGCGCAGGTGCCAAAGGTGCCCTTGCGAATGCGGTCAAGCGCTGCGCGGATTCGCGCGACTTCTTCCTGACCGTGCTGGCCCAGATGCTCCAGCACCTCGTCGCCTTCACGCTCGATCGCGGCATCGTCCCAATCCTTGGATTTGGTCGAATCGAGTTCTGCTTCAATGGCATGCAGACGTTTGTCCAATTCGCCAAGTCGCGCCATCAGCGCCAATCGATATCGTTCCGTCTCGATCATCCAAAGCCTCCATCATTTCGGATACCCTATCAGACGACGGTGTTTGGGTTATTGATGCAGGTCAAGAGAAAGCAGATCGGCGTGGTAGCGCTGGGCTACATCGGATGATCGGTGAGGGTCCGAGCCTCGACAGGCAGAAGATCGGAGCCGCTTCGGGCGGCCACAGGGGCGGGCTCCGCGACCGGGTCCGGCGGGTCTGGCAAAGGCGAGGCCGCCCCCGCGATCAGGCGCAGCGCGCGCACGCCGTTCATTTGCCCAAGCTCTGCCGTGGCCACCAAATGCCCGCGCGTGCCGACAAGCTGGGTCTCGCTCAGCGACTCTCGCGGGAGGGGAAGCAGATCGCCGGGTTTCAGCGCCAGAATATCACGCAGGGGCAGGCGTAACCGTGCCATGACCGCGTCGAGCACCACCGGAGCCTTGGACACAACCTGATCGAGATGAGCAGGGGGCTCGATTGTGGCGCTTGCGGTTTGACCGGCGGTGGCGCGTGCCGGCGGTGCGATCACGGGCAAGAGCAGGTCAAGGCGCCCGGTCTTGGCCCCCGGTCCCAGATCGACGGTGAGGCGCAGCAGTTCGAAATCCGGGGCCACCAGCAAGAGCAGCAGACCGCGCATATCCTCGACCATATCGCCAAAGGCAAAGTGGCGAGCGGGCGGCGCGTCGGGGTCCTGCGCCAACTGGCCCTCGAAATCAGCCAGAACCGCGTCGATCAGGGGGGCGACCATTGCCGCGTCGGTGCGTGTGGCCGCGCGTGGTCGTGCCATGCCGGGGCGCACGGCGCCCGTGGTCTGCACCTCGATCAGCCCGGCAAGGAATTGCGAATCAAGACAGAGCGCGCCGCGGGCACCCCCAGCCCCCTCCAACAACACAAGGAGACCTCCGTCGCCCAAGCTGTGCCCCACATCGGCAAGCGGCACGCGTATCTGTTCGACGGTGGCCACCGTCAGGCCAAGGCCCAGAAGGGTGTCCGCCGCGCGCGCCAAGGCCAGGCGCAGCGCCTTGACCGGGGTCATCTGGCGGCTGTCGGACCCGTCCCGTGCGGCTTGCGCCATCCGCTGAATGACCGAACTGTGATCCTGCGATCCCATACCCTGCGCCATCGCCCCTTTCTGAAGCTGTCGGGCTGAGCCTAGGCAGGCTTGGTTACGATTTTCTTTAGGCGGCTGGAAAAACTCTGACCTATTGTGCGGCCATGCGCGCGCTCAGCGGCAGGGTCACGCGGAATGCGGCCCCTTTTTGCCCCGGCAAATAGCTGACCGCGCCGCCCAAACGCGCCATGATCTCGCGGCAGATGGCCAGGCCAAGACCCGCGCCCCCGGCCTTGTGCTGGCCTATGCGCGAGAATTTCTCGAATATCACCGCCTGTTGCGCGGGCGCGATGCCCGATCCGTTGTCGGTAAAGTCGATCACCAGTTCCCCATCAATCACCGCCGTGCGAATCGTCAGAATCGGCGGCTGCCCGTCGCAGTATTTGCGCGCGTTTGCGATGAGGTTGATAAAGACCTGCACCAGCCGGTCCAGATCGGTGGTCAAGTCCACAGCTTCCGCCACGCGGTCGCGGACCACCCTGAGCGCGCCCCCTTGCACCCCTGCCGCGCGCTCGGCCCGGTCCAGAAGGTCGGCCAGCGATCCGCGCTGCACATGCAAGACCACCTGACCATTCTCCAGCACGCTCAGGTCCAGCAGATCATCCAAGAGCCGCGTCAGGCGCACCGCCTCGTCATGGATCACCGAGGCGTATTTACTCTGTTCTTCCGCGGTCAAATCGCCCGTGTCGCGCAGGATTTCCGAGAAGGCGCGGATCGAGGTCATTGGCGTGCGCAGTTCATGGCTGATCTGGCTCAGAAACCCGTCCTTTTGCACCGAAAGCTGGGTCAGTTTCTCATTGGCCTGCCGGAGTTGGCGCGCGGTGCGGGCCAGTTCCTGCGATTTCGCCTCGAGCTGGCTGGAATATTCCATGATCTGCGCGGTTTCATCCGCCACCGCCATCAGATCCTCGACCGAGACCGCCGCGCCCCCGACGATCTGGCTGATCATGGCATGTGCCGTCGCGGCCCCGACAGAGCCCGACAACTCGCGTTCGAGCTCTTGCAGGAACGAGGGGCTGGGTTCGGGCAGATACCCCGCCAGCCCCTGTCGCCTTGCGGCCTCGGCAAAGAGCGCTTGCGCCTCGGTGGCCCCCATGATGCGTTGCGCCATGATCAACAGGTCTTCGCTCTGCGCCATGCCGCCGGTCCAGCCGCCGGGCGTGCCGGAATGATCGAAGACATTGACGAATTGCGCCCCCTGCAAGCGTTCCACCGGCTGCGGAAAGCTGAGGAGCGAGCCAAGGATGAAGGCAGACGTGTTCAGCAACAGCGACCAGAGCACCGCATGCACCACCGGATCCATGCCTTCGGTGCCAAAGAGCGCGCGGGGCCGCAGCCACTGCAGGCCAAAGAGCCCCTCGTCAAAGACCACCTGCGGCAGCACCACCGAGGGGCCGAAACTGGGCAGAAACAGGCAGTAGATCCACACCACCGCCCCGACGATGAGACCCGCCAGCGCCCCGGTGCGCGTGGCCCCCCGCCAGAAAAGGCCACCCATCAGCGCGGGCATGAATTGCGCGACCCCGGCAAAGGCAATCAACCCGATGGCCGCAAGGGCCGTTCCGCCCCCCGACAGGCGGAAATAGACATAGCCCAATAGAACGACACCCGCGATACTCAGCCGCCGCGCCAGCAAGGCCACATGCCGCACGTCCCCCGAGACCATCGCCGCCCCGCCTGAAAAATGCAGCCAGAGGGGCATCACCACATGGTTCGACACCATGGTCGAGAGCGCGATCGCCGCCACGATCACCATTGAAGTGGCGCTGGAAAACCCCCCCAGAAAAGACAGGATCGCCAGCCCGTCGCGCCCGTCCATCAAGGGCAGGGTCAGCACGAAGAGATCGGGATTAGCGCCTGTTGGCATCAGTTCCAGCCCCACCGCCGCGATGGGCACGACAAAGAGGCTCATCAGCATGAGGTAGGTTGGAAACGCCCAGGCAGCGGTGCGCAAATGGTCCTCGTCCTCGTTCTCGACCACCATCACCTGAAACATGCGGGGCAGGCACAGAAATGCCACCGCCGACAGCATCGTGAGACCGATCCAGCGACTGCCCGACACCTCGAACCGCGCAATGGCCGAGGCGTCGATGCGGTCGAGCGTGGTCGCAACCCCGCCCGACAGGCCCCAGACCACGAAAATCCCGACAGCCAGCAGGGCAAAGAGCTTGACCACCGCCTCAAGCGCGATGGCCATGACCACACCATGATGGCGCTCGTTCGCATCCAGATTGCGGGTGCCAAAGAGAATGGTGAAGAGCGCCAGCCCTCCCGCCACCCAGAGCGCGGTGGATTGCATGTCCGGCAATGTCGTGGCTGTGGGGTCCGTTTCGGCAAAGGCCGCAAAGGACAGGGTCACCGATTGCAGTTGCAGCGCGATATAAGGCGTCGTGCCAATGACCGCCAACACGGTCACGATCACCGCGAGCAGGTTGGACTTGCCATAGCGCGAGGAAATGAGATCGGCGATCGAGGTGATCCGCTGGCTGCGCCCCACCCGCACCATTTTGCGCAGGGTCCACCACCAGCCGATCATGATCAGCGTCGGACCCAGATAGATCGTGACAAATTCCAGCCCCGAACGGGCGGCGAATCCGACCGCGCCATAGAATGTCCAGGCGGTGCAATAGATCGACAGCGACAGCGTGTAGATAAAGGGCGAGCGCAGCCAGCTCCCGCGCCCGCGCAAGGCGGCGCGGTCCGCGGCAAAGGCCACGGCAAAGAGAAACACCACATAGAGAATACAGACGAGGATCAGGACGTTGAGGATCGTCATCTATCGCTCCTGTGGCCCCTTTGGATCGTCCTCGCTCTCGGTCGGGCGCAGCCGGGCCGAAATCACGCCGGCAATCCCCGCCAGCGCGATCCAGAGGCCAAAGATATAGAGCATCGCGCGCGTGGTGCGCACGCCCCCTGCCTCCCACAAGAGCGGCACCGAGAACAGGACCGCCCCGGCAATCGGCAGCATCCGCGCCGCATCCGACAGCCGCCGCAACCGATAGGTGCGCCGCGCCAGAAACAGCGGGCCGCGTTCGGCGCTCATGGCACGACCAGCGCCCGCACCGCGGCCAGCACATCGGCGTTGGAAAAGGGCTTGGTCATGTATTGGCTGGCCCCGGCGCGCTCTGCCATCTCGCGATCCTTGGTCTGGCCGCGCGCCGTAAGCATCAGCACGGGCGTGTGGCCATAGACGGCATCGGCGCGGATTTCCTGAAGGATGTCAAAGCCGCTCTTGCCGGGCAGCATCACGTCGAGAATGATGAGGTCGGGGGCGCGGGCGCGCACCGCCTCCATCGCATCATGTCCATTGGCATGGGTCTTTACCTCCCAGCCATCCCGCGAGAGGATAAAGCTGACAGCCTCGATGATGTTCGGCTCATCCTCGATCACCAGAACCCTCTTACTCATGCAACCGGCCTCCCCTCCGTTGCGCGCGCGGTCTTTGCCGTGCCATTGATTCTCTGTGCGCCCACGCGGTCACATCCCTTCCGCGACAATCGACGGCTCGCGTCGAGCGGCGCAATCGGCCAGTGGACATATCCGGCAACTCACCCCCATCGGGCGCACCGGGCCGCCGGCCTCGCCGGGGTCCGGCCGCATCAGCATCAGCGCCTGCATCAGCGGCGGGCGGTCAAAGCCTGTGGGCCCGGTTTGGGCGGCGACCGCAAAGGCCTCGATCACCTCGGCGCCGCGTCCGGCCTGTCGCAGCCGCAAGCGCAGGGGCACCTGCGGCTGGCTCAGCACCTGATAGAGCGGCCAGAGCGCGCAGGCCCCGGCCATGCGCGGTGTGGCGAACCCGGCAATCGGCTTGCGAAAGGTGAGCGTGCCAGAGGCATCGCAGATCACCAACCCGACCGGCCCCACCTCGGCCTCGGGCAGGCTGGCCAGACGGCGGAACACCCGCGCCATGTCCGTTCCCGTGGCCTCGGCCAGCCGGTCGGGGCGCAATCCAAGCGTGCCCACCCGCGCCAGAAAGGCCCGGAGGGGCAGGGCGGCCGCATCCTCCATGTAACGCAAGAGCGCCTCGCGCGTCAGGCTTTGGGCGGGGGCGGACATGCCCTCGGCCGCCGCCGCCTCGATCAGCCGCGCCACATCGCGCGGCCCCGCCATTTCGCGTTCCAGTTCGGGCAGGTGATAGCCGCGCGCGGCCAGATAGGCGTGCATCTCGTCCTGCGGCGATGTCAGCTCCGCCTCGGTATTTGGCGCGGCTTCGAGATAGCGCACGAGCGCCTGCGCGCCTTCGGTCAGGCGGGCGCTGTCCTCGTTGATGTTGCGGTGAAACCGCGCCTGCCATTCGGGTTCGATCGCCTCGGTTTCCACGAGGATCGACGAGGTGGCGCGAATGGCCGTCACGGCGGAAATCACCTCATGCAGCGAATCCGCGAGAAAGGGATCATGCGCCAAACGGTCGGTCAGGGTTTCGATGGTGCGCTCCAGCGCCTGCGTGCGCCGATGCAGATCGCTCAAGAGGCTGGCCCAGCCGGGATAGCGCCCGGCGAATTCCTCGGTCCGGTCCAGTTCCGGCCCATCTGAACGGGGTTTGCCCGCCGCCTCGCGCAGGCCTGAAATCAACGTGGCCTCTGCCCCTTGGGTCAGTTGCGATGGCTCGACCTTGAGCGCCTCGGCCAGTTTGAGCAGGGTCTTGCCCCCGATCCGGCGATGGTTGTGTTCGATCAGATTGAGGTAAGAGGGCGAAATCCCGGCCCGTTGCGCCAGATCGGATTGCCGCATGCCGTTCAGAACCCGCCGCTCGCGTATTCTGGTGCCGATCAAGAGCCGGTCCGGCATCTGGCGTGTCCTTTCCGGGGGAGGCGAGAGATACGAGAATTTTTTTACAACAGGCGTGCGGGGCTTGTCTATAAGTTTACAAGAGATTTGTTCCGCAAGATATTTGCTTTGCGCAAGATTGTTTCGCGTTTACCTGCGCACGTTCCGTGCCGCAAGTGATCCCGTTCAACGCCCTGCCGCGCCCCCGTCTCGCGCAGGGCCGGACCAGGTGACGGGTTCCCCTGATTTTCCGCGATCACGTCGCAAAATGGCGCGACAGCCGGTTTCGATCTGCTCAGCCTGCGGATCAGTGGCCGCGCGCCAACAGCTAAGAAATGGATCGTCATGGCCACGCTATCGGCACAGCCCGCCTCTGCGCCTTCACGCGCGCTGCAAGGGATACTCTGCGTCGAGATCGCCATGCTGCTCTTTGTCGGTCAGGACGCGATGATGAAGACGCTGCTGACCATCTATCCGGTCTGGCTGCTGATCTTCGTGCGCTCCGTGGTGACGCTTCTGGTGATGACGCCGCTGATCCTGTGGCTGGGCAAGCCGCATCGCCTGCTGACGCCACTCTGGCCGCTGCATCTGATGCGTGCCTTCCTTTTTGCCTCGGGCTTTTCGATGTTCTACGCGGCCTTCCCGTTCATGGGTCTGGCCGAGGTCAGCACCATCTTTTTCTCCGCGCCGCTCATCACCGCGCTCTTCGCGGCGGTGTTCCTGCGCGAAACGATCGGCTGGCATCGCGGGATTGCCCTCGTGGCGGGGTTTGTGGGCGTGCTCATCGCGATGAGCCCGGCGGGCGAGAATTTTTCCCTTGTCGCGGTCCTGCCTCTGCTCTGTGCGGTGACCTATGCGATTTCCCAGATCATCGCCCGTCAGATCGGCGACCGGGAGAGCACGCTGACCGTTGGCCTCTATACCCTGACATTCGCCGGCATCCTGATCCTGCCGATGGGCTGGCTGGTCAATCAGGTGATCACGATCACCCCCGCCACCCATCACTTGCGTTGGGAATTGCCGCCCGGGGTCCTGAGCGACCTGCCGCGTCTTGCGCTCCTGGGGGCCATCGGCATGGCGGCTTATACGCTTGTCTCACGGGCCTATCAGGTGGCCAATGCCAGCCTCGTGGCGCCATTTGACTATACCTATCTGCCCTTCGCGGCCCTGCTGGCCTATGTGCTCTGGGATGAGGTGCCGGCGTTCAATACCCTCGCGGGCATGGTGATGATCACCGCCTCCGGTCTTTACCTTGGCTGGCGGGAACTGCGCGCGTCGCGTCAGAGCGATGCAACGCCGGTCACCGCCGAGGCGATCTTTGCCCCCGGCAGCCCCCTGCCGCCGCAAATCCCCGACGAAGAAAGCAGCCTATGACAACCCTGACGATCCAGCCTGAACGCGATCTGCGTGGCTGTTTCTTCGTGTTTCTCGCCGGTCTGGTCTGGTCCACGGTGGGCCTTGGTATCCGTCTTGTGGACGAGGCGCAGGTCTGGCAGATCCTGTTCTATCGCTCGGCCTCGATGACCCTGCTGCTTTATGTGGTGATCCGCCTGCGCACGGGGCAGGATGCGCTGCGCCTCGCGCTGCAGATGGGCTGGCCGGGGGTGATTGGCGGGCTTTCGCTGGTGGCGGCCTATACGGGTGCTATCTTTGCGATCCAGACTACGTCGGTTGCCAATGCGATGATGCTATTTGCCTGCTCGCCGCTCTTGGCCGCGATCCTCGGGCGGGTTGTGCTGCGCGAATACGTCCGGCCGCAAACCTGGGTCGCCATCGTGGTGGCGGGCTGTGGCATCGCGGTGATGGTCTGGGACAAGTTCGGGGGTGCAGCACTTGTGGGCAATCTCGCGGCCATCGGTTCGGCGGTGGGCTTTGCCACCTTCACCATCACCCTGCGGTGGGGCAAGGCGACCGAGATGATGCCCGCGATCTTTCTTTCGGGGCTTTTCGGCATGGGCCTCATGGCGGCGATCTGTTTCTGGCTGGGGTTACCACTTCGGATTTCCAACGCCGACACCGCGCTGTCGCTTGGCATGGGGGTGTTTCAGGTGGGGCTGGGGCTGATCCTCTACACCATTGGGTCGCGCACCGTGCCTGCGGCGGAACTCACGCTCTTGTCGCTGGCCGAGGTGGTGCTGGGGCCGGTCTGGGTCTGGCTGATCCTGGGCGAAACGGCGACGACCAACACCCTCATTGGCGGGACGATCCTCTTGGGGGCGATTGCGGGCAATGCGCTCTCGGGGGCGCGGCGCAGACCGCCGCCGCCGATGCTCTGACCGGCAATCCCCTGCCGACAGAGCGTGGCGCAGGAACAAATCCCGTTCCTCCACGTTATCTTGGACAACATGAGCAATCCAAGAAACGGAAGGGAAAGACCATGAACCGCAGTCTCATTCTTGCCAGCGTTACCAGCCTTGCCTTGGCGGGGTGCATGCAGGGCGTCAGCGACCGGGAACTTGTTGGCGGTGCGGCGGGTGCTGCCGGGGGTGCCTTGCTCGCCTCGGCCTTTGATGCCGATTCCGACTGGACGATTGTCTCGGCGCTGGCCGGGGCGGCAGCGGGCACGCTGGTCGCGCGCAACACCGCGCGCAATCAATGCGCCTATGCCAATGGCGACGGCACCTATCGCACCGTGCCGTGCTGACACCCGAGGCGGCGGGCGTCATGCCCGCCGCTCAGAACTGCTTGCGCGCGACCTTTTGCGCAAGCTGCACGAAATTGTGCACATGCACGCCCTGTTCATCCAGCCGGTGATTGACCGACAGGCTGGTGCGGGCAATCTCCGGCTCGATCCGCAGGAATTTCATGCCCTTGCGCGGCGCGGTCGCGACCGACTCGGGCACGATGCACACGCCCTCGCCAATCGCCACAAGGCTGAGCGCGGTTTGCAGATCCATGCACCAGAGGCGCAAGGGCGCGGTAAACCCCGCCGCCTCGACCGCATTGAGCACGAAATCGGCGAAACTGGGCCGCGGATACTCGGGGTAGAGCACAAGGTTGTGCGTCTCGAGCCGTTCGAGCTTGGCCACCGTCCGCCCGCCGGTGTCGACCGTGTCGGGCAGGGCGAGAATCAGCTTTTCCTCCATCAACTCCTTGGTGACGAACTCGGGATCCTTCAACGCGGGCCGGGCAAAGGCCACGTCCAGCTCGCGTGAGACAAGGGCGCGGTGCAATTGCGCATTGTTCATCGGGTTGAGGCTCAGATTGACCTCAGGGTAATTGGCACGAAAGGATTTGATGATGGTGGGCAGAATGCCAAAGGTGGCCGAGCCGACAAAGCCGACGCGCAGCCGCCCTTCGGCCCCCTGACCCAGGCGGCGCACCTCGAGCTTGGTGTCGTCCAGCTGCGCCAGGATCGAGCGCCCGCGCTCCAGCAACCGCTCGCCCGCCTGGGTGAGACTGATGGCGCTGCGGCCCCGGTTGAAGAGGATCGCGCCCAACTCCTCTTCGATCTGCTTGATCTGACGACTGAGCGGCGGTTGCGCCATGTCGAGCCGCTCCGCGGCGCGGCCAAAGTGCAATTCCTCCGCCACAGCGATGAAATAAGTCAATTGCTTGAAGTTCATCCCGGCCGTCCTCCCCAAGGAAGACGTTAGGGCAACTCGGTATTCGGGGAAAGAGTTCTGAATTGCGGCTCGCCTCGTGTACGCGGGGCGTCAGTCCTGTCTTGGCGGACCGGTGTGTCGCTGTGTGGCAGCGGCCGCTTCAAGCCCAAATCACTCTGGCAACACAAAGCATCAGGCTCTTAGGTTCATGGTTTCCAACCTGAACTTCCAGGGTTTCGTCGACCCCTGCTATCCTGGCCAATTCCGCGATGTCACGTTCTGATAACCTGGGTGCAGGCCATGATTGCCTTGCCAAAATTCGGCCAAACTCGGCGATTAGACAACGTTTGTTCAAACCTGGCAGAAAGAGGCGATCTGTGAACAAGACCGATGCGTTGAAAATTCTCATGACGGCGCAAAAGGGCTTCATAAACAAAACCGTTGATGAAGTTGGCGTCCCGTTTCTGACAGGCGTTAGCCTTCCGATCAGGTTCTTCGCAGAAGAAATTGATCTTGACCTCGCTGCCGATGCGATTGCCAGGTTCAGCCGCACATCTCCTTCGTCTCGCAATCTCATTCAAGATCACCTGTTCAGGGCAGCACAGCAATCTTTCGAGGACTGTTCCTGCGATTTTGACTCGCCGCAGGACCAACTTGACTGGGAGAGCGAAAGCACAGGTCGGTTCAATGCTGCAAAGGTGCCAACCACGTCCAGCGAAATCTGGTCGCTCGTCAAGTTCAACGCCATTCATATCGCACCGGGCGGCAGTGCAATGCACGGTCAATACGTCCTGAAGGTCAGCGGTGAATGTGCCTGGGACGGAGAGCATGGCGTTGCTGTAACTTTTGCTGGGGATGGCAGACTTGTCGGGGTTGGAGAAGCATAGTTGCGTATTTCGCGCCAACGTTTGATGTGGATGGCTGCTTCTGTCCGCATGGCTGCCCTTCGCTTCCTTTAGCGCATCACTACGTTCATGGGGGCGCGCCATTGGCAGCAATCCGGCCTCGCTGGTTGTGAGGCAGAAAAAAGGCCCCCGAGTGCGGGGGCCTTCAGGTTGCAGGGAGGGAGGTTGGGTTACTCGGCGGCCACGGCCTGCGCTGCCGCATCCGCCTTGAGCACGAAGTCGAACTCGAAATGCAGGTCGGTGCCAAGCGCCTCGGGCGCAGTTTTGAACGTGCCGATCAGGCTGTCCTTGACGGCAAACACGCTGTCATTGTCCAGCCACTTGCTCTCGCCATCGTAGATCTGGCTGATGAGCGGACGATAGCCCTCTTTCGAGATGATAAAGTGCATGTGGCCGGGGCGGTTGGGGTGGTGGCCCATATAGCGCAGCAATTCGCCCGCCGTTTCGGTGTCGGGGATCGGATAGGGCACCGGGCGCACGGCGACAAAGGCGTAGTGGCCGTTCTCGTCGGTCTCGAAACGGCCGCGCAGATTGTACTCCGGCTGATCGGGGTCGAGGTTTTCATAGATGCCATTCGGCGCGTCTTCCCAGACGTCGAGTGTCACACCGGCAATGCCGTTGCCCGCCGCATCGCGGATATAGCCCTCGTAATAGGCGGTTTCCTCGTTGTCGTAATGCTTCTGGATGGTCGAGGCGCCCTTGGGCAGAACGGGCGGGTTCTCGCGATAAAACGGCCCCAGCACGGTCGACTCGCTCTCCGGCCCCTCCACCGGGTTCGACAGCATGTCCACCAGCACTTCGAGGCCGATGATATCGGCCAAGAGGATGAACTCCTGGCGGTTCTCATCACAGGTCTGCCCGGCGCGCTTGAGAAACTCGCAGCCCTCGAGGAATTCGCCATGCTGCAGGTTCACATCCTTGCAAAAGGCGTGCAGGTGACGAATGAGCGCGGTCATGATCTCGCGCTGACGCTCTGTGATGTCACCGTGCTTGCCAAGGCTCGCGATCACCACATCGGTGATGTTTTCCAGATTGACGATTCCCATGGGTTCTCCTCCAAACGGGGTTTCATATGGCGCGGGGCAGGCCGGGGCTCACCCTCTGGTCCTCGTTGTCGATGATGGCGGGCGTCAAACCAATGCCGTGGGCGGTATCGCGTGATACCCCGTCCGGCATGGATCAAACGCCCCCTTAAATGTCACTTCTAGCACATCCGCAGCATCAGGAGGGAGGCAGAGGTGATCGACAGATTTCGCGAGATAGAGGCACGGCTCAAGGATCAGCCGCATCTCTTGCGCCTTGGACGGCTGTTTTCCGAGACGGTGCTGATCGAGATAGAGGGAGAGGAAATCTATCTGACCTTCGACAAGGGGCAGATCACCTCGGTCATGGCCGGTCCAAGCCGCAAGACACCGTGGCGCTTTGCGCTGCGCACCGATGCCGATGCGCTGGAACAGTTCTGGCAGGCGCGCCCCGCACCGGGATTTCACGACATTTTCGGGCTGGCCAAGATCGGGCGCGGGCGGATTGACGGCGACATTCTGTGTCTGGTCAAGAATCTGCGCTTCTTCAAAGAGGTCATGGCGCTTGCGCGTTGCAAAGAGGAGGCAACCCTATGAGCATCGAACCCATCACAGGCCGCTACCTGAGCGTCGAGATCGCAGGCGCCCCGCGCCGCATCTATTTCGAGGAGGCGGGGCAGGGGCGGCCGGTGCTCTGTCTGCATACGGCCGGCGCGGACACGCGGCAGTGGCGGCATCTGATGAACGATGCCGAGGTGACGGCACATCACCGCCTGATCGCCTTTGACATGCCCTGGCATGGCAAATCCCTGCCGCCCGAGGGGTTCGAGACCGAAGAATACCTGCTGACCACCGAGGCCTATATCGAGACCGTTCTGGCGGTGGTCGCGGGCCTGGGGCTGGAGCGGCCCATCCTGGCGGGCTGTTCCATGGGCGGGCGCATCGCGCTGCAACTGGCGGCGCTGCACCCCGAGCAGTTCAGCGGCTTTATCGCCATTGAGGCGTCGGATTTTCAACCCGCCTGGTATGACATCGACTGGTTCCACCGCCCCGATGCGCATGGCGGCGAGATGGGCGCGGCGCTCGTGTCGGCCAATATCTCGCCCTATGCGCCGAATGCCGAGCGCTGGAACACGCTCTGGATGTTCATGCAGTCGGGACCGGGCGTGTTTCGCGGCGACCTGAGCTTCTACACCCGCGACGACAGCCTGATCGGGCGGCTGGCGCAGATCGACACCGCGCGAACCCCGGTGCATCTGCTGGTCGGGGCCTATGATCTGACCTGCACGCCCGAGGATGCGCAACGCACGGCGGCGGCCATTCCCGGTGCCACGGTCGCGGTGATGGACGAGTTGGGCCATTTCCCGATGAGCGAACACCCCCAAGGGTTCCGGCCCTTCTTCATGGATGCCCTCGCGCGCATGGCGCGCGCCGCGGCGCAAGCAGCCTGAGAGGAGGGGCTGACATGACCAAACCCTGCATCATCTGTGTGGCGATCACCGGCAGCCTGCCGCAGAAATCCGACAACCCGGCAGTTCCGCTCACCGTGGCCGAACAGGTCTACTCGACCCATGAGGCCTACGAGGCCGGGGCCGCAATCGTCCACGCCCATGTGCGCAACGACGATGGCTCGCCCTCGTCCGACCCCGAGAAATTCGCCCGGCTCAAAGAAGGGATCGAGGCGCATTGCCCCGGCATGATCGTGCAGTTCTCCACCGGCGGGCGTTCTGGCGCGGGCCAGACGCGGGGCGCGATGCTCTCCTTGCGGCCCGACATGGCCTCGCTCTCGGTCGGGTCCAACAATTTCCCCACTCGCGTCTACGAGAACCCGCCGGATCTGGTCGATTGGCTGGCGGGGGAAATGCGCGCCCACGAGGTCAAGCCCGAGATCGAGGCGTTTGACCTGAGCCACATCCTAAAGGCCAAGGAAATGGCAGATCACGGCCAACTTCTCGGCACGCCCTATGTGCAATTCGTGATGGGGGTGAAAAACGCCATGCCGGTCGACCGCGATGTGTTCGACTATTACATCCACACGGTCGAACGCCTGTTCGGACCCGATGCGCCCTGGTGCGCGGCGGGGATCGGGCGACACCAGATCACGCTCAATGAATGGGCCGTGGCGGCGGGTGGGCATGCCCGCACCGGGCTCGAGGATAACGTGCGGCTGGATCGCGACACGCTGGCGCCCTCGAACGCCGCTCTGGTGCGCCGCGTTGTCGACATCTGCGCGCGTCACGACCGCCCTGTGGCCACCTGTGCCGAGGCGCGGCAGATGCTGGGTCTGCGCAATTCACAAGGTCTGGCGGACGGCAAGGCGGCCTAGTCCGATCGGGATTTGGCCGGTGCCGGGTGTCACCCCGTCACCTTGCCATCCCCCACCACGATCCGCCGCCGACAGAGTGATGCAATCTGATCGTCATGGGTCGAGATCAGGAATGTCGTGCCTTCTTCGCGGTTGATCTGGCCAATCAGCTCCATCACCTGCATGGCCGACAGGCGGTCCAGATTGCCCGTCGGCTCGTCTGCCAGCACGAGTTCGGGGCTGTTCATCAGCGCGCGTGCCACGGCCACGCGCTGCTTTTGCCCCCCAGAGAGATGGGTGGCGGAGAAATGGATCCGCTCCGCCAGCCCCATCCGCGCCAAGAGATCACGCCCGCGCGCCCGCGCCACGGCGGTTTCCCGGCCTTCGCGGACAGCCGTCGGGAAGATCACATTCTCCAAGGCCGTGAAATCCGGCAAGAGATTGTGGAACTGAAAGACAAACCCGATATGGGCGTTGCGAAACTCGGTCAGCGCGCGGTCATCGGCGGCAATCAGGTCCTCGCCCAGCATGACATGCGCGCCCGAGGTGGGTTGCATCAAGCTGCCGAGGATGGTCAGAAGCGTGCTCTTTCCCGATCCGGACGGCCCCAGCAAGGCCGCCATTTCGCCCGCCTCAAGCCGCAGGGATAGCCCGCACAACACGCGGGGGGCGCATCATCCAGCCCTGCGCCGCAATCAGCCCCGCCACGGCCAGGCCGAACAGCACAGCCGCGCCCCAGAGCCATCGAAGCCGCGAGGGTCGCGCAGGCGCGTCTTGTCGGGCAGGGGTCTGATCCGCCGGGGCCAAACGGGGTTCCTTCGCTTGGGGCAAAAACTGCCGTGATGGCGGATTTGGCACCGCCTTTTCTTGCTCCAGTATAGGCGGGCAAAGCGCGGCTGCCTTGACGTGGATCAGCGACGGGGACGATCTGCGCACCCGTCCATTGACCCATGCATCCACGCGCGGCATAACCGGCGTAAAGTGGCGGTATCAGGCCGCTTTTTCAGTGTCACGCTGCCCGACCGATCAAGGTTGGCGTAGCCAGAACCATAGAGTCGGACCATGCGCAGCACCA
This sequence comes from Roseovarius sp., assembly GCF_027019125.1. Classification (GTDB taxonomy): domain Bacteria; phylum Pseudomonadota; class Alphaproteobacteria; order Rhodobacterales; family Rhodobacteraceae; genus Roseovarius. Next base: position 19,297 of record NZ_JALUXE010000033.1, on the reverse strand, counting down.
AGATCATCCATGTCGTGTCCTGTCATGCCGAAGGCGAGGTGGGGGATGTGATCGTGGGCGGCGTGACCCCGCCCCCCGGTGCCACGATCTGGGAGCAGCGCAAATGGATCGCCGAGGATCAGACCCTGCGCAACTTCATGCTGAACGAGCCGCGCGGCGGGGTGTTCCGGCATGTCAACCTGCTCGTGCCGCCCAAGCACCCCGAGGCACAGGCCGCCTGGATCATCATGGAGCCCGAGGATACGCCGCCGATGTCCGGGTCGAACTCGATCTGCGTGTCCACCGTGTTGCTGGACAGCGGAATTCTTCCCATGCAAGAGCCGGTGACGCATATGGTGCTTGAGGCGCCGGGCGGCCTCGTGCAGGTGCGCGCCGAATGCGCCAATGGCAAGGCCGAGCGTATTTTCGTCGAGAACCTGCCGTCCTTTGCCAGCCGTCTGGGCGTGCCGCTCGATGTGCCGGGGCTGGGGCGGATCACGGTGGATACGGCCTTTGGCGGGGATAGTTTCGTGGTGGTCGATCCGGTGGCCCTTGGGGTGGATCTGGTCGAGACGAACGCGCGCCAGATTGCGGAACTGGGCATTCGCATCACCAATGCCGCCAACGCGCAATTCCGGTTCGAGCATCCCGAAAAACCCGATTGGGCGCATCATTCGTTCTGCCTCTTTGCCGGGCCGATCACGCGCGAGGGCAATACCCTGCGCGCGCAATCCGTGGTGGCGATCCAACCCGGCAAGCTCGACCGCTCTCCGACCGGCACGGCGGTCTCGGCGCGCATGGCGATTCTGGCGGCACGGGGCGAGATGGGCGAGGACGACCGCTTTACCGGCGTGTCGATCATCGGGTCGGAATTTCACGGCCGGATTCTGGGCCGGGTGCAGGTCGGCGATCTTGCGGCCATCCGCCCCGAAATCAGCGGGCGGGCGTGGATCACCGGCACGGCACAGCACATGCTGGACCCCAGCGATCCCTGGCCGGGGGGGTATCGGCTCTCGGATACCTGGCCAAGGATCGGCTGAGGCCGCAGCGCGCGCAGGGCGCGCCACCGGCACCCCTGCACTCAGCCCTCGACCGCTGCCAGCCCCTCGGACTCGAACCGCGCCAATTGCGCCAGTTCCGCATCGCTCAGCGCAATGCCGTCGCGCAAGGACGCCTCGCGCGCCGCAAAGCGCCGCTGCGAGGGCAGGCGCGCGCCCTGGCCGCTGATGGCGCTCAACAGCCGCTCGCCCTCGGCAATGGGATCACGCCCGCTGCGCGCGGCAAAACGGACCGGATCAAGGGCCAGAACCAGCGCCCCGTGACGCGGGAGCAGGGCTGTGCCGCCGGAAAACTCCAGCGCTTCCTTGCTCATGAATTCGCCCAGCATGGCACCGGCCAGCAATTCGACCATGGTCGAAATCGCCGATCCCTTGTGCCCGCCAAAGGGCAGCATCGCGCCCGCGAGCGCCGCTTCTGGATCGGTGGTCGGATGGCCGTCGCGGTCCATGGCCCAGCCTTCGGGGATGGGGGTGCCGGCGCGGCGGTGCAACTCGATCTCGCCACGCGCGGCGACGCTGGTCGCGAAATCGAACACATAGGGATGAGGGCCGGGACGCGGCCAGCCAAAGGCAATCGGGTTTGTGCCCAAGAGCGGTTCCTTGCCGCCGGCGGGGGCCACCGAGGAATAGCTGGGACACATCGAGAGAGAGGCAACGCCCCGTGCCGCCAAGGCTTCGACATCATGCCACAGCGCCGAGAAATGCAGGCAATCACGGATCACGAGGGCGGCTAGCCCGGTCTCTCTTGCGCGCGCGGCCAGCGCATCAACAGCCGCGTCAAAGGCCGGGTTGGAAAACCCGCCGCCCGCATCCACCTCGATCACCGCGTGGCCGGTGTCGTGCAGTGCGGGCACCGCATCCGGCAACACCTTGCCCGCCGCGATCACCCGCAAACAGCCCTCGATCCGGTAGATGCCGTGCGATTTGCAATGATCCCGCTCGCCCGCGACGATCACCCGCGCCACTGCCGCCGCGCTCTCGGGGCGCACGCCTGCGTGCTCGAAAATCGACGTCACCCGCGCCAGGAGGTCATCAACGGAAATCACGTTCGGCTCAGCCATGCGGGCGGCTCCTTCAGGGTCAAGAGGTCTTATTTGTCGACATCGGTATAGGTGCAGGCCCAGAATACCTTGGTCTCGGTGTCATCGAGCGCGCGCAACCCGTGTTTGATCGTGCTGTCGAAATAGGCGCAATCGCCGGGCTCCATGATCACCGGCTCGTAATGCTCCACCGTCAGCTCGACCCGCCCCGACAACACATAGAGCGTCTCTTCGCCGTCATGCGATTCCAGCTCGTCACGCGTGAGTGGCGCGCGTTTCTCGACCAGCGTCACCAGCGGGATGATCTTTTTCTCGGCCAGCGCGTTGCACAGCACCTCGTATTCGAAGTTCTTGGCGCGCACCTTGCGCCCTTGGCCTGCGCGGGTCACGGTCATGCGGGTGGTTTGCGTGGCGTCATGGTCGGCGGAAAAGAGCCGCTCCATGCCGATGTCATAGGCGCGGGCGATCTTGATCAGGTTCTCATAGCTGGGCGAGACACGCCCGTTCTCGATCTTGTGGATCGTCGACAGGGCAAGGCCCGTGCGCTGTGCTGCCACTTCGAGCGTATAGCCGCAGGCCTGTCGTACCGCCTTCATGCGGGCACCCAGATCGGCGCGCAATTGGTGGCGCTCGACGTCCCAATCATCTGCTGCGTTCTCGGTTGAGGTTTTTTCCGTTTCGGCCATAATTTTTCTTTTCTTACCAACCGTGATTGTTTAAGCATATTTTTACGTTGGGCACAACAGTAGCAATCGACGGTGCGCAAGGGGAGACCGAATATCGGAGTTTTCCGAAATCCCTGCCGAACCGCGTCAGAACAGACTTCAAAAAAGGGTGATCTCATGCCGGACCTGATTGTCGCCGCCGAGGTTGAGGGGCCGATCCTGCTTTGCGACGAGGGTCTGAGCGTCTGGGGCGGTGTCGATCCCCTCAGCGGGCGGATCATCGACGCCCATCACCCGCAGCAGGGGCAATCCCTGGCCGGTCATGTCGTGATGATGCCGACGAGTCGCGGCTCCTGCACCGGAAGCGGCGTGCTCTTGGGTCTGGCCTTTGCCGGCACCGCGCCCAAGGCGCTGATTTTCCGCGAGGGCGAGGACATCCTGACATTGGGTGCGCTCGTGGCCACGCGGCTGTTTGACCGGCCCATCGCCGTTCTGCGTCTCTCTGGCCCCGATTATGACCGCCTGGCGCAGCACTCCCATGCCACGATCACCGCCACGCACCTGCGCGCGGGCGATCTGGCGCTGCCGCTGACCTCCGTTGCCTCCGAGGGTCTGACGCTTTCGGACGGGGACCGTGCCTTTCTGGCCGGGGATCATGGCGCGGCGGCGCAACTGGCGATGGAAATCATCACGACGCTGGCCGCCGCCCAGGGGGCGCCAAGCCTGACCGATGTCAGCCGAGTCCATATCGACGGCTGCATTTATGCCAGCCCTGCCTTTCTGACCTTTGCCCGCGCCATGGCGGACAAGGGCGGGCGGGTGCGGGTGCCCACCACGATGAACGCCATCTCCGTCGATCACGCCAATTGGCGCGCGCAGGGCGTGTCCGAGGCCTTTGGCCTGCCCGCCAGCCAATTGGCCGATGCCTATGTCGAAATGGGCGCACGCCCCAGCTTTACCTGCGCGCCCTATCTGCTCGAAGACAAACCCTCGGCGGGCGAGGACATCGCCTGGGCCGAGAGCAACGCCGTGATCTACGCCAACACGGTTCTGGGCGCGCGCACCGTCAAGCATGCTGATTTCATGGACCTCTGCATCGCGCTCACAGGGCGCGCCGCGCGCTCTGGCGTCTATCTCGATCAGAACCGCGCGCCGCGACGGATCATCGACATCGACGTGCCCGAGGGCATTGACGATGCCTTCTGGCCGATGCTGGGCTGGATCGTGGGGCAGGTGGCCCCGGATCGCATCCCGCTCTTGCGTGGGCTCGAGGGGCTGCATCCCTCCGACGATGATCTCAAGGCGCTTTGCGCGGCCTATGGCACCACCTCTGCCTCACCGATGATGCATATCAAAGGGATCACGCCCGAGGCGGACATGCCCCCCGCGCCCGAGGCCGATCACGCCCGCATCACGGTGCAGGATTTCGCGCAGGCTTGGCAGGGGTTCAATCAGGGCGCCGACAAGGTGGATCTGGTCGCCCTTGGCAGCCCGCATTTTTCCGCCGCCGAAAGTGCCGTCTTTGCCGATCTGATGGAGGGCCATCATGTCCACCCGGATGTTGCCACGATCATTACGCTCGGGCGCGGCACCCTGACCACCATCACCGCCAATGGCGTCAAGGCGCGGCTCGAGGCCGCTGGCGTGACCATCGTGCCCGACATCTGCTGGTGCTCGATCTCCGAGCCGGTCTTTCCGCCCTCGGCAGAGGTCCTGATGACCAATTCCGGCAAATACGCGCATTACGCGCCGGGTCTGAGCAACCGCGCCGTGCGCTTCGGCTCTCTGGCGCAATGCGCGCAAACCGCGCAAACTGGCACGGCCCCCATCAACCCGCCGCCGTGGATCGCCGCGGCTCTGGCCCCTGCGGGCCACTAACCGCCGCAATCAACGACACGCACCCAAAGGAGTTCCCCCATGAAGAAAGACGTCTTTCACGGCACCATCCCCGCCCTGCTGACCCCCTGCACCCCGGATCGCAAACCCGATTTCGACGCGCTGGTGCGCAAGGGGCAAGAAATGATCGCGGCGGGCATGTCGGGCGTGGTCTATTGCGGCTCTTGCGGCGACTGGCCGCTCTTGACGGATGCCGAGCGCATGGAGGGGGTCGCGCGCCTGACGGCGGCGGGCGTGCCCGTGGTCGTGGGCACCGGCGCCATCAACACCAAATCCGCCGTGGCCCATGCCGCCCACGCGCAAGAGGTGGGTGCCGCGGGCCTCATGGTCATCCCGCGCGTTCTGTCGCGGGGGCTGTCGGTGGCCGCGCAGCGCAACCATTTCAAGGCCATTCTGGATGCCGCCCCGGATGTGCCCGCCATCATCTACAACAGCCCCTATTACGGCTACGCTACCAAGGCCGATCTCTTCTTCGCCCTGCGCGCCGAGCACAAGAACCTCATCGGCTTCAAGGAATTCGGTGGCAAGAATGATCTCAGCTACGCCGCCGAACACATCACCCACCAGGATGATGATGTGCTCCTGATGGTGGGCGTCGATACCGAGGTCTATCACGGCTTTGTCAAATGCGGGGCGGTGGGGGCCATTACCGGCATCGGTACCATCTTCCCCAAAGAGGCGCTCTTGCAGGTGGCTCTGTCGCGTCGCGCGGCAGAGGGCTGCCCCGAGGCCGATCAGCGCGCGCGCGAACTGGCAGAGGCGCTGCATGTCATCGCCAAGTTCGACGAGGGCGTCGATCTCGTGCTCTATTTCAAGCATATGATGGTGCTGAAGGGCGAAGAGGAATACCGCCTCAACATCAATGAAACCGATGCGCTTTCGCCCTCTCAGGCGCGCTTCTGCGAGGCGCAGTTCCACCAGTTCAACACATGGTTCGCCACTTGGGTGAAACAGGGCGGGGTGATCGCTGAATGCATGTGATCGACAGCCACACTGGCGGCGAGCCGACGCGCGTGATCCTCGATGGGGGGCCGGACCTTGGGTCCGGTCCCCTCTCCGAGCGTGCCCGGCTCCTCGCCTCCGAGCATCGCGATTTCTATCAATCGGTCAGCCTTGAGCCGCGGGGCCAGGTGGCGATGGTCTGCGCCCTTCTGGTGCCGCCCACCGATTCGACCTGTGTCACCGGCGTGATCTATTTCGATGCCGAGGCGGTCCTCGGCATGTGCGGTCACGGCACCATCGGTCTTGTCGTGACGCTGGCGCATATGGGCCGGATCAAACCGGGCACGCATCGGATCGAGACACCCGTGGGCATTGTCACCGTCGATCTCATCGACGCCAATACCGTCACCGTCACCAATATCGAGAGCCGCCGCACCCATACCGGCGTCACGGTCGAGATTGAGGGTATCGGCACGGTTTCTGGCGATGTGGCCTATGGCGGCAATCTCTTTTTCCTTGTCGATCCCAGCCCCGTTTCCGTCCATTCCGGCAATATCCGGGCGCTGACAGATGCCACCATCGCGGTGCGAGAGGCGGTGCAGGCGCAGGGCATCGACGTGGATCATGTGATTTTCTACGGCCCCTCCGACGATCCGCAGGCCCATAGCCGCAATTTCGTCCTCTGCCCTGACAATGCCTACGACCGGTCGCCCTGTGGCACCGGCTGTTCGGCGCGTCTGGCTTGTCTCGCGGCCGAGGGGCGGCTGGACGCGGGGCAAGAGATTGTGCAGGAAAGCGTGATCGGCAGCACCTACCGGCTGTCCTATGCTCCCGGTCCGAACGGTGGCGTGATCCCCTCGATCACCGGGCGCGCCTATGTCATGGCCGACAGCACGCTCCTCTTCGATCCCAACGATCCGTTTCGCAACGGCATCCGTCTCTGACCCTTACGGCAAAGGTGCCCCATGGCGCGCTCTGAAATCCTTGTCATCGGTGCCGGTATCATCGGCGTCACAACTGCGCTTGCGCTGCAACGCGATGGCCATGCCGTGCGCATCCTCGACCGCAAGGGCGTCGCCGCCGAGACATCGCGCGGCAATGCCGGGGCCTTTGCCTATACCGACATCGAACCGCTGGCGACGCCCGGCATTCTGCGCAAGGCGCCGAAATGGTTGCTCGATCCGCTGGGGCCCCTGTCCATCCCGCCGGCCTATGCGCTGCCACTCCTGCCGTGGATGCTGCGCTTCTGGCGGGCAAGCTGGCGGGATCGCTACGCGGCGGCGGTGGCGGCACAGGCCAGCCTGATGCACCAGTCCCGCGCTGCGCTGGAGCGGTTGATCGCGGATGTGTCAGGCGAGCCGCTGATGCGCCGCGAGGGGCAGTTGCAGGTCTACGAGGGCGAGGCCGCCTATCGCGCCAGCCTTCCGGCATGGAACCTGCGCCGCCAGCATGGCGTGCGCTTCGACCTCTTGCAAAGCCCCGGTGCCCTGGCCGAGATTCAGCCCGGTCTCAGCCCGCGCTTCACCCATGCGGGCTATACACCCGACTGGATGAACACCGTCGATCCGGCGCGCTGGACCGAACATCTGGCACAACAGTTTGTGGCCGCAGGCGGGCAAATCGACATCGCCGATGTCCGCGCGCTGCGGCAGGTGGGCGAGGGCGTCGAGGTCGAGACCGCCACAGGCAGCATCCGCGCCGATCAGGTCGTCTTGGCGGCGGGGGCCTGGTCGCACCATCTCGCGCGCAGCTTGGGCGACACGATCCCGCTCGAAACCGAGCGCGGTTATAACACCACCTTTCCCACAGCCAGCTTCGATCTGCGCACCCATGTGACCTTTGCCGATCACGGCTTTGTCGTGTCGAAAATCGGCGACGGGCTGCGCGTGGGCGGGGCGGTGGAACTGGGGGGCTTGCGCCGCGCGCCCAATTACAAGCGCGCCGAAACGCTCTTGCGCAAGGCGTGCGATTTCCTGCCGGGGTTTGACCCGCAGGGCGGCACGCAATGGATGGGCTTTCGCCCGTCGCTGCCCGACAGCCTGCCGATCATTTCACGCGCGCCGCGCGCCGACCGGGTGATCTATGCCTTTGGGCATGGGCATCTGGGGCTGACGCAATCGGCGGGCACGGCGGAACTGGTGGCGGCCCTTGCCGCGCGTCGCGATCCGGCGATTGCGCTCACCCCATTCGACGCGCGCCGCTTCTAGAGCCGGGGGCGTCTGCTTGCCTTCACATCGCCCCTGCCCCCGAACCGGGGCCTCTATCCAGCCCCGGCAAGGTCCGGGGTCCAGCCCGGGACGTGTGCGGTGTCGATCGCTGCGCCGTCGCCAGCCCGCTCAGCGCACGTTGGCGAGGAACTTTTGCGTCTCCGGATGCTGCGGATCGTTAAAGAGCTGATCCGGCGCGCCAATCTCGGCCATGATCCCCTGGTGAAAGAACGCCACCCGGTTCGATACATCGCGGGCAAACCCCATTTCATGCGTGACGCAGATCATGGTCATGCCTTCTTCGGCCAGCATCTTGAGGGTTTCCAGAACCTCGCCCACAAGCTGCGGATCAAGCGCCGATGTCACCTCGTCAAAGAGCATGTAATCAGGCGACATCGCCAGCGCGCGCGCAATCGCCATGCGCTGCTGCTGCCCGCCCGACAGGCGCGAAGGATAGGTCGTCAGCTTGTCGCCCAACCCCACATGGCGCAATTGCTTTTCGGCAATGGCCTCAGCCTCTGCCTTGGCCATGCCCAGCACCTTGCGCGGGGCCAAGGTGACGTTTTCCAGCACGGTCAGATGCGGAAAGGCATTCCATTGCTGAAACACGATCCCCACCTTGCGCCGCAGCTTGTTGAGATTGGTGGATTTGGCATGCACCTCGGTGCCGTCGATGGTGATCCGGCCCGAGTCAATCGGCTCCAGCCCGTTGATACAGGTCAGCAGGGTCGATTTGCCCGACCCCGAGCCGCCGATGACGGTGACAACCTCGCCCTTTTGCACCGTCAGGTCGATCCCCTTGAGAACCTCCAACTCGCCAAAGGATTTGCGGACATTCTGGATCTCAATCATTGGACCACCTTTTTTCGAGATAGCCGCCGAAACGGGCAAGCGGGAAGCTGATGACAAAATAGAACGCACCGCAGATCAGCAGCAGGAACAGCGGCTCTTGCAGGCGGGTGATCAGGATCTGCGTGGATTTCAGCAGCTCCGTAACCTGCACCACATAGACAAGCGCCGAGTCCTTCATCACCCCAAGCGCCAGACCGATCCACGAGGGCAGCGCCACGCGCGTGGCCAGCGGCAGCACGATATAGCGCATGTCCTGACCCCATGTCAGGCCCAACGAGCGCGCGGCGCGGCGGGTGATTTCGGGAACCGCATCAATGCCGCCGCGCACGATCTCGGCGCAATAGGCCGAGGTGTAGAGCGACAGCACGATGCAGGCGACGGTAAAGCCGGAAATCTGAAGCTGCAGCACCATGCCGACAAAGGCATTGCCCAGAACAAGCTGGATCAGCAGCGGCACCGAGCGGAAAATATCCAGCACAAAGGTCAGCGGCGCAGACCAGATCGGACCAAGCTGCACCCGGATCACCCCAAAGAGGATGCCCAAGAGGGTGCCGATGATCACCGAAATCGCGGTGACAAGGATCGTGATCCCGGCACCCTTGGCGAGAAACACGAGGTCATTGGCGGTGAGGGCGGTGTCAAACATGCGCGTGCCCTCTCAATACCGGAACAGCCGCGCCGCAATCAGGCGGCCGCCGAGGGTGATGGTTTTCGTGATCAGGTAAAAGATCACGGCGGCCAGAGCGAAAAGCTCGAAGGTGCGGAAGGTCAGCGCATTGAGATCCTGCGTCACCCCGTAAAGATCGCTGTTCATACCCACGGTCACGCCCAGCGAGGTCATGAGGATCGCCCAGACCATCTGATTGGTCATCGGCAGGAACGAGATCCGCAGCATCTGTGGCGCGATGATATAGCGAAAGGACTGCAGTTGCGTCAGGCCCAGCGACCGGCCCGCCCGCGTCTGTGTATCCGGAATGGCCTTGAGCGCGCCGCGAAAATTCTCGGTCAGATAGCCCGCGTTGTTAAAGGTGATGCCGATCAGGATCGACACGAAAGGGCTGAAATGGATGCCGAAACTGGCCACGCCGAAATGCGCCATGTAGATTTGAAACAGGGCAGGGGTATTGCGCGCGATTTCAACCCAAGTGGTCGCAAAGGCCATCAGCGGGCGTGATCCCGATAACCGAAAGATGGTGAGCAGGATCGCCAGCGCGATGCCGAGAGCCATCGACAGGACCGCGATCTCCATCGTGACCAGCGCCCCATCGAGCATCTGCGGCAAGCGGTTGAACGCCTGTTTCCATTGGAAAGTATAGTCGAACATCAGTTCACCCTGCCCCTTGGTGAAATAGCAATTGGCGGCGCGGGGTATCCGCGCCGCCAATCCTTGCGCAGGCTATCAGCGATAGGTGTTCGGCACCACCAGTTTCGGCACTTCGCCGCCAACCCACTTCTCATAGAGCTCGTCATACCGGCCGGTGCGCACCTGCTGGTTCACGAAGAGATTGAGATAGTTGAGAAAGCCATATTCGTCCCGCTTGGCAAAAAGCGCCACATAGTCGGTGTCGAACGGGGCAAAGCCCACCACGGAGATGTCCTTGTAGTTGCCCGACTGCACATTGGCCTGCGCCACGGTCGAGGTCGAGACGGTGGCGTCAAGCTGACCCTGGCTCAGTGCCAGGAACACATCGGCCTGCGTCTGGTAGGGGCGGAATTCGCCCTCGCCCCATTCCTTGACCTGCGCCTCGAGCGCGATCGCCTCATAGGTGCCTGCAACCGCGCCCACGGTGTGGCCCTTCATCCCCTCGTAAGAGGTGATACCGGTGCCGCTATTGGCGGTCACGGCCATTTCAAAGGCGAAATAGGGGATCGAGAAGCCGACCGTCTTGGCCCGCTCCAGCGTGTCCGAGGTCGAGGCCACGCCCACATCGACACGGCCCGACATCAGCGCCGGAATACGCTCGGGGAACGGGGTTTCGACGATTTCGGCTTCCACGCCGAGGGCTGCAGCCAGATCGTTGCAGTAATCGACGTCAAAGCCGATGGGCACGTTGTTGGCGTCGCGCATCCCCATGGGCGGGAAGTCGAGCACGACCGCGCAGCGCAAGGTGCCAGAAGAAATGATGTCGTCAAGCTTGTCCGCCTGAGCAGTGCCGGCGATGCTGGTCATACCCAGCAGGGCGGCGAAAAGTGCCGTTTTTTTCATTGGTGAAGCCCTCTCTGTTGATTCTTTCTTCAGCATGAGGCCTTTGGTTCTTTTTTGCAATAATTTTCCTAAAAGAAAAATACTGGCATGTCGGGAAAAAAATCGTTAAGCCGTGAAAATCCCGCATCGAGCGCCAGATCGCGTTCGGTCATTCCCATGGACTGAAAGGATTTCCCATGAGTTTCGCACCGCATGGCAAGCATCTCATCGCAGGCGCATGGATCGGCACACCGGAGACATTCCTGTCCGATCCGGTTGAGGGCGCGGCGCGGGCATTCTCCGTGGGCACGCCAGAGCTTGTGGATCAGGCCTGCCGCGCCGCAGAAGAGGCGTTCTGGGTCTATGGCGCCAAAACCCGCGCGGAGCGGGCGCAATTCCTGAACGCCATCGCCGATGAGATCGAGGCGCGCGGCGCGGAGATCACCGAAATCGGTACGCAGGAAACCGGCCTGCCTGCCGCGCGGCTGGAGGGCGAGCGCGGTCGCACCACCGGGCAATTGCGCCTCTTTGCCGACCATATTCTCAAGGGCGATTACCTCGACCGCCGCCATGATGCGGCGCTGCCGGATCGCAAACCCCTGCCGCGCCCCGATCTGCGGATGATGCAGCGGCCCATCGGGCCGGTTGCGGTCTTTGGCGCGTCGAATTTCCCGCTCGCCTTCTCCACGGCGGGTGGCGACACGGCGGCGGCGCTTGCGGCGGGCTGCCCGGTGGTGGTCAAGGGCCACGGCGCGCATCCCGGCACGTCCGAGCTGGTGGCCGAGGCAATCCATGCCGCGATTGCCGCTTGCGCCATGCCTGCGGGGGTATTCAGCCTCGTGCAGGGGGGCAATCGTGCGGTGGGGCAGGCCTTGGTTCAGCATCCCCTGATCCGCGCCGTGGGCTTTACCGGCTCGCTGGCGGGGGGGCGGGCGCTCTTTGATCTATGCGCGGCACGGCCCGATCCGATCCCCTTCTTCGGCGAATTGGGCAGCGTCAATCCCATGTTCCTCTTGCCAGAGGCGATGGCCGCGCGCGGTGCCTCCATCGCGACGGGCTGGGCCGGGTCGCTGACCATGGGCGCAGGCCAGTTCTGCACCAATCCTGGCATCGCGGTGGTGATCAAGGGACCAGAGGCCGACGCCTTTGCCGAGGCCACCCGCGCAGCCCTGAGCGAGAGCGGGGCGCAGGTGATGCTGACAACCGGAATCGCTGCGGCCTATGCGACGGGCGCGGCTGAGATGGGCGCGCAATCGGGCGTGCAAGACCTCTTGACCGCGATGTGTGACCAGCGTCAGGCCAAGCCCTTTCTCTACCGGGTCGCGGCTCGGGACTGGCTCGCCAATCATGCCCTCAGCGAAGAGGTGTTCGGCCCGCTCGGCCTGATCGTCGTGGCCGAGAATGCCGAGGAAATGCTCGCCGTCGCGCAGAGCTTCAGCGGCCAGTTGACCGCCACCTTGCACATGGATGCCGCCGATACCGACATGGCCCGCCGCCTCTTGCCGGTGCTGGAACGCAAGGCCGGTCGTGTGCTGGCCAATGGTTTCCCGACCGGGGTCGAGGTCTGCGATTCCATGGTCCATGGTGGGCCATATCCGGCCTCGACCAATTTCGGCGCAACCTCGGTCGGCACCCTGTCGATCCGCCGTTTCCTGCGTCCCGTGTGCTATCAGAACATCCCCGAGGGCCTCTTGCCCGAGGATGCGCACTGACCGTCACGATCTCGCAAACGCGCAGGCCGGGAAAATCCCGGCCTGATGCTTTTCAAACAGTTGGATGCGCTTACGGCTTGCCGCGTTTGGGCGGGGTGGTGCCGCCGAAACCGGCGCGGGCCTTGGGCGCAGCACCCTTGCCCTTGGGTTTTCCAGCGCCGGGTTTCCCGGCCGCGCCTTTGCCCGCGCCCGGTTTGCCGGGCTTTTTCGCCGCTCCGGGCGGCACAAAGCGCTTGGAGGTGTCGGCTGCCAAATTGGGTCTTGGCGCGGCGGGCTCTGCATCGCGCCCAGCCGGGCGCGCACGCGGTTTGTCAAAGGGCTTGTCCGCCGCTTTGGCCCCCGGCTTGCCAAAAGGCTTGGAGCCGGGTTTGCCCTCGGCCTTGCCATAGGGCTTGCCGGGTTTGCGATCGCCTGCGGGTTTGCCAAAGGGTTTGCTCGCGGGCTTTCCGGCAGGCTTGTCACCAGACCACGGCTTTTTCGCCGGGCGCGGCGCATCGCCAGCCTCTGCGCGCGGCTTGCGGTAGGGGGTGACAGTGCCATCCTCGACCGCGCGGGCCATCGCGGCGGGCGGTGCGCCTGCCGGTTTCGGACGCGGCTTGGGGGCAGGGCGCGGGCCGTTGTCGCGGGCGGGGTGATGCTCGCGGGATGCCTTTTGCTCGCGCGGCGCACGGGCCGGACGGTCCTCGCGCGGGGCGCGGGGGGCGCGCTCGGGGCGGTCTGGGCGCGGGGCTGGGCCGAACTCGGGGGCTTTGTCCAGGGCTCTGGCGCTGATGCCCTCATCCAGTTGCCCACCCTCGCCAAGGGCTGACATGAACCCCGGAACGGCGGCTTCGGCCAATTCGACAAAGGTCTCCGAGGCTTGCACGCGGATGGCGCCAATCGCGGATTTGTCGAGATTGCCGGCCCGGCACAAGAGCGGCAGCAACCACCGCGCCTCGGCCCGGTCATCATTTCCAACCGACAGCGCGAACCAGCGGCTTGGTCCAAAGGCCGCGCGCTCGCGTGCCGGGGCGGGTGTGCCGGGCGCGCTCAGTTCCTCGGGCGCGGACCAGCGCGATTTATAAAGCCGCAGATAGGCGGCGGCGATCACCTCGGGACTGTGCAGCGCCAGCAGTTCGGCGGCAAAGGCGCCTTCGGTCTCGGACGGGGTTTCGGACCAGACCGGATCGGACAAAAGCCGCTCGCGATCCTTTGCTTCGATATCCTCGGGCGTGGGCGGCGTGGTCCACTCGGCGGTGATCTTGGCGAATTTGAGCAGGCGCTCGGCCTTCTTGGCTGCTTTCACCGGCACGATGAGGGCGGAAATGCCCTTGCGCCCGGCGCGGCCCGTGCGGCCCGAACGGTGCAACAACCCTTCGGAGTTGCTGGGCAGTTCGGCGTGAACCACCAGATCGAGATTGGGCAGGTCGATGCCGCGCGCCGCCACATCGGTGGCCACGCAGACCCGCGCGCGCCCGTCGCGCATCGCTTGCAGGGCATGGGTGCGCTCGGACTGGCTGAGTTCCCCCGAGAGCGAGACCACGGCAAAACCGCGATTGGAGAGGCGCGCCGTCAGCCGGGCCACCATGGCGCGCGTATTGGCGAAAACGATTGCATTCTGCGCATCGTGATAGCGCAAGAGGTTGATCACCGCCCCTTCGGCATCCTGCGGCGCGACGGTCAGCGCCTGATAGGCGATGTCGGCATGTTGCTTGGCCCCGGTCAAGGTCGTCACGCGCTGCGCGTCGCGCTGAAACTGCTCGGCCAGTTTGGCGATCATCGGCGGCACGGTGGCCGAGAACATCAGGGTCCGGCGATCCTCGGGTGCGGCGGCCAGCATGAACTCGAGATCTTCGCGAAATCCCAGGTCAAGCATTTCGTCGGCCTCGTCGAGCACAATCGCGCGCAGGCTGGTCATATCCAGCGCGCCGCGATTGATATGGTCGCACAGCCGTCCGGGCGTGCCCACGACGATATGCGCGCCACGTTCCAGCGCGCGCCGCTCGTCACGGGCATCCATGCCGCCCACACAGGTAACCAGCCGCGCGCCCGCTTCGGCATAGAGCCAGCTCAATTCACGCATCACCTGCAACGCCAGTTCGCGCGTCGGTGCCACGATCAGCGCAAGCGGCGCTGCGGCAGGCGGCAGGCGGTCCTCGTCCCCCAGCAGCGTGGGCGCAATCGCAAGGCCAAAGCCCACGGTCTTGCCCGATCCAGTCTGGGCCGAGACCAACAAGTCAGAGCCGGCAAGCGCGGGGTCCGTCACCGCCTCTTGCACGGGCGTCAGGGTTTCATAGCCGCGCGCGGCAAGAGCATTGGAGAGGGCAGGCAGGATCATGAGAGAGGTCGGTTCCGAAAAAGGGGTGCGGCTTGCGCGTCAAGCCGCGACGCATAGCTCAGTCACGCGCAGTTGTATACGGCAAATGCGCCAGCGGGGCAGGGCCCCTTGTGGTCGCACCGGGATTGCGCCACGGTAGGGCAAAACCCCGAATTTGCGAACAGGAGGCTGACCGATGCCCGTCAAGAACCGCTTTGCCGAATTGCACTCTGACATAACAGAATGGCGGCGCGACATCCATGCTCACCCCGAAATCCTCTACGAGACCCATCGCACGAGCGCGCTTGTCGCGGAGAAGCTCAAGGCGTTCGGATGTGACGAGGTGGTGACAGGCATTGGCCGCACCGGCGTCGTGGGGGTGATCAAGGGGCGCAGCACGTCCTCGGGGCGTGTGATCGGCCTGCGCGCGGATATGGACGCCCTGCCCATCCATGAGGCGACGGGCGTCGATTATGCCAGCAAGACTCCCGGCGCGATGCATGCCTGCGGCCACGACGGGCATACCGCCATGCTGCTTGGTGCGGCGCAGTATCTGGCCGAGACCCGCAATTTCGATGGAACGGCCGTTGTGATCTTTCAACCCGCTGAAGAGGGCGGGGCAGGCGGGCGCGCGATGTGCGAGGATGGCATGATGGACCGCTTCGGCATTCAAGAGGTCTACGGCATGCACAACTGGCCGGGCCGTCCCGTCGGCAGCTTTGCCATCCGGCCCGGTGCCTTTTTCGCTGCGACCGACCAGTTCGACATTGCCCTCACCGGCAAGGGCGGGCACGCCGCCAAACCGCACGAGACCGTGGACACGACCGTCATGGCCGCGCATCTGGTCACGATGCTGCAGACGATTGCCAGCCGCAATGCCGATCCGGTGGATCAGGTGGTGGTGTCGGTCACGTCTTTTCAGACGTCCTCGACCGCGTTCAACGTGATCCCGCAGGGCGTACATTTACGCGGGACAGTTCGTACCATGAGTCCGCAAATGCGTGATCTGGCCGAGACCCGCATCCGTGCCCTTTGCGAGCATGTGACGGCAGGCTTCGGTGGTCGCGCCGAGGTCAGCTATTACCGGGGGTATCCGGTGATGATCAACCACGATGAGCAGACCGAGTTCGCTGCCTCGGTTGCGGCCAGGGTCAGCGGTGGTTGCGATGAGGCCCCCTTGATCATGGGCGGCGAAGATTTCGCCTTCATGCTCGAAGAGCGCCCCGGTGCCTATATTCTCGTGGGCAATGGCGACACGGCGATGGTCCACAGCCCCGATTACAACTTCAATGACGAGGCGATCCCGGCTGGCTGCAGCTGGTGGGCAGGGATCGTGGAAGAGCGGATGCCGGCCTGAGGCGCGCCGATCACATCGGCTCGGCCATCAGCCACACCCCACCCTGGGGCCGCAGCGTCAGGATCATCACCGGGTCGGGGTCACGCCCCGGCACCGGGGTAAACCGGAACCGGGAAAGCAGGGTGGCAAGGATGATCACCGCTTCCTGCAGCGCGAAACTGGCCCCGATGCAGATGCGCGGCCCGTCGCCAAAGGGCAGGTAGGCGTAGCGCTCTATCGTCTTGCGGTCGGCAAAGCGGTCCGGATCGAACCGGTTTGGCTCTGGCCACAACAGGTGGTTTCGGTGAAGCGCGTATATCGGAATAATCACGGTATCACGGGGTCTTATCTCGCGACCGCAGAGCGTATCGGCCACCTGCGCGGTGCGCGATATGATGCCCGCAGGCGGATAAAGGCGCAGCGCCTCGTCGATGATCTGGCGGATATAGGGCAGGCGGGCCACGTCTTCGCCGGTGGCCGCGCGCCCGCCAAGCACGGATTGCGCCTCGGCACGGGCGCGGTCCTGCACGGCCTGGTCATAGGCGCAGAGATAGAGCGACCAGCCCAGTGTCAGCGCCGTCGTTTCGTGCCCCGCGACGATGAAGGTCAGCAGGTTATCCCGCAACTCGGGCGTGCTCATCCGGCGTTTCGTCTCCGGGTCCTCGCCCTCGAGCAAGAGATCAAGGAGGTCAGGCACGCCCTCGGACCCGCGCTTGCGCCGGGCCTCCACAGCCTCGTCGGCCACGCGTTTCATCTCGGCCACGGTGCTGCCCGACATCACCCGCCCCGGACGCGGCACCCAGTCCGGAAACCCGAGAATGTCAAAGAGCGAGATCTTGCCCGCCTCGGCAATATAGGCGTCGATGCCGCGATGTACGGCGTTCACGTCGAACATGCCGTCGCCGGAAAAGGTCACATCTGCGATCACATCAAAGGTGGTGCGCACCATCTCGGCGGCCATATCCACCGCACGCGGGCCTGCCGCCGCCACACGTGCCGCGCTCCGTTCTGCGGCGGCGGTCATGATCGGCGCAAGATTCATCACGTTGCGATGCGAGAATACCGGCGCCGCCGTGCGCCGCTGCCAGCGCCAATGCGCGCCCTCGGCGATAAAGAGCGACTCGCCAATGGCAGGGCGCAAGAGGTTCTTGGTGACTATGGATTTCGGGTAATTGTCGAGCTCTTCCAACAACATACGCCGGATTGCGCCGGGGTCCATCACCATGTGCCAACGCTTGCCGGTGCGACCCGAGACCATGGGTTGCCGTGTTGCAATCTCGGGGATGATCGACAGAATATTGCGCCGCGCCGCCTTGAGGCTGGCCAGCACGCCCATGGGCTCTGTCACCAAGGGCACATGCACGGGCGTGCGGTCGAGCGTCTGTTGGGGGATCGGGGGCATTGGGCACCTCTAGGCAACTGCCATTTAGATAGGGCACGGGCGGTGCGGGGGCAAATGATTGCGCAGACGCCTTGTCTGGGCTATCCCAACCCGAACTGTCAACCTTGGGGAATTCCTGATGATCCGTTTCCTCGCGCTCTTCGGGCTTGCCCTGATGGCCGCCTGCACCAATCCCAACGATTTGGACGAAGCCCCGGCCTATCTGGGCAATTTCCATCTTGGGCATAATGTGGTGGTGGCCCCGAACCTGACCAAGGGGCCCGCCTCGCGCGAGGCATCCAAAGAGGAATGGATCGCGGCGATGACCGATGCCATGACGGATCGCTTCGGGCGCTACGAGGGCACCAAGCTCTATCATCTGGGGGTGAGTGTCGAAGGCTATGTGCTGGCCATTCCGGGCGTGCCCTTGGTCGCTTCACCAAAATCGGCGCTGATTCTGAATGTCACGGTCTGGGATGATGCGAAGGGCGGCAAGCTCAATACCAAGCCGCATCTCGTGACGGTGGTCGAGAGTTTCTCTGGCAATACCTTCCTTGGGTCGGGCCTCACGCAGAGCAAGGAAACCCAGATGCTGAACCTGACCCGCAACGCCGCCAAACAGATCCAGAACTGGATGGTTCAGCAGAACAACGAACTCGGCTGGTTCGAGGATGACGGCGTGCCGGCGAATGAGAAAGAGCGCCCGGAGGCGCAGGAGGAAGCAGCGCCGCAGGCCGAGGCGCCCACCGTTGCGGCCACTGAATCCGAGGAAGCGCCCGCATCGGCCTTGGCGGAAACCCAAAACGCCGCCGAGTTGGCCAACGCCGCTGCCGAAGTGATCGAGGAGCCGGAGGTGGTCCCACCGCCCGCGGAATAAGCGGGCGCGCGCGCGCCTGACTGCCCCTTGCGGGCATCAAGGGGCTTTGCTAAGGCGTGACGAGAGGTAGTCAGGGGTTGTTTATTTCATGAAATTCAATGCCATCGCGATCACGGCGAGCGCGCTCGCTCTGCTTGCCGCCTGCACTGCCCCTCAACAGCAGTTGACGAAAGCCGGAGAAGCGCTTGATGTCGTCGCCGTCAAGGTCGATGCATCCCGTGCAAAGAAAACCTTCGGTTCGGCGTTCAGCCTCGATGTGGCGCGTGCCGAGGAAATCGCCGAGAAGGTGATCGCGGCCCGTCTTGAGGCCGTGGATACGGACGGCGCGTCGCCAGTCACTGTCAGTCTTGACCTCCAGATGCTCTATCTCGCGGGTGGGGTCTATGTCTTGCTCGGGTCGACCACGAGCAGTTCGAAAGGGACGTTGGCCGTAACCCGGCAGGGCACGGATACGCCACTCGTGGCCGAGACCGCGCTTACCGCGATAGGCGAACGCCGTTTCGGCGGCCTGGCTGGTGTCGTGCTTCTCAAGGGGCAGGAGACCGAAATGGCGCAGGTTTCCGCAAGCTTCGCCGAGAAGATCAGCCTGGTTCTGTTCGGTCGGTAAGGGGCGG
Source organism: Roseovarius sp. (assembly GCF_027019125.1). Lineage (GTDB taxonomy): Bacteria > Pseudomonadota > Alphaproteobacteria > Rhodobacterales > Rhodobacteraceae > Roseovarius. The sequence continues at coordinate 257 of NZ_JALUXE010000033.1, read as the reverse complement.
TGCCGGGCAAGACTCCGACTACTGCGGGTCCAAGCCAAGACCCGCTTGATTTCCACGTGATAACCCAATAAACCGCGCGCGATGAAACTCGGGCCACCCTGGCCCCCCAACTGACAAGGCGTCCTGAGATATGGCAAAGGAAAAGTTTGCACGTAACAAGCCGCATGTGAACATCGGCACGATCGGTCACGTTGACCACGGCAAGACGACGTTGACGGCGGCGATCACCAAGTATTTCGGCGAGTTCCGGGCCTATG
>NZ_JALUXE010000032.1 GCF_027019125.1 Roseovarius sp. | reverse complement strand
CTTCATCCCAATGCTGCATGAAGAACGACAGCGGGCGGCGGCATTTCGACAGGCATGCCTCCTTGACCGGGCTGAACTGATACGCCCCCGCCACGGCCAGCAACACCGCCGACAAAACGCCAGAGCGGCTATCGCCAAATGCCGTCAGCATCCCCGCCTGAAAGAGCGCCATTTGCGCCCCCGCCGCAAGGATCGAAAATCCGAGCCAGACCGTCAGATACCCCGCCACCAATGACCCGAAACGCGTCTCGCCAGTGTGGCTCAACTCCTCATAAGTGGCAAAGGCCGGAAGCGCCGTGGGCGCCATCATCGCCGCCGACATCAGCGCCCACATCAGGATGATCCGGCCAAATCCGGCCGCATCAGGGGTCACGATGCACAGGCTTTGCAGGAAATCGGCCCCAAAAATCACCGCACCATCGCGCAAGTCCTGCGGCAGCGCCATGGCGTAAAGCAGGCCCCAAGCCCCGAGAATAAGGCAGAACAGCACCAACCAGTGCCCCCCACCCATTCGCCTGACCTGTGCCGCAATCATCGCCTCATCCCCGCGACTCACCTCTTGCGTTTAAATTGTCAGACATTTAAATGTAAGACAAATGAAAATTGATCCGGATAACAAGGCCGATCTTTCGGCCCAGATAGCCGAGGCAATCCGCGACGCGATTGTCTCAGGCCAACTCATTGTCGATGAACGCCTGCCGTCTGAGGCGGAACTGGCGGATCACTTCGCGGTATCGCGCCCAACGGTGCGAGAGGCGCTGAAACGCCTTGCCGCGCAATCGCTCATCCGCACCCAGCGCGGGGCCTTTGGCGGGGCCTTCGTCAACCGCCTCAGCTATCCCGAGGCCTATGGCCAGCAGATCACCACCGCCACACTCCTCCTCAGCATGAACGCCATCAGCTTTGATGTCGCCTGCGAGGCGCGCTACGCGCTGGAACGCGCCTGCACGCCGCTTGCCACCCTGCGCCGCACACCCGACACGCTGGCCACGATGCGCGCGGAGATCCATCGCCAGGGGCACCCGGGTCTGACGGACGAAAGCTTTTGCGCCTCCGACGTGGCCTTTCACCGGGCCTTGGTGGATAGCGCCGGCAACCCGGTGCTCAGCTATCAACTCGCGGGCGCGGTCGAGGCCATGCAGCCCTTGATGAACATGATCACTTTCACCGCCCGCTCGCGCGAGGCCATCGTGGGTTTTCACACCCGTATCGCCGATGCGCTTTCCAGTTCGGATGCGGAAGCCGCGCAAACCGCCCTGACCGAGCTGGAGGCTTACACGTTGACCCTCGGCCGCGATGTCATGGCTGCGCGTGCGCCGAAATAGCTGATCTCAGACACCCCAAGCCGCGCACTTGCGGTCAATCGTCTTGCGCGCCACGCCCAGACGCCGCGCCGCTTCGGCCCGGTTGCCGCCACAGGCATCAAGCACCGCCATGATATGGCGCTGCTCCACATATTCGAGCGTCTCCAGTGCTGCCTCGCCTCCGCCCCGGCCAGAGCCTGCGAATTCTTCTGGAAAGGCCCCAAGGATCACCGATCGTTCAATCAGATTGCGCAACTCCCGCACATTGCCGGGCCAGTCGTAGCGGCTCAGCTTGAGCAGGACATCCGCATCGAGATCCAGCGCGGGCATCCCCAACGCCCCGGCGAATTCGCTCATGAAGAGCGCCGCCAGTTCGACAATATCCTCCTGACGCTCCTTGAGATTGGGCATTTCCACGTTGACGATATTGATCCGGTGGTAGAGGTCAGCGCGGAACCGCCCCTCGCGCACCGCCGCCTTCAAATCGGCATTGGTGGCAAAGAGAAACCGCAGGTTCAGTGGGATTTCCCGTTCGGATCCGATAGGTCGAATGCGCTTGTCCTCCAACACGCGCAGCAGCGCCGCCTGCACATGCTCGGGCAGTTGCGCCACCTCGTCGAGCAAGAGCGTGCCGCCATCGGCATGCAGCAACAGCCCATCCTTTCGTGCGCGCCCATCCTCGACCACGCCAAACAATTCCTCGGCGATCCTATCCGCTGAAATCGCGGCGCAATTGACCGCGACAAAGGGTTTCTCAACCCGGTTCGACAGGCCATGCAGCGTGCGCGCGGCAATCTCTTTGCCGGTCCCGCTTGCCCCGGTGAACAGAACCGACGTGGGCGCAAGGGCCAGTTTGCCCAGCATCGCGCGCACGCTCTGGATTGCCGGGGAATGTCCCAACAACCGCCCGCGCGCCGCCTGCCCTCCCGCCGACAATTCATGCCGCAACAGGTAATTCTCGCGCGCCAGAAACTTGCGATCGAGCGCCCGCGCCACAGAATTGAGAATCTGATTGGCGCGAAACGGCTTGAGCACGAAATCCGTGACCCCCGCCCGCAGCGCCTTGATTGCAGTATCCAGATCGGCATAGGCGGTGATCAGGATCGTATCGGCAAAGAGGCCGACGCGCCGCTGCTCCTCCAGCCAATCGAGACCCGTCTTGCCCGGCATGATATTGTCAAGAATGACCAGATCGAAATGCACCTGATCGAGGATCATCGCCCCTTCTTCACAGGTGCGCGCCTGCTCAACATGACGGCACCGCGGCCCCAGCGTCTTGACCAGAAAATTGCGCATCCCCGGTTCGTCGTCGATGATGAGCACCGACGCAAGTGCGAGGTTCTGGCCATAGTCCTCTGCTGTCTCTTCAGGCGCGGGTTGCGGCGTCATTCGGCCGCGTCACCCAGCCGAACAGCATCGCCAGCACGCTTGGCCTCTGACGTATACCCCAATTCGTGCAGCACGGTCGGGGCGGCGGCGGCAATCACCGCACAGGCGACAAAGGCTGCAAACATGGCTTTCATTTTCTCAGTTCCCTTCTGTTGCGGTGGCCCGGCGAAGATAGTTGATCATATCCTGCCGGTCCTCAGCCGCTGTGATCCGTTGCATTGGCATCTTGGAGCCGGGGATATAGTGATCCGGTCCAAGGTCGAACAGCGCGTCAATCGTGTCATCGTTCCAGACGATCCCCGATCCGTCGAGAATGTCGGAATAGGGATAGCCGGGCACCGTTCCCGCCTGACGCCCAAACAGCCCATAGAGCGTGGGCCCGGCCTTGCGCGAGGGCGGCGGGGTCAGCGCATGGCAGATCGAGCATTTGCGCATGAATTGCCGCTCGCCATTCTCCATCTCTTCGGGTGGGCGCAGGAAACTGTGCTCTGTCTCACCCGCCGGGTCATAGTCGCCCAGCATCTCGACCGGCCAGCCATAGACCACCTCGCTCAGCCCGCCAGCATAGATCATACGCCCGTCGGGCGAAAAATCCAACGCCCAGACCGGGCCGCGCGCCATGGCCTGGAAATCGCGGGTGATCCGCCACTCTTGCGTGTCGATCACCATGATATAGCCCTGCCCATCCCCGGCGGCCAACTGCGCGGTCTCCGCGTGATGAACCAGCGACAGCACAGGGCGGCGCTCGAGCGTGAAATCGGCAATCTGCCGCCCGCTTGCCGGGTCAATCACCCGCGTCGCCCCATCGACCGCACCATAGGCCAGCCACGCATCCCCGGGCCCCAGCACGATCCGGTTGATGCCAAACCCCTGATTGAGCAATTCGCGCGGCGGGGCATCCACCTCCTGCCAGCGCCATTCCCGCAAAGACCCATCGGCAGAGGAAGAATACAAAAGCGAGCCATCTTGATTGAACGCAACGTCGCTCACCGCCGCGTCATGGCCCGTCAAGAACCGCGCGACCCCTCCCGCCACAGGCCAGATGCCGATCGATCCATCCCAACTGGCTGACGCGATCCAGTCTCCGTCCGGCGACACATCGAGCGCCGCAACCTTGCCCTTGTGTCCCTCGCGCCGCGTGCCCTGTCCGGTGGCGCGGTCCCAGACGATCAGCGCGAAATCATCGCCCCCTGACACCAGCCGCCCCTCGTCCAGCGCCGCAACCGCGATCACCGCCGCCGCGTGCCCTTCGAGCCAAAGCGGTGTGCGGCCCTGCCATACCCCCACGGAATTGTCGAAACTGGCCGAAACAACCTCGCCACTGTTCGGCAGCACGCATAAACCCATGACAGGCCCGCCATGCCCCTTGAGTGTGGTAAACTCTTGGGCCGCCAGCGGGCTTGCTCCCACCAGCGCCCAGAGCCAGAGACCAAAGGCGCGCGCCCCCATGGTTACTCCGCGGGATGCGCGGCCTTGCCGGGATCAGGCGCCTGACCCTTTTCCTGCAACTCCTTGAGCCACAGGCCATGATGCTCGCGTGCCCATTGCTCTTCGACCTCGCCCGACCCCATGGCATCGAACGCGCCCTCCATACCGACCGAGCCGATGTAGATATGCGCCAGAATGATCGCGGTCAGCACAAAGGCCATGATCGAATGCCAGAGCGTCGCCAACTGCATTTCCTCATGCGGGGCCAGGATGACCGGCAACTCGCCAAAGCCCACCGCCTGCGGCAATCCCGTCTGGTTGAGAATGGCAAAGGTCTTGGCAAACATCGGCAATTCGAACGGAAAGAGCAGCGACAGGCCCGAGGCCGAGATGGACGCGCCAAAGACAATCACGGACCAGAAGATCATCTTTTGCCCGGCGTTGAATTTCTTGGCCGGCGGATGCACGCCCTTGGTGAAAATGCCGCCGCCCACAGCCAGCCATTTCAGGTCTGTCCGATTGGGAATATTATGCAGAACCCACATGAAGAACACCATCACGAGGCCCAGCATGAAGGCCCAGGAGATGTTGTTATGCACCCATTTCGAGGCGACAGCGATGGTCGAGAAGGCCTCGTGCCCCAAGAGCGGGATCACCACCATCCGGCCAAAAAGAACCAGCAGCCCGGTGATTGCCAGCACGACAAAAGAGCCCGCCATCAGCCAATGGCCAAACCGTTCGATGGCCTGAAACCGTGTGACCGTGCGGCCTGTCTTGGCCCCGTCGATCCGGATCTTGCCCCGGATCAGGTAGAACAGCGTCAAGAGCGCAAGTGTGCCCCCCAACAGCCATGCCCCATAGGTGGCCAGCGGCCCCTTGCGGAACTCAAGCCAGGTCATGCCGCCATCCTGAATGAGAACACGCGCTTCCGGGCCACCGGCAGAGACTTTGACATCGTCCAGCCCATAGCGCAGCGCGCGCCAAACCTCGGCATCCGACGCGCCGCCCAATGTCCCCAACTGTCCCGCCATCGCAGCGGCACCGTCATCATCCGAGGCGGCATCACCGCTCTTTGGGGCGACGACCTCGCCGCGTTGCCGGGCCAGGATATCCTCCAATGTCTGCGCGCCGCCCGTGGCAGAGCGGTCGCTCACGGCAACCCCCGACGTGTCCTGCGCCGCCAAGGGCGTAGCAAGGAACAAGGAGAGCAAGAGCATCATGATCATGCGTGGCATGGGAGGTCATCCTGTCTGGAAATTTCTATGCGTTCGGGTGGACGGCACATCTGCCGTCCACCTTGTCATTTCGGTGATTTGAGATGCTGGGTTTCACCCACCCCACGAGAGAACCCGTAGGGTGGGTGCCAACCCACCCACCTCTTAGCCGCCGCTCTGCTGGCCGTAGGCCGATCCCCAGCCCCAAGCGCCCGAGCCGAAACCACGGGCCACGACGCGCTCGCGGTAGATGGCCGACACCACGTCGCCGTCCCCCGCCAACAGCGCCTTGGTCGAGCACATCTCGGCGCAGATGGGCAGCTTGCCCTCTGCAATCCGGTTGCGCCCATACTTCTGGAACTCGGCCTCCGAGTGGTTCTCTTCCGGGCCACCGGCGCAGAAGGTGCACTTGTCCATCTTGCCACGGCTGCCAAAATTGCCCGCCTGCGGGAATTGCGGCGCACCGAACGGGCACGCATAGAAGCAATAGCCACAACCGATACACAGATCCTTGGAGTGCAACACGATGCCCTCCTCGTTCTGGTAGAAGCAATCCACCGGGCAGACGGCCATGCAGGGCGCATCCGAACAGTGCATGCAGGCCACCGAGATCGAGCGTTCACCGGGGCTGCCGTCGTTGATCGTCACCACCTTGCGGCGGTTGATCCCCCACGGCACCTCGTGCTCGTTCTTACAGGCCGTGACACAGGCGTTGCATTCGATGCAGCGCTCGGCGTCGCAGAGAAACTTTGCTCTTGCCATTCTCTTTCCTCCTTACGCTGGCATGATCTTGCAGAGAGTCGCCTTGGTCTCCTGCATCTGCGTGACCGAGTCGTAGCCATAGGTCTGGGCGGTGTTCGTGCTCTCGCCCAAGACATAGGGATCCGCCCCGGCGGGATAGTTCTCGCGCAGATCGCGTCCCTCGAAATGGCCGCCGAAGTGGAACGGCATGAAGGCCACGCCCTCTGCCACCCGCTCTGTCACCATCGCCATGACCTTGACCTTGCCACCCTCTGGGCCTTCGACCCAGACCTGCGAACCATCCCGCACGCCGATGTTGTTGGCGTCACGCGGGTTGATCTCGACGAACATATCCTGCTGCAACTCGGCCAGCCACGGGTTCGACCGGGTCTCGTCGCCGCCGCCCTCGTATTCGACCAGACGGCCAGAAGTGAGGATGATCGGATAGTCCTTCGAAAAGTCGTTCTTCTGGATCGAGGCATACATGGTCGGCAAACGCCAGGCCTTGCGGTCCTCGTAGGTGGGATAATCCGCCACCAGATCACGACGGTTCGTATAGAGCGGCTCGCGGTGCAACGGAACCGGATCAGGGAAGGTCCACACGACAGCCCGCGCCTTGGCATTGCCGAAGGGCGCGCATTCGTGCTTGATCGCCACCCGCTGGATCCCGCCCGAAAGGTCGATCTTCCAGTTGGCCGAAGGACCGCCCACCGCGTCGATAGCAGCGCGCTCTTCTGCGGTCAGATCGCCATCCCAGCCCAGATCCATCAGCATCTGCATCGTGAATTCCGGATAGCCATCCTGAATCTCCGATCCCGCCGAATAGACCCCCTCGGCCAAGAGATTGTCGCCATCCCGCTCCACGCCGAAACGCGCACGGAAGGTCAAGCCGCCCTTGGACACCGGCAAGGACATATCATAGAGATTGGCCGTTCCCGGATGGTTCATCTCGGCCGTTCCCCAGCAGGGCCAGGGCAGACCGTAGTAATCGCCATCGGCCGGACCGCCCTTGGCGCGCAGCGTGGTCTTGTCGAAGGTGTGCTGGTTCGCCATGTGCAGCTTGAGCCGTTCCGGGGATTGACCCGTATAGCCGATCGTCCACATGCCACGGTTGAACTCGCGGGTGATGTCCTCGACGTTGGGCTCACCGTTTTCTTCAATCGCGATGTTGCGGAAGATCCGGTCATGGAAGCCGAACTTCTGCGCGAAGAGCGCGATGATTTCATGGTCGACTTTGGATTCAAAGAGCGGGTCCATGACCTTGTCGCGCCACTGCAACGACCGGTTCGAGGCGGTGACAGAGCCGCGCGTCTCGAATTGCGTCGTGGCAGGCAGCAGGTACACGCCATCGGTGCGATCCTGCATGACGGCGGAAACCGTCGGGAACGGATCGACCACGACCAGCATGTCCAGCTTTTCCATCGCGGTTTTCATTTCCTTGCCGCGCGTCTGGCTGTTGGGCGCATGCCCCCAGAGAACCATGGCCCGCACATTGTTGGGCTGATCCATGTTCTCCTTGTCCTCGAGCACCCCGTCGATCCAGCGCGACACGGTGATGCCGCTGAGGTTCATCATCTTGGTCTCGCCATAGGTGGCATCCGAGAACCGGCCCTTGAGCCAGTCCAGATCCTCGCCCCAGACGCGCGCCCAATGGGCCCAGGAGCCTTCCGCCAGACCGTAATAGCCGGGCAGCGTATCGGCCAGAACGCCAAGGTCGGTCGCCCCCTGCACGTTGTCATGGCCACGGAAGATGTTGGTGCCGCCACCGGCGGTGCCCATGTTGCCGAGCGCAAGTTGCAGGATGCAATAGGCGCGGGTGTTGTTGTTGCCGTTGGTGTGCTGCGTGCCGCCCATGCACCAGATCACGGTGCCCGGACGATTATTGGCCAGCGTGCGCGCCACGCGACGCAGTTGCTCGCCGGGTACGCCGGTCACGCGCTCGGTCTCTTCGGGCGTCCACTTCTTCACCTCGTCCTTGATCTGGTCCATGCCCCAGACGCGAGTACGGATGAACTCCTTGTCTTCCCAGCCATTCTCGAAGATGTGCCAGAGGATGCCCCAGACCAGCGCCACGTCAGAACCCGGACGGAAGCGCACGTATTCGTCGGCATGCGCTGCGGTGCGGGTAAAGCGCGGGTCGCAGACAATCAGCGGCGCGTTGTTTTCTTCCTTGGCTTTCAGCACGTGCAGCAGCGATACGGGATGCGCCTCTGCGGGGTTGCCGCCGATGATGAAAATCGCCTTGGAATTGTGAATGTCGTTGTAGCTGTTGGTCATGGCGCCGTAGCCCCATGTGTTTGCCACACCCGCGACCGTGGTCGAGTGACAGATCCGCGCCTGATGGTCGACGTTGTTCGTGCCCCAATAGGCGGCGAACTTGCGGAAGAGATAGGCCTGTTCGTTATTGTGCTTGGCCGAGCCCAGCCAATAGACGGAATCCGGGCCGCTCTCTTCGCGGATCTTCATCATGCCGTCGCCGATCTCGTTGATCGCCTGCTCCCAGCTGATGCGCTTCCACTCGCCGCCCTCTTTCTTCATCGGGTATTTGAGGCGACGCTCGCCATGGGCATGCTCGCGAACGGCGGCCCCTTTGGCGCAATGCGAACCCAGGTTGAACGGGCTGTCCCAGCCGGGTTCCTGCCCCGTCCAGACACCGTTTTGAACCTCAGCCACGACCGTGCAACCGACCGAGCAATGGGTGCAGACGGATTTCACCGTCTGAACCGCCGCACTGGCCGCGCTCTGCGCATTGGCGCGTGTCACGGTGCCGCCCATGGCACCGATCGCGGCGAGGCCACCGATGGCCAAACCGCTGCCGCGCAGGAATGCACGACGGTCAACCGAGGTTCCGGCGACCTCGGACAGGATACTGGTCCGCTGGGGGCGACGTGCAACCCCGTTGGTCTTTTTCCTCAACATGTTTCTCTCTCCTCCCTGGGCCCTCTTGGGCTGGGTACTGCGATTGTCCCTGACATTGCGGGCAACATGCCCCGTGCCAGTGTTGACGGGCGTCCGGTCCTAGAAACGGGCGCTCTCGAAATAGGCGCGGGTATGCGCGGTGTCCTGAATCCGATCCGATGTCAGGTCAGGCTCTGCGGCCTGCGCGTCGCCAGCCGTAACCATGGTTGCGACCGCGACAGCGGGCGCGCCGGTGGCGGCCAGTTTGAGGAAATCACGGCGGCTGCTGCCAGCCTCGTTCTTTCGGGTCATGAAGGTCTCCCTCCCCTCGTTGTGACGGATCGCTCCGCCGGTTGCGATACGGGCTTACGCCCCGCTCATTCGAAAGCCCTGCGCCTCGATCTCCATGAATGCCCGACCGACCGCGCCGACCGAAGCATAGAGAACCGAGCTGTGCGCAGCCTCCAAATCCGTGAAAAAGTGCCCGGCCCAAGGGCCGATATGCTTGCTGAAGAACGCCTGTTGTTCGACCAGCGACGCGGGCTTGCCAAAGCGCCCCCGGATCATCCCTGCCATCATTTCCATGAGCGAGGCGATGTTGTCCTCGGGCTCATAGACATTCTGCGCGCGGGTCATGCCGCGCGCGGCCATGTCGCGACGCAACCCCGCCAACGGTTTCTCGTTGAGAAAGCCGGTGAGATAATAGCTCGCATAGGGCAGCAATTCGCCACGTCCCAGGCCGATAAAGAGCGCGTTGAACTCGCGCTCGACCGCAGCAGGCTTGCTCACCCCGGCCACGCGGGCCAGAGCAGTAACAGCCTCGCCCAATCGTGTGGCATCACCGCTCAGCGCAGCCGTTTGCGCCAAGAGCGCCTCGCCCGGCGGGCGAGCCAGAATGGCCGCGAGAAAATCATAGAGATCCGCGCGCAGCGCGTCCTCTGCGGCAATCTCGGGCAAGGCCGCCTCTTGGGTCATGAGCGCCTCAGATTGGGTCATGCGGATACTCCGGGCTGATCATCGAATTGGAACCGCATCCTGCGGCGCGGCGGTAGCGGGGTATCGTCCTGTGCCGTATCTGTCTCGACAGCGGCAACGGCCATCTCCTGCGTGGCCTCTGCTTCAACCTCTGCGTTGTCGGATTCTTCGACCACAGCTTCGGCCACAACCTCGGCCGCCTCAGGGGTCTTGGTCAGCGCTTCGGCCTGGCGCGCCATTTCCTGCACATGCGCGAGCATACCCTTGCCCACCTGATACGTGGTCTTCATGTCCGGCACGACCATGGCGGCATCGGTGTAATCATCGGCGTAATCGACCAGCCCGTCGAGATTGGCCAGAACCGGATTGCTGACCCAGAGCCGCCGCAGTGCCCGCCGCCGCAAACGCTCGGGCACGGCCTTGTCCATGAAGGCGCGAAAATCATCGCCCATCTGCAACGCGTCGGGATCAGGCAGACCCAGTTCCTCACACAACTCCGCGTCAGTCTTTTCCTCAAGCTCGGCGTCGCGGGCCGCAAGCGCGCGCTCTTGCTCGAGCCGCGCCTCTTCGCGCGCCTCCGCCTCGACCCGCGCTTTACGACGGGACCAGAAGTCTGCACCTCGGCTCAATTCAGCCTCCCCCTGCGCATCCGGTCGGGCGTGGCAAAGACATCGCGCGGCTGAACGATCCGCGCATCCCCGATCCCGTCTTGCGTCAGCTCTTCGGCTCGCTTGTCGCGGCGACGCTTGTGAAACACCTCTTCCTCGTGATGAGCCTCGACAAAATCGCGGACCAGGGCCACCAGCCCCTCGGGCATCGGCACCTTTTCCACGATGTCATCGCCGTTGTCGGCATAGTCCTGCGCCTCGAATGGCGAGGCCGTGACCAGCACCACCTCATAGGGCGCGCGCTCTGCATCGGCATTGGGCCGGTTGCGCATGATCACGAACACGGATGGCACGCGCGCCGAAAGACCCTGCAAATATGCCTCTGTCTGGGTGTGGTGCAGATCGAGAAGCACGGTTGCCGCGTGAAAATCCACGGCCTCGCCCTCGCGTCGCAATTCACGCCAATCCGCCTGCGGTGCCCCGGGAAGAACGGCCACCGCCCGCCACGCCCAAGCCGCCCAGCGCGTCACGCCCGGCGTGCGGCGCACGACAATGCCCAAAGGCACAATCATCTGCTTGTCCAGCGTCTTTGGTTCGTGGCGATAGGTCACGCGGTGGTGCATCCTTTGCTGCGTAATGCCAGATTGGTTTGGTTTCCTGACCGCGCAAAGCCTTTTTTGTGTGCAACCGTCCACATAAAGTCCGAACCGGACATTTTGAACCACCCCGAAACACGCAAGCCGCCCCGATGGACATAATGTCCACTCGGCCCTTTCCAATGCTGCACCGCCGCATGACAAGACACTGAAAACAAATAGAATCAATCGGGTTTAAATCCGCCCCAAAACAGCCCATCCTCGCAGGCCAGACGATTCGAATAGCGGTTTACGGGGGCTTCGAATCATGCCTAATCTCTGCGCAAAGTGACCGATCCGGTCCGCTTCCCATACGTGTCAAACACCGGGGTAAATATGCCTAAACATCTGATTCTCTGCGATTGTTCCGCAACCCAGACGCTCGACGCAGAGGGCCTGTCCAAGGCCACCGGCCTGAGCTGTTCGCGGCTGCATAGTGCGCTTTGCACCGATGAAGTGGACGCCGCAGCCAAGGCCATTGCCACCGGCGAGGCAATTATCTGCTGCACCCAAGAGGCCCGCATATTCGAGGACCTGGCCGCCGATCTGGAGGTGGACAGCCCCCCCCTTATCGACCTGCGCGATCGGGCCGGTTGGTCGGATGATCCGACCTCGAAACTACCCAAAATGGCCGCGCTTCTGGCCGAAGCCAGCCTGCCCACCCCACCGCAAAAGACCGTGGATGTCGTTTCCGAGGGGCTGTGTCTGATCCTTGGGGCCTCGGATGTCGCGCTGCCTGCCGCCGAAAAACTGGCCCCACTCCTTGGGGTGACGGTCCTTTTGACGGATGAGACCGATCCGCCCGAGAACCGCGATTTCGACGCGATCCGAGGCCGGATCACCCAGGCCAGCGGCACGCTCGGGCAGTTCGAGCTGCGCATCGACGCCCTGCAACAGGTCAATCCCGGCGGGCGCGGCGCACTTAGCTGGACGAACCCGCGCGATGGCGGGCAGACGCAATGCGACGTCCTGCTCGATCTGCGCGGCGGCACGCCGCTCTTTCCCGCCCCGGAAAAGCGCGAGGGCTACCTGCGCGCCGATCCCGGCAGCCTGCATGCGGTCTCGGACGCGGTGTTTCAGGCCGCCCAGATGATCGGCACCTTCGAAAAGCCGCTCTATGTCGCGCTGGAGCCGCTCATCTGCGCCCATTCCCGCGCGGAACAGACCGGATGCAGCAAATGTCTCGATATCTGTCCCACCGGCGCGATCAGCCCGGATGGCGATCACGTCAGCATTGATCCGATGGTATGCGCGGGCTGCGGGGCCTGCGCCGCACGCTGTCCTTCCGGCGCAATCAGCTATGACGCACCGCCGCCCGACATGACATTCCGCCGGATTCAGACTTTGGCACAGACCTATCGCAAGGCGGGCGGCACCGCCCCGCGCCTGTTGGTGCATGACGCCACTCACGGGGCCGAGATGATCCGCCTTGCCGCCCGCCACGGGCGCGGCTTGCCCGCCAATGTGATCCCGCTGGAGGTTTCGGCGCTTGCGGGCTTTGGCCATGCCGAAATCCTTGCGGCGCTCGCCTCGGGCTTTGCCGATGTGGCGATCCTGCTCGCCCCCACCACCGAACGCGACGCGCTCGACCAAGAGGTGCCGCTGGCACAGGCCATGTCAGGCGCAGGCACTGTGCAGCTTCTCGACCTCGCCGACCCCGACGCGCTCTGCGACGCGCTCTACGATGCCACGCCACCCGCCCCCATCGCCAGCCCGGTCCTGCCGATGGGCAGCCGCAGGCAGGTGGCGCGCCTTGCCGCCAAATCCCTGAATCCCTCGGGCGGCACCCTGCCTCTGCCCGCCGCCGCCCCCTACGGCGCGGTCCTGGTCAATACCGACGCCTGCACGCTCTGCCTCTCTTGCGTCTCGCTCTGCCCCTCGGGCGCTTTGATGGACAACGAGGACAAACCGCAATTGCGCTTTCAAGAGGATGCCTGCCTGCAATGCGGCATCTGCGCGACGATCTGCCCGGAAAAGGCGATCACGCTGGAGCCGCGCATGAACCTTGACGACTCAGCCCTGACCCAAGTGGTGCTGAACGAGGAAGAGCCCTTTGCCTGCATCGAATGTGGCACGCTCTTTGGCTCCAAGGCCACGATTGACCGCATCACCGAGAAACTCGCGGGCAAGCACGCGATGTTCGCCTCCTCCGATGCCGCGCGCATGATCCAGATGTGCGAGGGCTGTCGCATCAACGCGCAGTTCAACTCGACCGACAATCCCTTTGCCTTGGGTCAGCGGCCGCGCGTGCGTCGCACCGAGGATTACCTGACCAAGCGCAAGGATCACTGAACTTGAATCGGTGCGCCCAGATCGGCGGGGGCCAACCCCGCCACATAGGCGATGATCGCCTCCAACTCTTCGAGCGTGACCTCGATGGGCGCAATCGGCGAGGGCAGATGGTGGGCAAAGGGCGGAGTCACCCCTGTCACTTGGGTAAAGGCAGGGTGCGGCTTCAACGCGAAAAAGCTCTGGAACCGCGTATCCCAATCGGCAAAGGTCCGCAGCACGGCAAAGGACGGGGTCGAGCCGATGGCCCCCATCCGGTGCGCGGGGTCCACCACGTGACAGCGCCCGCATTCGCGCAGGGACACCCGCTTGCCAAGGGCGGGATCGCCCTCGAACACCGCGACCGCCTCGGCCTCGGCCTCCACTTGCGGCAGGCGAAAGGCCGCCTCACCGCCCACCTCATAGCTTGTCACCGTGCGCTGCCCGATCTCGGATGTCAGCCAGTCGGCGAACCGTGCCGCCCCCGGATGCGTGCCACTCACGCCCATGCGCCAGACCGCGCCCGCCCCCTCGAACACCGGGCGGCCCTTGTGGTGACCCAAAGTGATCTCGGCCTCGGTCCCCTCTTCCACCACCTCGACGCGCATCCCGGCCTTGAGCGCGAACCGGGGCAGGATATACTGCAAGAGACCGCTCTGCACCAAGGCCTCGGGCGCGCTCAGGCGAAAGCGCTTGTCGTCGGCGCGGGTCACACTGGGAACAAGCAAAGAGGCCACCGCGAGCCACAGCATCGCGGTCCGGGAGAGCCGATTGCACAGGGTCATCAACAGGCGCATACCCAAGCCTAGAAAACCGCCTATATCGGCGTCAAGCATTCAGATCAGCAAAGGGAGAAACCGATGAGCGACGATTTCAACATGTCGATGCGCAAATTCCTCAAACAGGTGGGCGTCACCTCGCAACAGGCCATCGAGGACGGCCTGCGCAAGAAGGGGGCAACCGCCGGGCAGGAATTCACCGCCAAGGTGGTTCTGACCGTCGAGGGGCTGGACATCGAACACACCGTGACCGGCATCATCAAAGGGCAGGACTGACGTGGCATTGACAAGAGAGAGCGTCCTCGAGACGCTCAAGACCATCACCGATCCGGTGAGCGGCACGGACATCGTGGCCGCCGGTGTCATGCGCGCCCTCACCGTCGAGGGCGGCACCGTGCGTTTCGTGCTGGAAATCGACCCGGCCAAGGCGCAAATCTATACCCCGGTGCGCGACGCGGCCGAAGCGGCGGTCAAGGGGCTTGCGGGGGCAGAGACTGTCTCGGTCGTGCTCACCGGCCATTCGTCCAAGGCACCGCCCGACCTCAAGCCCTCCCGCAAGGCAGAGCCGAAAGGCCCTGAGAAGGTGCCCGGCGTCAACCATCTGATCGCCATCGCGTCCGGCAAGGGCGGCGTGGGCAAGTCCACGGTTTCCGCCAATCTTGCCTGTGCCCTTGCCGCGGAGGGGCGGCGCGTCGGCCTCCTCGATGCCGATGTCTATGGTCCCAGCCAGCCGCGCATGCTGGGCGTCTCGGGCCGTCCCGCCAGCCCCGATGGCAAGACCATCCTGCCGATGCGCAATCACGGCGTGACCATGATGTCCATCGGCCTCATGACCAACGAGGGTCAGGCCGTGGTCTGGCGCGGCCCGATGCTCATGGGCGCGCTGCAACAGATGCTGATGCAGGTGCAATGGGGCGCGCTCGATGTGCTCTTGGTGGACCTGCCGCCCGGCACCGGCGACGTGCAGATGACGCTGGCGCAAAAGGCGCAGGTGGATGGCGCGATCATCGTCTCGACACCGCAGGATGTGGCGCTCCTCGATGCCCGCAAGGGGATCGACATGTTCAACCAGCTTCATGTGCCGGTGCTGGGCATGATCGAGAACATGAGCACGCATATCTGCTCCAACTGCGGCCACGAAGAGCATGTCTTTGGCCATGGCGGCGTGCGGGCAGAGGCCGAGAAACTGGGCGTTCCGCTCTTGGCGGAAATACCGCTCCATCTCGACATTCGCGTGGCTTCGGACGGGGGCGCGCCCATCGTGGTCTCGAAACCCGACAGCCCACAGGCGCAGGCCTTCCGCGAGGTGGCCCGCAGCCTCATCAGCACCGGGCTGGCATGACCGCGCCCAGCTTTCCACCCCTGATGTCGGGGCGCGCCGTCACCGGCGCGACCCATCCCTTTGATGTGGCCCGCGATCTGGCCACCGAGGGCTGTGATGCGGGCCTCATCGTGCATAACGTCACCGCCAATCACCTGATGGCCGCCATTGTCCTCGCCCCCGAAGTGCCCCTGGCCGAGGCGATGGTGATGCTGCCCACCTGTGGTGTCGGCTTTCAGAACGCCTTTGGCGCGCTCGCCCCGCCCGAAGTGGCGGTGCAACTGGAATGGTCGGGCGGCATCCGCCTCAACGGCGCCTCATGCGGGCGATTGCGCGTGGCCGCAGGCGGCACAGATCCCGAAGCCGAACCCGACTGGCTCGTGATCGGCCTCGACCTGCCCCTCCTGCAGATCACCGAGCGCCCGGGCGACCACCCCGACCAGACCACGCTATATGACGAGGGCTGCGCCGAGGTGGACCCCGTGGAATTGTTAGAGGCCTGGGCGCGGCACAGCCTCGTCTGGATCAACACATGGGAGGACGCAGGCCCCCGCGCGCTCCATGCCGAATGGCGCGGACTTGCCTGGCGCATGGGCGAAGAGATCACGCAAAATGGCCTCACCGGCACGTTCCAGGGCGTGGACGAGCGCTTTGGCATGCTCTTGCGCGGCCCCGACACCACCCATCTCATTCCGCTCACCACTTTGTTGGAGACTCAACCATGAAACTCGCCCGCGCCATCCATTTCGACGAGAGCGATCAGCGCGTCTATCACAGCCCCGCGCGCACCGGCGAATGGTGCATCTCGGGCGGGTTCGAGTTTTCCAACTGGTCCGAGGCGGATCTCACGGGCAAGGCCCGGCAGGCGTTTGCCAATGGCTGGCTCGGTGTCGAAACCTTTGGCCGCGTGACCTTTGTCGCCGTGACCCAAGTCGAAGAGGCCGAGGTCGCCGCCCTCACCACGGCCCTCGCCCAGCATTTCGTCGACATCTACGGCGCGCCGGACCTCGCCGCGGCCCTCCCCGTCGCGCGCGAGGAAGTGGCGCAAATGGCCGATCTCTGCGAGGATCACAATCCCAACACCCTGCTCACCGTGATCCGCGAACTGACAGAGGCCGGCGTGCGCGAAACCTTCAGCGTGATCGAAGCGCAAGACGCTGGCTTAGAACAATTCGCCATCCACGGCAGCCTGGATGACGACCACGGGCACGATCACGACCATGGGCATGGGCATGGGCACAACCACTGAGACGCGTTGAGAAAGGGCTGATTGGCTTTTGGGTTTGAGGTCGCGCAGAAGCATGGCCCGAGACGTTTCCCCCGACAAGAGGCGTGCTAGGGCTGGGGCGGTCCGGCACTCGGGACCAAGGTGAGGGAGAAAGCGGACACTTGCCGCGATACACAGCAAGGTCCGCAATACGGATAACTCAGAAGTTCATGCTTCTTGTTCCATCCATTGTGTGGCTGTTTCGCGAACATCATCAGGGATTTCCGCCGCTCTTCGCGTCTCGAGGCTCAACAGTACGCATTTAAAGACTGTCTCGAAAGCGAGGGTGTCTTCTTCTGACCTAATTAACCGATGCCTGAACGTCATGGATTTGGAGCCAATCTCCATGACAGAAGTCTCCAACCTTATCGCATCACCTGCAGACAGTTCAGCGCGAAAATCGCTTTGAGCATTGACGACGGCAAAAGAGAGCCGTCGACCCTCTCTCATATCATTTGCCGTCAGTCCCATTTCCGATTGGATTGCGAAAACACCATCGGAGCAGGCTGCAAAATACCGGGACACGTTCATGTGACCTAGAAAATCGCAGTCAGACGGGTCAACCACAGAACGAAATGAAATCATCGCTGGCATATGCTTACTCCCAGATATCGTTCAGGTATCCTACAGTACTGAACGCTTGCCGCAAAAGTCTGCTCCGGCCTCTAAGCTGCAGTTCCCCGTATCAGGCACGACTTTCCCCCAAATCCACTCGCATTCCTACGACCACAAACAGCTTTGCCTTGCGACCGAATGGCTCAACATCCCCCCTTCCCTGCCCCCCCTTCCTCCCGTATCCCCATGCCAAAACCCAAACCCTAGGAGACACCATGCAGAAAAGACCCTTGGGCCGGACCGGGATTGAGGTGAGCGCGCTCTGCCTTGGCTCGATGACATGGGGCTCTCAGAACACCCCGGCAGAGGGCCATGCCCAGATCGACCGCGCGCTGGAGCGGGGCGTGAATTTCATCGACACCGCCGAGATGTATCCCACCACCCCGATGAGCGCGGAAACCACCGGCCGCACCGAAGAAATCATCGGCGAGTGGTTCGCGGCCTCCGGGCGGCGGGCCGACGTGATCCTGGCCACCAAACATTCCGGCAAGGGCTTCAAACACGCCCGCGACGGCGCGCCGATCACGGCGGGGTCCATCCCGCAGGCCATTGAGGGATCGCTGCGCCGCCTCAAGACCGATCATATCGACCTCTACCAATTCCACTGGCCGAACCGGGGCAGCTACATGTTCCGCCAGAACTGGGCCTATGACCCCTCAGGCCAGAACCGCGCCGAGACAATCGCCCATATGCAAGAAACGCTTGAGGCCCTGCAACGCGAGGTCGCGCGCGGCACCATCCGCGCCTTCAGCCTCTCGAACGAGAGCGCGTGGGGCATGGCGCAATGGCTGCGGCTCGCCGAAGAGGGGCACGGCCCCCGCGCCGCCTCGATCCAGAATGAATACTCGCTCATGTGCCGCCTCTATGACACGGACCTCGCCGAACTCAGCGTCAATGAGGATGTGGGCCTGCTGGCCTTTTCCCCCCTTGCGGCGGGGTTGCTCAGTGGCAAGTATCAGGACGGTGCGCTGCCCACCGGCTCGCGCATGGCGATCAACGGCGATCTGGGCGGGCGCAAGACCCCGCGCGCGTTCGAGGCCGTCGCGGCCTATCATGCGGTCGCGCAGAAACACGGCCTCGACCCCGTGCAAATGGCGCTCGCTTGGTGCCTGACGCGCCCCTTCCTCTGCTCCGCCATCTTTGGGGCCACCGACATGGCTCAGCTCGACCTGGCGCTTGGGTCGGCGGGCATCACACTCGCCCCAGAGGTGCTGAGCGATCTCGACGCCACCCACAAGATGCATCCGATGCCGTATTGATGACTACCGCTTGCGCCGCGCGCCGGGGGTTCTCGAATGAAACCCCGGCGGTCGCTGGATCACCCAGGCGATGAATTTCGCCAGACGCGGATGCGCGCGCAGGGCCTCGATACTGGCATAATCGCGCGCCAGTTCACCCTCCGTCAGCGTCGCGTGGATCTCGTTGTGGCAAATCTGGTGCAGGCGCACCACCGGGCCACCCTTGCCGCCTTTCAGCTTGGGCACAAGGTGATGCAGGCTCTGGCGCACCTCGGGCGGGATCGGGCGCTGGCAAAGCGGGCAAATTGGGTGTTCAGACAGTTTGACTTGATCCTTTTGCTGGCTGCGGGCAAGAGGATGACGCGCGCGGGTCAAAAGGCAAGGGGTGTGTGATGGACGGTCAGCCAGAGATCATCGGACAGGCACTGGGCTATGCAATGCAGGGCTGGGATCTGGCGAAAGGCTGGCTGCTCAGCCCCGCCGCCTGGTCGCAATTCGGTCTTCTTGTCGCAGCGTGGCTCTTGGCGGTGCTGATCACACGCCGCATACGTCCGACCATCACCCGCGTGCTCACCCCCCCGGCCGGTCAGGACAATATGATCGCCTCGGCGCGGCGCTTCATCCTCATGTTCCTGCCGCTTCTGATGCCGCTGCTCGCCTACGGCCTCACCGGCATGGGCGAGAGCGTGACACGCTCGCTCTTTGGCTCGGGCGATGTCATCGCCTTCGGCAAGCGGCTGTTCATGGTTCTCGCCGCCCGCCTGTTCGTGCGCGACATCCTGACCGATCCCTTCTTGCGGGTTCTGGGGCGCTTCGTGCTCATGCCCGTGGCGCTGCTCTATCTCTTTGATCTTCTCGGTCTGGCCAACGAACGGCTTGCGGCGATTTCGGTCGATCTGGGCAATATCAGCTTCTCCGCCCTTGCCCTGCTTCGTGGCGCTGTCTCTGGCGCGCTGCTCTTCTGGCTCGGGCGCTGGTCCAACAGCCAATCCGAGGATTTCATCAAGCGCCGCGAGGAATTGCGCCCCGCCACCCGTGAACTCGCGATCAAGGCCAGCCAGATCGTGATCTTTGGCGCGGCCTTCCTGTTGCTCATGTCGATCATGGGGATCGACCTCACGGCGATTGCCGTTCTGGGCGGCGCGCTTGGTGTGGGCATCGGCCTTGGCCTGCAACAGATCGCGGCCAATTTCGTCTCGGGCGTGATCCTGCTCTTGGAGGGGCAGACCACGGTGGGGGATTATGTCGTGCTCGATGACGGCTCCGAAGGCACCATCGTCAAGATGACCGCCCGCGCCGCCATTCTCGAAACCGTGGATGGCCGCTGGATCGTGGTGCCGAACGAGGATTTCATTACCTCCCGCGTTGTCAACTTTTCCGACGCAGGCAAGCGGCACCGCTACGAGGCCGCCTTCTCGGTCAGCTACGACACCGACATCACCCGGATTCCGGCCCTCGTGGAACCTGCCGTCGCCGCCGTCCCCGAGGTGCAGACCACGGGAAAATTCGCCCCCGAATGTGAACTCAAGGCCTTTGGCGAAAGCGGCGTGGATTTCTCGGTCGAATACTGGGTCGACGGGATCGAGGACGTGACCGGAAAGTATCAGTCCGACGTCCTGTTCGCGATCTGGAATGCGCTGCGCGCCGAGGGGGTCGAAATGCCCTATCCGCAACGTGTGGTCCATCACCGGGGGCTGCCCGCCCCGGCAACCCCAGCGGCATGACCGATGCGCTCGTCATCGGGGCTGGGCCTGCGGGCCTCATGGCTGCGCGCGAACTCGCTCGGGCCGGGTTGCGCGTGCTGGTGGCCGAGGCCAAGCCCTCGGTCGGTCGCAAGTTCCTCATGGCGGGCAAATCCGGGCTGAACCTGACCAAGGTCGAACCGTTCGAGACCTTTCTGGCCGCCTATGGCCCCCGCGCCGACACCCTGCGCCCGATGCTCAGTGCCTTTGGCCCCGACGCGGTGCAGGCATGGGCGCGGGACCTTGGGCAAGAGGTTTTTGCCGGGTCAACCGGCCGGGTTTTTCCACGCGTGATGAAGGCCTCGCCGCTCCTGCGCAGTTTCCTGTCTGAACTGCGCGGCTTGGGCGTCGAAATCCGCACCCGTTGGCGCTGGCGCGGCTGGGAGGGCGGTGCGCTGTTCGACACGCCCGAGGGCGTGCAGTGCCTGCATCCCACCGTGACGGTGCTGGCCTGCGGTGGCGCAAGCTGGGCGCGGCTTGGCTCGGACGGGGCATGGGCGGCGCATCTCGACCCGGCGACGATTGCGCCCTTTCGACCCGCCAACATGGGTTTTCTGGTCGCTTGGTCGCCCCATATGACGGCGCAGTTCGGCCAGCCGGTCAAGGGCGTGGAACTGCACGCCGGGACCATGCGCTCGCGCGGGGAATTCATCATTTCCAACCAAGGGCTTGAGGGGGGCGGCCTCTATGAGGTCAGCGCAGCCTTGCGCGATGGTGCGCCTCTCAAGCTCGATCTCCTGCCCGACCTGAGCCTGTCCCAGGTCGCGAACCGCCTGCGCCAGACCAAAAGCAGCGACAGCCTCAAGAACCGCCTGCGCAAGGCGTTCCGCCTGGATCCCGTGAAACTGGCGCTGGTGATGGAATTTGGCCGAAGCACCACCGATCTGCCCGCCCTGCTCAAGAGCCTGCCGGTGCCCCTCAACGGGCCGCGCCCGATGGATCAGGCCATCTCAACTGCCGGTGGGCTGCGGTTCGAGGCGCTGGATGCGGGCCTCATGCTGCACGCCCGCCCCGGCGTGTTCGCCGCCGGGGAAATGCTCGATTGGGAGGCGACAACCGGCGGCTACCTGCTGACCGCCTGTCTTGCCACCGGGGTTTGGGCGGGGCAACACGCCGCCGCTTACGCTCAGGGGAGTGCGGCAGCCCGCTGACAGGCCGGGCGCGCAAGCATCATCGCCACGTAATCATTGAGCTTTTCGCCCGCATCCGGGAACCCGGCCTTGCCCGCCCACATCAGGCAATGGGCCAGAAGAATATCCGCGATGGTCATGGTCTGCCCCTGCAGATAGGGGCCAGTCAGCGCCTCGGAAATCCGCGCGACGTTGCGCTCGTATTCCCATTTCAGCGACTCCTTGACCGCCGGCACGCGGTGCTCCTCGGGCAGCACGAAACTATGCCGCGCGGCCGTCCAGAGGGTGCCGTCGATCTCATCGAGAATCTGATGCGTCAACGCATCCTGA
This sequence comes from Roseovarius sp., assembly GCF_027019125.1. GTDB lineage: Bacteria > Pseudomonadota > Alphaproteobacteria > Rhodobacterales > Rhodobacteraceae > Roseovarius. Next base: position 98,990 of record NZ_JALUXE010000032.1, on the reverse strand, counting down.
CGCGCCCGTGCCACGGTGCCGGGGGCATGGGTGAACTGCCCATGCTTATCGGCAAGATAGGTCATGATCGCGGTGGAATCGGTCAACACCGCATCGCCATCCCGCAGGGCCGGGATCTTGCCCGAGGGGTTGGCCGCAAGCGCTTCGGGCGAGCGGGGGGCAACAGCGAGGTGGTTGTACTCCACCCCAATTTCCTCGAGCAACCACAGCACCCGAAAGGCCCGGCTGGCCCGCGATCCAATGACATCATACATGGCGATTTCCCCCCTTTGATTTGCATGGCGGCACCATTGCCCAAAGGGCGTGCCAAGGCAACGGGGGCCGCGACGACAAACGGCTTGAGATCACGCGCTCGTGTTCAAAGGAGTGGGAACACGGTCGCCCCTGCCACCCCGCGCGGAATCAAGGTGCCGCAGGCACCGCCGCGCAGCGGTCATGCCGAAGGCATGCCTCTGGCATGACCCGCCCCCTAGGGCGAGCGCTTTTGCAACGTTTCAAGCCATTGAAAACGCGGGAGTGTTTGGCTGGCATAAAGTGCGGTCCACCGAGGTTGCTGCGCCCACCCGGCGGTCAGGCACCGCGCGGCTTGTTTCTGCCCCCGAACGTCAACTCCAGGCCACACCTCACCCGATTCCATGACACGCTTGGACGCAAAGAGGGAGGTGGAACCCCACCCGCTTCAGGCGGCGTAGGGTGGGTTTCCAACCCACCGTGCCAATCACCCGCCGCCAAAGGCGAGCAAGTCCTTCACGAACCGCACCAACCGGCCATTGTTCGCAATATGATCAAGCGTCGCCACATAAGCGGTGCGCGCGACAAGCTTGCCCGTCTCCGTCGCAGCCGACATCACCACCGCATCCCCGACCTTGCCGCAATAGGCGACAACCGCGTTCAGCGCCGCCACCTCCGCACGCAAACGGTGCAATTCCCAAATCTCCCGGATCACCGGGTTCACCACCTCCGGCCCATAGCCCCATGTCTCGGGGTCAATGAGGGCGATCTGCTCCAGCATCCCCCAGCATCGGGCGACCGTCGAGAAGCGCGTCATACCACTTGATCCAGAATTGCCAGTCCTCGGCACCCTCGGATTGATCCACCTGCCACTTGATCGCGCGCCATTGCTCCGCAGGCGGCCCCGCCTCCTCGGGCCAGAGCGGAAGATCATCGGGCAATTCACCACTCGCCAGGAATATTGCATCTGATTTCAGACCGATTTGCGCTCCGCTTGACGCGCGAGATGCGGCGAACGCAGCGACAGCGGCAGGATGTGCGGCTGTGGCAGCTGATGCAGCAAGAGCGGCTCCGCGCGCGGCGCCATCCGCTTCAAGTGGGGGCTTGAAGGGAATGCCGACAATACCGCCTTCAAGAGTTCTTTTAGCAGCTATCCTCAATGAATCTGAGGGGTTATGGAATGAAACGGATGATGTTAGCAAACGTCGCAAAGCTGGGAGGACGGTTAAATTAGCCTCGTTTGCCCAGTCCTCGGTCAGCACCGCCTGCCACCATATCGGCAGCACCCGCGCCGCCGCACGTGATGCGATCCAGACAGCCACTTCTCGCGGCTGATCCTCCAGCCACTCCTTGAGGCTCGCTTGATCTCTGATACCCAAAGTTTCACCCACCTCGCCGGCCTTGCCCCGCCATTTCTCTCTGTCCAGCGCCCGCTGAATTAACCCTACACTTCCCCCAAACCCGCACCGACGCAATACCGACGGAATGCCGCCGCGATACCGCTCCGTAATTTTCTTAAATTTCAGTCTGTTAACCCAGATTCGCCCGGATCACCGCGCCCCGGCCAGCATCGCCAACCGGATCAGCGCCCGCTCGACCAGCGCCATGTCGGGTGCGCGCTGTCCTGCCGACCGCAGGCTCAGGTCGGTATCGGTCAGGATCGTCAGCGCCTGTTGCAACCGCTCCGCGCCCCAGCCCTGCGCCTGCCGCAGCATCCGGTCGCGGCGCGGCCCGAAAATGGGCGGGCGCATACGTGCGATACCCTGCGCCGCGCCTCCGGGATCCGACGCGGCGGTGTAAAGCGCCCGAAAATGCCGGGTGGCCCCGATGCAGAGGCCGACAGGCTGCGTGCCCTGTGCCTTCAACCGCCGCATCACCGGACCGATTTCAGCCGACCGCCCTTCAGCCACGATATTGAGAATATCATCCAGATCCGCCTCGGTCGACGCAGGCGCACAGGCGGCAATGTCCGCAGCGTTGAGGGGCGTGGCATCCCCCAATTTATAGAGCGCCAGTTTCTCTATGGTCTGACGGAAATCGCCGGGATCGAGATCGCGCGCGAGTGCCGTCAGATCGGACATGACCGGCCCCGGCACATCCCGCAGACCGGCGCGGGTCAATGTCGCCTCGATTTCTTCGCGGCTTGGGGGATCGTCATAGATTCCAACGGCATAGGCATTGGGATGGCTCTCGAACGCCTTGCGAATCCGCGATGTCGCCTTGAGCGCACCCGCGGTCACGATGATCTGCGCATCCCCCGGCTGCCAATCGCCCAACGCCGCCAGAATGGCATCGGCGGCGGTGTCATTGGCGTCCTCGACAAAGGCCGCGCGCGGACCGGGGAAGAACCCTTGCGCCTTGACCGCATCCATCAACGCGGCGGGGTCCTTGCGCAGATCGCCGGCGGGCATCCGGCTCAGGCGCATTTCTTCATCGGCTGTGGGGCCAAGCAGCGCCGCCAACAGCTCCTGACGCCGGAGCGCCACCCGCATCGCATCCGCGCCGTAGATCAGAATGCCCGTCCGCTGCGCCTCTGGCTTGGCAAAGTAGCGGACAGCATCGCGCGGCGAGAGTTTCATTCCGGCTGGGGCAGGTCTGCGGCCAGAAGGCGGGTCAGCACTTGATCGGCGAGAATTGCCATCAGCCGCGCCTCGGCGTCGCGCTCCGCGGCCTGCACCGCCACTGTGGTTCCGGTCGCGGAGTAGCCGGTAAAGCTTGTGACATCACCCGAGGTGACAATCGCCCCCGTCTCCGTATCGCGCAGGCTGTAGGCGACGGTTCCCAAGAGGTTAAACCGCGACGCCACGTTGTTGCGGTTGATCGCCATGGCCTGTGTGTTCAGCGTGACGACCGGGGTCAGCGCGTAGCGCGGATTGGCGGGCCGCCCCAACCGTGTCTCGATCTCTTGCGCCAAGAGATAGCTGGCGCGGGTATCCGGGGCCTCGACCGACACCCGCCCCATCAGCGCCGATCCCGCCCCGCCCGGCGCATAGGCGGGCGCAAAGCCGCATCCCGCCACAAGGGCGAGTGCTGACAGCAAAAGAAATCGGCGGTTACACCACGACATTGACGATCCGTCCGGGGACGACGATGATTTTCTTGGGCTGGGCCCCCTCCAGCGCCTTGACCACAGCATTGTGGGCCAGCGCCAGTTTTTCAACCTCGGATTTCGGCATATCGGCGGGCACAGTGATTTCCCCCCGGCGCTTGCCGTTGATCTGGATCGGCAGAATGACCGTGTCGTCAATCAGCATCTCGGGATCGGCCACAGGCCAAGCTGCGGTGGTAATCAGCCCCTCGCCATCCAGCATCGCCCAGACATCTTCGGCCAGATGCGGCGTCATGGGCGACATGAGTTGCGCCAGCGTACGCGCGGCAGTGGTTTTCGCATCCTTGCCCGCCTGCGATTTGGCCAGCGTGTTGGTAAAGGCATAGAGCCGCGCGATGGCCGCGTTAAAGCCGAAACTGTCGATGCCCTTGGTCACCTCGTCGATGCATTTGTGCATCTCGCGCAAGAGCGCCTCATCGTCGGCGCTCGCGGGCGCGTCGCTCTGCCTGATCTCGTCAGCAATGCGCCAAACGCGGCTCAGGTGGCGATGTGCTGCCTCGGCCCCCGACGCGGTCCATTCCACATCCCGCTCGGGCGGGCTATCGCTCAGAACAAACCAGCGCGCGGTATCGGCCCCGTATTGCGCGATGATGGTCGAGGGGTCGACCACATTCTTCTTGGATTTCGACATCTTGGCGGAGGGGATGATTTCCACCTCCGTTCCATCCGCCAAGCGCCCATCGCTCACCTCTTCCGGCAGGTGATAGACGGGCCGTCCGGCCGCGTCGCGGGTCTGGTATATCTCGTGCGTCACCATCCCTTGCGTGAAGAGCGCGTCAAACGGCTCGATCGCCTTGGCGGGCAGATGGCCGCAAATCCGCATCGCCCGCGCGAAGAAGCGCGAATAGAGCAGATGCAGGATCGCATGCTCAATGCCGCCGATATACTGATCGACATTCATCCAATACTCGGCCTCGGCCATGTCGGTCGGTGTTTTGGCCTGGGGCGCGGTAAAGCGGGCGTAATACCAGCTTGAGTCGACAAACGTGTCCATCGTGTCCGTCTCACGCCGTGCGGGCGCGCCGCAGCGCGGGCAGGCGCAATCGCGCCATGTCGGATGCCGATCCAGCGGATTGCCCGGCGCATCAAAGCTCACGTCATCCGGCAGGCGGATGGGCAGGTTTTCTTTCTTTTCCGGCACCACGCCGCAGGTATCGCAATGCACCACCGGAATGGGGCAGCCCCAATAGCGTTGGCGGCTCAGCCCCCAATCGCGCAGGCGGAACTTCGTGACACCCTGCCCCACGCCATTCGCCTCGCAGAAATCAATCGCCGCGTTGACCCCCGCCTCGCCGGTCTGCACCTTCTCACCGGCCACCAGCCGCGTGTAGCGCACGGCTTCTGATTTCAGCGGCACATAGGGGGCCACCTGAATGTCGTGATCGCCCTCGACCGGCAGAAAGGTATCGACGATGGGCAAGCCATACTTGCGCGCGAAATCATGGTCGCGCTGATCGTGCCCCGGACAGCCGAAAATCGCCCCCGTGCCATAGTCCATCAGGATGAAATTGGCGATATAGACCGGCAATTCCCAAGCGGTGTCAAAGGGATGGCGCACGCGCAGCCCGGTATCAAAGCCCAGCTTCTCGGCCTTTTCAATCGCCTCGGCGGTGGTGCCGCCCTTGCGCGCCTCGGCACAGAACGCCGCCACATCGTCGCGCTCGCGCTCCAGCGCCTTGGCCAGCGGGTGATCGGGCGAAATGCCCACGAAACTCGCGCCCATCAAGGTATCTGGCCGCGTGGTGTAAACCTCGATCCGATCTTGCCCCTCGGGCCCATCAATCAGCCCAAAGGCGAATTGCAGCCCGCGCGACTTGCCAATCCAGTTCTCCTGCATCAGCCGCACCTTGGCAGGCCAATTGTCGAGGCCGTCGAGCGCCTCGAGCAATTCCTCGGCGTGATCCGAAATGCGGAAGAACCACTGCGTCAGTTCACGCCGCTCCACCTCTGCGCCCGAACGCCAGCCCTTGCCGTCGATCACCTGTTCATTGGCCAGAACCGTCATGTCGACCGGGTCCCAGTTCACCACCGCATTCTTCCGATAGACCAGCCCGTGTTCGAGAAAATCGAGGAAAAGCGCCTGTTGCTGCCCGTAATATTCCGGATCGCAGGTGGCAAATTCGCGGGACCAGTCGATGCTGAGGCCCAAGGGCTTCATCTGCGCGCGCATGTCCGCGATATTGGCATACGTCCAATCCTTGGGATGGCCGCCGCTGGCCATGGCCGCATTCTCGGCGGGCATACCAAAGGCGTCCCAGCCCATCGGGTGCAGCACGTTATGCCCGGTCGCGATCTTGTAGCGCGCCACCACGTCGCCCATGGTGTAATTGCGCACATGGCCCATGTGGATGCGCCCTGACGGATAGGGAAACATTTCCAGCACGTAATATTTCGGCCGCGTTTCATCGCGCCGCGCACGGAAAATATCGGCCGCCTCCCAGGCGGATTGCCATTTCGCTTCGACGTCACTGGCGGCATAGCGCGACATGGGGCGCACCTCTTGCTGATAGGGTTGTTGCAGGCGGTGATAGGCGGTTGGGCCGCGCGGGTCCAGTGGGCGCGCGCAAAAATGCAAGGGGTTTGCGCGGGCAGAGCACCCGATTATAACCGCACCTGACCTCTGACATTCGGACTTCCATGAAAATCCTTTTCATCCATCAGAATTTCCCCGGCCAGTACAAACATCTGGCGCCGCTTCTGGCACGTCAGGGGCATCAGTGCGTCGCCCTGACCCTGCGGGTCAAGGAGGCGACGAAATGGCAGGGCGTGCAGGTCATCCCCTATGCCCTGCCCAAGCGCGACGCGCAGAGCCTGCATCCATGGCTGGTCGATCTCGACACCAAGGTCACGCGTGGCGAAGCGTGCTGGCGCGCGGCGGTGGCCCTGCGCGATCAGGGCTATACGCCCGATCTTATCCTTGCGCATCCGGGATGGGGCGAATCGCTCTTCCTGCGCGATGTCTGGCCCAATGCGAAACTCGGCCTCTATTGCGAGCTGTATCACCTCGCAGGTTATCCGCATCTCAACTTCGATCCCGAATTCGCGGCCAAGAACACCGAGGCCGAAACGCTGCGCATCCGGATGAAGAACATCAACAACCATCTTCACTTCGAGGCCGGACATGCAGGGATCAGCCCGACCCGCTTTCAGGCCGATACCTTTCCCAGCCCGTTCCGCGACCGGATCACGGTCAGCCACGATGGCATCGACACGATTCAGGCCGCCCCCCTGCCCGATGTGCGCCTGACCATCGACGGCCTGTGCGATGTAACCCGTGCGGATGAGGTGATCACCTTCGTCAACCGCAACCTCGAGCCGTATCGCGGCTATCACGTCTTCATGCGTGCCTTGCCGCGCCTCTTGCGCGAGCGTCCCAATGCCACGGTCCTGATCGTGGGCGGGGACGAGGTAAGCTATGGCGCCCGCCCGCCCCGGGGGCAGACATGGAAGCAGATTTTCATCGACGAGGTGCGCGGTCAGATTTCGGATGCCGATTGGGCGCGGGTACGGTTCCTCGGGCGCATTCCCTATGATCAATTCCTGCGCCTCTTGCAGGTCAGCCGGGTGCATGTTTACCTGACCTACCCCTTTGTCCTCAGTTGGTCGCTGATGGAGGCGATGTCCTGCGAGGCGGCGATTGTCGCGGGCGATACCGAACCTGTGCGCGAGGTCATCACCCAAGGCGAAACCGGGCGGCTCGTGGATTTCTTCGACCGCACGGCCCTTGTGGACGAGATTTGCGCGCTGTTGGAGGATGAGGGCGAGCGGGTACGACTGGGCCGAAACGCCCGCGACCTGATCCGCGCGCACTATGACCTGCGCAGCATCTGCCTGCCGCGTCAGCTCACTTGGGTCGAGGACTTGGCCTCGATCGGGTGATCCTGCGTACAGAGGTCATGATCCGCCAGCGAGGCCAGCACATAACAATCACGCGCGGCCCCATCGCCGGTGCACCCCTCCGCGATGCGCGCCAACTCGGATTCGAGCGCGCGCAGCCGGCGGATCTTCTCCCGCACGGCCCCAAGCTGGTCTTGTGCGATTCGGGTGGCGCTCGTGCAGGCGCGGTCGGGATGATCCTGCAACTCGATCAGCGCGGCAATCGCCTCGAGCGAAAAACCCAGATCGCGGGCGTGACGGATAAACCCCAGCCGCTCCAGCTCTGCGCGCCCATAGCGGCGCTGATTGCCCGCGCTGCGCAGCGGGGCCGCAAGCAGGCCACGGGATTCGTAGTAGCGGATGGTTGGCACCTTGACGCCCGTGCGCACGGCCAGGTCGCCAATCGAGAGAAACATCGCAAAACCCTCTTGAACCTCTAGTGACTAGAGAGATTACATTGCCTCTGACGCAAATGCAAAGGAGGTGCGGCATGGCGGGATGTTGTGGCCATGAGGCCCGGTTCGACGGGCTTTCAGACGCCTACAAACGGCGGCTGTGGATGGTGATCGCCATCAATGCGGTCATGTTCGCGGTGGAAATGATCGCCGGCCAGACCGCACAATCGCAGGCGCTCAAGGCCGACGCCCTGGATTTTCTCGGCGATGCGCTGACTTATGGGCTCTCGCTTGCCGTGATCGGTGCCAGCCTCCGCGTGCGCGCCACGGCGGCGCTTTTCAAGGGGCTCAGCCTCATGGCGATGGGGCTTTGGGTGCTGGGCAGCACGGTCTACCGGGTGTTCTATCTGGGCCTGCCCGAGGCCGGGATCATGGGGGCCATCGGGGTTCTGGCGCTGGGTGCCAATGTGGCGAGCGTGCTTTTGCTCATGCGCTACAAGGATGGCGATGCCAATGTCCGCTCGGTCTGGCTCTGTTCACGCAACGATGCCATCGGCAATGTCGCGGTGATGCTCGCTGCACTTGCGGTCTGGGGCACGGGCACGGGCTGGCCCGATGTGATCGTGGCAGGCCTCATGGCCGCACTTTTCGTCAATTCGTCGCAGCAGATCATCCGACAGGCGTTGCAAGAGCGCCGCCAGCCGAATGCGCGCCTCAGAACTTCGCCGCGTTGATCCGCAATTGCCGCGCGCGGTTGAGGATCGCATCCTCGACGGCGCGCTCGGTGGCGGCATCGACCGGGCCACCCCGGGTCTGCAACGCGACATTGAGCGCCCGCGCGTCCAGCGCCGGATCGCTGATCAGAATCGTCGCGCGATAGGCCTGTCCGCCGCCCGGCGGCGTGCCATAGCCTGTTGAAATCACGCCGGTAAAGGGGTCGGCCGCCTCGATCGGCAGGAAGTCCAGAACCTGAAGCGACGCCGTCCAGAGAAAGCGATTGACCTTGACCGTGTCCTTGGCCCCGCGAAACGCATCGAGGATCGAGCCATCGTCCGCCGAGGACTGCCGCTCGCGCCCCCCCTTGACGCGCATCGCCTCTTCATCGAGCGTGGCGTTCTTGAAACCGCCGCACCCGCTCAGAAGCACGAGGCAGGCCGCCGTCAGGCCGAGGATCTTGAAACGCGAAGGGGTCATGGCACCGTCCGGGATTGTTTCCATCCCTACTATCCAAGGCGGGGCCAAGGGGCAAGCCGTTTGACGGTCTGTCGCGCACTTGTGCCGGGTGCGGCCCCTGTGGCATGCAAGAGCCAAGGCAATGAAAGAGGACGGTCATGGGTCTGAGCGAAATCAGGGCACGGATGGACAAGGCCTGCGCCGCCGCAGGGCGCGCTCCGGGGGATGTGGAATTGATCGCCGTCTCCAAGGTGCAGCCAGAGGACCGCGTCGCCAGCGTTCTCGACCAGGGACACCGGATCTTTGGCGAGAACCGCGTGCAAGAGGCGGCCGGCCGCTGGCCCGCCTTTCAAGAGTGCTATTCCGGCATCATCCTGCACCTCATCGGCCCCCTGCAGAGCAACAAGGCCCGACAGGCAATGGAGATGTTTCAGGCCATCCATTCCGTCGACCGCCCCAAGATCGCGCAGGCCATCGCGCGCCTGGCACAGGAAATGGGGCACTGTCCCGACCTCTTCGTGCAGGTCAACACCGGCGAAGAGCCGCAAAAGGCAGGCGTTTTGCCCGGCGATGTGGACGGCTTCGTGGCGGAATGCCACGCGCTCGATCTGCCGATCAAGGGGCTGATGTGCATCCCCCCGGTCGAAGAGGAACCCTCCTTGCATTTCGCACTTCTGGCGAAAATGGCGGCGCGCAACGGGCTTTCGGGCCTCTCCATGGGCATGAGCGGCGATTTCGAGCGCGCGATTGCCCAAGGTGCCACGCATGTCCGCGTGGGCTCGGCCATTTTTGGCGAACGCGATTACGGCTAAGACAAGGGCATTGGAAATTTGCCAGACCGGACAAGTTCGTCTAGCATTTCAGATAGTCATTCATCTGGAGTGAAATTCCCATGCGCCTTTTTTCCCTCTCCCTTGCCGCGCTCGCGCTGTCCGCAACCACGGCCGCCGCAGAATTCACGATTTCCTTTGAGTGGGGCAACATTCCATCCTGCAACTCGGGCAGACCCAATACCGTCGGCAGCCCCGCCTTTGTTCTGCGCGGCGTTCCCGCAGGAACCACGTGGATCGAATTCAGGCTCAAGGATCGCAACGCGCCCAATTACAACCATGGCGGCGGCCGCCTGAAGATCGGAAGTGACGGAAAATTACCGTTCGGCGCCTTCAAATACAAAAGCCCCTGCCCCCCGGGGGGTGTACATACCTATGACTGGACCGCCACGGCGCGCGCCGACAAAAAGGTTCTGGCCCGCGCCACCGCGACGCGTAAATATCCTGAATAGGTCTCAGCGCGGCGGCACAATCAACCGCGCACCATATGTGATCTCACGCGCGATGCGCAGCAGATGGTCAGGGCGCAGCCCGATACAACCGGCCGTGGGATAGCCCGGCCGCCGCCAGCGGTGAACAAAGATGCACGATCCGCGCCCCCGCACCGCCTGCGGCCAGTTCCAATCGGTGATCAGCACCAGATCATAGAGCGGATCGGCGCGGCGCAACACCTCGTGGCTATGCGGATAGGGCGCGCGCACCATCAGGTTGTAATTCTCATCGCCCGCGTCATCCGACCACAGATCACCGGGCCGGATCGGCACCGCCCAATCTGCGGGTCGCGCCATGCGGTCCGGTCGATACAAGAGGCCGACGATGCGATGCTCGCCCTCCGGCGTCGCCCCATCCCCCTCGCGCTTGCGCGCCGACACGCCGCCACGCCCCAAGGTGCAGGGATAGCGCCGCCCGCGAAACCGCAGGCCAAGAGGGGTAAGAACCATATCGTCGGGCGTCATGCCTTCTTTTGCCCGATCCCGTTTCGCAGGCAAAGCAGGAAGTGAAGAACCTTGCCTTCTTCTTGGTGCAAATACTCAAAATTTCTCCCCTTCCCCATACCACCGCAGAGAGTGGCAAGACGCGCCCCCCGCCTCTATATTGGGGCAAAGACAGGGGGAACGAACCGTGCGACATCTGATTGGCCTCATCGGGGCGCTTGTCATCATGGGCGCTCTGGGCACTGGCCCGGCGCAGGCCGATCGCGCGGCGCTCTCGGTGCATGTCTTTGGCAATTCGCTGGTGCATCACCTCAGCGACGATCCGGCCACCAATGTGCCCCATTGGCTGGCGCGTCTGGCGCGAGCGGGCGGGCGCGATCTGGCGCTCACCGGGCAATGGGGATTCTTGCGGGATTTCGCGGCGCAGGGCGTGGCACCCAACTGGTCCTTCGAGGGCGTGAGCGCGCGACGCGGCGCCGCCGATACCGTGCTGATCACACCCGCGAATTTCATTCAATATCAATCGCCTGATGCAGCCTTCGAGGGCGACAATCCCACCAATGCCAGCCCGGTGTCGGTGACACTCGACGTGATCGACCGTGCACTGGCGGAGTGGCCCGGCGCGCGCATCGTGATTTACGAAGGCTGGCCCGACATGGGCAGCTTTAGCCGGGGCTTCCCCCCCTCGAACCGCAACCTGCGGCGCTGGTATGGCTATGCGCTCAGCGATTATCACGACTGGTTCCGCGCCTATGTATCGGCGTTGCAGGCCGCGCGGCCGGATGTCGAGATCACGCTTTTGCCGGTGTCCTCCGTGCTCTCAGGCCTGCAAACCGGCCTTTTGGAGGAAATCCCCGTCGAGGCGCTCTATTCCGATGACGCGCCGCACGGCACGGCCACGCAGTATTTTCTGGCCGCCCTCGTCACCTATACCGCGCTATTCGAGGGTCCGGCCCCGGCGGGGTTCGATCTGCCCGAAACCCTGCACCCGCTGGTGCGCGACCTCTACCCGCGCCTGACCGAGGAAATCGCCCAGGCCCTTGGCCTGCGCGACGCGGCGGCGGCGCCGCCCCCCGCGCAAGAGGCCAGCGCAGAGGCCATGACGCCCCCCGGCGCAGGCCTCGCAAACCCCAGCCTCGGCATGGGGCTGAACGGCATCGCGGACTGGTCGAGCCAGCATCCTTTCGTGGATGTGATGAAGACCGCACGCCCCTGGGTCGGCCATACCGCCGCTCAATGGGGCGCGTTTTCGACCGAGGCGCTTCTGGCGGGCGGCTATCTCGACGAATACGGCTGGCCGCTCGCGCTGCCCGACGGGGCCAAGGCGCTGGAGGCGTTCATCCTGACGGACCAGCCCGAGGGGGCCACCCATCTGAGGGGCCGCTATGTGCTGCGCTACACCGGCACCGGCGTGATCCGGGTGGTGGGGCGCGCCGACAATGTCCGCTATGACTATGGCAAACGCGAGGTGCGCTTCGATGTGACGCCGGGCGATGGCCCGGTGGCGCTTAGCCTATTGGAAACCGATCCCGCCGATCCGCTACGCAACATTACGGTGGTGCGCGAGGATCAATTGGCGCTGCATGAGCTTGGCGTGGTCTTCAACCCGCTCTGGATCGACAAGGTGGCGGACCTGCGCGTGATCCGCTTCATGGACTGGATGTTCACCAATGGCGCGCCGCAGGTCACTTGGCAGGATCGCCCCCTACCGCAGGATGCCACCTATGTCTGGCGCGGCGTGCCGGTCGAGGTGATGGCGGATCTCGCCAACCAGATCGGGGCCGACCCTTGGGTGAACATGCCGCATATGGCCGATGACGGATACATCCGCGCCTTTGCCACCTATATGCGCGACCATCTGGACCCCGCCCTCAAGGCGCATGTGGAATATTCCAACGAGCTGTGGAATTTCATGTTTCCCCAGACCGCTTGGGTCCGCGATCAGGCGCTGGCGCTCTGGGGCGATGACGCGGGCGACGACGCCTGGATGCAGTTCGCGGGCCTGCGCGCGGCGCAAATGGCCGACATCTGGCGCGCGGAGTTCGCGGGGCAGGAAAACCGCTTGCAGATCGTTGTGGGCACCCATACCGGCTGGCCGGGGCTGGAAGAGCCGCTGTTGATGGCCCCTCTTGCGCTTGAGCACGGGCACCTGACCGCGCCTCCGGTCGATCGCTTTGATGCCTATGCCGTCACCGGCTATTTCGGCTACGAACTGGGCGGCGAGGATCAGCAAGACACCGTCTTGGGCTGGATCGCCACGAGCGCAGCCATCGCCCGCGCCAAGGCGGCCGAGACCGGCGCGGACCCTGATACCTATCTTGCGGCGGATCGCCATGATCTGGCCTATGATCTGGCCGCCGAGGCGCTGCGACAGGGCTCTTTGGGCGACTTGCTGCGCGACACCCTGCCCTATCACGCCGGTGTGGCCGCCCGGAACGGCCTGCGGCTGGTGATGTATGAGGGCGGCACGCATGTGGTGGGTCAGGGCGCTGCGGTCGAGAATGACGCGCTGACAGAGTTCTTTGTGGGCTTCAACTACAGCCCGCAAATGGGCGCGCTCTATGACGAATTGCTGGAGGGGTGGACAGCGGCAGGCGGCACGCTCTTCAACGCGTTCGTCGATGTGGCTGCCCCTTCGAAATGGGGCAGTTGGGGCGCGCTCAGGCATCTCGACGACACGACCCCCCGCTGGGCCGCGCTGATGCGCGCAAATGCGGTGGCGCCCCAGTGGGATACCGAGCGGCCAACGGATGCGTTCCTGCAGGGCGTGACGCGCACCGCCGGGCCGCAGGGCACGCGCCTTGAAGGGACGACCAAGGCTGATATCCTCTTGGGCGGTGCCGGCGATGATACCTTCTTGGGTCACGGTGGCGCTGACCGCATACACGGTGGCGCAGGCCGCGATCTGGCAATCCTGCCGGGGGGGCGGGACGCATACGGGATCGGGCGCGAGGGCGCGCGGGTGATCCTTGAGGGACCGCAAGGCGCGGTCGTGCTGGTCGATGTCGAAGCGGTCGAATTCGCCGATGCGCCGGGTCAGGCTGTGGCGCTCAGTGATTTGATCTAGCCACAGCGCGGCACAGGGCGCGGAGCGCCGCCGCGCGATTCAATGCCAGGTGTCAATCCTGCATCTCCCCAAGAAATCCCCGAATCTCCTTTGCAACCACCCGCGCGTGGCTGATCGGCCCCATGTGCCCCGCGCCCTGCACCACCACGCGCAGCACCTCTGGGAGGCGCGCCGCCAGACCCGCATTGATCGCGGCAATGATCGCGGGGGACTCGCTCCCTTCCAGCAATACCACCGGCACGCCAATCCGCGCCAAGGCACCACTCGCCAACATCCCGCCCGAATCGCCATAGAGCGCATCCGTTGCGGCCTCGATCAACGGCATCTGCGCCGCCATCGCCGCGCGCGCCACTTCGGGCAACGCCGTCCATCCCCGCCGGTCGCCCCAGACGCGGGTGAAGCCTTCGGCGGCCCGCATGAAATCCCCCGCCGCCATGCCCGCCGCATAATCGGCCATCTCGGCCTCGTGTCCTGCGCGTAAACCGGGCTGATCGTGCAGCGCCACGGCAAAGAACACCGGCTCGTACAGGATCAGCGAGCGCACCAGATCTGGGCGCTCCGCCGCCAGACGCAACGCCACCGTCGCCCCGAAGGAATGACCGATCACATCCGTGGGCGTGTCGAGAAAATCCGCCGCCATCGCGGTGCTGACCGCCTGGATTTCGCCCACGCCCGCCCATGCCCCACTCTGCCCATGCCCCGGCAGATCGAACGCCGTCAGCCGCAGCGTGCCGCTCAGTTCGCGCGCCAAAGGCCCCCAGCTGCCACCATGCGACAGCGAGCAGTGAATCGCGAGGGCGCGGCGCGACCCGCTGCCCAACTCTGTCCAATGGGTCGGAAACCCGCCCCTCAGCCCCGCTGGCATGGGATCAGAGTTTGCCCGCCAGATGCAGGTCGAGATCCTCGAGCCGGTCCTGACCCCAGAAGTTCTGACCGCTGTCCACCACGTAGAAGGGCGCGCCAAAGACGCCCGCCGCGACCGCCTCTTCGAGATTGGAGGCATAGGTTTCCGCGCCGCTCAAAAGACCCTTGTCGGCCAGGGAGGGATCGAATCCGGCGCGTTTCAGGCAATCGCGAATGACCTCATCCTCGGCGATGTTGCGCTCTTCGGCCCAGCAGGCGCGCAGGATGGATTGCACCAGCCCCCCCAGATCACCACCCCCTGCCGCCTGCGCGGCGATGATGGCATAGGACGAGGGCGCGGGATTGGTGGGCCAGAAGGCAGGCTTGAGCGTCAGCGCCATGCCGCGCTTCTTGGCCTGACGCGGCAATTCCTGAGCGCGATAGGCGGTGCGCGCCGGATGCCGGTCCGCAGGCGCCGTGCCCCCCGTGCGCGCAAACAGCGCCATGATGTCGAGCGGTTTGTAGGTTATGCTGGCCCCATGACGTGTCGCTGTCTCCTCCAGTCCCGCGCCCGCCAGATAGGCGTAGGGGGAGAGGGTCGAAAAATAATAGTCGATATGAGCCATTTCGGCACGTTCCCTTGCTGCATCGCTTTGCCTGAGCATGACCACATGCTAAGCGGTGTCAACATCACGAATCTGTCATATTGCACAGCCGGGGACCCCATCATGCCAGCCACATCGCAACCCAAGCTCATTTCGGGCAATGCCAACCTGCCGCTTGCCACGGCAATTGCCCGGCGGATGTCGATGCATCGCGGTGTCAATGTGGGGTTGGTCGATGCCCGGGTCGAACGCTTCAACGATCAGGAAATCTTCGTCGAGGTCTACGAGAATGTGCGCGGCGAGGATATGTTCATCATCCAGCCCACGTCGAACCCGGCCAATGACAACCTGATGGAACTGCTCATCATGGCCGATGCGCTGCGCCGGTCGTCTGCGGCACGCATCACCGCAGTGATCCCCTATTTCGGCTATGCCCGTCAGGATCGCCGGTCCAAGGCACGCACGCCGATTTCCGCGAAACTCGTCGCCAACATGATCGTCGAGGCGGGGGTTGAACGGGTGCTGACCATGGACCTGCACGCCGCGCAGATTCAGGGTTTCTTCGATATTCCGGTGGACAACCTCTACGCCTCTCCGATCTTTGCGCTCGACATCATGACGCAATTCAAGGGCCGGACCGACGATGTGATGATCGTCTCGCCGGATGTGGGCGGCGTGGCACGGGCGCGCGAATTGGCCAAGCGGATCACCGCCCCCCTCTCGATCGTCGACAAGCGGCGCGAAAAGGCGGGCGAAGTGGCGGAAATGACCGTGATCGGCGATGTGACGGACAAGATCTGCATCATCGTGGACGACATGTGCGACACCGCCGGCACCATGTGCAAGGCCGCCGAGGTCCTGATGGAGAACGGCGCACGCGAGGTGCACGCCTATACCACCCACGGAGTCATGTCCGGCCCGGCGGTCGAGCGGATCACGAAATCGGTGCTCAAATCCATGGTCATCACCGACACGATCCTGCCCACCGAGGCGGTGCGCGCAACGCCCAATATCCGCATCATCCCGACGGCACCCGTCTTTGCCCAAGCTATCCTCAACATCTGGAACGGCACCAGCGTGTCATCGCTCTTTGACACGCCGACGCTGGAACCGGTTTACGAGGGCCAGTTTGGCGGCTGACGCGCCTGCGCCCATGCGCGGCGTGTGACCGGCATGGAGCCTTGGATATTTCTCTCGATTGCGGCGGCAGCGTTCCAAACGCTGCGCTTCATGCTGCAAAAACATCTCAGCATGGGCGCACTCAGCGCCGGTGGCGCAACGCTGGCGCGGTTCTTTTACTCCGCACCGTTCGTTGTGGCTCTTTCGTTGGGCTATCTGGCTGCAACCGGCACCGCTTGGCCGGGCTATACGCCGCTCTTCTGGGCCTATGCCGTGGCCGGCGGATTGGCG
The DNA here is from genome assembly GCF_027019125.1 of Roseovarius sp. Taxonomy (GTDB): domain Bacteria; phylum Pseudomonadota; class Alphaproteobacteria; order Rhodobacterales; family Rhodobacteraceae; genus Roseovarius. Next base: position 82,516 of record NZ_JALUXE010000032.1, on the reverse strand, counting down.
CAGATCCTTGCGACATGGTGCGTGGTCGCCCTCTTTGCCGAGCGCAATTTCGCGGTGGGCATCACCTTCAAGAAAACCGAAGTGGTGCAGACCGCCCTCGTCGGTCTCGTCATTCTGGGCGACCGGATCACATGGCTGGGCCTTGGTGCCATCGTCCTGGGGCTGATCGGGGTGCTGATCCTGTCAGAAACGCCGGGATTCGAAGGCCGCTGGTGGCGGCGCTTTGGCAATCGCGCGGCGGCACTCGGGCTGGCATCGGGGGCGTTCTTCGCGGTCTCTGCCGTGGGCTATCGCGGCGCCACTCTTGAGATCGCCAGCGCGGACCCGCTCTTGCGCGCCGGTCTTTCGCTGATGATGGTGACGGTGATGCAGGCCGTCGCACTCACGCTCTGGCTGATGTGGCGCGAACCCGGACAGGTCGGGCGTGTCATCGCGGCCCGGCGCACGGCGGTCTGGATGGGCTTGACCGGCATGGCGGGCAGCCTGTGCTGGTTTACCGCCTTCACGCTTCAAAACGCGGCGATGGTGTTCGCAGTGGGACAGGTCGAGGTGATTTTTTCGCTGCTCGCCTCGGTGCTCTTCTTTGGCGAGCGGATTACCCGGCGCGAAGGGTGGGGGATTGCGCTGATCACCCTCTCGGTGATTGCGGTGGTGGCGCTCAGGTGAGGAGCTATGGCCTCTCGCGCTGAGCCGCGCGGGGCCCGACCGCGGGAGGGCGCTCCAACAGAAATGATGGGCAATTTATATCTGCAAAATATTCCGCGCTCTCAATAGGTTGCTACGTTGCAATGGCGCCCGCCCGGGGGGCGGTCGGGCGCCGCGCGGCGGTGCCTGCGGCACCTTGATTCCGCGCAAGGGGGACGCGCCCCCCACCGTTCACCCAGCCGCCGCCCCCTTCAGCCGCAAGAACAGGCTCTCTTCGTCATCATTGCGAAAGAATGGCACCGAGGCGGGCGGAGTGCGGTCATGGGCCCGCGCCGTGACCTCGGCCAGCACCACCTCTGTGATGAACGGCAGGTCAAACCCGCGCGCCTCTTCCAGCGGGATCCATTGCAAATGGCTCAATTCCTCGCAGGCGGCGGAAAAATCGTCGGGGTCCCCGGCCAAAGCCTCGGCATGCACCAGAAAGAACCGCGCATCGAACCGGCGCGGACGCCCCGGCGGGGTGATGGCGCGAAACACGAATTGCAGCGGATCGGCCACCGGCACCAGGCCGCGCGCGGCAAAACCCGCCCAATCGTCGGGAACCGCCCCCGGCCAGGCACCGGGCATGCCCAACGCCAGCCCGGTTTCCTCCCACAGCTCCCGGATGGCCGCTGCGGCAAGCGCATGGCTCAGATCGCGGTCGCAATCCTCGGTCAGGCGCGCAGCACACAGAGGCGGCAGGGAGCGCGCCAGCGGAATATCCGCGTCGCCCGCATCCACCGCCCCACCGGGAAAGACGAATTTATTGGGCATGAAGGCCGCCTCGGCCCCACGCTGCCCCATCAGGACATGCGGGCGCTCAGGGTCGCGCAATACAATTACGGTCGCGGCGTCGCGAATGGCGGTCTTGTCTATCACGGTCATGCTTGCCCCTTTGTGACGGGGCTAGTGGCTCTCTTTGAACCCATGCATCAGCCGCGCCCATTGAAAGGCCACAATGGCCCCCTTCAACCGGGGCAAAAGGTAGAGCGAGAGCGCGATGGTGCCAATAGCAAATATCGTGAAGAGCACCAGAGGCTCGGGCCGAAACTGCACAAACGCAATATGCAGAAGCGGTGCCATCAGATGCCCAACGATCAGAATCGTCAGATAGGCCGGGCCGTCGTCGGCGCGCGCATGGCTCAGGTCTTCGCGGCAGACCGGGCAGGTATCGCGCAGCTTGAGATAGCTGCTCAGAAGCGGACCACTGCCGCAATTCGGGCATTTGCGCGCGAATCCCCGGCGCAGCGCGGGCCAGAGGTCACGTTCAGTGGGAACTATAGTCGTATCGCGCATAAGGGCCTCGCTAAGCGTTTGCGCAAACATGGCGCAAAGGGCAGATAGAGGAAAGGTGACAGACCGTCCTTGCGGCGCGATGTCGCAAAGACGGACTCCTGCCTGCAAATAATTCCGGCCCCCGCGACGGAACGGCCCGACGCCCGCGTTAGAGACCTTGGAAACGCCCGGATGAGTGGGGTTTCACGAGATCAGATCAAACCCCGAAGGAGATCGAGACGATGAACAAGACCGTTCTGATGCTGGGCCTGACAACCGCAATTCTGGCCGGCGGGCTGAGCGTGGCACAGGCCGAAAGCCATATGGGCAAGATGGGCAAGGGCATGGGCATGCACCACAGCTTTGAAGAGCTGGACGCCGATGCCAATGGCAAGATCACGCCCGAAGAAATGAGCGCCCATATGCAGGCGCGGTTCGAAGGGGCCGACACCGATGGCGATGGCGCGCTCTCCAAGGACGAATTGATCGCGCGCATGACGGAACGTCAGGCCGAACGCATGGCCGCCTATGCCGATCACATGATCGAGCGGCATGACGCGAACAAGGATGGCAAGCTCAGCCCCGACGAAATGCAGGCCCGCAACAAGGGCAAGATGTTCGAAATGATGGATGCGGATGGCGATGGCGCGATTTCCAAAGAGGAATTCACGGAAATGCGCGGCAAACATGGCCAGCACCACGGCATGATGAAGGACAAGAAGGCAAGCGAGTGACATCGGGCGGCGCGGGGAACACCCCGCGCCGGGCCTCTGGTCAGGGGCCAGTCTGAAGGATACCCTAGAAGGCAATGCGCATGCCATTCGACGCCACGGAAGATCTGCCTGACGACGCGCTTTTGGCGCGTTTCGCCGATGGCGATGCCGTGGCGGCACGCATCCTCACGCTGCGCCTTACACCGCGCGTGATGGCACATGCCTACCGCCTCTTGGGCAACCGCACCGAGGCCGAGGATGTGGCCCAAGAGGCGCTCTTGCGGCTCTGGCGCCAGGCCCCCGTCTGGCGCGCGGGTGAGGCCAAGGTCAGCACCTGGCTTTACCGCGTGGTGGCCAATCTCTGCATCGACCGGCGCAGGCGCGCGCGCGGCGGCTCCGTGCCCATTGACGCCATCCCCGAACCCGAGGATGGGCAGGCCAGCGCCGCCGAACAGATGCAGGACCGCGCCCGCGCCGACGCGCTGCAATCCGCGCTCGACCAGTTGCCCGAACGGCAGCGGCAAGCGGTGGTTCTGCGCCATATCGAAGGGTTGGCGAACCCCGAAATCGCCGACATCATGGACGTGACCGTCGAGGCGGTCGAAAGTCTGACCTCACGCGGCAAGCGCGCGCTCAGCGCGCTTCTGGCGGGGCGACAAGAGGAGTTGGGATATGCCGATGAGCGATAAGGATCAGGATCTAGACGGGCTTGGCGCGTTCTTTGACGCCGCCCGCGCCCATTCCCCCGCGCCCTCACCGGACTTGCTGGCGCGCGTCCTCAGCGATGCCGAGGCCGAACAGGTCTGGATCACCCGCCGCGCGCAGGCCGCCACGGAGGCGCCGCGCGCCGGACTGCTGGAGCAACTCTATCGTCTATTGGGGGGATGGCCTGCGATGGCGGGGCTGACAACGGCGATCGTGGCAGGCGTCTGGATCGGCACCGCGCTGCCCGAGGGCGTGTCAAGTGGCGCCGAAGCGGCCTATCTGGTCGATATCACACCCGAAGCGGTGTTCGAACTGGCAGGGGATTTTTGATGGCAGAGCAGCAGAACACGGGGCGACCCAACCCTTGGGTGCGGGCACTTCTGGTGGGCTCTCTGGCGCTCAACCTCGCGGTGGCGGGGCTGGCGGCAGGCTGGGTGCTGCGCCATGGCGGCGACCACGCAGGGCATCACCCCTCACGGCTTGATATGGTGGGCGGGCCGCTCACCCGCGCGCTCTCGGACGAGGACCGCCGCGAGATTGGCCGCGCGATGCGCGAAAAGTGGCGGGCGCGCGCAAACACGAGCCCCGGTATCGGGGAAAGTTTCGACGCGCTCGTGGTCGACCTGCGCGCCGTGCCTTTCGACGCGGACCGCGTGGCAGCACAGATGCGCGCGCAACGCGACGGCTTTGCCGCACGGTTCGAGATGGGCCAAGAGGTGCTCTTGACGCATCTTGCCGCCATGTCCGATGCCGACCGAGCCGCTTATGCCGACCGGCTCGAGGCGCAGATCGCCGCCTATCGCGCCAAACGCGAGAAACACATGAAGGACTGACGCGCCTTAGCCGCGCCGTAGGGTGCGCGGCGTGGTGCCATATTGCCGACGCAGCGCCCGGGTCAGCGCCGCAGGCGATTCATAGCCCGAGCGCAGCGCAATTTCCGCCATACCCAGACGCGTATTCTCGACCAGCTTGCGCGCGGCTGCCAATCGCAGATGGCGATACACCGTCCCCGGCGGCGCACCAAGGCCCGCCCGAAACCGCCGATCCAGCGTGCGCGGCTGGCACGACAGCCGCCGCGCCAGATCGCTCAGCGACAGGGGCCGTTCGACATTGTCCCGCATCAGTCCCAACGCCCGCCGCAAGAGCGGATCGCCCACCGCCGCATCCTCGCGCGCCGGGGTCACAGGCGGATCGCCATGCAGGAACAGCGCCTCTACGTCCAGCCGCACCGCCATCCCCAGATGATCGCTGATCAAGCCCAGCGTGAGATCGAGCGCCGACATCGCCCCCGCACAGGTCATCCGCGCCCCGTCACGCAGGACGCGCGCGCGTTCCGGTGTGACCGCCAGAAATCGCTCGGTAAAGGCATCGAGCAGGTCCCAATGCACCGTCGCCCGCCGTCCGTCCAATAGCCCCGCAGAGGCCAGCAGCCAGGGACCGGCATCCAGCCCCACCGTCACCCCCGCCCGCCGCGCCGCGCCCTGCAACGCGCGCCGCGTGGCGGCGCTGTCGTGCCGGTCGTGATCGTAACTCGCCAGCACAAAGAGGTAATCGCAATGGGTCAGCGCCCCCAGCCCGCCATGCGCCAGAACCTCGATTCCGCTGGACGAGCGCGCAGGCCCGCCATCCAGCGTGAGAATCTGCCAGTCGAACCCGCGCCGCGGCCCCAGCGTATTGGCGGCGCGCAACGGCTCCAGACAATTCGCAAGGCACAGGTTCGAGAACCTGTCAAAGAGCAGGAGCGCGATACGCACAGGGGCGCCTGATGATTTTGTCCATTCCGGCATGATTATTGTCTTATACCGCACACTCAATCGATCTGCCAGCGCGCTAGGCTCGGGCCAACACCAAAACCGGAGGATGCCATGCCGCTCACCATGAACCGCGAGGTTTTCATCACCTGTGCCGTTACCGGATCGGGGGCCACGCAGGACAAAAGCCCGCATGTCCCCCGCTCGCCCAAAGAGATCGCCGAGAGCGCGATTGCCGCCGCCAAGGCCGGAGCGGCAATCGTGCATTGCCATGTGCGCGACCCCGAAACCGGCGCGCCGTCGCGCGATCCCAGGCTCTTTCGCGAGTTGACCGACCGCATCCGTGACAGCGACACCGATGTTGTGCTCAACCTGACGGCAGGCATGGGGGGCGACATGATCTTTGGCGATGTCGAATCCCCCCTGCCCCTCTCGCCCAAGGGCACCGATATGGCAGGGGCGACCGAGCGTGTGGCCCATGTTGCCGAATGTCTGCCCGAAATCTGCACGCTCGACTGCGGCACGATGAATTTCGCCGAAGCCGATTACGTGATGACCAATACCCCCGGCATGTTGCAGGCCATGGGCCGGATGATGACAGACCTGGGCGTGAAGCCGGAAATCGAGGCCTTTGACACGGGCCACCTCTGGTACGCCAAGCAACTGGTCAAGGATGGCATTCTGGAACCCGATGCGCTGGTGCAGCTCTGCATGGGCGTGCCGTGGGGGGCTCCCGACGATCTCAACACCTTCATGGCGATGGTCAACAACGTGCCCGAAAACTGGACCTTTTCCGCCTTTTCACTGGGCCGCCACCAGATGCCCTATGTCGCCGCCTCGGTGCTGGCAGGCGGGCATGTGCGCGTGGGGCTCGAGGATAATCTCATGCTCGACCGTGGCGTTCTCGCCACCAATGCGCAACTCGTGGAAAAAGCAAAGGGCATCATCGAGGGCTTGGGCGCGCGCCTCATGACCCCCGCCGAAGTCCGCCAGAAACTGCGCCTCACCAAACGGGCGCCGCGCGGATGAGCCAGCGCATCGTGATCACCGGCGGCGCGTCGGGGATCGGGCAGTGCCTGGCCGAACGCTTTGCCGCGCGCGGCGACCGGGTGGCGATTTGCGATGCCGATGGCGCGGCGGTGGCGCGGATGCAGGCCGACCACCCCGCCATGATCGCGCATCAGGCCGATGTCACCGATGAGGCGCAGATGTCCGCCTTTCTGGGCGATGTCGAGGCCGCATGGGGCGGGGCCGACGTTCTCTGCGCCAATGCCGGCACCGGCGGCCCCGCAGGCCGGATCGAGGAACTGGACTACGCCGCGTGGCAGGCCTGCGTCGGCGTCAACCTCTTTGGTGCCTTCCTGGCGTGCCGGTGGGCAGCGCGGGTGATGCGGACGCAAGGATCGGGGCTGATCCTGATCACCTCCTCCACCTCCGGCCTGCACGGCGTGCCTTACCGCACGCCCTATGTAGCCGCCAAATGGGGGCTGGTGGGGCTGACCAAGACACTGGCGATGGAGCTTGGCCCGGCGGGCGTGCGCGTCAACGCCATTGCCCCCGGCGCGGTCGAAGGCCCGCGCATGGAACGGGTCGTTGAAATGGAGGCCCGCGCCTCGGGCCGGACCGAGGATGAGGTGCGCAACCTTTATGCGCGCGGCACCAGCCTGCGCACATGGGTCACGGCGGATGATCTGGCGGATATGGCGCTTTTCCTCGCCTCCCCCGCCGCAAGCAAGATAACGGGCCAGATCCTGGCCGTAGACGGACATACGGAGAGCATGGTGTGATGACGAAAACAGCAGCAATCATCGGCGGCGGTGTGATCGGCGGCGGCTGGGCCGCGCGCTTTCTTCTGAACGGCTGGGATGTGCGGGTGTTCGACCCCGATCCCGAGGCCGCGCGCAAAATCGACGCGGTCTTGGCCAACGCCCGCCACGCCCTGCCCATGCTCTATGACGTGGCCCTCCCTCCGGAGGGCAAGCTCAGCTTTCACTCCACCATGTCCGAGACCGTCAAGGGCGCGGACTGGATTCAGGAAAGCGTGCCCGAACGGCTGGAACTCAAGCGCAAGGTCTTTCAGACCCTTCAGGAACATTGCGACCCGGCCGCGATCATCGGCTCCTCCACCTCCGGCTTCAAACCCTCGGAACTGCAGGGCTGCGCGACCCGGCCCGAGCAGATTGTCGTGACGCACCCGTTCAACCCGGTCTATCTCTTGCCGCTGATCGAACTGGTCACGACAGAGAAAAATACCCCCGCCCTCATCGCCCGCGCCAAGGATATTCTCACCTCGCTCGGCCATTTTCCCTTGCATGTGCAAAAGGAAATCGACGCCCACATCGCGGATCGCTTTCTCGAGGCCGTGTGGCGCGAGGCGCTCTGGCTCATCAAGGATGGCATCGCCACGACCGAGGAAATCGACAACGCCATCCGCTACGGCTTTGGCCTGCGGTGGGGGCAGATGGGCCTGTTTGAAACCTACCGCATCGCGGGCGGCGAGGCGGGAATGAAACATTTCATCGACCAGTTCGGTCCCTGCCTCTCCTGGCCCTGGACAAAACTCATGGACGTGCCGGAGCTGACCGAAGAGCTGGCCCAGATGATCGCCGATCAATCCGACGCGCAATCGGGCCATCTGACGATCCGCGAATTGGAACGCAAGCGCGACAACAACCTTGTCGCCATGCTGCGCGCCCTGCGCCAACAGGGCAATGCGGCGGGACGGCTGATCAACGCGCATCAGCAAACGATCAAGACCACCCTCACCGATGGTCCGCCCATCACGAGCGCCCGCCGGGTGATCCCCGCCGACTGGACCGATTACAACGGCCACATGAACGAGGGGCGCTTTGGCCAGCTTTTCAGCGATGCCGCCGATGCGGTGATGACCCATGTCGGGGCCGATGCCGACTATATCGCGGGTGGTCTCAGCTATTTCACCGTCGAGAACACCATCAGCTTTCTGGCCGAGGCCCATGCTGGCGAGCGTGTCCGGGTCGAAACGCGCGTGACCCAAGGCGAAGGAAAGAAACTCCGCTGCTTTCACGAAATGAAACGCGAGAGCGACGGTGCGCTTCTGGCCACTTCCGACCAGTTCATGCTGCATGTCGATCTGCAAACCCGCAAATCCTGCGCTCCGCGCGCCGATGTGCTGGCGCGGGTCGAAGCATTGGCCAAGCTGCACCAGGAGGCGTGAGATGCATTTCGGACTGACCGACGAACAGGAAATGATCGTCTCGACCGTGCGCAGCTTTGTCGAGAATGAAATCTATCCGCATGAAGCCCTCGTCGAGCGCACCGGCGAGGTGCCGCCCGAGGTGGCACAGGCCATCAAGCAGAAAACCATCGACCTTGGATTCTACGCCTGCAACTTTCCTGAATCCGCGGGCGGCGCGGGGCTGAGCCATCTCGAATTCGCCCTTGTCGAGCGCGAACTCGGGCGCGGCTCCATGGCGCTCACGCATTTCTTTGGCCGCCCACAGAATATTCTGATGGCCTGCAAGGGCGAACAGATCGAGCGCTATCTGCACCCTGCCGTGCGCGGCGAGCGGATGGATGCCCTCGCCATGACCGAACCGGGCGCCGGATCGGATGTGCGCGGCATGCAATGCGCGGCGCGACGCGACGGCGGCGATTGGGTGCTGAACGGCACCAAGCATTTCATCTCGGGCGCCGATCATGCCGATTTCGTCATCGTCTTTGTCGCCACCGGCGAGGATCAGACCGACAAGGGCCCGAAAAAGCGCATCACCACCTTCCTCGTGGATCGCGGCACACCCGGCTTCACCATCCGCGACGGCTATAGATCCGTCAGCCACCGGGGCTACAAGAACATGGTGCTGGAATTCGACGACTGCCGCCTGCCCGATGCCCAGGTTCTGGGCGAGGTCGACGGCGGTTTCGCGGTGATGAACGAATGGCTCTATGCCACCCGCATTACCGTGGCCACCATGGCCGTGGGCCGCGCGCGCCGCTGTTTCGACCACGCGCTCAGCTACGCGGCAGAGCGGGAACAATTCGGGCAGGCGATTGGCAAGTTCCAAGGCATCAGCTTTCAACTGGCCGATATGGTCACCGAGATCGACGCCGCCGACCTCTTGACGCTCAACGCCGCGTGGCGGCTCGATCAGGGGCTGCCCGCCAACCGCGAAATCGCCAGCGCCAAGCTCTATGCCTCCGAAATGCTGGCCCGCGTCACCGATGCCACGCTGCAAATCCATGGCGGCATGGGGCTGATGGACGACCTGCCCATCGAGCGCTTCTGGCGCGATGCAAGGGTCGAACGCATCTGGGACGGCACGTCCGAGATCCAACGCCACATCATCAGCCGCGAGATGCTGCGGCCCTTGGGCGCATGAACGGTATCGCCGCCTGCGGCGTCGAACCGGCGGGGGGCGCCGCCCCCCGGACCCCCCGAGGTATTTTAAGCCAGATGAATGAGGCGCACCCCCTGCCCGAAGAGAGCAGGGGGCTTCACCTGGCGCGGTCATCGGCTCCTCAGCCTGTACCGCCGCACCAGCTTGCCGCAGAAACGTTAACCAAACCCTTCATCTGGCCCAAAATACCTCGGGGTGAATGGCCCGCAGGGCCAGAGGGGCAGCGCCCCTTGCCTTTCCAGAGTGCCCGCACATGACCCAAAACCTCTCCCGCCTGCTGCGTCCCGCCTCCATCGCCGTGATCGGCGGCGGCACCTGGTGCGCCAATCTCATCCGGCAATGCGCGGCCATGGGGTTTGCCGGGCCGGTCTGGCCGGTGCATCCCACCAAGCCCGAAATCGGCGGCGCACGCGCCTATTCCACGCTTGCCTCCCTGCCCGGCGTGCCTGATGCGGTCTTTGTCGGCGTCAACCGCGACGCGACGATTGCCACCGTGGCAGAGCTGCGCGCGATGGGCGCAGGTGGGGCGGTCTGCTTTGCCGCAGGCTTTCTCGAGGCCGAGGCAGAGCTGGGCGATGGCGCGGCCATGCAGGCGCGGCTTCTGGAGGCTGCGGGCGATATGCCCATCGTCGGCCCCAACTGCTATGGTTTCGTCAATTATCTCGATGGCGCGCTTCTCTGGCCCGATCAACATGGCGGGCAACGCTGCACGAGCGGTGTGGCGATCCTCACGCAAAGCTCGAACATCGCGATCAACCTCAGCATGCAGGCGCGCGGTCTGCCGATTGCTTACCTCATGACGGCGGGCAATCAGGCCCAGCTTGGCCTTGCGGACCTCGGCCGCGCGCTATTGGACGATCCCCGCGTCACCGCCCTTGGCCTGCATATCGAAGGGGTGGGGGATCTGCGCGCCTTCGAGGCATTGGCCGAGGCCGCGCGCGCGGCTGGCAAGCCCATCGTCGCTCTGAAATCAGGGCGCTCGGATCAGGCGCGCGCCGCCACGCAATCGCACACCGCCTCGCTCGCGGGCAGCGGCGCGGGGGCGGCGGCGCTCTTGGCGCGGCTCGGCATCGCGCAGGTTACCTCTTTGCCTCAGATGCTGGAAACCCTGAAACTCCTGCATTTCGCAGGCCCCCTGCCCGGCAATGCCGTGGTTTCGATTTCGTGCTCGGGCGGCGAGGCCAGCCTGATGGCCGACACAGCCCTTGACCATGCCATTACCCTGCCACCGCTCACCCCCTCTCAGGCCAGCGCCCTGCGCGCCGCACTCGGGCCACGGGTGGCGCTCGCCAACCCGCTCGACTACCACACGTTCATCTGGGGCGACGTGCCCGCCATGACCGCCACCTTTGCTGCCGCGCTGGAGGGCCCCGCCGACATCGGTGTGATGATCGCTGATTTTCCGCGCCCCGACCGCTGCGATCCCGCCGCTTGGGACTGCATATTCGAGGCCGGCGCAGAAGCGCGACGCCGGGTGGGCAAGCCGCTCGCGCTCATCGCGACCCTGCCGGATTGCCTGTCCGAGGCTATGGCAGAGCGCGCCATCGCAAGCGGTTTGATCCCTCTGGCCGGGCTGGATGACGGTCTCACCGCCATCGCCCATGCCGCATGGCTGGGACAGGCGCGCGCCACACCGGCCCCCCTGCTCCTGCCGGGAACCCCCACGCAGCCCCACACCCTGACCGAGGCCGAGGCCAAGGCCGCGCTCGCCGCCCATGGTCTGCGCATCCCGCAAGCCCGCCGCGCCGCCTCTGCTGCCGAACTCTCGGAAATCCTCACCGCCATGCCCCTCCCGCTGGTCATCAAGGCCGAAGGGCTGGCGCACAAGACCGAAGCCGGCGGCGTGCTCTTCCTCCGCGAGGTCGGGGAGATCCCCGAGGCGCTGGCCAAGGCGGTCGCCATGCCTTGTCAAAGCTGGCTGATCGAAGAGATGGTTGCAGACCCCGTCGCCGAACTCTTGATCGGCGTGCTGCGCGACCCGGCGCATGGGTTCGTGCTGACGCTGGGCGCGGGTGGCACACTGACGGAGATCCTGCGCGATACCACCTGCCTGCTCTTGCCCGTCACGGAACCCGAGATTGACAGGGCCCTGAACCACCTGCGCCTTGCGCCGCTGCTTCATGGCTATCGCGGCCAGCCAGCGGCAGACCGCGCCGCGATACTGCGGGCCGTCATGGCCGTGCAGGACTATGTCATCACCCATGCCGCCTGTCTGGAAGAGGTGGAAATCAACCCGCTCCTCTGCACCGCGTCGGACGCGGTCGCGGTGGATGCGCTCATCACAAAGGGAGAGAGACCATGACCGACACCCCCATTCGCATCGAACGCAATGGTGCCGTGCTCGAGGTGACACTGGACCGCCCCCGCGCCAATGCCATCGACGCCGCCACCAGCCGCATCATGGGCGAGGTATTCCGCGACTTTCGCGACGATCCCGCCCTGCGCGTGGCGATCCTGACCGGCGCGGGCGAGAAATTCTTTTGCCCCGGCTGGGATCTCAAATCCGCCGCCGAAGGCGAGGCGCCCGATAGCGATTACGGCGTCGGCGGCTTTGGCGGGCTGCAAGAGTTGCGCGGGCTGAACAAGCCGGTGATTGCGGCCATCAACGGCATTGCCTGCGGCGGCGGGCTGGAACTGGCGCTGTCGGCAGACATCATACTGGCCGCCGAACATGCCACCTTTGCCCTGCCCGAAATCCGCTCGGGCACCGTGGCCGATGCCGCCAGTATCAAGCTGCCCAAGCGCATCCCCTATCACATCGCGATGGAGCTTTTGATCACGGGCCGCTGGTTCGATGCAAAAGAGGCCGCGCATTGGGGGCTGGTCAATCATATCCACCCCGCCGATCGCTTGATGGCCGAAGCGCGCGCCATGGCCCAGACCATCGCCAGCGGCCCGCCGCTTGTCTATGCCGCGATCAAGGAAATCGTGCGCGAAGCCGAGGCGATGCGCTTTCAGGATGCGATGAACCGCATCACCCGGCGACAGTTCGAGACGGTGGATATCCTCTATGCCTCAGAGGATCAGAAAGAGGGCGCGCGCGCCTTTGCCGAAAAACGCGATCCGGTCTGGAAGGGGCGCTGAGGGCGGGTGTCTGACGCGCAGGTAACGCGCCTCAAATCCGCCCGAACACAGCCGCCAGAATCTCTTCCAGACGCGCGGCATCCTCTTGTGTAAAGGCATCCGGTTGATCGCTGTCGATGTCGAAAACCGCGATCAGTCGGCCCGCCCCGTCACGCACCGGAAGGACAATCTCCGAGCGCGTGGAACTCGCGCAGGCGATATGCCCCGGAAAGGCATCGACATCCGGCACCAGTTGCACCACGCCCGTGCGCGCCGCCGCCCCACACACCCCGCGTGAAAACGGGATGCTCAGGCATCCATGCCCCCCCTGATAGGGGCCGATCTTGAGCATTTCTGGTGCCGTGACGCGGTAAAATCCGGTCCAGTCAAACCGGTCATCGGCATGATGCACCTCGCACACCACCGTGGCCATGAGCGCAACGGCGTCGCTCTCCCCTTCGGTGAGCGCGGCAATGGTCCGGGCAATATGGTCATAGTCGATCCGCATGGCAGCCATATGCCACGCCCCGACGCCCAAGGCCAGAGGCTGCGTGCGCCATCGGGTTGCATCCCCGGTCCGGCCATGGCAGAGACGCGCCCCGAATACGAATCCGACATAGACTATAAGGAAAACGACACATGCCCCGGCTGAGCCTGCACCGCAACGTGACCCGCGATCTGGAACCGCTGGCGCGCCTTTTGACCGACAAGGAGGATCTCGCGCTTATCAATCCGCAGGCCAGCCATCCCTTTGACGCGCGCGAATGGGCGCTGAAATGGGTGGGCGATCTCGAAGACGAGACCTTCTATCTGCGGGATGAGGACGGGCGCGACGTCGGCTTTTTCGCGCTGCGCGTTGGCATCGGCCCCGAGGTGCGCCACCTCACCTATGTCTTTGTCGAAGAGAGCATGCGCGGTGGCACCGGCGAGGTGCTCTTGTCCATGGCCGAGGATGCCGCGCGTCAGCTCAACGCGCTGACGATGACGCTCAAGGTCGAACTCGACAACGCGCCGGCCCTCAATCTTTACCGCAAAGCAGGATACGAGGAACTGTCGCGCCGCCGGGGCATGGCCACGATGCGGCGCGATCTCGAAGCGGCGTGAACCGGATCACATCCGTTCAATCGCAATGGCCGTGCCCTCGCCGCCGCCGATGCAGATGGCGGCCACGCCACGCCGCAGCCCGCGCGTCTCAAGCGCATTGAGCAACGTCACCATGATCCGCGCGCCAGAGGCGCCAATCGGATGACCCAGCGCGCAGGCACCACCATTGACGTTGAGCCGCTCGCGCGCCACGCCCATCTCGTGCATGAAGGCCATGGGCACCACGGCGAAGGCTTCGTTCACCTCCCACAGATCGACATCGTTCACGTCCCAACCCAGACCATCCAAGAGCTTGCGTGCCGCAGGCACAGGCGCGGTGGTAAAGAGGCCCGGCGCCTGTGCATGGCTGGCATGCCCCATGATCCGCGCGCGGATGCGCAAGCCCTGCGCCTCTGCCGCGCCGCGCGAGGCCAGCACCAGCGCCGCAGCCCCATCGCTGATCGAGCTGGAATTGGCCGCCGTCACAGTGCCCTCGGCGCGAAACGCCGGTTTCAGCGTCGGGATCTTTTCAGGCCGCGCCTTGGCCGGTTGCTCGTCTGCGGAAATCACCACCTCGCCCTTGCGCCCCCGCACCGTGACCGGGGTAATCTCGCGCGCGAAGGCACCGCTCGCCTGCGCCGCCAGTGCCCCCTCCAAAGAGGCCAGGGCATAAGCATCCTGCGCCTCGCGGGTGAATTGAAACGCCTCGGCGCAATCCTCGGCAAAGGTGCCCATCAGACGCCCCTTGTCATAGGCATCCTCGAGCCCGTCGAGAAACATATGATCGACCACCTGCGCATGGCCCAGCCGGGCGCCCCCCCGCATCTTGGGCAAGAGATAGGGCGCGCCCGACATCGATTCCATGCCCCCCGCGAGCATCACCTGCGCATGGCCCAGCGCGATCTGGTCGAATGCCATCATCGCGGCCTTCATCCCTGATCCGCACATCTTGTTGAGCGTGGTGGCGGGCACCTCTTCGCCCAAGCCCCCCAGAAATCCTGCCTGCCGCGCCGGGGCCTGCCCCTGCCCCGCAGGCAGCACACAGCCCATCAAGACCTCGTCGACGGTTTCGGCCCCCGCATCCAGCAGTGCGGCACGAATCGCAGCGCCCCCCAGCTCCGCCGCGGGCACCCCATCGAAATCCCCCTGAAATCCGCCCATGGGCGTGCGCGCCGCCCCTGCGATCACCACATCATGCATCTTTGCCTCCTCGCAAATCCTGATCCTGCATACCGAATGGTAAGGAATTGGGTCTAGCGTGCCCTGTATTACTACGTATCGCGCCGGAGGCACCATGAACTTGCACGCCACTCACCATCCCGACCTGACCATCATCACCGTAGCCGAGGCGCGGATCGACGCCGCCGCCGCCATTCGGTTCAAGGACGCCATGCGCGCCGCCACCGCCACAGGGGCGGGGCCGGTTGTGCTCGATCTGGGCAATGTCACCTTTGTCGACTCGAGCGGTCTTGGCGCCATCGTCGCCGCGATGAAACAGATGGGCGGCGACCGGCGGCTTGACCTGGCCTGCCTCACCCCCGATGTGGCCAAGGTGTTTCGCCTCACCCGGATGGATACGGTTTTCACCATCCATGACGATCTGCGCATGCTCAATACCCGCGCGACAGGGTAATTCGCCACGATGGAGCATCCCTTGCCCCCCACCAAAGGCCGCGCGCGGTGATCCCCGGAACCACGGCACAGCGCCTCTCGCTCAGCACCCCGGCATCGGATCTCGCGGTGCGCGCGGTGCTAGCGCGCATCCGGCGCTGGCTGCACGCCCGCGCCCTGACAGACGAGGATCGTGGCACCGTCGAACTCGTGCTGGCCGAGGCGCTGAACAACATCGTCGAACATGCCTATCCGGCGGATACCCCCGGCGAGATACGCCTAGACCTCGCGCTTGATCTGACCCGGCTTGTCTGTGTGCTCAGCGACCACGGCACGGCCCTGCCCGGCCTGCGCGCCCCCGATGGCATCCTGCCCGCGCATGACGTCGCGCGCGACGCCTTGCCCGAGGGCGGATTTGGCTGGTTCCTGATTCGCGACCTTGCCGACCGGGTCGACTATCGCCGCGCCGCAGGATGGAACCACCTGAGCGTGGAATTCCGCCGCGCCCCGCTCTGATACAACCCTGGGATCAGGCCGCCGCAATCTTACCTTATTCCGGGCCAACTCACGCCGCAGAGCCCCCGCATACACTAGACTGTAGCTGCATATGGCTTCCCTCGGCGTCGCGTGTAATTGCCCCCACCCAGCGCGCGGCGTCGAGGCTTATCTCCTCCCCCAATTGGCAAATCCGCAAACTCCGCCTAGTGTCCGCGCATCACGGACACAAGGACACCCCATGCGCGACTTTCACACGCCCGGCCGTTCGGCCACCTTCGCCACCAACGGAATGTGCGCCACTTCGCACCCGCTCGCGGCCAAGACCGCCATCGACATTCTCGAACGCGGCGGCAACGCCATGGACGCGGCCATCGCAGGCGCGGTGCTGTTGGGCATTTGCGAACCCCAGATGACCGGCATCGGCGGCGATTGCTTTGTCCTCTTCACCAAACCGGGCGATCCCACCATCCACGCGCTCAACGGCTCTGGCCGCGCGCCCGCCGGGGCCTCTGCCGCCGCCCTGCGCGCGGCGGGCCATGAAACAGTGCCGCTCCAGAGCGCGCATGCCGTCACTGTCCCCGGTGCCATCGACGCCTTTTGCCGCCTCAGCGCCGATCACGGGCGGCTTGGCCTAGATACCCTGCTCGCCCCCACCATCCGCTACGCCGAAGAGGGCGTGCCAGTGGCCCCCCGCGTGGCGTTCGACTGGCCCACCGCCGGCGCTGCGCTTCAGGGGCATGGCCTCACCCATTTCATGCCCGCGGGCACGCCCCCCAAGGCAGGCCAGATGTTCCGCGCTCCCGGCCAGGCCGAGGTTTTGCGCCGCGTCGCCCGTGATGGGCGCGCCGCCTTTTACGAAGGCGAAGTGGCCGACGACATCATCGCCACGCTCAATGCCTTGGGCGGCACCCATCAGGCCGCAGATTTCGCCACTCAGCGCTGCGACTACACGACTCCCGTCCGCGGCGATTACAAAGGCGCCAACCTGGTCGAGCATCCGCCAAACGGCCAAGGCGCCACCGCGATCCTGCTGCTCAACATACTGAAAAATTTCGATATTGCAGGCATGGACCCGTTTGGCGCAGAGCGCGTGCATATCGAGGCCGAGGCCACCAAACTGGCCTATGACGCGCGCAACCGCTTCATTGCCGATCCCGATCACATGCGCAAACTGGATCACATGCTCTCAGAGGCAACAGCGGCGAAACTGGCCGCGCTGATTGATCCCAACCGCGCCATGGCCGCCGCCAAACCCCTGACCGAGGCGGTGCACCGCGACACGATCTACATCACCGTGGTCGATCGCGACCGCATGGCGGTGTCGCTGATCTATTCCATCTTCCACGGCTTCGGCTCGGGCATCGCCTCCGAGAAATTCGGCGTGCTGCTGCAAAACCGCGGCGCGGGCTTTACGCTGGAAGAGGGGCATCCCAACGAATTCGGCGGCGGCAAACGCCCGATGCACACGATCATCCCCGGCATGTTGGCCGAGAATGGCCGCGTGACCATGCCCTTTGGCGTGATGGGTGGCTCTTATCAGTCAACAGGGCATGCGCGGCTTGTGTCGAACCTGCGCGATTTCGGAATGGACCCGCAATCCGCCATCGACGCGCCGCGCGCCTTCGCCGATCCTCTGGGCCTCAACCTCGAGCGCGGCTATGGCGATGACGTGGCGCAAACCCTTGCCGATATGGGGCACGAAATCCTGCGGATGCCCGGCCCCATCGGCGGCGCACAGGCGATCTATATCCACGAGGACGGCGTGCTTGAGGGCGGCAGCGACCCGCGCAAGGATGGCTGCGCGCTTGGCTATTGAGCAGGGGCGTAGGGTGGGTGCAAACCCACCCTCAACCGCTCAATTCAGTTGGAAATGCAGCGGGTAATGCCCGTCCTCGAACGGTCCGAAGAGATCGGGGATATCGGGATGTCCCACCGGCTCGCCGGAATAATCCGCCACGAGGTTCTGTTCGCTGACATAGGCCACGTAATAGCTCTGCTCGTTTTCCGCGAGCAGATGATAGAACGGCTGTTCCTTGGATGGGCGGCTATCCTCGGGAATCGAGGCATACCATTCCTCGGTATTCGAGAATTGCGGATCGACGTCAAAGATCACCCCGCGAAACGGGTGCTTCTTGTGACGGACCACCTGGCCCAGATGATATTTTGCACGTGTTTTAATCATATCGCGTTTGCCCCTACCTATGGATTGTAAACCTTTCAAGGGTGGTTTGTCCAACAGTCGGCTGAAACATACGGGAAACAGTCTGTGAGCATGCGCGTGACAGCGCCACAGCACGAAACCCCTGTGAATTCGTGATTTCCCCCAGCCAGAGTTTCCGGTAAACTGCCTGAAAAAAGAGAGCGAGAGGCAAATGAGCAGAACTCTTCGCGCGTTCATGGTGTTGTTTGTGCTGGCGTCTTGCGGCGGCGGCAATGGCTATGGCACCGCGCCGCGCAATCTGGACCACGCATGCGCCATTCTGGACGAGCGCCCCGAATACGCCCGCGCCTTCCGCGCGACAGAGCGGAAATGGGGCGTGCCCGCCAATGTTCTGATGGCCACCATCTATCAGGAAAGCAAGTTCATCAGCGACGCGCGCACGCCATTCCGCTGGACCCTTGGGGTGATTCCCACCGGTCGTGTCAGCTCTGCCTATGGCTATAGCCAGGCACTTGATGGCACGTGGGAAGAGTATCAGCGCGAGACCGGCCGCTTTGGCGCGCGCCGCACGGATATCGGCGATGCCACGGATTTCATGGGCTGGTATATGGCGAAATCCAATCAGAGCCTCGGCATCCCGCTCACGGATGCGCGCAACCAGTATCTTGCCTATCACGACGGTCGCACCGGCTTTGCCCGCGGCAGCTACAACAGCAAGCCGTGGCTGCTGCGCGTCGCCGACAGTGTCGAAGTGCGGTCACAGACCTACCGCGCGCAGCTTGGCACCTGTTCCCTTGGCCGTGGCCTGATCTGAGCAAGGCAGAGCCCGCCTTGCGGGCTCAGCGGTCTATCCGCATTCGATCCTTGCCGGGAATGACGAAACTCTCGTCATTGAGCCGCACATCCCGCTGCATATCACCCAGAACCACCGTGGTCTGGCTACCGCTGCCGTCATGGATCACCCATTGGCGCAATTCGACCGGGCTGCCGGTAAAGACAAGGTCAATGCTGCCATATTCGGGGTTGGCCGGGTCCTGCGCGCGCACCGTGGTCGAGGTGCCGTCGCTCGCGTGCCCCACCACCATCCGCTCGCGCGTGAGATCCACATTGCGCGCAAGGATGATCTTGAGCGGTGTGCGGTTGAGCGGATAACCCACCGGCCCGTCATTCGACCGCGGATCAATGACGCCCACCGTATCGCCATCGGCCACAACCAGCGCTTCTTCGGGCGGGTCATATTCGAACCGCACCCGACCGGGGCGCTTGATCAGAATCCGCCCCGTGCTGATCGTTCCATCCTCGTTGATCTGGGTAAACGCGCCTTGGGCCGTGCGCAGATCGTTGAGATAGCTGGAAATTTCCCGCAACGAAAGCTTTTCCGCCGCCGCCGGGAGGGCCATCGCCGCCCAAAGAGCGGGGACCATGAGAAAACGCATCGTGTTCATACCCTTCAGATAAGACGCCCCGCGCGGGATTGCACCTGCGCGGGGCGTAAATTTTTCGTGGCTGAGCGACCTGCCGCCGCCTATTGCGGCTCCGGAACCAGCACCTCGCGCTTGCCGACGTGGTTCGAGGCGCTGACCACCCCCTCATCCTCCATCTGCTCGACCAGGCGCGCGGCCTTGTTATAGCCAATCGCCAGTTTCCGCTGGATATAAGAGGTGGAACACTTGCGATCCTTGATCACGATCGCCACCGCCTGATCATAGAGCAGGTCGTCACCCTCTGCCCCGCTCCCCGACGAGAGCCCCAGCACCGCATCAATGCTCTCGGCCTTGTCCTCATCGGGGCCTTGCAGCACCGATCCCACATAGGTCGGCGGGCCATAGGCCTTGAGGTGATTGACCACCTCCTCCACCTCTTCATCGCTCACAAACGGGCCATGGCAGCGCGTGATCTTGCCGCCCCCGGCCATATAGAGCATGTCGCCCATACCCAGGAGCTGCTCGGCCCCCATCTCGCCCAGAATGGTGCGGCTGTCGATTTTCGATGTCACCTGAAACGAAATCCGCGTCGGGAAATTCGCCTTGATCGTGCCGGTGATCACATCGACCGACGGGCGCTGCGTCGCCATGATGAGGTGAATACCGCTCGCCCGCGCCATCTGTGCCAGACGCTGAATACAGGCCTCGATCTCCTTGCCCGCGACCATCATCAGGTCGGCCATCTCGTCGACGATCACGACGATATAGGGCATCTTCTCGGGCGCGAATTCCTCGGTCTCGAAGACCGGCTCGCCGGTGTCGTCGTCAAACCCGGTCTGCACCGTCCGGCTGAACATCTCGCCTTTCTTGAGCGCCTCATCGACCCGACCGTTGTAGCCGTCAATGTTGCGCACGCCCATCTTGGACATCTTGCGATAGCGGTCCTCCATCTCGGCCACCACCCATTTGAGCGCGACCACCGCCTTTTTCGGGTCGGTCACCACGGGGGACAACAGATGCGGAATCCCGTCATAGACGCTCAGTTCCAGCATCTTGGGGTCGATCATGATCAACCGGCATTCCTCGGGCGTCAGCTTGTAGAGCAGGCTCAGGATCATCGTGTTGATCGCCACCGATTTGCCCGAGCCGGTGGTGCCGGCAATGAGCAGGTGCGGCATCTTCGCGAGGTTGGCCACAATCGGATCGCCGCCAATGTCCTTGCCAAGCGCAAGCGGCAGCTTCTGATTGCCATCGCCATAGGCCCGGCTCGACAGGATTTCGCGAAAGCCCACCATCTCGCGGTTGTCATTGGGCAATTCGATGCCAATGACCGACCGCCCCGGCACCGTGGACACCCGCGCGCTCAGCGCCGACATCGACCGCGCAATGTCATCCGCCAGGCCGATCACCCGGCTTGCCTTGAGGCCCGGTGCCGGCTCCAGTTCGTACATCGTGACCACGGGGCCTGGGCGCACGCTTACGATCTCGCCCTTCACACCGTAATCGTCGAGCACGTTTTCCAGCATCCGCGCATTCTCTTCCAGCGACTCGTCGCTCAGATGATGGCGCTGAATCTGCTCGGGGTCCGCCAACAGGCTGAGCGGCGGCAATTCATACACCGGCTGTGCCGGGCTATCGAACTTCAGTGTCGGCTGCGCCTCGGCCATGGCCCGCGAAGACGGCTGCATGGGCTTGCGCGGCGCGTGCTGCACCACCTTGCGCGGCTCCGGCACGGGAATCCGCGGCGCAGGTGCGGCCAACTCGGGCGCCTCATCCTGCCCGAACGACTCGATCATCGCATCAAAATCGTCGTCCTCGGTCAAATCCACCATCGGGGCGGCCATGCTTGCGGGTGCGTTCATGCGCAACGGCGGCTCGGCCCGCAGCGGTGTCTGGCTCGCATGACGCGCCGTCAGGGGCGGCTCGGGGGGCAACACCCCGCGCGGCGCTGTGTTCAGGATCAGCGGATCGGGGCCACGGCCACGGCCCTTGGTCAGCGGGGCCACCGACTCGATGCGCACCGCCGGGCTCTGGCGCACCCGCGCCTTGATCACATCGGAAATCTTGGCCCGGATGCGATCATCGCCGGGCATCTCGGCCTCGCCCTCATAGGTCGCGGGCTCGACCAGTTCCGGCTCGGGCATGACATCGGGCTTGCGCATCAGCATCGGCATCCGTGCCAGCAATCCGCCCGGTTTTTCCACTGGCTGCGCGGCCTTGGGCGCGACCGGCGCGGACCGCTCGGCCACAAGGGGCATGCTCTCGGACCGGCGCACCCGCGCGCCCTCCAGCGCAGGTTCGGCCCGCAGCGGCGCAGCCGCCCGCGCCACAGCCGCCTCACCCCGGCGTGCGCGCCGCTCGGCCATCATCGCCTGCATGGCCTGCCCGGCCTGTGCCGCACCGCCAGCCCCCCGGCCCATGGCCTTCATCACCGTGGCATAGCTCAGGATCATCCCCACCAGCAGGAAGCGGCCCACCCGGTGCAATTCCACCCGCGTGAAGCCCAGCACAAAGGCCCCCATCACCAGCACGCCCACACCCAAGCCCAGCGACAAGAGCTTGAGCCCCACACTCGCGCCCACCGGCAAGATACCCAGCATCGCCCCCAAAACCGTATCGCCAAAGAGACCACCCAGACCAAAACTATGGGTCTGCGCCCACTCTGCCCCCGGCGTCAGCGACGCGGCATAAAGCGACAGAACCGCCAGCCAGATCGGCGCGAAAATGAGCCGCCCCATGGCCCGCTCCTCGCCCCAGTGCAGCGCCAGCCGCGCGCCCCAAGCCCCGGCAACGATGGCAAAGCCCCAGGACCCCCAGCCGATGATCATGAACAGCGGCGCGGCGACCGACGCGCCCAGCCGCCCCATCCAGTTCTGCACCGGCGCATCCGTCGCCGACATCCAGCTTGGATCGTCGGGGGTATAAGAGACCACCATCGCCGCCGCCATCAGCGCCACCGCCATCAGCACGAGGCCCAGCAATTCCTTGCCGCGTTTCTCGATTGCCTCAGCCATGTTGCTGTCCAGCAAGGGGTCGCGCCCGCGCGTCTGATATGCCATCTCGTCCCTCGTCCTAAATCATTCATAGAGACAGGCGCGCAGCCGTCTCAATCCATCCGCCATCTCGTCCTTGGGGGCCACCATCGCGACCCGGATATAGCCCTGGCCGGGGTTAACGCCCCCCGCCTCCTGGCTCAGATAGGCCCCCGGCAGCACCCGAACGCCGGTTTCCTGCCAGAGCCGCAGCGTCGCCGCCTCGCCATCCTCGACCGGCAGCCACAGGAAGAACCCGGCCTCCGGGCTGCGATAGCCGGGCAGATTGCCCAGAATTTCATCGGCAATCTCGTATTTCTCGCCATAGAGACGGCGGTTTTCGATCACATGCGCCTCATCCGCCCAGAGTCGCGCCGCCGCATGCTGCAACGGCATCGGCAGGGGCGATCCCGCATAATTGCGCAGCTGTTTCATCTGCGCGATGTTCTTGGGGCCAGAGGCGACAAAGCCAGAGCGCAGCCCCGGCAGGTTCGACCGCTTCGACAGGCTGTGAAAGGCCACGATCCGCTCGGGGTCCGCGCCCATCTCCTGCGCGACCTCCAGAATACCCACCGGCGGCGTGTCGCGGTAGATTTCGGCATAGCATTCATCGGCGAAAATTCGGAAATCATACCGCTCCGCCAGCCGGATCAGATCGGTCCAATACGCCCGGCTTGCCACCGTGCCCTGCGGATTGGCGGGCGAGCAGAGATAGGCCACCGTGACCCGGTTCAAAACCTCTTCGGACAGCGCCGCGAAATCCGGCAAATGCCCGGTGTCATGGGTCGCATTGAGGAAAATCGGTTCTGCCCCCACGCTCAGCGCCGCCACCATATAGACCTGATAAAACGGGTTCGGGGCCAGCACGACGGGGCGCTTGCCGCCCTTGGTCTCGGGGCTGAGCGCCATCATCGCGTTGTACAGCCCCTCGCGCGTGCCATTCAGCGCCATGATCCGGCTGCCGGGATCGAGCGTCACACCATAGCGCCGCCCCACCCAGTCGCTTGCCGCCTGCAACAGCGCGGGCATGCCCTCGTTGACCGGATAGGATCCGAATCCATCGGCATTTTCTGCAATGACATCAACGATCCAGCGCGGGAACGCGTGTTTCGGCTCGCCAATTGTCATATGCACGACCTCGCCGCCCGGTGCATGTGCATCAAGCAGGGTCCGCAGGCGCGGAAACGCATAGGCCGGTAGGTTCGCAAACCGCTCGGGAAACATCTGATACTGCCTCAAGGTTCGGGATCATTCGCGTCCCGTTTCCCTGAATCTACCCAAGCCCTGCCCTCAGGTCCAGCAAAACCAAGGGCCTAGCCCCCGAATTGTGGCATTTTTGGCAGGGCTGCCAGCTTTCATCTCTCTGCAAATACCCGGCGCCACCTCACCCCGCGCGCTCTGGCTTGGGCTCGCGCGCTCAGGCTGCGGTCAGGTGTCCGCCCTGCCAACCCGTGACACGCGCCTGCACGATCTGTCCTTCGGGGCGGTCGCTTTCGAAAACCACCTCGGTGAATTGCTCGGTCCGCCCCATGCGCGGGGCCTCCATCAGCACCGCATGCGCGCGCCCCTGCTGCGCGGCCAGATGGGTGGCAACGCGCGCTTCCCCTGCCGCGCGCAACCGCGCGGCCCGCGCCTTGATCTCCGGGCCTTTGACCTGCGGCATCCGGGCGGCTGGCGTGCCGGGGCGCGGAGAATAAGGAAAGACATGCAGCCACGTGAGGTGACACTCCTCCACCAGCCGCAGCGAGTTCTCAAATGCCGCCTCGGTCTCGGTCGGAAAGCCTGCGATAATATCCGCGCCAAAGGTCATCTCGGGACGCAAGCGTCGCGCCTCTTCGGCAAAGCGAATGGCGTCCTCGCGCAAATGCCGCCGTTTCATCCGCTTGAGGATCAGATCATCGCCATGTTGCAGGCTCAGATGCAGATGCGGCATCAGACGCGGCTCGGTGGCAATCGCCTGCATCAGGTTGTCATCCACCTCGATGGAATCGATCGACGAAATCCGCAGGCGCGGCAGGTCCGGCACCAGGCGCAGAATCCGCATCACCAGATCGCCGAGTTTCGGCGCGGCGGGCAAATCCGCGCCCCAGCTTGTCAGGTCCACGCCGGTCAGCACGACCTCGTTATAGCCCGCCCCCACCAGCCGCTTGATCTGCTCGACCACGACGCCGGCGGGCACAGAGCGCGAATTGCCCCGGCCAAACGGGATGATGCAAAAGGTGCAGCGATGATCGCAGCCGTTCTGAACCTGCACATAGGCGCGACTGCGGCTGCCGAACCCGTCGATCAGATGCCCCGCCGTCTCGCGCACCGACATGATGTCATCGACCAGGACCCGCTCGGTCTCGCCGATGAAATCCCCGGCCAGCCGCGCCCATGTATCCGCCGCCATCTTCTCGGTATTGCCGATGACCGCATCCACTTCCGCCATCGCGGCAAAGGTCTCGGGCTCGGTCTGTGCGGCACAGCCGGTCACGATCAATCGCGCGCCTGGATTCTCGCGCCGCAAGCGCCGGATTTCCTGTCGCGCCTTGCGCACCGCCTCGGATGTCACCGCGCAGGTGTTGACGATAACCGCGTTGCCTAGGCCCGCTTGGCCCGCCAACTCCTTCATCGCCTCGGTTTCATAGGCGTTGAGCCGACAGCCGAGCGTGGTAAATTTCGGCGCTTCGCTCATCGGTTGGCCGCCAGAAACGCAGGCGTGAACACGCCGCTTGCCACATGCGCCGTCTCTCCGGTCATCCAGACGCCATCTTCGCGCCAGTCGACATGGATCGTGCCCCCATCGAGATCAATCCGCACCGCGCGCCCGGTCAGGCCACGCCGCGCCGCCGCCACCGCCGTCGCACAGGACGACGAGCCAGAGGCCAGCGTGACCCCAACCCCCCGCTCCCAGACGCGCATGCGAATGTGATCCGTGCCAATGACCGTGGCCACCTGCACATTGGTCCGCTCAGGGTAGAGCGGGTGATGCTCATAGCGCGGCCCGAATTGCTCCAGGGGCACCGCCTCGGCATCCGCGACAAAAAACGTGCAATGCGGATTGCCCATGCCCGTGGCCACCGGCCCGCCCTCGATCGGTAGTTCCAGCGTATCCATCGCCTCGGCCAGCGGAATCTCGGACCAGTCAAGCTGCGGCTGCCCCATGTTGACCGAGGTCAGCCCCGCCCCGGCATCCACCGCCACCAGCGCGCCCCGCGCCGTGCTGAGCTCAAGCCGCGTCTTGCCGGTTTCCGCCATCAGATGCCGCGCGATACAGCGCGTGGCATTACCGCAGGCGGCCGAGGTCGAGCCATCGGCATTGTAGAACGTCAGATGCGCATCGCCCGGGCCCTGCGTGATCACTGCGAGCTGATCGAATCCGATTCCCCGATGCCGGTCCGCAATGGCCTTGATCAACCCCGGCGTCAGCCCCGGATCGCGCACACGCCCATCCAGAACGACAAAGTCGTTTCCCAGCCCATGCATCTTGAAAAAGGGCAATCCGGTGTTGTCCGCCTGGCTCATGCCGGCGCATATAAACCGGCCCGAGAGACGAATCCAGCAGATCGCAGAATTATCTTGCACTTTCGGGGTTGACCCCCTGCCCCGGTCTTTCTAGATAGCGCGTCTAGTGGGCCGTTAGCTCAGTTGGTAGAGCAACTGACTTTTAATCAGTGGGTCGCAGGTTCGAATCCTGCACGGCTCACCACTTCTCATAAATTATCCTTTCCCTGCTTGGGTTTGGTGTTGGATTTGACGAACCTCTTGGGAAGGTTCGCCAAATTGCGCTCGCCATTGGGGCGGGCGATTAGTTTCTCGATCGCGGAATCGGCCATGCCTTCGCGGCCTGCGGCCTCGGTGTACCGCTGGACCAGGGCCAGCGTTTTGTGGCCTGTGACCGCGCCGATCTCGTGCGCCGTCGCTCCAGCTTCGGCCAATCGACGCGCACAGGCCTTCCTCAACCCGTGGGCAGAACACTGGGGCAGTTTCGCGTCTTCGGTCCAACGCTGCATGAGATTGCCCAGACCGCCTGCGGAGCGCATCGTGCCTTTCTGGGTGGCCAGGAAGGGCCGGTCCTTCGGCAACTTGTCCAGAACCTCCGCCAGGTCCGGGTGGATTGGCACGGAAACCACCACACCGCCAGACCGCTGCGTCTTCTGCCGCCGATACTCGATCTTGCCGTTGCGGACGTTCTTTGGCCCCAGCTTCACCGCATCGACCCGCGCCGCGCCAGTGTAGAGCATCAGCGACACCGCCGTATGCGCCAGCGTGCCGGGCTTGTGGACCTTGAAAAACTGCGCCAGCTCGTCCTCGTCCCAGGTGTGGAAACCGTCACCGCCCACGCGAAACGGCTTCGTTGCCCGCGCCGGGTTGTCGCCGCGCCAGTCCAGCGTGATTGCGAAATCCATCAACTGGATCAGCCGTTTGCGAAGGTTGTTTGCCGCTGTCGGTGTTTCGGCCTTCTCCGCCAGGATCGTCTGGACATGCCGCCGCTGCATTAATCGCACCGGCTTTTGGCCATGCTCCTCCCGGAACTTCTCGACGATCCCACGATAGACCTTCTGCGTACTGGGCGCGAGATCGAGGAACTCGGGCGAGCGATACCAGAGCGCGACAAGCTGGCTGACACTGTAGGGCTTCGTCCGGTCCGCCCCGATCAGCCCGCGCGTCTTGTGGCCATTCACCGCGTCCTCATAGCGCCGGACAAAATCCTCCGACCCGTAATCGCTTCCCAACTCCGCCGAAAACCCACCCTTCCGGAACCGCCAACGCCGCTTCCCGTGTCGGTCGAAATAGGCCGTCGCGCCGGGAAACTGCTTGCGGCGTTTCACGGGCGATCCCACGGGTTGTTGACCTCGTCGGTCTGTTTCTCGGTGCTGTAGATCACGACCTTGCCGTCGCGGCTGATCTCAGACCGCACGACCGGAATGCCCGCATCCCGGTACGCCTTGAGGTATCGTGTCAGTTCGCTCTGCGTCAGCGTCGCGCGGGGCATGGCCATGGGGTGTCCCTTTCCGTCAGAGGCTGTGGTGCTGCGGCTCACCCAAGGGTAAGCCCGGCTGGTTGCCTTCAGGGCGTTTCACCCTGGTCGCGTTCTTCTGGAACCGCTCCCAGCCGCTCATGGTCAGAAGCTTGGTTTTTGTGGAAATCTCGACGAACTCCAGCCGTCCATCGTTCATCAACGCGCGAACTTGCGCAGCGCTTAATCCGACAAGATCACCCAGCTCTTTTGGTGAAAGCAGTTTTTCCTGTGCCAAAACCCTCTCCTTTTCGTAAGGTAGCGCGAATCGGGTTGAATGCGCTCATGCGCGATGGTCCGATAACGAAACACAACGAACAACGTTCATTTGTGCGTATAGCATTCAAATGAACGCAACTGCAAGTGGATTGCTGTCGAAAATGGCGGATCGTCCCTATGACTACCTGAGCGCCCTCGGCGCGCGCATCGCGATTGCGCGCAACGAGTTGGGCATGTCGCAGGCGAAACTGGCTGAAGCACTCGGAATCTCACTGCGCGCTTACCAGAGCTATGAGCTCGGCAAGCGCTCGATCCCGGTCGAGGCGCTGGTCGAAATGCACCGAAAATTCGAAGTGGACCTGAATTGGATTTTGTTGGGAGTTGAAGCTGTACGAATGAAACATGACATTGCCGCCCTAGAAGAGTTCGAGGTCGCGCTGGACAGGTACCTGTCTGACAGCGGCACAAAGCTGAAGAGCGAAAAGCGCGGAGCGATTGCCGCGCGTTGGTACCGGTCCTTTCTGGAAGGAAAAGAGATCGCCATGGACGACGTCCACACCTGGATCGAATTGTTGAAGGAGTAACGAATGGACCTGAGACAACCTGAAACCTGGCAGCGCCACCAACTGGCGACAACAGAACGCATGCAGGCGGATATCAGCCGCTACACGCGCCCTGTTATCAGCGCCATGGGCATCAGTTCGCTGTCCTACCTAATGACTTGGGGGCCGCTTGTTGCCTTCTGGGGCGTTAACAATATGCCATGGCTGCCGCTCCTCGCGACGGCCTTGTCAGCCTGCATTGTGACTCTGACCGCCCCGGCCTTCGCCCTGGCAGTAGGGATTGAGGGCTATTTCATGCGTCGATTGCGCGCTCTAGAAACGGTAGCCCCATGAAGGAGAGGGTTGCGGCGCTGCTGTTTTGGTGATGCCCGTTGACTCTTTCAACGGCGATAAACGGGTGCTCACTTTTGGCGCGACATACAGGGTTGCCCCACGCAGCAGCTACCAGATATCGTAGAGCTAATGCCGAGTTTAACAAAGTGCCGCATCGACTGATCGGCCATAATAAAGAGATACAACCGATGGCTCCAAAACAATCGTTCGCACTTCGCAACTTGAGTGGACAAGAAGGCGCAGACATCCATCGGCTTGAACGCGATGCGAAGACCGAGATCGCCTGTGAGCACAATCTTAGGTTCATGCGACGCCTACCGGACGAATCCATGAGCCTGATTGTGACCTCTCCACCCTACAACATAGGGAAGTCCTACGAAAAACGCACCTCTCAGGAAAAGTATGTCGAGGACCAGGCGGCCTGTATCGCGGAAGCCGTGCGTCTGCTTGCGCCAAATGGATCTATCTGCTGGCAGGTTGGTAACCACGTTGACTCGGGCGAGATATTTCCATTGGATATTTTGCTCTACCCGCTATTCAAGAACCACGGCCTACAACTTCGCAATCGAATTGTCTGGACTTTTGGCCATGGCCTGCACTGTCAGAAACGCTTTTCGGGTAGGCACGAAACAATTCTCTGGTTCACCAAATCTGAGGAATACACGTTCAACCTCGATTCCGTCCGCGTTCCGTCGAAGTACCCGAATAAGAAGCACTTCAAAGGACCGAACAAAGGCGAGCTTTCCAGCAATCCCCTTGGAAAGAATCCGTCAGATGTTTGGGATATTCCAAACGTAAAATCTAACCACGTAGAGAAGACAGATCATCCCTGCCAGTTCCCCATTGGGCTGGTGGAGCGCTTGGTCTTGGCTTTGACGAACGAAGGTGAGAGCGTCCTTGATCCATATCTGGGCGTGGGTTCCTCAGCGATTGCGGCGCTTAAGCATGGCCGTCACGCCTACGGCTGCGATCTAGACAAAGGCTACATCGATATTGCTTGGGATCGGATTCATCAGCTCCGTGCAGGTACGCTCAGAACCCGCCCGATGAACAAGCCTGTCTATGACCCCAACGCAAAGGGGGACGCATGAAGCTTGCCTATACCTATGATGATCATCACTCGGCAGGTGCCGAATGGGAGCGTCGGGAGCTGAAGGAGTGGCTCACAGACGTATTTGAAGCGCCCGCCGTCAAGATTGAGCCGCGCTGTACGCCGCAGATTCGAAAGCACGTCGAAACCGAATTCTTGAACGAGGGCTGGGCGCTAAACGTCAATCTCGATCAAGCGCATGGACTCAGCGTTTTTGCCATGCAGGACGATCTGGCTTTTCAGCTTCAGACTGGAAACATGAGCCGAGCACCGTATGATCTTTTGAAGCTGCAGTATCTGTTCCAGAGCGAGCGTATTGAGGCCGCCGCTCTCGCGTTGCCAACGAAGGAAGCCGCCAAAGTCATCGGAGATAACATCGCCAATGCCGAGCGCGTCATAAAGGAGCTGGAACTATTCGACCGCGTGATCACCGTACCGATTCTCGTCGTCGCTTTTGAGTAATAGGTAGTTGCCATGACTTACACGATTGATCTCAAACCCCGCGCCGAACGCGAAGCAATGATCGCCAAGCGGCTTGAAGCCTCCAATGAGTTCGGCGAGACGATCTACGACTTCCGCAGCGGTTCTTTCACTCCCAAGGTGATCTCGTTGCCGATAGAGGTGCCTGTGTACCGGATGGAAAACTGCCGCACATTTAGCGCGCAGCAGACCGAAATCGCGCGTGAAGGCCGGGCGAAAGACTTCTTTGAAAAGGGACAGGAACTCACTACTGCGCAGCAGGCGCAGCATGAGATACTCGCCAAACTCGCCAAACAAGGAACCGAATCCGTTACCCCCATCATCTCGGTTCTTGAGAAAGACGGGCAGCGTGAGACAATTCTCATCACCAGTACGGGTGTGGTGGTCAACGGCAACCGCAGACTCGCTGCGATGCGCGAACTCAAGACCCACAAAGACGGCTCGGTGGATAAACGTTTCACAAACATCAAGTGTGCCGTCCTACCGTCCGACGTCACGCGCGATGAAATCGATGACATTGAAGCTGATCTTCAGGCGCGCCCGCAGACCAAGCTCGACTATGACTGGATCGGTGATGCTAGGCTGATACGTCGCCAGGTCGGCAAAGGTAGATCTACTAAAGAGGTCGCCGACCGCCTGCGCCGCAGCAAACCTGACATCGAAAACGTCCTTCAAGCGCTCGACGAGGCGGATCTGTACTTGAGCGAGTGGGTTGAAAAGCCTGGTGAGTACGACCTACTCCAAGAAGGGCAACAGATATTCGGCGATCTCCCCAAAGCCATCGCCAAAAAGGATGTCAATCTCCAGAACGCCAGCCGCGCAATTGCCTGGTCGATCTACGAGAACCGCGACAAGATCAGTGGGCGCGTCTACCGCCTCAATGCCGCTTTCGGCAAGCTCGCGCCAAAAGTCTTGGAAATCCTTGAAGATAGGCTCGACCTACCTGTCAATGACGATGACGAAGCCTTCGATGATGACGATTTCGCCATTGACATCGATGATGACGGCACCAGCAAAGACTACACTCCGATAATCGAGGCATTGCGCGACGAAGGCGATGATGAAGATAGGATCACGACGCTGATTGATGCCTGCGAAACTGCTATCGAACTCGACAAAGGACAGAAGAACGAGGAGGCGGCGCTAAGGGCCCTGGCGCAGGTCAATTCCAAGGTGACTGGAATCGATATTAGTGCAGCGGGAACTTCGACACTGCCAGCAATCCTCAAACATATCGGCTCGATCCGCAAGAACCTCGACAAGATCGAGACGTCCGTGAAGGCTCGCCAAGACGACGGCGCGACTGACACGAATGGGGAGGAGTAAACCTGCGTGAGCGATTCCCCGACTGCCGTTTCCATACGGTATAACGCCGATCACACTGGCACTTTTTCCGTGCCTGAGGACGCGCTCGAGACCCCAATCTGGTCGCGTCTGAAGCTGGCGATCCGCACCAAGAAGCTCGACCACACCCTTTCTGGGAACCAGATCAATATCTCATGGCCAGATACGCTCAGTGTGGTGCGCGAGCTTGGCAGCAAGTCCAACCAGAAAAGCCTACATTTCCGCTTCAGGCCCGAAAGCGAAGCGGCAGTCAAGCTCCGCGCCTTCGCAGCGCAGATCAAAAAAACGCGTGAACAGCGTGGCGAGATCACTGAAGTTCTCTCGCCTGAAGAGATCAACGAAAAGCTAAAGACGATGGGCTTCACCAAGCGAGAGCTTCGCGACTTCCAGCTTCGCGATCTCTCTCACCTTCTCGCCTTGAGCAATGGCGCGAATTTCTCCGTGCCTGGCGCGGGCAAGACCACCGTCACATTCGCACTGCATATGTTGACGCGCCAACCAGGTCAGCATTTCATCGTTGTTGCTCCGAAAGCCGCCTTCCAAGCGTGGATGGACATCGTTGACGAGTGCATGGACGATGATGCGCATGACGGTGGGGCAGAGCCCTTCACCCTTCTGGTTGGCAGTGAAGACGAAAACCGCAAGGCGCTTCGCTCCGGCGAAACACGATTCATCATTTCCTATGACATGGTGATCCGTCAGCAAGGAATGCTAGCTGCGCACTTCGCCACCACACCAACCCATCTTGTTCTAGACGAAGCACACCGCATGAAAGCAGGCTGGCAGTCGCAGCGCGGCGCATTCTTCTTGCGCACCGCCGATGATCCCGTGCGGCGCGATATCCTTACCGGAACGCCCATGCCGCAGGCAGCGTCCGACATGGAGTCCCAGCTTGACTTCCTGTGGCCAGGCCACGGCTACGGCCTCGAAATCTCGCATGGAAAATCCCCGCGCGAGGTGCTCGGCAATCTCTATGTTCGCACGACCAAGTCTGAGCTTGGCCTTCCACCCGCCGAGCGGCATTTCATTGATGTCGGCATGGATTCAGGACAGCTCGCGCTTTATTCCATCGTCCGCAACGAGTTTATTCGCGACTACTCCAAGCAATTATCGCGCGGCATGGGTGATGCGCAGCTCTTGCGAGCGCGGCGCTCTGTGATGCGCCTTCTACAGCTCTCCATCAATCCGGCCCTAGCGCTAAGCGCGATGGCGAACGACGACGTAAAAGTAGACTCGAATATTGTCGATCTTGTCCTCGACGAAGGCCATTCCGCCAAGATGCGAGCGGTTATGGATCACGCCTATGCTCTCGCTAAGGAGGGCAAGAAGTGCGTGATTTGGACGATTTTCACCGACACGATCCATAGCTTTGTATCGGCTCTGGCCGATCTCAACCCCGTCTATATCCACGGCGGTGTACCGTCTGGTCTTCCCGACGACCCTGAAAGTAGGGAGGGGCGCATACGCCGCTTCCACGAAGATTCAGATTGCTATGTTCTTGTCGCCAACCCTGCAGCCGCGGGCGAAGGGATCAGCCTTCACACCGTATGTCACAACGCGATCTATGCCGACCGCAGCTACGTCTCGACGCACTATCTTCAGTCTATCGATCGGATTCACCGCCTAGGCCTCGGCCCTGACGAAGAAACCCATATCCATATCTATCGCTCGAAAGCGCCTCCAGTAATTGGCAGTATCGACATGTCGGTGAGCCGCCGCCTTGTCGAGAAGATTAGAAATATGCAGCAGCTCCTGGACGATCCCGATCTCCACGAGATTGCCTTTGACGAAGAAGAAGCCGCAGACCCACTCGATTATGATGTCGAACTCAAAGACGTTATCGACCTCATCGCAGAGCTGGAGGGTACCGCGCCAAAGGCTCCTTCGGAGGAAGTATGAGCGGTGCGATCTCGACTGAGCGGCTGTTCTCCTTGCCCTGTTTCGAAGGACTGCGCCTGTTCAGAAGATACATGGCCGATCACCCCGATCTGGCGATCCCTGATCTTCTGACCTTGATCGATCAGGTCGAAGCCGACGCGCACAGCCTTGATATGGAGGCCTCGGTCTATCTCTCTGAAATCGTCGAGAAAGACTGCCCGCTCGATGGCCACGCATTCTACCAGAACTGCATCAGGGGCGTTCTCCTTAAGCAGCAGCCGATCTGGGCGAAACTCATGCGCCAGGGTCGTCAACGCTTCGTCAATAAGCTTGATCCTAACGATCAGGACATCTTTGCTGCCGCTGGCCTGATGGAAAGCCCAACACCCCTTCATGTCGTGACTTGGTGGGACTCGGTCTCAGGCTATGCCCGCCTTCTCACCGATCAGGAAAAGATGGAACAAGGCCGCGCTGCGGAGATACTGACGCTGGAATATGAGCGCGAGCGCCTCAAAGAAATCGGCATTGATCTCGAACCCGAGTGGCCAGGCTTTGATGATAACTTTGCTGGATACGATGTCCTTTCCTACGATCACAGAACGGGCGGAATTGCGAACCGGCTGATCGAGGTCAAGTCCACCACGATTTCACCGATGCGATTTATTGTGACGCGCAATGAGTGGAACAAGGCTGTTCAGGCTTCAGACGCCTACCTCTTTCACATTTGGGATATGAACGCAGCTAAGCCAGTTTTGCACACTCGATCGGTTGCTGACATTGCTCCGCATATACCAGCGGACAACGGAAAAGGATCTTGGACGAATGCCCAAGTTCCTGTCACTTCATGATAGAAAGAGATATCCCATTGGTCGGTAGAGCAGGCCCTTAGGTTTCATGCAAAAACCGCCCTAAACACCTGACAAGAAGCTGTTTCTTGAAAATGAAGCCGCGAGCCAATGGCACTTGGAACACCATGGCGCTATGATGTGCTAACAACTGGACGGCAGCCGCCGTATAGTGGGCGGGTTAACCTATACGAGGTATTCAAATGGCGAAGAAGCCTTCGAGACAAACTGGCAAAAAGACAGGCCGGCTAGTCAAGGAAATTTCGATTCCCGCGATGAAATTGAGCCAAGGAGCTCGGGCGCTTTATGTATTCAAGCTTAAGGCTTCTGAACTATGGGGAATGGTTTCAATCAATCGCCGAAATCCGGATAAAGACGAGGGCTACCAAAGGGTTCTACCGAATAGTCGCGTCAAATCGCTTTCTGGATACATTCAGGAGGGGCATCCCATCCCCAACTCTGTAGTACTGAGCTTTGACAAGGCTACATTCGATGAGAAGTCAGGCGAACTAAAGATTCCTGCTGGGAAAGACGTCGGTTGGGTCATTGATGGACAACATCGGTTAGCTGGTGCTCATGAAGCATTCAAGGAATCCGGTACAGACTATGACCTACCTGTCGTAGCATTCTCGGGGCTCTCTGAAGAGGCTCAGGTCGAGCAGTTCATCACCATCAACCGTGAAGCAAAAGGTGTGCCAAGTTCGCTGGTTCTCGATCTGTTGAATATGATCCCGAAAAAGAAGCCGTCGGACCTGGCAAATGAACGTGCTGCCGACATCGCCAAAGAGCTTCGGGATGACAAAGACAGCCCGCTTTTCAATCGAATTGTCATAGATGCTCCATCTAAGGGTCAGATATCATTGACAAACTTTGTGCGCAAAGTTACGCCTCTAGTGCACCAAGAGAATGGCGTCTTGAAGTCCTTCACCTTCGAGGAGCAATCAAAAATACTGAAGAACTATTTCTGGGCTATAAAGTCTGTTTTTCACGACGAGTGGACTCAAACAAACAGCATCTTCCTGAGAACAATTGGATTTGGGGCGCTGATGAATGTTTTTCAGCGAGTCTTTGATGAAACCAGCCGCCGTTATTCATCGTTTCAGCAACAGGATGTCGTGCGCACTTTGAAACTAGTTGAGGGCTTTGATTTCGGACAATGGTCAAGCCACGGATCAGGAACGAAGGCCGAAAATGACGCGGCGAAAGACCTGTTGATCGACTTTGACCGAGCAATTCAGGCCAAAGAAGAGGACGGCAAGTTCAAGAAAATGAAACTCTGATGTCTTGGACGAGAGCCACCGATAAAAATATTTTCGGGCGCAAGCACGCGGATGTCACGGCGCGTTGGGACGCGGTTTACTCAGAAGCAGCGGCAGATGAAGTATCGCTTCAAGACTATTTAGCCGAAATCTGGGAGCCAAGCTCAATTGATCCATCCTTACCTGGACAGTACTTGAATGCGCCTGGCGTTGAAAGCAACGCCCTCAGCGATCTCATAAAACTCAAACTGAAGGCGGACATGGCTTGGGAGAGCGCCGGTGTTCTCTTTGACTCCGGGCGCGTAAGCTGGAGCACTGTGGACGCTCACCATGCCTCAGTCTTGTACGCGAAATACGTGGCTGGCGTCTGTGGCGTTTTCGTTATTCGGCATGGTGAAACTTGGCATTTTGTTGATGTTTTTCCTGATCTTAAGTCAGGGAATCGAAAGCGAGAAAGTGCTTTTCGCCAACACACGCGCGGCATGCAGAAACCCGTAACCGTTGTTTCAAACAAAAACTACAAAGTAGATCAGCAGCATGTTTGGGATCTGTTCCAGCGTATGATGAGGATATTGAACACTGATCGGCTGGATCAAAGGGAACAGACTTGGATCCAGAACTTCAAGTTCAAGGGGTATCAATCTGTGAGAAATCAGATTTTTTACACTAGCCACTATTGGCCGGAGAGAAGCGACCTAGCCACAACTATGGCACCTGCTTGCTCGATGGAACTGTCTACAGAAATAGAGGATTTTCACGAGAATGTTTGGGTGAACTCGGAAGCCCGAGATCACGTCCTCTTGTCTATTATGCGCAACATCAGTGAAAAGATGTCTCCGGACTATTTGAAGCGACCAACAATACAGAACAACATTGCCGCCTAGCATTTGCCAAACTTGAGTTTGGCAAACGGCTCCGATTTGCCAACCTGCAGCTTGGCACCAAATGGGCTCCAAATCTCAATGCGTCAGCCCCCGGTCCATATCCCGATCCCGCGCCTCTAGCTCCGTCTCAGCCACTCTTCGGCGTCCCTCGCTAAGCTCAAGCTCTCGTTCAACTTCGCGTCCAGCGCGTTGTAGGTGGCCTCTTCGCTCAGCAAGCCACGCAACGCCTGCATTGACGCGATCTGCGAGCGTATGAGCAACGTCGCGCAGCCCGCGATACCATCCAACTGGGTTTGCAGCCTCTTCGTCGAGCGTGCCTCTAACCCGTTCAATTCCTGCGCTGAGATTTCGCAGGCCGTCACCAACCGCTCGACGCAGGCGAGCAAGTCGCGTTCCAATGCTGTCAGGGGCGTCGTCATTCATTTCTCCTCGATCTTGATGCAGATGACCGGCGTCCCGGCCAGCGTGCAGGTCTTCAGCTCGGTCCTGTCGGGGTCCAGCGTCAGCCAGGTCTGTTCTCCCTGCTCGATCCGCGTCAGGCCCAGTTCCGTCAGCTCCGAGCGCGTCAGCATTGACGTCCAGAACCAGCTCGCGGCCATCATCGAGGCGATCCCCGTCACGATCAGCCCCGAGATCAGCCAGGGCGAGATCGTCAGCCAGTGCCTGATCTGCTCGGTCCGGGTCTCGAACAAGCTCCTGTTCTCGTTCAGGAAGTGGCGCGTATCGCTCTCGATGGTACGCCGCGCGTCTCTCGCAATGGTCGTCAAATCGGTCCTGAAGCTCTCCAATTGGGATGCCATCGAGGCGGCGTAATCCTGACGTATCGTGTCCAGCTCCGCGTTCAGCTTCTCGCTCAGCCGGGTCGGCTTGCCAGTCTTCATGGAAAATCTCTCCTTTCAGGCGCCAGCGTTCGCCGGTCTCGGGGTCTTGCGCGGTCAGGTAGGCTTTGCCGACGCGCGGCAGGTCGAAACCCGCATCGGCAAGGGCGTCGAGCATGCTGGCGCGATCCTCGATCAGACCCACAGAAATCTGATCGAGGATCCACGCATGCAGCTCGTCGCGGCCCTGGGCGCGGGTGGGGGCCTCGATGGTGTCGCGCGCCTCCTGGGCGCGCTCCAGCTCCATCGGGTCGGCCCAGCCGTGGCGCTGATTCATCAAGTCGCGCAGGCTGTCATAGGCGTCCTGGTAGCCGGGTGGGGCGATGTTCAGGCTGCGCCCGGTGGTCAGCTCCAGGCGCGGGGTGCAGAAGTGCAACTCGACGCGGTCCTCGTGGCTGTGACGGACCCAGAGCATGTCGTATTGCTCACCGTCCAGCCCGGCGAAGGCCAGTTGCTCGAAAGCGTCCATGACCTCGGCCTGCTGCGCCTCGTTCGGCGCGTCTTCGGCGGCAAAGCTGATCACGCCCGCGCGGTAGGTCCATTGGTGGCGGCTGGCGTCAATCAGGGACTCGGTGCGGCTGGGATCGCCGCGCAGCACCTCGGGCAAGGGATCGCGCGTGACCATCAAGGGCTGGCCATCGGCGTCACGGACCAGGTCGCGATTGCCGTCATAGGCCAGCACGCGCTCGGCCACGAGATAGCCGACCGGACCAGCGCCCGCGCCCTTGCCATTGGGGAAGAACTTGATCAGCACCGCCGCGCCTCTTCGAGGAGCTGGGCCAGCTGGCGTTCGATCACCAACAGGCGACGCGCGACGGTCAGACTGTCGAGGTCGGTGCGGCCGACCAGCATCGCGCAGTTGAGCCAGCGGGCGATCTGGTTGAGGTTGCCGCCGATGCGCCCGACGGCCAGCACCAGCGCCGGATCAACGCGAGGGATGGGCTTGCGTCGGCGCGCCTCGGTGAGGCCAAGCGCCTCGCGCAAGAGCGTTGCGGCGGGCAGACCTGCGGCCTCGGCCTTGGCGCGCAGCTCAGCCTTCTCGGTGGCCGTGCAACGGAAGACAAAGGTCGCCGTCAGCGGCTCCTTTGCGCGGGCTTTTCCCGCGCCGGTGGGGTTCGAAGGGGAGGCTTGCCGCCCCTCGCAAGGTCCCGTGTCAGCAGCGCCAGCGTATGACATGGGTCGCCTTGCTGTTTCCTCAGACCGCATGGCGGTTCTCATCCACGGTTGGGGCAAAATCCTGCGTCGAACGCGATGCAGTCTGCATCTGACGCGGTGCAAAGGACGTGATGCGGGGTGCAGAGGGCGCGGCGCATGCGCCATCTTGCGTCTGACGGATGACATCCCGCAGAAGACGCAACTGCGCCTGCCATTCCGCGCTGTCCACCGGGGCTGGTGTCCGTGCCGGTAGCCAGAAGCCCAGGTGATGCTCATGCGGTGACAGGGGCAGGCTGCGTTCCAGCGTGGTCATTCCTTCCCGGGCCAACCGTGCATCCCAGTCCCGGACAAAGCAGATACCCCTCGGGACGAAGACCAACTCCGAGCGCGTTCCGCCGGATTGCCCTTCATCGG
This sequence comes from Roseovarius sp., assembly GCF_027019125.1. Taxonomy (GTDB): domain Bacteria; phylum Pseudomonadota; class Alphaproteobacteria; order Rhodobacterales; family Rhodobacteraceae; genus Roseovarius. The sequence continues at coordinate 43,796 of NZ_JALUXE010000032.1, read as the reverse complement.
GCAAATCCGGCGCGGACGCGCGCCCTCGTTCTTTTCTAAGTTCTTGTTCTCTGTTCGGGGGGCGATCCTGTCCCCCTTTGATGGACAACTCTGCCCCGCTTTGCGGACAGGATTGTCCCCCTTTGGCGCGGCTAAGCGGGACAACCTTGTCCCCCTCCCGGCGGCGATCCGTGGCCCGTTTCAGGGCCGCTTCGGTCGGGCGGTAGCGCGAGGATTTCCCCTTATTGGTCCCGCGCTCCACGGTCATGTAACCCGCCGCCTCGACCTTGTTTAGCGCGCGTTTGACCGACTTAGCGTGTTTGCCGATGGCCGCGCCGATGGTCTCGAATGAGGGGCGGCTCTCGCCGGTCTCGTGGTCGGCATGGGCTAGTGCCAGGTAGAGGGCCACGCGCAAGGCGTTGTCGTCCAGGTCGTGGTCCGTGACCATCTCCAGCAGGTATTGCAGCTTGATTTTGCAGAAGGGCAGAACCTCAGACATCAGCGCCTCCCGCGATTGCGATCACGGGCGCGATCTGGTATTCATCTCTCGCAAACTTTTCGATTTGGCCGTTGACGCGGGTGCCAGCCCAGTCAGCGGCCTTTCGGTTTCTGGGACTCCTGAAACGGTTCGCCAGAGGCCCGAAAAGCCCAATCAAATCAAGGGGCGTGGTTTTCCGGTTCGCCAGCGCAAGCCATTGATTTCCCTCACCCCGCACAGTCCTGCACGGCTCACCACTACTCTGAAAATGGGGGCAGCAATCCCGATGCAATGCGCCGTTCGATGCGCGTGCGTTGCACTGAGTCGTCAAGAGCGGCGACCGTCAAGTCGCCGCCCTCTTTTGTTCATGGGCCTATCGGCTCAGGCTGGGGCGCAGAGCGGTGCCGCGCCCCAATTCGCCGTCATAAACCGGATCAATCGTCCAGACGTTCGACCACGGTCGTTGCATAGGCATCGACCAGCGCCGCGTAGAAATCGTCCTGCGACGGCGTGATCGTGACCCAGCCTTCGGGAGCCGGGGTTTCGCCCGCGACAGCCGTCATCTGCAACGCATAGCTGCCGATCTGTTCATCGGGGTCCTCCAGACGGTCGGCGCTGACGGCAACGGCATCGTTGAGCCCCTCAAAGGTCGAGACGGTGCCCTCCAACTGGTTGAACTCGCCGGTATCCGGCAGGATGGTGTCACCATCAATCGCCACCTTGTTGATCTCGACCACGATTCTCGGTGCGTCGGCGGCATCGTCCAGCGTCACTTTCGACGCGATGGCCGTGGCCAGATCGGCCTCAAGTGTGGGCCAGTATTTCAGCACATTGTTGCCTTCATAGGCGCTCAGATCAACCGTAACGTCCAGACCGGACAGGGTTTTTTCCATCGCAGCAACCGGGCTGACAGCAGTCAAGGTCAGCCCCGTGCAAAGGGCCGTGCTCAGAAGAAGTTTCATTTTAAGAGCCTCCGATATGAGTTCGTATCTGTTCCGCATCGCGCGGTGACCCGACGGGTCGGTGACACGCACGCCCAAGCGGCGTGATGTGCTCTTAGAACGCCCTCACCTCTGGTATGGTTCCCTGAAATCCCTAGATTCCCAGAGCGGCCAACACGGCCCGATCCCCGGCTCACATCCGGAACAACAAGAAGTTCAAGACGTTATCCTTAGGGCAAAGGACGGAAACCAGAGCAGGAGCACGGGGCGGGAAATGCCAAGGGACAAGGTGCCAGACCATGAAACGGCTATGGATCTGGTGGAAAAGGGCTGGTCCGCCCTAGACGGGGATCACACCAGCGTCGGCGACATCGTGGATACGCTGGGGCGGGCCAATTTCGCCCCCCTCCTGATCCTGCCCGCCTTGGCGCTGGTCTCGCCGCTCAGCGGTGTGCCCGGCTTTACCACCCTCTGCGGTCTGATCATCACGGCCGTGTCGTTGCAGCAGATGGCTCACCGCTCCTCGCTCTGGCTGCCCAAGTGGATGCGCGCGGCACATCTGCGCACGGAGCGGGTGCGCCGGGTCTACACCTGGTTCCGCGTGCCCGCGCGATGGCTTGACCGCGTCACACGTCAAAGACTGCATTTTCTGGTGACGCGCCCAATGGTGCTCTTGCCACAGCTTTTCTGCCTGATCTGCGGCGCGCTGATGCCCTTTCTCGAACTGATTCCCTTCACCTCGTCGATCCTGGGCGTGGTGATCACGGCGCTGGCCGTTGGCATGTTCGTGGGCGACGGTCTCCTGGTCCTGATCGGGCTGCTTGTGGCCACCGCAATGGTCAGCGGCGTGGCCAGCCTTGTAACGACCTGACCGCACACCCGTTACCCCTGACGCACAAGCACAAGAGGCGCCCATCCCACGGATGCGCGCCCCTTGTCTTGTAAATCTTGCACCGCGAGGATCGCCTCGGATCGGGGCAAACCCCCTCGGTTCAAACGATCAACTCTGCACCTCCTGCGATGCACCCGTCACCGCCTGACCGGCATCCTCGATGTCCCGACCGGCACCTTCGATTGTCTCACAGGCCGCCAGAGCACCCATGAAGAGCAGGGAAACGAGGGAAAGTCTTGCACGTGTCATTGCGTTCTCCGCTTTAAGTGATGTGCAAGATCAACGCAGCGTCGCCCGCCAGGTTCCCCAAAAGACACAGAAATCCGAAAAATCAGCCCTCGTCCTCGTCGGGCGTGGGCCATGTCATCGGAAAGACGACGTGAAGCTCATACCGATCCGGCTGCGTGTCGATCTCGAGCGTTCCATTCAACTGGGCCACAAAGGACTCGATCAGCTTCGATCCAAGTCCCGATCCCGCCATGGATGCGTCCCCTGCCTCGGCCTCGGGCTCTTGCTCGGGCGCGCGCGAATTCACCACGCTCAGGCAGAAACTGTCCTCCGAAACGGCCTTCAACGCGATGTTGATCCAGGCATCAGAGCCACTCGACATGCCGCAATATTTCACGGCGTTGATCGCCGCCTCGGTGGTCAGGAGCGACAGGGGCACCGATTGATCGGGGCTGATTTCCACAGGTTCGAGCGCGGTCGTGACCGTGATCTGACGCCCCGAATCGTCCAGCGTGCCGACGATCACCAGTTGCTGAATGATATCCTCAAGCAGCGTATCAGCCCGCACCATCGACAGTTTGCGCGCCAGATAGAGATAGCGGTGGATCGCCGACAGCGCCATCACCCGGTCCTGAACCCGCCGCAAGAGATGCTTGGCCTCCTCGCTGCGGGTCGCGCGGATCTGCATGTTGAGCATGCTTGATATGAGCTGAAGATTGTTCTTCACGCGGTGATGCACCTCGCGCAAGAGCACGGTCTTCTCGTGCAGATCCTCTTCCAGCCTGCGTTCCTGCTCTGACAGCCGCCGGGTCATCGCCCGAAACGCCTCGGCCACCACCTCCAGCTCCTCGGGCGCCCTGTCGAGCCGCGCGCTATCGAGGTCGCCACGCCCCGCCGCATAAAGCCGCATCCAGGACCGCAGACGCCGCACATGCCGGATCACCAGGTGATTGACCCCGACATAAGCCACCATGATCGTGATCACCCACATCGCCAGCGGCAGGTAGAGCGCAAAGGTGCCCTCGTAGCCCTGCAGGGATCCGCTGCCATGGCGCGGCTCCCAACTGCCCAGCGCCAGGACCTTGTCGCTGACGATGGGAACGACCGCGAAATCGCGCGTGCTTCCTTCTTGGTTCACATCCCGAAACGTCTGGCGCCCCACCTCGGCCAGATCTCGCAAACTGTACGATGCAGGCAGCACAGAGCGCCGGAAATCCGAGAATTCCGCCGTCGCGACAATCTCGCCCTCGGATTGGAACAACACCAGATCGACATTCGGGACCACCATGGACAATTGTTCGTTCAGCGCGCTGATCGGAACGGCAACCCAGACCGTACCGCGCAATGCCCCCTCCGCGAACACCGGAACCGCAACGCTGACCGTGGCAATCCCGCCAATGAATTCGAGAGGATGCATCAGGATTTCGGTCTGAGTGCTGGTCAGCACCGTGCGGATGGAATCGAGATTGCTCAGGTCCTGCCGCCCGCCGTTCGAGGCGCAAATGAGTTCGAGATCGGCATTGACGAACCCCGCGAAACTATAGATCGGGTTCTCTTCCACCACCCGCGTCATCACCGCGTCGCAGGTGCCCTCGCCAAGGTCAAAGACAGGAACCGTGATCGCCAGTGTCTCGGCCGAACTCAGCGCCGCCTGGATGATGTCACGGCTCTCCGACACGGCCTGTTGGGTCTGCTCCAACAGCGCGGTCTCCGACAACGCCTGCCGTTCCTCCAGAACCTTGTGGGTCTGAAACACCGAAACAAACCCGAGCGGCAGGATGGCAAGGCTCAGCCCAATGCCCAATTGCGACGCAAGACTGGGTCTCGAAAGCCCGCGCAGCGCGGCCAGACGCAGCCTCATGCAACAGAGGCCCCGTTCACCACCGCCATCGTCGCGGCGTCGGTCAGCTCCAACTCGTCCTCATCCTCCAGATGCATCAGCTCCGCCAGACGCTTGCGCGCGCGATTGGTGCGGCTCTTGATCGTGCCCACCGCACAGCCGCACATCTCGGCGGCCTCTTCATAGGAAAACCCTTCGGCACCCACCAGGATCAGAACCTCGCGCTGCTCATCGGTCAATTGCGCAAAGGCGGCGTGGAAATCGGTCATCGCCAGATGCCCGTCATGCGCGGGCTTTTCCGACAATTGACCAGCCATCTTGCCATCGGGGTCTTCGACCTCGCGGCGACGCTTGCGATACAGGGAATAATAGGTGTTGCGCAGAATGGTGAACAGCCACGCGCGCAGATTGGTGCCGGGTTTGAACTTGTCAAAGTTCCCCCAGGCCTTGACCACCGCGTCCTGCACGAGATCGTCCGCCGTCGCGGCATTGCGCGTCAGGTTGAGCGCAAAGGCACGCATCGCAGGCAAATGCCCGATCAATTCGTCGCGCGGGTCCATTTTCGGGCTCTGATGATCTGTCACGAATCGTCACCGGAGGGTTTTCGCTCCTCGTCACCCTGCTGGCGCAACTGCTCCAGCAGCTTGATAAAGCGGTCCGGAACGGGCTCCTTGGCCGTGTCCGCGTAGGCACGCCGGAGATTCTCGTCGATCGTTTGAGTCAATTTCTTGGTCCTGCGATTCTTTTCCATTTCGCCTATTCATCTGCCATGAAGAGAACGGCACTTTTCTGCACCCGGTCGGGAACATAACACGCAGCTCGGCGTTTGGTTCCCTCAAAGGATGCATTTTTTGAGGACAGACATGACGGACACAACGCCCCAGCCGGACCTGAGCACTCAGATCGCTGAACACCTCCCCTATCTGCGGCGCTATGCACGCGCCCTGACCGGCAATCAGCAGACGGGCGATCACTACGCGCTCGCCACGCTCGAGGCCCTGCTCGAGGATCGCAATGTCTTCAATAGCGGTCTCGCGCCGAAAACTGCGCTCTTCCGGGCCTTCAATCAGATATGGACGTCCTCCGGCGCGCCCATCGCCGAGGTTGACGGCGCCTCGTCCCCCGAGGCACGCGCGCAATGGCGGCTGTCCACCCTCACCCCGAACACCCGCGAGGCGCTGTTGCTGCACAGCATCGAAGGGTTTCGCGTGTCCGAAATCGCCCAGATCATCGGCGGCACGGCGGAGGAGGTCAGCACGCTCTTGACCATCGCGCGCACCGAAATGACCAACGCGATCAGCGGACGGATCATGATCATCGAGGATGAGGCGATCATCGCCATGGATATTCGCGCCATTGTCGAAGATATGGGCCATGATGTTACCGGCATCGCCCGCACCCGCGATGAGGCCGTGAAACTCGCCCGTCGCGACCCGCCCGACATGATCCTCGCCGACATTCAGCTGGCCGACAAATCATCCGGCATCGACGCGGTCAATCACATCCTCAAGGAACTGGGGGAACGGCCCATCGTGTTCATCACCGCCTTCCCCGAGCGCCTGTTGACCGGCGAACGGCCCGAACCGGCCTTTCTGATCACCAAACCCTATGGCGAGGAACAGCTGCAATCCGCCGTGAGCCAGGCCATGTTCTTTGCCAGCACCGAAACGCTTCAGGGCTGATCCGGGCAGAAAAAAACCCCGCGCGGATGGCGCGGGGTTCCTTGCCGTCCGGTTTACGGCGCTCGGCCACGCAAGGCGCGTGCGACCATCGCCACGACAAACAACACCAGAAAGATCACGAACAGGATCTGCGCAATCCCCGCCGAAGCCGAGGCAACGCCGCCAAACCCCAGAAAACCGGCGATCAGCGCGACCACCAAAAAGACAAGCGCCCAATAAAGCATCGGAATCTCCTTTCAAGGCAACATGGTTTCGATTGCTAACCCAACGGGCACGGGCCTGTTTGGTTCCCGGCAGACCGGCTTTTCCCCCAGAGATCATTTTTTCCCGATAGTCCCGGAACCCTGCGCGCCCGTCCGCGTTGAACTTTCTGAAGCAACGTGAAAGGACACCCCATGGCTCAGGCAAAAACCGCCGACACATCGCCGCAAGACGAGATGGATCACCTCTCCCAGCAGATTTCGACATTGCGAGAAGACATCTCTGCCATTTCCAAGAGCCTCGCAGCGCTTGGCGGCTCCAGCCGGGATGCGGCCGTGGATGGCGCACGCCGCAAGGTGTCGCAATTGCGCGATGCCGGCTCCGAACAACTGCACGCCGCACAGCACCGCGCCGAAGACATGGGGCAGCAAGCGGCCGACGCCGTGCGCAATCAGCCCGCGGCTGCCGTTGGCCTGGCAGTGGGGGTGGGCTTTCTGCTCGGGTTCCTCACAGGCCGGAAATAACCGATGCGCGGTCTGGTCGCCCAAGTCCGCCGCCGTGCGCGCAATGCCGCGCGCGCGGCGGCCTTTACCGTCGCAGGTGTTGTCTTCGGGCTGGCGGGCCTCGGATTTCTCACCGTGGCCCTCTGGATCCTGATCGCCACCTACGAGAGCGCGCTTGTCGCACATGCCGTCATCGGCACGCTCTATCTGATCCTCGGGTTTTGCTTCCTGGCCCTTGGCTCTCAGTCAACCGAGGCCGAAGCCGCACCAGAAGAGCGCGCCGCCAAAGACCCGTTTCTACAGGTGGCCGAGGGTTTTGCCATGGGGTTGGCGGCCGGACGCGAGGCGCGCGCGCCGCGCTCCTGAGCGGGCAGCGCCGCGTCACCCCTCCTCGACCACCGGGCGCAAGACACCGCGCACCATGTCTTCGGTAAAGGGCCGGATCAGCATGGCCCAACCCTGCTTGGCGACCCTGATCTCGTCCTCTTCGCCCATCGTCAGCACGATACGCGCACCGCGCTGGCCAAGCGCGCCATCCAGCTCCGACGCGATCACCTGATCATAGCGCATTTCCAGAAATGCCGCCGAGACCCGCAACTCCTCTCCGAGAACGCGAATCAACTCATCCGGGTGCGACACGCTGATCACGCGACAGGGCCCGGTCGCCTGTAGCGACCCGCAGAGATCCTCTGCAATCAACAGGTTACTGTCCATGACAATATAGACCGGCGGCTCCGGCGGCGTCCTCTCGTCGTAGGGCATCAGGGGCTCTTTCATAGGGTCAGGTCCAAACATCCCTAAATCTGGAACATATTCCGAGTTTCCGCATTAAACTATGACATCTCGACGGAGTATTTTTTTCATGCCCACGGATTGTCAGAATTGCCCCCTGCGCACCCGCCCCATCTTTGCCCCCATGACCGCCACAGAGGTGGCCTTCATGCAAGGCTTCAAAACCGGCGAACTCAAGGTCGAGGGTGGAACCACCCTGATGCTTGAGGCCTCCAACAGCCCGCAACTCTATACCGCCCTCAGCGGCATGGGCCTGCGCTACAAGACGCTCATTTCGGGCGAACGACAAGTCATCAACTTCGTGGTGCCCGGCGATTTCATAGGCCTTCAGGCCGGGGTCATGCAGGAGATGCAACATTCGGTCGAGGCCACGACCGACATGAAACTCTGCGTCTTTGACCGCAAACGCCTCTGGACGCTCTTTCGCGACCATCCCGACCGCGCCTATGACCTCACATGGCTTGCCGCCGTCGAGGAACACCTCTTGGGCGAGAGCCTCGCCATCCTCGGCCATATGAGCGGGCTTGAACGCATCGCGCGCGCCTTCGTGCGGCTCTTTGACCGGGGTGCGGCCGTCGGTCTGGCCCGCGGATCGGAAATGCCGCTGCCCTACCGGCAACAGGATCTCGCGGATGCGCTCGGCCTTTCGGTCGTTCATGTCAACAAGATGCTCAAGCGCCTGCGCCAAGAGCGCGCGGCGACGTGGCAAAACGGCCTGTTGACCGTCAATGACCGCGACAAGCTCTGCCGCATCGCCCGGCTCGAAAGTGACCGCAAGCCGATGACCCGCCCGCTGATCTGAGAATTGTGGAACCACGGCGGAACAAAATCGCCGCGGCGGCGTTGGGGCTTCATGCACAGGTTTTCCGTCCACGGTGATCCGGCTCAGCGCGTGGCGGTGATCGTGATCGCACTCATCCTCAGCTTTGCCGCCCTCAAGATCGGCGCGGACATCTTCGCACCGATGACCCTGGCCATCGTCACCGGGGTCATGCTCGCCCCCGTCACGGATGCCTTCGAGCGCATCGGCTTTTCCCCGGGTCTCGCCGCCTCGACCGTGTTGATCCTCGGGGTCTCGGCCATTGCCATCCTGGCCATCCTGGCCGAACCCGTGATCTGGCAGATCGCCGAAGAACTGCCGCGCATCCAATACGAACTCCGCTCGATCATCGCGGAATTCAGCAGCCTCATTCGCGGTCTGGAAGAAATCAACCGAGAGGTCGAAGCCGCACTAGGGGCCGCCCCGACCCCCGCCAAGGACACCGGGGAAGGCGGCAGCATACCAAGTATCACAAGCGCGCTCTTCATGGCCCCGGTGGTTCTGGCGCAGGCGCTCGTTTTCTGCGGCACGCTTTTCTTCTTCCTGCTGACCCGCAAGGGCATGTACGCGTGGCTGTCGCTCTGGATCGGCACCCCGGACGATACCGCCGACCTTCAGCGCCGGTTTACCAATGCCGAACGGCTGGTCGCCCGCTATTTTCTTGCGATTTCCAGCATAAATGCCGGCCTTGGTGCGGCCTTGGGCGGGGCGCTTCTGCTGATCAACCTGCCGGGGCCTTTCGTCTGGGCCATGGTCGCGGCCCTGCTCAATTTCGTGCTCTACGTGGGGCCAATGACCGTGACTGCGGGGCTGCTCGTGGCGGGCATCGTGGCCTTTGACGATCTGATGGTCCTGGCGCCCCCGGCGATCTTTCTCGCGCTCAACATGCTTGAGGCCCAGTTCGCAACCCCCGCCCTGGTCGGACGCCACATTTCCGTCAGCCCGCTGCTGATCTTCGTGTCGCTGGTGTTCTGGCTCTGGCTGTGGGGGCCCATCGGTGGCATCATCGCGATCCCGGTCCTGGTCATCGCCCTCGCCCTTCTCGACATCTTCACGGTCGACGGCACCGCACCCACGCCCGCGCCCTAAACCACCTCTTCAGGCATCCCCGGCAGGGGCGTCGCAATCGCCTGGGCGGCGTCCGAATCGTAATCCACCAGGAATCCCGCACGATGCTGCGGCGGCAGCACGCTGTTGCTTGCGACCATGCGCTGCCACGCGTCAAAGGCTGTCTCGATGTCGAGAAACGATGCATCCGCCTCCTTCGGCACCCAGCAGCCCATCACCTTTGCCCTGATTTCGGCGACATGATCGCTCCGGGTCACATGCAGCCCCGCTTCGGTGTCCCATCTCATGCTGCGTCCGTTGAGATTGGCCGAAGAAACGATCGCCTCCGCCTCGTCAAAGATCGAAACCTTGGAATGCACATAGATCAGCGGCGCGCCCTCCAGCGCATCACGCGCAGCGCTGTCGCTGGCGCGCGGCTGCACCGGCGATGCGATCACCAGCCGCTCAGGCCCGAACGCCGCCTTGAGATAGGCCAGCGCCCGCGCCTGCTGATGCTCGCCAAACCGTCCGTCGAGCCCCGGATCGCTCGAAAACGCCACTTCCTCGGGGGCCGCCGGCAGAACAAGGATCAGGCGCAGGTCCGGGCATTGCCCCGCCCGCCGCGCCAAGGCCCGCGCCAGAGGCACATGCCGAAAATACTGCGTTTCCAGATAGATCAGCCGCTCCGCCGATGCGATAGCCCCCGTATGCGCGCGCTCGATCTCGCGCAGGACACGATGCGGTGACAATCGCATCGGCGCGCTCAACCGGCGGCGCGACAGCGTGCGCAGAAATCCCGGCACCTGCGGCGGCGGCTCGGATCTGCGCGCAACCGCTGCCAGAAATCCCTCCAGATGTGCCTGTGCTGCCTCGGCGACCCTGCCCGTCGCCAGAACCTGCACATCATGCCAGGTCTGGTTCGGCTCTTGGCGATGGTCCTTGGTGTCATACCGCCGCTCATTCAGATCGAGACCGCCGATATAAACCAGACGGCGGTCGAACACCGCCAGCTTCTGATGATGCGTCGCCGGATGCAGGTCCATCAATCGCATCGGGAAACACAGTTGATCCCGTTCATCCACACGGCAAAGGCTGCGCAAGCGCGGCGTCTCGACCCGGAACCGCTCGCGCTCGTCCTTGTTCATGTGGCACCAGCGGTCCAACATCTCGCGGATTTTCATCCGCACCAGCGGATAGAGCAGCAGGCGGGGGAATATCCCGCTCTTGGCCGCATGCAGCGCCACGGTAAAGTCGAGCCGCGCCTCTGGCTTCGCCATTTCCCGAACCGCCGCGATCTGACGCAGGGTCTGCCATGCCAACCGGTGCAGATGCACCGCGGCAATCGGATCGAAATCCGACACGACAAGCCGGATCGCCACCCCGCGGTCAAGCGTGTGAACGACAAGATCGAACCACGTCGCACCGATCGCGCGCGCCTCGGCCGAACGCAGGCGCGTCCGCAAATCGAAAACCCGGAAACAGGCCGAAATCTCGGTCTGCGCCTGCAAAAAGGCGCGTTCCAAAGCCGGATACGCCTCTTCCGCGGTAATCAGAACCTCAAGGTCCGTGATCGCATCTGCTGCTGTATCACCCTGCGCGGGCCTGCCTTGGGTCATTGTCCTGCCGATCAGAGGTTGAATCCAGGTCCGGTCTCCCGAACGATCTGTCGTAAATGCCCCCGCCGGGACAGGCGGGGGCACGCACCCCAGGGACACGGGCCGGGTGCGGCAGAGCTTGGCTTGCATCTTGGGGGATGACTGTCAGGCTCCGGACGGTCGGCGCATCACGCCGACCATATTTTTGCAACGCGCATCCCGCCATTCGGTTCCCTGAAAAATTCGGAGCCACCAAAGAAAGGATGCCCTGCCGCAAGGCCGGCGTCACGCCCGGCCAGAGCGCGGCCCGAACAATAGCCAGAGGATAAAGCCCAAAAGCGGCAGCAACAGGACCAACACAACCCAGAGCACCTTCTTGCCCGTGGTCGCCCCCGACCCCACAACCGAAATGATGGCCCAAATATCGAGGATCAACAGAATGATCCCGCCAATGCCGGTGATCTCAAGCATCGTCCAAACTCCAATCTTACTTCGCGCGCCGCGCGCGGCGCATCGGATAATCCCCCCGGATTCAAACGGGGCCTGCAGTCATGAAACGTATGAGGGCGATCAATGTTCCCTCTGATTTTCATATGTTTTTTCACCCCGTACGAGAAACTTTCCGCGTCACCGATGGTTGGGTGAACAGGGCGCTGCATCCCCGCAGCATCCCTTCAACGCAGGACTGAGGAGTTCAAGCAATGAAACGTATTCTCGCAACCACCGCCATCGTCGCTCTGACCGCAATGCCAGCCGTGGCGCAGGCCGAAACCACGGACCAGACCAGCCCGAGCGTGACGGAATCCTCTGATGTGTCGAGCGACCACTCCGCAACCAAAGCCAACACCGACAGCAGCGCCGATGCGGGCGTGATGCCGCAACTGACCGATGAGGAGCGCACCGCGCTGACCGCCGAGGACCTCGAAGGCGTGGCGCTCTTCGACGCCACCGACGAGCGTGTCGGCGAAATCTCCGACATCGTGCTGACCGATGACGGTCAGGTCGAGCAGGTCATCGTCGACGTGGGCGGCTTCCTCGGGCTGGGCGAAAAGCCGGTCGCGGTCGCGTTTGAAGAAATCGAGATCAGCCGCGATCAGGCAGGCGAGACCGATACTCTCGAGGCCACGACCAGCCTCACCATCGAAGAGTTCGAAGCGATGAAAGAGTGGAAGGGCTGAAACGCCCCCGAAAAATCCGAACGTGATGCGGGTCGGGCGTTCACGCCCGGCCCGTTTCGTGTGTGCCGCGCCAGCCCCACGTCAGACAGAGGCGCTCCAGCTTCGCGGCTCATAGCCGATCACCACGCTGGCCAGCACCATGTCGACCAACCGTTCCAACAGCGCCGCCTGCCGCCCCTCGGCATAGAGATCGTTGCCGAACGACGTCGAAAAAGTCGCCCGGTTCGACACGTTGTAGAAGCTGAACGAACTCGTCAGCCAATGCAGCTCCAGCGCATCCACCCCCGCCCGGAACAGCCCCGCCGCCTTGCCCCGCGCGCAGACATCCTCGAGCTTGTCGATGATCGAGCGGTTCAGGCGTGGCACGATCTCGGATTTGCGCAGATATTCGGCGTTGTGGATGTTCTCGATCATCACCAGCCGGATGAAATGCGGCGCGGTCACATGCGCCTCGAAGGTGGCCTCGATCAGCCGCCGCAGCGCCGCCACCGGCTCGAGCCCGGCTACATCCAGATCGTCCTCGCGCGCGCGCAGCGTGGCATAGACCCCCTCCAGCACCGCCTGATAGAGACCTTCCTTGTCACCGAAGTAATAGTAGATCATCCGCTTGGAAGTAGAGGTCTGGCGCGCGATCTCGTTGATATTGGCCCCCGACAGCCCATGCGCCGCGAATTCCTGCGTGGCGATATGCAGAATGTCCCGGCGCACCGCCTCGGGGTCTTTCTTCCACGATGTCTTGCGCTTCTGGCCTGCACCGCCCTCGGACGCGTCCATGCAACCGCCTCATTTCAAACTCTGATTCCTTATTGGATAGCACGAATTTAACCCGCAGGTCCATTTTTCTTGACAAATTAACCCCAAGGTACATAAAGGGATCAACTGGCGATGCGAGGAGCGAATCGTCAGCGTTGAAATCCAGGGAGGACAGAGATGTCTCGTAAATTGATTGGCGCCTTCGTTGCGTTCGGCCTCAGTGCCGCCGTCGCGACCGCGCAAGACTACCCCGCCAAGGAAATTCAGGGCATCATCCAGTGGGGGGCCGGGGGCTCGACCGACACCGTGATGCGCGCCGTCACCCCCCATGCCGAAGCCGTGCTGGGTGGCACCGTGGTCATGCAGAACATGACCGGCGCCGTGGGCGCGATTGCCCTCAACCATGTCGCAGGCTCGGATGCCGATGGCTACACGCTGCTGATGGGCGCCGAAAACCCGCTGCTCTACAAGGTGATGGGCCTTGGCGACAAGGATTACTCGGAATTCACCCCGATCAACATTCTCGCGCGCGGCACACCCATTCTCGTGGCCCGCAACGACGCACCTTTCGACGATTACGCCGGCATGATGGATTTCATCAAGGCCAATCCGGGCGAGTTGCGCCTCGGCTCCACCGGTCCGGGCGGCGTGCCCTCCGTCGTCACCGCGATGATGAACACCGTCGAAGGCGAACTCGACGTGACAGCCATCCCCTATGACGGCGACGGCCCTGCCCTCACCGCGCTCCAGAGCGGCGCCATCGACGTGATGCCCGCCGTTCTCGGGGCCGCCATCGAGTCGATCCGCGCCGGGGCGATGAAACCGCTGGCGATCTTCGACACCGAGGCCAGCCCCAAGCTGCCCGACGTGCCCACCGTCACCTCCTTCAACGACGGCTACAGCACCTATCTGCCCTGGGGTCCGTTCTTTGGCGTCTTCGTCCCCAAAGGCACCCCCGATGACGTGGTGGCCAAACTGACCGAGGCCTATGCCACGGGCGCGCAGAACCCCGACTTCCTGTCGCTGATGGATGGCCGCGGCTTCACCATGATGTCGATCAGCGGCGACGCCGCCGCCGAGTTCCTGACCACCTGGCAGCAAAACACCGCATGGCTCCTGCAAGACGCAGGTCTGACCAAGGCCTCGCCGGAAGAGTTCGGCATCGCCCGTCCGGGCCAGTAAACCCTGACCGCGTGGCTGGCCGCTGGGCCAGCCACTCCCCGGCCCGCGCCGCGCGCCGCACAGACACAACACGCGTGACTTTCGATCTCGCTGTTGCCTCAAATCAGACAGATCGTGAGTCAGCGCATCGGCATCCCGCCGACGGCTTTGGGCTGGGCGGCACATGGCCTGCACGATCACCGCCACGTCAACGGAGGAGACCCGCATGGACCCCGAATTCAGAGGCGATCAGGACCACCACGACGGCACGTCCGACGCAACCCCCGGCGGATACCCTGCCGAGCGCAGACCCGGCGAGTTGGGCTTTGCCCTCTTCCTCACGGGTGCCAGCGCGATCCTGCTCTACAACGCCTACGCAATTTCCGGGTTTGACGCCCTCTCGGCCCCCGGCTCGGTGCCCATGGCCACCACCGCCGTCATGCTCATCGCGGCCCTCGTCGTCACCTGGCGCACCGCGCGCCTGCCGCGGGTCACGACCGAAACCCTCGCGCGTGACATCCTGCCGGTCACGGTCCTCGTCTTCGTGGCCTTCCTCGTGATCTTCGGCCTCGCTCTGAAACCTCTTGGCTTCCTGCCCACCGCAGCCCTCTTTCTGATTGCCGCAATCCGGCTCTTGTCCGGCTGGGGCTGGCCCCGGACCATCCTCACAGCCCTCTTTGCCCTTGCCGTGATCTGGATCGTGTTCCGCGTGATCTTTACCGTGCTCCTGCCCTCCGGCGTGGTGCCCGAGGCAGAGATCATCCAGGTCTTCCGCACACTTCTGTCCGGGGGGGGCGCCTGATGGAAGCGTTTCTCGCCCTTCTCACGGTCTTTACCCAACCTGATCTGCTGCTTCTGGTCGGCGTCGGCACCTTCGCGGGCATCTATATCGGGGCAATCCCGGGCCTTTCGGTCACGATGGCCGTGTCGATCCTCATTTCCTTTACCTTCTCGTGGGATGTCTATCCGGCGATTTCCCTCATGGTCGGCATCTATATGGGCGGTGTCTATGGCGGCTCGCGCACGGCGATCCTGCTCAATATCCCCGGCGCGCCCTCGGCCATTGCCACGGCCCTCGATGGCTATCCCATGGCCCAGCGCGGCGAGGCAGGACAGGCGATTGGCGTGACCACCGTCATGTCCTTTTTCGGCGGGCTGATCGGCATCCTCGTTCTGGCCCTCGCCGCGCCCTATGTCTCGGTCTTTGCGCTCAAGTTCCAACCGCGCGACTACATGCTCCTGGCGGTTCTGGGCATCCTTTTGGTCGGCTCGCTCTCGTCGGGCTCTCTGGTCAAGGGCATCTTTGCCGGGGCCTTGGGCCTTGCCATCGGCGCGGTCGGGCGTGATCCGCTCACCTTCACCGAACGCCTCACCTTCGATCTGCAACTGATGGAGGGCGGGATTTCCTTCATCGCCGTGATGATCGGCATGTTCGGCGTGTCCGAGGCGCTCTTGCAACTCCAGAACGTCAACAAGACCGCCGTGCGCCAGAAAATCACCAGGATCGTGCCCTCCTTCGGCGTGATCCGCAAATACCTGCCACTCTCGCTGCAAACCTCGACCATCGGCGTGATCATCGGCGCGTTGCCCGGCACGGGCGGCGACATCGCGGCCCTCATGGCCTATGACCATGCCAAGCGCGTGACCAAGACCCCCAAGGTCCCCTTTGGAAAAGGCGCGATGGAGGGGCTCGTCGCGCCCGAGACCGCCAACAACGCCGCCGTGGGCGGGGCCTTCATCCCGATGATGACGCTGGGCATCCCCGGCGATGCCGTCACCGCCATCATGATCGGCGCGCTTTTCATCCACGGGCTCAACCCCGGCCCGATGCTGATGGTGGATCAGCCCGATATGTTCTGGTTCATCGTCGGTGCGCTCTTCATGGCCAATATCTTCATGCTGATCTTTGGCCTCACCGGCATCCGCATCTTCACCAAGATCGTGGAAATGCCCCGCGCCGTCATCATCCCGCTCATTCTCCTGCTGTCCATCGTCGGGGCCTATGCGGTCAACAACGCGATTTCCGATGTCTACTGGATGCTGGGCTTTGGCGTCTTTGGCTACTTCATGCGCCACTACGGCTATCCGCTGGGCCCCGTCATCCTCGGCGTGATCCTGTCGCGCCTGCTCGATGACAACTGGCGCCGCGCCATCATCTCCGAGCGCGAGGACCTCGGCCGCTTCTTCGAAGGCATCCTCACCAGCCCTCTTTCCGTCACCCTCTTTGCGGCGGTGATCCTGATCTTCGTCAGCCAGACCCCGCTCTGGACCGCCCTGAAAACCCGCCTCTTCCGAAAGGCATGACCATGACCACGACCCGCACCCGCGCCGTGAAACTCGGCCTCATCGGCGATAATATCACCCGCTCGAAATCGCCGCGCCTGCATGTCACGGCGGGCCAGTTGACCGGCCTCGACGTGACCTACGACCGCCTGATCCCGCGCGACCTGCACCTCACCTTTGACGAGGTGTTCGATCAGGCGCAGGCAACAGGCTATCGCGGCCTCAACATCACCTACCCCTACAAGGAACTCGTGACCCGCCGCGTCACGGTCTCCGACCCGCTGGTGCGTGCCATCGGCGCGGTCAATACCGTGATCTTTGGCGCGGACGGCCCGAAGGGCTTCAACACCGATTACACCGGCTTCATGCGCGCCTATCGGGCGGTGCTGGGCACGGCCAATCCCGGCACCGTCTGCCTCATTGGCACGGGCGGCGTGGGCAAGGCGGTGGCCTTCGGTCTGATCGGCCTCAACGCCACCGCCATCCGCTGCGTCGATCTCGATGCCGCCAAGGCCGAGGCACTGGCCGCCAGCCTGCGCGCCCTTGGCACCGACACAAAAATCGAGGTCTCGACCGATCCCGTCAGCGCCGCCATGGGGGCCGATGGCCTCATCAATTGCACCCCCCTTGGCATGGTCGGCATCGGCGGCACCCCCCTGCCCGCCCCCGCCATGGCCGGGGCCAAATGGGCCTTTGATGCGGTCTATACCCCCGTCGACACACAGTTCCTGCACGACGCCACCGCCGCCGGGCTGCAGATCATCTCGGGCTACGAGCTGTTCTTCGGCCAGGGCGTGGATGCCTGGGCGATCTTCACCGAAACGCCGCTCGACGAGCCCGCCCTGCGCGCCGCCATCGAAGGGGATGCTGCATGAAAACCTCCATTGCCACGGTCTCGGTCTCAGGCAGCCTGCCCGAAAAGCTCGAGGCCATCGCCGCCGCCGGCTTTGACGGGATCGAGATCTTCGAGCAGGATTTCATCGCCCATGACGGCGCCCCCCGCGAGGTGGGCGAGATGATCCGCGCCATGGGGCTTGAGATCACCCTCTTTCAGCCCTTCCGCGATTTCGAAGGCCTGCCCGCCCCCCTGCGCGCCAAGGCCTTTGACCGGGCCGAACGCAAATTCGACCTGATGCAGGAACTGGGCACCGATCTCATTCTCATGTGCTCCTCCTGCCACCCGCAATCCTTGGGCGGCATCGACCGCGCCGCCGAGGACTTTCACGAGCTTGGGGAACGCGCCGCGAAACGCGGCCTGCGCGTGGGGTTCGAGGCGCTCGCCTGGGGCCGCCATGTCAATGATCACCGCGACGCCTGGGAAATCGTGCGCCGTGCCGATCACGCCAATGTCGGCCTCATCCTCGACAGTTTTCATACCCTCGGGCGCGGCATTGATCCCGACACCATCCGCCGCATCCCCGGCGACAAGATATTCTTTGTCCAACTCGCCGACGCCCCCCGCATCGAGATGGACCTGCTCTATTGGTCCCGTCATTTCCGCAACATGCCCGGCGAGGGCGATCTGGATGTGACCGCCTTCATGCAGGCGGTGGCGGCCACCGGCTATGCCGGGCCGGTCTCGCTCGAAATCTTCAACGATCAGTTTCGCGGCGGCAGCGCCCGCACCGTGGCCGAAGACGGCTACCGCTCGCTCACGGCGCTCCTTGACGAGGTGCGCAGGCGGCAGCCGGATACCGCCCTCAACCTTCCGCAAATGCCCGCCCGAGCACAGGTTCAGGGCGTGTCCTTCGTCGAATTCGCCACCCGCGGCGACGAGGCGACAGCGCTCGAATCCCTCCTGCAAACCCTGGGCTTCGCCCCCGCGGGGCGCCACATCTCGAAACAGCTCGCGCTCTGGACCCAAGGCGACATCCGCATCGTCATCAACCGCGAAAACACCGGCTACGCCAGCAGCGCCTATACGATGCACGGCACCACCGTCTGCGATGTGGGCTTGGCCGTGGATGACGCATCCGCCACCGTCACCCGCGCCACAGGCCTTGGCGCGCATCCCTTCTCGCAGCCGCTTGGCCCCGGCGAACTGGACATTCCCGCCATCCGTGGCCTCAGCGGCAGCGTGCTGCATTTCATCGACGACAAGAGCGGCCTCAGCGATGTCTGGTCGGTCGAATTCATCCCCGACCGGCCCGCCCAAACCGGCGCGGGCCTCACCCGCATCGACCATCTGGCCCAGACCATGAGCTATGACCAGATGCTCTCGTGGTCGCTCTTTTACACCACGCTTTTCGACATGCGCAAATCGCCCATGGTCGATGTGGTCGATCCCGACGGCCTCGTGCGCTCTCAGGCGCTCGAAACCCCCGATGGTGCCTTCCGCATCACGCTCAATGGCGCGGAAACCCACCGCACCATGGCGGGCAATTTTCTGGCCGACAGCTTTGGCGCGTCGGTGCAGCATATCGCACTGGCCACCGACGATATTTTCGCCACCGCAAGCGCCCTCACCGCCCGTGGCTTTGAACCGCTGCCGATGTCACCCAATTACTACGCCGATCTCGCCGCACGTTTCGATCTCGCGCCCGATCTTCTGGCGCGGCTCGCAGCGGGCAATATCCTTTATGACGAGGATGCAACAGGCGCCTTCTACCAGCTTTATTCGCGCCCCTACGCAGGCGGCATGTTCTTTGAAATCCTCCAGCGCTCGGGCGGCTATCAGGGCTATGGCGCGCCCAACGCCCCCTTCCGCATCGCCGCCCAGAAACGCCTGATGCGCCACAAGGGGATTCCCAGACGATGACCGACCGATATACCACCGGCATGGCCGTGCGCCGCCGCGTTCTGGGCGACGCCCACGTGAACCGCGCCGAGGCCGCCAAATCCGAGTTCGACGCGGCCTTTCAGACCCTCATCACCGAATCCGCCTGGGGCACGGTCTGGGCCAGCGACGGCATCAGCTTGCGCGAACGCTCAATGCTCACGCTGGCACTGCTCGCCGCCACCGGCAATTTCGCGGAAATCCCGATGCATATCCGCGCCACCGCCAACACCGGGGCCAGCCCCCGCGACGTGATCGAGGCTTTCCAGCATGTCGCGATCTACGCCGGGGTTCCGGCCGCCAATCACGCCATCAAACTGGCCAAAGACACCTATGCAGAGATGGAAAAGGACAGACCATGACCGCAACCGACCTCTATCAACGCGACCGCACAAGGCACCCGCCCGCCCTCGCGCCGGATTACAAGACCTCCGTCGCCCGGTCGCCGCGCTTGCCCCTTCTCTCGCTTCAGACCTCGGCCAGCGAACTGACCGGCCCGACCTTCGGGCACAATGACATCGCCGCGCTCGACAATGACCTCATCCGCAACTACGCCCATGGCGGCACCCCCATCGGCGAGCGGATCATCGTGCATGGCCGCGTGCTCGATGAAAACGCGCGCCCCGTGCCCCATACGCTCGTGGAAATCTGGCAGGCCAATGCCGGCGGGCGGTATCGCCACAAAAAGGACAGCTACCTCGCGCCGATCGATCCCAATTTCGGCGGCTGCGGGCGCACCTTGACCGACGAGAACGGCTATTATGTGTTCCGCACCATCAAACCCGGTGCCTACCCCTGGCGCAACTGGGTCAACAACTGGCGGCCCGCGCATATCCATGTCTCGGTTTTCGGCACCGCCTTTGCCCAGCGCCTCATCACCCAGATGTATTTCGAGGGCGATCCGCTCATCGCGAAATGCCCGATCGTCCAGACCATCCCCGATCCGCGCGCGATTGATCAACTCGTCGCGGCGCTCGACATGAATGCCTCCGTCCCGCTCGATGCCATCGCCTACAAGTTCGACATCGTGCTGCGCGGCACCCGTTCCACCTACTTCGAAAACCGTCCCGAGGGGAATTGACCATGGCCCAACCGCTTCCCTATCTCAAGGAATCCCCCTCGCAAACCGCCGGTCCTTATGTTCACATCGGCCTTGCGCCCGGCGATGCGGGATTTGACATCTACGCGCAGGAACTCGGCCGCGACATCGCCGGTCCCAACGCCGCAGGCACGCCCATCACCGTGACCGGAACCGTCACCGACGGCACCGGCGCCGCGGTCAAGGATGTGCTGATCGAGGTCTGGCAGGCCAATGCCGCAGGCATCTACCCCGGTGCTGGCAAAGTCGAAGAGGGGTTTCGCGGCTGGGGCCGCGTGGTGCCAGATTTCGACACCGGGCAATTCCGCTTCGACACCGTTAAACCCGGCCCGGTGATGGGCCGCAACGCCCGCCCGATGGCACCGCATCTCAACCTCTGGCTGGTCGCACGCGGCCTCAACATCGGGCTCAACACCCGGATGTATTTCGGCGACGAAGCTGCCGCCAATGCCGCCGACCCGGTGCTCAATCTGATTGAACAGACCCACCGTCGCGCCACCCTGATTGCCCGCGCCGATGGCTCCACCTACCATTTCGACATCCGCCTTCAGGGCGAGGCCGAAACCGTGTTCTTCGATGTCTGAGGCCGCCATGTCCAACCCCTGCATCCTTTGCGTCGCCATCACCGGCTCGCTGCCCACCAAGGCCAACAACCCCGCCGTGCCGATCACGATCTCGGAACAGATCGAAAGCACGCAAGAGGCGTTCGAGGCCGGGGCCACCATCGCCCATTGCCATGTGCGCGACGACGCGGGCCGCCCCACCTCCGACCCCGAGCGTTTCGCCCGCCTCAAGGAAGGGCTGGAACGGCACTGCCCCGGCATGATCATCCAGCTTTCCACCGGCGGCCGCTCCGGCGCGGGGTATGAACGCGGCGGCATGCTGCCGCTGCGCCCCGACATGGCCTCGCTCTCGGTGGGGTCCAACAACTTCCCCACCCGCGTCTATGAAAACAGCCCCGATCTCGTGGATTGGCTCGCCTCCGAAATGATCGCCCATGACGTCAAGCCGGAAATCGAGGCGTTCGACCTCGGCCATGTCATCCAGGCCTGCACCATGGCCAGGGACGGACGCCTGAAATCGCCCCTCTACGTGCAATTCGTCATGGGCGTGAAGAATGCCATGCCCGCCGATGAGCGCGTGCTCGACTTCTACATCGAAACCCTCAACCGCTTGGCCCCCGATGCCCAGTGGTGCGGCGCGGGCATCGGCCCGGCCCAGATCACCCTTAACGAATGGTGCATCGCCAAGGGCGGCCATACCCGCACAGGGCTCGAGGATAACGTGCGGCTGGATCGCGACCGCCTCGCCCCCTCCAACGCGGCCCTCGTGCGCCGCGCGGCAGAGCTGTGCGAGAAATACGAACGCCCCGTGGCCACCTGGCAAGAGGCACGCGCCATTCTGGGGTTGAGGCCCCCGGCATGACCCGCTTTGCCCGGCCCAAGGATGTCACGCTGCACTACAATCACCACGCGGGCGAGCCCGCACGCCGCGCCATTGTCTTCGCCAATTCCCTCGGCACCGACCTGCGCATCTGGGACGCGGTGCGCCAACAGTTGCCGCCCGAAATCCCCACCCTCGCGCTGGACAAACGCGGCCACGGCCTCTCGGAATACGGGCCCATCAGCATCGCCACCCTCGCCACGGACCTTGCCGCGCTGATGGACCATCTGCACCTCTCAGATGCCCTGATCTGCGGTGTCTCCGTGGGCGGCATGATCGCGCAAGCGCTGGCGCACCTGCGCCCCGATCTTGTGGCAGGGCTGATGCTGTGCAACACAGGGGCCAGGATCGGCACGGCAGAGGCATGGAACATGCGCATCGACACCGTCCAGAGCAGCGGCATCGCGGCGATGGCCGACGCCATTCTTGAGCGTTGGTTCGCCCCCGACTGGCGCGCGGCGCATCCCGTGGCGCTCTCGGGCTGGCGACAGATGCTCACCCGCACGCCCGCCGACGGCTATGCCGCCACCTGCGCGGCCATCCGCGACGCCGACCTCACTGCCGACACCGCGCGCCTGCGCCTCCCCACCCTCTGCGTATCCGGCGCACAGGATGGCGCCACCCCGCCACCGCTGGTCGAGGCGCTGGCCGGCATGATCCCCGGCGCGCGCTACACCTGCCTCGACGGTGTCGGCCACCTGCCCTGCATCGAAGCCCCCGAGCGCCTGACCCCGCTCCTGCGCGACCTCTACGGCACGCTCGCATGACCGGCGTTTTCGATCACCCCTGGCTCGGCGCGCTCTTTGGCGATCCCGAGATTGCCGCGCTCTGGTCGCCCGAGACTCAACTCAACCACATGCTGCGCTTCGAGGCGGCCTGGACCCGCGCCCTGGGCCATGTCGGCCGCATCGACGCGAACACAGCCGAAGAAACCGCCCGCCACATCCTCGGCACCACCCTCGACCTCACGGCACTTGCCACCGGCACCGCGCGCGATGGCCTGCCCATCCCGGCCCTCGTGCGCCTGCTCAAGGCCAACGCCCCCGATCCCACCGCCGTGCATCAGGGCGCCACCTCGCAAGACGTGATGGACACCGCCCTTGCCCTCACCCTTCAGGCCACCAGCGCGCTGCTGGATCAGCGCCTCGCCGCACTGCACGGCGCCCTCACCGATCTCGACCACCGCTTCGGGGCCAACCCGCTCATGGGCCGCACCCGGATGCAGGCCGCCATGCCGATCCATGTCCGCGACCGCCTGCGCCCCTGGATCACGCCGCTCGCGGCCCATCGCTCCCGCCTGGCCCGCGCGACCGAAGGCGTGGCGCTTCTGCAATTCGGCGGCGCGGCAGGCGACCGCGCGGCCATGGGCGCGGATGCCCCCGGTATCGCCGCGCATCTGGCCAATGCCTTGGGCCTCGGCAATCCGCCCGCCTGCTGGCATGCCACACGCGACGGGCTGGCCGACTATGCCAGCACCCTCTCGCTCATCTCCGGCACATTGGCCAAGATGGGACAGGACGTGACCCTGATGGCACAACAGGGGCTGGAAGAGATTCACCTCACCGGCACCGGCACCTCTTCGGCCATGCCGCATAAACAGAACCCGATCCTCGCCGAATTGCTCGTGACCCTCGGCCGCTTCAACGCGGTGCAGGTCTCCGGCCTGCATCACGCGCTGATCCATGAACAGGAACGCTCGGGCGCGGCTTGGGCGCTGGAATGGATGCTCCTGCCGCAACTGGCACAGGCCACGGGCCGCGCCCTCACCGCCGCGCTCGACCTCTGCCACAGCGTGACCCACATCGGCCTCAGAACGGCACCGCCGCCCGAAACTTGACCCCGGCACCGCCATCCGGATGGCGCAGCCGCAATTCCTCGGAATGCAGCATCAGGCGCGGAAAATCCCGCGCCGCCCCGCTCGCATAGAGCGGATCGCCCAAAATCACATGGCCCAGCGCCAGCATATGCACCCGCAGCTGATGGCTCCGCCCGGTCTTGGGGCTCAGCCGCACCCGGCTCTCCTCGTCCCCCGCGCGCAGCACCCGCCATTCGGTCAAGGCCGCGCGCCCGGTCTCGTGACAGACCTTCTGCAACGGGCGGTTGGGCCAGTCCACGATGAGCGGCAGATCGACCACGCCGGTTTCCGGCTCCATCCGCCCCCAGACCCGCGCCACATAGGTCTTGCGCGTCTGCCGCTTCTCGAATTGCAGCCCCAGATGCCGCTGCGCATGGGGCGTCAGCGCAAAGATCATCACGCCGGAGGTGTCGCGATCCAGCCGATGCACCAAGAGCGCGGTGGGAAACACATCGCGCACCCGCGCCATCAGGCAATCGGCCAGATGCTCGCCCTTGCCCGGCACACTCAATAGGCCCGCAGGCTTGTTCACCACGACGATCTCGTGATCGTCATGCAGCACCTCAAGCGGATCGGTCGGCGGATCATAGTCACTCATGGCCGCGCCTTACACGACCCGCCCCGCCATGACCACTCCCACATTCATCTGGCCCGAAATACCTCGGGGGGCGTGGGGGGCTGGCCCCCCCACCCTGCTCACGCCTTCACGCGCTCGGATCCGGGATCGTACATCGGCCTGAGCGACGCCTCCGCCTTCACCCTGACCCCGGCCACATCGACCTCATAGCCCGAGGCCAGAACCTGCTCGGCACTCTCGCCCGCGCAGGGCACATAGCCCAGGCCCATCGCCCCTCCCAGATGATGCCCATAGGCGCCCGAGCTCAGATAGCCCACGATCTCGCCATCCCTCAGCAAGGGCTCGTTGTGATAGAGCATCGGCTCGGGGTCCGTCAGGCGGAATTGCACCAACCGCCGCTCCAACCCCGCCTCCTTCTTGCGCAGAACGGCATCGCGCCCGATGAAATCGGCCTTGCCCATGGCCACGGCAAAACCAAGCCCCGCCTCCAGCACGTGATCCTCACAGGTGATGTCATGGCCGAAATGCCGGAACGCCTTTTCGATGCGGCAACTGTCCATCGCGTGCATCCCGCAGAGTTTCAGCCCGTGATCCGCCCCCGCCGCATGCAGCACCTCAAAGACATGGCCGCACATCTCGGCGCTCACATAGATCTCCCAGCCCAACTCGCCCACATAGGACACACGATGCGCCCGCGCCACGCCCATGCCGATCTCGATCTGCCGGGCATGGCCAAAGGGATGCGCGTCGTTCGAGAAATCATCGGGTGAAATCGCGCGCATGAGGTCGCGCGCCTTCGGCCCCATCACGGCCAGCACGCCCTCGCCCGCCGTCACATCGGTGATCACGACCGCGCGCTCCCCCACATGCCGCCGCAGCCAGGTTTCATCCGCCAGCCGCGTCGCCGCCGGTGTCACCACCAGATAGGCGGTCTCGCTCAGCCGCGTCACCGTCACATCGGCCTCGATGCCGCCCTTGGCATTCAGGAACTGCGTATAGACGATCCGCCCCGGCGCCACGGACATATCCGCGCCGCAGACATGGTTCAGAAACGCCTCGGCGTCGCGGCCCTCGACCCGCAGCTTGCCGAAACTCGACATATCGTACATGCCCACGGCCCCGCGAATGGCCCGCACCTCCGCCGCCGTGTTCTCAAACCAGTTCTGCCGCTTCCAGCTATAGCGATACTCCCGTTCCTGCCCGGCCTCGGCATACCAATTGGCCCGCTCCCAGCCCGCCAATTCGCCCATGACAGCACCTTGGGCCAAGAGCTGCGCATGAAACGGCGTGCGCCGCACACCGCGCGCCGTGGCCTTTTGCCGGTAGGGGTAGTGATCGGCATAGAGCAGGCCCAAGGTTTCCTTGGAGCGCTCGAAAAGATACTGCTTGTTGCCCTGAAAGGGCTGCATCCGCGCCACATCCACATCGCCCAGATCAAATGGCCGCTCTCCCGCATCCATCCAGAGCGACAGCGCATGGCCCGCCCCCCCGGCCGACTGGATACCGATGGAATTGAACCCGGCGGCAACCCAGACATTGTCCATCTCGGGGCAGAGCCCCAGATGATAGGCATCATCGGGGGTAAAACTTTCCGGACCGTTAAAGAACGTGTGAATCCCCGCCTCGGCCAGCATCGGCATCCGGTTCACCGCCGCTTCCAGGATCGGTTCGAAATGGTCGAAATCCTCGGGCAGCTGGTCAAATTCGAAACTCTCGGGGATGCCATTCATCCCCCAGGGCTTTGACACCGGCTCGAACGCGCCCAGCATGATCTTGCCGGCATCCTCCTTGTAATAGGCGCATTCATCGGGCACCCGCAGGACCGGCAATTGCGTCAATCCCGCAATCGGCTCGGACACGATATAGAAATGCTCACAGGCATGCAGCGGCACATTGGTGCCCGCCATCCGGCCCACCTCATGCCCCCACATGCCGGCGCAATTGACGATCATCTCACAGGCGATATGGCCCGCGCTGCCGTCCTCGCCCTGCCACTCGACTCCGGTCACGCGCCGCCCGGCGCGGGCAATCCCCGTGACCTTGACCCGCTCCTGCACCCGCGCGCCGCGGTTGCGCGCGCCCTTGGCCAGCGCCAGCGCGATATTCGCGGGGTCCGCCTGCCCGTCCGTGGGCAGCCAGACACCGCCCGTCACGCCGTCAAGATTGAGATGCGGATAGCGCAGCTTGATCTCGCTCGGGCTCATCTCCTCGACCGGCACACCAAAGGCACGCGCCATCGCGGCATTGCGCTTGAGTTCCTCCAGCCGCTCGCCCGTCAGCGCGACCGACACCGATCCCACCTGCCGAAACCCGGTGGCAACGCCGGTCTCGGCCTCAAGCCCGGTGTAGAGCTCTGCCGAATACCGCGCGAGCCGCGTCATGTTGGCCGAGGCGCGCAATTGCCCGATCAGCCCGGCCGCATGCCAGGTGGTGCCCGATGTCAATTGCTTGCGCTCCAGCAGGACAACATCCCGCCAACCGAGCTTGGTCAGATGATAGGCCACGGAACAGCCCACGACGCCGCCGCCGATGATGACCACACGGGCCTGAGTTGGAAGATAGGTCATTCATAACCCCATGATATAACGATGAAAGTCTCAGACGATGTCATGCCCGGCCGCGCGCAGCCGCCGTGCCAGTTCCGCGATATGCGCAGGCCCCACTTCACAGCAGCCGCCCACGATGCTGGCCCCTTGCGCGACCCAGCCCATGGCAAAATCGGCATAGGCGTCCGGGGTCAGATCGCTGCGCTGCTCCAGCGCGTCCACCGTGGGGGCCGCCCCCAGAAAGCCCGCGCTGATGCAGGTAAACCCATTGGCATAGGCGCCAAAGGGCAGGCCGAACCCGCGCACGATCTCCAGCCCCGCCGCCACGGATTCAGGCCGCGTGCAGTTGATCAACACCGCCTCGGGCGCAAACTCGGCCACCAACGGGGCCAGATCGCCCAACGCCTCGCCCGAGCGCAGGCGCGTGCCGTCGTCATCCATCACCGTGACCCCCAGCCAGACCGGCAGGCCGCTCTGCCCCGCCGCCATCAACCCGCCGCGCGCCTGATCGACCGAGGCCATGGTTTCCAGCAGGATCAGGTCCACCCGATCCCTGAGCAGCGCCACATTCTCGGCGTAGAGTGCGGCGGCTTCTGCGGCGGGCGGGCAGAGGTCAGGCCGATAGGACTGCACCAGAGGCCCGATCGCTCCGGCCACCCGGCCCGAGCCATGGGCATCGCGTGCCGCCACCGCCGCCGATACCGCCACATCGGTCAGCCGCGCCACCTCATCCTGCAATCCCACGCGCGTCAGCCGGTCGCGCAGCACCGCATAGGTATTGGTCGAGGCCACCGTGGCCCCCGCCGCGAAATAATCGTCATGCACCAACCGGACGAATCCGGGATGGTCGATCATCACCTGCGTCGACCAGAGCGGCGTCGCCCGGTCGCCCGAGCGTTTCACCAATTCCTGCCCGATAGAGCCATCGAGCAGCGTGATTGCGGTCATCGTTTATCCTCCGGGGGTAAAAGCACCAATTTCCCAGCATGGGTCTTGGCCTGAAAATCCGCCTGCGCGCGGGCGATGTCGCGCAACGGGTAGGTGGCGGCAATGCGGGGGCGCACGCGCCCCGCACGCACCATATCGATCAGCCGGGCAAACACCTCCGGCGGCTGATAGGTGCAGCCATGCAGCGTGATGTCGCGCAGGTAAATACGCCGCAGATCGACCGTGACCATCGGCCCGGCAACGGCACCGGCCACGGCATACTGCCCACCGGGGCGCAGCGCATCAATCAGCGCGGCAACGCCCGCACCGCCCACAAGGTCGATCACCGCGTCATAGCGATCCTGCGGCAAGGGCGCGTCGCGCGCGATCACCTCTGCCGCGCCTTCCTCGCGCAACACCGCCGCCTTGGCGGCGGCAGCCATCCCCGTCACGCGCGCGCCCATCGCCGTGGCAAGCTGCACCGCCGCAAGGCCGACATTGCCCGACGCCCCGGTGATCAACACCTCTTGCCCCGGCCCAACCCCCGCCCGATCCAAGAGGCCCAGCGCCGTGCCAAAGCCACACGGGATCGCCGCAATCTCGATATCCGAGAGCGGCACATCGCTCACGTCATAGAGGTCATCGGCGCGCATCAGGCAGTATTGCGCAAAGGCGCCGTCGATCTCGGACCCGAGCGCGATGAATCCGACCGGATTTTCCGCGCTTGGGCGCGGAATGTTGATCGGGCACGTGACGCGCGCGCCCAGCGCAGGCGTTTCGACCTGCGGCCCGCGCGCCACCACCTCGCCACAGAGATCACCGCCCTGAATACGCGGAAACGCCAGCGCGCCCGCCCAGCCGCCGCTCTCCACGCCGTCCGCAGTCTCGCCCGTGGCCCCTGTCACCTCTGCCGCATACCAGCCCTCGCGGGTGTTGATGTCGGTGTTGTTGACACCTGCCGCCCGCACCCGCACCAGCACCTCGCCGGGGCCGGGCCGTGGCACGGGAATATCCGCGCGCCACTGCAACGCTTCAGGTCCGCCATGACGGGTGAGATACACGCCGCACATGGTTTCAGGCAGGGTCATGCCCGCAACCGCTCATTCTCCGGATCCCAGAGGGGCGCGTCGGGCTGCACCACCGCGCGGCAGCGTTCCCCGTAAATCTCCACCTCGATTTCGGTTCCCGGCACCGCCAGATCGGCGCGCAACATGCCCAGGGCCACGCTGGCATTCACGCGATAGCCCCAGGCCCCGCTCGTGGTTTCGCCCACGATCTGCCCGTCATGCCAGAGCGTCGACATATAAGGCGCATCCGCTGCCTTGGCCTCGACGATCAGCGTGACAAAGCGTTTCTTCACCCCCCGCTGCTTCTCGGCCAAGAGCGCCGCCTTGCCGGGGAAATCCTGCGGCTTGTCCAGTTTGACGAACCGGTCCAACCCTCCCTCCAGCATCGAATAATCGGTGCTCAGATCACCTTTCCACGCGCGATAGCCCTTCTCGATCCGCAAGGAATTCAGCGCGAACATGCCAAAGGGTTTCACCCCCGCCGCCATCAACGCCTCATAGATCGCCGGGATCGCCGCATTCTCGGCATGGATTTCCCAGCCCAATTCGCCGGTAAAGCTCACCCGCATCAGAAACGCCTTTTGCCCCGCGACGGTCGCATGCTGATGGCTCAACCACGGCAGGCTCAGATCGGCATCGGTCAGCCCCGCCAGAATCTCGCGGCTCTTCGGCCCCGCCAGGAGCAGCGCATCGCGCTCCGTCGTGGTCTCGCGCAGGCTCAGCCCCTCGGGCAGCGCCTTTCGCACCAATTCGCCGTCATGCCACTGCGCCGTGGCCGCCGTGATCAGCACGAAACTGTCCTCCTTCAGCCGGATGCAGGAAAACTCCGTCACGATCCGCCCGCGCTTGTCGGCCACATAAACAAGGTTCATCCGCCCCACCTTGGGCAATCCCCCCGTCACAAAGCCGCGCAGCCAGTCATCTGCCCCCGCCCCCTCGATCCAGAGCCGCGTGAACCCCGGCAGATCGAGCACGCCGCAGGCATCGCGCACCGCCTCGCATTCCTCGCGAATACGCGCCTCCCAAGGGCCCGCGCGGTCCCAGGTCTGCGTCGCGGCCTCTGACGTGTCATCGCCGGGCTTTGCAAACCAATTGGCCCGCTCCCAACCATTGTAGACGCCCATGACGCCGCCCAATGCCTTCACCTTGTCATGCACCGGGCTCACCTTGCGATCCGGCGCCGCGGGCCATCTGTGCCACGGGAAATGCATGGCATATTCATGCCCATACACCTCCATCCCCTTGGCGATGCAATAGTCCCGGTCGGTGTAATCGGTATAGCGGCGCGGGTCACAGGCCCACATGTCCCACTCGGTCGCGCCTTCCGTCACCCATTCCGCCAGCACCTTGCCAGCACCCCCGCCCTGCGCGATGCCAAAGGTAAAGACACAGGCCTCGAACGCATTGGGCACCCCCGGCATCGGGCCAATCAGCGGCAGACCATCGGGCGCATAGGGAATGGGCCCATTGATGACCTTGGAAATCCCCGCCTGCCCCAGCAACGGCACCCGCGCCATCGCATCCTCGATATACCACTCCAGCCGCTCCAGATCGTCGGGGTAGAGCTGAAAGCTGAAATCCTCCGGCATCGGATCGTCAGGCTTCACCCAATGCGCCTTGCAATTGCGCTCATAGGGCCCGAGGTTCAGACCATACTTTTCCTGCCGCAGGTAGTAAGAGCTGTCGACATCGCGCAAGAGCGGCAATTTATGCCCCTGCTCCCGGCTCCATGCCTCCAGTTCCGGGATTTCATCGGTCAAGAGATACTGATGGCTCATCACCATCATCGGCACCGTGCGCCCGCCATAGGGCTTGAACCATTCGCCCACCCGCTGCGCATAATATCCGGCGGCATTGACTACATAGTCACAGCGGATCTCGCCCTTCTCGGTCTCGACGATCCACTCAGCCCCCTCGCGCCGCACGCCCGTGGCGGGCGTGAACCGCAGGATCGTCGCGCCCATGTCGCGCGCGCCCTTGGCCAAGGCCTGCGTCACCTGTGCGGGATCAATATCGCCATCATTGGGATCATAGAGCGCGCCTTGCAGGTCATGCGTCTCCAGAAACGGGTAGCGCGCCTTGATCTCGTCCACCCCGAGGATTTCCAGATCCATCCCCTGATACTTGCCCATCCCCCGCGCGCGCTGAAACTCCTGCATGCGCTCGCGGCTATGCGCCAGACGGATCGACCCCGTCTGGTGGTAATTCATCGGATAATCCACCTCCGCGCCAAGGCGTGCATAAAGCTCGGTGGAATAGCGCTGCATGTTCATCACCGACCAGCTGGTCGAGAAGGTCGGCACATTGCCCGCCGCATGCCATGTGCTGCCAGCGGTCAACTCGTTCTTTTCGAGCAGCACGCAATCGCTCCACCCCGCCTTGGCCAGATGATAGAGGCAGGACGCGCCCACCACGCCCCCGCCGATGATCACGACCCGCGCCGTGCCCGGAAATTCCGCCATGTCCCTCTCCCTCAGTCCTTCTGCGGCACGCCGTCCGCGATGTCGTAATAATCACCCTTGTCCTTGACAAAGATGTGCTTCTCCAAGCGCAGCCCGGTCGGTGCCTCCAGCGCCCCCAGCGCGAAACTCATGGTGTCCTCGTCATGCGCGGCCCAGAACAGGAACGAACCGCATTTGGGGCAAAACCCGCGCTTGGCGATGTCGCTCGCCGCGTACCAGCTCACGGATCCCGAAATGCTCAAATCCGACCGCGCCACATAGGCCGAGGCCCAGACATGCCCCGATTGCTTGCGGCACTGCCCGCAATGGCACACGCTCGCGCCTTTCGGTGCCGCATTCACCGTAAATGTCACATCCCCACACAGACACGATCCCTTGTGCATCATCCTCTCCCCGGAGTTACGGCGCTGCCCAGCGCCACGCCATAGATCACGAAACAGGCGGCCATACCCCGCCGCAGCCAGACATTGAACACAGCCCCCAGCGCCGCCCGGCCAAGCCCTGCCCCAAGCGCGGTGTAGCCCACATAGCTCAGCGTCGTCAGGCTCAGCGCCGTGGGGAAAATCACCCACATCTGCGCGCCAATCGGCACATCGGGCTGCACGAATTGGCTAAACGCCGCCAGATAGCCCGCCACACTCTTGGGGTTGATCGTGGCAATCGCCAAGGCCCGCCAATAGACCGAGCCTTTCGGGGCCTCCCCCGCCTCAACAGGTCGCCGCGCCAGGATCCAACCGCGCACCCCGAGGTAAATCAGGAACCCCGCCCCGATCAGCTTGGCCACCTGAAACGCCACCGGTGAGGCCGCAATCAGCGCCGTGATCCCCGCTGCCGACAGGCTCAGGAACAGCGTCGCTTGCGTCAGGATCGCCAACACCCCCCAGAGGCTGCGCCGAAACCCGATGGTCATACCGTTGGTGATGCAATTGACCGCATTTGGCCCCGGCGTGGTGACGAACACCACCCAGAAGAGCGCAAAGACCGTCCAGGCGTGATAGCTCATGGCGCGCCCTCAATACACCGGCGGGGCGATCACCCAGATCGCCACGCAAGGGATGTCATAGGGATTGGCCCAGCCATAGGGCTCGCCGCGAAACCGGAAACTGTCACCGGGACCGACAGTAAATTTCCGCTCCCCAATACTCAGGTCCAGTCGCCCGGACAGGATATAGCCCACCTCCTGCGTCGGGCGCTGCGCCGGGCGCTGCATCCTGGACCGGGGGCGGAATGTCGAATGGATCACCTCGAAATCATCGGTCAGGTCCGGCGAGAGCAACTCCTCGATCAACCCTTCCTCGCCCGATCCCATCGGCCGCCGTGCGCCCGCGCGCACCACATAGCCCTGTTCCTCGGCGGGCGCGCTCGCGTGACCGAAGAGAAGCGACATCGGCACGCCCAAGACCTCGGCCACCTGCCGCAGATCGCTGATCGACGGCTCCGACAGATCACGCTCAACCTGAGACAGCCAGCCCACCGACCGACCCAGCATCTCGGCCAGCGCCGCGAGCGTCAGCCCGCGCGCCTTGCGCAGGGCGCGCAGGTCCGCACCAAGGCTGCGCATCCCGTCGATCTGACTCTGCTGCATGGAAGGTCTCGTGAAAATTTCCGCTCAATTTTCACGCTGCGCCGATTCCGTGAAAAAATCAACTGAAATTTCATGCGTTTTTCCAATCTCCCTTGCGCGGAATCAAGGTGCCGCAGGCACCGCCGCGCAGCGGTCATGCCGAAGGCATGCCTCTGGCATGACCCGCCCCCTCGGGCGGGCGCTTTTGCAACGGCTCATCTCAGCGAAAGCGCGGAAGACTTGGCAGACATAAAGTGCCAATCACTTCTGTCGCTGCGCCCACCCGGCGGACGGGCACCGCGCGACGGATCACAAACAGGCACCCACATAGGGGCAGGTCAGGTGGATTCTTTAAATCACAACGCCGACCTTACAAAATCCCCTTGCAAACCTTACGGATCGTAAGGTCTACACCTTCGCCGCCACCTTGGGCCGCAGCACATGCGGAACACCCGGATCATAGAGCGCGCTATCCTTGAAATCAGCAATCTCGCCCAGAACTTTTCCCACCAGAATCAACGCGGTACGGGTAATCTTCTCGGCGCGAACCTTGGCGTGAATGTCGGCCAGCGTGCCCCGGATAAACATCTGATCCGGCCAGCCCACCCGATAGGCCACCACCACGGGACAGTCATCGCCATAGTAGGGCGCCAGAATTCTGTGTATTTCCCGTAGGTTACGGATCCCGAGGTGGATCGCCAGCGTCGCCCCGGTGCGCGCGAAATTCTCCAGCGTCTCGCCCTCGGGCATCGACGTGGATTTCATGGAAACCCGCGTCAAAACAATGCTTTGCGCGATTTCTGGCACGGTCAATTCCTGTCCCAGCGCCGCCGCCGCCGCCGCATAGGCCGGAACCCCCGGAATGATCTGATAATCAATGCCATCTGCCCGAAGTTTACGAATTTGTTCCGCAATCGCACCATAGAGTGACGGATCGCCCGAATGCACCCGCGCCACGTCCAAACCCTTGTTATGGCTCTCTAAAATGACCGCATGGGTATCCTCCAGCGTCATCGGCGCGGTGTCCATGACCAGCGCTCCCTCAGGTGCCCCGGCCACAACCTCGGCCGGCACAAGGCTCCCGGCATAAAGGCAGACGGGGCATTGCCCGATGATGCGCTCCGCCTTCTTGGTCAAAAGTTCCGGGTCGCCCGGCCCTGCACCGATGAAATAGACAGTCATTTCAATGCCTTCCCTATTCTGACCTCGGCCAGATCGCCGTCAATCTTGCGCGCATAGCCGCGCGGCGTGAACATGCGCGGCCCTTCGCCCAACTGCGCCAGACGGCTGTTGGACGACCCGACCAGAACAACCGTTAACATATCCACCTCATCCACCTGCAAATCGGCCAAGCGCCTGTATCGCAAGGATTCTTCCGGTCGCCCCAGCGAGCTTGCCAAGAGCACAGGCGTATCCGCCGGACGGTGTTTGAGCAAAATATCCCGCGCCTCGGACAATAAAGTCCGCCGCGTCTTGGACACCGGATTGTAGAAAGCGATCACGAAATCGCCCTCTGCCGCAGAATTCAATCGCCGAATGATGTCTTCGCGCGGCGTCAATAGGTCACTTAGCGAAATCGTGCAGAAATCATGCCCAAGAGGGGCCCCCGCCCGCGCCGCCGCCGCCTGCAGCGCCGACACACCGGGCGAGCACACAACCTCCACCCGCCGCGCCGCGTCACTCACCCCCTGCGCCTCCGGCCCGCGATCCAAGAGCTCGAAAACCAGCGCCCCCATCGCGTAAATACCTGCATCTCCTGAACAAATCAGCGCAACGTTCTTTCCCTGCCCTGCTTGTTCCAGCGCATAACGGCACCGCGCCTCCTCACCGCCCAGCGGAAAATCGCTGCGACTCTTCCCCGCCGCCAATGGTCCCAAGAGGTCGATGTAGAGACCATAGCCCACCAGCTCATCCGCCTCCGCCACCAGACGAGAGACTTCCGGCGTCCGCCAACTTGCCTGTCCGGGGCCAATGCCCAGCACGCTCAAACGCCCGCGCGCCCGCCCCGGCATCTCGGTAATGACCGCCTCGGACCGGCTCAGCGCGCAGGTTGCATTGGCGGTTTTCCTTTTTTCTACAACCAGTTGACCACCACAGGCCAGTGCCGCACCCTCGGACACGCCGTGGCATCCAACCTCGGCAAAGACCACTTCGGACGGGTTCGCCAACTGTCCCGCAAAGGCCTCTAGCTCCGCTGCATTGAACAGGCGAAAGGGCACACCCAACCGCCGCGCCACCGCATTCATGGCACCTTCGTCAGCCTTGAGGTCGATCGACGCGACACAGGCCACCGCCCCCGGCGCAATGCCAGCCTCGTCCAAGGTCCGACAGACCAGATCCCAGAGTTCCTCGGTCTCGCAGCCCCGCGCGCAGCCCAAACCGAGGGCATAACGCTGCGGATGATAGACGAGCCTGCGATCATGGCCCGCAACCGGCGCTTCGCTCACCACCAACTCGACAGATCCACCCATCTCTTCGATGTCAAATATATTTTCTCCAGTGACACTGACACCTTCACCCGCCAGCATCGCCGCCATCGCCGCCTTGGCATGCTCGGTATTGGCCAGACGGTAGCCCATGGGCGGCGCATCGAGCGCCACGCCCATCGCCACATCGCCCGCCGTCGTCACCGCGGCCACGGCGCCCAGACCCTCGGCAATCACCGCCGCCAGCCGGTTGGCCCCCCGGTGCCCCCCCAAGAGCGGCACGACCACCGAGCCATCGTCGCTCACCGAAACCACAGGCGGCTCTCCCCGCTTGTCGCTCAACAGCGGGGCAACCGCCCGAATCAGGATGCCGCTGGCACAGACGCCCACCACCGGCACCCCGGCAGCAAAGAGGTCACGCGCATGATCGAGTGCATTGGGAAACCAGGCAGCCGCTTGGTCCACACGCCCCTCACGCCCATGCACATCGCCGCCGATCAGCTCCGCCACGCGATGCGCCACCGCCTCACCAGAGCGGCTCAACGCCAGAATAACAGGTCTCACAGCCATGGATCGGCCCCTTTCGTGAGCAGAATCATTGAAAAATACGGCGCCTTTTCAGGCGCTTGCGCCAGCGGGCACACCACCTCTTCGGGCAGGCTCGCGCGTTCGACATAGACCGCTTGCGCGGTCAGCCCCAGATCGTCGATCACCGCCCGGATCTTGGCAAGGTGTCGCCCCACCTTCATGATGGCAACGCTTTCGGCCCCTTCGATCCGCGCCCGCAACTCTGCCTCGGGCAACGGCCCCGGCAGCACTGTCAGCCGCTCGTTGCGCGCCACCAAGGGCCGCCCCGCCCGCGCCGCACAAGCGGCGATCGAGGTGACGCCGGGCACAACCTCGACCTCATACCGCCCGCTGAGGCGCGCAAAGAGATACATGAACGACCCATAGAAAAACGGATCGCCTTCACAGAGGCACACCACGTCCTGCCCCTCGTCCAAGGCCTCGGCAATCTCGGCCGCGCCTCGGTCATAGGCCGCTTGTGCCGGGGCCCGTTCGACCGTCATCGGCACATCCATCACGATCTCGCGCGTGCCCGGCGCAATCGCTCCGGCGGCAATCGCGCGGGCAAAACTCTCACCTCCCGCCAATGCCGGATAGGCCACCACGCGCGCAGACGAAATAAGCCGATGCGCCCGGAGCGTCATCAACTCCGGATCGCCCGGCCCCAGACCCACGCCAAAGAGCTTACCGGACATATGCGCGCACGCCTTTCATCGTTCTCAAAATACTCAAATCCGACGCCCGCCGCTCATCGCTTCACCAGGCTCCATTGCGTAACCGGCATGAGTGGCCGCCAGCCGGTCAAACCGCCAACCGGTTCCGCGCGGCTGACCTGCAACTTGACCAACTCACCCCCATGCCGCTTGTAGAGCGCGACAAGCACCGCCTCGCTCTCCAACGTGACGGCATTGCACACCAGCCGTCCCAGAGGCCGCAGCGCCGCCCAGGCCGCCTCGAACACCGCCTCCGACAGCCCGCCACCGATAAAAACTGCATCCGGGGCCTCAAGGCCGCTCATCGCTTCGGGCACACGCCCCTCGATCAATTCCAGTCGCGGCACTCCGAGCGCCAATGCATTCGCCGCCGCCATCGCGCGGCGATCCGCGCGCGGCTCGATGCCAATCGCGCGAGCATAGCGCGCGCCGCGCATCCACTCCACCGCGACCGAACCGCAGCCGGTGCCGATGTCCCACAACAAGGCTCCGCGCATCGGCATCAACTTGGCCAGCGTGGCGGCGCGCACCTCGCGCTTGGTCATGGTGCCGTCGTGTTGAAAGAGATCATCCGCCAGTCCCGGCACACGCGGCATCAGCGCGGCATCCGGGGCGGCCACGCAGTCCACTGCCAGCGTGTTGAACGGCGGCACCACATGCGCCCAGCTTTCGGCCAGCCCATCAAACCGCGCCTCCTCGGCCCCGCCCATATTGGCCAGGACCGTCATCCGCGATTGACCAAACCCCCGTTCGGTCAGAAACCGCGCAATCTGTCCGGGCGTTTCGGCGCCCGTGGTCAGGATCAAAAGCCGCGCATCGGGTTGAATGAAGGCGATCATCTGCTCGACGGGGCGTCCATGCACCGTCAGCGTCTCAAGATCCGCCATGCTCCAGCCCATCCGCGCCGCAGCAAGCTGAAACGCCGAAAGCTGCGGATGATAGACAATCTCGGAGGGCGGCAAAGAACGTCCGATCCGCGCGCCGACCGAGAACCACAGCGGGTCGCCCGTGGCCAGAACCACCACACGCCGCCCGCGCAGCCCTGCCAGAAGGTCGGTCAGCGCATCAAACGGCGAGGGCCAGGCGATGCGCTCTGCCGTCACGGCCTCGGACAAGTGGTGATGCCGCTCGCCGCCCACGATCACCTCTGCGGCCTCGACGATGGCGCGGGTTGCGGGCAAGAGCCCGGCCATCCCATCCTCGCC
This sequence comes from Roseovarius sp., assembly GCF_027019125.1. Taxonomy (GTDB): domain Bacteria; phylum Pseudomonadota; class Alphaproteobacteria; order Rhodobacterales; family Rhodobacteraceae; genus Roseovarius. The sequence goes on along the minus strand of NZ_JALUXE010000032.1, from coordinate 6,196 downwards.
AATGCCTACGATATGCAGCCATGGATCCACTTTGCTCGTCATGCGCGCACCTCTGGCAAGCCTGCGGCAAGGGCATTGACCGCCGCGCTCGCCATCGCCGATCCGCCGCGCCGCCCGCGCAGGGCCACAAAGTTGCAGCCGCGCGGATTGTCCGCCAGTTCCGCCTTGCTCTCAGCCGCGCCAACGAACCCCACGGGAAAGCCCAGGATCAGCGCCGGGCGCGGCGCGCCCTCGTCGAGCAATTCGAGGAGATGAAAAAGCGCGGTGGGCGCATTGCCGATCGCCACCACGGCCCCCTCCAGCCGTTCCGCCCACAACTCCACCGCCGCCGCCGAGCGCGTATTGCCAATCCCCGCAGCGAGTCCCGGCACGCGCGGATCATTCAACGTGACGATCACCTCGTTGTCTTGCGGCAGATAGCGGCGGATGATACCCGCGCCCACCATCTCGCAATCGCAAAAAATCGGCGCACCCGCCTGCAAGGCAGCATGGCCCGCGGCATATGCCCCGCCGGAAAAGGCCAAGCGATCCGCCACCTCGACCATACCGCAGGCATGAATGAGCCGGATCGCAAGCGCCTCCATGCCGGGGCCAAACCGATCGAGCCGCGCCTCTTGGCGCACTGTGGCAAAGCTCATCTCGTAGATGGCCGAGGGGTTCTTTTCATAGGGGCGCACTGTCATGCCTTTGCGAATGCCGCGAGGGTCGGAGCCTCCGGCGGGGGTATTGTCAAGCTGAAAAACGTATATATGTCAATACTATACGTCGAAAATCATGTAATTATCCACTTTTCTGTCCACTGTTTCTGTTAGCTTGGAAGGGCGGCGAAGAAGAGCTATGGCCTGCGCGTTATACCGGGAAAGCCTCTCATTCAAGCTTTCTATTCTGCTCGCGTGCCTGCCTGCTCGTGTCGGGCATCTGGTACATCGGCATCAGTCCCATGAGGCGTATCTGTCGACGTTTTGGCTTCTCGTTTACCATTTGGCCATCGTCGCGAAGGTGCTAGGTCATTTGGCCGACACCGAAGAACGACGTTTTCAGGAACTGCTCGTCGATCTGACGCATAAAGCCAAGGTTCGGCTCGATCTTGCCTTTGGGTATGTAATGGATAGACGAGCGCGCAATCGACAGCGGCTTGAACTGTTGACCGATGGACAGGTCCGGATTGTCCGGCTCGATCATACCGCGCCTCACTTCCCGCCCCAAGGCTTCAATTTTAGTTCCAACTAAGAGTTGGCCATCGCCAGCTCCTCGATTCCGGCTTGGAGTTCCTCCACCAGATCTTCATCACTTGCGAGCTTCTTGCTGCCCCGCGCTCGAACACGCAATAAGCACCTTGGAGCAGAACGCGTTTCCACTGATCGATCATCGTCGGATGCACGCCATATTCGGCGGCCTGCTCCGACACCGTGCGCTCGCCCTTCTCGGCTTCCAGCGCCACACGGGCTTTGAATCCCGCATCATGGTTCCTGTGTTTCTTCATGTTCTGATCTCCTCGCTCTTGGAGATCAGCAGACGTCAGATCGTAGCTTACGTCACTGTCCGATCTTCGGGTAGCAGCTCACTCCGCCCAGATGGTGCGACGCAGTAAACTACTATCGTAAGATTATGCAGAATCAGATCAGATCGTGATAAAATTGGAAAGTTGCAAAATGGCGTGAGCTTCAGAAAGTAGCTTATCGCTATCCCGTTTGAATGAACGCTGCCAATTGTTAACTTGTCCGGGAGAATACTCAGACTATGACCACTCCAGCGGTTTTAGAGCCAGAAGAATACCAAGTTATCCGCGCCGAGCTTGAAGACTTGGTTAAAACAATTGAAGAAATAGATGATATCATTTTGCCCACATCTGTTCCGGAGCTGCAACTGAGCTTGTTGGACGGGCTGATCATACGATTACGAGAAGCCGCAGAAAAGATGATGAGCATCATAAATGTAATCGACCCCGCGGATGATCTGTAGCGTGAGAAATTTCACGCGACGAAGCGCACCAGAACTCAGTTTTCAGTCCGCGCGGACAGTTGCGAGATCCAATCAAATAGCAGCACATTCTCAGTTCTCTGAGTAGCATGCGCTTTTGAAGCTTTTAAGTGCGATTGGGCACCAAACTCAGGTCTCCCTGCTAAAGCAGTTGCAGTTGGCGGCGGTCGGACGCGTGGCGAGGTTTTCAGTTTGGGGGGTATCTGAGAACTCACCCGCCGCCGTCGTAACGCTCTTCAAATAAACTCTCCGGACAGGACGTTGGTGCGCACCTATCGGTTGGCCCGGTTTAAGCAGGCAGCGCAAATCCGACACATTATGATATTTGCATTTAACAGCGTATTAGAAATTCATCGCGAGCAGAGTGTTGCCTCCGCTGGGTTTATAAACCTTTTAGCGGCTTCGAAAGTCGAGCTGCGTTGGGCGGGGGAGAGGCGAAGGCCAGACTGTGGTCGAGACGCTAATCTAAGGTGTCGCGGTCCGTCAATTGGCGCGGCTGTATCGGTTGCACCCAATACGTGTGCCACGTGAAAACTAGAGATTCTTGCAGTCATGTCGCACAAATCGTTTGGACCACGTCATGTGCCAAAAGAACCAATAATCTTTCCTATATCTCCTGCATGTTAATAGAAGTTGCGCGACATCTTATCCCAAGATGCCAGCACGTTATTTCTAAAGATCAAAAAAGACCGTTATGAGATAATGCTTTAATTTCAAGACAGCGCCATCATCAGAACGCAGCTTATCGCCATTGGGGATAACGGAAAACTGACAGAGCTAGTGGCAACGGCTCAATAATGCGCGCGAGGTTTGCTATGAAAAAAGGCGATATTTTTAAAGTAGCAACGGTGGCGTTGTGCACATTCTCAGCTCCTGCAGTTCTTGCAAATGGCTATCTCGAGAACCGCCCTTGGCAGTTCCAGACAACCGCAGACCGCGCCAATAAAGCGGTGGTTTTGGACTTGATAGAGCGCAAAAAAGGCGGCTTCTATGACGGATTTATCACAAACATTCACAACGAAACGAATATTGCCTCCCAGATAAACTGTAACAATAACGCCAATGCGACGGCTAACATCGCTGACAATGGTCAGGCTGGTCCAAATACATCTTCAAATGGCACCCCCACGATTTCGGCAGACGGAACTGCAAATAGTGATTCCTCGTCGGTCGCGGAGGATCCATCGAGCGGCGGTTTGACAACCCAGACGAGCAATCAGACCAACTCTGGGCAGATCACTGCGACGATCGGCAACAGCGATATTCAAAACAGCTTCGGGAACGTTACGAACGGCGGCACCGACCAGGCGTTGAACAATGACCAGCAAAACTCTGGATCGCAGACTGCGGGAGTTGAAAGCAGCACAGCTTGCAACATGCAGGGCTCTACGGTGACCGGTACGGTAAATGCCCCCGATAGCGGTCCACTAAACTAAACAAAAAAGAGCAGGCCAATGATTAGAAATGTAAAACGTTTCGGGGCGATTATTATTGCCTGCACGACAGCTGCATGCGCTGTCGTGCCTAATGATATGCGGAGAGAGACACTGAACGCTGGCGACGTGCCCATCATTCTAACCACTACGCCAACAACGAACGTTACACCGCTCACGCGGCAACTTGTTTGCTACGGAGAACAACTCAAGTCCGCGAAGTCCAGGCCGGTGGCAATCGCGGTAGGCAATATACGTGATTACACTGGCAAGCAAAGCGACTTGGAAGGGTATCTTGTGACCCAAGGTGGAGCGTTGATGGCATACACTGCGCTGGGTCATCTGGTTCCAGGCATTTCCCTTTACGAGAGATTTGACACGCAGATTGCGGATGCGGAACTCGCCTACCTCGCCAATCGACAGCTCGGTAATGGAGGGCAGCACGAGACTGTGGACCAACAAACTGGGGAAACTAATCAAGTTCCCTGGATGCCCTATTATGGCGGTAGTGTTCTTCAATCAGATTTTTTCATAGTTGGCGGAATTACTGAGTTGAACTTCAATATCCAGTCCGGTGGTGCCGAGTTGGGCTTAAACAATATCGGTGGCAAGGGCCGGATTTACACGATGAACGTGGGTTTGGACCTACGAATTGTCGGTAGTCAGTCCCTACGAGTTTACGACACAGTATCCATTCAGAAGCAAATCACGGGCTACGAGGTTGGGGCCGATCTATTCCGCTTCTTTGACGACACCCTATGGGACGTGAACGCTGGGGCAAAGCACCAAGAGCCGCTGCACCTTGCAGTACGCATGGCGATCGAGAGCGCCCTTCTGGAGATAGTTCCGACCGTGACCGATGTGCCCGTGGGCAGTTGCGATCAGTCGGTTGAGTCAACTGAGCAGGCTAATTGAACTGCTAGTTGCAACAGTTGTGACGATTACCAGTGATTGGCAACGCATCGCCTGAGGGGGCGAAAAGGATAGCGTTGCATTTTTGTAATATGAATCATCTCAACAGGAGAAAACGATGAAAGCGGCCCATTTAAGGCTATTCAGTTCGACGGCAACGGCAGCATTGCTCATTGCCTTTAATCCGACGTCAGCCCTTGCCCAAGCGAGCGCTGACCTCAATATTTCGACCTTCGAGTCAATTGCCTCATCGGCGACCTTGACCGGTGGCAATGATCAGCGTCTGACGGCGGGCATCACTGGGTCATTGATCGGCACGAACGTCAATATCAACCTGACGCGCAACGACCTTGTGGACGATATCATCACCGGCGTTGCGCCTGCCACGAACAACCTGCTGTCAGCCTCTGCGACAGGCAACATTTCGACCGCATCTGCAGAGCTAGAATTTGCGCCCTCCACCGCGGGCGACACCGCCGCAGTTGCCACCCTCCAGTCGGTCGAAGCAAACGTATCCGCCAGTTCTCTCGGCGATACAAATTCTATTCTGATCACAAACCAGGGGGATGGAACCCGAACCCTGACTGGTGCTGCTATCCAAGACAACAACGATATTACGGCGACGGCGACCGGAAACAGCGGCACCTCTACCATCGAAGTTGCCAGCGGCCTTGATCTTGTTCAGGCAGCATCCGGACAGGCCATTGTGCGCATTGACACTTTGCTTGCTACCAATCCACAGAGCGCGACCGATGCTGATTTGCTGGTCAGTTCCGCGCAAGAAGTTGAAGGCGCCGCGATCCTTGGTTCGGTGCAGACCGCGGCGACAAGTACGTCGGTCGACGCGCTTGATGGGGCGACAGTGACCATCACAAACAGTGACCAAGCCGCATCGGCTACCGGAAATTCTGCTTCGAACAGCATCGTGTCGAGTGACACAACCGCTAGCATCACAGCGTCTACGGCCGTCGCAAACCTACAGGGTTTGCTTGGAGCTTCCGTTCAGGCTGTCGCGGAAACTTCTGATGTGGTTGTCAACAGCGGTGCGGTAGCAAACAGCACCGTTTCTTTGAACGCAAACTCGCAAACTGCTTCTGCAACTGGCAGCACGAGCACGCAGTCCTTGTCCTTGAATGCAAGCAGCATCACCGGCGAGGGTCTCGCCGCAGTAGTTGGCGACTCAGGTGTAGCACCCAGCGTCCAATTGGCGGCCGACGCCGATGCTGTTGTGGCCAATGTTCAGACCCTTGGCTCCAGCACTGTTACCTCAGCGGTTTCCGGTAACGATATTCAGAGCATTGTCGGTGCGGCCTCCGAAGCTACAGTTAACTCCACGCTTGAGGTTGATGGTAACCGGCAGTCAGCTACGACTACGGGTCTTCAAACCTCGAACACTCTGACCCTCGCCTCTGGCGCCGAGATGAGCGAAGCGGGTGCAGTTGCATCAGTACAAACCATAAACGGTTTGGTATCTGCGAGTGCGACAGGCAACCGTATCAACAATACGGTCTCGAGCAATGTCAACGACACATCTGTCCTGACAACTAACAACCAGATCGATGCCAGCGTGACGGGTGCGACGGCAACCAATCGCCTTGTGACGACTTCCGACACCAACAATTTGTCGCTCGCTACAAATGTCGGATCAGTTGACACCAACCCTGGCGCCGATCAACCTCTCGTGATTGCGGGCCAAGTGCTTACAAATGATCAGAGCGCGTCCGCGTCTACGATCAGCGCAGTTTCTGTCAACGGCGGAGTAAAACCCGACCAAAGGGCGGCGCAAAAGTAGGCCACTTTGGGGTTGGGCGTGAAGGGCGCATAGAGCGCTGGCGGCCAGTCGACCGCGCTCCCCAAATAGCTGGCGGTTG
>NZ_JALUXE010000031.1 GCF_027019125.1 Roseovarius sp. | reverse complement strand
CCGCCCCCGGCGTGATCCCGATATCGTCCAGTTGCTCGCCCACGATAAAGCGGAAATCGGCATTGGTCAGCACCATGGGGGCGGCAAAATCCGGCCCCGACAACCGCTGCGCCGAGGCCTGGAACAGCGTCACATCGCCCAAAAGTGCCACGAATTGTTTCGGATAGGACTTGCGCGACAGAGGCCAAAGCCGCGTGCCAGACCCGCCACAAAGGAGAACCGGAGTAATCATAGGATGTCGTCTCAACCCCGCAATAAATCACCAGAGGTATCCCCAATCGGGCATAGTCTATCAAGGCGAAACTTGGCGCGAGGCGTTTACTGGGGCAGACCTGGGCGGCGGAGTGCCTGAATGCTGCCATTCACGGCAGAAGGTGGATTGTGGCCCTTTGCACTCATGGTTCGAGGCGCGCGCGCGCGCCGCACCGGACGATACCCGCCATCACAAGGCGCGAAAGCGCTTCTCTTGCCGGGCGGTCCAGCGCACCGTCAGATCAAAGCCATCTTCGGTCTGCGTCTCGGCTTCGACCAGCTCTTTCTCGAAGAGCCAGGCCCGTTTGCGCCCCTCGGCAAAGCGCAGATGCAACTGCGTCAGGTGGGTTGCGTCGGACAGTTTGTCGCCAATGGCCGCGATCAGCTCACTCAGCCCCTGCCCCGAAATCGCGGAAATCGCGATGACATCGTCCTGGCGCGCCGCTTGGGTCGCGGTGGCGGCGCGGAGGTCCTCGGGCAAACGATCAATCTTGTTCCAGATCTCGATCTGCGGCGTCTTGTTCGTCACGCCCAGACTTTCGAGGATGGTCGCCACATCGCGCGCCTGCGACACGGTCTCGGGATGGGAAATGTCGCGCACATGGCAGATCAGATCCGCGGACAGCACCTCTTCCAGCGTCGCCCGAAAGGCCGCAACCAGTTCGGTGGGCAGATCGCTGATAAAGCCCACGGTGTCGGACAGGATCACCTCTGGCCCGCCTTCAGGCAGGTTGACACGGCGCATGGTCGGATCGAGCGTGGCAAAGAGCATGTCCTTGGCCATGACATCCGCCCCGGTCAGGCGATTGAAAAGCGTGGATTTGCCCGCGTTGGTATAGCCGACGAGGGCCACCACCGGAAACGGCACCTTTGCGCGCGCGGCGCGGTGCAGGGTTCGGGTCTTGGATACTTTTTCCAACTGACGCCGCAGTCGCACGAGCTGATCGTCGATTGCGCGGCGGTCCGCCTCGATCTGGGTTTCACCGGGTCCCCCCACAAAACCAAGCCCGCCCCGCTGCCGCTCCAGGTGGGTCCAGGCGCGCACGAGCCGCGTGCGCTGATAGCTGAGCGCCGCCATTTCGACCTGCAACACGCCTTCGCGGGTCGCGGCACGGTCACTGAAAATCTCGAGAATCAATCCGGTGCGATCCAGAAGCTTGACGCCCCAAGCCTTTTCGAGGTTGCGCTGTTGCACGGGCGTGACCGGCCCGTCCACGAGAACCAGCTCGACCTCGGCGGCCTCCATCGCCTGATGCAGCTCTTCCAGCTTGCCCTTGCCGAAAAGACGCCCCGCATCCGGCTTGCGCAGGCGCACGAGGTCGGCGCCCACCACCTCGATATCGGGCAGGGCATGCGCCAGAGCGACCGCCTCTTCCAAGGCCAAGGCGGGATCACGGGCGCGATTGGCGCCGTCGATTTCGGGGTGGATGACCCAAGCCCGTGTTATCGGGCGCTCATGGTCCATCAATTCGCGTCGTCACCATCGTAGAGGTTGACCGGCTGCGACGGCATGATGGTCGACACCGCATGCTTGTAGACCAATTGCGATTGCCCATCCCGGCGCAGCAGGATGCAGAAATTGTCGAACCAGGTGATCACGCCCTGCAATTTGACCCCGTTGATCAGAAAGACCGTCACAGGAATCTTGGTCTTGCGGACCTGGTTGAGAAATGCGTCCTGTAAATTTTGTCGATCAGAAGCCATGCGTCTTCCTGCCTTTTTTTATTGCGCGCACCGCGAACCGGCGCGAGGGATCTTGCATACAGCCCAGAGTATGTATTGCCCGTGCAAGACTTTCCAGCCCAAAAATAAAATCGTTCCACTCTGCGGCAAGGATCACAAAACGGCGCTAATCCCGCCAGATAGAGGGGTTGAGCAGGGCAATCAGGGCCAGCGTTTCAAGCCGCCCGAGCACCATGGCCATGGCATAGATCATCTTGGCCGCATCGCTGAGTTCCAGAAGGCGAATGGGCGTGTCGCTCGCGCTCAGAATGAGCGGCCCGGTGGTCGAAAGCCCGGAAATCGCCAGAATCAGTGCCGCGTCGAACCCCTGTCCGGCAAGGGCCAAAAGGGCTGTGACAAAGGTCAGGGACATGGCGAAGAGCATGAAGAAAATCCACGCGATGAACGCACCTTGCCGCCGGATGCGTCGCCCGAGCCCCGTTGCGCGCCCAACGGACGAGGGATGCACCAGCCGCTCTGTTTCGCGCCGGGCATGAAGATAGAGCGCATAGACCCTGAGCAGCTTGACACCGCCCGCCGTGGTGGCCACCCCGCCGCCCACCAGCGAAAGCCCCAAGAGGATCAGACCCGGCGTGCCCAATCCGGACCAATCCCGCGCCTCCTGCCAGTCCGCGCTTTCAAATCCGGTGGTGGAAAGAAAGGACAGCACGGTAAACACCGCCCCCCAAAGCGCCCGCAGCGCCAACTGCCAATCCGAGGTATCCTCGACCCCAAGGGTCGCGATCCAGTGCCGCAGGAACAGGATGAGAGGGACCCCAACGAGCAGCAAGACCCCCAGCCGGAATTCGGGGTCGTTGCGCACGCCGGGGCGCACCGAGGTGATCGTGTCCGACGAGAAGGTGAGCCGCGACAGGGCGAAGAAGAAAAACAGGAACACCGCGAACTCGCCGGCAAAGCCCGCAGCGCCGTTCTGCAACCCGCCGATCGAGGAAATCCCGCTCGTGGCCATGGTCGACATCGCATGAATGGCGGCGACAAAGGCGCGCTCTCCGCCGATCAGCAGGCAGATCCAGAGGGCGCCCGTCAGGCCAATGTAGACCGGGGCCAGAACCCGCGTCGATTGCGCCAGCCGTTTGGCGGGGGTTGCGCGCTCGAACCGGCTCAGGACCGTCTCGTCCTGTCCCGGCTCGCCCCGGGCCGTCACCTCGAAGCCGCCAAGGTTGAGCGGGGCCAGAACCGCCGAGGCAGAGATCCACAGCAGCAGCCCCCCGCCCCACCCCACCAGAGCGCGCCACAGATGCAGGCTATCGACAAGGCGCCCCTGCGCGCCAAAGAGCGTGGCCCCGGTGGTGGTAAAGCTCGACACCATCTCGAAATAGGCATTGAGAAAGGTCGTGTTCCGCGCACCGGTGTAAAACGGAATGGCGAGAAACACCGGCAAGAGCACATAGGCCAGCAAGAGCGACATCAGGTTTTGCGTGTCGCTCATCCGCTGATTGGATCGCCCGGACAAGGCGAGCCCGACCGTGATCACCAGCGCAAGCCCGATGGTACCGGAAAAGGCAAAGGCCTTGCCCACACCGCTAAAGCCGCGCATGCCCGCGTCAATCGCGGGCAGATACATCATCAATGCGGCAATCCCGGCGAGGATGAGGATGAGCGGGAATGTCAGCAGACGGGTGATCATCGGATCAGAAAAAGTCGATCGAGACCTGCAACAGCTGCTCGACCGCCGCCACATCCGCCGCCATTGCAAAGATCACGATCACATCGCCCGCCTCGACCCTGAGACCGCCAGCGGGTTTATGTATCTTGCCGCCCTTGCGCACTGCTCCCACAAGCACGCCTTCGGGAAAGTCGATATCGCGGATGGCCGCCCCGGCAATGGACGAGGTCGACATCACCTCAGCCTCGATCACTTCGCCTTCGGCATCCCCGATGGAATAGACACCGCGCACCTTGCCGTGACGGATGTGGCGCAGGATCGAGCTGACCGTGGTGGCACGCGGATTGATATAGGCGTCAATCCCCAAGGGTTCGAGCAGCGGCACCATCGTCGGATCGTTGATCAGCGCCACGGCAAAGGGGCAGCCCTCGGATTTGGCGCGCACAGCGGCCAGCATGTTGGTTTTGTCATCGTCGGTCACAACCAGCACCGCATCGGCGCGGGCAATCCCCGCCTCTGCCAGCAGCGCCGCATTGAGCCCGTCGCCGTTCAGAACGATCGTGCGTTCCAGAGCGTCCGCGGCACGCTCGGCCTGCGCACGGTTCTTTTCGATAACCTTGCTGCGAATGCGGCCACCGGGGCGTGTTTCCAGCGCCTGCGCCACCGCAAGGCCGATATTGCCGCCGCCGATGATGACCACGCGCTCTTGTTTCTTTTGCGACTTGCCAAACACTTCGAGCGTCCGAGGCACATCCTCGATGGGGGCGAAGAGGTAACATTCGTCCCCGGCAAAGAGCTGATCCCCCGCTTCCGGCGCAAACAATCGCCCCTCGCGCCGCACTGCCAGCACCACAACCCGCAACGTCGAGAAAAGATCGCTGAGCTGCCGCAGGGGCGTGTTGAGCACCGGGCAATCGTCTTCCAGCCGGATGCCCATGAGCTGCGCCTGCCCGCCCATGAAAAGCTCGGTATCGAAGGCCGCGGGCGAGGCAAGCCGTTGCAGCGCCGCTTGCGCCACCTCGCGCTCGGGGCTGATCACCACGTCGATGGGCATGTGATCGCGGCGGTAAAGGTCTGAATAGATGGCATCGAGATAGGACTGGCTGCGCAGGCGGGCGATCTTGCGGCTGATGCCGAACACCGAATGGGCCACCTGGCATGTGACCATGTTGACCTCGTCCGAATAGGTCGCGGCGATGATCATGTCGGCGTCCCGCGCCCCTGCCCTGTCCAGCACATCGGGATAAGAGGCAAAGCCGGTGATGCCCTGCACGTCGAGCGTATCAGTGGCGCGACGCACCAGATCGGGATTGTTGTCCACGACCGTGACGTCGTTGCGCTCTCCGGACAGATGCCGCGCGATCTGCCAGCCCACCTGACCGGCACCGCAGATGATGACCTTCATCGTTCTTGCCTCATCTTCACTGAACCTGCTGCATGACAGATGCCCCCTGTCCGGTCAATTGTGTTCTGGGTCACGGGTGCGCGGCGGGCACCGCGTGATCGAGCCAATCGAGGATCTGAGTAAAATCCGGGCTGAGCGCCTCTGCCATCCCGTCGGAGAAGGCCAGAAGATGCGGAGCGTTGAGCCGGTTGGCCCCCACCAGAACCGGCACATCGCGACTGAGCGCCTCGGCGATCAGCGTGCGAAAGCCACGCCCCTCGGCCTCGTGCTTGCCGAATTTGTTGATGATCACAAGATCGCAGCCTTCCGCCAGCCGGGCCTCGGCGGCGGCCACTGCAAGTTCAAGCGCCGATGGATCCAGCCGACAGCCGCGCGCGCCCGGCCCAAGGCTTTGCGAGATGCGGATCACCGGCCCGTCGGGCAGCACCTCGACATCCATGTCGCAGGGCCGGTCCGCTCCGCAATTGGTGTTGACCTGCACCGTGCCACAGAGGCGCAGGCCCCGCGCCCGCGCCGCGCGCGCCACGTCATGCAGCAAGAGATCGGTTTCCCCGCGCCCCTCTGCCACGACATAGGCGATGCGCATGGCCCCGCCCCCGCTCAGGCGGTCAGGCGGCTGATGACCACCGTCACCTCGGGCCGCTTGCCGATTTCGGTCTGCGTGCTCTGCCGCGCGACGCGACGCAGCCCCTCTTCCAGCTTGTCATCGTCGGTCAGGGTCTTGGCCCCGGCCCGGCCCATGAACTGCGACAGGTCTTCTTCCAGCACATCGACCAGGGGCGCGTTGGAGCGCCCGGTATCCGCAAGGCCCATGACCTCGACCCAAGGGTCGCCCAGGGGCTCGTCGTCTTCGTCCAGAATGACATTGACCATGACATGCCCGTTCAGCGCCATGCGGATCCGGTCGCGCACCACGCCATCCATCGCGCCCACCTGCACCGACCCATCCAGATAGGTGCGGCCTGTCTCGACATATTCGACCACCTTGGGCGCATTGCCGCTGAGGTCGATCATCATGCCGTTGACCGCCAGCACACCCTTGAGCCGGTTGGCATTGGCCAGCTTGACATGCTCGCGCAGGTGCCGGTGCTCGCCGTGCATCGGGATCACCATCTGCGGCTTGATCAGCTTGTGCATCTGGTCGAGATCGGGCCGGTTGGCATGGCCCGAGACGTGATAGCGATCATCGCCCTCGATCACATCGACGCCCATTTCCGAGAACTGGTTGATGATGCGGATCACGCCACGTTCATTGCCCGGAATGGTCTTGGAGGAAAAGAGAAACGTATCGCCATCCTTGAGGGTGATGCCGTTGTATTTGCCATTGGCCAGTTGCGCACTGGCGGCGCGCCGTTCGCCCTGAGAGCCGGTGACGATCAGCATCAGGTTCTCGCGCGGGATGTTGCCGGCCTCTTCGGGGCTGATCGTCTGGGGAAAGCCCGCAAGCACGCCGGTTTCCTGCGCCGCCTCGACCATGCGCTGCATGGCGCGGCCCATCAGGCAGACCGAGCGCCCCGCCTTTACCCCCGCCTCTGCCAGCGATTTCACGCGGGCGACGTTGCTGGCAAAGGTGGTGCAGACAAAGAGCCCCTTGGAGGCCACGACCAGATCGGTGATCGGCCCGCCCACGCTGCTCTCGGAGCGGCCTTCGTGATGGCTGAAAACATTGGTGGAGTCGCAGACCAGCGCCTTGACGCCCGGCTCGGACAGGCTGGCCCAGAGATCATGATCGAACGGTTCGCCCACCACCGGGTTGACGTCGATCTTGAAATCGCCGGTATGCACGATCCGTCCGCCGGCGCTGTCGATCACCAGACCGGAGCTTTCGGGGATGGAATGCGAGATCGGCACGAAGCCCACGGTGAAGGGCCCCGCCTTGACGGTGTTGGGCCATGGCGAGACGGTGTGAACCGCTTTTTCGGGATTGCCATGCTCTTGCATCTTGCGGCGGGCGATGTTGGCGGTAAAGGCGCGCGCGTGGATCGGCGCGCCAAGCCGCGCGTAGTAATGCGCCACGGCACCGACGTGATCCTCGTGGGCGTGGGTGATGAAGATCGCCTCCAACTGCCCCTTGCGGTCCTCGAGCCAGGAGATGTCGGGCAGGATCAGATCAACCCCCGGCGTGCCGTCCATATCGGGAAAGGTCACGCCCAGATCGACGAGGATCAGACGTTCCTTGCCGGGTTTGCCATAGCCATAGACATAGGCGTTCATGCCAATTTCGCCCGCCCCACCAAGGGGCAGGTAGATAAGTCGGTCGCTGCTCATGGGGCGTCAGCCCTCCTTGTTATACGCGTCAATCACGGTCAGGCCGTGCATTGTCAGATTGTCTTCGAACACGTCGAACATGTCCGTTCCCTGCTGGAAGAGAGGTGCCAGCCCACCCGTTGCGATCACCTTCATGGTGCGGCCACGCTCGGCCTTTATCCGGTCACATAGCCCATTGATCAGCCCGACATAACCCCAGAATACGCCCGACTGCATGCAATCGACGGTATTCGTGCCGATCACCCGCTCGGGTTTTGTCACGTCGATATGCGGCAGGGCTGCTGCCGCTTCATGTAGAGCCTGCAGCGAAAGATTCACCCCCGGTGCGATCACCCCGCCGATATAGGCGCCATCGCTCGCGACCACGTCAAAGGTGGTGGCGGTACCGAAATCGACCACGATGAGGTCGCCGCCGTAGAGATCAAACCCCGCCACCGTGTTGACCAGCCGGTCAGGGCCGACCTGCGTGCCCGCATCCACCCGCACATCGACCGGCAGGCGGCACTCGGGCTTGCCCACCACCAGCGGGCGGCAGTTGAAATAGCGGTCCGAAAAGACCCGCAGATTGAACACCACGCGCGGCACGGTCGAAGAGATGATCACCCCGGTGATATCGGCCTTGATGCCATGGTGATGCAGCAGGGTCTTGAACCAGACGAAATACTGATCAGCGGTGCGTTGATGGTCCGTGGCGGTGCGCAGGGTGCAGAGGAATTTCTGCCCGTCCCAGATGGAAAACACCGTGTTGGTATTGCCGCAGTCAATCGCCAAAAGCATGCGCCCGGTCCCGTATGGTCAAAAGAACACCTCGGCGGCGGCAATCGCCTGTCGCCCCTGGGCGGTCAATAGAACAAGATTGCCCGCCTCGTCCACCGTCTCGAACCGGCCCTCGTACACCTCGCGCGTCGTGCGCGCGGTGATGACCTCGCCCAGCCGTGCCGCCCGCGCCAGCCACGCGGCGCGGATGGGGGCAAAACCGTAGGTCACGAACTGCGCCTCTGCCCGTGCATAGGCCGGGGCCAGAAGATCCAGAAATGCCTCGGGGTCTATCGCGATGCCCGTTTCGGACAAGAGCGAAACGGGGCGCAGCGCGCCTTGCTCTACCTCCGACACCTCGGGCGCGCGCGAGAGGTTCACCCCGATGCCGATGGCAAAATGACTGAGGCTGCCGCCTGCCCCGGCACTCTCGAGCAAAATCCCCGCCAGCTTGCCGCCGTTCAGAAGCACGTCGTTGGGCCATTTGAGGGCAAAGACCTCGGCCCGGCCCGTTGCCGCGACCAGCGCATCAAAGAGCGCCAGCGACGCCACGAAAGAGCGCAGCGCCACGCGGTCCGGGCTCTCGGTCGGGCGCATCACGAGGGTGGCCGCGAAATTGCCCGCCGGATTGGCCCAGGCCCGCCCCCGCCGTCCGCGCGCCGCCGTCTGCTGATGCGCCAATATCCATTCCGGCCCCGCCAGATGCGGCGCGATGCGTGCCGCCTCGGCATTGGTGCTGTCCACCGACGCCAACACGCGGCGGCCATAGCCCTGGGGCCAGTCCGATCCCTGATCCATCCTTGTCCTGCTCCAACTCTCCGAAACTCTGCGCCGCCTCAGTCCCACCAAGGCCCATGATGCAGCCCCGCACGCCCCAAGCGTTCGAACCCGTGACGCCCGAACATATCACGCTGTGCCTGAATGATATTGGCGCTGCCATGGCCCAAACGCATGCTGTCATACCACGCCAGCCCGGCCGAAAGCGCCGGCACCGGGTGCCCGCCATGCACCGCGCTGCACACCACCTGTCGCAACGCGGGGATGCAGCGCGCCAGCGTCTGCGCGATTTCCGGGGAAAGGATCAATTCGCCATGCGGCAGGTCCTGATCGAAGGCCGCCGCGATGTCATCCAGCAGGGCAGAGCGAATGATGCACCCCGCCCGCCAGATACGGGCGATGGTCGCGAGATCCAGCGCCCAGGCATATTCCTCGGACGCCGCGGCCAGAATGCGAAACCCCTGCGCATAGGCCAGCAGGCGCGCGGCCAGAAACGCCTCGGCCAGAACCTCGGGGGCGTCGTCAAATACCCCCACCGCCCCGCCAAGGATCGCCTCGGCGCGCTGCCGCGCGGCCTTTTCCGAGGACCAGCCCCGCGCGCCCACCGCCGCCTCGATCATGCTGGCCGATTGCCCCAGACGCAGCGCCTCGATCACGGTCCAGCGCCCGGTGCCCTTTTGCCCCGCCGCATCCTTGATCACATCGACCATCGGATGGCCGGTCTCGGGATCGGTATAGGTCAAGAGCCGGGCCGTGATCTCGACCAGATAGGATTTGAGCGGCCCCCTGTCCCAAGTGGCGAAGAGCGCGCCAATCTCGGAGGGTGGCAGGGCCGCGCCATTGCGCAATAGGCTGTAGATTTCGGCGATGACCTGCATATCGGCATATTCGATGCCATTGTGCACCGTCTTGACGAAATGCCCCGCCCCGTCCGGTCCCAGATGCGCGACGCAGGGCACGCCGTCATGGCGGGCGGCAATGGCGGTCAGGATCGGGTGCAGCTGCGCCCAGCTATGATCGCTGCCCCCCATCATCATCGAGGGGCCGTGACGCGCCCCCGCCTCGCCGCCAGACACCCCCAGACCCACGAAATGCAGATCGCGTTTCGCAAGGTCCTCTGCGCGGCGGCGGGTATCGTGAAAATCGGCATTTCCCCCGTCGATCACCGTATCACCGGGGCTGAGCAGCGGCGTGATCTGCGCCAGCATGGCGTCCATCGGCGCGCCAGAGGGGATCATGAAGAGGATGATCCGGGGCGCTTTCAGCGCCGCGACGAAATCCTCCAACCGTTCGTGGGGGTGCAGCCGCGACGCCAGATCGCCCGCCTCGTCGAGAAAGGGCGCGATCCAGTCCGCCTCGCGATTGGTCACCGCCACGTCAAAGCCATGTTCGGCGATGTTCAGCGCCAAGGCGCTGCCCATGGTGCCCAGCCCATAGATACCAATCTGCGCCACTTGCCCCTCCCTGCTATCGCTAACAGCCTTGGATCAGGCTAAGCGCTTTGGCTAAGGGTTTGCAAGCGCGCTGCGTCCAGATGTGTTGCCGTCAGACGCCGAGACACCAGCGCATCACGGCCTTTTGCGCGTGCAAACGGTTCTCTGCCTCGTCGAAAATGACCGATTGCGGGCCATCCATCACCTCGGAAGTCACTTCTTCGCCGCGATGCGCAGGCAGGCAATGCATGAAGAGCGCATCGGGTTTGGCCGCCGCCATCAGCTTGTCATTGACCTGATAGGGCCGCAGCATGTTGTGCCGCCGCTCCTTGGTGGATTGGCTGTCATGCATGCTGACCCAGGTATCGGTGACGACGAGATCGGCCCCGTCCACCGCCTTGAACGGATCGCGTTCGATGGTGATCGTGCTGCCCGCCTTGCGCGCAAGGCCGATGAACTCGGGCTCCGGGTCAAGCTGCATCGGGCCGGTAAACGTCAGGTCGAATCCGAATTGCCCGGCGGCATGCAGGAAGGACGCACAGACATTGTTGCCATCCCCCGACCACACGACCTTCTTGCCCTTGATCGGGCCGCGATGTTCTTCGTAGGTCAGGATGTCGGCCATGATCTGACAGGGGTGGGTGCGGTCGGTGAGACCGTTGATCACCGGCACATCGGCATGTTCCGCCATTTCCAGCAGGACGGATTCGTCAAAGGTGCGGATCATGATGAGATCGACATAGCGGCTCATGACGCGGGCGGTGTCGGCGATGGTCTCGCCATGGCCCAACTGCATGTCGGCGCCTGACAGCACCATGCTCTGCCCGCCCATCTGCCGGACGCCCATGTCAAACGAGACGCGGGTGCGGGTCGAGGGTTTTTCGAAGATGAGCGCAACCATGCGACCGGCCAGCGGCTGTTCGTCATCGGGCGTGCCGCGCGGACGGCCCTGCCGTGCCTCTTTCATGAGGCGGGCCTGATCAATGATCGCCCGAAGGTCGGTTTCAGAGGTTTTGTGGATATCGAGGAAATGGGTCATGGTCGTATCGCTTTTCGATGAGAGGGTCCGTGGGGGCCAGCCCCCACACCCCCGGAGTATTTCGGGAACGATGAAATCAGGCCGTTTCCAGCGCCGTTGCCGCCGCATCAAGGCGTGTCACGGCCTCCGTGATTTCTTCGTCGGTTATGGTAAGTGGCGGCAGCAGGCGCACCACATTGTCAGCCGCCGGAACCGTGGCGACAAGGGCTGCGTAACCGGCCTGCACCACCTCGGTATTAGGCAGCTTGCACTTGAGCCCCAGCATGAGGCCCAGGCCGCGCACCCCCTCGAACACGGCCGGATGCGCCGCCACCAGCCCTTCGAGCCGTTGGCGCATGAGCGCGGCCTTGCGGTTCACCTCGGCCAGAAACTCGGGCGTGGCGACTTCGGACATCACCGCGCAGCCCACGGCACAGCCCAGAGGGTTGCCCCCATAGGTCGAACCATGGGTGCCCGCCGTCATGCCGGAGGCGGCATGCTCTGTCGCCAGCACCGCGCCGAGAGGAAAGCCGCCGCCGATGCCCTTGGCGACCATCATGATGTCAGGTGTCACCCCCGCCCATTCATGGGCAAAGAGACGCCCCGTGCGCCCCACGCCACATTGCACCTCGTCGAGGATGAGCAAGAGACCCTTTTCGTCACAGAGGGCGCGCAGCCCCTTGAGGCATTGATCCGGCAGCGGACGGATACCGCCCTCGCCCTGCACCGGCTCGATCAGGATGGCGGCGGTATGCTCGTCGATTGCCGCGTGCAGCCCCTCGTGATCGCCCCAGGCGACATGTTTGAAACCGGGCAGGAGCGGGCCAAAGCCCTTGGTCATCTTTTCCGATCCGGCGGCGGCAATCCCCGCCGAGGACCGGCCGTGAAAGGCCCCCTCGAAGGTGATGATGTCCGTGCGGTCGGGCTGGCCTGCATCGTAGAAGTGCTTGCGCGCCATCTTGACCGCCAGTTCACAGGCTTCGGTGCCGGAATTGGTGAAAAAGACCGTGTCGGCAAAACTCGCCGCCACCAACCGGTCGGCGAGCTCCTGTTGTTTCGGGATCTGGTAGAGGTTCGAGGTATGCCAGAGCGCCCCGGCCTGTTCGGTCAGCGCCGCCACCAGCTTGGGGTGCGCATGGCCCAGCGCGTTGACGGCAATGCCCGCGCCCAGATCGAGAAAGCGTCGCCCGTCCGCCTCGATCAACCAGGTCCCTTCGCCTTTGACGAAAGAGAGCGGCGCGCGGTTATAGGTTGGCAGGATCGAAGGGATCATGGCGGTTTCCTTATCAAACAGGCCCATTGAGTGCCGCAAGGGCAGAGCCAAGTCAATCATTTGGAGGATTTAGGGCTCAAGCGCGGCAACGCGCAGGGATCAAAACGGAACGGGTCGTCAGACGCGGGCGCGTCGACGTCGCAGAGCGGTATGTTTGGTCCGTGTGATCATGGAGACGCTCTAGCCAGTTTTGCGCGGCATGGGAAGAGAAATGTCTAGATGTCCCCCCGGCTCCATCGCCACGCGCGCGGCCCCGAGGCGCGGATGCAACCGCCGCGCCAGATGCCAGCACCCCATCAGACCCAGCCCCGTGACCGCGAAAATCCCCGGCAACGGCGCCACCAGAAGCACGAGCCATGCCGCCCCCGGCGTGAGGATGCCCGAGACATCGCGGAAACTGGCGTAGATCGCCGACATCTCGGTGCGTTCCGACGGTTTGACAGCCATGAGAAAGGGCAGACCCGCCGACACATCGAGCAGCACCAGAAAGACCGACGCCACAGCGAGACTGGCAACCGTCAGCCATGGCAGGCTGCTGAAGGCCGCAGCAAAGAGGAAGAGCAGCCCGGACACAAGAAAGCCCGCCCGCACCGCGTGGCGGATGGAGCGGCGCTGCATCCAGCGCAGCATGAGGGGCGTCAGAAAGAGCATGCCGTTCGAGGCCGAGAGCAACATGCCGCCCAAGTCTTCACCCAAGCCCTGCTGGACCGCGAAGATCGGCAAATAGACCACATAGGCCCACCAGCCGCAGGAGCGAATGACCGCGAAGATCCACCCCGCCACCAACCGGGGCTGTGCAAAGAACCGGGGCATCCATGCCAGCGGATTGGGGGCCGGGCGGCGCGCGCGCGTGATCAGCTTGCCATTGCCAAGCCGCATGTAGAGAAAAAGCGCCATCATGCTCAGCGCCGCCAGCCCCGCGATGAGAAACGGCAAGGGCCGCCATAGCCCCAAGAGCGTGACGCCAAGGAAGGGCCCCACCGTCCAGCCCAGCGCGCTATAGAACATGCGCGAGGTCTCGCAGCGGCCCAGATCCGACTTGGCAATGAAATCGAGCACATAGGCGTTGAAGCAGACAAAGACCGTGACCGTGGCCGCCGTAATCAGCGCCAGCGCCGCGATCATGCCCAGCGCCCCGCCCTGCGCCCCCATGGCGGCCCCGCCCGCGAACATCGCGCAGCCGGTCACATAGATCCAGCGGCGCGGCATGAAGCGCGAGACAAAGGGCACCATGAGGCCCGTTGCCAACGAGAGCAGCCCCACCATGAAATAGATCTCGGACACGAGCGCCGCATCGCGGAGCGCGCGATACATCTCGAGCGGCATCACCGAAATCAGGATGCCGCGCGCCATGGCCTCGGTGCCCGCCAAAGCGGCAAAACCGCGAACCGAGGGGGTGGGCGCATGGCGGAGCCATTCGGGTATGCGGCGTTGGTGCATGGAGTCGTTCCGATTTTTCGCAAGAGTGACCACGGATGCGGAACGCGTGATTGGCAAACGACGACATCCTGTCGTTTTTGTTGTCAGGGATGAAAAAATAATTGATCCCACCTGCCGAACTTGCGCCTTGCGGCGGTTGCGGTCTGAGGGCAAAGCTGCGGCGATGTTCGTACCCCGCGCCTCCAATCCGGGTCTTGCCGCCCTGCTGACCGTGCTTGCCGCCGCTTTGCTGGCGGGCACCACGCTCTTGGCCAAGATGCTTGGGACCGACACCATCGGACCCGCCCTGAATCCGCTGCAAATCAGCCATGGGCGGTTTCTTTTCGCGCTGCTTGCGGTATCCGTGATGGTCGGCCTGGTGCGGCCACGCTTTACGCGGCCGGACCTGCGCACCCACGCCAAACGCTCTGGCCTTGGCTGGGGCGGGGTCACGCTCATGTTCGCGGCCGCCGCATATATCCCGTTGTCGGACGCGACTGCGATCAGTTTTCTCAATCCGGTTCTCGGGATGATTCTCGCCATCCCGCTCTTGGGCGAGCGTGTGGGGCCGGTGCGGTGGGCAGCGGCGGGCATTGCGCTGACCGGGGCCGCGATCCTGATGCGCCCGGGCGCTGGCGTGGTAGAAACCGGCGCGTTGCTTGCTTTCGGCGCGGCACTTTGCCTTGGAGCGGAGCTCATTTTCATCAAACGGCTCTCGGGCCGCGAAAGCCCCTGGCAAATCCTGCTTGTGAACAATGCCATCGGCCTCGGCATCGCGACGCTGGCGGTGATCTGGGTCTGGGCCGCCCCCACCCCGGCCCAATGGGCGGCCCTTGCCGCGCTCGGCTGCCTGATGGCGCTTGCGCAGACGGCGTTCATAAATGCCATTGCGCGGGGCGATGCCAGCTATGTGGCACCGTTCTTTTACACCGCGCTGATCTTTGCCGGGCTCTACGACGGGCTGGTCTTCGGGATTTGGCCAGACATCACCTCGATCACCGGCGCCGCGGTGATCCTCTGCGGGGCCGGGTTGCTTCTCTGGCGCGAGGGACGGCGTCGCGCGCCCGTGACGTAACGCTGCCTTTGACAAAACGCCCCCGGCTTGGCCTAGATAGCCATCGAGGGAGAGGAGCAATGCCGCTGAGCATTCTGTTGCCGATGGTCATTCTGGGCATCGCGGGCATCGCGCTGCTTTTGCATGTCCTGGGCCTCTCGCGCCGGGCGGTTCTGGCGGATACGGCGGCGGCGCGGGCGGCATGGCTGCGCGAATTTCCTGAGGACTCCCCCATTCGCGTCATTCTCTGTCACGATCACAGCGCCGCCCTGATCGAGACCGCACGGGGGCGCGGCGTGGTCTGGCCAATGGGGGCCGATACCACCGCCCGTTACCTGGATGGCGCCCGGGTCAGGCAGCGCAAAGGCGGTCTCACGCTCGATCTGCCTGACTATACCGCTCCGCGCATCCGGCTGACGCTCTCGCCCGAAGAAGCGACGAGCTGGTGCGCCCTATTGGAGGCCCGCGTATGAGTGATACGCCGATCTATCCCGATGTCGTCAACTGGGCGGTGCCGCTCTTTATCGCCGCCATTCTCGCAGAGCTGTTGTGGATCGTGATCAAGGGGCGCGGCGGGCGGTATGAGACCCGCGACGCGCTGACCTCGCTGCTGATGGGGGCGGGCAACGTGGCAGAAAGCATTGTGCTGGGCTTTGTCGCCTACGGCTTTTTCATGGTGCTGTGGGAGATCACGCCGCTTGATCTGGGGCATTCGGTCTGGGTGATCGCGCTCTGCTTCGTGCTCGATGACCTGCGATACTACTGGGTGCATCGGTTCGGCCATCGCGTCCGCTGGGTCTGGGCGAGCCACGTCAATCACCACTCATCGCAGCATTACAACCTGACGACAGCGCTGCGCCAGACATGGACGGGCACCTTTACCTTCATGATGGTGGTGCGCGCGCCGCTGATCCTCTTGGGATTTCACCCTGCCATGGTGCTTTTCGTGGGGGGGCTCAACCTTATCTATCAGTTCTGGATTCATACCGAGGCGATTGGCCGCCTGCCCCGCTGGGTCGAAGCGGTGATGAACACGCCCTCGCATCACCGGGTGCATCATGGGCGCAACCCGCGCTATCTCGATTGCAACTATGCCGGGGTGTTTATCATCTGGGACAAGATGTTTGGCACCTTCGTGCCGGAACTGGAGTGCGAAAAGGTGGATTACGGCCTTGTCCACAATCTTGGTACGTTCAACCCGCTGCGCGTGGCCTTTCACGAATGGATCGGCATCTGGCGCGATGTGACGCAACCGGGGCTGACCTGGCGCGAGCGGCTGAACTATTGCGTCATGCCGCCGGGCTGGAGCCATGATGACAGCCGGGGCACATCGCAAACCATCAAGGCGCGCTATCTGGCCACCCACCCCGAAGAGGCAGGCACGCCGGGATTGTCGGTGCCGAGCGGACACAACCCTTGAGCTTGTCACAAGCCCCGCACCAAAATGTTATTTGACCGATCGTTCAAAAGCGATTTTAGTCGCGTCAGGCGATCTGCGCCATCACTCACGAACAGGTGTCGCCCCGCGAGGCAATGCGGGACGCTACGGAAGTACCCGGCACCTTGGGCAAGGGCCCATTACTCACCCTTGTGCAAGGTGTCGGGGAAGTTCTAGAGTCTGCTTTGGCGCGTTAACGTTGTTTGCCTCTACCCTTTCGCTCGAAATGACACAGTGATGCCTTGGGAAAAATCCTATGCTGAAGCCGAAGTTCTGGAGGCCGCGATGCGTGCTTTCTGGGAGAAGGGCTATCAAGGCACCTCGATGGCCGATCTGGTTGAGGTCACGGGCCTGAATCGCGGCAGCCTTTATGCCGGGTTCGGCAACAAGCGAGAGCTGTTCTTGAGGGCATTACAGCATTACGATCAAAGCTACCGCGTCGGATTTCTCACGCAGTTACGCAAGGATCGAGAACCAAAGGATGCGATCATCGCGACCTTTGACGCCATTGCCCAAGGCGACACGACCATGCCGGGCGGCTGCCTGATGGTCAATTCCGCGATGGAACTTGCGCCGCATGACGATGAGATTGCGCACGTCATCGAGCAGAGCATGGGCGAAGTCGAAGCCTTCTTTGCCGATTGCCTCGCGCAATGCGAAGACCGCGTTCGCAGCCCTGCGGAAATCTCCGAGACGGCCAAGGTTCTGCAAGGGCTGATGGTGGGCCTTTTGGTCATGACCCGCGCCAATCGCGAAAGCCCGTCGATTGGCGCAATCCTCTCACAGGTGCGCAGCCTGATCGGCTGATCCGCTTACCAGCGGCCCGATAGGCCACGCGTGAGCAGGCTGAGTTGCGCGCGCACGGGTGCAATTCCAAGCCGCCCCTCGGCCACCGCACGCGGGTCGCGTTCCGCGCGGCGCAGCACCGGACCCGCGATCCAGAGCGGCAAAAGCGCCCCCCCTGCCGCGCGAGACACCTGCGCGCGCGCGGCGCGCGCACGGCGCAGCCGCGCCAACCCATCCCTGGCCAAGGCCTGCACGGCGTCGGGCCGACCATCGACCAGGGGCCTGCGCCCCGCCGCCTCGAGCGCGGGAATGGCACGGAACCAATTGGCAAGACCCAGCGCATACCCCGCATCACGCACCACCTCAGCCTCGGCTGGGCCCAGCGCACGCGCCGCCGCCTGCAAGAGATTGCCGGACGTGGTCTCGATATAGCGAGTGAACTCAGCCGCATCTGCAAAAGGCTCGCGCGCGATGTCCCATCGCCGCGCCTCGACCAGATCCGCCAGCAGCGCGGCACCGGGCGCGTCCAGCACATGCGCCAGGGGTGTCACCACCTCATGCCGCCGCACGAGCCCACCGGCCGCGATTTCCTCCAACGCATCGGCCCACCATTGCAGGCGCATCTCGGCGATCATCGGCTCTTGGGTGACCCAAGGCGCGCGCGCCACCTCGACATTGAAGGCATAGACCGGAAAGAGCACGGCACGCGCGGCAACCGGGGCCGCCATCGCCGCCAGAAAGCGGTCTGGATCGGCCCGGCGCACCAGATCGGCGCAGGCGGTCAGGTCAGCATCGAAGCCTTGGCTCACGCCGCCCCCTGCCCGCGCAGGAGCTTCCAGTTGATCGCATCGAGCAGCGCCTCGAAACTGGCATCCACGATATTGGGGCTGACCCCCACCGTGGACCAGCGCCGCCCCTGCCCGTCTTCGCTGTCGATGATGACCCGTGTGGCGGCCTCGGTGCCGCCCTGGGTGATGCGCACCTTGAAATCCACCAGCCGCATATCGTCGATCTGGTCCTGATAGCGGCCCAGATCCTTGGCCAGCGCCTTGGCCAGCGCATTGACCGGCCCCCGGTCGCAGCCGTGATCGTCCATCGATTCACTCACCGACAGCTTCTTGTCGCCATCGACCTTGACCACGACCACCGCCTCCGAGAGGCTGACCATACGGTCATACTTGTTCTTGCGGCGCTCGACCGTGACCTTGTAGCGCTTGACCTCGAAGAATTCGGGCATCTGCCCCAGTTCCTTGCGCGCGAGGATTTCGAAACTCGCCTGCGCGCTGTCATAGGTATAGCCCTCTTCCTCGCGCGCCTTGATCGTCTCGAGCAGGCGCGCCAGTGCCGGATCGCCCGGTTCGACCACGATCCCCGCCTCGGTCAGACGCTGGCGCAGGTTCGATTGCCCCGCCTGATTTGACATCGGGATGATCCGCGCATTGCCGACCGCCGCAGGGTCGATATGCTCGTAGGTGCTTGGGTCCTTGAGGATGGCGCTGGCGTGCAGCCCCGCCTTGTGGGCAAAGGCGGAGGCGCCTACATAGGCCGCCTGCCGCAGCGGCACGCGGTTGAGGATCTCGTCCAACTGGCGGCTGATCGCGGTGAGAGACCGCAGGCCGTCCTGCGTGATGCCGGTCTCATAGCGGCTGGCATAGGGTTCCTTGAGCAGCAGGGTCGGGATGAGCGTGGTCAGATTGGCATTGCCACAGCGCTCGCCCAACCCATTGAGCGTGCCCTGAATCTGGCGCACGCCCGCATCCACCGCGGCAAGGCTGCCCGCCACCGCATTGCCGGTGTCGTCATGGGTGTGGATGCCAAGCCGGTCGCCGGGAATACCTGACGCGATCACCTCTGACACGATGCGCCCGATCTCGGCGGGCAAGGTGCCGCCATTGGTATCGCAGAGCACGACCCACCGCGCACCCGCGTCCACCGCCGCGCGCAGGCAGCCGAGCGCATAGGCGGGATTGGCAATGTAGCCGTCAAAGAAATGCTCGGCATCGAACAGCGCCTCGCGCCCCTGTCCCACCAGATGCGCGATGGAGCGGGCGATGCTGTCGGTATTTTCCTCAAGGCTGAGGCCAAGCGCGGTTGTGACGTGGAAATCATGGGTCTTGCCCACGAGACAGACGGCCTTGGTTCCGGCGTTCAGAACCGCTGCCAAGACCTCGTCATTCTCGGTCGAGCGGCCGGCGCGTTTGGTCATTCCGAAGGCGGTCATCGTCGCGCGCGTTTTCGGGGCGTCGCCGAAAAAGGCGCTATCGGTGGGGTTTGCCCCCGGCCAACCGCCCTCGATGTAATCGACGCCCAGCCGGTCGAGCGCATGGGCGATCTGGATTTTCTCGGGCGTCGAGAAACTGACCCCTTGGGTCTGTTGCCCGTCGCGCAGGGTTGTGTCGTAGAGGTAGAGGCGCTCGCGGATCATGCTATGCCCCCGCGCGGAAACAAGGTGCCGCAGGCACCGCCGCGCAGCGCCCGACCGCCCCCCGGGCGGCAGACAAACGTGGTGGCAAAGAGTGCATCATTTCAATGCCTCCAATTTGGCTGGGTCGAAATCCGGCCCGAGTTCTCTCGTAACGCCATCCTTGGTGATGTTCACAAGCACTCCGGCAGCGACCAATCCGTCCCGAAGACGATCCGATGTTTCGAAGTCCTTCTTCAAGCGCGCGTCTTCTATCCTGCGACAAACGTCATCCAGCAAACCGCTGCTATCGAATGCAGACTGAACAGCTTTTCGCCTTTTCGACCGTTCTGTATCGAGGTTCTCAAACCCGAGAAACTTGATAGTCGCAAAGAACGCGCGAACCTGTTGACTGTCGATTTCTGACATCTTCGCCTTGGTGAACAGGTCATTGAGCTTTGTCATGGCCAAGCTCGTGTTCAAATCGTCTGAAAGAGCCGCGACCACTTCGCTGTCGACCAGATTCACGACTTCATCGTCTTTCAGGTCAGTCTTTAATCCGGCTTCTTTGAGTTTTCGCCATTGTGTAATCGTCCTGACTGCATCCGCCCGTTTCTTATCCGTCCAGTCCATCGGCTTCCGGTAATGCGTGCTCAGGAACACAAACCGGATCACCTCGCCCACAATATCCTGCTCCAAGAGATCGTGCACGGTAAAGAAATTACCCAGGGATTTGGACATCTTCTTGCCCTCGACCTGCAGCATCTCGTTGTGCAGCCAGTAGCGCGCGAACTGCCCCTCGGGATGCGCGCAGCAGCTTTGCGCGATCTCGTTCTCGTGATGCGGGAACATCAGGTCGTTGCCGCCGCCGTGAATGTCAAAGCTATCGCCCAAGAGCTCATGCGCCATGGCCGAGCATTCGATATGCCAGCCGGGCCGCCCCCTGCCCCAAGGCGAGTCCCACCCCGGCAGATCATCGCTCGACGGTTTCCACAGCACGAAATCCATCGGGTTGCGTTTGTAAGGTGCCACCTCGACCCGCGCGCCTGCGATCATGTCATCGACCGAGCGGCCCGACAGCTTGCCGTAATGCTCGCGCCAGCTATCGACGGCAAAGAGCACATGGCCTTCGGCCTCATAGGCATGACCCTTGGCGATCAGGCCCTCGATCATCGCCACCATCTGCGGGATGTACTGCGTGGCGCGCGGCATGTGGTCGGGCTCCAGCGCCCCCAGGGCCGCCATGTCGTCGAGAAACCATTGCGTCGTTTCCGCAGTGATCTGCCCAATCGAGCGCCCCGACTCGGCGGCGCGGGCGTTGATCTTGTCGTCCACATCGGTGAAATTGCGCACATAGGTCACGTGCTCGGTCCCATAGACATGCCGCAGCAACCGGTAGAGCACGTCGAACACCACCACGGGGCGCGCATTGCCCAGATGCGCCCGGTCATAGACCGTCGGCCCACAGACATACATCCGCACGTTATCTGGATCGAGAGGCGCGAAATCCTCTTTCTGGCGGGTTCGGGTGTTGTGCAGCTTGATCGTCGTCATCTTGTCCTCGCGCGCGGTCCCGCGGCGGGCTTAGCAACTTCGTGATCGCTTGGAAACACAAGACCGGCCCGCCTGAGAAAACTCAGGTGATAATGCAGCAGATAATGCAGGGTGCGGTGCTCATGGCTTGTCCTATCCCCCGCCATTGCGCCCGTCAAGCGCGACGATCGAGGTCGCATTTGCGACGCGCGTCGGAATTGGAACAGACAGATACCGCAGAATCAGGTGCTCTCTGCACATCTGACGGAGAACATCATGCACCCACGCAGCAAGATCGCGCTCGTTGTCCGCACCATCGGTGCGGAGCGGGGCCGTGCCGCGCGCGGGCGCCCTTTGGCGGCCTGAGCCCAGCCAAACATACCCGTTTCATTCCTTCAGGAACCCCAAGACATGACCGAGACGATTACGCGCCGCGCCGGTGGACGCGCTGCACGCCGTGAAGCCCGCTCCAACCCGCTTGCTGCCAATCTGCGCCCTGTGCATCCAGGGCAAGAGGGCGGCACCTATCGCCCGCTGACCCAATTGCAGATGGACCGCATTCATCAGGCTGTGCTCGATGCGCTGGAACAGATCGGCCTTGCCGATGCGCCCCCTTCGGGCGTGGCCTATCTGACGGGGGCTGGCGCGATCCTCGGCTCTGACGGGCGGATCCGTTTTCCGCGCGCGTTGATCGAGGACACCATCGCCAAGGCCAATCGCTCGATCACGCTCTTTGGCCGGGACCCGCGCCACGACATGATCTTGCAGGGCAATCGCGTGCATTACGGCACGGCAGGTGCGGCGGTGCATGTGGTCGATGTTCACACCCGCAGCTATCGCGAGAGCACGGTGCAGGATCTGCATGACGCGGCCCGCATCGCGGATCAACTCGACAACATCCATTTCGTGCAGCGCCCGATGGTCTGCCGCGACATCGTCGACAATCGCGAGATGGACCTCAACACGCTCTATGCCTGCTGTGCGGGGACCACGAAACACGTGGGCACCTCCTTTACCGAGCCGGGATTCGTTGCCGATGCGATGGAAATGCTGCATCTCATCGCAGGCGGTGAGGACAAATGGCGCGAGCGGCCTTTTGTCAGCAATTCCAACTGTTTTGTCGTGCCGCCGATGAAATTCGCCACCGAATCCTGTCTGGTCATGGAGGAATGCATCCGCGCGGGCATGCCGGTGCTGCTTCTGTCGGCCGGTCAGGCCGGGGCCACGGCCCCTGCCCCCATCGCCGGGGCCATCGTGCAGGCAACGGCAGAGTGCCTGGCGGGGCTCGTTTATGTCAACGCGGTCAAGCCGGGTTTCCCCGCGATCTTCGGCACCTGGCCGTTCGTCAGCGACCTGCGGACCGGTGCGATGTCGGGCGGCTCGGGCGAACAGGCGCTGCTGACCGCGGGCTGCGCACAGATGCACAAGTATTACGGCCTGCCCGGCGGGGCGGCCGCGGGCATTGCGGATGCGAAACTTCCCGACATGCAGGCAGGCTGGGAACAGGCGACGTCGAACGTGATGGCGGGTCTCTCGGGGCTGAACATGGTCTATGAGGCGGCGGGCATGCATGCCTCATTGCTGGGCTTCTGCCTTGAATCGCTGATCCTGGGGGATGACCTGATCGGTCAGGCGCTGCGCTGCACACGGGGCATCGAGGTGGACGAGGACACGCTCAGCCTAGAGGTCATCCGTGCCACTTGCATCGGCGGCCCCGGTCACTACCTCGGGGCGGAACAAACGCTGGGGCGGATGCAGACCGATTACCTCTATCCCTGCATCGCCAACCGCTCTTCGCCCAAGGAATGGGACGAGTTGGGCAAGCCGGACCTGATCGCCAAGGCCACGGAAAAGAAGCTCAAAATCCTGTCGGAACGGGCCTCGGCGCGGTTTGACCCGATCACAGATGCGGCCATTCGCGCCAGGTTCAAGATCCACCTGCCTGCGTGAACTTTGCACCGTAGCGGCATGATTTAAAGAGAAAACGCGCGTTCTTTGCGCGCGTTTTGGTTCGCGAAGAATGGCAGCCGGTTCTGAGCAAATGCGAATGAGCGCAACCCGCTCTTACACCTGTTCAGGCGGCACCCGACCTGTTGCCCTCAGAAGAATATATCCGCGAGCTCGTCCCCGGCGCTCTGAACGGGGGGCTCGGACAGCGCAAGCGACATCTCAGCGCCCACGAAAATTCTGTCGTGGATCAGGCGCTCGGCGTCCATCGTGTAAATCGCATAAAGGCGGCTGAGGCGATCCTGTTCGGAGGGCAGCACATCATACTGTTCCCGCCCCGCATTCTCTTTTGAAACCAAGCCCTTGAAGCCCGAAATGAAAGCATCGAGATCGCCCTTGGCACCGACCAGCGACGCCAGCGAAGTCTGACTGGCGTGAAGCGCAATCTTGAGCGCGTCCCCCTTGATGGCGCAGCCTTGTTTGGCCGCAATGACCGCCTGATCGGTGGCGTTCAACCGGTCCGAAATATCCTGCGCAAACTCCACGGCGCGAGACATCTTGTCATCCGCGCGCGAGATGTCGGGCATGCTCGTGGCGGCAAGCGTGCATGTTGTCGTGGCGATCTGGTCAAAGATCTCGTTGGAGATCTTGGTCAAGGACAGGACCTGACGCGAGAGTTCCTGGAGCGCCCCCGCCTCTGATCCCATGTTGCAACAGACGATGAAGGTGTTGAGACCGAGCATCCGGATATGATGATCCAGCAACCCCATGTCCGCGGCGATGGTCTGAATCGACCCGATGTGCTCTTGCGTGATCCGGCCGATCCGGTGCAGGGCATCCAGATTTAACTGGCAGGATTGCAGCGCGCTCGACAGCTGATCGGCGCGTCCGATCATCCTCGACACCCGCTTTTTCTGGGTGTCACTGGGGTCAAGATAGACCTGTTCCGCTGCGCTGAGCACTTGTTCTGACTTGCGACGAATGCCCCCCAGCCGTTTGAGAACGGATGCGACGTCGCGTGCGATTTCGTCCCGACTTGCCTCGGCCTGACGGATTGCCAGAAGGCTCAGCCCATCGCTGGCCTCTGGGCGCTCTTGGGCAAGAGCGGCATCGGCAGAGGCGCGCGCTATCACCTCGACATGCTCCAGCCGTTGCCGGACAGAGTCACCCGTCTGAAGTTCACCGACGATGGCGGATATTTCGGCAAAAATGTCCCGCATGCCGGTCTCGATCACCGCATTGCCAGCGGCCAATTGATCCCGATCCTGCTGAATTTCATGAATCTGCGCCTCGAGCCCCTCAAGGGCTGGCGTGACCCTAGCCGTCATATCCCGGGAGAGGTCGGAAGAGATCATATCAAGATCCGCCATCTCGACTTCGATGATCTCGATAAGGGCTTGCAAAGATTTGAGTTGCTCGTCGGCGGAGGCTGCGATGCGGGCCAGCTCGATCGAGAACTCGTCGATCTTGGCTTCCTGCCTTGTGAGAGATTTCCCCAGTATGCGTGAAATAGGGGCTGAGGCAGACATGGTGCGAATGACCACGGACAGATGGCTGACATTGCTCTGGATCTTACGGATACCGGCACGCAGCGTTTCGGCCATATGGACGAAGGCCTGCACATCCTTGCTGATGTCTGCACTGTGCTCGACAGAGTTCACGCACAACGTCCGGAGCGTCTGGGTCTCTTCCGGGCCCAGAACCACGCTGAGCTGGGCAAGCACCGCGCGCAGTTCAATGAGGTCTTCCACGCTTGTCCCAAGCCCCTGCCCGGCCCGCAGAAAGATGGCCTCGATCGTGCCCGTCGCCTTGTTCAGACTGTCGATATAGGCGTTGGACATAAGGGGTCGCAGGGTAGGATGCATCGGGGCTACCTCGCTCGGAGCTGATGGGTATTGGCAAAGGCCGCGATTGCGCCCGGAACCTCGGAGAGAGACACAACGCGCGTGGCAGCGCCCATGCGGATCGCCTCGCGCGGCATGCCAAAGACAACGCAGGTCTCTTCGTTCTGGGCAAGGGTCGTCGCCCCGGCCTCGCGCATTTCGCGCAAGCAGCGTGCGCCATCGTCGCCCATGCCTGTGAGGATGATCCCGAGCGCATTCTGGCCTGCGGACTGGGCGGCAGAGCGAAACAGGATGTCAACCGAGGGACGGTGCCGGCAGATATAAGGACCGTCCATGACCCTGACGCCATAGCCGCGCCCCTGCCGGACGAGCATCATGTGAAAATTACCGGGTGCGATCAGAACCTCACCGGGCTTGCACAGATCGCCATCAACCGCCTCTTTGACATTGACCCGGCACAACCCGTTCAGGCGACGCGCGAAGGCGTTCGTGAACCCCGCTGGCATATGCTGCACGATGACGACGGGGGGGCATGTCACCGGCAGCTCCTCCAGAACCGAGCGGATCGCCTCTGTGCCGCCGGTAGAGGCGCCGATACAGACGATGGGCGTGGTCTGGGCAATCGTTTTGGGTCGTGCAGGCGGGATCAGGGCATCCGCCAAGAGTTTGGTGCCGGTCTCACGAGTGGGGGCGACCCTGCGCGCGCTTTTGTGCCCGGACTCGGCGGCGGCGTGAATGGCATCACAGATGGCAATGGCGGATTCCTGAAAATCGGCATCGGTTCTGGGTGCGGGCTTTGAGACAACTTCAACCGCGCCACAGGCAAGGGCCGTCAGGGCAAGTTCCGATCCGGCCTCGGCATGGCTGGAACAGATCACCACCGGAATGGGGCGCTGCGCCATGATCTTGCGCAGAAACTCGAGCCCCGACATGCGCGGCAACTCCAGGTCGAGCAGCATCACATCGGGCAGTTCGGATTGCATTTTCGACACGGCAATAAACGCATCCGCTGCCGTTCCGAACAGTTTCAGGCTCGGATCGGTCTCGACAATGCGCATCAGCATGGCCCGCGCCGAGGTGGAATCGTCCACGATCAAGACGGAAATCTGAGATTTGGAGGCTGCGTCGAGCATCGCGGTCTACTCTTTTTGAAACACAGCCGTGGCAAGCTGTCGGAGATTGGGTTGCTTCACGGTCATGGATTCAGAATGTCCAACCACCAGATACCCCTTTGGCGTCAGGTGACGGGCAAGGCGCGCGATGACATTGGCCTGATCCTCGGGCTCGAAATAGATGAGCACGTTGCGCAGAAAGATGATGTCCACATCCTGATCCACCGGGTAGCTTTCATCCATCAGGTTGAGATGCTTGAAGTTTGTCTTGCTTCTCAGGGCTGGCACGATCCGTGCCATCCCGCGCATATCTTCGGATTTCCCTTGCATGGTATACCGCGTGCGCAGGGCAGACGGGACCGGATCAAGGGCCTCTGCCGTGTAGATCGCACGCTTGGCGGTATCGACCATGCGGGTGGAAATATCCGTGCCCAGGATGGCGTATTGAAACTCTGCACCGTTGCGCACGGCATCCTCCAGCAGCATTGCCGTCGTAAAGGCCTCGGACCCGTCCGAACAGGCCGCACTCCAGAACTTGAGACTAGCAGGCCTGTTCAGGCGCTGCTTGCGATGGAGGATCTCGGGCAGCATGTCATTCATCAAGAACCGGAAATGGGCCGGTTCGCGGAAAAAATCCGTCTTGTTGGTGGTGATGAGATCAATGACATCATCGCGTTCCGCGCCGAAGCCGCCGTCCTCGAACAGGTGACGGTAATAGTCCTCGATCGAGCTAAAGCCGAGGGTCTGCACCCGGCGGCGCAGGCGGCTCTCGATCATCACCTTTTTGCCGGAGGGCAGTTTGATCCCCGTTTCGCGGGAAATCACCTCTGCAAAGTGATCGTGATAGGATTGGGCGCGAGACAGGCTCATGTCAGGGCGAACCCTTCCGAAGTTTCGCTGGCACGCTGAGATGCGAATTCGGTCGTCTTGCGTCGCGCCCCGTCACCAAAGAGCTTTTCGAGATCGAGAAGGCAGACGAAATCCCCGTTGCGACGGCCAATACCGGTCAGCACGCTTTCATCCCATGCCGTGATCCCTGCGTCGGCGGGGGATTTGATCGCGCCCTCGTCCAGTTCCGTCACCTCGATCACGCGTTCGGTCTTTAGTCCGACAGTCGAGGCGTGCTGGCCACTCATGAGGCTCAGGATGAGAATGCGCGTCTCTGAGGTGTCCCTGGTCGGCCCACGCGACAGGAGCTCGGAGAGGTCGGTAACGGCGATGCTCTCGCCGCGCACGTCGATGAGCCCCAGAAGCTCTGCAGGGCTGTTGGGCAGTGCTGCAATCGGCTGGGTGTCGAGAATCTCCGATGACCATTCGTCAAGAGGATAAGCACAGCTTTCCCGCCGCCCGGCTTGAATGCCGCTCGTCATGATAGTTCTCCTTGCGATGTTGGCAGAGGTCAGGGCACCCGACTTATTCGACGGTTGC
>NZ_JALUXE010000030.1 GCF_027019125.1 Roseovarius sp. | reverse complement strand
GCCAGATCATCGGACTGATACCGAGAAGGCGAACTTTCAGCTGATAGATTTGCCCCGATGCTTCCATGTTATGACACTGCCATCAACACCCGCCACCGGCAACTGCCCCGCACTTTGCGGTACTCTCGACGCCGATGCTGGGGCTGATCCTGTGGCTCTTGACCCAAGACATCGCCGACGGCTTTCGGACCTATCTCCTGATCCTGCTGGCGGTCGATGTCTTTTCGCTCATCTTCGACGTCATCGACACCCGCAAATGGTTGTCAGGCGACCGAAAGATCGCCTGACGCCCTGTTTGTTCAACCCAGCTTGCGCAAGCGCGCGAACAGGCTCGACGTATCCCAACGCCCGCCGCCCATCTTCTGCACATCCTTGTAGAACTGATCGACCAGCGCCGTCACCGGCAGGCTCGCGCCGGTCTCGTCTGCGGTGCTCAGGCAAATGCCCAGGTCCTTGCGCATCCAGTCGACGGCAAAACCGTGGTTCCACTTGTCGTCCAGCATGGTCTCATAGCGGTTCGACATCTGCCACGACCCGGCCGCACCCTGAGAAATGACCTCGACCACCGCGCGCCCGTCGAGCCCCGCCTTCTCGGCGAAATGCAGCGCTTCGGCCAGCCCCTGCACCAGACCGGCAATCGCGATCTGATTGCACATCTTGGTCATCTGCCCGGCCCCGCTCTCGCCGATCCGGCGGCAGAGCTTGGCATAGACCTGCATCACCGGCTCGGCCGCCGCATAGGCCGCCTCATCACCGCCGCACATGATCGAAAGCTGGCCATTCTCGGCCCCCGCCTGACCGCCCGACACCGGCGCGTCGACAAAATTCAGCCCCGCCGCCTTGGCCTCGGCGTAAAGCTCGGCCGTAACCTTTGACGACACAGTGGTGTGGTCCACGAAGACCGCCCCCGGCCCCATCCCGGCAAAGGCACCATCTGCCCCCTGACAGACCGAGCGCAGATCGTCGTCATTGCCCACGCAGGCCATCACAAATTCGGCCCCTGCGGCGGCCTCGCGCGGGGTCGCGGCGTGCCGCCCGCCATGCTGGGCCGCCCATGCCTCGGCTTTGGCCGCCGTGCGGTTATAGACACAGACCTCATGTCCCGCTGCCGCCAGATGCCCCGCCATCGGATAGCCCATAACCCCGAGCCCCAGAAACGCCAGTTTTGCCATTGTCCCGTCCTCTCCCATACTGTGTGCCATTGTCTTGCCGGGGTTTTCTGACTATCCCCGGCAGGTGATGCAAGCGGAAAATAGGGCGGTGCCGGGGCATGTCAGGGGTCTTGAAATGGTTGTTGAGGTTGGCAGGCGGTGCCATCCTGCTGGCGCTGCTGGCGCTGGTCGGCACCTATTTCCTGCTGTCGCGCTCGCTGCCAGACTATGACAAGACGCTGACCGTTTCGGGCATCTCCGCCCCGGTCGAGATCGTGCGCGACAATGCCAATGTGCCGCATATTCTGGGCCAGACGGATGCCGACAGTTTCTTTGGGCTGGGCTATGCCCACGCGCAGGACCGCCTCTGGCAGATGATGACGATGCGCCGCACCGTGCAGGGGCGGCTTTCAGAGGTGTTCGGCCCCCGCACCGTCAAGATCGACAGCACCCTGCGCCGGCTCGACCTCTATACGCTCGCGCGCCAGTCGGTCGCGGCGCAGGATGCCGATACCTTGGCGGCCCTCAAGGCCTATGCCGATGGCGTCAACGCCCGCCTGACCGAGATCAACCGCGAGGCTCTGGGGCGCGGTGCCCCGGAACAGTTCATTTTCAACGCCCCCATCGCGCCATGGCAACCCGCCGACTCCATCGCGCTGGTCAAGCTCATGGCGGTTCAGCTTTCTTCGCATCTCGAAAACGAGGTGCTTTTTGCCCGCGCCGCCCTGGCGCTGGAAGACCCGGACCGTCTGGCAGACATCATGCCTCTTGCGCCCGGCAGCGGCATCGCCGCCCTGCCCGAATATGCCGCCCTCTTTCCCGGTGCGGACTGGTCGCGCGTCGCGCAGAGCGAACCGGAAACAGACGATCCGCTCTCGCCCTTCAAACACCGCGCCTTCGCCGGGGCCTCGAATGCCTTTGCCGCTGCGCCCTCGCGCTCGGCCTCGGGCGGGACACTTCTCGCCAATGACCCGCACCTGGGCTTTTCCGCGCCGAACATCTGGTATCTCGCCCGGCTTGACCTGAAAACCGGTGGCGTGATCGGCGGCACCATTCCCGGAATTCCCGCGATCCTGACCGGGCGCAGCGCGCGGCTGGGCTGGGCCGTCACCTCGTCCTATCTCGACGATCAGGACCTCTATATCGAAGAGGTGAACCCCGACAATCCCGATGAGTACCGCACGCCGGACGGCTGGAAAGAGTTCCGCACCGCGCGCTCCATCATCGAGATCAAGGATGCCGATCCCGTCACCCTCACCCTGCGCTGGACAGACAACGGCCCCGTCCTGCCCGGCAGCCATTATGATCTGGCCGAAGTGACCCCGGCGGGCCATGTGGCCTCGCTCGCCTGGACAGCGCTCAGCCCCGAGGATACCACCATGTCCTCGGCCATCGGCCTGATGCGCGCGCAGACGGTACAAGAGGCGATCGACCTTAGCCGGCTCTATATCGCGCCCTCCCAGAACCTCACCCTTGTGGACCAGAACACCATCGCCTTGCGCCTGATCGGCGCCATGCCGCGCCGCGACGCCCGCCACGAGAGCGAAGGGCGCATGCCCGCGCGTGGCTGGCTGCCGGAAAACCGCTGGCAGGGTATGCTGCCCTTTGCCGCCAACCCCGAATTCATCGCCCCCTCGGGTGGCATCCTCGGCAATACCAACAACAAGGTGGTGGATCGCCCCTTTCCCATGCACGTAAGCCACCTCTGGGGCGATACGCAGCGCGTCCATCGCTGGCGCAGGCTCATGCAGGGCCGCGAGGTGCATACCCGCGACAGCTTTATCGAGGCGCAACTGGACACCGTCAGCTTTACCGCCCGCTCGCTCTTGCCGCTTATCGGCGCCGATCTTTGGTTCACCGGGGAATCCGCCCCCGAGGGCACCCCCGAACGCCTGCGCCAAAGGGCGCTTACCATGCTGGCCGACTGGAACGGCGAGATGAACGAACATCTGCCCGAGCCGCTGATCTACGCCGCCTGGATGCGCGCACTGATGGACCGCCTCATTCGCGACGACCTCGGCCCCCTCTCGCGCGAGTTCGACCATCCCGACCCGATCTTCATCGAACGCGTGTTCCGTAATGTCGATGGGGCCGCCGCCTGGTGCGATGTCAAGCAGTCAACGGCGGTCGAGACCTGCACCGACACCGCCCGCATGGCGCTCGACGATGCGCTGATCTGGATTTCCGAGCGCTATGGCGCGTCGCTCGAAAGCCTGCGATGGGGCGACGCGCATCAGGCCACCCATGATCATCAGGTTCTGGGCGATGTGCCGCTTCTGCGCTATTTCGTGAATATCCGCCAATCCACCTCGGGGGGCGACAACACGCTCCTGCGCGGGCGCACGCGCGGGGGCGCCGGGCCGGATCCGTTCCAGAACGTCCATGGCGCGGGCTATCGCGGGGTCTACGACTTTGCCGACCCTGACAGCAGCGTGTTCATCATCGCCACCGGCCAATCGGGGCACTTCCTCAGCCGCTATTACGACAACCTGTCGCAACTCTGGCGGCGTGGCGAATATATCCCCATGTCGCTCGACCCCGATCTGGCCCGCGCGGCAGCGGTGGGGATTACGATCCTTCGCCCCGAGACGCAGTAGCAGCGCCCTCCGCCCTCCCGCGCGGTCGTCAGAGCCTGCGGGGGCAAAGAATCTCAACTTTTCTCACTCCGTTTGGAACCGCGCCGTGCCTCCGGCGTTGATCTCCCAAGCGCGCATTCGGCGCGTTGATGCAATCGCAGGACTGACCCTGCAGAAACGGAGGATACTATGACGTTCCGCACACTGGCTCTTGCAACGGCCCTTACAAGCGTTTCCGCCCTGACGGCCTTGGCCGCAGACGAAGGCGGCACTGAACGGCAGGCGCAAGACAACAGCGGCGTGGATGCCATCTATGAACAAGGCGCGGACACTGCCGCACCTGCGCAGTCCGACACCTGGTCAGAGGCGACCGTTGCCGAGAATGGCGACATTCACGCGCCCACCGAACTTGACCTGACGGCAAAAGACGAGCGCGAAGCCGGCAAGACCCTCGTCGAGAATATTCTCGCAGAGGCCGAAACCGGTGCAACGCTCACGTCCGTGGATGACAAGATCATCGGCGAGGTCGTGGCGCATGAAGGCGACGAGAGCACCGAGCACCTGATCTATGTCGATATCAGCTCGGATGCCCAGATTCAGGCCAAGCGTATCGGCTTTGAGGCAGGCTCGCTCAGCGTCGGGGAAAACGGTGGCTTGGAATATGCCATGACGCTCGAGCAATTGCGCACCGCCGTGGCAGAAAAAGTCGCGACGATGACGCAGTAACGCCCCGCGTTTCACGGCGCGCTCCTCCCTCCCGGCGCGCCCACGGCCCGGCCCTCAGCGGCCGGGCCGTTTTGCAGTCATGCCCCAAAATCTCCCACAGCCGATCACGCGCCCCTTCCCCCCGCCGCGCGGGTGCTTTAAAGACCCGCGCATGCACATCCCCGAAGGAGCCCGCCCGATGCAGGAACCGTCCATCACCCCCGATCTCGTCGCGGCCCATGGCCTCAAGCCAGAGGAATACGACCGTATCCTCGAGATCATCGGGCGCGAGCCGACCTTTACCGAACTGGGCATCTTTTCGGCCATGTGGAACGAACACTGTTCCTACAAATCGTCCAAGAAATGGTTGCGCACCCTGCCCACCACCGGCCCGCAAGTGATCTGCGGCCCGGGCGAGAATGCCGGCGTGGTCGACATTGGGGACGGCCAGGCCGTGGTCTTCAAGATGGAAAGCCACAATCACCCCTCCTACATCGAGCCGTATCAAGGGGCCGCAACCGGCGTGGGCGGCATCCTGCGCGATGTCTTCACCATGGGCGCGCGCCCCATCGCCTCGATGAACGCGCTCAGCTTTGGCGAACCGTCGCACCCCAAGACACGCCAGCTCGTGCATGGCGTCGTGGCGGGCGTGGGCGGTTATGGCAACTGCTTTGGCGTGCCTTGCGCGGGCGGCGAAGTGCGCTTCGATCCGGCCTATAACGGCAACTGCCTTGTGAACGCCTTTGCCGCAGGTCTGGCCGACGCGGACAAGATTTTCTATTCCGCCGCCTCGGGCGTCGGCATGCCCGTGGTCTATCTCGGGGCCAAGACGGGGCGCGACGGTGTCGGCGGGGCGACCATGGCCAGCGCCGAGTTCGACGACAGCATCGAGGAAAAGCGCCCCACCGTGCAGGTGGGCGACCCCTTCACCGAAAAGCGCCTGATGGAGGCCTGTCTCGAACTCATGGCCACCGGGGCCGTGATTTCCATTCAGGACATGGGTGCTGCGGGCCTCACCTGTTCCGCCGTGGAAATGGGCGACAAGGGCGGTCTGGGCGTCAAGCTGCAACTCGACGCCGTGCCGCAGCGCGAGGCGAACATGACCGCCTACGAGATGATGCTCTCGGAATCTCAGGAACGCATGCTCATGGTCCTGCGTCCCGAGCTGGAGGCCGAGGCACGCGCCGTGTTCGAGAAATGGGACCTCGATTTCGCCATCGTCGGCGAGACCATCGCCGAAGACCGCTTTCTCATCCTGCATGGCAATGACATCAAGGCCGATCTGCCCCTGGCCACGCTCTCGGGTTCTGCCCCGGAATATGATCGCCCTTGGGTGGAAACCGCCCCTGCCACGCCGCTCGACCCCGCGACCGTGCCGGGCGTCGATCCCATCGACGGTCTCAAGGCGCTCATCGGCTCGATCAATTACTGCGCCCGCCAATGGGTTTACGAGCAATATGACACCATGGTCATGGCCGACACGGCCCGCACGCCCGGTCAGGGCGCAGGGCTCATCCGCGTGCATGGCACCGACAAACTTCTCGCCTTCACCTCCGACGTGACCCCGCGCTACGTCAAGGCCAACCCGTTCGAGGGCGGCAAACAGGCGGTGGCCGAGGCCTATCGCAACCTCTCCGCCCTGGGCGCGGTGCCGCTTGCCACCACCGACAACCTCAACTTCGGCAACCCCGAAAAGCCCGAGATCATGGGGCAGTTCGTGGGCGCGATCAAGGGCATCGGCGCGGCGGTGGCCGCCCTCGACATGCCCATCGTATCCGGCAACGTCTCACTCTATAACGAAACCGACGGTGCCGCGATCCTGCCCACGCCGACCATCGGCGCCGTGGGCATCATCCGTGACCCCGCAACCGCCATCACCGGTCAGGCGCGGGATGGGCATGTGGCGCTTGTCTTGGGCGAAACCCATGGGCACCTGGGCCAATCGGCACTTCTGGCCGAGGTGTTCAACCGGGTCGAGGGCGACGCGCCCCCCGTGGACCTTGCCGCAGAAAAGCGCCACGGCGATTTCATCCGCTCCAACCACGCGCTGATCAAGGCCTGCACCGACCTCAGCGATGGCGGTCTGGCCCTTGCCGCCTTCGAGATGGCTGAGGCGGCAGGCGTGGGCGTGCAGCTCGACAGCGATGATGCCGCCACCCTCTTCGGCGAGGATCAGGCGCGCTATCTCATCGCCTGCAACTTCGATCAGGCCGAGGCGCTGATGATCGCCGCAGGTCAAGCGGGCGTGCCTCTCACTTCCGTTGGGCGCTTCACCGGCGACACCGTGCGCTTTGGCAAATCCGAGGCTCCGCTCGCCGAATTGTCGAGCCTGTTCCGGGGCACCTTCGGGGCGACCTTCGGCTAAGGAGGCAGGCACATCAGGATAGCGATTCTGGCCTGTTTCTGACGTTCGCCCCAATCCCCAAAGCGCGGACTCAAGGCGCGTAGCGCCGCCGCGCAGCGCCCGTCCGCCCCCTCGGACGGGCCCCGCGCGACTCATCGCAAAAGCGCAACGATCCCTTAAGACCACCCTCTCACCCCATCACATTATCCGGAGCCCCATGGCGCGGACACGGCCACCGTGGCAGGCTCGTGCCAGCCATGAAAGGATCCTCCATGCTCCGCCGCCTGCTTCTTGCCAGCCTTGTCCTGCTCGCCACGCCCCTCACAGCACAGGACACCCCCCCAGAGCCAGAACCCGCGATGACGCTCGACCGGCTCGATACCATCATCCGCGCCCTCGACCCGCAAGCGCAGAGCAACGGAACCGTCTGGCAGCTCAGCGTCAATGACGTGCAGGTTCTCATCGTCACGGATGAAACCGCCGACCGGATGCGCGCCATGACCCCCGTGGCCAAGACCGAAGACCTTGCACCCGAAGACCTCAGCCGCGTCCTGCAAGCCAATTTCGACACCGCTCTCGATGCGCGCTACGCCATTGCCAAGGATATTCTCTGGGCCGCCTTCATCCATCCGCTCAAACCTCTGGAAAAGGACGAATTCATCTCGGGTCTGGGTCAGGTGGTGAACCTCGCCCAGAGTTACGGCACGCTCTATTCCGGCGGCGCGCTGCAATATGGCGGCGGCGACAGCGGTGCGCTGCAACGCGCGCTCATCGACGATCTGCTCAAGAAGGGCGAGGAAATCTGAACCTCGCCAGAGGGGGGCGCTGCCCCCCACGCGCCTCGCGGCGCTCCCCCCGAGGTATTTTGCGCCAGATGAAAGGCAGGCGCCACGCTCTCTTGCACTCCTCCCGGCGGCGCTCTACATCTTGGGCAAGACCTGACAAGGAGACCACCGATGGCCATGCTCGCCTCCGATCTCGAAGCCCTGATCCGCCAGGCCCTGCCCAATGCAAAGATCACCGTCGAAGGCGACGACGGCGTGCATTTCGCCGCCGAAGTGATCGACGAGAGCTTTCGTGGCATGAACCGCGTGCAGCAGCAACGCGCCGTCTACGCCGCGCTCAAGGGCAAGATGGACGGCCCCAACGGTGCCGTGCATGCGCTCGCACTGACAACCAAGGCGCCCGACTGAGCCTGATGGAACCCCGCCTCCTCGTTGCCTTGCTGATCTTGCCCTTCGCGGGAATATTTGCCTACACGATGTGGCATGAAATCCTCCGCTACCGCCGCGACGGGCGCGCCGCCTATGGCCTTGGCTATTGCGAAGAAACCGACAGCACCCATGTAACGCTTTTGGGAGACGATGAAACCGGGTATGACCCGGACGAGACCGCCACCCCGGCCAAGGCCGATTGACAGACCGATAGGACATATCATGACTGACGCCAAGACCCGCATCGAAGACACCGTGAAATCTGCCGATGTCGTGCTCTACATGAAGGGCACCAAGGACATGCCGCAATGTGGCTTCTCCAGCCGCGTTGCGGGCGTGCTGAATTACATGGGCGTGACCTACACCGATGTGAACGTGCTCGCCGACGAAGAGATTCGCCAGGGGATCAAGGACTATTCCGATTGGCCCACCATCCCCCAGCTTTACGTGAAGGGCGAATTCGTGGGCGGCTGCGACATCATCACCGAGATGACGCTCTCGGGAGAGCTCGACGAATTGTTCGAGAAATCCGGCGTCTCCTATGACAAGGATGCCGCCAACAAGATCCGCGAAGCGAACGCTTGATCGAACAAGGCGGCCGGAACACCCGGCCGCCTGTCTCTTTAACCCCGCCGGGTCCAGCCCCAGAGACAGAGCATTTCCATCAGAACATGCGCCCCCGCAATCGCGGTGGCCCCCGTGGTATCATAGGGCGGCGATACCTCGACCATATCCCCACCAACCAGATTGATCCCCGCCAGATCGCGCAGAATGATCGCGGCCTGCGCCGATGTCAGCCCGCCCCAGACCGGCGTGCCGGTGCCGGGCGCAAAGGCGGGGTCGAGCGCATCGATGTCAAAGGTCATGTAAACCTGCGCATCGCCCACGATCTCCTTGATCTTGCGCGCGATTTCCACCGGCCCCTCCAGATGCACCTGACGCGCGTCAAGCGTGGTAAAGCCCATCGTATCGGGATTGGTGGTGCGTATCCCCACCTGCACCGACCGCATGACATCGACAAACCCCTGTTTCACCGCCTTGTACATCATCGTGCCATGGTCGATCCGCGTGAGGTCGTCATCAGCCCATGTATCGGAATGGGCATCGAAATGGATCACCGCCAGCGGCCCGTATTTCTCGGCATGGGCCTGCAACAGCGGCAGGGTGATATAGTGATCGCCGCCAATCGCGAAACAGGCGGCACCTGCGTCCAGAATCCCCCGCGCATGTGTACACAATGTCCCGGGGAAGGCCGCCACATGCGCATAATCAAACGCCAGATCGCCATAGTCCACGATGCTCAGATGGGACAGCGGATCATAGCCATCCCAGCCATAGGGCGGATCATAGACCTGCAGCGCGCTCGCCTCGCGCACCGCGCGCGGCCCCATGCGGGTGCCGGTCCGGTTGGTCACGGATTGGTCGAACGGCACGCCTGTGATCGCCACATCCACACCGCTTAGGTCTTTGCTGTAACGCCGCCGCGCAAAGGACAGCGCCCCGCCAAAGGTATTCTCATAAGTTAGCCCACGCAGGTCATCGCGCGTAAACGCCTGATCCACCTGCTTTTTTGCATCTTCCAGTGCCATGATATCCCTCTCTCAGGCGATCGGTTGCGCGCGCTCGACCAGCCGCGCAAAGAACGAGGCGCCGATCGGTGCCACCGCATCGTTGAAATTGAACCCCGGATGGTGCAGCCCCGGCCCCTCGCCCTGTCCAAGAAACAGATACGACCCGGGGCGTTCTTGCAGCATGTAGGAAAAATCCTCGGCCCCCATCTCGCGCGGGCGATCCGCGATGACGGCCCCCTCGCCCACCACCTCACGCGCGACCTCTGTGGCAAAGGCGGTCTTGTCGGCGTCATTGTAGGTCGCAGGGTATCCAAGGTCGATACGCACCTCGGCGCGCACCCCATGCGCGGCCGCCGTGCCATGCGCCACCTCGCGCAGTCGCCGATGCACCATTTCCTGCACCTCGGGCGTGAAGGTGCGGATCGTCGCGTTGATATAGGCGGTCTCAGGGATCACGTTATCCACTGTTCCGGTGTGAATCTGCGTCACCGAGATTACCAGATCATCCAGCGGATTGCGGTTGCGGCTGACAATGGTCTGAATCGCCTGCACGATGGCCACCGCCGCCACCACCGGATCAAGGCACTCATGCGGCATGGCCCCATGCCCCCCCCGCCCGATCACGTCGATATGGAGCGTGTCCACCGCCGCCATGATGGGCCCCGGTGTGGTCTCGAACCGGCCCGCAGGCACCCCCGGCAGCGTATGGAGCGCATAGACCTGATCCACGCCGTAGCGACTCAGCGCGCCCTCCTCGACCATGATACGCCCGCCGCCCGGCCCCTCTTCGGCGGGTTGAAAGAGCAGCACCACGCGCCCGGCGAAATTCCGCGTCTCCGACAGGTATTTGGCCGCCCCCAGCAACATGGTGGTATGCCCGTCATGGCCACAGGCATGCATCTTGCCCGGGGTTTGGCTGGCATACTCCAGCCCGGTGATCTCGGTCATCGGCAGCGCATCCATATCGGCGCGCAGACCAATCGTGGGCCCATCCCCCCGCCCCTCGATCACCGCGATGACACCAGTCGTCGCCACTCCGGTTTCGATCTGGGTGATGCCGAATTCGCGCAGGCGCTCGACCACAAAGGCGGCTGTCTGGTGACAATCGAACCCAAGTTCGGGATGCGCGTGCAGATGCCTGCGCCAGGCCGTCATTTCCTCGGAAAACCCGGCAATTCGATTGATCACGGCCATCTCTGGACATCCCTTCCTTCTCGCGTCAGGGTCCACTCAACCCCAAAGACGAGGCCGCCGCAATGCCTGACGACACGCTCATTCACGATCCCCTTGGCGGATTGCCCCGCCTCATCGCCATCATGGCCCGCCTGCGTGATCCCGACACGGGCTGCCCCTGGGATATCGAGCAGGATTTCGCCACCATCGCCCCCTACACGATCG
Organism: Roseovarius sp.; assembly: GCF_027019125.1. Classification (GTDB taxonomy): domain Bacteria; phylum Pseudomonadota; class Alphaproteobacteria; order Rhodobacterales; family Rhodobacteraceae; genus Roseovarius. Next base: position 543,709 of record NZ_JALUXE010000030.1, on the reverse strand, counting down.
AAGAGGCCTATGAGGTGGCCGACGCGATCGAACAGGAAAACTGGCAAGAGTTGCGCGGCGAATTGGGCGATCTTCTGTTGCAGGTGGTGTTTCATTCCCAGATCGCGCAGGACCGGGGCCTGTTTGACGTTCAGGACGTGGCCAACGCCATCTCGGATAAAATGGTCGCGCGCCATCCGCATGTGTTCGGCTCCGAGAGCCGCGACAAGACCGCCGAACAGCAAACCCGCGACTGGGAGACGGTCAAGGCCGCCGAACGCGCCGCCGAGGCAAAGACCGGCACACTCGACGGCGTGGCGCTTGGCCTGCCGGCGCTCCTGCGCGCGGTCAAGCTCCAGAAACGCGCCGCGCGCGTTGGCTTTGACTGGCCAGACTCTTCTCATGTTCTCAACAAGATACGCGAAGAAGTTGAGGAACTGCATGAAGCCGCGACCGAACTGACTCAGGACGCTGTCGAAGAAGAGTTCGGCGACCTTCTCTTTGTCATGGCCAATCTCGCCCGGCACATGAAGCTCTGCCCCGAAACCGCCCTGCGCCGCGCCAATGCCAAGTTCACCCGGCGTTTCGAGCGGATCGAGTCCCTTTTGGCCGAACGCGGTCTGCGCCCGTCAGACTCGGATCTGGCTGAAATGGACGCGCTCTGGGAACAGGCCAAGGCCGAGGAACGCAGCTAGTTCCATCCTACAACCGCTTGTAATCACGCCCAAAACCCGCCACTCTGCTGACGAATAGCAAAAGGACCGACCCGATGACGATCATGGATGAGGCCCGCAATGTTCTGGGTGAGGCTCTGGAAGCCTGCTCGACCAAGCCGCTCACCGGCTTTTTCCGCGACGGCCATTGCAACACCTGCGACGCGGATCACGGCAGCCATACGGTCTGCGCGGTGATGACCGCCGAATTTCTGGCCTTTTCCAAATATGTCGGCAACGACCTCAGCACGCCGCACCCGGAATTCCAGTTTCCCGGCCTGAAACCGGGCGATCAGTGGTGCCTCTGCGCCGCGCGCTTTCTTCAGGCCCATGACGAGGGCTGCGCCCCCATGGTGCGGCTCGACGCCACCCATGTGCGCGCCCTCGAAATCGTGCCGCTCGAAGTGCTGCAAGAGCACGCCGCCCCGGAGAGCTGAGAGAATGGCCACTGTCCCCCTTCTGTCCGATTCCGAGGCCAGCCCCGAGGCGCGCGCCGTATTCGACGACATCCGCGCCACCCGTGGCAGCGATTTCATCAACAATTTCTGGCGCGCGCTGGCCCATGACCCGGCGCTCTTACGCGCAACCTGGGACCGGCTCAAGGCGGTGATGGGCCCTGGCACCCTCGATCCGCTGACCAAGGAACTGATCTATATCGCCGTGTCGGTCGCCAATGGGTGCGAATATTGCGCGCATTCCCACACCGCCGCCGCGCGCGCCAAGGGCATGACAGCTGAGCAGCATGGCGAATTGCTCTCGGTGATCGGCATGGCCGCCCAGACCAATGCGCTCGCCACCGCCCTTCAGGTGCCGGTTGACGACACCTTCAAGGTCTGAACCCCGCGCGACGCCTCAGATCTTCATGTCAAAGCCCAGATGCTTGGCGACCGTGAAAATATCCTTGTCGCCACGCCCGCACATATTCATCACCAGGAGGTGATCCTTGGGCAGGGTCGGCGCGATTTTCATCACATGGGCAAGGGCATGGCTCGGTTCCAGTGCCGGGATGATCCCCTCTTGCGCACAGCAGAGCTGGAACGCTTCCAGCGCCTCGGTGTCGGTGATCGACACATATTTGGCACGCCCCGTCTCATGCAGCCAGCTATGCTCCGGCCCAATGCCCGGATAATCCAGACCTGCCGAAATCGAATGTCCCTCAAGGATCTGCCCATCGGCATCCTGCAAGAGATATGTGCGATTGCCATGCAGCACGCCGGGCCGCCCGCCAGTCAGGCTCGCGCAATGCTCCATGCGGTCATCGACGCCATGCCCCCCGGCCTCGACCCCGATGATATTGACGGTCGGATCGTCAAGGAACGGATAGAACAGCCCCATCGCGTTCGACCCGCCGCCAATCGCCGCCACCAGCGTATCGGGCAGACGCCCTTCTGCGGCCTGCATCTGCTCTTTGGTTTCCTTGCCGATGATCGACTGGAAATCGCGCACCATCGCCGGGTAGGGATGCGGCCCCGCCACCGTGCCGATGCAATAGAAGGTGTCGCGCACATTCGTGACCCAATCGCGCAGCGCGTCGTTCATCGCATCCTTGAGCGTGCCACGTCCGCTTGTCACCGGCACCACCTCGGCGCCGAGCAACCGCATCCGGAACACATTGGGTGCCTGACGTTCGACATCATGTGCGCCCATGTAGACCACGCATTGCAGCCCGAACTTGGCGCAAACGGTAGCCGTCGCGACCCCATGCTGACCGGCACCCGTTTCCGCGATGATCCGCTTCTTGCCCATGCGGCGGGCAAGGATGATCTGGCCCAGCACGTTGTTGATCTTGTGCGCGCCGGTGTGGTTCAACTCATCGCGCTTGAGATAGATCTTGGCCCCGCCCAGATGCTGCGTCAGCCGGTCGGCATAATAGAGCGGCGAGGGGCGGCCCACGTAATGCGTCCACAGATCGTGCATCTCGTCCCAGAACGACGGATCGGTCTTGGCATGCTCATACTGCTCTTCGAGTTCCAGAATGAGCGGCATCAGGGTTTCCGACACGAACCGCCCGCCGAAATCGCCGAACCGGCCCTTCTCGTCGGGGCCAGTCATAAAGCTGTTGAAGAGATCGTTCATTGTCTCGGGCCTTTGTCATTCGGGAAAGTCTGAGGTTGAATATGGGACGCGCAGAGGATTTTCCAGCGAAAAGCGGGGCGATCAGAGGCAGCGGATCACATAGAGCCGCGACCAGAGGTCCGGCTCGGCCAGAAGAAAGGGCAAGAACGGCTCGGACCGCTGCGCGATATGGATCTGGCCACTGTCCACCAGCGATTCCAGCACCGATTGAAACCCCTGCGCCTTCCACGTCGCCTCAAGCAGGTTAAAGACACCGAAGCCGCCGGGGCGTGTCACGCGGGCCAGATGAATCAGGCTTTCGGGCGGGGCATGACCGGGGCCAAAGGCCCCGACACAGACAAACCCGGCAAAACTGTCATCGGCAAAGGGCAGACCGCTGCCCATCTCGGCCTCGACCAGATTGGCGTAATGCCCCGTCGCCTGCGCCGCCGCCAACATGCCCGGCGAAAGATCGCAGCCGGTTATCGGCCCGTAGCCCAGAATGCTCAGGCTCTCGGCCACCAGCCCCGTGCCGCAAGCGGCATCAAGCACCGGCCCATCGGTCGTGCCCATGAACCGCGCGAACATCGCAGCCCCAAGGGCGGGCAACCGAAACCCTTTCGCCAGATTGTCGGCGTCATAGCTGAGCGCCCAATCATTATAGATCGCGCGGGATTGCTCGGGCGTCTTGGCCCCGTATACATCGCTCAGATCATCCATGATGCGCGCCTCCCTCCAATGGGGCCAGCATGCCCTAGCTCTGCGCGTTGTCAATAAAGGCGCGGATCAGGTCCGCATCCTTCACCCCCGGCGCGGCCTCAACCCCGGAGGACACGTCGAGTTGCCGCGCGCCCGTCCGCGCCACGGCCTCGGCCACGTTGTCAGGGTTCAGCCCCCCCGCCAGAAGCCACGGCAAGGGCCAATCGCGCCCCGCGATCAAACCCCAGTCAAAGGCCAGCGCATTGCCCCCCGGCCGTGTCGCCCCCGGTGGCGGCTTGGCGTCGATCAAAAGCTGATCGGCGGCCCCACCGTAGACGTCGATCTGCGCCAGATCCGCCGCCTCGGCAATTCCGATGGCCTTGATCACCGGCAATCCATAGCGCGTCTTGACCTCGGCCAACCGCGCCGGGCTCTCATGCCCATGCAATTGCAGGAAATCGAGCGGCACCTGATCCGTGAGCGCATCGAGCATGGCGTCATCAGCATCGACCGTCAGCGCCACCTTGGCCACGCCCGGCGGCACGCCCAGGGCAAGGGTGCGCGCCTGCGCGAGGCTCACGTTACGCGGCGATTTTCCAAAGAACACGAAGCCGACATAGGCCGCACCCGCCTCAATCGCCGCCGACACGTCAGCGGCGGCGGTGAGGCCGCAAATCTTGACACGAATATTTCTTGTCATGCGCGCAGGTTAGCTCGCCTGATCAAGAAGCGCCAGAACCTCATCCTTGCCCTGGTGCCGTTCGCCTTTCAGACGCTTGATCTCGGCCCGCAGACTGGCCAGTTCCCGCGCCTGCCGCGCCGCGGCTGCCCGCTCGCCCGCCTCACGAATCCATTCCCAGATGAATCCGACAATCAGCCCCATCAGAATGCCGCCAAAGATCACGATGAACAGCGGCAGGTCATAGGTCGGGTTGAGCGCGGCAAACCCCGCCAATTCATCAGGCAGCACCCGCAAGGTCACGACCCCGCGATTGGCCAGCGCAATCAGCACCAGCGCAAGGGCGAAAATGGCAATCGAGGCATAGCGGATATAGCGCATGGATTACTTTCCGTTGAGCCGGTCACGCAAGAGCTTGCCGGTCTTGAAGAAGGGCACGTTTTTCTCCTCAACATGCACACTTTCGCCCGTGCGGGGATTGCGACCTGTGCGCGCATCCCGCTTTTTCACGGAGAACGCACCAAAGCCGCGCAATTCGACGCGATTGCCCTCGGCCAGCGCATCGGTGATCTCATTGAAGATCGTATTGACGATACGCTCGACGTCGCGCTGATAAAGATGCGGATTCTCGTCGGCGATTTTTTGAATCAGTTCCGATCGGATCATCGGTGGTCTCTCCCCCGGCCTTATTGTTTGTAACTTTGCGGCAGTTGAGGGGGACTATAGCCAGAATGCTGCGAAACCCAAACAGAAAGCCGGGGCAAGAGGCGGAAATCTATGCGATTTTTTGCTGACCGCAGGCAATTTTCCCGCCCTGCCCTTGTCCAGCGGCGGCACATCGCGGGCACGGCCTTGATGCTGCGTCGCGGCATCAGGATCGCACCGGCGTTGATTCGGATCGGCGGCCACACGCCTTCTTACAACGCCACTGGTGGACATTTCGCCACGTCCCCCCCATGCTGCGCCGGGCACCGCGAGGACAGGCATGACGGCACGACAGATCATCATCGACACCGATCCCGGTCAGGATGACGCGGTGGCGATCCTCTTTGCCTTGGCCTGCCCCGAGGCGCTCGAGGTGCTGGGCCTGACTTGTGTCGCAGGCAACGTCCCACTGGCCATGACCACGCGCAATGCGCGCAAGATCTGCGAATTGGCAGGCCGCTCGGATCTGCCGGTCTTTGCCGGATGCGACCGCCCCCTTGGCCGCGCGCTGATCACGGCAGAGCATGTGCATGGCCGCTCCGGCCTCGATGGCCCGGACCTGCCCGAACCGACCATGCCGCTGCAGGATCGGCACTCCGTCGAGTTTCTCATCGACACCCTGCGCACGCGCCCCTCCGGCACGGTCACACTGGTGCCCATCGGCCCGCTCACCAATATCGCAACGGCCTTTCAGCGCGCGCCTGACATCATCCCGCGCGTTCAGGAAATCGTGCTCATGGGGGGCGCGCATGCGGCCCATGGCAATGTAACCCCGGCGGCAGAGTTCAACATCCATGTCGACCCCGAGGCTGCCGCCTGCGTCATGGCCTCCGGTGCACCGATTACGATGCTGCCGCTCGACGTGACGCACAAGGCCCTCGTCACCCCCTCCCGCAATGCCGCCTTTCACGCCCTTGGAACGCCGGTAGGGGCGGCGGTCGGCGCGCTCACCGGGTTCTATGAACGCTACCACCCCGAGCGCCACGGTCGCGACGGCGCGCCGTTGCACGATCCCTGCACGATCGGCTGGCTCTTGCGCCCCGATCTCTTCACCGCCCGCCGCGTCAATGTGGAAATCGAGACCGGATCCGAATTGACCATGGGCATGACAGTGGTGGATTGGTGGGGTGTCACCAAACGCCCCGCCAATGCCACATTCGTCCACGATATTCGCGCGCAGGATTTCTTTGACCTGCTCACTGAAAGGCTCTCGCGCCTATGACCACCGCCCTCAGCCTCGCCCGGCCCGATGATCTGGACCGGCTTTTGCCGCTGGTCGCCGCCTTTCACGACGAAGCCGGCATTGTCCAGTCCGACACCGCCCGCCGTGCCGCCCTTCTGCCCATGCTCGAAGGCAGCCCGCATGGCGTGACCTATCTGATCGGACCGGGCCGCGCGCCCATCGGCTATATCGTCATCAGCTTTGGCTGGTCGGTCGAGTTCGGCGGCCTCGATGGCTATGTCGATGAATTCTACATCCGCCCCGGCGTGCGCGGGCGCGGCATCGGCTCCGAGGTGATGGTCAGCCTGCCCAAGGCTCTTGCCGGTGCCGGGCTGAAGGCCCTGCATCTCGAAGTCCGACGCGACAATGACAAGGTGCGCGCCCTGTATCGCAAACTGCGCTTCGAGCCGCGCGATGCCTACAGCCTCATGACCTGCGCGCTCTAGACTTTTCCGCGCTTGACCTTAGGTAAACCATATGACCCGACTGATCCCGTTCGAAAACAGCTATGCCAATTTGCCCGCGCGGTTTTACACGCAGCAAGCGGCCCTGCCCGTGCGCGCCCCGCATCTGATCCGCTTCAACCGGGATCTGGCCGCCGAACTGGGCATCTCCGAGACCAGCGAAACCGAGCTTGCCAATATCTTTTCCGGCAATCAGGTGCCCGAGGGTGCCAGCCCCTTGGCCCAGGTCTACGCCGGTCATCAGTTCGGGGGCTTCTCGCCGCAACTGGGCGACGGGCGCGCGCTCCTGTTGGGCGAGGTGATTGACCGCAACGGCCAGCGCCGCGACATCCAGCTCAAGGGCTCTGGCCCGACCCCCTATAGCCGGATGGGCGATGGGCGCGCGTGGCTTGGCCCGGTCCTGCGCGAATATGTGGTGTCCGAGGCCATGCACGCCCTTGGCCTGCCCACCACCCGCGCCCTCGCCGCCACCCTGACCGGCGAGCCGGTTTATCGCGAGGCGGGCGGCCTGCCCGGCGCGGTGCTGACTCGCGTGGCCGCCAGCCATCTGCGCGTCGGAACCTTCCAGTTCTTCGCCGCGCGCCGTGATCTCGACGGGCTGCGCACGCTTTATGATTACACGGTTGAGCGCCACTACCCCCATGTCGAAAGCCCCGCACATCTCTTGGCCGAGGTGATCCGCGCTCAGGCGCGGCTGGTGGCGCGCGGGCTTTCCATCGGCTTTATCCATGGGGTGATGAACACCGACAACACAACGATTTCCGGCGAAACCATCGACTATGGCCCCTGCGCCTTCATGGATGTCTACCATCCGCAGACCGTGTTCAGCTCGATTGATACACGCGGGCGCTATGCCTATGACAATCAGGCGCATGTGATCGTCTGGAACATGGCGCAACTGGCCACCGCACTGGTGCCGCTTATGCCTGATCAGAACGAGGCGATCGAAGATTTCACCGCGCTCGTTCATGCCATGCCCGATCAGATCGAGACCGAATGGCGCCGCGCCTTTGGCCGCAAGATCGGCATTGCCGAGGCCACGGCGCAGGATGCCCCGCTCGTTGCCGACCTGCTCGCGCGCATGGCCGAAGGGCGGGCGGATTTCACCAATACCTTCCGAGGCCTGCTCGATGGCACGGCGCGGGATCAGTTCCTCGACCGCACAGCCTTTGATGAATGGGAGCCGCTCTGGCGCGCCCGCATCGCGCAGGAATCCGATCCCGAGACCGTGATGCGCACCGCCAACCCGGCCTTCATCCCCCGCAATCACCGGATCGAACAGATGATCGAGGCGGCCGTCGCGGGTGATTACGCCCCTTTCGAGCGATTGCTCGACGTCTTGGCGCGGCCCTACGAGGATCAACCCGACGCAGCTGATCTCAAACGCCCGCCGACCCCGAGCGAGGTGGTGCACAACACCTTCTGCGGCACATGAAAACGCCGGGGAATGACCCCCGGCGCCTTCGAGTTGATCAGGCCGCGTTCGACCGCGCGCCACCGCCGGGTTTGCGCCGACGTCCGCCGCCCGCAGCAGGCTTGCCCGGCTGGCCCCCCGCCTTGAAGCCACCGCCGCCGTTGCCACCGCGACGGCGCGGGCCGCCGCGACCACCGGCAGGCTTGGGTGCCTTCGGATCGGGCAGCACTTCCCACGGACGGCCCGAGGCCACCGGAATCGTCGTGCCCAACACCTTTTGAATGTCCTTCAGCTCGCCCATCTCGTCGGGGGCGCAAAAGGCAATCGCCGCCCCGTCCCGGCCCGCGCGCGCGGTCCGGCCGATCCGGTGAACGTAATTGTCAGGCACATTCGGCAATTCGTAATTGTAGACGTGTTTGACATCGGGAATATCCAGCCCCCGCGCCGCGACATCGGTCGCCACGAGGATCTTGACCTGCCCGTCACGGAACGCCTTGAGCGCGCGCTCGCGCTGCCCCTGGCTCTTGTTGCCATGGATGGCCGCGACACTATAGCCCGCCTGCTCCAGCCGCCGCGCCAGCTTGTCCGACCCGTGCTTGGTGCGGCCAAAGACCAGCGCCAACTCGTCGCGGTGCCGGTCGAGCATTTCGATCAACAGATCGGGCTTGGCCGCCTTGGCGACAAAATGCACCTCCTGCGTGACTTTGTCCGCAGCCTTGCCCGGCGGGCTGACCTGCACCCGTTTGGGATGGGTCAGGTAACTGGCGGCAATCTCCTCCATCTGCTTGGGCATGGTGGCCGAAAACAGCATCGTCTGGCGCTCGGCGGCCAAGAGCCCCGCAATCCGGCGCAGCGCATGGATAAAGCCCAGATCAAGCATCTGGTCCGCCTCGTCCAGCACGAGAAAGCGCGCCGCATCCAGACGCACCGCGCGCCGGTCGATGAGGTCAAGCAAGCGCCCCGGTGTCGCCACCAGAATATCGGTGCCCTGCTCCAGCCGCTTGATCTGCGGGTTGATCGAGGCACCGCCCACCACAAGACTGATCTTGATCGGGCTGTCCTTGACCAGCGGCAAGAGCGCGTCGCGGATCTGGCTGGCCAGTTCGCGCGTGGGCGCGAGGATGAGGCTGCGGATGGTCTTGGGCGCAGGTTTGCCCGGCGCCTCCATCAACGCGGCAATCAGCGGCAGGCCAAAAGCCATGGTCTTGCCGGTGCCGGTCTGTGCAAGGCCCAGAACGTCAAACCCGTTCATCGCGTGCGGAATGGCATGGGTCTGGATCGGGGTCGGTTCGGTGATGCCTGCGGTGGCCAGCTTGCGTACCAATGCAGCAGGCAGGCCCATTTCGTCAAATAGGTTCAAGTCGTATCCTTTCAGGGGCGCGAGGACATCCCGCAGCCCATCGCAGGCGGTGATAGCCACCGCCCGGTCGTCGTGGTTTCACCAACCAGCAGCCAAGGGACCGAATGCCCCCTGCACTCTGACAGGTGTTTGGCCCCACGCGTGATTTTGGGATCATCCGCGACATTTCATAAATGGGCCCGGTTCGGGCTGTGCTGCTCACGCGGCAGGAAATGTCGGTTACGCGCCATATGGAGGCGCCGCGCGCAGAAGTCAAGCGCAGCGTCCCGTTGCGTCACGTGTTGCTTCTGTCATCCTCGGGCTCGACCCGAGGACCTCTAGCCCCGCAATGCACCCCCGCGCGAATAGCACCCAAGGTGCCGCGCGGATCACGCCATCCCCCTCACCTCAGCATCCACACGCCCTCGGGCCAGAACGCATGAAACGCAAAGGCGAACATCACATCATGCGGCACATCGCGCCCCTGCCCGTCGCGCACCCGCACCGTGCCCACGTCGCGGCCTTTGGCGATGGTCCCGTGATCCAGCGCCGAGGCTTGGCCCGCCTCCCAACTGATCCGAACCCCTGCCTCGGTCACGCCCCCCTCTGCCCGAACCCGCGTCAAGGGCCAGGCCCGGTTGCCCACCCGCACCACCCGCTCAAGCGGCGGAATTCCATGCGGCGGGTCCTCGCCATTGTAGAGAAACGGCCGCGCCGAAGTGTCATAGCCCCGATAGGGATTGCGCCCGTAGGACCGATTATAGGCCGGCTCGTCCATCACCAACCCATCCGGATTGCGCGCGCGGAACTGATCCCAGCTTTCCATCCAGCTTGGCATCTGCTTGAGCGTGGTACCTGTCAGTTCGCCCACGATGGCCTCGCCGATCGCCTGTTGCCACCAGCTTTGGGTCTCGCGGTCATACATGACCATATCCGAATGACGCAGCTTGCCCGACACGCCGAATGTGAGCACCCCCCGCGCCGTGCGCCGGTCAAATGTCATGCCTGAATTGCACAAGGGACAGAAGGTGACAGCCACCGGCACGCCCCCCACCGTGTCATTCACGATCTCATGCCAGGTGAGGTAGCGAATGGGATAGGCGCGCGGCTGTGTGCCGGGGATTTCCAGCGTGATCACCGGTTCTGTCCCGGCAATCCGCCGCTCTGACGCGGCTTTGCGGTATTTTGGCCCGGTTATGGCCGGGATTCCATCCTTGGGCGGCCCGCCCGACATGATCTCGGACCAGTCGCGCACCGTGGTCTTGTCGAAATTCGTTTGCGGCCACTCCGCCCGCCAGGACCGAGGGTCGGCATGAGCCAGCGAGGCCATCAGCATCAGGGATGCCAGCAGGGCAAGGAAACGGGGCATGGCGGCTCCTGTCTTGACATGCATCATGCCCCAAGATGCACGCCGCAGGGGCGCCAAACCAGCCCCCCCCACGCGATTGTGACCCTGCGTCAGCCGCGCCGCGCCTCGCTCAGCGCCCGGTCCCACAGCCGGTCCCGCATCAACCGTCGAAAGGCGCGCTTGACCTCACCGCTGGCGTCGCGCGTGTAGCACCGCCCATGGGTCAGGATCAGCCGCTCTGGGCCCCAGTCCAGCACCTGCTCGACCAGATCCCCCACCGCCTTGCGCCCGCCCAGACGCCCCGCCAAACCCAAGGGGGGCTTGCCATCGCTGTCGTCGATCCCCGCCAGCCAGATCAGCGGGCGCACCCAGACAGGCAACGGCGCGGTCTCCACCGCGATGATGAGCCGTGAGAGGATGGCAGAACGGCTGGCCTGATGCAGAAAGACAACCTCGGTCTCGGCCCCTTCCAGCACCAGCGGCTTGATCTCTCGACACCACGCGGCTGTTTTCACCTCTGCCCCGCGCCATATCCGCGCGCCGGGATAGGCCGCCTGCCAATCGCCGAGATGCGGCAATTCCGGAGCATGGGGCAGCACGATATGCGCCACGCGCCCGCGTGTCTCGAGCCAGTCGCGCAGCCCGTCGGTCAAGACCCCCGGCGCATGCACCCAGAGCGCACCGCCTGACAGCTCGATCACGACCGTGCGCAGCGGCATCGCAACGCCGCCACGCCAGATCACAAAGTCGCCCGCCACTTCCCAAACCCCATGGGCCAGAGGCTCCGGGACGCATGTGGAGGCGACAGTCATGCTTATTCGGTCACAGTGACTTTCGTCATCACGTCCGGCTGGCCGATCACGGCCCCATTCGGCCCATTGCCGCGCTTGATCGCGTCCACGATCTCCATGCCTTCTGTGACTTTACCGACCACGGTATATTGCCCGTTCAGGAACTCGCCCGCGTCGAACATGATGAAGAACTGGCTGTTTGCGGAATTCGGGTTCTGGGCGCGCGCCATGCCGACCACGCCGCGCAGAAACTTCTCGTCAGAGAATTCGGCCTTGAGGTCGGGCCGAGCGCTGCCGCCCATGCCCGCGCGGCTCATGTCGCCCCCGTCCAGCTTGCCAAACTGCACATCGCCGGTCTGCGCCATGAAGCCTTCGATCACTCGGTGAAACACGACCCCGTCATAGGCCCCCTCTGCGGCCAGAGCGGTGATCTGTTCCACATGCCCCGGCGCGACATCCTCATAGAGGTCGATCTTGACGGTGCCATTGGCCTCCCCCGCAATCTCGATCTCGAGCCCCGTCGCCAGCGCCGGACCCGCCAGCAGGCTCAGTACAACTGCGGTCTTATACATCTGCGGCCACCTTGACGCTGATCATCCGGTCCGGGTTCGCAGGCGGCTCGCCGCGCGTGATGGCATCGACATGCTCCATGCCCGCGATCACGCGGCCATAGACCGTATACTGACCGTTCAGGAAATGGTTGTCCTTGAAATTGATGAAGAACTGGCTGTTGGCGCTGTTGGGATTCTGGCTGCGCGCCGCCCCCAGCGTGCCGCGATCATGCGGGATTTTGGAAAACTCGGCCTTGAGATCAGGCAGGTCGCTGCCACCGGTGCCCGCCATGCGCGGATTATAATCCTTTTCCATGTTCGCATGCTGCACATCGCCGGTCTGTGCCATGAACCCGTCGATCACACGGTGAAAGGCCACGTTGTCATACTGCCCGGCGCGGGCCAGTTCCTTCATCCGTTCGCAATGGCCCGGCGCGATGGCAGGCAACAACTCGATGGTGACAGTGCCACCCTTCAGCTCCATCAGAATGGTGTTCTCGGGGTCCTTGATCTCGGCCATGGGGCTCTCCTTGGTAAAATATGCCCCGATACCTAGGCGGTTCCCGCGCGATTGCCAAGCACAGAGGTTGACGCTGGCAAAGACCCGCGCCAATAGAGGCGCGACCAGATTGCGGGAGGCCTGAGGCATGAGCTGGAAAACCCTTGACGACATGGATCTGACCGGCAAGCGCGTGCTGGTGCGCGTCGATATCAACGTCCCCGTTGAAAACGGACTTGTGACCGACGCCACCCGGATCGACCGGATCGCCCCCACCGTCCTCGACATTCTGGCCAAGGGCGGGCGGCCCATCCTTCTGGCGCATTTCGGGCGCCCCAAGGGCAAGGTCGTGCTGGACATGTCCCTGCGCGTGACCGTGCCCGCGCTCGAGGCTGCATTGGGCCGCAAGGTGCGGCTGATCGAGACCCTCGAAGGGGCCGAAAACCTGACGGACGAGGCGCTGGCCTCTGACGTGCTGCTGCTCGAAAACATCCGCTTTCATCCCGGCGAAGAGGCGAACGATCCCGCCTTTGCCGCGCGTCTGGCACAGCTTGGCGATGTCTATTGCAACGATGCCTTTTCCGCCGCCCATCGCGCCCATGCCTCAACCGAAGGGCTGACGCATCACCTGCCCTCCTGCGCGGGCCGCCTGATGCAGGCCGAATTGCAGGCGCTCGAGGCCGCCCTTGGCACCCCGAAACGCCCCGTCGTGGCCGTTGTCGGCGGCGCCAAGGTCTCGACCAAGCTCGACCTCCTGGGCAATCTCGTGGCAAAGGTGGACAGCCTCATCATCGGCGGCGGCATGGCCAATACCTTCCTCGCGGCCATGGGCCTCGATGTGGGCAAATCGCTCTGCGAACACGACATGGCCGATACCGCCCGCGAGATCATGCTCAAGGCAGGGGCGGCGGGCTGCAAGATCCTGCTTCCCGCCGATGTGGTCGTGGCGCGCGACTTTGCCGCCGGTGCCGCGCATGAGGTGGTGGGCGCACATGCCTGCCCGCCCGATGCCATGATCCTTGACGCCGGACCGCAGGCCGTGGCCCATATCATCGCCACGCTCGATGCCGCCAAGACGCTGATCTGGAACGGCCCGCTTGGCGCGTTCGAAATCTCCCCCTTCGATGCCGCCACCAACGCCGCCGCCACGCACGCCGCAGAGCTCAGCCAGGCGGGCAAGCTGACCTCCGTCGCAGGGGGCGGCGATACCGTGGCGGCGCTCAACAAATCCGGTGCCGCCGAGGGGTTCACCTATATCTCGACGGCAGGCGGTGCCTTTCTCGAATGGATGGAAGGCAAGGATCTGCCCGGCGTTGCAGCACTCAAGTCCTGAGCAAGATCACAGCGCCCGCCTGTTAGCGCCACCACGATTGCAAGCCCCGCGCCCCTCGCCTAAGAGGGCGCGAGATCATTTAATGCTTCAGGGGTGTTCCATATGAGCAAGACCGAACAGGCCAACAAACTCCGCGCGGGCCAAGGCTTTATCGCCGCCCTCGACCAGTCGGGCGGCTCCACCCCCAAGGCGCTGCGCCTCTACGGAATCGAAGAAAGCGCCTATGGCTCCGAGGCGGAAATGTTCGATCTGGTGCACGCCATGCGCGCGCGCATCGCGCAGGCACCGGAATTTACCGGCGACAAGGTTCTGGGCGCGATCCTGTTCGAGATGACCATGGACCGCGACATCGGCGGCAAACCCTCGCCCGCCTTCCTCTGGCAAGAACGCGGCGTCGTCCCCTTTCTCAAGGTCGACCAGGGGCTCGCCGGGGATACCGAGGGCGTCAAGCTGATGAAACCCATGCCCAATCTCGATCCGCTCCTGGACCGCGCGGTCAAAGCGGGCATTTTCGGCACCAAGATGCGCTCTGTCATCGACGCCGCCAACCCTGCGGGCATCGAGGCCGTCGTGGCCCAGCAATTCGACGTGGGACAGCAGATCCTCGGTCATGGCCTCGTGCCGATCATCGAGCCCGAAGTGACCATTTCGATCAAGGACAAGGCCGAAGCCGAAGAAATCCTGCGCGCCGCCATCCTCGCCCAGCTTGACGCGCTGCCGGCCGATCAAGAGGTGATGCTCAAACTCACCCTGCCCGAATCCCCGAACCTCTACGAAAGCCTCGTCAACCACCCCCGCGTGCTGCGCGTCGTGGCGCTCTCGGGCGGCTATAGCCGGGAAGAGGCCAACGCGCGTCTGGCCCAAAATCGCGGCGTCATCGCCAGCTTCAGCCGCGCCCTGACCGAAGGTCTCTCGGCGCAGCAATCGGATGCCGAATTCAACGCCACCATCGCGAAATCCATCGACGACATCTACCGGGCCTCCATCGCGGGCTGATCGCGGTCAGTATCAGCTGAACAAAGCCGCGAATGGAAAGTTCAACTCAGCAATAAGCTGCGGTGGAGTAAATCCATCGCAGCTTATTGTTCCAAGGCGCTTGGTGCGATTAATATTTACGCTCTCCTTGCAGATAGCGTGACGCCATCAAGAGGACGAAAAACATAACGACCGGATGGGTCAAATCTCGGTGACAGTGCGGGGCAGTCCTCATTGGCAATCAAAAGAGACGCGCTTTTCTAAACTCCGAACGAATTTCTCACCATCCATATTCGCGAGATTAAGTTTCACAAGATCTGGCCCACCAACAATCATCATCGGCAGCCATATACTAGGGGCACCCTGTGTGATCAGTTGAACAGCAACAATTTGCTCATTTTTCTTATAAATTTTCTTGATCTGTTTAATCGGACCTGTCGGGTATCGGACGTTAACCGGTTTGAAGATGAACCCACTGTCGTCGATGACCACCCGTCTGGTGAAAATAAAAGGGAAAGTAAAATATATGCCAGCCCCAAGCATTGCCAAAAAAGCCAATGGCGATACGGGATCAATAGGATCAGGCTTAATTAGGAGCGCGACTACAAAATATGACAGAAAAATCGTGAAAATGACGAGTCCGAACGTGAACTGTCTGCGAAACTTTAAATGAAACTCTTCCACGGGGTACGTCATGGAGTTTCCTCGGAACCTATATCGGCTTCTGAAAATCGGGTTTCCATGGCTTCCTCTTAATTACAGCGGTTATTTACATAATAAGTCAGCATCTTTGCCAAATCGGGCTCGGGAGCCTTTGAAATGACGACACCGGCAGATATGTGCCCGCTCTGCACGCTGGCATCGCCGTTGCTGTAGTATATTGTTTCAGCGTAGCCGACTTTGTTTGCACGCCCCAAGAGCTTTGAGACCCAAGTTCTTCTTGGCGGCCAGAAACCAACGTGCATATCTCCGTGCACCGGAGCGACTTTCACACTTCCGACGGTTGATAGATCAATAATCCAAACTGTTTTTACAGCTTTCCTAACGCCGTCTGGCTTATGACCCTCGGCATTAATGTTCTGCGGATATGAAGCTTCTATCACCAATTTACACTCATTAAGCGTTCCCTTGGTAACTCGGGATTCAGAACGGGAGGACAGCATGGATTCAATATCTGTCGCGGACGCATCTTCTGCGAAGCAGGTAATTGCGAGAAAAATCAAAGTGAAAAGATCAATACAGTATGATTTTTGAGAACTCGGCTCCATTGAACGCCTTGCAATGAACCCAACTTTAAGTTGAAGTTGCGCACTCCCCATGTCAACGCATTCTTGCGATAAGGTCGGCATCTTTATTCGAGCAAGTGTGTTGTGAGACGTCGTTCAAAAGTTAATGCATATGCACCATCGAACTCACATCATCTCGGGGTGGAGCGCACTTGGTTCGGGACGGGGGCAGCGCCCCCACCCCGTCCTCACCCCTTCGCGCGCTTGGCCTCGGCCACGACCTTCTCCGCCAGATCGCGGGCGATGCCAAAGGCCCCCTTGATCCGGTCGCTCTCGCCCTTCCAGTCGCGGCGCACCACGATCTTGTTGTCGCGCACCTTGGCCAATCCCCGCTCATCCTTGATGAACTCGACCAAGCCCTGCGGCGAGGCGAATTTGTCGTTGTGAAACTGGATCGTGGCCCCTTTCGGCCCACCATCGAGCTTGGCGATGCCCGCGCGTTTGCACATCGCCTTGATCCGCACCACCAGCATCAGCATGTTCACTTCGCGCGGCAGCTTGCCGAACCGGTCGATCAACTCGGCGGCAAAGCCTTCCAACTCCACCTTGGTCTCCAACCCGCTCAGGCGACGATAGAGCCCCAGACGCACGTCGAGATCGGGCACATAATCCTCGGGGATCAGCACCGGCACGCCCAGATTGATCTGTGGCGCCCATTGCTCGTCGCCCTCCGACAGCCCCTCCATCTGGCCCGATTTGATCTTGGCAATCGCCTCTTCCAGCATGGATTGATAGAGTTCGTAGCCCACATCGCGCATCTGCCCGGACTGTTCCTCGCCCAGCAGATTGCCCGCGCCGCGAATATCGAGATCCTGACTTGCCAGCGTGAACCCCGCCCCCAATGTGTCGAGACTGCCCAGCACCCGAAGCCGCTTTTCCGCCCCCGGCGTCAGCGGCACGCGCGGCTTGGTGGTGAGATAGGCATAGGCGCGCGTTTTCGAGCGCCCGACCCGCCCCCGGATCTGATAAAGCTGGCTGAGGCCAAACATATCGGCCCGGTGGATGATCATCGTATTGGCCGTGGGAATATCGAGCCCCGACTCGACGATCGTCGTCGCCAGCAGCACGTCGTATTTCCCGTCGTAGAACGCGTTCATCCGCTCGTCGAGTTCCCCCGCTGCCATCTGCCCGTGGGCGATGACATAACTGACCTCGGGCACCTGCGTTTTCAGGAAATCCTCGATTTCCGGCAGGTCGCTGATACGCGGCACCACATAGAACGACTGCCCGCCGCGATAATGCTCGCGCAAGAGCGCCTCGCGCACGGTCACACTGTCGAACTCGCTCACATAAGTGCGGATCGACAGACGGTCCACGGGCGGCGTGCTGATGATCGACAGATCGCGCACCCCTGACAGCGACAGTTGCAGCGTGCGCGGAATCGGTGTCGCGGTCAGCGTCAGCACATGCACATCCGAGCGCAATTGCTTCAACCGCTCCTTATGCGCCACGCCAAAGCGCTGCTCCTCGTCGATGATCAGCAACCCAAGGTTCTTGAACCGGACGCCCTTGGCCAAGAGGGCATGGGTGCCCACCACGATATCCGCCTCGCCGCGCGCCATGGCATCGCGGGTCTTGGCCGCCTCAGCCGTCGACACGAACCGCGACAGGGGCCGCACATTGACCGGAAAGCCGCGGAACCGCGACGCGAATTCCTGATAATGCTGCCGCGCCAGCAATGTGGTCGGCGCAATCACCGCCACCTGCAGCCCGGCCATCGCGGCGACAAAGGCCGCGCGCATCGCCACCTCGGTCTTGCCAAAGCCGACATCGCCACAGATCAACCGATCCATCGGCGCGCCCGATCCCAGATCGTTCAGCACATCCTCGATGGCGTGCAACTGATCGTCGGTCTCCTGATAGGGGAACCGCGCGGCAAACGCCTCCCAGGCGTGATGCTCGGGCTCGATCACCGGCGCGCTGCGCAATGCACGCTCGGCCGCCACCCGGATCAGACGATCCGCCATCTCGCGGATACGTTCCTTGAGCCGCGCCTTCTTGGCCTGCCAGGCGCCGCCGCCCAGACGGTCAAGCAAGCCCTCCTCATGCCCGTATTTCGACAAGAGTTCGATATTCTCGACCGGCAGATAGAGCTTGGCGCTCTCAGCATATTCCAGCACAAGGCATTCATGCGCGGCCCCGGCGGCCGTGACCACCTCGAGCCCCAGATACCGCCCGATGCCGTGGTCCACATGCACCACCAGATCGCCGATGCTGAGGCTCTGGGCTTCGGTCAGGAAATTTTCGGCCCGCCGCCGGCGCGGCGCGCGGATCAGCCGCTCGCCCAGCACATCCTGTTCCGCGATCACCGTCAGGTTCGGGGCTTCGAAGCCGTGTTCCAGCGGCCAGACCGCCAGATGCAGCCCATGCTTGCCGATGCCCTTGGCGCTGCTGACCCCGACCGCGCCGATCAGCCCCTCATCTTCCAGCAGCCCCTCAAGCCGCTCGCGCGCGCCCGTGGAATAGGACGCCACCAGCACCGGGGACTTCTCTAGCTTTGCCTGAATATGATCCTTCAACGCGCTGAAGAGGTTGATGTTTTCCTGCTGGCGTTCAGGCGCGAAATTGCGCCCGATGCGCCCGCCCGCGTCGATCACCCCCGGCCCGGTCGCCTGCGGCAGCGCCGCGAATTGCAACACGCGCCGGTTCGCCACCGCCGCCGTCCACGCGGCATCGTCGATATACAAGAGACCGGGCGCCACCGGCTTGTAGACCGTATCGCCCCGCGATTTCTGGCTCAGCGCCAGATGCCGCGTCTCGTATTGATCCGCGATACTGTCCCATCGCGCCAGGCGTTGCGGCGTCACCTGCTCATCGAGGGTGATCGTGGCGCCGGGCAGATAATCAAAAAGCCCCTCCAGCCGCTCGTGAAAGAACGGCAACCAATGCTCGACCCCGGCATGTTTGCGCCCCGCGCTCACCGCCTCGTAGAGCGGATCATCCGTGCCCGCCGCACCAAACTCGATCCGGTAGTTCTGACGAAAGCGGCGGATCGCCTCCTCGTCCAGAATGACCTCGGACACGGGCGCCAGTTCCACCCGGTCCAGTTTTTCCGTGCTGCGCTGCGTGCCCGGATCAAACCGGCGCACCCCGTCCAGCACATCGCCAAAGAGGTCAAGCCGCACCGGCCCCCCCTCGCCCGGCGGGTAGATGTCGATGATCCCGCCACGCAGCGCATAGTCCCCGGGCTCTGTCACCGTGGGCGCCTGCGTGAACCCCATCCGCACCAGAAAGGCGCGCAAGGCCTTTTCGTCGACCCGCTCGCCCACAGCGGCGACAAAGGCCGCATCGCGCAGCACATCGCGCGCGGGCACCCGCTGTGTGGCGGCATTGAGCGTGGTCAACAGCACGAAATGCGACGGCCCGCCATGCGCCAGCCCCGCCAGCGTCGCCATCCGCGTGGCGCTGATCTCTGCGTTGGGCGAGACGCGATCATAGGGCAGGCAATCCCACCCCGGAAAGGTCATCACCGGCATGTCGGGCGCAAAGAACCGCAACGCCGCCTGCATCGCCGCCAGACGCTTGTCATCCCGCGCCACATGCAGGACCGGTGCGCCGGTCTTGGCCACTTCGGCCAGAATGAGCGAGGCGTCAAAGCCTTCGGGCGCGCCGCCCACGGTGATATGCTGCGCCTTGGTCATGGTCTTCCTGCGTCTTGCGCCCGGTCAGCGGCGCGTGTCATCCCAGAATATTGGCGTTCATGTTCTGATACATGCCCCACATGGCGGTTACGAAAATCGACACCATGCCGATCACCTGAATGATCAGCCGATGGGTCTGCAACCGCTTGATCAACGCGGCCCCCGTCCACCCCTGCACCGCGATGCGCTGCGCCATCCGCACGGACAGGCCCCCGACCAGCAAAAGCGGAAAGCCGAGCAAGAACAACGCCTGGGCGAATTCGTTGTGATAAACGAAACCCAGCAACACGAGCGTGGTCAGAATGAACGCCGTGATCCCCGCCATCAAGAGGCCGGATTCCTGCACGAGATAGAGCAAGCGGTTGATATTGATCCGCACCATATCCTCGAAATCCGTCATCGCCTGCGCGCTGCGGCCCTTGCGGGCACGCATGGCCATGTCCCATGGCACACCCATCACCCAATGACTTGCCGAGGACCATGTGACCGCCAAGGCGATCCAGAACCAGAGGTTGCTGAATGACCGCATGTCGATCAACTCGAAAACCGTGTCGTACAAGTCCAAATCCGCGCCCCTCTTGCCGCATCATCGCCTCTCTTAGCGCCGGTGCGCGGCAATTCCTACCCTTGAGATGCGCGAATTTCCATGCCACTCAGTCAAGGTTGATCCAGCCAGAAAGACCGCCCATGCGCCCGACCCAAGCCGCCTTTCCCGCCACCCGCCTGCGCCGCACCCGTGCAACCCCCAGCATCCGCGCTCTTGTGGCCGAGAATACGCTGACAGCGGGCGATCTGATCTGGCCGCTTTTCGTGCGCGATGGTGACGGGATCGAGGAACCGGTGCCCTCCATGCCCGGTGTCATGCGCCGCTCCATCGACCGCGTGGTCGCCGCCGCCCAAGAGGCCGCCGATCTGGGCATCCCGGCCATCTGCCTCTTTCCCTATACCTCATCCGAGAACCGCACCGCCGATTGCGCCGAGGCGTGGAACCCGGAGAACCTCAGCAACCGCGCCACGCGCGCGATCAAGGCCGCCGTGCCCGGCATCACCGTGATGACCGATGTGGCGCTCGACCCCTATTCCGACACAGGCCATGACGGCTTTGTCGTAGAGGGCGAGATCGTGAATGACGCCACCGTCGAGGCGCTTGTGAAACAGGCGCTGTCTCAGGCCGAGGCAGGCGTCGACATCATCGGGCCGTCCGACATGATGGACGGGCGCGTGGGCGCGATCCGCACGGCGCTCGAGGCGCATGGCTATCCCAATGTGATGATCATGTCCTATGCCGCCAAATACGCCTCTGCCTTCTATGGCCCGTTCCGCGATGCGGTGGGGGCCTCGAACGCGCTCAAGGGCGACAAGAAAACCTATCAGATGAACCCCGCCAATACCGACGAGGCCCTGCGCCTGATCGAGCGTGACCTCAGCGAGGGGGCCGATATGGTGATGGTCAAGCCGGGCATGCCCTATCTCGACATCTGCCGCCGGGCCAAGGAGAGCTTTGGCGCACCCACCTTTGCCTATCAGGTCTCGGGCGAATACGCGATGATCATGGCCGCCGCCCAGAATGGCTGGATCGACCGCGAACGCGCCATGATGGAAAGCCTGATGTGCTTCAAACGCGCCGGTTGTGACGGGGTGCTCACCTATTTCGCCCCCGAAGTGGCCCGGCTCTTGTCCAAAGGCTAGCGCCCGCGCGCAGCATCCCGCGCATGACCGCAATCCATGGTGACACCAGCGCAGCTTGCCCCTATACTGAGTGTCAGACCGGTATGAGACAAAAGACCGGCCCGAAACGAGGCAACAGACAGGCGATCTCATGAGCATTCTGACCAGACGCACCTTCACCCTCGGCCTGATGGCCGGCACACCGCTTGTTGCGGCCTGCGGCAATGGCGTGGGCAATTCCAACGCGGCCACCATCGACGCCCGTGTCGATGCCACGCTCAGCCAGATGTATTCGCGCTATCCCAACACGCGCGATCTCGCGGCTAAATCCAACGGCATGCTCATCATGCCGGTCGTGACCGAGGCGGGCTTTCTCGTCGGCGGCGGCTTTGGCCGCGGCGCGCTGCGCATCAACAATGTCACGGTCGATTACTATTCCGCCACCAAGGGCAGCGTTGGCCTTCAGATCGGCGCACAGCAATTCGCGCATGTGCTTTTCTTCATGACGCCCGATGCGCTCGAGAAATTCCGCCGCTCGTCCGGTTGGGCGGCAGGTGCCGATGTCGAATATGTCTTCAACGACCGGGGCGAGAACCTGCGTGCCGAGACGACGACCGCGTCCAGCCCCGTTGTCGCCGTGATCTTCGGCCAGGCCGGGGCCTTGGCCGGTGTCTCGCTCGAAGGCATGAAATACACCCGCATCATCCCCTGATGCCACGATCCCGACGCCGCGCGCCTCACGGCGCCGCGGCGTCAGAGCGGCCAGACGATCAGCAAGAGCGGCACGCTGACCACCACAACCAGCACCTCCAGCGGCAGACCAAGCCGCCAGTAATCGCCAAAGCGAAACCCGCCGGGGCCCAGGATAAGCGTGTTGTTCTGATGCCCGATGGGCGTGAGAAACGCACAAGACGCGCCAATCGCCACAGCCATCAGGAAACTGTCCGGGCTGACGCCCAGCGTGCCCGCAATGCTCAGCGCGATGGGGCACATCACGGCGGCGGTGGCGGCGTTGTTCATCACATCCGACAGGAACATCGTGGTGATCAGGATCACGGCCAGCGCCGCCACTGCCTGTCCACGCGCCACCTCTGCCACCAGAAACTCTGCCAGCACCCCGGCCGCGCCGGTGGCCTGCATCGCCCCCGCCACGGGAATGAGCGCGGCCAAAAGAACGATCACCGGCCAGTCGATCGCCGTGTAGACCTCGCGCGGAGGTACCGTGCGAAACAGCATCGAGGCCAGCACGCCCAATGCGAAACTCGCCGCCGCAGGCAGCACACCGAATGTCACCAGCAGGATTGCCAGCCCCATGATCGCCGTCGCCGTGATCGCCATCCGTCGGCTGGGCAGGCGCAAATCGCGCGCCCCAAGCGGCACACAGCCGGTGTCATGGATGAATTCCGAGAGAGATTCCGCCGGCCCCTGCATCAGGAGCAGGTCGCCCGAGCGCAGCGCGATCGAGCGCAATCGCGCCCGCGGAGCCTGCCCCGCCCGCGCCACCGCCAAGAGATTGAGCCCGTAGCGCGTGCGCAGATGCAGGTCGCTGGCCGACAGCCCCACAATCGAAGAGGCGGGCAAGACGGCCACCTCGCGCAGCACCGCGTCGCGCTCATCGCTTGACTTGGCCTCCTCAGCGGTCTCCGCCTCTCCCTCCTCTGCGGCTGCGTCCTTGTCGCGTTTGACGGCCTCCTCCAGTGTCAGATCGAACACCGACAGCGTTTCAGCCACCGCCTCGACATCCGCCTCCAGGACCAGCACGTCACCTGCGCGAATGCGCCGCCCGCCATGCGGCGCCAAGAGGCGCACGTCATTGCGCACCAGCGCCACCACTTGCGCATCAGAGCTTTCGACCTCCCGCTCAAAGGCCCGCAGCGTCAGCCCGATGGCCTTGCTGCGCTCGCCCACCCGCACCTCGGTCATATAGGCCCCCGCATCGAACTCGGACGCGCCCGCCGGCTTGCGCATGGGCACCAAACGCCAGCCGATCACGGCAATGGCCACCACGCCCAGAACCGCCACCGCCACGCCAATCGGTGCGAAATCGAACATCTCAAAGGCGCCTCGCCCAGCCTCTTCGCGAAAGCCCGACACGATCAGATTGGGCGGCGTGCCGACCAGCGTCGTCATGCCCCCCAGAATGGTGCCAAAGGCCAAGGGCATCAAAACCTGCCCCGGCGGCATCTCGAGCCGCTTGGCCAGCTGCACCGCCACCGGCATCAAGAGCGCCATCGCCCCCACATTGTTCATGAACCCCGACAGCATCGCCCCAAGACCCAAGAGCGCCGTCATGCTGACCAGCCGCCCCGCCTCGCGTGGCAGCACCGAGCGCGCCAGCGCATCGACCGCGCCGGTATTCTGCAACCCCTGGCTCAGCACCAGCACGCAAGCCACGGTGATCACCGCCGGATGGCCAAACCCGGCAAAGGCCTCTGCGGCGGGCACCAGCCCCGTCACGACGCAGGCCATGAGCGAGGCCAGCGCGACCACGTCATGCCGCAGCCGCCCCCACAGAAAGAGACCCATCGTCAGCGCAAGCACGCCCAGAATCGTCATCTGCGGGGCTGTCATCGGGCGATCCTCCAGACCGGAAACGAGAGCCCCCGACAAGATCACGGACCTGCGGGCGCTTCAACCGCCCCCAGCGTCAATGTGGCGTCAATGCAGCGTGAATTCGCCCACCACGTTGCGCCATTCCCCCGGCGCGATCAGCTTGCGATGGGTAAAACGCACCGAATGCAGCGGGCCCTCAAGCTCGCGCTGCCAGAATTCGATGAAACCAAAGAGCTTGGGGTGATCCGGTGCCAGATCGTAATCCTGCCAAAGGTAACTGTTCAGCACGTTGCGAAAATCGGGCATCCGGTAGAAAAATTCCGCCGTCGTCAGCCCGTATCCCTTGAGCATCATTTCCGTCTCAGACATCTGCATGTGTCTCTCCTGTCACCGCCTGACAGGATCATGGTGCCAGAAATAAATTACTTTTCAATTAAAACAATATATTAGCACTCGCTCCGCGCGGCTGACAAAGGCAATTCCCCAGCCCCATTGCACCCTATATCCTGCCTCTGATATAGTCCCTTCAACAAGATATAGAGAATGATCACAGGACGGTCCCAATCGTGAGCGATACGCCCCAACCCCCTGAAAACATGGATGAAACCCCGCCCGAGCGGCCCACCCACAGCGGCCCCTCCGTCTCGATCACCCATGAGATGAAAACTTCCTATCTCGATTATGCCATGAGTGTGATCGTCAGCCGCGCGATTCCCGACCTGCGCGACGGGCTGAAACCTGTGCATCGCCGCATCCTCTATGCGATGCACGAGGGGGGCAATACCCACGACAAACCCTATCGCAAATCCGCCCGCGCCGTGGGCGACGTGATGGGTAAATATCACCCGCACGGCGATTCCGCGATCTATGACGCGCTGGTCCGCATGGCGCAGGATTTCTCGATGTCCCTGCCCCTCCTCGATGGTCAGGGCAATTTCGGCTCGATGGATGGCGATAACGCGGCGGCCATGCGCTATACCGAGGTGCGGATGGACAAACCGGCCGCCTATCTCTTGGCCGATATTGAAAAAGAGACCGTCAATTTCCAGGACAACTACGACGGCAAGGACCGAGAGCCCACCGTCCTGCCCGCGCGCTTCCCCAACATGCTGGTCAATGGCGCAGGCGGCATCGCCGTCGGCATGGCCACCAATATCCCCCCGCACAATCTGGGCGAGGTCGTGGATGCCACGCTGGCGCTGATCGAGAATCCCGATCTCGAGAGCGAAGACCTGATCCAGTATATTCCCGGCCCCGATTTTCCCACCGGCGGTCTGATGCTCGGGCGCTCGGGCGCGCGCAAGGCGTATCTTGAGGGGCGCGGCTCTGTCATCATCCGCGCCAAGACCCGCGTCGAGGAAATCCGCAAGGACCGCTTTGCCATCGTCATCGACCAGATCCCCTATCAGGTGAACAAGGCGACGATGATCGAAAAGATCGCCGAGGCCGCCCGTGACAAGCGGATCGAAGGCATCAGCCATGTGCAGGACGAATCCGATCGCAACGGCGTGCGCGTGGTGATCGAGTTGAAACGCGACGCCACCGCCGAGGTGGTGCTCAATCAACTCTATCGCTTTACCCCGATGCAGACCTATTTCGGCTGCAACATGCTGGCGCTCAATGGCGGCAAGCCCGAGCAGTTGACGCTGCACCGCTTCCTCTCGCTCTTCATTACCTTCCGCGAAGAGGTGGTCGCGCGCCGCACCGCCTATGACCTGCGCAAGGCGCGCGAGCGCGCGCATGTGCTCTGCGGTCTGGCGGTCGCGGTCTCCAATGTCGATGAGGTGGTCGCCACCATCCGTGGCTCGATGGATGCGGCCGAGGCCCGGCAAAAACTGATGGAACGTCGCTGGCCCGCAGGCGACATCCTGCCCTATATCGCGCTGATCGACGACCCCAGCCACCGCGCCAACGAGGACGGCACCTATAACCTGTCCGAGGTTCAGGCCCGCGCCATTCTCGATCTGCGCCTGCAACGCCTCACGCAACTGGGCGTCAAGGAGGTCACCGACGAACTCCAGGACCTCGCGAGCAAGATCAAGGAATACCTCGCCATCCTCGCCTCCCGCGAGCGGATCATGCAGATCATCGCCGATGAACTGCGCGAGGTGAAAGAGCTGTTCGCCGTCCCCCGCCGCACCGAGATCGTGGACTGGTCCGGCGACATGGAGGACGAAGACCTCATCGAACGCGAGGATATGGTCGTGACCGTCACCAGCGGCGGCTATATCAAGCGCACGGCCCTCGCCGATTTCCGCGCGCAGAAACGCGGCGGCAAGGGGCTGTCGGGCATGGCCACCAAGGACGAGGATGTCGTCACCACCCTCTTTGTCGCCAATACCCATACGCAGCTTTTGTTCTTCACCACGAGCGGCATGGTCTACAAGCTCAAGTGCTGGCGCTTGCCCCTTGGCGGGCGCACGTCCAAGGGCAAGGCGATCGTCAACATCCTGCCCATTCCTGCGGGTGTCTCCATCGCGGCCATCATGCCCGTCGACCGCCCCGAGGAAGACTGGGAAGACCTGCAAATCGTCTTTGCCACCTCCGCCGGCGACGTGCGGCGCAATGCGCTGTCGGATTTCACCAATGTGATGCGCAACGGCAAGATCGCGATGGACCTGCCCGAGGGCGTGGAACTGGTCAACGCACGCATCTGCGGCCCCGAGGATGACGTGATGCTGGTCACGGATTCCGGTCGCGCCATCCGCTTCCCGACAACCGAGGTGCGCGTCTTCAAGGGCCGCAAATCGACCGGCGTCCGTGGCATCCGCCTGCTCGGCGATGACCGCGTGGTGTCGATGTCCGTAATCCGCCATTTCGACGCCTCCGCCGACGACCGCGCCGCCTATCTCAAGATGCGCCGCCAACTGGCCGGGGCCGAAGACGACGGCTCCAGCGATGACGAAGGCAATGCCGACGCCGCCCTCAGCCCCGAACGGTTCGAGGAAATGCAGGCCGCCGAGAACCTGATCCTGACCATCACCGCGCGCGGCACCGGCAAACTCAGCTCAAGCCATGACTACCCGGTGCGCGGGCGCGGCGGCATGGGCGTGCAGGCCATGGACAAATCCATGCGCGGCGGGGCCGTGGTGGCCTCCTTCCCGGTCACGCTCGAAGACCAGATCATGCTCGCCACCTCCAAGGGCCAGTCGATCCGCGTGCCGGTCGATGGCATCTCCTTCCGCTCGCGCAGCGCTGGCGGGGTCAAGGTGTTCAACACCGGCACCGGCGAAGAGGTGGTGTCCGTGGCCTGGATCGCCGAACAGGCCGAAGAGGACGAGACCGCAGAGAGCTAAACCCTTGCCGCGTCAGGGTATCATCACGCTCCGGCCCCAATTTCGCCGGATTTGGCCCGATGATACCCTGGTTGCCTCGCGGCATGGTTGTATTTGTTTCATTCGGTTCCCGGCACCTCTCACTGCGGATTGTCTCATGGCCAAGCCCACCAGCGCCAGCATGGACCAAACCGGTCTCAACCTGATCCGGATCGTGATCGGCTCGTATTTCCTCGCGCTCTCGCTCGATCTCGTCGCGGGGCTCGATGCGGCCACGCTCTTTGCCGCCCTGATGCCCCATGCCGCAGCGGATCTGGTCGGCTCGACGCTGCTCTTTTGCCTCAGCGCGGCTGTCATGGCCGGGCTGCACCTGCGCCTTGCGGCGCTCAGCCTCGCGCTCTTGGTATTCTGCTCCAGCTTTGTGCAAAATCTCATCTCCGTCACACCCGAAAGCCTTTCGGCCTTCTGGCGCGACCTGACCTTGGCCACGGCGGTGTTGCTCACCTATCTCACGCTCGGCCCCGGCGCGCTGCGCCGCGCCTCGGTGCTGGCCCACCGCGCCCGCCTGCGCCGCGCCATGGCACAAAGGGCCATCAGCCCGCGCCGCATCACGCCCAAACCGGCCCCCAAACGCCCCGTTCAGCAGGAAATCCGCAGCGCGCTCGCCGCAGCCACGATCACGCATCGTCCCGCCGACGAGGACGAGGATGCCGTCGACAATATCTTCGCGAATATCTGACCGGGCCCGCGCCGCTTAACCCGACCTCAACCCTTCCGGCGCAGACTGGGCGCGATTTCCCTCGCGCCGGAGGCCCGCCGATGAACCTCTACTGCTGCATGATCGACCTCAAGCAGGATGCCAAGGCTCTGGCCTTTGCCGCCGCTCTCGATGCCTGGCTCTCGCATCTGCACCACCATGGCACCATCGGCCGCTGGCGCCTCTTGCGGCGCAAGCTCAATCTCGCGGCCGATGCCTATGGCGATTTCCTGCTGGAGATTGAGGTTGACGATCTGGCCCAGCTTGACCGCGCCTTCCGCCTCACCGGCGCGCAGGACGAGGTGACAACCGTGCTGCATGACCGGGTGCATGCCCAGATCACCGTGGCACGATTTGCCCTCTACCGTCCGTTCCCCGATGCCGAACGCGCCGAACGCATGTCCCTCATCTGAACCCCGCGTTCATCTGGCCGAAATGCCTCAGGGGGTCCGGGGGACAGCGTCCCCCGTCTAGCCCGGCGGTCTCAGGCCTGGCGATCAGTTCGCGATGTTGTTCGCGGTCGAGGCGAAGCCAACGACTGTGCCAAAGAGGCCAAGGATGGTCTGCACGCGCGTGACCGGCGATTCGGTCGCAAGCAACGTGTCGCCCGGGTTGATCTGGAACTGCCGCGCCGCAAAGAGACCGTCCGCATTGGTGAAATCCAGCGAGAAGATCACCTGCCGCATCTCGGGGCCGGGCTTGTCGGGGTTGATATGATGCCGCTCGTATTCGCGCAGCACCAAAAGGCCCTTGGGATCGGCGCGCGCGGCACTCAGCCCGCCCATCATCGAGACCGCCTCCATCGCCGTTACCTGGTCATCCTCGAAGGGGATCACCTTCTGGCTGCCCGCAGCCCCCAGCACGTTGAAGGTGCGGTCATCCTCGGTCACGACGATCTGATCGCCCCCCCGCACCAGCGCATTGCGTTCCGGCTCGGCATACAGGCTCTCCGCCCGCGTCTCATAGACCTGCCCGCCCCGTTGCAGAATCACCAGCGGGTTGACCATCGCGGGCGAAATACCGCCCGCAGTCGCCAGCACGCTCAGAATGCGCGTGTTGCGCGACTCAAGCGGGTAGTTGCCCGGCGCGGTCACACCGCCCACCACATCGACCGAGTTGTTGCGCCCCGGCTCCACGTTCAACTGCACCTGCGCCGATGGTGCGATTTGCAGCATCCGTTCCTGCAGCGTGGCGCGCGCCTCGGATTCGGTCATGCCGCGCAGGTTGACCTCACCGATATAGGGCATGAACACCGTGCCCGATGGCGAAACCGTCAAGCCCGCAACAGGGGTCGAGCGCGACGACGCGCTGGCCAGCAAGGAATTTTCCTCATTGTCCCAGACGATCACATTCAGCGTATCGCCGGTCTGGATGGTCGTGGAATCCGGCCCGCGGCCTGCCGACAGCCAACGATAGCTGCCCTTCCAGCCCGACGCAGGCCATAGCGCCAGAGCCGGGGTCGAGCGGCGCGTGACCTCGACCACCTGAAATGTCGGAGACTTGTTGTCCTTCTCGGCCAGAACCTCACTTTGCAGAGCGGCGCCCCGGGGCAGACTGCACGCCGCCACGGCGGCAAACATCATCATTCCGAGGACAATCCTGATTGTGCGCGTCACTCTCCGACTCCCCGGTTCGTCTGGCATTGCATCGGTTCCTACCCCGGTCCTGCCGTGCTAGACAATCGGAATCTGCCCATCAACGACAGGCAAAGCCGCATGCTGGCCGAAATGCGCCATGACTCAACCGTGCTGATCACCGGTGCCACGGGCCGTCTCGGGACGCTGCTGCGCGCGGCCTGGACCAGGCCAGAGGGCCTGCTCGCGCGCCTGCGACCCTTGTGGCTTGCGCGTCGGGAACCGGCGGATATTCTATGGTCTCCGGGCGGGATGCTGCCGCCCGATCTGCCCCGGTGCGATACGGTGATCGCTCTGTGGGGACAGGTCGCAGGCACGCCCGAGGATCTGGCCGCCAATGTCGCGCTGGTGCATCACGGGGCGGAACTGGCGCGGGCCTGCGGCGCACGGCGCATGCTGCACCTGTCGTCGGCGGCCATCTACGGCCCCGGCACCGCCCTGACAGAATCCGATTCCCCCCATCCCGCCAATGCCTATGGCCAGGCCAAGCTGGCGATGGAGGCAGCGGTACGCGCCCTGCCCCCCGGCGAGACGCGCCATTGCTGCCTGCGGCTGGCCAATGTCGTAGGCGCCGATAGCCTCGCCCCGGCACTGCGCGCCACCGATGGCGCAGTGTCGCTCGACCGCTTCGCCGATGGCACCGGCCCGCTGCGCAGCTATATCGCCCCAGGCGACCTCGCGCAGGTGCTCTGCGCGCTCTCAGAGCTTGCCCCAAACCGCCTGCCTGACGTGCTCAACGTGACCGCCCCCGTCCCCGTGACGATGGAAAGCCTCGCGCGCGCCGCCGGACGCCCCCTGATCTGGCGAAAAGCCCCGGAAAATGCGGTGCAGGCCGTCACCCTCGATGGCGCATCTCTTGCCGGTCTGCTTCCACTTCTGTATCTGAAACAGACAGCTCAGCAGATGATCGACGACTGGCACAGCTTGGAGATGGCAACATGACCCCGGCCAAAAGGGCCTTTGACGTGGCATTCGCTCTGCTCCTGATCGTGCTTTTGTCACCCATCCTCCTGGTGATCGCGCTTTTGATCGCGATCTGCGACGGGCGACCCGTGTTCTACCTTTCGGAACGGATGAAGACGCCCGACACCCCGTTCTGCCTGTGGAAATTCCGCACCATGCGCGTGGTGGACAACGATTCCGGCGTCTCCACCGGCTACAAGCGGCACCGCATCACCCCGCTTGGACGCCGCTTGCGCGCCACCCGGCTTGATGAACTGCCCCAACTTATCAACGTGTTGCGCGGCGACATGAGCTTTGTCGGCCCCCGCCCGCCGCTGCGCTGCTATGTCGAAAGCTGCCCGGACATCTACGCTCGCGTGCTGGAGAAACGCCCCGGCGTGACGGGTCTGGCCACGCTCGTCTACCACCGCACCGAGGAGAAACTGCTCTCGGCCTGCACCAACCACGAGAGCGGCGAGACCACCTATGTCACCCGCTGCATCCCGCGCAAGGCGCGGCTCGACCTCATCTGGGCGCGCCATCAGAGCCTCTGCTACGACATCCGCCTGATCTGTCAAACCGTGATTCGCGTTTTTTCCCGGCGGCGTACAGCCCGGGCAAACCGCAGCTAAGCGGTATGATTCAGGATCGATTTCGCATATGTTTTAGACTGATCGGCTAAAATTTGCCCAGAATCTCCTCCCGGCTTCTCAAAATGCCGTTAATCGGCATTCCTTAAGACGCTGTGAACGCCTACAAACGATTTGATTTCGACGTACTTGATCTCAGGGAATAGTGCCGTGCTGTATGACATCGTCACCTCACTGAAGCAGGGCCAGAAACAAGCGTTTTTCCTGACGCTGGACATGCTGATCGTCGTTGTGTCCTACGTCTTTTCCGTGGTTCTCTTCATGGGGCCCACAGCCCTTTCGGGCAATCTCGTCGCTGCCTCCAACGATCTCTTCGCGATGATGTGCGTCGCGGCGGCGCTCGCCACCTATTTCGGCCTGCACAAGGTCAAACTGAAATCCTACGAGATGCAGGGCATGCTCAGCTCTGGCTGGGTGGCGCTCGCCATCACCGCCAGCGGGATTGCCTTCTCGCTCTTGGACACCAGCGTCGCTGCCCCCGCCACGGTCTATATCGTCTGCGGCATGATGTTCCTCATCCTGTCCGCGACCTCGCGATTGGTGCTGCGCACCGTACTCCTGCGCATCTACCGCAACGGCAATCGCCGCCTGCGGGTGCTGATCTACGGGGCCGGTCAGACCGGCCAACAGCTTGCGACGGCCCTGGCAACCGACGATGCCGTGCTGCCCATGGCCTTTGTCGATGACGAACCGCGCCTGCAATCCCTGACCATCGCCGGGCTCAAGGTCCACAAGTCCGACGATCTGCCGGACCTCGTCAAACGCTATGACATTCAGCGCGTGATCCTCGCCATGCCCAGCGCGCCCCCCGCCAAACGCACCCTGCTCACGCGGCGCATCGCGGAACATGGGATCGAGGTGCACGCCCTGCCCTCCTTTGCCGACCTGATTTCCAACGACGCCCGCAGCCTCTATCAAAGCCGGCCCGTCGATGTGAACGAGCTATTGGGCCGCGACGGGCTTGAGGACAAGCTGCCCGGCTCCCGCGACAGCTACAAGGGGCGCTGCATTCTCGTCACCGGCGCAGGCGGCTCCATCGGCTCGGAGCTGTGCCGCCAGTTGATCGCCTATGATCCCGGACATCTGATCCTGCTCGATCACGCGGAACACGCCCTGTTCGAGATCGAGCGCGAATTGCGCAGCCTTGCCCCCGCCATGCGGATTTCAGCCGTGCTGGGATCGGTTTGCGAAAAATCCCTGATCAATGTGCTGATGCGCTCGCGCAAGGTGGAAATCGTGCTGCACGCCGCGGCCTACAAACATGTGCCCATGGTCGAATCCAACGCCATCGAGGGGATGCGCAACAATGTCATCGGCACCCGCACCGTGGCACAGGCGGCGCGGGACGCGGGCGTCGAACGCTTCATCCTCGTCTCCACCGACAAGGCCGTGCGCCCCGTCAGCGTGATGGGGGCCTCCAAACGCTTTGCCGAAATGATCGTGCAGGATCTCGCCACCCGGAGCCAGAACACGCGCTTTTCCATGGTGCGGTTCGGCAATGTGCTGGGATCGTCCGGCTCTGTCATTCCGCTCTTTGCCGAGCAGATTGCCCGCGGTGGACCGGTCACGCTGACCCATGCCGATGTCACCCGCTATTTCATGACCATCCCCGAGGCCGCGCGCCTCGTGCTCTTGGCCGGCTCCTTTGCCCGCGGCGGCGATGTCTTTGTGCTCGACATGGGCAAACCCATCGCCGTGCGCGACGTGGCGCGCAAGATGATCGAAGGCTCAGGGTTGACGGTGCGCGACAAACAGAACCCCCATGGCGACATTGAAATCCGGATCACCGGCCTGCGCCCCGGCGAAAAGCTCTATGAGGAGCTCTTGATCGGCTCTGACATGCTGACCACGCCGCACCCCAAGATCCTGCGCGCCCAAGAGGGGCATCTGTCGGAAATCGAACTCGCCAAGGCGCTCAAATCCCTCTCCGAGGCGATCGAGACACGCGATGTGGCCCTCCTGCGCAGCGTGCTGGCCCAGTGGATCGAACAGATCGAAGATCGCCCCGACGCGACGGTCAACCAATAGCGGTCAGCCCGCCAGCGCGCCGAATTTCACATCCAGATAGTCGAGAAGCGGCCCGGCCGTCGGGGCCGCACCAACGGCCCGTTCGATCACCTCCGCTGGCTCATAGAGCCCGCCATGCCGCTGCACGGACGCGCGCAGCCACGCCGTCGCGGCGGTCAGATCGCCCCGCGCCAACTGCGCCTCAAGCTCCGGCACCGCCGCCTGCAAGGCGGCAAAGAGGCATCCGGCATAGAGATTGCCCAGACTATAGGTCGGGAAATAGCCAAACAGCCCCACGGACCAATGCACATCCTGCAACACGCCCTGCGAGGCGCGATCCACGGCATATCCGAAATCGGCGGCAAAGCGGTCGTTCCACGCGGCCTCTAGGTCGGCCACGCCCAGATCCCCCGCGATCAAGGCCCGCTCCAGATCATAGCGCAGCATCACATGCAGGTTGTATTGCACCTCATCGGCCTCTGTGCGGATATGGCCGCGATGCACCCGGTTCACGGCGCGATAGAATGTCTCTTCATCGGCAATGCCGAAATCGCCAAACCCATCCCGCATCCGCCCATAGAGCCAGCCGCAAAACGCCCGGCTCCGGCCCAACTGGTTCTCGTAGATCCGGCTCTGGCTCTCATGCACCCCCATCGACACCCCCTGACCCAAGGGCGTGAGGCGATAGTCCGGGTCGATCCCCTGCTCATAGCAGGCATGCCCGACCTCGTGGATGGTGGAATAGAAACAGTTGAACGGGTCCGCCTCGCTCACCCGCGTGGTGATGCGCACATCATCCCCGCTGCCGGAACTGAACGGATGCACCGCCAGATCCAGCCGCCCCCGGTTCAGGTCATAGCCGAAAACCTGCGCCAATTCCCGCGACAGCGCCAGTTGCGCGGCGCGATCAAACCGCCCCGCAAGCTCGGGCCAGTCCGCCGCCAGCGCAGCACCGCGCAGCGCCACCAGCCGGGGCCGCATCTCGGCGAACATCGCATCGAGCCTCGCCGCGCCCATGCCCGGCTCGTAATCCTCGAGTAAAGCATCATAGAGCGCGCCCCCCTCCGAGAGCGCCGCCGCTTCCTCGCGCTTGAGCCGCACCACCTCGGCCAGAACAGGCGCAAAGGCGGCATAGTCATCCGCCGCCCGCGCCGCGGCCCATTGCCCCTGCGCCCGGCTCGTGAGGCGGGCCAGCGCCACCGCCAGATCGCCCGGCACCTTGACCGCGCGCTCGTAGTCGCGCCGGATGTGGCGCAATTGCGCCCGCGCCACGGGCGCGGTGGCCTCCAACTCCGCCTCAGCCAGCATCGCGCCGCGCGCCGGGTCCACACGCCGCGCATGCAGCACCGCCTGAATCGCGCCCGATTCCTCGGCCCGCTGGTCGGCGGCCCCGTGCGGCATCATGGTTTCCTGATCCCAGCCCAGCCGCCCGGCCACCTGCGCCAGGGCCTGCGTCTCGCGCTCGCGCGCCATCAGATCGTCATAGGCACTCATGCTCAACTGCCCCGAATGGAGGTGGCGCGCGGATACTGGCTCAGGAACCGCGCCCGCAGGATCAGCACCCAGAGGATCACCGCCACGAACTGATGTGCGATCGCCAACTGCCAGGGCGCAATATAAAGCACCGTCATGATGCCCAGAACGATCTGCAACAGCAGCACGGCAAAGGCGGCGGTAAAGGCCCCCCGCGTGCGCTCATGCGCGCTCTTGCGCCCGCGCAGCCAGACCACCACGGCAAAGACCAGCAAGAGATAGCCGCTCATCCGGTGAATGAACTGCACCGTGCCGGGGTTCTCAAAGAAATTTCGCCACCATGGCAGCAACTCCATCATGTCGGGCGGCAGAAATCCCCCTGCCATCAGCGGCCAGTCGGTATAGCTGCGCCCGGCATCAATCCCCGCAACCAGCGCCCCCAGCAGGATTTGCAGAAAGGCAAAATGCATGAGCCCGGTCGAGAGGCTAAAGAGCTTGGCCTCGCGCCCCCGCCGCGCCTGCATCAACTCGCGCTCCTCGCGCCCGAGCAGGAACACGAACCACGCGATCACCCCAAGGATCACAAAGGCCAACCCCAGATGCGTCGCCAGCCGGTAAGAGGCCACCGCCACCATCTCGCCCGTCAGACCCGAGGATACCATCCACCAGCCGATAGCCCCCTGCGTGCCGCCCAAGGCCCCCAAGAGCAGCAAACGCCCGCTCCAGCCCTTGGGGATCTGCCGCGCGACGAGAAACCCGAAAAAGCCCAAGGCCCAGACCAGCCCGATCACCCGGCCCAATTGCCGGTGGCCCCATTCCCACCAATAGATGAATTGAAACTCCGCAAGGGTCATGCCCTTGTTGATCAGCTCATATTGCGGAATGGCGCGGTATTTGTCGAATTCCTCCATCCAATGCGCTTCGGACATCGGCGGCAGCGCCCCGGTCACCGGCTTCCATTCGGTGATGCTGAGGCCACTGTCGGTGAGGCGCGTAAGGCCCCCCACCGCGATCATCACCACGACCAAGGCAAAAAGGATCATCAGCCAGAGCCGGATCGCCCCCCGCGCACCGCGTCGGCCCGCGTCGATCATGCCGCCCTGCGGCACGGGCTTTTCGGCGCCGGTCTGTCCCACCTCTTCGAAAATGCTGCGTTTTCCGCTCATGCTCACGCCTCTTTCTGTTCGCACCCGGCAACACTAGGGCGCGTCCCTGCCTGCTTCAACCGCGCGCCTTCCAGCGGACCATCTGCCGCATCACCCCGTGCAGGGTCTGCACGTCTGCACGGGTCATCGGCATCCGGCTCCACATATTGCGCAGGTTGGTTTTCATGTTCTCGGCCTTGTGCTCGGGAAAGAAAAACCCGGCCTCCTCCAGCCGCTCCTCGTAATGCGCGGCCAGGGCCTCGACTTCGACCTGCGCGGCCCAGTCGGTCTTGGCCAGATCGACCCGCTCGGGCACGACCTGGCCCGCCGCGCGCTGCCACTCATAGGCCACCAAAAGCACGCATTGCGCTAGGTTGAGGCTGGCAAAGACCGGATTGACCGGCACGTTGATGATCGCATTGGCGCGGGCGATGTCGTCATTTTCCAGCCCTGCACGCTCTGGACCAAAGAGCACCGCGACCTTCTCGCCCGCCGCGATCTTCTCGGCGGCCAGCACCATGGCGCGCTCGGGGCTGAGGACCGGCTTGGTCAGCCCCCGCGCCCGCGCCGTCGTGGCCAGAACATAGGAACAATCGCCCACCGCACCGGCGGTATCCTCCAGCAACAGCGCCTCATCGAGAAGCCGCCCCGCCCCGCTTGCCATGGCATCGGCCTTGGGATTGGGCCAGCCATCGCGCGGTGCCACGATCCGCATCCGGTCGAGGCCAAAGTTCCACATGGCCCGCGCCGCCGCCCCGATATTCTCGCCCATCTGCGGACGCACGAGGACAAAGGCAGGTTGGGGATGCGCGCTCGGCATGGGGGTCTCATTCCTGTTGTCATGCAAGGGGGCCCGCCACCGGCAAGCCCCCTCTTTCATCGTATTTCAAATACTCAAATCGACCGATACCGCATGTGCGCGGCCCGTTCGGTTGGCCGGATCACTCGGCCGCCTTGGTCGCAGCCGCGTCGCTGTCGGCTTTGGCCGGACGTTTGGCGCGCGGCTTGCGCGGGCGCTTGGCGGCGGCCTCCTTGGCCCCCGACACGTCGGCGGTCTCTGTGCCCTCCGTAGCCGGCGCTTCGGCCATCACGGCCTCGCCCGGCTCCTGTGCGGCCTCTGCGCGCGGTTCTGCGGCGTCGCCCGCGCGGTCATGCCCACGGCGCGGCCCCCGCTCGGGCGCGTGCGCCCGACGGCGCGACGGTTCCGATTGCGGCTTGCTCTCGGGTGTCTCGACCAGGCCGATGTCGCGGTCGTCATAGCCGCCGATGATGTCGGGTTGCGTCTGTGCGGCAGGATCCTGCGACACGGGCTGATCAGCCTCGTCGCTCTCGCGGCCACCGGACCGCTCGGACCGGTCGCGGTCGCGCTCCTGCTGGCGGTCGCGGTTGAAGCGTTCCTGCTCTTCGCGGCGCGCATCCTGTTCCTTCTGCGCTTCGCTCAGCAGGCGCAGGTAATGCTCCGCGTGCTGCTGGAAATTCTCGGTCGCCACCCGGTCGCCCGCCAATTGCGCATCGCGCGCCAACTGGTTGTACTTCTCAATGATCTGCTGCGGCGTGCCGCGCACCTTGCCTTCGGGGCCGGAACTGTCAAACACACGGTTGACGACATTCCCGACGGTGCGGTTGCGGTTCGGCTTGTTCCGCTGACGTGACTTCGATGATCTCATATGGTGCTGTCCAGCCCTGAT
Source organism: Roseovarius sp. (assembly GCF_027019125.1). Classification (GTDB taxonomy): domain Bacteria; phylum Pseudomonadota; class Alphaproteobacteria; order Rhodobacterales; family Rhodobacteraceae; genus Roseovarius. Next base: position 506,224 of record NZ_JALUXE010000030.1, on the reverse strand, counting down.
GCTCAAAATGTTCGCTTGACCCGATGGGCGCCCCTTGCGCCGAATGAAACCGGATCGGACATGTTCTGGCTTGGTGTCAAGCGGGACCGCCCGAATAGGCATCCTCCGTCGTGACTGCACACCAATAAGCACGCGCCGCCCGGTCACACAAGAGCAAAGCGGAATATTTCCGCAAATCGAGCCGATTATGGCTCATTTCTGCGTGAAGTTCCCGGCCAGACACCGCTTGCAATCCGGTCGCGCCCTTCCAGATCAGGCAGGACCACCACCGCCTCGAATCCCGCCGCGCGCAGGATGTCGGCCACCGCCGGCCCCTGCATCCAGCCGATTTCGACCATCAACCGCCCACCGGGGCACATATGCGCGCCCGCCCCGCCCGCAATCGCGCGATAGGCGCTCAGCCCATCCGCCTCATCGGTCAACGCCCCGCGCGGATCGTGCGCGCGCACCTCCGGCATCAGCCCGGTCATTTCATCAATTGCGATATAGGGCGGGTTCGACACGATCAGGTCAAATACCCCCGTGACGCCCTCGAACCAATCCGCCCGGATCAACTCCAGCCGCTCCGCGACCCCGTTCCGCGCGGCATTGCGCGCCGCCACCGCAAGCGCCGCCTCGGAAATATCCGTGGCCACGCCCCGCGTGCCGGGCCATTCCGCCAAGAGCGTCACCGCCAGAATACCACTCCCGGTGCCAAGATCGAGCAAAGTCAGGGGCTTGGGCCCGGCCAGCGCCTCGGCGATCAGGCATTCCGTCTCGGGGCGCGGATCGAGCACATCCGCCGTCACGGCAAAGTCCCGCCCCCAGAACTCCCGCCGCCCGAGGATCTTGGCCACAGGTTCCCGCGCCGCGCGCCGCGCGATCATCGCCGCGAACCGCTCAGCCGCCCCCGGCTCCAGGTCATCCCCCAGATGCAGCGTCAGCCGGTCCCGCGCGATCCCAACTGCCTCGGCCAAGAGCGCGCGCGCATCCCCCGCCGCCCCGTCGATGCCCGCCGCCTCCAGCCGCCGCGCCGCCTCAAGCAGGGCCTCGCGCAGGGTCACGACATCTCGGCCAGCAATGTGGCCTGCGCATCCGCCGTCAGCGCGTCGATCACCTCATCCAGGTCCCCGCCCAAGACCTGTTCCAACTTGTAGAGCGTCAGGTTGATCCGGTGATCGGTCATCCGCCCTTGCGGGAAATTATAGGTGCGAATGCGCTCGGACCGGTCGCCCGTGCCCACCTGCGCCGCCCGATTGGCGCTGCGTTCACTGTCCACGCGGTTGCGCTCCAGATCATAGAGCCGGGTTTTGAGCACCTGCATGGCAATCTCGCGGTTGCGATGCTGCGACTTCTCGGAACTCGTAACCACGATCCCGGTGGGCAAATGCGTGATCCGCACCGCCGAATCGGTGGTGTTGACATGCTGACCGCCCGCACCGGACGAGCGCATCGTGTCGATCCGCAGGTCATTGGCGTTGATCTGGATATCCACATCCTCCGCCTCGGGCAGCACCGCCACCGTGGCGGCAGAGGTATGGATTCGCCCGCCACTCTCGGTCTCGGGCACGCGCTGCACCCGGTGAACCCCCGATTCGTATTTGAGGCGGGCAAAGACCCCCTCACCGCCGATCCGTGCCACCAATTCGCGGATACCGCCCAATTCGCTCTGCTGTTCCTCGATCACCTCAAAGCTCCAGCCGCGCGCCTCCGTATAGCGCTGATACATGCGCATGAGGTCGGCCGCAAAGAGCGCCGCCTCCTCGCCTCCCGTGCCGGGCCGGATTTCCAGGATCGCCGGTCGCGCATCCGCCTCGTCGCGCGGCAAGAGCGCCAGTTGCAGCCGTTCCTCCATCTCCGGCAACCGCGCCTCCAGCGCCGCCACCTCTTCGCGCGCCAGATCGCGCATCTCGGGGTCGCCCAGCATCGCGCGCGCGCCCTCCAGATCGTTCAGCGCCTGCCGATAGGCGCGGATCTCTTCGACCACGGGCCGCAATTCCGAATACTCGCGCCCGAGGCGGGCAATATCGCCACCGCCCTGCATCATCTGCGCCTCGACAAAGTCAAAGCGCTCCGCGATCTGTTGCAATCTGTCCAAGGGTACCATGGATGATCCTCTGTCCCATCCTTGTGACTTGGTCAAGAGGCGTCACCTGTGCTAGAATCGCCCTATGAAAGCGCTTTTGCCTCTCCTGCTGATCTGCGCCACCCCGGCGCTCGCCGATGGCACCATCGGGCGCAAGACCGTGGAATGCTACTGCACCGACCGCAATGGCGCGCGCGTCGAAATGGGCGAGACGATCTGCCTTCAGGTCGATGGCAACATGTTCATGGCGCAATGCCAGATGTCGCTCAACGTGCCGATGTGGCGCAAGATCACGGATGGATGCCTATCCTCCCGCCTGCCCCAATCGCTGCAACCAGCCGTCGATACGGGCGGCGTTGACGCCCAGATCTGACCTGCCAAAGCGCAGACGCCCGTAGATCTCGAGGGTCTCGCCGTCCTGCCGCACCGTGGTATAGTCGGGAAAGCCAAAGAGCCGCGAGCGCGTGACATAGGTGATCATGCCCTGCGCCACATCCCCGGCCAGCACTCGCGTGCGCGGCGTGGCGCGGATGATGGCATCAAGCGCGGCCAGATCCCCCGGCACCACCCGCACGGCCCCGCCCGCCAGATCGCCCGGCGTGGCGCTCTCGGGCATCACATGCCAACGCGCCGGATCACTTGGCGCAAGCCGCACATAGGCCATCCCCGCCACGATCCCGAGCAGGACCAGACCAAGCCAGAGTTTCATCGCAGCGCCCTCGCGCCCCTCACCCGGCCTGTGCCCCGTCCACGGTCTCGGCCAGTGCCTCGGCCCGCGCGGCGATTTCGGCCAGTGTCTCGACCACCGCATCGGGCACCACCGGCACCTCGATCCGCTGCGCCTCGGGGGCGGGTGCGGTGCGCAGCTGATCCAACTCCGCCTCCTTTTCCGCCAGCCGGTCCTCGGCCTCGCGCAGCTTGTCCTGCAGGCCTGCGGTCTTGTCGGCCAGCATCAGACCCGCCATGAGCAACATGCGCGGCTCGGGGATGCGCCCGATCTGTGCCGCCAATACGGTGGCCTCCTCATCCAGCATCTTGGCGGCGGCATGGAGGTAATGCTCCTCGCCCGCCTGACAGGCCACCTCGAAGCGGCGCCCCCCGATCTCGATCTGAACCTCAGGCATCCGATGTCTCCGTTTTCTCTGTCTGCTCCGGCGCGGTGCCAGCCTCGGCAATCACCTGCCCCAAGGCCGCCAGCACCGCCTCGACCTCGCCCCGATCCGCACCGCGCGCGGCGCGCAGCCCCTCCAACTCGGCCATCATCGCCTTGTTGATCAGATGCGGCTCGGCCACGCCCGCCGCCTGCGCGTCGCGCAGCGCCTGATTGTTGTCGCGCAACTGCTGATTGGCCTTGCGCAGCGCTTGCAGATCCGCGTCGAGCTTGCGCAGGCTTTCGGCCTGCGCCCCCTCCACCGCGTCCAGCTTGGCATGCAGCGCCTTGATCCGCTCCTGCAACTGCGCATTGGCCAGTTGCTCTTCCTCCAGCTGCCCGCGCAGCCGCGTTACTTCTTCCGGATCGCCGACAGCTTCTGGCGCGGCCACGGGCCGCCCCTCCAGCCCCTGCGCGATGCGATCCAGCGCCGCGGTGATCCGTGCCTGCAACTCGTTTATCTGGCTCATCCTCGGGGTCCTCGCTTGTTTGCCCGGCCATCCCACGAATCGCACACCGGGCGGGTTTTGATCAAGTCTAATGAAAGGAATGGCGAAATGCGCCCCCAAACCCGCTCAATCCATCGCGTCAGCCGCCTCGCGCTTGAACTTCTGGACCGGGCTGGTATGCAACGCCCAGATACACCCGTCACACACTGCCATTCAAAGGATGCACGCCCCGTGGACATCGCCGCCCTCCGCACCGCCAACCCCGATCACTGGTCCAAGGCCACCGCCATCCGCGCGCTGACCCTCGACGCCGTCGCTGCCGCCAACTCCGGCCATTCCGGCATGCCCATGGGCATGGCCGACGTCGCGACCGTGCTGTTCGAAAAACACCTCAAGTTCGATCCCGCCAACCCCAACTGGCCCGACCGCGACCGCTTCATCCTCTCGGCGGGTCATGGCTCGATGCTGCTCTATTCCCTGCTGCATCTGACCGGCTATGCCGACATGACGATCGAGCAGATTCGCAATTTCCGCCAATGGGGCGCGAAAACCGCAGGCCACCCGGAATACGGCCACGCCACCGGCATCGAGACCACCACCGGCCCGCTCGGTCAGGGGATTTCCAACGCCGTGGGCTTTGCCATGGCCGAAGAGATGCTGCGCGCCCGCTTTGGCGCGAAACTGATGGATCACCATACCTATGTCATCGCCGGCGACGGCTGCTTGATGGAGGGGGTGAGCCAGGAGGCCATCGGCCTCGCCGGACGGCACGAGCTGTCGCGCCTGATCGTGCTCTGGGACAACAACAACATCACGATCGACGGCACCGTCGATCTGGCCGATCGCACCGATCAGGTGGCGCGCTTCCGCGCCTCCGGCTGGCATGTGCTGGAAATCGACGGGCATGACCCGGTGGCGATTGACGCAGCCCTGACCGAGGCCAAGACCACGGCCCAGCCCACGATGATCGCCTGCAAGACGCATATCGCCCTTGGTCACGCCGCCCAGGACACCTCCAAGGGCCATGGCGCGCTGACCAATGCCGATCAGCTTGCCGCCGCGAAAGAGGCCTATGGCTGGCCCTATGGCCCGTTCGAAATCCCCGCGGATGTGAAATCGGCATGGGAGAAAATCGGCCAACGGGGCGCCGCAACCCATGCCGCATGGGCCAAGCGTCTGGCAGAGGCCTCGCCCGCGCGTCAGGCCGAGATCGCCCGCATCTTCAACCGCGATGTGCCGGCGAAACTCGGCGCGCGCATCCGCGCCCTCAAAAAGCAGATCAGTGCCGAGACCCCCAAGGTGGCCACCCGCCAATCCTCGGAAATGGTGCTCGAGGTCGTGAACCCGATCCTGCAAGAGACCGTCGGCGGCTCTGCCGATCTCTCGGGCTCGAACAACACCCGCTCGGGCGACATGACCGTCTTTGACGTGGACAACCGCAAGGGCCGCTATATCCACTGGGGCATTCGCGAACATGGCATGGCCGCCGCGATGAACGGCATGGCGCTGCATGGCGGCATCCGTCCCTATGGCGGCACTTTTATGTGCTTTACCGATTACGCCCGCCCCGCCATGCGTCTGGCCGCGCTGATGAAGATCCCGACCGTGTTCGTGATGACCCATGACAGCATCGGTCTGGGCGAGGACGGGCCCACCCACCAGCCCATCGAACATCTCGCGATCAGCCGCGCCACGCCCAACACCTGGGTGTTCCGCCCCTGCGACACGGTCGAAACCGCCGAAGCCTGGGAACTGGCGCTCACCTCCAAGGAAACGCCGTCGGTCCTGTCGCTTACCCGTCAGGGCCTGCCCACCCTGCGGCGCGAACACAAGGCCAAGAACCTGACCGCCCAAGGCGCCTATGTGCTGGCCGATGCGGAAGGCAAGCGCCAGGCGATCCTGATGGCCACCGGATCGGAGGTCGAGATTGCCATGAAGGCCCGCGATCTTCTGCAAGCCGAGGGCATCGGCACGCGTGTGGTGTCCATGCCCTGCTGGGAACTCTTCGAGGAACAGGATGACAGCTACCGCAAGCGCGTCCTGCCCGCAGGCCCGGTGCGCGTCGCCATAGAGGCGGCGATCCGCTTTGGCTGGGACCGCTGGCTCTATGGCGAGCGCGGCCGCCGCGAAAAGGGCGGCTTTGTCGGGATGCACGATTTCGGGGCCTCCGCCCCCGCGCCCACGCTCTACAAGGAATTCGGCATCACCCCCGAGGCCGTGGCGGAAAAGGTCAAATCCCTGCTCTGAGGGAACTAAGCCAGTTTATTTAGAGCCCGGATGCCCCGCGTCCGGGCTCTTTCTTTTTCGGTATGCCGCGCGGATCGCCGGGCCGCCCCGCGGCCCAGCGATCCGCGCATCTCTTCCAACACATCCCCCAACTTGCGCGCGCCCGTGCGCCACCCCTACACTCTCTCATCATGCCCAGCCTCTGTCGCGATTGCCTGACCCGATTCGACACTGCCCGCCGCTGTCCCGCCTGCGGCAGCCCCCGCATCGTGTCCCATCCCGAGCTTTTTGACCTCTCCATCGCCCATATGGATTGCGATGCCTTCTACGCCTCGGTCGAGAAACGCGACAATCCAGAGCTTGTCGACAAGCCGCTCATCATCGGCGGCGGGCGGCGCGGCGTGGTCTCGACCGCCTGCTATATCGCTCGCATCAAGGGCGTGCGCTCTGCCATGCCGATGTTTCAGGCGCTCAAGCTCTGCCCCGAGGCGGTGGTGATCAAGCCGCGCATGCAGGTCTATGCCGAGGCCTCGCGCGCCATCCGCGCCATGATGCTCGATCTCACGCCGGACGTGGAACCGCTCTCGCTGGATGAGGCGTTTCTGGACCTCACCGGCACCGCGCGCCTGCATGGCGCACCGCCCGCCGTGATGCTCGCGCGCCTCATCAAGCGGATGCGCGACGAGTTGGGCCTGACCGGCTCCATCGGTCTCAGTCACAACAAGTTTCTGGCCAAGATCGCCTCGGACCTCGACAAACCTCATGGCTTTGCCGTGATCGGCGCGGGGGAAACCGCCGACTTCCTGCGCGACCGCCCCGTCAGCCTCATCTGGGGCGTGGGCCAGTCCACCCTCAAGGCGCTGAATGACGCGGGCATCCGCAGCTTTGCCGATCTCCTTCGGTGGGACCGCCGCGATCTCAACGCGCGCTTTGGCGCGATGGGCGACCGGCTCTGGCATCTGGCGCGCGGGCAGGACCGCCGCCGCGTCTCGGCCAATGCGCCGGTCAAATCCATCTCGAACGAAACGACATTCTACGAGGACACCCGCGACCGCGACCTGCTCGATGGCCACATCTGGCGGCTCGCGGAAAAGGTGGCTGACCGCGCCAAGGCCCGCGCCCTTGCTGGCCGCGTCGTCACGCTCAAGCTCAAGCGCGCCGATCACACGCTGCTCACCCGCCGCCACGCCCTGCGCGACGCCACCCAGCTTGCCGACACGCTCTATCGCACCGCCCGCGCGCTCCTCGATCAGGTGCCCGAGGGGGCCGCCTACCGGCTGATCGGCGTCGGCCTGTCGGATCTTGTGCCCGAGACCGCCGCCGACCGCTCAGGCGATCTCTTGGACCCCCAGGCCACCCGCCGCGCTGGCGCAGAGCGCGCCACCGACGCCATCCGCGCCAAATTCGGGCCAGATGCAATCGTGAAAGGGCGGGCCTTGCGGTAGGGATTGGGCGCGGGAGGTTCGATCATGTTTTGAGCTATGCCCCAATCACCATGGCGCGGAATCAAGGTGCCGCAGGCACCGCCGCGCTGCGCCCGACCGCCCCACCGGGCGGGCGCATTTGCAACGGCTCACCTCACTAAAAACGCGGAAGACTTGGCAGGCATAAATTGCCAATGAATACTGTTGCTGCGCCCACCCGGCGGTCGGGCACCGCGCGGCTCAGCTATAAAACCTGCCCCCTACTCCGCCGCCAGTGGCCGCGCCTCGGCGCGCCCGATCTCCGCGATGTCATGGATCACCCCGGACAGCAATTTGCGGAACGCCTCGAAATTGCCATTGGGCCGGATGAGCCGCTCGTTCATGTAGAGCGCGCGGTCAATCTCCACTTGCACCGCATGGCGCGCGCGCCCAGGGCGGCCATAAGCCTGCGTGATATAGGCCCCGGCAAAAGGCGTGTTGCGCGTGACCACCAGACCCGCCCGCACAAAGGCCGCCTCGATCCGGTCCACGATCGCCCCATCCGCCGCCGCCCCGAACCGGTCGCCCAGAACGATCTCGGGCCGGCGCACGCCGCGCCGCGCCACCGCATCCATCGCCTCATGCGGCATCGAATGGCAATCAATCAGAATGGACTGCCCGAACATCAGATGCGCCTGATCCAGCTGCCCCTGCAGCGCCGTGTGATAGGGCTTCCAGTAATTCTCGATCCGGTGCTCTGCCTCGGTCATGCTCAGCTTGCCCGAATAGATCGCCTGCCCATTGGCCACGACGCGCGGAATGACACCCAGCCCCGAGGCGACGCGCGGATTATGCCCCTGCCGCGCCACGCCCTCGATCAGGGCCGGGTCCAACTCATCGGCGCTGCGGTTCAGATCGACATAGGCGCGCGGGGCGCCAGCCTTGATGAACGGCGCGCCAAAACGCGGTGCCACATCGAACAGTTGATCGACAAACGCATCCTCGGACGAGCGCACCGAATGCTCGTTCAGCTTGGTGCGGCGCAGAAAGGTCCAGGGGTAATCCCGCCCGCTATGAGGCGAGGCGAACACCACCGCGGTGGTCCGCCGTTCGGGATGCGTGAGGTGATAGGCAACCTTTGGCATGCATGTTCCTTTCACCGGTGATAATAGACTGAAATTGGTGTTCTAAAAGCCCTTGATCCCCTCTCCGACTCCTTTTATAGACCACCGAACCGGCGCGGATTTCCGCGCCCCTCTTTTTGGGGCAGGCGATCGGCTGGCATTCATGGGCGATTAGCTCAGTGGTAGAGCACTTCGTTGACATCGAAGGGGTCACAAGTTCGAACCTTGTATCGCCCACCATGAATTCACTGTCCCGCACATCGGGACGCCCGCAACCCCAGGCGCTGGCCCGCGCCGCGACAACCGAGGAGACGACCATGAAGGTTCGTAATTCGCTCCGCTCGCTCAAGAACCGGCACCGGGATTGCCGTGTCGTGCGCCGCAAAGGCCGCGTCTACGTGATCAACAAGACCCAGCCGCGTTTCAAAGCCCGTCAGGGCTGAGCCGCGATCAGCCCCAAGGCTGAAGGATCAAAACCCCGCCCAACCGGCGGGGTTTTTCTTTGGGGGATGGCTCTTTGCGTGGCTTGCCTCGCGAAACAAGCCGCGCGGTGCCCGTCCGCCGAGTGGGCGCAGCAACAGATGTGATTGGCACGTTATGCCTGAGACGTCTTTCGCGTTTTCAATGAGATGGGCCGTTGCAAAAGCGCCCGCCCGTCACGCCAGAGGCGTGCCGAGAGAAAGGGGGCGGGTCATGCCAGAGGCATGCCGTCGGCATGACCGCTGCGCGGCGGTGCCTGCGGCACCTTGATTCCGCGCAAAGACTATTTGGCGCAGAGGGCACGCCCCTGCGCCTGCCCTCTCAATCCCTCAGCAACTCGTTGATCCCGGTCTTGGAACGCGTCTGCGCGTCCACCCGCTTGACGATCACCGCGCAATAAAGGTTGATGCCATTCTTCGACGGCATCGAGCCCGCGACGACGACCGAATAGGGCGGCACTTCGCCATACATGACCTCGCCGGTCTCGCGGTCCACGATCTTGGTGGATTTCCCGATGAAAACCCCCATGCCCAGAACCGATCCTTCGCGCACGATACAGCCCTCGACCACCTCGGAGCGCGCGCCGATAAAGCAATTGTCCTCGATGATCGTCGGTCCCGCCTGCATCGGCTCCAGCACGCCGCCGATGCCCACACCGCCCGAGAGATGCACATTCTTGCCGATCTGCGCGCAAGACCCCACCGTGGCCCAGGTATCCACCATGGTGCCGCTGTCCACATAGGCGCCGAGATTGACAAAGGACGGCATCAGCACCACGCCCGGCGCGATATAGGCCGACTTGCGCACGACGCAGTTGGGCACGGCGCGGAATCCCGCCGCCTTCCACTCGTTGTCGCCCCAGCCCTTGAACTTGCTGTCGACCTTGTCCCACCAGCCCGCGCCCTGCGGCCCGCCAGCGTGCACTTCCATATCCTTGATCCGGAACCCCAGAAGCACCGCCTTCTTGGCCCACTGGTTCACATGCCACTGGCCATCCGCCTGCCGCTCCGCCACCCGCAGGCTGCCGCTGTCAAGCGCCGCCAGCGTTTCCTCGATGGCCTCGCGGGTCTCGCCTCCCGTGGCGGAGGTGATCGTGTCGCGCGCCTCCCAGGCGGCTTCGATTGCGGTTTCCAATGCGGCGTTCGACATGGGCGTCTCCTCGGGTTTCCATCGCGTGTCCCCCTCGCCTATAGGGCCAAGCGCAGGCAGGATCAATGCGACCGCGGCACCCGAATCCGCTCAGCCGCCCCGGATCAGTTCATCCTCGTCATCCGAGGCCGACAATCCCAGCGCATCCAGGCCATTTTCCAGATGATCCGACAGATGCGGTGTGCCCAAGAGGTAATCGGCGCAGGGCGTCGTCGCCTCTTCATAGGCGGTGCGCTTGGCGTCTTCGAGTTCCTCGGCCTCGAAACTGCCGCGCCCGATCCACATCACGGCAACAAGGCTTGCCTGCTCCTCTTCGCTGAGCCGGTCGATAAAGGCGCGCAATTCGCCCTCGGCGCGTTCCAGTTCCCGCGCCATCAGCACCACCTGTGCGATTTTATGTACCGTGATGTCCAGCATGGCCCCGTCCTCCTGTCGCGCTTATCCTAGCACAGGATTGCCGGGCGCACAGCCACCCGTCCTTGATCTCACGCAAACAGACGGTAATAGGCCCAATCCGGCAAAAACCGTGACAAACGAAAGACATAGCTGAAAAGGCGCGGGAAATGCCGCTGAAACGCCGCCTCGTCGCACATCAATTCGAACATCTCTTGGGCCGCGGCCTCGGGGGTCATGAGAAAGGGCATGCGAAACTGGTTCTTGTCCGTCAGCCGTGTCTTGATGAAACCCGGGTTGGCCAGTTGCACCCGCACGCCGGTGCGCCACAGGTCCGCGCGCAGCGATTCCGCCAACGACATGACCCCGGCCTTGGACGCGGCATAGCCGATCGCCCCCGGCAGCCCGCGAAACCCCGAGAGCGACCCGGTGAGCACCACATGGCCCGCGTCCCGCGCCACCATATCGGGCAGCACGGCGCCAATCACCCGGATGGCACCGGTGAAATTCACATCCGCCATGGCCACCGCCTCTTCGGGGGCCCACGCGGTCGCGGGCATCGGCCAGTAAACCCCGGCCAGCCACACCAGCCCGTCGATTTGCCCCACCGCGCGCGCGGCCCCGGCCACGCTCTCGGCGTCCTGCACATCCATGGGCACGGCCCGCGCCCGCCCCGGCAACCCGGCCACGACCTCGTCCAGCCGCTCGGCACTGCGCGCCGACACGATCACCTCGGCCCCGGCGGCGCTGATCTTGTGCGCCAGTGCCGCGCCCAGACCCTCGCTTGCCCCCACCAGCCAATAGCGTTTGCCGCTCCAGTCCATCATGCCTCGACCCGCCGCATTACCGCGACCAGCTCCGCCACCTTGATCCCGAACTTGCGGAACTGGCTGCGATTGACCACCACCCCGTTGGGGGCCAGATACATCCAGTCGGTGACACTCAGAACATGGCCCCCCGCCTCTTTCGGCAGCCGGATTCGATAACAAAGCCGCGCGGCGGCCCCCATCTGCCGTCCCGTGCCTGTGCCCACCAGATCCTCGGCCTCGGCCCGGATGCTGCCATCATTGCCCAGTTCAAGCTGCCACTCGCGATCCTGCGCATTGCCGCTGTCATATTCGAAATGCTCGCGCATCACGCCACGATTGCCCTGCCAACTGGCCTCGAAATCGCCGGTGAATCGCGACGCGACCCGCCCCAGAGGGCCGTAAATCACCCCTTCGCATTTGATCGCGCCACTCAGATGCTCGCGCAGATCGAATTGCGGCACCTGTTTCGCATAATCCTCGGGGGCCTGTGCGCGAAACCCGGCATATCGCTCCTTCAGCATCCCCAGCGCCAACATCGCAACGGCCCCCAGCAAGGCCCACCCCAAAGCCTCCATCAGATCAGCTCCTTTCCTCAATCGGTGTTCTGGCCAAGAGAAGTATGGCCAGAACCTTCAGCACGCAGGGCAAGCCGCCATAAAGCAGGCTGAGCAAGGTCAGCGCACCCGCCGCATTGCTTTGCCCCGCCACGAATCCGCCCGCCTCCAGCAGCGGCAAGAGCGCCACCGCCGCCAGCGCCAGCGTGAATTTCGACACAAAGGACCAGAGGCCAAAGGCCTCTGCCGCCCCCGGCGATACCTGCGCCATCCGGCGCGCAAAGAGGGCGGGCAAGAGTGTCATATCCGCGCCCATCGCCGCCCCAGAGGCGAGGCAGATCACCGCAAAGGCCCAGAGATCGCCCGCCCCCAGCGTGACCGCCCCGGCAAAAGCCGCAATCGACAGAACCATGCCCGCCAAGAGCATCCGCTTCGCGCCAAACCGCTCCGCCAATCCCCCCCAGGCCGGGGCTGCCGCAGCCGCGGACAGGAAAAACAGCAAGAGAAACGGGCCTTCCCATCCGGGGGCCTGCAACCGGCTTTCGACGAAAAATAGAAAGAGCGTCGAACTCACCGCGACAGGGGCCGCATTGACCATCGCCACCAGCAAGAGCCGTCGGGCGACCCCATCGCGCAACACCGGGCCAAAGCCTGTGCCGGGCACCCCGCCGCAATCCTGCCATTGCCCAAGCATGGCCAGCACCGCCAGCCCCGACAAAATCGCAAAGCTGACGGCAAAGCCGCCAAAGCCGCCCAGGACCACCGGGGCCACCGCCGCCGCGCATATCCCCAACAGCGCGCCGGTTTCCCGCCACCGCGCCAGCCGCAAATGCCCCTGCCCCGGCAGCGCCGCCGCCGTGGCCACGCCCTGCGCGTAAAAGCAGATGGTGAGATAGCTGAAGGCCGAAAACACCAGCACCAGCATCGCCGCGAACCACCAGAGCGGCGCAATCGGCGGCACAACCGCAAACAGGCCCAGCATCGCCGCCGCCATCACCGCCACCGCGACCCAGATGCTCACCGCGCGATGGGTCCGCAGCCGCTCTGCCAAACGCCCCAGCGCCGGGTCCTGCACCACATCCACCAGCCGCAATGCAAAGAGCACCGCGCCCAGCGCACCCAAGGACACGCCATATTCATCCACATAGAATTTCGGCGCATGGATATAGAGCGGCAGCCCCGCCGCCGCGAGCATGGCCCCAAAGAGCGCATAGCCCGGAAGGCGCGGCGCGCTCTGCGCCACTGTCCCGGTCAGAACCGCACTCACCGGCTGACCTCGTCGGCAGGCGGTGCCGGGCGGCTGTGAAACCGCGCCCCCTTCCACCACAGCTTCAGCGCCTGCCAATGGATCAGGCCCAGCACCCGCCGCGACCCAAAGGGCCGCCGCAGCATGGCCCGGATCAGCCCGCCCGTGGTCAAGGGCTTGCGCGTGCCCACCAGCGTGGCGATCACCCCGCCATACCCGCCGCTGAAATCAATCCAGATGCCAATCCGGTCCGCGCGCAGATCAAAGCGGAATTCATACCCGCCCTCGATCTTCAGAAAGGGCGAGACATGGAACATCTTGCGCGCGTGGAGTCTGTCCTCAGCCGTGATCGGCCCCATGTCGTCGCGGTGGCAGAGATAGGAATGACGATCCCCATAGGTATTCGTGACCTCGGCGATGATCACCGGAACCTGACCGGCGGCATCGCGGCATATCCAGAAACTGACCGGGTTGAACACATGGCCCAACATGCGCGGCTGTGCCAACAGCTCGATGCGCGCGGGCGCGGGGATCTGCCGTTCCGCCAGCACCGCACGCACCCAGGCGGCCCCGTGCCCCTGCCCCGGCGCGCCACCGTGATCGCGGTCCCAGACCGAGACCAGCCCCCGCCGGTTGCGCCCAAAGAGGCGTGGCGCGGCAACCTCCGCCTCAGCATCCAGCAGCACGTAATCAATGCCGTAGCGAAAGGCATTCTCGATCCCGCCCTTGCGCCCATGCCAGGTATGGCCTGCGATATGATCGACCCGGCTCACGCCACCGCCACGGTCTGCGCGGCCTTGGCGCAGAGCGCCTCTGCCACTTCCAGCCCGCTCGACAGCCCGTCCTCGTGAAACCCGTGCCGCATCCAGGCGCCGCAAAACCACGTGTTCCGCCGCCCGTTTCCGGCCCGCACGCGGCTTTGTGCCGCCACCGCCTCCAGATCGTAGACCGGATGGCGCAGCGTCACCTGATCATAGATCAACGCCTCGCGAATGGGCCGCGTGGTGTTGAGGGTGACGAAATGCGGATCGTCCTGCGGAATGGGTTGCAGGCTGTTCATCCAATAGGTCAGATCAATCTGCCCCGCCCGTTTGACCTGGGCCTCGGTGTAATTCCACGACGACCAGACCGCCCGGCGACGCGGCATCACGCTCGTGTCGGCATGCAGGATGATGTCATTGGGCTGATAGGCAATCGCGCCCACGTCGCGGCGCTCGGTCTCATCGGCATCCGCCAGCAGCCGCAGCGCGTCATCGCTATGGGCGGCGATCACCACCTCGTCGAACGGCTCCCAGTCGCCCGCCTCGGCCCGCACCTCGACCCCCTCGGCCAGACGCCGGATACCCGCCACCGGCGCGCCCAGCCGGATCTCGACGCCCTTTGAATACAAGGATTGGCGCAACCGGCTGACATAGGCCACCGACCCGCCGACCACCGTATACCACTGATGCTGTTCGCTATAGCCAAGCAGGCCATGCTGCTTGAAGAATGTCACCAGCGCCTGCGCCGGAAAATCCAACACCTGCTCCACCGGCATCGACCAGATCGCGCCGGAAAAGGGCGTGAGATAATAGTCGCGGAACGCGCGGCCCAGCTTCATCTTGGCAATCAGCCCGCCCATGGTCAAACCCGGCTCGCGGCTGGCCTCCAGCGCCCCGGCGTTGAACCGGAATATATCGCGCAGCATCGCCCAATGCGCCGGGTTGGCCAGATTGCGCCGCTGCGCAAAATACGCGCCCGCACCCTGAAGCCCGTATTCCAGCGCACCGCCCCGGAAAGAGGCCCCGAAACTCATGGTGCTCGGGGTCACGGCCACATCCAGCCGCTCGAACAGCGCGCTCAGATGCGGATAGGTGGCATAGTTGAACACGATAAAGCCGGTATCGACCGGTTGATCCCCGCGCTTGCCCGCCATGATCGTACGCGCATGGCCCCCCAGCCGCGCCTCGGCTTCGAACAGCACGACATGGTGCTTGTCCGCCAATCGCTCCGCCGCCCCCATTCCCGTAATACCGGCGCCGATCACGGCGATTTTCTTGCGCGCGGCGGCGCTCGTCTCAAAGGGCATGGGGCGTTTCACCTGTCTATGTGCAGTTTGTCTGCGTTCATACCAATCATTACGGGCCGAAACCGCAAACGGATTAGATTGTTTTCGTAGGCTCCTCAGGTTTTTTTCATCCGCCGGTGATCCACCATGCACCGCGTCGCGTAACTCGTCCATGTTAAACGATGCCACCCTTCTTGTTGACCCACCCCCCTCGCCGGTGCCTGTGGCCCGTGCTATGAGGCGCGGGACAACGGGCAAAAGGGCGGGACCGGCACAGGTGACGACACGACGAGAGACTGAGAATACCGATTGGGTGGCCTGCATCACGGCGATCCGCGATCACGGGGATGAGGCTGCCTTTGCCCGGCTCTTCGCCCATTTCGCCCCGCGGGTTAAGGCATTTCTGATGCGCTCGGGTGCGGATGCGACACTGGCCGAGGAATGCACTCAGGAGGTGATGGCGACCCTCTGGCAAAAGTCGCATCTCTTCGATCCCACCCGCGCCTCTGCCGCCACCTGGATTTTCACCATCGCACGCAATCGCAAGATCGACGCGCTGCGCAAACAGAAACGTCCCGAACCCGAGGAATTACCCTGGGGCCAGGACCCGGAACCCGACCAGGCCGACGTGCTCGCCCTGCAACAGGAAAGCGACCAACTGGGGCGCGCCATCGCCGCCCTGCCCGCGAAACAGAGGGAACTGATCGAAAAGGCCTATTTTGGCGATCTCAGCCATTCCGAGATTGCCGCCGACACGGGCCTGCCGCTCGGCACGATCAAATCCCGTATCAGACTGGCGCTCGACCGACTGCGCCACGCAATGAAGTA
The DNA here is from genome assembly GCF_027019125.1 of Roseovarius sp. GTDB lineage: Bacteria > Pseudomonadota > Alphaproteobacteria > Rhodobacterales > Rhodobacteraceae > Roseovarius. The sequence goes on along the minus strand of NZ_JALUXE010000030.1, from coordinate 490,301 downwards.
AAGTGCGAACCATGACCAGAAACCAGATCACCCACCACCTGACCGACGCCCTCCTGATGGCTTATTCGGCAGGCAGCCTGCCCGAGGCATTCAACCTCACGGTCGCCACCCATCTGTCGATGTGCGACGAGTGCCGCGCGCGGGCAGCGGCCTTTGACAGCGTGGGCGGCGCGATGATCGACGGTGCAGACACGGTCGAACTGGCCCAGGACAGCCTTGCCGCCACCATGGCGCGCATCCGCGCCGGCAAACCACAGCGCGAAACACCTGTCCGCCGCGCCGGCCTCTTTCCCGCGCCGCTGCGCGACTACGTGGGCGGCGATCTGGAGTCCGTGCGCTGGCGGCCCGTCGGCATGGGCGTGAAACAGGCGATCCTGCCCACCTCTCGCGCGGCGACAGCGCGGCTGCTCTTTATCCCGGCAGGGGCCGCGGTGCCCGACCACGGCCATCGCGGCACGGAATTGACCCTCGTGCTGCAAGGGGCCTTTTGCGATGAGGTGGCGCGCTTTGGCCCCGGCGACATCGAGGTGGCCAACGAAGAGTTGAACCACACCCCCGTGGCCGAGATCGGGGCCGATTGCATCTGTCTGGCGGCAACCGACGCGCCTCTGCGCTTCCGCTCTCTCATGCCGCGCCTCGCGCAACCCTTCCTGCGGATCTGAGCGCTCCCCGCTCAGCGCTTGCCCCCGTGTGCGCCCTGTTCTCCAGCCAGGGCGCGCGCGGGGGCGGCAAACAGGATTCACTCCATATCAACGACCCGCGTTTCCACGCGCGATGACTTCTCCAGCGTGCGATGGACCGGGCATTTGTCCGCAATCTCGCGCAGCTTTTCGCGCTGAATGGCGGTAAGATCCCCCTCCAGCCGGATCACCCGGGTAAAGACATCCACCTTGGCCTCGCCCCGCGCGTCGGCATCCTGCGCATGCACCTTGTCATGGCACACATCGACGCTCACATGCGCGAGCGCCCAACCCTTGCGCCGGGCATACATCCGGATCGTCATCGAGGTGCAGGCCCCCAGCCCCGCCGCCAGAAACCCATAAGGCGACATGCCGCGATCGGTGCCGCCATAGGCCACCGGCTCATCCGCCAGCACGTGATGCGCGGGCCCCGCGTTCACATCCTGCAGGAACCCGTCCGCATCCGCCTCGCTGACCCGCACCACGCCTTCGGGCGCACCGGGCGGCGGCGCAGGCACGCGCATGTCCAGATAGCGCGGCGCCCAGGCGGCAATCACCTGCGCGGCATATTCGGCATCCTCCGGGCCGGTGATCAGATGATCCGCCCCATCGAGCGTGACAAAGCTCTTGGGATGCTTCGCCGCGCGGAAAATCTCGGACGCGTTCTCGATCCCGACCACGGCATCGCGCGGCGCATGCAACACCAAGAGCGCCCGGTGCAACCCCGCGATCTTGGGGCCCAGCACCTCGGCGCGCACATCCTCGACAAAGCCGCGCCCGATGCGAATATCCCGCCCCCCGAGCCGGACCTCGGCCACGCCCTCCGCCTCGATTCGCGCCAGGGCATCCCCGAAATTCTGCGTCACATGGCCGGGATCGAAGGGCGCACCGATCGTCACGACCGCCCGCACCGATTTGATCTGCCCCGCGGTCGCCAGGACCGCCGCTCCGCCCAGGCTATGCCCGATCAGCAGCCCCGGCGCCATGCCACGCGCCTCCAGCGCCGCCGCCGCCCGCTCCAGATCCGCGACATTCGATGAAAACGACGTGTTCTCGAACTCGCCCCCCGAATGCCCCAAGCCCGTGAAATCAAAGCGCAACACCGCGATCCCCGCCCCTGCCAGACGCGCCGCGATCCGCCGCGCGGCCGGAATATCCTTGGAACAGGTGAAACAATGCGCAAAAAGCGCCGTCGCCAGATGCGGCCCCTCAGGCAGGTCCAGTCGCGCCACGAGATCATGGCCGCCATGGCCGGAAAATGTCAGGCGTTCAGTGGGCATGTCGGATCCTCAGTATTGCATGGCCACAGACTATGCAGTCGCAGCACGGATCGCCACCCCGCCCCGCCCGATGTCACGCGAAGGTGAGGCTCTGTGGCATTTGCCTCGAACCCGGCCCATTCCGCCACCCGCCCCCAACCCGTCCTTGACCGACCCGCACCGGCCTGCACGACCCGGTGCTCGACGCGCCTCCGGCCAGACCGCAAGGCACGTCCGGAATCCATCACGATACGTGATCAAAACCCCTTCATAAATTTGTTTTCCGAATTCATATGCGGCACCTATCTCTGGGTCATTCCGGAAACGAAAGGATCGGACCATGCCCCAAGACCTCTGCCACAACGCCAGCGCTCCGGCCCGTGCGCCGCAGGCCCCCGCGCTTGCCCCCATCGCCGCCATCCTGGTCGCGGCCTTGGCCGTCGCGGCTCTGGCCCCCGCCCAACCCGCCGAAAAAACGGCCGCCCAGCCCCCGATCCTCGAGGACTGGCACGGCAATGTCATGCGCTCGCACTGGACAGGCGCGGGTCAGCCTCGTTAGAGCACGTGGTATCCGATCAGGACCACGTCGCCCCGGGCTTGGCCCGGGACGGCTGTGCTTCGATCGAGCGCCACGCGCCCTAAGCGGCCCCCATCAACGCCGCATCGAACGGATAGCGCGTCAGGTTCTCATAGCCATCTTCGGTGATGAGAACCTGATCCTCCAGCTTGATCGAGAAATCGCTGCCCGCCTCGCTCACCAGAGCCTCGACACAGAGCACCATTCCCGGCTCCAGCGCATAATCGAACGCGCCCGCCACCGCTGTATCGGGATAGGCAACGAGCGGCCACTCATCACACAGCCCCACGCCATGCATCATGCAGCCGTATTTTTGCGCCTGATACTTTTCCTCCAGCCGATGACAACCCGCGATCAACTCCGGGATCGTGACACCGGGGCGCAGCATCGCCATATTGGCGTCGATATGCTCGCGCGCGTGGCGCATCGCCGCCACCATATCCGGGCGCGGGGCTGCGCCGCCAATCCACCAGGTCCGGCTGATATCGACGCAAATACCGTAGCTCCCGATCAGATCGGTATCAAAGGCCACGATCTCGTTATTCTGCACGATCCTTGGCCCACATTCCTGAAACCACGGATTCGTGCGCGGGCCGCTCGCCAACAGGCGCGTCTCGATCCATTCACCGCCGCGCCGGATATTCTCGGCATGCAGCACCGCCCAGATATCATCCTCGCTGACCCCGCCGCCCGGCACCGCCTGCCGCGCAAACCGCTCCATCTCCGCCACCGCCGCCTCGCAGGCGTGACTCGCGCAACGCATGGCCTTGATCTCGTCCGGTCCCTTGATGGCGCGGGTCTTCTCCGTGAGCTCCTCCCCCTCCATGATCGTCAGCCCCTGCGCCTCCAGCGCGCGCAGCCCGTGCAGCATGACCTTGTCCACCGCCAGCCGCCGGTTGCCGGGGCAATGCTCCGCCAAGAGCGCGGCCACATCGCGGGCAAAGACATCGGCGGCCACATCCACCTTGTCGCCCCGGTCGAAATAGAACAGGTCCGCCCCCGAGCGCGCCTCGCGCACCAGCGGATTGAACCGCGACAGAAACGGCGAATTCTTGTAGTCCCAGATCACCATATAGCCATCGGCGCACAGCAGCACGGCACGGAACGGGTTATGCGTGTTCCAGAGCTGCATATTCGTGCTGTCGGTCGCATAGCGGATATTGAGCGGATCAAACAGCAACAGCCCCGCGTAATCCCGCGCCCCAATCGCCGCCGTCAGCCTCTCCCAGCGGAATTGCCGCATCGCGGGCAGGTCCGGCAGCTCAAGCCCCGCCGCCGCCCATTCGGCATATGCCAGTTGCGTCGGTCCGATCTCCACCCGGTCGGCATCATTGGGCGTGCCATCGCCCAGCATGCTGCCCCGGCTTGGATCGATCTTGCGGGTGTCGCGGTAATGTCTGTTCATCGGCAGGTCCTCCGACATCCAGACTGTGACCGGCCCCCCGGCTTGGCGCGCTCAGTGGCGACATCGCCTATGGTCGCATTTGGCGCGGGCGCCGGGCGGCGGATGGGTCATGGGCATGGTCTGCTCCTGTGCTGAAACCTGCCCCAATCCTGCCCAAGACACCTTAAGAAACCGTTGACGCGCCGGAAATGACCGGCGCGCCGCCCGCGACCTTACAAAATCCCCGTGCAAACCTTACGTTCTGTAAGGTCAGCCGCCCCGCACCGTGTCGATCATCAGCTGCACATTGTCCGGGTCCGCATCGGGCGTGATGCCATGGCCAAGGTTGAAAATATGCGGGCCGCCGCGGAAGGCCTCGACGATCTTGCGGGTCTCGCGCACAAGGTCCTCTCCCCCCGTAACCATATGGGAAGACTTGAGATTTCCCTGAACGCAGCCATCCTTCTGGACGTTCTCCGCCGCCCATTCCGCGCTCACCGAATCATCGACCGCCACACAATCGGCACCGGTTTTCGCGTGGAATCCCATATACTTGTCGCCCGCTTCCCGGGGAAACGCGATCACCGGAATCCCCGGATGCCGCGCTTTCAGCTCGGAAATGATCCGCTTGGCCGGTGCGACCGCGTAGTTTTCGAAATCGTCACCTTTCAGCGATCCGGCCCAACTGTCAAAGAGCTTGACCACCTCTGCGCCCGCCGCGATCTGGGCCGAGAGATACTCGATCGTGCCCTCCGTCAGGATCTTTATGATCCCCTCGAAAACCTCTTTGTTTTCAGCCTTCAACGCATGTGCCGGCCCCTGATCCGGGGTGCCGCGACCCGCGATCATATAGGTCGCCACCGTCCACGGCGCGCCCGCGAATCCGATCAGCGTGGTCTCCTTGGGCAGCGCCCCGGCGAGGTTGCGCACGGTCTGGTAGACAGGATTCAATGTCTCGTGAATCTCCTCCACGGGTTTGAGCTTCTCCAGCCCCGCCCGATCGGTGATCGTCGAGAGCCGCGGCCCTTCCCCCGTCACAAACCACAAATCCGCCCCAAGCGCCTGCGGCAAAAGCAGAATATCAGCAAAGAGAATCGCCGCGTCAAACCCGTATCTGCGGATCGGCTGCAATGTAACTTCGGTCGCCAAGTCACTGTTATAACACAAGGAAAGGAAATCACCCGCCTCTTCCCGCGTGGCCCGGTATTCCGGCAGATAACGCCCCGCCTGCCGCATCATCCAGATTGGTGGTGTAGGCAGGGTTTCCCCGGCGAGGGCTCTCAGAATGGTCTTTTGCGCGGGCATCGGTTCCTCCGTTTTGCCTGTGGTCGCCTTGACACTTCCAGATGTCAAGCGTCAGGCGCTTGCCACGTCGCTTTGTCACGTCTACACCTGCGCCATGACACGCGATTTACCCACCCCGTCCCACCCGCTCAAGATCGGCACCCGCGGATCGCCTCTGGCGCTTGCCCAGGCCCATGAGACACGCGCGCGCCTTGGTGCGGCCTTTGATCTGCCCGAAGAAGCCTTTGAAATCGTTGTCATAAAGACGACCGGCGATCAGATCATTGATCGCCCTCTCAAAGAGATCGGCGGCAAGGGGCTCTTTACCCGCGAGATTGAACAGGCGCTTTTGAGCGGCGACATCGACATCGCCGTCCACTCGATGAAGGACATGCCTGTCCTGCAACCCGAGGGTCTCCTGCTCGACACCTACCTGCCGCGCGAAGACGTCCGCGACGCATTTGTCTCGCCGTCCGCGCCCTCTCTGGCGGATTTGCCCGCGGGTGCTCTCGTCGGCACCTCCTCCTTGCGGCGCAAGGCCCAGGTTCTGGTCGCCTATCCGCATCTCGAGGTTGTCGAGTTTCGCGGTAACGTCCAGACAAGATTGAAAAAATTGGCCGACGGCGTGGCCGCGTGCACCTTTCTCGCGATGGCCGGTCTCAACCGCCTTGGCCGATCCGAGGTGGCCACCTGCGCCATCGAGGCCGACGTGATGCTGCCCGCCGTGGCCCAAGGGGCGATTGGCATCGAACGCCGCGCCGACGACCATCGCGCCGCCGATATGCTGGCCGCCATTCACCACAAGGAAACCGGCCAACGCCTTGTTTCTGAACGCGCTTTCCTTGCAGCCCTTGATGGCTCCTGCGAGACGCCGATTGCCGGTCTGGCCGAACTCAACGGCAACACCTTGCGTCTGCGCGGCGAAATCCTGCGCCCTGATGGCAGCGAGAGCCTGACAGACGATCAATCCGCCCCGATCGAGGATGGGGCAGAACTCGGTCGCGCCATGGCGGCGAAACTGCTGGCACAGGCGGGCGAAGGGTTCTTTGACTGGCGCAGCTAAGTCATTGATCGGGAATTAGCTTTCCAGGATTCAATATCCCGTTCGGATCCACCGCCGCCTTGATCGCGCGCATCATCGCAAGGGCGGCGGGGTCCTTGTGCGCCGCCATCGCGGGCAGTTTCGACAGGCCGATGCCGTGTTCCGCCGAAAAACTGCCGCCAAGGGCGATCACTTCGCGTTCCACCGCCTCTTGCACCGCCCGGCACAGCGCCGGATCCTCCCGCGAGGGCCAGCCGACATAGTGCAGATTGCCGTCCCCCAGATGTGCAACGCCAGTATTTTCTATATCTGGATCAATTGCTTGGCTGACACTTTGAATGCGCGCGATCAGCTCTTCCATCCGATCTGTCGCCACCGCGATGTCATTCTCGACCACCGGCTTGCGCACGCGCAGGATATGCGCCGAGGCCTCGCGCCGCGCCCAGATTTCCGCCCGCTGCGCCTCGCTCTGTGCGACGATGGCATCGAGAACCAGCCCCTCCTCGTACAACCCCGCCAGAACCGCCTCGAGATGCGCAGAGATTGGCACCACACCTGAGGCATCCGGTGTCACATCCCGCGGTGCCCGCGCCCCAAGCTCGACCAAGACGTTGACATCATAAGACTTTTCAAACGGCGGTCGCATCTGTGGAAATCGCTGCAACAGTGCCGTCAGGAACGAACGCGGCATATATTCAAATGCCTCCACCGCGCCCCCGGTCTCATCCTGCAGGCGGTGGAGCAGCCGCAGAGCGGCCCCGACCGACGGCACCGCCACCATCGCCGTGGCATAGGCTCTCGGGCGCGGAAAGAGCTTGAGCACCGCCGCCGTGATGATCCCGAGCGTGCCTTCCGCCCCGATCATCAGGTGACGCAGGTCATAGCCCGAATTATTCTTGTGCAGCGCACTCATCAGGTTCATCACCTCGCCTGTCGGCGTCACCACCTCGAGCCCCAGACAAAGATCGCGCGTATTGCCATAGCGCAGCACGTTCGAGCCCCCCGCATTGGTCGAGAGTACGCCGCCCACCATCGCCGACCCGCGCGCCCCAAAACTGAGCGGAAAGATCAGGTCATGTTCCGCCGCCGCCGCATGCAGCGTGGCCAGGATCACCCCGGCCTCAACCACAGCCACCCGCGCATCGGCCCGAATCTCGCGAATGGCCGACATCCGGTCGAGCGAGAGCATCAGCGCCCCCTCCGCCACCGTTCCCTTAACGAGGTTGGTATTGCCCGACACCGGCACGATGGGCAGCCGCCGCGCATTGGCCAGCCGCACCAGCGCCGCCACCTCACCCGTGGTCTTGGGCCGCGCCACCGCCAATGGCCGCCACCGGGTCAACCCCGGCCAGTCCTGCGACCACTGCGCAGCCTCTGCCCCGGACGCCACATGCGCGGCACCGACGATTGCGGCGATTTCGTTGAGAATTGCGGGGTTATGACCGGTCATGGCCTGGATCATGAAACAAACCTTGGCCCGCCACAAGAGCGCCAATCCCGGCATTTTCGCCCTTGACGCTTGGCGCGGGCTGTCTTACCTAGCCGCACGGTTTGGCGGAGTAGCTCAGTTGGTTAGAGCAGCGGAATCATAATCCGCGTGTCGGGGGTTCGAGTCCCTCCTCCGCTACCAATCCTCCTCAGAGACGGTTCCAACTATCGCGACGATGTCTCGCGATTTGGCCTTGGCATTGGGCCGCAAGCTGCTAGCTTGCCTCAGGCTTTCAGGAAAGGCGCAGGCATGTCTCCCACCCTTCAAACCATCCCCGCCCGGCGCGGCAAGGCCACGCGATTGAACGCCGGAGAGGCTATTCGCATCATCAATACCCATGGCGCGCAGGTGGTGGATACCTGGGCCTTCAGCGCCGATGACATGAGCGAGTTCATGTCGATGGAGCATATCCGCCCCACCTTGGGCCGCATTTTTCCCACGGCGGGCGACGCGCTTGTCACCAACCGGCGTCGTCCGATCCTCATGTTCGAAGAAGACAGCTCCATGGGCCGCCACGACACGCTGATCGCCGCCTGCGACGATTATCGCTTCGGGCTTCTGGGCTGCACCGAATATCATGACAACTGCACCGACAACCTGCACGCCGCCCTGCGCCAATTGGGCCTGCGCAGCCCCGAAACCCCCAGCCCGCTGAACCTGTGGATGAATATTCCTGTCGATGCCGAGGGGCGCACCTCTTGGGGCACTCCGCTCAGCAAGCCGGGGGATCACGTCGTGCTGCGCGCGGTGATGGATTGCGTGGTGGCCATGTCTGCCTGCCCACAGGACATCCTGCCGATCAACGGGGCGGCCTGCGTGCCGACCGAGGCACATTTCGAGATCTTGGGGCGCTAACGACCGGTTGCCCCTCGACCAGGGGTCAGCCTGCCAGACCCATTCAGCGCAGCAGAACCACCGGCACCTTGCAGGACCGTATCATCTCGGTCGTGGTCGACCCGATGATGAGGCTACGGATGCGGCTGTGGCCATAGGCCCCCATCACCACCATGTCGAACCCCGCCTCATCCACCAGCTTGCCAAGCGCGGTTTCCGGCTGTCCGGCGATGACCTCGGTCTCGACCGCGAGTCCCGCCGCAGCGAGCAAGGCGCGGGCATCTTCCAGCCCTTTCCTGACCTCTGCCGTGGCCGTGCCCACGGTCACGACATGCACCTTGAGCCCGGCAAGGACCGGGCTGCGCGCGATATGATCCACCGCCTTCATCGCCGAGATGCCCCCGTCATAGGCCAGCAACACCTTCTCGATGGGCCGAAAGGCGCGGGCCGCGACCACGACCGGCTTGTGACAGGCACGCACGATCCGCTCGAGATTCGACCCCAGATGCCCCTTGGCAAAATCCGCGGCCTCGCCGCGTTTGCCGATCAGGATCACGCGGGCGTCCTTCTCGACCTCGCCCACCGTCTCCACGAGATCGCCATGACGCAGCCGCACGCTGATTTCCGTCACGCCCGCCGCCTCCACCAGCGCCAGAGCGTCCTCCAGAATGGCCCGCCCCCGGTTGGCCACCAGCTTGGCACGCTGTGCGTCGAGCGCTGCCAACTCTTCCAACAGCGCCGTGCGTGCGCCCAGCCGGATCGACCCCGAGAGATCAGAGGTCTCTGCCCCCTCGCGCCTCCCCAACACATGCAATAGCTCCACCGGCGCGCCGGTGCGCGCGGCAATCCACGCCGCATGTTCGCAAACCGAGGCCGAATAGATCGAGCCGTCGACCAGCGCGATGATCTTGTCCGCCATGTCTCTTTCCTCCCTCAATGCGCCATCAACTTGTCGATGGCCCCTGGCTTGTGATGTTCCGCCAGCTTGTCCACGAGCGTCTCCGACGCGGCGTTCATGCCCCGGATTTCCACCTCGGCCCCGTCGCGGCGGAATTTCAGAACCGCCATGTCGAGCGCCTGCACAGATGAAATATCCCAGATATGCGCGGCACTCACGTCGATCACCACTTTCTCAAGCGCCTCCCTGAAATCAAAGGCATTCATGAAATCTTCGACCGACCCATAGAACAGTTGTCCTTCGACCCGGTAAATACGCTCGCGCCCATCCTTGGAGATCACGCTCGTAATGCGGAACAACTGCGCGATCTTGCCGGCAAAGAAGATGCCCGACAAAAGCACCCCCACCAGCACCCCGATGGCGAGGTTGTGGGTATAGACCACCGTCACCACCGTCGCGATCATCACGATCGAGGACGAGCGCGGATGCTCGCGCAGGTTCTTGATCGAGGACCAGGAAAACGTGCCGATCGAGACCATGATCATGATCGCTACCAGCGCCGCCATCGGAATGAGGCTGACCACATCCCCCAGACCCACAACGAGGATCAGCAGGAACAGACCGGCCACAAAGGACGACAGCCGCCCGCGCCCACCCGATTTGACGTTGATGATCGATTGCCCGATCATCGCACAGCCCGCCATGCCACCGATGAATCCGGTGGCGCTATTGGCGATCCCCTGCCCGATCATCTCTTGGCTCCGGCTGGATTTCGTGTCGGTCAGATCATCGACGATATTCTGGGTCATCAGGCTCTCGAGCAGCCCCACGACCGCCACCGCCACCGAATAGGGCAGAATGATCATCAGCGTTTGAAACGTCAGCGGAATATCGGGGATCAGGAACACCGGCAATGTGTCGGGCAGCGCGCCCATGTCGCCCACCGTGCGCACATCCAGGCCAAGCGCCAGCGTGAGCGCCGTGAGAACGATGATTGTCACCAAGGGCGACGGCACCGCCTTGGTCACAAGCGGAAAGAGATAAATGATCCCCAGTCCCGCCGCGACCAGCGGATAGGTGATCCACGGCACCGACCTTGGATCAAGTTCCGGCAATTGCGCCATGAATATCAGAATGGCCAGCGCGTTGACGAACCCGGTCATCACCGATTTCGACACATAGCGCATCACGAACCCCAGCCGCAACAGCCCCATCCCGATCTGGATCAGCCCCGCCAGCACCGTCGCCGCCAAGAGATATTCCAGCCCGTAATCCCGGACCAGCGTCACCATCAGCACCGCTGTCGCCGCCGTCGCCGCCGAGATCATGCCGGGCCGCCCGCCGGTGATCGCCGTGAGCACGGCAATCGAGAACGAGGCATAAAGCCCCACCTTGGGATCCACGCCCGCGATGATCGAAAAGGCAATCGCCTCGGGGATCAACGCAAGCGCCACCACCAGCCCCGAGAGCAGGTCACCCCGAATATTGCCAAACCATTGCGCCCGATAGGCAGCTATTGAAATCATGTGAAATCCGTCCCGATCAGGCCAGCCGACGCGCGGCCCGATTGTGCATCTTGATAGGGTTCAATGATCCGGCGGATAAGCGGCCGGAAGAGCCACCCGGGGCTTGCACCCGGGGTCCATGCGATTACCCGTGGCCTTTACCGGACCCGTCTCCGGATGCCAAGCCCTTATCGCTGCAACGCAGCATGCCGGTGCGGGGCGGGCGTCTCAGTCCTGTTCGATCAACTCCGGAATGGTGAAGGCGTCGGTCTTGACCCCGCGCGCCTTGGCGCTTTGACGCACCGCCTCTTGCAACCCCGCGCTGCGCCTGAGCAATCGCCGAAACCGCGCCTCGTCCAGCACCAGCAAGGTCGAGGAGGAGATTGCCGTTGCCGCCGTGCGGCGCGGTTTCTGCATCAGGATGGCCATCTGGCCAAACATCTCGCCCCGTCCCAAACGCCATGTCTGCCCCGCAACCGCCAGTTCCACGGCGCCAGAGGCGATAAAGAACACGCGCCGCGCGGGCGTATCCTTGCGCAGGATCACATCGCCCTCGTTGACATAGCGCGTGCGCAGCGCGCGCGTCAGTTGCCGCAAACTGCGCTCGTCGAGATCGGCAAAGAGCGGGAATTGCCGCACCAGTTCGGCCTTTTGCACGGCCACGTCCAGCTTGGGGCGTTGTTCCTCGCGCAGGCGGCGCGTGGCAATATCCTGCATCAAGGCCACGTGCAGTTCCGCGCCGATCAGCCCATCCTCACGCAACATGCCATATTCGCGCTCTTCCAGCCGCAGCGCGGTGCGGCGGATGAACCGGCGCTCCAGTTCCTCGGCATAGCCGGGATATTGCAGGCGCAGCCCCTCAAGTGCGGTTTCCACCGCCTCTTGCCGCCGCGCCAGCAACTCGTGCAGGAGGTCGGCCACCCGCTTGCCATGGATGCGCCGGATACGCCCGTCGATGAACCCGCTCAGATCGCGCAGGATCAGGCGCTGCGACAACAGCACCTCGAACCGGTCTGCCGTCATCAAGGCGAGGGGCCGCGAAATCCGCAACCGATTGTTCAGCAGCACGGCAAAGCGAAAGGCCCGCCCAAACCGCAGACTGCGCCGCGCCGCACGCTGATAGCCGGTGCGCCCCCCCGAGCGGGTCGCCTCGATCAGACGATCCGCCTCGGTCAGGATCTGTTCCGACAACCGCGCCGAAATCGCCTGTTCGCGAAACCGTGCGAGGATCGTATCGCGCTCCGCCCCCGCAAGCGCGATCAGCCCCAGCGTGATACGGTCGCGGTCCTGTATCTCGGCCCCTTCTTCGGCGGTCTCGACCGCCCGGTCCAGCCGCTCGGCAAAGCGCTTGGCCTCCGAACGCACCGTTTCACGCGTCAACTCATAGTTCTCGGCGGTGCGCGCCACATCCGCGCGCACGGTCTGAAGCGCCACGGCGATCACCTGATTGCTCAACGCCTGATCCAGTGGCGAGAGCCGATCAAGCCCCAGCCGCCCGATCACCCACCTGAGCGTCGTGCCCTGCACGAGCAGCGTGAACAGCGTGAAGCCGGTGGCCAGAATACCCACCAGCCGCTTGACCTCGACCGGCACCCGGAAACTCTCGGTCACGGCAAGGGCAAGCGCCAGCGTGACCGCCCCGCGCAATCCCCCCCAGAGGATCGCCACACGATAAGGCCGCTCCACCACCGGAGAGAGCCGCAGAAGGCTCAGCACCGGCATGAGACCAAAGAGGATCACCGCCCGCGCCGCGATGGCCGCCGCGATGACCACAAGGATCAGCACGAAATCCCCTGCCCGCACCTCCTCCAGCAGGCGCGGGATCAGGAGCGCGGCAAGGATAAAGATGAGCGCCCCCGCCCAATGCGCCAGCAAATCCCAGACCTCGCGCAGGTTGGTCCAGATCAGCGGCGGCAATCGCGCAGGCCCCGTGAGGTTCAGTGTGAGCCCCGCCGCGACGACCGCGATCACACCCGAGGCCCCGATGCTCTGTTCCGCACCGATATAGGCGAGATAGGGCAACGCGACCGAGACCGAGATCACCGCCAGCTCGTAGCGCGCCATCAGCGCCATCAGCCACACGGCGATCCGCGCGATCAGCCAGCCCGCCACCGCCCCACCTGCGATCAGCACCGGAAACTGCGCGAGGGCGTCCTGAAAACTCGGATCCGGAACCCCCAACATCACGAACGCCATGAAGAGACCAAAGAGCGCGATGGCCGCCGCGTCATTCAAGAGGCTCTCGCCCTCGATGATCCGCGACAACCGGCGCGGTGCCGAAATCGAGCGGAAAATCCCCACCACCGCCGATGGGTCCGTCGTGCTGACAATCGCGCCGATCAGCAGGCAGGCCACCAGAGGCAGCGCACTGGCCCAGGCCAAGGCATAGCCCACCGCCAGCGTCGCCACCACGACTGCCACCACCGCCAACACCAGAATTGGCACCCAGTCGTCCATCATCCTGCGCGGGTTGACCCCAAGCGTGACCTGAAAGAGCAGCGTTGGCAGAAAGACGTAAAGAAACACGTTCGACCGGATCGGCAGCCCCAGAATGGCCTCGGCCACCGGATTGAGCGCATCGGTCAACTCGGTGCGCAGGAAAAAGATCGCCCCCACCCCGATCAGCATCCCCAGACAGGCGAGGATCACGCTGTAGGGCAGCCGCAGACGCGCCGCCAAAGGATCGGCGGCCGCAATCACCAGAAAGAGCGACGCAATGATCGTCGTGACAAGAACAATATCCATATCCCTGAAATAGCTGGAATTTCAGGAATTGGGAATCGAAGCTTGCCCATCACGGGGCAGGTTTTCGCCGGGATGCGCGCGCGGCTCAGGCGACCATGCCGCCGGCAAAGAGAACCACCATATAGGCCGCATAGATCGCCAGCATCGCGGCCCCCCAGACCCGGCCAATCCCGCGCGTGGCAAAGAGCAACGCCAGGAGCAAGAGCGCCGCCGCCAGCATCACCGGCGTGTCGATCTCGCGGAACCGCGCGCTGACCTCGATGGGTTGGATCACCACCGTCACCCCCAGAATGGCCAGGATGTTAAAGATATTCGAGCCGATCACATTGCCCAGCACCACATCGGATTGCCGCCGAATCGCAGCGACGATAGAGGTCGCCAGTTCCGGCAAGGATGTGCCGACCGCGACCAGCGACAGCCCGATCACCGCATCGGGCACGCCAAAGACGCGCGCGATGTTCACCGCCCCCTCAACCAGCAGGTCGGCACCACACACCAGCGCCGCAATACCCCCCAGGGCCAAGAGCGGCGGCAACCAGGGCCGGGCGGCGGGCAGCCCCTCAAACGCTTCCGCCTCATGCTGAAAGGTTTGTGCCGTGCGGTCACGCCGTTCCAGCCAATAGCTCGAAACCAGATAGCCGACCATGACCAGCAACATGGCGATCCCTTCCATCCGGCTGATCACCGCGCCCTGCACCAGTGCAAAGGCCACAAGACTGACCAGCGTCGCCACCAAGGCCTCGCGCACCGCCGTGCGGGCCCAGCCCATGATCGGTGCAATCACCGCCGCCAAACCGAGGATGAGCAGGATATTGGCGATGTTCGACCCCACGACATTGCCAAGGGCGATCTCCGAGGCCCCGTCCAGCGCGGCATTGACTGACACCAACAATTCGGGCGTGGAGGTGCCAAAGCCCACGATGACCAACCCGATCAAGAGCTTGGACACGCCCATCCGCTCGGCCATGGCCACAGCGCCCCGCACCAGCGCCTCCCCACCCACGAACAACAACACGAGGCCTGCGGCCACGAGCGTTACATCCTGCACCATCTGGAGTCAGACCTTGTCCTGACCGCCCCGGCCCATGCCCGGGCGCACCATCGCTAGAGCTAGGTGCGCGACCCCGCAAAGATAAGAGGACGCGACACAGGTCGATGTCTATTCGTCATCATTCCCGACTAGACACAAAGCAGCGATTGAATTCAGGCGCAGAGCATCCGATATGTCGCGCAGGATTATGAGAGGCGCAGCATGACAGGCAAAAAGGCCAAGCGGAAACGACCGTCGCTGTCGCTTCCGATCCTGCGGACCTCGCGTGCCCAGCATCGCGCCGGAACGCTGACCCTCGGCACGCTGCTCACCGCCTTGGGCGAGACCTCGTTCGGCTGGGCCATCGTTGTGTTTTCACTGGTCACGCTGCTGCCGCTGCCCCCCGGCACCACGCTCTTGACCGCGCTGCCGCTGCTCGTCACGACCGGCCAGATGTTTCTCGGCTATCCGCATGTCCGCCTGCCTCGGGTGCTGTCAGGCCTGCGCATAGATCTGGATCGCCTGCGGCGCGGCGTGCTGCGGCTGCGTCCCATCACGCGGCGGCTCGAACGTATTCTCCGGCCCCGCTACATCACGCTCTTTGCGCGCCGCAACGAGCGTCCGCTCGGCCTCGTGCTCTTCGTGATCGCCTTCGCGCTCTTTCTACCGGTGCCGCTCAGCGGCTGGTTCCCGGCGGTCTCGCTCTTTACCGTGGGGGTGGGCATCGTGGAACGCGACGGGCTTGTCAGCTTCGTCGGCCTCCTTCTGGGCGTGCTGTCGGTCGTGCTGACCGTCACGATCATTCTGTCGGTTGCGGCCGGGGCGGACGCGCTCTTGCACTAGGATGCCGCCGCCGCGCCTCAGCAGATACGCGGCAACTGCTCGCCCACCAGCATATCCACAATCCGCGTCCCGCCAAAGAGCGTGCGCATCGTGACCTGCCCGGCGCGGCCCGGCATCACGCGGCCAATCGCCACCGCCCCGGTGCCATCGGGGCGCGCGCGCATCGCCGCCAGGGCCGCCTCGGCCTCGGCCTCGGGCACGACCACCACCACGCGCCCCTCATTGGCCAGATAGAGCGGATCAAGCCCGAGGATCTCGCACATTCCCCGCACTTCCGTGCGCAGCGGCAGAGCCGCCTCATCAATTTCGATCGCCAGCCCCGCCGCCGCCGCCATTTCATTGAGCACCGAGGCCACCCCGCCCCGCGTCGCATCGCGGGCCGCGCGTGTCCCCGGCGCCGCCGCCAGCACCGCCTCCATCAGATGGCCCAATCCCTGACAGTCCGACACCAGATCCACCGAGAGCGCCATATCCCCCCGCGCCGCCAGAATTGCCGCGCCGTGATCGCCCAGCACGCCATTGACCAGCACCACGTCGCCCGCGCGAATGTGGCCCGCCTGCAAATCGCGCCCCGGCGGGATCACCCCCACACCGGCGGTGGTCACAAAGAGCTTGTCGGCCATGCCGCGCCCCACCACCTTGGTGTCGCCCGTCACGATACGCACCCCCGCCGCCTCGGCCTCGGCCTGCATCGAGGCCACGATCCGCCGCAAGAGCGCCACTTCGGTCCCCTCTTCGATGATGAACGCCGCCGACAGCCAGAGGGGCCGCGCGCCCCCCACCGCCAGATCGTTGACCGTGCCGCACACCGCGATGGTGCCAATGTCTCCGCCCGGAAATTCGACCGGATCGACCACGAAACTGTCGGTGGTGAAGGCCAGCCGCGCGCCCGGCTCCTGCAATCCTGCCGCCATCAGCCGCGCCTGATCTTCCATCATCTCGGGCGCAAAGACCGAGGTGAACACCTCTTCGATCAGATCGCGCATCGCCGTGCCGCCACCGCCATGGGCCAGCGTGACCCGCGTATCCCTCAAGCTCATGTTTTCATCTTTCCATAACTACTCCGGGGGAGCGCCGCGGGCGCGGGGGCAGCGCCCCCTAGACCGCCTCGGCCCGCGCGCCACCGTATTGGTAATAGGCGGCACAGGCCCCTTCCGAACTGACCATCAGCGCGCCCAAGGGCATCTCGGGCGTGCACCCGCGCCCGAATTGCGGACAGGCCACAGGCTTGATTCGTCCCGTCATCACCGCTCCGCAGGCGCATCCCTCGGGCTCGGGCACGTTGCGGCGCGCGGCACCATAGCCCACGCCGAATTTCACCTCCGCGTCATAGGCGGCATAGGCGGGGCGGATGCGCAGCCCGCTTGCGTCAATCTCGCCCAGCCCCCGCCACTCGAACGAGGGGCGCGGCTCGTAGACATCGGCCATCGCCGCAAGGCTTACCGGATTGCCATGCTCGGGCACCACGCGGGCATATTGGTTTTCCACCTCCGCCCGCCCGTCGCGGATCTGTTCCAGCACCATCAGCACGGATTGCAAGAGGTCGAGCGGCTCGAACCCCGCGACAACGATCGGCTTGCCATAGTCGCGGGCAATGAAATCATAGGGATGGATGCCGATCACCATCGACACATGCCCCGGCCCGACAAAACCATCAAGCCGCATGTAGGGATCATCAAGCAGCGCCTTGATGGGCGGCGGCACGGTGATGTGATTGCAAAAGACGCTGAAATTCTCCAATCCCTCGGCCGCCGCCGCCTGAATCGACAGCGCCGTCGAGGGGGTCGTGGTCTCGAACCCCAGGCCAAAGAACACGACCTCGCGTTCCGGATTACGCCGCGCGATTTCCAGTGCATCGAGCGGCGAATAGACCATGCGGATGTCCGCGCCATCGGCCTTGGCCTGCAACAGGCTCTTGCGGCTGCCGGGCACGCGCATCGCATCGCCAAAGGTGGTAAAGATCACGCGCGGGTCTTCGGCCAGTTCGACACATTCATCGACCCGCGCCATCGGCAGCACGCAGACCGGACAGCCGGGGCCATGGATGAAATCCAGCCCCTCGGGCACCAGCTTGTCCAGACCGTAACGAAAGATCGCATGGGTATGCCCGCCGCAAATCTCCATGATCCGCTTGGGGTTTTCCGCCGTGGCCCCGATGGCGGCGGTCACATCGGCAATCTTGTCCAACAGCGCGCGCGCAGCCCTGGGATCGCGAAACTCGTCGGCATATTTCATATCTGACCCTCCAGTGCCGCATCGCCCGCCGCCATCGCCTCCAGCGTTTCCTGCGCCTCGCCCAGGCCCCGCAGCGCCTCGAGCGTCTTGGCGGCCTCGTCCTCGTCGATCACCGCCATGGCAAAGCCCACATGGATGAGCGCCCAGTGCCCCACGAGATCCTCAAGCGGCCCCTGCGCGATACAGGCCACATTGACCGCACGCCGCACGCCCGACACCTCGGCCATGGCCATCATCCGGGCGGCATCCGTCACCGCAACGATCTGACCGGGTATACCCAGACACATGGCTCACTCCTCCTCTGATTGGGGGTCGGATTGGGGCACCTTGCCCGGTTCCTCGATCCCGTAGCGCTCGATCTTGGCGCGCAGGCCCACGCGGCTCAGGTCCAGCTCCTGCGCCGCGCGGCTCTTGTTCCATTTCAGCCGCGTCAGGGTCTCGCGCAGGATACGCGCCTCGACCTCTTCCACCCGGTCCTTGAGCGTGCCGCGCCCCGCCAGCACCGCATCCAGCGCCAGATCAGGCCGCGCTCCCGGTGCCGCCTGCAGGATATGCCGCGAAATCAGCTCCGGCCCCAGCAGGCTGTCTTGCGAAAAGATCAGCATGCGCGTGATCTCGTTTTCCAACTCGCGCAGATTGCCGGGCCAGTCATAGCCCGCCAGAAACCGGACCGCATCCTCCGACAGACCATGCACCGGCTTGCCATGCGCCGCCGCCGCTTCGAACAAGAGGCTTTGCGCCAGAATACCCAAATCCCCCGGCCGCTCGCGCAGCGGCGGCACCTCAAGCGTGGTGCGCGCCAGCGCATGATAGAGATCGGCGCGAAACCGCCCCTCGGCCACCTCGGCGCGCAAATCACGATCCGCCCCTCCCAAAAGACGCAGATCGACGCGGCTCATCTCATGGCTGCCGAGCGGGCGAAACGCCCCCTCGCGCGCCACCCGCAACAGCGCAAGTTGCATCCGCGGGCTCAGCCCAGCCAGACCATTGAGAAACAGCGTCCCCCGATCCGCCTTCTGCAAGAGCCCCACCTTGCCGGTCTGAAGCCCCGCAATCGCCCCGCGCCGCGCGCCGAAGAGCTCAAGCTCCAGAATATCATCCTCGACCCCGGTGCAGTCGATTTCCTGAAACGGCCGATCCGCCCGCAAAGAGCCGTAATGCATCGCCCGCGCCAGTGCGGCCTTGCCGGTGCCCACCTCGCC
Organism: Roseovarius sp.; assembly: GCF_027019125.1. Taxonomy (GTDB): domain Bacteria; phylum Pseudomonadota; class Alphaproteobacteria; order Rhodobacterales; family Rhodobacteraceae; genus Roseovarius. The sequence goes on along the minus strand of NZ_JALUXE010000030.1, from coordinate 471,294 downwards.
GGTGATCAACACCGGCACATCGAAGCTCGCGTATTGCCGCGCCTGCGCGATCACCGCGTTGAGCGGCGAATTGGGCGCACGCAACACCTTTTCAAACCCCAACCCCTCGCGCAGCGCCCGGCGCTGCTGCTCCAGCTTGCTTTCGACATTGCGCGCCAGATAGCGCATTTCCAGCGACATCCGCTCATGCTCGCGGCTCAGGCGAAAAAGGTCGGCGGCATTCTTGGCGGTCATCAGCAGGTGATCGGGATGCCAGGGCTTGGTGACGAACTGATAGATGCCCGCCTCATTGATCGCGGCGATCATGTCATTGGTCTCGGTAAATCCGGTGATGATGATACGTACCGCCTCGGGCCAGCGGTCGCGCACCTCGGTCAGGAACGCCACGCCAGAGCGCCCCGGCATGCGCTGATCGCAGAAGATCACCTGCACGTCATGCTCGGCCATCAACCGTGTGGCTTCCTCGGCGTCACTGGCCGTCAGGCAGTCGAATTCATCCTCCAGCGCCATCCGCATGGCATTGAGCGAATGCGCCTCGTCATCGACCAGCAAGAGGGTGGGCAGCACCGCCATCTTCTACTCCGCCGCCGCGCGGTTGGATTTCTGCGCCAGCCTGCCTTGCAACCACCCCAACCAGCGGTCCATCCCTTCGCCGGTGCGCGCCGAGACGCGGATCACCTCCAGCCCCGGATTGACGCGGGTCAGATTGGCCTCGTAGAGGTCCAGATCGACATCGCAATGGGGGGCCAGATCGACCTTGTTCAGCAGCGCCAGCCGAGCGGCGGTGAACATATCGGGATATTTCAACGGCTTGTCCTCGCCTTCGGTCACGCTCAGGATCGCCACCTTGCAATCCTCGCCCAGATCAAAGGCCGCAGGACAGACCAGATTGCCGACATTCTCGATGAAAAGCAGCGAGGCGGGCGCGATGTCGAGATGCTCCATCGCATGGCCCACCATATGCCCATCCAGATGACAGCCCTTGCCGGTGTTGACCTGCACCGCCTGCGCGCCGGTGGCGCGAATGCGATCGGCATCGTTGGCGGTCTGCTGATCGCCCTCGATCACCGCCAGGGGCTGCGCGCCCAGGGCCTCGATGGTCCGGCACAGTAGCGTGGTCTTGCCCGATCCGGGCGACGAGACAAGGTTGACCGCAAACGCGCCCAATTCGGCCAGCCGCGCCCGGTTCGCCGCGGCATAGCGGTCATTCTTGGCCAGAATGTCGGTCTCGATCTCGATCAGCCGCGCCTGAGACATCCCCGCCACCTCGACCCCGGCGGGACCCTGGCCGAAATGCAGATCGCCATGGCCATGGCCGTGCCCGTGATCGTGGGGGTGGTGGTGATGATGGTGGTGGTGCTCATGCCCATGATGCCCCTCGACCGATCCTGTCCCGCATCCGCAAACCGTGCACATCAGATCACCTCCATATCCTTGATCCGCATTTCATCGCCCCCCACCGGCATCAGCCGCCCGCCACCACAGAGCGGACAGGGCGACAGCCGCTCGGCAATCTCGACCTCGGCCACGCAATCGTAGCACATGGCCCGACCGGCCAGGTCGATCATCTCCAATTGCGCCCCTTCCGCGACGCTGCCGCGCATCACCACGTCAAAGGCAAACTCCAACGCCGGTTTCTCGATACAGGCAAAGCGCCCGATCTCGACCCGCAGCACCTTGACGCGGGCAAAGTCATGCGCCCGCGCCTGATCCTCGATCACCCGGCGCATCCCCTCGACCAGCGACATCTCATGCATGGTGGGCCCCCTCCAGCGTGACCGGCGCGCAAGGATCGAGCAGATCGACCAAGAGCCTCGCCTCAGCATGCTTTGCGCGTGGCAGGCTGGCAAGCGCCTGCGCCATGATCCCGCCGTCAGCCATCAGGTGATCCGTCGGCGTGACCCGGCAGAGGTGCCGCACCCGGCCTGCCTCGACCTCGGCCCGCACCGCATAAAGGCCTCGCGCGGCGGGCACGATTGCCACGCCCTCCGGGGTCAGCTGCGGCGCGGGCAAATCGCCCCGAACCGCCGCCGCATGATCCAGCGCCCGCGCCACCACCCGCCAGAGCGGCCCCCGCCCATAGCGCCCCTCGACATGCCGCATCACCGGATGCGCCAGATGCCGCGCCGCGATGGAATTCTCCTGCGCGGTCAGGGTCAGGATACGCGCGGGCGTGACCTCGGGCAGAACGCTGCTCACGCCCTCGCCCGGTGCAAACCGCGCCGCCACCGTGCGCAAGAGCGGTGCAATCCCGGCCTCGCCGCGCATGTAGCGCACAAACCCCTCCGCATCGTCCGGAAATTCCCCGCCCAGCGCCGCCTGCCCTGGCTGCACCGGCAGGCCCAACCGCACAGGCCAGACCACGCTCAGCTTCAACGCATGTTCACGTGCAATCTCGGCCGCCAGCGCGCCGGTCTCGATCCCCTCCAACCCCAAGGCCATCCGCAGTGCCACGGTCTGCGCCACCCGGCACAGGTTGAAAAGACGCGGCAGCAGGTCGGCCACCTCCTCTACCCCGCGCCCCTCGACCAGACGCGCCAGCGGCAAGGACGGTGCAGGCACCGCACGCAAACCGCTCGTGGTCCGGTCAAGGTCCAGCATCGCCTCAGCCCTCGCTCGCCAGACCGGCGGAAATCACCTGCCGCCGCGTCGGGGCCTCGGGTAATGCCGCCGGCACCTCGAGCGCCGCAATCTCGGCCTCGCGTGCCGCGCGAATATCGGCGGCGCGGTCGGTCTCGGCGCGGTGTTCGTCCTGAAAGAGCGCCACCATCACCGCCCGCGCCACATCGACCGCCTGCGCCTGGTTGCGAAACTCGCCCATCGGCGAGAACAGCGAACAGGTCTTGTAGCCCCCCACCATCTCGCGGACATTATGGATGAACTCATATTCGCCCGAGGCAAAACCGATCACCTCCTTGGCCCCCGGCACAAGCGCCGACCAATCCTCGCCCTCGGCGGGCAATTGCACAAGGTTCATGAACCACGGGCTGATGAGCACGCCAAGCGGCCGCCCCTCGTGCATCTGGAATCCCACCGCCTGCACATGCAAGAGCTTGTTGACAATCGGCACGTCGCGCATCTTGCCATGCCAAACTTCGGTGAAATCCGTGACCAGCGCATGGGTCTTGGCTCCGATCATCGCCGCCTCGGCGAGCGCACCGCTGCCGGGGTCCTCGCCCACCAGAAATTGCTCCTTGGGCGCATCGCAATTGGGGCATTTCCAATCCTCCGGCAGCGCCACAAAGGGCGTGCCGGGCTCGATCTGGCGCGTATCATCGCCCTCCGCCGGATCATAGGGCGTCCAGCAGATCTTGCATTCCATGATCGCCTGCGGGCTGATCTTGTCATTGGCCCCCAGATACGACCCCTCGAACCCGCTCATCGAATGGCCTCCAGCACTTCGAGAATGCGCGCGCCGCTATCTCCCAGATCCTCGGGTGCGGCCAGCGCCACCTCGGGCATGACCGTCACCTCGAACGTGTCGAGAATGAGCACATCCATCGAATTGTAGAACCGCACCCGCCAGACATGCGCCAGCGCCGTCGCGGTGATCCGGCAGTTGCCATAACCGCGCGACAGAATATCGACCGATCCCTGGCCAAGCTGCGCCTCCAGCCACTCCAGATCCGCCTCGGTATGGGGCAACAGCGTCAGGTTGATCACATGCGCCTCGTCCCCCGGCGTGAAATGCGCCGACTTGTCCCGCAATTCGACCAAGAGCGGCGGCGCGTTCACCACCTGTGCGCTGCGCGGCACCTCTCGCCCGGCCCGGCGCGGCGCAAAGGCGCGGCTCAGCGCCTGCGCGGGCACCGCCCCGACCTCGATGGCATCGACGCCGGCCCCCTTCAGCCCCCAGACCCCGGCAAAAACGCTTTCCTGCGCCGCAATCGCCGGAATGTCGTGGATCTTGATCGCCACCTCGCCCGCGCCCATCGTCTCGGCAATCAGCGCGCGATTGGCGGCATCCAGCCCCGACAGGTCAAACCGCCGATGGCCGCCCATGCGGCCGCACAGCTCGGCCGCCCCTGCAATCTCGGCCAAAAGATCGAGCGCCGGCGTCAGATGCGCACCCACCTCGACCTCGGGCAGATGCGGGGCATAGGCGCGCATGTCCTGCGGCATCGGCATGTATTCCAACGCCGCGCCATCCTCGCCCAAGGGCTGCGATCCGGGGCCAAATCCGGTGGGAGGCAGGTGAAAATTGCTGACCATGTGATGCCCTCCTCAGGCGGCGTTGCTGCGGGTCAGGATCTGCGTGATCCGGGCCATGTATTCATCCCAATCGCGCACCTTGGGCAGTGCGCCGATCACCTCGCCCGCGCGATAGAAAATCAGGCTCGGCGTTTTCAGCACGCGGGTCGCCTCGCGCACCTCTGCCTCGATGGTGTCGCCCACCACGGCGCAATCGAACCGTCCCTGAAAGGCCATGCGCAATTCGGGCAGGATCACCGCCACATCGGCACTTTCCAGGTTGCGCGCGGGATCACCGGGCACAAAGAGCACATGCACCCCCTCGCGCGCGGTAAAGGCGGTCAGATCGTCGTGGCTCTCCAGACAGGGCCAGCCCAATTCGGCACTCAGCCGGTCAATCAACGGATGCGTCATGGCGTTCCCTCTTTCATGCGATTGTCTTGCCCGCGACGCGGGCGGCTTCCAAATGCGACGGCAGGGCAGGCGCGCGTGCCTCGAGATCGGCAAAGGCATCGCCCATACCGCCCCCCGCCATGATGGATTTGAGCGCGCGCACAGCGGCGGCGATCTTGACCGCCTCGGCCTCGTCCAGCACCTCGCGCGCGGCCCCCAGATGGGTCAGAACCCATGTGCCGGGCGCCACCGGCCCTGTCAGCGTCAGATCAATCAGCGCCTCGCCCTCGCCATCCGTGGCGCGCGCGGCGACCCCGTCCAGCGACAGAACCTGCATGGGAATGCCCACACACATGGCTCAGCCCTCACCGGGAAAGAACCGCGCATCCCCCACACGACAGGCGGCATCGGCACTCGGACGACCCGCTTCATAGGCGTCCTGCCGGATCGAGGGATCAGCAAGATAGGTGGCATCGCTCATGCCGGGGCGCATCTCGATACCCCAGTCGCGCAGCCGCGCCAGCGCCACCTCGATGGCGGGATCCATCTGCGCGGCCACGACATCGCGCAGCCCGCCGCCGTAATCCTCCAACTCCTCGGGCTGACAGCCGATCAGCAACAGGTGCTCGGGGCAATAGCCCATCAATTGCGCCGTCGCGATCACGTCCTGAAACCCGGTCTGATGCAGGCTCATCTTTTTCGCGCCCATAAAGGCGGGCACGGCCTCGTCCTCGACGATCTTCATCGTGCCGGGGGGCAGGCCGTAGTCCACCGCATCGAACACGATCAGCCGGTCGGCGGCCTCGAGAAACGGCAAGAGGTAAAGCCCCTGCGTGCCACCATCCAGCACCGTCACCTCCGGCCCAAAGGACCAGCGCGCCGCCAGCCGCTCGACACAGCGCACGCCAAACCCCTCATCAGCCCAGAGCACATTACCGATGCCCAGTATCAGCACGCTCGGTTGCATGACCCCTCCTCCATGCCAAAGCCTTCCCTGCGCTCAGAATGGCCGCGACCGCATGCCAAAGAACACCAAAATCCGCTCCCGATGGCTTTATAAAAAGTGAATTAAAAACAGAGGATTAGCATCCAGGATCACGCCAATATGCAAAGTGACTTTCCATATTTATACCAAATCGAACACCAATCATCCAAATGAAAAAAGCGGGCCGAAAGCCCGCTTTTCTGAGTCTCTCCCCAGTGGTGATCCGCTTTTCAGTCCGGCAGATCATCCTTGAAGGTGCGCGTGCCCGAAATCATCGTCGAAACGATGGATTGACGGCTCATGATATCCTCGCGGATGGCGACGTAGATATGAATGATCATGAAGATCACGATCCACCACATCCCAAGATGGTGATAGGTATGCACGATATGCGGGTTGTTGCCGAACAGCGTGAATACCCAGCCAAAGAGCGCATAAAGCCCGCTCTCCTTGCCCAGCCCCTCGGAATAGAGCGCAAGGCCGGTGACGATCATGAAACTCACCCCCAGCGTGATGAAACAGAACATCGCCAGTTGTGCGAGCGGGTTGTGGCCCACGTATTTCTTGGGGGCACGTTCCAGAAACAGATACCAGCGCACCTCGAAAAACACCTCGCGCCACCAGGAGCCGCGCCAGATCGGCACATAGAACAATTGTCGCGCATGGTGATTGCCGAAGATCGCCCAATACACCCGCCCGAGAAAGCCGATCGCCAATATCCACCCCGCCGCGAAATGCGCGAACCGGATATAGCCAAAGACAAACTGATGCGTGGGTTCGGCAATCTGCATCGAGGGCGGCGGCGAGCCGATGAAATAGCCCGTCACGCAGAGGACCATGATCGCCAGCGCATTGATCCAGTGCCAGAGCCGCACCGGCACCTCGTAGACATAGACGCTCGTCTGTCGGCTGACCGTGGCGAGATCGCTCTCGTCCACGTCATGCAGCCCGCTCTCGCTCGTGCTCATGGCAGGACCTCCTCAATCCCGTTGGCGCGCGACGCGCCAGACCGCCAGCCCGCCCAGAACCGCCACCAACAGGATCAGCCCCGGCGCATGCACAGGTGCCGCCAGCCAATGCGACAGCCCCGATTGCGGCAGGCTCGGATCATGGCCCCCATGCGCAAGTGCTGCCCCCGTGCCAGCCAGATAGATCGTGATCGCGTATTTCATTGCCTTGCCCTCCCTTGGCTCAACGGACCTTGACGGTGGTCAACTCTGCACCCTCTTCCGACATCACATGCGTCGAACAGGCGAGGCACGGATCGAAACTGTGCAGCGTGCGCAGGATCTCGACCGGCTCGTCGGGGCGTTCCATCGGCGTATTCATCAACGACGCCTCAAAGGCACCGATATTGCCCGCCGTGTCGCGCGGACTGCCGTTCCAGGTGGTCGGCACCACGCATTGATAGTTCTCGATGCGGCCATCCTTGATCTTGATCCAATGGCCCAGCGCACCGCGCGGTGCCTCGGTCATGCCCACGCCCTTGGCCTCCTTGGGCCATGTGCTCGGATCCCATTTCGCGATATTGGCGGTGCTTTCATCGCCGTTCTTGATGTTCTGCACCAGCTTGTCGAAGAAATGCTTTTGCAGCCGCCCGCAATATTCGCTTTCCAGCGCCCGCGCGGCCGTCCGCCCGAGGGTCGAGAAAATCGCCTCGAACGGTGCGTCGAGCGCGCGCAAGAGACCATCCACCTGGTTGCGAATGTCCTCATGGCCCTGCGCATAGCCCACGACATAACGCGCCAGCGGCCCCACCTCCATCGCGTGCCCGCGCCAGCGCGGTGCCTTGATCCAGCTATATTTCGCCGCCTCGTCGATCTCGAGGATATTGGTGCGCGTGCCCTTGGCATTGGGCCCCAGCTCGTAATTGGCCTGCGTTTCCCCATCCCAGGGATGCAGCCCCTTGCCCGCCTCGCCATAGCGATACCAGCTATGATCGACGAATTCCTGAATCTGCTCAGGATCGCGCACATCGACCTCATGCACCTCGTTGAGGTTGCCGTTGATGATGGCCCCCCGCGGCAGATGCAGGTTCGACGGCGAGAAATCATTGGGGTTCTCGGGGAAATCCCCATAGGCCAGCACCGATTTGCCCGACAGCCCGCCGCCATGCAGCCAGCCCTTGTAGAACCCGCCAATGGCGATGACATCGGGCAGATAGACGTTGCGGTTGAACTCGTTGCACATGTCGATGATGGAACTGACCATGTTCAGCCGCTCCATGTTGATCGCGCCCACCGCGCCCGTGGAATGGACGTTGATCGGGCACGGCACGCCCCCCACCAGCCAGTTGGGATGCGGGTTCTTGCCACCAAAGATGGTGTGAACCTTGACGATCTCCTTTTGCAGGTCGAGCGCCTCAAGGTAATGCGTCGTCGCCATCAGATCCGCCTCGGGCGGCAAGAGATAGGCGGGATTGTCCCAATAGCCGTTCTTGAAAAGGCCAAGCTGCCCGCTCTCGACGAATTTCTTGAGCCGGTTCTGCACATCGCGGAAATAGCCGGGCGAGGACAGCGGATGCGACGGGCTCACGGCCTGTTGCAACTCGCTCGTCGCCTTGGGATCGGCCCGCAGCGCGTTGATCGGATTGACCCAGTCGAGGGCGTGCAGATGATAGAAATGCACCACGTGATCGTGAATTTCCAGGTTCAACTGCATGATATTGCGGATGGAATTGGCATTGTCCGGGATCGTGATCCCCAGCGCATCCTCAACCGCGCGCACCGATGTCAGCGCATGCGTGCCGGTGCACACCCCACAAATCCGCTCGGTAAAGGCCCAGGCGTCGCGCGGATCGCGGCCCTTCAGGATCACTTCCAGCCCGCGCCACATGGTGCCGGTCGAGACCGCGTTGCGAATGACGCCCTGCTCGTCCACGTTCACTTCGCAGCGCATATGCCCTTCGATCCGCGTGACCGGATCCACCACGATACGGCGGCCCGTATTGTCGAGGTCAAAGCCGTTTGGGGTTACAGTCATGGCTTATGCCTCCTCTTTGCTGGTTTGCGTCTGGGTCTTCTTCTGCGCGGCTTTCAGCGCCGAGACGGCAGCATGAACCGCGACAGCGGCCCCCGCCACACCGGCGGCAGCCATGCCCACCTTGTCGGCATTGGCCTCAACCCCGAACTGCGTGAGATCCGTCACCCGGTTGTAAAAACTGCCCTGATCCCAGAACCCGTCTTCGGAACAGCCGATACAGCCATGACCCGACTGAATGGGAAAGCTCACGCCCTCATTCCAGCGCACGGTGGAACAGGCGTTATAGGTGGTCGGCCCCTTGCACCCCATCTTGTAGAGGCAATAGCCCTTGCGCGCGTTCTCATCATCCCACGCCTCGACGAACTGGCCCGCATCGAAATGCGGCCGACGATAGCACTTGTCATGAATACGCTGACCGTAAAACATCGCCGGCCGTCCCTGCCGGTCCAGCTCCGGCAGACGGTCAAAGGTGAGCATATAGGTGATGACCCCGGTCATCACCTCGGCAATCGGCGGGCATCCCGGCACCTTGATGATCGGCTTGTCGGTGATGACCTTGTGCACGGGCGTGGCCTGCGTCGGGTTGGGCTTGGCCGCCTGCACACAGCCATAGGACGCACACGCGCCCCAGGAGATGATCGCCTTGGCATCCTTGGCCGCATGGCGCAGCTTTTCGACAAAGGGCTTGCCGCCGGTGATGCAGAACATCCCATCCTCGTTGAGCGGCGGATTGCCCTCGACCGCCAGGATGTAATTGCCCCGGTATTTCGCGATGGTCTCTTCAAACGCCGCCTCAGCCGCATGCCCCGCCGCCGCCATGAGCGTGTCGTCGTAATCAAGGCTGATCATCGACAGCACGACATCCTTGGCCAAAGGATGCGCCGAGCGGATGAAACTTTCCGAACAGCAGGTGCATTCCAGCCCATGCACCCAAATGACCGGCGTGCGCGGCTTGGTCTCCATCGCATGTGCGATACGCGGCACCATGGCCGGGCTCAGCCCCAAGGCTGCGGCGGTCAAAGAGCAATATTTCATGAAACTGCGCCGGGTGATCCCCTGCCTGCGCATCACATCATAAAAGGTTTCGATCTGGCTCACGGCTGGTCCTCCCTCGATGTCCCCCTTGGGATGCATGCGTATACATCCCCTCACGGGCCATCAGACCAAGCCGCCAAGCGCCTGTCCAAGAAAAGGCGACTCTCTCACCGGGATAATAATCTGAAACGAAATCATGGGCTTACCTGCCCCTGACGCAGAGCTCGCGCCGCTCAACCGGCCAGTCACTAACCGCCCCCACGCCGCAACCGGTCAGCCGCTTACCGCCCGCGCCGCCGCAACCACCGCCTGCCCCAGTGCCAGACCGCCATCATTGGCCGGCGTTCGGCGATGGATCAGCACCGGCAGATCCCCCAGCGACCCCAGCGTCAAACCCAAGAGCCGCGCATTCTGGAAACACCCCCCCGACAGCGCCACGGCACGCGCCTCGCCCCGCTCCACCAGCGCCCGCGCGCGGCGGGCAAAGCCCTGCGCCAGCCCGGCATGAAACCGTGCCGCCATCCCCTCCGGCGAGACCCCCGCCGCACGGTCCTGCGCCCAGGCCTGCCACAGCAGGGCGGTCTCGATCACGCCCTCAACACCCCCCAGCGGATAGGCCCCCACATCGCCCAAGACCGCGCGCGCCTCGAGCGCCATCGCCGCCTCGCCCTCGAAACTCTGCGCGCCTGCAAATCCCAAAACCGCCGCAAAGGCATCAAAAAGCCGCCCGGCCGACGACGTCAGCGGCGCGTTCACCCCCGCACGCACCGCCTGCCGCAGCAGGTCAAGCGGCTGCGCCCCGAACATCTCGTCGGCCAGATGCTCCAGCCCGGCCGCATCAAGCTGCGCCAGCGCATTGCGCCAGGGCTCGCGGCTTGCCCTGTCGCCCCCGGGCATTGCGACCGGGCTCAGCCAGCCGCGCCGCTCAAACCCAAGATAATCGCCCAAGAGCAGCTCGCCGCCCCAGATCGTGCCATCGGGGCCAAGCCCCGCCCCGTCCAGCACGATCCCCACCACCGGCCCGCCGCCCAGCGGCCAGCCATTCTCGGCCATGCAGGCAGCCATATGCGCGTGATGATGCTGCACCTCCACCACCGGCAGGCCGCGCCCGTGGGCGGCTTGCGTCGCCCGGTAGCCGGGATGCGGGTCACAGGCCACCACTTCCGGCGCATGATCGAAGAGTGCGGCATAATCCGCATCCGCCGCCAGAAACGCCTCCCATGTCAGCGCTTCGTCCAACTCGCCCAAGTGATGCCCCAAAAGCGCCTGACCGTTCTTCAAGAGACAGATGGCCGCCTTCATCTGCCCGCCATAGGCCACCACCTGCGGCGCGGTCTCGAACCCCTCGGGCAAGGGCAGCGTGCCCGGCACCCGCCCCCGCGCCCGGCGCAAGACCATCGGCGGCGCGGCGCGCTCCACGCTGTCATCCAGCCGTCGCGCAATCTCGCGGTCATGCATCAGGAAGGCATCGGCAAAGGCCCCCAGCTTGTCGCGCGCCTCTTCGTTGCCAATCACCTGCGGCTCGCCCGACAGATTGCCAGAGGTCATCACCAGAGGCCCACCAAATTCCGCGATCAAGAGATGATGCAACGGCGTATAGGGCAGCATCCAGCCCAGCACCGCCTGCCCCGGCGCCACCTCTTCCGGCAACAGCTCTGCAACCTTCTGCAAGAGAACAATCGGCGCCGCCGGATCGCGCAAGAGCGCCGCCTCGACCTCGGACACCGCACAGGTGGCACCGATCATCGCCAGCGTGCCCATCAGCGCAAAGGGTTTCGCAGGCCGCCGCTTGCGCGCGCGCAAGAGCGCCACCGCACCGGCATTGCCCGCGTCGCAGGCCAGATGAAACCCGCCCAGCCCCTTGACGGCAACGATCCCCCCTGACCGCAGCACCGCCACCGCCCCCGCGATGGCCTCGCCGCCCCCCGGTTCCAGCCAGATACGCGGGCCACAGTCAGGACAGGCCACAGGCTGCGCATGAAAGCGCCGGTCGCCGGGGTTCTCATATTCGGCCCGGCAGGCGGCACACATCGGAAACGCCGCCATCGTGGTGCGCGCCCGGTCATAGGGCAACCCCTGCAGGATGGTGAATCTCGGCCCGCAATGCGTGCAATTGGTGAAGGCATAGCCCTGCCTGCGCCCCGGCGCGAACACCTCCGCCACGCAGTCCGGGCAACTCGCGGCATCGGGTGTCACCCGTGTCTCGGCTCCAACACCGCGACTCTCGGCAATCTCGAATTCCTCGGGCAGATCGAACACCGCCCCCTCATGCGTCACCGCATCAACCCGCGCCAGAATCGGCGCACGCGCAGGGATCGCCGCCACGAAGGCCGCCAGACCGTCGCCCGCCGCCTCGATCAACACCCCCTCAGGGTCGTTGAGCACCCGTCCCCGCAACCCCATGCTGCGCGCCAATTGCCAGATATAGGGGCGAAATCCCACCCCCTGCACCTGCCCCCGCACCCGGATGCGCCAGCCTTCATCCATACCCCGGCCTTTCATCTGGCCTCAAATACCTCGGGGGAGTCCCGGACCGCGTCCGGGACGGGGGCAGCGCCCCCAACCTTCCCCGCTCAATGCACCGGTCAATGCACCGTGCAGACCATGCAGGGATCGAAACTGCGCACGATATGCTGCACCGCAATCGGTGTGTCCTCCCCCGGCTGCACCTCGGCCCCGACCAGCGCCGCCTCGAGCGGCCCCGGCACGCCGCCCGCATCGCGCGGGCTGAAATTCCACGTGGTCGGCGCGATGATCTGCCAGGACGCAATGCGCCCCTTCTCGATCCGGCACCAATGGCCCAAGGCCCCGCGTGCCGCCTCGACCAGCCCCGCGCCCACCCCGTCGCGCGGCGGGGTCCAATCGGCCATGAAACGCGCCGCGGGGTCAATCCCCGCCAGCATCGCCTCCATCACCCGTTGCGTGCGCGCAATCTCCAGAAGGCGCCCCACGATCCGCGCCCGCACCCCGCCTTCACCGGCAAGCGCGCGCGCCAGGGGATGCCCATCCACCACCTGCCGCGCCAGGGCACCGGTCTCATAGCCCAGGCCCCCAAGCCGCGGGGCCTTGCACCAGCTATAGCCGGGATCGCGCATCGCCTCATCGGGCACGGTCTCCCCCGCCTGCGGATGCACCGCCTCTCCCAGCATCCAGGCGTGGCTCAGGTCCTCGGCGATCAACGCAGGATCAAAGGCACCCGGCGCCCCTTCTGCCCAGATGCCGCGCGCAAAAACCGGCCCCCCAGCGGTCGGATAGGCCCCATAGGACAGATACCGCCCGGCCCCCCGCCCCATCGCCGCCAGATCGAGATCGGCGGCAATCTCCAGAAAGAGCGCCACATCGCCCGTGTCCCACGCCTCCAGCGCCGCGACACTCTCCAGCGCGACAAACGCCTCCAGCGGCGCGCCGAACATCTCCGCTTCCAGATAGGTGCGAAACGCCCGCAAACTGGCCTGCATCCTGAGCTTGTCGCGCAGCGACGGCGCGCGCGTCACCCCGCCGGGCTGAATGGCCAATGTGTGCGGCCACTTGCCGCCCAGCATCCCCACAATATGCAAAAGCCGCGCCCGCGCCTCCAAGGCGCCATGCAACGCCGAGCCCTGCATCGCCGTGAACCGCGCCACCGCGCGCTCATGCCAGCGCCGCCCGCCATAGGTGGCCCGTGCGAAATCCGGCATGAAAAAGAGGTTGAAATGCGTCATGTGATCGGCCTGGTTCTCGACCGCATGCAAGAGCGCCGCCACCATCTCGCCCTCGGGGGCAGGCACGATCCCGCCCGCCTGCGCCAGGGCCTGCGCCGCCGCCGCCGATTGGCTGATGGAACAGATCCCGCAAATGCGCGGCGTGATGGTCAGCGCGTCCATCGCCCCCTTGCCCAAGAGCATCCGCTCGAACCCGCGAAAGAGCGGCGAATTGACATAGGCCGCCCGCACCCGGCCCTCCGCCACATCCAGCCGGATTTCGAGATCCCCCTCAACCCGGTTGAACGGCCCCACCAAAAGCTGTGTATCACTCATGGCTTGGGCTTCTTGAGGCTGGGGGGCACGGTGATCCGGTCGGCCACCGCATTGCGCGCGATGCGCGGCGGGGTGGCGGCCTTGGACAGGCTCGCCAGCGCCATGAACCACGCCTTCGGCATATCCGAGGGCAGACCCACCGGGATGCCCGCGAATTTCGGCGTCTCGGCAAAGCCGTGGCCCGGCTCCTCGAATTCCGGGGCGGTGCAGTTGATGCAAGGGTATCCCGCCCGCGTGCAACTGCCCTCGCCGTTCCAGCTGCGAATATTGCAATCGCCCACCGCCTGCGTGCCCACGCAGCCCAGATGCTCCATCATGCAGCCCATCTCCGACAGATGCGTGGCACTCGCCTTGTACTCGTAGAACTCGTTCTTGGGACAGGCGTGATGCACCAGATGATCGGCATAGAACCTCGGCCGCCCGTAGCCATCCAGCATCTCTTCGTGCATCTCATCCGCCGCCAGCATCAAGAGCGTCTCCGTCACCCAATCGGGATGAGTCGGGCAGCCCGCCACATTGATCACCGGCAGGCCCGAACGCGACCGGAAATCAGCCGCCAGCGCGCCGCCCGGATGCGCCCCGTCATATTGCACCCCCACCGCATCGGCGGGATTTTCGCCCGCAGAGGTCACACCGCCATAGGTGGCGCAGGTGCCCACCGCCACCACATGGCCCGCGCGCGGTGCCAGATCACGCACCCAATCAAGCATCGACCGCCCGGTGCCCGCCAGCATGTGAAACCGCCCGGTGCCATTGGGCCCGCGCAGAATCGACCCCTCGACACAGAGAATGTCGAGCGCCTGTCGCCCTTCGCGTATCTCCTCAAGCAGCGTCCGCACCGGCGCGCCCGTGGCCTCGCTCAGCGTCGGATGCCAGAGAAAGTCCAACCCCGCCCCCGCCAGCAGCGCCAGCACATTGGGATCCTCGGCACACAAGAGCGACATGGTGCAGCCCCCGCAGCCCCCCGATTGCAGCCAGAGAATGTTCATGCCGTCCCCCCGCGTGGCAGACTGAGGCGGAAACACGCCCCCGGTCCCGCCCGCTCGACCAGTTCCAGCGTGCCGCCATGCTCCTCGACAATCTTGTGCGAGATCGACAGGCCGAGGCCCGTGCCCTTGCCCACCTCCTTGGTGGTGAAGAACGGATCAAAGATCGACGGCACCTCCGACGCCGGTATCCCCGGCCCGCTGTCGCATATCTCCAGAACCGCGCGCGCGCCCTCGTAGCGCAGGTCAAGCCGCAGCGCCGGGTCCGCCATGCCCTCCATCGCATCCACCGCGTTTTGCACGAGGTTCATCAACACCTGCTGGATATGCCCCGGCCGCCCCCGCACCAAACAGGGCGCCTCCCCCGAATAGCTGGTCCGCAGATCGGATTTCGCCCCCCGTTCGATCCAGTTGACGGCAACGCGCGCGGTCTCGAACAGGTCGAAATCGGTCATCTCTCCCGCGCCATCCGCCGATAGCCGCCGCAGATCCTCGACAATGTCGCGCACCCGCTCTGCGCCGTCGCGCGCGCCCTGCACCACCTGGGCAAGGTTCTTGAGGTTGCGATCCAGCTTCAGCGCCTCGCGCAACGCCACCAGCTCCTCGCGGCTCGCCCCCGCCTGCACCCGCTCGAAATAGGTCTCGAATTGCGAGAGGTATTTCTCCAGCGTGTGCGTATTGGCGTAGACAAAGCTGATCGGGTTGTTCAACTCATGCGCCACCCCGGCCAGCAATCGGCCTAGCGAGGCCATCTTTTCATTGCGCACCAATTGCCCCTGGGTCTGTTTCAGCGCCTCATGGCTGCGCTCCAACTCGGCATAGGCACGCTTGAGCGCCCCGAGTGGCCGCCCGGTCAACACGACACCCGTGCTCTTGCGGCGGCGGTCCAGTTGCGGCGCGATGCTGAATTCCACAGGCTCAGGCCCGCTGGGCGTCACCAGATCGGCGTTCTGCGTATGGGTGCGGCGCAGCGCCACGGTCTCGGCCATCGCGGCACTCAACCGCCCGGTATCCGCCTCGGCCACGAAATCGCGCAGGGGCCGCCCCACCAGATCGGCCACCTCGATTCCGACCAGCGTGCAAAAGGACGCGCTCGCATCGGCAATCGTGCCATGCTTGTCAGCCACCACCAGGTAATCGCTGATCGACACCATGATCGACGACAGGAAATGCCGCAGATTGGTCAACTCCGCATTGCGGCTCTCAAGCTGCTCCTGGTAATCGACCAGTTCAGCATAGGTCCGGTCCATGGCGCGCAACACATCGACCCAGGTCTGGTCGCCCACATCCTTGCGCAGATCGTCGATTCCCATGCCAGACCGCCTCCGGGCCAAGACGCCTCAGTGCGCCTTGGCCAAGCCTAAAACCAATCTGCGAAAAACAAAAGCACCGCGCAGGGGGGACCGGAATTTTGAAAAAATTCCGCCCCGGAAAATTTTCAATTTTCCGTCCCCGTCGCGCGCCCGCTTACTTGAGGATCGAACGCCCCGCGTAAATCGCGGTCTCGCCCAGCATTTCCTCGATGCGGATCAACTGGTTGTATTTCGCCAGCCGGTCCGACCGCGCAAGGCTGCCGGTCTTGATCTGCCCACAGTTGGTGGCCACCGCCAGGTCGGCGATGGTGGCGTCCTCGGTCTCGCCCGAGCGGTGCGACATCACATTGGTCATGCGCGCGCGATGCGCCATATCGACCGCTTGCAGCGTCTCGGTCAGCGTGCCGATCTGGTTGACCTTGACCAGCATGGAGTTGCCGCAGCCGCGCTCGATCCCCATCGCCAGGCGCGCCGGGTTGGTGACAAAGAGGTCATCGCCCACCAGCTGCACCTTGTCGCCCAGCGCCTCGGTCAGCGCGCGCCAGCCCTCCCAATCGTCCTCGGCCATGCCGTCCTCGATCGAGATGATCGGATAATCCGCCACCAGCGCTTGCAAATATGCGACGTTCTCAGCGCTGCTCAGGCTCAATCCTTCGCCCGAAATCTCGTACTTGCCGCCCTTGTAATATTCGGTCGCGGCGCAATCGAGGCCAAGGTAAATCTCTTCGCCGGGGCGATACCCCGCCTTCTCGATGGATTTGAGAATGAAATCCAGCGCGTCGCGCGTGCTCGAAAGGTTCGGGGCAAAGCCGCCCTCGTCGCCCACGCCGGTTGCCAGACCCGCCGCCGACAGTTCCTTTTTCAGCGTGTGGAACACCTCAGACCCCATGCGCACGGCATCGCGGATATTCTCCGCCGCCACCGGCAGGATCATGAATTCCTGAATGTCGATGGGGTTGTCGGCATGCTCGCCGCCATTGATGATGTTCATCATCGGCACCGGCAACACCCGCGCCGAGGTGCCTCCCACATAGCGATAGAGCGGCTGACCCGAGTAATCCGCCGCCGCCTTGGCACAGGCAAGGCTCACGCCGAGGATCGCATTGGCTCCCAGACGGCTCTTGTTGGGCGTGCCGTCGAGCTCGATCATCGCCATGTCGAGCGAGACCTGTTCCGTCGCATCCATGCCCGCCAGCGCCTCGGCAATCTCGCCATTGACGGCGGCCACCGCCTCCAGCACGCCCTTGCCCAGATAACGCCCCTTGTCGCCGTCGCGCCGCTCGACCGCCTCATGCGCACCCGTTGACGCCCCCGACGGCACCGCCGCACGGCCCATGGTGCCATCCTCCAGCGTGACATCGACCTCAACCGTCGGATTGCCCCGGCTGTCCAGAATTTCGCGGGCGTGAATGTCGATGATGCTGCTCATGGGCGGGAATCCTCTGCTGGAATGAACTCGCGCCTGCCTTAGCAAGTTTTCCGTGCTTTGCAAACGCGGCAGAAATCACGCAGCCGCAGCAACGCCCGCGCTACTCCGCCGCCCGCGCCGCCTCTTCCGCGTCGATCTCGGCTGCCCGCCGCTCGACCTGTTCGACGATGTGCTCGATCATCTGGTCATTGTCCAACCGGTGGCTCTGCTTGCCCGCGAGATAGACCATGCCATGCCCCGCGCCCCCGCCGGTAAAGCCGACATCGGTCATCAGCGCTTCACCGGGGCCGTTCACCACGCAGCCGATGATGCTCAGGCTCATCGGTGTCTTGATATGCTCCAGCCGCTTTTCCAGCGCCTCGACCGTCTTGATCACGTCAAAGCCCTGCCGCGCGCAGGACGGGCAAGAGATGATATTGACCCCGCGATGCCGCAGGCCCAGAGATTTCAGGATCTCATAGCCCACCTTGACCTCTTCCACCGGATCGGCGCTGAGGGAAACCCGGATCGTGTCGCCAATCCCCATCCACAAGAGATTGCCCAGACCGATCGCGCTCTTGATCGTGCCCGACATGAGCCCGCCCGCCTCGGTGATGCCCAGGTGAATCGGCGCATCGGTGACCTCGGCCAATTGCTGATAGGCAGCAGCGGCCATGAACACATCCGAGGCTTTCACACTGATCTTGAACTCGTGGAAATCATTGTCTTGCAGGATACGGATATGCGCCAACCCGGACTCGACCATCGCATCCGGGCACGGCTCGCCGTATTTGTCCAGGAGATGCTTTTCCAGTGACCCGGCATTGACGCCGATCCGCATCGAACAGCCATGATCCCGCGCCGCGGCAATCACCTCGCGCACCCGCTTTTCATCGCCGATATTGCCCGGATTGATCCGCAGACAGGCGGCCCCCGCCTCTGCCGCCTCGATCCCGCGCCGGTAATGGAAATGAATGTCGGCCACAATTGGCACCGGGCTTTCGCGCACGATCTCTTTCAGCGCCCGCGCACTTGCCTCGTCCGGCACCGACACCCGGACGATATCCGCTCCCGCCTCTGCCGCCGCCTGCACCTGTGCCACCGTGCCCGCCACATCCGTGGTCAGCGTGTTGGTCATGGTCTGCACCGAAATCGGGGCGTCCCCCCCGACCGGCACATTGCCCACCATGATCTGACGGGATTTGCGGCGATAGATATTGCGCCACGGGCGGATATGATTGAGCGACATCGCGTCTGACCCCATTCGACTTAAGGTGACTGTTCCCCGCACGATAGACCGTGCCGGGGTTCGCGGCAATCGCGTGTGGCTTATTGCTGCGGTGCTGCCTCAGGCGCGATCTCGGCCTCGGCGACATAACGCATCAGGTCCTGATCGGACTCGAGATCGGCCAAGGCATAGCGCCCGGTCAATTCCTCTGCCGTCAGCGCCAGCCCCGAGGTCACAGCCCCGCGCGTGCCCGCAGGCCCGTAATGCTGACCATTGACCGCGAAATAGATGGCACCCGATTCGCCAACGCGCAGCGTCGGCGGCTCCTCTGTCGCGGGCACGGCATAGCTGTCGCCCGCGTTCAGAATACCCTCGTAGATCACGCTGCCATCGGCGGCGCGCACCCGCACCCATGCCGGGCGCACCGCGACCACCTGCACCTCGGCCATGGCTCCCGCCACCACCTGTGGCCGGTTCGGGCCCGGTGCGTCAAACTCCTGCGCCTCGCGCAGTGCCAGCGCGATACCGCTGTCGCGATCCGCTTCCGGTGCGACCGGGCTCAGCGTGCCCACTTCGCGCGGGTCCAGCGTGGAAATCGGCGCATCCCGCGCCACCATCACCGGCACATCCAGCGCCTTGGGGCGATAGAGGCGGCTCAACCGCTCGTCGCGCGGCGGCTGAAAGACGCCCGATGCGGCATCCTCGCCCGCGTCCGTTTCTGCCGCCGTGGCCCCGCTCAGCGGATCCAGGTCGGCAAGGACCACCGGGGTATTTTCCACCGGCGCAAGCTGCACCTGCTGCACCTGTCGCAACACGCTCCATCCGCCATAGCCGATCGCCCCGATCAACGCGACCAGCACAAAGGCCGATCCGATCGCTCCGGGCTCGATCCGCGACAGGAAACTCTCCGAGGCGGGCAGAAACGGCGTGTTGGGCGACATCAGCGGATCCTGCATCGCTGCTTTGCGCTGCTTGACCGGGCCCGCCTTGCGGATCGACGATGCCTCCGCCGACATGCCATGCGCGATGGAGAATCCGGATTCCTCGCAAAACGCCTTGAACGCCTGATCCGGGTCCATCCCCAGATAGCGCGCATAGGACCGGACATACCCGGGAATGAAACCGGGGGTATCAAAGGCAGACGGATCGCAATTCTCGATTGCGGCCACGTAATTGGCCTTGATCCGCAACTCGCGTTCGACATCCAGAAGGGATTTGCCAAGCGTCGCACGCTCGCCGCGCATCAGATCGCCAAGGCGTAACTCGAAGGCGTCAAAGCCTTTGGCTTCAACTTCCTCAACTTCGGCCTTCCGCGAAAATCGCCGCCCGATCATGCGCCCCCTGCCTCTCGAGTGTCTTGCCCAGCTGCCCGAATGTCCCGATTCGAGCTCTGAACTTTTCTTTATCAGACGGTAACACAAGGCAAGGTATAATGCACGCGCAGAGAGATCAGCCCGCCAATTCGGCGCGATTCAGCGCACAATGGCTCCATAGCTCATCCATCGCGCGCACCAGCGCATCCATCTCCTTGGGCCCATGCACCGGCGAGGGGGTAAAGCGCAGCCGCTCGGTGCCGCGCGGCACGGTCGGGAAATTGATCGGCTGCACATAGATGCCATAGCCCTCGAGCAGCATGTCGCTCAGCTTCTTGGTATGCACCGGGTCGCCCACGATCACCGGCACGATATGGCTGCCATGGTCGATCATCGGAAGGCCCATGCCCTTGAGGCGCGTCTTGAGGATTTTCGCCTGGGTCTGATGCGCATCGCGCAGCTTTTGCCCCTCGGCCGTCTTGAGGAACGCGACCGAGGCCGTGGCCCCCGCCGCCAGTGCCGGGGCCAGCGAGGTCGAGAAAATGAAACCGGGCGCATAAGAGCGGACCGCGTCGCACATCTTGGCCGAGGCCGCGATATAGCCGCCCATCACGCCATAGGCCTTGGCCAGCGTGCCGTTGATGATATCCAGACGATGCATCAAGCGGTCCCGCTCGCAAATCCCAGCCCCGCGCGCGCCATACATGCCCACCGCATGGACCTCGTCGATATAGGTCAGCGCGCCAAATTCGTCCGCCAGATCGCAAATCGCCTCGATGGGGCCGAAATCCCCGTCCATCGAATAGACGCTTTCAAAGGCAATCAGCTTGGGCGCGGCAGGATCATCCGCCGCCATCAACTCGCGCAGATGCTCTACATCGTTATGCCGGAAAATCCGCTTGGCGCCCCCGTTGCGGCGCACGCCCTCGATCATGCTGGCATGGTTCAGCGCATCGGAATAGATGATCAACCCGGGAAAGAGCTTGGGCAGCGTGCTCAGCGTCGCGTCATTGGCGATATAGGCCGAAGTAAAGAGCAGCGCCGCTTCCTTGCCATGCAGATCGGCCAATTCCGCCTCGAGCCGCTTGTGGTAAACGGTCGTGCCGGAAATGTTGCGTGTGCCGCCCGATCCGGCCCCCGTGGCGTCAATCGCCTCGTGCATCGCGCTCAGGACAACCGGATGCTGGCCCATCCCCAGATAATCATTGCCACACCAGACCGTGATCGGCTGCTCCGCGCCATCCGGCTTGCGCCATATCGCGTGAGGGAAATTTCCGTTCTTCCGTTCGATGTCGATAAAGGTGCGATAGCGACCTTCCTTGTGCAAACGGTCGATCGCCTGATCCAGCTTGGCTTCGTAATCCACTGGCGTTTCCTTCCTGATCGTCACCGAGCGACGGGGCCAACCGCCTATCGGGTCTTGCGCGGCGGGGTGCACCACCTATTCAATATTTGGAATGCATATAAAACACATTCCCTTCACGCAACAGGTTACAAATTGACGCTGCCCCGCTCCTTGACCTGGGTCAAGTGACTGGACAGCACCGATTGGCCTGATACCCTCACGCGCGACAATACTCAAACCCAAAGGCCCGCCATGTCGCTTTCCGCCGTTCTTTCCCGCATCGACGACCAATTGCCCGCCGCCCTCGACCGTCTGACCGGGCTCTTGCGCATCCCCTCGATTTCGACCGATCCCGCCTATGCGGCGGATTGCGAGGCGGCCGCCGATTGGCTGGTGGCAGACCTGCAAAGCCTTGGCGTGCATGCAGAAAAACGCGCAACCCCGGGCCGCCCCATGGTCGTGGGTCATATCGACGGACCAGCGGGGGGCTCGGGGCCGCACCTGCTGTTCTATGGGCATTACGATGTGCAGCCGGTCGACCCTCTGGCGCTCTGGCACACGGATCCCTTCGCGCCTGAAATTCAGGACACCCCGCACGGAAAAGTGATCCGGGCGCGCGGGGCCTCCGATGACAAGGGCCAACTCATGACCTTCGTCGAGGCCTGCCGCGCCTATCGCGACGTGACCGGCGCACTGCCCTGCCGCATCACCTTCTTCTTCGAGGGCGAAGAGGAATCAGGCTCGCCCTCGCTCATCCCCTTCATGCGCGACAACGCCGCCGAACTCGGCGCAGACCTCGCGCTCATCTGCGATACCTCCATGGTCGCGCCCGGCGTGCCCTCCATCGCCTCGCAACTGCGCGGCATGCTCAAGGATGAATTCACCATAACCGGCCCGCGCATCGACCTGCACTCGGGCCATTATGGCGGCCCTGCCCTCAACCCCTTGCGCGAAATCTCGCGGCTCATCGCATCCTTCCACGACGAGACCGGACGCGTCGCGGTCGAAGGCTTCTACGAAGGGGTGCACGAGGTGCCCGCCGACCTGCTGCGCCAGTGGGAAAACTGCGGTTTCGACGAACACGATTACCTGTCGTCCGTGGGCATGACCCGCGCCCATGGCGAGGCGGGCTACTCCGCCCTCGTCCAGCAATGGGCGCGCCCGACGCTCGAAATCAACGGCCTCTGGGGCGGCTATCAGGGCGCAGGCACCAAAACGGTGATTCCGTCAGAGGCACATTGCAAACTGACCTGCCGCCTTGTCGGCGACATGGACCCCGACAAACTCCGCCAAAAGGTCCGCAAACACGTCGAGGATCGCCTCTCGCCCGATGCCAAGATCACCTGGAATCAGGATCTCGACGGCTCGCCCGCGGCGGTGATGAACATCAACCGTCCCGAATTCGAGGCCGCCCGTCAGGCGCTCTCGGACGAATGGGCGCGCGAGGCGGTCTTTACCGGCATGGGCGGCTCCATCCCCATCGCCGGGTTTTTCAAGGAGATCCTCGGCCTTGACGCCATGCTCATCGGCTTTGCCCAAGAGGATGACGCCATCCACTCGCCCAACGAGAAATACAACGTCCAGAGCTTTCACAAAGGCATCCGAAGCTGGGCACGGGTGCTCGACGCGCTGGCGCAATGATCCCCGGCTTCACCGGTCAGCGCCACGGCCCCCTCGCCTGCAGCATCGGCGGCGAGGGCCCGCCGTTGCTGCTTCTGCACGGCTTTCCGCAGACCCGCGCCATGTGGGCGCACATCGCGCCCGCGCTCGCGCAGAGCCACACCGTGATCTGCCCCGACCTGCCCGGCTATGGCGACTCGGCCAAACCGCACGATCTCTCTGCCTACAGCTTTCGCGCCATGGCCGCGCAGATGACCTCCCTGATGGACAGCCTTGGCCATCACAGGTTCGATCTGATTGGCCATGACCGCGGTGCGCGCGTCGCCCATCGCCTGACGCTCGATGCCCCAACCCGCGTCACGTCGCTCTGCCTGATGGATATCATTCCGACCCATACCCTGCTGTCGGACCTGCGCTGGCAGGTGGCAAAATCCTATTATCACTGGTTCTTTCTCGCCCAGCCCGCCCCCTTTCCCGATCAGATGATCGCCGCCGATCCAGAGCGCTATTTCACGTCCTGCCTGCTCGGCTGGGGCGGCGCACAGCTGACGGATTTCGACGCGGCCCAACTGGCGCAATACCGCGCCGCCTGGCACGATCCCGACACGATCCGCGGCATGTGCAACGACTACCGCGCCACACTCACCTTGGACATGGCCGATGACAGCGCCGATGCCACGGCGCAAATCACCTGCCCCACCCGCATCCTCTATGGGGCCTCCGGGGCCATGGCCAAACACTACGATGTCCCCGCAACATGGGCCACGAAATGCACCGACATGACCGCCCGCGCCCTACCGGGTGGCCATTTCTTTCCCGACACCGCCCCACAGGAAACCGCGCAAGCCCTGCAGGACTTTCTCGCAAAACGCTGAAACCATCTGGCCGACACACCCCTTGGGCCGCGCGCCCTAAGCGCCCTGCGCCTGATACACCGCGCCCACCTCGGCCCGGATGATCCGCGCGATCTGGGCGCAATCCTCTAGGCTAAAGGTCAGCGGCAGGCGCATATCGACTATGCCGCGCAGGATGCGGTCGCTCTTGGGCATCGGCGCGGACGGCGCATAGCGCCAGCTGTCATAGCGGCTGGTAAAGCCCACAGGCTCCGCCCCGCCAAACCATTTCAACTCGACGCCGCGCGACAGGCAGCGCTTCAAGACCTCGGCGATCCGCCCGCCGTCCCAATCCAGCAACAGGAACTGGATGGACGAGCCAACATAGCGCTCCGCCTCGGCGCGCTCCACCACCGTCAACCCCGGCGTGCCGCGCAGGCCCTCCTCGACCACGCGGTACCGCGCGTTCCACTTGTCGCATTTCGCGTCCAGCGCGCGCAATTGCGGCCTCAGAATCGCCGCGCGCAGATGGTCCATCCGCCCCGACACGTTGGGCGTGTCGTATTTGACCCGTTCGAACACCTCCGCAGGCGGCACGACGCCGTGGCGCGCATAGAGCATGTAGGACCCCGACAGGATCACCGCCCGCGCCATCACCTCGTCATCGTCGGTGATCAGGAACCCGCCCTCGCCGGAATTCATATGCTTGTAGGTCTGGGTGGAATAACACCCGATCTTGCCCCAACGCCCCGACGGGATGCCGCGCCACGCCGCCCCCATCGTATGCGCGCAATCCTCGATCACGGTCACACCGGCCGCGTCACAAATCGCCATCAGCGCGTCCATATCCACCAGATGCCCGCGCATATGGCTCAGCATCAGCACCTTGGCATCCCCAACCTTGGCCGCCAGATCCTCCAGATCAATCGTCAACGCCTCGGTGACACCCACAAAGACCGGCACCGCCCCCACGCTGGCAATCGACCCCGGCACAGGGGCAAGCGTAAAGGCATTGGTCAACACCCTGTCCCCCGGCCCCACCCCCAGCGCGCGCAGCGCCGTGGCCATGGCATAACCGCCCGAGGTGACGGCGAGGGCATAGCGCGCGCCGGTGTAGGCCGCGAATTCGCGCTCGAGCGCGGCCACCTCGCCCGCCTCCTCGCCCACAAGGTTATACCGATGCAACCGGCCCGACCGCAGCACGTCGAGCGCCGCCGCGATCCCCTCTTCAGGGATCGGTTCCTGTTGCGTGAAATTGCCTGTGAATCTCTCTGTCATGTCCTTGTTGTGGGGCGCACCCGGCCTTGCGTCAATGGCTTTGCGGCCCGGCCCCACCTTCCTTCAGAAAACCCGAAACCGCCCTGCGGCTCAGCCGATAAGACGCCGCACCACGCCGGGCAATTCGTCGTAATGCGCGATCACGGCCTCGGGCTTCAGCGCCGCCACCGCCGCCCCGCCGGGGCCGAACCCAACCAGCACCGACGGCACCCCCGCCGCCCGCGCGGTATCGTGATCCGTCACCGTATCGCCCACCATCAGCGCGCGGGCCGGGTCGCCCCCCGCCCGTCGCACCGTTTCGCGCAGATGCTCGGGATCAGGCTTGCGCACCGCCAGCGTATCCGCGCCCGTGAGCGCCTGAAACGCCCCCAATACCCCCAACCGCTCCAACAGGATACGCGCCAGACGCTCGGGCTTGTTGGTGCAGATCGCCACGCGGTAGCCATCGCCGCTCAGCCGCTCCACAGCCGCCATGGCACCGGGATAGAGCACCGTGTGCACGTCAATCGCTTGCGCATAGGCCTCCAGCAACACCGGGTAATAGCGGTCGATGGTGGCCTCATCCCCGGCCCGGCCCAGCCGCTCCATCCCCAAACGCAGCATCGCGCGCCCGCCACGAAGGGCCACGCCGGTGTCGGTTTCGGCCCGCAGCAGATCGCCCGCGCCCATGTCGCGAAAACAGGTATTGGCCGCCGCCAGCAAATCGCCGCTCGTATCCGCGAGCGTTCCATCCAGATCGAAAACCACCGTGCGCATGCCTGCTCCCTCGCCGCCTCACGCCAGCGGATAGTGCGCCCCTGCCCGAATTACAAAGGAAAATGCACAGGCCCTATTCGGCCAGCCGGTATACCCGCAACTCCGGCAGCGCCGTCAGCGCCGCCCCCAGGGCGCGGAACCCCGCCAGCGACAATTGGCTGCCCGCGCCGCGCTCGGCCTCTAGCGGAACGAGGTCTACCGCCACCGACTGCCCGGTCGGCGCATAATCCACCCGCCCGCGCCCCGGCACATCGACCAGAGGCGTCTTGAGCCAGAGCCCCGGCTCGGCCGGCGATCCAAGCGAGGCCACGGTCGTGCCCAGCGCGCCCGCCGATGCCGTGGCCGCCTCGACCCGCGCCGCCTTGCGCTCGGCGGGCGTCGTCGCGTCCAGCGTTTCCGGCGTCATCGGCGCCACCACTTCGGGCGCAGGCTCCGCGCGCGGGCCAAACAGCCGCTCCACCTGCGCACAGCCCGAAACCGTCAGAACGCCCAAGATCACGATCAAAAGCCTCATTTGTCCACCCTACCCCCCATGCTTCAGCCCTTCAACGGCCAACTTGTCCCTTGCCCCGCCGCGCCGCCCCCCCTAGATTTGCGCCATGACAGCACCGCTCATCGACCCGTTCCAACGCGCCATTTCCTACCTGCGTGTCTCCGTGACAGACCGCTGCGATTTCCGCTGCGTCTATTGCATGTCCGAGAACATGACCTTCCTGCCCAAGCGCGAATTGCTCACGCTCGAGGAACTGGACAGGCTTTGCTCGACCTTCGTGCGCATGGGGGTGCAGAAGCTGCGCATCACCGGCGGCGAACCGCTGGTGCGCAAGGGCATCATGACCTTCTTCGACGCGATGACCCGCCATTTGGACTCGGGCGCGCTCAAGGAATTGACCCTCACCACCAACGGCAGCCAGATGGAACGCTTCGCGGCCGACCTCCATGCCGCTGGCGTGCGCCGGGTGAATATCTCGCTCGACACGCTCGATGATCAGAAATTCGCCGACATCACCCGCTGGGGCCGCTTGGCCCAGGTGCTCAAGGGGATCGACGCCGCCCAGAACGCGGGACTGCGCGTCAAGATCAACACCGTGGCGCTCAAGGGCTTCAACGAGGACGAGCTGTTCACCCTCACCGAGTGGTGCGCGTCGCGCGACATGGACCTCACCTTCATCGAGGTGATGCCGATGGGCGACATCGGCAACGAGGACCGCTTGGGCCAATACTGGAAACTCTCCGATCTGCGCGCGCGCTTGCGCGAACGCTTCACCCTCACCGAATTGACCGAGCGCAGCGGCGGCCCCGCCCGCTATGTGCGCCTTGAGGAAACCGGCCAAAAGATCGGCTTCATCACGCCGCTCACGCATAATTTCTGCGAAAGCTGCAACCGCGTGCGCCTCACCTGCACCGGCGAGCTTTACATGTGCCTCGGCCAAGAGGACATGGCCGACCTGCGCGCGCCCCTGCGCAACAATCCCGGCAGCGACGCCATGCTGGAAGAGGCCATTCGCGCCGCCATCCGCCGCAAACCCAAGGGGCACGATTTCGACTATTCGCGCCAGACCGTCGACGGCCGTGTCTCGCGCCACATGAGCCACACGGGCGGATAACCCCGCCCGTCCGCGCCAAAACCCGCAGGCTTCATCGTTCCCGAAATACTCAATATCACCGCGCTGTCCCGCTGCGGGCCCTCAGCGCAGATGCGCAACCGCCTCGATCGTTCCGAAATCCACATATTGCAGCAGCACGATCGCCTTGTCCTCGCGGGCCAGCGTGAAATCCAGCGTCAGCGGCTCGCGACTGTCCCACACCGCAAGCGGCGTCATCTCCGTCACGATATTGGCATAGGTGATGGTTTTCCCGGCATTCTCGCCATGTTCGATGGCAACCGTCTCCTCGGGGATATAACGCACCAACTGTACCGTCAGCGGCATCGTGCGCGCAGGCTCGGACCGCGCCACGATCCGCACCTGCGTCTCGTCGCGCTCCACCTCCAGGGCGATTCCATTGTGCTTTTCCGCCTTGTGCCGCGCGATCAGCGCCTCGACATCCTCGAACCGGGTGCCCACCACATGATCGGACCCGTTGATGATCATCTGCGGCGTATAGACCATCTTGCGCTCGCCCGCCTTGGCATAGCCACGCTGCCGGGCGCTGTTGTCGGGACTGCCGAAACTGTCCTCCCAGCCGATATAGTCCCAGTAATCCACATGCAGCGACAGCGCGACCACATCCTCCCGCGCCGCGAGGTCCTGAAAATACGCATCCGCCGGCGGACAAGAGGCACAGCCCTGCGAGGTGAACAATTCCACCACCACAGGCCTATCCTCTGCACCGGCCTGCACCGCCCAGAGGGACAAAAGCCCTGCGCATACGCTCGCTGCAACGTGTCGCATATCGTTGGTCTTCCCGCTCGCTGTGCAAAATCACATGCGCAACATATCATATCCGCGCCCCTACGTATCTAGGCCGCCTGTCCCACAATAACCAATCAACGTTTCGAGAGTCGGCGGTGATTTCCTGAAACATCGATCAATTGTGTGCAATAGTATACAAATATTCTCTCCCCCCTCTTGATCGAGCGTTTCAAATCGGTCAGAAGCAGGATCAAGTGATCCAGCCTCGACCATGAAAGGACGGCCCATGCCCATCAGCGTCGGACAAGACAGCGCAAAGACCCGCAAGACCCTCACCGTCGGCGACCAGACCGTCGCCTATTACTCGATCACGGCCGCCGAAGAGGCCGGACTTGGCGATTTCTCGCGCCTGCCCGCCGCGCTCAAGGTGGTGCTGGAAAACATGCTGCGCTTCGAGGATGGCAAGACCGTCTCGCTCGATGACATCCGCGCCTTCTCCGACTGGGCGGCGAATGGCGGCAACGCCAATCGCGAACTGGCGTACCGCCCGGCGCGCGTGCTGATGCAGGATTTCACCGGCGTTCCGGCGGTGGTGGACCTTGCCGCCATGCGCGATGGCATCGTGGCCCTCGGCGGGGATGCCCAGCAGATCAACCCGCTCAATCCCGTGGACCTCGTCATCGACCACTCGGTGATGATCGACGAATTCGGCAATCCGCGCGCCTTCCAGATGAACGTCGACCGCGAATACGAACGCAACATGGAGCGTTACCAGTTCCTGAAATGGGGCCAGGGGGCGTTCAACAATTTCCGCGTGGTGCCGCCGGGCACCGGCATCTGTCACCAGGTCAATCTCGAATACCTGGCCCAGACCGTCTGGACCGACACCGACCAGCACGGCCAGACCGTCGCCTATCCCGATACGCTTGTCGGCACCGACAGCCACACCACCATGGTCAACGGCATGGCCGTCCTTGGCTGGGGCGTGGGCGGGATCGAGGCCGAGGCCGCGATGCTGGGTCAACCGATTTCCATGCTCATCCCCGAGGTTGTCGGCTTTGAGCTGACCGGCCGCATGGTCGAAGGCACGACCGGCACCGACCTCGTGCTCAAGGTCGTGGAACTGCTGCGCAAAAAGGGCGTGGTTGGCAAGTTCGTCGAATTCTACGGCGCGGGGCTCGATCACCTGCCGCTGGCGGACCGCGCCACCATCGCCAACATGGCGCCCGAATACGGCGCCACCTGCGGCTTCTTCCCCATCGACGATGAAACCCTGCGCTACCTGCGCAACACCGGGCGCGACGAGGCGCGCGTCGCGCTGGTCGAGGCCTATGCCAAGGAAAACGGCTTCTGGCGCGGCGCGGATTACGCCCCCGTCTACACCGACACGCTGCATCTCGACATGGGCAGCATCGTGCCCGCCATCTCGGGGCCGAAACGCCCGCAGGATTACGTCACCCTCGACAAATCCGCCGCGGCCTTCCTTGACGTCGTGTCGCAATACCGCGGCAAGGATGCCAGCCCCGCCGCTGCCGACATGGCCGCCGAAGGCCCGGCCACGGCCGTCGCCGCCGACCCGCGCAAGTCGGTCAAGGTCAAGGGCGAAGACTATACCATCCGCGACGGTTCGGTCGTGATCGCCTCGATCACCTCCTGCACCAACACCTCCAACCCCTATGTGATGATCGGCGCGGGCCTCGTCGCCCGCAAGGCGCGCGCACTTGGCCTCAACCGCAAGCCCTGGGTCAAGACCTCGCTTGCGCCGGGCTCTCAGGTCGTCTCCGCCTATCTCGAGGCGGCGGGGCTGCAAGAGGATCTCGATGCCGTCGGCTTCAACCTGGTGGGCTATGGCTGCACCACCTGCATCGGCAACTCCGGCCCGCTGCAAAAGGAAATCTCCGAAGCCATCGCCGAGGGGGATCTCATGGCCACCTCCGTGCTCTCGGGCAACCGCAATTTCGAGGGGCGCATTTCCCCCGACGTGCGCGCCAACTACCTCGCCTCCCCGCCGCTCGTCGTGGCCTATGCCATCGCGGGCGACATGAACATCGACCTCACCACCGAACCCTTGGGCACCGACAAGGACGGCAACCCCGTCTATCTCAAGGACATCTGGCCCTCGCAGCAAGAGATTGCCGAACTGGTCGAGCGCACGGTGACGCGCGAGGCGTTCCAGTCGAAATATGCCGATGTCTTCAAGGGCGACGAGATGTGGCAGGCGGTCGAGACCTCCGAAGGCGAAACCTATGATTGGCCCGCGCAATCGACCTATGTGCAAAACCCGCCCTATTTCCGGGGCATGGCCAAGGAACCGGGCACCATCTCCAACATTTCCGGCGCGCGCGTGCTGGCGCTCCTGGGCGATATGGTCACGACCGACCACATCTCGCCCGCCGGCTCCTTCAAGGAAACCACCCCCGCCGGCAAATACCTGACCGAGCGTCAGGTGCCCGTGCGCGAGTTCAACTCCTACGGCTCGCGGCGCGGCAACCACGAGGTGATGATGCGCGGCACCTTCGCCAATATCCGCATCCGCAACGAGATGCTGGATGGGGTCGAGGGCGGCTATACCAAGGGGCCGGATGGCGCGCAGACCTCGATCTTTGAGGCCTCCATGGCCTATCAGGAGGCGGGCACGCCGCTGGTGATCTTTGGCGGCGAACAGTATGGCGCGGGCTCGAGCCGCGACTGGGCGGCCAAGGGCACGGCGCTTCTGGGCGTCAAGGCGGTGATCGCCGAGAGCTTTGAACGCATCCACCGTTCCAACCTCGTGGGCATGGGCGTCATCCCGTTCGAGTTCACCGGCGGCGACACGCGCAAGACGCTGGCCCTCACCGGCGAGGAAACCGTGGCCATTTCGGGCCTTGATACGATCAAGCCGCTGGCCGAGGTGCCCTGCACCATCACCTATGCCGATGGCAGCTCGAAGACGATCACGCTCAAATGCCGGATCGATACCGCGATCGAGATCGAATATATCGAGCATGGTGGCGTGCTGCATTACGTGCTGCGCAACCTCGCCAAATCCGCGGCCTGATAAACCCTGCGGTCTCATCACCAGGGCGGCCCCTCATCCGGGCCGCCTTTTTCATGTCCTGCGCAGGGTTCCGCCTGCGCCGCCCAATTTCCGGCCATTCCCCGCCGGTCCCGCGCTCCTGATGCCATCGTGAGATGATTCCCCTTTTTCCGTGATCGTTCCGCCCCAATCTTGAGGGCAGGAGATTGAGAAAGGGTAAACCATGCGCACCACCGCACTCATCCTCGCCCAGGCCGGGCTGATCAGCCTGCTCGCCGTCTATGGCGCCTATGGCGACAATTCCAAGCAACCCGCCTGCCCGCTGCCCGCAACGACCAGCGCGCAGGACTGTGCGGCACCGCAATGACGGGTGCCGTCGGACCTTACGAAATCTGCGTACACTCCTTACAAATCGTAAGGTCGCGCGGCCTTGCGCCAAGCGCCCCTAGCGCGCGGCCTCGATCGCAGGCAGGATCGTGCTCTGCATCACCCGCTCGGTGATCGGCCCGGCAAAGCGCAGCACGATATTGCCTTCGCCATCAATGACATAGGTCTCGGGCACGCCATAGACGCCCCAATCCAGCGCCATCCGCCCAGTTTCATCCGCGCCCATGGCGGCATAGGGATTCCCAAGCTCCTTCAGGAAATTCAAGGCGTTATCGGCCTTGTCCTTGTAGTTCACACCATAAATCGTGATCCCGTCCCTGGCCAGTTTCTCAAGGTTGGGATGCTCTACCCGACAGGGCGCACACCAGCTTGCCCAATAGTTCACCAGCTTGACCGTTCCGTCGCGCAAGTCACTGTCCGTAAACGTCTTTCCATCGCCAAGCGGTGTCACGACCACCGCCGGCGCCGCCTTGCCGGCCAGCGCCGAGGGCAGCTCGTTGGGGTTGTCCCGCTGCAACCCGACAAAGGCGAGCCCGGCAAATCCGGCAAAGATCACCAGCGGCAGCACCATCATGGGAGAGAGTTTAGCCATTGGATTTCACCTTGCTTTCAAGCTCTTGCAGCTCTCTCTTCACGCGATTTGACCGGCGCACACTCAGCAGCACCACCACCACGATCATCAGGATCGACACGGCATAGGACGACAAGACCGCGTCTGCGTATTTCCCCAAATCCGGCATCATGCCTCCATCCTCTCGCGCGTCAAAAGCGCCCGCATCCGCCGCGCGCGAATTTCCGTTCGCGTCCGCATCAACACCAAGGCTATGAAAAGAAAGACAAAACCAGCAATGCAGACCAGCAGCGGATACCAGAACACATCCGCCACATTCTCCTCCTTGTCGAGGCTGAGCGACGCCCCCTGATGCAGCCCCTGGTTCCAGAAATTGACCGCATAGCGGCTGAGCAGGGCAAAGACCGATCCCACAAGGCAAAGAATACTGGTCAGGTCCGCCGCCGTGTCGTCATTCTCGATCGCTTCCCACAGGGCTATGTACCCGAGATAAAACAGAAAAAGGATGAGAAAACTGGTCAGCCGCGGATCCCAGGCCCACCAGGTGCCCCACATCGGCTGGCCCCAGATGGCCCCGGTCACCAGCGCAATCAGCGTCATTACCATGCCCACCGGCGCCGCCGCCCGCGCCGCCAGCGCGCTCACATGATGCCGCCGGACGATCCAGATCAGCGATGTGACCAGCATCATCAACCAGGCATTGATCGCCATCAGCGCGCTAGGCACATGTAAATAAATGATTTTTACTGTCGACCCTTGGCGATAGTCCGCAGGCGTAAAGAAGAACCCCCAGATCAGACCGCCCACCAAGGTCACCGCCGCAAGCCCCGCGAACCACGGCAAGAGCCGGTCGGCGGTCTGGATGAATTTCTTGGGATTGGCATATTCCCAGAATGCGTTCAGGTTCATCGTATTTCCCGTGTCATCAGCGCAGGTTCACTCTCAATACCGCAGCCGAGGCAAAAGGCAAAAGCGCGATGGTGCCGCAGGTGATCCCCGCCAGCATCAAGAGCGGCGTGGTTGCGTCCAACCCCTCCGCGCCGCGCCGCGCCACCTCGGCCCCAAAGATCAATGTAGGCACGTAGAGCGGCAGCACAAGCAGGCTGAGGAGCAGACCCCCACGCTTGAGCCCGACCGTCAGCGCCGCACCGAAAGTGCCGATCACACTCAGTGCGGGCGTTCCCAGAAAAAGAGAGATAATCAACCACTTGTAGCCCGGTTCCGAGAGGTTGAGCAAAAGACCCAGCACCGGGGCCGCCGCCACCAGGGGCAGGCCCGTGGTCACCCAATGCGCAAGCGCCTTGACGCTCACGATCCCCTCCATCGGCAGGGGTGAGGTGGCCAGCAGATCGAGGCTCCCATCCTCCCAGTCGAGCGCGAGAATGCGGTCAAGCGACAGCAGGCACGCCAGCAGCGCGCCCAACCACAGGATACCGGGCGCGATCACCGTCAAAAGCGCGCTTTGCGGCCCCACGCCAAAGGGCACCAGCACCACGACGATCAGGAAAAACGACAGCCCGAGACCAAAGCCGCCACCCGCTCGCATCGCCAGACGAATATCCCTGAGAAGCAGCGCAATCACAAGAAGGCCCCGTCAAAGTCGTTATCCGCCAATGGCTTGGCCTTGAACGCGGCAACATCCAGCACCTGTGCCTCGCCAAGCCCGAGGTCGATATGTGTGGCCATCAGCGCCATGCCACCCGTCGCCAGATGCCCGCGCACGGCATGTGCGAACATCGCCACCGCATCCGTATCGAGCGACACGGTCGGCTCATCCAGCACCCAGATCGCCCGCCCTGTCACCAATAACCGCGCAAGCCCCAGACGCCGCTTTTGCCCGGCCGAGAGCGCGCCGGCGGGGCGCGTGGCCAGGGGACCAAGGTTGAACACCTCAATCGCCTTGGAATAGTCTTTCTGACCAAAGACTTCCGCCCAGAACTTCAAGTTCTCGTTGACGCTCAGCGTGGCCTTGATCCCATCCGCATGCCCGGCATAGACAAGGCTTTCCGGCGGCACGTCGATCCGGCCTGAAACCGGCGGCTGCAAACCCGCAATCGTCCGCAAGAGCGTGGTCTTGCCAATCCCGTTTGGACCACGCACCACAAGCGCCTGACCGGGGGCCAGCGTGAAACGCACCCCTTCCAGCACGGGTATCCCGCCGCGCGCAATGGTCAGATCAGAGACTTGCAACATCATGCGCCGTGCTTAGCCCAATGCGAGACCTTGGAAAAGCACCATCGGCGCGCGGATCGTCACACCGGCAGCACCGCCGCCGCGACCCGGCGCCCTTCGGAGAGAAGGACGTTATAAGTCCGGCAGGCCGCGGGCGAATTCATCGTTTCCACGCCAAGTCCCGCCGCCTCAAGATCATCGCGCAACCGTTTGGGAATATGCGCTATTTCCGCCCCGGTTCCGATAAAGATCACATCGACATCCGCCGCCAGAGCCATCAGCGCCGCCACATCCTCGTAGCCGCCCCATCCGCGCGCGCCCGTCGGGGTGACAAGAATAGCCCCCTCCATCACCTGCCCGGCAACTCGAAAAAACCCAGGCCCATAGCCATCAATCGGCGTTGCCGCGTCAAAACTGATCTCCGTCATGCGCATGGCTTATCCCCCTTCCTTGCCCCAGATTGGCAGCCCGCTTATCACCGCCAGACCGATCACCGCATAGGCCGCCCAACGATAAAGCCGCTCGTGACGCGGGTCAAAGAGCGATTGGCCGAACAGCGACGTGATGAAGTAAGGCACCGCAAGTATCAGCGCCAAAAGGAAAATCTGGCCATTGATCGCCCCGCGCAAGAGCAGGTTCACCACGATGACCACATCGAGCGCCGCCAGAAAGAGGATCGTATTGGCCCGCACCGATTGCGCCACCGCTTGCCCGGCGAGGTAGAACAGGATCACCACCGGGCCCGTCAATCCCGTCAGCCCACCGATCACCCCGGCCAACGCGCCAATCGCCACCAGCATGGGCCGCCCCACCTGCCCCGAAAACCGCCACCCGGTGATGAGTGCGGCCAGGGTCCCGGTTCCGACGGCGGCCACCACCCAACGAATGCTCACCGGATCCAGCCGCGCCATGAGCCACAGGCCGAGCGGCACGGTCACGAGCGCCGCAAACGCCAGGATACCCACCTCGCGCCGATCCGCATGCGACCACGCCCGCGGCAACAGCGCCGAGGTGCTGGCAATGCCCGTCAGCGTGATCACCCCCACGACGACCTCCGGCGGCAGGAATATTCCCGCCACCGGCACAAAGATCAGCGCCGTGCCAAATCCGGTAAAGCCGCGCACGATCCCCGCCAATGCAATCGCCAGCAAGAGCCATGGCAGCCCCGGCGTAGCCCAGACCGCGCTCAGCGTCTCAGGCATCTATATTGGCGAATTGCGTGCCCGCGTTGGCATCCGGCTTGGACCAGTCGCGCTTCACACCCAGCCACATCAGCACCGTGCTGGCCACGAAGATCGACGAATAGGTGCCCACGATAATCCCCCAGATCATCGCGAAAACAAACCCCCGGATCACGTCACCGCCAAGGAAGTAGAGCGCCAACAGGGCCAGCAGCGTGGTCAGCGACGTCACCATGGTTCGGCTCAGCGTTTCGTTGATCGAGAGGTTGAGAACCTCGCGCAGCGGCTTCTGCTTGTATTTGCGCAGGTTCTCCCGCACCCGGTCGAACACCACCACCGTGTCGTTCAGCGAATAGCCGACCAGCGTCAGGAGGGCCGCGATAATCGCCAGATCGAACTGGATCTGCAATTCCGAGAACACCCCGACCGTCAGCGCGACGTCATGCACAAGCGCGATGACCGCCCCCACCGCGAATTGCCACTCGAAGCGCATCCAGATGTAGATCAGTACCGCCCCGATCGCGAGGACAACGGCAAGCACCGCCGTCTGGATCAGCTCGCCCGACACTTTCGGCCCCACGCTCTCGACCGAGGTGAACTGAATATCCGGGACCACCTGCTGCAACGCCGCTTCGACCGCTGTAATGACCTCGGGTGTCACGCTCTCGGCCTCATCCTGCGCCTGTATCCGCAGCATCGCCACATTCTCTTCGGGGCCAAAGGTCGGGTCGAATACCTCAGTGATGCTCACATCGCCCAAGCCCAGATCGTTGATCGCGCCGCGATAGGTGCCAATGTCAACCTGCTCGGCGCTGAGCGTGCGGATCGTGGTGCCACCCTTGAAATCAATACCGAAATTCAGCCCCTGCATGGCAAAAGAGCCAAGCGCCACGAGGATCATGACCCCGGAAATGCCCAACCACAGCTTCCACCGGCTGAAGAAATCCCAAGAGGTGGTTTCCGGCACGATCCGGAAACTGCGCCCGCTCAGGACCGTCTTGGGCCGCTTGCGCTCGAACCACATGACCGTGATCAGGCGCGTCACAAAGAGCGCGGTAAAGACCGAGGTCACAATCC
The DNA here is from genome assembly GCF_027019125.1 of Roseovarius sp. Classification (GTDB taxonomy): domain Bacteria; phylum Pseudomonadota; class Alphaproteobacteria; order Rhodobacterales; family Rhodobacteraceae; genus Roseovarius. Next base: position 434,854 of record NZ_JALUXE010000030.1, on the reverse strand, counting down.
CCAGCCCCAGCGTGATGGCAAAGCCACGCACCGGGCCAGAGCCCATGACATAGAGGATGAGCGCGGTCATGAAGGTGGTGATATTGGCGTCCACAATGGCGCTCATCGCCTTTTCATACCCGAGGTCAATCGCACGCGCGGCCCCCTTGGCCGATCTCATCTCTTCGCGGATGCGCTCGAACACCAGCACGTTGGCATCCACCGCCATACCGATGGTCAGCACGATCCCGGCGATGCCCGGCAGCGTCAACGTAGAGCCGATGAGGCTCAACAGCCCAAAGATCAACCCGACGTTCACGATCAGCGCCAGATTGGCAAAAATGCCAAAGATGCCATAGCTCAGGACCATGTAGAACAGCACCAGAGCAAAGGCCACGAGGCAGGCCAGCTTGCCCGCTTCGATACTGTCCGCACCCAGTTCCGGGCCCACCGTGCGCTCTTCGAGAAACTCAAGCCCGGCAGGCAGCGCGCCCGCGCGCAAGAGCACCGCGAGTTGCGTGCTGTCCTCGACATTGAAATTGCCGGTAATGATGCCCGATCCGCCGGGAATATGGCTCTGGATCACAGGCGCGCTGATGACCTCGCCATCGAGAACGATGGCAAAGGGATTGCCGATGTTCTCAGCCGTGTAATCGCCGAACTTGCGCGCGCCCGTGGGATTGAAGCGGAATGAGACCGCCGGTCGGCCATTCTGATCGAAATCGGGCTGCGCATCGACCAGTTCCTCGCCGGTCACGACCGGGGCGCGTTCCAGAATGTAGAAAACCCCCGCCTCATCCAGCGATGGCAAGACCTCGTTGCCCGCTCCCGCCGGGGCATCGGCGCTTGCGGCGCGGCTTACGACCGGCTGAAAGGTCAGCTGCGCCGTGGTCCCGATCAGCGCCTTCAACTCGGCGGCGCTGCCGATCCCCGGCACCTGGATCAGAATCCGGTCCGCCCCCTGGCGCTGGATCGTCGGCTCGCGCGTGCCCACCTCGTCGATCCGGCGACGGATGATTTCCAGCGATTGCCGCACGGTGCGATCGTCCGTGGCGCGCTGTTCGGCCTCGCTGAGGCGAATGATGATATCCGCGCCGTCGGTGGTCACGTCGATGTCGTTGCCACCCACGCCGGTCAGAATGTCGGTGACGGGGCGGGCCAGCCCCCGCACCAGTGCCGCCGCCTCGCTCGCCATCTCGGGCCGCTCGACCAGCCGCACCCGCAATTCGGGCGCATCGGTCTGTTGCAGCCGGATCGGCCCCACGCGGTCCCGCTCTTCGCGCAACAGATCGCGCACCTCGGGCCACATGCCCTCGACCCGCGCCTGATAGACATCCTCGACCTTGACCTCGGCCAACAGATGGGCACCGCCCCGCAGGTCGAGCCCCAGATTGACAAGGTTGGACGGCATCCAGTCGGGCCAGAGCGCCAGATCCTCGGCCACCGCGGCCGGATCCCGTCCCGCCTCGACAGCGGCCACGGCGTAGTTATGCCGCTCTACCCTGTCATAAAATCCGTTGGGCAGGGCCAGCATCAGACCAAGGGCCACCAACCCCCAGATACAGAGGCGTTTCCACAGGTCGATTTGCAGCATTTTCCCGCCCTTTCAGAGCTTTTGCGCAGGGTCCGGGGGCTTAGCCCTCGGCCGGCTCGGTCTTGGACAGAACCTGTGCGATGGTGGCGCGCACCACACGCACCTTGACACCTTCCGCGAGTTCCACCTCGATCTCGCTGTCGTCCTTGACCTTGGAGACCTTGCCGATGAGGCCGCCTTGCGTCACCACCTGATCGCCCCGGCGCAGCGCGCCGATCATAGCCTTATGCTCCTTGAGCTTCTTCTGTTGCGGACGGATCAGCAGGAAATACATGATCGCAAAGATCAGAATGAGCGGGATGAACTGGCCAAAGGCTTCCATGGGGTATCCTCTATTTGGGGCGTGAACAGGGGTTCACGAATTGCCGGGGAACCTAGGCGCGAGGCGGGGTATTTGCAAGGCGCGAAAGCATGGCGCAGCCCCGGTTTCTGGTGCATAACGCCGCCCAAGCGATTCACCGACAGCTTTGAGGACCAGCGCCATGCACGATATCCGCGCCATCCGCGAGACCCCCGATGCCTTTGACGTCGCCCTTGCGCGGCGCGGCCTGGCCCCGGTCTCGCCCCAGATCCTCGCCCTCGACGAGGCGCGGCGCGCCCGCATCCACGCGGCCGAAACCGCTCAGGCCGACCAGAACCGCGCCAGCAAAGAGGCCGGCGCCGCCAAGGGCCGCGGCGACGAGGCCGAATTCGAACGCCTGCGCGCGCTGGTCTCTGCGAAAAAGGATGAAATGGCCGCGATGCAGGCCGAGGCCAAGGCGCTCGACACTCAGCTCACCGACCTTCTGATGGCTCTGCCCAACCTGCCCTTCGACGACGTGCCCGATGGCGCGGACGAGAGCGGCAATGTCGAGCTGCGCCGCTGGGGCACGCCCGCGCATTTCGATTTTCAGCCCAAAGAGCATTACGAGATCACCGGCGTTCAGCCGGGGATGGATTTCGAGACCGCCGCCAAACTCTCCGGCGCGCGCTTTGTCGTGCTCTCGGGCAGCATCGCCCGCCTGCAACGGGCGCTGGCGCAATTCATGCTCGACACCCATATCGAGGAAAACGGCCTGACCGAGACCTGGACGCCCGTGCTGGTGCGCCCCGAGATGATGCTGGGCACCGGGCAATTGCCGAAGTTCGGCGAGGACAGCTATGAAACCACCAATGGCTGGTGGCTGGTGCCCACCGCCGAGGTGACGCTCACCAATATCGTGCATGGCGAGACGGTCGATGCCGCTAGCCTGCCGCGCCGCTACGTGGCCCACACCCAATGCTTCCGCTCCGAGGCGGGCTCTGCGGGGCGCGACACCGCCGGCATGCTGCGCCAGCACCAGTTCGAAAAGGTCGAGATGGTCTCGATCACCCACCCCGACGAGAGCCGCGCCGAGTTGGACCGTATGACGGCCTGCGCCGAAGGCATTCTGGAACGCCTTGGCCTGCCCTATCGCACCATCGTGCTCTGCACCGGCGACATGGGCTTTGGCGCGCGCCGCACCCATGACATCGAGGTCTGGCTGCCGGGGCAAAACACCTACCGCGAAATCTCCTCGGTCTCGGTCTGCGGTGATTTTCAGGCCCGCCGCATGAACGCCCGGTTCAAGCCGCAGGGGGGGGGCAAGCCCGAATTCGTGCACACGCTCAACGGCTCCGGCCTCGCCGTCGGCCGCTGCCTGATCGCGGTGCTGGAAAACGGGCAACAGGCCGACGGCTCCGTCCGTATCCCCGACGCCCTCCACCCCTATCTGCGCGGCAAGACGATGCTCAAGGCAGACGGCAGTCTGGGCTAAAGCACCTCGCGCCTGATCGCGGTCACATCGCCCCGGGCCTGCCCCGGGGCCTCCACCCCGCCTCCACGCGGTCCCGGATCAAGCCCGGGACGGGTGGGGTTCCGATTGTGCGCGAAACGCCCTACGCAGGGATTTCCTCTCGCCTTTGACGCCTCGCGGGGGCAAACGCCCAACGGTCAGGCGCTCTTGATCCAAAGGCCAAGCCCGTCCATCCAAGACCCGACCTTCGAGACCGAGCGCGCAAATGTTCGCAGAGCGGACAAAGCGCCAATTCGACGCGCACAGCAAGAATGTCCGGTCTCACTCTAGCCTCAACACTATGACTTAAAACCCATCCATCCTGCGCCCCCCTACTCCGCCGCCACGACCCCTACCGCGTCCGCCTTCGGAAACGGCACCAACCGTCCTTCGTCCTCATCCCAGAGTTTCAGCCGGAAACTGCGGATCGCCTCGGGCCAGCGGATCACGTCATGGGCGCGCAATTCCTCCGGCAACGCCCTCTGACAGCGCCGCAGGTTATAGGACGGGATACCGGGGTTGTAGTGATGCAGATCGTGATAGGCGATATTGCCCGTCCCCAGATCCCACAGCCACCCCAGATCGAGCGAGCTTGACCCGACAAGCGTCGCCTTGCGGAAATCAAGCGACGGCTTGCGGTCCCAATAGGTCTCTTCGAAATTGTGCTGGAGATAGACCAGAAACACCCCGATCCCCCCCGCCAGCAGCGCGCTCAGGCCCCAGACCGCCAGGCCGGTCACTCCCAACCCAACCCAGATCAGCGCCAGATAGCCCGCCAGCATCAGGTTGTGGGCAATCACCCCCCACACGCCCACCACACGCGTATTGCGCGGCCAGCGATAGGCGATGAAATAGGCATAGATGCCCCCCAACGACAGCATCACCACCGGATTGCGATAGAGCCGATACCACAGCCGCCGGGGCCAAGGCGCCGCCCGCCATTCGGCCAGCGTCATCGTATAGACCTCGGTCGTCTCGCGGTGATCGAGATTGCCCAGATAGGCGTGATGCTGGTTGTGATTGTATTGCATGACCCGGTAGGGCGTCAGCGAAAACACCGACAGGATATATCCCACCCCATCGTTCAGCCCCTTGCGCGCAAAGAGCGCGTGATGCCCGCAATCGTGCTGCAAGACATAAAGCCGGACCGAGGCAAAGGCGAGCACGACCACCATCAGCCCCGCCGCCGCCCATTGCCCCACCTCTGCCCACCACGCGCCCAGGACCAACGTCACCGCGTAAACCGCAAGCGTGGCCGCGAAGGACAGCGCCCCGCGCAGATCGCTCTTGGCGGTATAGGGCTTGAGAAACGCGCGCAGCGCGGCCGGGTCGGGGGTTTCGGTCACGTCAGCCTCCTTGCCACAGAGGAATAACAGTCTTGATGTGACGCAGATGTGACCTCGCCCCGCGGGAATGCAAGAGGGACCGCGCAGGAATCTGCACGGCCCTGCCCGGTTCAGTCGCTCGCGCGGCCTGTCAGATGCTTGCGCAGGCTCGACGGCCCCGCCTTTTTCTTGCTCTTGTAGGGGTTGCGATCCGCCTGACTGCGGAAAAAGAGGCGGATGGGCGTGCCCGGCATGTCGAAATCGGCGCGCAGCCCGTTCACCAGATAGCGCGCATAGCTTTCGGGCAGCTTGTCGGGATGGCTGCACATGACCACGAATCCCGGTGGCCGCGTCTTGGCCTGCGTCATGTAGCGCAGCTTGACCCGGCGACCGCCCGGCGCGGGCGGCGGATGCTGCTCCAGCATGCCGATCAGCCAGCGGTTCAACTGCGCCGTGGTCACGCGCCGGTTCCAGACCTCATGCGCGCGTGCCACCGCGTCGCGCAGCCGGTCCAGCCCCTTGCCGGTCTTGGCCGAGACCGTCACCAGCGGCGCGCCGCGCAACTGCGGCAACAGACGCTCGAAGGCCTCGCGCAATTCGCGGATCTTGTCGCTCTTGTCGGGCTCCATGTCCCATTTGTTGATCGCCACCACCACCGCGCGCCCCTCGCGCTCGGCCAGATCGGCGATCCGCAGATCCTGCTGCTCAAAGGGAATCGCGGCATCGAGCAGAACCACGACCACCTCGGCGAATTTGACCGCGCGCAGCCCGTCCGACACCGACAGCTTTTCCAGCTTGTCCTGAACCTTGGCCTTCTTGCGCATCCCCGCCGTGTCGAAAATGCGCACCGGCATCCCGTCCCAGTCGATGCGCAGGGAAATGGCATCGCGCGTGATCCCGGCCTCGGGCCCGGTCAAGAGCCGCTCTTCGCCAAGGATCTTGTTGATCAACGTCGATTTCCCGGCATTGGGCCGCCCCACCACCGCCACCTGCATGGGGCGCGCCTCGGTGGGCTTGCGATAGCTGACATCCTCGTCGTCCTCGATATCCTCATCGAGGGCCACATCCACCTCCGGCGCCTCGGCCTCGGCGCGTTTCTCAAAGGCATCGGCGAGCGGCATCAATTGCGCATAGAGATCATTCAGACCCTCGCCATGCTCCGCCGACATGCGGATCGGCTCGCCCAGCCCCAGCCCCCAGGCCTCGATCACACCGGCATCCGCCGCCGCCCCCTCGGCCTTGTTGGCGGCAAGGATCACATGCGCCGAGCGCTTGCGCAGAATTTCCGCAAGGCTTTCATCCGTGGGTGTCACGCCCGTGCGCGCGTCGATCAGAAAGAGGCAGACATCGGCCATATCAACGGCGCGCTCCGTCAGCTTGCGCATGCGGCCTTGCAGGCTCTCGTCGGTGGCGTCCTCCAGACCCGCCGTATCAATCACCGTGAACCGCAGGTCGCCCAAACGCGCCGCACCTTCGCGCAGGTCGCGCGTCACACCGGGCTGGTTGTCGACCAAGGCCAGCCGCTTGCCCACCAGACGGTTGAACAAGGTGGATTTGCCAACATTGGGACGGCCCACGATGGCGAGAGAAAAGGTCATGGCTCAGGCTCCGATACGGATCAAGTCGCCCTGATACAGGAACACTGGATCAACGGAAAGCCAGCAATTGACCCTTTTTCGACACGACATAGAGGGTATTGCCCGCCACCACCGGGTTGGACGTGGCCCCGCCCGGCAAATCGCGCGCGCCCGTCATCTGCCCCGAGGCCGGATCGAAGAACCGCAATTGCCCGTCGCCCGATGCCAGGATCAACTGACCACCGGCCAGAACAGGGCCGAAATGGCCCACGATCTCGGCCTGCCGCTTGGGCTTGCGATCCGAAAAGAGCGGCAATTCATGCCCCCAGATGCGCGTGCCGTCCTCGGTCGAGAGGCGCACCAATTCGTTGCGATCGGTGACCATGAACACCGAGTCGCCCGCAGGCCAGACCGGGTTGAGCGGGCCTTCCGCCGCCGTCCAGAGACGATTGCCGCTGCCAAGGCTGAGCGCCACGGTGCGCCCCGAATGGCTGCCGGTATAGATCCGGTCGCCCACGACCACCGGATCGCCGGTGATGTCATCCACCCGCGCGCTCGCCACACCCAGACGCTCGCCTGCGACCTGCGCATCCCAGAGGCGCAGACCGCCCCGGCGGAACGCGCCCTGCAATTCCCCCGCACCAAAGGCAAAGACAACGTATTTGTCCGTGATCGCCGGGGCCGGACCGCCCAGCACGTTGTGAATATCGGGCGTGCCGCTCAACTGCCATGCAATGCGCCCGGTGTCGGTCTCGATGGCCCAGGCCACATCGTCGCCCGCCACCACATAGACCAACCCGTCAAATACCGCCGGCGTGCCGCTGCCGGGCGCGCCCAGCTCCTGTTCCCAGATCACGCCACCGCTGGCCGGGTCGATGGCCGAAAGCTTGCCAAAGGCCGACGAGACAAAGAGCTTGCCATCGCCATAGGCCAGACCACCGCCGCTGGCATTGTCCGAATTGTCATTGGCCGGGGTCAGGTCTCGCGTCCAGAGCAGTTGACCCGTGGTCGATACCGCCGCCACCCTGGCCTCGGCATCCAGCGTAAAGATGCGCCCCTCGGCCACCACGGGGTCTGCGGTGATCCGCACCCGCCGCCCGTCGCCCTGCCCGATATTGACCGACCACGCCAGTTGCGGCGCGCGCGACAGCGCGGGATGGGCGGTGCGGGTGCCCGGCGTCCCGATCCGCTGACGCCAGTCGGCATTCACGGTTGCCGCAGGCAGAGAAACCGGAAGCACCCGGTTCTCCGGGGTCACGTTGACCTCGGCGCGCGCCGCCTCGCTTTGGAGAACTTCGCGAATCCCCAGGCGTTCGCCACTCAAGATCTGCGTCTTCTTGGTGCAGGCCGTCACCGCGAGGACTGCAACCAGCCCCAGAATCAATCCGTTCGGTTTCACTGCTCTTGCCCTCACTCTTCGCCTTGTACCGCCCTGTCGACCCGCTTGGGCCTTTGGCCTGGCGCGGCCTTCGTCATTCGCCGACCGACACGGCCCCTGTCACAGGCTCCGGAAGGTCGGGCAATTCTTCACCCAAGGCCACAATCACTTGTGTCACCCGCCTGCGCAAGCCCGTCGTGGCCTCGGCATCGCTGGCAATCGCCACAAGACGCTCGATGGCCGCCTCGCGGTTGCCTGTCTCAAGGTCGATCAGGGCCAATTGTTCCTCGGCCAATAGCCGCAGCACACCGCCACTCAGCGCCAAGCCGTTCAACCGACCGCGCCGCGCCTCGGCATCCAGCCCAGAGCCGGGCAGCATCACCGCCTTGAGCGTGGCAAGGTTGCGATAGACCGCCTCCACGTCCGACCGATCCGCCAGCGCCAGCAACCGCTGCGCCGCCGCCTCGGGATTGTCTGCGGCTTCCTCTGCCGCCGCCAGGAGGGCAATCACCGACGCCGCCTGCGCGTCCGGTGCCGAAATCGCATCAAGCGCGGCCGCCCGTGCCGCCCGATCCTCGGTCGCGAGGGCTGACAGCACCGCATCGCCCAATGCCTGTGCCGCGGCGCGCTCTTGTGCCTTGCGCCACTCGTTCCACGCGGCACCGCCTACCAGCAACAGGATCGCCAGGACCGCGATCCAGCCATACCGGCGCATCAACGCAAATAGCCTGTCCCGGCGCACCTCTTCGGTGACTTCGTCGATGAAACTGTCGGTGTTGCTCACGCCGCGCCCCCCTTGAATTTTGCCCCTCTTACCCCGAAGCCCTGCCCCTGCCAAGGGGCGGCGCACCCGCGACGCAAGGGCGCGCTTGCAGCAGGCATCGGAAAAGATTAATCTGAACCGGTTAGTTTAGCGTAACTCTGTATGGTTGAGGTCTGGGCCAAGTCCCGCAGGGCAAGCCCCCCCGGCCCCGCCACGCCTCATGGCTCGAAGGTAGATAAATGCGGTTGCTTCCTGTTCTCATCGCCCTCGTGGTGTCTGCCTTGGTCTATATGGTCGTTTTCGAGCATGACCGCTTCCTCCCCGCCCGCGAACCGCAAACCGCCGAACCGCAGCCCGAGACCGCCCCAGAGGCCGAAACGATCATGCGCGTCGTGGCCCTGCATTCTCAGGCCCGCGAGGTCGACAGCGCCGTCGTCGTGCGCGGCCGCTCCGAGGCCGACCGCATCGTCGAATTGCGCGCCGAGACCTCGGGCCTCGTCATCAACGAGCCTTTGCGCAAAGGGCATATGGTATCCGAGGGCGACATCCTCTGCCGCCTCGACCCCGCCGCGCGCGAGGCCGCCTTGGCCGAGGCCCGCGCCCGCCTGTCCGAGGCCGAGACCCGCATCCCCGAGGCCGAGGCCCGCGCCACCGAGGCCCGCGCGCAACTCGAAGAGGCGCAAATCAACGCCAACGCCGCCGAGAACCTGATCGAGAGCGGCTTCGCCTCGCAGACCCGCGTCGCGTCCACGCGTGCCGCGGTCAGTTCGGCGCAAGCGGCGGTGCAATCGGCCACCTCCGGCCTCGAGGCCGCGCGCGCCGGGATCGAATCCGCCCGCGCCGCCGTCGCCGCCGCTCAGACCGAAATCGACCGCCTCTCGATCATCGCCCCGTTCAACGGGGTGCTCGACACCGACACCGCCGAAATCGGCAGCCTTTTGCAACCCGGCGCGCTCTGCGCCACGGTGCTGCAACTCGACCCGATCTCGATGGTGGGCTTCGTGTCGGAATTGCAGGTGGCCCGCGTGCAGATGGACGCCCCCGCGCGCATCCGCATGGCCTCGGGCCGCATGGTCGAGGGGCGCGTCACCTTCGTCGCGCGCTCAGCCGATGACGTTACCCGCACATTCCGCGTCGAAGTGACCGTGCCCAATCCAGACCTGACGCTGCGCGACGGGGAAACCGCCGAAATCCTGATCGGTGCCGCGGGCAAGCGCGCGCATCTCCTGCCGCAATCGGCCCTCACCCTCGATGACGAGGGCACCTTGGGGCTGCGCATCGTCGGCCCCGAAAGCCGGGCGCAATTCGTCCCGGTCGAACTTTTGCGCGACACGCCCTCTGGCGTCTGGATCGCCGGCCTGCCCGACAACGCTGATGTGATCGTGATCGGACAGGATTACGTGACCGATGGCGTGCCCGTTGACCCCGTATTTCAGGACCTCGGCCAATGACCGGCCTCGTCGACTGGGCCGCCGCCCGCGCCCGGATGGTGCTGGCCTTTATCGTTCTTTCGGTCCTTGCCGGCACCTTGGCCTATGTCAACCTGCCCAAAGAGGGCGAGCCCGACATCGAGATCCCAGCCCTTTTCATCTCGGTCCCCTTCCCCGGCATCTCGGCCGAAGACAGCGAGAAACTGCTCGTCAAGGTGATGGAAACCGAACTGAGCGATCTGGACGGGCTCAAGAAGATGACCGGCACCGCCGCCGAGAATTACGGCGGTGTAGCGCTCGAATTCGAATTCGGCTGGGACAAGACCAAGACCCTTGCCGATGTGCGCGACGCGATGGACACCGCCGAGGCGGATTTCCCCGAAGGGGCCGAGAAATACACCCTGAACGAGGTGAATTTCAGTGAATTTCCGATCATCATCGTCAACCTCTCCGGCCCGGTGCCCGAACGCACCATGTCGCGGCTGGCCAATGACCTCCAGGACACGCTCGAAGGCCTGGAACCGGTGCTCGAGGCGGGTATCGCGGGCAATCGCGAGGAGATGCTCGAAGTCATCATCGACCCGCTGCGCCTTGAGGCCTATAACGTCACCGCGCTCGATCTCATCAACGTGGTGCAGAACAACAACCAACTGATCGCGGCGGGCGAGGTCGACACGGCCCAGGGCACTTTCGCGGTCAAGATTCCCTCTTCCTTTGAAGATACCAGCGATTTCTACAACCTGCCGGTCAAGACCAATGGCGACCGCATCGTGCGCCTTGGCGATCTGGCGACGATCAACCTCACCTTCGAGGACCGGCTTGGCACCGCGCGCTTCAACGGCGAGACGACCGTCGCGCTACAGGTGGTCAAGCGCAAAGGCTTCAACATCATCGAAACCGCCGACCTCGTGCGTGCCGCCGTCGCCGAGGCGGAAAAGACCTGGCCCGAGGATTTGCAGGTCGCCGTCAGCGTCGGCACCTCGAACGATCAGTCCAGCACCGTGGCCTCCATGGTCAGCCAGCTCGAAGGCTCGGTTCTCACCGCCATCGCATTGGTGATGGTCGTCACGCTGGCGGCCCTGGGCATCCGGCCCGCGCTCTTGGTGGGCTTTTCCATTCCCACCTCTTTCCTCCTCTGTTTCGCCCTTCTGGCCGTCATGGGCGTTGCCATCTCGAATATCGTGATGTTCGGCCTCATTCTCGCGGTGGGGATGCTGGTGGATGGGGCCATTGTCGTGGTGGAATACGCCGACAAGCGCATCGCAGAGGGCGAAGGCCCGATGCACGCCTATGTCGGGGCCGCCAAGCGGATGTTCTGGCCCGTGGTCAGCTCCACAGCCACCACGCTCTGCGCCTTTCTTCCGATGCTCTTCTGGCCCGGCATTCCGGGGCAATTCATGGGCATGTTGCCGGTCACGCTGATTTTCGTGCTCTCCGCCTCTCTTCTCGTGGCGCTTGTCTACCTGCCTGTGCTGGGCGGCGTCACCGGGCGGCTGGAACGCTGGTTCAACACCCGCACCGACCAGATCGCAAGCGGCTTCTGGCTCTGGCATCTGCTGCTCTTTCCGGTGGCCATCGGGGCGGCCCTTCTGGCCGGTCAGATCGCTCCCACCCTGCTCAACGCCGTGAGCACGCAATTTTCCGGCATGGACGGCACGCGCATTCTCGGCTCGGTCGTGCCGGTGCTGGCAACGGTCTTTGGCCTCATGCTCGGGGTTTCCGTGCTGCTGGCGGTGGGTGTCTCGGGGGTTGCCGCCACGCTCCTGGGCCTCTTGGCCATTCCGCGCCGCTTTGGCAAACTCATGAGCGCCGCGCGCCGCCGCTGGCTGCCCCCGCGCCGCGAACGTGTCCAGGGCGGCTACAAACGCTCGGCATTCGGCTGGATGATCCATGCCATCGCGGGCAATCCGGTCATGCCGCTGGTGGCCTTTGGCGCGATTTTCGTGCTCGTGGGCTCTGTGCTCATGTTCTACATCAACAACAACAACGGCACCGAATTCTTCGTCGATAGCGAACCAGAGCGCGGCATCGTCTATGTGCGCGGGCGCGGCAACCTCTCGATTGACCAAAAGGACCAGTTGGTCAAACAGGTCGAGGACATCATTCGCGCCCATCCCGGCATCCAGACCGCTTTCGCCTTTGCCGGGGATGGCGGGCTCAATACGAATACCGGCGGCGCACAGCCCCCGCGCGATACGATCGGCCAGATTCAGTTTGAAACCATCGCCTGGGAGGATCGCCCGCAATCCATCGAGACCTGGTTCACCATTCCGCTTCTCGATCTGCCCGTGACCCGCCATGTGGTCGCGACGGAATTCGACGGCGATACCGTGATCTCCGAACTCAGCGCAGAGCTGGAAAACGTGCCCGGCATCAAGTTCGAGGTGCTCGCCCAATCCCGTGGCCCCGCCTCGGCCAAACCGGTTCACCTGCGCCTCAAAAGCGACAATTGGGAAGATCTCATCGCCTTTACCGAAGTGGCCCGGCAGACATTCGACGAAACCGAGGGGCTCCATCAGATCGAGGATACCTTGCCCCTCCCCGGCATCGACTGGCAGATCGACGTCGATGTCGAAAAGGCCGGGCGCTTTGGCGCCGATGTCGCCACCGTCGGTGCCATGGTGCAACTCGTGACACGCGGCATCCTGCTCGACACCATGCGCGTCGACAGCAGCGACGAGGAAATCGAGATCCGGGTCCGCCTGCCCGATCAGGACCGCGTGCTCTCGACCCTCGACAGCCTCAAGGTGCGCACCGACGACGGGCTTGTGCCACTATCGAATTTCGTCACCCGCAAACCGGTCAAGCAACTGGCCCAGATCGACCGCGTCGATCAGACCCGGTTCTTCGACATCAAGGCGGCGGTCAAGGACGGGGTATTCGTTACAGAATCCGCGTCCGACGTTACAGATCGTAAGGTTCCGATCACAGCGAACGAACGGATAACCCATCTCACCGAATGGCTCGAGTCAGGCGTTCTGCCGCCCGGTATCAGCTACGAATGGACCGGCGACGCCGAGGATCAGGCAGAGTCCGGTGAATTTCTGCAAAAGGCATTTGCCGGCGCGCTTGGCCTGATGTTCATCATTCTGCTGGCGCAATTCAACAGCGTTTACAACGCGGTGCTGGTTCTCCTGGCGGTCGTGCTCTCGACCACGGGCGTGCTGATCGGCATGCTCGTGATGGATCAGCCCTTTTCGATCATCATGACCGGCACCGGCATCGTGGCCCTGGCGGGCATTGTGGTGAACAACAACATTGTTTTGATTGACACTTTTCAGGAATACGCCCGCTACATGCCCCCGATCGACGCCATCACCCGCACCGCGCAGGATCGTATCCGCCCGGTGCTCTTGACCACGATCACCACGATGGCGGGGCTTGCGCCGATGATGTTCGGGCTCAGCCTCGACTTCGTGAATGGCGGCTATGCCTTTGATAGTCCAACAGCTTTATGGTGGAAACAGCTGGCCACCGCCGTGGTGTTCGGCCTTGGCATCGCTACTGTTCTCACGCTGGTCTTTACGCCTGCGATGCTGGCCCTGCGGGTATGGCTTGGCACCTACGTCCTCTGGGGGGCACAGCTCCTGGCCAAGCTCTCGATGGGCCGCTCCAGCCGCGCCGCCCGGGACTGGGCCCTCGCCCGAACCGCAAGCCGCCTTGCACACTCGGAAATCGTCTGGCCGGTCGAAGGGCACAACGCCTCCGCGCAAGTCAGCTACCCCACCGCATCCAGGCAAGAGCCAACCGACTCGGCAACGCGGGTCGAGGGTTCTCCCCTGCGCGCCGCAGAGTGATTCTCAGCGGCGTGTCAGAGCAACGGCACGCCAACCGGGAAAACTGCTCATTGTTCCGGCATCTCCGCTCTCGGCTCGGAAACAAAGCGTCCTTTTGGTGCGGTTCGTTTCCAAAAACCGGGTTATTGAGCGGCGCAGCTTGAAATGTGTCGAAAATCTGGCATAACGAAGGCAAGAGTTTGCATTAGACATATACGGAGATGACCGATGTTTGATTGGTTCTGGAATGGCTGGTACGGTGGCACGACGTCGGGTGGTGGGTCGTCGTCAACATCTTCCGTGCCGGAAATGGACGCCGCGAGCGGGACACTCGCCATTGCGGTGGTTCTCGCGGCCCTTGTCCTTGCTTGGGAAATCAAACGCCGTCGCGCGCGGAACTGACCTGACGGTCAGATCAGCGTCCAATCCCCCCTCCAAAGGGCGACGGCTGCGATGACAGCATTGGCAACAGCATGGGCGGCCATGGCATCAGCCAGCCGCCCATTGCGCATGTAAACCAGAGAAAACACAACGCCCGCCAGGCCCGCTTCGATCCAGCGGCCATGAACAAGGGCGAATAGACCGGCCGAAACCGCAATAGCGATGATCCGGCTGACAACGGTTCCCCGATCAAGTCGCGCCTGCACGTAGCCTCGAAAGAAAAGCTCTTCGATCACCGGCACTAGGGCGACCGTGCCCAGAATGCGCAGGGCCGCCCAAAGGGCAAAGGCCCCTGCCCCAAGCGACAAGAGCGCCTCAGAAGGGGGTTCCGCTGCGGGCGCGGTGACAATCCATGCCAGCCCGACCACGGCCCCGGCCATCACCGACACCCCTGATGGCCACGCCAGATGATGCCGCACGGTGGCCCGCACCCACCAGAGCGCGGCCAGCATCATGCCCACCTGTACCGGATAGGCCAGGGCCGGCTCGCTCCAGAATGCCTGTGCGATCAATCCCGATACGGCAAAGACGATGAACGGCAGAATGCGACCCGCCACATCGTCTTGGGCAATTGGAGAGGCGCTGCGCACCCGTGGCACCGCCACCGCTTGCAACGCATAGCCACTGCGCCCCACCACCACCAATACCCCGATGGACAGCGCCGTGAACATCAACCACCCGGCAAAGCTGTGAAAGCCGTTCACCGCCAGCTCAGGCGAGACATTCACCCCGATCAGGATCAGAACCGTGATCCGCACCGCGTTGAACATCCAACTCACCAAGAGCGCGAGAGGCCAGATCACGAGCCCAAAGCGGCGCAGGCGCAATTCATCGCGAAACAGCACCCCGTAGAGACCAAGAAAGGCCGTGATCAACACCAGCCCCTCGATCCCGGAACAGCTATCCGCCACCATGACCCGGAATTCCGGCGTGCCGATCACATAAGTCGCAGGGTCCACGACCACATCCTCGACGAAAAGGCGCAGCAAGAGGAAAACCGCGATGAAGGTCACATCCGTGATCGCCTGCACGCTCCAGAGGGGCCCGGCCAGAACCACCGCTCCCGGCAAAGCCGCAGCAAAACCCGCAATCGCGACAAGAGACAGGGTCCGCCCCCGCAACCATACGAGCCAGGCGCCCAGCCGCATGAGCCACAGCACCCCACCCAGGGCCGCCGTCAGCGCCCCCATGGCTGCCAGCGGAAAAATCCGCGCGAATTCCGCGCTCAAGGCTCCGGGGGCCACCACCACCAAGGGCGCAATCATGGCGACGATGCCTGCCCCATGCACCAAGGCCCATGACCACCCGCCCGGTGCGGCATTGGCCGCATCTGCGAACTCGGACCGTGCCACCGGACGCGCCCAGAGGTAGACGCCGACCAATGACCCCGCACAAAGCAGCCAGAGCGCCACGAACCGCAGCCCTCGGCACGCGGTTTCAATCCCGGTTGCGCGGCACTCAAGGTCACTCAGAACCTGATAGAGCAGGACAAGCAGCACCATCTCGGCGACAAAGAGCGCGCCAAGAGAATAGGCCCGTCCAAGCGGGGAGAGGCTGTCGGTGTCCTTGCTCATCCGTCCCGGCCTAGCGCATCCGCGCCGCCATAATATGGCAGGCCTGCGGCGATTTGCGGAAAACCGTCAGAGGCCCAGCTTGTCACGCAGGAACGCCAGAGCCACCGACAGCCCGTCGGGCGCGATCCCGTGGCCCGTGCCCTTCATGATATGGGCATAGACATCCTGCCACCCCGCCCCCTGCAACGCCTCTGCCGCCTGCGGCAGCGATTGCACCGGCACCACCTCGTCGGCATCGCCATGCACCAGCAGAACGGGCGGACGGCTCTGCACCTCATCGCTCAGCAGTTCCGGCGACAACAGCCGCCCGGAAAAGGCCACGACCCCGCCAAGCGCATCCTCGCGCCGGGGGGCCACATGCAGCGCCATCATCGTTCCCTGCGAAAACCCAAAGAGCACCACCTGTTCGGGCAAGAGATCCTCATCCACCATCAGCGCATCAAGAAAGGCGTTCAGATCCGCCGAGGCCGTCATCAGCCCGCGATGCGCCTCTTCCTCGCTCGACCCGTCGATCCAGGGAATCGGAAACCATTGCAGGCCAAAGGGCATGCCCGGAATGCTCTCGGGCGCATCGGGTGCTACAAAAAGCGTATCGGGCAGATGCTCGGCCAGCGGATCGGCCAGCCCCAGCAAATCTGCGCCATTGGCGCCGTATCCGTGCAGAAAGACCACGGCCGAGCGTGTCTCGCCCGACTGCGGAGCCTTGCGGCCTGCTTGCAACACCCGTGTCATCTGATCCCTTCCCTCTCCTTGGCCACCCGGTAATAGGCCCACAAGAGCCGTGCCGCAACGGCGCGCCACGGCGCCCAATCCTCGGCCATCTGCCGCAGCGCCCGTTCCTTGGGGCGTTCCGGCAGGTCGTAGAGCAGGCGCACCGCCTCTTGCAAGGCCAGATCGCCGGGCGCAAAGACATCCGCGCGCCCCAGGCTGAACATCGCATAGATTTCCGCCGTCCAGACGCCGATACCGGGCACCTGCGTGAGAATTGCGATCACGTCGGATGTGGGGGCTTCGCGCAGGGCCTCATAGTCGATCCCCGCCTCGGCGAGCGCACGGGCGTAACGCGCCTTCTGACGGCTGAGACCCACGGCGCGCAGGTCGTCATCCGTGACTGCGAGAATATTTGCAGGCTCGACATATCCGGCCTGCTCCAGCCGTGACCAGATCGCATTGGCCGAGGCCACGCTGACCTGTTGGCTCACAATCGCGCCGAGCAGACGCGCAAAGCCGTCGGGATTGCGCCGCAGGGGCAACGGCCCGGTCAGATCATAGGCATGACGCATGCGCGGGCAGCGTGCCACCAGATGGGCCGCGCCCTCTTCCACATCCGCCTCACATGTGATGATTCGACCCGTCATAGCCCCTGCACCCATTCCATCGCCTCCGCGACCGTCGCCACGCGCGGCGCATCCGGCTGAGGCGGGCGGGCGATCATCGCCACCGGCAGGCTCAGCGCCCGCGCCGCCGCCAATTTGCTCTCGGACGCGGCTCCGCCAGCGTTCTTGACCACCAGCCAGTCCACACCAAGGCGGGTGAAAAGGGCAATCTCATCATCCACGGAAAACGGCGGACGGCCAACGATATAATTGCCATGCGCCAAGGGAAAAGGTGCCTCGGGCGGATCGACCACACGGCAAATCAGGCGCCGCCCGTCGAGATTGGCAAAGCGGGTCACGCCCTGCCGCCCAGTCGCAAGAAACACCGTAGCCCCCTCCGGAATATGCGCCGCCGCCTCTTCTTCGGCGGCAATGTCCGTCCAGCGATCCTCTGCCCCCGGCACCCATTCCGGGCGCAAAAGCTGGCAATAGGGCAGATCATGGACCGCGCAGAGCCGCGCCGTCCGCGCCGAGATCTGCGCCGCAAAGGGATGCGTGGCATCGAGCACCGCCGTAATGCCCGCCTCTGCCACATAGGCAAGAAACCCTGCCTCACCGCCGAACCCTCCGATCCGAGTGGGCAGCCCCATGGCGCGCGGCATCCGCGTCGCCCCGGCGAGCGAGGCCACCGCCGCGCGCCCCCCCTCGGCCAGATGTCGCGCCAGCTGTTGCGCCTCGCCCGTGCCCGCCAGCAGCAAGAGCGTCATGTGCCCCCCGCCCGCGCCAGCACTGCGCCTGCCCGGTCGATCACGACGGTATCCACCGCAACCCCGTCAGGCAGCATCGCCAACACCTTGGCGCGGCTTTCGCGCGCCACCCAATCCGCCAGGGTTTCCCCCGCCAAATCATAGGCTTGCAAGGCCGTATTCATGTATTTCAGTTCAGGCAGGCCTAGCGCCTCGGCAAGGCCCGCAAAATCCACCTGGCTGCGACCCGAATGAAGATCGCGCGCGCCCTGCGCCAGCTTGGTCATCTTGCCGATACCGCCCCCCACCGTCAGGCGCGGCACCGGATTCCGGGCAAGATACTTGAGCATCCCACCGGCGAAATCTCCCATATCGAGCATCGCGTGATCTGGCAGATCATAGAGGCCCTGCACCACCTGTTCGCTCGTGGCACCCGTACAGCCTGCCACATGGGTCAACCCTGTCTCGCGCGCCACGTCGATGCCACGATGGATCGACGCGATCCAGGCCGCACAGGAAAACGGGCGCACAATCCCGGTGGTGCCCAGAATTGACAACCCTCCCTTGATACCCAGCCTCGGGTTCCACGTCTTTTGCGCGAGCGCTGCCCCACCGGGCACCGAAACGGTGATCTCTATATCCGGGCTTTCCGACAGGCGCTCGGCCATATCCTCGACCGTTTCGCGCATCATCTGGCGCGGCACCGGGTTGATGGCAGGCTCTCCCGGCGGAATCGGCAGGCCGGGCATGGTGACACGCCCCACCCCCTCGCCCGCGCGAAACACCACGCCGCCGCGCGAGCGCGCCACACGGGCGATGATCATCGCCCCATGGGTCACATCCGGGTCGTCACCGGCGTCCTTGATCACCCCCGCCTCGGCCCAGTTCTCGCCACTGGCGTGATGCGCGATGTCGAACTCTGGTGTTTCGCCGCGCGGCAGGGTGATTTGCACGCACCGCACCTTGCCTTCCCCCCAAAACAGACTCAGCGCCGCCCGCGTCGCTGCGGTGGCGCAAGCGCCCGTGGTCCAGCCACGGCGCAGGGGGGTGTCGGGTTTTCGGGTCATGTCCAAGCGCGACTATAGGCGCGCCAAACTCCGAGGCCAAATGCCAAATCCACGGGCAAGGGCGTCTGCACCCCGCGACCTGCGCGGGGCGCACTGCGTATCATTCCGCCGCGATATTCGCCGCTTCGACCTTGACCGCCGAGAACTTGAACTCGGGGATCTTGCCATAGGGGTCGACCGCCGGGTTGGTCAGGATATTCGCGGCCGCCTCGACATAGGCAAAGGGCAGGAACACCATATCGGGGGCCACGGCGCGGTCTGCCCGCGCCATGATCCGGATCGAGCCGCGCTTGGTGCTCAGGCGCACCATGCCGCCGGGCTCTACCCCCAGCTTGCGCAGGGTCGAGGGGTGCATCGAGCAATTCGCCTCGGGTTCGACCGCATCGAGCACGGTGGCACGCCGGGTCATCGACCCCGTATGCCAATGCTCAAGTTGCCGCCCCGTGGTCAGGATCATCGGATAATCCGCATCGGGCACATCATCGGGCGGAATGATCGCCGCCGGGGTGAATTTCGCACGACCCTCGGGGCGCGGGAACCCGTTGCCAAACACCACCGCCTCGCCCGGCTGATCTGGGCCCTTGCAGGGATAGGTCACGGCGCCTTCCCGCTCCAGCCGCTCCCAGGTGATATTGTCGAGCGAGCGCATGTTGACCTTCATCTCGGCAAAGACATCCGCCGGGCTGTTGTAGGACCAATCGAGACCAATCCGCTTGGCCAGTTCCACGGTGATCGCCCAATCCTCACGCGCTTCTCCCGGCGGGGGCACGGCGGGGCGGCCCATCTGCACCTGACGGTTGGTGTTGGTGACAGTGCCGGATTTCTCGTAGAACGCGCTCGCGGGCAGGATCACATCGGCATAGTTCGCCGTTTCGGTGATGAAAATATCCTGCACCACCAGATGCTCCAGCTTGGCCAGAGCATCGCGGGCGTGCTCCACATCCGGGTCTGACATCGCCGGGTTCTCACCCAGGATATACATGCCCTTGATCTTGTCCTCGTGAACCGCATCCATGATCTCGGTCACGGTCAGGCCCTTCTGGTTCGAGAAGTCCCCCGATTGCCAGACCTCGGTAAACGCGCGGCGCACGCCGTCGTCGGTCACGGTCTGATAGTCGGGCAGGAACATCGGCACGAGGCCTGCGTCAGACGCCCCCTGCACGTTGTTCTGGCCACGCAGCGGATGCAGCCCGGTGCCCGGGCGACCCACATGGCCGCACATCAGCGCCAGAGAAATCAGGCAACGCGAATTGTCGGTGCCGTGGATGTGCTGGCTGACACCCATCCCCCAAAAGATCATCGCCGCCTTGGCCGTGGCAAAGTCCCGCGCCACCGCGCGCAGTGTCTCGGCCGGAATACCGCAGATGGCTTCCATCTTCTCGGGCGGGAATTGCGCCAGATGCTTTTTCTCCGCCTCCCAGTTCTCGGTGAAGGCCGCGATATATTGCTGGTCGTAGAGCCCCTCTTCCACGATCACATGCATGATCGCGTTGAGCATGGACACGTCCGCACCGGGGCGGAATTGCAGCATATGGGTGGCAAAGCGCTTCATCCCCTGCCCGCGCGGATCCATGACGATCAGCTTGCCGCCACGCTTGGTGAACTGCTTGAAATAGGTCGCGGCAACGGGATGGTTTTCCAGCGGGTTGGCCCCGATGATGATCGCCACATCGGCGTTTTCAATCTCGTTGAAGGTCGCCGTCACAGCGCCCGAGCCGACATTCTCGATCAGCGCCGCCACCGAGGACGCATGGCAGAGACGCGTGCAGTGATCCACGTTGTTGTGGCCAAACCCCTGCCGGATGAACTTCTGAAAGAGATACGCTTCTTCATTGGTGCACTTGGCGCTGCCAAAGCCCGCGACGCTGGTCCCGCCATGGGTATCCTTGAGCCCCTTCAGCGCGCCCGCCGCCAGATCGAGCGCCTCGTCCCACTCGGCCTCGCGGAATACTTCCTGCCAATTGCCGGGATCGACATTCAGCCCCTTGGCGGGCGCATCGTCGCGGCGAATGAGCGGCTTGGTCAGGCGGTGCGGATGGTGGATATAGTCAAAGCCGAACCGCCCCTTGACGCACAGACGCCCTTCGTTCGCAGGCCCGTTGATGCCCTCGACGTACTTGACCTTGCCGTTCTTGACCTTGAGCGAGACCTGACAGCCCACGCCACAGAAGGGACAGAGGCTCTTGACCTCTTCGTCGAAATCGGCGCTGTCGCCCTGCTGCTGATCGTCAAGCACGGTGGCCGGCATCAAGGCCCCGGTCGGGCAGGCCTGCACACACTCGCCACAGGCCACGCAGGTGGACGCCCCCATCGGATCCGAAAGGTCAAAGACCGGATAGGCATCATGCCCGCGCCCGCCCATGCCGATCACGTCATTGACCTGCACTTCCCGGCAGGCGCGCACGCAAAGCCCGCACTGGATGCAGGCATCCAGATTGACGCGCATCGCAACGTGGCTGTCATCAAGCAGCGGAATCCGCTCTTTTTCGAGCTTGGGAAAGCGGCTGTGGGTTACGCCATTGGCCTCGGCCATGTCCCACAGATGGCTCGAGCGGTCATGCGCCTCGTCCTGCGCGGGCTGATCCGCGAGCAGCATCTCGACCACCATCTTGCGCGCCGATTCCGCGCGCGCGGAATTGGTCGTGACCACCATGCCCGCCTTTGCCTCGCGGATGCAGGAGGCAACCAGCGTCCGCTCGCCCTGAACCTCGACCATGCAGGCCCGGCAGTTGCCATCGGGGCGATAGCCGGGGGCGGGCTTGTGGCAGAGATGCGGGATTTTCAGGCCGCGACCATTCGCAACTTCCCAGATCGTCTGACCGGCTTCCGCCTCGACCTCTTGGCCGTCCAATACGAATGTGATTTTGTCGGTCATCAGCGTGCCTCCCTGCTTTGGGTCTTTTTTAAGCATGCAGTTGCATCCCATAGGCCGTCAATCCCGACATCTCACCCTGCGTTTGCGCCACACAAGACAAAGAGCCATCGCATTGGCCCCAATTCCCGCGCCTCTTGCGCGTCGCCGGCAAACGGGCGGATTATTTCGCGCACCACCTTTAACCCCGCCGCAACCGGCGCTAACGTCGCGCGGAATTCGGGGAGGGAAACCTTGGCAGAGCTAATTCTGGTGCGTCACGGGCAGGCCAACAGCCATGCGACCGATGAGACAGATTATGACCGGCTGTCGCCTCTGGGCGTGCAGCAGGCCGAATGGCTGGGCGCCCATCTCGCGCAGACGAATCCCCATTTCGACCATGTCATCACCGGCACGCTCAACCGTCAGATCGGCACCGCCCGCGCCATGGGCTACGAGATCACCGAACGGGATCCGCGCCTTGACGAGTTGAGCTACTTCGCCCTCGCCCGAGCCATCGAGGCGCAGCACGGGATTCCCGCCCCGTCCGATGCGACCGAGTTCGCCCGTTACCTGCCGCAGGTGATCGCGCATTGGGCGCGCGGCGATCTGGAGGACGTGCCAGAGACCTTCGAGCATTTCACAACCCGGATCACCAGCCTGATCGACGACATCTGTCATCACAACGGGCGCATCCTGATCGTGACCTCCGGCGGCGTGATCGGCATGGTCATGCGGCATGCTCTCGGCCTCGATATTCCGGGCATGTCCAAGGTCATGCTGCAAGTGATGAACTCTTCGCTGCACCGCCTCGAACATGTGCACGACATGCTGATGCTGGGCACGTTCAACGCCACGCCCCATCTCGACACACCCGACCGGGCGCATGCCCGCACCTTCATCTGACACTCAAGAGGACCCCGCCATGAAACTCTATTATGCCAAAGGCACCATCTCGATTGCGGTGGCCATCGCCCTGCACGAGGCCGGTCTCGACTTTGAACCGATGCGCCTCGATTTCCGGGCGGGGGAACAATCAGGGGCTACCTATCTTGCGATCAATCCCAAAGGGCGCGTTCCGGCCCTTGTCACCGACAACGGCATCCTGACCGAAACCGGCGCCATTCTCGACTACATCGCCGACAGCGCGCCGCAGGCCGGTTTGCGCCCCAGCGATCCCCATCAGGCAGCCAAGATGCGCGAGGCCATGTATTACCTCGCCTCCACCATGCATGTGAACCACGCGCACAAGATGCGCGGCCACCGTTGGGCAAATGAACAAAGCTCTTTCGACGACATGAAGGCCAAGTCGGTCCAGACCATGACCGACAGCGCCACCTATGTCGAAACCCATCTGCTCACCGGTCCTTACGTTCTGGGCGAAACACTCTCGCTCGCCGATCCCTATCTCTTTGTCGCCTGCAACTGGCTCGAGGGTGACGGGGTGGATGTGGCGCAATTCCCCAAGATCACCGCCTTCATGCAGGCCATGCGCGCACGCCCCTCGGTCGCGCAGGTGATCGCCGACAACATGATCTGAAAGGCTGACATGACACATCTCTGGGTAAGGGCCGAACAGCGGCCAAACGAGGAACGCGTGGGGCTGACGCCCGAGGGCGCGGCACAACTCATCGCCAAGGGCATCCGCGTGACGGTGGAGGAAAGCCACAACCGCGCCATTCCGATCGACGGCTACCGCGCGGCGGGCTGTGGGATTGCACCGGAAAACGCATGGCCCTCCGCCCCCGCCGACGCGATCATCTTCGGGCTCAAGGAACTGCCCGAAGACGGCACCCCCCTGCCGCATCGCCACATCATGTTCGGCCATGCCTTCAAGGGCCAGCACGCCGGACGGCGCCTCTTGCAGCGGTTCAAGGCCGGGGGCGGCACGCTCTATGATCTCGAATATCTCGTAGATGAAACGGGCCGCCGCGTCGCCGCATTCGGCTATTGGGCGGGCTATGCCGGGGCGGCGGTGTCGCTCATGGCATGGGTGGCGCAACAGGGCGACGCGACCTGCCCCCCCGTCGACACCTATCCGGGTCGCGACGCGCTGCTGGCGGACCTCGGCGCGCGGCTCGATGCCACGGGCGCGCCGCGCCCCCGCGCCATCGTCATCGGGGCCTTGGGCCGCGTGGGCACCGGCGCGGCAGACCTTTGCGAGGCAATGGATGTGCCCGTCACCCGCTGGGACATGGCCGAGACCGCATCCGGCGGACCATTCCCGGAAATTCTCGCCCATGACATCTTTCTGAACTGCATCTTCGCGCGCCCCGGCACGCCGGTTTTCGTGCCGAAATCCGCGCTTGTTCAACCCCGTCAACTGACCGTGGTCGGCGATGTGGCCTGCGATCCTGACAGCGATTACAACCCGGTGCCGCTCTATGACGCGGCCACCTCCTGGGCGGCCCCCGTGCTGCGTGTGCATGACGCGCCGCCGCTCGACATCATGGCCATCGACAACCTGCCGTCGCTCTTGCCGGTGGAATCCTCGCAGGATTACGCGGGGCAGTTGCTGGCCTCCCTCCTGACCCTCGACACCTTGGATCAAGGGGTCTGGGCGCGGGCGGCAGAGACCTTTCACACCCATATGAAAGCGATCTGAATGGCGCCCTATGTCGGATATCTGGCCGCCTTTCTGGGGACGATCTGCTGGATTCCACAGGCGGTCAAGGCCTGGGCCACGCGCGACACCTCGGGCCTCTCGCTCCCGTCAAACCTGCTCTTTCTGACCACCGTATCCCTGTGGCTGGTCTATGGGCTGATGATCGGCGACTGGCCTCTCATCCTGGCCAATATCTGCGCCGTTCTGGCGATGCTGAGCATCGTCGCGGCGAAACTCCGTTACAAGTAAAAGGAGAGACGGACATGACAATTCACTGGTGCGGCACCGGCCTATCGGCCATTCCCGGTCTGCGGCGACTGATCGAGGCAGGGCATGACGTGCGCGTCTGGAACCGGTCGACCGACAAGGCGCGCGCCGCCGTCGGTGATCTCACGGACAAGATCCACGCCTTTGACAAGGATGCCCTCGCCAAGCTGCTCAAACCCGGCGATGTGGTGGTTTCGATGCTGCCCGGCGACTGGCATGTGCCGCTGGCCGAGCTTTGCCTCGGGACAGGCGCGCATTTCGTCTCCTCCTCCTACATCGCCCCCGAGATGCGCGCCCTCGATGAGGCGGCCCGCGACAAGGGGCTGTGCTTTGTCAATGAAATCGGCCTCGATCCCGGCATCGACCACCTGATGGCGCATCATCTGGTGGCCGACTATCGCGCCTCCCCGGCCTTTGACGCGGGCAATGATCTGTCGTTCACCTCCTATTGCGGCGGCGTGCCGAAACATCCCAACCCGTTTCGCTACAAGTTCAGCTGGTCGCCTCTGGGCGTGCTCAAGGCGCTGCGCTCGCCCTCGCGCTCGATTCGCGATTTCTCGGAACTCAGGGTGTCTCGACCCTGGGACGCGATTTCCAGCTACGACGCGCCCTTGCCAACCCCCGAGACCTTCGAGGTGTATCCCAACCGCGATTCAATCCCCTTCATCGCCGATTACCGGTTCGATCCCGACTGGCGGATCAAGGACTTCGTGCGCGGCACGCTGCGCCTGAATGGCTGGTCCGAGGCCTGGAAGGATGTCTTTGCCGAGATCGAAACGCTCGACGGTGCCGCAGGCGATGCCCGGCTCAAGGAGATGTCCGATCAGTTCTGGCAAGAGAACGCCTATGATGAGGGCGAACCGGACCGCGTCGTGCTCTGCGTCGATCTCAAGGCAGAAAAGGCCGGGAAACCCGTCTGGCACCAAAGCTATGTGATGGACGCCTGGGGCGATGCGCGCGGCACGGCGATGGCGCGGCTCGTGTCGATCCCGGTCTCGCTCGCGGTCGAGTCGGTGCTCGCGCGCGAAATCCCCGCAGGCGTCAGCGCAGCTCCCCACGATCCGAAGCTGGTCGCGCGCTATCTGGCCGAGGTCAGCCGGCTGGCGCAGCATCTCACGGTCGTGGATCACCTCGGCTGATCGTTTCGGCGCAAGGTCGGATTTGAGTATTTGCACCAAGAAGAAGCGACATCGGGTTTCTTCTTGGCAAAAATACTCAGATCCGCCGCTGGCCCCGCGTCAGAACGGCACGTCATCCGCGCCGGTGACAAACCGTGCAACCACCTTCTTGGTGCCCGCCTTTTCAAAGGCGATTTCGAGCTTGTCACCCTCGATGGCGATGATCGCCCCATAGCCGAATTTCTGATGAAAGACGCGCTCGCCCACCGTATGCGCGCTGGTGGCCTGAAGGTCGATCACGCTGTGGCGGGCCTCGCTTGGCTGGCTCATGGGCCGTTCGCCGCCGCGCGCCTGAAGCCGCCGCCAACCGGGGCTATTGTAGACATTGGCCTCGGCGGCGCGGCTCTCGATACCTGAACTGGCCGCCGCCCCATACCCCCCGCCATAAAGCCCCGGAGGGGTCAGCACATCGACATGCGCCTCGGGCAATTCGTCGATGAAGCGCGAGGGCATTTGCGATTGCCATTGGCCGTAAACGCGGCGATTGCCCGCGAACGAAATGGTGCAGACCTCTTCGGCGCGGGTGATGCCGACATAGGCCAGCCGCCGCTCTTCCTCGAGCCCGCGCACGCCGGTTTCGTCCATCGCGCGTTGCGACGGGAAAAGCCCATCCTCCCACCCCGGCAGGAACACCGCCGGAAACTCCAGCCCCTTGGCGGCGTGCAGGGTCATCAGCGTGACCTTCTCGCCCTCATCGCCCGACTCGTTGTCCATGATGAGGCTGACATGTTCCAGAAACCCCTGGAGATTCTCGAAGCCCTCCAGGGCCTTGACCAATTCCTTGAGATTCTCGAGCCGCCCCGGTGCCTCGGGCGTCTTGTCATTCTGCCACATGGCCGTGTAGCCGCTCTCGTCGAGGATCATCTCGGCCAGTTCGACATGGGTGATGTCGGCATCGTCCACCATGCGGCCCCAACGGGCCAGCCCGTCGATCAGCAGGCGCAACTCCCCCGCCGCCTTGCCGCTGATGCCCTTGTCGTCGAGCAAGAGCCGCGCCCCCTCGACCAGCGACACGCCATTCTGGCGCGCCGAGACCTGGATTTTCTGCTGCGCCTTGTCGCCAAGACCGCGTTTTGGGGTGTTGACGATCCGCTCGAACGCCAGATCGTCGGCAGGCGAGACCACCAACCGGAAATAGGCCATGGCGTCGCGAATTTCCAAACGCTCGTAGAATCGCGGACCGCCGATGACGCGGTACGGCAGGCCGATGGTCAGGAACCGGTCCTCGAAGGCGCGCATCTGGTGCGAGGCGCGCACGAGAATTGCCATCTCGTCCAGCGAATAGGGCCGCATCCGCCGCGTGCCCCGCTGCATCGCGTCGATTTCCTCGCCGATCCAGCGGGCCTCTTCCTCGCCATCCCAATGGCCGATCAGGCGGACCTTTTCCCCCTCCTCGGCGGCGGTCCACAGCTCCTTGCCCAGCCGGTCGCGATTGCCCGCAATCACCCCCGACGCCGCCGCAAGGATATGCGGGGTCGAGCGGTAATTCTGTTCCAGCCGGATCACAGCCGCGCCCGGAAAATCCTTTTCGAACCGCAGGATATTGCCCACTTCGGCGCCGCGCCAGCCATAGATGGACTGGTCGTCATCGCCCACGCAGCAGATGTTCTTGTGCCCCCCCGCCAAGAGGCGCAGCCACAGATATTGCGCCACGTTGGTATCCTGATACTCGTCCACGAGGATATAGCGGAACCAGCGTTGGTATTGCCTGAGCACATCGTCGTGCTTTTGAAAGATCGTGACCACATGCAAGAGCAGGTCGCCGAAATCGACCGCGTTCAGGTCGCGCAGGCGGGTCTGATACTGCCGATAGAGCGCCGGCCCCTTGCCGTCATAGGCGCTGCCCTCGCTGCTGGGCAGATTGTCGGGCGTCCAGGCGCGGTTCTTCCATTGGTCGATGATCCCGGCCAGCATCCGCGCGGGCCAGCGTTTGTCGTCGATGCCCGACGCCTGCACCAGTTGCTTGAGCAGGCGCAACTGGTCGTCTGTATCAAGAATGGTGAAATTGGACTTGAGATCGACGAGTTCGGCGTGACGGCGCAAGAGCTTGACACAGATCGAATGAAACGTGCCGAGCCACGGCATGCCCTCGACCCGCTCGCCCATCAGGCGGCTGACGCGTTCCTTCATCTCGCGCGCGGCCTTGTTGGTAAAGGTCACGGCCAGAATATCGCCCGGCCCCGCGCGCCCGGTGTTCATCAGATGGGCGATGCGCGTGGTCAGCGCCTTGGTCTTGCCCGTGCCTGCCCCGGCCAGCATGAGCACCGGACCATCCAATGTCTCCGCCGCGCGGCGCTGCTCGGGGTTGAGGTCATCGAGATAGGGCGCAGGCCGCGCAGCCATCGCGCGAGCCGAGAGGCTGGCCCCCTCAAAGGCATCGGATTCGTCAAATCTGTTCATGCACAGGACAATAGCGCGAGCACGCCCGGAGATAAAGAGATGTTCGGGGATTGTTCCACCCCGATCTGCCCTCTGGACAAGCTCCTGAAAACCCGCGCAAATGCGCGCCATGACGCTGCATGCAACCTATCCCGCCCTGTCTGACCTGCGCGCCCGCGCGGCGCGCCGCATTCCGCATTTCATCTGGGAATACCTTGACAGTGCCACCGGAACAGAGGCCACCAAGGCGCGCAACCGCCTGATGCTCGATCAGGTGCGGCTCAGCCCGTCGATCCTGCATGGCGAGTTCACAGCCGACATCACCGCCCCCCTCTTTGGGCAGACCCATGCCCTGCCGGTCGGAATCGCACCCGTGGGCATGTCCGGCCTCATCTGGCCCGATGCCGAGCGTCTCCTGGCACGGGCCGCAACGCAGGTGGGGATACCTTATGGCCTCTCCACCGTGGCGAGCCAGACGCCCGAGGTCGTGGGCCCGCATCTGAACGACAATGGCTGGTTCCAGATGTATCCGCCGCGCGACACCGGCATTCGCACGGACATGCTGAACCGCGCGCGCAACGCCGGGTTTTCAGTTCTGGTGCTGACCGTCGACGTGCCCGTGGGCAGCCGCCGCGAACGGCAGGTTCGCTCTGGGCTGACACAGCCGCCCAAGCTGACGCCGCGGCTTTTGGCGCAGGTCGCCCGCTGCCCGGCCTGGGCGCTTGGCACCGCGCGGCTCGGCATGCCGCGGATGCGGCTGATTGACGATTATGCGGGCCAGACCAAGGGCTTGCCCTCGAACAAGCATGCCGGATACCTGCTGCGTACCTCGCCCGACTGGGAGTATCTGCGCTGGCTGCGCGATGCCTGGGACGGGCCGCTGGTCGTCAAGGGCGTGCTGCGCGCCGATGATGCCACCGCGCTCGAGAAAGAGGGCGTGGATGCGATCTGGATTTCGAACCACGCAGGCCGACAGTTCGACGCCGCCCCCGCCACCATCGAGGTGCTGCCGCAGGTGCGCGCCGCAACCACCCTGCCGGTGATCATGGACGGCGGCATCGAAGGCGGGCTCGACGTGCTCCGCGCCATCGCCCTTGGCGCCGATTTCGTCATGATGGGGCGCGGCTGGCACTACGCGCTTGGCGCCCTGGGCGAGAGCGGCCCGGCGCATCTGGCGGATATCCTGGCCGAAGATCTGCGCGCCAACATGGGCCAGTTGGGCACGCGCACGCTCTGGGATGTGCGATCACGCCTGATCCCTAACGGGTAGGGCGGACCACCCATCGGGACAGGAATTTTCCCTTGCCGGGGAATACCCAGTTTGCCGGATTGCACAAACCTTTCACAAATCCTACAAGAACGCAGCGCTGCAATGCGGCATAGACGGCCGCGCCGCCAGAACTGATAAACCGGGGGACAGGCATGGCCGACTTCAAGAAGATTCTCATCGCCAACCGGGGCGAAATCGCCATCCGCATCATGCGGGCTGCCAATGAAATGGGCAAGAAAACCGTCGCTGTCTTCGCCGAAGAGGACAAGCTCGGGCTGCATCGCTTCAAGGCGGACGAGGCATATCGCATTGGCGAGGGCATGGGGCCGGTTCAGGCCTATCTGTCGATCGAGGAAATCATCCGCGTGGCCAAGCTCTCGGGCGCAGATGCGATCCATCCCGGCTATGGCCTTTTGTCCGAGAATCCGGCCTTTGTCGATGCCTGCGACGCGGCGGGGATCACCTTTATCGGCCCGCGCGCCGAAACCATGCGCGCGCTTGGCGACAAGGCGAGCGCGCGGCGCGTGGCCATCGAGGCGGGCGTGCCCGTCATCCCCGCGACCGAAGTTCTGGGCGATGACATCAAGGAAATTCGCAAGCAGGCCAAGGAGATCGGCTATCCCTTGATGCTCAAGGCGTCCTGGGGCGGCGGCGGGCGCGGCATGCGCCCCATCGAAAACGAGAATGAGCTTGAGGACAAGGTCCGCGAGGGCCGCCGCGAGGCCGAGGCCGCCTTCGGCAATGGCGAGGGCTATCTTGAAAAGATGATCCTGCGCGCGCGCCACGTCGAGGTCCAGATCCTGGGCGACAAGCATGGCAATATGTATCACCTCTTCGAGCGCGACTGCTCGGTGCAGCGCCGCAACCAGAAGGTGGTGGAACGCGCCCCCGCCCCCTACCTGTCAGAGACGCAGCGCGAGGAAATCTGCCAGCTTGGCTACAAGATCTGCAAGCATGTGAATTACGAATGTGCCGGCACCGTCGAATTCCTGATGGATATGGACACCGGCAAATTCTACTTCATCGAGGTCAATCCCCGCGTTCAGGTCGAGCATACCGTGACCGAGGAAGTCACCGGCATCGACATCGTGCAGGCCCAGATCAAGATCGCCGAGGGCAAGAGCCTGATGGAGGCCACCGGCAAGGCCAGCCAGTATGACATCACCCTGCATGGCCACGCGCTCCAGACCCGGATCACCACCGAAGACCCGCTCAACAACTTCATCCCGGATTACGGCCGCATCACCGCCTATCGCTCGGCCACGGGCATGGGCATCCGTCTGGATGGCGGCACCGCATACGCGGGGGGCGTGATCACCCGCTACTACGACAGCCTTCTGACCAAGGTCACGGCCTGGGCGCCCACGCCGGAACAGGCGATCGCCCGGATGGACCGCGCCCTGCGCGAATTCCGTATTCGCGGCGTGAGCACGAATATCGCCTTCGTCGAGAACCTGCTCAAGCATCCAACCTTCCTCAACAATACCTACACGACCAAATTCATCGACACGACGCCCGAGCTGTTCAAATTCGCCAAGCGGCGGGACCGCGGCACGCGGGTTCTCAGCTACATCGCCGACATCACGGTCAACGGCCATCCCGAGGTCGAAGGCCGGGCCCGTCCACCTGCCGATCTCAAGCTGCCGCGCGCCCCGCGCCCCGCCAACCCCGAGATCAAGGACGGCCCCAAGCAGATCCTCGAGCGCAAGGGCGCGCAGGCCGTGGCCGACTGGATGGCCGCGCAAAAACAGCTCCTGATCACCGACACCACCATGCGCGACAGCCATCAGTCGCTCTTGGCCACACGCATGCGCTCGATCGACATGATCGGCATCGCCCCCAATTACGCCCATGATCTTCCCGGCCTCTTCTCGGTCGAATGCTGGGGCGGGGCGACCTTTGACGTGGCCTATCGCTTTCTCGACGAATGTCCCTGGCAGCGCCTGCGCGACATTCGGGCAGCCATGCCCAACCTGCTCACGCAGATGCTTCTGCGCGGCTCGAACGGGGTGGGCTATACCAACTATCCCGACAATGTCGTGTCCGCCTTCGTCAAACAGGCCGCCGAGAGCGGGGTGGACATCTTCCGCGTCTTCGATCCGCTGAACTGGGCCGAGAACATGCGCGTGTCGATGGATGCCGTGCTCGAGTCGGGCAAGGTGCTTGAGGCGGCGATCTGCTACACCGGCGATATTCTCGATCCCGCGCGCTCGAAATACGACCTCAAATACTACCTCTCCATGGCCAAGGAACTGAAGGCCGCCGGCACGCATATTCTCTGTCTCAAGGATATGGGCGGGCTGATGAAACCGGCCACGGCGAGCGTGCTCTTCAAGGCGCTCAAGGAAGAGGTGGGGCTACCGCTGCATTTCCATACCCATGACACGGCGGGCATTGCCGGGGCCACGATCCTTGCGGCCTCCGAGGCCGGGGTGGATGCGGTCGATTGCGCGATGGATTCGCTGTCGGGCAATACCTCTCAGGCGACGCTTGGAACCATTGTCGAGGCGCTGCGCCATACGCCGCGCGACACCGGGCTCGACATCGGGGCCATCCGTCAAATCTCGAACTACTGGGAATCGGTGCGCAATCACTACGCCGCCTTCGAGAGCGGGATGCAATCGCCCACCTCCGAAGTCTACCTGCACGAGATGCCCGGCGGCCAGTTCACCAACCTCAAGGCGCAGGCGCGCTCGATGGGGATGGAGGACCGCTGGCACGACATCGCACGCACCTATGCCGATGTGAACCAGATGTTCGGCGACGTCATCAAGGTGACACCGATTGCCAAGACCGTGGGCGATCTGGCGCTGATGATGGTCAGCCAGGGCCTCACCTGCGAGGACGTGCTCGACCCCAAGACCGAAGTCAGCTTCCCCGACTCTGTCGTCACGCTGATGAAGGGCTATGTCGGTCAGGCCCCCGGCGGCTTCCCCCCCGCCATCGTCAAGAAGGTGCTCAAGGGCGAAGAGCCCATCACCGTGCGCCCCGGCACGCTCTTGCCGCCCGAGGATCTGGACGCGCGGCTTGCCGAATTGACCGAGCGTTTCGGCAAGAAGATCGACAACGAGGACCTGATGGGCAGCCTGATGTATCCCAAGGTCTTTGCCGATTACATGGAACGGCACGCGCAATTCGGCCCCGTGCGCACCCTGCCCACCCGCACCTTCTTCTACGGGATGGAGACAGGCGAAGAGATCACCGCCGAAATCGACCCGGGCAAGACGCTGGAAATCCGGCTGGTCGCGGTAAGCGAAACCCAAGAGGACGGCGAGGCGCGAGTGTTCTTCGAACTCAACGGCCAGCCGCGCACCGTGCGCGTGCCCGACCGGCGGATCAAGAACGCCGTCGCCGCGCGTCCCAAGGCGGAACTGGGCAACCCGAACCACGTCGGGGCGCCGATGCCGGGGGCCGTGGCAACCGTTGCCGTCAAGGCCGGACAAAAGATCAAGGCGGGCGACCTCTTGCTCACCATCGAGGCAATGAAGATGGAAACCGGCCTGCATGCCGACCGTGACGCCACCGTCAAGGCGGTGCATGTCCAACCCGGCAGCCAGATCGACGCCAAGGATCTGCTGGTGGAACTGGAATAACACCCCCCGCCCCCCTTGGAATGTGACCCAAGGGGGGCGATTTCCATTCCCGGAATACGCTTCCGCAACCGCCTCACTTGCGCCATGCTGCACGGCATATGCCCAAGGACAGGCCGCGCCATGCAGAAAATCCTCGTCTTCACCGACATTCACATCGTGGCTCAGGGCCAGACCATCATCGGCCTTGATCCCTATGCCCGCTTTACCCAGGGGCTGAGCCACGCGCTCGCGCGCCACCCCGATGCCGCGCGCATCGTGCTCTGCGGCGACCTGACCCATCGGGCCAAGCCAGAGGAATACGCCCGTCTGCGCGGGGCCTTGGCCGACTGCCCCCTGCCCGTCAGCCTCATGCTTGGCAATCACGACCGCCGCGCGCCCTTCCTCGACACCTTCCCCGAGGCCGCACGGATGGAAACGGGGCATGTTCAGCATCACGTCGACATCGGGGCGCATCGGCTGATCTGTCTCGACACGCTGGACGAAACCGCCCCGGACCTGCATTCAGGCCACCTCTGCCCCGCGCGCCTTGATTGGCTGGAGCAGCGTTTGACCGAGGCCGGCACAGGGCCGGTCATCGTCTTTACCCATCACCCGCCCATCGACACGGGCTTTGCCGGGATGGATGCCATCGGGCTGCGCAACCGCGCCGAGTTCATCGCACGCCTCAGGGCGGCGGGAAATGTCGTCCAGATCGTATCGGGCCATGTGCACCGCACGGTTCAGGGATCGGCGGGGGGCATTCCCACAGCCATCCTCAAGAGCCCCTGCCACCAGATGCCCATGGCGCTTGACGCAGAGGATACCAGCCTCTCGATCGACGAACCCGGTGCTTATGGCCTCTTGCTGCTGACCGAGACAGGGGTGATTGTTCATACCGAGGATTTCACCCTGCCGCCGGTCCCGTCGGCCACCTATTCCTGAACAGAAAGCACATCGCATGTCCCTTGCTATCGCGCCTCTTTACGCGGGCCTCATCGGCCTTCTCTTCGTCCTCCTGAGCGTGCTGGTCATTGCCGCGCGCTTCAGGACCAATGTCTCCATCGGTGACGGCGGCAAGGATCTCCTGATCCGCCGCATCCGGGTGCAGGCGAATTGCGCCGAATACGCACCCCTTGGCCTGATCCTGCTGGGGATGGCCGAACTTCAGGGCGCGCCGGGATGGGTGGTGCATCTGCTGGGGCTGATGCTTCTGGCCGGGCGGGTATTCCATGCCGCCGGATTTGGCCGGGTGCCGGAAATCATGCCGCTGCGCAGCGCCGGGATGGTGCTGACCTTTGCCATGCTGATTCTGACCGCGCTCGCCAATATCGGCCACGCGCTGCTCTGACAGACCGCCCCGCGCAGGCGGGCACGGTGCAGAAGGCTTCCCCTGCTGGCAAAAATCGTCCATCATCCTAAAACGTACTGAGATCCGCGCCGCGCGCGCCCCCGCCGTGGCCCGGATGAGGGAGGACCTGATCATGTGTCGAATCTTTGCCGGGCAAGACCCCGACCGTTACGCGCTTGTAACCCGCCGCATGCGCCTCAATGGCCAGAGCACGAGCATCCGTCTTGAGAAATCCTTTTGGGGTATTCTCGACGAAATCGCCGAGAGCGAAGGGCTGACGACCCCCGGTTTCGTGTCGAAACTTCATGCCGAAGTGCTGGAACTGCACGGCGAGCCGGCCAATTTCACCTCGCTCTTGCGCTGCACCTGCCTTGTGCACCGCGAAAACCCGCTCGAGGCGGACGCGCGGCAGATGGCGGCGGAGTGAGACAAATCAAGGCGTAGTATCCCCTTACTACCCGGCCCTGCCCCGCTTTGGTAACTTTTCCGAACCAAATACAGGTTTCGGAGGGCATGATGGCCAAAGCCATTCACAGCATGATTCGCGTTCTCGACGAGGCGCGGTCGGTCGATTTCTATTCTCGCGCCTTTGGGCTGCGCGTGGCGGACCGGCTCGATTTCGAGAAATTCACCCTTGTCTACATGTCGAATGACGAAAGCCCGTTCGAGGTGGAACTGACCATCAACAAGGGTCGGACCGAACCCTATGATCGCGGCGATGGCTATGGCCATCTGGCCGTGCTGGTCGAAGATCTCGCGGCAGAACATGCGCGGTTCGAGGCCGAAGGCCTCAATCCCCGCAAGATGGTGGAATTCGCCCCCGACGGCGAACTCGTGGGCAAGTTTTTCTTTGTCGCCGATCCTGACGGCTATGAAATCGAAGTTCTGGAACGCGGTGGGCGTTTCAAATGAGAGCAGGCGCGCGTCCTCACGGGGGCGCGCGCATTCATTTTATGGGAGGAGAACCAATGACTGACACCAATGCCCGCAAAGGGCTGACCCGGCGCGAGTTGCTCTCGCGCTCAATCGCGGCGGGCGCAAGTTTCGTCGTGGGGGCCGGCTTTGTCGCCAGCACCGATGCCGCCTGGGCGCTCGAGACGCAGGCACTCAAGCCCGAGACCATGGCCACGCTGATCCAGATGGCGCGCGACATCTATCCGCATGACCATCTGGCCGATGAATACTACGCCATCGCGGTCAAGGGCTATGACACCGCCGAGGCCGCAGAAGCCGTCGAGGCCGGTATCGCTGGCCTCAACGCCGCGGCGCAGGGAAAGGGCCATGCCGATTACCTGAGCATCGGATGGGAGCGTGACCGCGTCGACATCCTGCGCGGCATCGAGGACAGCCCCTTCTTTCAGCAGGTGCGCGGCGGGCTGGTGACCGGCCTCTATAACCAAAAGGCGGTCTGGCCCCTCTTCGGCTACGAGGGCGAGTCCTTCAGCCAGGGCGGTTACATCAACCGCGGCTTTGACGACATCAACTGGCTTTAGGCCATAGCCATCTAGGGAGGAAAGACTATGGCTGCACCTTTTGATCATAACGACGACACGGTGATCGTTGTCATCGGCACCGGCGCGGGCGGCGGCGTGCTGTCCAACGAACTGGCACAACGCGGCATTTCCGTCGTGGCACTCGAAGCGGGCGGGCGGTATCTGCCCGAGGATTACATCAACGACGAATGGGAAAGCTTTGGCCAGCTGGCCTGGCTCGACCCGCGCACCACATCGGGCGACTGGCGCGTGGCACGCGATTTTTCCGGCCTGCCTGCCTGGATCGTCAAGGCCGTGGGCGGCACCACGACCCATTGGGCCGGGGCTTCGATCCGCTTTCAAGACCACGAATGGAAGGCCGCAACCACCTATGGCCCGGTGCAGGGCGCAAACCTGCTCGACTGGCCCATCGACGCGGCGGAAATGGCCCCCTGGTATGATCTGGCCGAGAAAAAGCTGGGCGTGACGCGCACCAACAATCTCGCGGGCCTGCCGGGCAACAACAATTACAAGGTGTTCGAGGCTGGTGCCAAGGCGCTCGGCTACAAAGAGGTCCACACCGGCCGCATGGCCATCAACTCCGAGGAATATGACGGGCGCATGGCCTGCCAGCAGACCGGTTTCTGCTTTCAGGGCTGCAAATGGGGCGCGAAATGGTCCGCGGCCTATACCGACATCCCGCGCGGCGAGGCCACGGGCAATCTCGAAGTGCGGTCAAAGGCGCATGTCGCGCGCATCCTGCATGACGAAAGCGGCAAGGTGACGGGGGTCGAGTATTTCGACGAGGCGGGCAATCTCCAGATGCAAAAGGCACGCGCCGTTTGCGTTGCGGGCAACTCCTTTGAATCGCCCCGCCTGTTGCTCAATTCCGCGTCGTCGATGTTCCCGGACGGTCTGGCCAATTCCTCGGGCCAGGTGGGGCGCAACTACATGCGCCACATGACCGGCTCGGTCTACGGCGTGTTCGACAAGCCGGTCAAGATGTGGCGCGGCACGACCATGGCGGGCATCATCCAGGACGAAGCGCGGCACGACCCCTCGCGCGGCTTTGTCGGCGGCTACGAGCTGGAAACGCTTTCGCTCGGTCTGCCCTTCATGGCGGCGTTCCTCGATCCCGGTTCCTGGGGCCGCGAATTCACCACCGCGCTTGACGCCTACGAGAACATGGCCGGCATGTGGATCGTGGGCGAAGACATGCCGCAGGAGACCAACCGCGTCACCCTCAACCATGACGTCAAGGATCAGTGGGGCCTTCCGGTCGCCAATGTGCATTTCTCGGATCACCCCAATGACATCGCGATGCGCAACCATGCCTACGGCCGGGGCACTGCGGTCTACGAGGCGGTGGGGGCCACCCGCACCTTCCCGACGCCGCCCTATCCCAGCACGCATAACCTCGGCACCAACCGCATGTCCGAGAACGCGCGCGACGGGGTTGTGAACAAATGGGGCCAGACCCATGACATTCCCAACCTCTTTGTCTCGGATGGCTCGCAATTCACCACGGGGGCGGCGGAAAACCCGACGCTGACCATCGTGGCGCTGGCCATTCGGCAGGCCGATCACATTGCGGGCGAGATGTCACGCGGCAACCTCTGATCGGTTGCCCCGTCCCTCCCCCGGCGCCTCAAACTCTCCCCGAGGTGCCGGGGGACATGGGCCAAACGGCCGTTATTCGGATTTGAAATCCGCCGCGATGCGCAACTCGCGCAGCGGCCGGACAAGGGCTATGCACTCGGCATAGATCGGATCTGCCTTGTAGGCGGCAAGTGCGGCCTCATCCGTGAATTCCGCATAGACCACCAGATCGACCTGCGCCCCGGCAATGGCATCGCTCTGGAGATTGCGCCCCACCTCGAAATGCGAGGAATGGGGTATCCGCGACAGCATCATCAGCCCGTCGCGGATACGCTCGATATCGTCCGGGTTGGCGGCGGAAAAGAATACAATATGGCGGATCATGTCTCAGTCTTTCGAGCGGGAGGCTTTTTCTGTCAGGCCAGAGGTGCCCTGACGGCGGGCAAGTTCGGCCATGACGTCTGATAGGGCGACATCGCGGGATTGCAGCATCACCAACAGGTGAAAGAGCACGTCCGCCGCCTCCGAGGTCAGCCGCGCACGGTCGCCCTTGACCGCCTCGATGATTGCCTCGATGGCCTCTTCGCCGAATTTCTCGGCGCATTTTTCCGGCCCCTTGGCCAGCAATTTCGCCGTCCAGCTACTCTCGGGGTCGGCCTCTGCACGCGCGGCGATGATACGGGCCAGATCGTCAAGCGTCATGCGGCCAACCTCATCGGGATGCCTGCCGCGGCCATATGCGCCTTGGCCTCGGCAATCGTGTAGGTGCCGAAGTGAAAGATCGAGGCGGCAAGCACAGCCGAGGCATGCCCTTCGATGACCCCTTCGACCAGATGGTCGAGCGTGCCCACACCGCCAGAGGCAATGACAGGAATATCCACCGCATCGGCAATGGCCCGCGTCAGCGGCAGGTTGAACCCCGCCCGCGTCCCGTCGCGATCCATCGAAGTCAGCAGGATTTCCCCCGCCCCCTTCTCGGCCACCAGCCGCGCGAAATCCACCGCGTCGATGCCTGTAGGCTTGCGCCCGCCATGGGTGAAAATTTCCCATTTGCCGGGGCTCACGGTTTTGGCGTCGATCGCCACAACGATGCACTGGCTGCCAAACTGATCGGCGGCGCGCGCCACCACATCGGGATCGGCCACGGCGGCGGAATTGAAACTGACCTTGTCCGCCCCCGCCAGCAAGAGCGCGCGCACATCCTGCGCGCTGCGTACCCCACCGCCCACGGTCAGCGGAATGTAACAGGCCTCGGCGGTGCGGCGCACCACGTCGAACATCGTGCCCCGATTCTCATGCGTGGCGTGAATGTCGAGGAAACACAGCTCATCCGCCCCCGCCGCATCATAGGCCCGCGCGGCATCGACCGGATCGCCCGCGTCGCGCAAATCGACAAAATTCACGCCCTTGACCACACGGCCATCGGCGACATCGAGACAGGGGATGATACGGGTCTTGAGCATAGTGTCGCTGTTACAGGAATTTCACGCCGCTATGTATGGGCAAATCGGTTAACATGCCAGAGGATAAGACCCATATCAGTGTTGCAAATGAAGGAGTTTACCATGAAGCGTTTACTTGTCGCAGCCGCGATGACCCTGACCGCCCTGCCCGCCTTGGCCAGTGACGACGATATCATCAAGGTCAAATCCACCTCCGATGTGGCCACGACCATGGACCGGCTCGAAGCAGCCGTAACCGGGGCCGGGGCCACGATCTTTGCGCGCGTGGATCATGCGGCGGGCGCGGCCAGCGTCGATCTGGCGCTTGATCCCTCGCAGGTGCTGATCTTCGGCAACCCCAAGATGGGCACGGCCGCGATGCAGGACGATCCGGTGGCCGGGCTGTTCCTGCCGCTCAAGGTGCTGGTCTATCAGGATGGCACGGGCGCGACATGGCTCGCCTATCAGGACCCCAAGGATATGTTCGACGATACCGCCATCAACGACGACGCCGACTACATCAAGATGATGACCGGCGCGCTTGGCAAGCTGACAGGTGCGGCCGCAGGACAGTAACCGTTCTGGCCGCGCTCAGCCCCTGAGCGCGGCCAAGGCCGCCCCAAGATCGAGCGCCCCGTCATAAAGTGCGCGGCCCGAAATCGCCCCATCGAGCGCCACGCCACAATCGCGCAGCGCGATCAGATCCTCCAGCGACGACACCCCGCCCGAGGCGATCACAGGAATACTGACCGCACGGGCAAGCGCCGCAGTCGCCTCGATATTCGGGCCCTGCATGGCCCCATCCCGGTTGATATCCGTATAGATGATCGCCGCCACCCCGGCATCCTCAAAGGATTTCGCAAGGTCGGTTGCTTCCACATCGGTCTCGGTGGCCCAGCCCTTGGTCGCCACGCGGCCACCCCGCGCGTCGATACCAACCGCCACCTGCCCCGGAAAGGCGCGCGCCGCCTCGCGCACCAGCGCGGGGTTCTCCACCGCCACCGTGCCCAGAATAACCCGCGCCAGCCCCTTGGCCAGCCACCCTTCGATGGTGGCCATATCGCGGATCCCCCCGCCCAATTGCGCAGGCACCTTGCAGGCCGACAGAATCGCCTCGACCGGCGCTGCATTGACCGGCACCCCGGCAAAGGCCCCGTTCAGATCCACCAGATGCAGCCAGTCACAGCCCGCCGCGACGAACTCCATCGCCTGCGCCGCCGGGTCATCGTTGAACACGGTCGCAGCGCCCATATCGCCGCGCAAAAGACGCACGGCCTTGCCGTCCTTGAGGTCAATGGCAGGGTAAAGGATCATCGCGCGGGCCTTTCATGTAGATGTCCCGCGCGCTTTGGCATGCACAGGCGCGAAATGCAACGCGACCCCACGTCAGACTTGATTTGTAGCGCCTCCGTGGCACAGGATTTTCGCGAATGTCAGGGAGGATCAGACATGCGTAAACTGGTGATGATGACGGCGGTGTTCACGATGGGGGCCGGGATGGCGATGGCAGAGCCGCTCCTGGGCACATGGCGCACCGCCAAGGATGACAATGGCCATTCCGGCCTGATCGAGGTGGCGCCCTGCGGCGCGAAACTCTGCGGCACGCTGATCAAATCCTTCGATGAGAACGGCAAAGAAATGCAGAGCAAGAATATCGGCCGCAAGATCATTTCCGATACCGCCCCCACGGGCGGCGGCGAATACAAGGGCAAGGTCTATTCGCCCGACCGCGACAAGACCTATAACTCCAAGCTGCAACTCTCGGGCGATACGCTCTCGGTCAGCGGCTGCGTGTTCGGCATCTGCCGCGACGGCGGCACCTGGCAAAAGGTCAAGTAAGAGACAGAGGGCACGGGGCGGATGCGGCGCATCTGCCCCTGTGCATCTATCTCTGTCAGGCTGGCCCGAAGACCGACCAGCCGATCCGCGTGGTCAAACGCTCCATCGCCTCGGTGCCCAGCTTGGAATTGCCATAGTGGTTCAACCCCGGCGACCAGACCGCAATCGCGGCAACGCCCGGCACGATGGACAGAATACCACCGCCCACGCCGCTCTTGCCCGGCAGACCCACGCGAAAGGCGTAATCGCCCGACCCGTCATAATGCCCGCAGGTCATCATCAACGCATTGATGCGCCGAATACGCGCTCGTGACACCAGACGCGGCGCGCCCGGTGCCCCCACCAGAAACAGCCCGGCATTGGCCAGCTGCGCACAGGTCATCTCGACCGCGCATTGATGGAAATAGGTGCCAAGGCTCAGCTCCGGCGGGTTCTTGAGGTTGCCATGCGACAAGAGGTAATGCGCGAGGGCGAAATTCCGGTGGCCTGTCGCGATTTCGGACCGCGCCACGCGGTCGTTGATATGGATCGCCTCATCCCCTGCCGCCGCCCGTATGAACCGCAAGAGCGCGCCAAGGGTTTCGCGCGGGCTGGAGCCTTGCAACACCGCATCGGTGGTCACGATCGCGCCCGCATTGATGAACGGATTGCGCGGATAGCCTTTCTCCAACTCCAAGAGCAGCATCGAATCAAACGAATGACCCGACGGCTCGCGCCCCACCCGCGACCAGAGCCGGTCGCCCAGCTTCCCAAGCGCCAGGGCCAACATGAAGACCTTGGACACGGATTGAATCGAAAACGGCACCTGCGCATCGCCCGCCATCACCGTGGGCAAGCCGGGGCGCGCAATGGCGATACCAAACTGGTTCAGGTCCACGTCCGCCAGTTCGGGGATGTAATCCGCCACCTTGCCCCGGTCATCCGAGGCCCGCGCAATTTCCGTGATCTCGTCCAGCACCGGCTGGAGCGGGGGCAGCGCCTCCGCCATCAGGGGTTCCAGCGCAGGAAATTCGCGATCATGCGCAGGCCGGTCTGCTGGCTTTTCTCGGGGTGAAACTGGGTGCCCACCATCGTGTCGCGCCCGACCACGGCGGTAATGGCCCCGGCATAATCGACATGCGCCAGAAGATGCGCGGGATCATCCACCCGGAACTGATAGGAATGGACGAAATAGGCGTGATCGCCCGTGCTGATTCCATCCAGCACCGGATGCGCATGGTCGATCACCAGATCGTTCCAGCCCATATGCGGCACCTTGAGCGACGGGTCCGAGGGGGCAATCGGCCCGACCGTGCCGCCGATCCAGTCGAACCCGGCGGTTTCCTCATATTCCAGCCCGCGCGTGGCCAGCATCTGCATGCCGATGCAAATCCCCATGAAGGGACGCGCATGGGTGATCACCGCCTCTTCGATCGCCTCAAACACGCCGCGATGGTCATAAAGCGCCCGCCGACAGGCCGGAAAGGCCCCATCCCCCGGCAGCACGATCCGCGCGGCCGCGCGGATGGTCTCGGGGTCCGAGGTCACGACCACCGCCCCTGCCCCGGTCTCTTGCGCCATGCGCTCGAACGCCTTTTGCGCCGAGTGCAGATTGCCGCTCTCGTAATCAACAATGACGGTGGTCATGGGTCAAAGACTGCCCTTGGTCGAGGGAATCGCATCCGCCTTGCGCGGGTCGGTCTCGACCGCTTCGCGCAGGGCGCGTGCCACCGCCTTGAACGCCGCTTCGGCCATGTGGTGGCTGTTGATCCCGTGCAGCGCATCGACATGGCATGTAATCCCGCCATGGGTGCTGAACGCCTGAAAGAATTCCCGCACCAATTCGGTGTCGAATGTGCCGATTTTCTGCGTGGGCAGGTCCATGTTCCACACCAGATAGGGCCGCCCCGACAGGTCCAGCGCGGCACGCACCAGCGCATCATCCATGGGCAAGAGGCACGCGCCATAACGGCGAATGCCGCGCTTGTCGCCAAGCGCCTGTGTCAGCGCCTGCCCCAATGCGATTCCCACATCCTCGACCGTGTGGTGATCGTCGATATGCAGATCACCGGCGCAGCGCACGGTCATGTCGATCAGCGAATGCCGCGCGAGTTGATCCAGCATGTGATCAAAGAACCCGACCCCGGTCTGATTGTCGTACCGACCGCTCCCGTCGAGATCGACGGTGACAGTTATATCGGTTTCGGCGGTCTTACGGGTGATTGTGGCGCTACGCATGGGGTCTCCGTCCGGCTTTCGTGGCTCTATACTGCGCCCTGTGGCGCAGGCCAAGCCTCAAGCACGAAGTGTCACGATCCCCCCGGCGGATCGCTCCAAATTTCTCAATGGTTTTGGGAAATTTGGAGCGGGCGAGGCGATTCGAACGCCCGACCCTAACCTTGGCAAGGTTATGCTCTACCCCTGAGCTACGCCCGCATCCTTGGGTGAGGCGTGATCTATAAACTCTGGCGCGCGGCTGCAAGAGGAAAATTCGCGGCACCCGGAAAATTTTTGCGCGACGGCAGCGCGGCGCGGTTGCGACCTAAGTAGGAGCGTCAAATTGCTCGGCCCCGGCGCAGGCCGTGCTAGGCTGTGCGGGCGGTTGGGCCATGGGGATGGTGGCCCGTCACATCAGGAGGAAACGCATGCCAGCCTATCTTATCGCACAGGTCAAGATCACCGACGATGCCTGGGTCCCCGATTACGCGGCCCGGACACATGACATCGCCGCCAAACACGGCGGGCGCTATCTCTCGCGCAGCGCCAATATCGCGACACTGGAAGGCACAGCGCCCGACACCACCCTGATTGCCCTGATCGAGTTTCCCTCGGCCGATGCCGCCCGCGCCTTTGCCAGTGATCCCGACTATGCGCCGCTGGCTCAGGCCCGTCAGGCGGGCAGCGAAGGGCATTTCTGGGTGATTGACGACACCGATGCCGCAGGCTCGATTCCCTATCTGCCCAAAGGCTAGAGACTGTTACCCCGGCAATCTCTCGTCGCGCGGTGCCGCCGCGCGGCGCAAACGATCGTTGATGGCACGACCAAGCCCAGTTTCGGGAATGGGCGATACCGCGATCGGTGCC
The DNA here is from genome assembly GCF_027019125.1 of Roseovarius sp. Taxonomy (GTDB): domain Bacteria; phylum Pseudomonadota; class Alphaproteobacteria; order Rhodobacterales; family Rhodobacteraceae; genus Roseovarius. The sequence continues at coordinate 391,210 of NZ_JALUXE010000030.1, read as the reverse complement.
CCCCGCGAATCAAGTGCGTGCAGATGACCAAAGAGATTGGCCGCCGCCTCGACCAGATCGCCGGAGGGCGACAGGTTCAGGTCCGCGTCCACCGGCCCGAACCCGAGCAGCACCTCTCCGGCCCGCCGCTCGCGCGCGTCCAGACGCACGGGCGCACCCGGCGCGTAATGGGATTGCATCTGGCCGGGGGCCACCAAAGGATCATCGGCGGAATGGCGTACCAAATCCGCGTCCAGAAGGGACTCGATGGACTCAACCGGCACCCCGCCGGGGCGCAGCAGACTGGGCCGCCCAACCAGCCCCACGATGGTGGATTCCACCCCCACCGCACAGGCACCGCCCTCGATCACCGCCTCGATCCGCCCGGAAAGCCCCGCCAGAACATGCGCTGCCGTGGTCGGGCTGATCCGCCCCGAGGGATTGGCCGAGGGGGCCGCCACCGGGCCGCCAAACTCGGTCAAGAGCCCCTGCGCCACGGGATGCGCAGGCACGCGGATGGCCAGCGTCGGCAACTCCGCCGTCACCAGCGGCGAGAGACCTGCATCAGCAAGCAGCGGCAGCACAAGTGTCAGGGGACCGGGCCAAAAGACAGAGGCCAGAAGTTCTGCGGCATCCGACCATTCGACATAGCGCCGGGCCGCCTGCGCACTTGCGACATGCACGATCAGCGGATTGAAGCGGGGGCGCCCCTTGGCCTCGAATATCCGCGCCACCGCCCGGTCGTTGCGGGCATCGGCCCCCAAACCATAGACGGTCTCGGTTGGAAACGCGACAAGACCACCGGCAGACCAAATCGCAGAGGCCGCTGCATAACCGGCGGCGTCCGCTTGCAATAATTCGGTTGCATTTGCCATATACGTCCCCTGACCTGACGCGGCGTTTTGGTTGCCGCCGCTGTGCCTTTGGCTAGTCTGACTATCAAACCCGGATCACTACAGGCCTTCCTTGCGGATGCCAAGCGACGCCGACGAGATGAAAAGGAAAACGGAACATGCCCTATCGCGCCCCTGTTGATGAGTATCGCTTTCTGTTCGAGCAAATTGTTGGCCTGTCCCAGGTGGTCGAGACCGACCGTTTTGCCGAGGCGACACCGGACATGACCGCCGCAATCCTCGCCGAGGCTGCGCGCCTGTGCGAAGAGGTGCTCTATCCTTTGCAACGGAATGGAGACCTCCATCCCGCCCGGCTTGAGAATGGGGTCGTGCGCACCTCCCCCGGCTATGCCGAGGGCTATCGCGCAATTGCAGATGGTGGCTGGGTGTCGATCAGCGCGCATCCCGATCATGGTGGCATGGGGCTTCCGATGACGGTGACGACCGCCGTCAACGAAATGATGTCCTCGGCCTGCCTCTCGCTGCAACTCAATCCGTTGATGACCCAAGGCCAGATCGAGGCGCTGGAGCATCATGCCTCGGACGACCTCAAGGCGATCTACCTGCCCAAACTTGTCAGTGGCGCATGGGCGGGCACCATGAACCTGACCGAACCGCAAGCCGGATCCGATGTGGGCGCGCTGCGTTCCAAGGCCGAACCAAATGGCGACGGCACCTATGCCGTAACCGGCCAGAAGATCTATATCTCCTGGGGCGATAACGACTTTACCGAAAATGTTTGCCACCTCGTGCTCGCCCGTTTGCCCGATGGCGTGCCGGGCACCAAGGGGATCAGCCTCTTCCTGGTGCCCAAGTTCATCCCCGATGAGAACGGCAACCCCGGCAAGCGCAACAGCCTCAAGGTCGTGAGCCTCGAGCACAAGATGGGCCTGCATGGCAGCCCCACAGCGGTCATGCAATACGATGGTGCAACCGGCTGGCTGGTGGGCAAGCCACATGATGGCATGCGCGCCATGTTCACCATGATGAACAATGCCCGGCTTGGTGTGGGCGGTCAGGGTATCGGCGTGGCCGAAGGCGCCTATCAGCACGCGCTGGCCTATGCGCTGGATCGCAAACAGGGCCGCACCCCGGTTGATGGCGGGTCAGGCAGCATCATTGACCATGCAGATGTGCGCCGGATGCTGGCCACGATGAAGGCCGACATCTTTGCCGCCCGCGCCATCGCGCTGGCCTGTGCCCAGGCTATCGACATGCAGACCGCGACCGGCAAAGCCAATTGGGCCGCGCGCGCGGCCTTTCTCACCCCGATTGCCAAGGCTTTTGGCACCGATACCGGGATCGCGGTGGCCGAAATGGGCGTGCAGGTGCATGGCGGCATGGGATTCATCGAGGAAACGGGGGCCGCGCAATATTCCCGCGACGTGCGCGTCACCGCGATCTACGAGGGCACCAACGGCATTCAGGCCATGGATCTTGCGGCGCGCAAGCTCATGGATGGCGGCGAGGCGGCCTATGCCTTGCTCGACGAGATCGAGGCACAGGCAGAGACTGCCCGCGCCAGCCTTCCCGCATTGGCCGAACCGGTCTGGCAGGCCACCGAGAGCCTGCGTGAAGCGGTCGAGTGGATGCTGGGGCAAAAGGACCTCAACCAGCGGTTCGCCGGGGCGGCGCCGTTTCTGCGCGGCTTTGCGCGGGTCTTGGGTGGGCATTTCCACCTCAGGGCGGCCTTGGCCGAGGGCGGGAACGGGCCACGCACGCGGCTTGCGCGCTTCTACATCACGCGCCTCTTGCCGGAACACGCGAGCCTCTTGGCCCATGCCACGCAAGGGGCCGACGATCTCTATGCCCTTGCACACGAGGATTTCGCGGCCTGATGGATGGCGGCCCGATCATAGCCACGCCCTGGGACACGCCGCCCCCAACCGGAGCCGCGACCGAAGTGGCCCCCGGCGTGCTCTGGTTGCGCCTGCCGCTGCCCATGGTGCTCGATCACGTCAACATCTACGCATTGGATGAGGGGGATGGCTGGACCATCGTCGACACCGGCATCCATTCCAAGCGCAGCGTTGCCCTCTGGGAAGACATCCTGTCAGGCCCATTGCAAGGCCGCCGGGTCCGCCGCGTGATCCTGACCCATCATCACCCCGACCATATCGGCATGGCGGGTTGGCTGATGGCGCGCTTTGGTGCAGAGCTTTGGGCCTCGCGCACAAGCTGGCTCATGGCGCGGATGCTGATCCTCGATGTCGAGGATAGCCCGACACCACAGGCCCTCGCCTTTTCGCGGGCGGGTGGGATGGACCCGGAGATTTACGAGGCCCGCAAATCCGAGCGCCCCTATAATTTCTCTGATATCTGCGCCCCCATCCCGGTGGGCTATACCCGCATCCAGGAAGGCGACGTGATCCGCGCGGGCGGCTACGACTGGGATGTGCGCATGGGCGGCGGGCACGCGCCCGAACATGTCACGCTCTGGTCCCGCGATGCAAACCTGGTGATCGCCGGCGATCAGATCCTGCCCGGCATCAGCCCCAATATCGGCGTCTACCCGACCGAACCAGAGGCCGACCCTTTGGCCGACTGGCTGGCCGCCTGCGACCGGCTGGCCGCCCATGCCCGCGACACGCATCTCGTGCTGCCGGGGCACAAGCTGCCCTTTACCGGCCTGCCCTTTCGCATGCAGCAGCTGCGCGACAATCACCACGGCGCGCTCGACCGGCTGCGCGGCTTTCTTGTGACACCGCGCACCGCGGCCGACTGTTTTCCCCTGCTCTTCAAGCGCCAGATCGACCGGGGCACGTATGGCCTGGCACTGGTCGAGGCCGTTGCGCATCTCAACCACTTGTTGCACGCTGGCGAGGTGACACGATGGCGGCGCGACGACGACGCGTGGCTCTGGCAGATCAAAGGCCGCTGACAAAGGGGGACAGGCCCATGGACCCGACCATCCACACCACCGCCGAGGCCGCAGAGGCCGACGCCATGCCGCGCGCCCATGAGGTGCATTCCGACCCCAACCAACCCTGCATCGAAACAGCCGCGCAATCCCTGTCCAACGACGCAGGCCACACCAAGAGCCCGGCTCAATGGGCCTATGAACGGCTGATTCTCTATATCCAGAACTTTGAAAAGACACTCGACGAGGCACATGAGGTGGCGATGGGCTTTGCCGGCAGCGACAGTGGCGTGATCCGCATCGAAGGCATGGGCTATTTCGAGCCCGACATCCTGACGTTCTACGGGCAGGACCAGATGGGCATGCGCACACAGCTTATCCAGCATGTCGGCCAACTCAGCGTTATGCTGCGTGCCCTGCCGAAACAGGTCGAGACAGCCGAGCCGAACCGAATCGGATTTCGCCTCGCACAAGACCTCAACAAAGCCTGAAGCCGCGACAGCTTGGGTGGTGACAGCCCCTGTCAAATGGGCTATCCAACGCCGGAATTTGAACGGAAGTCAGCAAGGGACACACGCGACATGGCCGAGCACAAGCATGGTGAAATGAATATCGACGTTCAGCAAAAGACCTTTGACGGGTTCATCAAGTGGGTAACATATGTCGCCGTCGGCTGCATTGCGCTGTTGCTCTTCATCGCGGCGGTCAACGGCTGATCTGCGCGCCTGCCGAGGATAGATCATGCGGTCATTGGTTCTGGCGCTTGCCGCCTCTTTAACGCTGGCGGGATGTGCGGCGGAATCGATCTGGGCACCCGATGAAGAGGTGGCGCGCGCTGCCTATCGTCATGATGGGCCGCCGCGCCTGACCCTTTACACGATGATCAACAACAACAACGGCTCGGGCGCGCATACCGCACTGATGGTGAACGGTTCGCAGCGGGTGATTTTCGACCCCGCCGGATCATTCAACAAGGCCGGGCACCTGCCCGAGCGCAATGACGTGCTGTTCGGGATCAATCCTCAGGTCGAGGATGTCTATACCCGCTACCATGCGCGCCAGACCTACCGCGTGCAGATCCAGCAGCTCGACGTGTCGCCGGAACTGGCGGAACGCGCGCTGCAACTGGTCAAGGCCAATGGCCCGGTGCCGCAGGCACAATGCTCCTTTGCAACCTCGCGCATCCTGTCAGAGCTGTTTCCGGGCCAGATCGGCACCTCTTGGTATCCGCGCAAGACGGCCGAATCCTTTGGGAACATTCCAGGCGTCACCGAGCAAACGCTTTACGAATATGACAGCGACGACAATTCCAATGTTCTCGCCGCCTGGGATCCGCAGCGCGCAAAGGCGCAGTGACGAAGGCCGGGATTTGCCATGCACGGGTGGTTGCTTGTGCAAGCCGCAAAATGCCCCGGAGAAGAACCCGCCAACCCCGTGAAAACAAAAACCCCGCCCGTGCAAGACGGGCGGGGTTTTGCTTTTTAGGAATTGAACCTCGGTTTTATTCCGGCTGACCCTCTGCCATGACCGAGAGACCGCGCAGAATATCAATGGCATAGGCGAGTTGATAATCGTCTTCGCGCAGTTTGGCCGCCAGTTCGGCCCGCGCCCGGTCTTCTTCGATCTGCTTGATCTCATCCTCGGTCAGGCTGTCGTTGCTCAGACGCCCGCGAAGATCGGCCTCGGACCGGTCGGGCCGTTTGGTGGCATCATCCTCCTCGGTCTGCGGCGCGCGGCGCGGTTGCTCGACCAGAATGTCGGGGCTGACGCCAAGCGCCTGGATGGACCGGCCCGAAGGCGTGTAGTAGCGCGAGGTGGTCAGGCGCATCGCGCCATTGCCCCGGAGCGGCATGACCGTCTGCACCGACCCTTTGCCGAAACTCTTGGTGCCAACAACGATGGCCCGGTGATGATCCTGCAAGGCCCCGGCCACGATCTCCGATGCGCTGGCAGAGCCGCCGTTGATCAACACGACAATGGGCTTGCCATTCGCCAGATCACCCGGCGTGGCATTGAAGCGCTCGCCATCCTGCGGGTTGCGGCCCCGTGTGCTCACGATCTCGCCCTTGTCGAGGAAGGCATCCGAAACCTTGATCGCCTGCGTCAGCAGACCGCCGGGATTGTTGCGCAGGTCAAGCACGATCCCGCTCACCTTGTCCTCGCCGCCCAGTTCTTCGATCTTTTCGGCCAGACCGCTGGCAAGATTGGCATAGGTCTGATCGTTGAACGTGGTCACGCGCAGCACGACGGCATCTTGCTCGGCGCGCGCCCGCACCGCCGTCAGCTTGATCGTATCGCGAATGATCGACACGTCAAAAGGCTCCGGCGAGCCCTCGCGTACCACGGTAATGATGATTTCGCTGCCCACCGGCCCGCGCATCAGGTCAACCGCCTCGTCAAGCGTGAGACCAAGAACGCTGGCCCCGTCCACATGGGTGATGAAATCACCCGCCTCGATGCCCGCCTGATCCGCCGGGGTGCCGTCCATGGGCGAGACCACCTTGACGAACCCGTCCTCTTGCGTGACCTCGATCCCCAGCCCGCCGAATTCACCACGCGTCTGCACCTGCATATTCTCGGCGTCATCGGGAGAGAGATAGCTTGAATGCGGGTCGAGCGAGGTCAACATGCCATTGATCGCCGCCTCGATCAGATCCTTGGTCTCGACTTCTTCAACATATTGCGCCCGAATCCGCTCGAAAATATCTCCGAAGAGATCGAGCTGTTCGTAGACGTTGCTGGTCGTCTCGGCCTCCTGTGCCAATAGCGGGGCGGCCACCTGTGTCGTCACAACAGCACCGGTCAGAATGCCGGCAGAGGCGGCCATCAGGAATTTTTTCATGTCTCAACCATCCTTATCGGTCTTGAACCACGTAAGCGGGTCCACTGGAGAATTGTCTTGCCGCACCTCAATATAGAGCGTCTGTGTGCGTCTGGCACCCGTATCCTGCGCATCGGCGGCAAGAAGCAGATCGCCTTCGCTTCCTGCCCCTCCCATCAGCCCCACCGGGCTGCCGCCCGGCAGAACTTGCCCTGCCTGACCATAAACAACATCGAGACCCGCAAACACCAGCAAAATCCCCGCTTGCGGTTCGAGAATGATCACATTTCCGTAGTCGAGCAAGGGGCCGCGATAGCGCACCGTGGCCGCACTGGGCGTGGTGACAAGGGCGCGCGGGCGTGTGGCCAAGAGAACACCGGGGCGCACGACCCCGGCGGCGTCCGCTTCCCCCGCACGGCGCAGGATCACCCCCTCCGCAGGCAACGGCAACGCGCCCTTGCGCGCCGTGATGTCAGGCAGGCTTCCAGGTGCCTCGTCCACCGCGATCTCGCTCAGACCGCTGGCGAATCCCTCCAGCGTCTCGGTCGAGGCGATGAGCAGCGCCGTCCTGACCGGATCCTCGGTAAAGCGGCGCGGCAGGTCGGTGCGCTCGGCCACGGCGATGCTGAGCGCGGTGCGCGCCTCTTGCACGCCCTCCAGACCCTCTTGCAACTTGTCCGCCGCACTTTGCTGGAGCACGCGCAGCACGCTCAACTCCTGCACCTTGTCGCGCAATTCAAGCGCGCGGGCGTCCAGTGCGGGGGCCACCTCGGACAGGATCATCCCGGCCCGCGCCGTGCCAACCGGCCCCGAGGGATGCATGAGCAGCACCGGCACCGGCGCATTGCCCATGGTCGAAAGCACCCCGAGCAACTGCGCGATCTCGGCCTCGCGCGCCTGCAACTCAGCACCAAGCGCCTGTTCGCGGAGTGACGCCCGGCGCAAACCGTCGCGCATTGCCTCGAGCCCGTCTTCATAGGCCGCGATCACCTGGGTCAACGCCTTCACCCGATTCTGCGCGCCTTCCGCCTCTGCCAACGCCTCTGCCGCAAGGCTGAGCTGTTCGCTCGCGTCGCGCGCCGCCGATGCGGGGTCCTGTGCGGCGACAGGCGACAGCCCTGCAAAAAGCATCAAGACCGCGCAGGTGACGGGCAAGACCCTCATATCAATAGGCTCTCCCCGGTCATTTCTGTCGGTATCGAGAGTCCCATCAATTGCAGCACCGTGGGTGCCAGATCGGCCAGGCGCCCGCCCGCGCGCACGCGCGCACCCTCAGGCCCCCCCAACAGGATGACCGGCACCGGGTTGAGGGTGTGGGCCGTATGCGGCCCACCTGTTTCGGGATCGACCATCACCTCGCAATTGCCGTGATCTGCCGTCACGATCATCGTGCCACCCACTTCTTCCAGAGCCGAAACCACCCGACCAAGACCTCGGTCCACCGCCTCACAGGCCGCAATGGCCGCCTTGAGATCGCCAGTATGGCCGACCATATCGGGATTGGCGTAATTGACCACGATCAGATCATAGCGCCCCCGGATGGCCGCGACGAGCCGGGTCGTGACCTCCTCGGCGGACATTTCTGGCTTGAGATCATAGGTCGCTACATTGGGCGAGGGTGCCATGTAGCGATCTTCGCCCATCTCGGGCTGTTCCTTGCCGCCGTTGAGGAAAAAGGTCACATGCGGATATTTCTCGGTCTCAGCCAGATGAAACTGGCGCAAGCCATGCTGCGACACCCATTCGGCCAGCGTGTTGACGATGGCGCGCGAGGGAAAAACCGTCTCGAACCACGCATTATGGGCCTCGGAATATTCCACCATCCCGAGCAGCGCCGCCCATGCCGGGCACGCGCCCCGTTCAAACGCCGCAAACGCAGGATCGGCAATCGCTTGCAGGATTTCGCGGGCACGGTCGGCGCGAAAATTAAGACAAAAGAGCCCGTCGCCATCCTGCGCGCCGGTATAATCCCCGATCACGGTCGCGGTGATGAATTCGTCGGTCTCCGAGCGGGCATAGGCATTGGTGATCGCCATGCGCGGATCGGGGCAACGCAGGCCGCGCCCGCCGACAATCGCCTCGTAGGCCTCTTCCACGCGCGACCAACGGTTATCCCGGTCCATGGCGAAATAGCGGCCCGTGACGGTCGCGATACGGACCTCGGGCGGCATCATTTCGCGCAAGCGTTCCAACTGCACCCGCGCCGATTTCGGGGCAACGTCGCGTCCGTCGGTCAGCGCGTGCAACAGCACCGGCACCCCCGCTTCGGTCAGCGCCCGCGCCGCCGCCGCGATGTGATTGAGATGCCCATGCACCCCGCCGTCAGACATCAAACCCAAGAGATGCGCCCGCCCGCCACTGGCCTTCATCTTGGTTACAAAGCTTTGCAAGGCACTGTTCTCAAAAAAAGAGCCATCCTCGATCGCGAGGTCGATCTGCCCAAGGTCCATCGCCACCACACGGCCCGCGCCGATATTGGTATGGCCCACCTCGGAGTTGCCCATCTGGCCGCGCGGCAGGCCCACGTCGAGTCCGTGAGTGATCAGTGTGGCATGGGGACAATTGGCCATCAGCCGGTCGAAAACAGGCGTTCGCGCCAGATGTGGCGCGTTGGCGTCGGTGCTGTCGCTCAGCCCCCAACCATCGAGGATGCACAGGACGACGGGTTTCGGCATGCTCTCTCCTGACCTTCGTTTTGCCGCCTTCTAGCCTGTCGGGGCCGTAGGGTGAAGCGGCTTTGAGGTCGCGCCGCAATCCAGCGGTTTCCTGTCGCGCCCTGCAGGGTCGCTGCCCCGCCCTCGTTTTATGAAGCTGCTATCGCGCCGTGTTTCGCAGCGCAGCTGTCAGGGCGCTTGCGAAGAGAGCGGAATTCCGCTTGAACGGGCCTGCGGACAAGGAAAGGCACGAGATGACGACCTGGATCACCATTTGCGACACCTGCAAGCGCGAGGATTGGGATGCCGCCACGCAGACGCGCCCGCATGGCGAGGATCTCGCGGCACTTGTCGAGCGCGCCGCAGAGGGGTGTGCGACGGTCCGCACACGACGGGTGGCCTGTCTCATGGGCTGTGGAAAGGGCTGCAACGTGGCCATTCAGGGCGCAGGCAAACTGGCCTATACCTTGGGCGATTTCACACCTGACGCCGCATCCGCCGAGGCCATTGTCGCCTATGCCGCCCTCCATGCCGAGAGCGCGACAGGACAGGTGCCCTACAAACAATGGCCGCAGGGGGTGAAGGGGCATTTCGTGACCCGCCATCCCCCCTTGCCCTCTGACACCGAGGCGTGACGCGCATGCACCGGGACCATGGCGGCGGGATCGACGCGGCGCGGGCTGCGCATGGCGGAGAGCGAACCGATTGGATTGACCTCTCGACGGGGATCAACCCCCTGCCCTATCCGGTGGGCGAAATCACACCCGAGGCCTGGACCGCCCTGCCCGACCGCACCGCGCAAGAGGCGCTCATTCGCGCCGCGCGGCACTTCTGGCAGGTGCCGGATGGGGCCGCCGTGCTGGCCGTCCCCGGGGCATCGGCGCTGATTGCACGGCTGCCCGGCCTGCGTGCGCCTGGAACGGTCCATATCCCCGGCCCCACCTACAATGAACACGCCGCCAGCTTTCGCGCTCATGGCTGGCAGGTGATCGACACCCGCACAGCGGATGCGCCCGTGGACGCGCGGGTCATCGTGCATCCCAACAACCCCACCGGGCAGTTTTACGGGGCGCAAGACCTGGACGCCCCCCTGACCATCATGGACGAAAGCTTTTGCGATGTGGCCCCAGACCGTTCGCTGTTGCGCCATGCGCTGACGCCAGGCCGGATCGTGCTCAAAAGCTTTGGCAAGTTCTGGGGGCTGGCAGGGCTGCGGCTTGGCTTTGCCATCGGAGCGCGGGACGAGCTTGACCGTCTGTCCGATATGCTCGGACCGTGGCCGGTGTCTGGCCCGGCACTGGAAATCGGGGCAAGGGCGCTCAACGATCCCGAATGGGTGCGCGAGACACGGGTGCGCCTTAATGAAGAGGCGGCGCGACTCGACGCGCTCATGTGGCGCGCGGGCGCCGAGGCGGTGGGGGGCTGTGCCCTTTTCCGGCTCTACCGGGTCAAATCCGCCGAGGCCTGGCAGGCGCGCCTGGCAGAACACCGCATTCTCATCCGGGTGTTCCCCTATGCGGATGATCTGATCCGGTTGGGTCTGCCGGGACCAGAGGGCTGGGCACGTCTCGAGGCGGCGCTGTGACCCTCGTTCTGGCGATGCTGCTTGATGCCGCCTTGGGCGAACCGCGCTGGCTCTGGGATCGGCTGCCGCATCCGGCGGTCCTGATGGGGCGCGCCGTGGGCTGGTGCGACCGGGTGCTCAATCGTGGCGCGGCACGGCGTGCACGGGGCATCGCGACGATGACGGGCCTTGGGATTTTGGCCCTTGTGCTGGGCTGGGTCCTCTCGCAACTGGGTCCGGTGGTCGAGGTTGTCGTCGCCGCAATCCTCTTGGCACAGCGCTCGCTTGTCGATCACGTGGCGGCGGTGGCGCGCGATCTGCGACTGTCCTTGGGCGACGGCCGGCGCGCGGTGGCGCAGATCGTGGGGCGCGATACGGCGGCAATGCAGCCCTCTGACGTGGCGCGCGCAGCCATCGAATCAGCCGCCGAGAACCTCAGCGACGGGGTGATCGCCCCCGCGTTCTGGTATCTCATTGGCGGTCTGCCGGGTCTCATGCTCTACAAGATCACCAATACCGCCGACAGCATGATCGGCTATCGCACGCCGCGCCACGAGGCCTTTGGCTGGGCCGCCGCGCGGTTTGACGACCTGCTCAATCTCGCCCCCGCACGGATAACGGCAGGTCTTATCCTCGCCACCCATGTGCTCTGGTGGCAGTGGGATGAGGTCGCGCACGAGGCGCGGCAACACCGCTCGCCCAATGCCGGCTGGCCTGAGGCGGCTATGGCACGCGCCTTGGGCGTGGCGCTCTCCGGTCCGCGATCCTATCACGGCACGCGGCAAGAGTTTCCCTATGTCAACGCTCAGGGTCGCCGCGCCATCGGCGCGACCGAAATCGACGCCGCCTGCCGTGCGCTCTGGCGGACATGGGGTGCTGCCCTGGCCTTGGTGGCTGTGTTGACGCTGCTGGTCTGACGCCTCAGCCGATCAGCATCTTGAGCCCTTGTGTCACGTCGGAGCGAACAGCCAGGCGCAGGCTGGGCTCATCCCCCGCCTTGAGCGCCGCGATGATCAGCCGATGATAGTGCGGCGGGTCCTTGCGCCGCAGACGGCCATAGAGCGCGCGCATCGTGGGCCCGAGCTGGAGCCAGACAGTCTCGGCCATGGCCAGCATCGCAGGGGCCTGCGCGCGCAGATAGAGCGTGCGGTGGAATTCGAGGTTGCGTCGGATATAGGCCACCGCGTCCTGACGGGCGATATCCTCGGCCACACGGGCATTGATGCTCTGGAGTCGGTCAATCAAGGCAATATGCGCACGCGGCAAGGCACGGCTGGCCAGCTCCACCTCGATGAGTGCACGCAAGGCGGCCAGTTCCTCGATTCGCTCGCTGTTGAGTTCGGGCGTGGACACGCGGCCGGAACTGGACATGGTCAGCGCGCCCTCGGCCGACAGACGGCGCACGGCCTCGCGCGCAGGCGTCATCGACACGCCAAACTCTGTGCCGATACCGCGCAGGGTCAGCGCCTGACCGGGGGCAATTTCGCCATGCATGATGCGCGACCGCAAACCGCGATAGACGCGGTCATGCGCAGAGGGGGACGGATCGGGGCGCGGTGGCAACAACATGGCCCCATGTGATCACAAATCCAGCGCCGGTCAATCACCGAAACGATAGCGGTGCAGCGCGCCGCCCTCGCGGCGCAGCCAGGCGCGCGGGGTTTCATAGTCCGGCATGAGGCGCGCCACTTCGGCCCAGAAGGCCGGGGAGTGATTCATCTGGGCCAGATGCGCCACCTCATGCGCCGCCACATAATTCAGCACATCGGGCGGCGCGAGGATCAGCCGCCATGAGTAACCGAGCGCGCCCTTGGCAGAGCAGGATCCCCACCGCGACCGTGTGTCGCGCAGGGTCAGCCGGGTGTGGCGCCGCCCCAATAGCGCCGCGTAATGATCCGAGGCCGCCGCCAGACGATCCCGCGCCCGCGCCTTGAGCCATCCTTCAAGACGCGCTCCAACACTCTCTTGCGGTCCCGGCACGCAGAGTTGCGCCGCCTCACGCACGATTCGCCGTCCGCTTCCGGGTACGATTCGCAAAATCTCGCCCTCGACCGGCAGGTCACAGCCAATGCCCACGACCGTTTGCGCCGGCCGTCCCTCAAGATGACCGCGCAGCCAGTCGGCCCGCGACCGGGCAAAGGCAAGCGCCTCGGCCTCGCTTACGCCGCGCGGAATCGTCAGGGTGACGCGCCCGTCCAGCCCCGACACACGCAGCGAAATCCGCCGCGCGCGGGCACTATGGCGTAAACTCAGGGCAACCGGGGGGTTGCCCGCCAGCATGTGATGGCCCATATGCGCTCCTGCTCGGGATCTGCGTGTCACCGTCAAAGGCTTTGACAGCCCTTTAATGTTATGGCAGGGGACGCGGATCGTCGACAAGACCAGAGATTCAAAGGGGATCACCCATGCCCAAGGAAGAATGGGGCGTCAAGCGTGTCTGCCCGACCACCGGCAAACGCTTTTACGACCTGAACAAGAACCCGATCATCAGCCCCTACACGGGCGAGGTGGTGGAACTGTCGTCGCATAAGACGCGCTCGATGGCTCCGGACGCCGAAGATGCGGAAACGAAGAAGCTGAAAGCAGGGAGCATCCTCGATGATGATGCCGATCTGCTGGATGATGACGACGTCGATGTCGAGCTGGATGATGATCTGCTCGAGGATGACGAGGACGAAGACGTGTCGCTGGACGACATCGCCGACGTGGCCTCGGACGACAACGATCTTTAAAAATCGCGGGGCGGGATTTTCCACTTGATCCCGCCCGCAGCTTTGCTTAGAGAGCGGCGCACGGCCCAAAGGGGCCACGGAATTGGGGCCTTAGCTCAGCTGGGAGAGCGCTTGCATGGCATGCAAGAGGTCAGGGGTTCGATCCCCCTAGGCTCCACCAATTCTCTTAACTCAGCCGCACATCTTGTCGCCCTCCGAGATTGGCGGCGAGCATTTGCTACCTCCCTGCCCGCTTCTTCTTGGCTAAAATACTCTCGCCGAAGATGCCCATGTGCTCGACGCTGGCGGGTGATGCGACGGTGCCGGATTGCAGCAATTTCAACCCGAGAATCCCTTGACGCGCCTGTGCTTTGGGCCTAAAGACGCCAAACGGAATTCGGGGCACTGCCTGTGGTGGTGCCCGTTTGTGTTAAGAAGGGCCAGCACGCGCCCTCAGCAAGAACGAGGATGATCTCATGTCGCGCCGCTGTGAACTGACCGGTAAAGGCCCGATGGTTGGCAACAACTCCAGCCACGCCAACAACAAGACACGTCGTCGGTATCTGCCGAACCTCAACGACGTGACCCTGCAATCTGAAACCCTGAATCGCGGGATCAAGCTGCGGATTTCGGCGCATGCTCTGCGCAGTGTCGATCATCGCGGGGGTCTTGATGCGTTTCTGGCCAAGGCGAAGGACGACGAGCTGTCCGCAACCGCGCTGAAGGTCAAGAAAGAGATTGCCAAGGCGCAGGCCGCAAACGCCTGATCCTTCGCGTCCAATCGCTTTGCGCGCAGCCCTGCCCAACCGGCGGGGCTGTTTGCTTTTGCCGCTTGCCCAGACTGGGCACGCGAGCCTATACCTCGGAGCGATGAGACCACTGCACCCGATATTGGCCTTGGCCCTGTGCCTGGTTCTGACACTCACCAGCCAGAGCCTTGCAGTGGCGCGCGGCGGGGCACAGCCGGTGGGGCAAATCGTGCTCTGCACCGGCACAGGCCCGGTCACTATCGCCGTCGATGCCGACGGACAGCCTGTGGCCGCACAGCATCTCTGCCCGGATTGCCTGCCCGGTTTTGCCGTCGTTCCGGTCTCGCCCCCGACACTTGGCCTCTGGCAGGGACCAGAGCGGCGGATGGGGGCTGTGGCGATGGGCAGCCATGCCGTGATGCGCAGCCAGCCCCCGAGCGTGGCGCGCGCGCCGCCTGTGACGGTCTGACACCCCATTCAGACCGTGATACAGACATTCAAGGAGCGACCCATGTCCTTCAAATCCCCCCTTATGGCGGCCCTTGCCGCGACCGTCCTTGCCGTGCCCGCACTGGCGCAGGAAATCCACGTGCTCGACACCTACGCCCGCAGCGCCAGCCCCATCGCCAAAACCGGCGCAGCCTTCATGCTCATCGAGAATATCGGCGACGCCGATGACCGCCTGCTCGGCGCGACCTCTCCCGCCGCGCAAAAGGTCGAATTGCACACCCATCTCGAAGAGGGTGGCGTCATGAAAATGATGCATGTCGAAGAGGGCTTTGCCATCGCGGCAGGCGAGACGTTGGTGTTACAGCGCGGCGGCGCCCACGTGATGTTGATGGGGCTGACCGAGAGCTTTGAGCAGGGCAAGATCATTCCGCTGACGCTGGTTTTTGAAAAATCCGGAGAGATCGTTGTGGATGTTCCGGTCGATCTGGCGCGCAAGCCTGAAGGCGCTGGCACAAAAGGTCACGGAACCGGTAACTGACCCACTTGGGCCCGGCTGGGCGGCCTGCCACGCCGGTCTCTCCTGCACGCCAAGGTAAAGCGGCCCCAATCGCGCAACGCCGGTTGGGGCCCCGTTTTTTGCACACAACCCAAACAGTTATATTTCGTCGGACCGAAAAACTTCGCGCCGGCGCTTTCTGTGCCTGCTGCCGAAATCAGCCGACCGCCCGGCCAGCCATCTTTTCCAGATGCGCGCGCAGTTGTTCAGCCTCGTAGCGCGCTTCGCGAAGACCATCCATCGTGGCGGCCAATTCCGCCTCGGTTTGGCTGATCTGATTGGTCAGCTCGGCCTCGCGCTGTTGCAAATAGGTGATGGCCTGATCGCGGGTTTCCTCGGCCTCGTGCAGTTCCTGCGCCAACCGTTCCAATTCCCCGACATCGGATCCGGGAACGCGGATGAAGCGATGTACCAGCCAATTGGCGAACCAGCCCATGCAGAACGCCACGAAAAGGACGATGGCGGTTGCGATGATGAATTCGGTTCTGTTCATTCGGTTGGCTTGTCCTGCGTAGTCTCTTCGGCCTCAGTCCCTTCTTCCCCCGGTTCTTCGAGGCTTTCAAGCGCTGTTTGCTGATCTGCCACCGGCTCGGGGCGGATCAGGCGAAATTCGATGCGGCGATTGGTCTCGCGGCCCTCTTCGGTCCCGTTGTCGGCGATGGGCACGCTTTCGCCATATCCCTTTGCGTCGATGCTCGAGGTCAGCACACGGCGCATGCGCAATTCGTCCAGCACCGCACGCGCCCGTGCGAGGCTGAGTTGCACGTTCATATCCTCGCTGCCCTGACTGTCGGTGTGGCCGCCAATCTCCATTCGGATTTCGCCGCATTTTTTCAGCACATCGGCAATATCGTCCATGATCGCGGCCCCTTGCGCGTCGATCTTGGCTGATCCCGGCTCAAAGTTGATCTTGCGCCCTGCCTGAATCGCAGCGATCTGCGCCTCGCATTCATCTGGCGTTGGAAGTCCGGCGACGGGATCAAGAGCCTCTTTGTAGGTCACGTCGATGGTATATTTCTCGGCCTCACCCAGCTTTTCCGCAAGGAACTGCGCGATCTCCGCGCTGGCACTCTTGCGGCCCGTGTTGCCCTGAACGCCGAAATTATCGGGCGTCACGGTCACGACGCCGTTCGACAGGTACGACAGAGCCTCGAGCCCGGTCAGAACCCGGATCGACCAATCGCGCGGCAACCCCTCAGCCACCCGCGCCGTCAGATGTACCGAATCCGAAGAAAACCGTGCTTTTGCAAAGCTGCGCACAGTCTCGCGGCTGGTCTCGCTGCCCACCCTTCCACGAATCAGAACCTGACCTTCGGGCGAGAGGGTGGCCACGAATTCGGGCGCTGCGGGCTGTGCGGCATCAGGGGGCGGCGGCAAGGTGGCGGTGAGGGCAAAGACCTCGGGCAATTCGGCCTCAAGCTTGCCAGCCACGTCGTCGAACAGGCTTTGTGACGTGCCCTCCGGGGCCAGGAGCGCCACATCGGCGTCGGAAAACGTGACAGTGCCGCCGCCCAGATCCGCGACCGCCGCTATGGCCAGTTCCGCCGCCCGCGCCCATTGTGGCGAGGGCACGCCCATCCCCACCACGCAATGGGCCTTGGACTGAACGCCCGCCTTGCCCGCAGCGCGCAAGATACGCTCGCGTGTCTCTTCAGTGTCGGCAGAGCAGGAGTCGAACCGCGCGCCGGTTTCGTCGATCACGAACCGCAGGGTAAAGGGTGTGATAACCGGGCGCGGGGCCGAGATGGCAAGCGCCAGCCGCACGTTGTCCGGTGCCGCGCGTGCCAGATCCGTTTCGATCCGGCGCTGCGCCTCTGTGCTGTCGACCATGGCCTTGATCTCGACCCGATCCGCGCTGACGGATATCTTGGCCCGCGGCAATTTCCCAAGCGACCTCACCGCATAGCGGAGCGCGGCGGGCCATGTCTCTGGATAGGGGTAATCCGCGGAATCGAGCAGGTCGGCCACCGTCACGTCATCGGTTTCAGACGCGATATCCGCCAAAAGCTTCTCACGATCCGTGGCGGCAGGCACCAGACCGATCAGGGAAATGCCGCTGTCATTTCGCAGGATTTCAATGGCAAAGCGCGGCGGCGCAATATCCGCCGCATCCTCGACCAGCATCTGATCAATCACCCGTGCCGCATCGACCACCGTGCCCGCCAGCGACAGCGCCTTGAACCGCAGCGCCTCGGACGGGGCGGTGCCTGCGAGAAAGAGTTGCAGACCATCCGTATCGACATCGGCCCAGACCAGCCCGACGCGATCCAGCGTATCGCGCACCGCGCGACGCGAACTGTCCTCGATGGCGCTCACGGCAAAGCCTGCGGCGACAACCGCAAGCACCGCTGCCCCGGTAAAGGTTCCTGCGATCGTGAAAGCGGATGATAAACGCATCGGGCAATGGCCAATTCATGAGTGCTGCCCACGTCTTTAGGCGCGCGGCGGCCTGAGTTCAATCACAGGAGACAGGCGACGGCGAAAAACGGCACAGGCAAGAGACCCGCATCCCGGTTGGAACGAAAGAGTTGAAGCAACCGCGCAGTATCGTCCAACCGCAAACGGCGCATCTGTCCCTGCATGTGCCAGCCCATCACCCAAGGACCGCACAGCGCCACAAGGAGTGCTGTCAGCCGCGCATCGGGCACCGCAAGAATGACGGCCACCGCCATCAGCGACACGGTCGCCACCAGAAACCACCGCAGCCAGCGAGGCGAGTTGTCCCCAAAAAGCCGCGCCGTGGATTTGACACCGATCAGAGCGTCATCTTCTGCGTCCTGATGGGCATAGATGGTGTCATAAAAGAGTGTCCAGGCAATACCCGCGAGATAGAGGATCACCGCGGGCGCTTCCAGCCGGCCGCTATGCGCCGTCCACGCAAGAAGGGCGCCCCAGTTGAAGGCGAGGCCGAGAAACACCTGCGGCCACCATGTAAATCGCTTGGCGAAGGGATAGACCGCTACAGGCAAGAGCGACAAGACGCCAAGGGTAATCGCGGCGGCGTTGAAGGTCAGAAGAATCCCGAACGCAAGCAGCGCCTGCGCCGCCATCCAGATGAGCGCGCCGCGCACCGTGACCTGACCTGCGGGAATAGGGCGCGATGCAGTGCGCGCCACAGAGCCGTCGATGTGCCGGTCGGTAATATCGTTCCAGGTGCAGCCCGCGCCGCGCATCAGAAAAGCCCCGAGGGCGCAGCCGGTAAAGATCCACAGATCGTGCCATCCCGCCTGCCCGTCCGACAGCATCGCAAGCGTCAGCCCCCACCAGCAGGGCAAGAGCAAGAGCCATGTGCCAATCGGTCGGTCCGCTCGGCTCAGCCGCAAGTAAGGGCGCGTGGCGGCAGGGGCCAGACGGTCCACCCAATTGCCAGCATAGGCATCGGCCACCTGTCCCGTGGCCTCTGGCATCTGGTTCTTTGCGGTCATATGTTGGCCCCATGAAAGCAGCGAAGATCAGGCTTTATGTAGAGCACCCGTTGGGGGAAGGGCAAACCATTCCTCTGAGTCAGCCGCAGGCGCATTACCTCTTTGGGGTGATGCGGCAAGCCCTGGGGGACGCCGTGCTTTTGTTCAATGGTGAGGCCGGGGAATGGCGCGCCGACGTGATCGAGGCAGGCAAGCGCGGCGGCGCCCTGCAGGTGGCCGAGCAGACAGCCCCGCAGCGCAATCCGCCCGACCTCTGGCTCATGTTCGCTCCGATCAAGAAGGCGCGCACGGATTTCATTGTCGAGAAAGCCGCCGAAATGGGCGCGGCGCGGATCATCCCGGTGCAGACCGAATTCACCAACGCCGAGCGTATCCGGCAGGACCGGCTTCAGGCGCATGCCGTTGAGGCCGCCGAACAATGCGGCGGCACATTCGTGCCCGAGGTCAGCGACCTGCACCGCCTCGACCGGATGCTGGCCAACTGGCCCGAGGATCGTCAGTTGATGTTTTGCGACGAGGCGCTGGCGGGTCACGCGGCAACGCTTGGCCGCGATCTGCCGCGCGGTGCGTCATGGGCCATCCTGATCGGTCCCGAAGGCGGTTTCTCGGAGGCAGAGCGCGCACGCCTCGCGGCGCTGCCGCAGGCCCACGCCATCAGCCTCGGGCCGCGCATCCTGCGCGCGGATACGGCGGCGGTGGCGGCGATGACGCTCTGGCAGACCACCTTGGGGGATTGGACATGAGCTTTATCCGTCCGCAGGCGCGCGCCGCCCTTTGGCGCTGGCGCGAGGTTTTGAGTGGGCTGGGGCTGGCCATCCTTGGCCTCTGGTGGGGGGTCGGCAGCTACGGCCTTCTGCAATGGCTGGGTTACGTGCTTCTGATCCTCGCCGGGGCGGTCCTGTTGATGGGGCTGCAACGGACACGCTTTCGCGCAGGCGCGGGCGGTCCCGGCGTGGTGCAGGTCGACGAGGGACAGGTTGCCTATTTCGGGCCTCTCACGGGGGGCGTGGTGGCGATCCGCGATCTTGACGCGCTGACACTCGATCCGACCGGCAAGCCGCCGCATTGGGTGCTGAGCACGCAAGGCGCGCCCGCGCTGCATATCCCGCTCAATGCCGAGGGCGCAGAGGCGCTCTTTGACGCCTTCGCCGCCCTGCCCGGCCTGCGCACCGAACATATGCTGTTCCAAATGCGCCGCCTGCCCGATCACCCGACTGTGATCTGGCAGAAATCGCAAAGCACCACCTCGCACCTTAGGCTGCATTGACAGTCCTGACGTTTGCCGCCAACTGTGTCGCCCGAGACACTGCCCTGATCAGGAGGCCCGAGAATGTCCATCCCACAATCCGGCGGCGGGCCGATCGAACGCCATGAGCAACTGGCCGAGTATCTGGCAAGTGGTTGCAAACCCAAGGAAGATTGGCGAATTGGCACCGAGCACGAGAAGTTCGGCTATTGCAAGGACACGCAGCGCCCCATCCCGTACGAGGGACCGCGGAGCATTCTGGCGGTGCTCGAAGGGCTGCGCGATGTGCATGGCTGGGCTCCTGTGGAAGAGGGCGGCAAGCTCATCGGGCTGGAAAAAGACGGTGCGAATGTGAGCCTCGAGCCGGGCGGGCAACTGGAATTGTCAGGCGCGCCGCTCGAGACCATCCATCAGACTTGCGACGAGGTGAACGACCACCTGCGCGACGTCAAGGACATCGCCGACAAGGTGGGTGTCGGCTTTATCGGTCTGGGGGCTGCGCCCATCTGGACGCATGAGGACATGCCGCTCATGCCCAAGGGCCGTTACAAGCTGATGGACAGCTATATGCAAAAAGTCGGCACCATGGGCCGGACCATGATGCGCCGCACCTGCACCGTTCAGGTCAATCTCGATTTTTCCTCAGAACCTGACATGGTGCAGAAGCTGCGCGTGGCACTGGCCCTGCAACCGGTGGCGACGGCGCTCTTTGCCAATTCGCCCTTTTTCGAGGGCAAACCCAACGGGCACAAAAGCTGGCGCTCCCGCGTCTGGCGCGATCTTGATCCCGCGCGCACCGGCATGTTGCCCTTTGTGTTCGAAGAGGGGTTCGGGTTCGAGGCCTATGCCGATTACGCGCTCGATGTGCCGATGTATTTCGTCTATCGCGATGGCAAGTATATCGACGCTTTGGGGCAGTCGTTCCGCGATTTCCTGCGCGGCGAGTTGCCTGCCCTGCCGGGCGAGAAGCCGACGCTGAGCGATTGGGCGGATCACCTGACCACCACCTTCCCCGAGGCGCGGATCAAGAAATTCATGGAAATGCGCGGCGCCGATGGCGGCCCTTGGCGCCGGCTCTGCGCTCTGCCTGCCTTCTGGGTCGGGCTGATGTATGATCAGTCGGCATTGGACGCGGCATGGGACATCTGCAAGGGCTGGGATGCCGCGACGCGCGATGCGCTGCGGGTGGCCGCCAGCGTGGAGGGTCTCCAGGCGCGCGTGGGTGATATTCACATGCATGAACTGGCCCGCGCGGTGCTGGACATCTCAGAGGCCGGCCTCAAGGCGCGCGCGCGCTCGGGCGGCGGCGGCATGATCCCGGACGAGACGCATTTCCTCAATGCCCTGCGCGAGAGTGTCGAGACGGGCAAGACCCCGGCGGATGAACTGCTCGATCGCTACAATGGCGATTGGAACGGCGATCTGAGCCGGATTTACGCCGATTACAGTTACTGAGGTCTGGATCAGGCCGGCAGTGCGCTGCCGGTGCGGGTCCGTGTGCGCATCAGGATCAGGACCATGATCCCGATGTTCAGGAAATTCCACGCAATGCCGTTCAGAAACGCCATGTGATAGCTGCCGGTCAGGTCATAGATCCAGCCGGACATCCAGCCGCCGATCGCCATCCCGGCAATCGTCGCCATCATCACGAAACCCACGCGTCGCCCGGCCTCGGCACTGGGCATGTATTCCCGCACGATCACGGCATAGCTGGGCACAATCCCACCCTGCGCCAAGCCAAAGACAAGGCTGACGATATAGAGCGAGGTCAGACCGCCCGACGGCAGATAGAGAAAGAGCGCCAGACATTGCAACGCAGAGCCGATCAAGAGCGTTCGCACGCCGCCCAAACGATCCGCCATCAGACCTGAGACAATGCGCGACGCGACCCCGCCCAAGAGCATGAGCGACAACATCTGTGACCCGACTGCCGGGCCGTAGCCCAGATCGACACAATAGCTCACGATATGGACCTGCGGCATCGACATCGCCACGCAGCACCCCACCCCCGCCAGACCGAGCAGAAGTGCCAGAGTGCGCGGTGAGAGGCCCGTGGCCCCGGCCCGCGCGGACGAAAGGCTATCGGCATGCGCCCGCGCCGCCATTGGCACCCGGCGGCGCAAGAGCAGAGCCAAGGGGATCACCCCCGCCACGGTCACCACCGCGAGCACCATGTATACCGCTCGCCATCCCTGCTCGGACAAGATCCCCGCAAGGATCACAGGCCAGATTGCCCCCGAGAGGTAATTGCCACTCGCGGTGATCGCCACGGCAATCCCCCGCCGCTTGAGAAACCAGAGCGAGACATCGGCAATCAGCGGCCCGAAACTGGCGGCGGTTCCAAATCCGATCAGGAATTGCAGGGCAGACAGCAACAGCACCGTCGGGCTAATGGCGGCCAGGGCCGTGGCACAGGAAATCAACAGCGCCGACCCGATCAGTGCCGTGGTAACACCGAACCGGTCCACCACCCGGCCAATTCCGAGATTGCCAAGCGCAAAACCCACCATGGTCAAGGTATAGGGCATCGAGGCCGCTGCACGGTCGACGCCAAACTCGGCCTGCATGGCGGGCATCACCACGATGATCGACCACATTCCGACATTGCCGATCATGGCAATGGCCAGTGACACGGCAAGGCGCGTCCATGCATATCGGCTGTCAAGAAGAGCGGCATCGGCATTCATGGCGCGACGATAGGACGGCGCGTGGCGACTGACCAGATGGAAAAAGCGAGGCGTGTTCAGGGGATCGACGCGGCGGCATTTTGTTGCAATCGCTATCCCGCGCTTGGCCCCGGGCGCGCGACAGGCTAACAGTTGCCGCAAAAGGAGGGCACCGCCCATGTCAACCGCCAAGACCCACACCGAGGCCCAGATCGAAACCCCGACCGAGATTGCCAGCGGCGTGATCCGGATCGAGGCCGAGGCCCTCGGCGCCCTTCACTCCGCAATGCCCGCCGATTTCGACGCGGTTGTGGCCAGCCTGCTTGAGGTCAAGGGACGGGTGATCGTCTCGGGCATGGGCAAATCCGGCCATATCGCCGCGAAAATCGCGGCAACCATGGCCAGCACCGGCACGCCCGCCCAATATGTCCACCCCGGTGAGGCAAGCCATGGCGACCTGGGCATGATCACACGGCAAGACGCGCTGATCCTGATCTCAAACTCCGGCGAAACGCGCGAACTGGCCGATATCATCGCCCATAGCCGCCGCTTTGCGATTCCGCTGATTGCCATCACGAAAAAGCCTGACAGCACCCTCGGCCAACAGGCCGATTTCCTGCTGACCCTGCCCAATGCGCCCGAGGCCTGCGCCATTGGCATGGCCCCGACCACCAGCACCACCTGCACACTGGCCTTGGGCGATGCCCTTGCCGTGGCCCTGATGCGCCTGCGCGGCTTTGAGCGTGAGAACTTCCTCGCCTTTCATCCCGGCGGCACGCTCGGCGCGCAGCTTTTGCGCGTGTCCTCCGTGATGCACACCGGCGCGGCCCTGCCCATCGTCGGCGCTGATACCCCGATGGGGGAAACCCTGATCGAGATGACCGCCAAGGGCTTTGGCGTGGCGGCTGTGGTCGAAGAGGGGCGCCTCATCGCGGTGATCACCGATGGCGATTTGCGCCGAAACCTGTCGGACCTTATGGCGCGCACCGCCGGAGAGGTGGCAACCCGAAATCCCCGCAGCATCCTGCCCGAGGCGCTCTTGTCCGAAGCACTGGGGGTCATGAACACCCACAAGATCAGCGCGCTCTTTGCCGTGGACGAGGTCGGACAATTGCGCGGCCTCGTGCATATCCACGACATCCTGCGCGCCGGGGTTGCCTGATCCCGCTTCAGGCGCTCAAGAAGCTCGCATAGGGGATATAGCGCACCGGGTCACCTGGCTGGATGGTTACGGCCCCGTCTGGCAGTTCCACCAGCCCTTCGGCCCAACTCAGGCCACTGATCCGGCCTGATCCCTCCGAGGCGAAAACCTCGACCCGGCCCTCGCGGATACGCGCACGCAGATATTCGCGGCGACCCGGTTTCTTGCGTTTCTCAAACGCAGCCGGCATGTAAAATCCTTGCGGCACGGACCACCCGGCCCCGGACAAGAGCCGCAACGCAGGCCGCGCAAAGATCAACGCACAGACGAGCGCCGCCACCGGATTGCCCGGCAGGCCAAAGACCGGCACACCCCGCCATAGACCAAGCGCCAGCGGGCGCCCGGGTTTGAGCGCGATGCGCCATTCAGCCATCGCCCCCGCCTCATTCAGCAGCGCCGAGACGTGATCCTCATCCCCCGACGACGCCCCACCCGAAGTGAGGATCGCATCGGCATTTTCGGCAGCCCGATCAAAGGCCGCACGCAGGGTCGCGCGATCATCGGGAATCCGCCCCAGATCGAGCGGGGCATAGCCCATCTGTTGCACGAGGCCCAAGAGCATCGGGCGATTGGCATCATAGATTTGCCCGTCGCTGGCGGATGCGCCCGGCTCGACCAATTCGTCCCCTGTGGAAATCACTGCCACGCGCAACTGGTCATGGATCGGCAGGTCCGACAGCCCCACGGCGGCGCAGAGTGCAAGGTCAGCAGGGGTGATGACACGGCCCGCCGCAAGCACCGGCGCGCCCTCCGCCACATCTTCGCCCGCGCGGCGGGTATTGGCACCGGGTGTGAGGCCTGCGCGAAACGCGATACGCCCCTCGCCCAAGGTCACATCCTCTTGCAGGATCACGGTATCGACGCCCGCAGGCAGCGCCGCCCCCGTCAACACGCGGATGGCATAACCCGGCGGCACCGTACCGGAATAGGGCGCGCCCGCAGCCGCGCGCCCCTGGACGAGCGGCAGCACCTGATCGCCGGTCGTCAGGCTCGCATGGGCAAAGCCATAGCCATCCACAGCCGTGTTCGCCTCGGGCGGGTTTGCCCGCGGGGCAGTAACCGGATCTGCCAGCACGCGGCCCAATGCCTGCGCCAAGGGCGCGCGGCTCTGACCCACAACAGGGCGCAGCCGGTCGCGCAAAAGGGCGAGCGCGTCGTCCACCAGCGTCCAATCCACGCCCGCTGGCAGGGCGAAGCAATCATTGCGCAGAGGCGGCGGTTTGAGCGCGTCCTCGCAGGCGGCGATCAACTCTGCCTCATGCCCCAGCCCCAGTATCCAGCCCTCCTCGGGCGCGTCCACCGCAAGCATATCGGCCAGACGGTCCGGAGACAGCCGGGCCAGAGCGCGCGCCATCAACCGCACCTGATGCGCGTCGCGAATGCCACCCTGCGCTTCGGCCCGTTTGACAGCGGGGTTGATCAGCCCCGGCCAGACCTCGACCATCGCCACGAGCTTGTCCAGCACCTCGAACGGCCAGACGGACACCTGCCCGTAGAACCTGCGCCTGAGCCGGTTAAGCACTGGAAGCCCGGTCAGGACCTGCCCGCCCACGGCGCCCGCGCCCCCCATCTGCCAGCAGGTGAAGGCCCCCTTGGCGCGCGCCTCGGCCGTGCGCCTCTCAACCATACCATGCCCCGCACGCGCATCCTTGCGCGGCAGGTCGGCGATCTCGCGCTTGACGCCATTGAACCAGAAGGGGCCCACACCGGGAAAGCGGCGATTGATCTCGCCTGCCACGTCAAAGCGGTTGTTGCCCCGCGGTCCATCCTCGATCACCGTTTCCAGCCAGTCCCAGACCGCAAAGGGATTGTCGCACCCGGTCAATCCCTGCGCAAAGCCTGCTGGGAAGCCAAAGGGAAAATCCACCCCGATCAGTAGCCTGCGGCCCGCCGTGATTTCTGTCTCGATCAAGGAAATCAGTGCCGCCTCGGCCTCGGCCCGGTTGCGCAGGTATCGCGGTGCCTCGTCCACGGTGTTGCGCGTCACCCCCAGCCAGATCGCATCCTTGCACGGTTGCGGCCCGGTGTCGCCACCGCCCGACCAATCCAGCATGGCGATTGTGTCAAACGGGGTCACAAGCCCACCTCGGCCAGGATGAAATCTGCAATTGCCTTGGTGTCGTCAAGGTCGAACAGGGGACGGTCGATGGTCAGGGCCGTATCGCTCGCCACCGCGCGGATGGTGGGGTCATCGCTTGCAATCAGCGGATTGCCGGTCTCGGCGCGAAACGCCTCGACCTTGGGGTGGCGGTCGCGCTTGTAGCCCTCGACCAGCACCAGATCGACGGGGGCAAGTTTCTGCAGCAGGGTTTCCAGGCTTGGCTCCTCGTCCTCCCGCAGTTCATGCATCAAGGCAAAGCGATTGCGCGACGCCAAGAGCACCTCGGTCGCGCCCGCGATGCGATGGCGATGGCTGTCCTTGCCAGGTTGGTCCACGTCAGAAGCATGATGGGCATGTTTCACGGTCGAGACAGTATAACCGCGTCCGGTGATTTCCGCCACCAGCCTCTCCATCAGCCCGGTCTTGCCCGCGTTCTTCCAGCCGGTGACGCCGTAAATCCTCATGCTGATATTCTCCTGCGCGCCGCGTCCAGATCCTCGGGCGTATTGACGTTGAAAAACGGATCAAGGGCATCGTCGAACACCGCCTCGCGCCCGCCGTGCTTGTCGGTCCAGAGCACGACCTTGCGCAGCCCGTCCATCAGCGCCGCGCGCAAGTCATGCCGCAACGCCGTGGGCCAGAGGCCAAAGGTGGGATGGCGGATCAGACCGCTGCCGCTCATGGATTTTGTGTCCGTATCGCCGCGCGGAGTCGCGGCAAGGACAAGGGGATGGGTCATCCCCTCTGCCGTCTGCGTGAGCTGCGGTACAAGATCGGTCGGGAAAAACGGCGTGTCGGCGGCGACGGTGACAATTGCCTCGGCCCCCTGCCCCGCAGCCCAATCGAGACCGGCCAGAACCCCCACCAGCGGCCCCGCGAAACCGGGGATGGGATCGGAGAGCACCGGCAGGCCAAAGGCGTCGAACCGCGCCGCATCACCGTTGGCATTCAGCGCCATCGTCCTCACCTGCGGCGCCAGACGGTCCATCACATGCGCAAGGATCGGACGCTCATCAAGGGCAAGCAGCCCCTTGTCGCCGCCGCCCATGCGCGTCGCCTGCCCGCCTGCGAGGATGACCCCGAGGGGGCGATTCATGCGTCTGCCCCTTTGCGGCGGTGTTTCCTGTCCTCGTCGCCCACACTCTCAGGATCCGCATCCCGCAAAAGACGCTCCTCACCCGACAGACACACAAACCGCTTGCCGCGCATCCGGCCAATCAGCGTCAGCCCCACCTGGCGCGCGATTTCCACGCCCCATGCGGTAAAGCCCGAGCGCGAAGCGAGCACCGGAATCCCCATCATCGCGGTCTTGATCACCATTTCCGAGGTCAGACGCCCCGTGGTGTAGAGCAGCTTGTCGCCGGCCGCGACGCCTTCGCTCAGCATCCAGCCCGCGATCTTGTCTACGGCGTTATGGCGGCCCACATCCTCCATATAGACCAGCGGGCGGTTGCCTTGGCAGAGCACGGTGCCATGAATGGCCCCTGCCTCGAGGTAAAGCGAGGGCGTGCGGTTGATCACGCTGGCCAAGGCATAGAGGTCCGAGGTCTTGACCGTCACCGCGGGCAGGGTCACGCCCTCCAGCCCCTCCATCATGTCGCCAAAGACGGTGCCCACGGCGCAACCGCTGGTGCGAGTTTTTTTCTTGAGCTTTTCCTCATAGCTCGTCTGACCATCGGTGCGCACCACGACGGTTTCCAACTCGTCATCATAGTCCACACCCAGAACCTTCTCTTGCGGTCCCAGCATCCCCTGATTGCGCAGAAAACCGAGCGCCAGATACTCAGGGTAATCGCCAATCGTCATGGCGGTCACGATTTCCTGCGCGTTGAGGAAAATCGTGAGCGGGCGCTCCTCGACCACCGAAATCTGCGTGCGCTTGCCCTCATGATCCATCCCTTCAACCGCGCGCGTCAGGCGCGGGGCGGCGGGATCGGGCGCAATGAGATAAGACAGAAGGTCTTCGGTCGTGGCCAATTGCATCTCCTTCTGGCATTGGGTAGGCGGTGTCAGGGCACAGGGGCAACTTAGGGGCAAGCGGTGCATAGGCAAACCACCAATTCGACCTATTGGCAAGGCGTGCGCGACGGTGCGCCCTTCATACTGGTGATTGTTCCCTTTTCGATGCTCTTTGGCGTGGTGGCAACCGAGGCCGGGCTCAACGTCTTTGAAACGCTCAGCTTTTCAGTTCTGGTGATCGCAGGCGCGGCACAATTCACCGCGCTGCAACTGCTCAGCGACGGAACGCCCACGGCGATTGCGCTCATTTCAGCCTTGGCAGTCAACCTGCGGATGGCGATGTATTCCGCCTCTCTCACCCCGTATATCGGCGGGGCAAGCTTGGGAAAACGCGCCCTTGCGGCCTATTTCACGGTGGATCAGAGCTATACCTGTGCCATCGTCGCCTTTGAGAAAAACCCCGGCTGGTCGATCTCCCAAAGGCTCGCGTATTTCTTTGGCGTGGTCACGCCCATCTGCCCGCTCTGGTATATCTTCACTCTGGTCGGCGCGCTTGTGGGCACCTCGATCCCCGAGGGGCTGGCGCTTGATTTCGCTCTGCCGATCACGTTTCTCGCGATGATCGCGCCGATGCTGCGCACGCCTGCGCATCTGGCGGCGGCCTTTGTGTCTGTGACTCTGGCGCTGGTCTTTGCGTTTCTCCCCTATAACCTCGGCCTGCTGGTCGCGGGCCTTGCTGGCATGATGACCGGCGCACAGGTGGAGCTGATCCTCGAACGACGCAAGGAGGCGCGGCTGCCATGATCGACAAGACGAGCCTCTGGACCGTGATCGTGCTCTTGGGTCTGGGCAGCTTTGGGCTGCGCTTTGTCTTTACCGGGCTGATCGGCGACCGGCCCCTGCCCGCGTGGCTCTTGCGGCACCTGCGCTACACGGCAGTCGCGGTGCTGCCCGGATTGGTGGCCCCTCTGGTGGTCTGGCCGGCGGCGACAGGCGGCGCGCTCGATGCCCCGCGCATGGCGGCGGCGCTGGTGACGCTGATCGCGGGCTATGTGCTGCGCAACGTGATCGTGGCGATCCTCTTGGGCGCGGTCACACTCTACGCCGGGCTGGCGCTGATGGGGCAGATATAAGGGCCTCAGGCAAAAATCTGCGCTGCGTGCTCAGCCATGTAAAT
Organism: Roseovarius sp.; assembly: GCF_027019125.1. GTDB lineage: Bacteria > Pseudomonadota > Alphaproteobacteria > Rhodobacterales > Rhodobacteraceae > Roseovarius. Next base: position 362,198 of record NZ_JALUXE010000030.1, on the reverse strand, counting down.
GCGCAACCACGGCGTATAGCGCGCAGGGTTCATGCGGATCGCGGCATTGAGCGCATTCAGCGAAATCCAGCGCGTGTCCATCACCTCTTCGGGATTGGGGTTCAGGTCACAACGCGCAGGCAGGCGGCACATGAACATATCCACCACCTCATGCTCAATCAGCCCGCCCCCCACATCGGCGCGATACTCGACCTGATCGCGGTGGGTGAGAGAGAGGCCCGTGATACCCAATTCCTCGAAGAGCCTGCGATGCGCGCAAGCCAGAGGCTCTTCGCCCCAATGCGGGTGGGTGCAACAGGTGTTGGCCCAAAGACCGGGCGTATGATATTTTCCAAGTGCGCGGCGCTGGATCAAGAGATCCTCGCCCGCCATCACAAAAACCGACACCGCCTTGTGCCGCAGGCCGCGCTGATGCGCCTCGAGCTTGTCCACGGCCACCAGATCCCCGCCGATCCATGTGGGGATGAGCGCGTTCATGTGCGGGTCGCGGACACCAGCCGCGTGAGATGGGCGAGGTTTTTCAACCCGATCTTGAGATGCGCCATGGGCCGCGCCTTGACCAGTTTCTTGTTCATATAGGCCTCGAATGTCAGCCGCTGCACGTCGATGTCATGGCAGAGCGAGACAAAGCGCTCGCGCCGCTCGTCGGACCTATAATAGGCATTCTGCATCGACGCCAGAACCCGAAACACGGTCTTGTGCTCGCGCATGAAGAGTTGCCGGGCCAGTTTGAGATCGCGCGCGCGCCCCGAGGCAAGACAGGCGCTCGCCGCCGTCGCGGCCACGCGCCCCCCGACCATGGCATAATAGATCCCCTCGCCCGAGGATGGCGCAACCACCCCGGCGGCATCGCCCGCCAAGACCACGTCGCGACCATTGTCCCAGCAGTCCAGAGGCTTGAGCGGAATCGGCGCTCCTTCGCGCCGGATCGTCGGGCAATCGCTCAACCCGGAAGCCGCGCGCAGATCGGCAGTCGCCCGTTTGAGATCGACGTCCTTGACCATGCTGCCCATGCCAACACTGGCCGATTTGCCATGCGGAAACACCCAACCGTAGAAATCCGGCGAGATTGCCCCGTCGTAGATCACATCGCAGCGTTCGGGATCATAGGCCGCGGTTGCGGTGGGGGCCTCGATGATCTCGTGATAGGCGATGACATAGGGAATGCGCTCAGCCCCCGGCACTTCGTCACGTGCCACGTTCGAACGCGCCCCATCCGCACCGATGATCAGGCGTGTGGACAGGCTGCGCTCATTTCCCGTGACCTTGTCGCGGTAGATCACCGCCGGGGTTGGCCCGCTGCGGTCGATCCGCAGATAGGTGCCGGTTGCGCGCACCGCCCCGGCTTGTGCTGCACGCTGCCGCAAGAATTCATCGAAATGCTCGCGGTCCACCATGCCGACAAAGCCGTTCTCGATGGGAATATCCACATGCCGCCCTGTGGGCGAGATCATGCGCGCGGTGGTTATCTTGGCCACGAGCTGATCGTCGGGCAGATTGAAATCGGCAATGAGACGCGGCGGGATCGCCCCACCACAGGGCTTGATCCGCCCGGCACGGTCCAACAGCGCCACCTTATACCCCGAACGGGCCAGATCCTCGGCCGCCGTCGCCCCTGACGGACCGCCCCCAATCACGACGACATCAAACATGGTCATTCCCCCGGAACAAGTGTCGCGCCCCGGTCGCGACCGTGATCAATCACCCTGAGCGCCATCAGCGCCGAGAGCACGAATAGACCGGCCTCTAGAAAAAAGACCGTGCCAAACGCCGTGGCATCCGTATCGGACACAAGGCGCATGAGATCGACCGAGGCCGCCCCCACCAACCCGCCGAAACCTGCCGCCATCGCCTGTGCCGCTCCCCAAAGTCCCATGCGCGTGCCTTCGCGCGCCTCGCGCCCCTGCCCCGCAAGGGCCATCATCGCGCCAATCGCACCCACGGCAAACATACCATTGAAGAACCCGAGCACGACGACGATCGGGACGAGTGCCGTCGCCGCGCCCGAGGCCCCAAGCAGCGCAATCGCTGCAAGCGCCGAAGCCGATCCCAGACAACCCGCCACAACCCAATGCCGGATCGAGCCAAGGCGCAGCCCCGTGGCCGCAACCCCGACTGTCAGCATGCCAAGAAAGACCCCACCATTCTGCGCACCGCTGAGTTGGGTGGACTGACCGGGGGTGAAGTGAAACACCAGCCCGGCATAGGGCTCGAGGATAAGTTCCTGCATGAAATAGGCGGTCATCGACAGAAACACGAAAATCGTAAAGAGCCGCGCCTCACGCTCGGCCCAGATCTCGGCCAACCCCTCGCGAAAACGCAGGGGGTTCTCTGCGCGGGCGGGCTGCGCCCCGACACGTGCCTCGATGCCGTGAATGGCAAGCGCCGTCAGCACGACCGCGCCAATCGCCACGACACCGACGATTTCCAGCAGCAAGGCCGGGCTATAGGGATCGAGAAACCCGCCAACAACCGTCGCCGTCACGGCGATGCCGCCGATCATCATGAGCCATGTGATCGTTGCAGCGGCCGCCCGGCGGCGCGGGGCCGTCGCCGTGGCCAAGAGCGCCAGCAAGGACGTGCCCGATGCCCCGACGCCCACACCAATCAGCGCGTAGGCGAGGATCGACAGCGCCAGACCGAGGCCGAATTGTGCTTCCATCAACACCACGGCCAAAGCCGCCAGATACCCGCCCGAGGCCAGAACCGCCATCCCGCCGATGATCCACCGCGTGCGATGCCCGCTCGTATCGGACAGATAGCCCCAATTTGGCCGCGTGATCTGAATCCCGTAGTGCAGCGCCACCAGGAGGCCCGGCAACACCGCAGGCAGCGCCAATTCCACCACCATCAGCCTGTTGAGCGTCGAGGTGGTCAGAACCACAACCGCACCCAGACACATCTGCACCAGACCCATACGGAAAATCTGTAGCCAGCTCAGCGTCATGGCGCACCTCCGATCATGCGCAGGGCAAAGGCCGCGATCATCATGCCAGTGACATAGGCCATCACCCCGGTCCCGTTATACCAGGGCGCGCGGCCCTTGGGATCAGAGAGCAGGATACGCATCGCCCAGAATTGGCCAAGCACAAGCACGCCAATTGCGGCAGCATGCCACGGGCGTCCCCAGGCGAGCAAAAGACCGATCACAGCCAGTTGCGGCAGGGCCATGACGGCACAGGCCACCCGCGCCGCACGCTCCGGACCAAGTGTGACGGGCAAGGAATTGACGCCCATCTGACGGTCGCCCTCCAGTGCCTTGAAATCATTGAGCGTCATGATGCCATGCGCGCCGATGGCATAGAGCGCCGCAATCGCGATGACCGGTCCGCTTGGTGCGCCTGCCGCCAGCACCGCCGCCCCGGTGAACCACGGCAGCCCCTCATAGCACAGCCCGACAAGGCCCGGTCCCCAGACACCCGATCGCTTGAGCCGCACCGGCTCTGCCGAATAGGCCCAGGCCGCCAGCACGCCGAACACCGTCGCGCCAAACCCCCAGGGTCCGAGAAAGGCGCCTATCCCCAACGCCAGCACCGACATCGCAAGTGCGACCCACAACCCCCAACGCCCGGGTACGCGGCCCGAGGGGATCGGGCGATGCGGCTCGTTGATCGCGTCCACATGCCGGTCGCACCAGTCATTCGCCGCCTGACTCATGCCACAGACCACCGGGCCCGCAAGCACCATGCCAAGGATCACCAAGCCCCAATTGTTCAGGGGGGAAACACCCGACGAGATCACACCACACAAATAGGCCCAGATCGGGGGGAACCATGTGATCGGCTTGATAAGGGTCAGCAGGGCACGAGGCTCTGGCAGGCGGCGCACGATGTGTAAGGACGCTGTGACACTCATGGTGTCAATTAAACTATACAATCCATCGTGAGGGAAGCGGATTCTCGAGAGAAGGCACGCAAATCGGCCTATTCATCATCCTGCGCGTTGATCAAACCGAACTTGCGCAGCTTGACATAAAGGCTCTGACGCGACAGGCCCAGCATTTCGGCCGCAGCGACCCGGTTGTTGTTGGTCAACCGCACAGCGGTTTCGATGCACATCTTTTCGACCACATCCGACGTCGCGGATACCAGTTCCTTGAGCGAGGCAGTGCCGACAAGGTCCATCACATTGCGCATCGCCTCTTCGCTGACCACTGCAGAGGCTTCTTCAAGACTGGGCAGATCGCGTGGGCTGGTGTCACGGATGATAAGTCCGACGCCCAGATCGGCATTGCGCCCGCGCAACCGCGCGGCGGAAATATCCACCGACGTGCGCGTGCCCACGATGCTCTGCACCTGGGCTGCATAGCTGCGCATCCGGCCTGTCTTGCGGGTATTGTCGAGAATAAGCTTGAGATCGACACTGCCGCGCGACAGGAAATCCGCCATCGAGCGACCCTGCACATCACGCAATTGCGCGGCATCGGACAGCACCAAGAAGCCCTCGTTCGCATCCCGAACCATACCATTGGCGTCGAGCAACACGATCGCATCGCTGGCCGCCTCGAAGAGCGCCGTGAGCGACTGCGCCGACTCGGGGCGTGCCGCCTCTTCATCCTCGACCGGCGCCATACGGCACAGCATCAGCACCTCACCCGAGGCGCGAAAGAAATCCGGGCTCAACTGCACCAGACGCCCATTGCGCCGCGCCACCGCCTCGACCCCCGTGATCTCGTCCGAGGCCGCCGCAGCGCGCAACTGGTCCATGAACCCGCCCCGGCGCTGCCCCTCGAAGGCCTGCGCAAAGGCATTGCCCGCCAGCACGTCCCGCTTGGACCCAAGCAAGAGTGCGCCCGCGGAATTGATGTCACGAATGCGTCCCTGATCCGGCTCGACCAGCACAAGCGGTGTCTCCGAGGCCTCAAGCACAACCCGGTAACAGGTCTCGATGCCGCGAAACTTTTCGAGTTCGCGCTCGCGCGCCATCTGCTCGCGCACAAGGCGTTGCTGAATTTCCGCCAGAGGCTGCATGTCGCGCCCCAGCAACAGAATACCACCACTGTCAGCCTCGCGATGCAGCGTGTAGCGGACCGGGAATTCCCAGTTCGCGTTATCACGGTGGTTCAATTCGATGGGACGCGGCAGAGCATCGGGATCAGCGCGCATCTCGGCCAGTCGGCCATCAAACTTGGTGCGGCTTTCGGTCGTCAGGAAATTGCGGAAATCCCGCCCCACCCAATGCTCCAGACTGCCAAGCTCTGGCAACTCCGGACTCACGGAAATGGCGGCCACACGCGACTTGTCATCAAGCATCACCGCGATGTCGGATGCCTGCTCGATCAAGCGATCTACACTTGATGATCCGGGCAATCCACCCGTTAGGGGCCGCTCAGACGTCCTGTTCTGCTTCGTCACGCTGCTATCCCAACTCTCGCGCGCAGGGCGCGCGGATTACGTGTTTGCGTCGATTGACAACGGATCAACTACGGATGCAAGACCGCACAGCTCAATCGCCTCTCGTGCTGTCCGTACTGCAAAATCCGCACCAGTCCGCTTTTCCACTTCCCCCGGCTTGTCCACCAAACGCCCCCCGATGACGATGGGCGGACAACTGTCCAAATTAGAACGTAGGTAATCTATCAATTCCGTCAATTGTTCAAGCGTTTTCAGACTGCCCGCCGTGATACCGGCCATAACGAACCTGCCAGAGCCCAGCAGGTGTTTCAGCTCCTTATCCTCAAGCCCGATGGCCATGTGAACCCAAATACCATGCCGGCGGAACTGATCCGCCGCGACAAATGCGCCGATCGAGTGATCCTCGAACGTCGGCACAATCATCAGCACCGACTGCCCAAGCGGAATGCTGCGATCCATCCAGCCGCCCATATCCCCCGCGTCGCGCGACCGAAACAACTCCTGAAGCCGCGCCGCGCCCACGGTCACATCGACAAAGCTGGCCTTGTCCTGCACCCACATTTCGCCAAGGAAGCGCGCCGCGTCCGGCACATAGGTCTGGTAAATATCTTTGGACGAAATCCCGTTGGCCATCATGGCGGCAATGACGCGCTGATGCGCCATCTCGGAGTCGTCGGTCAAAGCCGCACAGAGCCTCGTAATCCACTCGGCTTTGCTCTTCGGAATATCCCCACCCTGCTTGTCGAGCGCCACTTTGCGCAAGGCGGACTCGACAAGAAATCTTATCCCTGATGCTTGCGGACCAGACCCGCTGTCGTCGGGTTCCCTCATGCCTTGCCCTCCCAGGCGACCCTACCATCCCGCGAACCTCTGCGTATCGCTATACTGCGAATCGCGCACGGGACAAAGGGGGGCGCGTTTCCTGCTCCGTGTCTCCAGTCTGCGGGCGCAAAGGCCAAATGTCAAATTATCCTGACAGGATCAGGCAAGAAATCGGGCCAACGCACCAATTCACCGGGATCTCGGACAAACCGCCCACAGCTTCACAAATATTGTGCACAAAAATAGCGCATAGCAGCACTCCCTGCCACCTTGAACGGCAGAAGTCCATTTTTCATTACAGTTCGCTCACCTTCAAAAGTGTAAATTATAATTGACACATTTGACCTTCGAGTCGTAGCATTGGAACAGGCCAGAGGCACGGGACCGGAGGGGATATGGCGCGGCAGGCGCATCATCAACAAGCGACCGGGGCGCTCTACACCGCCGCAGAGCGTGAACGCCGCGACGCAACGGTCTGGACCCTGGTTCAAGGTATTCTCGCACCGCTGCAATTCCTGGTCTTCCTGATCTCGCTCGGGCTCGTTCTGCGCTACCTCGTCACCGGCGACGGATTTGCTGCCGCGACCTGGTCCATCGTGATCAAGACCGGCGTGCTATACCTCATCATGGTGACCGGCGCGATCTGGGAAAAGGTGGTGTTCGGCCAATACCTCTTTGCGCCTGCCTTCTTCTGGGAAGACGTGTTCAGCTTTGGCGTCATCGCCCTGCACACCGCCTATCTCTGGGCGCTCTGGACCCACGCACTGACCCCCCAAGCCCTGATGGGTCTCGCGCTCGCGGCCTATGCGGCCTACGTCATCAATGCCGGACAATTCCTGTGGAAGCTGCGCATGGCGCGCCTTCAGGCAGGAGAGGCGGCATGAGCTTTGACACGCCTCCCAGCACAGGTTGCCGCGACGCCCCCGTGTTGCGCGAGCGCGGTCAGCACGAGGTGTTTTGCGGTCTGACCGGCATCATCTGGCTGCATCGCAAGATGCAGGATGCGTTCTTTCTTGTGGTCGGCTCGCGCACCTGCGCGCATCTGCTGCAATCCGCCGCTGGCGTGATGATCTTTGCCGAACCCCGATTCGGCACCGCCATTCTGGAAGAAACCGACCTCGCCGGCCTCGCCGATGCTCAGGCCGAGCTGGAGCGAGAGGTTGCTCGCCTGATCGCGCGCCGGCCCGACATCCGGCAACTCTTCCTCGTGGGCTCCTGCCCGTCCGAAGTGATCAAGCTCGATCTCGCCCGTGCCGCCGAACGGCTGAGCGCGCAGCACGCCCCGCATGTGCGGGTGCTGAACTATTCCGGCTCTGGCATCGAAACCACCTTCACCCAGGGCGAGGATGCCTGCCTTGCCTCCATGGTCCCCTCGCTGCCCGAAACCGATGCGCGCCAGTTGATGCTGGTGGGTGCCCTACCCGATGTGGTCGAGGATCAGGCCCGCGACCTCTTGGCCCAGATGGGGATCACCGATGTCGCGATCCTGCCCGCGCGCCGGGCGGATGATCCGCTGAGCGTGGGTAAAAACACTGTCTTCGCCCTGCTGCAGCCCTTCCTTGGCGATACGCTCGCGGCGCTCGAGCGGCGCGGCGCACGGCATATCCCGGCCCCCTTCCCCTTTGGCGCCGAGGGCACGACCGGCTGGTTGCGCGCCGTGGCCGATGAATTTGGCGTGGATGCCGCGACATTCGAACGTGTCACCGCCGCCCCGCGCACCCGCGCCACCCGCGCCGTGGCCCAAGCCGCCGAAAGCCTGCGTGGCAAGTCGATCTTTTTCTTCCCCGACAGCCAGCTTGAAATCCCGCTTGCACGGTTCCTGACTCGCGAATGCGGCATGCGCGCCGTCGAAGTGGGCACGCCTTTCCTGCACAAACACATCCTCGGCCCCGATCTCGACCTGCTTGAGGCAGGCCCGCAACTGACCGAAGGTCAGGATGTCGAGCGTCAACTCGACCGTTGCCGCGCCGCTCAGCCCGATCTGACCGTCTGCGGTCTGGGCCTTGCCAACCCGCTAGAGGCCGAGGGGCTGGCGACCAAATGGGCGATCGAGCTGGTCTTTACCCCGGTGCATTTCTACGAACAGGCAGGCGATCTGGCGGGGCTTTTCTCGCGCCCGATGCGGCGCCGCGCGGCTCTCAAACTGGGGGCAGCATCATGAAGCTTACGCTTTGGACCTATGAAGGCCCGCCGCATGTCGGCGCGATGCGCGTCGCAACCGCGATGAAGGGGCTGCATTACGTCCTCCACGCACCGCAGGGCGATACCTACGCCGACTTGCTCTTTACCATGATCGAGCGGCGCAACCACCGCCCGCCCGTCACCTACACCACCTTTCAGGCCCGCGACCTTGGGGCTGACACGGCCAATCTCTTCAAAACCGCCTGTCAGGCTGCCTATGACCGGTTCCAGCCAGAGGCGATGATCGTCGGCGCCTCCTGCACCGCCGAACTCATTCAGGACGACCCCGGTGGCATGGCCGAGATGATGGGCCTGCCCGTCCCGGTCATTGCCCTCGAACTGCCCAGCTATCAGCGCAAGGAAAATTTCGGCGCGGACGAGACCTTCTTTCAGATCACCCGCGCACTGGCTAGACCGGTCGAAAAAACCGCCCATGTCAGCTGCAATCTGATCGGACCGACGGCCCTCGGCTTTCGCCACCGCGATGACATCACCGAACTGACCGGCATGCTGGCCGACATGGGCGTCACCGTGAATGTCTGCGCCCCCTATGGTGCGTCCCCCTCTGACATCGCCCGCCTCGGGGCGGCCCATTTCAACGTGCTGATGTATCCCGAAACCGGCGAGAGCGCTTGCCGCTGGATGGAGCGGGAGCTCGGTCTGCCCTACACCAAGACCGTTCCCATCGGCGTCGGTGCCACCAGAGATTTCATTCGTGAAGTCAGCACCTTGGCCAATGTTCCTCAGGCAATGGATGAAGAACGCCTGCGCCTGCCCTGGTATTCGGCCAGCGTTGACAGCACCTATCTGACGGGCAAGCGCGTGTTCATCTTTGGCGATGGCACCCATGCCGCCGCCGCTGCCCGCATCGCCCGTGACGAGATGGGGTTCGAGGTGGTCGGCCTTGGCTGCTACAACCGCGAAATGGCGCGGCCCCTGCGGGCACTGGCCAAGACCTACCGGCTCGAGGCGCTGATCACCGACGACTATCTCGAGGTTGAGGCCGCGATCGAGGCCGCCGCCCCCGAAATGATCCTCGGCACCCAGATGGAGCGGATGATCGGCAAACGGCTGGGTATCCCCTGCGCCGTGATCTCTGCGCCTGTGCATGTTCAGGATTTCCCGGCCCGCTATTCCCCGCAGATGGGGATCGAGGGGGCCAATGTAATCTTTGATACTTGGGTGCACCCGCTGGTGATGGGGCTCGAAGAGCACCTCTTGCATATGTTCCGCGACGATTTCGAATTCCACGACGCCGCAGGTGCCAGCCACCATGGCGGGCAGCATGTGGCGAGGGACGCCGCCAAGGACATCGCAGAGCCTCCGGCCCCTGCAAATGCACCGGCCAAGCCCGGCGACGTTCTGGTCTGGCTGGCCGACGCCGAGCGCGAGTTGAAGAAGATCCCCTTCTTCGTGCGCGGCAAGGCCCGGCGCAACACCGAGATTTTCGCCTCGCAAAGGGGGCTGAACGAAATCGGCATCGACACGCTTTACGAGGCAAAGGCCCATTATGCGCGATGACGTGATCCCCCCGGCCGCGACAGCCCCTTACCGCGTCGTGATCCTCACGCTGGATGCCCATGCGGCAGGGGCCTGCGCGCGGGTGGCCGAGAGGATGGCGGCGGAATTTCCCGGCCTCACGCTCAAGGTCCATGCCGCCGCCGAATGGGGCGAGAATCCAACGGCACTCGACGCCGCCCGCGCCGATATCGCGCGCGGCGACCTGATCCTCATAAGCCTGCTTTTTCTCGAAGATCACATCCGCGCGATCTTGCCGGACCTGCGCGCACGGCGCGATCACTGTGACGCGATGATCGGCATCATCGCCGATGCCCAGATCGTGAAACTGACCCGCATGGGCACGCTCGACATGGCCGCCCCCGAAACCGGTGCGCGCAAGCTGATCAAGCGCCTGCGCGGCACCGACAAGCCGTCGGCGGAGTCTGGCGAGAAGAAGATGAAGATGCTGCGTCGCCTGCCGCGCATCCTGAAATATATCCCCGGCAAGGCGCAGGACCTGCGCGCATGGTTCCTTGTCATGCAATACTGGCTCGGCACCTCGGACGACAACATCGAGGCCATGCTGCGGTTCCTGATGTCGCGCTATGGCCACGAGGCCCGCTTTCGCGCGCTGCGCGCCCCCGCCCCGCAGGATTACCCCGAGGTGGGTCTCTACCATCCCGACCTGCCCGAGCGGATCACGACCGACCTCACCCGCCTGCCCGCACCCCACGAGGCAACGGGCACGGTCGGCCTCTTGGTCATGCGAAGCTATGTCCTCTCGGGAGATCACGCGCATTATGACGCGGTGATCCGGGCGTTCGAGGCGCGCGGCCTCAAGGTGATCCCGGCCTTTGCGTCGGGGCTTGATGGCCGCCCGGCGGTCGAGCGGTTCTTCGAGGGACGTGTCGATACGCTGGTATCGCTGACCGGCTTCAGCCTCGTGGGCGGCCCCGCGTATAATGACAGCGCAGCCGCAGTCGATGTTCTGAGCCGCCTTGACGTTCCTTACGTCGCCGCCCATCCGCTCGAATTTCAGACCCTTGCCCAATGGGCCGGATCGGCGGGCGGGCTGGGACCGATCGAAACAACCATGCTGGTGGCCCTGCCCGAAATCGACGGTGCCACGAACCCCACGGTCTTTGCCGGGCGTCATGGCGATACGGCCTGCGACGGCTGCGCGCGCCGCTGCACCGGCGGCGGGGCCAAGGCGATGGCCCCCTGCCCCGAGCGGATCGACATTCTGGCGGCGCGGGTCGCGCGGCTGGCGCATCTGCGCCGGCAAGAGGTGGCGACGCGCCGCGTGGGCATTGTGCTCTTCGGCTTTCCGCCCAATGCCGGGGCGGCGGGTACGGCGGCCTATCTCGATGTCTTTCAATCGCTGCACAACATGCTGCATGCCATGGCCGCGCGCGGCTATGACCTGACCCCGCCCGCAACGGTCGAAGACCTGCGCCGCGCGGTTCTAGAAGGGAGCGCCCGCCAATACGGGCAAGAGGCCAATATCGCCGCGCATGTCAGCGCCGATGACATTGTGGCAGGCACGCCCTGGCTGCGCGAGATCGAGGCGCAATGGGGCGCAGCCCCGGGCAAGGTGCAATCGGACGGGCGCGGGGTGTTCATCCTCGGCGCCGAGTTCGGCAATGTCTTTGTCGGGCTGCAACCGGCCTTTGGCTACGAGGGCGACCCGATGCGCCTATTGTTCGAGCGCGGATTTGCCCCGACCCATGCGTTCACGCAATTCTACCTCTGGCTCAAGACCGGCTTTCAGGCCGATGTGCTCTTGCATTTCGGGATGCACGGCGCGCTGGAATTCATGCCGGGCAAACAGGCCGGACCGGGGGCAGCCTGCTGGCCGGACCGGCTGATTGGCGACATGCCCAATGTCTATCTCTACCCCTCCAACAACCCCTCCGAGGCGAGTCTGGCCAAGCGCCGCACAGGGGCTGTGACGGTGACGCATCTGACGCCGCCCTTGGCCGCCTCGGGCCTCTACAAGGGGCTCGCGGAACTCAAGGACAGCCTCAAGCGCTGGCGTGAAATGGCGGGCGACGCGCCCGAGCGCGAGGAATTGCGCGCCCTGATCGCCGAGCAGGCCGTGACGGTCGACATGGCCGGGCGCGACCCCGACACACTCTGGCTCAAACTGCTGGAAACCGAGGATGCGCTGATCCCCGAAGGCCTGCATGTGCTGGGTCGTCCCATGAGCGCCGAGGCGCGCGCCGGATATCTCGAGATCATGGACGGCAGCGATGCCGAAACACGGGCGCGGGTGGATACCCTCTTGCAACAGGAAACCGAGATTGCGGCGCTCTTGCGCGCCCTGGGCGGGCGCTTCACCCCGCCCGTGCCCGGCGGCGACCTGATCCGCTCGGCCGATATCCTGCCCACAGGGCGCAATATCCATGCCTTTGATCCCTTCCGCATGCCCACCGAATTCGCCTGCCGCGATGGCGCGCGTCAGGCGGCACGCCTGCTGGAAACCCACAAGAGCCTGCCGCGTTCGGTGGCTCTCGTGCTCTGGGGGTCGGACAATATCAAATCGGACGGCGCGCCCATGGCACAGGCATTGGCGCTGATGGGGGCCAAGCCGCGGTTCGACTCCTTCGGCCGCCTCTCAGGTGCGGACCTGATCCCGCTCGAGGTGCTGGGCCGCCCGCGCATCGACGTGATGATGACGCTCTCGGGCATTTTCCGCGACCTGCTTCCCTTGCAGGTGCGGATGCTGGCCGAGGCGGCGCTGGTGGCAGCCGGCGCCGATGAGCCCGACGAGATGAACTATATCCGCGCCCATGTCCGCGCACAGATGGCCAAAACAGGCTGCGATCTGGAAACGGCGGCACTGCGGGTGTTCTCGAATGCCGAGGGCGCCTATGGCTCGAACGTCAATCAGTTGGTCGACAGCTCTGCCTTTGACGATGAGGATGAGCTGGCCGACGCCTATCAGGCGCGCAAGGGCTTTGCCTACGGCGTCAACGGCAAGGCCACGGCGCAAAGCGCGCTTTTGCAGGCGGCGCTGGAACGGGTCGAGGTGGCGTATCAGAACCTCGAGTCGGTCGAACTCGGTGTCACCACCGTGGACCATTATTTCGACACGCTGGGCGGGATTTCCCGCGCCGTGCGCCGGGCGCGCGGCGGCCAGGAGGCCGCGATCTACATCTCCGACACCACGCGCGGCACAGGCACCGTGCGCACACTCGCCGATCAGGTGGCGCTTGAAACCCGTGCCCGCTCGCTCAACCCGAAATTCCACGAAGGCCTCTTGCGCCACGGGGCCGAAGGCGTGCGCCAGATCGAGGCGCATGTGACCAATACGATGGGCTGGTCGGCCACCACCGGACAGGTGGAGCCTTGGATCTATCAGCGGATTTCCGAAACCTTCGTGCTTGATGAGGCGATGCGCAAACGGTTGAGCGATCTCAACCCGGTGGCCTCGTCGCGCATGGCCAACCGTCTGCTGGAGGCACATGACCGCGCCTATTGGCAAACAGATGCCGCGACCCTTGCAGCACTCCAATCCGCAGCGGCGGCGATGGAGGATCGAATGGAAGGGGTGGCGGCAGAATGACCAGGCTTTTCGAGTGTGACCTCTGCCGGAGTGGGGGCCAGCCCCCACACCCCCGAGGTATTTTTCGCCAGATGAAACACAAGATCACGGCACAAGCCGATTGGAGGACCATATGAGCCCGCGCGACGACATTCCCAACCTGAGGGGACAGGACGGCGAGGGATCGGTGCAAGTGCATCAGGACGCCGATATGAAGATCGAAGGCGCCAAGGTGTTCTCGGTCTATGGCAAGGGCGGCATCGGCAAATCGACCACCTCGTCCAACCTCTCGGCGGCCTTTGCCGCCATGGGCAAACGCGTGTTGCAGATCGGGTGTGATCCCAAGCATGACAGCACCTTTACCCTCACCGGCCAGTTGCAGCCGACGGTGATCGACATACTCAAGAGCGTGGATTTCCATGCCGAGGAGTTGCGCCCCGAGGATTTCGTGACCGAGGGCTGGGGCGGCGTGAAATGCGTCGAGGCCGGTGGCCCCCCTGCCGGGACCGGATGTGGCGGCTATGTGGTGGGCCAGACGGTCAAGCTCTTGAAACAGCATCATATGCTCGATGATGCCGATGTGGTGATCTTCGACGTGCTGGGCGACGTGGTCTGCGGTGGCTTTGCGGCACCTTTGCAGCACGCCGACCGCGCCCTGATCGTCACCGCCAATGATTTCGACAGCATTTATGCGATGAACCGGATCATCGCCGCCGTGCAGGCCAAATCCGCGAACTACAAGGTGCGGCTGGCGGGCTGCGTGGCCAATCGCTCGCGTGCGACCAACGAGGTCGACCGCTATTGCGATGTGGTGGGGTTCAACCGCATCGCCCATATGCCCGATATCGACGCCATCCGCCGCTCGCGCCTCAAGAAGAAAACTCTGTTCGAGATGGATCTGGATGACGAGGTGCAGATGGTACGCGACATCTACACGGGCCTTGCCCAGCATCTCTGGAACGGCACCGATCCCCTGGCCCCCTCACCGATGGAAGACCGAGACATCTTTGAACTGCTGGGGTTCGATTGATGCGGGATTTCGGCGCACCTCCGGCCCTTGGGGCACCGCAAGATGACTGGACGCAGACGCGCGACCGGGTCGAGACCTATTTCGACCGCACCGCGACCCAGGTCTGGGAACGGCTGACAAGCGATGCGCCGGTGTCGAAGATCCGCCAGACGGTGCGGCTCGGACGCGACCGGATGCGCGCGCAGATGCTGGCGCGGCTGCCGCAGGACATGCGCGGGCTTCGCGTTCTCGATGCGGGTTGCGGTGCCGGGCAGATGACGGCGGAACTGGCGGCGCGCGGCGCCGAGGTGATGGCGGTGGATATCTCCCCTGCCCTCATCGAGGTGGCGCGACGGCGCTTGCCGGACGCGCTCATGCCGCGGGTCAGCTTGCACGCCGGTGACATGCTCGACCCCGCCCTTGGGCGGTTTGATCACGTCCTCGCGATGGACAGCCTGATCTATTACACGGACGCGGACCTCGCGCGCGCGCTAGATGCGCTGGCGGCACGCACCACCGGCACGGTGATCTTTACCGTCGCCCCGCGCACCCCGCTTCTCATGGCGATGTGGCGCATGGGCAAGCTTTTCCCGCGCGCCGACCGCTCGCCCAGCATGGTGCCCCATTCCGCCAAACGGCTGCAACAGGCGCTGCGCTATGCCGGCAGCACCGCCAGCCTGCGCCCGCTGGGCCGCGTGACCTCCGGCTTTTACATCTCTCAGGCGATGGAGGTTCACAGATGAACACGCGCCGCCCCTCTCCGCTGATGGCGCTTACCACGCGCTGGCTGCCCTTTGCCGATGCGGCGAGCGAGGGTCTGCCGCTCGGGCAGCTTCTGCGCCTGTCGCTCTTTCAGGTGTCGGTGGGGATGGCGACGGTGCTCCTGCTGGGCACGCTGAACCGGGTGATGATCGTCGAGCTTTCGGTTCCGGCCCTTGTGGTTGCGGCCATGATCGCGCTGCCGGTGCTGATTGCGCCCTTCCGGGCGTTGATGGGGTTCCGGTCAGACACACACCGCTCGGCCCTGGGTTGGAAACGTATTCCCTATCTCTGGTTCGGCTCGCTCTGGCAGATGGGCGGCCTTGCGGTCATGCCCTTCGCGCTCCTGGTTCTTTCGGGCCAGCAAGAGGTGGGGCCGACCTGGGCGGGCGAGGTGCTGGCGGCACTGGCGTTCCTCATGACCGGCCTCGGCCTGCACATGACACAGACGGCCGGTCTTGCCCTCGCGAGCGACCGCGCCACGGATGAGACCCGCCCCCGGGTCGTGGCGCTGCTTTACGTCATGTTCC
This sequence comes from Roseovarius sp., assembly GCF_027019125.1. Classification (GTDB taxonomy): domain Bacteria; phylum Pseudomonadota; class Alphaproteobacteria; order Rhodobacterales; family Rhodobacteraceae; genus Roseovarius. Next base: position 346,496 of record NZ_JALUXE010000030.1, on the reverse strand, counting down.
TCCTGGGCATGGCGATTTCGGCCATCGTCATTGGCTGGCTCTTGCGGGATTTCGCGCCCTTCACGCTGGTGCGCGTGGTTCAGGGGGCGGCGTTGGCAGGCATCCTGCTGAACCTTGTGGCCCTCTGGAAACAGGAAAAGCTCAACCCGATGAGCCGCGAAGAGCGTGCGGCCCCGCGCCCCGAATTCCGCGCGGCCTGGCAGGATCTGATGGCGGGGGGCACCGCAGGGCGCCTTCTGGCGGTGGTCTTTCTTGGCACCATGGCCTTCAACATGCAGGACGTGCTGCTCGAACCCTATGGCGGCGAGGTGCTGGGGCTGTCCGTGTCCTCCACCACGATGCTGACCTCGATCTGGGCGATTGGCGCTCTGCTGGGCTTTGGATTTGCAGGCCGCGCACTGTTGCGAGGGGCCAATACCTACCGCATGGCGGGCACCGGCCTCTTGATCGGGATCGCGGCCTTTTCGACCGTGATCTTTGCCGCGCCGATGCAGGCGCCTGCACTCTTTTTCGCCGGGGCGGGCCTGATTGGCCTGGGCGGCGGGCTTTTCGCGGTCTCGACCCTGACCGCCGCCATGACCCTTGCCGCAAGCGGCATGACCGGAAATGGCCTGGCGCTCGGGGCCTGGGGCGCGGCGCAAGCGACGGCGGCGGGTCTCTCGATTGCCATCGGCGGTGGTGTGCGCGACGTCGTCAATCATCTCGCCCTTTCGGGGCAGATGGGCGAGGCGCTGAGCACCCCCGCCACCGGCTATTCCGTCGTCTATCACGGGGAAATTGCCCTTTTGTTCATTACCCTTGCCGTGCTCGGCCCGCTGGTGCGGTTCAAGCAGTCCGGCAGCACAAGCCAATCCGGGGGCGGCCGTATCGGGCTGGCCGATTTCCCCACATGACCTGCGATCGCTCGAAAGGAGACTGACATGACCGAGCCGTTCTTTGGAAATTTTGATCTCGCAAGCCTCTCGCTCTGGCTGTTCTACGGGTTCTTTGCCCTGCTGATCTTTTACATCCAGCGCGAAAACATGCGCGAAGGCTATCCGCTCGAGGATGACGACGGCAGGCCGTCGGCCAACCAGGGGCTGTTCCCGCTGCCCGGCGACAAGACCTTCAAACTGCCGCATGGCCGGGGCGAATTGACCGTGCCCTCGGGGCAAAACCCGGACCGCAGCGATCTGGCGCTGGAAAAGACCGCCGCGGGCAATGGCTTTCCTTTCGCCCCCACCGGCGATCCGATGGCCGACGGGGTTGGCCCTGCGTCTTGGGCGCCGCGCCGCGATGTGCCGGAACTGGATGGCCATGGGCACCCCAAGATCGTGCCGATGGCCGCGACCGAGCACTTCGTGGTGGCCGCAGGGCGCGATCCACGCGGGCTGCCCGTTGTGGCGGGTGACGGCGAGATCGTGGGCAAGATCAGCGACATGTGGATCGACGAACCCGAGCAACTGGTCCGCTATCTGGAAATCGAACTGGCCGCGCCGCATGGCGAGGGCAAGCGTCTGGTGCCGATCACCTTTACCCGGATCAAGTCCGACCGCGTCAATGTCCGTTCGATCTTTGGCAAGCATTTCGGCGGCGTGCCGCAACATGCCTCACCGCGCCAAGTGACCCTGCTCGAAGAGGACAAGATCAGCGGCTATTACGGCGGTGGCACCCTTTATGCCAGCGACGCCCGGCAAGAGCCGCAGCTGGGATAAGGAGCCAGGACAATGAGCCACGACGATTTTGCCGTTGAGCCCGTAAGGGGCCTGCCCGAAACTCCGCCCGAGGGCGAGCGTATTCTCTGGCAGGGGGCCCCCAACTGGTGGCGGTTGAGTGTCGAGGCGCTCAGCCTGCCGTGGGTGGCGGGCTATTTCGTCGTGCTCGCGGTCTGGCGGTTCATCACCATGATGGACCAGATGCCGCTCATCACGGCCTTTGCCGCCGCCCTGCCGCTCGTGATCATGGGCGGGGTGGTCTGCCTCATGCTCATGCTGGTGGGCTATGTTCAGGCGCGCGCCACGGTCTACACGATCACCAACCGCCGCGTGGCCATGCGCATCGGGGCGGCACTGACCGTCACGCTCAACCTGCCCTACACGCAGGTCGGGCGCGCCGACCTCAAGCTGGGCAAGGGCGGCACCGGCACCATCGCGCTCGACCTGATGGGCGACACCCGGCTCAGCTACCTTGTGTGCTGGCCGCATGTGCGCCCCTGGGTCATGCGCCGCACCCAGCCTGCGCTGCGCTGCATCCCCGAGGCCGCCAAGGTTGCGCATCTGTTGGCCGAAGCGGCGGAAACCCGTGTTGCCACGCCCAAGATCGCCCGCACCGCGCCGCAGCGCGCCATCGCGGCCGAGTGAACAGGAGCGGATAAGATGACCGATACAAGCGCCCCCCGATACAAGGCCCCGCCAGACCGCGATCTCGTGCCGCGCGTGATGATCCGCGCGATGCTGGGGCTGGTGCTGGCGGTACTGGCGCTGGTCACTTATGCGCGCCTCACCGATGCCCCGCTGGTTGCCACCCCGCCCGAGAGCGAGATCGTGCTGGAACGTCATGTGTTCCTGAGCGGCACCATGGGGGGCGCGGCCACGATCCTTGATGCCAATGGCACCCTGATTGCAAGTCTCTCACCAGAGGAGGGTGGCTTTGTCGCCGGCGTGTCCCGCGTTCTCGACCGCGAGCGCGCCAAGCATGGCGTGGCCCTAACCGGCCCCGTGACGATCATTGCCCGCAAGGATGGCCGCCTCTCGGTCTACGACCCCTCGACCGGATGGGGCGCGGATCTGATGGGCTTTGGCCAGACCAATGCGATGGCCTTCACCAAACTTTTGACCCGCTAGGAAAGGATCACCACCATGGGACTTCTGACACGCGAATTTGAACGCGCCCCCTGCACGGTCGAAATCAGCCACTGTTTCGAGAGCCTGCACGCCCATGTGCGCTTCAACAACGGCACCACCGTCTATCCCGGCGACAGCGTCAAGGTTCACGGCCCCGAGATCATGGCCCCCTACGGCATGGTCGTGCGCGAAGACCGCGAAGCCACGATCATCCGCGCGAGCGCGCTGGAACGCCTCTGGACCCGCCTGACGGGGGATTTCGAGGTGATGGAACTCTGTGAATTCTCCTTCTCCGATGAGGTGACGCTATGAATATCGCCGTCAAACATTCCGCCGACGCCACCACCGTCGAAGAGGGGCTCGCCATACAGGAGGCGAATGCCAAATTCGACAGCAAGGCCGCCACCGACCTCGCGATGCAGAACACCCTGCTCACGCCGCGCTTTTACACCACCGATTTCGACGAATTGGATGCCATCGACGTCTCTTCGGTGCGCGAGGACTGGGACAAGCTCATCGCGCAGATGGAGGCGGACCCCAACAAGGGCCATTTCAAGAAGAACGAAGATTGGGATCATGTCGATTGGGAGGGGATGGAGCCAAAACTCAAGAAAGAGTTCATCGACTTTCTCGTCTCCTCCTGCACGGCGGAATTCTCGGGATGCGTCCTCTACAAGGAGATGAAACGGCGCGGCAACAACAAGGACATCACCCAGCTCTTTCAGCTTATGGCACGCGACGAGGCGCGGCATGCGGGATTTATCAACGACGCGCTGCGCGAAGCGGGCGTGGCTGTGAACCTCGGGTTCCTGACCCAGCAAAAGAAATACACCTATTTCCGGCCCAAGTTCATCTACTACGCCACTTACCTCAGCGAGAAGATCGGCTATGCGCGTTATATCACGATTTTCCGCCATCTCGAGGCGCATCCCGAACATCGCTTTCACCCGATCTTCAAATGGTTCCAGGAATGGTGCAACGACGAGTTCAGCCATGGCGAAGCCTTTGCGCTTCTGATGAAGACCGACCCCAAGCTGACCTCTGGCAAGAATGTCCTCTGGATCAAGTTCTTCCTGACCGCCGTTTACGCCACGATGTATGTGCGCGACCACCAACGCCCCGCGTTCCACAACGCGCTGGGCGTCGATCCGGATTGGTATGCGCATGAGGTCTTTACCAAGACCAGCGCGCTCAGCCGCCAGATTTTCCCGATCACCCTCGACATCGACCACCCGCGCTGGCAAGCCGGGCTGGTGCGACTGCAAAAGGCAAATGCCGACCTCGCAGAGGCCCGCGCCGAGGGTGGCGTGACCGGGCGCTTGCGGTCGCTGGGCGCACAGATGCGCGCGGCGGCGGCCTTTGTCGGGCTCTACACCATTCCGGCGAAAAAGCACGCCCTGCCCGTCTCGACCCGGATGGAACCGGCCTATTGACCCAAGTGGGGGGCCAGCCTCCCACACCCCCCGAGGTATTTGAGGCCAGATGAAAGGACAGACGTGAGTAGCCCCTGGATCGCAGCGTTGATGGCGGTTTTTCTCTGGTGGTTCGCCACCGGGGCCATCCTGCTCGTCGTGCGCCTCTGCGAGCGGCGGGGGGCGGCGGCACGACGCCGGGCCGTGCTGATGGCGCTGCCGGTGCTGGCGCTTGGCATCTGGGGCTATGAGGCCACCTTGGGACAGACAGGAACCGGCGCGGCCTGTGGCGCGTTCCTGGCGGCACTGGCGATCTGGGGCTGGATCGAGCTCAGCTTTCTCACGGGGGCCATCACCGGCCCCAACCAGCGCCCCTGCCCCGCGCATGTCGTCGGATGGGAACGGTTCATCCGCGCCTGGGGCACGATTGCCTACCATGAAATGCTGCTGACCGGCGTGCTGATCCTGCTCTGGCTCTATGCAGCCGAGGCGGTCAACACCGTAGGGCTCTGGACCTTCAGCGTGCTCTATTTTGCCCGCATCAGCGCCAAGCTGAACCTCTATTTCGGCGTGCCCAAGATCAACACCGAATTCCTGCCCGCGCAATTGGCGCATCTCGCGAGCCATTTCCGCGTGGCCCCGGTGGGCTGGTTCTTTCCGGTTTCGGTCTCGGCGCTCAGCTTTGCCGTCGCCTGCTGGCTCGAGCGGCTGTGGTCCGCGCCGACGCCCGGCGCGGCGGTTGGCTTTGCCCTGCTGGCGGCGATCACGGCGCTGGCGCTTCTCGAACACTGGTTGATGGTGCTGCCATTGCCGGATGCAAAACTCTGGCGCTGGATGCTGCCCGCGCCCAAACCAACACCTGAAAAATCAAGACCGGAGGGACATCATGGATTTTGATGCCATGTTCACCGCACAGCTGGATGCGCTGAAAAAGGAAGGCAACTATCGCATTTTCGCGGAACTGGAGCGGCAATGCGGCGCCTTTCCCAAGGCGAGGAGCCATGATGCGCAGACCCCCGAAGAAGTCACGGTCTGGTGTTCCAACGACTACCTCGGCATGGGTCAGCATCCCGCCGTCCGGCAAGCGATGAAAGACGCGATCGACGCCTGCGGCACGGGTGCGGGCGGCACGCGCAACATTTCCGGCACCGCCCATCACCATCTGGTGCTGGAGCGGGAGCTGGCCGATCTGCATGGCAAGGAGTCGGCGCTGCTCTTTACCTCTGGTTATGTCTCGAACTGGGCCGCTCTCTCGACCCTCGGCGCGCGCCTGCCCGATGCGGTGATCCTCTCGGACGAGTTGAACCACGCCAGCATGATCGAAGGCATCCGCCACAGCCGCGCGAAAAAGGTGATCTGGCGGCATAACGACCCCGAGGACCTGGACCGCAAGCTGAGCGTCCTGCCCGCCAACGCCCCCAAGATCGTGGCCTTTGAGAGCGTCTACTCGATGGATGGCGACATCAGCCCGATGGAAGAGATCGTCGAAGTGGCCGAAAAGCACGGTGCCATGACCTATCTCGACGAGGTGCATGCCGTGGGCCTCTACGGGCCACGCGGCGGTGGCGTGTCAGAAGAACGCGGCCTGGCGGATCGCATCACCCTGATCGAGGGCACATTGGGCAAGGCCTATGGCTGCATGGGCGGCTATGTCACCGGCTCTGCCGCGATGTGCGATTTCATCCGCTCATTTGCCAGTGGCTTCATCTTTACCACCGCCCTGCCCCCGGCAGTGGCCGCGGCGGCAACGGCCAGCATCCGGCATCTCAAGACGTCACAGGACGAGCGGCAGGCACAGCGGGCACAGGTGGCGCGGCTGCGGTCGCTTCTGGACCGCGCCGGCATCCCGCACATGGCAAACGACAGCCACATCATCCCGGTGATGATCAAGGACCCGGTCAAATGCCGGATGCTGGCCGATATCCTCATGCGCGACTATGGCATCTATGTGCAGCCCATCAACTATCCGACGGTACCCAAAGGCACGGAGCGCCTGCGCTTCACCCCCGGCCCGCTGCATTCGGACGCCGATCTCGACCATCTGGTGCGGGCGCTGACCGTTTTGTGGAAGCAATGCGCGCTCGCGCATGCGGTTGCGTAATCATACCGGCACACGGGCGGTGACAACCACGTGATCCGCCCGTCACCCTGATTGACCGAACCTCAAGACCACCCACCTAATACAGGGGAAGTGGAGGCGAGGAGGTATAACGATGTTCAACCGATGCGCGATCCTGATGCTTGGGCTTGCGAGCCTCGGGGCACCGGCACAGGCGGCCGATGCCAAGCGCGGCGAAATGATCTTCAAGGATTGCCGTGCCTGTCATTCGATCATTGATGAGACCGAAACGCCGGTCGTTCGGGGCGGGCGCACCGGCCCCAATCTCTATGGCGTGATCGGGCGGCACGCGGGCAGCGTGCCGGGCTTCAACTATTCCACCTCAATGGTTGCAGCCGGAAAATCCGGCCTGCGCTGGAACGAAGAGGATTTCGTGGTCTACGTTCGCGATGCCACGGCCTATCTGCGCAACTACCTCGATGACCCGCAGGCGCGCGGCAAGATGGCCTATCAACTGCGCGATGTGCAGAAGGCACACGATGTCTGGGCCTATCTCCAGACCGTGACGCGGCCACCTGCGCAGTAGCCTCAGAGGATCTGACGCAACGGGACCACTTCGGCCCGCCCGGCCAGGGCGGCACGTATCGCAAAGGCAATATCCGTGGCTGAGAGACCGGCATCGGCATACATATCCGCAGGCTCTGCCTGATCTATGAAACGGTCCGGCAGACAGAGCGTGCGCAGGATCAGCCCCTTGTCAAAGGCACCACGCCGGGCCAGCTCGTGCAGGACGATGCTACCAAAGCCCCCCATCGCCCCCTGCTCAACGGTGATCAAGGCCCGGTGATGGCTGACCAACTGCATCAAGAGATCGGTATCGAGCGGCTTGGCAAAGCGGGCATCGGCCACGGTCACAGTGATCCCGTCATCCGCCACCATATCGGCCGCGACCTGACATTCAAAAAGATGCGCGCCAAAGCTGAGGACCGCCACATCCGAGCCCTCCTCGATCACACGCCCCTTGCCGATGGCCAGAGGCTTGCCCCGTTCCGGCAGGGCAACGCCGGTGCCAGACCCGCGCGGATAGCGGAACGCGATTGGGCCTGCATCATGGGCGGCGGCGGTGGCGACCATATGGACAAGCTCCGCTTCATCGGCAGCGGCCATCACGGTCATCCCCGGCAGATTTCCAAGATAGCCGATGTCGAAGGCCCCCGCATGGGTGGCCCCATCGGCCCCCACCAGCCCCGCGCGGTCGATGGCAAAGCGTACCGGCAAACCCTGCAGCGCCACGTCATGCACCACCTGATCATAGGCACGTTGCAGGAAGGTGGAATAGATCGCGCAAAACGGTTTGAGGCCACTCGCCGCCATCCCGGCGGCAAAGGTCACGGCATGCTGTTCAGCAATGCCCACATCGAACACCCGCGCCGGAAAGCGTTCGGCCATCCTGGTCAGCCCGGTGCCATCGGGCATCGCGGCGGTCACGGCAACAATGCGATCATCGCGCGCGGCCTCGGTGACAAGGGCCTGACCGAAAACGCCGGTATAGGATGGCGCGCCGGGCTTGGATTTGGCCTGTGCGCCGGTGGCGGGGTCGAATTTCGACACACCATGCCCCTTGTCCGCCGCCCCCTCGGCCGGGGCATAGCCCTTGCCCTTGACCGTGCAGACATGGATCAGAACCGGCCCCGTGGCCCGGGTGCGCGCGGCACGCAGCACCGAGAGAAGCTGCCCCATGTCATGCCCGTCGATGGGGCCGACATACTGAAATCCCAGTTCCTCAAACAGCGTGCCAGAGCCTGTCAGCCCCGTCACCAGTTGCCGCGCGCGCTTGGCACTCTCGCGCAGCGGCGTGGGCAGCGCGGCCTCGAACCCTTCGGCAAGGGAGGCCATGCGCGCCAGAGGCTCGCTCGCATACATGCGGCTGAGATAAGACGACATCGCCCCCACGGGAGGTGCGATGCTCATTTCATTGTCGTTGAGAATGACGAAAAGCCGCCGCCCCTCGGCCCCGGCGTTGTTCAGCGCCTCATAGGCCATGCCCGCACTGATCGAACCGTCTCCGATCACGGCAATCGCATCGCCGGTCGCCTGCCCCATGTCCCGCCCCACGGCAAAGCCAAGCGCGGCACTGATCGAAGTCGAGGAATGGGCGGCACCAAAGGGGTCGTAGATCGACTCGCTGCGCTTGGTAAAGCCCGAGAGCCCATCCTTTTGCCGCAGGGTGCGGATACGGTCGCGGCGACCCGTCAAAATCTTGTGGGGATAGCATTGGTGGCCCACGTCCCAGATCAGCTTGTCCATCGGCGTGCTGAACACCGCGTGAATGGCCACCGTCAACTCGACCACGCCGAGGGATGAGCCCAGATGCCCGCCGGTTTCCGACACGGCGGAAATCACTTCGGCGCGCAATTCATCGGCCAGGGCGGCCAATTGCCGATCCGGCATCTGGCGCAGGTCAGACGGGCCGGCAATGCGGTCCAGAAGCGGTGTGTTGGGTCTGGTGTGGGTCATGGCGGCCTCCTCCCCGGTGGCGCTGATGCCACCCGCACGAGGGGCGGCATGGGGGCATCGGGGGCGCCTCAGGACGCCCCCATGCCTGGTCAGTTGCTGTAATCCGGCGTGCCGCTGGTGGTGGCCAGTTCCGGCCAGTCGCCGATCACATTGGTGCCTTGCAGGGGCTGCTGATAGCCCTTGTGGCAGGTCTTGCAGGCGGCCTTGGGCGCGTCGGCATAGACCGGCCCCAGCCGGTTCTCGGGCAAGAGACCTTCGAGCGGTACGAGATAGGTGTTGTTCAACTCCAGCACCATTTCGATACCCAGGATCTCCGTGCCCCACTGCGGTGTGACCTGCGCCCCGTCATAAAAGGCGCGGGAATTGTGACAGAACACACAGTTCACCCCGAGCGAATTCGCCACATAGTTCATCAGCGAATAGGTCCGTTCGGCCTGCTGAATGCCCGGATACCCGTCCGTGCCCGGCACGCCCGCCACACGGGATTCGAGATCATGCACCTTGATGCTCTCGCCATCGAGCAGGTATTTCTCGAGCGCATCCGAAGGCAGCGAGGTGTATTGCGACTGCACTGTCACCCGGTTCTGATTGGCCGACCAGCCTTCGACGGACTCGTTGACCGGGCTGATCTTGAACCAGATATCCGAGGGCACCGGCTGACCACGGTGACAGGTGTAACAGGTTACACCCACCTCCTTGTTGGCATTGACGTGGCCCGACCATTCCTCGTTGAGGTTCTGGGTCATGCCGATCATCACATGGCCAACAGCGGTCTGGTAATTGTCCGGGCTCTCGAAGAGATCGGGAATCCCGGTCCAGACACGCATCGCCGCCAACAGCCGATCGTAGTTCTCGACCGTCAGCCCCTCAAGCCCTGGCGGCACGTTTTCACGTGCCTCGCCGGCGGTCTGCTCGCCGCCCCGCGGCACCACCGGTGCCGAGGTCGAGGCAAGGAAGCTCTCGATCGACGGATCGGGCTTGGCCAGATCCAGCTTGAACTCGGGCACCGACATGCCCGTGCCGCGCGGGCCGGTCTGGAGGCTCTCGGTGGCATAGGGCTGGCCCCATGTCACCAGAAGAGCCGCGACAAAGACCGCGCCGCCCACTGCGCTGATGGCGACCGCCGGACCAAAGACATTGGTCGGGTTGTCACGGTTCCATTTGTCAAACCATTTGGGAAACATGGCTCACTCTCCTTTTCCGATGAAGGCCTCGTACGAGCCATAAGCCTCGTAGCCGTAAGACCCGTCATACATCGGCGCGAAATTGTGCTCTTGCGCCCAGATGAACCAGTTGTCCACGACCGTGCCGGTGAGCAGGATGCCGATACCACCCGTGATCGGGGTGAGAACCGCAAACCACCAGGCCCAGCGGTGAATCCCCTCCATCGTCGCATTGAACCCCATGGTCCAGCGCCAGAAGAGGGCGGCGCGCTCGGACGCCGTGCCGCGATCCACGATCTGTTCCAACTCGCGGTCGCCGCCAAAGCGGGTCACAGCCAGAATGGTCGCCCCGTGCATCGCAAAGAGCAGCACCGAACCATAAAGGAACACGATCGAAAGACAGTGGAACGGGTTGTAGTAGAGGTTGCCGTAGCGGATCGAGAAGGCCGTGGTCCAGTCAAGATGCGGGAAGATACCGTAGGGCACCGCCTCGGACCAGGACCCCATCAGGATCGGCCGGAAGAGGCCCAGCACCAGAAAGAGCCAGATGGCAGAGGCAAAGGCCCAGGCGACATGCTTGCCCATCTTGTGGCTTGCGGCCAGCTGATAGGTCCGCAGCCACCACGCACAGACCGCCACCAAGAGAAAGAACGAGGCGATGATATACCAGCCACCATCATTGAGCGGCGGCATCGACAGCCCATGCTCCGGTCCCGGCGGCTCCAGCGACAGCCAGAAGAGTTGCCGCAGGAACTCGGGCAAGGACCAGCCCACCTGCGCCAGCATGTTGAGACCGACGATAAAGAACCACATGAAACCGCTGATCATGCTGACCACACCCAGCATGCCGAGGTTGATCGGTCCGATCTGCGCGTTGCCAAGCCAGCCGACGAGGGTAGAGAAGAAGGGCTTGCCGGCGCGTTCGGACATCAGCCGCCCGCCGGTGTCGTCCATGCCCATCTCGGGCGTGCCCTGCACCTGCACCTGGGTGAAAATGTTCTGATATTCAATCATGGTTCACATCCCTACCTGAGAGGGCCAGATCGGCAGGTCGAGCCACCAGTTCCACCACTCGGGCCAGCCCTTGGTCCAGACCGGGCCGGAAATGATGATACAGACCGCCGAAAAGAAAACCGCATTGATCGCCAGAAGGAATCCGACGCGGTGGATGCCCAGCGTGCCCACCGAATAGCCAATGAAGTCGCGAAAGAAGGTATCCTCGTGATCGGGCGTCTTCATTTCTTCGCCCTTCTCGGGGTTGGCCGCCGACAGGATCAGGCCGCCATGCAGTGCCAGAGCAAAGGTGGTGGTAAAAAACAGCGTCACCGCCAGCATATGCGCCGGATTGTAATGGAAGTGCAGATAGGCGTAGCCGGTGTTCGAGACCCAATCGAGGTGACTGAAGATCCCGTAGGGAAACCCGTGCCCCCAGGCCCCCATCAGCAGCGGGCGAAAGATCACCAGCGTCATGTAGGCCAGGATCGCGAAGCTGAAGGCAAAGGGCACATGATAGCCCATCCCCAGTTTGCGACAGATTTCCACCTCGCGCAGCGCCCAGCTGATAAAGGCCCCGGTGGCGCAGAAGGTGATGATTTGCCACAATCCCCCCTCCATCAGCGGTGCCAGGCCCAGACCGTAACTCAGGTCGGGCGGCGCGATGTTGATGAGCCATGGGTTGAACGTCCCTTGCTGCGACGCTCCCCAGAAAATCAGGATCGTGCCAAGGGCTGCGAAAAATGCGGTCGTGACCCCGAAGAAGCCGACATAGAAGGGCCCGACCCAAAAATCGAACAGATCGCCGCCAATCAGCGTTCCTCCGCGGACACGGTACTTTCTTTCAAAACTGAGCAAAGCCATCTCGTGGTCCCCGCGCTGTCCGGCCGTCGCGGGTGCCCGCTCAGCCGTTTCGTTTCGTTAGGTAGCCGCGGGCGGCGTTGTCCCCGCCCGCAGCGATCATTGGGGCAGTGAAATCACTGACCATACTTGGCAGCGGCGATTTCAAACCAGTTGAAACCGTCGGTGCTGAGCAGCACGAGATGGATCATCGCGGCCAGAAGAAACAGGAACGCGCCCTGCGCCACGAAAACGCGGCGGGGGTCGAAGATGAGCCAGATCTTGTAGAACTTTGCCATGTCTTACCCCTTTCCTCAGAACCACGGGAACCAGATGAAGGTTGCGATATGTGCAACCACTGCAATCGCCGTGAACAGCCAAAGGCCGCTCATATAGACGGAATGCAGCTCTTGAGCCTGCTCGTCTGTGAGACCTGTGAACGACAGATCAGATTTATCAGCCATGAACTTTCCTCCGGAACGTTATGCTGACGTCGCGTACCCCGCGACCGGGTCCTTCGAGGCCGGCATGGCCCCGCAGGGTTCTGTCCGCCCCAACGTGGGACAGGCAGCTCGTGATCCCGGCCCTTGTCAGGCCGAGAAAATCAGTGGCGTCGTGCGATCCGCCTCGGCCCAGGCACGCGCCAGGGGGCCACGCAGATCGAGCGTGCGATACTGCGCCACCTCGCGCATCCAGCGCAGTGTGGCGACAGGCAGGGCCAACGCAAAAATCAGAGCAAAATAGAGCTGAAATTCCAGACCACGGCGCCGCGCCTGTCGGCTGCGCGCGCGGGGCGGGTTTGATGTCATGTCAGTCATCGTCTCAGTCCTCCTCTCGAACTGGAACCCCGGTCATACGGGGGGAAATCGCTTGAACGGTTTGCAGCACGACCCGTTCATCGCCCTGCCGCAGCGCCGCATCCTCGGCGGCGTCGCGCAAAGTCTTGGCCGCAGAAATCCGCGTCAGCACCGGATGTTCCGCAACGATCCGCTCCAACTCTCGGGCGGCGTCGGCATCCCACGGAAAATCCCGGCGCAAGGGGGTGGGCGTCGCATGGGTCGCGTCCATCTCGGTCGCCAGGGGCAGGATGTGAAAGAGCGCATCAAAGAGCCCGTTGCACACCTCCTGCAAGAGCCATGTCGCCCCCGCATAGCCCATCACCGGCGTCCCCGTGGCGCGCCGGATGGCCGCCCCCGGAAAGCTCATGGGCAGAAACACCGGCTGCGGCCCAAATCCCGCGCGCGTCTCGGCGAGATAGATCTTCTCGTTGATCGACCCCATCAGGATCAGCGGGCGCTTGGTATGCACGAGGCTGCGCACCTCTTCGTTATTGGTCTTGCGACCCGCACAGCGCGCCACCGCAAAGGCGCAGGGCAGGCCAAGATCGCCCTCGAGGTAATGCCGGATACCGCGCGCATAGGTCTCATTCGCCACGATCCCGAAATTCGCCGTGGCAAAGAAATCCTGAGTCACCGACCGCCACAGATCCCACACCGGTTTGAGCGTCGAGTGCTTCTCGCGTGCGATGAACGGTTCGGGGTCGAGGCCCAGCATCTCGCCCAGCTTGCGCAGGAACAACGTCGTGCTCTCGACCCCGATGGGCGCCTGCAGATAGGGCTTGCCCAGAACCTCGGCCAAACCGCGACCGAATTCGCGATACATCACGATATTGGCGTCGGCATTGACCAGATTGCGCATCTCGGCCAGGTGCGCCCCGAGCGGCATCACCATATTGACCTCGGCCCCGATCCCCTCGACCAGACGTCGGATCTCGTGCAGGTCCGACGGCATGTTGAACGTGCCATACATCGGCCCAAGGATATTGACGCGCGGCGCGCTGCCTTCTTCGCGCGGCTTTTCGGGGGGCATCCGCCCCTTGGTCATGCCGAATTCCGTGAAGATCCACGTCATCGCCCGGTCCGCCGACTGCCATTGATCCTCGTCAATGGTGCGCGGCAAAAAGCGTTGAATATTTGTGCCTTGCGGCGTCACACCACCGCCGATCATCTCGGCAATCGAGCCGGTCACAACCACCGCAGGCAGTGCGGGGTCCAGCGTGCCCCAGGCGCGCTTCATCGCCTCTTCGGTGCCCGATCCCATTTCACTCTCGCCCAGCCCCGTCACCACGATGGGCAACTCATGGGGCGGCAGCGCGTCGGTGTAATGCAGCACCGATGTCACCGGCAGGTTCTCACAGCCGACCGGCCCGTCGATCACCACCTGCAATCCCTTGACCGCGCAAAAGGCGTAGACCGCCCCCCAATATCCGCCCGCGCGATCATGATCCTGAATGAGCATCAGATCATCTCCTGCGCTTTGGCGGCCCGCGCCTGCTTGTCGAGCTTCTTCTGATGCTGCGCGCGAAAATCAGGGCGCAGATTTGGGCTGCCTTCCCAGATGCCCGCCGTGTCGCCCTCGCCCACCCCGGCGAAGAACTCGCGCATACTGTCCATCCGGGCCTTGTTGCCCATGGCGGCATTGACCACCTCGGCAAGGCTCCCCGCCCCCGCCGGGCCCATCAAGGGCCGAGCAGAGATGAGGTTGGTGAAATAGAGCGAAGGGATGCCCTTGGACTTGGCCTTTTGCACCACAGGCGTGGTGCCTATGGCGAGATCGGGATTGACCGCCTCCATAGCCGCGCAGTCGTCTTCGAGCGATGCGCGGAACTTGACCTTGACACCCTTGGACGACAGCCAGTCTGCATCCGCCGCCGACCACGGGGTTTTCGGACAGGCGGTGCCGACATAGGGCACATTGGCCCCGCTCTCGATCAAGAGACGCGCCACCAAAAGCTCGCTGCCTTCATAGCCCGACAGCGTGATCGTGCCCTTGATCGGCGCATTCGCCAGCGCGCCCTTGATAGCGGGCAAAAACGCATTCTGCGCAGCGGCCACCCGGTCTGCGGACAGACCAAAGGCATCGCCGATCCCGACAAGCCAGTCGGCGGTGCCGTCATGGCCCACAGGGGCCGACCCCACGACGGGGCGGCCTGCGGCCTCGAACTCGCGGATTGCAGCGGTATAGAAGGGATGGATCGCTGCCACCGCCCCGCAATCGAGCGCGGCATAAAGCTCGCGCCACTCGCGGCAGGGCACAACCGGACCAGCAGCAAGGCCCATGGGGGCCAGCATCGCGCCGATCATCATCGGGTCCGCCGGAAACATCTCGCCCAGCATGGTCACGGTGGGGCGATCAGACTTGCCGCCCGCAGGGGCCGCAACCGGGCCCGCCATCACTTCCTTGCGGGCGTAGTTCAGCATCGCTCCGGCCAGCACATCCTTGGCCTCGGCATGGGTGGGAATACCGAACCCGGGTACGTCGATGCCCACGATCCGCACCCCGTTGATTTCGGAGGGCAGCAGGCGCAGCGGTACACCGCTCGCGGTCGGCACGCAGAGGTTGGTCACGACAATGGCGTCGAACCGGTCCGGGTCCGCCATCTCATGCACGCTCTCGCGAATGTCCTCAAAGAGTTTGCCGGTCACAAGCGTTTCGGAACTGAACGGCACATAGCCCACCGAACGGCGCGCCCCGTAGAAATGCGATACAAAAGTCAGGCCATAGACGCAGCAGGCAGACCCCGAGAGCACCGTCGCCACGCGCTTCATCCGCAGGCCCACGCGCAAGGATCCAAAGGCCGGGCACATGCTCTGCGGCTGGTCATGCGGCCCCTTGGGATAATCGCGGGCGTATTGGTCGAGCAATTCGGATTGCCCGGCCATGCGCGCGGCCTTTTCCATCTCGCTACCGGAGTGGCAACCACCGGCCATATCGGGCGCGGTATCAACAGCGGGGCCAGTGATCACGCGGGCCTCTGCGGCCCCGTCATATGTGACCTCATCGCTCATGACACCCGCCTTTGGGGGGATGCGCGCTCATCTCGGTCCGACATTGCGCCTGCGTCCCGAATATCGTCGAGAAGCCGGCGCACCTGTTCGGGCCGCGCCCGCGCCAAAAGCCGCTGCACCTCGACCAATGTCTCGTGGCGGGGTTCATCACGCATCGTCATAAACCACCTCCAACGAGGCCTTGGGCGCCGCGTATTTGCCGCGCATGTCCGCGTCCGTGGCCGGCTCCAGCACGATGTCGCCGCCCGTGTCCTTGCTATCGAAAAGCCCGAGCAGCCCATCCTGATCGAGCGGATTGGGCCGCACCGGAGGCGCCACAGACACCGCCTCTGCCAATTGCGCGAAGAGATCTCCCCATTGGCTCGCCGCTGTGCCGACAATCTGGTAATTGGCGGATTTCTTGCGCAGGTCGTCATCCTGCGGGATGGCGGCCAGAATGGGAATGTTGACCGATTTGGCAAAGGCCTGCGCCTCGCCGGAATGGTCATCCTTGTTCACGACCAGACCCGCGACGCCCACATTGCCGCCCAGCTTGCGGAAATACTCGACCGCAGAACACACGTTGTTGGCCACATAGAGCGATTGCAGGTCGTTCGAGGCCACCAGAATGACCTTTTGCGCCATGTCCCGCGCAATCGGCAGGCCAAAGCCGCCACACACCACATCGCCGAGAAAATCCAGCAGGACATAGTCGAAATCCCAATCGTGAAACCCGAGCTTTTCCAACAGCTCGAAGCCGTGGATGATCCCGCGACCGCCACAGCCCCGGCCCACTTCCGGCCCGCCCAGTTCCATCGCAAAGACGCCACCGCGCTTGAAACACACATCCCCGATCTTGACCGGCTCACCGGCGAGGTTCTTCTTGGTCGATGTCTCGATGATCGTGGGGCACGCCTTGCCGCCGAAAAGCAGGCTCGTGGTGTCGGATTTGGGATCGCATCCGATGAGCAGCACACGCTTGCCCATCTCTGCCATCATGTGGCTCAGATTTGCCAGCGTGAAAGATTTGCCGATACCGCCCTTGCCGTAGATCGCGATGATCTGCGTCGTGGACTTGGGTTCGCCCTGAGGAATTTCGAGCGTCGGCTCTTGCTGCGCCTCGTCACGCAGCCGGCGGTCGAACTCCTTGAGATTCGGCACGTCGTCCTTCATGCTGCGTCCTTCCAGTTGAGTATCATTTTCAGGCAATCAGGATCGCTGAATGCGGTCCGATAGGCCTGCGGCGCGGTCTTGGCGGATGCCTGATGCGTGATCAGGCCGCCCAGGCTGAGCGCGCCCGATTCCACCAGCGCGCGGGTCGCGGTCAGGTCGTCATGGACCCATTCCGCCGCTACGCGCAGCCGCGCCTCCTTCATGAACGCCATGGGAAAGGCAAAGCTGAGCGCCTGCGGATAGAACCCCGCCAGCACCACTTCGCCGCCCTTGGCCAGACGGCCAATCAGCGTGTTCAGGATCGCGGGATCGCCCGAAGCATCGTAAATCGCGTGGTAATCGCGGCGCGTGTCATTGTCGGGATGGATCACCGGATAGCCCTGCGCGCCCATGCTGCGCCCGGCTTGCGTTTCCCAGACGGTTGGCGCCGGAGCACCCGCCGCAAGCGTCAGTCGCGCCAGCAACCGGCCCAAAACGCCATGCCCCACGATGAGATCGGGCACGGCCTTGTCCAGCCCCGCCATCGCGTGTCGCGCCGTCGCCGCCAAGGCCAAGAGCGCGCCTTCGGCCCCGAAACCTGCATCAATGCGACAGACGCGTGACGCCTTGGTCACAAGCCGTGCCGAGGCCCCGCCAAAGAGGCCAAAGGCCCCTTCGTAGCAATCCGCACCGGGCACGAACACATGATCGCCCGGCTTGTATCCTGTGCCGGCTCCGGCCTCGACCACCTCGCCAGCGGCCTCGTAACCGGGCACCAGCGGATAACCCATACCGGGAAACGGCGGCATCTGCCCCGACCAGAACAGCTTTTCGGTGCCCGTGGAAATGCCCGAATGGGCGACATCGACCACCAAATCCCCCACCCCCGGCGCCTTGAGCGTCAGACTGTCAACCGAGAGGTCCTCTGGTCCCCTGAGATGAACGGCGCGGGTTTCGATGGCGGCCTCCTGTCCGTTGTCTGACGGTGTCAGATTCTGGATTCCCCTTACCTGTAAGTGTAGCGGGACAGGCTAATGTGTCAATCTTTCTTTACACTGTCAGACTTATTTTCGTCACGCACCCTTTACACAGCTCAGCGCGCTGGTAACGAAGGGGCGCGGGCTGTGCGGGATGCGGACATTGGTAAACCCCGCCCCGCGGCACATCTCGGCAATGCGCGCCGCAGAGCGTGCGCGCCCCGTGCCCATCGCCATGGTATAAAAGGCAAAATAGACGTCGCCCGCGCGTTCGGGGCGTGCGCCCCCGGCCATCGGCTCTGCCACGACCAGCCGCCCACCGGCGGGCAAGGCGGTATGGACCTTGGCCAAAAGCGCCGTCACCGTGGCGTCGTCATGGTCGTATAGCACCCGGATGAGCGAAACCGTATCGGCCCCCTCCGGCAACGGATCACTCCGGAAAGAGCCCGGAGATAGCGTCAACCGCGCATTCAACCCCGCCTCCGACAACCGCAGTCGAGCCGAAGGGATCACCTCGGGCAGATCGAACAGCGTCAAGCGAACATCCGGATAGCGCTCCGCAACCGCCGATAAAAACGCACCGCTGCCCCCTCCGATGTCCAGCAGATGCCGCGTCTCCCTGAACGACACCATCCGCAACACATCCTGCGCCACCAATCCCTGCGATTGCGCCATGAGATCCGAGTAGCGGCGCGCCACTTCCGGCTCCATTTCGGTCGCCGCGCCAAAGACATAGGGCCAGAACCGCGCCAGTTCGGTTTCCTGCTCACCGCGCAAGAGCGCCACGGGATCGGCCATGTCGGCGTAAAAGGCGCGGTGATGCCGGATCATCGCCTCCAACCCAGGCACGCCCAGAATTGCCGCCCCCTTGCGCGCCAGCGCAAAGCGCCCATCGCGCCGCCGGCGCAGCAGGCCAAGCGCCGCCCCCGCCTGAAGCAAAATCGCCATGCGATCCTCGGCCAGACCAACCCGCCGGGCCAGGACCGCAGGGGCCTCCGGCCCGTCGATCAAGTGATGCAAGAGACCAAGCTCAACCAGCGCAGCGAGCACCTGTGACTGCACAAACCCTTGGACTATATCGAAAATCTCGGCCCCATCGCGCCGCGCAATGCCGCGCGTCAGGGGAAAGCCGCTGGCCCATCGCTGAAACCGTGGATTGGCAATCAACCGCGTCAGCCAGCCACCGCGCGATCGCGACGGGTGCTCGGGCAGATCGCCCGCCACGGCCATGTCAGGCCCGCATGCGCGCAGGCAGCACGGAAATGATGCGCTCGGCCTGCATCTGCACCATCTTGGCCAGCCGCGCCTCGCCGGGGCAGGACGGGATAGAGGCAATCGCCCCCGCCAGAATATCCTTGAGCCGCGTCACGGCACCGGCCACCCCCAATTGCGACACCGCATTGGGCCGCCCGTGCAGATCATCCTGCCCCACCGGCTTGCCCAAGGTTTCGGCATCGAGCAGCGCATCCCGCAGATCGTCCGCCACCTGGAACGCCGCCCCGATGCGCGCCCCCAATTCATACCACGGCTCAGGCTCGTGTCCCGCCGCAATGGCCCCCATCTGCGTGGCCGCGATAAAGAGCGCGCCGGTCTTGGAGCGGTGATAGGCCTCCAGATCAACCGTCGGCTCACTCTCCCAGCCCTGGCCCGCGCAGATCCCGTTCGGCATACCGCTCCGCCGCGCCAGCGCGAGGATCAGCGCATTGGCGCGCGCCGCATCGCTATCCGCCACACGGGCGAGAATCTCGAATGCCATGATGATGAGCGCATCCCCGGTCAGCACCGCCAGCGGCTCGGAATAGGCGCGATGCACCGAAGCCTTGCCCCGCCGCAAATCCGCATCGTCGAAACAGGGCAGATCGTCATGCACGAGGCTCGCGCAATGCATGATCTCCAGCGCGGCGGCGGCGGCATCGCTCAACTCGGGCCGGTCATCACCGCAGGCCATCGCCACAGACATCAGAATCGTCGGGCGAATACGCGCGCCGCCTGGGCTGGTGGCATAATCGAGGGCGTCCGCCAATCGCGCCGGGGTCTGCCCCGCCTGCCCCCGCGCAATCGCCTGCGCAATGGCCGCCTCAATGCGGGTCTCGATGGGCATGGCCGCTCCTTTTTCGAGGGATGCATCAACATTCTGACACATCACGTGTAAATCATACTGGACACATTGCCCGCGCGAGTCAACAATCGCGTTATGAAATCGGACACGCCCCCTCTGGAACCGCGTGACAGGGCTGTGATCGTCGGCGCCGGGATCGCGGGGCTGGCCACAGCACTGCGCCTTGCCCATGCAGGGCTAGCCGTCACGGTGCTGGAACGGCACGCGGGCCCCGGCGGCAAGATGCGTGCCCTGCCTTCGGATGCAGGCCCGGTCGACGCCGGCCCCACGGTCCTTACGATGCGCGGCGTGTTCGACACGCTCTTTGCCAGCGTCGGTGCGCGGCTCGAGGATCATGTTGAGCTGGTGCCCCAAACCATCCTCGCCCGCCATTTCTGGCCCGATGGCAGCAGCCTTGACCTCTTTGCCGACGAAGCCCGGAGCCGTGCCGCGATCCATACGTTTGCGGGTGACTGTGCCGCCCGGCAATTCACCAGCTTTTGTGCCCGCGCGCGCCGCCTTTTCGCGGCCTTCGATGCCCCGATGATGCAGGCCGCCGCCCCCTCCTCTCTGGCCCTCGCCGCAACCGCGCTCCGGCAACCAGCGCTGATCCGCGCAATGGCGCCGCTCTCGACCCTCGCACAAAGCCTCGCGCGCCAGTTCGACGATCCCCGCCTGCGACAGCTCTTTGGCCGTTACGCCACCTATGTCGGCGGCTCGCCCTATCAGTCCCCGGCGCTCCTGTCGCTGATCTGGCAGGCCGAGGCGGCGGGCGTCTGGGTGGTGCGTGGCGGCATGCACCGCCTGGCACAGAGCCTGGCAACCCTCGCCAGTGCCAAGGGCGCGCATTTCCACTACGGCACCCATGTCACGCGGATCGAGACCGAAGGCGGGCAGGTGCGCGGTGTTACCCTTGCCGACGGCACCCGACTCGCGGCCGAATATTTGGTTTTCAACGGCGACCCCCGCGCCCTTGCCTCAGGCGCGCTCGGACCTGCCGCGACGGCGGTCGCCACCCAGACGATGAAACTGCCACGCAGTCTCTCGGCGCAGGTCTGGGCCTTTGCCGCCACGCCCTCAGGTTCCGACCTGGCACATCACAACGTCTTTTTCGCCGCCGACGCCCGCAGCGAATTCGACGATCTCGACGCCGGGCGCTGCCCGCGCGACCCCACGATCTATGTCTGCGCTCAGGATCGCGGCCTGCCCGAACCTCCGCCCCAGCGCGAGCGGTTCGAGATCATTCTCAACGCGCCACCGCTTGATGGCCTCACCCAAACAGCCGAGGATTTCGCCTCATGCCACACCCGGACCTTTCAGACCCTCGCGGCTTTTGGACTGCGCTTCAATCCCATACCCGGCGAGGGGGCGCTGACGACACCGGCGCGGTTCGACCGGATGTTCCCCGCCTCTCTCGGGTCGCTCTACGGGCAGAGCCCGCACGGCATGACAGCGGGGCTCAAACGGCCCACGGCACGCACCCCCATCCGGGGCCTCTACCTCGCGGGGGGCGGGGCCCATCCGGGGGCGGGGGTGCCGATGGCCACGCTCTCCGCCCGGCACGCGGCCGAGGCGATCTTGAACGACCGAATTTCGACCTAGACGTGCCGCCCAACGGCTATGCCTGGTGGTATGTCGACGGGCTCAGCGACGATGGCGGGCGCGCGGTCAGCGTGATCGGGTTCATCGGTTCGGTGTTCTCGCCGTGGTATGCATGGTCAGGCCGGCGCAATCCGGCCAACCATGTCTGTATCAACGTCGCCACCTACGGGCCCGGCGGACGTTTTACCATGACCGACCGGGGTACCTCGGCCCTGCGCCAGACCCGCGATTGCCTGACCGTCGGCCCCTCGTCCATGCGGTGGGAGAATGATCGCCTGATCATCGAGATCAACGAAATCTCCTCGCCCCCGCTCATTTCCCGGGTACGCGGACGCATCACCGTGACACCCTCGGCGCTGACACAGATGGAATTGCCCCTTACCCCCGAAGGCACCCATATCTGGCGACCCTTTGGCCCCACCTCGACCATCGAGGTTGATCTCGACGCACCCGGCTGGCAATGGCGGGGGCATGGCTATTTCGACGCCAATTTCGGCACCCGCGCTCTGGAACAGGATTTCAGATACTGGACCTGGGGGCGTTATCCGGTGCGCGGCGGCTCCACCTGCTTTTACGATGCGGTGCGGATGGATGGCTCCGCGCTCGCCACGGCGGTGCATTTCGACGTGGACGGACAGGCGCAGGACATCGCTTTGCCACCCAAGGTGAAGATGCGGCGCAGCCTGTGGCAAGTGTCCCGCGACACCCGCGCCGACGCCGGATATCAGCCGCATCAGGTGAAACCCATGCTCGACGCGCCCTTCTACAGCCGCTCTGCGGTCAAGACGCGACTGGATGGCGAGGAAACCGTGGGGGTGCATGAGGCGCTTGACCTCACCCGCTTTCGCATGGGCCTGCTCAAGCCCATGCTTGCGGTGCGCGTCCCCCGACGCGCACGGTGGCGCTTCAACGACGCGCCCTGATTCGGGCGCGCCAATCCCTCAGATGTGAATCACCCGGTCATAGGCATCAAGCACGCTTTCGTGCATCATCTCGCTCAGCGTGGGATGCGGGAACACCGTGTTCATCAGGTCTTCTTCGGT
Organism: Roseovarius sp.; assembly: GCF_027019125.1. Lineage (GTDB taxonomy): Bacteria > Pseudomonadota > Alphaproteobacteria > Rhodobacterales > Rhodobacteraceae > Roseovarius. Next base: position 323,991 of record NZ_JALUXE010000030.1, on the reverse strand, counting down.
GGTCTCCAACTGGCGCCCCACCACATAGCCCTGGATCAGTTCCGTCACCTCGGCGCCCACCATATGCGCACCCAAGAGTTCGCCCGTCTTGGCATCGAACACCGTCTTGATCATGCCCTCCGGCTCGCCCAGCGCAATCGCCTTGCCATTCCCGATGAACGGGAACCGGCCAACCTTGACGGCATAGCCCTTTTCCTTGGCCTTGGCCTCGGTCAGGCCCACGCTCGCGACTTGCGGGTGGCAATAGGTGCAGCCCGCGATGCTCTCGGGCTTGACGGGGTGCGGATGCCCGCCCGCGATCAACTCGGCCACCATCACGCCCTCATGGCTGGCCTTGTGCGCCAGCCAGGGCGCGCCCGCGATATCGCCGATGGCATAGAGACCGTCCACGCCGGTGCGGCAATATTCATCCGTCACCACATGGGTGCGGTCGATCTTGACGCCCAGCGCCTCAAGGCCCAGCCCCTCGACATTGCCCACGATGCCCACGGCAGAGATGACCGTGTCAAACTCTTGCTGCTCGACCTTGCCCCCTACCTCGATATGCGCGGTGACTTTGCCCTTGCCCCGATCCAACTGCTTGACCATGGCCTTTTCCATGATCTTCATCTTCTGCTTGGTAAACGCCTTCTTGGCAAAGGCGGAAATCTCGGCATCCTCGACCGGCAGAATACGCTCCATCACCTCGACCACGGTCGTCTCGGCCCCGAGCGTGTTGTAGAAGCTGGCGAATTCGATGCCGATGGCGCCCGATCCGATCACCAAGAGTTTCTTGGGCATCCGGGACGGCATCAGCGCGTGCTTGTAGGTCCAGACCAGATCGCCATCCGCCTCAAGCCCCGGCAATTCGCGCGCCCGGGCACCTGTGGCCAGAATGATGTGCTTGGACTCAAGCTCCTCGACTCCTTTGTCGGTCTTGACGCTGACCTTCCCCTTGGCGGGCAATGTCGCCTCGCCCATCACCACCGTGACCTTGTTCTTCTTCATCAGGTGGGCAACACCGCCGCTCAATTGCTTGGCCACCCCGCGCGAGCGCTTGACCACAGCATCCAGATCATAGCCGATTCCATCGGCCTTGAGCCCGAATTCCTTGGCGCGGTGCATCAGGTGAAACACCTCGGACGACCGCAGCATCGCCTTAGTCGGGATACAACCCCAGTTGAGACAGATGCCCCCCATGTGCTCGCGCTCGACAATGGCCACCTTGAGGCCCAGTTGCGCGCCCCGGATCGCAGCCACATAGCCCCCCGGACCCGCCCCGATTACGATCATGTCATAGGTAGTCGACGCCATGTGGCCCTCCGTTTTCCAAATTTAGTTTGCCATTAAACTATTTTTCGCAAAATCGCAACGCGACATGATTGACTGATTGAACAAACAATCGTCAGACGTGTCTTTTCAGCAATTCGGAACGCAGGACTTGGTCGCTGATCACGCCGCCTGCATGATCCGCCGCAGGGTGCCGCCATAGCCGCCCCCGGCCTCGAACGCCCGTTCCGATGCGGTGGAGGGCCGCGCCAGCGCTGCGTTGCGATAGGGAAAGCGGCCAAACTGCCGGATCACCTCGCGATGCGCCCGCGCATGCGTCAGGTTCTGCTCGCCATGCTCTGGCATCCGCTCGCACATCAGGCGCACGCAGCGTTCCTGATCGCAGAGGTTCTCGGAATGCATGAGCGGCAGGTAAAAGAACTGCCGCGCCGGCTCGTCGATCCGCAGGTCCCAGCCGCGATTGATCGCCACCTTGCCCGCCGCCAGTGCCTGTTGATCGGTGGCAAAGGCGCGGGCATCGTTCCGGAACATATTGCGCGGAAATTGATCGGTCAGGATCACATAGGCCAACATGCCGCTCGGATAGGTCAGCCAGAGGCCATAGGCCCCCTCTCGGGCATTCTCCCATGCTGCCAGAAACTGCTGCCGTACTTGCGCATCCAGCGTCTCTGACGCCTTGTACCACCCTTCCGGTCCGACTTCATCCAGCCAGAACCGCAGCACGTCGTCGGGTGTGACCATAGGGGGACTCCTCAATATCCTATGACGTTTCCATGACGGTAACGGGATTTCCTCCCATTCCAGAGTAACATAATACTACAGAAGGGACATATTTTTTCGTTTTCAATCCTCTTTCGCGTCTTGCGCGGTCTCGATGGCATATTCTTGCGCAAATTCCACCGCCATTGGCGATGCATTGGGCGAAACCGGCATGTAGCGGTCGGTTTCGCGCACTGTCGGGGCCTTGCGCTGCGTCATGCGATAAATCGCATAGGCCACCATCGCGAACATCAGCAGCGCAATATAGAGGAAGTATCCCCCCGGCCCCATGACCCCCATCATCCAACCCACCATGAGCGGCCCCGCGATGGCCCCTAGCCCGTTGATGAATACCATGCCGCCCGCCGCCGCCGCCATATCCTCATGCGCAAGAAAGTCGTTGGTATAGGCAATCAGCAGCGAATAGAGCGGGTTCGACGTGCCCCCGACGATAAAGGCCGCAAGCATCAGGAACCAGAAATTATCGCCCAGCATCATGCCGATCACCGCCCCGATGCCAGTCCCCAGGGACACCGCAGCAATCAGCTTGCGTCGATCCATCCGGTCCGACAGCCACCCGAGCGGGTATTGCGCCACAACGGCGGCCACGTAGAATGACGCCACAAAGGCCGAGATCTGCCCGACGCTCAGCCCCGCTTCGGCGCCGTAGACCGCCGCCATGCCGAATTGCGCGGCAAAAACGCCGCCCGTCAACAGCATCCCCACACAGCCCAGCGGCGAAATCTTCATGATCTGACGCAGCGACAGTGGCTTGGTCGTGCCAAAGGCGGGGGTCGGGCTGACCGAGAGCAGAATGGGCGCAAAGGCCAGCGACACCAGAACCGACGGGATGACGAAGAGCACATAGCCCGACGGATCCGCCAGCACCATCAGACCCTGCGCCGACACGATCCCGATCATCTGCACGATCATGTAGAGCGACAGCGCCTTGCCTCGCGTGGCATTGGTGGCGGAATTGTTCAGCCAGCTTTCGGCGGTCACATAAACGCCCGAGAAACAGAAGCCGATCAAAACGCGGCCAATCGACCAGGCCCAAGGCTCTGTAATCGTGGGATAAAGGATCAGAACCGCCGAAATCATCGACCCGAGCGCGGCAAAGACCCGCACATGCCCGACCCGGCGGATCATCTCGGGCGCCATGCGCGAGCCGAACAGAAAGCCCACGAAATAGGACGACATGACCACCGACATCTCGTAGGTCGAGAACCCTTCGAGCGCGCCGCGCACCCCCAGAAGCGTGCCCTGCATGCCATTGCCCACCTGCAACAGCATCATGCCCAGCAAGAGGGCCCATGCCCCCGACAGCACCTGTAACATCGCGCTCTCCTTGTTCTTCGGGATCAGCCTAACAGATGCATCACCAGGAGGCACCCCAAAGGCGACTTACTCTGTCCCTTGCGCGCCCTGCCTGTCAGGCTTTGCCGCGGGGATCAACAGCGAGGCATCCCCGTAAGAGAAAAAGCGATATCCCTCCGCCACCGCATGCGCATAGATTTGCCGGATCGTGTCCTGCCCCATCAGGGCAGAGACCAGCATCATCAGCGTCGATTTCGGCAGATGGAAATTGGTCATCAGGGCGTCGGTCACGCGGAACTCGAACCCCGGATAGATAAAAATATCCGTATCCCCCGACCAGGCTGCAATCTCGCCCGTGGCCCGTGCCGCCGTTTCGATCAGGCGCAGCGCGGTGGTGCCCACCGGAATGATCCGCCCCCCCGCCGCGCGCGTGGCGGCAATCTCTGCGGCGGCCTCGGGGCTCACTTCGCCCCATTCGGCATGCATCTTGTGCGAGGTCACATCCTCGACCTTGACCGGCAGGAACGTGCCCGCCCCCACATGCAGCGTGACATGGGTGAACCCCACGCCCATCGCCGCCAGTTCCGCCAGGAGCGCCTCGTCGAAATGCAACGATGCGGTGGGGGCCGCCACCGCCCCCGGCGCCCGCGCCCAGACGGTTTGATAATCGACCTTGTCCTGCTCATCCGCCGGACGGCGTGCGGCGATATAGGGCGGCAGCGGCATCGCCCCCGCCTCGGCCAGCGCCGCATCGAAATCGTCGCCCTTGAGGTTGAAGCGCAACCGCCCCTGCCCCTCGTCCTTGGCCTCGAGCACCGCCGACAACCGGTCGGAGAACACGATTTCCTCGCCCTCGTTTATCTTCTTGAGCGGCTTGATCAGCGCGCCCCAGGTGCCCTGCGTCCCCGGCTCCAGCAAGGTGACCTCGATCCTGGCCGCGGTGTCCCCCTGCGCCCCTGACCGATGGCGTAGCCCGCTCAGCCGCGCCGGGATCACCCGTGTGTCATTCAGCACCAGCCGATCACCGGGCCGCAGCCACCGCCCCAGATCAGCCACCCCCGCATCGGTGATCGCATCACCTTCCGCCACCAGCAACCGCGCCGCGCGCCGGGGTCTTGCGGGACGCGTGGCAATCAACGCCTCCGGCAAGTCAAAGTCGAAATCCGATAGCTTCATCTGTCCTGTCTTTGGTGAATGTCCTGCGCCTCGCGCGCAGCGGGCCTCTCGACCTGCCCCGAGGTGGCCGCCCGCCCTGTGCCCACCGTGGGCGCAGGCCGCCGGAACATCTCGCGCAGAAAGCCGGGTGCCAACGCCGAAAGCGGGTTAACCGACACCGCCGGATCCGATGACGGGCCCTTGAGCGTGTAATTCATCCCGATAAGGCCCTCGCCGGGCCGGGTAAAGGCCTCTCCGATCCCGTTGAGCAGATAGACCGGCGAAACCACGCCCTGCATGTCCATCCGCTTGTCGGCCAGACGGTAATATCCATCCATCGAAATCCCGACGGATGCCCCGACCGCGCTGCCTTCCAGCAGGATCAATCGCTCCGGCGTCAGGCGAAACCGCGCATCGACCCGGCCAAAATGCAACCCTTGCCCGGAAAACTGCTCCAGCAGACCGACGATGCTCACCGTATTCAAGAGCGCCGCCAGAGCGGGGGCCTCCTTGACGCGGACCTGATCAATCCCCAACACGCCGTCATAGCTTCCAGGCTCCGGCGCGGGCGTCAGCACCAGCTCCAGCGTTCCCTCACGTGCCTGTTGCAACAGTCCCGCCGCCTTGAGCACACCGCCCGCATCGTCTGCCCGGATACGGAATGCGCTGCGCCCGCCCATCGGCACCACCTGCCCTGTCACCGGGGCAATGCCGTTCAAGAGCCCGCTGAAATTGCCGCTCATGCCGCCCGTGGTGTCCAGATCGCCGCGAAATTCCGAGAGCGCGAAACCCTCCGAAATCTGCAACCGCTCCAATTGCAGGGCGACCGGCACACCGGCACCACCACTGCCACCACTGCCACCATCGCCCGCATCTCCCAAAGACATCTGCCGTAGATCGACCGTACCGCCCGTCACCTCGACCCGCGGCGCGACCCCCGCGCCACGCCCGACCAGCGCCACCGGCGCATCGAGCCAACCGCCCAGCGTAACCCGGCTGAACTCGGCCCGGTCCAACCCGCCGCCAGCGTTCAGGCTCACCCGCCCGCGCGCCTCCAGTCCCGCACCACTCAGACCCAACGCGGTGATTTCGGGCACTTCGCCCAAGCGGCCCGTCACATCGAGCCGCCCAAGCTGCGACGCACCCAGCGCCCAATCCAGCTGCGGCAGCCGCAAACCCACCCCCGCCAGATCGGACGTCAGCGCAAATTCCGGCGCCTGCCCCTTGGCAAAGCCGATTTCCATCACCCCCTGCCCCGCGCCGGTCACGCTGCCCGGTGGCAGATCAATGGCGAACTCATCCAGAAACCGCTGCGACAGCTCGATCTGCCCGCGCACCCGGCTCTCGCCCTGCGGATTGCCGCCAATCGCCATGTCCCAACTGCCGCGCACCGGCACGTCGCCCACCCGCGCCGCGCCGCCGATTTCCAGATGCGTGTTGCTCGCCTCGACCGCCAGCGCCTCCGCTGTCAGCACCCGCCCCTTGATGAGCAGGTCGCTGCGCACGTCGCTGAGCGTGCCAGCCACGTCAAAGGCCACCTCTTCCGTCGTCAGTTGCTTCTTCAGCAGAAACGTCAACTGCCCCGCCAGTTCGGCCTGACCATCCGCCACCGTCACCGGCTGCCCGGCCTTTTGCAGAAACCGGAAGGGCGGCGAATCCAGCAGCGACAACGCCGCCGTGATCGTGCTTTTGGTCCGCATCACCGCCTCTGCCGGGCTTTGCTTGACCCGCACATCGGGAATGATGAAACTCGTCCCCGACACGTCGATCGCACCGCCCTCATCCGCTATGACTTGCCCTCGTTCGGCATGGATCACAAAGCGGTTGTCATAAAGCGACGCCCGCCCAGAGGCCCCCGAGATGGGCGGCACATCGCGCACATAGACGGTTTCCAGATCCGAGAAATCGAAGCCAAGGTAGAACTCGGGGCGATGCTCGGGCAAAAGACGCAAGGCAAACTGAATGTCCCGCAGATCGGCCTTGGCCACGTTCTGCTCGATCCAGTCGCGCGCATTGGCCTGCGCCGCGCGTGGCCAGAGCGCCATCAATCGCTCCGGCGCCAGCCCGTCCATTTCGCCTTCCAGCGCAATATCCCAGCCCGCATCGCCCCCGCGCGCCTCGCCGCGCGCCCGCAGGTAGCGGCCCTGATCGCTCAGGGTCAACTCGCCCAGGGTCAGAACAAAGGGCTCCAACCGCAACCGCAGCGCCACCTGCGCGCTCTCAAGCCGGATCGGTTCGGGATAGAGATCGGCAGGATCCGCTACCACGTCGCTCACCCGGATCTGTGCCTGCAATTCGCGCGGCCATCCGTCCTCCATGCCGACAAGCCGCGCGCTGCCCTCGGCCCGCGCCTGACCCCAGGCGCTATCCACCGACAATTCGGTAAAGCGGATTTCCTGGGCCATCGGATCATAGGTGAAATAACTGCGCGCCGCGCGGAACTTGATCGGGGCGGTGGCGGGCGTGGGCTGCAGCACGCCCGCGCCAATCTGCAACGTGGCATTGAGCGGGCCAAGACGGCCTTCGCCGTCGACCCCTGCACGCAGCGCGCCCGAAATCGGCGCCTCCAACGCCCCAAGCCAGGCCAGCGCCGGCGATTGTCCGGCAATGTCACCCGCCGGCATATCCTCGAACGTGGCGCCAAACTCTGCCGCCTTGCTGCCGATGCGCCCCGCGTAATTCACCGCCAGCGTGGTCGCGTAATCGCGCGCACCAAGCAGCGCCACATCGCCGCGCAGGGTGATCTCGTTGCCCGCGCGCACCAACTCCAGCCGTCCGCCATCCGCGCTCCAGGCACGGCCCGCGCGGGCATCCTCATAGCGCAGCGTGAGATTGTCCGCCGTCACGCGCGTCAGCGCATCCAGCTGCGGCCGGGCAAAGAGCGCATCCAGCTGCTCGTTGAAGGTGCCGCCCTGCCCCGTCCCCTCGAACATGATCGCAAACTCGCCCGATGCCAGCCGCCGCAGCCCCAGCCGCGCGCCCGACAGATGCACCGCCTCGGGCTGCACCTCGCCGCGCAAGAGCGGCGCCGGTGCCACCGTCACCGCGAGGGTTCCCAGCGTGACCAGCGTTACACCGTCGAGATTGGCCAGAACCACATCGCGCAACGCCACGCGCGGCACCAGATCCTCGCCCACCACCAATGACATCTCGCCGAACCGCAGGGCGTAGCCCGGCACGCTCGCATCAATCCGCGCGGCAATCCGCGCCTGCACCCAATCGGGCGCGCGCAGGTTTGCCCCGATGCTCATCGCCACCCCAAGGCCCAGAACAACCACCAGCACCACGCAGGAAAAACCGAACTGCATCACATGACGCACCAGGCGACGCCCCTTACGGGCGCGCCTGGTGGTCTTGATTGGCGGCTCCGGCGTTTCCGCCGTGCCCTGCTCTTGTGTCGGCTGCGTGCTCATCCTATCCGTTCGGGCGCAGACCGCGCCTCTCTTTTGCCTCGTGGCTTTATTCTGGTCCCTTGCGACCTAATATGGAATTCACAATTTTTCATCCCAGAGGATACCCCATGCCTGACACATCTGAAATGGCCCCCGATTTCACCCTGCCGCGCGCTGGTGGCGATCCTGTCACGCTCTCGGCCCTGCGTCCCGGCGCTGTGGTGCTGTTTTTCTATCCGCGCGATGATACCTCCGGCTGCACCAAAGAGGCGGTCGCCTTCTCCAGCCTCAAGGATCAGTTCGACGCCGCCGGGGTGACGGTGCTGGGCATTTCCAAGGACAGCCTCACCAGCCACGAAAAATTCCAATCCAAACATGCCCTTACCGTGCCGCTTTTGTCCGACGAACACGCGCAGGTCTGCGAAGACTTTGGCGTCTGGAAGGAAAAGAGCATGTATGGCAAGAAGTTCTTCGGCATCGAGCGCTCGACCTTCCTGATCGACGGGGAGGGGCGCATCGCCCGCGCCTGGCGCAAGGTCAAGGTGCCCGGTCACGCCGAAGAGGTGCTGGACGCGGTCAAGGCGCTGTGAGCGAGCTGACCCTGACAGAAATGGCCGTCGCGGTGCTCTCCACCCGCGATGGCCGCGCCAAGACGGCGCTCTCGCGCGCCCATGCCGCCACGTGGTTTGCCGCCCGCGCCGAGGGGCGCGCCCTTCCCTTGGGCAACGCGGTGCCACCCCCGCGCCCTGCTCGCCCGGACCGGCCCGAGTTGCGCGACCCGCGCGACGTGCCCCGTCGCCGCCCCGGCTCGACGCAGGGACGCATTGCCCTTCTGCATGCCGTGGCCCATATCGAACTCAACGCCGTTGACCTGCACTGGGACATCATCGCGCGCTTTGCCGACACGCCCATGCCGCTTGGCTTTTACGATGACTGGGTCAAGTCCGCCGACGAGGAATCCAAGCATTTCAACATGATATGCGACTGTCTTGAGGCAATGGGCAGCCATTATGGCGCTCTGCCCGCCCATGCGGGCATGTGGCGCGCCGCCGAAGACACCGCACAGGATTTCCTGGGTCGCCTCGCCGTCGTGCCCATGGTGCTCGAGGCGCGCGGTCTTGATGTGACCCCCGGCATGATCGAGGTGTTCGAGCGCGCGGGCGAGACCGCCGCCGTCGCCGCCATGCGCGTGATCTATGCCGAAGAGGTGCATCACGTCGCCTATGGCTCCAAGTGGTTTCACTTTCTTTGCGGTCGCCATGACATCGACCCCAAGACCGCCTTTCACGAGCTTGTCCGCCGCTACTTCCACGGTGCTCTGAAACCGCCCTTCAACGAGGAAAAGCGCGCCGAGGCCGGAATCCCGCCCGATTTTTACTGGCCCCTCACCGAAAGCGGCTCAATCACCGGTTGAAATCCGGCTTGTGCTATCGGCGAAATTCCGCCGCTCGGGCGGGAAACAGCCCAGAGCCGCCTCAAGATTGGTCAAAAATCTTGCCCAGAGGCGGCACGCTGGCTAATCACGTTTCATTGCGGAATCCTGAAAGAAAGTGAGCACCGCAAAGCGACGAAGGTTGGGGCAACAGGGACTTTGAGCGCGTGAGAACAAGACTTGCGATAAGAATTCATGCGATCCTCGAGAGGTATTTTCCTGAACGCCGGGTCTTTCTGCGATCCGACAATGACACGCGCTTCATCCGCCTGCGCCCCTCTACCCAGCTTTTCGCCTTTCTCGGGGCGTCCGCCATCATCGCATGGTCGATCATCGCCACCTCCATCCTCGTGATGGACAATATCGGCGCGGGCAATTTCCGCGAACAGGCCAAGCGCGATCAACGCACCTATGAAAACCGCCTCAATGCGCTGTCATCCGAGCGCGACAAGCGCGCCCAAGAAGCGATTGCCGCGCAAGAGCGGTTTTCTTCCGCCCTCGAACAGATTTCGCTGATGCAATCCGAATTGCTGGCCTCTGAAACCCGCCGCCGGGAGCTGGAAACCGGCATCGAGGTGATCCAGGCCACGCTTCGCCGCACCATGGCCGAGCGCGAGAATGCCCGCAAAGAGGCGGAACAACTGGCCCTGTCGATACAATCGGGGGGCGACGTCGGGGTCGGCTCCGGCACCGAGGCTGGCACCGATGCCACGCTCGATTTCCTGACCGCAGCCCTAGAGGACGCGGCGCAAGAGCGCGACACAACCATTGCCAATGCCCAGGACGCGCTGCTCAAGGCCGAGGAAATGGCGCTGGAACTCGAACTGCTCAAGGATCAGAACGACCAGATCTTCAGCCAGCTAGAAGACGCCATGGCCATTTCGGTCGAACCGCTCGACAAGATGTTCCGCGCCGCGGGCCTCAATACCGACAACCTGCTCCAGACCGTGCGTCGGGGCTATTCAGGTCAGGGCGGCCCGCTGACGCCGCTCTCCTTTTCGACCAAGGGCCAGGAACCCTCGGTGGACGCCGAACGCGCCAACCGCATCCTGGGCCGCATGGATGAACTGAACCTCTACCGCATCGCCGCGCAAAAAGCGCCCTTCGCCCTGCCTGTAAAAAGCGCGTTCCGTTACACCTCGGGCTATGGCATGCGCTGGGGCCGGATGCACCAGGGCACCGATTTCGCCGCCCCGCACGGCACCCCGATCTATGCCACAGCCGATGGCGTCGTCACCCACGCGGGCTGGCTCTCGGGCTATGGCCGCCTGATCAAGATCCAGCACGCCTTCGGGATCGAAACCCGCTACGCGCATCTGTCGCAAATCCGTGTCAACGTCGGGCAAAGGGTCTCGCGCGGGGAACGGATTGGTGATATGGGCAACTCTGGACGTTCTACGGGCACACATCTACACTACGAAGTCCGCGTCGGCGACAAGTCCGTCAACCCCATGATATACATCAAGGCTGCAAACAATGTTTTCTAAGAGCAAAATCAACGAACCCGCGCAAAAGCCCGCAGAGGCCAAACCGGCTGCCTCCGAGAACCGGCTCGATTCGGCGCGGCCTGACGCGCTGAATACGGAATTCAAGGCCTCGGCCCCCAAGGCCAAGCCGCCTGCCTCGGTGCTGTCCTCGGACCTGCACGTGACCGGCAACCTCAAGACCACTGGCGACATTCAGGTCGAGGGCTCGATCGAGGGTGACATCCGCGCCCATCTGCTGACCGTGGGCGAAGGCGCCACCATCAAGGGTGAAGTGATCGCCGATGATGTGGTCATCAATGGCCGCATCGTGGGCCGTGTGCGTGGCCTCAAGGTGCGCCTGACCTCGACCGCCCGTGTCGAAGGCGACATCATCCACAAGACCATCGCCATCGAGAGCGGCGCGCATTTCGAAGGCTCGGTGCAGCGTCAGGACGATCCCCTGACCGGCAACAAGACCGCGCCCAAGCCGGCAGTGGCCGCCGCCGCGCCGAAACCCGCCGAAGGCTGAGCCAGGCACGAAACAAAAAAGGCGGCGTGGCCTCGTGCCATCGCCGCTTTTTTCATGCCCATTGCCCTGCCCCTGCGGCGTGTCGCGCCCCATCGAAACCACACCCGTCCCGGGCTTGGCCCAGGACCTCTCCGAGGCAGCGCAGAGACCCCGGCGCGGGGGCCGGGGGATATGACCCCGATCAGAGGCAACGTGCTTTACGGCTCGCGCAGCGCCTGCTGGCTCTTGTAGAGCGGCTTCAACAGATATTGCAGCACGGTCTTTTCGCCGGTGTGCAATTCCACCTCGGCCTGCATGCCGGGCCTGATCTCGATCCCCGCCTGCCGGGGGGTGAGCGCGCTCATATCCACCCGCAACGACACCTTGTAATGCGGATCGCCATCGGGATCGCGCGCCCGCTCATCCTTGAACGTATCGGCGGAAATGAAATCGACCCGCCCCTTCAAGGTGCCATAAATGGTGTAATCATAGGCCGTCAGCTTGATCGTTGCCTCCTGTCCGCGCCGTATATTGGCGATGTTGCGCGGCTCGACCCGCGCCTCGACAAACATCTCCTCATCGAGCGGAATGATCTCCAGTATCTCCTCGCCGGGGCGCACCACGCCGCCAATCGTCGTCACATTCAGATTGTTGACCACGCCGCGCATCGGGCTTTGCAATACCGTGCGGTTGAGCTGGTCCTGACTGGCCCGCAAATTCTGGCGCAGGGTCGCCAGTTCCTTCAAGGTCTCGGAATAGGCCTCGGCCCGCTCCAACTCGGCCTGCGTCACGATCTCGTCATAGCGTTTCTCGGCATCGGCATGTGCCTTGCGCGCGCGCGTGACCTCGATCAGGGCCACGATCTTTTTGTCCAGCAATCCCTCCAAGAGTCGCTTTTCCTCGGCGGATTGCTGCATCACCCGCTTGGCCCCTTCGCTGCGCTTGACGAAATCCTCCTGCCGCGCCCTGAGAAGTGCGCGCTCCGAGGCCACCATTTCCCCTGCCCGCGCCGCCAGCACCTCGGGCACGACGAAATCGAATTGCCCGGCCAATTCCGCCTCCAGCCGCAATTGCCGCACTTCAAGACCCGCAATCTGATCCTGCAAATCCGCCACTTCGGAATTGAACCGCGTATCATGCAGCCGCGCCAGAACATCGCCGCGCGCCACCACATCCCCCTCCTGCACCAGCAACTCCGCCAGAATTCCGCCCTCGAGGTTCTGGATGATCTGCGGCCGCGATGTGGAAATGAACTCGCCCGGCGCGCGCACGATCTCGTCTATCCAGGCAAAGGCCGCCCAGAGGATGAAGATCCACACGCTCGCCGCACAGAGCCAGACCATCAGGCTCGGACCGCGCAAGCGCCCGTTCAATTCCGCCAGAATGCTTGCCGTGCTGCGCGCGCCCACATCGCTCATCTCATGCCCCTCCCGGCCCGGTGCCCGCCGCCTGCGCCAGATGCGCCAGCACCTGATCGCGTGGCCCGTCCACCGCCATGCGCCCCGCCTGCAGAATAAGTGTCCGGCTTGTCAGGCTCAGAATTGGCATCCGGTGCGTCGCAATCACCGCCGTGCGCCCCTTGAGCCATACGTCCAACCGGCTCACCAGCGTGCGCTCCAGCGTCTGATCCAGCGCCGCCGTCGGCTCGTCCAGAAGACACACCGCCGGGTCCTGCAACCAGAGCCGCGCCCAGCCAATGCTCTGCCGCTGCCCCTGGCTCAGCCCCTGTCCCCCGTCGAGGATCTCCAGATCCAGCCCCTTGGGATGGCCGCGCACAAAGGGTCCCAACCCGGCAAATTCCAGCGCCTGCATCAACCGCGCGTCATCGCGCTCCAGCAAGGTCAGGTTCAGGTTCTCGCGCAGGCTGCCGGTAAAGAGCCGCACATCCTGCCCCAGATAGCCGATCATCCGACGCAAATCGCGCGGGGCGATCTGGCCCATGTCGGTGCCATCCAGCATCAACCGCCCCCGGCTCGGGGCGTATAGCCCCGACAAGAGCTTGAGAAAGGTCGATTTGCCCGACCCGTTGGTGCCCAGCACCGCCACGACCTGTCCGGGCTGAATGATCAGCCCCGGAATATCCAGCACCGGCGCACCCCCGGTGTCATAGGCAAACTGCACCTCGCGCAGCTCATAGGCCCCGGTCAGGGACGTGCGCCGCAAATAGCTGCGCCCCTCGGCCTCGTCCTGCTCTGCCAGCGCAATCGCATCCAGCCCCGCCAGCGCCGATTTCACATTCCCCCACCGCGCCAGCGTGCCCGATAGCTGCGTCAGCGGCCCGAGCGTGCGGCTGGTCAAGATCCCCACGGCAATGATCGAGCCCACGGTGAATTCCCCCGCGAACACCAGATAGGCCCCAAGGATCACCGCCACGATATAGGTTGCCTGCTGCACCGCCTGCGCCCAGAAACTCAGCACCGATCCAAGCCGCCGCTGCTCGCTCGACTTGATCGCCTGAAGCGCCGTCAATTCGCCCCAGATCCGGCGAAACCGGTCCTCGGCCCGCTGCGTCTTGAGCGTGTCCAACTCGAAAATCGCCTCGTGCAGCAACCGCGCGCCCCGCGCTCCCGCCCCCTGCATCTCGTGGGTCAGGCGCATCATCCGCTTTTGCAAGAGAAAGCCGGGCAACACCATGATGACCCCGCCCAGAATGAGCACCCAGACCACGTTGCCCGCGATGGACGCCACCAGCGCCAGAAACACAACGATGAACGGCAAATCTGTCAGCGTGCCGATGGTCGAGGCGGTAAAGAACTCCCGCACCGATCCGAATTCCCGCATCGCCGAGAATATCTGCGACGGGCTCTTGCTGGCGATCTCTGATCGCATGCCCAGAATGCGATCCATCAAGATGCGCTGCACATTGAGTTCGATCTGCCGCCCGGCCCCGTCCATCAACTGCGCCCGCGCGATCTTGAGCGCGGCTTCCATCAGCAGAGCGAGCCCTGCCCCCGCCGCCAGCACCCACAGCGTCGCCTCGGATTGATGCGGGATCACCCGGTCATAGACCTGAAGCGCAAAGAGCGCGACCGCCACCGCAAGGATATTGGCCACAAGAGAGCCGAGCGCCACCTCTGCGATATGTCGGCGGAACCCGGCAAACTGGCTCCAGAACCAATGCGGCGCGGCCTCTGGTGCGTCATGCGCGCGGCTCAGGCTTTGCACCGGGGCCTCGGCGCGCACGACCATGCCGGTAAAAAACGGCTCGAACTCGGCAAGGTCCACCTCGGCCCGCTGATCGTCGCAAGTGGTATCATGGATCGTCAGGACACTGCCCGCCTGCGACAGCACCAGCACGAATTGCCCGCTCGTCATCTGCGCCAACGCCGGCCACTGATCGGGATGCGGATGCGCCACCGGCTCGACCCGTGCCATCAGCCCCGCCGCCTCCAGCCCATCGGCCAAGGCGCGCGGCTGAGGCTGATCGGCGGGGCCGCCGCCAGCCTTGCTTGCGATCATCGCCTCCAGAATATCGCCCTCGACCGCCTCGACGCCCAAGAGCGCGGCATAGGCCACACCCAGCTTCGCCCGCGCCACCGCCCGCTCGCCAAACCGCGCAGCGGCGGGCTGCGGCCCCTTGGCCCCGCCCTTGACCTCTGCCGCGCGCGCGTTTGTGGTGATCGTCAGGGCGACGGGAGCTTTGGTCAAATCCGACTCCCCTCCGCCAACACGCCCAAATGCCGCGCCAATTGCAACCGCGCCAGCGCCAGTTCGTATTTCAGCGCCAGCGCGCGTGCCTGCCTCTGGGCAAAGGTCTCGTAGACGCCGACCACATCCATCACTTCACGCTGTCCGGCATCATACTGCGCCTGAAAGAGATCGAGATTGGCCTTGGCCGTGTCGCGCAGCGTGCTCGCCTCGCCCACCTGCCGCGACAGGGCGCTGAGCTGCCCCTCCAGCCGCTGCACCACGCGATTGCTGTCCTCATCCGCCTGCGCGCGTCGGCGCTTGGCGGCTTCCTTTTCGGCCTCGGCGGCCTTCAGCTGCGCGCCGGTGCCCAAGCCCAGCAATTGCTCGGATCGCAGATTGAGGCCGAAACTCGTGTCGCCATTGCCCACCGTGCCCCCCGCCGTCAATCCCGGCAATAGACCCGCCCGCGCCATCACCGCCTCGGCGGTGTCTCGCTCGGCCTCGGCCATGGCGCGCAATACATCGAGCGCCGCAACCGAGCCCGCCTCCACCGGCACCTCCGACAGGCCCGCAACCCCGCCCAGGGGCCGCGCCGCCATGGCGTTCAATTCCGCCAGCGCCGTGGCCTCGGCCTCTTCTTGCCCGGCCATCACCTCGCGGATCTCCGCCAGACGCGAGCGCAGAATATTGAGGTCGGACATATCCGACACGCCGCCCTTGACCCGCTCCGACATGATCCATTCGAACCGCCTCATATCCTCCAGCGTGCGCCGCTCCAGCACCAGACGCTCGCGCGCCTGAGACGCATCGAGATAGAGCGACAGCGCCTCGAACACGCGCTTGTTGACATCCTCGGCCAGCGTCACGGCGGCCACTTCGACATCGGCCTTGGCAAAATCGCGCTCCGCCTTCTTGCGGCCATTGTCAAACAGGACCTGCTCGATGATCAACTGGCTCACAAGATCACTCAGACTGGTCAGGCTGAGATTGGGTCCGATGCGCGGCAACCAGTTTTTTGACGCAGCCTCGGCGCGCAACCGCGCGCTCAGCAAATCCGCCTCGGCGCTGCGGCTATAGGCGGCCAGAACCGATCCCGCCACCTCATCAAAAGTGCTGCCCGGCACCAGAACCGAGCGGCGCGCCTGCAAGTCGCGGATGATTTCCGATTGCGCGGCTTCCTTGGCCCGGGCCTCTTGATCGGGGCGCAGGTCCGGCCCCGCAGCGGCGCGCGATACTTCGGCGTCACTGCCACCATCACGCAAACACCCCGCAAGCGCCAAACAGGCCCCCGCCAGCAACAACCCCCTCGTTACAATCCCCATACATAGTCCTCCGACCTTCCGGCCTTGTCGTTGGAGACGCGCACCCCGGCACGGGCACGCGTCCCTGTTCGGCGTCAGGTGACGATCTGTATATCCTCATCCACAACCACCGTGGCATCATTGCCCAGCGTGTAGATGTCATAGGTCTGACCGTCGATCACCGTGCTGCCCGCGGCCTCGGCCCCGCTCAGCGTCACGCGGTCATCCGCACCGCCCTGCACCAGAACCGTGTCGCTATTGCCCGAGAGCGCCAGAACCTGCTCTTCGGTCAGGCTCAATTGCGCCTGATCGCCAAACCGCAGATCAATCGTCTCGATGTCAAAGGCGCTCAGGTTGGGATTGGCGATATTGACAACCGATGTGCTGGTCTCGTCGAGCACGACATAGGTGCTCGCGGTATTGCCCCCGGCATCGGTGCTCGTCACCACCAGCTGTGACCCATCCGAGACCGGCGAAACCTGCCCTGCCCCATTGAGAAAGAAGTAATCCGTTTCGCCGGTGAACTGGTTGGCCTGCTCGCCCAGCGCCAATTCCCGCACATTGCCGCCCGCATCGACTTGATGGATGCTGACATCGTCCGCGCTCGTTTCCACCGTGGCATTGCGATAGCCGTCGCCCTGCCGGAAATAGCCAACGATCCCCGGCGTCTCGGGGGCGACCATATCCAGGGTCAGGCTGCCCGTGATCTCATGGGTATTGCCCGCTCCGTCGGTGGCTGAAACCACCATCGCGGCCTGACCGTCCTGACGGGGAATGTCCCCGTTGGGCAGGGTCACCGACCAATTGCCATTGGCATCCACAACCGCCTGATAGGTGCGGCCAAAGAGCCGGACTTCGGCGCTCGATCCCGGCTCGACCTGTCCTGTCAGGGTCACACCTGCCGCCGCCTCAGAGATGTTGATGATGTTGTCCGGTGTCACCGGCCCATCCTGGCTCAGCTCATTGACCAATGTATCGACCCGCACCGTATCGGTGAGGAACGCGATATTGCCCGCCGGATCGGTCACATCGACCCGCAAGGCCACATCGCGCTCGCCGGGGGCAATCTCATTGGGGCCAAAATTCGCCACCCAATTGCCATTGGCCGCCACCTGCGCCTCGTGCTGCACCCCGTCAATGGTGACAAAGACCCGGCTGCCCGGCTCAATCGTGCCGGTAACGCTAAAGCCGCCCTCGGCCACGTCATTGTTGATGACATCGCGCCCATCCGCACCAATCGCAAGGTTGAGATCGCTGAGGCGGAGGTTGTCGACCTGCGTATCAACCCGGACTGTCGCCTCGACCTCGGTCGGGTTGCCAGCCGCATCGACCGTGCGCGCGTTCACCTCGGGCACATGCGTGCCGCGCGTGATCTCGGCGCTCTCGTACCGGCTCTGCCAGCGGCCCGTGGCATCGGCCTGCACCGTATGCTCGACCCCGTCGAGACTGACCACGACCGTCGCCCCGGCATCCGCCGTGCCCGTGACCAGCACCCCGGCATCGGCCTCGGCCCCGTTGATGACGCCGTCGCCACCAATCGCGCCAGCGTTCAGCGTCAAGAGACCGGCTTCGGTATCCACGCTCACGGCTTGGCGCAATTCGCTGACATTGCCCGCCGCATCCGTCGCCACCGCCACGATGTCGCCCGTGTAGGTGCCTGCCGCGATCTGCGCCCCGGTAAAGGTCGCGGTCCAACGACCATCCGCCGCCACGACCGCATCCACCACCGCATCGCCAAAGCTCAAGCGCACCGTCGATCCCGGCTCGACCGTGCCGCTCATCGTGAATCCGTCGCCCTGCTCGGCGGCGTTGATCACGCCATCCGCGCCACCCGGCGTGCCGGTCATGCCGAAATCGCGCACTTCGGTGTCGACGCGGAACGTTCCGCTGGTGCTGCTGGCATTGCCTGCGGCATCGACCGTGGTCGCTGTCACCTCTGTCTCATATTGCCCACCGGGCAGCGTGCCGGGCTCGAACTCTGCCGTCCAGGTGCCATCCTCGCCCACGACCACATCGCGCGAGACGCCCTCGACCGTGACCGTCACCGTGGCCCCCGGCGTCGAGGTGCCCGTGATCGCCACACCTGCGGCCTCTTCCACCAGATTGACGACCCCATCGCCGCCAACCTCACCGGAATGGATCGCAATCGGGTGCGGCACCGTATCAATCGCCACCACATCCGTGACCACGGTGGAATTGCCAAAGCCATCCGTCGCGATGATGACCACCTCGACCTCACGTTCGCCACCCGGAATGTCGGCAGGATCAAAGACCACCTGCCACTGACCATCCTCGCCGATCACCGTGGTTTCCGTGATGCCCTCGAGGACAACCGCAATCTCGGCCCCCGGCTCACCGCTGCCGGTGATCTCGATCCCATCCTCGTAATCCTCGGCATTGACGATATCGTCGGTCGAGACCACACCATCCTCGATGACCACCTCGGGCGGCGTGGTGTCGATCACCACCACCGGCCCTTCCAATGTGGTTTCGGTGCCGTCGGGTTCCTTGACCACGACAACCACATCGTGCTCGCCATCCTCGGGAAAGGTCTCGCCCTCAAAATCGACCTGCCACTTGCCGTCCTGATCGGCCTCGGTGGTGACCGTCTTGTCGCCGATGCTCACATCCACCTCCGACCCCGGCTCGGCGTCGCCCGTGATGGTGATCTTGGGGCTCTCCTGATCGCCCCCAATGGCGATCGTGCCGTCCTCATTCACCTTTGGTTCGATCCGACCGCGACCACCGCCGCCGCTATCGCCGCCCCCGGCCACAACCGCCGCCGCAACACCGGCCGCGCCAACGCCGCCCAGCCCCAAAAGACCGCCACCCCCCAAGAGCGCGGCCCCCAGCATCGACACCTCGTCATCTTCGGCCGGCGCGGTAATGTCGTTGCCACCCAGAAAGATCAGCTCTTCATCCGGGCTCCACTTGGCCCAATACTCGGTCGGGCCGTATTGCGCATAGACCGGACCATCGCCGCCCTCGCTCAGCGTCACCTCATTGATATAACCGTCCGCGCTGATGAACAGGCGGCTGACAGGCGCGCCGGCTGCGGAATAATACCCCTCCAGCACCACCACCCGGCCATCCGCAAGGTTGATGACCAGGTTCGATCCATCCCGGGCATAGCCCTGAATGTCCATTTGCCGAAGATTAAGAGAAATTTCTTGTCCGTGGCCCGCCGGGATGACCGTGACGCCACCTTGATCCGGAATAGACCCACGCTGAGAATTGCCCGCATCTGTGCGAGCGACAAAATCAATCGCCTTCATAACACCACCACTCTGACCTCAGGGCTCGACACTTTGGCGTGTCGAATTGCTTTATTGCCTAAGAATTATCTTTTTTCCGCCGCTATCGCTAGAAGTTTTTGGCGCGGTCATCCCAAAATAAGCCGCTTTTTCATAGATATGGACAGACTGAGTCTATTCGGGCACGCCTCGCCACACGGCTGAGTCGATCACGCGCCCGGCAACACAATCATTCCGCACATCGCGCCGGTCAGCCCCCCGACGGGGGGTTGACGCGCCCGCCACCGATCAACAGAGTCACAGGGGTTTCAATCCCGTCATCACAGGACCTTCTCCCTTGACCACCCAACTTTCCGATACCGTCGGCCTCCTGCGAGAGTTGATCGCCTTTCCCACGATCTCCGAGCTCAGCAATCTCGACATGATCGCCTATCTCGGCCACCGGCTTGAATCGGCGGGCGCACGGGTGGACATTTTTCACGACGACATTGGACACAAGGCCAACCTCTTCGCCACCATCGGGCCAGAGGTGGACGGCGGTATCGTGCTCTCGGGTCATTCCGATGTGGTGCCGGTGGCCCAGCAGGATTGGGCCTCGGACCCGTTCGAACTGACAGAACACGAGGGGCGGCTTTATGGGCGCGGCACCTGCGACATGAAGGGCTTTATCGCCGCCGCCACCGCCATGGCCCCCTATTTCGCGGAACGGGTGCGCGACCGCCCCATTCACTTTGCCTTCACCTATGACGAGGAAGTCGGCTGTTTCGGGGCGCAAGCCCTTGTCGAAAGCCTGCGCGCCCGTGGCCTGCGCCCCGGCGTGGCCATCATCGGCGAGCCCACGATGATGCGCGTGATCGAGGGGCACAAGGGCTGTTATGAATATACCACCCATTTCTGTGGTCTGGCCGGGCATGGCTCTGCCCCCGACCGGGGCGTGAACGCGGTGGAATATGCCGTGCGCTACGTCAACCGCCTGCTGGAGCTGCGCGAGGCGCTGCGCGCCCGCGCCCCCCGCGACAGCCGCTTTGATCCGCCCTGGACCACGATCAACACCGGGTCTCTCAAGGGCGGTGTGGCCCATAACGTGATCGCCTCCAACGCCACGATCGAATGGGAAATGCGCCCCGTCCAGGCAGCAGACGCCACTTTCGTCAAAGAGGACCTGCGCCGCTACTGCGAGGAAATGCTGCTCCCCCGGATGCGCGAAATCTGCCCCGAGGCCAGCATCGTGACCGAAATCATCGGCGAGGTGGATGGGTTGGAGCCCACCGAAGTGAACGAGGCGCGCGACATCATGATGGAACTCACCGGCGCCAACGGGGCCGATCTCGTGCCCTTCGGCACCGAGGCGGGGCTGTTCCAGAGCTATGGCATGTCCGCCGTGGTCTGCGGGCCCGGCTCGATTGATCAGGCGCACAAACCCGACGAATATCTCTCGCTCGACCAGCTCCAGCAATGTCTCGACATGCTGGGGCGGTTGGGTGACCGGCTGGGACGCTGAGCACGTTGTCATGACGGGACCACACCGCCCCGGCCCCAGAGCCGGGGCCTCCTCCCCGCCGCAACGAGGTCTCGGGTCAAGCCCGGGGCGGGTATGGCTTCGATCCAGCACGGCACGCCCCAAGGGGCGATAGCGGCCGGCGCACAGCGCGCCGCCGCTTACCTCCGCCGAAAGGTCAGGTAATGCGGTACGCGCCCCTCGCGCAGCGCCTTATGTTCATAGCGCGTGGAAATCCAGTCCTCCCACGGCCTGCGCCAGTCTTCAGGCCCCTCGGCCAACCACTCAAAGCCCGCGCGCGGCACTTCTTCTAGCGTCTGGCGCACGTAATCGGGAATATCCGTGGCAACGCGGAAAATCGCACCCTTTTTCAACACCTTGGCCAGCGGCTCCAGATGCTCTTGTGTCACGAACCGCCGCCGGTGATGCCGCGCCTTGGGCCAGGGATCAGGATAGAGCAGAAAGGCCCGAGACACGGATTCTTCGGGCAGCACATCGAACATGTTTCGCGCGTCACCGGGATAAACCGCCACATTCTGCGCCTCTGCCGCCCGGATTTTCCCCAAGAGCATCGCCACGCCATTGATGAAGGGCTCACATCCGATGATTCCGGCTTGGGGATTCTGCACGGCCTGATGCACCATATGCTCACCGCCGCCGAACCCGATTTCCAGCCAGACCTCACGATCCCCGAATAACGATTTCAGATCAATCGGTTGCCGATCGGGGTTCACGTCCCAATCGACGGCCCCCGGCGACAGTTTCGCCAGATCCTCTTCCAGATAGGTTTCCTGGCTAGGCCGCAGGGTCTTGCCCTTGAACCGGCCATAGAAGTTGCGCCACGGCGCGCCTGTCGGATGTCTGTCTTGGCTCATGTACAGTTAAACTGGCGCGCGAGGATCACGCGCCAGCCCTTTGATCACACAGCTTTTTTCAGAGCGTCAACCAGATCGGTCCGCTCCCAGCTAAAGCCGCCATCGGCCTCGGGCGCGCGCCCGAAATGGCCATAGGCTGCGGTGCGCGCATAGATCGGCCGCGTCAGCGACAGATGCTCGCGAATTCCGCGCGGCGTCAGGTCCATGCACTGTGCCACGGCCTTTTCGATGGCGCTTTCATGCACCTCTCCCGTGCCATGGGTATCGACATAGATCGACAGCGGCTTGGCCACACCAATGGCATAGCTCAGTTGCAGCGTGCAGCGCTTTGCAAGGCCCGCGGCGACCACGTTCTTGGCCAGATACCGCGCGGCATAGGCGGCCGAACGGTCCACCTTGGTTGGATCCTTGCCGGAAAACGCGCCGCCGCCATGCGGTGCCGCGCCACCATAGGTGTCCACGATGATCTTGCGGCCCGTCAGACCAGCATCGCCATCCGGCCCACCGATCACGAACGTGCCGGTCGGGTTCACGTGCCACTCGGTCTCGTCGCTCAGCCAGCCCGCCGGCAGAACCTCGCGGATATAGGGCTCGACAATGGCGCGGATGTCGTCGCTGGTCTGGCTCTCGTCCGAATGCTGGGTCGAGAGCACCAGTTGCGTCACCGCGACCGGACGCCCCCCCTCATAGCGCAGGGTGAGCTGCGATTTGGCATCCGGCCCCAACGTGGGCTCGGCACCCGATTTGCGCACCTCGGCCAACCGCTTGAGGATGGCATGGGAATAGAGGATCGGCGCGGGCATGAATTCTGGCGTTTCGTCCACGGCATAGCCGAACATGATGCCCTGATCCCCGGCCCCATCCCGATCCACACCCTGCGCGATATGCGCCGATTGCGGATGCAGCAGGTTCTGCAGCTGCAGGGTATTCCAGTGAAACGCATCCTGCTCATAGCCGATATCGCGCACGCAATCGCGCACGATCCCATCAATCCGCCCCATGAAATCCGCAAGCCGCGATTGATCGGTCAGACCGACCTCACCGCCCACGACCACGCAATTGGTGGTGGCAAAGGTTTCGCAGGCCACGCGCGCATTGGCCTCTTCTGTGAGAAAAGCGTCAAGAATCGCATCGGAAATCCGGTCACACACTTTATCCGGATGCCCCTCCGAAACGGACTCGGAGGTGAAAAGGTAATTCTGTCTTGACATGAAGTTGCTCCATTTGATGTCACCGCCACGCCAGGAAGCCGTTGTGGGGGATTAGGCCGTGGTTACGCTCGTGCTGAACCAGCGTCAATGCCTATGTGCGCGCCCGCCTGCGGCTGTGCCCCAGCCGCGACAACGCGAGAAAAACAAGGAAAACGCCCAGCATCGGTGAATCCCCCAGCCGGGCATAGAGCGTGGGCGGCAACGGCGGCGGCAGCGTCGCATCGCGCCACCCCGCCTCGCCCAAGGGCAAGGCCGCCGTGATCCGCCCGGTGGCGTCGATCATGGCCGAAACGCCTGTGTTGGCCACCCGCACCATCGGCAGGCCGAATTCCGCGCTGCGCAGCCGCGCCTGCGCCAGATGCTGATAGGGGCCAGAGAACTTGCCGAACCAGGCGTCATTGGTGATGAGCAGGATGAAATCCGCCCGCCCCGGCGCGGCCCTCAGGTCTTGCGCGAATACCCCCTCGTAGCAGATCAGCGGCAAGGCGCGCCCCAACGCGCCCATCTCGATCACCTGCGCCCCCGGCCCCGAGGAAAACCCCTGCCCGTTCTTGGCAGCCATGCCGTGAATCCCGAATTGCGCCAGGTGGTCGCCATAGGGCATGTATTCGCCAAAAGGCACCAGATGGTGCTTGTCATAGACCGCCGCCACGCTGCCCCCGGCCTCGACCAACGCCAGCGTGTTGTAGAGCCGCATCTCGTCGCGGCGTTGCAACCCCACCACGACCGGCACGCCTCCCGCCGCCTCTGAAATCACTTCCAGCGTGCTCGCGGCGCGCTCCAGCATCACCGGCACCGCCGTTTCCGGCCACACGATCAAGTCGGGACGTTCCCCGGCCGCCGAAAACGCCAATTGCCGATCAAAGAAACCCTGGATCTTGTCAGGGTCCCATTTTTCATGCTGCGGCGCGTTGGGCTGGATCAGCCGCACCGTGGCCGCCTCTGGTGCCGCACCTGCCTCGGGCGTCAGCAAGGCGCCCACAGGCCACAGGATCGCCATGGCCCCCAAGGCCAGCAGCGCCCGTCGCGCACCGGTCATCGCCGCCCACAACGCCACCGCCGCCAGCAGCACCAGCGCCGTCAGGCCGAGCGATCCAAGATATGAGGCCCAATGCAAGAGCGGCGTGTCGATCAGAACATGCCCCGGCTGCGCCCATGGAAACCCCGTCAACACATAGCCCCGCGCCAGTTCGATCAGTCCAAGGCCACCGACAAACCCAAGCGCTCCGCCCCCCATGGCGCGGCCCAGCCCAAGGGCCACCGCCCAAAACAGCGCCAGCCCCCCGGATAGCCCCAAGAGCGCAAAGGGCGCCATCCAGCCATGCCGTGCCACATCGACGAGAAACGGCTCGATGATCCAGTTGAGCGAGACAAGGAAATAGCCGGTGCCAAAGGCCCAGCCGATACCCGCCGCCTGTCGCCCCCCGGCGGCGCGCCGAAACAGCCCATAGGCAAGCGCAAAGCCCAGAACACTCAGCGGCCACGCCCCGACGGGCGCCTGCCCAAGCGCAGCCATGGCCCCCAGTGCCCCAAGCACAAGAAGACGCCAGCGCCCAGAGCGGCCCGCGACCTGATCCATCAGGGCCGCGGCCCGGCCTGTTTCACTCATTCCTGGCCTCAGGCAGACGCACGCGCACGCGCTTGATGCGGCGCGGATCGGCCTCCATCACCTCGATCACCGGCCCTGCGGGATGCTCGATCACCTCGCCGCGCACCGGCACCCGGCCCAACAGCATGAAAACCAGACCGCCCAGCGTGTCGATCTCTTCCTCGTCGACCTCATCGGTCTCGGTCAGCGACATGCCGATCTCGGCCTCGAAATCCTCGAGCGGGGTCTTGGCAAGGGCGATGTAACTGCCGGGCTTTTCCAGCGTCCAGTAATGATCCTCGTCGATGTCGTGCTCATCCTCGATCTCGCCCACCACCTGTTCGATCAGGTCCTCGATGGTCACAAGACCGTCCACACCGCCATATTCGTCGATCACCAGCGCCATGTGCCGCCGCTCGGCCTGCATCTTCTGCAACAGCACGCCAATCGGCATCGAAGGCGGCACGAACAAGAGCGGGCGCAGCATGTCTTCAAGCTGGAATTCCTCGGTCTCGCCGTTGAACCCATACTTCAGTGCAAAATCCTTGAGGTGCAACATGCCGACGGGCGAATCCAGCGTGCCCTCATAGACCGGCAGGCGCGACATGCCGCTGTCGCGGAACACATGCACAAGGTCCTCTTTCGAAATCGTGTTGGGAACCGAGACAATCTCGGCCTTGGGAATGGCCACGTCCTCGACGGCCATATGCCGCAGATTGCCCATTCCCGGCACACCATTGGCCTGGGCCGGGTGCTCATCCTCGGCCTCTTCGGCCTCGTCGCTTGTGGAAAATACACCAAGGATACGCCGGAAAAATCCGCCCTGTTCCTCGGTTTCCCTGTCATCGTCCGGCTGCGCGCTCTGCGCTGCCATAGACGATCCGTCGATACTCTCGCCCATCCATCTCTTTCCAGGTGACAGGGCACACAGGCCCCAGCACGGCTAATATGGGTCACTGACCCCGAGTTTGCCAAGTATCTCCACCTCAGTTGCTTCCATCAGAGTGGCATCTTGGTCACGCACATGATCATAGCCCAACAAATGTAACACTGCATGAACGATCAGATGCGTCACATGGTCCGCCAGCGGTTTGTCGCCTTCCTCTGCCTCGCGCGCGCAGGTGTCCCAGGCAATCGCAATATCCCCCAACTCCGGATCATACCCCGGCGCAGGCGGCTCAGGTGCCGCGCCGGGCATCTCTGCCCCGCGCTCCTCGCTCGGCCAGCTTAGCACATTCGTGGGCTGCGGCTTGTCGCGGAAATCCTCGTTGAGCACGGCAATCCGCGCATCGTCACAGCCCAGCAGGCTGATCTCCCAATCCTCCGGGTTCAGCGCCAGATGCTCCAGCGTGGCCCGCGCCGCGCGCTCGGCCAATTCCTCCAGCCCCGCCGCCTCCCAGCGGTCGTCCTCGATCACCACATCGCACAGCACAGGGCTTAACCTTCCGCCTCGTAGGCCTCGATGATCGCGGCCACCAGCGGATGCCGCACCACATCCTTGGACGTGAAATAGTTGAAACTGATCTGCGGAATCTTGGTCAAGAGCCGCTCCGCATCCGCCAGCCCCGAGGGCACGCCGCGCGGCAGGTCGATCTGCGTGCGGTCGCCGGTGATCACCATCCGGCTGCCCTCGCCCAGACGCGTCAGAAACATCTTCATCTGCATCGAGGTCGCATTCTGCGCCTCATCCAGCACGACAAAGGCATTGCTCAGCGTGCGCCCGCGCATGAAGGCCAGCGGCGCAATCTCGATCTTCTTTTCCTCCATCAGTTTTTGCACCTGCTTGGCGGGCAGAAAATCGTTCAGCGCATCATAGAGCGGCTGCATGTAGGGATCGACCTTGTCCTTCATGTCCCCCGGCAGATAGCCCAGCTTTTCGCCCGCCTCGACCGCCGGACGGCTCAGGATGATCCGGTCCACATGCCCCTCGATGAACATATTGACCCCGACAGCGACCGCCAGATAGGTCTTGCCGGTGCCCGCAGGCCCGATGCCAAAGGCCAGCTCATGCGCGAACAACGATCGCACATAGGATTTCTGCGCCTCGGTGCGTGGCTCCACGTATTTCTTGCGGGTCTTGATCTCGACTGGGCCGCTCTTGAACATCTCGAGCTGATCGCCCGCCAGCGCGCCGGTCTCACTCTCCGATCCGCCCATCCGCAATTCGCGGTCCACGTCGCCACGCTCGACCGCGCGCCCGGTTTCCAGCCGGGAATACAGCGCCTGCAACACGCCTGTCGCCTCGCGCACCGGACCATCCTCGCCCATGACCGACAGGTGATTGCCGCGCCGGACAATCTGCACCCCCAGTTTTCGCTCGATCTCGGCAAGGTTCCGATCATACTCGCCGCAGAGGTCAATCAGCAGCTTGTTATCCGGGAATTCGATCACGGACTCTTGCAAAGAGGCCAGATCGGCGACGGGGGGCGGCGCGTTGTTACCCAAGCATATCTCCCACAGGGTCAGAGGTTCCCCTTCACAGTGCCAAGATGCCGCCGCCTGCGCAAGCAGACAGCCGCGATTCCGGGCAAACCGGCGAAAAAAATGCGGGCCGCAAGGGGCCCGCACATTGGTTCAGCAGATGGGACAATCCCGATCAAATCGGATCGCCGATCAGGCTCGTGGAGCCTTGCTTGAAATTGCCCGTCGCCACGGTCGGCGGGGCAATGCCCGAACAGACCGGCTTGCCGAACTTGTCCAACCGCTGCGACAGATAGCCTTCGACGCCATCGTCGATGATCCAGTGGTCGCACCCGTTGGGATCGACCCAGATCCCGGCCTGCATCTGGCTCAGGTGCCCTCTGTCAAAGATATTCCGGTCCACTGTCTTGTCCGGGCCCGCATCACAGGCCGCCAATAGTCCGACCACGGGCAGGGCGAGCGCGATTTTATAGGTTTTCATAGCTCAGCCCCCTCAGCGCCAGCACAGGATTTCGACACGGCGATTCTGCGCCATGCCCTCGGCGGTGTTGTTCGACGCCTTGGGCATCCGCTCGCCATAGCCGCGCACATCCGCGATGCTGGCCCCGGCGCTGCGCGCCACCGCCGCCACCGAATTGGCCCGCCGCAGCGACAGGCCCATGTTGTACTCATCCGAGGCGCGGCTGTCGGTATGACCGACGATGGTGTAAGAGACGGCTTGCGTCTGCTGGAAGAACTCGCGCAGGCGCTGCTTGCCGCTGGCGCTGATACGCGCGCTGTCCGTGGCAAAGAGCTGGTCGGTATTGACCACACCGCACAGGTTGACCTCACGGCACACCGGGATGCCCTGACGCGTCACATGCGGGCTCATGTAGCCCTCCGCGCCGTCGTCCATCACCCAATGCTCGCATCCATCCGGATCCACCCAGATGGTCGGAATATAACGCTCTCCCAAAACGGTCCGTTGCTGCTGCGCGGCTGCACCGCTTGCCATCACCGCGACGCCAAGGGCAATGGCACTTGCCCCCCGCATGCCCGCGTGAAGCGTATTCGAAATGCGTTTCGTCACGACCCCAGTCCTTTTATTGCCCCCAGAAGGCGGTCAACTCCATGACCCCCAACCATTTAATACGATCAAATAGTATCAAGTATTCGCTTAAAGTGAAGCAAATTTCACCAGATATTGTGCCCTTTGGGGAAACAATGCCATGCTCTGGCCACAATTCATCTACAGCGCATGGAAATCGCCGCAGTTTCAGGAAGAAATCAATCGACCGGCCAGTGAATTCGGCCCGCTCTCGATGATCTCGACCTGCCGCAAATCGCCAATCGCCACATCGCCCGTGACATGCACCGCGTGCAGGTGATCGGACTTGCCCACCATTTGCCCCGGCATCCGCCCGGCCTTTTCGAACAGCACCCCGACCCGGCGCCCGACCATCGCATCCTGCGCCGCGCGCTGCTGACGGGTGATCAGCTCTTGCAACCGATAGAGCCGCTCGGTCTTGACCTCTTCGGGCACCTGCGGCCGCTCGGCGGCAGGGGTGCCGGGACGGGTGGAATATTTGAACGAAAAGGCAGATCCGTAATTGACCGCCTCGATCAGATCGAGCGTCGCCTGAAAATCCGCGTCGGTTTCCTCGGGAAACCCGACGATGAAATCCCCGGACAACAGGATATCCGGCCGCGCCGCGCGGATGCGCTCGATCAAACGCAGATAGCTTTCGGCGGTATGGCTGCGGTTCATCCGCTTGAGGATACGGTCAGACCCCGATTGCACCGGCAGATGCAGATAGGGCATGAGTTTGGCACAGTCCCCATGCGCGGCAATCAGGTCATCGTCCATGTCATTGGGATGGGACGTGGTGAACCGGATACGCTCCAACCCGTCAATCTCGCTCAAGGCCCAGACCAGCCGCGCCAGCCCCCAATCACCACCCTCGCCGGCACCATGATAGGCATTCACGTTCTGCCCCAGAAGCGTGATCTCGCGCACGCCGCGCTCGACCAGATCCCGCGCTTCTTCCAGCACACGGCTTGCCGGACGGCTGACCTCTGCCCCCCGCGTGTAGGGCACCACGCAAAAGGCGCAGAACTTGTCACAGCCCTCCTGCACGGTCAGGAACGCGGTTGGCCCGCGTGTCGCCTTGGGGCGGTGCCGCAACGTGTCGAACTTGTCGTCAATCGGGAAATCGGTATCGAGCGCCTTTTCCCCCGCACGCACCCGCGCCTCCATCTCGGGCAGGCGGTGATAACTCTGCGGTCCCACCACCAGATCGACCAGCGGCTGGCGGCGCATGATCTCTTCGCCCTCGGCCTGTGCCACGCACCCTGTCACCCCGATCTTCAGATCGGGCTTGTCCAGCTTGAACTGCTTCATCCGCCCCAGTTCGGAATAGACCTTTTCCGCGGCCTTTTCGCGGATATGACAGGTGTTGAGCAGAATCATGTCGGCCTCGGCCGGATCTTGGGTCTCGACATATCCTGACCCGCCCATGGCCTCGGCCATGCGCTCGCTGTCATAGACATTCATCTGACAGCCATAGGTCTTGATAAAGAGCTTTTTCACATCCGCCATGCGCCCGGCCTCCGCCCTTGGGTTCAGGCTGACTGACTACATCAGGGGACAGGGCACTTGCAATGCCCCCGCGTTTGTCGGATTCTGCGATCCAAAACCAAGGGTAGAGCCGCGCATGACCGCCCCCGACCTCAAGAGCTTTCTCGCCAACCCCGGCAAGGCCCTCGCCAAAGGCCCCATCGCCATGGTCTTTGCAGAGGATGAAACCGAACTCAACTCTACCCTGCGCCACCATCTCGACACGGGCTTTGCCGCGGTGCTGCTCTTTGCGCCCGACAACTTTGCCCTGGCCCGCGACGTGGCCGACACCGCTGGCCTTTACCGCATTCGCCACGACCTGTCCTCTGGCGACAGCCTGACCGAGGCGGTCAACGCCGTCATCGCCGCCGCCCCCGGCCTCTGGATGTATTACTGCTACAACGCCGAATACCTGTTCTATCCCTTCTGCGAGACCCGCACCGTGGGCGAAATGCTGGCCTTTCACACCGAAGAACGCCGCGACGCGATGCTGACCTATGTGATTGATCTCTACGCTGGCGATCTCGATACCTACCCCGATGCCGTCTGCCTTGAGACGGCGCATATGGACAAATCCGGCTATTACGCCCTCGCGCGCCCCGACCCCGAGAACCACAACCACCCCCGAGAGCGGCAGCTTGATTTCTACGGCGGCCTACGCTGGCGCTACGAGGAACATATCCCCGCCAAACGCCGCAAGATCGACCGCATCGCGCTCTTCCGTGCCAAACCAGAGCTGAAACTGCGCGAAGACCACACCTTTTCCGACGAGGAATACAATACCTACGCCTGCCCCTGGCATCACAACCTGACCAGTGCCATCGTGTCCTTTCGCACCGCCAAGGCGCTCAAACGCAATCCCGGCTCGACCTTCGACATCCACAGCTTCAAATGGCACAATTCGATCCCGTTCGAATGGCATTCGCGGCAATTGCTCGATCTGGGTCTGATGGAACCGGGACAGTGGTTCTGAATACGGATTAATCCGTCACGCGCAGCAACAGCGCCGTCAGCGGATCCAGCCCGGAATCCTTGGCCACCGTAACGCCACCATCGAACCGCGCCAGGAAGGCGCGCGCGGTCTCATTGCCGTCAATCATGGTTTGCGCCCGCGCAACCGCGCCCTGCAACGCGTCATGCACCCCCGGTGCCAGCGCCCGCTCCTGCCAGATGGCCAGCAGCACACAGAGACCAAGGGAGGCACTCGTCATCCACGCCCAGCGCCGCGCGCGGCGGGCACGGGCAAGCGATCTGATCTCAGCGGGTTGGCCAATCTGGCGAAATTGCTCCATGCGTGCAGCCTGATGCAGCAACACGGCAAGACTTTGGCAATAACGAGGCCAGACCCTGTCCGACCTCAGAGGTTCTCGGCCTGTGGCATACCCAGAACGTGATAGCCGCCATCGACATGGATGATCTCACCGCTGGTGCAGGCGCCCGCGTCCGACGCGAGATAGACCGCCGTGCCGCCAATCGCCTCCAACGTGGCATTCGCCCGCATCGGTGCATTCATCTCGGTATGGCGGAACGTCTTGCGCGCGCCGCCAATCGCGGCCCCGGCCAGCGTTTTCATCGGCCCGGGGCTGATCGCATTGACGCGGATCCCATCCGGCCCCAGATCGTTCGCCAGATAGCGCGTCGCCGATTCCAGCGCCGCCTTGGCCACGCCCATAACGTTGTAATTCGGAACGACCTTGTTCGACCCCTGATAGGTCAGCGTCAGCAGACAGCCGCCATTGTCCTTCATCATCGGATAGGCCCGTCGCGCCACCTCGATGAACGAATAGGCCGAGATTTCCAGCGAATGCTTGAAATTGGCCCGGCTCGTGTTCAGGAACCGCCCCGTCAATTCCGACTTGTCGGAATAGGCCACCGCATGCACCACGAAATCAATCGTCGGCCAGCGCTCCGCCAGCGCCGCGAACGCGGCATCGAGCGAGGCATCGTCGGTCACATCCACATCGAGCAAGAGGTCAGAGCCAACGCTCGCGGCCAGCGGTTCAACCCGCTTGGCAAAATTCTCGCCCTGATAGGAAAAGGCCATCTCCGCCCCCGCCTCATGCATCGCCCGTGCAATACCCCAGGCGATGGAGCGGTCATTGGCCACCCCCATGATCAGGCCGCGCTTGCCCTGCATCGCAATCGTCATCTCATCTCACCCGTGATATTTGCTCAGCAACATCGAGCCATTGGTGCCACCAAACCCAAAGGAGTTGGTCATCACCGTATCCAGCCCGGCATTGTCTACCCGCACCGTCGCAATCTCTGACGGATCAAGCGCGGGATCGAGCGTTTCGACATTGATCGACGGGGCAATGAAATCATGCTCCAGCATCAAGAGGCAATAGATCGCCTCCTGCGCGCCCGTGGCCCCTTGGGAATGGCCCGTCATCGACTTGGTGGAACTGATCGGCGGCGTGCTGCCCTGGCCAAAGACCCGGCGCACCGCCTCGACCTCACCCACATCGCCCACCGGCGTCGAGGTGCCATGCGCGTTGATATAGCTCACGCGGCGGCCTTCGGGCAGCGTCGCCACCGCCAACCGCATCGCCCGTTCGCCGCCCTCGCCCGATGGGGCCACCATATCGGACCCGTCCGAGGTGGCGCCATAGCCCGTCACTTCGGCATAGATCTTGGCCCCGCGCGCCTTCGCCCGCTCCAGTTCCTCCAGCACGACGATACCGCCCCCTGCCGAGATCACGAACCCGTCGCGCCCCACGTCAAAGGCGCGGCTCGCAGTCGTGGGCGTGTCGTTGTATTTCGACGACATCGCCCCCATCGCGTCGAAAAGACACGACAGTGACCAGTCCATCTCTTCGCCGCCGCCCGCGAACATCACGTCCTGCTTGCCGAACATGATCTGCTCTGCGGCATGGCCGATGCAATGCAGGCTGGTGGAACAGGCCGAGGTGATCGAATAGTTCAGCCCCTTGATCTTGTAGGATGTGGCCAGATTGGCCGAGATCGTCGAACACATGGTCTTGGGCACGGCAAATGGCCCAATCCGCTTGGTCGATCCGGTTTCCAGCGCCACCTGATGCGCCGCCAGCATCGCACTGGTCGACGGCCCGCCCGATCCCGCGACAACCCCGGTGCGCGGGTTGATCACGTCGCTTTCCTCAAGCCCCGCATCGGCAATGGCCTGCCCCATGGCGATATGGGCATAGGCCGCCCCGCCCCCCATGAACCGCAGCGCACGCTTGTCCACATGCTCGGTCACATCCAGATTGATCGCCCCGGCCACCCGACTGCGAAAGCCATGCTCGGCCATCGCCTCGTTTGCGGTGATGCCCGAGCGCCCCTCTCGGAGTGATGCCAGAACCTCTTGGGCGTTGTTGCCAATGCTGGAGACGATCCCCAGACCTGTGACCACGACACGACGCATGGGTGCCTCCCTCTGCTTTGTTACAGCCTCTGTAAGACAGCGTGAGTTGAGGGGCAAGCGGTTAGGGGGCGATCCGCCCACCACAGCGCGCTCTGGTTACGGTTTGCGCAAAGGCCCGGCGGCACGCTTGTCGCCCGCGCCTCGCCTGTTAACGCCCCGCGCGCCATCGGTGCGAAGCCTCCCGCAACCGTCCGCACGCTCCCGCAACCGAGGCCGCCCCCGGACCACGACCTTACATAATCCCCTGACAAACCTTACAGAGCTTGCATTCTCCAAATGCCCGCCCCGGGGCCTGACCCGGTGCCTCGCACGCCTTATTTGCGAAAGATCGCCTCGCCCTGCTCGTCAATGACCTGCTTGGCTTTTCGCACGCAAAACGCCCTCGCCTCGTCCAGACTGGCAATGGTATCGGCCCGCAAAAGCTGATGCACCTTCACCTCGCCCGCGACGTCCTTCTCGATGCGCGCCACGACCCTGTATCCACCTTCTGCCGCTTGCGGCGCGGGGAAGATACGGAAATCCTTGTATATTTCCGCCTGCACCTCGGGCTCGGCCTTGGGCTTGCCCCCAAACAATCGCGACAGGATCGACATTTGGCCTCCAGATTATGCACCGTAGGGTGCGCATTCAGTGCGCACCCCATAACCCCCTGTTTTCAAGTGTGGATTTTCATCCACCCTACTGATCCAGAAAGCTCCGCAGCTTCCGGCTCCGGCTGGGATGCTTGAGCTTGCGCAGCGCCTTGGCCTCGATCTGGCGGATCCGCTCGCGGGTCACAGAGAACTGCTGCCCCACTTCTTCCAGCGTGTGATCGGTGTTCATGCCGATGCCAAACCGCATCCGCAAAACCCGCTCTTCGCGCGGCGTGAGGGATGACAGAACCCGCGTCGTGGTTTCCTTGAGATTGTCCTGAATGGCGCTATCCAACGGAAGGATAACGTTTTTATCCTCGATGAAGTCGCCAAGCTGGCTGTCTTCCTCGTCGCCAATCGGGGTTTCCAGCGAAATCGGCTCCTTGGCGATCTTCATCACCTTGCGGACCTTTTCCAGCGGCATCTGCAGCTTTTCGGCCAGTTCCTCGGGCGTCGGCTCGCGGCCAATCTCATGCAGCATCTGACGACCGGTGCGCACCAGCTTGTTGATCGTCTCGATCATATGCACCGGAATCCGGATCGTGCGCGCCTGATCCGCGATGCTGCGCGTGATCGCCTGACGAATCCACCAGGTCGCGTAGGTGCTGAACTTATAGCCCCGGCGATACTCGAACTTGTCCACGGCCTTCATCAGGCCGATGTTGCCTTCCTGAATAAGATCAAGGAATTGCAGGCCACGGTTGGTGTATTTCTTGGCAATCGAGATCACCAGACGCAGGTTGGCTTCGACCATTTCCTTCTTGGCCTGCCGCGCCTCTTTCTCGCCCTTCTGAACCTGCTGCACGATGCGGCGGAATTCGGAAATGTCGAGGCCCACATACTGACCCACCTGCGCCATGTCGGCGCGCAACTCGGCCACTTTCTCGGGGCTGCGCTCGATGAACATCTGCCAGCCACGGCCGGCCTTGCGCGCCATGTCCTCCAGCCAGTTGGGATCAAGCTCGCGACCGCGATATTCCTCAATGAATTCAGAGCGGTTGATGCGTGCCTGATCGGCCAGTTTGACCATGGCGCTGTCAATCTGCATGATCCGGCGGTTGATACCGTAGAGCTGATCAATCAGCGCCTCGATACGGTTGTTGTGCAGGTGCAGTTCGTTGACCAGCTCCACAATCTCGCTGCGCAGGGTCTGATAGGTCTGCTCCTGCTCGCTGCTGAACGATCCATCCTCATTCAGCGTGGCCGAGATCCGGCTGTCCTGCATCTCGCTGAGCTTGGCGTAATCCACCGCGATACGGTCCAGAGTATCCAGAACGCGCGGCTTGAGGGCGGCCTCCATCGCCGCAAGGCTCATATTGGCCTGGTCGTCATCCTCGTCGTCGTCGTCGGAATGGATCGGATTGCCATCGGCAT
This sequence comes from Roseovarius sp., assembly GCF_027019125.1. Lineage (GTDB taxonomy): Bacteria > Pseudomonadota > Alphaproteobacteria > Rhodobacterales > Rhodobacteraceae > Roseovarius. Next base: position 288,928 of record NZ_JALUXE010000030.1, on the reverse strand, counting down.
CCAGATCAGGCTCGCTGTCGTCGCGGCCCATACCGCCGGGCGCGTTGGGCACATTTGCGGCCCCCACCACCGGCTCGGCATCCTCATCGCCCAACTGGGTGCCAAACGTGGCCTCAAGGTCGATCACATCGCGCAGCAGGATGTCTTCACCCAAGAGTTCGTCGCGCCAGATGGTGATCGCCTGAAAGGTCAGCGGGCTCTCGCAGAGGCCCGCGATCATCGTGTTGCGCCCGGCCTCGATCCGCTTGGCAATGGCAATCTCGCCCTCGCGGCTCAGAAGTTCGACCGACCCCATCTCGCGCAGGTACATCCGCACCGGATCATCCGTGCGATCGAGTTTTTCTTCCTTGCCCGAGCCAAGCGTGATCTCGCCCCGTCGCCCGATCTCGGCCACGGCGGTCGAACGCCCCTCTTCCTCTTCGGCGTCCTCGGCCTCGATGATGTTGATCCCCATCTCCGAGAGCATCGACATCACGTCTTCGATCTGTTCCGACGACACCTGATCCGGGGGCAGAACCTCGTTCAGCTGGTCATAGGTGATAAAGCCCTTTTCGCGCGCCTCCGCGATCATCCGCTTGACCGCCGCCTGGCTCATGTCGAGCGAAACTTCGGCTTCGACTTCCTCTGGCTTATCGTCGTCGGTATCTTTGGCGGCCATGAATGACTCCTCGGCTATGGGCGGGGCGGGTGATTCGGTTGACCCGAATCAATAGCGCGTTCTGTTGATTCGCACACCCGTCTACCCTGATTTATTCGGCGCTTCCTTACGAAAACAATCATCGTCCCGGTTTAGAAAAGGTTATCTTGTCGAGCAAGGCGTCGAACTGTTGTTTCTCATCACGTTTGATCCGCGCGCCATTTTCGCCCAGGTCGTATTCGGCCCGGTCCTCTTGCTGGCTGCGGACTGCGCGGTTGCGCGCCTCGGCGGCCTGCCCCAATCGCCACGTGAGCGTCTCGTCGGCCAGACCTTCGATATCCTCGGTCGCTTCCGTGACTTCGGCAACCCAACCACGCTGAGAGGTCAGCTTGGCCAATTCTTCGGTCAGGGTCAAAATGGCAAGCTCCTCATCTCCGGGGTGTCGCACCGGCGGGATTAGGGCGACATGGGGCAGAGTCATCAGCTTTTCAAGGGGGCCGGGGCCCATCTCGGCTTCGATACGGGCGCGCAGATCCTCTGCCCCACCACTCGCATGGCGCAGGATCAACCCGCGCAACCGTGCCATATCCGGATCACGACACTCGAGCCTGTCCACCTCCGCTTCGAACCGCGCCACCAGGGAGGGGCACGAGATCAGCGTCGCCAACACAACCGCTTCACGCAGGTAAACCGCGCTCTCCCCTCCCGCCGCGACCAGAAGCGAGGATTTCGTCGCAGCCCGCGCCGGTTCCGGCAGCGGCCATTTGCCGCCGCGGGCGCGCGGCGTGAACCCCGTGCTGCGACGCGCATTGAAGAGTTGCCACCGCAGATCCTTGATCGCCTGCCCGTAGTGACTGCGAATTGAGGGATCGCGAATCAGCATGATCTTTTCGCGCAACACCATGTCGAGCGCCGCCTTGCGCTCCGGGCTGTCGAAATCGCGACCCTCCGTCTCGCGCTGCCACAAAAGCTGCACCATAGGCAGAGCCCCATCAATCCGCGCCTGCACCGCACCCGCCCCCTCGGAGCGCAAGAGATCGTCCGGGTCCTTGCCCTCGGGCATCAGCGCAAAACGCAGCGATTTGCCTGCCTCCAAGAGCGGCAGCGCCAGATCAATCACGCGATAGGCCGCGCGCAGACCGGCTGTGTCGCCATCCAGTGCAATCACCGGCTCGGGTGCGATCCGCCACATGAGTTGCAACTGATGCTCGGTCACAGCGGTACCCAAGGGTGCCACCGCCGCCCCAAACCCCGCCGCGACCAGTGCGATCACATCCATATAGCCCTCGGCCACGATCAACGGCTGGCCCTTGCCCGCCGCCTCGCGCGCAGGCCCGTGATTGTAGAGCGTGTGGGATTTGTCAAAAAGCTCGGTTTCCGGCGAATTCAGATACTTGGCCGGGTCACTCGGGTCCATTGCCCGCCCGCCAAAGGCAATGCAGCGCCCGCGCGCATCGCGAATGGGAAACATGATCCGATTGCGGAATGTGTCATAGGGTTTGCCGCCCTTTTGACTGTCCTTGGCCAAACCACAGGCCATGATCATCTCGGGCGGCACGCCCTTGGCCGTCAGATGATCCCACAGGCCCTGCCAGCCATCGGGGGCAAATCCCAGATCGAACTGGGCCTGCGTCGCCTCGCTCAGCTTGCGCCCCTTGAGATAGTCGCGCGCCGCAGCCCCGGCCCCGCTGCGCAGTTGCAGGCCGAAATACTTGACCGCCTGTTCCATCACCTCGATCAATTGCCCGCGCCGATCGGCCTTGGCCTGTGCCTGCGGATCGCGCTCCGGCATCGGCATGCCCGCCTCGGCGGCGAGAATTTTCACCGCCTCCATGAAATCGACATTCTCGGTCTCACGGACAAAGGAAATCGCATCGCCCTTGGCGTGACAGCCAAAACAGTAGTAGAACCCTTTTCGGTCATCCACATGAAAAGACGCGGTTTTTTCCTGGTGGAATGGGCAAGGCGCCCACATGTCACCTTTAACGGGATTGGACTTGCGATTGTCCCACGACACCTTGCGCCCGACCACATGGGAGAGCGACAGGCGGTTTTGCAACTCGTCAAGAAATCCGGGGGGCAGGCTCATGCCCCTATATTGGGCGCGCGCGGCTCAGAGTCCAGAGGGCTACTGCGCCTCGCATTGCGTGACATAGCTGCCTGCCACGTCCTCGGCCAATTGCGCCTCGTCCAGCGAATAGACCCAATCCACCAGGGGCTGCACCGCGGGCGCATAGGTCGACATGTCGCCTGTCATCTCGGCGGTGATCGCGGTGATCGCGGCGGGGGCCTCTTCGCCCGATTTGCGCGCCTCCACGGCCAATGCCACGATCTCGCCCGTGGGCGCACACATCGGGTTCTCGGCAACGGCCATCACGGGCAAGAGGCAGAGGGCAGCGGTCAGCATCGGGCGCATGGGCGATCCTTTCGTTCACACCCGGCTCTCATAGGCCAGATTTCCGTCTCTGTCAGCGCCCTACGTCGGTGAATTTTGTCGCGCCGCAACCCGTGCCATCGCAATCTCCGCCTCATGGACCAGCGTAGCCGCCATCGACCGGAACACCATGATCTGCCATGTCTGCGGCCCCACACGGCTCACGGACCCGGCCATATGCGCCACATCCGTGCGTGCGGTATGGCCTGGCGCAAAGACCGTGTCGCGCAGATCGAGAGGACAGAGCCGCGCCAGAACCTCGACCGCTTGCCGGCCCTCCAATTGCACGACCGCCCAGGCGTCCGACTGGTCTGTCAGCGCCGCATGAGCCGACAGGCTTTCATCAGGATCAGGACCAATCAAGAGCGCCATCTCGCGCCCGAACCAAAGCGCGCGCGCCGCCGCCTGCCCCGTCATGCGCCCCGCTTCCGGCCATGCCACGCCATGCGCCGCCTGCATCGCGGCTGACAAGGCCCCGGCAGAGCCCAGATAGGGCGCAAGCGAGGTCACCCGCCCCGGCACCACCTCGGTCAGACGCAGATCGCCCACTGTTACCGGCAATAGCCCCGCACAGGCGGTTTGAACCTTGAAGTCAGCCACGCAACCGCCCTCCTTCGGGATCAAACGCCACCAGAGGGGTGACTTCGCACACCGTTTCGGACTTGCGCAGGTGATCCACCACGCGCACCCGTTCGCCCATCCGCTCCGGCCCGCGCCTGAGGAAGCCGATGCCGATCACATGCCCAAGCGTCGGCGAATAGCAGGCGCTTGTGACGTAGCCCTGGTCGTTGTCGCTGACCGCTTCGGCGTGTTCATCAAAGATATGCGCCCCCGCCAGTAGCTCCTTGACCGCGCCCACCGGCTTCAGTCCCACCATGCGCTCGCGCTCCGGGTCCATCAGACCGGGGCGCGTCGCTGCCGCCTTGCCGACGAAATCCTTCTTGGCGCTCATCATACCCTGCATCCCGATGTCATAGGCGGTCACGCGGCCATGGATTTCAGCATGGGTGATAAACCCTTTCTCGATCCGCAGCACATTGAGCGCCTCAAGCCCATAGGCGCCGCCGCCCATGTCCTCGGCGCGCTTGACCAACGCGCCAAACAGCGCCGCCCCGTAGCGCGCAGGCACGGCGATTTCATAGGCATGCTCACCCGAAAAGGAGATGCGAAAGAGCCGCGCCGCCACCCCGCCCAGACCAACCGCGCCGCAAGCCATGTAGGGGAACCCGGCATCGTCAATCGGTGCGTCGAGCATCCCGTTCAGCAACATCCGTGCCTGAGGCCCTGCCACTGCGAATTGCGCCCATTGCTCGGTGACGGACACGATCCGCACATCCCATTCCGGGCGCAAAACCTGCGCTACGAATTCCAGATGCCGCATCACCTGCCCCGCCGCCGCCGTGGTGGTGGTCAATATGAAATGACTCTCCCCCAGACGCGCGCAGGTGCCGTCATCCATGACATGCCCATCCTCGCGCAGCATGAGGCCATAGCGCACACGGCCCACCTTCAGCGTGGAAAACATGTTGGTGTAGACGAAATCCAGAAACCGCGCGGCATCCGGGCCTTGCACGTCGATCTTGCCAAGGGTGGACACATCGCAGATGCCAACCGATCCGCGCACCATCGCAACTTCGCGGTCACAGGATTGTCGCCAATGGGTCTCAGCCTTTTGCGGGAAATAGCTGGGCCGATACCAAAGCCCAGCCTCAATCATGGGCGCACCGCGTGCGATGCTCTCGGCATGCGAGGTGGTCCGCCGCTCGGGGGCAAAGCCTTTGCCCTTGCCCCCTGCCCCCATAGCCGCAATCGGCACCGGCACATAGGGCGGGCGGAAGGTGGTCGTGCCGGTCTCGGCAATGCCCTGCCCGCTCGCCTCGGCCAATACCGCCAGCGCGGCGACGTTGGAATTCTTGCCCTGATCCGGGGCCATGCCCTGCGTCGTGTAGCGTTTCATATGCTCGACCGACCGGAAATTTTCGGTCGCGGCCTGCACCACATCCTTGACCGTGACATCGTTCTGAAAATCGAGCCACGCCCGGCCCCGCCCCGGCACCTGCCAGAGCGGAAATATGTCATAGGTGGCCTTCCCGGCGCTCGGGGCCGCCATATCCGGCGCACGAAACCCCAGGTCCACCGCCGCCGCAGCACCCTCGTTCAGACCGCTCTCCAGACAGGCAAGGGTGGAAAACGCCCCCGCCGCGGCCCCTGCCACGCGCATGCCCGGCACGGCATCTGCGGGCGGTAAGAACGCCTGCCGCGCCGCGTCCCACGTGGGCCGCGCGCCCATATGGCAGGCCAGATGCACCGTCGGATTCCACCCGCCCGAAACCGCAAGGCAATCGGCGGCGATCCGGTCCTCACCCTTGGTCGTGGCAAGCGTTACCGCCTCCAGCCCGCGACGCCCACCTGTGCCACAGACCTGCGCACCGGGATAGAACGGCACATCGAGGTCACAGCGCGCATAGGGACGCGCATCCACCAGCGCCGCCACATGCACCCCCGCCGCTTGCAGATCGGCCACGGTGCGATGAGCGCTGTCGTTATTGCCGAAAACCACCGTGCTCTGTCCTGGTGCCGCACCCCAGCGGTTGACATAGGCGCGCACCGCCCCCGCCATCATTACCCCCGGCCGGTCATTGTTAGGAAAGGCGATGGCCCGCTCCAGCGCCCCCGCCGCCAGTACCGTACGCCGCGCCACGATCCGCCAGAAACAGCCCTTGGGCGCGTGACCGCGCGCGGCAATATCCGGTGCAAGCCTTTCCAGCGCGCCATAGGTGCCGCCATCATAAACCCCGGTCACAGCCGTGCGGGTCATGATCCGGACATTCGGCATCGCGGCCAGTTCCGCCGCGATCTCATCCACCCAATCGACACCAGCCAGCCCATCGACCTCTTCGGTCTCGGCCAGGAGGCGCCCGCCAAGTCGCGTGTCCTCTTCGGCGAGGATCACATCCGCGCCCGCCTCTGCCGCCGCCCGCGCCGCCATCAGCCCCGCAGGACCGGCCCCGATGACCAGCACATCGCAATGGGCATGGGCCCGCTCGTAGCTGTCCTCGCACGCGTCCCCCGACAGCGCCCCCAGACCGGCAGCACGGCGAATGAGCGGCTCATATACCCGCTCCCAAAAGGCGCGCGGCCACATGAAGGTCTTGTAATAAAATCCAGCCCCCAGAAACGGCGCGAAGACATCATTGACCGCCAGCAGATCCAGCCCCAGCGTCGGCCAGCGGTTCTGGCTTTGCGCCCATAGCCCCTCGTGCACTTCGACGGTCGTCGCCCTCAGGTTCGGCTCTTGCGCGGCACCTCGCCCCACAGTCACCAGCGCATTCGGCTCCTCACTGCCTGCGGTCATCACACCACGCGGGCGGTGATACTTGAAGGACCGCGCCACCATCCGCACGCCGTTGGCCAAGAGCGCCGAGGCCAGCGTATCGCCTGCGAACCCCTCATATCGACGGCCGTCAAAGTGAAAGCTCACCGGACGCGCCCGGTCGATCAGCCCTTTGCCTTCGAGCCTCATGCGCCCGCCTCCGTGGCCAGGGCCACACCCAGAACCTCATGCGTGACCGTATTGCGCGTCACGATGAGCCAAGCCCCGCAACCCTGCTCGTGCTGCCACAAATCACGGGTCGCACCCGGCAGGTTGTCGCGATTGTGGATGTAATCATCCCACTCCGGCGCCCAGACTTCGCCCTCGGGCCGCGGGAGTGCCGCCCCCTGATAGTAGAACTCGCGACGATCCCGCTCGCCGCAGATCGGACAGCCCAGCCTCATCTTATCCGCGCCTTCATCGTTCCAGAAATACTCAAATCCTGCCCTCCGCGCGCATCTCAATGCAGATTGTGTTGCGCGCCCGTGCCTTCTTCGTCCATCAACCCCCAGCCCGTGCGGAACCGGTCCAGCCGGAATCGCGTCGCCGCCGGATGCGGCCGGTCGGTGGCGATGAGATGCGCGAGCGCATCGCCCGACCCCGGCACGGCCTTGAACCCGCCATAGCACCAGCCGCAATTGAGATAGAGCCCCTCGATGCCCGAATGGTCGATGATCGGGCTGCCATCGGGCGACATATCCATGATCCCGCCCCAACTGCGCAACACGCGGGCATTGCCGATCATCGGCATCAGCGTCATGCCCGCCTCCATCACATGCTCTACAATCGGCAGGTTGCCGCGCGCGGCATATGAGGCATACATGTCCAGATCGCCACCAAAGACCAGCCCACCCTTGTCGGATTGGCTGATATAGAAATGCCCCATGCCAAAGCTGATCACATGGTCGATGCAGGGTTTCAGCCCCTCGGTGACAAAGGCCTGCAAAACGTGGCTTTCGATCGGCAGGCGCATCCCGGCCATCGCCGCCACCTGGCTGGAACGCCCCGCCACCACAATCGCCAGCTTTCTGGCGCGAATGGCACCGCGCGTGGTTTGCACGCCGCGCACGCGACCATTCTGGATGTCGATCCCCGTCACTTCGCAATTCTGGATCAGGTCCACGCCCCGGTTGCTTGCCCCGCGTGCATAGCCCCAGGCCACAGCATCATGCCGCGCCGTGCCTGCGCGCCGCTGTAAAAGGCCACCGTGAATGGGAAACCGCGGCTGGTCGTAATCAAGATAAGGCACCATGCGTTTGAGCTGCGCCACACTCAGAAGTTCCGCATCGTCGCCGCGGTTGATCATCGCATTGCCGCGTCGGGCGATGGCATCGCGCTGCCCATCAGAATGAAACAGCACGATCTGCCCGCGCTGAGAATGCATGACGTTGTAATTAAGGTCCTCCTCCAGCCCTTCCCAGAGTTTCAAGGAATGGCTGTAGAACTCGGAATTGCCCGGCAGGAAATAATTGGCGCGCACGATGGTGGTGTTGCGCCCCACGTTGCCGCCGCCCAGATAGCCCTTTTCCAGCACCGCGACATTGGTGATCCCGTGGCGCTTGGCCAGGTAATAGGCGGTCGAGAGCCCATGACCGCCACCACCGATGATGATCACATCATACTCGGGCTTGGGTATTGCATCGCGCCAATGTGCCTGCCAGCCCTTGTTGCCGGTCAGCCCCTCTTTCAGAACCCGCAGGCCGGAAAACCGCATGCCACTCCCCTGCCATCAACTTGTGCGCCAATCAGGCGCGACTGAACCAACTTCGCCCATCAATAGCAATGGCAGAGCCGAAGCTCTGCCATCTTTCCCGCCATTTTCAGGCCCATGCGCGACGTGGACCCGTCAGAGCCCCATCGCCCGGTAACTCGCCGCGACCTTGGCGATGGACACCAGATAGGCCGCCGTGCGCAGGTCTGTCACGTCCTTGCGGCTGTGCCAAACTTCGCGCATCGATTGATAAGCGGTGCGCATCGTATCATCGAGACCCGAGCGCACCAATTCCAACTCGCCCGCGCCCTTGAGGTATTTCTGCTTGAAATCCGGCGACAACTCCCACGCATCCCCGAGCCCACGGTTCAAGCGCTGCAATTCCGTGACCAAAAGCTGATGCCGAGCCTCTTCCTGTCGCCGCCCGATCCGACCAAAGCGGATATGGCTGAGGTTCTTGACCCATTCGAAATACGAGACCGTGACGCCGCCGGCATTCGCATACATGTCGGGGATGATCACCGTCCCCTTCTGGCGCAGGATGTCATCGGCCCCTGCCGTCACTGGCCCGTTCGCCGCCTCGATGATAAGCGGCGCCTTGATCTGCGCGGCATTGCCGAGGTTGATCACCCCCTCCATCGCGGCAGGAATGAGAATGTCACACTCCTGTTCGAGCACCTTGGTCCCATCCTCGACGTATTTGCCCTCGGGATAGCCCTCGACACCGCCGTGGCGCGCAATCCAGTTGCGCACAGCTTCGACATTCAATCCCTTGTCATCCACCAAGGCACCGTCACGCTCGATGATCGCGGTGATCCGGCATCCGTCCTCTTCGCTCAGGAACTTGGCCGCGTGATAGCCCACGTTGCCGAGGCCCTGCACGATGACCCGCTTGCCCTCGAGCGTGCCCGAGAGATGCGCCGCCGCAATATCCTCGGGATGACGAAAGAACTCTTGCAACGCATATTGCACGCCCCGCCCCGTCGCCTCGACCCGCCCCTGAATGCCGCCCGCATTGATCGGCTTGCCGGTCACGCAGGCGCGGTAATTGATATCCGTGGTATTCATGCGTTTGTATTGATCGGCGATCCACGCCATCTCGCGCTCGCCGGTGCCCATATCCGGGGCGGGCACGTTCTGCGCGGGATTGATCAGGTCGCGCTTGATCAGCTCATAGGCAAAGCGCCGGGTGATCATCTCAAGCTCGTGTTCCTCCCATTGGCGCGGGTCAAGCCGCAGCCCACCCTTCGAGCCGCCAAACGGCGCTTCCACAAGTGCGCATTTGTAGGTCATCAGCGCCGCGAGCGCTTCGACCTCGTCCTGATTGACGCCCATGGCATAGCGGATACCGCCCTTGACCGGCTCCATATGCTCGGAATGAACGCTACGATAGCCGGTAAAGGTGTGGATCTGCCCGCGCAGGCGAACGCCGAACCGCACCGTATAGGTCGCATTGCAGACGCGGATCTTTTCCTCAAGGCCCGGCGGCAGGTCCATCAGCGCCACCGCGCGGTTGAACATCAGATCCACACTCTCGCGAAAGCTGGGTTCCTTGTTGGCGTTCATTCGTCCTCTCCCTTTTGCGATCCGGAGCGATAGACTAGCCCAAATGGCGCGCCGCGCCGGTATCCTGCCTCATGGTTAACCGATGTGGACAGTTTGTCTACCCACACGCTCCCCTGTCAGTTGCGGGCCGGACCCTAACCCAAGGTTTGTCGCCAAAGTCAAAACAATTGGGAACAGACTTTTATATTGTTGAATTTAATCGGTTAACTTCTGATTTTTCGCCAGAGACCCGCCATAATTCAGCCACAGACAAAGCGGATAAGACCGGATGGTGCAGTGCGGAGTTGGGGAAAGGCTCCGTCACAATGAGGTGTTATTATGCTTTGGAATAGCAAGACGTTGGATCGGGGGGCACGGTCGAAATTACGCGGCACGACACGCGCCGGAGAGTATGCAGAGCGCTTCTTCAAGGAGGAAGACGGCACGGTGACGGTGCTGGCCTTTGCCATCTTCGTCATGTTCTTGATCATGGGCGGCATCGGGATTGATACGATGCGTCAGGAAATGGCGCGCGCCAGTCTTCAGGCGACGCTCGATCGGGCCGTTCTGGCCGGGGCCACGGCGAACACGAACGCGGCCGCGCGCGCAATCGTAGAAGATTACTTCGACAAATCCGGGCACGCTGGCGCGCTGTTGCCCGAAAGCGAAGGCGACATCATTACGACGCTCAACGCAGCGCGGGTAACGGCAAAGGCCGAAATCGACCTCGACACCTACTTGATGAAGTTTGCAGGTGTACCGACCTTGACCACCGCAGGGGCTGCCACTGCGGAAGTGCGCGTCCCCAAACTCGAAGGCATCCTTGTTCTCGATGTCTCGGGCTCGATGTCAAACAACTCCAAGATCGACAATCTGAAAGTCGCCGCGAAGGACTTCGTGACCACAGTCATGAATTCATCCCGCCAGGGCGATACGGTGTTGTCGATCGTACCGTTCAGTTTTTCGGTGACACCTCCGCTCAGCATCTATGATGCGCTGGCCGTGGACGAAGACCACACCTATTCCACCTGCCTCGAGTTCGCGGACAACGACTATCATCACGCCACGCTTACCAGTGGCAGCTCATCCTTGAGCAGTGGTATCCCGGTCAATCAAATGATCTACACCTCTGTCTATGGTGGTTTTGACGATCTCAATCAGGATTGGAGATCGTGTTACACCGACGAGTACATGCGCATATTGCCTTATTCGACAAGCGTGGGCGATCTGCATGCGAAGATCGACGCCTTGCAACCCGCCGGAAACACATCCGGGAACGAAGGCATGAACTGGGGTGCTGCCCTGTTGGACCCGACCTTCAGACAGGTCACGGCGTCGATGATCGCATCGGGAGATCTGGATGCCTCTCTTGCGTCCGTACCCTCGGATTACGACGAGCCGGAAACGCTCAAAGCGATCATCTTCATGGGAGACGGCGCGAATACCACATCCTATTTCTTTGATCGGAGTTCACCTGTCTACCGGGGCAAGTTTTCTGACCTTTATGAGCTTCGCTTTCAGGACCGCGTCTTCAAGTATGCGTTCAACATCTACAACGTGGATTGGAAACTCTACGGCGACGCTGGAAAAGCTCGATGCAGCCAATCTCGCTGGGAGTGCGTCTATGACGTGAGCGGCGAGGAATATTCCGTCTACTACCTGCGCAGCCCGAACACCGGAAATTTCTGGAGTATTTCGGAGGAAAAATGGGTCCCCAGAGACGAATTCCAGAGCTTTGAAAGCACGATGGACGGCTTCATTTCCAGCACTCAGCTGAGCTGGGAAACCGCGTGGGGCCTTATGTCGCCGGAATACTACGGAAATATCACCGGCAATTGGGGCGCCTGGAATGACTATGTGGGCACCGACAACGTGACAGGCTCGATCAAGAATGAGCTGATGCAAAAGGTTTGTGCAGCCACGAAAACCGAAGGGGTTGTGGTTTACACAATCGGCTTCGAAGTTCCTGTAGGTGGCACCGCGGAGCGCGAGCTCAGCAAGTGCGCGTCCACACCTGCCCATTATTTCCGTGCAACCGGAACGGATATCAGTGCAGCCTTCAGCGCCATCGCGGCCAACGTGAAACAGTTGAGGTTGACCCAATGACCCGTGTGCACAAAGATTTCCTGCGCCGTTTCCGGCAGGATGACAGTGGCACTGCCTCGCTCGAATTCGTGCTGGTGGCACCCTTCTTCATTGCGATCATGATCTTCTCGATCGAGATGGGGTTTGTCACCATGCGCTCCACCTTTCTCGAGCGTGGTCTCGACATGGCGGTGCGCGAGGTCAGGCTTGGCACGGGCACAGCCCCGCAGCACGATGAGATCAAGCAGATCATCTGTGATAACGCGATCATGATCAACGATTGCGAAAACAACCTGCGCCTCGAAATGCGCTCGGCGGATATTCGCAATTTCAACGGGCTGGACGCCGAAGCCGACTGCACGGACCTGGCCGAACCCGCCAAGCCGGTTCGCCAATTCGTGCCCGGGCAACAAAATGAACTGATGCTGCTGCGCGCGTGCCTCAAGTTCCGGCCGCTGTTTCCGGCAGGCATACTGGGCAGCCGCCTAGTTCCCGAGAACGGAAGCCAAGCCTCGCTTGTCGCCACGACAGCCTTTGTTCAGGAGCCGATCTGATGACCCTGCGCCCTGCCTTCACCCTGCTGCGCCGGTTCTGGAAACAGGAATGCGGGACCGCCGCCATGGAAACGGTGGTCATGTTCCCCTTCCTCTTCATGGGACTGACCTTCAGCTACGAATACTTCGACATGTTCCGCTATCAGAGCGTGCGTGAAAAGGCGACGTACACAGTGGCCGACATGCTCTCTCGCGAGACGTCCGAGGTGGACCAAACCTATATGGACAACGTCAAGACCCTGTTCGACATCATGACCAACGATGAGGGCAACAATCAGGTGCGTGTCACCGTGATCCGCTACCACCTCGATGCGGCGAACAACATCGACGAATTCGAACTGCGCTGGTCGGAAGTGCGCGGCACGGGCGACCTCAACCCACTGAGCGCGAACGATGTGCGCACTGCGCATGCGACCCTGCCACGGATGATCAATGGTCAGGAGATCATCCTGGTCGAGACCTCGTCGCAATATGACCCGGTCTTCTCCACCGGCTTCACCGATGGCACCAATATCAAAACGCGGATGTTCGTGCCTCTGCGCTTCGCCGCACAACTTTGCTATGACGGTGTCTGCGACGCAGCCTAATCCTGCGCCTGCCGGGCGATCAGATCCTGAATTTGCTCGGCCATGAATTTGGCCGGTGTGCCGGATGTAACGCCGCCCACGCCCACGCTGCGCCCGACGCGCCACCAAAGCCCCGGCTGCCAGACTGCCGGGGCTTTTTCCGTAAGCTGGATGCGAAAGCCGTTCGACGGCTTGAACGCGAACACCCCCCGCTCCACCGTGCGCATCTGCGCCACCGGCGCGATCATGCGCCCCGTGTTGTCGCGCAGCCCGTCGCGCGTCAGGATCAGCCATTGCGCCGTGGCCCGCCACATCCGTTCGGCCAGAAAGACGCAAGTTGCCCCGAATCCAACCATGAACACTTGCCAACCAAGGCTCGGAGATTGCACCAACGCCAGGTAAAGCAGTGTCAGCCCCAGCCCCGCGACCGATCCGACACCGAGAATCCGACGCCCCGCCGACGCGCTTAATGCCGCCAAAACCTCTTCATCCTGCATGCCAGATCTCCCTTTGCGCACGCCTTTACCCCGGATCGTCCCCCATGGCGAGAGGGGGGACGCGCAAAACGCACAGATGCGGTTCACCCACGAACAGACTGCGCCATTTCAACGGCGCCGTGGCTGCCTATATGCTGTTCGAAAGGAGATTTGCCATGTCGATCAGACCCGTTTTGGAACAGCGCGCCGCAATCCCCACGCTGGAAGGTGCAGGCGTGCACCTGCACCGCGCGTTCGGCTTTCAGGACCCCACCGAACTCGATCCATTTCTCTTGTTCGACGATTTCCGCAACGATGACCCCGCCCGCTACACGGCTGGTTTCCCATGGCATCCGCATCGCGGTATCGAAACCATTACCTATGTCCTTGCGGGCGAGGTTGCGCATGGTGACAGCCTGGGCAACGAGGGCAGCTTGGGCGCAGGCGATGTACAATGGATGACCGCCGGGTCGGGTATCTTGCATCAGGAAATGCCGCGCGGCAATGCGCTTGGGCAGATGCATGGATTTCAACTCTGGGCCAACCTGCCCGCCGCGCAGAAAATGACCGCGCCCCGCTATCAGGACGTGAAATCGACGGACATCCCGGAGATTATCGATGATGACGGCACCCGCGTGCGGGTGATCGTCGGGGATTTCTGGGGGCGGCGGGGCCCGGTGGACGGTATTGCCGCGGACCCCCAGTATCTCGATATCTCGGTGCCCGCCGGGGTTAAGAAGACGTTCCCGGTCGACACCTACCGGCGCAGCTTTGCCTATGTGTTCGAGGGGGCCGGGGCCTTTGCCGACGCTTCAGAGCCCAAAGGCGTTCTTCTGGAAAAGGAAGTGGCGGGACAAGAGGTGCATGTGCGCGATCTTTCCGGCGACCGGACACTGATCCGCTTTGGGAGCGGCGACAGTGTGACGGTGCAAGCCGGCGAAGAGGGTGTGCGGTTCCTGCTCATTTCTGGCGCACCGATTCAAGAGCCCGTGGCTTGGCATGGCCCAATCGTGATGAACTCCAAGGACGAGTTGCGCCAAGCCATGCGCGAATTGCGCGACGGAACCTTCATCAAGTAACGCGTGGCGCGGGCCAATGCCCGCGCCCCCCACATCCCACTGGCGTTCAGACCCGGGCCGCGGGCGGAACGGTTACGTCACCCTTTGTCCGAAATCACCCGGGCTGCCGCAGACAATCCGCCCGCCCCATGCGGAATATCGAGCGCATTCAATCCCGCCTCAATTGCGCCAAGCGCGCCCAGAACCATATGGGCATTGACATGCCCCATATGGCCGATGCGGAAAAATCCGTGCCATGCCGGATCGCCCGGCTCTGCCATGCCAAGACCGATCCCCAGTGTCACGCCCGCATGATCCTGCACCCAGGAGCGCAACCGCGATCCATGCGGCGCGCCGATCCGCAGCGCGGTCACGGCCCGGCTGCGCAGCGTGGGATCGCTGATGTTCAGTTCCAACGGCCCCTCTTGTCCCCATGCCTCGCAGGCGGCCCAGATGGCCCTCGCCAACCGGTCATGCCGCGCCCAGACTGCCTCTACACCGCCTTCCGCCGCGATCAGGTCGAGCGCCGCGCGCAATCCGTAGAGGTGATGCGTGGGTGCGGTGCCACCGAAATACTGATAGTACATTTGCGGGTTCGCACGGTGGGTCCAATCCCAATAGCGGCTGACCAAAGGCAGCGCGCGCCGCGCCTCGGCCGCCTTGTCGGAAAAGAACACAAAGGCCAGACCGGGCGGCACCATCAGCCCCTTTTGACTGCCCGCGACCATCACATCGACGCCCCAGGCGTCCATCTCGAACCGGTCACAGGCAAGCGAGGCGATGCAATCCGCCATCAAAAGCGCCGGATGCCCTACCGCATCCAATACCGCCCGCAAACCGGCAATGTCATTGAGAACAGAGGTCGACGTATCGACATGGGTCGCCAGAACCGCCTTGATCCCATGCGCCTTGTCCGCGCGCAGCGCCTCTTCCACGCGGTTGAGATCGATGGGCGCGCGCTTGCCGAAGTCCAGCATCTCGACCGCGATTCCCTGTCCCTGCGCCACCTCGGCCCAACCATGTCCGAACCGCCCCGTGGCCGGCACCAGCACGCGGTCGCCGGGCTTCAACGTATTGGCGAGCGCCGCCTCCCACGCCCCGTGCCCGTTGGAGATGTAAATCGTCGCATGCTGGCGCGTCCGCGCCACGGCACGCAGGTCGGGGATCAGCCCCTCCGTCATCTCGATCAGATCGCCCTCATAGATATTCGGGGCGGCGCGGTGCATGGCGCGTAGCACCTCTTCGGGCATGACCGAGGGGCCGGGAATGGCCAGATAGGCGCGACCGTGGGCGAGGCTCATGTGGGGGGACTCCTGCATTGTCGCGCCGCACCTTACGCCCTTGGCAAGCGGCGTCAATCGCTGCAACGGTTTTGCGAACGCAACCGATTTGATGCAGCCGACGCCACCCGACAACAAGAAAATCCGAGCGTCCTTATCCCGGGTTTCCTAGCTCTTCCGGGCGCCGCGCCGATACGCATCAACCAGCTGCACCGGGTCTGCTCCGCAGAGATAGCGCATCAATATCCACAGGTTACGTGCGCCCCGGCGAAGCCAGCCTTCGCGTTGATACTTCGCCGCAGAGGTTCTGACCGCCAGCGGCAACAGCACGATCCGCCCTTTCAGCGCGCGCGCCATGGCGACATCCTCCATCAGTGGAACATCCGCGTATCCACCCGCCGCCTCATACGCCACGCGCGAAATCAAGAGCGCCTGATCCCCATAGGGCAGGCTGAACACCCGGCTGCGCAGGTTGGCCCAGCCCGCCACCAACCGGGGCATCACCCCAGCTGCATCGAACCCAAGTTGAAAGGCGGCAGGCGCACCCTGCACCATCTGCGCGCTGACCGCACCGGCCCAACCGGCAGGCAGGATCGTGTCGGCATGCAGAAACAAGAGCCAGTCGCCGCCCGCCGCTTGCGCACCGCGCCGCAACTGCCCCCCACGAGATGCCACGCCCTGCACGATCACCGCCCCCGCCGCGTCCGCGATTTGCAGGGTGGTGTCCTCTGATCCGGCATCGCTGACGATCAGCTCGCGGATCAGGCCCGCCTCGAGCCCCTCCACGAGCGCGGCCAGACAGGTTGGCAGGCCCGCACCCGCATTCCGCGTCGGAATCACCACCGAGAGTGCTGCGCGCATGACGACCCCTGTTGTGTCTGTTCTCGTGACCTATATTACACGCGAACAACACGGGGGAAGAGGCATGATGCGCCGTATTCTGGAGATCACTGGAACCGATGCCCTGCATTTTCTGCAAGGCCTTGTCACCAACGATCTGCACAAACTGGATCAGGGCATGGTCTATGCCGCCATTCTGACGCCGCAGGGCAAGTATCTGGCGGATTTTCTGCTCTCGCGTCACGGCGATGCAATCTGGCTTGATGTCGATGAGAGCCTTGCCCCCATGCTGCTGCAACGTCTGAGCATGTACAAACTGCGTGCCGACGTGACGATCCGCGATACAGATCACAAGGTGCAGCGCGGCACGGGCCCCGCGCCGACGGGCGCGCTCACTGATCCACGCCACCCGGATCTGGGCTGGCGTCTGTATGGAGAGGTCGGCGGCGACGACGGCAGCGATTTCGACCGCATTCGCGTGGCACATTGCATTCCCGAAACCGGAATTGAACTGACCCCCGACACGTTCATCCTTGAGGCCGGGTTTGAACGGCTCAATGGCGTTGATTTTCGCAAGGGCTGTTACGTCGGCCAAGAGGTGACCGCCCGGATGAAGCACAAGACCGAATTGCGCAAAGGGCTCATGCTGGTTGCGGTGCATGGCTCGGCGCCTGTGGGCAGCGAGATTCTGACACCCGAAGGCAAGAGCGCAGGCACGCTCTACACCCAGTCCGGCGGGCGCGGCATCGCCTACCTGCGCCATGATCGCGCCGCACCGGGCATGACAGCGGGCGAGGCACGGGTAGACCCGCTGGCAATCTCGGCGCAATAGGATCTAGGCGCTACTGCGAGCAACCTGCATCAGATGAAAAGAAAAGAAAAATGGTGGGTGATAAGGGATTTGAACCCCTGACATCTTCGATGTGAACGAAGCGCTCTACCACTGAGCTAATCACCCGCCGTGGGGGCTTTTAGCGTCACTCTTCGACCGGTGCAACACCCTCTTTCATATCTTCGTCATTGTCTTCGTCGTCAGCTTCGGTGTCTGGTCCGGCACCGGGTTTGGGCTGCCGGATCTTGGCCACGATGATGCGGGCATTGGCCATGTCACGCACCCTGTTGATCTTGATCTTGCCCAAAGGCGGCAGATTGATTTCGCGACCTTCGGCCAAGACTTCGCCCAAGACTTCCAACACCGCCTCGACCACGGGCTTGGCGTTTTTCTTCTTGATGTCGCCCTTGGCCAGAACCTTGTCGATCAGTTCCTGCTTTTTCAATTCGGGTCCGGCATCGGCGGGGGTTGTTTCGGCAACCGTCAGGGCGATCACATTCGTTGCGCCACTGTCCGGGGACGTGCTTTCAGTCAGCTCCGCGATGGCGGCATCGGGCGCGCTGTCCGCGACTGCCGCAGATTTGCGCGAGCTGCGAGGCTTGGCGGTCGTGGCCTTGGCGGTCGTGCGGGTGGTCGGCTTGCGCGGGCTTCTGGTCTTGGCCTTGGTCGTCATGATGCGCCTCTATTGTTTCACTGCTGGAAACACGCTAGCGCCCGACGTAGCGAAACGCCAGCAAGAGTTGCAGGAGGGCGCGAAGCGTCCGCTTAACTGTCCATCTTGAGCGCGGAAATGAACGCCTCTTGCGGGATGTCCACCTTGCCGAACTGCCGCATCTTCTTTTTACCGGCCTTCTGCTTTTCAAGAAGCTTCTTCTTGCGCGTGGCATCCCCGCCATAGCACTTGGCGGTCACGTCCTTGCGCAGCGCCGAGAGCGTCTCGCGCGCGATGACCTTGCCGCCGATGGCCGCCTGAATCGGGATCTTGAACATATGGCGCGGGATCAGATCCTTGAGCTTTTCGCACATCGCCCGTCCGCGCATTTCGGCCCGGTCGCGATGCACCATCATCGAGAGGGCATCCACCGGCTCGTCATTCACGAGAACCTGCATCTTGACCAGATTATCCTGGCGATAGCCCTCGAGGTGATAGTCAAAGGACGCGTAGCCCTTGGTCACGGACTTCAGGCGGTCGTAGAAATCGAACACCACCTCGTTCAGAGGCAGATCATAGACCACCATCGCGCGGGCACCGGCATAGGTCAGGTCCATCTGGATTCCACGCCGATCCTGACAGAGCTTGAGCACATCGCCCAGATACTCATCTGGCACCAGAATCGTCGCCTTGATGCGCGGCTCTTCGATGTGATCGACATAGGTCAGATCGGGCATGTCGGCCGGGTTGTGCAGGTCGCGCCGCGAGCCATCCTTCATGTAGAGGTGATAGATCACCGACGGCGCGGTGGTGATCAGCTCGATATTGTATTCCCGCTCGATCCGGTCGCGGATCACCTCAAGATGCAAGAGCCCAAGGAACCCGCAGCGGAACCCGAATCCAAGGGCCGCTGACGTTTCCATCTCGTAACTGAAAGAGGCATCATTCAGCGCCAGCTTTTCGATCGCGTCGCGCAGATCCTCGAATTCGTTTGAGTCTACCGGGAAGAGCCCGCAGAACACCACCGGCACCGAAGGCTTGAACCCCGGCAATGCCTTGTCGCAGGGGCGTTTCTCGTGGGTTATGGTATCGCCCACCTTGGTATCGCGCACCTGCTTGATCGAGGCGGTGATAAACCCGATCTCGCCGGGTCCAAGGCTTTCGACCTTTTCCATCTGCGGGCGAAATACGCCGATGCGCTCGACGTTATAGGTGGCCCCGGTCTGCATCATGTGGATGCGGTCGCCCTTTTTCATGCGCCCATCCATGATCCGCACCAGAACGACGACGCCGAGATAGGCATCATACCAACTATCGACCAGCATCGCCTTGAGCGGTGCGTTCTCGTCGCCTTTGGGGGCGGGCAAATGGGTGACGATGGCCTCCAGCGTTTCGGCGATGCCGACGCCAGTCTTGGCCGAGACGCGAATGGCGCCGCTCGCGTCAATCCCGATCACATCCTCGATCTGCTCGGCCACGCGGTCGCACTCCGACGCGGGCAAGTCGATCTTGTTGAGCACTGGCACAATCTCGTGGCCCGCATCAATCGCCTGATAGACATTGGCCAGCGTCTGCGCCTCGACGCCTTGCGTGCTGTCAACGACCAAGAGACTGCCCTCGACCGCGCGCATCGAGCGGCTGACCTCATAGGCAAAGTCCACATGGCCCGGCGTGTCGATCAGATTGAGCACGTAAAGCTCGCCATTCTGCGCCTTGTAGTCGATGCGCACGGTATTGGCCTTGATCGTGATCCCGCGCTCACGCTCGATATCCATGGCATCGAGCATCTGCTCTTTCATGTCACGATCCTGAACCGTCCCGGTCGACTGAATCAACCGGTCGGCAAGGGTGGATTTCCCGTGGTCGATATGGGCCACGATCGAGAAATTGCGGATGTGAGCGAGGTCTGTCATAGCCTTGGCATATGTATGGGAATAGGGGTTTGGTCAAGGTGGGATGATGCGTGCAGGCCTGAGCAAATGCAGCCTCGCAACAGCGCAAGCAACCGCAGAGGTGCATTCCGGGCTTTTGTCCTGCCCCGCAGGGGTCTAAGGGGGATCAAGCCCCCCATTTACTGGAGTTCTCCCTCATGCCCTGCGCCCTCTGTGCCACCGATACCGCCCTCACCCCATTCCCTGTCACAGGCGGCCCGGACGGGGCGAGCGTCAGCCTCTGCGCCACCTGCGTTGACCAGATCGCAGGCACGCCCGAGCCCGAGCATTGGCGCTGCCTTGCCTCGTCCATGTGGGCCGAGGATGCACCGACACAAGTGATGGCTGCGCGCATGCTGGCCCGGTTGTCAGACCATGATTGGGCGCGCGATCTGGCCGATCAGCTCTGGCTTGATGACGAAACCCGCGCTTGGGCCGAGAATATCCCCCGCGAGAGTGGCCACCGCGACAGCAACGGCGTGCCGCTTGCGCAAGGGGATACCGTGGTTCTGATCAAGGATCTGCCGGTCAAGGGGGCGAATTTCACCGCCAAACGCGGCACGGCGGTGCGCGGCATTTCTCTGGTTCCCGACAACCCCGCCCATATCGAAGGCCGGGTCGAGGGTCAGCGCATCGTGATCCTGACCGAGTTCGTAAAAAAGCGCTGAGCCCTAGCCCCGAAACACCGGCGCGCGCCCTGCCATATTGGCCGCAATCTGCTCCATCTGGTCCGGCTTGCCGATCAACGCGGCCTGTTCCCGGCTCTCGGCCATCAGAACCGCCGCTTCATCCGCCCCGCTCTCGGCCACGCCGATCAGGCGCTTGGCGGCACGTATGGCCGTGGGACTGCGGCCCGCGATCTCGGTGGCCAGATCACAGGCCGCCGCCAGCGGATCATCGGCCAGATCCGTGACCAGCCCCCACTCCCGCGCCTGCACCGCAGAAACGGGCCGCGCCGTGTAGGTCATGCGCCGGATCACGTCAGAACGGGTGAGATGCGGCAAAAGCGCCATGCCCCCCATATCCGGGATCAGCCCCCATTTCATTTCCATGATCGCGAGTTCCGTATCGGGGGAAGCAATTCGCACATCTGCCCCAAGCGCAAGCTGGAACCCCGCGCCATAGACAACCCCGTGCAGCGCCGCGATGACCGGCACCGGCACTTGCCGCCAGACCATCGCCACTGCCTGAAAGAGATTACCCGTGCCATGGGTGCGCGGCAGGATCAGTGCTTCGGGATCTCTCGCCGCCAGTTGTGCAAAGCTCATCACGTCGAGACCGGCGCAAAACGCCTTGCCTTCGCCCGAGAGCACCACAGCACGGACATCCGCCTCCACTAGCGCCTGCCCCGCTGCCACAATCGCCTCGGCCATCTCCGGGTCAACCGCGTTGCGCTTGTCCCCGCGCGTGAGCGTCACATGCGCGATGTGATCCCTGATCTCTGTCGTCACTCTGGCCATGCGATCCCCTCCGGCTTTGCGTCATGAAACACCATGGCCCGTCCGCAGGCCAGCACAACGTCGCGGCACACCCTTGCAAGGCGGCGACGCATCCCGTTAACTGCGCCCCATGACATATCCGCGCTATACCCCGTTGATCGACAGCCTGCCCGCCACTGTTCCCTTTGTCGGACCAGAGGAACAGGAACGCCAACGCGGCGCACCTTTCGCGGCACGTCTGGGGGCAAATGAGAACCTCTTTGGCCCCTCGCCCAAGGCATTGGCGGCAATCCGCGCCGAGGCGGAGAATGTCTGGAAATACGGCGACCCCACAAGCCATGATCTGCGCGCAGCACTTGCAGTTCACATGCGCGCGGTCCCAGAAAACGTGCTGGTGGGCGAAGGTATCGACGGTCTCCTGGGTAATCTCGTGCGGCTCCTGATCGGTCCCGGCGACGCGGTCGTCACCTCGGACGGGGCCTATCCCACGTTCAATTACCATGTGACCGGCTTTGGCGGGGTGCTGCACAAAGTGCCCTATCGCGACGACCGCGAAGACCTGCCCGCCCTCATCGCTCGCGCGCGCGATGTGGGGGCGAAGTTGATCTATTTCGCCAATCCCGACAATCCGATGGGCACTTGGGTCTCGGGCGCGGACATCGTCAGCGCCCTCGACACCCTGCCCCAAGGCTGCCTTCTCTGCCTTGACGAGGCCTATGTGGAGTTTGCACCCGAAGGCACCGCCGCCGAGATCGCCGCCGATGATCCCCGCGTCATCCGCATGCGCACCTTTTCCAAGGCCTATGGCATGGCCGGGGCACGCATCGGCTATGCGGTAGGGACCACAGAGCTGATCAAGAGCTTTGACAAGATCCGCAATCATTTCGGCATGAATCGCATGGCGCAACTGGGGGCGCTCGCCGCTCTTCAGGATCTCGACTGGCTCGCGCATGTGCAGGCGGAGGTGCGCCGCTCTCGCGACAGCATCGCGCATATCGCCAAGGCAAACGGGCTCAGCGTGCTGCCCTCCGCCACCAATTTCGTCACCGTCGATTGCGGTCGCGACGGTGCCTTTGCCCGCCGCGTTCTGGCAGGGCTGGTGGCGCGTGGGGTATTCGTGCGCATGCCCTTTGTCGCACCGCAGGATCGCTGCATCCGTATCAGTTGCGGGCGGGCAGAGGAGATGGACGTCTTGGCCAGAACCCTGCCCGAGGCGCTGCGCGACGCGGATCAACCCGGCTAGGCTTGCCTGCGGTGCTCAGTCATTGTCGCTTGATTGGGCCCCGGCCCGTTGCCGCGACTGCTCGGATGCGGGAACGGTCGTCAGAAGCGCCAGGGCATCCAGCGACTGCCACACGCCCCGCTCGATCCGTCCGTCAAACCGGCCCGGTGCCGCGGCCCCGCTGGATTGCGACACGCTGATCGTCACCCGAGCGCCAGTTCTGTGGCAAATCTCGCACAGCGCGGATAGATCCGGCACTGGCTCTCGCCCGGTCAGACAGATCGTTTCTGACCCAAGGTCCAATTCCACCGGTGCGCCCAACCGCTCGGCCGCCTGCGCCAGGAAAGGCACGAGCAGCACCGGCTCGACCAAATCCTCAAGGGTTACAGGCAGCGCGCCCGTCCACTCCGGCCCTCCGGCTTGGTCCATCAGCCGGATTCCCGCGCGCAGCGGGCTGGCCGATGATTCCGCGTCCAGAGCGCGCAAGAGCATCGCAGGGGCCGGCAGACCGGCCCGCGCCAACCAGCAACAGGCCCAGCCCGCCTCTTCCGCCTCGCCCCAGCTTAGCCCCGCGCCCCGCGCCGCCTTGGTCGCGAGGGCCGTGATTTCGGACTGCGACAGTTGCATCACCTCGCCCGCCCAATCCGGCGGTTCTGACCCTGCTCGTGTCGGGTCTTGGGCCATCTCGCTCATGTATCCGCCCCCGCCGTCAGATCCTGTGGATAGGGCGCGCCCTGAAAGAGGCTGATCCGCACCCAACGATCCGAGCGCGGATCAAACCGCGTCGCGCCAAAGAACGCCAGCTTGCAGCGCAAGAGGTCAATCGGCAGAACATCGGCGGCAATCAGATTGTCGCGCACCTCGGCATAGGGCCGCATCGCTGCCATCTGCACCCGGCGGAGCATGTGGCGATGCTCGGGCTGCGCCAGCAGGACCTTTGCAATCGGCGAATCCTCGGGCCAATCCGCGAGCGCCCGCGCCAATGCGACTGCCTGCCGTGAGATATCCAGCGGAAGTTCCCGTTCCGCCCCCGGCTCTGCCGCCCGTTCCCCCAAACGCGGCTCAAGCTTTTCCTCGGAGACATACCAGAACCGCGCGCAGCCCGCCGGCGTATCGTGATCCAGCCCCATTGCCCAACTGTATCGCTCGGACAAGAGCGCCCGCACCCGCGCCACCGTCATCGACCCATCGATGCAAAAGGCACTGTCTTCGTCGGCGGCCATACATTCGGCCAGACCATCCACGAGGTCACCATGCGGTTCTATCATCGCGGCGGCTAGCGCCTCTTGTGCCTCAAGCGGCAGCCGCGCCTCGGCCCAGCGCCAGAGCGCATCCCAGGGATGATCTCCGAGGCGATCCCAAACGTCACGCATATGCGCGGCGACCGCGTCCAAACCGTTGCGCAATTCCAGCAATCGCGCCTGTTGCACGGGGTGCCCGCTCTGCCAAGCTTGCGCATTCTCCTGCGCGGCCTTCAGCGCCGCCTCGAAGCCTGCCAAAGTCTCGGGCGTGGCTGTCCGTTGGGCGCGCACCCGCGCCAACGCTTCTTCCCGCGCCATCATCCAGTTGTTGAGCAAGACCGGATGCCGCACCAGAAAAGGGGCCATCCCAAGCCCGGTGGAATTACCCACCCCCAACAACCGCCTCAATTCCGGGGCCAAGCCCACCGCGCTGGCACCGCCCCGCATCTGCGCCAGATGCTCGACCAGATCGACCGTGTAGGCCCGCGTCAGCCAGACCGAGAGCATCTCTGCCTGAAAAGGTGCGCGCATTTCCGGGCGATCCGCAATCTGCGCGCGGTCCGCCGCGCCAAACTTGCCTGAACCATAAACCGCCGTAGTGCGCATGAGATAGCCGGTTTCGGCCAGTTGCGCCGCATCGGGCTGTTGCCCTGCGGCCAAACGAGCGACCACATGGTCAAAGAGGCGCACCGATTTGTTGGCACGGCTCAGGCTCAATTCCCGCACGCTCACGCGCCCAGCCTCTTGCAACGGCACATTGCGTTCCAGACGGGTCAGATCGTCTGCGTCGGGCACGCCATCAAACAGCGTGAAAGTCGCATCCCAAGCGGTGGCAATCACCCGATCCGACCGCATCTCGTCGGGCAGGTCATGGCCAAAGGCCACAAGGCTGTAGGTCCGCTCCGGTCCAATGGCGCAGTAAACCGCCCGCCCTTGACCTCGCGCGTCAAATTCCCAGACCGGACGCTCAAATCGCCAGTTCTCGTTTTGCATTCTCCGCAACATCTGGCGCAGAAACGAGAGGCGGGTCGGATGGGCCGCGCCCATTCGCGCCAGCCGCATCACTGTATCAGGACTGCGCCGATACGGCGTGGCCTCTGGCATCGGATCGAGGGCGCCGCAGGTCATCGAGCGGCTCCGCCTGGCCCGAACGCTTCACCGAAGAACCTCAGCCAATTGCCCCCCATGATACCCTCGACCTCTGGGCCGCTCATCCCCACCGCATGCAGCCCATCCGCAATCGCACCAAAATGCCGGTTGTCCTGAAACCAATCCGGCATTGGCGGAAACCCCGGCGCATCGGCGCTGCCTTCGCCAAAATCCACCGCTTTGGTCCACCGGCCGCTCCGCATCCATTCCACGACCGAGTCGGGTTGATCCTGACAAAGATCACTGCCAATCCCCAGCCGCTCTGGCCCCATCCTTTCGGCGGTGCGCGCCACCATCTCGCAGAAGTCGTGAACGGTGCAGGCACCGCCGCCCTTGAGGTGATGCGGATAAAGCGAAAAGCCCAGCATGCCACCACTTTCGGCCAGGGCTGCCAGAACCCGATCGGATTTGTTGCGCCGCGCGGGGTGCCACGCGGCGGGGTTGGCGTGAGTGATGGCAATCGGGCGGCTCGAATGGGCAATTGCATCGAGCGTGGAGCGCTCGCCCGAATGGCTCATGTCCACGACCAGCCCGACGCGGTTCATCTCCGAAACCACCTCGCGCCCCATCCGTGTGAGGCCGGTATCCTCTGCCTCGTAACAGCCCGTCGCCAAAAGGGATTGGTTGTTATAGGTCAATTGCATGAACCGCAGGCCCAGCCGGTGCAACACCTCGACCAGCCCGATATCATCCTCGATACAGCTTGGGTTTTGTGCGCCAAAGAAAATCGCGGTGCGCCCGGTCTCTTTTGCGCGGGTCACGTCCCCGGCCTCGAACCCCTGAAAGATCAGATCGGGAAACCGCTCGAAGTGCCGGTTCCACGCCTCGATGTTCAGCACCGTTTCGCGGAAATTCTCGTGATAGGTGATCGTGACATGCACCGCGTCCACGCCACCCGCACGCATCTGGCGAAAGATCTTTTCCGACCAGTTGGCATATTGCAGCCCGTCGATCACCACGCTCATTCCGGCAGCCCCCGTGCGACATAGGCGGTCTTGACCGTGGTGTAGAACTCGGCGGCATACTGACCCTGCTCGCGCGAGCCAAAGCTCGATGCGCCACGCCCGCCAAAGGGCACGTGATAGTCGGTGCCCGCCGTTGGCAGGTTCACCATAACCGTGCCTGCCCGCATATGCGCACGGAAATGATTGGCACGCGCCAGACTGCGCGTCATGATCCCGGCAGTCAGGCCGAATTCGCTGTCATTGGCAACGCTCAGCGCCTCGTCGTAGCTGCCCACCTTGATCACGCAAGTGATCGGCGCGAACATTTCCTCGCGGTTCAGGACCATGTCATTGGCTGTGCCCGCAAAGACCGCCGGGGCCATGTAATAGCCTTCGGTCGCGCGCTCCAACCGCTCTCCGCCACACAAAAGCTCTGCTCCCTCTGCCCGACCCTGTTCGATATAAGCCAGATTTTGCGCGAGTTGCCCGGCGCTGACAACCGGCCCGATCTGTGTTCCCTCCTCCAGCGCGTGCCCGACCTTGAGCGCGCGGGCTTCATCCACAAGCCGCGCGACAAACTCATCATGCACCGCCGCATGCACAATCAAGCGCGAGGCTGCCGTGCATTTCTGCCCGGTGCCGCCAAAGGCTGCGCCCGCCGCATGTGCCACCGCAAGGTCCAGATCGGCATCGTCAAGGATCAGCATCGGGTTTTTCGATCCCATTTCCATCTGCACCTTGGTCATGTTCGGCACCGCCGCAGCCGCGATGCCACGTCCGACACTGACCGAGCCGGTAAAGCTGATGGCATCAATGCCCGGATGTGCCACCAGCGCCTCGCCCACCGCGCGCCCCGGCCCCATGACAAGGTTGAACAGGCCGCGTGGCATATCCTGCCTTGCGATGATCTCTGCCAGCGCGACCGCGCTGGCCGGGGTCAGATTGGCCGGTTTCCAGACCACAGCATTACCAAAGGCCAAGGCTGGGGCGATCTTCCACGCAGGTGTCGCCACAGGAAAATTCCAAGGGCTGACAATCGCCACGACACCCACAGGTTCCCGGCGCACGTCAATATCAATGTCGGAGCGCACACTCTGGGCAAAGTCCCCCATCTGGCGCAGCACTTCGGCGGCATAGTAACAAAAGAACTGCCCGGCGCGGTATACTTCGCCCACTCCTTCGGCACGCGGCTTGCCTTCTTCACGGGCAACGAGCGCGCCGATCTCCTGGCTGCGCGCCATCACCTCCGTGCCAATCGCCATCAGCACGTCATGGCGTTTCTGAATGCCCGCCGCCCACCAGGCCGGCTGTGCCGCCCGTGCTGCGGCAATCGCCTCATCCAGATCATGGCGATCCGCCTGCGCATAATTGCCGATCAAGTCCGAGACATCCGACGGGTTGCGATTCTCAATGCGCGCCTCTGAGCCGCGCCATGCACCTGCAATGAAATTTCCGGTCTGCTGCGCCGTCATCCGTTCTTCCTTTTCCGTCGAGTCGCCAATTTGTCGGGCCATTCCCGACTCCGCCAGACGATCTGCGATTGACTGAATTAAGGCAAACAAATATAACTTCATAAAATTTCAGTTTATCTGAAACATTGAACAGGCCAGCCATGATCCGGACCGAAGCCCTGCGCGCGTTTGTCACTGTCACCGAACATGGCAATATCCGGGATGCGGCGGAAATCTTGTGCCGGACGCAATCTGCGGTTTCAATGACCCTGAAACAGCTTGAGGCAGAGTTGGGCGGTCCCCTGTTCGAAAGCGACCGCAAGAGCAAGCTGACGGATCTCGGGGCTTTCGTGCTCGACGTCGTGGGGCCCCTCCTTCGCGAGCATGACCGCGCTCTGGAGCTGATCACCGGCTATGCGCAAGGCTATTCCGGGCGGCTGCGGATCGCGGCGGTGCCGTCGGTTGCGGCTTTGATCCTGCCCACAGTTCTCAAGAGCTTTGTGCAGGCCCGCCCCGAGGCAGAAATCGACCTCTACGATACCGACAGCGCCAGCGTCCGCGAGATGCTCTTGCGCGGGGAAACCGATCTTGGTCTGGCCAGCCCGGCCGGAGAAGCTGACGGTCTGCGCGCCATCCCGCTTTTCACTGATCCGCTGGTCTTTGTCTGCCATGCAGCGCATCCGCTCGCATCGGAGCCACGCCCTCTGGCATGGCATCAACTGACTGGAGAGCGATTGATCCTGAACGAAACTCTGAGCGGGCTTGCGACGCCCGAGTTCCGCGCTCTGGCGGCAAAGGCGCGCCTGTCAGTGCGCAACCTGACCTCGCTCCTGGCGATGGTCCAGGCCGACGCAGGCGATACGATCCTGCCCGGTCTGGCCACCCGCGCCTTGCCCTCGGGCGTGGTCACGCGACCTCTCGCCGACCCGGCCTGCCAGCGCCGCGTCAGTCTGCTGGTCCGCGACGGGCGCACACCCAGCCCCATTGCCGCCGCCTTCATCGACATGCTCTGCGATGCCCTGCCCAATATGGCAAAGCGCTTTGGCCTGCGTGAACGCTGGACCTAGAGCGTCGGTGCTACTCCGCCTCTGTCGCCTCGATCAAGGCCAGCACACTTGGCCCCAACCCCTCGACGATACGCGCCACACCATCGGCATTCGGATGAATGCCATCCGCCTGAAACCACCGCTGCAAAGCCGCAGGATCGCCGCCGCCAAGGCCAGCAAAGAAGTCCGGGGCAAGGAGGGCACCATAAGCCTCTGACAATTCGGGGTAGATCGCATCAAACGCCGTCTTATACTCTGGGCCGTAATTGCCCGGCGCCGTCAGCCCGACCAGCAAGACCTCAACACCCTTGGCCTGCGCGACCTGCAGGATCACTTCGAGGTTTCCCCGGCTGACCGCCGGATCAATCCCGCGCAAGAGATCATTGCCGCCCAGCGTCACGATCATCGCATCCACCTCGGGTGTGAGGCTCCACTCCACTCGCGCAGCCCCGCCTGCAGTGGTATCCCCAGACACGCCCGCATTGATCAGCGTGGCCTCAACCCCTTGATCATTCAGCCATTTCTGCATCTGCGGCACCAGCCCATCCTGCTCGGGCAGACCGTAGCCCTGGGTCAGACTATCCCCCAATGCCAGAACCGTGACCGGCTCATCCGCCATAACGGGGCTGACAAGGCAGAGAAACGCCGCTACCACCTTGCCCAGAGGCCGCAGCACCCCATATGACAGAAAACCTTTGTAAATCAGGCGCAAACGCATGAGTTCTCCTATCCTGTCCCTCTCCGACGTCACCTTGTCTCTGGAGGGAAATGCCGGTCTTGTGCACATACTTCACGGGATTACCTTGGATGTCCACAAGGGCGAGACCCTCGGCCTGATCGGCCCCTCGGGTTCCGGCAAATCTTCGCTCTTGATGCTCATGGGTGGGTTGGAGCGCGCCACTTCTGGCCATATCACCGCCTTGGACAGCAACCTGTCGGCCATGAACGAGGATCAGTTGGCCCGCCTGCGGCGCGAGAATTTCGGCGTCGTGTTCCAATCCTTTCACCTCATTCCAACGATGACCGCGCTCGAGAATGTGGCAACCCCGCTCGAGTTGGCGGGGGCGGCGGATGCCCATGCCCGCGCGCTCGAGGAACTGGCCGCCGTGGGCCTTGCCACGCGCGCAGGGCATTACCCCTCGCAACTTTCGGGCGGAGAACAACAGCGCGTCGCACTTGCGCGCGCCGCAGCCCCCCGCCCCGCCATCATCCTCGCGGATGAGCCCACGGGCAATCTCGACAGCACCACAGGAGCCGCGATCATCGACCTGCTCTTTGGCCTGCGCGACCGGCATGGCGCGACCCTCGTGCTCGTGACCCATGATCCCGACCTTGCCGCGCGCTGCGACCGCGTGGTCAGCCTCCGCGACGGCCGCATAGAGGGCACCGCATGAGCCTGCGCATCGCGGCTCGCCTGGCCCGGCGGGAATTGCGCGGGGGCCTGCGTGGATTTCGCATCTTTCTCGCCTGCGTGATCCTTGGCGTGGCGGCGATTGCCGCCGTCGGCACCCTGCGCGAGAGCATCCGTGCCGGCATGACCGAACAGGGATCAGCCATCCTTGGCGGCGATGCGGAACTTGAACTGACTTATCGGTTCGCCACCGAGGACGAATACGCCTGGATGGCCCGCAATGCCGATGCCGTCTCGGAAATCGCCGATTTCCGCTCCATGGCCATCGCGCCGGACGGGCGGCGCGAACTGACCCAACTCAAGGCCGTGGATCACGCCTATCCTTTGGTTGGCACCGTGGTTCTTTCCCCCGACATGCCGCTCGATGTGGCGTTCGGTGGTTCCGGCGGCCTGCCTGGCGCTGTCATGCAGCCCATTCTCGCGGCGCGTCTGGGGATCAAGGTGGGCGATACCTTTCGCTTGGGCGAGCGCGAATTTCGACTGATGGCCGAACTGGTCAGAGAGCCGGATCAAACCCGCGCGGGCTTTGGCCTTGGCCCCCGCACCATCGTCAGCCGCGCCAATCTCGACGGCTCTGGCCTTCTCAGCGCAGGCTCGCTCTTCACCACGAAATACCGCCTCGATCTGGCCGAAGGCACCGATCTGGCCGCCTTCGAGAGCCGCGCGCTGCAAGAGCTGGATGGCTCCGGCTTTCGCTGGTCCGATGCCCGCAACGCCAGTCCGCGTGTCGCCGAGTTCGTGACCCGGCTGGGGGCCTTTCTGGTGCTCGTGGGTCTCTCGGGCCTCGCCGTGGGTGGTGTCGGCATTTCTGCTGCGTTGCGCGCCTATCTCGCGGGCAAGGTGCAGGTCATCGCCACATTGCGCACCCTAGGGGCCGATCAACGCACGATTTTCCTGACCTATTTCATCCAGGTCGGGGTTCTGGCCCTGATCGGTATCCTCGGGGGTCTGATCCTCGGCGTGGGCCTGCCGGTGCTCCTGGGGCCCGTCATCGCGGCGCGCTTGCCCGTGCCTGCGATCTTTACGCCCTACGCGGCCCCGATGGCGGAAGCGGCACTCTACAGCGTGTTGAGCGTGCTCATCTTCACGCTCTGGCCGCTTGCCCGCGCGCGCGAGGTCCGCGCCGCCGCCCTCTACCGTGAAGCGGCGGGAGCCGCGCGTCGCTGGCCCGCCTGGTCCTGGATCGCGACCACGCTCGGTCTCGTCGGTGTCCTGCTTGGTGCCGCCAGTCTCTTTTCTGGCAATCTGACCCTCACACTCTGGACCGCTGGCGGTATCGCAGCCGCTCTCTTGGTCCTGTCCTTGGCTGCGATGCTGGTGCAGAAGCTGGCCCGCGCAGTCCGTCCTCGCCTGCGCAACCGCCCCGCCCTCGGTTGGGCCCTCGGGGCCATCGGCGGACCGGGCACCACTGCGGGGCCAGTCATGCTCTCGCTTGGTCTGGGCCTCGCGGTGCTGGCCGCCGTCGGTCAGATCGACGGCAACCTGCGCCGCGCCATTGCCGCCGACCTTCCCGAACGCGCGCCCTCCTTCTTCTTTGTCGATCTGCAAAAGGACCAGATGGCATGGTTCCTCGACCGGTTGGAGAGTGACCCCGCCGTCAGCCGTATCGACAGCGCGCCGATGTTGCGCGGCATCATCAGCCGCATCAACGGCCGCCCCGCGACCGAGGTTGCCCCCGGACATTGGGTGGTCGAGGGCGACCGCGCCGTGAGCTACGCCGATGCCCTGCCCGCTCGCACCAAGATCATAGAAGGCACATGGTGGGGTGAAGGCTATACCGGCGCGCCGCAACTCAGCTTTGCCGCCGAAGAGGCCATGGAAATGGGCATCGGCCTCGGCGACGAGATCACCGTGAATATTCTCGGGCGTGACATCACCGCCCCCATCACCTCGCTGCGCGAGGTGGATTTCTCAAGCGTCGGCATGGGCTTTGTCCTGCTGATGAACCCGGTGGCGGTGGCGGGCGCGCCGCATACGTTCATCGCCACGGTGTATGCCGATGATCTGGCATCCGAGGAACAGATCCTGCGCGATGTGACCGACCGTTTCCCCAATGTCACCGCGATCAACGTGCGCGATGCGCTGACCCAGGTGACCGACCTCTTGGCCGGTCTCGCGTCGGCGACCTCCTGGGGCGCGTCAGTCACGCTGCTCACAGGCTTTCTCGTGCTCATCGGCGCGGCAGCGGCGGATCAGCGCGCGCGCACCTATGAGGCCGCGATCCTCAAGACCCTCGGTGCCACACGCGCCAGAATTCTCTCGAGCCTGGTCTTGCGCGCCCTCATTCTCGGAGGGGCGGCGGGGCTCGTGGCGCTTGGCGCGGGGATCGGTGGCGGTTGGGCGGTCAGTCATTTCGTGATGGACACGCCCTTCCGCGTGATCTGGCCCTCTGCCCTTGCGATCATTCTGGGCGGCATGGTGGTGACGCTGCTGGCAGGTTTGGTCTTTGCCTTGGGGCCGTTGCGCGCCCGCCCAGCCCGGACCTTGCGCGCGCGCGAATGACCTCTGCGGACCTGGTTCTTTATGGGCGAAATACTCTGGGGGTCCGGGGATGAAACCCCCGGTCTTTCCGGCCATTCCCGCGTTGATTTCAGACCTCAAGGCTGGCACTCCACCGGGGCACCGACAGGAGATGACATGACCGATTCGCTGCCGATCCCGCTCTCTGCTCCGCTCACGCCCGCGCAACAGACCATGCTGGTCAATCTCGTGCGCCGCGCCGCGCGTGCCGAAATCATGCCGCGCTTTCGCACCGTGACCCGGGCCGAAGCCATGACCAAATCCGGCCCGCATGATCTGGTGACAGAAGCCGATCATCAGGCCGAGGCCATGCTGGCGCGGGGCCTGCAACGGATGTTTCCCCATGCGTTGATCGTGGGTGAAGAGGCGGTGGCGGCCAAACCCGCCCTGCGCGAGGATGTGTCCGAGGCGGAACTGGCCTTCATCATCGACCCGGTGGATGGCACCTGGAACTTTGTCCACGGCCTGCCGCTCTTTGGGGTGATCATCGCCGTCACCCGCTTTGGTCGGCCGGTTCTGGGGCTGCTTTACGATCCTGTCTCGGATGACTGGATCATCGCGGACGAGGCCAATCCGGCCCGGATGGCTGCGGTTCAGGGGGCCGAGCGCCCGGTGCGCGTGTCTTCCGGCGGCGCCTTGTCGGAATTGCAGGGTTATATGCATTACTACCTGATGACACAGGCCCGTCAGGATAAGGTGGCCCCGCTTTTGCCCGCACTTGCGCGCTGCATCGCGCTGCGCTGCTCGTGCCATGAATACCGTCTGCTGGCGCAGGGGGCCGTCGATTTCGTCCTGTCGGATGTGCTCAACCCATGGGATCACGCGGCGGGCGTGCTCATCTGCCGACAGGCCGGCGGCGTGGCGCGGATGCTGGACGGGCGCGACTACAACACTTCGATCACCAAGGGCGTTCTGCTCAGTGCCGCGAACGAGGAAACCTGGACCAGTCTGAAAGATCATTTCGCCTGTCTTTTGGACATCTGAAACCAAGAAAAAACTTTTCATTTGCCTTTAAAACGCCATTTCTGCATGACTAAGTCAGGGCGTGGCCCCATTTTCACCTCATCGGATTTCAGGCATGACATCGACCCGGCGCATGACGGATCAAATAGACGTTGTCACCCTGTCCGACGCGGACCGGGAGGCAGCGATCGACCGCCTTTATGATGTCGCCCTCGACCCAGGGCGCTACGAGGCGCTGCTCGACCATTGGGAGAGTGCGATAGGCCCTCTGCGTGCGCGTGTAGATCTGGCCGCGCCGCGTCTGCTGGACGAGCCGCAAATATCCGAGCATTTCCGCCGCGCCACCGAGTTCCTCGATCGTCTGGCCCCTGAGGATGCGGATCACAAAAGTCTGGACGCCATGCTGGCCCCGTTCGACCGGGTGCCGGCCCTCTTGCTGGATCGCGGCCGCAACATCCGCGCCGCCAACCCCGCCGCACATCAGGCCATGGCCTTGGCTGCAAACGCGCGCCTTTGTGATCTGCCCATTCACGAGGCCGACATGGAGGCGCTCGCGGGGGCTCTCGAGATACTGTTCGACAGCCGGGAAAAGGACACCGCCGTGTTGCGGGTGCGGTCGGTGCAGGCCGGGCAGCTGATCGTCTTTCGGCTGCAACGCTGTGTTGCCCCCGATGGCACGATGCTGGTGCTCGCCGCCTCCAATGAAATCAGCATGCCGCCGGGCTTTTGCGAGATATTGATCGAGGCCTTCGATCTGACCCAGACCGAGGCCGATATCCTGTGC
Source organism: Roseovarius sp. (assembly GCF_027019125.1). GTDB lineage: Bacteria > Pseudomonadota > Alphaproteobacteria > Rhodobacterales > Rhodobacteraceae > Roseovarius. The sequence continues at coordinate 254,784 of NZ_JALUXE010000030.1, read as the reverse complement.
CATCTGGTTGATTGTCGCGGCGTCAACGAGATTGCCGCCGAGCGCGGGCGCTCTGTGGATACCGTGCGGGCCCAGATCAAATCACTGCTTGCCAAGACCGAGACCCATTCGCAACTCGAACTGGTACGCCTCGCGCTCTCGATGATCGACATGACGGCGATGACCGTGCGCGCTGCACCCGGCCCGCATGTTGTCAGCCGGGGTTATGCGACCCTGTCAGAGCGGGATTTCAAATCCTTGGTCATGCCAGACGGTCGGCGGGTGGATTACCTCGTCCTCGGGGCCCCGCGCGGACGCCCCGTGCTCTACCTGCCGCTCGATTTCGGGCTGGTGCGATGGCCTGCCTCTGCCGAAACCTGTGCCACGCTGCGGGGGCTCAAGGTGATCGTGCCTCTACGCCCCGGCTATGGCCTGTCGGACATGGTAACGCGGGGCGCGGATTATGACGCTGCGCTCTGCGATGACACAATACGCGTCCTGCGTGCCGAAGGCGTAACGCGCTGTCCGATCCTCTGCCTCAGCGGCGATGCTTTCTACGCGGTCAAGCTGGCCCGGCAAAATCCCTTTGCCTTCAGCGGGATCGTTGCCTGTTCCGGTATGTTGCCCCTCACCCGTCGCGAACAGTTCGAGCGGATGCACAAATGGCACCGCTTCATCCTCGCCGGGGCCAAATACACGCCGCATCTCTTGCCCTTCATGGTCAAGGCAGGCTTTTTGCTCGCGCGCAAGATCGGCAAGCGCAACTTTTTGCACGCGGTCTATGGCAACTCTGCCGCCGATGTGTCCGTGATCGAAGACCCGGAAGCCTTCGAAGCCCTCGCGACGGGATCGGAAGTGGCCCTCTCCGACACCCATTCCGCGCATGAGGCCTTCGCACGGCAATTGACCTCCGGCCAGCTCGAGGATTGGAGCAGCGAAGTCGAGGCGCTGCGGGGCAAGCTGCCGATTGTCTTCCTGAACGGCGCCGAAGATCCGCAAGTGCCGCTGGCCACTTTCGAAGAGTTCCGCCGCGACTACCCCTGGATCGAATTTCATCAGCTGGAGGAGGCTGGGCAACTGGCCTTCTTCCGGCATTGGCGCAGGGTACTGGATCAGATAACGCGGTTTCTTGGAGATTAATCGCGACCTTACCCTATTTGGGGTATGACAGACTCAGGTTATTCACACTAGCGTGAACTCACGTGATCAGAGCGGCCCGTTTGAGTGATGGCGCATCCGTTTTGTCACGCGTCCGCACCGTTTTCTATGAGACGGACGTTTTCTTGAAAGCTATTTCAGCAGGACAAAGGGCGGCCCGCAAAGGCCGCCTTTTTCTGTTTCGTCAAGGGCACGCCTATTCGGCGGCCTCTGCGTAATCCTCCAGCGGCGGACAGGTGCAGATCAGATGCCGGTCGCCGTAAACATTGTCCACGCGGTTGACCGGCGGCCAGTATTTATCGACGCGGAAAGCACCCGGCGGGAAGCATCCCTGTTCGCGGCTGTAAGGCCGATCCCATTCCCGGACCAGATCCTCCATCGTGTGCGGCGCGTTCTTGAGCGGGTTGTTCTCCGCATCAATCCGGCCCTCTTCGATGTCGCGGATCTCTTCGCGGATCGCCAGCATCGCGTCGCAGAAGCGGTCAAGCTCGGCCTTGGTCTCGCTCTCGGTCGGTTCCACCATCAGCGTGCCCGCCACCGGCCAGCTCATCGTCGGCGCATGGAACCCGCAGTCGATCAGCCGCTTGGCGATGTCGTCCACCGTGACGCCCGCGCTTTCGGCAAAGGGGCGCACGTCAAGGATGCACTCATGCGCCACCCGGCCATTTCGTCCCTTGTAGAGCACCGGAAAGGCACCTTCGAGCCGCTTGGCGATGTAATTGGCATTGAGGATGGCCACCCGCGTTGCCTGCGCCAGCCCGGCCCCGCCCATCATCAGGCAATAGGCCCATGAAATCGGCAAGAGCGAGGGCGAACCAAAAGGCGCGGCGCTGACCGGCCCTTCGCTGCCGCCGGTTTCAGGATGGCCGGGCAGATGGGGCACGAGGTGCGCCTTGACGCCAATCGGCCCCATGCCGGGACCGCCGCCGCCATGCGGGATGCAGAACGTCTTGTGCAGGTTGAGGTGACTCACATCACCACCCAGATCGCCGGGGCGCGCAAGCCCCACCATGGCGTTCATATTGGCCCCGTCGATATAGACCTGACCACCGTGGCTATGGGTGATCTCGCAGACCTCGCGCACCGTTTCCTCGAACACGCCATGGGTCGAGGGATAGGTGATCATGCAGCCTGCAAGGTTCTCCGCGTGCTTCTCGGCCTTGGCGCGGAAATCCTCCACGTCGATGTCGCCGTTCGCGGCGGATTTGACCACCACCACATCCCAACCCACCATCTGTGCGCTCGCGGGATTGGTTCCGTGGGCGCTGACCGGGATCAGGCAGACGCGGCGATGCCCTTGCCCTTGTGCCCGGTGATAGGCGGCAATGGTCAAGAGACCCGCATACTCCCCCTGCGCGCCGGAATTGGGCTGCATGGAAATCGCGGCATAGCCGGTGATGTCACAGAGCTTGGCGCTCAGGTCGTCGATCATTTCCTTGTAGCCCAGCGCCTGATCGGCGGGCACAAAGGGGTGCAGAAGCGAGAATTCGCGCCAACTGACCGGCATCATCTCGGCCGCGGAATTGAGCTTCATCGTGCAGGACCCCAGCGGGATCATCGCGCGATCCAGCGCCAGATCACGATCCGCCAGCCGCCGCATGTAGCGCATCATTTCCGTCTCGGCGCGGTTCATGTGGAAAATCGGGTGGGTCAGATACTCGGACTCGCGCTGCAAAGCATCGGGGATACGGTATTCCGGCGTGAAATCGGCGTCTTCCATGATGATGCCAAAGGCCCGCCAGACCGCCTCGATGGTGGCTGTCCGGCTGCGTTCGTCCAGCGTGATGCCGATCCGTGTCTCCCCCACGCGGCGCAGGTTGATCCCCTCGCGCACCGCCGATTGCAGCACGCCACGCTGCAATAGACCGACATCGACCGTGATCGTGTCAAAGAAATCGCCCGGTTCGACATGGAACCCCGCCGCTTCCAGCCCCTTGGCCAGACGCACCGTCTTGCGGTGGATACGCTGTGCGATGGCGCGCAGGCCCTTGGGGCCGTGAAACACCGCATACATCGACGCCATGACCGCCAAGAGCGCCTGCGCCGTGCAGACGTTCGAGGTGGCCTTTTCGCGGCGGATATGCTGCTCGCGGGTTTGCAGGCTCAGGCGATAGGCGCGGTTGCCATGGCTGTCGATCGAGACGCCCACGATCCGCCCCGGCATGGCGCGCTTGTAGGCATCCTTGGTGGCCATATAGGCGGCATGCGGTCCGCCATAGCCCACCGGCACGCCGAAACGCTGCGTCGAGCCCACGGCAATATCCGCGCCCATGGCCCCCGGTTCCTTGAGCAGCGTCAATGCCAACGGATCGGCGATCACGATGCCCAGCGCGCCGCTTTCATGCAGGGCCGCAATCTCGGGGGTGAAGTCGCGCAGTGTCCCATAGGTGCCGGGATACTGGAAAATCGCGGCAAATACCTTGTCCGCCTCCAGATCATCCGGGTTGCCGACGATCACCTCAATGTCCAGGGGTGCTGCGCGTGTCTGGATCACGGCGATATTCTGCGGATGGCAATTCTCGTCGACGAAAAACGCCTTGGCCTTGGACTTTGCCACGCGCTGCGCCATGGTCATGGCCTCTGCCGCCGCCGTTGCCTCGTCCAGAAGCGAGGCATTGGCGATTTCCAGCCCGGTCAGATCGCTGACCATGGTCTGAAAGTTGAGCAACGCCTCCAACCGACCCTGGCTGATCTCCGGCTGATAGGGGGTGTAGGCGGTATACCAAGCCGGGTTTTCAAAAATGTTCCGCTGAATCGCGGGCGGCGTCACCGTGCCGTGATAGCCTTGACCAATCAGCGAGGTCAGGACCTTGTTCTTGGACGCGGTCTGCCACATGTGGAATTGCAGTTCCTGTTCCGACTTGGGCTTGCCGAAATCGAGCGGCTTCTCCTGGCGGATGGATTTCGGCACCGTCTCGTCAATCAGCGCCTCAAGGGACTCGACACCGAGAACCTTGAACATCTCGTTCATTTCCTCGGGCGAGGGGCCGATATGGCGGCGATTGGCGAAGTCATAGGGCAGATAATCGGTCGCTTTGAACGACATGGGTTTGTCCTCATCAGATCGCGCAGGCGGCATGACGCTGGCCCGCTGCTTCTTCTTGGCAAAAGTACTCCCGCCGGAGGCCCGAAATCCTCTGGGGCCGTCCACGCCTCCGGCGGGCGGGCTCAGGCGATATGGGCCTGATAGGCGGCCTCATCCATATAGTCGTCCATCTGGCTGGGATCGGCAGGCTTGATCTTGAAGAACCAGGCATCGCCCATCGGGTCTTCGTTGACCTTGCCGGGATTGTCGATCAGCGCCTCGTTGACCTCGACGATCTCGCCATCGATCGGGGCGAGGATATCCGAGGCGGCCTTGACGCTCTCGATCACCACCACCTCGTCATCCTTGCTGACCTCGGTGCCCACTTCGGGCAGATCGACAAAGACCACATCCCCCAACTGCTCGCTGGCGTGCTCGGTGATGCCCACGACCACGACGTCATCCTCGACGCGCAGCCATTCATGTTCTTCGGTGAATTTCATCGCTTTCCGGCTCCTGTTGCTCAGCGTTTGAAAGTTGCAGGGGTAAAGGGCAGCTTGGCCACCCGGACGGGCAGACGTTTGCCACGCACCTCACCGTATAACTCGGTGCCCTCAGCCGCCAAGGCCTGAGGGACATAGCCCATCGACATCGGGGCCTCGATGGTCGGGCCAAAGGCCCCCGAGGTCACGTGACCGACGGGCTCGCCGCCGGTCGCTTGTGCAAAAAGCGGCGTGCCTTCGCGCATCGGTGCCCGGCCTTCGGGGCGCAGACCCACGCGGGCGCGCGGCGCACGCTGTTGCAATTCGCCCAGAATACGCTCTGCGCCGGGAAACCCGCCCGCACGTGCCCCGTCCGCGCGGCGCACCTTCTGGATCGCCCAACTCAGACTTGCCTCGACCGGCGTCGTGCCCGTGTCGATGTCATGCCCATAGAGGCACAAACCCGCCTCGAGCCGCAAACTGTCACGCGCGCCCAATCCGATCGGCTCCACATCCTCATGTGCCAAGAGTGCGCGCGCGAGCGGCTCTGCCTGTGCCTCGGGCACCGAAATCTCGAACCCATCCTCGCCGGTGTAGCCCGAACGCGAAATCCACAATTCGCCAAAGGTGCTCTCGAAAATGCCCACATCCATGAAGCGCATCGCAGCCACACCCGGCACCATCGCCTCCAGCACCGCCTCTGCAGCGGGGCCTTGAAGGGCCAAGAGCGCGCGGTCGGCGATCTCTTGCACCTCGATCCCCGGCAGTCCGGCGCGCATATGCGCGATATCGTCGGCCTTGCAGGCGGCATTGACCACGACGAACATATGATCGCCCCGGTTGGCCAGCATCAGGTCATCCAGAATACCCCCCGCGTCGTTGGTGAACATGCCATAGCGCTGCCGCATCGCACCCAGCCCCAGCAGATCCACGGGCACGAGCGCCTCCATCGCTTGGGCCACGGCGTCATAGCCCCCCGGCGCATGCAAGATCACCTGACCCATGTGGCTCACATCGAAAAGCCCCGCCTTGGCGCGGCAATGCAGATGCTCCTTCATCACGCCCATGGGATATTGCACCGGCATGTCATAGCCCGCGAAGGGCACCATCTTGGCCCCCAGTTCGCGGTGCAATGCATTCAACGGCGTTATTTGCAGATCAGCAGACATCCGCATCCTTCCCTTTGCTCTGGTCCGGATCGTCAGTCGATCAGTCCGGCACCGCCCATGCGCCATGCCCATGACAGGCCGCGCCACGATGCCCCCTCTGTCCTTTTGCCTGAGATCGCTATCCCGTCGGCGTCCCGGTCACGCCCGGGCTCTCTCCAGAGTTTCGAGGATCGGGCAGGTCCTTGCGCCTGAGAGTTTCCGGGGCGGTTGCTCCTTCGGCACTGGCTCGCGCCAGTTCTCCCTATCCGATCTGTTGTGCACGCTAGTATACAGCACGCTTCAGTTCAAGCCTGTTTCAGGCAGGGCGCCGCTGAAAAGATCGTGAAGAGCGCCTCGTTGTCACAAACAAGCGCCTCCAGCGTCACCTCGTCGAGCTGCGCGTAGAACGCCTCGACCGCATCGACCAACGCCACCCGAAGGCGGCAGGCATCGGTCAGCGGACAGGTGTTGTCGACATCGGCAAAACATTCCGCCACCGGCGTATGCTGCTCCAATTGACGAAACACCTCGCCCACAGTGATCCGAGACATCGGGCGCCCCAGACGCACCCCCCCGGTGCGCCCGCGTTGCGTATAGAGAAATCCCAGTTGCGACAGACGGTTGATGATCTGTGCCAGATGGCTTTCAGAGGTGTTGCAGCGCTCGGCAATCTCGGTCTTCGTGACAAGACGGTCGCTGTTCGCGGCGCAAAACATCAAGAGCCGAATGGCTATATTGGTGCGTTTGGTGATCCGCATGACAGGCATTTCCCCCTCAAGAACTGGATCAAGTCTTGCGGTGAAACGGCGAGATGACCATGATCCAGATCAAAACAGGGGCAAAGCGTGATTGGAAACTCATATTTCTTTGGCTATGGCAGCCTTGTGAACCGGGCAAGTCACAGCTTTGCCGGCGCCGTTCCCGCACAGCTGACCGGCTGGCGCCGAATCTGGCGGCACACGGACCTGCGGCCCGTTGCCTATCTGACGGTGGTGCCGGACGCGCATGCAGAGATTGACGGGCTGATTGCGCCTGTGCCCGATGCTGACTGGCCCGCACTGGACGCGCGCGAGGCGGCCTATATCCGCGCACCTGCCGCGCATCAGGTGCGCCACCCCCTGCCCCATAGTCCGGAAATCGCCGTCTATACCATTCCCGAGGGGATGCACGCGGCCCCCAGCCGGGCACATCCGATCCTGCTCAGCTATCTTGATGTCGTGGTTCAGGGCTATTTCCGCGAATTCGGCGCGGCGGGCGTGCAGCGATTCTTTGACACCACCCATGGCTGGGACGCGCCTCTGCTCGATGACCGAAGCAGCCCCCGCTATCCCCGCCACCAGAGCCTCACGGACGAGGAACGGGAATTGACCGACGGACATCTTGACCGGCTTGGCGTCTCGCTGCTCAGCTCCGACAGATAATCAGGGTCCGCATTTGAAAGCTCATATTCTCTCCACCACGGCCCTCTCGCTCTTGCGCCTCAGCCGCAAGCTCTGGCTGCGCGTCACGCTCTTCGCGCTCTTGGCGGTGCTGGCCTCAGCGACAGCGATCCTGCTCGACGCCCAGATCCCCGACAGCCTCAAGAGGCGCTTTTCCTCGGATGCGGTGATGCCCATCCTCACGATCCTTGCCTCCGGCATGCTCGCGGTCAGCACCTTTTCCCTCAATGTCATGGTGACGGCCCACAACGCCGCCGCGGGCCAGACGACACCGCGCGTTCACGCGATCCTCTTGGCGGATACGACCACGCATACGGTTCTGGCCACTTTCATCGGCGCCTTCGTCTATGCTCTGAGCGCGATCATTCTCTTTCAGACCGGCTTTTACCCCGAAGGTGCCAGCATTCTGGTGCTGGTCTTCACCGTGGCCGTAGTTTTTTTGGTGGTGGTGGCGCTTTTGCGCTGGATTCACCATCTGAGCGATCTGGGCAGCATGGATGCCACGCTTTTTTCCATCGAGCAGGCCGCCCGCAATAGCCTGATCCGCGACCGCAACCTGCCATCGCTCGGCGCGCGGAGGTTGACGGACGAGACGGTTTTGCCGGTTGAGGCCCGCCCGCTCTGCGCCCCCCGAACCGGGTATCTGCAACTCATCGACATGCTCGCCATCAGCGAAAAACTGAGCACGGATCAGACCCGCGTCTATCTCTATGTCCGGCCCGGTGCCTATCTTGTCCGGGGCCAGACCGTGGGTCATGCGACAGGGCTGAGCGATGAAGAGCGCAGCGCCATCTGCGAGAACCTGACCATCGCCGCGACCCGCAGCTTCGAGCAGGACGCGAGCTACGGGCTGCTGGTGCTGTCGGAAACCGCGTCGCGGGCGCTCTCGCCGGGGATCAACGATCCGGGCACCGCAATCGCGGTGCTCTGCCGTCAGGAAAAACTCTTGCTGGACTGGGCCCATGCCACGCATACCGAGGATAGCCCGCGCTTTCCCCGGCTCTTTCTGCCGGAAACGTCACGTGCCGCGATAATCGACACGGCCTTTGCCAGCGTGGCGCGGGATGGGGCAGGACAGATCGAGGTGGCGCTGCGCCTGCAACAGGTTCTGGCGCGGCTGGCCTCGGCTCCCGATGAGGATCTGGCTCAGGCGGCGCGGGAAATGTCGCAACATGCCCGCGAATATGCCGAAGAGGCGCTGCCCCTTGAACGTGACAAGACGCGGCTGCGCGCTGCGGTGCTCAGCCCTTCGCCTTGATTACCTGCAAGAGCGGCAGCACCTGCGCCATTTCCGGCCCATGCGCCTGACCGGTCAGCGCCTTGCGTAGCGGCATGAACAGGCCCTTGCCCTTGCGGCCCGTGGCGTCCTTGACGGCACTCGTCCACTTGCCCCAGGTCTCGGCATCATGCGGACCCTCGGGCAAGAGCGTCATCGCTTGCGCCACAAAGTCCCGGTCCTCGTCCTCGATCACCGGCTCTGCCCCATCGCGAAAGAGCGCCCACCATCCCTCAAGATCCTTGAGCGTAGTGATATTCTCGCGCGAGACCTCCCAGAATTGCGGGGCCAGTGCCTCGGGCACGCCGATCTCCGCGATCTTGCCCGCCACCGCCTCGAACGGAAGCGCCGCCAGATGCCGCGCGGTCAACGGAAAGAGGTCATTCTCATCGAACTTGGTCGGGGCAGAGCCGAACCGCTCGATGTCAAAGCCCTCGATCAACTCGGCCATCTCCGAGCGCAGTTCAACCGGATCGGATGACCCCAACCGCGCCATCAGGCTCAGAAGCGCCATAGGCTCGATCCCCTGCGCGCGCAGGTCGCGCAACGACAGCGCACCCAGACGTTTCGACAGCGCCTCGCCCTGCGGGCCCGTCAAGAGCGAGTGATGCGCGAATTGCGGCGGCGTGGCTCCCAGCGCCTCGATAATCTGGATTTGCGTGGCGGTGTTGGTCACATGATCCGAGCCGCGCACGATATGCGTGACGCCCATGTCGACATCATCCACCACCGAGGCCAGCGTATAGAGCACCTGACCATCGCCGCGAATGAGCACCGGATCACTGACCGAGGCCGCGTCAATCGAAATATCGCCAAGGATACCATCGCGCCACTCGATCCGCTCCTGGATCAGTTTGAACCGCCAGACGCCATTGCCCCGCTCGGCGCGCAGCTTGTCCTTCTCCGCGTCGCTGAGCGCAAGCGCCGCGCGGTCATAGACCGGCGGGCGGCCCATGTTGAGCTGTTTCTTGCGCTTGAGGTCAAGCTCGGTTGGCGTCTCGAACGCCTCGTAGAACCGCCCCATGCCGCGCAACTGATCCGCCGCTTCGGCATAGCGATCCAGCCGCAGCGATTGCCGTTCGATCCGGTCCCAATGCAGGCCCAACCACTCCAGATCCTGCTTGAGCGCATCGACATAGGCCTCTTTCGAGCGTTCGGCGTCGGTATCGTCGATCCGCAGGATAAACGTGCCCCCCGCGCGCCGGGCAATGAGATAGTTCATCAGCGCAGTGCGCAGATTGCCGACATGGATATAGCCGGTGGGCGACGGGGCAAAGCGGGTGGTGATCATGGGTGTCTCCTGACTCTGCCGCGGGCTTTGTCACAGGCGCGCGCGTTTGTCCAGATTGCGCCCCTAGCCCTGGGTGGGCCAGACACGATGCGCGTCGTCGATCACAAGCGGATGTGCATGCCGCCGCCCGCCATGGGCGCGCAAATGCGGATGCCCTTCGGGCAGGTCGGGATGCGCGTGCACGGGCGCATCGGTCAGGCCAGCCGGCCAGAGCCGCGCCGCAACTCCCAACCCCATGGCCGCAAGCCCCGCCATCACCCCCAAGGCGGGACCCATGCCAAGGGCCTGCCCCGCCCATCCGGCCAAGGGATAACTCACCAGCCAGCACGCATGGCTGAGCGCGAATTGCGCGGCAAAGACCGCCGGGCGGTCCTCGGCATGGGCCGAGCGCCGCAAGAGCCGCCCCGACGGTGTCAGGATACCGGCATAGAGCGCGCCGATACACGCCCAGATCGCCAGAAAGAGCGGCCAGCCCGGCAGTTTACCCTGCCAGAGCAGCGCCCCCGCGATCAGAGCGACAACGATAAGCCCCCGCGCCGCCGTCATCATCACCGGCCGGTCTGCAACATGATCCAGTATTCGTGGCAACAGCAGCGCCGCCGCCATCGACCCCGCCCCAAAGGCCGCCATGGCAAGGGCCAGCGCCCGCGCGTCGCCACCATAGCCACCGCGCACCAGCACCACCGTATTGACCAGAACAAAAGCCCCGATCGAGGCAGCGGCCATGTTCAATGCCAAGAGGCCGCGCAGGCGCGGTGTGGCCAGATATATCCGCAACCCCCGCGACAGACGCTCGCGAAAGGGGCGCTCTGCCGCCGCCCCGCGCAGGCCGGGAATCACCGCCGTTGCCACCAGAAGGGCCGAGGCCACAAACCCCGCCACAGTGCCCAAAAAGAGCCAGTGATAGCTCATCACCGCCAGCAAGAGCCCCGCCAAGGCCGGGCTCACGAGGTTTTCCAGGTCATAGGCCAGACGCGAGAGCGACAGCGCGCGGGTATAATCCCGCTCATCAGGCAGCACATCCGGCAAGACCGCCTGATAGGCCGGGGTAAAGGTGGCCGAGGCCGCCTGAAGCACGAAAATGAGGGTATAGACCTGCCAGAGGTCCGTGACGAACGGCAGGCAAAGCGCCACACCCGCGCGCAGCATGTCCGCCCCGATCAGCACCGCCTTGCGCGGCAGACGCTGCACCACCGCCTGTGCCACCGGCGACAGGCCCACATAGGCCACCATCTTGATCGTATAGGCCGTGCCCAGAACCAGCCCCGCCTGCGGCCCGGCCAAATCATAGGCCAAGAGGCCAAGCGCCACCGTCAAGAGACCGGTGCCGATCAGGGCCACAACCTGCGCGGCAAAGAGACGGGCGTAATCGCGATGTGCAAAGAGGGTCAACATAATCCGATGCTACACCCCGTGATCCGCGCCGGGAATGGCGCGTTTCCTCCCGCGCCAAAACAATCTCAATTTTCCGTGAGCGCCATGCGCACTACATGGAACAGCGCTACCCTGACGCGAGTAACATAAGCAGGAGGATTCCATGCCCAAAACCAGACTGACCCGTCGCGCCATTCTTGGCTCTGCCGCGGCATTGCCTCTAGCGGCAATGACCGGCCCTGCGCGTGCCGCAGCCCCGATGCTAGGGGCTGCCACCACACGGTTCAACCGGGTGACACTCGGCGATTTCGAGGTAACGACCCTGCTCGCCGCCACCATGCCGCGCCCCGAGCCGCAGACGATCTTTGGCCTCAACGTCAGCGCAGAGGAATTCGCGCAGGTCTCTGCCGCCAACAATATCCCCACAGATCAGGCGCAGTTCTTCTTTACGCCCACGGTGATCAACACGGGCTCCGAGCTTGTACTCTTTGACACCGGCCTCAATCCCGAGGCGATCACCGGCGCGCTCGCGGCGGCGGGCTATACCCCGGATCAGGTCGATGTGGTGGTCATCACCCATATGCACGGCGACCATATTGGCGGGCTGATGGGAGAGGGCGGTGTCGCCACCTTCCCGAATGCCCGCTACGTGACCGCAAGCGCCGAATACGACCATTGGGCCGCAGCCGGAAACGAGGGATTCGACGCCAAGATGCGCCCTCTCGCCGATAAGACCGAGATGATCGGCGACGGGGCCAGCGTGGCCTCGGGCATCACCGCCATGTCCGCAGCGGGGCACACCCCCGGCCACACCGCCTACATGATCGAGAGCGGCGGCAAATCGCTGGTCATCGCCGCCGATTTCGCCAATCACTATGTCTGGTCGCTCGGCTATCCCGACTGGGAGGTCAAGTTCGACATGGACAAGGCACAGGCCGCAGCCACCCGCCGCAAGGTTCTGGGGATGCTGGCCGCCGACAAGATCCCCTTCATCGGCTATCACATGCCCTTCCCCGCCGTGGGCTATGTCGAAACGCGCGGCGACGGGTTCCAGTATGTGCCCGCGAGCTATCAGCTGATGCTCTGACAGGTCCGCGCGGGGGCGGATTTACATTTCCGCCCCCGCGCCCCATATGCCGGGCATGGACAGGCCCGCCACCGATCTTGCCGGTTTTGAGGATATGGCCCGCGCGGCCATCGCCGCCCTGCCCCCGGCGTTTCGCCCGGCGGCACAAGCGGTGGCGTTGCTGGTGGTGGACTGGCCGCCGCAACATCTGCTCGACGAGATGGAGATCGACGATCCACTCGATCTGACTGGCCTCTACGAAGGCATTCCGCTCACCGAAAAATCCCATTTCGATCAGCCGTTTGGCCCCGATACGATCTGGCTATTCCGCGAGCCGATCCTCGACGAGTGGCGCGAGAGGGGCGATATTGATCTGGCCGATCTGGTCACGCATGTGGTGGTGCATGAACTGGCGCATCACTTCGGCTGGTCGGATGCGGACATTGCAAGCATAGATCGCTGGTGGGAATGAGTGCCCGGCGCCCTGCTGTTCCAGCGAGCCACAAATCACGACCATTGGGAAAGTTTTTTCTGATCCTATTTCACCTCAGAGAGATGAAATGGTGCGGTCGAGAGGACTCGAACCTCCACGGGAGTTACCCCACAGCGACCTCAACGCTGCGCGTCTACCAATTCCGCCACGACCGCACGTGATCAGGTAGGTTTGGGCCGTATATGCAAACTCATCCGCCTTGTGAAGGGGCAAAACACATTGCCCCTCCGGTTTTTCACGGGACCGTTCCGCAGCCTAGTCGAGCTTGAACGTGGGCAGGGTCGCAACCGGCTGCACGCTGCCGCCGCTGCCGGTCTGAGCGCCTTGCGTCTGGAACGCCGCCTTGCGCAAAAGCCCGGTGCGGCCGGTGTTTCCGGGAGCAAAAACAGGCTCTGCGCCGCGCTCGATCGCCTCGACCGCGCCTTGATACCACGCCAGGGCCAGATCAGGCCGCCGGGTGGTGCCAAACCCTTCGTTCAGGTGATGCCCCATCAGCTCGCCATAGGGCTCTTCACCCAGTGCCGTGAGCAACAACGCCGACCCAAGCGCCACGTTCATGTTGTCGATTCGGTAGCCGACCGAGAGACAGATCTTGGCCGTTCCCGCCAGTTGCGCCGGGGATTGCCCCGACTGAAGCACGAAGCCACGCACGTTCTGCACGACCTCCTCGCGCGGACTGAGCGAAAGCGCCGCCACGTGATCCCGCATCGCAGGTTCGAAGGCCCGGCATTGATCCTCGAGTTGCGATTGTGTCACCCCTTTGAGAGAGGCTGCCATCGTCTCGCCCTCGGCAATGGCATAGGTGCGTGCAAGGCAGAACTGCTCGTTCAGCGCCACACGACCATCCCCCATCGAGGCCTCGGTGACAAAACCGCCGTTGGAGTTGGTAATGAGGCTCACCTGATTGCAATGCGACGCCAGCGACGGCCCTTCGCCACCCGAGCCCATCAGATTCGGCAACGCGGCAAACCCGACCGCGGCCGGGGCGGCGGGCGCGCTTGGCACCTGCGCCGCCTGAGGGATCGACGCCATCACCGACGAGGGGGCAGCCGGTGCAGGCGCAGGGGCGGCCGCATAGGTCGTCACGCCCGCCGCCTCGTCGCGATAGGCGTGCAACAGGCCACGCGTGCCCTGCCCGCGCTGCGCGATCAACTGCGCCGTCGCCGCACCGCTGCTCTGCGCACGGTAATACGAGCTGATGAGAAACTGCCGCTCGTAATCCGCCAGATAGCCGGTCGCCGGATAGCCCATATGCGCCTGGAACTGCGCGGCGGCATCGCGCGTGTTGCGACCGCGCACGCCATCGGGCGTCCCTGCCGGAAAGCCGAAATAGTTGAGCGCGGTCTGCTCTTCGCGCACTTGCTGACGCTCGACGCTGTTCACCGGGGCCTGATAGACCCGCCGCGTTGTGGTGGTCGTCTGTTGCTTTCGCTCCCGCGCCTTGGCGCTTTCGTTCACGATGATGCCGCTCACCGCGCCACCAACAAGGCCGCCGACCAAACCATCCTTGAAATCCGCCCGGGCCCCGCCTGCAGGCAACGCCACCGTGGTCGCCAAGGCCATCATCAGAAATCGTTTTGAAAACATCGCTCATCTCCCCTAAGCAGGTGCAAACTTGATAGGATAATCTACCACAAGTTTTCCCTCACACGTGAACAGAGTCAAACCTTGCCGCTAAAAACCCCCTTTGCCATCGACCCATCCGGCGTTGAGTGGCATCTCTCCGCCGATCTCGTGCCCTATCCGGTAGCCGTGGCCGCAATGGAAGAGCGTGTCGCGCGAATCGCCGAAGGCACCGCGCCTGAGGCGATCTGGCTCTTGGAGCATCCCCCGCTCTATACCGCCGGCACCTCTGCCAAAGTGGAGGATCTGACCGATCCCGACCGCTTTCCGGTCTTTGAGGCCAAACGCGGCGGGCAATATACCTATCACGGCCCCGGTCAGCGCGTGGTCTACATCATGCTCGACGTGGGCAAGCGCGGCCGCGATGTGCGCTGCTTCGTGCGGCAGCTGGAACGGTGGGTCATCGCCACGCTGGCGGAATTCAACATCACAGGCGAAATTCGCGCAGGCCGCGTCGGCGTCTGGGTCACGCGCCCCGACAGGCCGCCGACCGCGGCCGGTCAACAGGCAGAAGACAAGATCGCCGCCATCGGCATCCGCCTGCGCAAATGGATCAGCTTTCATGGCATCTCGATCAATGTCGAGCCGAACCTAGAGCATTTCACCGGCATCGTGCCCTGCGGGATCACCGAGCATGGCGTGACCAGCCTTGTCGATCTAGGCCTGCCCGTCACCATGGACGACCTCGATGTCGCCCTGCGCCGGTGCTTTTCACAGGTATTTGACTGAGGCAATGCGCCACCTGCACCAAAGTTGGAGGTTGCAAGCCGGGGCGGTCGGACTATGGTTAACGTCGGACTGCAACCAAACCCCAAATGAGGTAGCTCATGAAGACCCTTCTCGCCGCATCTGCCACGCTTGTGGCTCTTTCTCTGCCTGCTTTTGCCGAAGGCGACGCCGCCAAGGGTGAGAAAGAATTCAACAAATGCAAAGCCTGCCATATGATCGCCTCGGACAGCGAAACGATCGTCAAAGGCGGCAAGACCGGCCCCAACCTCTATGGTGTAATCGGGCGCACGGCAGGCAGCTATGAAGGCTTCAGCTATTCCGATGGCCTCGCTGCCAAAGGTGCCGAAGGACTGGTCTGGGACGAGGCGGAACTGGCCAAATTTCTGACCAACCCCAACGACTATCTCGGCAGCCGGTCGAAGATGACCTTCAAGCTGGCCAAGGGCGCCGAGGACGTGGCGGCCTATCTCGCGACCTTCTCGCAGTAAGCAAAATCTTTGCCGCAAGGCACAAAGCCCCGCGCCATCGCGCGGGGCTTTTGAATGGAAAGGCTCAGGGAAACCGCGCCCGCGTCCGGTTGGCCAATGCCACCAGCGACAGCATCACCGGCACCTCGACCAGCACCCCCACCACCGTTGCCAATGCCGCCCCGGAATTGAGACCAAAGAGCGAAATCGCCACCGCCACCGCGAGTTCAAAGAAATTCGACGTGCCGATCAGCGCACAGGGTGCCGCGATCCGGTGTGGCACCTTGAACGCCCAAGCCGCCGCATAGGCCAGCGCAAAGATGCCATAGCTTTGCAGAAGAATGGGCACCGCAATCAGGCCGATCACCATGGGTTGCTCGACGATGACCCGGCCTTGCAGGCCAAAGAGGATCACCACCGTTGCAACAAGCCCGAGGATCGACCACGGCTTGACCCGTGCCTGAAAGTCCGCGATCCGCACCTCAGACCCCAGCCTGCGCCGCGTCAGCAACCCGGCCGCCAACGGCAAAGCCACAAACAGCAGCACCGACAGCACCAGCGTTTCCCAAGGCACGACAATATCCGTGACCCCGAGAAGAAACGCGACAAGCGGCGCAAAGGCAAAGACCATCACCACATCGTTGACCGAGACCTGCAAGAGCGTGTAGCTCTCGTCGCCCTTGGTCAGTTGCGACCACACAAACACCATCGCCGTGCAGGGCGCCGCCCCCAAGAGGATCAACCCGGCGATATACTGTTGGGCATCGGCAGGGGCGATCAGCTCGGCAAAGACGCCCTCAAAGAAAAGCACCGCCAGCGCGGCCATGCTGAACGGCTTGATCATCCAGTTGACCACCAGCGTGATCGCCAGCCCCCGGGGCTGGCGCGCCACTTTGCCGAGGCTTGTGGGATCGACGCCGACCATCATCGGATAGACCATCGCCCAGATCAGCACCGCCACCACCAGATTGACCCGCGCCACCTCGGCCGCCGCAACCGCCGCGACAAGACCCGGGGCCACGAGGCCAAGAACCACGCCCGCGGCCATGGCCAGCGCGACCCAGAGGGTCAGATAGCGTTCGAAAGCACTCATGTTTCTGCCTTTTCCTGTGGGGTCAACCGTCCCGCCGCCAGCGCCGAGAGCGCCACCATCCCGGTGGCCACACCCAGCATCAGCGCAAGCCCACCCAATTGATAGGTCAGCCCAGAGAGCAACGTGCCCAAGAGCCGCCCGCCGGCATTGGCCATGTAATAGAACCCGACATCCAGTGTCACCCGTTCTGCGCGGGTGAAGGCAAGGATCAGATAGGAATGCAGCGCCGAATTGACGGCAAAGATCGCGCCGAACACCAACAGCCCCACCACAAGCGCCACGGTGAGCCATGTCTGCGCCCCCTCGGCCATCAGCGCCAACGCGGTCAGCACCGCAGGCACCCCGCAAAGCGCGAGCGCCCAGCCCCGCGCCGCCGCGATCAACGCCGCCTCTGGCCGCGACCTGGCGCGCAGGATCTTGGGGGCCGACGCCTGCACCGCGCCATAAAGGATGATCCAGCCCGCCATGAACGTGCCGATCAGAAAGAACGCGGCGCGGTTCCCGGCCTCTGACCCGTCCGACAGGACACCGTAGAAATAGATCGGGATGCCCACCACGAACCACACATCGCGCGCACCAAAGAGAAACACGCGTGCCGCGCTCAGCCAGTTTACATTGGCAGATTTCGAGAACACTTCCGAGAATTTCGCCCCCTTGCGCCCGCGCGGCAGGCCCGGCGGCATGGCGATGACCACGGCCATCAGGATCACCGCCAGCACCCCCGCCATGGACCAGACCGCCCCGACAAAGCCGGTCCCGGCCAAGAGCGCCGCGCCGAGGAGAAAACCGACCCCCTTGACCGCATTCTTGGACCCGGTGAGCACGGCGACCCAACGGAAAAGCCCGCCCTCCTCCGACGGGGCCAGCAATTTGACCGCGGATTTCGAGGACATCTTGGCCAGATCCTTGGCCACGCCCGAGGCCCCCTGCACACCCATCACAAAGGCCACCGAGAGCGCGAGGCTCCACTCCGGGTCCAGTTGCGCCAAGGCAATCAGCGCCGCCACTTGCAGGCCAAGCCCGGCATAAAGCGTCGCCGTCAATCCGAACCGCGCCGCGATCCAGCCCGCCGAGAGGTTTGTGACCATCCCCGCGACCTCGTACAAAACAAAGAGATAGGCCAGTTGCACCGGGCTGAATCCCAGTGTGTGAAAATGCAAGAGCACCAGCATCCTGAGTGCGCCATCGCTGAGCATGAAGGCCCAATAGGCCGCCGTGACGGCGATATAGGCGCTCAGGCCTTCGGGTCTTGTGCTCACAGGCTATCCCCGACCATGCAGGCGACATCGACCAGCCGATGCGCATAGCCCATCTCGTTGTCATACCAGACATAGACCTTTACCTGCGTGCCGTTGACCACCATGGTCGACGGGGCATCGACGATGCCTGACCGCGTGTCATTGGTGTAATCGGCGCTGACAAGGGGCCGGGTTTCATACCCCAGAATACCCGCGAGCGGACCTTCGGCGGCGGCTTGGAAGAGCGCGTTCACCTCCTCGACGCTGGTCTCGCGCTCCATCTCGAACACACAATCGGTGATCGACGCATTGAGCAGCGGCACGCGCACGGCATGGCCATTCAGGCGGCCTTTCAGTTCGGGGTAGATCAGGGTGATCGCCGTGGCGCTGCCCGTGGTGGTCGGGATCAGCGAATTGAGCGCCGAACGCGCACGACGCAAATCCTTGGCGGGGCGGTCCACGATGGTCTGCGTGTTGGTCACGTCATGGATCGTGGTGATCGAGCCATGCTTGATGCCGATGCTCTCGTGCAGCACCTTGACGACGGGCGCGAGGCAATTGGTCGTGCAGCTTGCCGCCGTCACGATGCGATGCCGCGCAGGCTCGTAAATCGCGTGGTTGACGCCATATACGATATTGGCGGCATCGCCATCCTTGACCGGAGCCGAGACCACGACTTTCTTGACGCCTGCCGCGAAGTAGGGCGCGATCTTGGCCTCGGTCTTGAAAACGCCCGTGCAGTCGATCACCACGTCCACACCCTCAAGCGGCAGCGCATTCAGATCTCGCGCGCCGATGAACGGCAGCCGCACGCCATTGATGATCACCGCGCCGTCGGCATGCCCGAAACTTGCATCCCACCGCCCGTGCACCGTGTCGAACTCGAGCAAATGGGCGTGCATGGCGGCATCGCCCACCGCGTCGTTGATCCACGCCACCTTGGCGCCGCGCTCCAAGAGCGGCTTGAGGATCAGCTTGCCGATCCGACCCAGACCGTTGATGGCATAGACCGTCATGCGCCCTGCCCCTCGGACTGCCGCGCGATGTCATCGACCGCGGCCTGCAGGCTGACACGATCCAAGGTCGAAATCGGCAGCGCCGCAAAGGCCGTGATCCGGTTGCGGAGCGCGCCATAAGCCTGTTGAAACGCAAGGCTTTTCTGCGCCTCCGTGCCCTCGGCCTTGACCGGGTCGGGCATGCCCCAATGGGCGCTGACCGGCTGGCCTTCCCAGGCCGGGCATTCCTCATTGGCTGCGGTGTCGCAGACGGTAAAGACGAAATCGAGCGCCGGGGCATCGGGGCCGGTAAACTCTGCCACGTTCTTGGCGCGTAGCGGGGTCAGGTCATGGCCTTTGGCGCGCAAGACCTCCAGAGCAAAGGGATTAAGCTCGGAATAGGGGCGCGTTCCGGCGGAATGGACGGTGAACCGATCCCCCGCCATGTCGCGCAGGATGGTTTCGGCAAAGATCGACCGCGCCGAATTGCCGACGCAGATGAAGAGCACGGTGTATTTCCGGTGGGCCATAGCGGGGCCTCCTGTCAGAGTGGGGAAGGGCGCGCAGATATAGGGGCGCCCGCGACAACAATCGTTGAACAGGTAATCGAAGGTGCGTCGCACCTCTGTCATGTCGATGGAATATCTAAGGGATGTACCCGCCCGCTCTTGCACCACCAGCCCTGCCTGCATCAAGGCGGCGAGATAGGCGGAGAGGGTCGAGGGCTTGAGGCCCAGCACCGTGGCCAATTCGCCCGCCGGGATACGATCCGGGTAGCGGCGCATGAGCAGCCGGAAGATCGCCAGCCGCTGCGGGTGACCAAGGGTTGCGAGGCGGGTGGGGGCCAGTGTTTCCATATTTCATGAATATCGGAAATATAGAGGAACTCAAGTGAAGGTTTTGTAACAGGCGGGTCGGACAATGCGCCGTGTTTGCTGACAGTATCCTGTCGGTATGGCGTCGGTGGGCGCGTGCGGGCGCGCAAGCGCGTGTTAACCCCCTTTGGACCAGGATGATCCCACGTAATCCGGAGCGCATGAATGGCCCGCCTGACCAAAACCCAACGCCTTGCCCGTGAGCGGCTCTTGCATGACCTCATTCACCTGAGCCGCGACGATTGGGTCTCGGCCACACTGGCCGATGTCGTGCCCGATGCCTGGCACACGCTGGAGGTCGATCTGGATGTGGAGGAACCGCGCGAGAAGGTGACGCTCTATCTCGACCGCTCGGTGGCGCGGTTCTATCGCGGCATGGGGCACGGCTATCAGGCGCGCATCAACCGCCTGCTCCGCACATGGGCGCAAATGAAGATCGCGGGCGAGGTGCGGCTGGATGCGTATCTGGCGAAGCGGGTGGCGGGAGATAAAGGGGAGACAGCAGAGGATGGGGAGGCGGGTTGAGGGCCGCGCGATGGCCGACGCGCGCGGGGGAAAGTCGAACGACAAGAGCGATCTTTGCGACAACGCGTAGGGTGGGTGCAACCCACCAACGGCGCGAGATGGCGTATGGATGGTGGGTTGTCACCCACCCTACGCGTGCTACAAATGCTTTGTCTTCAAAGCGTCAGCAAGGCGCGCAACATCAGATGGACTCACACGGTCAAAAAGGCGAATAATTTCGTTAATTCTCTCAAATATAGAAATGTCGAAGCCGTCTGCTGAAACGGTTATCCCACTGTCTATTGAGAACGATAGCGTGCTAAGATCGCCGGATACTTCGTCAAGTTTAGACTCTAATTGGTCAAGCTTTTCTATCAAGTCACGCGGCATAGGCAGTTCGCCTACCGATGCAAAAAGACTTTCCAATTCAAGTGCTCGGACAACGGGGGATCTAAAAGGCTTTGCTTCTAGTGCCGCTTGGCAAGCCTTTTTTATTTTACCTTTAGCTGCCTCGACTGAGGCTATGTCGGCAATATCAAAGAAGATAATTCTTTCTGCAGCAAGATCAAAAGGCGGCTTCTCTCCTGTTTGTGCAAGGTGCACAATCGGTAGATTGAAACAGTGACGCAAACCAATCTCGTACATAACATTCGGATTTTGACCTGTTAGATCCGCGATGACCAGTTCAGCAGTGTGTAATCGCCTAACTATATCGGAGGTTATTGTTCCCGGTTCATCGACTTCGTCGGCACGCACAATATCTAAAAAATCTTTAGATATGGGCCGTAAAAGATGAGTTAGAAGATCATCAGCACGCTTTCTTTGTGGTGTGGCATCGCCTCCTATGGGCGTTACAAAGAAGCAGGAATGCACAGTCTTTTTTGACATCGAGATAACCCCTCACCTCGCGAAATTTTTATATTTCACCCTCTTCGGCTCCAGCGCATCCTGACAAAGTCAACAGGCGCGCCCGTGTTCCCACCTCTCACACCGCCTTCTCGATGGCTTCGCGCACCAGTCTCTGATAGGGGATGCCGCGCTCTTTTGCGCGGGCCTTGAGCGCGGTCACGAGAGCTTCGGGGACGCGCATGGTGATGCGGGCGGTTTTGGGCAGGCGTTCCCAATCGAGCGGCTGGAACTGGGTGAAGTCGAGGTCGGACAGGTCTTGGTCGAGGAAGGCGTCGGCCTCCTCATCCGTCGTCATTTCGGGCACCAAACGCTTCTTCATATCTGACCACCTCTCTTGCGTGCATGTATCGCGCGCTGATCGGGCGCAGCCGCCCGTTGCGCCAACAGAAAGCGACAAAGACAGGGCGGCCCTCTTCGGTGCGGCTTATGGCGATGAAGCGTTGTTCCTCGCCGGAATGCCGCGTATCGGGGGCCGCCCGCGCGTCATGTGTCAGGGCAAACTCGATCTGCGCAATGCTCAGGCCGTGTTTCTGACACTTGGCGCGGTTGCCGTCGTCCCAGTCAAATGTATGTACATTCGTACACACAATCAAGAGGTGGCTATCGCACGAACTTTTTGTATTTCACCCGCTTCGGCTCGAGCGCGTCTGGTCCGAGGCGGCGTTTCTTGTCTTCTTCATAGGCCGAGAAATCGCCTTCGAACCATTCCACATGCGCATCCCCCTCGAAGGCGAGGATATGCGTGCAGATGCGGTCGAGGAAGAAACGGTCGTGCGAGATGACCACGGCGCAGCCTGCGAAATCCATCAGCGCGTCTTCCAGCGCGCGCAGGGTTTCGACGTCGAGGTCGTTGGTCGGTTCGTCGAGCAGCAGCACGTTGCCGCCCTCTTTCAGGAGCCGCGCCATATGCACGCGGTTGCGCTCGCCCCCCGAGAGGAGCGAGACCTTCTTCTGCTGGTCGCCACCCTTGAAATTGAACGCCCCGCAATAGGCGCGGGAATTCATCTGCGCGTCGCCCAGCACGATCACCTCGGCCCCGCCGGAAATCGCCTCCCAGACGTTATCGTCGGGTTTGAGATCGTCGCGGGACTGATCGACATAAGACAGCTGCACCGTCTCGCCCAGTTCGATCGTGCCGGCGTCGGGCTGTTCCTGCCCGGTCAGCATCTTGAAAAGCGTGGATTTGCCCGCGCCGTTGGGGCCGATGACGCCCACGATGCCGCCGGGCGGCAGGGAAAAGCTGAGATCCTCGATCAAGAGCTTGTCGCCCATCGCCTTGCGCAGCCCCTCGACCTCGATCACCTTGTTGCCCAGGCGCTGGCCGTTGGGGATGACGATCTGGGCGCGGCTGATGCGCTCGCGCTCGGACTGGCTGGCCAGTTCGTTATAGGCGTTGATCCGCGCCTTTTGCTTGGCCTGCCGTGCCTTGGCCCCCTGGCGCATCCATTCAAGTTCGCGTTCCAGCGTCTTTTGCTTGGACTTATCCTCGCGCGCCTCTTGCAGGAGGCGCTTGGCCTTCTGGTCGAGCCAGGCCGAGTAATTGCCCTCATAGGGGATGCCCCGGCCGCGATCCAGCTCGAGAATCCAGCTTGTGATGTCATCGAGGAAATAGCGGTCGTGGGTGACGATCAGGATCGTGCCCTTGTAGGCAATGAGGTGCTGTTGCAGCCAGGCGATGGTTTCGGCGTCAAGGTGGTTGGTCGGTTCGTCCAGCAGCAGCATGTCGGGCGCTTCGAGCAAGAGCTTGCACAGCGCCACGCGGCGGCGTTCGCCCCCCGAGAGCGTCGAGACGGCCGCGTCATCGGGCGGGCAGCGCAGCGCCTCCATGGAGATGTCGATCTGGCTGTCGAGATCCCAGAGGTTCTGGCTGTCGATCTCGTCCTGCAGCTGCGCCATCTCGTCGGCGGTCTCGTCGCTGTAGTTCATCGCCAGTTCGTTGAAGCGGTCGAGCTTGGCCTTTTTCTCGGCCACGCCCAGCATGACATTGCCGCGCACATCGAGGCTGTCGTCGAGCTGCGGCTCTTGCGGCAGATAGCCCACGCGCGCGCCTTCGGCGGCCCAGGCCTCGCCGGAGAAATCCTTGTCCATTCCGGCCATGATCCGCATCAGGGTGGATTTACCCGAGCCGTTCACGCCAACGACGCCGATCTTTACCCCCGGCAGAAAGTTGAGGTTGATGTTCTCAAAGCATTTCTTGCCGCCGGGATAGGCCTTGGAGACGCCCTGCATGTGATAGACATATTGATACGCTGCCATGATGTGCCGCTCCATTCCGCTTGGGTAACTGCTAATTCAGCCCGCGTGATACCTGCATGGGCGTGCGGGGGCAATGGGCTGTGGGGCGATGGATCAGGGGGCGCCCCGGATTTCGCTTTACACCGCGCGCGCCGCTGGCAATGAAGAGGCGATGACACATGCCCTGCCCCCTACCCGCCCCGGTCAGGTGATCGGCCTCTTGGGTGGATCGTTCGATCCGCCCCATGCGGGGCATCTGCATATCAGCCGCGAGGCGCTGCGGCGGTTCGGGCTGGACCGGCTGTGGTGGCTGGTAAGCCCGGGCAATCCGCTCAAGGCGCATGGCCCTGCGCCGCTCGCGCAGCGTATGGCGGCCGCGCGGGCATTGGTCGATCATCCGCGCATCGACGTGACGGATATCGAGGCGCGGACCGGCACGCGCCATACCGCCGCCACGCTGCGCGCGCTGCGCAGGCTCTGTCCGGGCGTGCGGTTCGTCTGGCTGATGGGGGCGGACAATCTCGCGCAATTCCACCTCTGGCAGGATTGGCGCGACATTCTCGACACGGTGCCGGTGGGGGTTCTGGCGCGGCCCGGTCAGCGTATCTCGGCGCGGCTGTCCCCTGCGGCGCGCATCTACGCCAGTGCCCGCCTGCCCGGCCATCAGAGCCAGGCGCTGGGACGGCGCGACGCCCCCGCCTGGTGCTTTGTCAATGTCCCGATGATGGATATTTCCTCGACCCGTCTGCGCGAGAGCGGCACCTGGACGCGGGGGCAGAAGTGACCGCGCGGCCGGCAAATCGCGATTGCGTGCGGGCGCAGCCTAAGGTTTACTCGAGGCCATGAGAACGCGCATGTCACGGCGGTATTTTCTGGGCACGGCGCTGGCCGCGCTGAGCAGTCCGGCCTTTGCGGGTGCGCCAGCGGTCTCCCTGCGGCCGGTGGCGCGGCCCGATGGGGGCGCACGCCGCGCGGTGCAACGCGCGCCCGCCCCCGAGGCGCTGATTTCCGAGGCCAATCTGTCGGGGCGTGTGGGCTATGCGGTGGCCGACGCGCGCAGCGGGCAGCTGCTCGAGGCGGGCGATGCCACGACCGGCCTGCCACCCGCGAGCGTCACCAAGGCGGTGACGGCGCTCTATGCGCTTGACGCGTTGGGGACCGAGCATCGCTTTGGCACGCGGCTGATTGCAACCGGGCCGATTGCGGGCGGTGTGCTGAATGGCGATCTCATTCTGGCGGGCGGCGGGGATCCGACGCTGGATACCGATGCGCTGGCGGGACTGGCCGCCAATCTGGCCAAGACAGGGCTGCGCGAGCTGCGCGGCAGGTTCCTGGTCTGGGGCGGCGCGGTTCCGTTCAAACGCGCCATTGACGAGGCGCAGCCGGAACATGCGGGCTATAACCCCGCCCTTTCTGGCCTCAACCTCAATTACAACCGCGTGCATTTCGAGTGGAAGCGCGCGGGCGGCAAATATGCCGTCACCATGGACGCGCGGTCAGACCGCTACCGCCCCGATGTGACGATGGCGCGGATGCGGATCGCCGATCGCAGCGTGCCGGTCTATACTTACAAGGACGCGGGCGGCTATGACGACTGGACCGTGGCGCTGGGGGCGCTCGGGAATGGCGGCGCACGCTGGTTGCCGGTGCGCAAACCCGAACTTTATGCGGGCGAAGTCTTTGCCACCTTCGCGCGGAGCCACGGGATCAAGACCGGCGCGCCGCAGATCACCGAGAACCTGCCCGGCGGCACCGTGCTTGTGACCCATGCCAGCGCGCCGCTCCGCGACATCCTGCGCGACATGCTGAAATATTCGACCAACCTCACGGCGGAAATGGTGGGGCTTGCGGCCTCGGCCAAGCGGCGGGGCGCGGTGGTGGCGCTGGATCAATCGGCGCGGGACATGAACGACTGGGCGGCGCAGGCGCTGGGCATGTCGGGCGCGGCGCTCCGGGATCATTCGGGCCTCAGCGATCGGTCGCGCCTGTCGGCGGCGGCCATGGCGCAGGCCTTGGCGCGGGCGCATGGCGCGGGCCTCTTGCGACCGCTCTTGCGACAGGTCGACTTGCGCGACGCCCAAGGCCGCCCCAATCGCAATCATCCGCTCAAGGTGGCGGCCAAGACCGGCACGCTGCATTTCGTAAGCGCGCTTGCAGGCTATGTGACGACCCCGCAAGGGGCCGATCTGGCCTTTGCCATTTTCACCGCCTCGGACAGTTTGCGCGCGCGCATTGATCCCTCGCAGGATGACAGCCCTCCGGGCGCGCGCGGCTGGAATGCGCGCTCAAAGCGGCTGCAACAGGCGCTGATCGAGCGTTGGGGCGCGGTTTACGGCGGCTGACAGGCTATTTCCGCGCTGTCGGATCGCGGCGCTTGTCGGCATGGAGCGCGCGGCCCCGTTGCACCCCCTCGCGCGCGCCCACCTTCTCAAGCCAGCGGGCGAAATGCGGTTTATCCTCCAGCGTCTGTTGCTGCCCTTCCCAGAGCGAACACCAGCCCCAGAGCGCCATATCGGCGATGGAATAGAAATCGCCCGCGACATATTCAGACTGCGCCAATTGCCGGTCGAGCACGGCGTAAAGCCGCGCCACTTCTGCGCGGTAGCGGTTCTTGGCATAGGGAATATCCTCGGGGGCGAATTTCAGGAAATGATGCGCTTGGCCAGCCATTGGCCCAACGCCGCCCATCTGCCACATGAGCCATTGATCGACCGCAATCCGGTCCCGCGCGGTCTGTCCGTAATATTGCCCGGTCTTGCGCGCCAGATATTGCAGGATCGCCCCGGACTCGAAGATGTGGATCGGCGCGCCGTCCGGCCCCTCGGGGTCGGTGATGGCGGGAATCCGGTTGTTGGGCGAGATGGCAAGAAATTCAGGCGCGTGTTGATCGCCCGCGCCAATGTCGATCAGGTGGCAGCGATAGGGCAGGCCCATCTCGTCGAGGGCAATGGAAATTTTCCAGCCGTTCGGCGTGGGCCAGAAATAGAGGTCGATCGGGGCGGGCATGGGTCAGGCTCCTGAGCATGGGATGCGCTCAGAATGACGGTTTGCGTCCCATTGGCAAGGGCAGGCGGAGATCCGGCAAGGTCAAAAGACGCGACCACCGCGGCTCGCAGACAGAGGGCAGCGCCGCACGCAGCGCCCCAAGCGGCAGATCGGGGCCAGCTCGCAGCAGGCGGTTGTAGAGCGCAAAGACACCGGGGCGCGTATAGGGCGACCAGTGGCAGACCCGCGCGGCAGGCGGGGCGATGGCAAAGCCCAGACGGTCCAGCGCCGCAAGCGTGCCGGGATGGTCCATCTGGAGCGTGAGCACATTGGGCCCTGCGGGCAGCGCAAACCCGAGACTGCGGTCGCCGCGCCGGGGCGCGGGGATCAGACATTCGAGCAGGAAATCGTAAAAATCATTCTCACGGCTGGTGATGTTGATGATCTCGACGCGCCGACCCGCAGGGGTATCCAGCGCCTCTGCCGCGCGCTGACCGAATTCGGCACCAGCCAGCAGGATCATGCGCCGCAGCGCACCTTCGGGCAGATGCGCCAGCGCCGAGAGCACCACCCGCGCGCCCAGGGAATGGGCAACCGCGTGGATCGGGCGATCCGGGCGCGCGGCGCGAATCATCAGGACAAGTTGCGCCAGTTGCGCCCCCGCCTTGGCCGCCTCGGCATAGGCGCGCCAGATGTTGCCGCGCGCGGGCCAGCCAAAGCCGATGGCCAATCCTTCCTCTGGCGCATTGGCGCCAAAGCCCAGCCCCGCGGGCCAGCTGCGCACTTTGAAACAGTTACGTTCCGGCCTGAGTGAGAAGATGTGATCGTGCGGGCATTCGGTGGGGTGGTGAGGGGCGTATTTGAACCCATGGACCATCAGAATCACCGGCCCGCTGTCGCGCAAGAGACCGGGGAGCGCCAGCGCCGGATCCCCGGCCCCGTCATGCAGCACCGGGCCATTTGGCCCCGCATTCACATGGATCAGCGGCATGTCCCTCACCCCACCAGATGTTGTGGCCGAGAGCTACGCGGCGCATACGTCGTTACGGTGACGCTTGCGTGAAACCTGCGTGACAGAGTTGACGCGCGCGCGGCGCGGGAGTAATCCGCAGATGTGGCGATTTGTTACCGGATTGCGGGCCACGTTAAACAAACCGCTAAAAGGTCAGGATGAAAGGGCCCTTTCGCTTGACCGCGTCGGGGCTTTTTTCATGGGCGGTTGGCCCGGAGGACGGATATGAGCGAGACTTGGCAGAAGCGCACCAAACTGGTGCATGGCGGCACGCGGCGCAGCCAGTATAACGAGGTGAGCGAGGCGATCTTTCTCACCCAGGGATTTGTCTATGACACCGCCGAGGCGGCAGAGGCGCGATTCATCAAGGCGGGCGCGGATGAATTCATCTATGCGCGCTATGGCAATCCCACGGTCGCGATGTTCGAGGACCGGATCGCGGCCCTTGAGGGGGCCGAGGATGCCTTTGCCACCGCGAGCGGCATGGCGGCGGTCTCGGGCGCGCTGACCTCGATGCTGCGGGCGGGCGATCATGTGGTTTCGGCGCGGGCGCTCTTTGGCTCGTGTCTCTATGTGCTCGAGGAAATCCTGACCCGGTTCGGGGTCGAGGTCACATTCGTGGACGGCACCAATCTGGAGGAATGGCGCGCAGCCATCCGGCCCGGCACCAAGGCGGTGTTCTTCGAGACCATCTCGAACCCCACGCTCGACGTGGTGGACATCCGCGCGGTGGCGGATTTGGCCCATGCGGCGGGTGCGCTCGTGCTGGTGGACAATGTCTTTGCCACGCCGGTCTTTTCCCGCGCCATCGAGCAGGGCGCGGATGTGGTGATCTACTCCGCGACCAAGCATATCGACGGGCAGGGCCGCACGCTGGGCGGGGTGATCCTGGGAAGCCGCGCGTTCATCCGCGGCACCGTGGAACCCTACATGAAGCACACCGGCGGCTCGATGTCGCCCTTTACCGCCTGGGTCATGCTCAAGGGGCTGGAGACCATCGACCTGCGGGTGCGGGCGCAAGCGGCCAGCGCACAGGCGATTGCCGAGGCATTGCAGGGCGATGCGCGGCTGGCGCGGGTGATCTATCCGGGGCTGGCCGATCATCCGCAGAATGCCCTGGTGCGCGCGCAGATGGGCGAAGGCGGCACGGTTCTGGCGCTCGACCTCAAGGGTGGGCAAGAGGCGGCGTTCCGGTTTCTGAACGCGCTGGAGATCGTGGTGATCTCGAACAATCTGGGCGATGCGAAATCCATCGTGACCCATCCCGCCACGACGACCCATCAACGCCTGCCTGCCGCGCAGAAGGCGGCCCTTGGCATCACGCCGGGGCTGGTACGGTTGAGCGTTGGCCTCGAGGATTGCGGCGATCTGATCCGCGACATCCGGAACGCGCTAGAAGCGGCAAGTTGAGGCAGAGGGGTTTTTCAGCAATTTCCGAGGCTTGAATGATCCGCTTTGCCGCTTTTGACGTAAATCCTTACGATAATGGCAATTCCTGCGGAAACCTTGTATGTAAAGGTCTGGCAGAGCGGATAGGGAAGTTTTGCGATGAATGTGCATCCGTCTGAGATGAAGCCTGCTCCGGACCGGGACGAGGCCAAAGAGGCGCTGGCGCTGCTGCGCTCCTGGGCGCGTGCCGCGTCGCCCGAAGAGGTGGC
This sequence comes from Roseovarius sp., assembly GCF_027019125.1. Taxonomy (GTDB): domain Bacteria; phylum Pseudomonadota; class Alphaproteobacteria; order Rhodobacterales; family Rhodobacteraceae; genus Roseovarius. Next base: position 225,730 of record NZ_JALUXE010000030.1, on the reverse strand, counting down.
CGATCTCGATCCGGCGATTGCACGGCTTTTGCCTTCGGGCGAGGTTGCGAATTATCCGGTTCTGGCGCGGGAATATCCCGAGGATTTCGCCACGAGCGCCGCCTATCTGGCCAGCCTGCCCGACTTGCAGAATGGGCCGGCCTCGCTCATTCGCGGGACGCGGCAGCAGTTGCAGCATGTGGGGATTTCGAATTTCCGCCTGCCGATCCGCTATCATACCCGAGATAATGGCGATCTGACGCTCGAGACCTCGGTGACGGGCACCGTCAGCCTGGACGCAGGCAAGAAGGGCATCAACATGTCCCGGATCATGCGCAGTTTCTACAAGCACGCGGAAAAGACGTTCAGCGCCGATGTGATGGAGGCCGCGTTGTCGGATTACATCACCGATCTTGAGTCGCTCGATGCGCGGCTGCAAATGCGCCTCTCCTATCCGGCGCGCGTGCGCTCGCTGCGTTCGGGGCTGGAAGGCTACCAGTATTATGACATCGCGATGGAGCTGGTGAAGAACGCCGGCGTCACGCGCAAGTTCATGCATCTCGATTACGTCTATTCCTCGACCTGCCCCTGTTCGCTGGAACTCAGCGAACATGCCCGCGCCGCGCGCGGACAACTGGCCACGCCACATTCGCAGCGCTCTGTCGCGCGAATTTCAGTGGAATTGGTCGAAGAGGATTGTCTGTGGTTCGAGGATCTGATCGAACTGGCCCGCCGCGCTGTGCCGACCGAAACACAGGTCATGGTCAAGCGTGAGGACGAGCAGGCCTTTGCCGAGTTGAACGCCGCCAACCCGATCTTTGTCGAGGATGCCGCGCGTCTCTTTTGCGAGCAGTTGCTGGCTGATCCGCGCATCGGCGATTTTCGGGTCGTGGCCAGCCATCAAGAAAGCCTGCACAGCCATGATGCGGTCAGTGTACTGACCGAGGGTGAAACCTTTGCCGCGCAGAGCCTTGATCCCCGGTTGTTCCAGACCCTTATTCATGGGCGTTAAGCCCGGAAATCCGGCAAATCGGCCAAATTTTCAGCAGGAATCCGCGTAGCGCAGCGAAAGTGATTTGACCTTAGGTCAAATTGCTGCAACGCAGCGATGCGCGCGTTATATTCCTGTCATCCGCTTGCTTTAAATGCAGGCGCGCATCTGCTGAAAAGGACGAACTCATGCTTGCACCCGAACTTCCGCTGAAACTGTCCGCTGCCGGCATCCGGTTCACCGGATACCTGGTCGAGAAACAGTTGCGTGTGGCGCAGGTCTATTGCGAGGCGATGCTCAAGAGCGGCGTCTGGTCGCGCAATCTGACGGCCAAGGCCGCAGTTCCCGCATCCCCCGCCAAACCCAAGGCACCGGCCAAGCCCAAGGCTGCGGCCGTCGCCGCCAAGCCGCGCCGCGCCACCCGCGCCCCCGCGACCCCGGCCGCGCCCGTCGCCCCCGTGATCAAATCCGTGGAAAAGGCCGCCCCGGCCGTTGCCGCAAGACCGGCCCCCGTGGCCGAGGTGAAGCCCGCGGCAAAGCCCGCCACCGTGGTCATGGCCAAACCCGCCCCCACGGCCGAGGTGAAGCCCGCGCCAAAGCCTGAGGCAACGGCGGTGAGCGCGGCACAGCCCGCCCCTCAGCCCACGGCACGCGTGATCCCCGTCGATACGGCCGCGCCCAAGCGCCAGCCCTCGCCGCCCCCGTCGATGCCCGAGCGCGCGCCCAAGGCCAAGGCCGAGTAACACGAAAGGCCGGGATGCAGCCCCTGCAACCCGGCCATTCCGTTTCAGCGTTGGTCGTGTCAACGTGACTGACCTATCTTGGGGTCAGGGAGGGAACCAAACCACGTAAAGTGAGGTTTCCAATGGCGAATATCACAACCAATGTTACTGCATCTCCTCTGCGCGAGGGATGGAAACGCTTTGTCGCAGCCATCGTGCGCGGGCTCGAGGCCCAAGCTGCGGTCACGGCACGGCGCAACCGGATCGAAGCGCTGGAAGCGAAATCAGATGCAGAGCTGGCCCGCATGGGTCTGCGCCGCGAAGACATCGCTTATCATGTCTTCAAGGATCTGTTCTACGCCTGATGTGCGACGGCGGCGGGCACCCTGCCCGCCCTGTCAGGCACCCTTGTCGTCCTTTTCCTCGGTCGAATGATCGCGAAAGAGCGCGCCTTGCGCCATGAAGAAGACAAAAATCGCGGCCGTCAGACCGAAGGTCTTGAAATAGACCCACATTTCTTCGGTCTGCGTGCGCCAGATCGCCTCGTTCAGCAGGGCGAGACCGAAGAAGAAGAGCATCAAGCGCCGGGTCAAGATCATCCAGCCCGCATCGGTCAGCGGCATCACCCCGTCCATCACATATTGCAGATACGAGCGCCCGCGCAGCAGGCCATAGCCCAGCACCCCGCCGAAGAGCAGGTAGATCATCGTCGGCTTCATCTTGAAGAAGCGCGGATCGTTGAACCAGACGCTGAGACCGCCAAACACCACGATCAGCACCGCCGTGACCACCTGCATCCGGCTCAGATGGCCGGTGAGTCGCCACAAAATACCCATCGAGATCAGAAATACCGGGATGAACCCAGCGGTGACGACGATAAAGCCCTCATAGTCGGTGCCGCCAATGGAAAAGACCCTGTCCTTGAGCCAGAGATAGGCGGCAAAAAAGCCCAGCACAGGGCCAAATTCCAGAACCGGCTTGGCCCATTTGGGCGGCTGCGTGTCATCCATGTCGTCAGGTTTCCTTATCGCTCACGCCGGTTGTGGCGCATTCAGCCGCCAAGCTCAACTATGACCGCGCCCGCAGCGATCAAGGTCATGAGCGCAATACGTCGCGGCCCCACCGTCTCCTTGAGCACGAGCCAGCCGATGAGGGCGGCAAAAACGGTCGAAGTCTCGCGCAGCACCGCCGCCTCGCCCACCTTGTCGAGGCGGGTGGCCAGCATGACCGACCCGAAGGAAAAGAACGCCACCACCCCGCCCGAGACCCCGCGCAGCAACAGGGGGCCTACCGCGTGCCGCGTGGGCATATTGCGCCAGCGTAGATAGGCAAAGGGCGGAATCGTCAGCCCGTCCAGGAAAAAGAACCACGCAAGGAAGGTAAAGGGATCAGCCGCCGCGCGGATGCCATAAGCGTCATAGGTCGTATAGAGCGCCACAAATAGCCCCGTCGCTACCGCCAGACCCAGCGCCAGCGGCATGGTATCGCGGTTGAGCGTGAGCGTGCGCAGATTATAGACCGCTAGGCCGTAGATACCGCACAGAAGCACCGCCACGCCCAGCCACTGCACTGGGGTAAATACCTCGCCGAAAATCGCATAGGCCCCGATCACGGTGAAAAGCGGCCCGGTGCCCCGCACCACGGGGTAGACGACCGTATAGGCGCCGCGCGTATAGGCCATCGCCTGCAACACCTTGTAGCCGATGTGGATCACCACCGCGCCGGCAAAGATGGGCCACATATGCGCCTCGGGCCAGGGCACGACAAAAAGGGCAAAGGGCGCGGCCATGGCGGCATAGCTTGCATCTATCGCGCCCCGGCTGAGCCAGGGATCATGCCGCCCCTTTTGCAGCGCGCCAAAAATGGCATGCAAGAGCGCCGCGAGGAGCGCAAGCACCATGGCAAGGTCATGCCCCGCCTCCGTGCCCTCGAGTGAAATCAGCCAAGCGCTCATTCAGAGGCTGGCACATTGGGGGGCCAGCCCCCCAAGCCCCCCGAGGTATTTATGGCCAGATGACAGGCGCAAAGGTTCATTCGCCGTCAAGCCCGGTCAGGGCGGCGGCGAAATCCTCTGGGTCGAAGGGGGCGAGATCGTCGATCTGTTCGCCCACGCCGATCGCATGGATCGGCAGGCCGAATTTATCCGCGAGGGCCACCAGCACGCCGCCGCGCGCGGTGCCGTCAAGCTTGGTCATGATCAGGCCGGAGACATCGGCAAGTTTCTGGAAGGTCGCAACCTGACTGAGTGCGTTCTGCCCCGTGGTGGCATCGAGCACGAGCAGGGTGTTATGCGGCGCGCTCGGGTCCTTCTTGCGGATGACGCGCACGATCTTGGCCAGTTCCTCCATCAGATCGGCGCGGTTCTGCAACCGTCCGGCGGTGTCGATCATCAAGAGGTCCGCGCCCTCGGCCTCGGCGCGGGTCATGGCCTCAAAGGCGAGGCTCGCGGGGTCCGAGCCTTCGGGCGCGGTCATCACCGGCACACCGGCGCGCTGCCCCCAGACCTGAAGCTGTTCGACGGCTGCGGCGCGGAATGTGTCCCCGGCAGCGATCACCACGGATTTGCCCGCCGTCTTGAACTGCGCCGCGAGCTTGCCGATGGTGGTGGTCTTACCCGAGCCGTTCACGCCCACCACGAGCACCACTTGCGGGCGCTTGGCATAGATCGGCATGGGCCGCGCCACGGGTTCCATGATGCGGGCGATTTCCTGCGCCAGAAGTTCCTTGATCTCCTGAGTGGAAAGGCGCTTGCCCATGCGGCCCTCGGCCATGTTGGCGGTGACGCGGAGCGCGGTATCCACGCCCATGTCCGCACCGATCAGCACTTCTTCGAGGCTTTCGAGCATCGCATCGTCGAGCACCCGGCGCGGGGCCGCTTCGGGCGCGGCGCGCCCCAGCAGGCGACCAAAGAGCCCGCCACGCGGCGCGGTCGCTGGCAGATCGTCGGGGATTTCGACCGGTTGCGGCGGTGCCAGGCCTTCGGTGACGGGCGGCGGCACCTCTTGCGGAGATGGGGCGACGGGGGCCTCTTGGGGCGCGGGGGCCGGCACCTCTGGCGGGGGCGGCGTAACACTCGGCGTGCTCTCTTCTGCGCGCCCGTCCTCGACAATAGCCTCCAACCCCTCTTCGAGCTTGGAAGAGGATTTGAACAACCGTTCCTTGAGTTTCGAGAAAAACGCCATGCGCCCTCCGATCCACGTGTCAGTCTTGACCTAATGCGGATCGAAGGGAGATGGAAGCCCGTGCTTGGCTCAGATTTCGTCGGCGAAATGCTTCATCGTCAGGCGGATGGGGTTCGGCGCTGCCTGACCCAAGCCGCAAATGCTGGCATCCGACATGGCGGTGCAAAGCTCGGTCAGGAGCGGCTGATCCCAGGTGTCGGCCTGCATCAGCTTGACCGCCTTTTCACAGCCCACCCGGCAGGGCGTGCATTGCCCACAGCTTTCATCCTCGAAAAAGCGCAGCATGTTGAGCGCGGCATCCCGCGCCCGGTCGTGATCCGACAGCACCACCACCGCCGCCGAGCCGATAAAGGTGCCATGCGGTTGCAGCGTGTCGAAATCGAGCGGAATATCGTTCATCGACGCAGGCAAGAGACCCGAGGACGGACCGCCCGGCTGATAGGCCTTGAACACATGCCCGTCGGACATGCCGCCCGCCGCCGCGATGATGTCGGTGATGGTGGAGCCTGCGGGCAGAAGGTAGACGCCCGGAGCCTTGACCCGCCCCGAGACCGAATAGGACCGAAGCCCCTTGCGGCCATTATGCTCGACCGTGTTCAGGATTTCCGGCCCCTCGCGCAGGATGCGCGTGACCCAGAGCAGGGTTTCGACGTTGTTGACCAGCGTGGGGCGGTCGAAAATGCCCACCTGCGCCACGAAGGGCGGCCGGTGACGCGGCAGGCCGCGCTTGCCTTCGATCGATTCGATCATGGCGCTTTCTTCGCCGCAGATATAGGCCCCGGCACCGCGGCGCAGCTCGACATAGCCAGGTTCGATGAGCCCGGCCGATTCCAGCGCGGCAATCTCTGTGGCGAGGATATGCAGAACGGCGGGATATTCATCGCGCATGTAGATGAAGCAGCGCGCGGCCTCGACCGCCCAGGCCGCGATCAGCATCCCCTCAAGGAAGAGGTGCGGCGTGCGTTCGAGGTAATAGCGGTCCTTGAAGGTGCCCGGCTCGCCCTCGTCGCCATTGACGGCCAGATAGCGCGGGCCCGGTTCGGCGCGCACGAAACCCCATTTGCGCCCCGACGGGAAGCCGGCGCCGCCAAGGCCGCGCAGACCGGCATCGAGCAGGGTTTGCTGCACACGCTCGAATTCGGCATCGGCATTGGAGGTGGCGCGCAGGTCGCTCAGCGTGGCATAGCCGCCCGCCGCGCGATAGGCCTCAAATCCTTCGTAATCCGGCACATGCGCGTGGGTGTCCCCCGCCGCGACCGCCGCCAGAACGCTCTCGGGCGTGGCGTGGTCGATATGGTGATGACCCAGCTCCACCACGGGTGCCGTGTCGCACCGCCCCATGCAGGGCGCGCGCAGGATGCGCACCTGTGCAGGAGCGGTGCCCTTCTCAAGCGCGGATTTCAGCGCCTGCGCGCCCGCGAGCTCGCAGCTCAGCGAATCGCAGACGCGGATGGTCAGAGCGGGCGGCGGCGTCTCGCCTTCGCGCACCACATCGAAATGCGCGTAAAAGCTGGCCACTTCATACACTTCGGCCTGCGACAGGCGCATCTCCTCGGCCAGCGCGCGCAGATGCGCCGACGACAGATGGCCGAACTTGTCCTGAATAAGGTGCAGATACTCGATCAAGAGGTCGCGCCGGCGCGGCCCCTCGCCCAAGAGCGCCTGTACCTCGGCCCAGGCACCATCTTCAAGCGGACGCCCCTTGGTGGTGCGGCGGCCCTTGCCCGTGCCGGATTTCCAGACGCCTTTGCGATCATCCAATGCCATTGCGATCATCCTCTTTCCCTGTTGCGCTCAAAATTAGCCGTCCAGCCTAGGGGCAGAGCCCTCAAAAACGACATTTGCACCACCATTCGCGTTGATTGGCGCATGAAATGCGAGCGGCTGCGGCAACGAAACCCTGTGCGCCGCCCCTGCCCCGCACTAGACTGCGGAAAAACCGGGAACGCCTGATGCCGCTCTTTTCCATTGCCGCAAGCCTGCCTCTGCTGCTGACCGCGATTGCCGCACTCTGGGGCGGTGTCTGGGGCATTCTGGCCTTGGGCACGATTACGGTTCTGGTGTTCACGCTGGATCGCGTGCTGGTCGCAGAGGGCAATCGTGATCCAGAGGCCGAATTTCCCGCCGCAGACTGGCTCTTGGTGGGGCTGGGGCTGGGGCATTTCGCGGTGCTGGCGCTGGCAGTCTGGGCGGTGGCGGGGGGCAACAGGCTGAGCGGAGTGGAGCGCGCGCTCGTGGCGCTGAGTGCCGGCCTGAGCATGGGACAGATTTCGCATCCGGTGGCGCATGAGCTGATCCATCGCGGCGCCCGCGCCAAGCGGCGTCTTGGGCGGCTCATCTATACCTCGCTGCTCTTTGGCCATCACGCGAGCGCGCATCTGCGGGTGCATCATGTGCATGTGGCCACCCCCGACGATCCCAGCAGCGCCCGCCCCGGCGAAGGGTTCTACCGCTATGCGCTGCGCGCCTGGCCGGGCGCGTTTCTGGCGGGGCTGCGCGCCGACTCGCGGCGCTCCACGGATCAACCGCTCTGGCGGCATCCCTATACCCTTTACCTCGGCGGAGCGGGAGCGCTAGTGCTTACGGTCGCGATCGGCCTTGGGGCGGCGGGGGTGGCGGCGCTGCTCTTCATCGCGGGCTATGCCCAGGTGCAAATCCTGCTTTCGGACTATGTGCAGCACTATGGATTGCGCCGCGCCCGGCGACCGGACGGGCGGTTCGAGCCGGTCGGGCCGCACCATTCCTGGAACGCGCCGCATGTGATGTCGGCGGCGATAACGCTGAACGCACCGCGCCATTCCGATCACCATGTGACGCCGCACCGCCCCTATCCGGCGCTGCAACTCGACCGCACCAGCATGCCGACCCTGCCCCACTCGCTGCCGGTGATGGCGGTGCTGGCGCTGGTGCCGCCACTGTGGCGGCGCGTCATGGACCGCCGCGCCGCGCGCTGGCGCGAATCCTCTGGCGGCATGGCACCCGATCTGGCAGGCTGACCTCATGCGCGCCCTGATCCTGTCCAGCCTTGTTGCCTTTGTCGCGGCCCCGGCCCTGGCGCAGATGTCGGCAGAGGAATTCGATGCCTATACCCGCGGCCAGACCTTTTACTATGGCGCGGGCGGCGCGCCCTATGGGGGTGAGGAATATCTGCCCGACCGTCGCGTGCGCTGGTCCTTTCTCGATGGCGAGTGTCAGGACGGGCATTGGTATGAAGAGCGCGGGCTGATCTGCTTTGTCTATGACAACCGCCCCGATCCGCAATGCTGGAGCTTTGAGCGCACCGACCAGGGGCTGATCGCACGCTTTGCCGGGGAACAGAGCCTCTCGGAACTCTACGAGGTGCGCCGTTCAGAGGCGCCGCTGATGTGCCTGGGGCCAAAAATCGGCGTGTGATCCCCGGCGTCTTCTTGGAAAAAATACTCATTCCCGCTCCATCCCCTGCGCCAGGGTTTGAAATCTTCCCCCTAGCAAGCCGGACCCCCATCGCCTAAGTTCAGGCAAGGAGTATGGAAACCGGCCGCGGGGGCGCCATGAGTGACACGGGACTTCAGAAACTGGCGTTCTTGCTGCTGGTGGCGCTGATCCTCTTTGTTGCCGCCACGGGGGGCGTGTGATGGCGCAGCGTTTTGGCGGCAGATACAGCCCCGACGGTGCGGACAAGGGCGCGCCCGTGCCGGACCGGGGCGGATTTCGCGGCGCGCGGCGCACGCGGGCGGGCGGGCGTGTCAACCTGCTCTTTTTCGCGCCTTTGCCATTGGCGGTGCGGGCCTTTGCCTCGGGTCCGGTGGAATTGGTGTTCAACCTTGCCGCATTGGGCACGCTGCTTCTGGCGGCATGGCTCACCCGCGAGGGGATTCTGGCGCAAGAGGCCTATGAGGCGCGCAAGATCGCGCGCCGCCCGGCCATCCCGCGCAAGATATTTGCGTCCCTGCTGACCGGCGCTGGCCTTGGGCTGGCGGGATTTGCAAGCGGTGGCGGGCTTCTGGAGCCTCTCATTTATGCCACGCTCGGCGCAGTTCTTCACAGCTTTGCCTTTGGTCTCGATCCGCTCACGGACAAGGGGATGGAGGGCGTCGACAGTTTTCAGAGCGACCGGGTGGCGCGCGTGGTCGATCAGGCCGAGGATTACCTGCGCGCCATGACCGACGCGCTCAAGCGAGCAGGCGACCGGCAGGCGGAAACCCGGCTGGAGCGGTTCCAGATGACCGTGCGCGACATGCTGCGCACGGTCGAGGATGATCCCCGCGATCTGACGGCGGCGCGCAAATATCTGGGCGTCTACCTGATGGGTGCGCGCGACGCGACGGTCAAGTTCGCCGATCTGCACACCCGCGCCCCCAATCCTGCCGCGCGCGACAAATACCTCGCGCTCCTCAGCGATCTGGAACAGAATTTCACCGCCAAGACCCGCGCCCTGATGCAGGACAGCACCACCGATCTCGACATAGAAATCGACGTATTGCGTGACCGGCTGGAGCGTGAGGGCGTTCACCTTGAAACCAAAGATTTAGCGTAAAAAGGACCACACTCATGTCAGAGACCACCCGCCAGAAGGCCGAAGCCGTGCTCAAGGATGTCGAGGCCGTGAGCCGCGCTGTCCTGCCCGAACCCGCCGCGGCCAACGCCATCGTGCCGCTCGAGCAGGCCGACGCGCCGCAAAGCGCCGAGATCACCCGCCGCATGGCCGAGATCGACATGGGCGATACGCAATCCATCGTGTCGTTCGGCTCTGCCGCGCAGGCCGAATTGCAGGAAATCTCCCAAGCCATGCTGCAAGGCGTGCGCAACAAGGATGTGGGGCCGGCGGGCGATAGCCTGCGCGGGATCGTCACCACCATTCGCGGCTTCTCGGTTTCGGAGCTTGACGTGCGGCGCGAGCGGTCGTGGTGGGAAAAGCTCTTGGGTCGCGCCGCCCCCTTCGCCAAGTTCACGGCGCGCTTCGAGCAGGTGCAGGGCCAGATCGACAAGATCACCGATGACCTTCTGGCGCATGAGCATACGCTCTTGAAGGACATCAAGTCGCTCGACATGCTCTACGAGAAAACGCTGGCCTTCTACGACGAGCTTGCCCTCTACATCGCGGCGGGCGAGGCCAAGCTGAAAGAGCTCGACACCAAAGACATTCCCGCCGCCGAAGCCGCCGTTCAGGCCGCGCCGGAGAATGACCAGGTGATGAAGGCGCAGGAACTGCGCGATCTGCGCGCCGCGCGCGACGATCTGGAGCGGCGGGTGCATGATCTCAAGCTGACCCGCCAGGTGACGATGCAATCCCTGCCCTCGATCCGGCTGGTGCAGGAAAACGACAAGAGCCTTGTGACCAAGATCAACTCGACCCTCGTCAACACCGTGCCACTGTGGGAAACCCAACTGGCGCAGGCGGTCACAATCCAACGCTCGGCAGAGGCGGCGGCGGCGGTGCGCGATGCCAATGACCTGACGAACGAGCTTTTGACCGCCAATGCCAAGAACCTGCGCGAGAGCAACAAGATGATCCGCCAGGAAATGGAACGCGGCGTGTTCGACATCGAGGCGGTGAAACAGGCCAATGCCGATCTCATCGGCACCATTCAGGAAAGCCTGCAAATCGCCGACGAGGGCAAAGCCAAACGGGCCAAGGCAGAAGAAGACCTGCGGAAAATGGAGGCCGATTTGCGCGACACGCTGGCCTCGGCCAAGGCGCGGCGCGATGGGGTGGGCGACACCGCAGGCACCGCCGTGCCCAAAGGCTAAGCGCGGCATGCGCGCCGACTGGCTGAAATGGGGCATCTTGGGGCTGGCGCTGACGGCGCTGGCCGCGTGTGACATGCCTGCACCGCCCACAACCTCGGCGCGCCCGACAGAGCGCCCCGTCGCGCCGGCGCCGGCGCCCTCCGGCCCCTCGGCCAATAGTCTGGCCCTGGCCAGCTATTACCAGCGGGTCGAATCCGATCTGCTCAGTCGCGGCCTCTTGCGCCGCGACGGCGGCGGGCCGGACACGCCCTATACCGACACGGACATCCTGCGCAATTTCGAGCGTATCGCCTTTTATGACGAATACCAGCAAGGGGCCGGCTATCGCCCGTCGTCAGGGCGGGCGGGCGGTCTGCGCAAATGGGTCGGGCCCGTGCGGATGAACGTGGAATTCGGTGCATCTGTGCCAGAGGCACAGCGCGCCGAGGATCGCCGTCTGGTCGCCGATTATGCCGCGCGGCTGGCGCGTGTCACCCGCCATCCGATCAGCACGTCGGGAGGGGGGGCGAATTTCCACATCCTCTTCATGGGCGAGGATGACCACGACATCATGCTGGCACGTATCCGTCAGCTTGCCCCTGAAGCGGGACCGAACACGATTGCCATTTTCCGCGACATGCCGCGCACCATCCATTGCCTCGTGGTGGCCTTCTCAGGTCAGGGCGAGGACCACGTCTATCGTCGCGCGATTGCGCTCATCCGGGCCGAACACCCGCCCCTCATGCGGCAATCCTGCGTGCATGAGGAACTGGCGCAGGGGCTGGGGCTGGCTGACGATTTCCCCGGCGCGCGCCCGTCGATCTTCAACGATGACGACGAATTTGCGCTTCTCACCAGCCATGATGAAGAGCTTTTGTGGCTGCTCTATCACCCCGACCTCAAGCCCGGCATGACCCCGGACGAGGCCCGCCCCATCCTGCGCCGTCTGCTGGATGTGCGGCAGGGCGGGCCGGTCTGATCCCCGATTTTTCGATTACAGGAGTATCCCGATGCCCATTTTCGATTTCCTCTCCGGCCAGTTCATCGACGTCATCCACTGGACCGATGATACCCGCGACACCATGGTCTGGCGGTTCGAGCGCGAGGGCCACGAGATCAAATACGGTGCCAAGCTGACGGTGCGCGAAGGGCAGGCGGCGGTTTTTGTCCATGAGGGACAGTTGGCCGATGTGTTCACCCCCGGTCTCTACATGCTCGAGACCAACAACATGCCGATCCTGACCTCGCTCAATCATTGGGATCACGGCTTTAAATCGCCTTTCAAATCCGAGATCTATTTTGTCGCGACGACGCGGTTCAACGATCTGAAATGGGGCACCAAGAACCCGATCATCCTGCGCGATCCCGAGTTCGGGCCGACCCGCATCCGCGCCTTTGGCACCTATACGGTGCGGGTGGTCGATGCCGCGAAATTCCTCTCGGAAATCGTTGGCACCGATGGCGAGTTCACCATGGACGAGATCAGCTTTCAGATCCGCAACATCATCGTGCAGGCGTTTTCGCGCATCATCGCAGGGAGCGGTATCCCCGTGCTCGACATGGCCGCCAACACCGCCGATCTGGGCAAGCTGGTGGCGGGCGAGATTTCAACGGTGGTCGCCGATTACGGCCTCAGCATTCCCGAGTTCTACATCGAGAATATCTCGCTCCCGCCCGAGGTCGAGGCGGCGCTCGACAAGCGCACCTCGATGGGGATCGCGGGCGATCTGGGCCGGTTTACCCAGTATTCCGCCGCAGAGGCGATGACCGCCGCCGCCAAGAACCCGAGCGGCGGCGCGGGCATCGGTGCCGGGTTGGGCATGGGGATGGGCATGGCCATGGCGCAGCAGATGGCGGATCAGGGGCCTTGGGGCGCGCGCCCTGCCCCCGCCCCCCCCAGCCCCCCCCCCCCGCCCGTCGAGCATGTCTGGCACATCGCCGAAAACGGGCAGACCCATGGCCCCTATTCCAAGGCCTCTCTTGGTCGCATGGTGACGGAGGGCAAGCTGACCCGCGACAGCTTTGTCTGGACCGCCGGACAGGACGGCTGGAAGCGCGCCGAGGATGTGGCGGAACTGGCCACGCTCTTTACCGTGATGCCACCGCCGCCGCCGGGTGCGTAACCCATGCGCCGAAGCCTGACGATCACGCTGCACTGGCTGAACCTGATGCTGCTGCTCTTTGTCCTGGGCGATGGCGGGGCGACGGTCTGGCTCTCGCTGGCCTATGCGGCAACGGCGCTTGGCATGTGCGCGCTGGCGCTGGTCTTTGGTCTGATGAACGGTCCGGGGCCGAAACTGACAGGGGCCCTGCGCGCGCTGCATCCGTGGTTGCACCGTGCGCTCTATCTGCTTTTGGCATGGGGGGCCGTCGCGCTGGCGGCCGAGGCGCTCGGTCATGCCCTGCCCGGGCCAGAGGCGCGCAAACTGCTCTTGGCGCTCTTGGCGGCCTCTGCGCTGCACGCCACTTTCAACCTCTGGCGGCACACGGCGCTCGGGGACGGGGCATTGCGCCGCATCACCCCACGCGCCGTGCATCATATCCTGTGAGCCAAATGCAGACTACCCCGCCCCCCGTCCCTGTCACGACCGAAACCCAGCATCGGTTTCCCTGCGCCAGCTGTGGCGCGGATTACCGCTATGATCCGGGTGCCAATCATCTGATCTGCGACCATTGCGGCGATGTTCATCCCATCGCGACCGGCAGCCCCTGGCAGGGCGGGATCAAGGAGTTGGACTTTGAGCGCGCCCTGCGCGATCAACTGCCCGTGCAAGAGATGGAAGAGATCCGCAGCACCACCTGCACAAGCTGCGGCGCGCAGGTGGAACTGGGCAGCGATACCCATGCCGCCGAATGCCCGTTCTGCGCCTCGCCGGTCGTGACCGATACCGGCGCACAACGCCATATCAAGCCGCGCGCGCTGCTGCCCTTCGCCCTCGATGAGGCGACCGCGCGCAAGGCGATGACCGACTGGCTGGGGCGGCTGTGGTTCGCGCCGAACGGGCTCAAGGACTATGCCCGCAAGGGGCGGCGGATGCAGGGCATCTACGTGCCCTATTGGACCTTTGACGCCGACACGAAATCCACCTACCGGGGCGCGCGCGGCACGGTCTATTACGAGAGTCAGACCGTCGTCCGCGATGGCAAGCGCCAGACCGTGCAGGTGCCCAAGATCCGCTGGACCCCGGCCGCAGGTCGGGTGGCGCGGTTTTTCGACGATGTGCTGGTGCTGGCGTCGAATTCCCTGCCCAAGCGATTTACCGACGCGCTCGAACCCTGGGATCTGGCCGCACTGGTGCCCTATAGCCCTGAATATCTCGCCGGGTTCCGCGCAGAGGGCTACAATCTCGAACTCGAACACGGATTTGTCGAGGCGCGCGCCCGAATGGATGCGATCATCGCCCGCGACGTGCGTTTCGACATCGGGGGCGACCGTCAACAGATCCACGAGATCAACACCGAGGTCCGCGATGTCACCTTCAAGCACATCCTGCTGCCTGTCTGGCTCGCGGCCTATAAATACCGGGGCGAGACCTATCGTTTCGTGGTCAATGGCCGCACGGGCCGGGTGCAGGGCGAACGCCCTTGGTCGGCATGGAAAATCGCCCTTGCCGTTCTCATCGGCGCGTTGATCGCCGGGGCGATCGGCTATGTCGTGGCTCTGGAGCAGGGTGTGGTGTAGGGCACAGGCGGCGGAAAACCGCCGGGCGGGGCATGGATATGCCACGAAACTCTCCCTATGATCATCGGGCAAGGCCATGGGCCTGATGGATCAAGGCCGGGCAAGGACATCACGGAATGACGGACAATTTTTCAACTTTGCAGGGGCTCTTGCAGGCCCGCCATTCCTGCCGCGCCTTTCGGCCCGATCCTGTGCCGGAAGAGACCATTGCAAAGATCGTCGAGGCCGCAGGGCGCGCGCCGTCCTGGTGCAATGCCCAGCCCTGGCGCGTGACCGTGACGCGGGGGGATGAAACCGCGCGGTTTCGCGACGCACTGCTCGCGGCGGTGCAGAATGAGCGCCCCGGCCCTGATCTGCCCTGGCCCGAGAGCTATCCCGGTGCCCATGGTGCCCGCCGCCGCGAATGCGGCCTGCAACTCTATGAGGCTGCGGGTATCGCGCGCAACGACCGCGCCGGACGGGCGGAACAATCCATGCGGAACTATCACCTGTTCGACGCGCCGCATGTGGCGATCGTGCATTCCGAGGCGGCCCTTGGCCCTTATGGTGCGATGGATTGCGGCGGGTTCATCACCGCCTTCATGCTGGCCGCGACGGCCCTGGGCGTGGGCACCATCGCGCAAGCCTCTGTTGCGGCCTATGCGCCGATGATCCGCGCGCATTTCGACCTGCCCGAGAGCCGGTTGATCCTCTGCGCCATTTCCTTTGGCCTGCCCGATACGGACCACCCCGCCAACAGCTTTCGCACCAGCCGGGCGGGGTTGGACGAGGTTCTTGATCTGCGCGGCTAAGCGCAACGATGTTTGGAGGGTTTCATGCGCGCGCTATTGCAACGTGTCTCCGAGGCTTCTGTCGCCGTCGATGGCGAGGTCATCGGCCAATGCGGGCGGGGCCTCTTGATCCTTGTCTGCGCCATGCAGGGCGATACCGAAGCGGATGCAGAGCGGCTGGCGGCCAAGATTGCCAAGCTGCGCATCTTCCCAGACGAGGCGGGCAAGATGAACCGCTGTCTGACCGACATAGGTGGGAGCGCATTGGTCATCAGCCAGTTCACGCTGGCCGCAGATACCTCGCGCGGCAATCGCCCCGGCTTTTCCACGGCGGCAGATCCCGAGACCGGAAAGCGGCTCTATGACTATTTCGCAGGGCAGATCGCAGGGCTGGGGATTGCCACCGAAAAGGGCCGGTTCGGGGCGGATATGAAAGTCTCGCTCGTCAATGACGGGCCGGTTACGATCTGGATGGAGGGCTGAGGCCCTCCGCCTTGGGGCGTGGTGCGCTCAATCGAGAGCATACCCGTCCCGGGCTTGACACGGGACCTCGCTGACGCAGGCGCAGGCCCCGGCTCGGGGGCCGGGGCGAGGTCAATCCGATCAGACGCAACGCGCTTTAGCGCAATTTCAGCGTCGCCAATCCGATCATGGCCAGAATGAGCGCGATGATCCAGAAACGGATCACGATCTGCGGCTCGGCCCAGCCCTTTTTTTCGTAATGGTGATGGATCGGGGCCATCAGGAACACCCGCTTGCCGGTGCGCTTGAAATAGAGCACCTGAATGATGACCGAGAGCGCCTCGACCACGAAGAGGCCGCCCACGATGCCCAGCACCAGCTCGTGCTTGGTGGCCACGGCAATCGCCCCCAGCGCCCCGCCCAAGGCGAGCGAGCCGGTATCCCCCATGAAGACCGCCGCCGGCGGGGCGTTATACCACAAGAACCCCAGACCGCCGCCCACCAGACCCGCGACGAAGATCAGGATCTCGCCCGTGCCCGGCACATAATGCAGCCCCAGATAATCGGTGAAATCGACGCGGCCCACCGTATAGGCGATTACGCCCAGCGCCGCCGAGGCGATCATCACCGGCATGATGGCCAGCCCATCGAGGCCATCGGTCAGGTTGACCGCATTGGCCGCGCCGACAATCACAAACATCGCAAAGGGAATAAAGAAGAAGCCAAGGTTGATCAGCACATCCTTGAACACCGGCAGCGCCAGTTGATATTGCAGCTCTGCCGGATGGTGCAGCCCGGCCCAATAGGCCGCGATGAGCGCGATCAGAAACCCAAGGCCCAGCCGCACCCGGCTTGAGACGCCCTTGACGTTCTGTTTGCTGACCTTGGCGTAATCATCGGCAAAGCCGATGAGGGCAAAGGACAGCGTGACGAACAGCACCAGCCAGACATACGGATTGTCCAGCCGCGCCCAGAGCAGGGTCGAGGTCACAAGCGCGCCCACGATCAAGAGACCGCCCATGGTGGGGGTGCCCGCCTTGGAAAAATGCGCCTCGGGGCCATCGCTGCGGATGGGTTGCCCTTTGCCCTGCCGCTTGCGCAGGACCATGATCAGGGGTGCGCCGAACAGAAAGCCAAAGATCAGCGCCGTCATGAAGGCCCCGCCAGCCCGAAAGGTGATGTAGCGGAAGAGATTGAAGAAATCCCCACCATCCGACCAGATGGTCAACCAATAGAGCATCAGACTTGTCCTTCTTCTGTCACCCGGCCCACGCGCCGGAGCGCGTCAACCACAAGGCTCACCCGGCTACCTTTTGAGCCTTTCACCAACACCACATCACCTGCGTCGATCAGCCGGTGCGCCTGCGCGGCCAGCTCTTCGGCGCTGGCCACCCAACGGCCGCGCCGCGCCTCGGGCAAAACGTCCCATAGGGCGCGCATCCGAGGGCCGACGCAATGAATTTCGTCGATCCGCGCCATATAGGGCAGATCGGCAAGCCCGGCGTGCATCATCGCCTCATCCGGCCCGAGTTCCAGCATATCGCCGAGAATGGCAATCCGGCGTCCGCGCGAAACACGGCCCACACCGTCGCGCGGATGCGCCGCGGCCAACACTTCGAGGGCCGCGGCCATCGACGTGGGATTGGCATTGAACGCATCATCAATCAGGTCAATGCTCATCCCGTCGCTGGCCAGATCCAGCACCAGTTCTTCGCGTGTGCCGCGCCCGGCAGGCGGGGCCCAACTGGCCAGATCGGCCACGGCCACGGCCCGGTCGCAGCCCAGAACCTGCGCCACCGCCAGAACCGCCAGCGCGTTCATCGCGAAATGCCGCCCCGGAACGCCGACCTTGTAGACGACCGCAGAGCGCCAGGCGCGCGCGCGTGCCACGGTGACGTGATCGTGCAGTTCCACATCGAGCAGGCGGTGATGCGCGCCGCGCGCAGTGCCAAAGCTGATGACGCGCGCCGCATGTTGCATGGCCTTGGTGCGCAGAATGGATGTCGTGGAAATATCCGCGTTGATCAGGGCCACACCGCCCGGCTCCAGCCCTTCAAAGATGCTGGCCTTCTCACGGGCGATCCCCTCGACATTCTCGAAGGCCTCGAGATGCGCGGCGGCGACCGTTGTCACAATCGCCACATGGGGCCGCGCCATGCGTGCCAAGGGTGCAATCTCGCCGGGGTGGTTCATGCCGATTTCGATCACCGCGAATTGCGTATCCACCGGCATCCGCGCGAGCGTGAGCGGCACGCCCCAATGGTTGTTGTAACTGGCCTCGGCGGCATGGGTGCGGCCCTGATGGCCCAGCACGTCGCGCAGCATTTCCTTGGTCGAGGTCTTGCCGACCGATCCGGTCACGGCCACGACGCGGGCCTGAGACCGCGCGCGCGCCGCACATCCCAGATCTTCCAGTCCCTTTTGCACGTCAGAGACGATCAAGAGCGGGGCGTCGGCGGGCAGGCCCTCGGGAATACGAGACACCAGCGCCGCAGCCGCCCCTTTGGCCAAGGCCTGCGCCACGAACTCATGCCCGTCGCGCGCGGCACTGAGCGCCACAAAAAGATCACCGGGCTTGAGCGTGCGGGTATCAATCGACACGCCCGAGGCCTGCCAATCGCCTGTCACGCGGCCCTGCGTGGCCGCTGCCGCCTCTTGTGCCGACCAAAGGCTCATACCCGCCCCCCATCGAGCAGCGTGACCGCGATGCTCGCCTCTTCCACATCATCGAAAGGCAATACGTCATCGCCGACGACCTGCCCTGTCTCATGCCCCTTGCCACAAATCAGCAGCGCATCGCCCGGCCCCAGCGCATCGACACCGCGCAGGATCGCCTCGGCACGGTCGCCCACCTCGGTGGCCCTGGGACAGCCCTCCATCACCGCCGCGCGGATGCTGGCCGGGTTTTCCGAGCGCGGGTTGTCGTCCGTCACGATCACCCGGTCGGCATGAGCGGCCGCAGCCTGCCCCATCAGGGGCCGCTTGGCGCGGTCGCGGTCGCCACCCGCGCCGACGATGGCGATAAGCCGCCCCATGACATGCGGGCGCAGCGCCTTGAGCGCGGTGGCCACGGCATCCGGAGTATGGGCGTAATCGACAAAGACCGCCGCGCCATTGTCGCGCGTTGCGGCCAGTTGCATGCGCCCGCGCACCGTCCGCATGTCCGGCAACACCTCGAACACCCGTTCGGCATCGGCACCTGCGCCGATCACCAGCCCTGCCGCAAGCAGCACGTTCTCGGCCTGAAATCCGCCGATGAGGTCGAGGCGCAATTGATTGACCTCGTCCTCCCATTCAAAGCGCAGCACCTGGCCCGTTGCGTCAAACCGTTGCGCGATGAGGCGCAGATCAGCCCCCGGCGCACGCCCGACGGTGATCAGATCCTGCCCGCGTTCGGTGGCGATAGACGCCATCTCGGCGCCGCGCGGGTCGTCGATATTGATCACGGCCACCCCGTCCTCGGGCAGGACGCGCGCGAAAAGTCCCGCCTTGGCCGCGAAATACTCGTCAAAGCTGGCGTGATAATCGAGGTGATCTTGCGTGAAATTGGTAAACCCCGCCGCCATCAGATGCACACCATCGAGGCGTCGCTGTGCCAGACCATGAGAGGAGGCCTCCATCGCGCCATGGGTGACGCCCGCCAGTTCGCACTTGGCCAGCATGCGGTGCAGGGTGATCGGTTCTGGCGTGGTGTGGCCCAGCGGCGCGCTATAGGCCCCCTCGACACCGGTCGTGCCCAGATTGACCGCCGAGAACCCCAGCCGCTCCCAGATCTGCCGGGTAAAGGTGGCCACGGATGTCTTGCCATTGGTGCCGGTCACGGCAACCATGGTTTCGGGTTGCGCGCCGAACCAGAGGGCTGCGGCAAAGGCCAGCGTCTGACGCGGGTCTTCGGCCACCACAAGGGCGGCGTCGCTGAGGCTGAGGATATCCTGCGCGAGCCGCGCGCCGGTGGCATCGGTCAGGATCGCCCCCGCCCCCTGGCGCAAGGCATATTGGATGAACTCCGCGCCATGCACTTTGGTGCCCGGCAGCGCGGCAAAGAGAAAACCCGGCTTCACCTCGCGGCTGTCCACCGCCAATCCCGTGATATTGGCCTGACGCCCGCCTTGGGCGGTCAGTCCCAAAGCCGCCAATGTCTTGATTTGCCCCACCGCACTGCCCCGTTCCGGCCTAATTCGATGTCAGGCTTATAGCAGCAAGCGGGCTGGGTTCAATCTCGGGTCTGAGACCCAGAAGCGGGGCGACGCGACGGATGATCTCAGCGGCCACGGGCACGGCGGTCCAGCCTGCGGTGCGGCGGGCCTCGCTGCCGGAGGTCTCGACCGGCTCATCGAGCGTGACCACCAGAACGTATTTCGGATCATGCGCCGGAAAGATGCTGGCAAAGGTCGAGATGACCTTGTCCTTGTAATAGCCGCCACCGCGCTCCTTGGGTTTATCGGCAGTGCCGGTCTTGCCGCCCACCGCATAGCCCGGCACTTCGCCGAGGCTGGCCGTGCCTTCGGTCACGACATGGCGCAGCATCTCGCGCATCGCGGCCGAGGTTTTCTCGGAAATGATCCGTTCGCCGGGGGTGCGGGCCGGGTCGTGCAACAACGTGGGCGTAACCCGCCGTCCGCCATTGGCAATCGTGGCATAGCCTGCCGCCAGATGCATCGGGCTGACCGAGAGGCCATGACCATAGGAAATCGTCATGGTGGACAGATCTGACCAGTTCTTGGGCAAAAGTGGCGTGCTGCCAGAGGCTTCGGCAATCTCAAGCTGGACCGGAGCCATAAAGCCCAGGCTGTCGAGGAACTCGCGCTGCCTTGCGGCCCCGATGTCAAGCGCGATGCGCGCGGTGCCGACGTTCGAGGATTTGACGATCACCTTGGTGACGCTCAATTCAGGGCCGTAGTTCTTGAAGTCGCGAATGCGGAACTTGCCCCATTGCATCGGGCTTTTGGTGTTGACCATGGTCTCGGGGTTGATCAGCCCAAGCTCGAGCGCCTGCGCCACGGGAAAGATCTTGAAGGTGCTGCCCAATTCATAGACACCCTGCACCGCGCGGTTGAACAGCGGGCTGTCGCTGGGGCTGCCGGAGGTGGGCAGCGCGGGGCGGTCATTGGGGTCGAAATCGGGGAGCGAGGCCACAGCCACCACTTCGCCGGTATGGGCGTCCATCAGAATACCTGCGGCCCCCTTGGCATTCATGATCTTCATGCCGCCAAGGAGCACCCGCTCCATCGCCGCCTGCACGCTGAGATCAAGCGAGAGCCGCAAGGGTTCATGCGCCTGCGCCGGATCGCGCAGCCGCGCGTCCTGATGCCGCTCGATACCTGCCACGCCGACGAGTTCGGCGGCATGCACCCCCTCGCGGCCAAAGCTGGTTCCGCCCAGCACATGCGCGGCCAGCCGTCCATTGGGATAGAGCCGCATTTCGCGCGGACCAAAGAGCAAGCCCGGCTCGCCGATATCATGCACCGCCTGTTTCTGCTCGGGGCTGAGTTTTTTCTTGATCCACAGGAACTTGCGCTGGCCAGTGAAATCCTTGATCAGCCGCGCGCGGTCGAGATCGGGAAAGATCTCGACCAGCTTGTCGGCGGCATGTTCGGGGTCGATCATCTGTTGGGGTTGCGCATAGAGACTATGCGTGTCGAAATTGGTCGCCAGAATGCGCCCCTCGCGATCCACGATATCGGCGCGCTGCGCAAAAATCTGCGCCCCTGCGACACTGGTCGTGGGCTCGCTCGGTTCGGTGCCGGCCAGGACCGCCATACGCCCGCCCACAATTGAGAAGGCCACAAAGAATACCCCCGCCAACACCAACAGCCGCCCCTCGGCGCGCCGACGGGCGCGGTCGCGCATTTCCTCATGCCGCAGGCGGATGTTCTCACGCTCGATGGCGTCGGGATTCTCGCCCCGGTTACGCGCGTCAAGAATGCGCGCCAGCGGGCGCAGCGGAGTGCGGATCATGGGAACTGCTCCATGTTGGACACGTCAACGGGGTTGGTGATCGGCAATTCAGCAGGCTTGGGGAACGAGACCTGATCCACACGACCGAACTGATAGGGTTGCAGGGGCAAGAGGCCCAGCTTGTCATAATTCAGTTCAACGAGGTCCATCAGGCGGTCAGGGCGGTTGAGATAGGCCCATTCCGCGTTGAGCACCCGCAGGCGCGCGCGCGCCTCGCCGATGGCGTTTTGCAGGGCTTGCGCCTTGGCCTGCGCCTCTTGGGTGCGGTAATTCTCGCGGTAGGCCCAAAAGGCCAGACCGATCACGGAAAGCGCGGTCAAGACATAAAGAATGCTGCGCATCATTTCGCTCCCTTCAACATGGGGACACCCAAAGCGCTCCGGTCCGTGCGCCCCGCCGGGGCGTCGGTGCGCAGCGCAACACGCAACCGGGCCGACCGGGCGCGCGGATTTACGGCCAGCTCCTCGTCATCGGGGCCGATGGCCTTGCGCGATTTGAGGGTGAATTGCGGCGCGGCGCGGGTGATTTCCGGGGCGTGGCGGCTGCCGGTGCCGCCCCCGCCCGACCGCGCCGTCAGAAATCGTTTGACGATCCGGTCCTCGATGGAATGGAAGGTCACGACCGCCAGTTGCCCGCCGGTTTTCAGCGCGCGCTCGGCGGCCTCAAGCCCTGCGATCAGCGCGCCATATTCGTCATTCACCGCAATGCGGATCGCCTGAAAACTGCGGGTGGCGGCATGCGCCTGCCCCGGCTTGGAGCGCGGCAAGCACCGTTCGATCAGCCCCGCCAGATGCAGCGTTGTCTCGATCGGGGCCTGCTCGCGTGCCTTGACGATCGCGCGGGCGATCCGCCGGCTCGCGCGTTCCTCACCATAGAGATAGAGGATGTCGGCAAGCTCGGATTCCTCGGCGGTGTTGACCAGATCGGCCGCACTTGGGCCCTCCTGGCTCATGCGCATGTCGAGGGGGCCGTCCTTCATGAAGGAAAAGCCGCGCTCGGCCTGATCCAGCTGCATCGAGGACACGCCCAGATCGAGCACGACGCCATCAAGATCGGTGGCATAGTCATCCATCTGCGCGAAATTGCCCAGGACAAGGCGCAGACGCGCGCCATACTCCGCCCCCCAGCTGCGCGCCATTTCATGCGCCAGCGGGTCGCGGTCAACGCCGATGACCTGATCCGCGCCAGCCTCGAGCAGCGCGCGGGTATAGCCCCCCGCCCCCAGAGTGCCATCCAGCCAAACCCCCTGCACGGGTGCCACGGCGGCAATCAGCGGGCGCAAGAGAACGGGGATATGCGGGGCGTTCGGTGTCGGGGCGGCGGCAGCGGCCATGGATCAGACCCCGTCCGGATTGTCGAGCAGGATCAACGGGTCAAAGTCATCGGGGAACTCGTCAAGCCATTCCTCGGTCTTGGACAGTTCCTCGGCTTCGTAGGTCTCGGGCTTCCAGATCTGAAAGGTATCCCCGGCGGCGATAAAAAACGCCTCATCCTCAAGCTCGATCTTCTTGCGCAGCTTGGCAGGCAGCACCAGACGCCCGGTCTCGTCCACCGAGGTGGGAAAGCTCTGACCATGAAAGAGGCGTTGCAGATGTTTGCGCGCATTCGAGCCACGCGGCAGGGCCGCGATCTTGGCATCCACCTCCTGCATCGCCTCGATGGTGTAGCATTCCAGATAGCGACGCCGGTGGTCGCCATAAACGATGATCAGTTCAGGATTGAGACCGTCGGTCCAGTTCGGGTCCGAAGCCTCGATCACACGGCGAAACAGGGCCGGGATTGATACCCTGCCCTTTCCATCCACCTTGTGGAGGCTCTCGCCTCTGAAAATCCGGCCCACTGTCCCGTTGGTCCCTATGTCTGCCCCAGATTGAAAACGCACCCCTGAGACACGAAACGGCGGGTTGATCTGCTGCCACTGATCAACCCGCCGCCCTCGTCCCGCTTGAGCGGGGTGTCCGACTGCGCGCGCCACCTGGGGGGATGTCTGCTCGCTCGCGCGCCGGATCTCTTTTTTCGATGAAAGCGGGGCCTGTATGAAACCTGACTTGGGAGTTTTTTTGGGGTCTTGGTGCCCCTCTTTTATCCCGTCCTCATCGCGTAACTCTTGATACACTGGGAAATTGTCCCATGGCAACGATTTTTTATGAGCTCCGGCACATGATATTGTTTTGAAGCACCCGAAAAAACAACATTCTGTGCCAAATCTCGTCAGTTTGATACTTCATGTTGTATTTCAATGAACATGCATCACAAAATGTGTGAGATTTGAAATCTTCAGTGTTATCCCACGATTTCCCAAAAATTATGGCATCCCTGATCGAAAGCAGCGCCTTTTCCCATAATCGACACGGCAAACGGTCAAATCCCGGCGGCAATTTCTTGCCTTATGCCCGGTGTGATTCGCGGAATCCAGCGCATTTCACCGGAAAATCTTGATCTGTCCCATCCATTCCCATGAGCACGCATTGAAACGGCCTTGAAACGACAGAACCCCGCCACCGGGGCGGGGTTCTGCGGGGGTTTGATCGTATATGAGGGCGACTTTGCCCTCTGCGGTCAGTTTACGAGGCGGCGCAGCATCGGCAGGCGCGAGAGCACCAGCGCATCGAGCGCCAGCACCGTGATCAGCGTCAGCCCCGCCATCGGAAAGGCCAGCGACACCGCGATGCCCACCAGCACCGCGCCTTGCCACATCGGCATGTCGCGCGGCAGCGGCGGCGCGGCCAGCCGCCCGCCCGCGCCGACGGGGCGACGCTTCCACCACATCACGACCGAGCTGACACAGAGGAAAATCACCGAAAGGCAAAAGACCGTATTGGCCAGCACGCTCCAGAGCCCCATCGTGCCCATATGCAGCGCGATGCCCACCGCCATCGCCTTGCCCGCCAGCGAATAATCCTCGTATCGCACATCGGCCAGGATATTGCCGGTGTATTGATCCACATGCACCGTGCGATCCGATGTTGGATCGGTGTCGTCCGTGTTCATGGAATCGCGGTTGATCGTCCAGACGCCGGTCTCGCCCTTGGGAAGGTTGAGCTGATAGCGCGCGTCAAATCCGATGTCGCGCGCGAGTGCATCGAGCGTGTCGATCGTCACCGCCGTTCCGCCAGCCGCATCGACGCCCGCATGCCCCGCATGGCTGCCCGAGGCAGGCATGGGCGTAAGTTCGAGCGCCCAGGGCACCTCTTTGCGGTCATGGTTCATGCTGGCGTGGATATCGTCCGAGAGGGGCACGTTATCCCATTTCTCGGCGGGAAACTGGCTCCAGGCCTGGACCATCTTTTCCCCCCATATCCCGGCCCAAGCGAGACCGGAGACAAGAAAGAACGCAAGCACGATGGAAATCCAGAAGCCCAGCACGCCATGCAGCGATCGCCAGAGCGCGCGGCCCCGGCCAAGCGTCGGAATGAGCGCCGCCCGCCATCCCGCTTCGCGCGGCCACCACATGTAAAGGCCGGTGGCAATCAGCACCATGCCCAGAGAGGCCGCGATTTCCAGCATGCGGTCGCCGGTGACACCCAGCATCAGATCGCTGTGCAGATTGTCGGCAAAATCATACCAGCCAGAGCGGCGCGGGAAAATCTCGAGCACTTCGGCCGTGTAGGGATCGACGACGACCATATTGGCATCGCCCTCCAGATCGACGCGGAAGATGGCCGCCAGGTCATCGCGGCGCGGGGCCACATATTGCTTGAGCGTGCCACCGGGAATGGCGGCAACCGCGGCCTCCGCCTGTTGCGACACCGCAAGGGCGATTTCCTGCGGCACCACCGGCGTGCGTTCACCATCCCGCCCGTCAACCCAGGCAATCCACAGCATCATCATGCCGGTAACGGCGAGGACGCAGAAAAACGGGATGACAAACAGGCCAGCGTAGAAATGCCAGCGCCAGGCGGCAAAGTAGAATTTGTTGACCCCGGTGCGCACCTGCGCAGGGGCATAGGTTGGATCAATCGACGTCATGGACGACTCCATCAGGATGACCCCCGGTGCGGGGGGAATTTTCAAAAGCAGTTGGTTCTGAAAATCAGGCCTGAGGTGGGGCGCGAACCTGAGCCAGCCGATGCGCGACGATCTGTGTCCGGGTTTCGGGCACGCCGGGGGCAAGCGGCGCGATACGCGGCGCGTGCCAGGGCTGGGCGGTCTCGGGCATCGCCAGCACGACAAGGCTGTCGACAAGACGGCACGCCTCACAGCCGGTGGCGCCCCGGTGGTCCGACGAGCCCGGCTTGGTGTCATGGGCCGCGTGATCCTCGCAGAGGTCCTCCGCCGTGCCGCCCGCCGCGACAAAGGCGAGATAGTCCGGATCAAGCGCGCGGGCATTGAGATCACGATGCGCAAACCCGACTGCGGCCAATGCCAGGCTGAGGGCAACGACCACAATCAGTCTTGAAAAAAGGCTCAATGAAACACGCATGACGCGAGGCAGTCTGCCACAGGTCAGAGAGTCGCACCAGCCTCTATCGGCACCGGACAGAGCACCGGCTGAGGCCCGATGTCTCGCCGCATCTGGGCGGCAGGCAGGCTGACATCGGGCGAAAGGCTGAGAATGACCTCGCCCAGCACGTCAAAACCCGTCGCGCGACAGAACGGCACCGCGTTGATCGGGCAAAGACAGTGCAGGTGCCGCACCCCGGCCCGTTCCGCCATCTCCAGCAGATGCGCCATGAGCATGCGGCCCAGGCCTTGCCCCTGCCCTGCCGGCGCGACGGCCAGATGCCGCAGATGCGCCTGCCCCGGCGGACAACTGCGGCCAAAGGGGCTGATGTCGCTCCAGCCTGCGATGCCCAGAACCTCGTCGTCCTGCTCGGCCAGCACATAGCGCCCCCCAAAGAGCAGCGAGGGCGCCGGGCGGGTCAAGAGCGGCAGCGCGGCGCGCACCAGTGGCTCGGGATAGGTGCCGCGCATCTGGCAGCCATAGGCCGCGTGCAAAAGATCGGAAACTGCCGCGTGATCGGCGGGAAAGACGGGGCGGATCAAAACCTCGGACATGAAAAGAACCCTTCGGGGTAAAATCGCCGGCCACCGGAGCGCCCCAAAGGAAAAAGCCGCGCTCGGGTTGGCGCGGCTTTGGCTGTCTGGTCTGAAAGGGGATCTTACTTGATCTTGCCTTCCTTGTACTCGACATGCTTGCGCACCACGGGATCGTACTTTCGTACGGTCATCTTCTCGGTCATGGTTCGTGCGTTCTTTTTGGTCACGTAGAAATGGCCCGTGCCCGCGGTCGAGTTAAGACGGATCTTGATGGTCGTCGGCTTTGCCATTTTTTGTCTCCTGCGCCGGGCGGTCGAACCGCCCGTGAATCTCTCATGAAGCCTGCCTTTTAGCGACGCTTGCGGCCGAGTCAACCGCGATTGTCGCTAAAACCGGCGAATTCGTCACGACGCCCTCAGTTCGAGGAAACGCGCGTGGGTTGGCGATAGAAATAATGCACCCCAATCGTGGCGGTGCGCGGAAACTGCCGCGCCCAACGGGGGTTGACGTTGCGGGTGTGATAATGCGTGGCCCCACTGGTCAGGCTGCGCGGGGCACCATCCACCATGGCACGCGCCACCTTGCCCACCTGGCGAAACGCCTCGCCCTCAGCGATCACATCGGCATAGCCATCGCAGGTATAGGTGAACTGGCACTGATACTTGCGGCCCGTGCCCTGATGGATCACGCCGCAAACGGTATCGGGAAAATTCGGATCATCGACGCGGTTGAGGATCACTTCGGCCACTGCGAACTGTCCCTTGACGCTTTCGCCGCGCGCCTCGAAGTAGAGCGCCTCTGCCAGACAGCGCCACTCGGGGCCACCTTGGGCCGGGGCTTGCTGGTCGAGCCAGGCGCTCGAATAGCTAATGTCGGTTTCCGGGCTGCTGAGATAGCGCGCCATCCGGTCGCCTGAGATCGCGCGCAACGCGCGCATTTCCTGTTCCATCAATCGGGTCACTGGCGCGTCAGCCAGAACAGGGCCTGCCAACACTGCGAGTGCCGCAGCGAGTGCAATCCGTCTCATTCTCGTCTCCAGGCGGGTGGACGTATGGTCCACGGCATGCGCGCCCTCTAGCCAAAATCGGCTCAGCCGTCCACCTGTGTCACCGGCGGGTTCCCGCCGATGGCGTTTTCTGTCGCAAATTACCGCTCGACTTTGCCTGATCTTGCGCGATCCGCGGCTTAGCCTACTGCATCTTGTCGCGCACCGTCAGCTGTGCGGCAGCGAGTCGCGCCACCGGCACGCGGAATGGCGAGCAGGAAACATAGGTAAACCCGGCATCGCGGCAAAAGGCGATTGATTCGGGGTTGCCGCCATGTTCGCCACAGATCGACAGGCTGATCTCGGGATTGGCCGCACGCCCACGCTCTGCCCCGATCTTGAGCAACTCGCCCACCCCATCGACATCGAGCATGTGGAACGGGTCTTCGGGGTAGACGCCCTGCTTGACATAGTCCGACATGAACCGGCCCGCGTCATCGCGCGAAAGGCCATAGGTCATCTGCGTGAGGTCATTGGTGCCAAAGCTGAGAAAGGACACGAGCGGCGCAAACTCGCCCGCCCGCAGGCAGGCGCGCGGGGTCTCGACCATCACACCCAGACGATAGGTGAAATCGCGCCCGGTCTCGTTGCGCACGGCGGCGGCCACCGCATCGACCCGCGTCTTGACCAATTCCACCTCGCGCTTGGCGCTGACCAGCGGGATCATGATTTCGGGCACCACCGGCGCGCCCTCGCGGCTGGCTTCGAGCGTGGCCTCGAAAATGGCGCGGGCCTGCATGTCGTAGATTTCCGGCACGGTGATGCCAAGACGCACGCCGCGCATGCCCAGCATGGGGTTGTATTCGCTCAGCGCCTCGACCCGCCGCGTCACATCCGAGAGCGGCAGATCAAGCGCTTCGGCCAGTTGCAGATGCCCCACGCGATCCGTGGGCAGGAATTCGTGCAACGGCGGATCAAAGAGACGGATACAGACCGGCAGCCCCTGCATGATCCGAAAGAGATCGGCCAGATCGGCGCGCTGCATCGGCAAAAGACGCTCCAGCACGGCGGCGCGATCGGTGCTGCCATCGGCAAAGATCATCTCGCGCATCACCGTCAGGCGCTCGGTGTCAAAGAACATATGCTCGGTGCGGCACAGACCGATGCCACGCGCATCGAACCTGCGCGCGACCTCCGCATCGGCGGGGGTGTCGGCATTGGCCCGCACCGCGATGTCGCGCACATCGTCGGCCCAGCTCATCAACGTCTGAAAGGCATTGTCACGTGCCACTTCGAGAAGCGGCGTCTCGCCCGCCAGAACCAGCCCGCCGGTGCCATCGATGGTGATCACATCCCCCGCCTTGACCACCCGCCCATCGGGCATGGTCAATTGCTTGCGCCGGGTCTGGAAATGGATTTCCGAGGCGCCCACAACGCAGGGCAGACCGATGCCGCGCCCGATCACCGCCGCGTGGCTGGTCATGCCACCCCGCTCGGTCAGCACGGCCACGGCGGCGTGCATGCCGCGAATATCCTCGGGGCTGGTTTCGCGGCGCACGAGAATACAGGCCTCGCCGCGCGAATGACCGGCCTGCGCCTCGGCGGCGGAAAAGACCACCCGGCCAGAGGCGGCACCGGGGCTGGCGGCGATGCCGCGCGCCAGCACATCGCGCGGGGCCGAGGGATCCACTTGCCGGTGCAGCAATTCATTGAGCGCGCGCGGCTCGACCCGCATCAGCGCATCGCTGCGGCTGATGATGCCATCCTCGGCCAGCCGCACCGCAATGGCCACGCCCGCGCGCCCGTTGCGGGGCACGCGCAACCCGTCGAGGATCCAGACCTTGCCATTCTCGATGGTGAATTCGGCCTGCATTTCCTCGCGCAGCCGGGCGCGCATCACTTCGGCATGGGCACGGATTTCGGCAAAGGCCTCGGGGGCCAGTTCCTCGAGCGAGGGGCCACGCGGATCACGGGTAAGATAGATGGCATCCGCGCCATGGCTCAGTGCCTCGCGCCCCTGACTTTGGCTGAGGTAGCGGCCAATGATCTGGCGCGCGCCGGTCTGGCCATTGACCAGTTGCATCACGCCAGAGCCACATTCCCCCTGCCCCAGCCCCAGCGCCAGTTCCTGCACCACAAGACCCAGCCCCGCATCGGCGGGTGCCCCCTTGGCCTGACGCAAGAGCCGCGCCGTCGTGCCCTCCCAAGCCCGCGCCATCGAGCGCAGCACCTCGGTCAGTTGCTTGCCGGGGTCCTGGGGAAATTCCTCTTCCGCCTCGGTCTCATAGGCCTTGAGCGCCTGGCTCAGGCCCAGCACCGGATCGGGCGAGACATCCTCGAACACATCCGGATCAAGCCGCGCCACATGAATGGCATAGGCCTGCACGAAGCGCAGATAGATATGCGAGGCGGCGACTTTGCCGATCCGGTCGGACAGTTCGACAAATCGGGCATCGTTGATGCCGATATTGAGCACCGCCCCCGGCCCGCCCCAATCGGGATCTTCGGACGAGGGGCGCACACACAGCAGCGGCGCATCGCCAAAGGGGGCGAGAAAGCGCACCATATCCGGCACTTCCCCCGCCGCGATCCGGTGTACCGCCTCAAAGGACAACGCCACGGTGCGCGGCACCGGCAAGTTGAGCCGCACCAGCCGCTGCAGACATTTCGCCCGCCCCCCGTGCGTATGGGTCTGCACCGGGGCCGTGGGGGTGATCAGGGTGATATGTCTGTCGTCTTGCTGCACTGCGGCACCTTTCCTTTGCCCGCACCATACGCGCGTTGCGCCACAAGGCAAGGGAAAGGATGACGGGGGTGGTGGAGACGTCATCCTCGGGCCGGACCCGAGGATCTCAGGCGATTATCGTCATCCTCGGGCCGGACCCGAGGAAGACCACTTACCCCTCGATCCGCGTCAGGTCTGCCGCTTGCAGGCAGATGTGCCGGATGCTGCTCAGCAGGTTGAGGCGGTTGCGGCGGATCACAGGAGACTCGGCATTGACCTGCACGGCGGTGAAGAAGGCGTCAATCGGTGCCCGCAGCGCCGCCATCGCCGCCATCGCACGCGCGAAATCCTCGGCCTTGAGGGCGCTCGCAATCGCAGGTTCGGCGGCTTCGAGCGCGGCAAAGAGCGCGCGCTCCTCGTCCGTTTCCGCAAATTTCACATCCGCGCCGTAGGAATATTCCACCCCGTCCTTTTCCTCGGCCTGGGTGAGGATATTGTTGGCCCGCTTGAAGCCCTGCAACAGGTTCTCGCCATCGTCGGTCTTGAGAAAATCGCCGAGTGCGCGGGCGCGATGGACCAAGAGCGTGAGATCGTCGTTGCCCGGCATGGCCAGACAGGCGTCGATCACGTCATGGCGGAGGCCCTCGTCGCGCAGATGGACCTTGAGGCGGTCGTGGAGGAAGGCGAGGAGGTCTGCCGAAAACTCGGGCAAGGTCGCACCGACCTGCGCCACGAGCGTGCCAGCCCACTGATCCTTGGGCTGACCGTTGCTCTGGAGCCGGTCCAAAACCGCGTGAAACGCAGCACCGAACACGCCATGTTGCGCGACTTCATCCAGCACTTCTTCGAGAGTGTCGATTTCACCCTTTTCCGCCTTGTGGCCATAAAGGTTGATTTTCTGGCGCAAAAGCTGGGCGTCGATAGAACCGGCCAGAGGCACCCGAACCCCATTCCCCAACGCCAACCGAATAACCCCCAAAGCCGCGCGGCGCAGCGCGTAGGGGTCTTTCGATCCCGTCGGTTTCTCATCAATCGCCCAGAACCCCGTCAGCGTGTCGATCTTGTCGGCCAGTGCCACGGCCACCGACACGGGCGCGCTTGGCACGGCGTCGCCCGGCCCCAGCGGCGAATAATGCTCTTGGCAGGCCGCCGCGACGGCCGGATCAAGCCCTGCCGCCTGCGCGTAATAGCGCCCCATCAAGCCCTGCAATTCGGGGAATTCGCCCACCATGGCAGATTGCAGATCGGCCTTGGCGACCTTTGCCGCCTGCTCTGCCAGATCGGCATCGGCCCCGACAAGCGGCGCGATGTCACGCGCCAATGCCGCGATACGCGCAATCCGTTCCGCCTGCGATCCCAATTTGTTGTGAAAGGTGACATGGGCCAGCCCTGCGCCCATCCCCTCCAGCCCCTCGGCCTGAACGGTGCGCAGGTCGTTCTCCCAAAAGAATTTCGCATCCGACAGACGCGCCGCCAAAACCTTTTGATTGCCCGCCAGGATGGTCGCGCCCTGATCGGCGGTCTCGACATTGGCGACCGTCACAAAGCGTTCGATCCGGCCCGTCTTGGGGTTTCTCACCGAGAAAAACTTTTGATGTTCCTTCATCGAGGTTTGCAGCACCTCGGGCGGCAGGCCAAGAAATGCATCGTCGATCCGCCCCATCAGCACCACGGGCCATTCCACCAGCCCCGCCACCTCGGCCAAGAGGCCGCGATCCTCGACCAGTTCCAGCCCAGATGCAAAGGCCTGATTGCTGGCCTCTTGCCAGATATGCTGTGCGCGTTCCTCGGCCTCGAGGATGACATGCGCGCGGCGCAGCTTGGCGCGGTAATCGTCGAACGACGTGACGGCAAAGCGCCCCGCGCCCATGAAGCGGTGCCCCTCGGTGGTGTTGCCCGCGCGGATGCCGTCGACGTCGAGATCGACCACCGTCACCTCGCCCGCCTCATCGGTCAGGATGCAGAGGATGGAATGCAGCGGGCGCACCCAGCGCAACGATCCGGCCCCCCAACGCATCGACTTGGGCCAGGGGAAATTGCGGATGATCTTGTCGAGTTCCTCGGCCACGATGTCCGCCGCCGGGCGTCCGGGCTTGGTGATCGTGGCGAAATAGACCTGCCCCTTTTTCTCGTCGCGGATTTCAAGCTGATCGCGGCTCAGCCCCGCACCGCGCAAGAAGCCCTCGATCGCCTGTTCGGGCGCATCGACGCGCGGGCCCTTGCGCTCTTCCCTGGTGGTCGGGCTCTGGCCGGTCAGCCCCTGCACCGTCAGCGCCAGCCGGCGCGGCGTGGAAAATGCCGCGGCCCCGGCATAGGTCAGCCCGGCCTCGACCAGCGCTTCCGTCAGCCGGGCGCGCAGATCCTCTGCCGCCTTGGACTGCATTCGCGCCGGGATTTCCTCGGAAAAGAGTTCGATCAGGAGGTCAGGCATGGCTCAGTATCCTTGGGGCGGTTTCGGGCAATCGTCGGGCGCGGGCTGTCCGTCAAACACCACTTCGCCGCAGCGGTTGATCTGGTGCCAGACATAGCCGTGCCCATCCTCGGTGATGGCCACCACGCGGTCGACACCATAGGTCACATCCCGCTGACCCAGAAAGGCCAGCGCGCGGCCCTCTTCCAACGCCTTGCCGATGGCCTGCGCGTCGTAGCAGTCGAACCACTCCGGCGCGGTCAACGGCTCTGCCTGCTCGTAGATTTCATAGGTCTCACTCAGCAGCGCATGGCTCATCGGGGTGGTGAAACAGGCGCGATAGCGGATCGGGCTGCTGTTGGCGTCGATCGCGGTAAAGCCGTCGTAGAGCACCGGTTCCGGCGCGCCCGTGACCAGCGAGGTCAGGACGACATCGTTGCTGCCATCCGCCGCCACCTCTTCGTAGAAGTGATAGACTTGCAAATAATACATGGCCGCACCGGCCACCAATGCCGAAATCAAGATCGCCCCCGCCAGTATCTTGCCCATTATGCCGCCTGCCCCCCGGCCTCTGTCTGCACGAAGGCATCGGCGCATTGCTTGGCCAGCGCCCGCACCCGGCCGATATAGGCCTGCCGCTCGGTCACGGAGATGACACCGCGCGCGTCAAGCAGGTTGAAGAGATGGCTGGCCTTGATGCATTGGTCATAGGCGGGATGCGCCATGATGATCCGCTTGCCGGTCTTGGGATCCACGGCCTCTTGCGCGAGGATGGCCTGACATTCGGCCTCGGCCTCTTCGAAATGGCGCAAGAGCACGTCGGTATTGGCCACGTCGAAATTCCAGCGGCTGTATTCTTCCTCGGTCTGGCGAAACACATCGCCATAGGTCAGCGCAATGGGCGCGGCGGGATCGTTGAAGGGCATATCCATCACATGGTCAATGCCCAGCACATACATCGCCAGACGCTCCAACCCATAGGTCAATTCGCCCGACACCGGCGCGCAGTCATGCCCCCCGACCTGCTGGAAATAGGTGAATTGCGACACTTCCATCCCGTCGCACCACACCTCCCAGCCCAGTCCCCAAGCGCCGAGCGTGGGGCTCTCCCAGTCATCCTCGACAAAGCGGATGTCATGCAGCGCCATGTCGATGCCGATGGCGCGCAGACTGCCAAGGTAGAGGTCCTGCATATCGGGCGGGCTGGGTTTGATCAGCACCTGATACTGGTAATAATGCTGGAGGCGATTGGGGTTCTCGCCATAACGCCCGTCAGTGGGGCGGCGCGAGGGCTGGACATAAGCAGCGGCCCAGGGCTTTGATCCCAAAGAGCGCAGCGTGGTGGCGGGGTGAAAGGTGCCGGCCCCCACTTCCATGTCATAGGGTTGCATCATGGCACAGCCCTTGGCCGCCCAATAGGCCTGAAGCCGCAGGATGATCTCCTGAAAGCTGCGCGGTTTCTCGGTCCTGTCGCTCATGCCTGACCCCAATGCTGCCCCTGATTTGCCGCCCTTACCTAGGCCGGGGGCGCGGCAGGGTCAATCGGGCGTTTGGCCCCCGCCGCCACCGCGCAAAGCCCGAAGTTTTCGGGTGCATCGCCGCCCAATTTTGGTAAAAGCCCCAAAAGGTCTGAAGGACCGTCGGCACGACAGGATTTAGGGAAACTTATGGCGCGCATCTTACTGGGGTTCATTTTTTCGATTTTCATCGCATTGCCAGCGGCGCGCGCCCAGGAGGAGCCGGTGGTCTGGGTCCAGATCGAGGCGCAACCCAGCCTGAACGAGGCACAGACCGCCGCGCGGCGCTATGGGGCGTCGCTGGCGGATGTGAACGGGTTTTCCCTTGGAAACGGCTGGTATGCCATAGCCCTCGGTCCATATCGGCAGGAAGAGGCAGAGCGCGTGCTTCAGGTCTACCGCGCCGAAGGGGTGATCGCGCGTGACAGCTATATCGCCGCAAGCAGCGATTATCGGCAACAGTTCTGGCCCATCGGCGCCAATCTGCTGGACGGTCAGGTCGCCCCCCCCCCCCCCCCCGCCGCGCCCGACAGCCCGCCCGTCGTGGCGCTCGACCCGGCCCCCGCGCCCGCCCCCGAACCCGTGGACGAAACGCCGCGCCAGGCCCGCGAGAGCGAGAGCCAGCTTGATCGCGACGCACGCGCCACCCTGCAAGAGGCGATGACATGGGCCGGTGTCTATGACGGCGCGATCGACGCAGCCTTTGGTCAGGGCACCCGTGCGGCCATGGCCCGTTGGCAAACCCAGAACGGGTATGAGGCGACCGGCGTCCTGACCACCCGGCAACGGGCGGAATTGCTGCGCCAGTTCAACGCGGTATTCGACGGGCTTGGCCTTGAGGTGGTGCGCGACAACGCGACCGGCATCGCCCTTGAATTGCCGACCGCCGTGGTGGGGTTTGACCGCTACGAGCCGCCTTTCGCGCATTTCAACGCGACGGGCGATATCGACGCGCGGGTTCTTTTGATCAGCCAGACGGGCGACCGCACCACGCTGGCGGGGCTCTATGACATCATGCAGACGCTGGAGATCGTGCCCGAGAGCGGGCCGCGCAGCCTTGAGGCCGACAGCTTCACCCTGATTGGCGAAGGGGCGCTGCAGATTTCACACACGCAGGTCTGGCTGCGCGATGGCGCGCTCAAGGGCTTCACCCTTGTCTGGCCCGCCGGGGACGAGGCCCGTCGCAGCCGTCTTTTGGGGCGGATGCAGGACAGCTTTGAGTGGTTGCCCGGCACGCTCGATCCCGCCGAAGGCAGCGGGGCGCAGGATATCGACCTCGTCTCGGGACTGGAAATCCGCAAGCCGAAACAGGCGCGCTCCGGGTTTTATGTCGATGCAAGCGGCGCCGTGCTGACCACCGCCGAGGCGGTGGCCGGATGCGGACGGATCACCATTGACGAAAGCTATGAGGCCGAAGTCGTGCTGAGCGATGCAGAGCTTGGCGCGGCGATCCTGCGCCCCCGCATGCCGCTGGCACCGCTGCGCGTGGCGGCGTTTCAAGAGGTGACACCGCGCTTGCTGAGCGATGTGGCGGTGGCGGGCTATTCCTATGGCGGCCTACTGGGTGCGCCCACCGTCACCTTTGGCCAACTGGCCGAATTGGAGGGGCTGAACGGCGAAACCCATCTCAAGCGGCTTGCCCTTGCTGCGCTCGAGGGCGATGCCGGGGGCCCCGTGCTCGATGCCGGAGGGGCAGTGCTGGGCATGTTGCTGACACGGGCGCAGGATGGCCGCGCCCTGCCCGAAGAGGTCAGCTTTGCGGCCACCAATGGCGCGCTGCAAGACGTGCTGACGCGGGGCGGCATCACCCCGCGCCTGACCTCGGACCAGGGACGTCTGTCGGCAGAAGCATTGACGGACCGGGCCGGCGACATGACGGTTCTGGTCAGTTGCTGGGAATGACCAAACGGTGAGGCGGGGCGGGATCACCCGGCCCCTACTCCCCCTTGATCTGCACCGAGAAACTGCGCTGCGCCCCCGAGGGCGGGGCGGGAAACGGCGCGGCGCGCTCGACCACGGTCAGGGCCGCACGGTCAAGCCGGGTCGAGCCCGAGGAGCGCGCGACGCGGACCGAGGCCAGACGCCCCCCCTCACTGATCGAGAATTGCACCAGCGCCGCGCCGCGCGTGTCGGCGCGGGGACGAGGCACCCGCGCAAGATGGCGCATCACCTGACCGGGATAGGTGCTGGCGGCGGCATTGCCCTGGGCCGCGCTCTGGCTTGGGCGGTCGCGCCCTTGCCGCGCGGCTGTGGCGGTCTCGTGGCCGGTCATGCTGCCGCGGGTGGCGGTCTGATCGGCGTTGCTGCCGGAGGTGCGCCGCACCCTGGCCTTGGCCTTGTCCTCTGGCTCTGCGCGTCGCACCTCGCGGGCCACGGCATGAGCGGGGCGCGCCATGGGACGGCGCGAGACCTGAAGACCGGTTTCGGCACTGGCTTGAGCGGTGGTCTGCGGCGGTTGCGGGGAGGCGGCAAGCGCCACATCTTTCGCCGGGGCCGCCGCAACCGGCAGAGCGCTGGCGGCCTCAGTGACGTTTTGCGGCGCTGATGGCTCTGCGATCTCGGGCCGTGTCGGGCGCAGGGTGTCCTCTGCCCTCACGGCCGGTGTGACGCTGGCCTCTGACACGGGCCGCGCCGCCCCAGCCACCATATCGGCAAAGCTTGAGCCCAGCATGACCTCGGCCACGCCCGCGCCACCTTCGACCTCTGCCCGCATCGGCGGCGCAGAGGCCCATATCCCCGCGCCATGCAGCCCCAGCGCCGTGACCGCGCAAACCGACAGCACAAATCGCGAGCTTCGGATCATGGCAGCCCCCGTTGCGTGACCATCACCACCCGCCCCGCCCCTGCCCGGCGCAGCGCCTCGCCCAGCCGCAGCAGATCCGCCGCAGGCAGCGCCGCGTCAGGCACAAGGCGCAGGGTGGCGCGCGCCTCTTCGGGCAACGCGGCGACATAGGCGGCGGCATCCGGCAGAGGCTGGCCACGGTAAACCAGCCGCCCATCGGCATGCACCACCAGCGCATCGGGTGGCGCGCGCCCCTCCAGCTCCTCGGTGCGCACCAGCCTCAGATCACCATCCAGCGGCGGGGCCAGCGTGGCGGCAGCCATGAAAAAGATCAGCATCAGGAACACGATGTTGATGAGCGCAATCGTCGGCTCGCGGCGGGAAAGGTTCCTCTTCATGACGGCACCAGAACCTGCACTGACAGACCGGGAAGGGCGCGCAGCGCCACCAGCAGATCGGTCAGGCGCTGCGCGCTGACACCCGCATCGGTGCTGATCAGCACGCGGGTAGCGCCCTCGGCCAGCGGCGCAATCGCCGCGCCCAACCCATCGAGCGGCACCGCGCGCGCATTGATCCGCAGCTCCTCCGCGCGCAGTTGCAGGAAGATGGGGCGCACCTCGGACACCGCCTGCCCCTGCCCCGCCGTGGCCAGATCCACCTCTGAGAATTGCGCAAAGGTCGAGGAAAGCATGAAGAACAGAAGCAGCAGGAAAATCACGTCGATCAGCGAGGTGAGCGACAGCTTGCGTCGCTGGAACCCGGCCCTAGGCATGTGCGGGCACCGCTCGAGCCTGTGACGAACCCTCTGGCGCGGCCCGCCCGTCTGGCCCCAGCACCACGCTCAGCGCGTGATCGGCCAGCGCGCGCTCTTCCGCCATCCGCGCCTCGAACCACGACAGCACGACCGAGGCGGGCATCGCGACCGCCAGACCGGCGGCGGTGGTCAAGAGCGCCACCCAAATGCCCCCCGCCAAGAGCGACGGATCAACCTGCGCCCCCGCCGATTGCAGCGCCTGAAACGCCTCGATCATCCCCAACACCGTGCCGAAAAGGCCCAAGAGCGGCGCCACCTGCGCCACCGTGTCGAGAAAGCGAAAACCGCGCTCGAGCCGGGCAAAGCGCGCCTCGGCCTCGGCCATCAGCCGCCGCGTGGCCGCGCCATCCTGCGGATCGGCGACAAAGGCGCGGGCCATGACCGGGGCCAGATAGCTCTGCGAGGTGGCAAGCGTCTGGCGCGCGGCAGGGGCTGCACCCCGGTCCCATTCGGCCACGGCGGCACGCAGCGCGCGGTGCCGCCCCACGCCAGAGGCGCGGAATTGCCAGAGTTTGTAGAGAATGACCGCCAGCGTGCCGACCGAAAGCACGGCAATCAGGGCGATCACTGGCCCGCCCATGGCGATCACCCCCTCAAGCCGCGCGATCATGGCCCCGGCCCCGTTCATCCTGTCACCTCGATATCGGTCTCGCTTGCGAGGCGCAGCGCCGCGAGACAGGCACCGGGGGTTATCCCCGCCCCGTCACAGGTGCCGATGCCGTTGATTAGCACGGCCCCGATTCCGTCACAGCCCTGCCCCGCCAGATCGAATTGCCGCACGCGCGGGCGTCCCTCGGGCAGCGCGCCGAAATCAAAGAGCGTCAGGCTGGCCACCCGTCCCGCCGCGTCAAAAAGAACCGCCTCGGCCACCAGCCGCTCCAGCGCCGCAGCCAGATCATTTTGCAGCACGAAGGTCAGGCGGCAGCCGCCCGCCTCGGTGGTCTCTTGGCTGTTGAGGGTGAGCGCCAGCGCAGGGGCCGTGCGCTCCTCCGCCAGCGCCGGGGTCATCGCGCCGAGAAAGGCTGCAACAAGGCAGGGACGCAGGCCACAAGATGCCGTCATGGAATGCTCCTTTCCCTCTGTCGTTCGAGGGGATGGGAACCGCATGGCTGGCACGGGGCTGGCACGGGATGGAAGGTGAATCGCACCGGGCTGGCGCGAGGGATGCGGTGTTTCTGGCTGAGTTGACTGAAAGAGTCAAGTTTACCGTGTCTCGCCTGTCACTCCTTGGCCTGGTCTTTACTCTGCGACCCCGTTGGCGCGGGTTGGCCCTGCGGCGGCTGACCTGCCACCGCCTGCTCTTGCTGCCCGGCCCCAGCCCGCGCCGCCTGAAGCGATTGCAGCCCGCGGTGCCGGGCCTGACAGGTGTCGCAGTCCACTTTTGGCGCAACAGACGCCTCTTGGGCGGCCCCGACAGAGGCCGCGCAGAGCAGGACCGCGAGCAGAAAGCGTGCCGTCATGCCGGCACGGGCGCTGAGGCAAGGTAACGCTCCAGCGGCGCGTAGGACTGCGCGTCGCCGGCATTTTCAAGGGCCAGATACTCGAGTGCGGCCACCTCATGCCCGGTCAGGAACCGCAGGCGCGGCTGATCCGCCTCGGGCCCCATCGCCTCGAGCGCCTCGAAGGCCGCAAGATAGGCGGGGTAAGTGCGGTTCATCTCATCCAGAAGCCCCGCCCATGTCCCCGGCGCACGGCGCGCCTGTTCGTGACCGCTTGCGGTCAGGCTCTCGACCGACCGGGGCGACAGGGCATACTGCGCGATAAGCGGGGCAACACCCGCCGCCGCGTGGCGTTCGACCTCGGCCAAGAGCGTCAGGCGCTTGTGCTGCGCAGGGTCGGGAAAGCGGCGAGCGAGGCCTTGGAAATAGGCCTCCCCCTCGATCTCTTCCTCGTAATAGAGCAAGAGTTTGGCGAGATAGGTCTGGTCCGGCTGGCTCATGTCGGCTCTCCTCTTGTCTCTGCGGCACCGACGGGCGCGCCCACGTCGATCCGGTCGTGTTTCATCGGCAGGTCCGGATCAACCGGAGCGTCCAGTTCCTGCGCATAGCGGTGCCCGGCATGAACCGCCGCCGCGATGATCGCCGGGGCCTCGCAATCACCGATGCGCGTGAGGCTAAAGGGCAGCGGACCGGCCAAGGCGCGCAGATCTTGGTATAGCCCATCCTCGGGACGCCGCGCGCTGACCATCACGAGATGGGTCGCAGGCAGCATCAACTCTGCCCCGCCATAGGCGCAAGGCAGGACGACCGCGCGCCCGTCAAACCCCGCAATTTTGCGCGCAGGTTCGAACCGGACACCAAGGCCTTGCAGGTGGCGGCGCACCCGCCAGCGTTCGGCGGTATGGCCCGCCCAGCGCGACAGGCTGTCATCGGGGGTGGCCAAGGTCACGTCGAGCCCCGCCGCGCGCAGACGCTCGGCCACGACGCCGCCCATGTAATAGCCATCGCCGTCATAAACCACGGTCGGCCCATCGGGCAGGCGGCCCGCCATGATATCGTCGGGCGTCAGGATACACGCCTCAGCCGCGCCCTTGGCCACGGGATAGAACACCTCGCCATCAAAGACGTCCTTGCGCCAATGCGCGCCGGTGGCGATGGCCACGTGATCGGCACCCACGTCCAGAACATCCTGCGCCGTCAGGCGGCTTTCGCGGAAAATCCCGACATTGGGCATGTCGCGCAGGGCCTGCTCGCGGTAGTCGCCCACCCGGATATATTCGCGCAAGCCCGGCAAGGCGGCCTCGCGCAGAACGCGCCCGCCCAATTCGCGCGTGGCCTCGGCCAGCGTCACGCGATAGCCGCGTGCCCCCAGGGCGCGCGCCGCCTCCAGCCCCGCCGGTCCGGCCCCGACGACGAGCACATGCGCGTCGCGCGACCGTGGCGCGATGCGTTCGGGATGCCAGCCGCGCCGCCACTCTTCGCCCATGGTCGGGTTTTGCGTGCAGCGGATCGGCACGCCCAGGCTGTCGCCGGAATAACAGACGTTGCAGCCGATACATTCCCGGATGGCCCCGAGCCTGCCCTCGGCGATCTTGCGCGGCAGAAACGGGTCGGCAATCGACGGGCGCGCGGCCCCAATGAAATCCACGATGCCGCGCCGCACCTGAGCGGCCATCGTATCGGCCGAGGTAAAGCGGCCGACGGTGACAACCGGCTTGGTCGTGACCGATTTCACCCATGTCATGTAAGGCTCCAGCGCGCCCTCCTTGACGAAGCGCGACACACCCATTTCCAGCGAATAATCGGCGATGTTGATATCCCAGAGATCGGGCAATTCGGCCAGCATTGCGAACATCTCGCGCCGCTCGCCCCAGACGGGATGCCCGTCGCGGTTCACCTCTTCATCCGCCGCGAACCGAACCGCCACGGCACAACGGTCGCCGACCGCATCCTTGGTCTCGGCGATCACCTCGCGCACCAGCCGCACCCGGTTCTCCAGACTGCCGCCGTATTCATCGCCCCGCGTGTTGATGCGCGGATTGAGAAAATTCGAGATCAGATAGCCATGCGTGGCATAGACATAAACGATGTCAAAACCTGCATCGCGGGCACGCAGGGCGGCGCGCTTGTGCCAGTGGCGGAATTGGCGGATGTCGGATTTGTCCATGGCGCGGGTCTGATAGGGATGCCCCGCAAGATTGGGCACCGACCCCAGATCCATCGGCGGCAGCCGCGTCATCATGTTGGGCGTGCGCGCCCCCCCATACCAAAGCTCTGCCCCGGCCAGTGACCCATGTTCATGCACCGCCTCGGTCATCAGCGCATGGGCGCGCAGGTCGCTCTCGTCCCAGAGCGAGGCCGACGGGTGTGGCAGGTCATCCGAGGTCGGATGGATGGAATTGTATTCGGTGCAGACCACGCCCCAGCCACCCTCGGCCTTGACGCCCCGCATGGCGGCCAGCATGCGCGGGCGCATCCAGCCCATTCCGGTGCAATGCGGCACCTGATAGAAACGGTTGGGTGCTGTGACAGGGCCGATGCGCACCGGCTCGAACAGAATATCGTGACTTGGGTCACAAGTCATCCAAGCTTCCCCGCACGGCGCGCAGGCTCGGCGCGCGCCGCCTGTGGCATCTCGAAATGCAAAGGATAGGCCATGGCCAGATAGGCCAACACCTTGACGCGCGCCGCGTCGCGATCAAACGTGTCGGGATACATCAGGATATTGAGCCATAGCCCGTCATAAAGCCCCTCAAGCGTATGCGCGATGGTATCGACCGTCGGGCCAGAATAGCCACCCTCGCGCGCGATGTCACTGCACAGGCGTTTCGAGAGAGCAAAGCGTTCATTGTCGAGCGCATCGACCAGCGCGCGATAAACCGTGCGCCGCCCGCCCTCGCCAAAGAATGCATACCAGACCGCCAGCTTCCGAGGCGTGCAGATCTTGGGGTCGAAATGCGAGTCGACGATCGCCATCAATTTGTTCCGCGCGCTCAGCCCTGCATTCCCATAGGCGCGCCGCCAATGATCACGGTGCTCGCGCGCCAGAAACTTGAGCGTTTCCTCCAGCAGGTTCTGCTTGCTCTGGAAATGAAAGTTGGCGAGTCCAAGCGACAGTCCGGCAATGTCCGTGACCGTCGACATCGTGGTGCCCGCGATGCCGTATTGGGCGATAGAGTCGATGGTGGCCTCGATCAATTGCCTGCGCCGGACGGTTCTGGGCTCGGTGCGGCGGGGCTTGCCGGTGTCTGAGGCGGGCGGTGCGGTCTCTTGCATCGGTGCGTCGGGGCTGGCCGTCTGGCAAGGCATACCCCTCTCCTTTGATCAATCGGTATCGAGCATGACAATGGACTCGGGCGACCATGAGAGCCAGAGTGCCTCACCCTCGGACAGATCATGGCCCCCCATCAGCCGATGGGTGTTGGGGGCAGAGACCGCGACCGGCTCGGCCTTGCCGGGAATGCTGAGGTAATATTGGCTGCGTTCGCCCATATAGGCGGATGTGCACAGGCGTCCCTCGACGGCAAGCCCCGCCTCCGGCCTCTTGGCCGAGAGGCTGAATTTCTCGGGTCTCAGGGCGATTTGCACCGGGGCCCCGTCGGGTTTGGTCAGCTGTGCCGTGGTCATGGGAATGGTGCCCAGCCCCTCGGCCTCGATGGCGGCCATGGCGGCACCATTGCGCCGCACGGT
This sequence comes from Roseovarius sp., assembly GCF_027019125.1. Lineage (GTDB taxonomy): Bacteria > Pseudomonadota > Alphaproteobacteria > Rhodobacterales > Rhodobacteraceae > Roseovarius. The sequence continues at coordinate 182,933 of NZ_JALUXE010000030.1, read as the reverse complement.
GCCGCGAAAGAAATTCATCGTCCCGATAAAGCTGGCCACGGCGCGCGTTCTCGGGGTCTCGTAGAGACCCGCCGGCGTATCCACCTGCAACACCTTGCCCCCGGACATGACCGCGATCCGGTCCGAGAGGGTCAGCGCCTCTTCCTGATCGTGGGTGACAAAGACAAAGGTGATGCCGACCTGCCGTTGCAGCGCGCGCAATTCCAGCTGCATCTGCTCCCGTAGCTGTTTGTCGAGCGCCCCCAAGGGTTCGTCGAGCAACAGCACCTTGGGCCGCAGGATAAGGGCGCGCGCCAGGGCGATGCGCTGGCGCTGTCCTCCCGACAGCTCATTGGCCTTGCGGTTGCCATAGCCCGGCAGCTTGATCAGATCGAGCATCTCTTCGACCATCTCGGCGCGGCGGGCGGCGGCCAGCTTATGCTTGCGCAGGCCATAGGCGATATTGTCCCCCACGTTGAGATGCGGAAAAATCGCATAGCTCTGGAACACCATATTGACCGGGCGGTGATGCGGCGGCACGTCCGACATTGGCTGATCGTCGATGAAAATCTCGCCCTTGGTGGGGGATTCGAACCCCGCCAGCATCCGCAGAAGCGTGGTCTTGCCACAGCCAGACGCGCCGAGCAGGGAAAAGAACTCACCCTGCCCGATGTCCATCGAGATCTCCTCGATGGCGGTAAAGGCACCAAAGGATTTGCTGACATTGCGGATCGAGATGAAGCGGTCCGACGGTGTCATGCCTGATCCTCCAACCCTTTGCGCCCAACCCATTGCGCCAGAAAGACAAGAGCGAATGACACGAAGAGGATCAGCGCCGCCATGGCCAATACCGAGGGGAACTCCTTGGGAAAGCGCAATTGCCCCCAGATATACATGGGCAGCGTCGGATCGGTGCCTGTCAGGAAAAACGCCATGATGAATTCGTCAAACGAGATGGTGAAGGTCAGCAGCAGGCTCGCCACGATCCCCGGCATGACCATCGGAAAGGTCACGCGCCAGAACGTCCACCAGCCATTTTCGCCCAGGTCGGCCGAGGCTTCTTCCATCGAGGGATCGAACCCCTCAAAGCGCGGCAAGAGCGTGGCGACGGCAAAGGGCAGACAGATGATGAGATGCCCAAGCCCGACCGTATAAAGCGAAAGCGGCACACCCATCCGGCTGAGCAGCACCAGGAGCGCCACGCCAAAGATGATGCCCGGAATGACCAGCGGCATCATGATAAAGGTCACAAGCGCCCCCTTGCCCCGCATCCGGGTGCGGGTGATTGCGCGCGCCGCCATCACCCCCAGCACCGTCGAGATGACAGAAACCACCAGCCCCACCTTGACGCTGTTCCAGAGCGCGTTCCAAACCGGCTCGCGGGTCCACAACTCGCCGTACCATTGCAGGGTAAAGCCCTGAAGCGGAAAGCGCACATAGATGGAATCGTTGAAACTGAACAGCGGGATGAAAAGCACCGGCACATAGAGCACGATCAGGAACAGCACAGCGTAGACCTGCAACGCGCGGTTCGGACGCTTGATATAGCTGCTCATGTGATCCGCCCCTGCACCTTGCGCGTGACAAGCAGGAAAACCAGCGCCAGCGCCGCGATCCACAGCATCAGGACAATCGACAGCGTGGCCCCCATCGGCCAGTTGTTGACCGCGCCGAATTGCAACTGAATGAGATTGCCGATCATCGCCCCATCCGGCCCGCCCAAGAGCGCGGGCGTGATGTAATCGCCCGTGGTCGGGATAAAGATCAGGAACGAGGCCGCGATCACCCCCGGCATCGACAGGGGCAGGGTCACGCGGAAAAACCGTGCCACGGGCCCGTCGCCCAAATCGGTCGCGGCCTCCAGAAGCGAGCGGTCGATCTTTTCCAGCGACACATAGAGCGGCAGAATGGCAAAGGCGGCCCAGGCATGCGCCAGCGTGATGATCACCGCCGTCGGGCTATAGAGCAGGAAACTGAGCGGCGCCTCGATCAGCCCCGCCGACATCAGCCCGGAATTGATCACGCCCTCATACCCGAGGATCACCTTCCACGCGAAGACCCGCAAGAGATAGCTGGTCCAGAATGGCAGGGTCATCAGGATGATCCACATCATCTTGTTTCTGTGGACATGGAAGGCCACGTAATAGGCCATCGGATAGCACAAGAGCACCGTAATCGCCGTGGCCACCCCGGAAATCCAGAAGGATCGCAGCAAAAGCGTGCCATAAATCGGCTCGTTCCAGCTTCGGGCGTAATTGGCGAGCGTGGGGGTGGTGTCAAAGCCAAAACCCGCCCGCGTCCAGAGGCTGATCACCAGCAGGATGACAAAGGGCACCACGATGCCCAGGGTCATGATGAGAAGCGTGGGCGACATCATCACATAGGCGCGCGCACTCTCGCTGCGGCGCAAAAGGCGCAGAAAGGCAGAGCCAGAGGCGCGCGGCGGCCCCTCCGTTGTCCGGCGTTTCGGCAAAGAGGTCTCGGCCATTCCTGCGCGCACTCCCCAGAGGCTGGATCAATCGGCCCGCCCGCCGGGGCGGGCGGGTGGTGCGGGCAGGGTCAGAACCCGGCCTTGATCTGCTCGAAGAGCTCATTCATCCTGGTTTCCCATTCCTGCGTTTGCGGCTGCTGGAAATGCCCCGCCTGCAGGATCTCGACCGGATTCTTGCTCAGGCCAAGCCCGGCCAGCGTCGCGTCGTCGAACTTGTCGAAGGCCTTGCTGTTGGAATGGCCATAGCCCCAGTCGTTGATCATGAAATGCCCGGTCTCGACGCTGAGCAACGAGTCGATCACGTCATAGGCACGGTCGAGATTGGGCGCGTCCTTGTGGATCATCACGCCGCAAACCCAAGTCAGCACGCCTTCCTTGGGCTTGGCGAACTTCACGGGAACACCTTCGGTCTGCAACAGCACCGCAGAGCTGTTCCAGGTCATCGAGGCCACCATTTCCCCCGCCGAGAGCGCCTGTTCCAGCGTGGTCGTGTCGTCGGTATATAGCCGGATCAGCGGGCGCTGTTCCCGCATCACGGCGGCGATCTTGTCAAAGGCTTCGGGCGTGTCGATATTAGCGAAATCCACCCCCGCCTTGATCGCCCCGCACCACCAGGCATCGCCACCCGAGGCCAGCGACCCCAGCCGCCCGGAATAGCGCGGGTCCCACAGGATGTCCCAGCTTTCCTCGCCCTCCAGCTCCACAAGGTCGGTGCGATACGTGACAGAGGTCTGCCCCCAATCGAACGGCGCCATCCAGACCTTGCCCGCCTCGGCGTCATTGCCGGGCAGATCGACCAGTTCCGGGATCACATCGCCCCAGTTGGCCACGCGCGCAGTGTCGATCGGCTGAAATAGCCCCGTCTGCACCCAGCGCGGCATCGCCTGGTTGCAGGGGTGCGAGACATCGACGACAAAACCGCCGCGCATCTTGGTCAGCGCCTCTTCCGAGCCGCCGAAAATGGCGAAATTCGGCAACGCGCCGTTCTTTTCCTGATAGGGGCCGAAAAGCTCGGGGATGTCATAGCCACCCCATGTGAAATAGGTGGCCTGATCGCCCCCGGCGGCGAGGGCACGGCGCGCAGGCAGTGGCGCGGTGGTCAGCGCCACCCCCGCCGCGAGCAAGCCCTTGGTAAATTTCCGTCGGCTCAGCTTGCCTTCACGCACCGCACCCAGTTGGTCGAGAATGTCCATGTGGTCCCAGTCTCCCCTGTTGGCGAGGGTCCACCTGGCCGGTGGGCCCCGTCACGCAATCATTATGGTTCATGCGCCACAGCTCAGGACAGTTGACATTTTCCGTCGCGCGGGCATGTCATTGAATGGTCATTCAATCATCTCAGCCCTAGGGGAATTGAGTCAAGGACTTTGCTGGCCCCCGCTGCGGCGGGGCCTATCGCCGGTTTAGGGATGATCAGGGATCGCGCAGCTTGGGCGCACACACAGGTCAAAGGAGGCACGACATGCGCGACACTATCGGGATCATCCGCCTGAACCCGAACGGGCCTGCGGGGCTGACACCCGTGTCCATCGACCCGGCAGAATTCGACACCCCGCCCGGGGCGCAGGCCCTGCATGTCTATTTTGCCAATGCCGACCTGGGCCTGACCGTCGGCGTCTGGCACTCGACCCCGATGCAAGAGGCTTTCGGCCCCTTTCCGGGGGACGAGTTTATCGTCCTGCTGGAGGGCGCGTTCAACCTGCGCGACGCCTCAGGCGCGGGCATGGGGGCGCGGGCGGGTCAATGTGCCGCCATCCGCAACGGCATCCCGGTCAGCTGGCAGCAAGAGGACCCTGTCCGCAAATTCTTCATGACCTACAACGATCCCCGCGCCGCAGCGCCACAAGACCTGACGGCAGAGGGCGGCCTGGTCGTGCTCTCGCCCGAGATGACGCTGACCGATGCCGAACTGATGGAGGACACCAGCACGCCGCAACGCGACCGCATCCTCTTCAGCAGCGATCTGGGCAATTTCGACATCGGCCTGTGGGATACCCAGGTGCTGAATACCGAATTGGAACCCTTCCCCTATCACGAAATGGCACAGGTTCTGGAGGGCGAGCTGTATATGACCGAAGCGGACGGCACCCGGCACCATTTCACGGCGGGCGACGTGTTCTTTATCCCGGCAGGCACGTCCTGCATCTGGCAAGTGCCCAAATATCTGCGCAAATTCTACGCAGCCCTCGATCCCGCGGCCCGCCCCGAGGGCTGATCGCGCCGCGTCAGGGTGTGGGCGCGCGCAGCAGGTCCGGCACCAACCGCGACAGGCACACCTTGCTCGCCTCAAGCGCGCGCGCACGGTCATAGCTGCCCGGAGCCAGATGCAGGCGCTGCCAATACCCATCGGTCAGGGATTCCATCCACTCGGCCAATTGCTCTGCCTCCGTGGGGCGCGCCTCGGGCAAGAGCGCCGCCCAGATGCCTGACAGCGCCGCATGGCGCCGCGCGTCGAACTCTGCCGCAACCTCGGCGTAATGCCCCGTGAACCGCAATTCGCCCCAGAACGCGAACCAGAGCGGCAAGACATCGGGGCCACATGCCTCGGCGCTGAAATCCGCCGCAAGAAGGGCCATCAGCCGGTCCAGCGGCGCCTCGCCCGCCCCCTCCAGCGCCCGCATCCACAGGCTTTCATAGCCTTCGTAAAGGTCGCGCAGCGTTTCCGTCAGCAGCCCGCTCTTGGAGGTGAAATAAAACACCGCCACGCCCTGCGACAGCCCCGCCTCATCGGCAACGGTGGCCAGCGTGGTGCGCGCCAGACCATGCGTCAGGATCGACCGCCGCGCCGCATCCAAGAGCTGCCTGCGGCGGCGTTCGGCATTCTCCTTGCGCTCTTTTCGCGGTTTTCTGGTCGTTGCCCCGCCCACGTCCGGCCCTTTTCCTAACGGTTCCCTCATCCATGCCACAGGTCGCGCAGCGCGTCAGCCCATAAAAATTTATTTGAGCGCTCAAAAAAACTTTACGGCGAATTTCGACTTGGCTAGGATGAGCACAGGAGCAACACCATGCGGTCCCAATCCTCATTTGACGCCATCATCATCGGCGCGGGCCATAACGGCCTGACCGCCGCCGCCTATCTCGCGCGCGCTGGCCGTCAGGTGCTGGTGGTGGAAAAGAACGACTGGATCGGCGGCGCGGCGGTCAGCCGGTCCTTGCATCCGGGCTGGACCTATTCCAACTGCTCTTATGTCTGCTCGCTCTTGCGGCGCGAGATTGTGCGCGACCTCGACCTGCCGAAATATGGCCTCCAGGTGATCCCCTACGAGGGCGGGGCCAGCTTTACGCCCGACGGCGACTATTTCGCCTATTATTCGGATCATCACGCCCTGCACCGCGAAATGGCGCGCCACTCGCCCCGCGATGCCGATGCTTATCCGCGTTACGCGCAGATGATCCTGCGGCAATGCCGGTTCATCCGCCCCTTCCTCTTGCGCGACGCGCCCGATCCCGCGTCGCTGCGCCCCCGCGATCTGGGCGAGATGGCCCATATTGTGAGACAGGCGCATGGGCTGGGGCGCAAGGAGCTTGCCGAAACTCTGCGCTTCTGGACCATGTCAATCGGCGATCTTCTGGACGAGCATTTCGAAAGCGATCTGATCAAGGCGCATCTGGCAGGCTCAGGCATCATCGGCACGGGACTCGGCGTCTATTCGCCGGGCACGGCCTATGTGCTCTTGCATCACTACATGGGCGATATCGACGGCGGCATCGGGGCATGGGGCTTTGCGCGCGGCGGCATGGGGGCGATTTCCAACGCGCTCGGCGCGGCATTCGCGGCGGCGGGCGGCACTGTCCGCACTGGCGCAGGTGTTGCGCAAATCCTCGTCAAGGAGGGGCGCGTGACTGGCGTCGCGCTGGAGGATGGCACCGAATATCACGCGCCGGTCGTGGCCTCGAACATGGATGTGAAACGCACCTTTCTGAACCATGTCGACCGCGCCGCCCTGCCCGAGGAGTTCACCCGCGCGGTAGAGCGGTTCAAGATTCGCGGCTCGTCCGCCAAGCTCAACATCGCGCTCGACCGCCTGCCCGCCTTTCCCGCCGCGCCCGCGCATGCCAGCTTTCTGCGCGGCGATCTGCATGTCTCGCAAAGCCTGTGGGAGTTGGAGCGCGCCTATGACGACTGGAAATCCGGGCGCTGGTCGGCACGCCCCTATATCGACATGCTGATCCCCAGTCAGATCGACCCGACCATGGCCCCGCCGGGCAGCCATATGATGACGGTCTTTGTGCAATACGCGCCCTATGATCTGGCGGCCAACGGCCAGCGCAGCGGCCAGAACTGGACGGATACCGCGCGCCAGGCGCTGGCAGAGACCGTGCTCGATCAAATCGCCATCGCCTGCCCGGATATCCGCGAGCGCATCCAGCATATGGAGGTCCGCTCGCCCCTGGAATTGGAAACCGAGGTCGGGCTGACCGAGGGCAATATCTTTCAGGGCGAGTTGACCTTTGATCAGCTTTTCTTCAACCGTCCCGTGCCCGGCTATCCCGGCTATGGCTCGCCCATCGGCGGGCTCTATCTCTGCGGCTCGTCTGCCCATCCGGGCGGCGGGGTGATGGCGGCACCGGGGGCCAACGCCGCCCGCGCCATCCTGCGGCGCGAATGGCCCCGCGCGCCGCGCAAGGGCTATGCGGCATGAGCAGCACCCGCACCTTTGACGCCATCGTGATCGGCGGCGGGCTGAACGGCCTCGCGGCGGCCGGGGTGCTGGCGCGGGCGGGGCAATCCGTGTGCCTGCTGGAACGCGCGCCGCATCTGGGCGGCATGGCCGCCCCCGATGCCAGCGGCGCACCACGCATGGCGCATCTGCTCTATAACCTCAGCCCAACGGTGCGCCGCGATCTGGGGCTGGGCACCCGCGACTGGCCCTTCGAGACTGTGGCGCTCCCCACTGTGGCACTGTCCGAGGATGGCCGGCACGTGATCACGCAAGGCGCAACAGTGCGCCTTGCCGATGGCAGCGCCCATCCCGATGCGGCGGCCTTTGCCGCGCTCTTCGAGCGGCTGACCACCTACGCCGCGCTTCTGCGCCCTCTGGCCGAAACCGCCCCGCCGGGGGGCGCGGCACCCCGTCTCTCACCGGACCGGATCAAGGAAATATGGCGCCTGGGCCGCATGGGGCTTGGCCTGCGCCGCTTGGGCAAGCCCGAGATGCGGCGGTTCCTGCAAATACTCTTGTCCAATGCCTATGACCTCATCCTTGACGAACTGCCCGATGGCCCCCTTGCGGGCCTTTTGGCGGCGGATGCGGTGCGCGGGGCTGCGGCGGGGCCGCGCGCACCCGGCACGGTCTTTGGCCTTCTTTACCGGATGGGGCATGGCGGCGGCGCAAGCCTGCCGAGGGGCGGCATGGCTGCGGTGATCAACGCCTTTGCCGGGGCGGCCGGGCGGGCGGGCGCGGTGATCGAGACGGGCCGCGGCGCGGCCCGCATCCTGACCGATCAGGACCGCGTGACAGGCGTGATCACCGACACGGGCGAGACATTGCATACCGCCCGCGTCCTGAGCAGCAGCGGCGCGCGGATCACCGCAGAAATGACGGGGCTTGCCCATTTCGACATCGAATCCACCCGCCGCCTGCGCCATATCCGCGCGCGCGGCACGGTGGCCAAGATCAACCTGACGCTTGACGCCCTGCCCGCGATCCCCGGCCTGCCCGACGAGCTGCTCGCGGCCCGCATGGTGATTGCACCCTCCGCATCTTACGTCGAAGACGCGTTCAACCCGTCGAAATACCGCGAGATGTCGCCCAATCCGGTGATCGAGGCGCTCTTGCCCGGTCAGACGGACCCGGCCCAGCGCGGGGCCAGGGGCCATGCCCTGTCGCTGATCGTAAGCTACGCGCCCGTCGATCTGGCGGGGGGCTGGGATGACGCCGCGCGCGATACCTTGCTCCGGACCACCCTCAAAACGCTCACCCGCTATGCCCCCGGCCTGCCCCAGCTTGTGACCGGGGCCGAGGTGATCCCGCCCGACCGGATCGAGGCCGAGACCGGCGCGCCGGGCGGGCATTGGCATCATGCGGAAATGAGCCTCGATCAGCTTCTCACCCTGCGCCCCGCCATCGGCATGGGACGTTATGCAATGGGACCATCGGGGCTGTATCTCTGCGGGGCCTCCGCCCATCCCGGCGGCGATCTGATGGGGCTGGCGGGGCGCAATGCGGCGCTGGCGGCCCTCAGAGGCGCGCCATGAGCATCGCCACCGATCCCAAGCTGGGTCTCATCGACGGGCCCGTGCATCCCCGGCTTGCCGCGCTCAACCGGGCGCGGGGCTGGTATGGCTGGGCCGGCTACGCGGCACCCTCGATGCTCGACTCGGTGGAGTTCGAATATTTCGCCCTGCGCAATCAGGCCGCGCTCTTCGATATCTCGCCGCTGCACAAATACCGCATCACCGGGCCGGATGCGGCGCGCGTGCTCAACCGCCTTGTCACCCGCGACGTGACCAGAATTGCGACAGGCCGGGTCGGCTACGCGGTCTGGTGCGACGAAGAGAGCATGGTGATTGACGACGGCACGCTCTTTCACCTCGGACCCGACGATTGGCGCCTCTGCTGTCAGGAACCGATGCTGACATGGCTCTTGGAGGCGGCATGGGGATTTGACGCCGACGTCCACGACGAGAGCCGAGAGATGGCCGCGCTGGCGCTGCAAGGGCCGACCGCTTTTGCGGTGCTATGCGCGGCGGGGCTCGACATGGGGCATCTGCGCCCTTTCGAGCTTGCGCAGGCGCAGCCGGGCCTCATGATCTCGCGCACCGGCTTTACCGGCGATCTCGGATACGAGCTTTGGACCGCATGGGGCGATGCCCTGCCCCTCTGGGATCGGCTCTGGCGCGCGGGCGAAAACCTGGGCCTGCGCGCCATCGGCTACGAGGCGGTGAACATCGCCCGGATCGAGGCGGGGTTCATGGTCGCTGGCGTCGATTTCCAGCCCGCCCATGCCACCGAGCGCCTGCACCGCGCGCATACGCCGCTTGAATTGGGGCTTGGCCCCATGGTCGATTTCACCAAGGGGCATTTCAACGGCCGCCGCGCGCTCCTGGCGGCCAAGCCCCGCAGCCTCTTGATGCGGCTCGATGTCGAGGGGTTCAAACCCGCCCAAGGCGCGCTGATCTATCACGCCAGGCGGCGCGAGGCGGGGCATGTCACCTCGGGTGTCTGGTCGCCCACCGCCAAGCGCAACATCGCCCTCGCCCATGTGCAGATGCCCATTGCGGCACGACGCCCCAGCGACCTCTGGGCCGAGATTTACACGCTGGAAGAAGGGAAATGGGACCGCCGCATGGCGCGGCTGACGCCGGTCAGATCCGCGTTCTTCCGACCGCCCCGCGCCCGCGCCACCCCGCCCGGCCAGACCTGATCCAGCCAGACATGACTCAGACGGAGAAACCCATGAACACCCAATCCAACACGCCTGCCCCCGACGACCTGACCCTCTGGGATCGCACCCATAACCTGCACCCCTGGACCGGCATCCGCGACTGGCGCAAAACGGATCTCCTGCGGGTAAACACCGCCGAGGGCATCCATATCTGGGACAGCAACGGCAAGCGCCATATCGACGGGCCGGGGGGGATGTGGTGTGTTCAGATCGGCTATGGCCGGGCCGAAATGGCCGAGGCGATTGCCGCACAGGCCATGTCGATGCCCTATGCCTCGCCCTGGTCCTTCACCACCGAGCCCGCCGCGCTTCTGGCGCGCAAACTGGCGGAATTGACCCCCGGCGATCTCAACACCGTGCATTTCACCACCGGCGGCTCGACCGCTGTCGATACCGCCATCCGGGTCGTGCAATTCCTCAACAACCGGCTGGGCCGCCCGGACAAGAAAATCGTGCTCTCGCGCGAAAAGGCCTATCACGGCTCGACCTATCTGGCCGCGACCGTCACTGGCAAAGAGCGCTTCAAGACGCGCTTTGACAAGGCCGACGATCTGGTGCGGTTCCTGCCCGATGTGAACCCCTACCGCCGCCCCGCAGGCATGAGCGTGGCGGATTGGGGCGAGGCCAAGATCGCGGAGTTCGAGCAGATGATCGCCGACGTTGGCCCCGAGCGCATCGGCGCCTTCATCGCCGAACCGATCCTGTGTTCCGGTGGCGTCGTCGTGCCGCCCCCTGGCTATCACCAACGCACCGCCGAAATCTGCCGCCAGCACGACATCCTCTATATCTCGGACGAGGTCGTGACCGGCTTTGGCAGGCTGGGCCATTGGTTCGCCTCCGAAGAGGTCTTTGGCGTCACCCCCGACATCATCACCTGCGCCAAGGGGCTGACCTCTGGCTATGTGCCGCTCGGGGCCTGCATCCTGTCGGACCGGCTGATGGAACGGCTGGCCGATGTCGAGGGCGATGACGTGTTCTACAACGGCTATACCTACTGCGGACATCCCGTGGCCTGCGCCGCCGCGCTCAAGAATATCGAGATCATGGAGCGCGAGGATATTCTCGCCCATGTCCGGCGCATCACCCCACAGTTTCAGGCGCGGCTGCGCAGCATCGGCGAGCGGTTCGACATCGTTGGCGACGCGCGCGGCATGGGTCTCTTGGGCTGTCTCGAATGCCGCCCGGATCTCAGCGACGAAAGCTACGCCAGACACCTGCAATTCGGGGCCAAGCTGGACGCCGCCTGCGAGGCGCGCGGCCTCTTGTTGCGCCCTTATGGCAATATGGCGGTGTTCTCGCCGCCCCTGATCATCACGACAGAGGAGGTCGATGAAATGTTCGATATCATGGAGGCGGGGCTGACCCAACTCAGCGCCGAATACAATGGTTGAGGTCGCGCGCCTGAAGGCGGATGCCGATCCGGGCACGATCGCCAAGGCCCTGCTGGGCGAGGGCGGGGTTGTCGTCGAAGCGGTGGCAGGCTCCGCGCTGCTCGATCGCATCACGGATGATCTGCGCGGCCCGTTCGACGAGCAAGGGCACAAGTTCGCCAATGATTTCAACGGCTACAAGACGCGCCGTCTGGGCAGCATCCTCAAGATTTCAGAGGCCGCAGCAGATATTCTTGCGCATCCGCTGGTGATGGAGGTGGCCGACCGCGTGCTCAAACGCCATTGCATCAGCTATCGCATCGGGTCATCCACCGCGATCGAAATCCTGCCGGGGGAAAAGGCACAGGTGCTGCACCGCGACGACGATTTCTACCCGATCCGGATTCCCGGCGTGGAATTCCAGATTTCCGCGATGTGGGCGCTGGACGATTTCACCGCCGAGAATGGCGCGACGCGGGTTGTTCCCGGCTCTCAGGACCTGCGCCCGATCAAGAGCATCACCGAGGACCAGATCACGCAGGCGGTGATGCCGCGCGGTTCGGTGCTGTTCTACCTTGGCGCCACGGTGCATGCGGGCGGGGCCAACCGCGCCTCCGCCCCGCGCAAGGGGCTGATCACCACCTATTCGCTGGGCTGGCTCCGGCAGGAAGAAAACATGTATCTCTCGGTGCCGAAATCCAAGGCGGATCAATACCCTGATGCCGTGCGCCGGTTGATGGGGTATCAAGGCCACGGGCGCAATCTGGGCGTCTATCCCGGCGACCCCGACGGCTATTGGTTCGACGCCTGAGCACGCCACTCGGCGCGGGTCATCTCGAACCATGCCACATCGCTGGCATAGGCGCGCGCCGGACCGCAATCGCGCATCCCGCATTTGCGCAGCACCCGTTGCGAGGCATGATTGTCGGGGTCGGTGCAGGCCACAACCTGCGCCAAGGCCGTCTGTTGAAAGGCAAAACGCAGCAATCGGTCACAGATTTCCGTGGCAAAGCCCTGCCCCCACGCGCCGGGCTTGAGCATGTATCCCACCTCGATTTCTGCCTCGGGATAAGCATCGGGCACCAGCGCCGTCCAGTCCGGGGTGTCTGTCTCGATAGGAACGGGTGTCAGCACACCATCGCCGATCTTTTCGCCGCTCGCACGATCCAGAACGCACCAGATGCCCAATCGCCCGCCAGCACCCCGCCGGAGCGCGTTGGCCATATGCGCGCGCGCCTCCGCTTCGGTCAGCGCCTGCCCCACAAATCGCATCACCTCGGAATCGCACATCAGATCGAGACACAGGTCCTCGTCCTCTGCGGCCCAGGGCCGCAAGCGCAGACGCGGGGTATCGAGCACCAGCGCCCGTTGTGCGATGGGCGTGATCATCCCGGCTTCCGGCCCCGGATATGGTGCGGACAATGCTCGCCCGAGCGCAAAACCGGAACCATGGCTGTCCAGGTCTCGATCTGATGCGCGATAAACTCCGCACCATGCCGCGCCTCCCATGTCGCGCGGCGCGGGCCGGACAGCTCCTCCAGCTCCGCCGCCGCAACCTGCGAATACCACGGGCTGCGGTCAAGGAGCGCTACATCGACAAACCCCGCCGCCGTCAGCGCCGCGCGATACCGCGCGGGCGAGGCCATGGCAAAATCAAGCGCCTCAAGGGCGATATAATGCGCCATCTCCGGCGAGGGCGCGCCGTCATGCGCGCGCAACCAATCCGAGGCGGCAAAGACTCCACCCGGTTTGAGAACCCGAAACACCTCGGCCGCCAGCGCTTCCTTGTCGGGGATATGGATGATGGAATCCTTGGAAAACACCACGTCAAAGCTCTGATCCGCATAGGGAAACGGCCCCGGCGTGACCTTGTCGATGGTGATCTGCCCCGCCAGCCCCGCCGCATCCGCGCGGGCGCGCGCGGCGGCGCAGACCGGGTCTTCCACATCTATTCCCGTCACATGCGCCGCGCCATGATCGCGCACCATCAATAACGCAATCGCCCCTGACCCACAGCCAATATCGAGCACCCGCGCCCCCGCCAGATCGACCCCGTCCAGCACCCGCGCCACTTCCTCGGGGCCGCCGGGCGAGAGAAACCCCTCGCCCCAAAGCTCCTCAAGAAAGCCGATATGGCCTTGATCGTAGAGAATATCGTCCGACATGCGAGCCCCCCCGGCGAAATGTCCGTCCAGCAAAGTATTCCGCGAAGGGAGACATCAGACAAGCCCCGCCTCAGGGTTGCCCCGTTCCCTGCAACCGCTCCCAGGCAAAGCGCAGATAACTGCTGCGAAAGCTGTGACCGCCCGGGTGCAGGCAGAAATCGAGCACGTCACCCTTGGCATTGCGGCTGTTCCGACATTCGAGGTCCTCGAACTCCGTCTCGCCGCTCGGGCTGAACCCGCCAAGCTCCTGATACATTTCAAGCGCCTCGGCGACATCGCCCTGATGCGTGTCCAGAATTGACCGGCCGGCCAGAGGCACGGTGGGATCGGTCGTGCCGTGAATATGCACGAGGCTTGCCACAGGCGTGGCGCAGGTCTCGGGCGGCTTCATCCAGAACGTGCCGGCGATTGCGGCAAAGCCCGCGAACCGCTCGGGCATGGTGCAGGCAAGGTTCCAGACCATCATGCCGCCCGCGGAAAATCCCGCCGCCATCATGCGCTTGGGATCAATCGGAAACCGGCGCGCGGCATCCTCGATCACCGCCTCGACATAGTCGAATTCGACCGATCCGTCGCTGTCCACATGGCGCGGCGCAAAGGGAATCACCCAGTCATCATCGGCGGATTTGAGCGCGATCAGCGCCAGCCCCATGTCGGACACGACCTTGCGCAGGTTCTGGTTCTGCATCACCGCCGCCGCAGAGCCGCGATACCCATGGGCAAAGACCACCGCCCCCACCGGGCCATCGTCCTGCTTTTCCGGCAAAGCGATCCGGTAATGCCGGTCGCCCAGCATGCAATCGCTATCCGGCCCGCAGGCCAGCGCCGGCCCCGCAAGCACCCCGGTTGTCAGAAAAATTGCCAAGACTCGCATCGCACTCTCCTTGCTTCGACATGGACCGACCTAAGCGAAACAGTGACGGGTCGGGATCACAAGCGCGTGTCATACCGCCTCGAATAACGCGGATTTGATCGAAATTCCTTGCGCGGATCAACTCTTTGCTAACGCTCTTGGGTTTGGATTGTTCCGACCGCCCAAGACGGAGATGGCACATGACACGATCCACCCTCTTTGCCCTGCTGATGCTCGGCCTTGCTCTTGGGAACAATGCTCAGGCGCAATCCCTGACCGAGGTGCGCACGCAGCTTCAGGCCGCACTGCAGCGCAGCCTGAGCCGCGCCATGGTCGATGGTGCGCTGCCACATCTCGATCTGACCACCGGGCAACTGACCAGATTCTACCCGACCGAGAATCACGAGATCATCCTCAAGATGGACGAGGTATATGTCATGTGCGCCACGCTCCTTGGCCCCGATGGCAGGGAGGTGCCGGTGGATTACTACATCTCGCAGAGTGGCGGGCGCTATGGCGTGATCCGGACCGAGATCGACAACCGCACCCCGCTCAAGGCGCTGATGGACGCGGGCCGCGCCACCCGGCTGGAGTGACCCCGATGACCACGACCGACGGGGCGGCGCTGCGCACGCCGACGCTGGGGCTTTACCTCAAGCTGACGGCAGTGATGGTGCCAACCTTTTTGCTCTTCGCCGCCTCCGGCCTCTTGTGGCTCAGCGAAAAGAACCTGTTGCGCAGCGAAGAGGCGATGGCCATGCGCATCGGCAATGCCACCGCCCGGTTGGGCGGCGCGCTGGAACGGTTCAGCGACCAGAGCGATGGCGCGGTCGATTGGACCAGCCCCTATGTGACCGACCTCATGCAGACGCTGCTGGGCGATCCCGCGATCCGCTGCGTGGAGCTGGTGGACCCGGCCAGCCGCGCCGTGCTCGCGGTGGTGCCCGAGGGGCTGGGCTGTCAGGGGGCCGATACCGCGCTCTCGCTGCCCTACGAGGTGTTTTCCTGGCCCATAACCAAGCTTGTGACCCGCTTTGACGAACGCGAGATCGCCACCGTCAAACGCTATCAGCGCGATTTCCTGCTCTTGCTGCTGGCGGGCGGCATCCTGATTGCCGCCCTTGGCAACTGGCTCTCGTTTCGCGTCATCGTGGGCCGCCCGCTGCGCCGCCTCATCACCCGGCTGGAAGAGGCGCGCGAGGTGGCGGTGATCGCCAATGAGGCGAAATCCGACTTCCTCGCAAAAATGAGCCATGAGATCCGCACGCCGATGAACGGCATCATCGGCATGGCCGACATGCTCTCGGAAACCGACCTGACCCCGGAGCAAGAGAGCTACGTCAGCACCATGGTCCGCTCGGGCGACGCCCTTCTGACCATCATCAACGACATCCTCGATTTCTCCAAGATCGAGGCGGGCAAGCTCACGCTCGCCTCCGAGCCCTATCGCCTGCGCGAACTGGTCGAGGATGTCACGCAGCTTCTGGCACCGCTGGCGGCGCGCAAGGGGCTGATGCTCTATGCCGATGTCGCCCCCGACCTGCCCGAAATCCTGCTGGGCGATGCCGGGCGCCTGCGCCAGATCCTCGTGAATATCGCGGGCAATGCCGTGAAATTCACGCTGGAGGGGCATGTCGCCCTGCGCGTCAGCGCAGGGGGCCCGGGTCAGATCGTGATCACGGTTCATGACAGCGGGGTGGGCATTCCCGCGGATCAGCAGGACAAGGTCTTTACCGCCTTCGAGCAGGTGGACAACACCGCCACCCGCAGTTTTGGCGGCACCGGTCTCGGCCTCGCGGTCAGCCGCCAGTTGGTGACGTTGATGGGGGGCACGCTGACGCTGCAATCGCGCGAGGGCGCTGGCACGCGGTTCGACATCACCCTGCCGCTCATCCCGCAAGAGACAAGTGGTCGGGGCCTGCGCGCAGCACCTCTGGCGCTGCCCGGTCAGGATGCGCCGGTGATCTGGCTGTTGGACGCGTGCGCCGACCGCCGCGCCGGGCTTGCCTCTCTGCTCACCCATCTTGGCACCCGCGTGATCGAGGGGAGCACAATCGCGGACATGTCCCCTGCGACAACACCCGCCCTCATCCTGCGCGATGACCGCGTGGCCGAAGAGGGTCTGCCCGCCGCGATCCCGCAAATCCTGCTATCGGACCGGGCGGCACCCACCGGCGGCGCGCTGCGCAACGTGCTGCGCAAACCCCTGCGCCATGCGCTCTTGATCGAGGCCGCGCGCGCCGCCCTCAGCGGCACCCTCACCACGGCCCCGATCGATCACGCGCCCCCCCGCCAGGCCGAGGATTGGGCCGCGGGGCTGCGTATCCTCGCGGTCGATGACAACGCCACCAACCGCCTTTTGCTCGAACGCTACTTTGCCCGCTCCGGCGCGCAACTCCGCCTTGCCGCCAGCGGCCCCGAGGCGGTGGCCCTCTACGGCGCAGAGGCGGCCGATCTGGTGCTGATGGATGTCTCCATGCCCGGGATGGACGGCTATCAGGCCACGGGCCTCATCCGCACGCAAGAGGCCGCGCTCGATCTTCCGCCCGCGCATGTGGTCGCCGTCACCGCCAATGTTCTGGAACAACACCGGCAAGAGGCGCATCTGGCGGGCATGGACGGTTTCCTCGGCAAGCCGCTGCGCAAGGCGGATCTTGTCGCCTATATCGCCCGCCTGCTGGACGGGGGCGATCTGGTGCCGCGCCTTGCCGCCCACCGCCCCGCCGCCGAATAGACGGATCAGCCCTCGCCGGACCCGTCCCGCCACCGGTTCACAATCGGATACCGCCGATCCAGCCAGAACGCCCGCTTGCTCAGCCGCGTGCCGGGGGCCGCCTGGAACCGCTTGTATTCGCTGATATAAAGCAGATGTTCCACCCGCTTGGCATCGTCCCGGTCATAGCCCGCCGCGACGCAATCCGAAATCGAGCCATCCTGATCCACCAGAATGGTCAATATCCCGTCCAGCACCGGATAATCGGGCAACGAATCGCTGTCCTTCTGATCGGCGCGCAATTCGGCGCTGGGTGGCTTGGCGATGACCCGCTCGGGGATCACCGCCCCCTCCGGCCCCATCATCCAGCTGCGGTGCCGGGCATTGCGCCAGCGGCAAATCTCGAATACACGGCTTTTGTAGAGATCCTTGATCGGGTTATAGCCCCCCGCCATATCGCCATAGATCGTGGCATAGCCCACCGCCACCTCGGATTTGTTGCCGGTGGTCAGCAGCATTTCGCCAAACTTGTTCGACAGCGCCATCAACAACAGACCGCGCAGGCGCGACTGGATATTCTCTTCGGTCAGGTCCGGCCCGGTGCCCTCAAACAACGGTGCCAGCGTCGCCGTGATCGCCGCGCGGCCTGCGTCGATCGGCACGAAATCATAGCGGCAGCCGAGGTTTTCCGCGACCGCCTTGGCATCCTCAAGCGAGTCCGCCGAGGTATATTCCGACGGCAACATCACGCAGCGCACATTCTCGGCCCCCACCGCATCAACGGCAATGGTGGCCACAATGGCACTGTCCACACCGCCCGAAAGCCCCAGCAAGACCTTTGAAAACCCCGATTTGCGCAGATAATCGCGCAAACTGAGCACCATCGCGGTATAATCCTGCTCCATGTCATCGGGCAACGACGCCAAATCCCCCGGCACCGCGCGCCAGCCCTCCGGCCCGCGCTCCAGATCGACATGCGCCACGGCCTCTTGAAACATCGGCAATTGCACCGCGAGCGCCCCGCCGGGATTGAGCACGAAAGAACCGCCGTCGAACATCTGATCGTCCTGCCCGCCCACCATGTTGAGATAGACGAGTGGCAAGCCGGTCTCGATCACCCGTGCCACCATCATGTTCTGGCGCAGGTCCATCTTGTCGCGGTAATGCGGGGAACCATTGGGCACGAGCAGCATTTCCGCCCCGGTTTCGGCCAAGGTCTCGGCCACATCCTCGTGCCAGGCATCCTCGCAGATCGGGCTGCCGATCCGAACACCCGCCACCGTGTATGGCCCCGCCACCGGCCCGCTCTCATATAGCCGGACCTCGTCAAAAACCGTCTCATTGGGCAGATGATGCTTGAGCACGCGGGCGCGCACCACGCCCCCCTGCAAGACGTAATAGGCATTATAGAGGCCGATACCCTCCAGCGCCGGGCCTCCGATGGCCAGTGCCGGCCCCTCGGCACAGTCGCGCGCCAGCGCCTCGATCGCGGCAATCGCCGCCTGATGAAAGGCCGGCTTCTGCACCAGATCCTGCGTGTTGTAGCCGGTGATGAACATCTCGGGCAGCGCCACCAGATCGGCCCCCGCCGCGCGCCCCTCTTCCCATGCTGCGCGCGCCATGCGCGCATTGCCCGCCAGATCCCCCACCGTGGGGTTCAACTGCGCCAAAGTCAGGCGAAACCGGTCAGCCATGCGCGTGCCCTCTGCATATCCACGCCCCCGATGTAGCAGATCGCCGCCGGAGGAAAAGCCGATTTGCCCAAAACCCGTTGTCAGCCCCTGCCCCGTCCTCTAGATTTGGCACAGCCGCCGCATCATCAGGCGGGATCGGGCATCGGGGCAGATATGAAGTTTTCGCGCACAAGACCCATCCTTCTGAGCCTCGCGCTTGGTACGGCCAGCCTGGCCGCCGCGCAGGACGCAGAGGTGCAGACCAAGCAATATGACGATGGCGGCATCTATGAGGGTACGTTCAAGGACGGGCTGCAGCATGGCACCGGCACCTATACCCTGCCCAATGGCTATCAATATACCGGCGAATGGGTCGAGGGGGAAATCCGCGGCAAAGGTGTCGCGCGTTTTCCCAATGGCTCGGTCTACGAGGGCGAATTCGCGCGCGGCAAACCCAATGGCATCGGCAAGATCGTGTTCACCGATGGCGGCACCTACGAGGGGGCATGGGAGGATGGCAAGATCACCGGTCAGGGGGTTGCGATCTATGCCAACGGGGTGCGCTACGAGGGCGGTTTTCTCAATGCCATGCACCACGGGCGCGGCCGGATGCAGAGCCCGGGTGGCTATGTCTATGACGGCGATTGGGTGAATGGCATCAAGGAAGGCATGGCCACGATCACCTATCCCGACGGCGCGGTCTACGAAGGCGCGGTGGCGCGCGGCGCGCGAGAGGGAGAGGGCACGCTGACCATGCCCGACGGGCTGATCTATCAGGGCACCTGGCGCGCCGGCGAGATCGACGGCAAGGGCAAGCTCACGCAGCCCAATGGCGATGTCTATGAAGGCGATCTTGTCGCTGGCCGGCGCGAGGGTATGGGCCGCGTCACCTATGAGAATGGCGATCTCTACGAGGGGGCCTTCAAGGATGACCGGCGCCACGGGCAGGGCAAGTTCACCGGCACCGATGGCTATGTCTATCAGGGCGAATGGGTCGCGGGCAAAATCTCGGGTCAGGGTCGCGTCACCTATCCCGATGGTTCAGTCTATGAGGGGCAGTTCCGCGATGATCTGGCCAATGGCGAGGGGCGCATCACCTACCCTGACGGGTCAACCTACGAGGGCTCATGGGTCGGCGGCGTGATCGAGGGCACCGGGCGTGCCACCTATCCCAACGGCCTCGTCTACGAGGGCGAATTCCAGAACGCCCGCAACCATGGCACCGGGGTCATGACCTACCCCGACGGCTATCGCTATGAGGGGGAATGGCAGGACGGCCAACGCCATGGCACCGGCACCGCAACCTATCCCGATGGCACGATCTATGTGGGCGGATTTGTCGACGGGCAGCGCCATGGACAGGGCAAGATCACGATGCCCGACGGCTTTGTCTACGAGGGCGACTGGCAGAACGGTGAAATCTCGGGGCGCGGCGTGGCCACCTACACCAATGGCGATGTCTATGAGGGCATGTTCCGTGCGGGCAAGCGGCAGGGCGAAGGCACGATGCGCTACGCCACCGGGCAAGAGGCCAGCGGCACATGGGAAGACGGCGCGCTGTCTGAGGCCACGACCAAAACCGAGTGATCAGACGATGCGCCCCGCATCAAGATCGCCCAGCACGCGCGCGGCCCCGTCGCGTACCATTTGACGGCGGTCTGCGTCCATTTTGTCCCAGGTGCGATAGACCGGCCCCATGCGCGGATTGCGGCCAAACCGCTCGCGGTGCCGGATCACGAAATCCCAATAGAGCAGGTTGAAGGGACAGGCGTTCTCGCCCGTCTTGTCCTTGACCGAATAGGCGCAGGACCCGCAATAATCCGACATCTTGTCGATGTAATTGCCCGAACTCACGTAGGGTTTGCTGGCGATGATGCCACCATCGGCAAACTGGCTCATGCCGATCACGTTCGGGGCCTCGACCCATTCGAACGCATCGGCGTAAACCGCCAGATACCACTCATGCACCTGTGCGGGGTCGATCCCGGCCAGAAGTGCGAAATTGCCCGTCACCATCAACCGCTGGATATGGTGGGCATAGGCCTCTTTTTCTGTCACATCAACAGCTTGCGAGACACAGTTCATACGGGTCTTGCCGCCCCAATACATCGCTGGCAGATCGCGCCCATGACCTAGCACGTTGCGCGTCGCATAGTCCGGCCCCTCGCGGAAATAGAGACCCCGGACATATTCGCGCCAGCCGATGACCTGCCGGATATAGCCTTCGGCGGCATTGATCGGCACTCGGCCCGCTTGCCATTCCTCAACAATACGAGTGCAGATATCCACAGGATTGAGCAATCCAATGTTCAAATACATCGAAATCACCGAATGATGCAGGAACGCGTCGCCCTCCAGCATCGCATCCTGCGTGTCGCCAAACCCGGCCAGCAAATTGCGTGCGAAATGATCAAAGGCTTGGGCGGCCCCGGCCCGTGTCACCGCAAACCAGAACGGGCGCAACCTGCCGAAATGATTGCCAAATCTGTCCTCCACCAGATCCAGAACCTCCGCCGTGATCGTATCCGGCTCGAACCGCAGCGGTTTGGCGCGCAAGAGGTCCATCTGCGCGCGCTTGCGATTGTCATGGTCGAAATTCCACTTGCCCCCGGCCGGTTGGTCGCCCTCCATCAGGAACCCGGTCTTGCGCCGCATCTCGCGATAGAAATACTCCATCCGAAGCTCTTTGCGCCCCTCGGCCCAGCGATCGAACTCTTCCAGCGCACAGATGAACCGGTCATCCGGCAGTTGCCGAACCCTCAGGGGCGCTTCTTGAAGCGCCTCAATCAGCCGCCATTCCCCCGGCTGCGTCGCGATGACCTCGGACGCGCCAAATTCCTCGGCGCGGCGGATCAATTCGCCGACAATCGACTGCGCGGCCTCGGGATCGTCCAGCCGCGTGTAGGCCACTTTCCAGCCATCTGCGCGCAGCTCTTCGGCGAAATGCCGCATCGCCGACAGGATCAGCGCGATTTTCTTGGGATGGTGCGGCACATAGCTTCCCTCGTCCATGACCTCGGCCATGACCACCACATCTTGCGTCTTGTCCGCCGCACAGAGCGCAGATAGACCCGGGCTGAGTTGATCCCCCAGCACCAACACCAGCCGCGTCACCATGGCACGGGCTTCCCTTGCCAATCAAAGAACCCGCCGCTGTCCTCTGGCCGCAAGCCTTGAATGACGCGCAACAGGTTTTCCGCCGCCTCTGAGGCGGGCACCGCCGGGTGCCGCCCCAGATACTTGCGGGTAAAGTCGGTCTCGACCGTGCCCGGATGCAACGCCACGCAAATCGCCGCGCGATGGCTGCGCCCCAGCTCAATCGCGCCGGTGTGGATCATCTGGTTGAGCGCAGCCTTGGCGGTGCGATAGCTATACCAGCCGCCAAAACCGTTGTCGCCGATCGAGCCCACCCGCGCCGAAAGCGCCGCAAAGACCGCCCGCCCCTCGCGCGGCAAAAGCCGGACACTGTGCTTGAGCACAAGCGATGGCCCCACGCAATTGAGCGCGAATTGATCCAGCATCGCCTGCGCGCTCACCTGCCGCAGCGCTTTTTCCGGCGCGGCACCGCCGATTTCCAGCGCCCCCGTCGCGACGAGGATCAGGTCAAACGGCCCTGTCAGCGCCCCGAGCGCCGCCGCAACCGAGGCCTCATCGGTCACGTCCAATCCATCGCTGCTGCGCGACAGGCGCGTGACCGCCACACCCCTTGCCTCAAGGGCGGCGCTCACGGCCCGCCCGATGCCGCCCGATGCGCCGATGATCAATGCGTTTTCCATGGCGCAGACCTAGCCGAAGCCCGCGCCGCTTCAACCCCGAAGCGCTGTGCAATTTCGGGGTTTTCATCGCCGCAGAGCCCCCGTATAGTTTCGCGCATGTTGATGCAGGATCATATCACGCCCTTGCCCCACGCCGTTCGGCGTGCCGCTAGTGCTGTCCTGCTAGGCCTAAGCCGCCTCTGAGCGTGCCGTCTTGGCGCGACCGCTCAGAGGATGTGCCGTTTCGCGCCGCAGGCTTAGGATTTTTTGAAAGAGACCAACATGACCAACAGCACCAAAGACCGTGTGGTGATCTTCGACACCACCTTGCGCGACGGCGAACAAAGCCCCGGCGCCACCATGACCCATGCCGAAAAGCTCGAAATCGCCGGGCTGCTCGATGACATGGGCGTCGATATCATCGAGGCGGGCTTTCCCATCGCCTCCGAGGGCGATTTCAACGCCGTGAGCGAAATCGCGAAGAACTCCAAGAACGCCGTGATCTGCGGCCTTGCGCGTGCCAATTTCAAGGATATCGACCGCTGCTGGGAGGCAGTGAAACACGCCGCCCGCCCGCGCATCCATACCTTCATCGGCACCTCGCCGCTGCATCGCGCGATCCCAAATCTCGACCGCGACCAGATGGCCGAGCGTATCCACGAGACGGTGACACATGCGCGCAATCTCTGCGACAATGTGCAATGGTCGCCGATGGATGCCACCCGCACCGAATGGGATTACCTCTGCCGCGTGGTGGAAATCGCGATCAAGGCGGGGGCAACCACCATCAATATCCCCGATACCGTGGGCTATACCGCGCCCGAGGAATCCGCCTCGCTCATCCGCCGTCTGATCGAAACCGTGCCGGGGGCGGATGATGTGATCTTTGCCACCCATTGCCACAACGATCTGGGCATGGCCACGGCCAATGCCCTTGCCGCCGTCGCGGGCGGCGCGCGCCAGATCGAGTGCACCATCAACGGCCTTGGCGAACGCGCGGGCAACACCGCGTTGGAAGAGGTGGTGATGGCCCTCAAGGTGCGCGGCGACATCATGCCCTATGAAACCGGCGTCGACACCCGCAAGCTGATGAACATCTCGCGTCGAGTTGCCGCCGTCTCGGGCTTTCCGGTGCAGTTCAACAAGGCCATCGTCGGCAAGAACGCCTTTGCGCATGAATCCGGCATCCATCAGGACGGCATGCTCAAGAACGCCGAAACCTTCGAGATCATGCGCCCCGAGGATGTGGGTCTCACCGAGACCAATATCGTCATGGGCAAACATTCCGGCCGTGCCGCCTTGCGCTCCAAGCTCAAGGATTTGGGCTATGACTTGGCCGACAACCAGCTCAACGATGTGTTCGTCCGCTTCAAGGAATTGGCCGACCGCAAGAAGGAGATCTATGACGACGATCTCGTGGCGCTCGTCAATGCAGGTGTGGATTCCGAGAACAATCGCTTGCAGATCAAGCATCTGCGCGTGATCTGCGGCACCGAGGGCCCGCAACAGGCGACGTTGACCATGGAAATCGACGGGCGCGAGGTCTCGACCGAGGCCACCGGCGACGGGCCCGTGGATGCCACGTTCAATGCGGTCAAGGCGCTCTTTCCGCATGAGGCGCGGTTGCAGCTCTATCAGGTTCATGCCGTGACCGAGGGCACGGATGCACAGGCCACCGTGTCGGTGCGCATGGAAGAGGCGGGGCGCATCGTGATGGGCCAATCGGCGGATACCGATACGGTCGTGGCTTCGGCCAAGGCCTATGTCCATGCCCTCAACCGCCTGCTCGTGCGCCGCGAAAAGACCGGCAGCGACGCGCGCGAGGTCAGCTACAAGGACGTCTCCTGACAGTGACACCTGCCCCTCGCCTTGGCTCCAAGGCGAGGGGATGCCATTTCAGACCAACAGCACCGTGCCCGCGACAAACGCCGCCGCAGCCAGTGCCGAGGCCAGAGTGCGCAGATGGTTGAGACGGGTCCAGCGTCGCGCATAGTGCTGCCAATAGTCCCGCGTCTCCACCGCCTCGGCCGCCATCAGGTCAAGCCGCCGGTTCATTGGCACATTGCCCAGCATCGTCACCAGCACGACCCCAATCCCATAGATCGCGGCCCCAGCGACAAACCAGCCGGATGCCAGCCCCTCAATGCGCAGCACCGCATAAACCGCGAGCACCCCAGACACCGGCACCAGCCCCAGGAGGGCCACAAGAAAGGCCGAGCCATAAACCTCTCGGTTGATCAGCTGCATGGCCTCAATGCCGACGGTCGGGCTCGCCCGTCGCAGCGACCGCATCACGAAGTCCGAGAAGGCAAGAAAAACACCCGAAACAAGCGCCATTCCCACGGCAGTCCCACCAAAGATCGTCAGTTCCAACAGATTTGTCATCGTCATCTTCTCCTGTTTTCTGGTTGGAGCGTGCTCAGGCCGCCGTGCGGCCCATGGTGCGGGCGCGCTCGATCCAGCGGGCGCGTTTGGCCTCCTCTGCCATCTTGACCGACCCAAACTGCACCACTTTGCGCGGCTTGATCCCGCAAAACTTCAGCACCTGATTGCGGATCACCCGCCGCGGCGGTTTGAGGTAGAAAAGCGTGTCGATCAGCGTCGGCGTGTCCGACGTGATCAGGGCATCCGCCGTGCGCCCGGTCAACAGCCTCTCCCAGCCCATCCCCCGCGCGTGATACTTGAAGGCAAAGCCAGAGGTCAGCGCACGGTCGAGCACCGCCTTGGCCCGCGCGGGCATCGCCCCCCACCAATAGGGATGCACGATCATCAGGTGATCGGCCCATGCGATGTTTTCCTGCCATGTGACCAGATCAGCTTCGAGCGCCGGAACATCCGCCCCGTAGCCTTCGAAATGGGGGTCGAACCGCATGTCGTTCAGGTCCATCCGCCGCACGGTGGCACCGCCCGCTTCGGCCCCTGCCTGGTAGGCATCGGCCAGCCCGGAACAAAAGGACGTGGCGCGGGGATGGGCCACCCAGATGAATATTTTACGCGTCATATCTTATTCTCCATTGACTTTACACTGTGTAAATTTACACGATGTCAATAAACGGAGACTTTACACTGTGTCAAGAGAAAATCCGAGCACCCGCGAACGTATCCTCACCGCCGCGTGGAAACTTCTGGACTCAAACCCCGGCACCGCAGCGCGCATGTCCGACATAGCCAAGGCCGCCGGGGTCAGCCGACAGGCGCTCTACCTGCATTTCCCCAACAGGACAGAGCTTTTCATCGCAACAACCAGGCATCAGGACGAGGTCTTTGGTGTTCAGGACATGTTGTCAGCCAGCCGCGCCGCAACCTCGGGTGAGGACCGGCTGGCGGCCTTTGTCACGGCTTGGGGCAATTACATCCCCAAGATATTCGGCGTCGCGAAAACCCTCATGATCATGAGCGAAACCGATGCCGACGCAGCCGGAGCATGGCATGAAAGAATGGCCGACATGCGCGAAGGATGCGCGGCGGCTGTGGCCGCCCTCGCCCGCGATGGCGTCTTGATCAAGGAACAGAAAGACGCGACCGACCTTCTGTGGACCCTGTTGTCGATCCCCACATGGGAGCAGCTGACGCGCCTCTGCGACTGGCCACAGGATCGCTATGTCATTGAAATCCTGCGCCTCGCCCGCCTCGCGCTGTGCGGGCGGGCGTGATCTTCCAGGGTCGTCCGGGCGGGATCTACTCCGCCCAGTCCCAGGGCCGCACGAATTGGCCCAGAACATGCCCCACGGCCTCGCCCTCGGCACTGGCAGAGCCTGAAACCTTCGCCACCAGCCCGCGTTTCTTGTCGTCGACCACGCTTGTCACACGGGCGGCGATCCCCGCCTCTTCCAAAGCGCCGTTATAGATTCGCGTAATCGCCAGTTTGCGCAGATCAGGCTTGAAGACCTTTCCCACCGCCGTTTTCGGCAGTTCCGGCAAGACCTCGACATGCTTGGGCACTGCTGCCCGCTCATGCACATGCAGCTTGCAATGCTCGAGCAGTTCCTCGCCCGTCACCGTGGCCCCGGCCACCAGTTCCACATAGGCGCAGGGAATTTCCCCCGCATGCGCATCCGGCTGGCCAATGGCCCCGGCCATCGCCACCGCCTGGTGCACCATCAGCGCCTCTTCGATCTCGGCGGGGTCGATATTATGCCCGCCCCGGATGATCAGATCCTTGGCGCGCCCTGTGATCCACAGATAGCCATCCGCATCAATCCGACCCAGGTCACCGGTGCGCAGGTACTCCCCATGGTAAAAGAGATCGCGATTCTTGTCGCCCTCGGTATAGGTATGGCCCGCAAAGACGCCCGGATTCGAGATGCAGATTTCGCCCACCTCATCCACTGCGCAATCCATCGGCCCATCTGGCGTGCCCTTGATGATCCGCACATCCGTATAGGGGAACGGCACACCGACCGAACCCACCTTCTTTTCCCCTGCGGGCGGGTTGGCCGAGACAAGGCAGGTCGCCTCGGTCAGGCCATAGCCCTCGATCACCGCGATGCCGGTTGCCGATTCGAACCGGTTGAAAAGCTCCAGAGGCATCGGGGCCGAGCCGGAAAACGCGTTCTTGACCGTGGACAGGTCGGCATCCACCTTGCGCTGCATCAGCGCGGAAACGGCCGTAGGCACGGTGATGATAAAGGAAATCTTCCAGCGCTCGCACAGCTTCCAGAAATTGTCGAACACGCCTTCGCCGCGATAGCCCGCTGGTGTCGGAAAGACCACATGCGCGCCCGATTTGATCATGGCCATCAGGATCACGTGGCAGGCGAAAACGTGAAACAGCGGCAGCGGGCACATCACATTGTCCTGCTCGGTAAAGAGCAGCGTGTGACCGATCCAGCCGTTGTAGATCATGCCGGAATATTTGTGCTGCGCGACCTTGGGCATGCCGGTGGTGCCGCCCGTGTGGAAATAGGCCGCCACCCGGTCGCCCTTGCTGTCGGCAAAGCTGAGGCTCTTGGGCTGACGTGCAATCGCCTTGTTGAAATCCATGCAATCGGCATGGTGCTGCACCGGGTTCTTGGGCCGCACGAGGGGAACGATCCAGCTTTTGGGCGGTGTCAGATAGCGGTTGAGGTCGATCTCCAAAACCGTATGCACGCTGGGGGCATGGCGCACCGCCTCGGCGGTCTTTTGCGCGATGTCGGTCTTGGGAAATGCCTTGAGCGTGACCACCACCTTGGCCCCGGTCTCGCGCAGGATGGCGCTGATCTGTTCCGGCTCAAGCAGCGGATTGATCGGGTTGACGATGCCCGCGATCATGCCGCCGATGGTTGCCACCGCCGTTTCCAGACAGTTGGGCAATACCAGCGCCACCACATCGCCCTCGCCCAGCTTGAGGCTGCGAAAGAGGTTGGCCGCCTGACAGCACTGATCGTGAAACTGCTGCCATGTGAGGGTTTGGGCCTTGTCCGTGGCCCCGGAAAAGAGCTGATAGCTGATCGCAGGCCGGTTCGGAAAGCGCCCCGCGACCTGGCTCAACATCTGATAGATCGTCTGGGGGCGCTCGCGCGCCGCCCACGGCATTTCATTCTGGATGTCGAGCGCATCCTGTCGCGTCGTGAACGCCATCTGTTCGTTTCCTCCCTGGCTTGTCCCGCGTTCCCGGCGCGGGTTTCTCCCGTTCGCAGCAGAATGTGCGGGAAATCAGGATCACGCAAGTTTTACGCTGCGTTTTGACGCATTTGTCAGGGGCGGCGCTGCCTCAGCTTGCCCCGCCCAGACAGGCCACCATCGCCCCGGCCATCTCGCGCAGCATTTGCGGGTAATGCCCCGGCCCCATCGCCACCTGGCTCCCCATCGGGTCAAGCACGCCATGTGCCGCCACATCGCCAAACACGGTCTCGACCAGCTTGGGATCAAACTGCGGCTCGGAAAAGACGCAGGCCACGCCGCGCGCCTCGGCCATCTCGCGCAACGCGGCAATCCGGGCCGGTCCCGGCGCCACGGCATCGCTGAGCGCAATCGCGCCCGCCGCCGTCACACCAAAGGCCACCTCGAAATACTGATAGGCATCGTGAAAGACCAAGAAAGGTGTGTCCTGCACAGGGGCCAGTTGCGCGGCAATCTCGGCGCTCAGGGCCGCGATTTCCGCCGCAGCGGTCTCGGCATTGGCGGCATAGAGCGCGGCATTGGCCGGGTCATGCTCTGCCAGTTCCTCGGCAATCAAGCCCAACCAGGCCGTCGCATTGGCGGGATCCAGCCATGCGTGCGGATCGGCACCGTCATGGGCGTGCGCGTCCTCATGCCCGTGGTCATGGTCATGGGTATGCGCCTCCTCATGCCCCGCCTCTTTCTCGGCGTGCGCGTCGTGCGCGTGCTCTTTCTCAGCATGGTCGTCGCCATGATCATGCGCTGCAAACTCCACCCCTTCCCGGAACGGCAGAACGCGGCTATCCGCTGCCCCCAGCAACGCGACCACATGCGCCTCTGCCGCGAGCGAATCGATCGCCCCCTCCAGCCAGGGCGTCAGCCCCTCCCCCATCCCGAACACCAGATCGGCCGCCTCCAGCGCCGCCGCCTCCGAGGGGCGCATCGCGTAACCATGCGGCGAGGCGCCGGGGCGCACCAGCACATCGGGCGCACCCGCCCCCTGCATCACCCGCGCCACCAGAGAATGAACCGGCGCGATATCCGTGGCGACCCGTGGCGCGTCGGCCATGGCACCCGATGCAAGCGTCAACCCAAGGCCGAGAGGGGCAAGAAAGCGGATCGGCATAGCAGTCTCCATATGTAATATCATAACACTCAAGGTCGCTTGATAAATGTAACCATATAACATATCAACCCCCAAATGATCCAACGAAACAGACGGATGGAGGGCGGATGGACACGATCGGATTCGAAGCGCATGACCACAAGGGCTGCGTGCGCGATGCCCTCGCCGCGGTCGAAGCGCATTGCGCGCGCCACAAGCTGCAGTTCACCCCCGTCCGCCGCCGCGTGCTGGAGATCCTGCTCAGCGAGCATCGCGCCATGGGCGCTTATGAAATCCTCGACACCCTGCGCGACGAAGGACTGGGATCGCAACCGCCCGTCGCCTATCGCGCCCTCGATTTCCTTGTGTCCAACGGCTTTGTGCACAAGATCGAGCGCCTCAATGCCTTTATCGCCTGCACCCACCCGGGACAGGATCACACGCCTGCGTTCCTCATCTGCCGCCAATGCGACGCGGTGGCCGAGGCCCATGCCGAGCCCTCGAAGGGCATGTTGGGGCGCGCCGCCGCCGACTCGGGCTTTGTCATCGAACAGGCGGTGGTCGAGGCGATGGGCCTCTGCCCGCAATGCCGCGAGAGCGTCCACCCATGCGCCTGATCGAAACCAAGGGGCTGAGCGTCCGCTTTGGCCGCACCACCGTTCTCTCCAATGTCAGTCTTGCGCTTGACCGGGGCGAGATTGTCACCATCGTCGGCCCCAACGGCTCGGGCAAATCCACGCTTCTGCGTGCCCTCATCGGGGCGCAGAAACCGGCGCGCGGCGAGATCATCCGCCGCCCCGGTCTGCGCATCGGCTATGTGCCGCAGAAACTCCATATCGACCCGACGCTGCCGCTGACCGTCACCCGATTCCTCAGCCTGCCCCGGCGGCACCCGACAGAGGCCACGCGCGCGGCCCTCGAACAGGCGGGCTTGCCGGATTTGCGCGACCGGCAGATGGCTGACCTCTCTGGTGGACAGTTTCAGCGCGTGCTTCTCGCCCGCGCGCTTTTGGAAAAGCCGGATCTGCTCATTCTCGACGAGGCCACGCAGGGTCTCGATCAACCCGGCTCTGCCGCCTTTTACCGGCGCATCGAAGAGGTGCGGCGCGAGCTGAACTGCGGGGTGCTGATGGTCAGCCATGAACTCCACGTCGTAATGAGCGCGTCGGACCGGGTGATCTGCCTCAATGGGCATATCTGCTGCGAAGGCCACCCCGAGGTGGTCGCCCAGGCCGAGGAATACCGCGCGATTTTCGGCACCGGCACCCAAGGCGCGCTGGCGCTCTACCGGCATGAACACAACCACGCCCATGATCACGATCACGATCATAACCATGACCACGACCATGACCACAAACACAGCCACGAGGCCGCCGAATGATGCTGGATGATTTCATGGTCCGCGCCGCCCTTGCCGGTCTCGGTGTGGCGCTCGCCGCCGCCCCTTTGGGCAGCTTTGTCGTCTGGCGGCGCATGGCCTACTTCGGTGACGCCACGGCCCATGCGGCCATCCTGGGCGTCGCGATGGCGCTGGCGTTTTCCATATCGGTCTTTGTCGGCGCGCTGGCCATGTCGCTGATCATGGCGACCACGGTCTCGACCCTCTCGGGGCGCGGCTTTGCCATGGATACGATGCTGGGCGTTCTGGCGCATTCCGCGCTGGCCTTTGGTCTTGTCGCGGTGTCGTTTCTTTCGGGCGTGCGGATTGATCTCATGGCCTATCTCTTTGGCGACATTCTGGCGGTCAGCCGGGGCGACCTGCTGGTGATCTGGGGCGGTGCGGCGCTTGTGCTCAGCCTCTTGGCCTGGCGTTGGCAGGCGCTCTTGACCACGACGCTCAGCCCCGATCTGGCATGGTCCGCAGGCATCGACCCGCGCCGCGAACAGCTTGTGCTCACCCTGGCGCTCGCGGTGGTGGTGGCGGTGGCGATCAAGGTGGTGGGCGTGCTGCTCATCGCCGCCATGCTGATCGTGCCCGCCGCCGCCGCGCGGCCCCTTGCCACGACACCCGAACGCATGGCCGCCATCGCCACGCTGATTGCCGGCGGCTCTGCCTTGGGCGGTTTGCAGCTTTCCTTTCACGCAGACACGCCCACCGGCCCCACAATCGTCTGCGTCGCGGCCCTGATCTTTGCCGCGACCGCGCTGATTGGCAGCGGGCTGCGCCACCTCGGGCAGGCATCCGACTAAAATAGTCGGAATAGTCTATTGACTCTTTTTGTCAGAAATACGAGAGATACCCCATCAAATCACTCGGACATCTCGAAAGGAACTTCGATGCACCCGATCAAAGCCGCCCTGAGCGTGACCGCTCTGCTTGCCCTGACAGCCCCCGCTTTGGCGCAAGAGGTCAATCTCTACTCCAGCCGTCATTACGATTCGGACGATGCGCTCTACGAGGCCTTCACCAAGGAAACCGGCATCAAAGTAAACCGGATCGAAGGCAAAGAGGCCGAATTGATCGAACGCATGAAGGCCGAAGGCACCAACAGCCCGGCGGATGTGTTCATGACCGTGGACGTCGGCAATGTCTCGCGCGCGGTGGACGAAGGCCTGCTGCAGCCCTTTTCGTCGGAGTTGATCGAGGCCAATGTCGCGGCCAACCTGCGCCACCCGGACAACCTCTGGACCGGTCTCTCGCAGCGTTCGCGCATCATTTTCTACGCCAAGGATCGGGTCGAAAACCCGCCCCAGACCTATGAAGAACTGGCAGATCCCAAGTTCAAGGGGCAGATCTGTATCCGCTCGTCCTCGAATGTCTATAACCAGTCGCTGCTGGCCTCGATCATCGAAGTGCATGGCGAAGACGTGGCCAAGGAGTGGGCGGCGGGCATCGTCGCCAACATGGCCCGTGCCCCCGAGGGCGGAGATACCGACCAGTTGCGCGGCATCGTGTCGGGCGAGTGTGATATCGCCGTGTCCAACACCTACTATTTCGCCCGTGGCCTTGCCGGTGACGTGGACGGTCTGAGCAGCGACATCGACAGCATCGGCTGGGTCTGGCCGAACCAGGACGACCGCGGCGCGCATATGAACCTCGTCGCCGCCGGGATCGCCGTGAACGCGCCCAATCCCGAAGAGGCGCTCGCCCTGCTCGAATTCCTTGCCAGCGAAACCGCGCAGGCGCAATTCGCCAATGGCAACAACGAATACCCGGTTCTGGCCGGGGTCGACATCGGCGAGAACGTGGCCAAGCTGGGTGAGTTCAAGCCGGACAGCACCACGCCGACCGCCTCCTTCGGGGCGAATGCCGCCAAGGCGCAGGCCATCTTCAACGAAGTGGGCTGGAACTGAGACCTTGCGGTCCTGCGCGATTGCGCGACCTGCGTGATTGACCTATGGTCGGGCTCCTCAACAGGGGTCCGACCGTTTCATGACATCCGTCCGGCTGCGATTGCTGATCCTCGCACTTTTGCCGCTGGCGGTGCTGATGCCGCTCTTGTTGCTGGTGGCGATCAATCGCTGGTCGGCCAATTATGACAACCTGCTCATCACCAATGTGGCAAGCGATCTGCGCATCGCCGATCAATATCTGCAACGCCTGCTGACCAGCACCGGATCCGAGGTCACAAGCCTTGCGCGCTCGCTGCGGTTCGACGAGGTGTCGCGCACAACCCCTGCCGACCTGCCCGGCTTTCTGGACCAGAACCGCCGCGCGCTCGGCCTTGATTTCCTGTATTTCCTGCCGATCCGAGAGGCCCGCAAACGCGGCAATGACTGGCCGGTGATCGCCACCGCCACGCGCGGCCAACCCGCGACCGAGATCGACATCTTCACGCCGCGCGACCTCTTGGCGCTGCCCGATACCGGCGTGGCCCTTGCGATGCGGGCGCGCGTGGCCCTGGTTGCCACCCGTGCCGCCCAGCCGACCACCCGCCAGACCGAGGATCGCGGCATGGTGGTGCACAGCGCCACCCCCGTCACCACGCCGGACGCAGAGGGCGTGCTGGTGGGCGGCCTCCTGCTCAACCGCAACCTTGACTTCATCGACACCATCAACGCGCTGGTTTACCGCGACACCGGTCGCGCGGGCGACCGGCAGGGCACCGCCACGCTCTTTCTCGAGGATGTGCGCATCTCGACCAATGTCCGCCTCTTCGCGGGTGAGCGGGCGCTTGGCACGCGGGTCTCGGCGGCGGTGCGCTCGATCGTGCTCGATCAGGGGCAGACCTGGCTCGACAGCGCCTTTGTGGTCAATGACTGGTATATCTCGGCCTATCGCCCGCTGACCGACAGCTTTGGCAAGCGGGTGGGCATGCTCTATGTCGGCTTTCTTCAGGCGCCGTTCGATGCCGCCAAGCGGCGCGCCTATCTCTTGGTGCTTGCGGCCTTTCTGGTGGTTCTGGCGGTCAGCGCGCCGCTCTTTCTGCGGCTTGCGCGCAATATCTTTGCCCCCCTCGAACGCATGACCCGTACCATGGAAGAGGTCGAAGCCGGCGACATGACCGCGCGCATCGGCCCGGTGGCCGCCCGCGACGAGATCGGCACAGTGGCCGCCCATCTTGATACGCTCCTCGATCAGGTGCAGGAGCGCGACCGCGCCCTGCGCGCCTGGAACGAGGACCTGAACGCCCGCGTCGAGGCCCGCACCGCCGAGCTGCGCGAGGCCAATGCAAAACTGGAAACCACGTATCAGCAACTGGTGATGTCCGAGAAACTCGCCTCCATCGGCGAGATCACCGCAGGGGTTGCGCATGAGATCAACAATCCTGCGGCGGTCATTCAGGGCAATCTCGATGTGATCCGCCAGACCCTTGGCGCGCAGACCGAGCCGGTAAAAACCGAGCTCGATCTGATTGACCGTCAAATTGGGCGCATCACCGCCATCGTGGGCAAATTGCTGCAATTCGCCCGCCCCGGCGAATTCGGCACGTTTGAAGAAGATGTCGATCTGGCGGCCGTCCTGCGTGATTGTCTGGTTCTGGTGGATCATGTGGTGACAAAGGCGGGCCATCAGGTGACGCTCGACACCCATGCCGATACGCCCCCGGTGCGGATCAATCCGGGCGAATTGCAGCAGGTGATCATCAACCTCGTGACCAACGCGGCCCAAGCCATGCAGACCGAGGGGCATCTTATCCTGACCACCCGCCCCGCGCTGCGCGACGGACATCCCGGTGCCGCGCTCATCGTGGCCGACAACGGGCCGGGCATCCCCGAGGAAAAACTGGCGCTGGTGTTCGATCCGTTCTTCACCACCAAACAGGGCGAGGGCACGGGGCTTGGCCTCTCGGTCAGTCAAACCTTGATCCAGCAGGCGGGCGGCCGCATCACCGCGCGCAACCGCACAGAGGGGGGCGCGGAATTCACCGTCTGGTTGCCCGCACAGACGCTCTAAGCGCTCAGACCTGCCCGGTCAGCCGCGCGTGATGCAGTGCGGCCACCGCACAGGACGCCAGCCGCGCCATATCATCATCCGCCCGCGAATTGAGGATGATCGGCACCCGCGCCCCCAGAACCACGCCCGCCGCTTCCGCATGGCTCAGATAGGTCAGTTGCTTGGCCAGCATGTTGCCCGCATCGAGGTTGGGCACCACCAGAATATCCGCCCGCCCCGCCACCGCCGAAGACAGCCCCTTGGTCCGCGCAGCCGCCAGATCAACTGCGTTATCCATCGCGAGTGGCCCATCCACCAGGCCGCCGGTGATCTGCCCCCGCTCCGCCATCTTGGACAAGAGAGCGGCGTCGATCGACGAGGGCAAATCGGGGTTGACCGTCTCGACCGCCGACAGCACCCCCACCTTGGGTGTCTCGATCCCAAGGCTGAGCGCCAGGTCAATCGCGTTCTGCACAATATCCACCTTGGCGCGCAGGTCAGGTGTTATGTTGATCGCCGCATCCGTCACCAGCAAGAGATGCGCCAGCCCCGGCACATCCATCACGAAAACATGGCTCAGACGCCGCCCCGCGCGCAGACCCGCGGCCTTGTCCAGCACCGCGCGCAACAGGTGATCGGTGTGCAAATGCCCCTTCATCACCGCCCCTGCCCGCCCCGCCTGCACCAGCGCCACCGCGCGCCGCGCGGCAGCGTCCGGGTTCGGTTCGGCGATGATCTCGATCCCCGTCAGATCGGCGCCCAGCGTCTGCGCCGCCGCAGCGATCCGATCCGGATCTCCAATCAGAATGGGCGCGATCAGCGTGTGCGCCCGCGCCCGCAGCGCGCCGCCCAGAGAATTGGGTTCTTCCGGGCAGACCACAGCCGTCACCAGCGCCGCCAATGGCTCAGCCTGCCTCAGCAGCTTTTCGAAATGCCGGTGTCGCTGCACGATCAGACCCGGCAGATCGTGGCTGGAATAGTTCAGCTTGCGGCGCGGGGCCTCGACCACCGCCACACCCGACACGATCAGCGCATCGTCGCGCAACCGCCGCACCTCGGTGGCCAAGGTCACGGTCATGTCGCGCGGGTTGCGGTCCGTCACCGTGACGCGGCTCTCCACCTCGTCGCCCGCATGGGCATGGTTGTGAAACACAAGGCTCTGCGCGCGGTAGAGCGTCCCCGCCCCCGGCAAGAGCGTGCCCAGAACGGCAGAAATCAACGACCCCAGAAACATCCCCGGCACAAAGGCTTCGGGCTGGCCATCGCCATCGCCATCCAGATCGAACAGATGCATCGGGTTGTGATTGCCCGACACATTGGCAAACACCAACAGATCATCCTGCGTGCAGAGCCGTCGGAGGCTCTGGCTGTCGCCCACCTGCAAGTCGTCAAAGATGCGGTTCTCGATCTTCATCCGGCAACTCTCCTGTCACGCCCGCGCGGCCCATGCAGGCAAGCCGCCGCGTGAGCTAAGCGGCGGGTCGTGTCAAAGGCATGACACGACCCGATCCGTCACAAAGCGCGGGCACTCTGGCGCAGTTCGAATTTCTGGATCTTGCCTGTGGATGTCTTGGGCAATTCCTGAAACACCACCGCCTTGGGCGTCTTGAACCCTGCCAGCCGCTCGCGGGCAAAGGCGATCAACTCGGCCTCGCTCGCCTTGGCCCCGTCCTTCAACTCGACGAAGGCGCAAGGCACCTCGCCCCATTTCTCATCCGGCTTGGCCACAACGGCACAGAGCAGCACGGCGGGATGGCGCATCAGCACCCCCTCAACCTCGACCGAGGAAATGTTCTCGCCCCCCGATATGATGA
Organism: Roseovarius sp.; assembly: GCF_027019125.1. GTDB lineage: Bacteria > Pseudomonadota > Alphaproteobacteria > Rhodobacterales > Rhodobacteraceae > Roseovarius. The sequence continues at coordinate 146,729 of NZ_JALUXE010000030.1, read as the reverse complement.
TGTCCTTGGCGCGGTCCGCAATCTTGAGATAGCCGTCGGGATGCTGGAACGCGATATCGCCCGAATGGAAATACCCGCCGCGAAACGCCTCCTGGGTCGCCTCGGGGTTCTTGAGATACCCTTTCATCACCGAATTGCCCCGGATCATGATCTCGCCCAAGGTTTCGCCGTCCATCGGGATTTGCGCCATGGTTTCGGGGTCCATCGCGGTGATGTCCTCCATCATCGGCATCAGAACGCCGGTGCGCGCCTTGATCGTATAGCGCTCCTCCTCAGGCAGGGCGTTCCAGTCGTCTTGCCACAGACATTCGGTGACATGGCCATAGGTCTCGGTCAGGCCATAGACCTGCATCACGGTAAAGCCCAACGGCTCGATCGCCGCCAGCGTTGCTGCGGGCGGCGGGGCCCCGGCGGTGAAGACATCCACCACATGGTCGAACTTGCGCCGCTCGCTCTCCTTGGCATTGACGATCATGTTGAGCACGATGGGCGCACCGCCGAAATGTGTCACCCCCTCGTCTGCAATCGCATCGTAAATCGCGTGCGCCGTCACGTCGCGGCAGCACACGACCCGCCCGCCGAGCATCGGCATCAACCAGACATGGTTCCAGTTGTTGCAATGAAAGAGCGGCACGATGGTCAGATAGGTCGGATAGCGCGGCAATTGCCAGCTCACGACCGTGCCCATGGTCATCAGATACGCGCCGCGATGGTGATAGACCACCCCCTTGGGCCGCCCGGTGGTGCCCGAGGTATAGTTGAGCGCCAAACTCTCCCATTCATCCTCGGGCATGATCCACGCAAAATCGGGATCGCCAGAGGCCAGCAGTTCCTCGTATTCCATATAATGCCCGTGGGCATGGACCCCCGCCGCATCATCGGCCACCTCGACCACGCCCGGCGGCGGCCCCTCCATCAATTCAATCGCCTGCGCCAGCGTGGGCAGGAATTGCGGATCACAGAGCACGACACGCGCGCCGCCATGGTCCAGAATATAGGCGATGGTATCGGCCTCGAGCCGCGTGTTGATCGCGTTGAGCACCGCACCGCAGGCGGGCACGCCGAAATGCGCCTCGCAATGGGCGGGGATATTGGGCAGCAGCGTGGCCACCACATCGCCGGGTTCGATCCCCAGCTTGACCAAGGCCGAGGCCAACCGCGACACCCGCGCGTGATACTCCGCATACGTGCGCCGCGTGCCGCGATATACCAGCGCCTCACGGGTTGGAAAGAGATGCGCCGCGCGCCTCAGATGCGACAGCGGCGTCAGCGCCACGAAATTTGCGGCGCATTTCTCCAACCCGGCCTCATCCTTCATCCATCCCATCGCGCACCTCCTCTTGTCCCTGCGGATCCGTCCAAGGAATAGAGCAATGCCAGAGCGATGCAATTCCCAAACATGCACGAAACAGCCCGCCGCCGCCACATATCGGCCTGCGTAAACTTGCGCACGGCGCTGTTCCGGTATTGATTGCGCATAATGCGATCTGTAAACCGGGCGCAGCCTGACCCCCTTGCCGCGCGAACAAGGATAGACACCCGATGATGTTCAATCTCGACGGCGCCGATGTCCGCCACGATCCCTTTCCCATTGCCTTTGCCAAGCCGGTGTTTGACGCCGATCTCTACCAAGAGATGCTGGACAACTGGCCCGACACCGAGCGGTTTCAGTTCATGCCCAAGCTGGGCAACAAATATTCCCTGTCCGAGGTGAATAACGCCAAGCAATACCACGACTTCATCAAGTCGAACCCGGTCTGGAAACGCTTTCACGACGAGGTAAAGAGCGAACGCTTTGTGCGCGGCATCGTCGATTTTCTGGCCAGCCATAACATCGACCTCGACCTTGGCCGCAAGATGGTGCTGACCAACACGCCCGGCGCGCGCCTTGGCCTTCGCCTGACCGAGGCGCTCTGCGGCGCGGCCCTGGTCGAGCGGCGCAAGATCCCGCTGCGCTCGCGCTTTGAATTCTCGATGATGCCGGGCGATGGCGGCTCGATCCTGCCGCATACCGACGCGCCCGCCAAGCTGATCACCGTGGTCGTGTCGATGGTCGCCCCGGGCGAATGGAAGCCGGAATATGGCGGCGGCACTTCGGTTGTCTGGCCCAAGGACAAGAGGCGCAGCTTCAACTTCCGCAACACATTTTTGCCATTCGAAGAGGTAGACACGCTCGATTGTTACGAGTTCAACTCGAACCAATGCATGATTTTCGTCAAGACCTTCAATTCCTGGCACGCCGTTGAGCCGATCAAGGCCCCCCGCCCCGACATGTTCCGCCGGTCGCTGACGATCAATATCGAGGTTCCGAAGAGCTGAGCGCTGCAGAAGTGCAGTCGCGGACAGAGGTGCCGCGACCGCAGCGCCGGGGTCTTTACAGCCCCAGCTTCGCCATCACGATGTCATTGACAGCCTTGGGATTGGCCTTGCCGCCGGTGGCTTTCATTACCTGCCCCACGAACCAGCCCGCCAGCTTGGGGTTTTCTCTCGCCTTTTCCACCTGTGCGGGGTTGGCGGCGATGATCTCGGCCACGGCGGCCTCGATGGCGCCCGTATCCGTCACCTGTTTCATGCCGCGCGCCTCGACGATCTCTTCGGGGTCGCCGCCCTCGGTATAGATGATCTCGAAAAGGTCCTTGGCAATCTTGCCGGAAATGGCGTCGGACTTGATCAGGCGCACGATACCTGCAAGTTGCGCCGGGCTGACCGGGCTGTCCTCGATCGAATGATCCTCTTTCTTGAGCCGACCGAAGAGTTCGTTGATCACCCAGTTCGCCGCCAGCTTGCCATCGCCCGCGCCCTCGGCCACCGCCTCGAAATAGGCGGCATTGGCCAGATCCGCGGTCAGCACGCTCGCGTCATATTCGCTCAGACCGAAGTCCAGCACAAACCGTGCCTTCTTGGCGTCCGGCAGTTCCGGCAGGTTGGCCGCGATCTCATCGACCCAGGCCTGCTCGATCTCCAGCGGAAGCAGGTCAGGATCGGGGAAATAGCGGTAATCATGCGCCTCTTCCTTGGAGCGCATGGACCGGGTCTCGTTCTTGTCCGGATCATAGAGCCGCGTTTCCTGCACCACCGTGCCGCCCGCTTCGACAATTGCGATCTGGCGGCGCGCCTCATACTCGATGGCAGCCTGGATAAAGCGCATGGAGTTCATGTTCTTGATCTCGCAGCGGGTGCCGAGATGCGAGAAATCCTGCGTTTCCATGTATTTCTCATACTGGCCCGGACGGCAGATCGACACGTTCACATCGGCGCGCAGATTGCCGTTCTGCATATTGCCGTCGCAGGTGCCCAAATAGCGCAGGATTTGGCGCAGCTTGGTTACATAGGCGGCGGCCTCTTCGGGGCCGCGAATGTCGGGGCGGCTCACGATTTCCATCAGGCAGACGCCGGTGCGGTTGAGATCCACAAAGGACATCGCCGGGTCCATGTCGTGAATGGATTTGCCCGCGTCCTGCTCCATGTGGATGCGCTCGATCCGCACCTTGCGCGCGACACCGGGGCCCATATCGACAAGGATTTCACCCTCACCCACCAGCGGATGATAAAGCTGGCTGATCTGATAGCCCTGCGGCAGGTCAGGATAGAAATAGTTCTTGCGGTCAAAGGCCGACCAGAGGTTGATCTTGGCCTTGAGACCCAGCCCCGTGCGCACCGCCTGCTCGACGCAGAATTCGTTGATCACCGGCAACATTCCCGGCATCGCGGCATCGACAAAGGCGACGTTGGAGTTGGGTTCCGCCCCGAATTGCGTCGAGGCCCCGGAAAACAGCTTGGAGCGCGAGGCGACCTGCGCATGCACCTCCATCCCGATCACCAACTCCCAATCATGCTTGGCCCCCGCAATCACGCGTGGCTTCGGCGCTTCATAGGTGAGATCGAGCATGGCACTGCCTCCGGCTGACATATCTGTGGCGTTCTAGGACAGGGGCGCGAAGGGGGCAAGAGGAAGCGGAAGCACCAAAGAGAAGATCACCAAAGCAGGACCAAGACGCGCGTCGTCACGCACTGGATGTCGCGACATTGCAATTCTTGCATACGAAACTCCGAATTTATAAAGCTTCACAGAATCGTGATCATGGTGTTTTCTTATGTAGGCAATTGTAAAACTGGGGAGTTTTTATCATGGAAGGCCTTAACATACCGGGAACTGTCGACGCGGATAACCTCGTAGGCACAGCCGATGACGATACCATCACCGGCAATACCGGCGATGACACCCTGACCGGCGGCGGCGGCAACGATCTTTTGGACGGTGGCGCAGGGTTCGACACGGCAGTTTTCGCAGGCAATGCCGGAGATTACACCGTCGGATTGAATGAGAGCAATCAACGCACGATCACCCAGACCGCGACCGGCGACACCGATATTTTGCTGAATATTCAGCGGCTGCAATTCGATGACATCAGCACCGACCTGCTGCTCAATCCCGACGACACCAGCCCCGGCCTGATCCGGGGGCTGGGCGGCGATTCCGGCTTTGGCGAGGATTTTCTGGACCGTAACGACGACGGATCGACCGCGCAGATCGATATTACCCCGATCTTCGAGAACGGGCTGAATTTCTTTGGCACCGTTTACCAAGGTCTCTGGATCAACAACAACGGCTCCGTGACCTTTGGCGCGCCGCGCCGCGCTTTCACCCCCGACGTGATCACCGGCGTGTCCAATAACCCCGAGATCACGCCCTTCTTCGCCGATGTCGACACGCGCGGCGGGGTTGTGACACCCACTCCGGGCGGCAATTCGCAGGGCACGAACCTCGTGCATTGGGATTTCAACGCGCTTGGCGACCAGTTGATCGTGACCTGGGACGACGTGGGCTATTTCAGCGGGCGTACCGACCTGCTCAACGCGTTCCAACTTATCCTCACGGATCGCGGCAACGGCGATTTCGACATCCAGTTCCGCTATGAAGAGGTGAATTGGACCACGGGTGGCGCGAGCGGCGGCGTCAATGGCCTGGGCGGCACCGTGGCACGTGCCGGCTATACCTCGGGCACAGGCGTCGAAGGCACATTCTTCGAACTGCCGCAATCCGGCAATCAGGACGCCATGCTCAGTCTCGATGTGATCCCCGGCAACACCGGGCTCATCGGCATCTGGAATTTCGCCGTGCGCAATGGCGGCGTGGTCGAATCCATCGTGCCGCTGTTGCCGCCGACCGGCGCGGGCGGCTGGGTCGCGGGCGATCCGCATCTGGCGACGCTCGACGGGGTCGGCTATGATTTCCAGGCGGCGGGCGAATTCGTCCTGCTGCGCGGCACTGACAGCGATTTCGAGCTTCAGGCGCGGATGGTGCCGGTGGGCGACAACGTCAGCATCAATCAGGCCATCGCCACCAACCTCGGCGGCACGGCGGTGATGATCGACGCCAATGATGCCACCCCGCTGCATATCGACGGCGTGGCCACCGAGCTTGAGGATTTCGGCTCTGTCGCGGTCGGCAATGACCGCATCTTCCGAGAAGGCGATACTTATATCATCGTCTATGCGGGTGCGGATAACGTGGTCAATGATGGCGACAGCCAGGTGCGCGTGATCGTGCGCGACGGGCGCGTCGACATCGACGTCCGCCTCAACGAAGAACTGCTGGGGCGTCTCGAAGGTCTGCTGGGTGACGGCGACGGCAACCCTGACAACGACGTCGCGCGCGCCGATGGCACCGTGTTGGCGCGCCCCTTCGCCTTTGCCGATCTCTACGGGCAATACCGCGAGGATTGGCGCGTCACCTCGAACGCGCAAAGCCTCTTTACCTATGACACAGGCGAAAGTCTCGATGGCTTCTATCTGCCGGAATTCCCGGGCGAGATCGTCAGCCTCGATACGCTCGACCCCGCGGTTCGGGATGCCGCGATCGCTGCGGCGCTCAATGCGGGCCTGATCGAAGGCACTCCCAATTTCGAGAACGCCGTGCTCGACTTTGCCCTGACGAACGACAGCTCGTTCTTCGACTCGGCGGCCGAAGTGCCGGCTACGGTGACCGAGACCGTCGCAACCGATGATCCGGTGTCGCTCAACCTGACGGGAACCGAAGGCAACGACACCCTGCTTGGCGCAGCGCTCAACGACACGCTCAGCGGCTTGGGCGGCGATGACCGGCTCGAAGGGCGCGGCGGCGACGACCAACTCAGCGGCAGCGAGGGCAACGATACGCTCGACGGGGGTGATGGCAATGACCGGATCTCCTCGTCGGATGGCAACGATCTGGCGATTGGCGGCACCGGCAATGACAACATCGGCGGCGGACTGGGCGATGACACGCTCGACGGCGGCGAGGGCGATGACATCCTTGGCGGTGGCTTTGGCAACGACTCGGTCTCGGGCGGCGCAGGCAATGACGTGGTCGCGGGTGGCGCCGATAATGACACGCTCTCGGGCGGTGATGGCAATGACAGCATGTCCGGCAGTTTCGGCACCGACCTGATCGACGCGGGCGCGGGCAATGACGACATTGGCGGCGGCACGGGTCAGGATACCATTGACGCGGGTGCAGGTGACGACAGCGTGGGCGGCGGCGAAGGGGATGACAACATCCTTGGTGGCGACGGCAACGACTTCCTCGCCGGCGGCGGGCGTGACGACATCATCGACGGCGGGGCTGGCAATGACACGATCAACGCCGGGGCTGGCAATGACCAGATCACCGGCGGCAGCGGCGCGGACCAGTTCGTGTTCTCGTCCTTCTTCGAGGGCGAGATAGACGTGATCACCGATTTCGAGGATGGCATCGACAGCTTCTTCGTCCGCCGCTTCGATCCCGACACCGGGGTTGAGAACATCAACAACGGCGGCAATGGCCTGGCCGGGTTCGTGACGGCGATGAATATCGTCGACACGGCGGCGGGCGCGCAGATGACCGTGAATGGCAATACGATCCTGGTCGAGGGCATCACGGCGGCGCAGCTGACGGTCGAGGATTTCATTTTCCTCTAAGCCACGGATCAGAAAACAGCCAAAGGGGCACCCTCGGGTGCCCCTTTTCATGGCGCGCAACTGTCACCGCGCCCCCGGCACGCCCTGCAAGCTGCGTTAGCGCAACCACCGGGCTACCGGCAGAAACCCACCAACGGTTAACGCTAACATCCTGTATTTCAACTGGAAAACGTCTTTTAGCGCTTTCCGGCATCCTCGGGCGCGTCTATAGGAACGCCAAGTCAGCTATCAGGAGTCGCCCATGACCATCACCGTAGGAATCAACGGTTTCGGCCGTATCGGTCGCGCCACGCTTGCCCATATTTCCGAGAGCCTGCGCAACGATATCAAGGTCGTCAAGGTGAACGCGACCGGCCCCATCGAAACGGCGGCACATCTGATGCGCTATGACAGCGTGCATGGCCGCTTTGCCCATCCGATCACGGTCGAAGGCAATACCATGGATCTCGGGCGCGGCCCGATCCAGATGTTCTCGACCTATGACATGAACGAACTCGATTGGGATGGGGTCGATGTCGTGCTGGAATGCACCGGCAATTTCAACGACGGGGCCAAGGCCAAGACTCACCTCGAGCGCGGCGCGCGCAAGGTGCTGATCTCGGCCCCGGCCAAGAATGTCGACCGCACCGTGGTCTACGGCGTGAACCACGAAGCGCTCTTGGCCTCCGAACGGATGATCTCGAACGGCTCTTGCACCACCAATTGCCTCGCCCCCTTGGCCAAGGTCCTGAATGAAACCATCGGCATCGAGAGCGGCATCATGACCACGATCCACGCCTATACCGGCGACCAGCCGACGCTGGACCGCCGCCACAAGGACCTCTATCGCGCCCGCGCCGCCGCCATGTCGATGATCCCCACCTCGACCGGGGCCGCCAAGGCATTGGGCGAAGTGCTGCCGGAACTCGCGGGCAAGCTCGACGGCTCGGCCATTCGCGTGCCCACCCCCAATGTTTCGGCGGTGGACCTGACCTTTGTGGCCAAGCGCGACGTGACCAAGGCCGATGTCAACGAAGTGGTGGCCGAGGCCGCCGCAGGCGCGATGAAGGGTATCCTCGGCTATGATCCCGAGCCCAAGGTCAGCATCGATTTCAATCACACCGAGGAAAGCTCGATTTTCGCGCCCGATCAGACCAAGGTGATCGGCAACCGTCTGGTGCGTGTTCTGGCATGGTATGACAACGAATGGGGCTTTTCCTGCCGCATGGCCGACGTCGCCGTAGCCATGGGCCGGTTGCAGTAACCGATAACCGGATCCTCGCGACTGCGCCAAGCCGCGGCAACGTGGCTTGGCTGCCGGACAGGTTCGTCCGACTGTCCCAATACCTATATCTGAAAATCACCAAACTCCGGCTTGCGCGACCACCCGCAACCCGGTAGCCTTTCGTCACGCAGGGGAGTCCCGCCCAAGGGACTGAGAGGCGACTTGGAGCAATTGCTCGGTGTCGCGACCCTTTGAACCTGATCCAGTTGACACTGGCGTAGGAAGCTAGGGCGCGTTGCGGCACCATGGTTGGGTGTCTCATGCGGTCCGAACCGGGGCGATCGCGACGCCCTCCTGCCTCCCAGCCACGCTCATCTGGTCTCTTTGCAGAACGTGACTCGAGGAGGGCCAAAATGAACGTACCAACCCAGAACATTACCCCAAGCGTGACCACGGGCCCCTTGCCCGCCTCACGAAAGATCTATGTCAGCGGGCAACTGCACCCCGACATCGCGGTGCCGATGCGCGAAATCTCGACCCATCCGACCGCCGGAGAGCCGCCGCTTGCGGTCTATGACAGTTCCGGCCCCTACACCGATCCCGACCAGGTCACCGACATCCGGCGGGGCCTCTCGCCGCTGCGGCGGGCGTGGATTCTGGCCCGGAACGATGTAGAGGATTACAGCGGTCGCGCGGTCAAACCCGAAGACAACGGTTTTGTCGAGGGCGACCGGCTGGTTCCGGAATTTCCGTTGAAACCCAGCCACTTGCGCGCCAAGCCGGGGATGGCCCCGACCCAGCTCGCCTATGCCCGCGCAGGGATCATCACGCCCGAGATGGAATTCGTGGCCATCCGCGAAAACCAGCTGCGCGAACTCTCTCCCTGCCACCGCGATGGCAATGACTGGGGCGCCAATATCCCCGATTACGTGACCCCGGAATTCGTGCGATCCGAGATTGCGGCGGGCCGCGCCATCATTCCCGCCAATATCAACCACCCGGAACTGGAGCCGATGATCATCGGCCGCAATTTCCTCGTGAAGATCAACGCCAACATGGGCACCTCCGCCGTCACCTCCTCGATGGAGGAAGAGGTGGACAAGCTGGTCTGGGCAATCCGTTGGGGTGCCGATACGGTGATGGACCTCTCGACCGGGCGCAACATCCACAACACCCGCGAATGGATCATCCGCAATTCCCCCGTGCCCATCGGCACGGTGCCGATCTATCAGGCGCTGGAAAAGGTGCATGGTGTGGCCGAAGATCTGACATGGGAGGTGTTCCGCGACACGCTGATCGAACAGGCCGAACAGGGCGTGGATTACTTCACCATCCATGCCGGTGTGCGTCTGCACATGGTGCCGATGACAGTGAACCGTGTCACGGGAATCGTTTCGCGCGGCGGCTCGATCATGGCCAAGTGGTGCCTGCATCATCACAAGGAAAGCTTCCTCTACGAGCATTTCGAGGAAATCTGCGACATCTGCCGCCAGTATGATGTAAGCTTCTCGCTTGGCGATGGGCTGCGCCCCGGCTCGATCGCCGATGCCAATGACGCAGCACAATTCGCGGAGCTGGAGACACTGGGCGAGCTCACGAAAATCGCGTGGCGCAAGGATTGCCAGGTGATGATCGAAGGTCCGGGCCATGTTGCCATGCACAAGATCAAGGAGAACATGGACAAGCAGTTGGAGTGCTGCCACGAGGCCCCGTTCTATACCCTTGGACCGCTCACCACGGATATCGCGCCGGGCTATGACCACATCACCAGTGGCATCGGTGCGGCGATGATCGGCTGGTTCGGCTGTGCGATGCTGTGCTACGTGACACCCAAGGAGCATCTGGGCCTGCCCGACCGCGACGATGTGAAAACCGGGGTGATCACCTACAAGATCGCCGCCCACGCCGCGGACCTTGCCAAGGGATTGCCCGGCGCGCAGCGCCGCGATGATGCGCTCAGCCGGGCGCGGTTCGAATTCCGCTGGGAAGATCAGTTCAACCTGTCGCTTGACCCCGACACGGCGCGCGATTTCCACGACCAGACCCTGCCGAAAGAGGCGCATAAGGTGGCGCATTTCTGCTCGATGTGCGGGCCAAAATTCTGCTCCATGCGGATCAGCCATGACATCCGCGCCGAAGCCCAGAAAGAGGGGATGGAGTCGATGGCCGCCAAGTTCCGCGACCAAGGCGAGATATACCTGCCCATCACGGACTGATCCCGATGGCCCCTGCCCCCGGCGTCGATACGCCGGGGGTTCCTATCCTGATCCGGCTTGCGCGGCGGGGGGCTCTGTTGCATACCCTGTGGGACGCATTCGGCAAAGGCTCGCGGTATGACCAACACACTTGCGATCGGCCTCGGGGGGATCATCCTTCTGGCCTTCGGGCTGGATATCGGGCTGAATGACGGCGAGGCAACCCTTTTCCTCGGGCGCAAGCTGATCGACCTCATCGAGTATCTCGCCTTCTGGCGGTAACCCTCCTGTGATTATCCCGGCATTGACTCATTTCGAAATTCGTTTATGTTCGCTTTAAATTGTTAGCGCTAACATTGCTCTCGGAGGATGCCATGCCCCTGAAACTTGCCATCAACGGATTTGGCCGCATCGGCCGCAACGTGCTGCGCGCGCTGCTCGACTCGGGCCGCGATGACATCACCGTTGTCGCCATCAACGACCTCGCCCCGGTCGAAACCAACGCCCACCTGCTCGAATTCGACAGCGTGCATGGCCGCTTCCGGGGCCAGATCACCACCACCGCCGATACGATCGACGCCGGGCGCGGGCCGATGCGCGTGACCGCTTTGCGCGACCCCGAGGCGCTGCCTTGGGCAGATGTCGACATCGTGCTCGAATGCACCGGCATTTTTACCGACCGCAACGCCGCCGCCCGCCATCTCAAGAACGGAGCGCGGCGCGTGCTGGTCTCTGCCCCCTCGGCGGGGGCCGACCGCACCGTGGTTTACGGCGTCAATCACACGGATCTGACCGCCGCCGACGTGATCGTGTCGAACGCCTCTTGTACCACCAACTGCCTCGCCCCCCTGGCAAAGGTGCTGCATGAGAGCATCGGCATCACCCGTGGCTTCATGACTACGGTCCACAGCTACACCGGCGATCAGCCGACGCTGGACACCATGCACAAGGACCTCTATCGCGCCCGCGCGGCGGCGCTCAACATCATCCCCACCACCACCGGTGCCGCCCGCGCAGTGGGTCTTGTCTTGCCCGACCTTGCCGGGCGGCTCGACGGCACCGCCATACGCGTGCCCACCTCCAATGTCAGCGTCGTGGACCTGACCTTCGAGGCTGCGCGCGACACCAGCGTGGATGAGATCAACACCGCCGTGACCCAGGCGGCCGGGGGCGCGCTCTCGGGCGTTCTCGATGTCACCACCCGCCCGCTGGTCTCGTCGGACTTCAACCACGATCCGCACAGCTCGATCTTTGCCACCGATCAGACGCGGGTGATGGAGCGGCGGATGTGTCGCGTGCTCAGTTGGTACGACAACGAATGGGGATTTTCGAATCGTATGCTGGACGTGGCCGCCGCCATGGGCCGCCACCTCGACTCCGGGCGCGGCCCCGCGCCGCGCCACGCACGGGTGATGGAACCCACCTGAACGGCGTCAGGAAAACTTGGCCAACAGCGCCTCGCGCACCGGGGGTGTGACGAATTTGGTCACATCTCCGCCCAACCGGGCGATTTCCTTGACCAGTTTCGAGGCAATCGCCTGATGATTGGCATCGGCCATGAGAAAGACGGTCTCGACCGAATTATCCAGCGCCCGGTTCATGCCGACCATCTGGAATTCGTATTCGAAATCCGCAACGGCCCTCAGCCCGCGCACGATCACCTGCGCGCCCACATCATGCGCGCAGTTGATCAGCAGGTTCTCGAACGGATGCGCAACGATCTCGGTGCCGGTCTGCGCGCTCAGCTTGGCACATTCCACCTCGATCATCTCGACCCGCTCTTCCAGCGTAAAGAGAGGCCCCTTGTCGCGGTTGATCGCAACCCCCAGAACCAGCCGGTCCACCAGCACCGCCGCGCGACGGATAATGTCGATATGGCCCAAGGTGATCGGGTCGAACGTGCCGGGATAAAGACCAATGCGCATGCGGCCCTCCATTGCTGCAATCGCTGCTCACGCAACAATAATGTGCAAGGGAATGCAAGCGCTTAGTAACCCATGATCATGCCTTCAAGGGCGGTCTTCTCCATCGCCAGCTCTTCCAGCCGCGCCTTGACCACGTCGCCGATGGTCACGATCCCCACCAGCTTGCCCGCCTCGACGACCGGCATGTGACGGAATCGCCCATCGGTCATCCGCGCCAGCACCGCATCAGACGTATCCTGCCGTGAACAGCAAACCGGGTTGCGGGTCATCATCTCGGAGACGGTTTCGGTCATGCAGGCCACGCCACGCACCGCCAGGCTGCGCACGATGTCACGCTCCGACAGAATGCCCTCGACCGTATCGCCGTCGCGCGACACGACGAGACCACCAATCCGGCGCTCAGCCAGTATCTGCGCCGCCTCCGAAACCTTGGTCTGCGGTGTGATCGTGATCACCGCGCTATCGCCCTTGGATTTCAGGATTTGCTGCACCAGCATGACACGGCCCTCCGCAAGAATATGTCCATAAAATCAGCGTGATCTATAATAAAATTTCTGTCAAGTGCGCGCCTCCAGGGCCTGCACCTCTTGGCGCAGCCCCTCGACCAGCGCCGTGGCGAAACGGTTCTGCCGTTCCAGCCGCCGATCATCGGCATGGCGCACCAGATAGAAACTGCGCGTGAGCGAGAATTGCTCGGGCAGCACCTTGCGCAGCCCCCGTGTCCAGGGCAGCGAGAAATCGTGCAATACGCCGATGCCACCGCCTTGCCGCACCCAATTGAGCTGTACCGACACCGAATTCGACGCAAGGCTCACGCGCTCGATCCCCGCCTCACTCAGATAATCCAGTTCCTTGTCAAAGATCATGTCCGGGATATAGCCCACCATCCGATGCCCGCGCAGGTCTGCCAGCGTCTCGATCCGCGGGTGCGAGCGCAGATAGCGCACCGTTGCCGCCAGATGCAGCCGGTAATCTGTGATCTTCTGCACCGTCAGCCGCCCCGCCGTGGGTGGGCTGACCGCGATCACCATATCCGCCTCGCGCCGGGTCAGGTTAAAGACGCGCGGCAGCGCCACGATCTGAATTTCCAGATCCGGGTTTTGCGCGCCGATCGCGGCACAGACCTGCGGCAACAGGAAATTGGCGCAGCCATCCGGCGCACCGATGCGGATCTGCCCCGCGATGCCCCCCGCCTGCCCGGCCATTTCCTCGGCGGCCTCCTGCATGGCGGTTTCCGCCCGCAGCGCCGGCCCCATCAACCGTTGCCCCGCCTCGCTCAGCACATATCCGGTGGGCGATTTGGCAAAGAGCGGCGCGCCCAGCTCTTCCTCGAGCCGCGCGATGCGCCGCCCGACCGTCGCCGGGTCAATCCGCAATATCCGTCCCGCGCCCGACAGGCTCTCGGAGCGGGCAACGGCAAGGAATATGCGAATATCGTCCCAATGCGGCGTCATGCCCGGCTTCCTTTGCAGAAATGCAAACCACTTTTGGAACATTGCCTCTTTCCGCAGGAGTTTTGCAAGACTACCCTGCCGCCAACCAAGGAGGAGGAATCCCGATGCAAGAGCTTACCCATTATATCAACGGTCAACACGTCAAGGGCACCTCCGGGCGCTTCTCGGACGTCTTCAACCCCGCAACCGGCGAAGTGCAGGCCAAATGCCCGCTCGCCAGCGTCGAGGAAATGAACACGGCCGTTGCCGCAGCACAGGCCGCACAGCCCGCATGGGCCGCCACCAATCCCCAGCGCCGCGCCCGCGTGATGATGGAATTCGTCCGCCTGCTCAACCGCGACATGGACAAGCTGGCCGAGGCGCTCAGCCGCGAACACGGCAAGACCTTCCCGGATGCCAAGGGCGACATCCAGCGCGGTTTGGAAGTGGTCGAATACTGCATCGGTGCCCCGCAAATGCTCAAGGGCGAATATACCGATGGCGCAGGCCCCGGCATCGACATCTATTCCATGCGCCAGCCACTTGGCGTGACGGCGGGCATCACGCCTTTCAACTTTCCGGCCATGATCCCGATGTGGATGTTCGCCCCGGCGCTGGCCTGTGGCAACGCCTTCATCCTCAAGCCGTCCGAGCGTGACCCCTCCGTGCCGCTGATGCTGGCCGAACTGATGGAAGAGGCTGGCCTGCCCAAAGGCATCCTGCAGGTCGTCAACGGCGACAAGGTGGCCGTGGACGCGATCCTCGATCACGAGGTGATCCAGTCCATCGGCTTCGTCGGCTCGACCCCGATCGCACAATACATCTACGGGCGCGGCTGCTCCAACGGCAAGCGCGTGCAGTGCTTTGGCGGCGCCAAGAACCACATGATCATCATGCCCGATGCCGATATGGATCAGGCCGCCGATGCCCTGGTCGGCGCGGGCTATGGCGCGGCAGGCGAACGCTGCATGGCGATTTCCGTGGCGGTCCCCGTGGGTGATGAAACCGCCGACCGCCTGATCGAAAAGCTGGTCCCGCGCATCGAAAAGCTGAAAGTGGGGCCCTACACGGCGGGCAACGACGTGGATTACGGCCCGGTCGTGACCGCCGAGGCCAAAGCCCGCATTCTCGGACTTGTCGAGACAGGCATCGCACAGGGCGCGAAACTCGTGGTCGATGGGCGCGATTTCAAATTGCAGGGCTACGAGGATGGCTTCTTTGTCGGGGCGCATCTCTTTGACCACGTGACACCCGACATGGACATCTACCGCCAGGAAATCTTTGGCCCGGTGCTGTCGACCGTGCGCGCAGGCTCTTACGAAGAAGCCCTGAAACTGGCGATGGACCACGAATACGGCAATGGCACCGCGATCTTCACCCGCGACGGCGACGCGGCGCGCGATTTCGCGGCCCGTGTCAATATCGGCATGGTCGGCATCAACGTGCCCATCCCCGTGCCGCTGGCCTATCACACCTTCGGCGGCTGGAAGAAATCCGGTTTCGGTGATCTCAACCAGCACGGTCCGGATTCGTTCAAATTCTACACCCGCACCAAGACCGTGACCGCCCGCTGGCCGTCCGGCATCAAGGAAGGCGGCGAGTTCAATTTCAAGCCGATGGATTGATCCTCAACCACCACTCACGGCCCAGGGCCCCGGCATCACGCCGGGGCCTTTTTCACGAGCCAACCGGCCCGATCTGCATCGCCTGTTCGATCATCGCCGCGACCGAGCCATGCACATCGGAATCCGCCCAATAGGCATTATGCGACAGCGGGTTCCACGCGCTCAGAGCATTGCCCGCGCTGATCCAGCGATCCCGCAACTCTCCGCGCTCTTTCAGCGCGGCATAACCCCCGCCTGCCCCCGCCAGAGGCATTCCCAGAATGTCATTGCGACTGTTGAGGTTGACCCACCACGGCTTGAACCATTTGCCCGCCGGAATGGCGGTGCCGGGACGGTCGATGGCTTTGACCTCTCCGGGCCTGCAACTGAACGTAAAGACCGGGATATTACAGCCAAAGGTGATCACTCCCGCCATGGTCTCGAACCGCTGAAACGGGGTGGGGGCGGTCGTGTGCCCCTTCTGCAAATCCCAGATATGGTTCGAGATGATGTGCCCGCCCAGCGAATGCGCCAGCACGATCAGCGGCGCGCGGCCACCCGTCACCCCTTCCAGATGCGCGATGGCGTTCGACACGCGGGCATGGACCTCCGGATAGACATAGGCGTGATCGCCCTTCTCCCACCGGTAAGAGGCCGCATCGGCCAGCCGGTGCATCACGAAATCCCGCCAGGCCATCCAGTTGGCCTCGCCCGCCAAGGCCTCATCCATATACTGCTGTTGCCGCTCTTGCAGGATGTCCGACCAGAAGATCTCGCGCCATCCGACCAAGGTGTCAAAGCGCGTGGCCCCCATCCGCTTGCGCAAGCCCGCGTAAAGATCGCGGGAAAAGCTGACGGCATTGGCCGCCTGCGGCCGGTCGCCTTGGCTGCCCATGCCGTGAATGACCGCCACGGCAACCCGGTGTTCCTCTGGCATCGCAATGCCCCCTTTGAAATATGTATGCTGAAATCAAAACGCCTTATCCCGTCATGAGACCATGAATCCGCACACCGCGCAATCCTGAGGCGAAAAGCCCGATCAGGACACAAACCGCCCTCGAAATGACAATCCCGTGAGGTGACGCGCCTTTTTCCCCGCCCAGCCCTTCGCTTTGACCGTGTTTGTCCTTAGATACACCCAAGCAGTCACAACAGAGAGGATGAATTCCCGTGAAATCCGGCCATCTGACCCGCCGCCATGCTCTGGCCACCGGCCTTGCCGCCCTTGCAACCCCCGGTATTCTGCGCGCCGAACCCGCGCTGACCAACCGCCGCAATTCATCCGCCTTTGTCACCCGTGATTGGCGTGACCATTTCGACAGCCTTGGCAAAGGCGCGCTCTTGGCAGATATCGATAGCCGCGCGCTGCATTACTGGGGTCCGGATGGCGAGACTTACGCCCTCTACCCCTCTTCCGTTCCGATGACCGAGGAACTCACGCGCCGTGGCTACACCGAGATCGTGCGCAAGCGTGTCGGCCCCGACTGGACGCCGACCCAATCCATGCGCGAACGCGATCCCACCCTGCCCGCCTATATGCCCCCCGGCCCCGGCAACCCTCTGGGCACCCATGCGCTCTACCTCAGCTGGCCCGCCTATCTCGTTCACGGCACCCACGACACCCGCAAGATCGGGCGGCAATCCTCTTCGGGCTGCATCGGCCTCTATAACGAGCATATCGAGGAACTCTTCGCCAAGGTCGAGGTCGGCACGCAGGTCCTGCTGCTCTGAGCGCATCGGGTCCAGCCCAGAGCGGACCCGCTGGCCTTGATCCGAACCTGCGATACCCCGCCATTCAACGCGGGGTCGCGACCGGGTCAGGGCCGTTCACGACATGCGCAATGGCAGCGGTGCTCGCTCTCACGCCTCCGCGTTAAGCGAAGCGCCCGTCGGTATGGCCTCACTCCGACCGTCCTCTGCGCCAACCACCGCTCAGGGGCGGGCCTCAACAAGGCGGCCGTGCAAAGCCTTGCCTTGCACGTTCCGCCTTGTCGCGAATGACGCACCCTTCCGCATGATCGTTCATGAGCCCTGTCGCCTGCATGAACGCGAAAATCGTCGTGGGTCCCAAGAACTTCCAGCCCCGCCTTTTCAGTTCCTTTGCCAAAGCGCGCGAGGCGGCGGAGGTCGACATGGTCTGGGGCTCCGCAAGGGTATCTGGCGCGGGTTCAAATCGCCAAACGAATGCCGCAAGCGAACCTTCCTTCTCGACCAGTTCCCCCATGCGCTGCGCGTTGTTGATGGTCGCCTCGATCTTGCTCTTGTTTCGGACAATCCCTGTGTCCGCCATCAGGCGCGCCCGGTCCGCATCCCCGAAGGCCGCTATTTTCGTGTAGTCGAAACCGGCAAAAGCCGCGCGAAAATTCTCGCGTTTGTTCAGGATCGTGCGCCAGCTCAGGCCGGACTGAAAGCTCTCAAGACAGAGCTTTTCAAACAGCCGGATGTCATCAACAACCGGAAAGCCCCACTCGCTATCATGGTAGTCGAGAAATTCGGGCGCGGCACTGCACCAGCGACAACGAAGCTGGCCATCCGGCCCGGCGACCACCTTGTCCATCGCTCAACCTTTCAACGCGTCGAGGCCCGGCGCCGTCTTTTTGACGTCCACCTCCGTGAATTCGGCGGTGACGACATCGTTGATGACGAATGGATCGGCCTTCACGCGCGTCTCAACCTCCTCGCGGCTTTCGCCGATGGCCAGGATCGCGCCTCCCCCTTCGGGCGTCAACGAGCCGACGCATTGGAAAACACCGTCGGCAAACCCCTCTGCAATCCATTGGTTGTGCCCCGCCATAAAGTCTTTGGCGGCGGCTTTGTTCGCGGAGAACTTGAGCAGGATAATGAACATGTTTGGCCTTTCAGCGAAGTTTTGTCGTGACAGTGTCGAGCCAGTCTTCAAGTGCAGTCACTTCGGCCCGCAGATAGGTTTCATCGCGATAGGCAGAGGCCATGACCGCAATGCCCTGCGAACGCCCCAGAAGGTGGAGCGCAAGAGATGCGGACTCATCACCATGGCCCAACGCATGAAATTGGTCGGTCAACCAGTCCCGAAACAAGGTAAACACCTCGGCGGCACGCGATTGCGCAATGTGATCGAGCTTTGCCAGTTCTGTCGTGAGCGTACCGACGGGACAGCCAAAGGCCATGATCTTCGTCTGATTGGTCAACAGGATGCGAATGAAGGACAAGATGCGTGCCTTGGGCAATTTGTCGGCGTCCCAACTTTCGAGCATGCGTGCCGTCTTTGACAGCCTCCGGTCGATCACGGCGTCAAGGATGTCGTCTTTGGATTTGAAGTGGTGGTAGAAGTTGCCCCGCGAAATCCCGACCGCATCCGCAATATCCGCAAAGGATGTCGCCTCGAACCCATTCTCATAGAACAGGTCGTCAGCCTTCTCCTCGATAAGGTCGCGCGTCTTGGTTCGGGTCATGGGCACCTGCCTGAAGGTCAGACAGAAATTAGGACAAATGTCCTAGATATGTCAATCCTTCTAAACCGGACGCTCGTTCTTCACGTCTGCGATTTGCGCACGCCGCAGCGCGATTGGTGTCTCGCCGTGATGCTTCCTGAACGCCCTTGAAAACCCCTCCGCTGAAGAGAAACCATAGCGTCGCGCCACCACGTCGACCCGGTGTCCTTTCGCGATGTCCTGCCGCGCCAACGTCAGCCGCCAGCGCCGAAGATAAGAGGCTGGCGGTTCGCCCACTTCCGCCAGGAACGTCTCGGCGAACCGGCTCAGGGACATACCCGCGAGCAGCGCGAGATCCTCGTTGCGCCATGCCTGCCCCGGACGGTCGTGCATCGCGACGATGGCCCGGCTAAGACGCTGGTCCGAGAGGCCTGCAAGAAGTCCGGGGCGCGTGTGTCCGGCCTCGATCTGCGCCCGCATCATCCGCACGATCAGCACTTCGCCAAGACGGCTCAAAACAGAGTCCACGCCGCATCGTTGCCCGATGATCTCGGATTGCATCATGCGCACCAGTCCGATGCTGTCCGGATCACGCTGCAGATCAATCGCGACCGTTTCGGGGAGCGCGGTCAGAAAGGGATTTTGCGCACCGCTCCAATCGACGAGCGCCCAGAAGAGGACCGGACCCTCATCCGCGGAAAAGCCGGTGCCTCGCGTCCGGAAACACGCCCGGTGCGGCGTGCCGTCAGGGGCCGTGCGAACAACGAGGTTCGCGTTGTCCGCCTGCGCCGGCCTCACAGCCAGCTTGAACCTGTCGATCAGGGTCGTAAGTCGGTCGTATCGTTCCATCTGGGTTTTTCAGTCTGATTTTCAGGATTTTGATGATCATAAATCTGATATTGAGAGGCCGCAACGTCCCAATGGAGAGACACCCGATGCTTGTTCCCCGCCAGAAAACCCCGGATCTGAAGCTTCCGACGCTCGATCACGGCGCTTTTGACCTGTCGTCCGAGACCTCGCCCCGTGGCACCGTGATCTGTTTCTATCGCGGGCTGCATTGCCCGATCTGCGCCACCTACCTGACCGAGTTCCAGAAGCGGGTCGCCGATTTCGCCGAACGCGGTGTCGGCACGATCGCGGTCAGCTCGGACGGCGAGGATCGCGCCCGGGAGATGGCCACCAGGATCGGCGCTGACACATTGCGCTTTGCCTACGACCTCTCGCTGGCAAACGCCCGCGAATGGGGGCTGTATATCTCGACCTCGCGGGGCAAGACCTCGATCGGGATCGAAGAGCCGGCACTCTTCTCCGAACCGGGCCTCTTCATGGTCACTCCGGATCAGTCGCTCTATTACGGTTCGGTCCAGACCATGCCCTTTGTTCGGCCGCATTTCTCAGAGCTCGTCGGGGCGCTGGATTTCGCGATCAAGAACAACTACCCGGCGCGCGGAGAGTATACCGGCGCGGTCTGACGGCGGCCGCCGTAGCGGACCTTCCTCGCCGCCGAGCCGGTGAGCGGAAGGTCCGCACAGCCCGGTTTGCAGGTTGCACCGCGGCTCCCGGTCTGCCTTGATGCCGTCAGCATCAACCAGAGCCGGAAAGTAGAGTTTTGAAAGAACCGCGAAGCAAACTGACGGTCGCCGCCGAAATTGCAACGGTCCTCGGACTGATCATGGCAGCTTTCCTGGGGTATCGGACGCTCACCGCCCCTGGGATAACGGTAAACACGGTCGCACCCTCCGATCCGATCGAGGCCCTGAGCAACAGAGGATACTCCTGGACCCAGCAGGATTTCGTGCGCGCATTCTCGATGGGGGACGATACGTCTGTGAATCTGTTTTGCACGGCAGGTCCGACGAACGTATTTACGCGCTCGATAGGTGAGATGGTTGAGCCAACAGAGGCGACCCAGGATACGCCTGACAGGGTCGCCGACCTAAAGGATTGCCCTGCTTTCCGAGCATCCTCTGTCTGCGAAGACGACACCGTCTTGATCGCGCTCCACGAACGGTTCAACTGGGACGCGTTCGAAACACTGTGTGGCCTCCGCCGGACCTCTGCGCTCCGCGAGGAGGCGCAAAGCGCAGCTGATGCCGAGCGAGCAGAAGCAGAAGCGGTATGCGCCACATTCGAACGAATGTCGGATACCGACAAGGCCGCATCCAGCGCCAATTTCATGCTGGAATGGACCGCTCATCGAACTTGGCATCGCTTCGGGCCAGCCTATTCGAAAGCAGAATTTTGCGAGGGCGTCAGAGACTACAAGGGCTGATTTCCGAACCTGCGCACGCGCAAGACCCTCAGCCGCTACATAGCCGCCTCCGGGGCAATGACCTCGCCCTGCCCCACGAAGGCGACCTCTCCTGCAACAGTGACCCGTTCAATGTCGTCGGAAGACCCGTATGGTGTCACGACGATCTCACTTGGCCGCCCCATGAAATGCCCTTGTTTCAGGACGAGACTTACCCCCGGTCGCGCAAGCCCGTGCTTCAGGGCATAGGCCCCCACCACGCCCGCCGCACTGCCGGTGGCGGCATCTTCCATGAGCCCATCGTTGTTCCAGTGTCTCCCCTCGAAGGTGTCGACGTCGAAGAGATAGGCAAACTCGGCACCAAGCCCATGCAGCGTCTTCTCCAGATCCGGCACCGTGATGCGCGCGTCTGCCAAGCCCCCTCTCACCGGGACGATCAGATATTTCAGCCCGGTTGAAATGACCTCGAGGGGAAGGTCTGCCAGACGGTCCAGATTGAAGGCCTGCGCGAGATCAGACGCCTCGCGCACGACACCCAGAAATTCGGGGCGCCCCTGATCCAGTGTTCCGAAGTAACGCCCATCACGTTGCGTCGTCGTGACATGCACGCTCCGCCCGCCTTGCAGGCCGATGGTCCAGTCACGATCTGCCTCTACGCCTGAATGTCGGTGCAAGGTGCAGGCCGCACCGATAAGGGGGTGACCGGCAAAGGGCAGTTCTTCGAACAGATCGAAGATCCGCGCCGATATCCGCCCGTCTGCCTCGGTCAGAAAGATCGATTCAAAGTGGCGCATCTCTTGCGTGACCGTCAGCATCTGCGCGCCACTCAGCCCCGCGCCATCCGTGAACACCGCAAGGCTGTTGCCAGAGTAGGGCCTGCTCGCGAAGACATCGCAATGGACGAAGTTGAAGGTTCCGGATCTCGATGACATAAGGCGCCTGTATAGTGGAGAATCTATATAGATGAGTGGCTATTCACATCAGTCTTTCGTGTCAACATCTCGCAGCCTGCGGGCCTTGGCGCATGAGAACCGCTTGCGCATCCTTCACTGGCTGGCAGATCCCGAACGCCATTTCCCGCCGCAGGTGGATGGGGACCTGCTCAATGATGGGGTTTGCGTGGGCTTCATCACGCAAAAGATCGAGCTCAAACAGCCCACAGTGACCAACCATATGAAAATTCTGCAAGATGCCGGATTGGTCGAGAGCAAGAAGATCAAGAACTGGGTGTTTTACAAGCTGCGCAAGGATCGGGTCGATCTCGTGCTTGGGGCCGTTTGCGACATGACCCGGAGCCGGCATTCCACCTGAAGGCTCAAGAGCCGGCTTTGCCCCGCGCATCCGCCGAACTCAGCAAGCGTCAACGAACGCAAGCACCACTTTGGATAGAATTAATTTGATTTTATGCACCTTAGGGCTGAAGCTTTGGTCAGCCAGGTGCGGGTCGAAGCGATTCGATGAGCCACATGGCAAATTGAAAAGGAGAGATTTAATGGACGCCAAAGAATTTTCACCAGATCATACGATCTATAAAAACCTGCTGATGGAAGGTGGCCTGAAGGGCCGTGTGCCTGAAGGCGAGCTGAAACATTTCGTCGCGCAAGCGACGGGCGCCGCAGCGCTCGCGCCTATAGGTGCGAAGGGATCAGTTATCATGGGTTTGATCTACGGCAATGTGACCTGCAATCCCACGGAAGATCCATACAAGGTCTGGTCATTCGACGAGTCGATTTGGGGCCTCGGCGCGGCGGGCGGTTCTGCGATCGGGTTCCTCTACACCGCCTATACTGCCTGGGATCCGTTCTTCAAAAGAACAACTGGGTTCCACGTACAAGGCGCCGGGGAAGGCGGTGGCATACTCCAGATCAACTTTCTAGAGGGTGCCACGCCTATCGGCCAGTTCAATGGTGCGATGGCCGGTGCCGGAGCCCTCGAGGGCGGCGCGAACGGTCGTTGGAAACACTCGTAACAGACTGATGAAAACCGAGGGGGTGATGAACTTTCAACTCCCCCTCAAAAACTGCTAGGTATGCCTCTATCCTGTCTGCGGCATTCAAATCGTCGTTGAACTTCACAACGAACAGATTGCTGAAAGTCCAAGCCACATTGATTGCGAGAAAGTCCCAGGCTTCGAACGGAATTATTGCCTCACCTCGATGTCCGCATCTGCCAACTTACCGGTCTGGCATGACACCGGCACCTGTCATTGGCGCAGGCGATAGTCCTCTAACCAAGCGCCAGTAACCTGCCCATCTCCAAACACCCGTTGCTGTAAACTTCACTGTAATTCACTGCAAACTTCGCTGTCACGCTACAACAGTCACGCTACACACCCCCCTTCCCCCCATCTCCCCTTTGCAATAGTTGTGAAACAGTTGTTAATTAAACAGCCGTTCATTTCAGCGTAGAGGAGCCGCCGATGGATTTCGCCCTTACCGAGGAACAGACCGCCATTTTCGACATGGCCCATGCCTTTGGACAGGACCGTATCGCGCCTCATGCCCGCGATTGGGAGCGGGCCGGCACCATCCCCAAGGAACTTTGGCCGGAAATCGCGGCCCTTGGCTTTGGCGGGCTTTATGTGAGCGAGGAGGCGGGCGGCTCTGGCCTTACGCGCCTTGATGCCACGCTGGTGTTCGAGGCGCTCTCGATGGCCTGCCCCTCGGTTGCGGCGTTCCTGTCGATCCACAACATGTGCGCCAAGATGATCGACAAGTTCGGCAGCGCAGAGATGAAGGCGCGCGTTCTGCCCCGCGCCCTGACCATGGAAACGGTCCTGTCCTATTGCCTGACCGAGCCCGGCTCGGGCTCTGACGCCGCCGCCCTCAAGACCCGCGCCGAGCGCACCAACGAGGGCTATACCCTCAACGGGACCAAGGCTTTCATCTCGGGCGGCGGCTATTCCGATGCCTATGTCGTCATGGTCCGCACCGGCGCTGACGGCCCCAAGGGCATCTCGACCGTCTATGTCGAAGCGGGCACAGAGGGCCTCAGCTATGGTGGGCTCGAGGATAAGATGGGCTGGCGCAGCCAACCGACCCGACAGGTGCAATTTGACAATTGCAACATTTCTGCCGAGAATCTGGTGGGTGAGGAAGGCAAAGGTTTCACTTATGCGATGAATGGCCTTGACGGCGGGCGCCTAAACATTGCCGCCTGTTCGCTTGGCGCGGCGCAGCAGGGTCTCAACCAGACACTGGCCTATATGGCCGAGCGTCGCGCCTTTGGCCGGCCCATCAACGACTTTCAGGCGCTGCAATTCCGCCTCGCCGATATGGAGATCGAGCTTCAGGCCGCCCGCACCCTTCTGCGCCAGGCGGCGTGGAAGCTCGACAATGACGCGCCCGATGCCACCAAATTCTGCGCCATGGCCAAGAAATTCGTGACCGAAACCGGCAGCCGCGTGGTCAATCAATGCCTGCAACTGCATGGCGGCTACGGCTATCTGGCCGATTACGGGATCGAGAAACTGGTCCGCGACCTGCGCGTGCATGAAATCCTCGAAGGCACCAACGAGATCATGCGCCTGATCGTGGCGCGGCAGATGCTGGCGGGCCAATGAGCGCCGATATCCACATCCGCAAAGAGGGGCGCGCCGGGCGCATCACCCTCACCCGCCCCAAGGCGCTGAATGCGCTGAGCTATGACATGGCCACCGCCATCGAGGCGGCGCTGGATGACTGGCGCGACCAGGAGGACGTGGCCCTCATCCTGATCGACGCGACAGGCGACAAGGCCTTTTGCGCCGGCGGCGACATCCAGCAGCTTTACGACACCGGGCGCGCGGGCGACTACGGCTTTGGCCGCCGCTTCTGGGCCGATGAATACCGGCTCAATGCCAAGATCGCGCATTATCCCAAACCCTATGTCGCGCTGATGCAGGGCTTTGTCATGGGTGGCGGCGTGGGCATTTCCTGTCACGGGTCGCACCGCGTCACCTGCGAGAGCACGCAAATCGCCATGCCCGAATGCGGCATCGGCCTTGTGCCCGATGTGGGCGGTTCCCTGATCCTTGCGCGCGCCCCCGGACGCTTGGGCGAATACCTCGGCACCACCGGCAGCCGCATGGGGCCGGATGATGCCATTCATGCCGGTTTCGCAGATACTTACGTGCCAGAGCTCAAGTGGCCCACCCTCACCGCTGCCCTGGTGGAGACCGGCGATCCGGCCGTGATCACCGCCTACGCCGAGACACCGCCCCCCGGTGCCTTGCGCGCCCTCAGCCCCCGGATCGACCGCCATTTCGGTGGCGAGACCCTGCACGACATCCTCAACGCCCTGCGCGCCGAGGACAGCGATTTCGCCCGCGACACATTGAAACTCCTCAGTCGCAATTCGCCCCTCTCGATGGCCTGCGCCATCGAGATGATCCACCGCCTGCGCGGCCCCTCGGCCGATATTACGCGCGCCCTTGGCCTTGAATATCGTTTCACCTATCGTGCGATGGAACAGGGCGATTTCCTCGAAGGCATCCGCGCCGCGATCATCGACAAGGACAGAAAACCGAACTGGAAACATGGGCTTGACAGCCTGCCGGGCATAGCCGTCGCGCAGATGCTGCAACCCTTGGGCAAAGACGCCCTGACGCTGGAGGAGACAGGAACATGAAGATCGGGTTTATCGGGCTGGGCAACATGGGCGCGCCGATGGCGGCCAATCTGGCCCGCGCGGGCCATGACGTCACCGGCTTTGACATGGCAGAGGTCAAGATCGACGGCGTGGCCATGGCCACCAGCGCAGCAGAGGCCGCGCGCGATGCCGCCGTTGTCATCACCATGCTGCCCAACGGTGCGATCCTGCGTCGCGTCGCCGCCGAGGTGATCCCGGCCATGACCCCCGGTGCCGTGCTGCTCGACTGCTCCACCGTCGATGTCGCCAGCGCCCGCGATGTGGCGGCAGAGGCGCAGGCGGCGGGTCTATCGGCCCTTGATGCGCCTGTGTCGGGCGGCGTCGGCGGGGCCACCGCGGGCACGCTCACCTTCATGGTCGGCGGCGATGAGGCAGGCTTTAACGTCGCCCGTGAACTCTTTGACATCATGGGACAAAAGGCGGTGCATTGCGGCCCCTCCGGCAATGGCCAAGCGGCCAAGATCTGCAATAACATGATCCTCGGCGTCACCATGATCGCCACCTGCGAGGCCTTTGCCCTGGCCGACAAGCTGGGTCTTGATCGGCAGGCGATGTTCGATGTGGTCTCGACCTCTTCGGGCTATAGCTGGTCGATGAACGCCTATTGCCCGGCGCCCGGCGTGGGCCCCAAATCCCCCGCAGACAATGATTACAAACCGGGCTTTGCCGCCGACCTCATGCTCAAGGACCTGCGCCTGTCGCAACAGGCGGCCGAGGCGGCGGATGCCGACACACCGATGGGCCGCGCCGCCTGCGACCTCTACGCGCAATTCGTCGAAGCCGAGGATGGCGCAGGCCGCGATTTCTCGGCGATGCTGCCCCGGTTCGAGAAACGCGGGCGCGGCTGATGGCATGGGTGGCGCGCGCCCCCGGCCTGCCGCCGCTCGAGCCCGAGGCGCGCGCCCTGCTCGACCGACTGACGCCGATGGCCGCGCCTGCGGGCACCGTGCTCTTTCACCCCGGCGATACGGTCAAGGGTTTCGTGGTCATGCTCTCGGGCCGGGTCGATGTCTATCTCACCGGCGCTTCGGGGCGCGAACTCCTGCTCTATGCGGTCGAGCCGGGGCAGAGCTGCGTGCAATCCACCCTGGGCCTCATGGGCGGCGACGATTACTCGGGCGAGGCGATCACGCGCACGCCGTGCGAGCTGGTGCTGGTGCCGCGCGATATGTTCCTGCGGCTCATGGATCTCTCCGACGCATTCCGGCATTTCGTATTCGCGGCCTTCGCGCAACGCCTGCAATCCATGATGCACCTGCTCGACCGCGTGGCCTTTCAGCGCATCGAGACCCGCCTCGCGCAATGCCTGCTCGACCGGGCTGTGGGTGACACGCTCCATGCCACCCATGCCGAAATCGCCGTGATGATCGGGTCTGCCCGCGAAGTGGTCTCGCGGCGCCTCGATGCGCTGGCGCGGCGGGGCATCGTGACCGTTGAGCGCGGCTTGGTGCGAATTCTCGACGCCGAAACCCTCGCCGACATCGCCCAAAGCACCGACTGACCGCAGGATCAGGCCAAACGCGCCCCCGCCATAAGGCCAGCGCAATCTTGCCCCTTCCCCTTGCCCTCTGCTGCGATATGTTGCACGACGAGACCTGAGAAACGACCCGATTGAAGGACCGGCGTAATGGCTGACGGAATGATGGACATCAACGCGAAACCGACCGAGGAAATCTCGGTCCGCGAGACATTCGGCATCGACACCGACATGATCGTCAAGGGTTTCGCGACCCGAACCGAGCGCGTGCCGGACTTGGACTCGACCTATAAATTCGATCCCGACACCACGCTCGCAATCCTCGCCGGATTTTCACACAACCGCCGCGTGATGATCCAAGGGTATCACGGCACCGGCAAATCGACCCATATCGAACAGGTCGCCGCCCGCCTCAACTGGCCCTGCGTGCGCGTCAACCTCGACAGCCACATCAGCCGGATCGACCTCATCGGCAAGGACGCGATCAAGCTGCGCGACGGCGTGCAGGTGACGGAATTCCACGAAGGCATCCTGCCCTGGGCGCTGCGCAACCCGACCGCCATCGTGTTCGACGAATACGACGCGGGCCGCGCCGACGTGATGTTCGTGATCCAGCGCGTGCTGGAGGCCGACGGCAAACTCACGCTGCTTGACCAGAACGAGGTGATTTCGCCCAACCCCTATTTCCGTCTCTTCGCCACGGCCAACACCGTGGGTCTGGGCGACACCACCGGGCTTTATCACGGCACACAGCAGATCAACCAGGGCCAGATGGACCGCTGGTCGCTCGTCGCCACACTCAACTATCTCAGCCATGATGCAGAAACCGCCATCGTGCTGGCCAAGAACCCGCTCTACAACACCGCTGACGGGCGCAAGACCATCAGCCGCATGGTGACGGTCGCCGATCTCAGCCGCACCGCCTTCATGAATGGCGAGCTTTCGACCGTGATGAGCCCACGCACCGTCATCGCATGGGCACAGAATGCCAATATCTTCCGCAATGTGGGCTATGCCTTCCGCCTGACCTTCCTCAACAAATGCGACGAGTTGGAGCGTCAGACCGTGGCCGAATTCTACCAGCGCTGCTTTGACGAGGAACTGCCCGAGAGTGCCGCGAATGTGAAAGTGCGCTGAGCGCGCCCCTGGGACAGCCCGATGAACAAACCCACCGACAATCCCGCCGATCCGTTCAAGAAGGCGCTCGCCAACGCCACCAAGGTGATGGCGGACGATTCCGAACTGACGATCAGCTATTCGGTGGACCCCAGCGGCCTCTCGGGCGAGGCGATGCGCCTGCCGCAGGTCTCGCGCCGCATGAGCCGCGAAGAGGTGCTCTTGGCACGCGGCACCGCCGATGCCCTCGCTCTGCGGCATAAATTCCACGATGCCGCCACCCATGCGCGCTATGCCCCCCCGGGCGACATGGCGCGCGACCTCTACGAGGCGATGGAAACCGCCCGGTGCGAGGCGGTGGGCGCCCGTGACATGCCCGGCACCGCCACCAATATCGACGCCAAGATTGCACAGGACGCCAATCGTCTTGGGTTCGAGCGGATCACCTCGACCGCCGACGCGCCCCTGCCCGCCGCGGCAGGCTATCTCATCCGCCACCTCGCCACGGGCCGCGACATGCCCGCAGGCGCGCAAAACGTCATGAACCTCTGGCGCGGCTTCATAGAGGAACAGGCCGGCGGAACCCTGGGCGCGCTACAGGTTACCCTCGCCGATCAGGCGGCGTTCGCCAAATTCGCCCGCCGCATCATCGAGGATCTGGGCTATGGCGACCAGTTGGGCGATGACCCCGACAGCCTCGACGACGACCAGCAGGACGAGGCCGAAGAAACAGGCGAAGAGCAGGAAGAACCCGACAGCACCGGTCAGGACGACAGCCAGGAAACCGAGGCCGAAGCCGACCCCGAGCGCTCCCAGGACGAACAGCAGGACGCGGCCCAGGCGCAAGTCAGCATGGAGGAGATGGCCGACGACGAGATGCAGGACGAAACCGAGCTGCCCGAGGGCGAAGCCCCGCTCGAGCCGCCCGCCCCTGCGCCCATTTCGGATGCCGACCCCCATTACACCGTCTACAACACCGCCTTTGACGAGGAAATCCGCGCCGAGGACCTGGCCGACCCGGTCGAACTCGAACGCCTGCGCGCCTATCTCGATCAACAGTTGGAACCGCTCAAGGGCGCGGTCAGCCGCCTTGCCAACAAGTTGCAACGCCGCCTTCAGGCGCAGCAAAGCCGCTCCTGGGAATTCGACCGCGAAGAGGGCATCTTGGACGCAGGCCGTCTTGCGCGCGTAGTGGCCAACCCGACCACGCCGCTCAGCTTCAAGGTGGAAAAGGATACCGAATTCCGCGACACGATGGTGACGCTGCTTCTGGATAATTCCGGCTCGATGCGCGGTCGCCCCATTTCCATCGCCGCCATCTGCGCCGATGTTCTGGCGCGCACGCTGGAACGCTGCTCGGTCAAGGTGGAAATCCTCGGCTTCACCACCCGCGCGTGGAAAGGCGGGCAGAGCCGCGAGAAATGGCTGGCCGAGGGCCGCCCGCAACTTCCCGGCCGCCTCAACGATCTGCGCCACATCGTCTATAAATCCGCCGATGCCCCCATGCGCCGCACCCGCGACAATCTCGGGCTGATGATGAAAGAGGGGCTCTTGAAGGAAAACATCGACGGCGAGGCGCTCGAATGGGCGCATCGCCGCATGGTCCAGCGCAAGGAAGCGCGCAAGATCCTGATGGTGATCTCCGACGGCGCGCCGGTCGATGACTCGACGCTCTCGGTCAACCCTGCCAATTACCTCGAAAAACACCTGCGCGACGTGATCGCCATGGTCGAGCGCCGCAAACAGGTGGAACTGCTGGCCATCGGCATCGGCCATGACGTGACCCGCTATTACCAGCGCGCCGTGACCATCACCGATGCCGACCAACTGGCCGGCGCCATGACCGAGCAGCTTGCCGCGCTTTTCGACAGTGACCCGCGCGCCCGCGCCCGCGTCATGGGCATCCGCCGCGCGGGCTGATCCGGCCCCGGTTTCATCTGGCCCCAAATACCTCGGGGGAGGCCCGGATGAAATCCGGGACGGGGGCAGCGCCCCCAGACCCCGACCGCCCCGCAGGAGACCGCATGTTTCAATCCTTCACCGAATCCGCCCGTCCCGATCAGGGTCCGCCCCGGCTGGAGCGTCTGCGCCGCGCCATGGCCGAGGCCGGGCTTGCGGGCTGGCTCGTGCCCCGCGCCGATGCCCACCAGGGCGAATACGTGGCCCCCTGCGATGACCGTCTGGCGTGGCTCACGGGCTTTACCGGTTCTGCCGGGTTCTGCGCGGTGCTGCCGGATGTGGCGGGCGTGTTCATTGACGGGCGCTACCGCGTGCAGGTCCGCGCCCAGGTTGCCACCTCGCATTTCACCCCCGTCAACTGGCCCGACACCCGCCTTGGCCCGTGGCTGCGCGAGCATCTGCCCGAGGGCGGCACCGTGGGGTTTGATCCCTGGCTCTACACGCCTGAACAGATCGACGCGCTGACCGAGGCGCTCGGCGGCACCGCGATCCGCCTTGAACCCCATGCCAATCTGATCGACGCCATCTGGTCCGATCGCCCCGCGCCCCCGCAAGGGGCGATCACCCCTTGGCCCGACACGCTCGCCGGGGCCAATTCTTCTGAAAAACGCGCAGCCTTGGCCGATACCCTGCGCAAGGCTGGCCAGACATCGGCGGTCCTCACCCTCACCGACTCGATCGCGTGGCTCTTCAATATCCGGGGCCGCGACATCCCCCGCAACCCGGTGGCGCAGGGCTTTGCCATCCTGCACGATGACGGGCGCGCCGCCCTCTTCACCGACCCCGCCAAGCTGGATGCCGCCGCCCGCGCCCATCTGGGGCCAGAGGTCTGCCTCAGCCCCCCCGACGCGTTCGAGACAGCCCTTGCCGCCCTCCCCGGTCCGGTGCGCCTTGATCGCGCCTCCGTGCCCCTGCGCGTGGTGCAGGTGCTCGACGCCGCCAATATCCCCCATGTCTGGGGCGCTGATCCCTGCCTCCTGCCCAAGGCGCGCAAGACGCCAGCCGAAATTTCCGCCACCCGCGGCGCGCATCTGCGCGACGGGGCCGCGATGTGCGAGTTTCTGGCGTGGTTCGACGCGCAATCCCCCGGCACGCTCACCGAAATCGACGTGGTGCGCCAGCTTGAGCAGGCCCGCGCCGCCACTGGCAAACTTCTCGACATCAGCTTTGACACCATCGCCGGCTCGGGCCCCAACGGCGCACTGCCGCATTACCGCGTGACCGAGGCCAGCAACCGCCGCCTGCTCGAGGGCGAGTTGCTCGTGCTCGACAGCGGCGGGCAATATCTCGACGGGACCACGGACATCACCCGCACCCTGCCCATAGGCACCCCCGGCGCCGCCGAGCGCGCGGCCTTCACCCGTGTGTTGCAGGGCATGATCGCCATCTCGCGCCTGCGCTTCCCCAAGGGGCTGGCGGGGCGCGACCTTGACGCCATCGCGCGCATGCCGCTGTGGCTCGCGGATCAGGATTACGCCCATGGAACGGGCCACGGGGTCGGTGTGTATCTCTGCGTCCACGAAGGCCCGCAACGCCTCTCGCGGCTCTCGGATACCCCGCTGGAAGCAGGCATGATTCTCTCGAACGAACCCGGCTATTACCGCGAGGGCGCGTTTGGCATCCGAATCGAGAATCTCATCGTGGTGACGGCGCTCGACCCGGCTCCGGGTGGGGATGGGGCAACCCAGTTTGGGTTCGAAACCCTGACCTATACCCCGATAGATACCCGCCTCATCGACGTGTCCCTGCTCACGAAACCCGAACGTGACTGGCTCGACAGCTATCATACCGCCTGCCGCGACAAGATTGGCCCTCTGCTTTCCCCTTCGGCCCGGCTATGGTTGGACAAAGTAACGCAGACAAGCTGACATATTCCTGTTAGGTTCCTGCGTCAGACCAAAATCAAGATCAAAAGAAAAAGGGGATGGACAATGGCACGTATCACGATTCGCAAGGCCGAGGGCACCTGGACGGTCCGCGCCGGCGGCGCCGTTCTGGCCGAGAGCCGCAATGCGCTGGAATTGACCGAAGGCGATTATCCCTTCGTGATCTATTTTCCGCGCGCCGACATCGCCATGGCCTTTCTCGAGGAAAGCCCGCAGACAAGCCATTGCCCCTACAAGGGCGACGCGCGCTATTTCTCGATCATCACCAAGAGCCAGACACTCCAGAACGCCGCCTGGAGCTATGAGGCCCCCAAGCCCGAGGTGGCCGAGATCAAGGATCACATCGCCTTTTACGCGACAGAGTCCGTGACCATCGAACGGGTGTGACCCGGGCTTAGCTGTGCTCTTCCTCTGACACCGCCGCCAAGGCGCGGTTATAGGCCTTGAGCGCATCGACATGAAACAGCGCGCCCGACAATTCGGGCGGCTGATCCCCCCCCGACAGCGTGACCACCGGCACAAAGGGCACGTTCGCCCGCTCGAACATCGGCATCGCCTGTTCCAGCGTGGCGGTGACATCAAGATAGACGCCCTGTTCGATCAAGGACCAGCACTGGTCCGCATCCGCCGCGCGCGGATCATCCGGCGCACGCATCACCTTGGCCACGCGGAACATGCCCAAGAGATAATCCTGCGGTCCGGCCGCAAGGCGAATACCCCGCCGCATGAGCTGCGCCAGAAAGAACGACCGCCGCACCAGCCGTGTTCCCAGTGCCGTCGAGGTCGAGACCGCCACCATCACCGCCAGCCCCGTCTGCCAGTCTCCGGTCAACTCGAACACGATCATCGTGGTCGAAATCGGCGCGCCCAGCACCGCCGCCGCCACCGCGCCCATACCCGCCAGCGCATAAAGCGTGTGCGCCCCCGACACCTCGGGCAAGAGCGCCGTCGCCACATGGCCAAAGGCCAGCCCGGTCAAGGCACCGACCATCAGCGAGGGCGAAAACACCCCGCCCCCCATCCGCCCGCCAATGGTGATCGCCACGGCCACCACCTTGAGCACGGCAAAGACCGCCGCCTCATGCCACAAGAGCTTGCCCGTAAGCGCCGCCGAAGTGGTCTCGTATCCCACGCCGATGATATGCGGAAACCAGATCGCCATGAGGCCCAGCAGCGCCCCCGCCCCCATGGGCCGCAACCAGCGCGGCAGGCCCAGCCGCGCCTGCACATGCCCCGCCACATCCTCGGCCAGAAAGATCGCCCGCATCAGCGAGGCCGCCACGACCCCGCACAGCAGGCCAAGGATCAGAAAGGCGGGCAATTCGGCGTAGAATTCCAGCGCGCTCGCCTGCGGCAGGGTAAATTCGGTCAGGCCGCCGAATTCCAGCCGGTTGATCACCGTGCCCGCCACGCTGGCGATGGCAATCGGCGCAAAGGCATGGACCGCGAAATGCCGCAGCACCACTTCCAGCGCGAAGAGCGCCCCGGCAATGGGCGCATTGAACGAGGCCGAGACCGCCGCCGCCACCGCACAGCCCAAAAGGTCGCGGCCCGTGACCCCATCGGCATGGATGCGCTCGCTCACCCAAGAGGAAATCACCCCGGCCAGATGCACCACCGGCCCCTCACGACCCGAAGAGCCGCCCATGCCCAGCGTGATCAGCGACGCCGCTGCCGAGGCCAGACCCTCGCGCCGCTCCACACGCCCCTCATAGAGCGCGGCCCCCTCGATCACATCCGCGACCGAACGCACCCGCCCATCAGGGGTAAAGCGGTGCAGGATCAGCCCCACCACCAGCCCGCCCATGATGGGCAGCGCCAGAACCCAGTACCACGGCAGATGCTCCGCATAGCTATGCAGCCGCGCGACATCCTCGGTGCCGTACACCAACCCCTGCAAAGCGATGATCCCCTTGCGAAAGAGCAGCGCCGCAAAGCCTGCGGCAATGCCGATGGCAAGGGCAATCAGCCAGAATTGAAACTGGCTTGGGCCCCGCTTGCGCAGCACGCGCCAACCCTCGCGCAGGCTCTCGCCCATGCCCCGGCGCAACTGGCTCCAAAAGGATGGCTCTTCGGCCTGCATCTCTCCCCTTCCCGCCGCGCGCGCGCTTTTCCCTTCCGGCGACATGCATTAGGTTGCGCCCGACGCCCCATTCAGAAAGCCGCCCCATGGACATCGCCCGCGCCATCGCCGACCTCCAATCCTCTCTAGGACAACGGATCACCCTGTCCAAGTCCGATCTCGACCTGCATGGTCAGAGTGAATCGCATTTTCCGGCCAGCCCGCCCGATGCCGTGGCCTATCCCGAGAGCACGGCCGAGGTGGCCGAGATCGTCACCATCTGCGCCCGCCACCGCGTGCCGGTGGTGGCCTGGGGCACCGGCACCTCGCTCGAGGGGCAGGCGCAGGCGTTTCGCGGCGGCGTCGTGGTCGATTTCTCGCGCATGAATGCCGTGCTCGATGTGGCCGAGGCAGACATGACCGCGCGGGTGCAACCGGGGGTGACGCGCGAGGCGCTCAACACCGCGCTGCGCGCCTCCGGCCTCTTTTTTCCGGTCGATCCCGGGGCCAATGCCTCGCTCGGGGGCATGGCCTCGACCCGCGCCAGCGGCACCACCGCCGTGCGCTACGGCACCATGCGCGACAATGTCCTGGCGCTCGAAGTCGTGACCGCCACAGGCGCGGTGATCCGCACCGGCACCGGCGCACGCAAATCCTCGTCGGGCTATGATCTCACCGGGCTCTTTGTCGGGGCTGAGGGTACGCTCGGTCTTATCACCGAACTCACCCTGCGCCTCTCGGGCCAGCCCGAGGCGATTTCCGCTGCCGTCTGCGCCTTCGACAGCGTGGCCGATGCGGTGGCCACCGTGATCGACACCATCCAATGCGGCATCCCCATGGCGCGGATCGAGCTGATGGACACCGAAAGCGTGCGCGCGGTCAACGCCCATTCCGGCATGTCCCTGCCCGAGAAACCCCATCTCCTGCTGGAATTTCACGGCACCCCCGCCAGCACCGCCGAACAGGCCGAAAGCTTTGGTGCCTTGGCGCGCGAGCATAATGGATCGGATTTCGACTGGGCCACTCAGACCGAGGCGCGCAACGCCCTCTGGAGCATGCGCCACAAGGCCTATTACGCCATCCTCGCCTCCCGCCCCGGCGCGCGCGCCATCGTCACAGACATCTGCGTGCCGATCTCGCGTCTGGCCGAAGCGATCGAAGAGACCCGCGGCGATCTCGCCCAATCCGGCGTGATGGGGCCGATCCTGGGTCACGTCGGCGATGGCAATTTCCACGCGATCCTGCTCATCGACCCCGACAACCCCGCCGAACTCGCCGCCGCCAAGGCCGCCTCCGACCGCATGGTCACACGCGCCCTGGCCCTTGGCGGCACCGCCACGGGCGAGCATGGCATCGGCGTGGGCAAACTCGATTACATGGCACGCGAACACGGGGAAGGCTGGACGCTCATGGGCACGATCAAACAGGCCTTCGACCCGCTCAACATCCTCAACCCCGGCAAACTGGTCCCGCCGAGAAACTGACGCCGCGCTTCATCTGGCCCAAAATACCTCGGGGGAGTCGGCCACAGGCCGACGGGGGCAGCGCCCCATCTCACCCCTCCATCAAGGCCTCGGCCGCGGCGCGGGCCTCTGGCGTGACCCGCTCGCCCGAGAGCATCCGCGCGATCTCGTCCACCCGGTCCGCGCCCGTCATCGGCCGCACGGTCGAGAGCGTTTCCTCCCCCTCGACCCGCTTTTCCACCCGCCAGTGATGCGCACCGCGCGCGGCCACCTGCGGGGAATGTGTGACCACCAGCACCTGACCGCCTGCCGCCAATTGCGCCAGCCTGCGGCCCACCGCATCCGCCGTGGCCCCGCCCACGCCGCGGTCGATCTCGTCAAAGATCATCGTCACGCCACTATCGGTGCCCGTGAGGCACACCTTGAGCGCCAGCAGAAACCGGCTCAATTCCCCGCCCGAGGCGATCTTGGCCAGCGGCCCCGCCGGTGCGCCGGGATTGGTCGCCACCTGAAACACAACGTCATCCTGCCCCGAGGCGCCCGGCTCGGCCCGCCCGATCTGGGTCGTGAACACCGCCCGCTCCATCTTGAGCGGGGCGAGTTCCGCCATCACCGCCTGATCGAGCCGCGCCGCGGCCTCGGTCCGCGCCGCACTCAACGCGTCGGCCTTGGTGGCATACTCGGCCTCGGCCTCTGTCACCGCCGCCGTCAGCGCGCGCATATCCGCGTCGCTTCGGTCGAGCGCCGCCAACTGCCCGCGCAGCCCCTCGGCAAACCCCGCCAGATCATCGGGCAAGACCCCATGTTTGCGCGCCAGCCCCCGGATCGCAAAGAGCCGCTCTTCCACCGCTTCCAGCTCCATCGGGTTGAACTCGAGCGCCTCAAGGCACTGCAGCACGCCGCGCCCCGCCTCATCGAGTTCCACCAGCGCCCGGCCAATCGCCGCGATGGCCTGATCCAATTGGCCCTCGGCCCGCTCCGCCGCGCCTTCCAGCCAGCGCAGCGCATCGCCCGCCGCCCCTTCGGCCCCGTTGAGGCCCAACGCCTCGGCGGCCTTGGCAATATCCTCGCGGATCCGCTCCGCCCCCTGCATCATGCGGCGGCGCGCGTCCAGAGCCACCTCTTCGCCGGGTTCCGGGTTCAGCGCATCGAGTTCCGCCACCGCATGGCGCAGAAACTCCTCTTCCGCGCGCAAGGCCGCCTGCGCCGCCTCTGCCGCATCCTTCGCCTTGCGCCGCGCAGCCAGATCACGCCACGCGGCGCGCACCCCGTCCCGCAACGCGCCCAAGTCGCCAAACGCATCCAGCAAATCGCGATGCGCCTTGGGATCGAGCAGGCCGCGATCATCCTGCTGCCCGTGCAATTCGACCAGAACATCCGACAATTGCCGCAGCACCTCGCCCGACACCCGCCGGTCATTGACCCAGGCCGTCTTGCGCCCATCGGCGCTGTTGACCCGGCGCAGGATCAGACCCTCCTCTTCGGGCAATCCCGCCTCGCGCAGGACCGCGCGCGCCGGATGATCCGGGGACAGGTCGAACTCGGCCACCACCTCGCCCTGATCGGCACCCCGGCGCACCAATTCCGCCCGCCCGCGCCAGCCCAGAACGAACCCCAGACTGTCCAGCAGGATCGACTTGCCCGCGCCGGTCTCGCCGGTCAATACGTTTAGGCCCGGCTGGAACACAAGGTCCAGCCGGTCGATGATCAGCATGTCGCGAATTTCAAGCGCGCGCAGCATCAGGCCATCCCGTCGGGCAGGGGTATCCCCGCCCGCCCCCTTCTAGAGCCAGCGACCCTGAACGGTCTGCCGATAGATCTGCTGCAACCAGCCGTCGCCCGCTGCTTCCAGCGTATAACCCTGCCCGGTCAAGAGCTTGTAGCTGTCCTCATACCAATCGGTGCCCTGGAAATTGTGGCCCAGAATGGCCCCGGCGGTGCGCGCCTCGTTCACCAGACCCAGCGACAGATAGGATTCCACCAGCCGGTGCAACGCCTCGGCGGTATGGGTCGTGGTCTGGAAATCCTCGACCACCACACGGAAGCGGTTGGCCGCCGCCGCGAAATTTTCGCGCTTGAGGTAATAGCGCCCGATCTCCATTTCCTTCGACGCCAGGTGGTCAAAGGCCAGATCGAATTTCAGGATCGCGGCATTGGCATATTCGCTGTCAGGATAGCGCTCGATCACCTCACGCAGGGCTTGCAACGCCTGAAAGGTCAGCCCCTGGTCGCGCCCGACCTCGTCGATCTGGTCGTAATAGCTCA
Organism: Roseovarius sp.; assembly: GCF_027019125.1. Lineage (GTDB taxonomy): Bacteria > Pseudomonadota > Alphaproteobacteria > Rhodobacterales > Rhodobacteraceae > Roseovarius. The sequence goes on along the minus strand of NZ_JALUXE010000030.1, from coordinate 108,911 downwards.
GCGCCAGCAGGTATTGCGCATAGGCCGCGTCCTCATCGGTCGGGTAGAAATCGATGAAACGCTGGGCCGCGGCGCGGCTTTCCTCATAGGCCTTGTCCTGATGATGGGCAAAGGCCTGCATGATCACCGCCCGCTTGGCGAGATCCGAATAGGGATAGAGTCGCTCGACCTCGGCAAAATTTTGCGCCGCCAGATCGGGATCGCGCTGCGCCAGATCGTATTCGCCCCGCTCGAAAATCTGCTGGGCGGTGTAATTCTCGTAATTGACCGTGCCGCGCTCGACGCTTTCTTTCTCACCACAGCCCGCTATGACCATGGCCACAGCAAGGGCACCCAACAGCCGGACCCGGGACGTGCCGATTCTCATGCGCGATCTCACTCTCAGTTGCGATGCGCGGGCATGTAACGCCCGCGTCGCCCCGGTCCTAGCACATTAATTTGCGGTGCAAAACGCCTTTGGCATGTTTTGGCCTGCCCCCCGAACACCCTCTCCAAGGGCACCGGGGGGACAAACCCGATCTTAGCCCAGCGCCACTGCGCGCAGGTCGTCATCGACATGCGGCAAATATTGCGCAAAGTTGTCCGCGAACATCTGCACCAGCTTGGCCGCCTGTGCATCATAGGCCTCCGGATCATGCCATGTGCGGCGCGGATCAAGCAGCACATCGGCCACGCCCGGCACCGATACCGGCACTTCAAAGCCGAAATTCGGGTCCTTGCGGAACTCGACCCCGTTGAGCGAGCCGTCAAGCGCCGCGGTCAAGAGCGCGCGCGTGGCCTTGATCGGCATCCGCGATCCGGTGCCATAGGCCCCGCCCGTCCAACCCGAATTGACCAGCCAGCACGATGCGCCGTGGCTCTCGATCTTGGTGCGCAACAGGTTGCCGTACACTTCGGGGCGACGCGGCATGAACGGCGCACCGAAACAGGTCGAAAACACCGGTTGCGGCTCGGTCAGACCACGCTCGGTCCCGGCCATCTTGGCGGTAAAGCCCGACAGGAAGTGATACATTGCCTGTGCAGGCGTCAGCCGCGCGATGGGGGGCAGAACACCAAAGGCATCGCAGGTCAGCATCACCACATTGCGCGGATGCCCGGCGATCCCGGTCTCCGAGGCATTGGGGATGTAGTTCAGCGGATAGGCGCAGCGCATGTTCTCGGTGAGGCTCGAATCCTCATAGTCCAATTCGCGCGTCTCGGCGTCATAGACCATGTTCTCGATCACCGTGCCGAACATCGAACAGGTGGCATAGATTTCCGGCTCCGCCTCGGCGCTCAGATGGATGGTCTTGGCATAGCAACCACCCTCGAAATTGAACGTGCCGTTGTCGGACCAGCCATGCTCGTCATCGCCCAGCAGCGTGCGGTTGGGATCGGCCGACAGCGTGGTCTTGCCGGTGCCCGACAGGCCAAAGAACACGGCCGCGTCCTCGGGATCGTCCTTGGCATGGTTGGCCGAGCAATGCATCGGCATCACACCCTTTTCGGGCAGCAGATAGTTCATCAGCCCGAAAATGGATTTCTTGTTCTCGCCGGCATATTCCGTGTTACCGATCAGGATCAGCTTGGCGTCGATATTGACCGCGATCACCGTTTCGGACCGGCAGCCATGGCGCGCAGGGTCGGCCTTGAAGCCGGTGCAGTTGATGACCGTGTAATCGGCCACGAAATGATCCAGCGCCTCGCGCTCGGGGCGACGCAGCATGTGGCGGATGAACAGGTTGTGCCATGCCAGCTCATTGACCAGCCGGACATTGATGCTGTGCTCGGGATCGGCCCCCGCGACCAGATCCTGAACAAAGACTTCGCGCCCCGCCAGATAGGCCAGCATATCCTTGTGCAACTGATCGAAATGCTCGGGCGACATCGGCAGGTTGTTGTCCCACCAGATCGTGTTTTCCGTGGTCGGCGTGCGCACCGTGAACTTGTCCTTGGGCGAGCGGCCGGTGAATTCCCCGGTGCTGACCAAGAGCGTGCCGCCCTGCCCCAATTCCCCTTCGCCGCGCTGCACCGAGGCCGCGACCAAGGCGGGTTCCATCAGGTTGTAATGAACCTTGCCCAGACCCGAAATTCCCTGATCTTCCAGCCGAAAACGCGGATTGACCCGTCCTGCCGTCATGTCTTTCTCCCTTTTGGGCGTCTCCGCCCTACCCTGTGCGACACCGCCCCGGCGGCGTATTCCTGTCAGCTAGTCCAGCGTCATACGGATTCGCAACCCGCAAACAAGTCCGTTTTTCCAAGTTAGCGCAATCACTTGGCAGGAATCCGCAATGCTGCAAGTGCAAATGCCCCGCACAGGGCATCAATTCGAATTATTCGAACATATGCAGCAAAACAATTCGTTTTCAAAAATTCACCTTTCGTGTCAGCCTGTAACGACCGATCAAAACCACCTGCCAAACCCGAGGACAGCCCATGCAACAGCCCCTCCCCGCCCCTGTGGACAGAGCCAGCTTCGTGCACGCCATGCGCCAGGTCGCGGCCTCGGTCACCGTGGTTACGACCGATGGGCCGATGGGCCGGTTCGGGGCCACGGTCAGCGCCTTTGCCTCGGTCTCCGCCGATCCGCCTTCGGTCCTCGTATGCCTGCATGGCCAGAGCCGGATCGCCCGCGCCGTGGCCGCCAATGGCCGGTTCTGCGTCAATGTCCTGCCCGAAGGCAGCACCGACATCGCCGACCGCTTTGCCGGGCGGCACGATGGCTGGATCACCGACCGCTTCTCGGGCATCGACTGCTACGGCACGCCCGGCACCGCACCGCTGCTGGAAGGGGCCACCGGCTTTGCCTGTGATCTCGCACAAAGCGTGCCCTCGGGCAGCCATCTCATCGTGATCGGCCATGTCACCAGCGTCTTCGACGCAGGGGCCGCCCCCCTCGCATGGCGCGACGGCGGCTATCACAGGGTCATCCCCAAGGATGTCCCGTGCTGCGCGGCGGGATAAGGGGCCAGAGATGATCACACACTATCAGATGCTGATCGACGGCGCTTGGGTCGATGCCTCGGACGGTGCCCGCTTCGAGAGCTTCAACCCCGCCACCGGCACGGTCTGGGCCACCGCCCCCGAGGCGACAGAGGCCGACGTGACCCGCGCCATCGAGGCCGCGCATCGCGCCTGTTACGACGGCCCATGGGCGCGCATGACCCCCACCGCGCGCGGCCAGTGCCTGCGCCGCCTGGGCGATCTGCTGGCCGAGCACAGCGAAACCTTGGGCGAGATCGAGACCCGCGATTCCGGCAAGATGTTCAAGGAAACCCGCTGGCAGGCCAAGTATATCGCCGAATTCCTGCATTTCTACGGCGGTGCCGCCGACAAGATCACCGGCGAAACCCTCCCCATCGACAAGCCCGACATGTTCGTCTTTACCCACCGCGAACCCTTGGGCGTGGTGGCGGCCATCGTGCCGTGGAACTCTCAGCTTTTCCTCACGGCGGTCAAACTCGGCCCGGCCCTCGCCGCGGGCAATACGCTCGTGCTCAAGACCTCGGAACACGCCCCCGCCGTGATCCTCGAATTCGGGCGGCTCATTGCGCAGGCGGGCATCCCCGACGGTGTGGTCAATATCGTCACCGGCCACGGCGACCCCTGCGGTCGCGTGCTCACCTCGCATCCGCTGGTCGCCCGGATCAGCTTTACCGGCGGTCCCAATGCCGCGCGCCATGTCCTCACGAATTCCACCCGGAATTTCGCGCAGGTAAGTCTTGAGTTGGGCGGCAAATCCCCCTTTCTCGTCTTTGCCGATGCCGACATCGAAAGCGCCGTGAATGGCGCGGTCGCGGGCATCTTCGGCGCCTCTGGCCAAAGCTGCGTCGCAGGCTCGCGCCTGATTGTCCACGAGGACATCGCCGATGATTTCCTCACCCGCCTCAGCGCCATCGCCCGCAGCATCCGCATCGGCGACCCGATGGCCGAGGAAACCCAGATGGGCCCGCTTTGCACCCGCGCGCAACTCGATCATATCGAACGCGAGGTCGCCCATGCCCAGACCCAGGGCGCGCGCCTGATCTGCGGCGGCAAGCGCGCGGCAGCAGGCGAGATGTTCTTTGAACCCACGATCCTCGATTGCCCCTCCCCCGACCTGCGCATCGTCGATACCGAACTTTTCGGCCCGGTCCTCTCGGTCCTGCGGTTCAAAACCGAGGCCGAGGCGCTGACCCTCGCCAATGGCTCCGAACACGGCCTTGCCGCCGGCGTCTTCACCCGCGACAGCGCCCGCGCCCTGCGCCTGTCACGCGCGGTGCGCGCAGGCATCGTCTGGGTCAACACCTACCGCGCCATCAGCCCCATCGCCGAATTCGGCGGTACCAAATCCAGCGGCTATGGCCGCGAGAGCGGCTTTCAGGCGCTTTACGATTACACACGGCCCAAGACCGTCTGGATGAACATGTCCGACGATCCCATGGCCAACCCCTTTCAAATGCGCTGATCACAGGAGACCGGCATGAAATTCCACCTCGCAATCAATCTCGAACGGCTCGATCCTTCGACGGATATGAAGGCGCTGCGCGACCACACGCTCGAAATGGTGCAAATGGCCGAGGCGGGCGGCTTTGAAATCGCCTGGGCGGCAGAGCATCACGCACTTGAGATGACCATCGCCCCCAATCCCTTTCAGATCCTGACATGGTGGGGCGAGCATACCAGCCGCATCCGCCTGGGCGTGGGCGTGGTCAACGCCGCCTATTGGCACCCCATCCGCCTTGCCGGCGAGGCCGCGATGCTCGATCTGCTCAGCGACGGGCGGCTCGAATTCGGCATCGGCTCGGGCGCCTATCAGCGCGAGTTTGACCGCATGATGCCCGGCCTCGCTCAGCCCGATAGCTGGCGCTACATGCAGGAATCGCTGCCGGTGGTGCAAAATCTCTGGGCAGGCGATTACGCCCATGACGGCGAATACTGGCAATTCCCCACCGCCACCTCCTGCCCCAAGCCGGTGCAACAGGAGGTGCCGATCTGGGTCGCCGCCCGTGCGCCCATCACCTTCGACTACGCCGTGGAACATGGCTGCGACATCATGAGCTGGCCGCTCACCATGCCCTTCTCCGAGGCCGAGAATTACCGCGCCCGGCTCGACGCCGCGATTGCCAGGAATGGCGGGCGCTATGACGGACGCTGGGCGCTCATGCGCCACACGGCGGTCTACGAGACCGAGGAGGACCGGCAGGCGTCCTTGGCCGCACTCCGCCGCGTTCTGGGCCAATTCGGCAACCTGATGATGAAACGCGGCGAGGTGGTCAACGGCTTCCCCGATCCCGTCCCGCTGGCAGAGCTCGAGGGCAACGCCCGCACCGATCCTGCCATGCTCGAAGAAAACCTCGCCTTCGGCAGCCCCGACACCGTGGCCGATAAGGTCCGCCAATACGAGGCACTTGGCGTCGATGCCTTCATCTATTACGCCTCGATGGGGCTGGATATGGAGCGCCAGAAACGCTCGCTGCAACTCTTCATCGACAAGGTGATGCCGCAGTTCGCCGGGCAAAGCATCGCCGCCGCAGAGTGATCCGCAAAGGCGGGTCTGTCAGGCCTAAGGGGAAAGTGGCGCGGTTGACGGGGCTCGAACCCGCGACCCCCGGCGTGACAGGCCGGTACTCTAACCAACTGAGCTACAACCGCGCGTGAGGGGCTGAATAAGCGCCCCCCGCGCGCCCGTCAATCCCAAAATCGTCAATCGAAACCTTGGGCAGATCGGCTCTCGGGCCCATCCCCCCAAACACAAAAGCCCCCGCTCTCGCGGGGGCCTTTGATGTCTGCGGTGGCGCGGTTGACGGGGCTCGAACCCGCGACCCCCGGCGTGACAGGCCGGTACTCTAACCAACTGAGCTACAACCGCCCGCAGCAACACCGGGGGCGCGCCCCCGACGTGTGGCGCTTCTATGCCGGGGCCGCGCGCCCGTCAAGCGCTGGCTGCTGGAATTTTCAACTTTCCTGCGCGCCCACCCGGGGCCAAATCGTGATCCCCGCCCCCGCCCGAAAGGTTTGATTTTCGCAGCCACCCTTGCCACACTCCGCCCAACCTCGGTGGAGATACCAATGCGGCCCATCCTGCTCATGATCCTGTGCCTCCTGCTCGCCGCCCCCGCTGGCGCTGCGCCCACCGGCACGTTTCGCCACGCGCATAACGTGGGCTTTGGCGCCCATTCCAGCCTCGATCCCGCCTCCAAGGGGCGCGTCCTCCAGATCATCGAGAAAATCCAGAGCCGCCTCGTACGTCCCGGTCGCAGCGGCAAACCCGCCCCCGATCTTGCCACCTCCTGGACCCCCAATGCCGATGGCACGCTCTGGACCTTTCAGATCCGCGACGGCGTGCGCTTTCATGACGGCAGCACGCTGGATGCGGGCGATGTGGTCTATTCGATCAAGCGCGTGATCGACCCCGATTACGGCAGCCCGGCGCGCGCGGCGGTCAAGATGATCACCCGCATCACCGCCACCGGGCCGCTCCGCGTCGAGATGGAACTCGACGCCCCCTTCGCCGACTTGCCGCTGCAATTGATGGACCCGCGCCTGCGCATCATCCCCGAGGGCTCGGGCGATACCATTGGCCAGACCGGCATCGGCACGGGGCCGTTCCGGGTCGAGAAATTCGACCCCGATGGAATCACGGTGCTCACCGCCAATGAGGACTATTGGGAAGGCCCCCCCGCCCTCGCGCGGATCGAGGTGATCGGCGTGCCCGACGCGCAGGCGCGACTTCAGGCGTTTCTCAGCGGACAGCTCGACATGGAACGCGGCATCGCCCCGATGATGCGCCGCGCGCTCGACAAATCGCTGCGCTATCAACTGCTCGAGATTCCCACCGGCAACTGGATGGGGCTGGCCTTTCGCACCGATGTGCCGCCCTTTGACGACCCCCGCGTGCGCGAGGCGCTGCACCTGACCGTGGACCGCGAAGAGATGCTGCAACTGGCGCTGGATGGCGGCGGGGTGATTTCCTGCGATACGCCCGTGGCCCCCAATGACCAATACCGCGCCGAGATGGAATGCCCCGCCAACCCCGAGCGTGCGCGCCAATTGCTCGCCGAGGCAGGCTATCCCGATGGGGTCGATGTCGATGTGCATGTCTCCGCCCTTGATCCCACTTGGCCGGTGATCGGTGTCGCGTTTCAGGAACAGGCCGCGCGCGCAGGCATCCGCGTCAACCTGATCAACGCCGCCGCCGATGGCTATTGGTCAAACGTCTGGATGAAGAAGGACGCCTTCAGCACCTCTTGGGGCGAACGCCCCGCCGATCAGGCGCTGAACGAGGCGTTTCACTCCACCGCCAAATGGAACGAGACCTTTTACAGCAATTCCAAATTCGACCAACTGCTCGAAACCGCCCGCGCCGAGCTTGATTTCAAACGCCGCCGCGCGCTCTATATCGAAGCGCAGGAATATCTGGCGATGAATTCTGGCACGATCATCCCCTTTCACGTCACGCAACTGGTGGTGCTCTCCAACCGCGTGACCCATTTCGATCCCGTGCCCAACGACGCGCTGCGCTGGCATATGGTGACAGTGGTGGATTGAAAGGGATTTTCGCGGTCATCCGCAGAACTCAACCCGCGCGGAATCAAGGCGCGTAGCGCCGCTGCGCGGATCGCTGGGCCGTCCCGCGGCCTAGCGATTTCGAAAGGGCGCGCATCGCCGAGAAATTATACGGACTTGGCTGGCATAAAGTGGAAATCACTGACGTTGCTTCGCTAGTCCGCGGCCCAGCGTTCCGCGCGGCTCCTCGCCAAAGCCCCTCTCAATACGTCCCCGCCACATATTTCGCGATGGCCCCGCCGCGCGAATTCACGTCGAGCTTCTGGTAAATCGCCTTGAGGTAATATTTGACCGTATTCTCCGACAGGCCCAGCCGCGCCGAAATCTGGAAATTCGTGAGCCCATCCACCAAGAGCCCCAGGATTTCATGCTCGCGCCGCGTCAGGCTATCGCCCTGCTCGCCCATCAACCGTTTGAGGGTCTCCACCGGCAGAATGCTGTGCCCCTCGACCAGATGGACCAGGACGCGCGGCAGGCTGCTCAAAACCTGGCCCATCATGCAGACCGAATGCGCCCCCGCCTTCACCGCCGTGCGGATGAAGGCAAATTCCGCCTCCTCGGCCACAACCACGACCATCACGCGCGGATGATCGCGCCGCAGCATCTCCAGCACCCGGCCCAGGTCGGCATCCGCCAACCGGACACCCAGCACGAGAATCACCCGTCCCGGCCGCTCGCCCAGCGCCTTGCGCAGGCTCGACAGATCCGTGGCAAACGGGCCAAGCCGCACCTCCGAAATCTGCGCCACCAATGACCCAAGGCCCTGACAGACAATCGCTTGCCGGTCGGCAACGATCACCTCGGGCAGGTCCAATCCTGCGTCCTCAACGGTCGCGTCAGTCATATCTCGCACAGTCTCCTCCTCCTGCCCCCTTATACAAGACCAAGGAAAGTTCTGAAATCAAACGATTTTTCAGAGTGCAACGGCATACCGCCGCGCCCCCACCGGGTAGCCCCCGCCTACCCGCCAGGGCTATGCGCCCCCCGCATGGCCGCGCTTTTCCATGCGCGTGGGCATTACGCGACGTCCCCGCCAGCCGCATAAAGAAGGCCAAGCCTGAAGGAGGACAGACATGAACGGCCATTCCCATCTTTTCATTCCCGGACCCACAAATGTGCCCGACGAGGTGCGCCGCGCCATGAATATCCCGATGGAGGATATGCGCGCGCCGGATTTCGGCGATTTCATCCTGCCCCTGCTCTCGGATCTGAAAAAGGCCTTCCGCCTGACCCATGGCCGCGTCTTCGTCTACCCGACCTCGGGCACCGGCGCCTGGGAGGCGGCCATTTCCAACACGCTCAACACCGGCGACCGTGTGCTCATGTCGCGTTTCGGCCAGTTTTCAATGCTTTGGGTCGATATGGCCGAGCGCTTGGGCCTCGAGGTCGACCTCTGCGAGGTCGAGTGGGGCAAGGGCGTCCCGGTCGAGGACTATGCTGCCAAACTCGCCGCCGACAAAGAGCACAAGATCAAGGCCGTCTTTGCCACCCATAACGAGACCGCCACCGGCGTGACCTCCAACATCGCCGCCATTCGCGCGGCCCTTGACGCGGCAAACCACCCCGCCCTCCTCTTCGTCGATGGTGTCAGCTCCATCGGCTCGATCGAATTCGAGATGGAGGATTGGGGCGTCGACCTCGCCGTTGCAGGCTCGCAAAAGGGCTTCATGCTCCCCGCCGGTCTGGGCCTTCTGGGCGTCAGTGACAAGGCGCTCGCCGCCCATGAGCGCGCCAAAATGCCGCGCTGCTACTTCAGCTTTGCCGACATGATCAAGCTGAACGACACCGGCTATTTCCCCTATACCCCCGCCACACAGCTCCTGCGCGGGTTGCGCTGCTCGCTCGACATGCTGCTCGCGGCAGGGATGGAGAGTGTGTGGGACCGGCATCACCGCCTCGCCACCGGCGTGCGCGCGGCAATTGCCGAATGGCAGGGCTGCCGCCTCGTGGCACAGGGCGCGGAATGGCACTCGGACACCGTGTCGGCTATCTACACGCCCGAGGGCGTCGATGCCCGCGACGTGATCGCCACCGCCTACCATAAATACCAGACCTCGCTTGGCTCGGGCCTCGCCAAACTGGCCGGACACGCCTTCCGCATCGGCCATTTGGGGTCGCTCAACCCGGTGATGCTCTGCGGGGCGATCTCGGCGGCTGAAATGGCGCTCCGCGATGCCGGGGCCGCGATTGAGCCGGGCTGCGGCATCGCCGCCGCACAGGAACACTTCCGCGCCTCCACCCCCACCATGCAGGCGCGGCTGGCACCCGCCCGCGCCGCCTGATCGGGGATTTCAATGAGCTACACACTTCACCCGCTGAAAAGGCAACGCCTGCAACGCTCGGAACTCGCCGTTCCCGGCTCCAGCCCGTCGATGATCGACAAGGCGGCAGAGTCGGACGTCGATTACATCTTCTTCGATCTCGAGGATGCCGTCGCGCCCCCCGACAAGGTGCAGGCCCGCGCCAATATCATCCAGGCGCTCAATGACATCGACTGGAAAGCCAAGGGCAAGACCATCTCGATCCGCATCAACGGGCTCGATACCCATTACATGTATCGCGACGTGGTCGAGATCGTGGAACAGGCAGGCCAGCACCTTGATACGATCCTCGTCCCCAAGGTGGGCGTGCCCGCCGATCTCTACACCGTCGAGACCATGGTCAGCCAGATCGAGACGGCGATGGGCTTCACCCATCAGATCGGGCTTGAGGCGTTGATCGAAACCGCCCTCGGCATGGCCAATGTCGAGGCGATCGCCGCGGCCCCCGGACGGCTTGAGGCGCTGCATTTCGGCGTGGCCGATTACGCCGCCTCGAACCGCGCCCGCACCGTGGTGATTGGCGGCCTCAACCCCGATTACCCCGGCGACCAATGGCACTTTGCCCTCAGCCGCATGACCGTCGCCTGCCGCGCCTACGGATTGCGCGCCATCGACGGGCCGTTCGGCGATTTCTCCGATCCGGACGGCTACACGCTCTCGGCCAAACGCGCCGCCACCCTGGGGATCGAGGGCAAATGGGCGATCCACCCCAGCCAGATCGCGCTCGCCAACGAGGTGTTTTCGCCCCCCGAGGCCGAAGTCACCCGCGCCCGTCGCATCATCGAAGAACTGCGCAAGGCCGAAGCCCAGGGCAAAGGGGCCGCCAGCCTTGACGGCAAGATGATCGACGCGGCCTCCGAACGCATGGCCAACAACGTCATCAGCGTCGCCGACGCCATCGCCGCCAAAGGCTGAGGGCCAACCCGATAAGGCCAACCAGAAAAGGGAGGACTACAAAATGGACATCCACGAATTCCAGGCCAAGGAACTCTTGAAACGCTTTGGCGTGCAGGTGCCGCGCGGCGGTATCGCCTATAGCCCCGAACAGGCGGTTTACCGCGCCTCGGAACTGTCGGGCGACCGTTGGGTCGTCAAGGCCCAGATCCATTCCGGCGCACGCGGCAAGGCGGGCGGCGTGCGCATCTGCAAGAACGAGACCGAGATTTCCGAAGCCGCGCAATGGATGCTGGGGCGCATGCTCGTAACCCATCAGACCGGCCCCCAGGGCAAACTCGTGAGCCGCCTCTATGTCGAAGAGGCCACCAGCATCGCGCAGGAAATCTATCTGGCCTTCGTGATGGACCGCAAGGAAGAGCGTGTCGTGGTCGTGGCCTCGGGCCAGGGCGGCATGGAAATCGAAGAGATATCCGCGCAAGAGCCCGAATCGATCATCCGCTCGGTGGTCGATCCGGCGGTGGGGATGCAGGCGTTCCAGGCGCGTGAGATCGCCTTTTCCCTTGGCCTTGACGCGGCGCTCATCCCGCAGGCGGTCAAGACCATCATCGGCTGCTACCGCATGATGGAGGAAACCGACGCCAATATGGTAGAGATCAACCCGCTCGTCGTCACCACCTCGGGCGAGATCATGGCGCTGGACGCCAAGGTCAGCTTTGACGACAACGCCCTCTTCCGTCGCCCCGAAATCTCGGAACTGCGCGACAAGAGCCAGGAAGACCCGCGCGAAACCTTCGCGGGCGACCGGGGTCTCAACTATATCGGGCTTGACGGCGAAATCGGCTGCATCGTCAACGGTGCGGGCCTCGCCATGGCCACGCTCGACATGATCAAGATGGCGGGGGGCGAACCGGCCAACTTTCTCGACGTCGGCGGCGGCGCCAGCCCCGAGCGCGTGCTCATGTCCTTTCGGGCCGTGCTCAATGACCGCAATGTCGAGGCGATTCTCGTCAATATCTTTGCAGGCATCAACCGCTGCGACTGGATCGCCGAGGGTGTCATCCGCGCGGTGCGGGAATTGAACCTCACCCTGCCCCTCGTCGTGCGCCTCTCGGGCACCAATGTCGAAGAGGGCCGCAAACTGATCGCCGAAAGCGGCCTGCCGATCCTGACCGCCGACACCTTGGCCGAGGCCGCCGATCTGGTGGTCCGCGCCTGGTCCGACACCAAAACCACCGTCAAGGGAGCCGCATGATGGCCATTCTCATCGACAAGAACAGCCGCGTTCTCGTGACCGGCCTCACCGGCCGCATCGGCAGCTTTCACACCCAGGACATGATCAACCAGGGCACCAACGTGGTGGGCGGCGTAACCCCCGGCAAGGGCGGCACCAAGCATAACGGCCTGCCCGTCTTCAACACCGTCAAAGGGGCGGTGGCCGAAACCGGCGCGGATCTCGTGATCTGTTTCGTCCCGCCCCCCTTTGCCGCCGACAGCATCATGGAGGCGGCGGATGCCGGCATCGCCACCTGCGTCTGCATCGCCGACGGCATCCCCGCCAGCGACATGATCAAGGTCAAGCGCTACATGCGCCGTTACAAGGCGGAAAAGCGGATGCGCCTCATCGGCCCCAACTGCGCGGGCATCATCACCCCCGGTCAGGCCTTTGCCGGTCTCATGCCGCCGCATATCTACAAACCGGGGCGCGTGGGCATCATCGGGCGGTCGGGCACCCTGGGATACGAGGCCGCCTCCCAGATGAAAGAGCGCGGCATCGGCGTGTCCACCTCCGTGGGTATCGGCGGCGATCCGATCAACGGCTCGTCCTTCCGCGACATTCTCGAACTCTTCGAGAATGATCCCGATACCGACGCCGTGGTCATGGTCGGCGAAATCGGCGGCCCGCAAGAGGCCGAAGCCGCCGCCTATATCCGCGACCACATGACCAAACCTGTGGCGGCCTATATCGCCGGTCTCTCGGCACCCAAAGGGCGACGCATGGGCCATGCCGGGGCCATCGTATCGGCTTTCGGCGAATCGGCGCAGGAAAAGGTCGAGATCCTCTCCGAGGCGGGTGTAACCATTGTCCCGACACCCTCCTCCTTCGGCGAGGTGGTCGAGCGGATGGTCGCCTGATCCGCCTGACCTTGGGGTCGCTTCTCCCTGTGGCGGCCCCGACCCTATCCGGACCTTACAAAATCAGGTGCCAAACCTTACAAACCTTACAGACTTGCACGCGCCAATCCCCGCCCCTAGGCTGCGCAAAATTTCAGCCATAGGTGCCCGATGCGCGCTGCCCTCCTGACCCACTACAATACCCCCACCGACATCACCGAAGTGCCCGATCCCGAATGCCCCCGCGACGGCGCGGTGATTGCCGTCCGCGCCTGTGGCGTCTGTCGCTCGGACCATCACGCGTGGAAAGGGGCCGATCCCGATGTGATCCTGCCGCATGTCATGGGGCATGAATTCGCGGGCGAAGTCCTTGAAATCGGGCCGGAATGTCGGGCCTTCGCGGTGGGCGACAGGGTCACGGCCCCGTTCATTCTGGGCTGCGGCACCTGCCCCGATTGCCGGGGCGGCGAGCCCACGATCTGCAATCATCAACAGGTCATCGGCTTTACCGGATGGGGGGCTTTCGCCGAACGCCTCGCCATCCCGCGCGCCGATTTCAACCTCGTGCATTTGCCCGACACCATGGGTTTTGCCGCCGCGGCCGGCATGGGCTGTCGCGTCACAACGGCCTTTCGCGCCGTGATAGACCGGGCAAAAACTCAACCAGGTGAATGGCTTAGCGTCCACGGTTGCGGTGGCGTCGGCCTCTCGGCAGTGATGATCGGCGCGGCAATCGGCGCCCGTGTTCTGGCCGTGGACGTCAACCCCGAGGCCTTGCGCATCGCAAAAACCCTGGGCTCAACCCTAACTCTTGATGCCAGCCAAGCCCCGGATGTGGGGGCCGCCGTGCGCGACCTGACCCAAGGCGGCGCGCATGTGTCCCTCGACGCGCTCGGGATCACCGACACCTTCCACAACTCCTTGAAAAGCCTTCGTAAACTTGGGCGGCATGTGCAGATCGGGATGCCTCTTGGACGCCACGCGACACCCGAACTGCCGCTGCTGGAACTGGTCTATTCCCGGCAAATCACCCTCCACGGCACCCGTGGCATGGGGGCTGACCGCTTTGCCGCGCTCTTTGCCATGATCTCTGCCGGCCACCTCGACCCCGAACGCCTGATCACCAAACGCATCGGATTGTCTGGGTTGAACGAGGCCCTCAGCGCCATGGACGGCTTTCAAGGTTACGGCGTCACCGTGGTGGATCAGCTAAGCGCCTGATTCGCCATAGTTCTGCCATAATTGCACCCTAGCTGCGCCGCGAAACTTACCGATACTGTAAGGATAACCAAAGGTCAGGGTGTTCAACCCCTGCCAGCATCAACGGAGCAGTCCAATGCCACAGGCCACCCCCCCAAAGTCAGGGGCCAAATCCGCGCCCCCTCAAGCGGCCCCACGACCGCAGACCAAGCCAATCGCAGCGACAGTCTATCAGGATTTCGCCAGCATCTGAGAAATGAAAAATGCCGTATCCCAATGGGATACGGCCTTTTCCTAATCCATCACTTCAAGATCAGCCGACCAGTTCGAGGCCCGAGAAGAAATAGGCGATCTCGACGGCCGCGGTTTCGGCAGCATCCGAACCGTGGACCGAGTTTTCACCCACCGACTCGGCAAATTCCGCGCGGATCGTACCGGGGGCCGCATCCTTGGGGTTGGTCGCGCCCATCACTTCGCGGTTCTTGGCAATGGCGCCTTCGCCTTCCAGCACCTGCACCACAACCGGGCCAGACGCCATGAAATCGCACAGTTCGCCATAGAAGGGGCGCTCTTTGTGCACAGCATAGAAGACACCCGCCTGTGCAGGCGTCAGGTGAATACGCTTTTGCGCAACGATGCGCAGACCTGCATCCTCGAACTTGGCATTGATCTTGCCGGTCAGGTTGCGCTTGGTCGCGTCGGGTTTGATAATGCTCAGCGTGCGTTCAACAGCCATTTCAGCCTCTTTTCCGTAGGTTTCACCGGCCCGGCCCCTTGCCCGACCGCGTTTGATCGCGGGTCCGATAGCATGCGCACCGCCCCTTGAAAAGCCGCGATTGACGGCGGCGCGCACATACGGCATGCGGGGGCCATGTTGCGCATTGATGATATCACCTATTCGGTCGCGGGCCGCACCCTGATCGAAAACGCCTCTGCCTCTATCCCCGATGGCCACAAGGTCGGCATCGTGGGCCGTAACGGCACGGGCAAGACCACCCTCTTTCGCCTGATCCGGGGCGAACTGGCGCTGGAAAGCGGCAGCATCAGCCTGCCCTCACGCGCGCGTATCGGCGGTGTGGCGCAGGAGGTGCCGGGGAATGAGGTGTCTCTGCTCAACACCGTTCTGAGCTATGACACGGAACGTGCTGAACTCATGGAAGAATCCGAGCGCTCGACCGATGGCGCAAGGATCGCCGAGATCCAGACGAGGCTGGCCGATATTGACGCCTGGTCAGCCGAGGCGCGCGCCGCCAGCATCCTCAAGGGACTGGGATTCACCGACGAGGAACAGCTCATGCCCTGCTCCGCCTTTTCCGGTGGCTGGCGGATGCGCGTGGCGCTCGCGGGCGTGCTCTTCTCACAGCCCGACCTTCTGCTTCTTGACGAACCCACCAACTATCTCGACCTCGAAGGGGCACTGTGGCTGGAAACCTATCTTGCGCGCTATCCCCATACCGTGCTGATCGTCAGCCATGATCGCGGCCTCTTGAACCGCGCCGTGGGTTCGATCCTGCATCTCGAAGACAAGAAACTGACGCTTTATCAAGGGGGTTATGAGACTTTCGCGGAAACCCGCGCTGCCCGTCTTGCCGCTGCCGCGTCGGAGGCCAAGAAACAGGAAGCTCGCCGCGCACATCTCCAGAGCTTTGTCGACCGCTTCCGCGCCAAGGCAAGCAAGGCCGTGCAGGCGCAATCGCGCCTCAAGATGATCGCCAAGCTCAAACCGATCACGACCCCGCAAGAAGCCGCACTCAAACGCTTTACCTTTCCGACGCCCGAAGAACTCTCGCCGCCCATCTTGCGGATCGAGAGCGGATCGGTGGGTTATGATGGCGTGCCGGTGTTGCGGCGGCTGAACCTGCGGATTGATCAGGACGACAGGATCGCGCTCCTTGGCCGAAATGGCGAAGGAAAATCCACGCTTTCCAAACTCTTGGCGGGAAAACTTGAACCGCTAGAGGGGCAAATTCACAAGGCTTCCAAATTGCGCGTCGGGTATTTCGCGCAGCATCAGGTCGAAGAATTGCACCTTGACGAAACGCCGATCGACCACATCCGCCGTCTCCGCCCCGAAGAGGCCCCGGCGAAACTGAGGGCGCGTTTGGGCGGCTTTGGCATCGGCGCCGAACAGGCCGAAACGCTGGTGGGCAAGCTGTCGGGCGGTCAGAAGGCGCGGCTTTCCCTGATGCTGGCCACGCTCGATGCACCGCATATGCTGATTCTCGACGAACCGACGAACCACCTCGACATCGAAAGCCGCGAAGCGCTGGTCGAGGCGTTGACCGCCTATTCCGGCGCGATCATTCTGGTCAGCCATGACATGCATTTGCTGGGGCTGGTGGCGGATCGACTGTGGCTGGTACGCGATGGCGCGGTAGCCCCCTACGAGGGCGATCTCGAGGCCTATCGAACCATGCTGCTGAATGGATCAGACACCGAAAAGCCCGCCGAAAAACCAAAGGAAATCAAGCCTAAGAAGCCATCGCGCGACGCCATCCTCAAGCTGCGGCAGGATGTGAAACGCTGCGAGGACCGGATCGCGAAACTTCAGGATATGGAAAGCAAGGTCGCCGCAAAGCTGGCCGACCCCGCAATCTATGACGACATTCACGGCCTGACCCAATGGCAAAAGAAATACGCCGAGATCGAGGATGGTCTGTCCCTTGCCGAAACCCTCTGGATGGAGGCATTGGAGCGGCTGGAAGCGGCAGAGCGCTGATCGGCCCTCCTTGGGTCCACCCTTGCGAGTACCCGGGATTTCGGATCAGCAGAGTTTATCCTTGGCATTTCATCCTGAAAGTGGTGCAAGGACCTTATGGATACCACTTTTCTCATCACGGCCTTTGTCACGCTCTTCGTGATCATAGACCCAATCGGGATGACGCCGCTCTTCGTGGCACTGACCCAAGGGATGAGCACGGCGCGGCGACGGGCCATTGCCATTCGCGCCTGTGTCACCTCGGCGCTGCTCTTGATCCTTTTTGCGGCTTTGGGCGAGGCAGTCCTGGGTTTTATCGGCATTTCCATGCCGGCCTTTCGCATCGCAGGTGGGATGCTGCTGTTTCTCACGGCCCTCGACATGCTTTTTGAGCGGCGAGGACAGCGGCGCAAGGGACAGGCCGACGCGGCGGAGGAGGAAGACGGCGACGATCCCTCGATTTTTCCCATTGCCATTCCGTTGATCGCCGGGCCGGGGTCGATTGCGACGGTGATCCTCTTGGCCGGGCAAAAGCCGGGGGCCGAGGGGCTGATCTGGGTCATCGGCGTGATGCTGTCGGTCATCACGCTGGTTTTCTTCATGTTTCTCACCTCCGGCCTCTTGGAGCGCGCGCTTGGCAAGGTGGGCATCAACGTGGTGACACGGCTCTTGGGGATGCTGCTGGCGGCACTGGCGGTGCAATTCGTCCTCGACGGCTTGCGCGGCTTTGGTCTGGCGGGCTGAGCGCCTATATACTGGCCATGCAGGATTTTGACTTCGCCAGACTGACGTACCTCGTGATCCTCGGATCGGTGCTCGTCGTGTGGTTCGTGGCGCAAAACCGGGCCTCACTGGGCAAACTGGCGCAACAGGCGTTGATCTGGGGGCTGATCTTTGTCGGGGCTCTGGCAGCGGTTGGCTTGTGGGAGGATATTCGCCAGACGGTGCGCCCGATGCAGAGCGTGGTCTCGGGCGACCGGATCGAACTTCCTCGCGCGCCGGACGGGCATTACTACCTGACCGCAGAGGTATCGGGCGTGCCGGTGCGGTTTGTCGTCGATACCGGGGCCAGCCAGATCGTGCTGAGCCAGGAGGATGCCGAACGGATCGGAATAGATACCAAGAGCCTCGCGTATCTGGGTCGCGCCTATACTGCCAATGGTGAAGTGCCCACAGCGCCTGTGCGGCTTGAGAATCTCGTCGTTGGTTCGGTGCGCCACGAAAATCTGCGCGCCGTGGTCAATGAGGGTGAGATGGGGCAATCCCTGCTCGGGATGGACTATCTGCAACGCTTTGCCAGCATCGAGATCACCGGCGGGCGTCTGATCCTGACCCGTTAAACAAGGGCACGCCCCGGCCATGGGCCGGGGCATCGTTCTTCAGGCCAGCATGACCATCGGATTTTCGAGGTTCTCGACAATCTGCGTCAAAAGCTCGGCACCAAGCGCTCCGTCGATCACCCGATGATCCACCGAGAGCGTTACCGACATGACCGTAGCCACGGTCAATTCGCCATCCTTGCCAACCACCGGCTTTTTCAGCCCCGCACCCACAGCGAGGATCGCGCCATGCGGCGGGTTGATCACGGCATCGAAATTCTCGATCCCGAACATGCCGAGGTTGGAAATGGCAAAGGTGCCGCCCTGATACTCCTGCGGTGCCAACTTGCGGTCGCGGGCGCGTTTGGCGAGGTCTTTCATTTCTGCCGAGAGGGCAGAGAGCGATTTCATCTCTGCATCCTTCAGCACCGGGGTGAACAGCCCGCCTTCGATGGCCACGGCGACGGCCACGTCCGAAGGTTTGAGGCGCAGCACCTTGTCACCGGCCCAGACGGCATTGGCATCCGGCACCGCCTGAAGCGCGAGCGCGCAGGCCTTGATGATAAAATCGTTCACCGAGAGCTTGACGCCGCGCGGCTCCAACTGCTTGTTCAACTCGGCGCGGAATTTCATCAGCGCATCCAGACGGATTTCGCGGCGCAGGTAGAAATGCGGCACGGTCTGCTTGGCCTCGGTCAGGCGCGCGGCAATGGTCTTGCGCATCCCGTCAAGCTTGACCTCTTCATAGGCGCGGCCCTGATACATCGCCACCACGGCATCCGAAGACGGACCAGCGGCGACTGCAGCGGCCGGCGCTGCGGGCTTGGGTGCGGCCGTCTCTGTGGCGGCTGCGGCAGGGGCGGTGCCAGCCTTGGCTCCCTCGACATCCGCCTTGACGATCCGGCCGTGCGGGCCAGACCCTGTGATCCCGGCGAGATCAATGCCCTTGTCCGCCGCGATGCGACGGGCGAGCGGCGAAGCAAAGATCCGGGCACCATCACCCGATTTCGGCGCGGCGGGCGCAGGCTTGGCGGCGGTTGCAGATTGCGGTGCGGCCTCAGCTTCAGCTTCAGCTTGCTTGGCCGCCGGAGCCTCGGCCTTGGCCGGGGCACTGGAAATATCCGAGGCACTCTCGCCCTCGTCCAGCATAACCGCAATCGGCGTGTTGACCTTGACCCCTTCGGTGCCCTCGGCCACCAGGAGCTTGCCGACGACGCCTTCGTCTACGGCCTCGAATTCCATCGTGGCCTTGTCGGTCTCGATCTCGGCCAGAAGGTCGCCAGCGGAAACGGTATCGCCTTCCTTGACCAGCCATTTGGCCAATGTGCCCTCTTCCATCGTCGGCGAGAGGGCGGGCATCAGGATTTCGGTTGCCATTGTCGTCTCTCCCTCAGCGATAGGTCACTTGGCGCACGGCGTCGATCACCTCTTGGGTGGACGTCAGAGCCAGCTTTTCCAGATTGGCGGCATAGGGCATCGGCACATCCTTGCCCGTGCAATTGATGACCGGCGCGTCGAGATAGTCGAACGCCTTTTGCATGAGAACCGACGAGATATGGTTGCCAATCGAGGCCACCGGCCAGCCCTCTTCCACTGTCACGCAGCGGTTGGTCTTCATCACGCTCGCAATCACCGTATCCGTATCCATCGGGCGCAGGGTGCGCAGGTCGATCACCTCGGCGCTGATCCCGTCCTCGGCCAGCTTGTCGGCGGCCTCAAGCGCGTAGGTCATGCCGATGCCAAAGCTGACGATTGTTACATCCGTGCCCTCGCGCCAGATCTTGGCCTTGCCGAAGGGAATGGTGAAATCGTCCATCTTGGGCACTTCGAAAGAGCGGCCGTAGAGGATTTCGTTTTCAAGGAAGACCACCGGGTTGGGATCACGAATCGCGGTTTTCAAGAGACCCTTGGCATCCGCAGCGGAATAGGGCTGAACCACGCGCAGGCCGGGCACCTGGGCGTACCATGCCGCGTAATCCTGGGAGTGCTGCGCACCGACGCGCGCAGCCGCGCCGTTCGGGCCGCGGAACACGATGGGGCTGCCCATCTGGCCACCCGACATATAGAGGGTCTTGGCGGCGGAGTTGATGATCTGGTCAATCGCCTGCATGGCAAAGTTCCAGGTCATGAATTCGACGATAGGCCGCAGGCCCCCCCAGGAGGCCCCCACCCCAATCCCGGCAAAGCCGTGCTCGGTGATGGGTGTGTCGATCACCCGCTTGGCACCGAATTCCTCGAGCAGGTTCTGGGTGATCTTGTAGGCACCCTGATACTCGGCCACCTCTTCGCCCATGATAAAAACGGTGTCGTCGCGGCGCATTTCCTCGGCCATGGCGGAATTGAGCGCTTCGCGCACCGTCATGGTCTGCATCTCGGTACCCTCGGGCCAGTCGGGGCTCGTGTTGGCCTTGGGGGCCTCTGGGGCCTTGGCTGTCGCGGGGGCGGATTTCGGGGCTGCGGCAGGGGCGGCCTCTGCCGGTTTGGCAGCGGGTGCGGGGGCTGCATCCTCGGCGCTTTCGCCATCCTCCAGCAACACGGCGATGGGGGTATTCACCTTGACCCCTTCGGTGCCTTCGGCGACCAGGATCTTGCCCACGGTGCCCTCATCAACCGCCTCGAATTCCATCGTGGCCTTGTCGGTTTCGATTTCGGCGAGAATGTCGCCAGCCTTGACGCTGTCGCCTTCCTTGACCAGCCATTTGGCCAGTGTGCCCTCTTCCATCGTCGGCGAGAGGGCGGGCATCAGGATTTCGGTTGCCATTGTCGTCTCTCCTCCTCAGGCGTTCTGTGGTGCCGCGTCGGCAATAATATCGGTCCAAAGCTCCTCGAGCGCAGGCTCGGGGCTTTCCTTGGCAAACTCGGCACTGGCGTTCACCACGTCCTTGATCTCTTTGTCGATCGCCTTGAGGTCCTCTTCGGTAGCGTGACCGCCCGACACCAGCAATTCGCGCACGTGTTCGATGGCATCCTTTTCCTCGCGCATCTTCTGCACCTCTTCTCGGGTGCGGTATTTGGCCGGGTCAGACATGGAATGGCCGCGATAGCGGTAGGTCTTGATCTCGAGGATGTAGGGACCAGCCCCCGAGCGGCAGTGTGCGACGGCCTTGTCGCCCGCTTCTTTCACGGCCAGCACGTCCATGCCATCGACCGCCTCGCCGGGAATGCCAAAGGCCTGCCCGCGCGTGTAAATATCAGGGCTGGAGGTCGAGCGTTTCTGCGACGTGCCCATGGCGTATTGGTTGTTTTCGATCACGAAGATCACCGGCAACTGCCAGAGGGCGGCCATGTTGAAGGTCTCATAGACCTGCCCCTGATTGGCCGCGCCATCCCCGAAATAGGTGAATGTCACGCGGTCATTGCCAAGGTACTTGTCCGCGAATGCCAACCCTGCGCCCAAGGGCACGTTGGCCCCCACAATGCCATGACCGCCGTAAAACCGCTTTTCGGTCGAGAACATATGCATAGAGCCGCCCTTGCCCCGGCTATAGCCGCCCTCACGCCCGGTAAGTTCAGCCATGACGCCATTTGGGTCCATACCGCAGGCCAGCATATGCCCGTGGTCGCGGTAGGTGGTGATGCGGCGGTCGCCTTCCTCGGCAGCGGCCTCGAGACCGACAACGACGGCCTCTTGCCCGATGTAGAGGTGGCAGAAACCGCCAATCAGGCCCATGCCATACAGTTGGCCCGCCTTTTCCTCGAATCGCCGGATGAGCAGCATGTCGCGGTAATACTGTTTGAGATCTTCGGCTGAAACGTTTGGTTTCTTTGTGCTTTTCCGGGCAACCATGGGCTGGCGACTCCTTGTTGGCGAATATAGTTTAGCATTAAACTATTTCATACACCAATCGCGCCTCGGTTGCGAGAGGGAATTTTACGTGGGGGAAGTTCGGGGGCAGGCGATCAAAATCCTTGGGTTCTCACGCATCGGCCCCACCCGGCATGACCCGTGCGAGCGCGCAGAACTGCTCGAGACTGACGGTTTCGGCGCGGTCCGTGGGCTGTATGCCTGCCGTCAGCAGCCGATCCTCGATATCCGGTGCCGCCCCCTTGAGCGCCGCACGCAGCATCTTGCGACGCTGATTGAAGGCGCGGGCAACGACGCGCTCCAATATCCTTGCATCAGCGGGATAGCGAGGTTCGGGCAGCGCCGTGAGATGAACCACCGCACTCGAAACTTTGGGCGGGGGAATAAAGGCGCCCGGCGGCAGATGCATCACGATACGCGGCACCGCGCGCCATTGAGACAAGAGGGCCAGACGGCCATAGGCCTTGCCCCCCGGCTGCGCCACGATCCGTTCGGCGACTTCGCGCTGAAACATCAGCGTGAGCGACTGCCAGAAAGGCGGCCAATCGGGCGGCGTGAGCCACCGGATCAACAACTCGGTGCCGACATTGTAGGGCAGGTTCGCCACCACGCGAATGGGCGGCGTCAGATGCGCCAGTGGATCCAGTTCGAGCGCATCGGCATTGAGCACCGTCAGACGCCCGGGTGCCGCCTCGGCAATCTCTTGCAGCGCAGGCAGACAGCGCGCGTCCTTTTCGATGGCGAGCACATGACGCGCGCCCTCCATCAAGAGCCCGCGGGTCAATCCACCGGGACCCGGGCCGATTTCAAGCACGTCGCATGCGGTCAGATCTCCGGCCTGCCGGGCGATTTTCGAGGTAAGGTTCAGATCCAGCAGGAAATTCTGTCCCAAGGATTTGCGGGCGGAGAGACCATGTGCCGCAATGACCTTGGCCAGCGGCGGGAGATCGTCGAGTGCGCTCATGTGCGGCGTGCCTCACCCATGACTTGCGCCATCTTGAGCGCGGCAATCAGCGAGGTGGGATTGGCCCTCCCCTGCCCTGCGATATCCAGGGCCGTGCCGTGATCCGGCGAGGTTCGAATGAACGGCAGGCCAAGCGTGACATTGACACCCCGGTCGAAATCCAGCGTCTTGATCGGGATGAGCGCCTGATCGTGATACATGCAGATCGCGGCGTCATAGTTGGCGCGTGCGGCAGCGTGAAACATCGTATCCGCCGACATCGGCCCACGCAGGTCCAACCCCTCGGCGCGCAGACGGGCCAGAACTGGGGCGATCACCTCGATCTCTTCGCGCCCCATCTTGCCACCTTCACCGGCGTGCGGATTGAGTCCGGCAATGGCCAGACGCGGCGCGGTGAGGCCAAAATCGCGGATCAAAGCGGCATGGGTGATGCGAATGGTCTCTTCCAGCAAATCGGGCGTCAGCGCCTGCGGCACATCGAGAAGCGGGATGTGGATTGTCGTTGGCACCACGCGCAATTGATCCGAGGCCAGCATCATCACCACGCGGTCCACCCCCGCCAGATGCGCGAGATATTCGGTGTGCCCCGGAAAGGCGAACCCCGCCCCATCCTGAAGCGCCTGCTTGTGGATCGGGGCCGTACAGAGCGCGAGTGCCGCGCCAGATTGGACAAGGTCAACACCGCGCGCAATCACGTCTATTACGCCGCGCGCATGGGTTGGGTTGGGTGTACCAAGCGTCAGCGGGCCTTCAAATGCATGCTCCAACACCGGCAGGGAATGGGCGCAAACCTCAGAGGCTTCGGCCGGGTCGGTGATCCGCACGACGGGCGTGCCAGAGGGCAAATG
The DNA here is from genome assembly GCF_027019125.1 of Roseovarius sp. GTDB lineage: Bacteria > Pseudomonadota > Alphaproteobacteria > Rhodobacterales > Rhodobacteraceae > Roseovarius. Next base: position 85,220 of record NZ_JALUXE010000030.1, on the reverse strand, counting down.
CGCCGGGTCGCCAATCAGAAAGAACGGCAGCGCGTCGCGCAGTCGGTCCCAAGCGGCAGCAGCGATTTCGGGCCCTATGCCCGCCGGCTCTCCGCAGCTGAGCGCGATGGGCGCGCTCACTTCTCGATGATCCGCGCCTCGGCGCGCAGCTGTTCGAGATAGCCATTGGCAAAGGACTCGATCCGCTGGTTGCGGATGAAGTTCGAGAGATCCTCGACCGAGGGGGCCTCGCCATCCAGCTTGGGCGAGCGGCCACAGAGCATCAGGAACACCAGCGTCTGACCGTTGGCGCGTGTCACGCTGGTCGAGCTTTCGCCGGGATCGAGAGACGCCAGGGCAATGGCGATATCCTGCGGAATTTCCTCGGGTGCCTTGGAGCCACGTTCCAAAACCTCGGGCGGCTGACCATAGGCCACACCGTAGAGATCATCGCAGGTATCGACCGCGGCCCGGACCTGCGCTGCGCGCTGCAACGCCGCCTCGCTGCGCCCGCCCGGAATGTAATAGGCCGCGTATTCTATGGCGGAATATTCGGGCGTCGGCACCGTCGTCTCTTCGATGTCGCGCATGTAAAACAGCGCGAGCGCCCCATCGAGCGGCAGCGGTTCGGACACTTCTCCGGGGGCCAGTCCCAGAACGATGGGCCGAAGCCCTGCGGGCAATTCCGACAGCGCGACCCAATTCATGCGCCCACCCCGACCCGCAGAGGGCGCAGCGGAATAGCGGCGTGCGGCCTCGGCAAAGGCACCTTCACTGGCCGATTGCGCAATGGACGCGGCAAGCGCCTGCTTGGCTTCTGCATCCTCCAGGCTGGTCACGGGCAGGATAATTTCAGACAAGAGCACCCGCACGGCGGCACCGCCGGTCAGGGCGCGGGTTGCCCGCTCCAGATCATCCTCGCTGACAGAGACACGGGCGGCAAAACGCGCACGCGTCAACTCGCGCCATGTGATCCCTGCGCGCACGAATTCGCGGAACGACTCTTGCGAAACCCCCGACTGCCCCAGTGCGGCAATAAGCTGATCCGCGGTCATATTGGCACGCCCGGCGAATTCTTCCATCCCGGCGCGCACCATATCGTCTTCGAGCACAAGCCCCGAAGTGCGGGCCGCATCAAGCTTGATGCGCTCCTCTATCAATTGCTCCCGCGCCAGCCGCTGCGGATCACCGGGCGCGCGGAACAGGGTCAAGAGGCGCGCACGCTGCTGCAGCTCGTATCCGGTGATCGCCTGATCGTTGACATGGATTTGCGGCGAGAACAGATTTTGCGCCTGCGCCATCCCCCCGCTCAGGGACCACCCCGTCAGGCCGGTCACGGCAAGGGTCAGAGCGGCGGTCAGGCGGCGGAGGATGGGTGTCATTCTGGTCAGTTCCTGCAAGTCCGGGTAAAGCTTGGGTCACGGGTCGCGGACGAGAACCCCGTAAACCCTACCGTAAAGCCGATGTTGGTTTCCGGTTCAAGGATAGTCGAAGAGGTAAACCGGCGCGAGACCGAAAGCGTGATGTCCACGCATTCGTTCGAATATGTCAGGCCTGCGCCCGCGCGCACGCTGCGCTCCGCTGCCGCATCAAATCGCCATTCGGCATGGCCCGTCCAGTGCTGAGCAAAACGATAGCTGCCATCAATCGCCCACTCGGACACTTTCGCAGGCCGATTTTCGGCCGGATCTGCCGACAGCCAGACATAAGTGGCCGCGATGTTGGTGTAATCATTGCGCCAACTGGCGCGGGCCTCGGCCTTGGTCGTGTCGAACATGGCATCGAACACGCCGCGTGCCGTGACGGTCAAGCCGGTGGCATTGCGGAATTGCCCGGCAATCAGCAAGTCCGAGGCACGGGCGCGCAGCCCCGAGGATTTGGCAAAGCTGGGGGTTAGCCCATCCCTCTCCAGCAAGCGCTCGTCGCGCCAGACCTGTCCCAACGCAAGGCTCCCTTGCCAGCCCGCCGGATCAAACCGGGTATAGCTTACCCCATAGGCGGCACTGTACCCACGTTCGCGGCGGTCGGGGGCATTGAAGCGCGAGGGATTGAAAAGATTGCCCTCGTCAAACTCGATCAGCGTCGCCTCATCAAGCGGGATATCGGGGTTCGATCCGCCGCTCCACGACAACTGCGCCACGGGCTCGATCACATGGGTCACGGCATGGCGGGTCGATTTGAGCAGCGGCCATCGCAGTTCCAGCGCAACCGTGGGTGTCAGTTCGGTCGCCTGCGATGCGGCGGTGACCCCGGCCTGCGAAATCTCGAAATGATCGACAATCAACCCGGTCTGAAGGTTGGCCAGCACGCCAGCCGGCAGGGTCCAGCCGCGATACCAGTCCACGCGGCTGGTGAGCCGCGTCACATCGCGCCCGTCGGCAAATCGATCCAGCGTGGCCAGCGTCGAATCAGAGCTGCGGTAATGGCTGTGCAATGCCGCCCCAAAGCGCAGCTCGCCCCCGAGACGCGCCGGAAAGAAGCGGCGTTCGTATTCGGCATTACCCGCAAACGTGGGCAAGGTGGCGTTGCTCTCGCCCACACGCCGCGACTGGAAATGCGTGATCGCACCGCGGATATACTCATCCCGGCGCACGCGCTCGACGGAAAGTTCGTTGATCAGGCGGTCCTTGTCGGAAAACCCATGATCCAGCAGGAAGGTGTCGTCGCTCGCCAGTTCGACATTGAACCGCAGGGTGAAATCACGCGGCAATTCGAACCGACCCGTGCCGAACAGATAGCCGCGTGTCGGATCGGGGCTGAAATCGTCTTCGGCCACTGCACCGTTGAATTCGATCTCTCCCTTGCGAAACGCCTGCCGATAGCGGAACTCAAGCCGCTTGGAGTTGGTCGCGAGAAACGGAGCGAGCGTCAGGTCGCGGCTGTCGCCAATCGGGATGAAGTAAGGCACCCGGATGCCCGTACCCAAGAGCGACGAGTTCACCAGCGACGGTGTCAGAAACCCGCGTGAGCGATCAACTGTCGGATCAGGCAAGCGCAGGCGCGGCAGGTAGAGAACAGTGGTGTTCAGAATGCGAAATTGCGCGTTGTCAAAGTAAAGCTGGCGCTCCTGCTCGTCATGGATCACCCGCTGTGCCCGGATTTGCCAGAGCGGCGGACGGCCGTTGTCACAGACGCGGCAAGAGGTGACGGCAGTCTTGTAAAGCTGGTTGAAGCGCGCATCGGTGCGGCGCATCTCGACCGCCGCCAATTGCAACTGATCCTGCATGACGATCCGCGCCCCGCGCAGAATGCCGTTGGTCAGATCGCGATCCAGTTCGGCGCTATCGGCCACAACCAACGCCCCCTCGACATCCGTCAGGGTCAGCGGCCCCGTGATCACCAACTGGCCGGTGCCGTGGTCATACGCGATTTCGCGCGCCGTGAGGCGGCGACCCTGATAGAGTGCTTCGACATTGCCGGTCGCAATCAGGCGGTTGTCCGCCGTCAGGCGCACGTCATCCGCAACCAGAACCGCCGGAGCCGGGGCAGTGTCCTGCGCCGCAATCGGGGTTGCAAGACAGATCAGCAGACCAAGGACAAGGCGCAAAGACCGGGTCATCCGTCCTCCAGATGCAGCAGGATACCAAGACCGATGAAGAGCGATGCCACAGGTGGCGCCCAGGCCGCCAGCAGGATCGGGAGCTGGCCATTCTCCCCCAGAATATGCGCGAAATTACGCACGTAATGCAGGCCGAACCCCAAAAGAACCGCCGTCAAAACCGAGAGCCCGACATTGGTCCCGCGCGTGTGGCCCATGGTCAATGCCGCAGAGATGAGCACGAGCGCCACCAGGAACACCGGCTGCGCCAATTCGCTCTGAAACCAGATCGCATAGCGCCGCGCGGAAAACCCGGCCTCTTCCAACTGGTCAATGAAATTCGGCAATTCCCATATCGGGATGTATTCCGGGCTGCCGAAACTGTCGAGAATGCGATCCTGGGTCAGGTCCGAGGGCACGCTCAATTGCGCCTCTTGGCGTGCGGTGGCCTCGGGGTTGATGTTCTCGGCGAGGTCCCAGATCTTGGCATCTTCAAGCAGCCACGCCCCCTCCTCAAGCCGCGCCGTATCGGCGCTGATACGGCGCAGGGGCTGGCCGTCCGGGGCAAAGTCGTAAAAGCTGGGACCATATAGCGTGCTCAGGTCAGAGCTGGACCGGGCAGCATAGATGACCGTCTGGCCCGCCGTCCCCCCTTGCCGCAACCAGAGCCCTTCCGACGCAATGGCAAGATCGGAATAGGTTCGACCGGAATAGCTGTTGACCAGGTCGTGATGCCGTTTCGCGGTGGCCGCCACCAGCGGATTGCCGACCGCCAGCCCCAAAAGACCAATGGCAAGCGCCACCGCCGCAGGGGCCAGCAGCCCGCGCAGCGCGGACCGCCCCGAGGCCCGCAACACCACCATTTCGGACGAGCGCGCCAACCGCAGGAAAAGTGCAACCGAGGCAAGGATCATCACCAGAGGAATGATCTCGTAATAGGCTTCGGGCAGTTTCAGCAGCACGATTCCCAACACCTGCCCAAAGGCCAGTTCCGGGAAATCGCCCAACTCATCCATCAGGTCAATCAGCCCCATGATCACGATCATCGTGATCGTTACCGCCATGAAGCTCATGAAGAAACGACGACCGAAATAGCGTTCGAGGATCATGTCGACACCTCCGCCGCGGAACCCCTGTGGCGCAGCCGCTGCCAGAGGCCCGGATAGCTGGCCAGCGTCAGCAAGAGCCCCGACAGTGCCAACCCGATCAACGCGGGAAGATAGAGCAGCGGCCAGAGCGCCGCGCTGACCAGAACCGGTGCGAGAACGAGGCTCTCGACAATCTTGAGGCCCACCAGAAGCCCAAATGCCAGAAGTATCTGACGCCAGACGCCAAACCGGCTATGCGCCCCCACGAGCAGGGTGCAGAACCCAACCAGCGCCGCGATGACACAGAGAAGGGCCGCAGTGACGCGGCCATGCATTTGGGCCATCACGGCCCCGACACTGACGCCCGTGCGCTCAGCAACGCTCTCCGGGTCACGCAGCATCTCGCGCGTGCTGGCAAATGCCACCTCATCGAGGTTGACCACATCTCGCTGGACAAGACTGCTGATGTCATAGGAAAAATCGTCAAAATAGGTGGTGAAAAGCCGGTTCTGCTCCGCGCGGATATTCTGGGCCAGACCGGATACCATGACCAGCCGCGTGCCGCCCCCCTCTTGCACCAGATAGGCGCGGGACGAGGTATAGGTCACAGGTGCCTCTGGGTCGCGCCGATCAGACAGGAACACGTCACGCAATTCGCCCGACAGCGTGATCTCGCGGATATAGAAGGTCACGCCGGGGGCCGGATGCAGAAATTCGCCCTCGCTCAGCAATTTGGCGGTGATGTTGCGCGACACCTCGTCCAGCCGCAAACGCAACTGGCTCAGACTGGTCGGAATGAGGAAATGCGCCAGGAGCGACATCATCAGGGCGACAATCACGCCAAACACAAAAACCGGGCGCGCCAGGCGCAACGGTGAATAGCCGGTGGCCTGCATCACCGTCAGCTCGCTTTCGCTGGACAGGCGGTTGACCACGTAGACAGCAGAGGCAAAGGCCGCGATCGGCAGCACGACGCCGATCACCCCCGGCAGCGTCAATGCCGTGAATTCCACAAACACCCAAGCGGGCTGGCCATCCCCGATCAGCCGGTCGAACATGCGCACCGCCTTGTTGATCCAGAAGATCGAAACCAGAACGAGCGCAAAGAAACCGAACAAAACCATGAATTGCGACAGCATATATCTGTCGAATCTGGTCACACTTATCCCCCGTGGCAGCAGTCTTGGCGGGCAACCTAGCGGAATTGATTGCGGGGGAAAACTGCTAACTGGTCATTGGCGGCGAGCCGCGCTAGGTCTTGAGCGAGCCGAACCAAGGAGAGCCCCCGATGACCCAACCTGTGCCCGTTGTCTTTGCCGAAACTGACCTGGAGGCGCTCGCCACGGCGCCTGGTCGTATCGCCGTGATCATTCCCCCTGAAGGCAAGCTGGATGCAGGCGCGCGCAAGATCAACCGGATGACGCGCGGCACCCTCGCGCGGCTGGTCGAAGCGGCGGCACTCAATGACAAGAAGGCCGGCGACGTGATCACAATCAACTGGCCGACGGGCATGCTGGCGGAGGCGGTCGATGTGGTCATTCTGCCCCGCAGTGCCAGCCCTGCCGAGAGTCGCCGTGCGGGCGTCAATCTCGGGCGCCTCAAGGGGGACAAGCCGCTTCTCATCCTGGGGTCTGCGTTGCGGCGTCCGGTCGATGTTCTGCTGGGCGTGCTCCTGCGTGCCTATGATTTCACCCCACACAAGACCCCGCCCAAATCCGAGACCGGCCCCAAGGAACCGGGCGCCGTCACGCTTATGACCGGCAGACCGGATGAAATCAAAGCCGAAGCCGCGCCCACTCTGGCCCTCGCCGACGGCGTGTTCTTCACCCGCGATCTGGTCAACGAGCCTGCCAATCACCTGACCACTACCGAATTCGCCAATCGTATCTCCGCGATGAAGGATCTGGGCCTCAAGATCACCATTCTTGAGGAAAAGGACATGGAGAAGCTGGGGATGGGTGCGCTCTTGTCAGTCGGCCACGGCAGCGCCAGCCCCTCAAAACTGGCGATCATGGAATGGCTGGGCGGGCCAAAGGGCGAGGCTCCTCTGGCGCTGATCGGCAAAGGCGTGGTGTTCGACACCGGCGGCATCAGCCTGAAACCGGCGGCGGGCATGGAAGAGATGACGATGGACATGGGCGGTGCCGGAGTGGTCGCTGGCGTCATGCGCACGCTGGCCCTGCGCCGCGCCAAGGCGAATGTCGTGGGCCTTGTGGGCATCGTGGAGAACATGCCCTCTGACCGCGCAACCCGCCCCGGCGATGTCGTGACCTCGATGAAGGGCGACACCATCGAGGTGATCAACACCGACGCCGAGGGGCGGCTCGTGCTGGCCGATGTGCTCTGGTATGCGCAAGAGACCTACAAACCGCGCGGCATGGTGGATCTGGCAACCCTCACCGGAGCCTGCATCGTGGCCTTGGGCCACGAGAACGCCGCCGTTCTGAGCAACGACGAGGGGCTCTGCAATGCCTTCCTGCGTGCGGCCAAGACCGAGGGCGAAGGCGCCTGGCGTCTGCCGCTCGGGCCGGGCTATGCCGATATGATCAAGGGCCAGATCGCCGATATCAAGAATTCCGCCGGACGCCCCGCAGGTACGATCACGGCGGCCGAATTCCTGCACCGTTTCGTGCAGGAAGGCATGCCGTGGGTGCATCTCGACATTGCGGGCGTGGCCAGCGTCAAGGCTGACACGACCTATGCACCCAAGGGCGCGACCGGCTGGGGCGTTCTGGCGCTCAACCGTCTGGTGGCGGACCTGCTCGAGGAGAATTGATGGGGGCAGTCTACTTCTATCATCTGACGCGCCAGCCGCTTGAGGCAACGCTGCCCATGCTCTTGGAGAAATCCTTGGGCGCGGGCTGGCGCGTAGCGGTGCGGGGACGGGATGCGGCACGGCTCGCCTGGCTGGATGAGCGGCTCTGGCTGGGGCCAGAGGATGGGTTCTTGCCTCACGGGATTGCAGGTGGACCGCATGACGCCGATCAGCCCGTTTTGCTGACAACGCAAAGCGCGTGTCCGAACGGGGCGGTCTGCGTGATGGCGATCGACGGGGCAGAGGTGCGCGCCGAAGAGGTGCAAACCTTGGAACGGGTTTGCATCCTCTTTGACGGCAATGACGATGCGGCTGTGCAGGTGGCACGCGGTCAGTGGAAGGCGCTGACCGGCGCAGGCTGCGCCGCCCAATACTGGTCCGAAGCGGGCGGTCGTTGGGAGAAAAAGGCCGAGGCGTGACGCGGCTCAGCGGATCACGATCTCGTCGCTGCGCAACAGGCCCAGAACGTCGCGGGCTTGCTGATCCAACAGGTCGAGGTCGAGATAGTTATCCGACAGCCGCCGGGTCAGGTTTTCCATCCGCGCCACGCGAGCATTGAGCGCCTCAAGCTGTGCTTGCAGCTCCACGCTCTGCGCGTCGATTTCGGCACGGCGGAACAGGCCGTAATCCCCTTGCACTGCCGCAAAAGTAAAATAAGCCCCGAGAAAGAATGCGATCAGGAAAAAGATCAAAAGGCCCCAAGGGCGGCTGCGGGGTGTCATGCTCTGGTCTGCCTCTTCATGCCGCCTCGTATCGGGCGTTTCGGGCATCATGCCATAGGCAAGGCACCTTGTGAATCCCCTTTCACCAGACAAAACTAGGCTCTAGCATACCCGCCAGAGGAGCGCGCGATGCACGACAGCCCGCCTAAGGACATGCTCGGCACCCATGAGGTGACGAACCAGCCCGCACCGCGTGGCGATCTCGACCTCTGGGCGAGCGATCCGGGCCTGCAGACCCATGCAAGTGCAGCGGGGGCCGATCCCGAGATGCTTGCGGCCTATGGCGCAAAGATCGGCACCGAAACCCTCCGCGCAGCGGCGCGAGCGGCCAACCGGCAACCCCCGGAACTGGTGCTGTTTGATACAGGCGGGCGCAGATTGGACGAGGTGCTGTTTCACCCCGCCTATCACGACCTCATGCGCGTTGGTATCGGCGCAGGCTATGCGGCTCTTCCGTGGGAGGGGGCGAAGGGGGGCCATGCCAGCCATGCCGCATTGGTCTATCTCACCTCTCAGGTGGAACCGGGTGTGTGCTGCCCGATGACGATGACCTACGCCGCCGTGCCGGCCCTCCGGGCGGACAAGGCGCTCTTTGCCGACTGGGTGCCAAAACTGACGGCGCGCGCCTATGATCCGGGCGCAAAACCGCTGGCGCGCAAACCCGGTGCCACGATGGGCATGGCGATGACCGAAAAACAGGGGGGATCGGACATTCGCGCCAACACAACCACCGCCACGCGCGAGGGTGATACCTATCGCCTCGTCGGGCATAAATGGTTCTGTTCCGCGCCGATGTCGGATGGATTTCTGACCCTGGCGCAAGCGCCTGAGGGGCTGACCTGCTTTGTTGTGCCCCGTTGGTTGGACGACAGGCGCAACAACATCCAGATACAGCGTCTGAAGGATAAACTTGGGAACCGCGCCAATGCGTCGGCGGAGATCGAGTATACGGGAGCCATTGCCTATCGGTTGGGCGACGAGGGCGCGGGGCTGCGCACCATTCTCGAAATGGTGCATCACACGCGGCTCGATACGGCCATGGCACCGGCCGGGTTGATGCGCGCGGCGCTGGATCAGGCGCAGTATTGGGCGCGCCATCGGTCCGCCTTTCAAAAGCAACTGATAGACCAGCCCTTGATGCGCGCCGTTCTGGCGGATCTCACACTCGATTGGGAGGGCACGCTGGCGCTTGGCCTGCATGTGGCGCGGGCGTTTGACGGGCACAGCGCTGCCGAACGCGCCTTTGCCCGCCTTGGCGTGGCCCTCGCGAAATTCCTCGGCAACAAGCTCTGCCCCGGCGTGGTCTATGAGGCGATGGAGGCCATGGGCGGCATGGGCTATGTAGAAGACACCCCCCTGCCCCTCTTGTACCGCGAAGCCCCGCTCAATTCGATCTGGGAGGGGTCGGGCAATGTCATCTGCCTCGACATCCTGCGGACCCTGCGCAAAGAGCCCTTGGCCGGTGAGGTACTCAGCGCGGAACTGGCCAGCGTCGCAGGGCAGGACCGGCGTTTTGATTCCGCCCTCAAGGCGCATATGCAAAGCTTTCCAAAATTGCCCGAAGAGGCGCAGGCACGGTGGTATGCCGAAAGCCTCGCCACGCTTCTGACCGCCTCGGTGCTGATGCGTCAGGCCCCAGATGCGGTGGCAAGCGCTTATATCGCGACGCGCCTCAGCGATCCGCGTGGCAGGGTGGCGGGGGCGATTGGAACGCTCGACACAGGCCCGATTCTGGCGCGATTGAATACTGCGGAAACATAGCCCGAGCGCGGTGAGTTGGGCAAAATTCCCCGGTTTTGCCATATCGGCACGAGGGTGCACCCCTCCAAACCTTTTGATTTGGCGCATTTTAGAACCGAGAGGGTCTTTCGGCTTTCTCGGAGACTGACTGAAATTCTGCCTTCTGAATGCGATTGATCCAGATCAAGGTCGGCAGGCTTGCACACCGCCTAGGGTGATCCTGAAAAAACAGATTCAGAAATCATCTTTGCTAAAAAGAGGACATTACGCACAAAATCATCACCGTTACAAAACCGCCTGCCATGGCCCTGCGCCATATGGCGGATGAGACGCGGATCAAAACCCCCTGAGGGATGATCTGCGGGGCCGCCTCACATTCCCGCCCGGTGTATTCGGTGAACTGGTCCTGAACGGGACGTGTTTGCGAGGCGGTCCACCACAACTTGCGACCGCGCTGCGCCCCGCTCAGGCCGCCTCTCCATCGGTGAACTGCAACCGCGCAAGTCGCGCGTAGAGCCCATTTTCGGCGACAAGACTGTCATGCGTGCCCTGTGCCACGATCCGGCCCTGATCCATCACCACGATACGATCGGCCTTTTTCACGGTCGCCAGACGGTGAGCGACGATAATCGTGGTGCGGGTCCGTGCCATGGCATCGACCGCCGATTGCACCGCGCGCTCGCTTTCGGCATCCAGCGCCGAGGTGGCCTCGTCCAACAACAAAACCGCCGCATCGCGCAGGATGGCGCGGGCGATGGCAATGCGTTGCTTCTGCCCGCCCGAGAGCATCACGCCACGCTCGCCCACATAGGTGTCATACCCATCTGGCAAGCGCAGGATGAATTCATGCGCATTGGCCGCCCGCGCCGCCGCCTCGATCTCGGCCTCAGTGGCGTCAAGGCGCCCGAAGCGGATGTTGTCGCGGGCAGAGGCGGCAAAGATCACCGGATCCTGCGGCACCAGCGCCAGATCGCGGCGAAACTCATGCCGCGCCATATCCGAGAGCGTCACCCCGTCCAGTGTGATCCGCCCGGCATCCGGGTCATAGAACCGCTGGATCAGTTGAATGACGCTGGTCTTGCCCGCGCCCGAGGGGCCGACAAGCGCCACGGTCTCGCCGGGGCGGATGGTCAGGGTCACATGATCCAGAGCCGGGATATTGGGGCGCGAGGGATAGGCAAAGTGCACATCCTCAAAGGCGATTTCGCCCCGTACCGGGCGCGGCACGGCCTGAGGGCGTGCAGGGTCGCGCACCGGGTCTTCGGCCTGCAAGAGTTCGACCAGTCGCTCGGTCGCGCCCGCCGCGCGCTGCAACTCGCCCCAGATTTCCGACAGCGCCGCAACCGCCCCCGCAACCATCACCGCGTAGATGACGAATTGCACAAGGCTGCCGGCCGTCATGCCACCCGCGCGCACATCTCGGGCTCCGATCCAGAGCACACCGACAATGCCGGTGAAAACGAGGAAAATCACGATCACCGTCATCAGCGCGCGGGTATTCACCCGGCGGCGCGCGGCATCATGGCTGCGCTCGGTCACATCGGCAAAGCGCGCCCGGCTCTCGCTCTCATGGGTAAAGGCCTGCACGGTCTGCACCGACAACAGCGCCTCGGACGCGTTGCCCGAACTCTGTGCGATCCAGTCCTGATTCTCGCGGCTCAACACGCGCATCCGCCGCCCCAAGGTGAGAATGGGCACGATCACCAATGGCACGATCAAAAGCACGAGCCCCGTCAGCTTGGCCGACGTCAGCAGCATCAGGCCCAAGCCGCCGATCAGGATCAACAGATTGCGCAGCGCAATCGAAACGGACGACCCGATCACCGAGAGAATGAGCGTGGTATCCGTGGTGATCCGGCTGAGCACCTCGCCGGTCATAAGCCGTTCAAAGAAGGCCGGACTCATACCGATCACGCGGTCGAACACCGCCTTGCGAATATCGGCCACCACACGCTCGCCCAAGCGGGTCACAAGCAGATACCGCATCCCGGTGCCGACCGCCAAAAGCGCCGCAATCAGCACCGCCGCGGCGAAATACTGGTCAAGGATGGCCCCATTCTCGGCACTGAAATTGTCCACCACGCGGCGCACCGCGAGCGGCAGCATCAAGGCCACACTCGCGGTGATGACCAACGCCAGAATCGCCGCAGTCAAAAGTTTGCGGTAGGGGCGCAGGAATGGCCAGAGTTCAGCCAACGCGCCGACATGTTTCGATTTCTCGCGATCCAGCAGATCAGCCCCGTTTTCGGCCCTGCGCACCATAGATTTCTATTCCTCATCATTTGGCCAAGGTTCTTGGCGGGCGATCACGCCGGGGTCAAGGGGACAGATCAGCCGCAGGGGGAATTGGATCGGGATTGTCTGGAGCGGGCGGCGGGAATCGAACCCGCGTCTCTTGCTTGGAAGGCAAGGGTCTTACCATTACACAACGCCCGCGCACCGGGGCTAATTAGTAGAGCCGCGCGCGAGGGTCAAGCCCGGCCGAGCCAACATCACGCGCGGCGTTTTCTCGCAGATTTGGCGCTGACCCGCTCTGGTGCACGCGCCACGGCGGCGGCGACACGCAAATCCCGTGCCGGTGAGGGGCCGTCGATATTGGACAGGTCGGCCGAAATCTCGTTGTCGAAGGGCACCGACAAGAGATCCGGGTTCATGCGATAGAGAAGATCATCCACCGGCTTTGCGCCGATGCGATAGGTCACGTCGATACTGAGGCTCAGCTCGATCATTCGACGGCTGTTGAACGGCGACATATAAAAATGACGGTGCAGGCCCGGAAAGGTCATGCCCAAGGAAGACGCGTAATAGACTTCAAGGAACATCATATCCACCGCGCGCGACCGCGCCACAGGCGACAGGGTGCGATGCCAGGCCATGAATTCCGGCATGAACCGCGTATAGACCTCGTCATTGAAATGGTTGCGCGGCACGATCAGCAGTTTCTCGATCTGCCACCGGAAATCCTTCCAATGGGACATCTCGGCCTTGCGCACAAAGACCGCGCGTAGAAGGTCGGTCTGGTGCCCACGCAGCACGACCGAACCCGGTGTGAGACAATGATTGACGTCGCGCGCCAGTTCACTGGGCAACGGCAAAACCGCCCCTGCCGCCAGATGGAAACATCGCTCGCTCCGCCGAACCCGGCGTGGCACGGGACGTAGCGTGCGGCGATCATGGACCTCGTGCTCGACCTCCATCACAGCGGCAAGACGCTTGGCAATTTCAGCATCAATTCGCGTAGCGTAATTCGTCACATGGGTAAAAACCTGGCGGATATTCTGCATATGCGGCCCGGCAAACGCCGCGAGCAGCCGGCTGTCGCGCCCTCCTGACAGGGGCATGGCGCAGTCATAGCGCGCAGCGATCGCCCCTATGCTGTTCCGGGCGGTGTTGATCAGCTCGTCATAGACCGCTTCGAGGCCGCCCTCGGGCATGTCGAAACTGTCTTCGCGCGGCCAATAGCGATTCTCGTGGAAGTTCGCGAGATCGAGATAGAAGGACGGGTTCATGCGCCGAACCCGCGCATCGCGCGTATGAAACAGGGAATACTTGCTGCCATAGGCCTCGTTGATGCTGTGGTCATAAAGCGGGTGATCCTGCACCGCATCCTCGATACACAGCTTCAGGCTAGAGCCGACACGGCGCGTCTGAGGGTTGTAGACAACACCAAGCATCCCGACCGGATCGCAATAGATGCGCTCATCCCCGCCCGAGGCCACGATGATCGTAAAGCGCCCTGCGAAGGCATTGAGATGCCGTTCAAAACCGCTGAAAAACTCTGGCACACCGGCAGAGAGATCGCCAAAGCTATACTCTCCCTCGATAACCCCGTCCGGTCCCGTGGCAATCCCGAGCAGCAACCCGATGAAAATCCCATCCCGATCATGCAGTCGCGCGACCGGCAGGGCACGCCCCGTCAGAACCCGCCAACCACGACAGGCAGAGACTTTCATCCCCTGCGGATCAATCCCCCGCCGACAAATCATGTATTGATATTGAAATACCTCTTCGAACGAAAGTCCGAGTTCGGCGCTTTCCTGCCTTGCCAACATGGTTTTACTGCTCAATTGTTTATTTTTTTTTGAACAGTAGCCTGATTTGCGAGAATCTGTAAACGATTTTAAGGCTTTCAGGGCCAGACAGAGGGCCAAAACGCTTGGCTGGCTCCCTAAAGCGTTTCGGCTTGTGGCAGCTTTACGTTAGGCTGGTCTTGTCAGTCTGAATCAGGATATGCCCGATGGCCGATGATCTTCCCTCCCGACCGGACCTGCGCGACCTGCCCTTTGACATCGACCTGCGCCGCCTCAATCTGGGGGTGGGGTATGTGGCGCTTGGTCTGCCGGTGTCGCTCGGGCTGGTGTCGATCCTGACCAACACCTGTTTCAACGCCTCGATCAGCCACTATTACTTTAGCCGGATCGGGGGCGATATTCTTGTGGGCGCCCTCAGCTTCATCGGGCTGTTGCTGATGTTCTTTTACAGCTTTCGTGCGCCGGGCCGCGAAGGGTGCCTTGGCTGGCACTGGTATGACGTCGCCCTTCTGAAACTGGCTGGGGTGGCGGCCGTCATCGTGGCCTTTGTTCCCACAACCGGGTCAGGCTGTGCCTACACCGGCCAAGTGGCGCGCGTATTTTTGACCGGCACACGCGGATCAGAGGGGTTTCACCCGCCCGGCGGCACGGTCGAGGGGACGATCAGCTATGATTTCTGGGCCAGTTTTGCCCAAATCGGACCAGATGTACCCACTGCCCTGCAAATGATGCATTTCGGCGCGGCGGGGGTGATGTTTCTGGTGCTGGGGTATTTCTCGACCTACGTTTTCACCCGCGACAACACCACCGCCGCACGGCTCGCCGGAAACCGCAAGGACCGGCGCAATCTGTGGTATCGCACACTTGGGCGGATCATCTTTGCCGTCGTGGGCGTGCTGGCGATCAAGGCAACACTGTTGGAGGTACTCCTGCCGCTTGCGCTTGCGCAGAGCATCGAAGCCTTCTGGGACAGCCTGCGCCTGACGTTCCTGTTCGAATCCCTCGGCCTCTGCGCCTTTGGCCTCAGTTGGATGATCAAGGGGCGTTTCATCGCGGCCTTTGAGGATGCCGCATCCCGCCCTCAACCCCGCGCGGCGTAGAGGGCCACCGCGGCCGCGTTCGACACGTTGAGTGAGCCGAAGTCGCTGGCATATTCAATCCGAACCAGCGCATCGCAGACCTCGCGGGTGCGCTCGCGCAGGCCCGGCCCCTCGGCCCCCAGCACAAGCGCCACGGGCCGGTCGCGCTTGCCCTCCAACACAGCCTCGATGCTCATCTCCGCCTCACCGGCCAACCCCAGCACCAGATAACCCATCGCCTGCAACTCGATGATCGCATCGGCCAGATTGCGCACGCGCAGATAGGGCTGCCGTTCCAGCGCGCCGCTGGCGGTCTTGGCGAGGGCCCCGGTCTCGGGCGCGGCGTGGTGACGGGGGGCGATGACCGCCCGCGCACCGAAGACTTCCGCAGAGCGCAGGATTGCGCCCACGTTATGCGGGTCCGTGACCCTGTCCAAGAGCACCACGCGCGGGGCGGTGCGCCCATCTCCGAGGCAAACCTCAGCCATCGGACCCCAGTCCAGCGGTTTGACCTCAAGCGCGGCCCCTTGATGCACCGAACCGGGATCAAGCGGCGCGTTGAACTTGCGCGGGTCTACCTCTTCGGGCGTGATTCCGCTGGCTGCAATCGCAGCTTCCAGCTTGTCGGCGGCGTTTTTGGTCACGATCAGGCGCAGCTTTTCGCGGTCCGGGTTTTCCAACGCATCGCGCACGGCGTGCAAGCCAAACAGCCATACGGTCTCAGAGGCTGCGGCCCGCTTGGCCTGTTCCTTGTCGATCACCCAACGGGGTTTTTTCATGGCTATAAGGCCCCTCTTTTCCGGCCCGCGACAATGCGACGGGCGGCTACCGCTTGCAAGCGATTTTCCGGTTGACGCAGCATCCGGCCACTAGTAATCAGCCCCCCACGTCCGGCACGCAAGTGCTGGGAAAGTGGGCGACAGGCCGCAAGGTGTGGCAGGGGACTGTAACTCCCTCGCGGAGACGCACGCCTGGTTCGATTCCAGGGTCGCCCACCACTTTCCCCCTATTTCTAACGGCGTTGGCGCACCGACAGGGTTTTGCGCCGCGCATACGGCAGTCACCTGCGTTGACCTTGCCTCTCTCGTCGCTACCTTGAGGGTAGAGGATGGTGCGCCCTGCGCCCTCTGCCCGTAAAGACATCAAAGAGAAGCGATTCCAATGTGTCAGATTTGCAGGACCGCGCACCAAATTCCGCATGCCGCCTTGGATTGCTGCCTTTGCGGCGCGCCGAGGACGCAGGCGGCCTTTGCCCGGATCGAGGCAGACCTCAACCGCCGTATGATGTTGGGCGGGGTGGCGGCAGTTGTCGGTCTTTATGCGGGGTTCGGGCTGGCGTCAAAACCGGCGCGGGCCCAGACCCCGGGTCGCCCCCTGCTCCTGACCAATTTGCGCTATTTCAACGGCCATGACCTCGACCTGATCCAGGGGCACGACATCCTGGTCGAGGGGGGGCGGATCACTACCCTACCTCCGGTGGGCCAAGGACCGGCCCAAGCCGAACGCATCGACTGCGGTGGACGCGCGGTCATTCCCGGTCTCATTGACGCGCATTGGCACAGCACGCTTGTCGCCGTGACGCAGCTTCAGGCGATGAGCGCCGACATCGGTTTTGTGCATCTCATGGCAGGGCGCGAGGCTGGGGCCACGCTCATGCGCGGATTTACCACGGTGCGTGACACGGGAGGGCCGGCCTTTGGTCTCAAGCTGGCAATCGACAGGGGTGTCCTGCCCGGGCCACGCATTCTGGCGTCGGGTGCCATGCTGTCGCAGACCTCGGGGCATGGCGATTTTCGCATGACCTCGGAATTGCCGCGCGCCGACGGCGATCTGAGCTACGCCGAGCGGGCGGGCGTGGTGGCCATCGCCGACGGGCGGGCCGAGGTTTTGCGCCGCACCCGCGAGCAATTGATGAAGGGCGCCAGCCAGATCAAGATCATGGCCGGAGGGGGTGTCACCTCGCTCTATGATCCGCTTGAGAGCCTGCAATTCACCGAAGACGAGATGCGCGCCGCCGTCGAGGCCGCAGCAGATTGGGGTACCTATGTCTGTGCCCATGTCTACACCCCCAAGGGCATCCAGCGCGCAGTCCGCGCAGGGGTGAAATCCATTGAGCACGGGCAATTGGCGGATCTGGAAACCGTGCGGATGATGCGCGATGCAGGCGCGTGGTGGTCGATCCAGCCCTTTCTTGCCGATGAGGACTCCAACCCCAAATCCGATCCGCGCCAGCAGGCAAAGGCGGATGAGGTCGCCAGCGGCACGGTGCGCGCCTTCGAGATTGGCCGGGCCGAAGGGGTGAACATGGCCTTTGGCACTGACATCCTGATGAACCCCGCAGGGGCCCAAAGCCAAGGGCGGCAACTGGCCAAGCTGACCCGCTTCATGGCCCCGCTCGAGGCGCTGCGCATGGCGACGGGGGCGGCGGGCGACCTGCTGGCCATGTCAGGGGAACGCATGGGCTATGAGGGACGCTTGGGCGTGATCGCCGAAGGGGCAATGGCCGATCTTTTGGTGGTCGAGGGCGATCCCGAAGCGGGGCTTTAGTGGCTGGATCGGCCCGAGCAGAGCCTCGCCATGATCCTCAAAGGCGGGACGGTCGTAAAGGACATGCTGGGATGAGAAACACTCTGCTGGCCTTCTGCACGATCCTCGGCCTCGCTCCCCCCGCACATGCACAGGACTGGAGCGCGCAGATCACGCCCTATGCTTGGGGGGCGGGGATCGGCGGCACGATCACGCCGCGCGCAGGCGGCCCGTCGCTGCGCTTCGACAAGGGGCTTGCAGACGTTCTCGAAGACCTCGACACGGCGTTTTTCCTCACGGGCTATGCGCGCTATCATCGCTTTGTGGTGATGGGCGACCTGTCGCAATCGGCCAGCTCACGGCGCGGCACGGTGCCATTGCCCGCCCCCGGCTTGCCTGCGCGGGGCCGCATCGAGCAATCCTCGCTGACGCTGACCGCGGGCTACCGGGCGCTGACAACACCCGATGCGACGGTGGATGTCTTGGCAGGTCTGCGCCATTGGCGGGTCGAGGGGCGCGCGACAACGCCAGTGCCTGGCCTTGCTGGCGGAATCGACGTGAGTTTCACCGATCCGATCCTCGCTGCACGCACCAATATCCGCCTCTCGGACCGATGGTCCTTTGTCGGTTATGCCGATGTCGGCGGCTTTGGTGGAGGCTCTGACATGACATCGCAGCTTGTCGGCACGCTCAACTGGCAGGCCAATGACCGGCTGTGGCTCTCGGCGGGCTACCGACATCTTTACGTGGATTACAGCAAGAACGGCCGAAAGTTTGACGCGACATTCTCGGGCCCGCTTGCGGGTTTGACCCTGCGCTTTTGATCCCCGCGCGGTGCCGCCCTGCGATAACCGCTTTATCTGCGCCATGGAAAACTCCATAGTGTCGGCGGCAGTCAGGCAGGATCACGACAGAATGGCCCCCCCAAAACAGGCGCCCCAAAGCTATAATATCCTGATCGTCGGTCAGGCTGGTCGTCTGCAATACGAGGCCATTCTCTTTGCGGCATCGCTGCGCGCCGCCTCGCCTGACTTTGCGGGTCGTCTCTTTGTGGCAGAACCGCAGCCTGGGCCGCTCTGGCGCGACGACCCGCGCATCAAGGACGCCGACAGCCGCGCGCTCTTGACCGATCTCGGCGCGGAATTCCTGCCGTTCGAGAGCCGCCATTTCGGCGCGGCCTATCCCTATGGCAACAAGATCGAGGCGCTCTTTGCCCTGCCGAAGGGGAAGCCTTTTGTGTTTTTCGACACGGATACGCTGATCTGTGGCGATCTCGGCTCAGTGCCCTTTGATTTCAGCCGCCCTACGGCATCTTTGCGCCGCGAGGGCACCTGGCCGCAGATCGAGCTTTATGGCCCCACCTACAGCCAGATATGGAAATCGCTCTACGACCGCTTCGGGCTTGATTTCGAGGCCTCGCTTGACCCAAACCAACCCGATGGCTACTGGCAGCGCTATCTCTATTTCAATGCGGGTTTCTTTTTCTACAAATGCCCGCATGTCTTTGGCCAACGCTTTCTCGACTATGCACTTGGCATCCGCGATGACACGCCGCGCGAACTGCTCCTGCAATCCCTGGACCCTTGGCTTGACCAAGTGGCCCTGCCCTTGGTGATCCATGCACTTGGCGGCGGGCGCGATACCTTGCCACCCGGCCTTTTGGATGGCGCGGTCAGTTGTCATTACCGGCTCTTGCCGCTGCTCTATGCGCGCGAGGCCGACCATGTTGTCGAGGTTCTGCACGAGGTGACGGCCCCCAACAAGATCAAACGCGTGCTCAAGAATTACGAGCCAGCCAAGCGGATGATCTATCAGGGGCGTGGGCTGAAAGTGCGGGCGCTGTTTGACCAGAACGACCTGCCGCGCCGCGAACAGGTGATCCGCAATACGATCAAACGCAACGGGTTCTGGATGCGTTGACTCCGCCCCAAGTGCCTTGGATCACGGCAAAATCTGCAGCCAGACCCACGCCGTGACAATTGTGAGCGCGGTTGACAAGAGCACGCTCGATGCCGCAACCCGCTTGGCGTGGCCGTAGATATTGGCAAAGACATAGGCATTGACCCCCGGCGCCATCGCCGCCGTCACCACCGCAGAGCGAACGCCCTCAACCGGCAGGCCAATCCCCAGACCAAGACCAAAGGTAATCGCCGGATGCACAACCAGCGAAATCAGGCAGACAAAGAGGATTGCCCGCAGATCCCCCTCGGGGCGATATTGCACCAACACCCCGCCCAAGCCAAAGAGCGCCGCCGGCAGGGCGGCCCGCGCGATCAGGTCAAACCCCTGCTGCACGGGCGAGGGCAACACCACCCCCGAAAGGTTGACCACAAACCCTGCGGCCACCCCCATGATCAGCGTGTTGGAAAACATCGCCCTCAGCACCTTGACCGCCACTTTTGGCCCAGCCGTACCCCGCGCCTTGACGATTTCCATTACGGTGATGCCCAGACCGTAGCAAAACGGCGAATGCACCGCGATGATGGCGAAATTCGCGGCGAGGGCATCGGTGCCATAGGCGCGCTCCATGATCGGCAGGCCCAGAAGCAGCGAGTTGGAAAAGAGGCAGCAAAAGCCGATGGCCACCGCATCCTCCCACGAGCGGCCAAAGATAATGCGCGCCCCAAAAAGCCCGAGAGCGAAGCCCGAGCTTGCGCCGACGTAGAAACTGAGCAAAAGCCGCCAATCGAAACTCTGCCCCAGATCAAGGCGGGAAATCGCGGTGAAAAGCAGACAGGGAATGGCGAATTTCTGAGTGAAACTCATCAACCCATCCACGCCTGCCTGACTGAACCAGCGTCGCCAGACCGCGACATAGCCAAAGCCGATCACCAGAAAGACCGGCAGGATGATTTCAAACAGCGCCTGCATCGCGCTCAGACCGTATAGCGCAGGATCATTCCGTCATAGGCGGGCGTCACATGCGCAGGCGTCTCCTCTTCCACGGTCTGATAATCAAGGTCGATATGCATATTGGTCAGCACCGCCCGGCGCGGGGCCGCGCGGGCGATCCATTCAAGCGACAGTGCCAGATGGGCGTGTGTAGGATGGGGCGTGCGGCGCAGCGCATCCAGAATCCAGCAATCGAGCCCGCTCAGCACCGGCCAGACATCCTCGGGGATAGCGGCCACATCTGGCAAATAGGCCAGATCCCCCACGCGAAAGCCAAGAGAGTCGATCGACCCGTGATTGACCTGAAACGGCTCGAGGCGAATGGTCCCGCCCGCGCCCTCGATCTCGAAGGGGCCGTCAATCGTGTTCATGTCGAGAATGGGGGGATAGGGGCTGTCTTTGGGTTGAACAAAGGCATACCCGAACCGCGCATATAGCGCGTTTTGCGTGTCGCCATCGGCCCAGACCGGCAGGCGTTGACGCATGTTGAACACGATCATCCTAAGATCGTCGATACCATGGACATGATCGGCGTGGGAATGCGTATAGACCACGGCATCCAGCGCGCCGACACCTGCATCCAGCAATTGCGCGCGCAAATCAGGCGAACTGTCGATCAACACGCGGGTGATGCCGCTCTCGCTTTCCCGCTCGATCAGCAGCGAACAACGACGGCGCGTGTTGCGCGGGTTTGTGGGGTCGCACTCGCCCCAATGCCCACCAAGACGCGGCACGCCCCCGGACGATCCACAGCCCAGAATGGTAAAGCGCAACTCGGCCATCACAGCACCGCCTTGGTAAAGAGCCGCTCGAAATTGGTCTCGGTCTGCGCGGCAAACTCAGGCCAGTCCATCCCGAAGACCTCTGCGCCCTTTTGGCCCGTGTGCAGCGTATAGGCGGGCTCATTGCGGCGACCACGATGGGGGGGTGGTGCCAGATAGGGCGCATCGGTTTCCAAGAGGATTCGGTCCACCGGGGCGCTTGCAAAAATATCGCGCAACTCCTGGCTCTTGGGGAACGCGGCGATGCCCGACATCGACAGGTAAAACCCCAGATCAAGCACGGCGCGCGCGAGGGCCGCACTCGACGAAAAGCAATGCATAACGCAAGTGTAGGCACCGTTGCGATATTCTTCGGTCAGGATGCGGGCCATGTCGTCATCCGCGTCGCGGGCGTGGATGATCAGCGGCAGACTTGTGCGCCGCGCCGCCTCGATATGCACGCGCAGACTGGTTTTCTGCACCTCGGCGCTCTCGGCGGTGTAGTGATAATCAAGACCCGTCTCACCGATACCGACAAACTTGGGATGTTCCGCCAGTTTCACCAGGTCATCGACTGTCACCAACGGGCTCTCGGCCGCGCGCATCGGGTGAATACCCGCCGCGTAGAAAACCGGCGCATGGGCCTCGGCAATGGCGCGCACGCGCGGCTCTTGATCGAGACGCGTGCAGATCGTCACCATGCGATGCACACCGGACGCAACGGCACGCGCGATCACCGCATCCCGCTCTTCGTCGAAATCGGGAAAATCGAGATGGCAATGGCTGTCAGTGATACGAATGTCGGTGCTCATGCCTGTCCTCGGGCGGGGGCTCAGGCCCCGGCGGTTTGCTGAATCCTGAACACCGTATCTAGGACCAGGCTGGCAGGGTCAAGGTTGACCGCCCGCCCATGCCGCGCGCGCGCGCCAATCGCCTCGGCACAGTCCGCCCAATCGCGTCCCTTGCGGGCATCGGGCGCCAGTCGCGCCAAGAGCGCCGCCTCGCCGGGGGCCGCCTCGGCGCGTGGAGCGTGGCCGGTCGCCCCGGCCCGCGCCAGACGCGCCAGCAAAAGGTCTGTCAATGAAAACAGCAGATCAAGCCGCTCTTCGGCCCCCCGCGTCGCTGCCGCCTCGGCCAGTCGCAGGGCGCGGGGGCGGTCAAGGCGCGGCAGGCTCTCCAGCAGGCTCACAAGTTCGGAATAGAGTTTGAGGCCCCCCAAATTGAGCATCCGCACCGCGGCCCCGACCGAGCCGCCCGACAATTCCGCCAGTGCCACCGGATCGCCTTCGGGCGCTATTCCCGCCTGCTCCAGCGCCTGCGCAATCTCTTGCGGTCCCAGAGGGGCCAGCCGCAGCGTACGGCAACGTGAGCGGATCGTGGGCAAGAGGCCAGAGGGCTGGTGCGACACGAGCAACATCACCGTGCGCGCCGGCGGTTCTTCCAGCATCTTGAGGATGGCGTTGGCGGCTTGGGTGTTGAGGTCGTCCGCCGCATCGACAATCACCACCCGGCGCCCACCGTCCGCGGCGGAGAGGGCAAAGAAATTACCGAGCTTGCGCACTTCGGAAACTCGAATCTCGGCAGCCAGTCGGTCGCCCTTGTCGGTGGGGCCTCGCCGCAACAAGAATAGCCCCGGATCAGACAGCGCCAGCATGCGCCGGGCCACCGGATGATCCGCACTGACATCCAGTGTCACGGGGGCCGGTGGCGCACCGAAAAGCCCCTCTTCCTGCACCAGCGGGGTGGCCAGCAAGAACCGCGCGATGCGCCAGGCCAGCGTCGCCTTGCCCACCCCACGCGGGCCGGTGATCAGCCAGCCGTGATGCAGCCGCCCGGTGTTGAACGCATCGAGAAACTCGGACTCTGCCGCGTCTTGACCAAAAAGCTGCACTGTTTCGCGCGGGTGCGGCGCCCCCTCAACGCGGTCCGGTTCGGGTAACAGCCCATCCTCGCTCATGGCAGGTGCGCCCGCACCGCGCGGGCCACGTCCTCGGCCACCGCGTCCAGGTCGCGCGCGCCGTCGATCACCGCAAACCGCGGGGCAAACTCCTGTGCCAAGGCCAGAAAACCGGCGCGCATTCGCGCCTGCATCCCTTCGCCAAAGGATTCAAACCGCGCCTCGCCCCCGCCACGCGACAGCGCGCGGCCCAGACCCACGCCGGGATCAATATCAATCAACACCGTCAGGTCTGGTTCACGCCCGATCATCAACTCGTGCAACTGGTCCACCAGACCGCGCAGATCACTCCGGCCAAGACCCTGATACATTCGTGTGCTATCGGCAAAGCGGTCGCAAATCACAACCGCGCAACGCGCCAGAGCGGGGGCGATCACCCGCTCCAGATGGTCGCGCCGCGCAGCGGTGAAGAGCAGGATTTCCGTTTCAGCGGACCAGCGGTCCTTGTCACCTTCGAGCACAAGACGCCGGATTTCCTCGGCCCCCGGACTGCCCCCCGGTTCGCGCGTCAAAACCACATCGTGCCCCAGGGCGCGCAGGTCCTCGGCAAGCCGCCGCGCCTGCGTGGATTTGCCCGACCCGTCGATCCCCTCAAAGCTGATAAACAGCCCCTGCCCGCTCAAAGCGCCCCCTCGGGACCCTGCTGCAAGCGCGTGAGCAACACGCCCGAGACCGTGCGTATGCGTGTCATGAACCCGCCCTGCGCCACATCTTCGGCAGCCACCAAAGGCACGCGCGTAGACGGCAGGCCCTCGGGCGCAAAGACCAGCTCAGCCACCACATCGCCCTTGGCCACCGGCGCGCGCACTGGCCCGGTGTAAACCACCTCGCCCTTCAATTCGCCGCCATCGAGCACCGGCAGCAGGGTCGACACGTCCTCGGCCACGGTCAGACCCACGCTGGGGGCCTCGCCCATCCAGACCTCGGCACGCGCCACTTCCTGACCGGCCGTCAGCACGGATTTCTGGGCGAATTGCCGGAAAGCCCAGTTCACGATCGACTCAGACTCGCGCGCGCGATCCGCTGCGGTGGCCAGCCCCGAGATCACGAAAACCACACGCCGATCGCCCTGCTTGGCCGAGCCGGTCAGGCCAAAGCCCGCCTGTTCGGTATGCCCGGTCTTGAGCCCGTCCGCCCCGATCCCCAGCCCCAGGAGCGGGTTGCGATTGCTGATGTTGCTGGGCGCGCGCCCGTCAAACCGAAACTCGGTCTCGGAAAACATCGGATAGAATTCGGGGAAATCCTCGATGATGTGCCGCGCCAGCAGCGCCAGATCGCGCATGCTCATGACATGACCTTCGGCGGGCCAGCCGCTGGCGTTGCGAAACATCGAGTTGGTCATGCCCAATTGCTGCGCACGTTGCGTCATGAAGCGGGCAAACCCGGCCTCGGTACCATCAGGGCTGAGGGCCTCGGCGATCACGGCGCAGGCGTCATTGCCGGACAGAACGATAATCCCGCGCAAGAGGTCTTCGACCCGCACCCGGTCGGTGGTATCCAGAAACATGGTCGAGCCGCCATAGCTCATGGCGTGCTCGGACACGGGCAGACGTTCGTCCAGCGTCAACCGCCCGCTGCGCACCGCCTCGAAGGCCACATAAAGCGTCATCAGCTTCGACATCGACGCAGGCGGCATGGGCGTGTCGGCGTTCTTGTCGAGGAGCACCGTGCCGGTGGTGACATCCATGACATAAGCAGCCTTGGCGCTGGTCTCGAACGCGTGCACCGGCAGTGCAAACCCAAGGCAGAGTGTCGCGGTGGCGATGTGACGAATGAGGCGCATCAGACCCTCCTGATCTCAGTTGGTGACGGCATAGGCATCTTCAAAACCGATGCCTTGTATCTTCTTGAGCAGCGCAGACCGCTCCGAGGCATTGGTCGCGGGGCCCACGATCACCCGCCAAAAGGCCTTGCCCTGACTGTTTTGCTCAAGCACCGTGGGCACCATTCCGGCTTGTCGCATCGCGGTCGCCGTGTTGCGCGCATTCTCTTCAACGCTGAAAATCCCAATCTGGATAAAGGGCTTCTCGAGACCCGAGGCGCGCGCGGGAGCAGGGGTGGGCGCAGGCGCAGGCGCAGGCGACGGGGGCGGTGCCGCCACTGCGGTCGCCTGAGGCGCAGGCGCCGTACTTGCCGCAGCTTCAGCCGCGTCAATCGCCGCCGCGGCACCGGCGACGGGATCAAGCGCTGTGGCTTCGATCTCTGATGGGGCGGCAAGTGTTGCGGCCTCTTCCGGAGCGGTTTCGGGCTCGGGGCTGCTTTCCTTGGCTTCTTCGCGGCGCAGGGCCGTCACATTCAGCTGAACCGGGGCCCCTGCCAACATGCCAAGGGCCGCCGCGGCGTCCGACGACACCTGCAACGCCGGGCCGGGAATATCACGCGCGCGCCGGAAAAGCGCGCCAATCACGAATTTCGAGTCCGATGTGCTGCGAATGATGACACGTTCGGGTTCCTTGACATCGGGATGCGCCACCCAGACCCCGCCAAGCGATGGTCGGCCATCCCAAAGCCCCATGTCCGTTACCTGAAACACATCCGGGGCCTCGACATCGCGCTCCACCAGCTTGACCGACGCGCGCGCAGGTGCGGCCCCCTCTGTCGAGGATTGCCCGGCGCGATCAGGTTTGAGCCATGAAGGCGCGCCCTCTTCGCATCCCGCCAGCAGCAGCATCGCCGCACCGACGAGGACGAACCGCGACATTCGCACCTGTCCGCCCTTGCCCTGTTCCGCAAATGTCATCTCTTGCCCCTTGCCCTTTGCCCCATGCCTGTGTGCGCAAGCGGTCGGCGTTCCCTGCCGGTGGCCCGGTCTTGCCTGTTATCGTCCCGGTCCTCTCGCGCGCCCGCACTCTAGCGCCTTGCCCCCCGCGTGAAAAGTGCGCAGGCAGGCGATGCGCGATTTTCCCCGTAATCCCCCCCTTTCAGAATCGCCCGGACCTCTGTAGGCACGGTCGAACCACAGACAGACGGCTTCGGCATCGGAACATCCCGAACGACGCCCCGGGCACGGAAGCTTGGCAGAGTGGTCGATTGCACTGGTCTTGAAAACCAGCGTACCGAGAGGTACCCAGGGTTCGAATCCCTGAGCTTCCGCCATACCCCCCAGAGACAGGCTAGGTTTTACCGCGCAGCGCTGCGCGCAGGGCGTCGCCCAAGGCCCCTTGACCGGACTGCGGCTCTGGTTTGGCGGCGCGCACCGGGGGATTATGGCGCGCGTTCGTCAGCTTGCCGGATTTCGATGCTTGGCCCTTGTCGGGTGCCTTGCCGCCCCTTGCCTCTGGCGCACCGCCCTCCTTGCGCATGCTCAGGCCAATGCGTTTGCGCGCGACATCGACCTCGGTCACGCGCACCTTGACCACATCACCCGCCTTGACCACCTCATGCGGATCCTTGACGAACCTGTCGGCCAGTTGGCTGACATGCACCAACCCATCCTGATGTACGCCGATATCGACAAAGGCACCAAAGGCCGCGACATTCGTCACCGTGCCCTCCATCAACATGCCGGGTTTGAGGTCCTTTATATCGTCTACCCCATCGGCAAACCGCGCGGTGACAAAGCTGGGGCGTGGATCGCGGCCGGGCTTTTCCAACTCGGTCAGAATGTCCCGCACCGTGGGCAGACCGAACGTATCGTCCACGAAATCCTCGGCCCGCAGACCGTTCAGCGCCTCGGGTGTGCCCATGATGGCGCGAATATCGCGCCCACAGGCCTGCACGATGCGGCGCGCCACGCCATAGGCCTCGGGATGTACCGAGGTGGCGTCCAACGGCTCGGCGCTGTCGCGGATACGAAGGAACCCGGCGCATTGCTCGAAGGCCTTGGGGCCCAACCCCGAAACCTTGAGCAGTGCCTTGCGCGACGGAAACGCACCCTGCGCATCGCGGTGCGCCACGATCGCCTGCGCCAGGGACGCGCCCAGCCCCGCCACCCGCGCCAACAGCGGGGCCGACGCCATATTGAGATCGACACCGACCGCGTTCACCGCATCCTCGACCACGGCATCGAGGGCCTGCACCAGACGCCGCTGATCGACGTCATGCTGATACTGGCCCACGCCGATGGACTGCGGCGTGATCTTGACCAATTCCGCCAAGGGATCCTGCAACCGCCGCGCAATCGACACCGCGCCGCGCAGGCTGACATCGAGGTCGGGAAATTCCTTGGCCGCCAGTTCAGAGGCGGAATAGACCGAGGCCCCAGCCTCGGACACGATCACGCTCATCGGCCGCTTGGCGCCTTGCGGCAAGAGTTTCAGCGCCTCCGCCACCATGCGTTCGGTCTCGCGGCTGGCGGTGCCATTGCCGATGGCGATCAATTCCACACCATGTTTGCGCACCATTTCGAGCACCGCGACCTGTGCCCCGCGCAGATCGTTTCTGGGCTGGAAGGGATAGAGCGTCGCAGTCTCGATCAGCTTGCCAGTGGCATCCACCACCGCCGCCTTGACGCCGGTACGAATGCCGGGGTCGAGGCCCAGGGTCGGGCGCGGCCCCGCCGGGGCGGCCAGCAGCAAATCCTTGAGATTACGCGCAAAGACGGTGATCGCCTCGTCATGGGCGCGGTTGCGCAACTCTCCCATCAGATCGACATACATCGACAGGCTCAGTTTGACCCGCCAGGTCCAGGCGGCCACGCCGCGCAGCCAGATATCCCCCGGATCCTTGCCGGGAATCCCGATCGCTGCCTCGATCATGGCCACGGCACGCGGCGTGCCAGTATCGGGATCGGGGGCTATGTCCAGCGTCACGATCTCTTCCTTTGCCGCGCGCAGAATGGCCAAGGCGCGGTGCGAGGCGATCTTTGACCAAGGCTCGCGGTGGTCAAAATAGTCCGAGAACTTGGCCCCTGCCTCTTCCTTGCCTGGCACCACGCGCGCACTGATGACGCCTTCGGCGCGCATGAAATCCCTCAAACGGCCAAGAAGCGTCGCATTCTCGGTCAATTCTTCGGCCAGAATGTCGCGCGCGCCGTCGAGCGCCTCTTTCACGGTCGACACAGCCTCGGTCAAATAGCCTGCGGCCAGATCCTCGGGCACGGCGGTGCGCTCGGCCAGAATCGCACGCAACAGCGGTTCCAGCCCGTTTTCGCGCGCAATCATCGCCTTGGTGCGGCGCTTCGGCTTGAAGGGAAGGTAAATATCTTCGAGTACCGCCTTGGTTTCGGCACCGGCGATGGCTCGCGCGAGCGTCTCTGTCAGCTTGCCTTGATCCTTGATCGAGGTCAGGATCACCTGACGCCGCGCTTCCAGTTCGCGCAAATAGGTCAACCGCTCGGCCAGATTGCGCAGTTGCGTATCGTCGAGACCGCCCGTTACCTCTTTGCGATAGCGCGCGATAAAGGGCACGGTCGCCCCGCCATCGAGCAGCCCCACCGCGGCGGCCACCTGATTTGGGCGCGCGTCGATTTCAGCGGCGATAATGCGGGCGATATGCTCGGCTGTGTCTGTCACTCTGGGCCCCCTCGGATGATCTGAGAGGCCCGTGATAAACGCAGATGACCCCAAGGCCAAGAGGCGGCGCGACTGGCACGGCCTCAGGCGGAATCGACCAAATGCGGCCCGCGTCGTGGATACTGATCATTCTGCGGCAACTCGAAATAGCGCGGCGAAATGGCCAGATCAGCCAGCGTAAAGTCGTCAAACGTGTTCAGAAAATTGGTCAGAGCGAGGTTTAGCACGATGGGCAACCGACAGCCTTTGGTGATGCGACAGGCGTTGTCGGACGAAAAGCACTCTGCCAAAGCGAACTCTGGTTCCATGCCGCGCACCACCTGCCCGAGGTTGATCTCACGCGGCGGCCGTGCAAGCCGAAAACCGCCGCTGCGCCCGCGAACCCCCTCCAGGAACCCTTCATGGATCAGTTGCAACACCACTTTCTTGAGATGCGCGCGTGAGATGTCATAGAGCTTTGCCGTTTCCTCGATAGTGGTCAGTTCACCGGGTTTCAGGGTCGCGGCATAGAGCAGAACACGAAGCGAATAATCTGTAAACTTTGTTAGACGCATACCAACCTCCGAGTAGATGACATCATTTCGAAAGCGTTGGAAATAACAAGTGGTCAGCTTGTCACGGTACATCACAAAAGAGTTATTTTCTCTGACCCATATCAAAGAGAGCTATTAGAATCTTGGATTTGCCTGCTCGCGCAGTCCTCCGCGCCAGGCGATTTGACGGCGGATCGGGCGGCAGTCGTTCTTGCTCGACCCGCTGACGTTCCTCCTATGGTTCGGGGTGCCCACTGCGCTGATCCTTCATGGGGGCAGCGCCTGATCCGGCTGGCTCTGCCAGTTTCACGCGCGCGAGGAACCGACCGATCACATCGTCCGGAAACTGGGTTTGCTGGCCCGACAGCCATGGCTGTGAGATGAAGCTGCACACGTAAACCAGCCCGAAGGCGCAGGTGCATCTTGCAGGCTCGGATGCACTCAGCATCGCCATATGCCAGACGTCAGCTTAGGAGATGAAACCGGCCCGGTCCGCTCTCTTGTTTCAAGGCGGGGCACAGTGCCCCACCCGATACAGCCTAGCCCAGCCGGGCCTTGACCTGTGGCCCAACCGCGCCAAAATCCATCTGGCCTGCGTGACGCTCCTTGAGCTTGCCCATGATTTTGCCCATGTCGCGGATCGTGCTTGCGCCCACATCGGCAATCGCCTTGTCGATGGCGGCGGCAATTTCATCGTCTGCCAATTGACGCGGCAGGAATTCCTCGATCACCGCGATTTCCGCGCGCTCGCGCTCAGCCAGATCGAGCCGCCCACCCTCTTCGTAGGCGCGCACGCTTTCGTTGCGCTGCTTGGTCATCTTGGCAAGAATAGCCATGATTTCCGCGTCCCCGACCGGGGTTGCCCCGTCCGCGCTACGGCCAGCAATTTCCTGATCCTTGATGGCCGCGTTGATAAGCCGCAAGGTCGCCAACCGGCCCGCCGCCTTGTCGCGCATCGCCTGTTTCAGGGCCTGATCGACCCGTGCCCGCAGTTCCATTCCGTGTCATCCCCATGATCATCACAAGAGAGGGAGCCTAACGCCAAGCGCCCGCGATGGCAACCGCCGAGCAAGCCGCCCGCTGCCGCGATCAGACCCTTGACCCGCCCCCTCCCCCCCCGTAGGAATGCGCAAATTTGCCCGAGCCGGAGACTCGCCCCCATGGCCCAAGCGTCCATTCCCCGCCCGACTGCCTGTCTTGCCCTCGCCGATGGCTCGCTGTTCTATGGCTACGGGTTCGGCGCAGTGGGTGTGACCACCGCGGAACTCTGTTTCAACACCGCGATGACCGGCTATCAAGAGATCATGACCGACCCCAGCTATGCCGGGCAAATCGTGACCTTTACCTTCCCGCATATCGGGAATACCGGCGTAAATGCCGAGGATGACGAGACAGCCGAGCCTGTTGCCGCTGGCATGGTCGTGAAATGGGATCCGACCGAGCCGAGCAACTGGCGCGCGCAGGAACATCTGACCAACTGGCTGGCGCGGCGGGGCCGCATCGCGATCGGCGGCATCGATACCCGTCGTCTGACCCGTGCCATCCGTCAACAAGGTGCGCCGCATGTGGCGCTTGCCCATGATCCCGACGGCAACTTCGATGTCGAGGCTCTGGTCGCCCGTGCGCGCGGCTTTGCCGGGCTGGAAGGCATGGACCTTGCCAAGGATGTGACCTGCGCACAGTCCTATCGGTGGGACGAAATGCGGTGGGCCTGGCCCGACGGATACGTTCGCCAGACCGATGCGCGGCACAAGGTGGTCGCGGTCGATTATGGGGCCAAGCGCAACATTTTGCGCTGTCTCGCAAGTGCCGGATGCGAGGTGACCGTGCTGCCCGCCTCTGCCACGGCTGAGGATGTGTTGGCCCATTCTCCCGATGGCGTGTTCCTGTCCAACGGCCCTGGTGATCCGGCGGCAACGGGCAAATATGCGGTGCCGATGATCCAGGGCGTGTTGGAGGCAGGGCTACCCCTCTTTGGCATCTGCCTTGGGCACCAGATGCTGGCCCTCGCTCTTGGGGCGCAGACCATCAAGATGAACCACGGTCATCACGGTGCCAATCACCCGGTCAAGGACCTGGAAACCGGCAAGGTCGAGATCACCTCGATGAACCACGGGTTCGCAGTCGATAGCCAGACCCTGCCCGCCGGTGTGGTCGAAACCCATGTCTCGCTGTTTGATGGGTCAAATTGTGGTATCCGGATCAAGGATCGCCCGGTCTTTTCGGTGCAGCACCACCCCGAAGCCAGCCCCGGCCCGCAAGACAGCTTCTATCTCTTCGAGAGATTTGCCGCGTCAATGGCGAAATAACTGCGAAAATCCCACAGCTGTTAACCTGTCGTTAAAACATCGTTAACCAAGCGCGCGCTAGCCTTTCCTCAGCCGCAAGGGGAAGGGTCGCGACATGGGGATTTCCGAACTGCGTCACATGGGGGCACGTGGCCCGGGCGCGCGCGCGCCGATCAACCCGCTGGGGCGCGAACTGGTTCGCGCCGGCGCGATCAGCCGACGGGATGCGACACTTGCGGAAATGGTGCGTCGCCATTGCGACACCTCGCTTGACCGCATTCTTCAGGCCGAGGGGCTGGCCACCGAAGACGACCTGCTCGAAGCCCACGCCCGCCGTCTGTCCAGCAAACGGCTCAGCGCCGAGGATCTGGCACGCGCAGACACGCTAGACGCAGGCGTTGATCCGCGCCTCCTGCTCAAACATGGTGTGTTGCCGCTCACCTCTGCCTCCGGTGCGCCGGTTCTGGCCACGGGCGGGCCTGAGAGCCTTGCCGCCCTGCGCCCCGCCCTGCCCGTCACGCTGACGCACGCGCGCGCGGTGATGGCCCCGCGCCACGCGATACAGGATCGCATAGCAGCACAACACAGGGATCTCTTGCGCAGTTTGGCCGAGGCTCGCGTGCCCGAAATCGAGAGTTGCCGCACATGGGGCGGGGCCATGAACCACCGCCTCGCGCTGACGCTCGTCGCCCTTGCGGTTCTCACGGCGCTCAGCCTTGCCTTTCCAGTGGTTGTGTTCGGCTTTTTTGCCCTTTGGGCCTGTTTTACACTCGTCGTTTCCGCCGGGCTGAAAATCGCGGCCTTCGTGGCGCAAAGCGGGGTCAAGCCGATGCCGCCCCCCTCAACCCACCCCCAACCTCTGCCCAAAGTATCCATCCTCGTGCCGCTCTATCGCGAGACGGAAATCGCCCATGCGCTGATCGCCCGACTGAGCCGCCTTACCTACCCCAAATGCCTGCTCGATGTGATCCTTGTGCTGGAGGAAGAGGATGCGCTGACCCGTCAGACACTGGCAGAGATCGACCTGCCCCCATGGGTGCGGCCCGTGATCGTGCCCGATGGCACCCCCCGCACCAAACCGCGCGCGATGAATTACGCGCTCGATTTCTGTCAGGGCGACATCATCGGTATTTTCGATGCAGAGGATGCACCCGAGGCGGATCAGATCACCGTCGTCGCGCGCCGGTTTCAGCAGGTCCCGCGTGACGTGGCCTGCTTGCAGGGCATTCTCGACTATTACAATCCCACCCAGAACTGGCTCGCCCGGTGTTTCACCATCGAATACGCCACCTGGTTTCGCACCCTGATGCCGGGAATGGCGCGGTTGAGGCTGGCCATTCCCTTGGGCGGCACCACGCTCTATTTCCGCCGCGACGCGCTAGAGGAATTGGGTGGATGGGACGCACATAACGTGACCGAGGATGCCGATCTGGGTTTTCGCCTCGCTCGACACGGCTATCGCACCGAAATGATCCACACCGTGACCGAGGAAGAGGCCAATTGCCACGCATGGCCCTGGATCAAACAGCGCTCCCGCTGGCTCAAGGGCTATATGACCACGTATCTGGTGCATATGCGCCGCCCGCGATTGCTCTATCAGCAACTCGGGCCGCGCAAGTTCTGGGGATTTCAGGCACATTTCGTTTCGGCGCTCTCGCAATTCCTGCTGGCCCCGTTTCTTTGGTCATTCTGGCTGGTGCTCGTTCGCTTGCCGCACCCGCTCGATCCGGTTCTGCCGCATGTGGCAATGGTCGGCTTGGGCAGTCTCTTTCTGCTGGTCGAGGTATTGAATGTCTGCATTCACATGTCCTCGGTGTCGGGGCCCCGACACCGGCATCTGATGGCTTGGGCCCCGACCATGCATTTTTACACACCGCTCGGGGCGATTGCGGCCTACAAGGCGCTCTACGAGCTGATCCTCAAGCCGTTCTTCTGGGACAAGACCGCGCATGGCCTCTCGGTCACGGCCAGAGGGCGGCGCATCTCAGACGGTGGATTTGACCTCTCCGGAATCAAGCTTGAGCCGGGTCACAAAGGCCTTTGAGATATGGTCGCGCAGGGCCTTCGCGGCCGCCGCACTATCATGCGCCTCAATCGCCGCGACGATTGCATCGTGTTCGCGCAGCGCATCCTCATCCCGACCGACCGCCGCAAGAGAGGTGGTCGCCAAAAGGGCCATCGAGCGATGCACAAGGTCCAGCTGCTGCACCAAAAAGCGGTTGTGCGAGGCCAGATGTATCTGCTTGTGAAACCGCCGGTTTGCGCGCGCAAGTTCCACCGGCTTGCCCAAGAGCGCACGATCCTCCTCGACCATATCCCGCAAGACGCGCACCTCTTCCGGCGTGGCGTGGCGCGCGGCCAGCTCTGCCGCCAGACCCTCCAACTCGGCACGCACCACGTAGAGTTCTGCCAACTGGTTGTAATCCAATGACGATACGATCAGGCTGCGCCCGTCCCGCGTGAGCATGGATTGCGTCTCAAGCCGCTGCAGCGCCTCGCGGATGGGCGTGCGCGACACGCCAAAGCGTTCGGCCAGATCGCTCTCGACCAGACGGTCTCCGGGCTTGAAGATGCCAACGTCGATCGCTTCGAGAATGAGCGAATAGGCATCTGTGGGGGGCGGTTTCATCGGCATGTCCGTTTCTTTTGGATATTGGTGGGGAACCTTACGCGCTTTGGCCGCGGGATCAAGCCTTGGGCGATTGCACGCGATGTCGCGCCCGCCTATATCTGCGCCATGCCCAAGCCCGATTTCACCCATATACGCACCTGGGTCTTTGACCTCGACAATACGCTCTATCCGCCCTCTGCCCGCCTCTTCGATCAGATCGAGGCGCGGATGACGCGGTTCGTGATGGACACGCTGCGCGTGACCCATGCCGAGGCGGACCGTCTGCGCCATCACTACTGGCGCGAGCATGGCAACACGCTGGCGGGGCTGATGCGGGTGCATGATCTCGATCCCGGTCCCTATCTTGCAGCGGTGCATGACATCTCGCTCGACCAACTGGAGCCTGATGCCGCGCTGAATACTGTCATCCGCGCCCTGCCAGGGCGCAAGATCGTCTACACCAACGGCTCTGCCCCCTATGCCGAGCGGGTGATCGCGGCGCGCGGCCTGGCAGGCGCGTTCGACGCGGTGTACGGCGTGGAACATGCGGGCTACCGGCCTAAACCCGAACCCGAGGCATTTCAGGCCATCCTGACACAGGACCAAAGCGCGCCCGCCACAGCGGCGATGTTCGAGGATGAGCCACGCAATCTGGCGGCTCCGCATGCCATGGGGATGCGCACCGTGCATGTGGCTCCGGAGCGGGTCGAGGCAGACCACATTCACCACCACACCAATGATCTGGGCGGTTTTCTGGCGCGCCTGGTCTGACAGCTGCGGCGTTCCGTCCCTTTGAAGGCGGGGGCCGGGACATATCTATGCAGGGTGAGATTCATCTTTGACCAAGAGGCCCGACATGACCGCGACCACAGCCCCCGCCAACACCAAACACGCCGCCACCAAGAGCCATGACCCCGACGCGGCCGCCGTTGGCCCGATCCTGCTCAGCGTGGCGGTTTTTCTGGCCGGGTGGGCAGCAAGCATTGTGCTCTGGGGGATTCCGGGGCTTTATATTCCCGCACTGGCCCTTGTGCCGGTGATCTGGGTGATGCTGATCCTGATTTCACGGGGCTGAGCGGGCGCTCGCCCCTTTCGGAGGCTCTGAGAATGGCGCAGACGGACTATGACATCGTGGTGTCAGGCGGCGGTGTCGCCGGTCTGACGGCAGCAGCGGTTTTCGGCAGCGCAGGATTTTCCGTGCTCTGCGTCGACCCTGCCCCGCCCGTGACCGCGCGCGATGCGGACGGGTCGGACCTGCGCACCACGGCTTTTCTTCAACCTGCGCAGGCTCTCTTGGATCGGGCCGGTCTTTGGGCGCGTCTGGCCCCACATGCCACCGATTTGCAAGTGATGCGGATTGTCGATGCGGGCGGCGAGATACCCGAACCGCGGGTCGTGCGCGAGTTCAACGCCAGCGATATTTCCGACCGTCCCTTTGGTTGGAACCTGCCCAACTGGCTCTTGCGGCGCGAGATGGTGGCGCATCTGGACAGTCTGCCCTCGGTCACGTTCAAGCCCGGCACCGGCACCAGCACGCTCTTTACCCGCGAGGCCGAGGCGCGCGTGGGGCTTAGTGACGGCACCCGCGTGCGCTGCCGCTTGGTGATTGCCGCCGACGGGCGCAACTCTCCAATCCGTTCGGCCGCGGGAATTGACGTGAAAACAACGCGGTATGGACAAAAGGCCCTTGCCTTTGCCGTCACCCATCCGATCCCGCATGACAACGTCTCGACCGAGATTCACCGCTCTGGCGGGCCCTTTACGCTTGTGCCGTTGCCCGATCACGACGGGCGGCCGTCTTCGGCCATCGTCTGGATGGAAGAAGGGCCAGAAGTTGCGCGTTTGGCCGCCCTGCCGGTACCTGAATTCGAGGCCGCGATGAATACGCGGTCCTGTCACCTTTTCGGTCCTCTGACGCTTGCGTCGCGCCGCACCGTCTGGCCGATCATCAGCCAGGTGGCCGAGCGGATGAGTTCCGAGCGCGTGGCGCTGGTGGCCGAGGCTGCGCATGTGGTGCCGCCGATTGGCGCACAGGGGCTCAACATGAGCCTTGGGGATATGCGGGTATTGCTGGAACTGGCCGAGGCGAACCCCGACCGTTTGGGCGACCGCCAGATGCTCGACACCTACCATCGCCGCAGACATCTGGAGGTGCAGGCGCGCGTGACGGGGATTGACCTTCTCAACCGCGCCTCGATGCTGAGCGCGCAGCCCCTGAGGGATGCGCGGGCACAGGCGCTAAGCGCGATCTATTCGCTGGCCCCGGTGCGCAAGACCCTGATGCAAATGGGCCTTGGCGCGCGGGGGTAAGGCTCAGAGCACCTTATCAAGCACCGTTTCCAGCCGCTTGAGCGCGGCGGGCACATCATAGAGCTTGTCCAGACCAAACAGCCCGAGGCGGAAGGTGCGAAAGCCCTCGGGTTCGCCCACTTGCAGCGGCACACCGGCAGCAATCTGCATACCCTCTGCCATGAATTTCTTGCCGTTCTGGATGTCAGGGTCGCTGGTATAGCTTACCACGACACCGGGCGCGCCAAAACCTTCGGCAGCCACGGACGTGACACCACGCGCGGCCAGCATGGCCCGCACACCATTACCCAATTCCCATTGCGCATCGCGCAGCCGTTCGAACCCGTAATCGCGGGTTTCGATCATCGTGTCGCGGAACCCGCGCAGCGCGTCGGTGGGCATGGTCGCATGATAGGCATGGCCGCCACTCTCATAGGCCTGCATGATGGCACGCCATTTCTTGAGATCGAGCGCGAAACTGTCCGAAGTCGTCTCTTCCAGCCGCGCCACCGCGCGCTCAGAGAGCATCACCAAACCGGCAGAAGGAGAGGCGGACCAGCCCTTTTGCGGCGCGGAAATCAGCACGTCAACGCCCGTGGCGCGCATATCAACCCAGGCACAGCCTGAGGCGATGCAATCAAGCACCATCAGCGCGCCCACCTCATGCGCGGCATCGGCCAAGGCGGTGATATAATCATCCGGCAGGATCAGGCCGGCCGAGGTTTCCACATGCGGGGCAAAGATCACATCGGGCTTGGATTCATGAATTTTCGCCACAACCTCTTCAATGGGCGCCGGGGCAAAGGGCGTGGTCGCACCATTGCCGGTCTGTCGCGCCATGCAGACGGTCGTATCAGAGGTGAACTGACCCGCGTCGAAAATCTGGGTCCAGCGGAAGGAGAACCAACCATTGCGCACGACCAGCGCATGCGCGCCGCGCCCGAATTGCCGCGCCACGGATTCCATCGCATAAGAGCCGCCGCCGGGGACGAGGGCCACCGCATCAGCGGCATAGACATCCTTGAGCATGGATGAAATATCACACATAACCTCTTGAAAAGAGGCAGACATATGGTTGAGCGAGCGATCGGTGAAGACCACCGAATATTCCAGCAGGCCATCTGGATCTACATGGTCGAGCAGGGCAGTCATGGGATGTCTCCTCTATCTTGCGGGCAAGATGGCGCGGGACGGCTCATAAGTCCAGTGCGTCACGTCAGCCGATTGGACCGGGACGGCGTTCTTCGCTCAAGAGCACATTGGCCTCGACATCGCCAACCCCCGGCAAGGTCATGATCCGGCGGCGCAAAACCCGTTCAAAATCGGAAATGTCGCGGGCCACGACGCGCAGGCGATAATCGTAGAGGCCAAGGATATGTTCCACCGTCTGCACCTCGGGGATGGCCGATACCGCGCGTTCGAAATCCTCTAGGCTGACACGGCCCTTGGTGGCGAGCTTGACACCAAGAAAAACCATGACCCCGAAGCCCAGTTTTTCATGATCCAATTCAAGACGTTGCCCCTTGATCACGCCGGTCTCGCGCAGGCGTTGCAGACGGCGCCATGTGGCAGGCTGCGACAGGCCAAGCGCGCGGCCTATCGCACTTGCCGATTGGGTGGCATCGCGCACCAGTTCGCGCAGGATCAGCCGGTCGGTGGTATCCAGTTCGATCATAGTGGCAGCACCTCGTCGGATTTGATCCGTGCCACATGCATCAGCGCCTCGATGTCGGCGATATGCGGCAGGGTCAGGATGGCGCTACGATAAAGCTGTTGATAATGCGCCATGTCGCGGGCAATGACCGAGAGGCGCAGGTCAACACGGCCCAGAAATGTCTGAATTTCAATAACTTCCGGCACGTTTCTTGCGGCTTCGATGAATTCGTCAAAGGCTCGGGGCTGCGTCTTGTCCAAGGTGATGCGCAAGGATACCTCGACCTCATAGCCAAGGGCGCGCCAGTCGATCACGGCACGGTTGGCGCGGATCACGCCGTCTTGCTGCATCCGCTCCAAACGGCGGGCACAGGTGGCAGGGGTCACACCCGCCCTCTCTGCCAAATCGGCGGCGCCGAGCGTGGGGGCATGTTGATAGTGGCGCAGGATGCGACGGTCCGTGTCGTCGAGCATGATTTTTACCAATATTTCCGATATGGCGAATGATTACTCTGAAAATCCCCTGAAATAAACCGAAATCACCGGTCCCTCTCGCCCACACATGCCTATGATGCCCCCATCAACCGAAGAGGAGAACGCCATGCGCGTCTATTACGATCGTGACTGCGACATCAACCTGATCAAGGACAAGAAAGTCGCCATTCTGGGCTATGGCAGCCAGGGCCATGCCCACGCCCTTAACCTGCGGGATTCAGGGGCAAAAAACCTTGTGGTGGCGCTGCGCGAGGGCTCGAAATCGGCCAAGAAGGCCGAGGCAGAAGGCCTCAAGGTCATGGGTATCGCCGAAGCGGCGGCCTGGTGCGACCTGATGATGTTCACCATGCCCGACGAACTGCAGGGCGAAACCTATCGCAAATATGTGCATGACAACATTCGCCCCGGTGCGGCGATTGCCTTTGCCCATGGTCTCAACATTCATTTCGGCCTGATCGAGCCGAAAGAGGGCGTGGACGTCATCATGATGGCCCCCAAGGGCCCCGGCCACACGGTGCGCGGTGAATACGTCAAGGGCGGCGGCGTGCCCTGCCTCGTGGCGGTCAACAACGACGCGTCCGGCAAGGCCCTGGAAATCGGGCTTTCCTACTGCTCGGCCATTGGCGGCGGTCGCTCGGGGATCATCGAGACCAACTTCCGCGAAGAGTGCGAAACCGACCTCTTCGGCGAACAGGCGGTGCTGTGCGGTGGCCTCGTAGAACTGATCCGCATGGGCTTTGAGACGCTGGTCGAAGCGGGCTATGCCCCTGAAATGGCTTACTTTGAGTGCTTGCACGAGGTGAAGCTGATCGTCGATCTGATCTATGAAGGCGGCATCGCCAACATGAATTATTCGATCTCGAACACGGCCGAATATGGCGAATACGTCAGCGGTCCGCGGGTCCTGCCCTATGAGCAGACCAAGAAAGAGATGAAGGCCATTCTGCGCGACATCCAGACCGGCAAGTTCGTGCGCGACTTCATGCAGGAGAATGCCGTGGGTCAGCCGTTCTTCAAGGGCACGCGCCGGATGAACGACGCGCATCAGATCGAAGAAGTGGGTCAGAAGCTGCGCGCGATGATGCCGTGGATCTCCGCAGGCAAGCTGGTGGATCAAGAGAAGAACTGAACCCATTGAAATATAATGGGAAAGGGCATCCCTTTGGGGTGCCCTTTTTTGTCTGAGGGCCAAACCATGCAAGAGATTTCCACACTCAACTGGCTGAGGATCGGTGCTTTGGGCGTGATCTGGGGGGCATCCTTCATGTTCGTCTCGGTCGCCCTGACCGGGGTGGGGCCGTTCTTTCTGGCCGCTGTGAGGATCGTCCTGGGGGCGGGGTTTCTGCTGTGTCTGCTGCGGGTGAAGGGGCGGAAATTGCCACCAAGAAACGGCGTGGACGGGCGAAAAATCTGGCAGTTCGCCTTGGTTATGGCGTTGTTTTCAAATGTTTTTCCCTTCATCCTTTTGTCATGGGCGCAGCAATCCGTGGCCTCGGGATTTGCCGGGGTCTGCATGGCAGCGGTGCCGCTCCTGATCCTGCCTTTGGCGCATTTTCTGGTGCCGGGAGAGCGGATGCATCTCAGGCGGTTGGTGGGGTTTGTTCTGGGCACGACGGGCGTTGTGGTGCTGATCGGGCCGGGTGCCTTCACATCGACCGGCAAGGACCTGGAATCCTTGGCAAGATTGGCCTGTCTCGGGGCGGCGGGGGGCTATGCGATTGGCTCGATTGCCACGCGATTGTCGCCGGAGGTGGACCGTTTGGCCCTGTCCGCGCTGGTTCTGACATTGGCCGCCGGGATGATCCTGCCTTTGGCGCTGGTGGTTGAGGGATGGCCTAGTGCATTGAATACAAAGAGCTTATTGGCGCTGCTTTATCTTGGCGTCCTCCCGACCGGGGTGGCGCAAGTCCTGCTGGTGCAGGTCAACCGCGAGGCGGGCCCAAGTTTTTTCAGCCTTGTCAATTACATGGTGCCGGTCTGGTCGGTGATCCTTGGGGCGCTCGTGCTCGGCGAGGCATTGCCGCCGAGTTTGCTGGCGGCGATGACGCTGATTCTGGTGGGTGTCGGCATGAGCCAATGGGGGGCCCTGCGCCGGGTGTTTGGCGCGAGGTGACGTTTACAGAACTTACGAAATGCCCCCGGATTCTGTAAGGTCCCTACCCTACCGCGCGCCCCGATCAGGATTTGGCAAGCAACCGGCTTCAATCTGTGGACAAGTCACGATCCTAGACGAGGTTTCGACAAGTCTAGGATCGCGGCGCGGCAAGGGTCGCGCGCCAGAGGTCGAGCGCGGCACGGGTTTCCGCGACATCATGCACGCGCAGGATCTGCACCCCCTGCGCCGCGCCGCCCAAGGCCACGGCGAGCGAGCCGGGCATACGGTCGGCGGCAACGGGTGTGCGGCTGATGTCGCCGATGAAGCGCTTGCGCGAGGCACCAAGGAGGATCGGACAGCCGAGGCTGTGAAAAAGCGAGAGGTTTTGCAGAAGGGTAAGGTTATGCGCGACTGTCTTGCCAAAGCCGATGCCGGGATCGGTCACGATGCGCGCGCGGGGAATACCAAGCGCGACAAGCGCCTCGATCCGCGCGGCGAGCCAATCGTAGACATCAAGCAGGACGTGGTCGTAACGCGGGTCTTGCTGCATGGTCTCGGGCGTGCCCTGCGCGTGCATCACGCAAACCGGCAGGGCATGGGTGGCGGCATAGGGGCCGAGGGCGGGATCATAGGTAAAGCCCGCCACATCGTTGATGAGATTGGCCCCCGCCGCATGGGCGGCCTGAGCCACGGGTGCCTTGCGGGTGTCGATGGAAATGGGCGTGGCGATACCGGCGCGCAGGGCCGCGATGACCGGGGCGGTGCGGGCGATTTCGTCATCCACGGGCACGGGGGCCGCACCGGGGCGGGTGGATTCGCCGCCCACGTCCAGAATTGCGGCGCCGTCGGCGGCCATCTTGCGGGCATGGGCGAGGGCCACCTCGGGGTCAAAATGCTGTCCGCCGTCGGAAAAGCTGTCGGGGGTCACGTTGAGGATGCCCATGATCTGCGGCGCGGCCATATCGAGCGAGGCCACCGGCGCGCGGGGCGTGGTGAGGTTCTGCATCGCTTCGGTCGGCAGGTCGACCGCGGGCATGAGATAGGAGGGCGCGGCGCGGTCCAGCACCTCGACCGTATCGAACCAGCACAGACCGCCCGCGAGGGTCAACGCACCGGCAGGGCGGGCGGGATCGGTGCGGGGGATGGGGCGATAATAGGGCATGAACGGCCTCGATGCGGCATGGGATCAGGCCGGGGAGGTAAGGGGCTGCGCCGCCGCGGTCAAGACCGTGCCGGTTCAGACGCTTGCGTCGGGCGCGGGGCGCACCGTCACGCCATTGATGCGCCAGCCCTCGGGGGTTTCGATCATCTCGTAATCCACGATCCACGCCGCGCCCGCCGCATCGAGGACGCGAACCCCCTGCCAGAGCCGCCCGGCAATCTCGCGCATTTCAAGAAAGGTCACATCCGAAGGGCGCCAGACCATCGGATAACCCTCACGCACCATTGTCCCGAATTGTTCGGGCGAGCCGAATTTCTGCTGGATGAAGGGGCTGGCATAGCCATAGGCGCGGGTGACGTCCTGTGCCAGAAACGCCTCGATCTGCGCTGTGATCACGGCCTGCGCGTCCGGATCGGCGCGCAGGGGTGCAGCAAGACCGAGCATAAGGAGCAAAGACAGGATCAGAGGGCGCATGGCAGACCTTTCGCTGCTGCGCAGGTAGCCCTCATGCCGCAGAGGTCAAGCGATCAGGGCGTTTGCAGCGTTTCGAGATAGGCCACCAGATCGACAACCGGCTGGCTGGTCAGCATGGTCTGACCGCGTTCGGTGCGCAGGCCCACGTCGCGATCCTCGAAGAAGCTGCCATAGATCGGCATCGGGCTGCCGTGCGACACGAGAGGGTCGCGCCCGTCGATCCGGCGCACCACCCGTTCCACCGGGAACCGGCCATTGTTGCTGGATTTGAGCGCGGTCAGGTCAGTGGGATGCAGTGTCAGCACCGCCCGCATGGGGCCAAAGCCGGTGCCGTCAGCACCGTGGCAGGCGGCGCAATAGCGCTCGTAGGTCTGGGTTCCGGCGCGGATGTCCTGGGCTTGCGTGGCGTTTGTCAGAGCGAGGCTTGCCAAGATTACGATCGAGAGTGTCGCGCGCATGAGAGGTCTCCTTGCGGTGTCCAAAAGCGGTGGTTCTCTTTTATAGGTCCGGAGCGTGCCCCATGCCTTGATCGGGATCAACCGGCAAGGTCACAGACCTGCGCCCAGAGGGCATCCGGCACGGTAACGGAATCGCAGCTGCGCTTGCCCTGCCCCGGCATCCGTGCGCCCGGGTCCGTGGTCGCGGCCTCTGCCACCTGCGCCAGCCGGTCAAAGAAGGCGCCCGACAGGTCCGGATCCATCAGCAGGTAATACTGGCCCAGATCATGCGGGGGGCCATCCGGCGCCTTGAGCGGTTTCACATCGCGGCTGACCACGCCGCCGGTCATGCCAGCGGCCAAAAGCTCGGCCATGAGGCCAAAGCCCCAGCCCTTAGCCCCGCCGATGCTGACGAGAGAGCCGCCCAGCGCCGCCTCGGGGTCGGTGGTGGGGTTTCCTTCCGCGTCAAGCGCCCAGCCGAGCGGGATCGGCTGGCCTGCCGCCTTGGCCATGGTGATCTTGCCAAGTGCTACAACGGTGGTGGA
Source organism: Roseovarius sp. (assembly GCF_027019125.1). Lineage (GTDB taxonomy): Bacteria > Pseudomonadota > Alphaproteobacteria > Rhodobacterales > Rhodobacteraceae > Roseovarius. The sequence goes on along the minus strand of NZ_JALUXE010000030.1, from coordinate 42,057 downwards.
TTGGTCGAACTGCATGGCAAGACCGCCCTGCCCGTCGGGCACCGAGAATGCGATGGGATTGGTGCCGATCACCCGCGTCTTGCCGCCCGGTGCGGCCACGATGGGCGAGGCATTGGTCATGCCAAGGCCAATGAGCCCGCGCCGCGCGATCTGTTCGGTGAAATAGCCCAGCGAGGTGCAGGTATGAGCGTGACCGATGGCAAGGCTGGCCACGCCATTGTCGCGCGCGGCCGCGGCGGCGCGGTCGATGCCACGGGCAAAGGCGGGTTGGGCAAAGCCCATGCGCGCATCGACCATGATCGCAGCGGGGCGCGGCTGGGTCACCTCTGGTTCGACGGTGCCGTTGACGCGGCCCGAGCGCAATTGCTGGCAATAGCTCTCGAGATAGTAGAGGCCGCAGATGCGGTTGCCGATGCTTTCGGCGGCACGCACGGCGCGGGCGACCTCTGCCGCGATCCAAGGGGCGGCCCCATGGCGAATGAGGGCCGCCGTGGTGCGGGTCTCGATGTCGTTCAGGTCTATGTCGGCCATGGTGCCCCCTCTCGCGGTATCTGCGCCGACAGCTATGGGTGCGCGGGCGGCGCGCGGTCAATCCAATCCTTCTGAAGCAGAGTTCAGTTTGGCCGAAATCGCGGTCTGGTGGCGGGGCTTTGCAGGGGATGGCGCGATGCTCTTGCTCCTTGGGGCCAAGGCGGGGTAAGAGCAGCAAAAGCGCAATAAGGGAAGGGCAGCATCATGCGGCGTGTCGTTGTCACAGGTCTGGGTCTCGTGACCCCGCTGGCCGATGGGGTCGAACTGAGCTGGAGCAGGCTCTTGGCGGGGCAATCGGGGGCGGGCACCATCATCCGCTTTGACCCGGTCAATGTGGTGACGAAATACGCCTGCCAGATCCCGCTGGGCGATGGCACCGACGGGACGTTCCTCGCCGATAAGTACATGGAGCCGAAAGAGCGCCGCAAGGTGGATGATTTCATCCTCTACGGCATCGCCGCCGCGCAGCAGGCGGTCGAGGATTCGGGCTGGATGCCCGAGGACGAGGACGCGCGCGAGCGCACCGGCGTGATGCTGGGATCGGGTATCGGCGGGCTGCGCTCGATCGAGGAAACCGCCGGGATCATCCGTGAAAAGGGCGTGCGGCGGGTGTCGCCGTTCTTTATCCCCGGCGCGCTGATCAACCTGATCTCGGGGCAGGTCAGCATTCGCTACGGGTTCAAGGGACCGAACCATTCGGTCGTCACCGCCTGCGCCACCGGCGCGCATGCGATTGGCGATGCCGCGCGCCTTATTCAATTGGGCGACGCGGATGTGATGGTGGCAGGCGGGGCCGAAGCCTCGATCTGCGAGATGGGGATTGCCGGGTTCAACGCCTGCAAGGCGCTGTCGACCAAGCGCGCCGACGATCCGCAAGCCGCCAGCCGCCCCTATGACATGGACCGCGACGGGTTCGTCATGGGCGAAGGTGCGGGCGTGGTCGTGCTTGAGGAATACGAGCATGCCAAGGCGCGCGGTGCCAAGATCTATGCCGAGATCCTCGGCTACGGTCTCTCGGGGGATGCCTATCACATCACCGCGCCGTCCGAGACGGGCGATGGCGGCTTTCGCGCGATGCAGGCGGCGCTGAACCGCGCCGGGCTCAGCCCGTCGGATATTGATTACGTCAACGCGCATGGCACCTCGACCATGGCCGACACGATCGAGTTGAAAGCGGTCGAGCGGCTCTTGGGCAATGCGGCGGCGAATGTGACGATGAGTTCGACAAAATCCTCGGTCGGGCATCTTCTGGGCGCGGCCGGTGCGGTCGAGGCGATCTTCTGTATTCTGGCGATCCGCGATCAGGTGGCCCCGCCGACGATCAATCTGGACAATCCGGCGGTGGAAACCCCGCTTGATCTGGCCCCCAACGCCAAGCGCGAACGCAAGATCGACGTGGCGCTCAGCAACAGCTTTGGCTTTGGCGGCACCAATGCGGCGCTGATTGTCGGGAAGCCGCGCTGATGTGGCGACACATCGTCTCGAACTTTCTGACGCTGCTGGTGGTGGTGGTGTTTCTGCTGGGCGGTGTGATCCTGTGGGGGCAGCAGCAATACTCGGCGCGCGGCCCCTTGTCGGATGCGATCTGTCTGCGGGTTGATCCCGGCAGCACGATGCGGCGCATCTCCAGCCGGTTGGAAAGTGACGGGGCGGTGACGAGCGGCGCGATTTTTCGCATCGGCGCGGAATATACCGAGAAGGACGCGCTGCTCAAGGCGGGTAGCTGGCTCATTCCCGAAGGTGCCAGCATGGCGGAGATCACCGACATCATCACGCGCGGCGGAGCCAGCACCTGTGGCACCGAGGTTGTCTATCGGCTGGGTGTGACCGAGACCGAGGTGGTGGTGCGCGAGCTGGATGCCGCCTCTGGGCGCTATGAGGAGCGGGCCAAGTTCGATCCCAATGCCGAGGGCGCGCCACCGGCCGAGTTCACGGAAGTGCGGGAACAGGCCGATACGCGCTATCGCGTGGCGCTGGCTGAAGGCGTGACAAGCTGGCAGGTGGTCGAGGGGCTGAAGGCGGTCGATGTGTTGACCGGCGAGGTGGCCGAGGTGCCGGCCGAGGGCACGCTTGCGCCCGACAGCTACGAGGTGCGCGCCGGCGATACGCGCGAAAGCGTGCTCACCCGCATGACCGAGGCGCAGGCGGTCATTCTGGCCGCGGCGTGGCAAGGGCGGGCCGAGGGCCTGCCGCTGAAATCGGCGGAAGAGGCGCTGATCCTTGCCTCGATCATCGAGAAGGAAACTGGCGTGGCGGATGAGCGGCGACAGGTGGCGAGCGTCTTTGTCAACCGGCTCAACCGTGGCATGCGGCTTCAGACCGACCCGACGGTGATTTATGGCGTGACCGAAGGAAAAGGCGTGTTGGGCCGGGGTCTGCGGCAGAGCGAATTGCGCGGCGCAACGCCGTGGAACACCTATGTGATCGAAGGGCTGCCGCCCACGCCCATCGCCAATCCGGGCCGCGCCAGCATCGAGGCGGCGGTGAACCCCGACAGCACGGATTATGTGTTCTTCGTGGCCGATGGCACCGGCGGCCATGCCTTTGCCGAGACATTGGACGAGCACAACCGCAACGTCGCCCGCTGGCGTCAGATCGAGGCGGAGCGCGGGAATAACTGAGGGGCCATTCGCCCCAAGCCCCCGCGCGGAACAAGGCGCATAGCGCCGCCGCGCGGATCGCTGGGCCGTCCCGCGGCCTAGCGACCGCGCGGCGTATCCAGGCCCCCTCACCGCCCCCGTATTCTCGGGTCCAGCGCGTCGCGCAGGCCGTCGCCCATGTAGTTGATCGACAGCACCGTGAGCGAGATGCCAAGGCCGGGCCAGAACACGCGTTCGGGGTAATCCTGCAGATACTGCACCGCGTCATTCAAGAGCCGCCCCCATGTCGGGAAATCGGGCGGAAAGCCCAGGCCGAGGAACGACAGCGCGCTTTCGGTGATGATGGCATTGGCAATGCCAAGCGTGGCCGAGACCATGATCGGTGACATCACATTGGGCAGGATATGCCGGGTGATGAGGCCGAAATTGGTGGTGCCGATGGACCGCGCGGCGAGGATGAATTCGCGCTCTTTCAGCGCCAGCACATCGCCGCGCACGATCCGCGCCGTGGGCATCCAGCTTGTGACGCCAATGGCCACCACGATCAGGATGAAAATCCCGGTCTCGGGGCCAAAGACACCGTTCAGGCTCTCGCGAAAGAGCAGCACCATCACGAGCAGGAGCGGCAGAAGCGGCAGCGACAGGAATAGGTCCGTGAGCCGCATGAGCGGCCCGTCAAGGCGGCGAAAGAACCCCGCCAGAACCCCCACCAGCGAGCCCAGCACCAGCGCCAGCAGCATCGCCGTCAGACCCACCGCAATCGAGGTCTGCCCGCCCGCCATCATCCGTGCCAGCGTGTCGCGGCCAAGCTGGTCGGTGCCAAAGGGATGCGCCCAGCTTGGCCCCTGATTGCGCGCGCGAATGTCGATGAAGGTGGCGTCATAGGGCCAGACCAGCGGACCAAGGAACACCGCCGCGATAATGAGGATCAGAACGACACTGCCAATGAGGGCGCCGCGATGGCTGCGGAACTGATCCCAGACATCGCGCCACTGGCTGCGCGGCGGGGCTGTCGGGCCGGTGTCGGCGAGGGCCGCGATGGGTTTCGGGGTTTCAGTCATAGCGAATCCTCGGGTCGAACACGCCATAGAGCACGTCGGCGACGATGTTGAAAAAGACGATCAGCACGGCAATCATGAAGGTCACGGTCTGCACCATCGGCAGGTCGTTGGCCTCGATCGCGGTGATCAGAAGCTGGCCCAGCCCGTTCACCTTGAAAATCTGTTCGGTGATGATCGCGCCGCCAAAGATCGAGGGCACGCCAAGCGCAATGACCGTGATCACCGGGATCATCGAATTGCGCAGCACATGCACCATGACCACCGACCATTCCGACAGCCCCTTGGCGCGGGCGGTGCGCACGTAATCCTGATTGAGGTTGTCCAGCATCGAGGCGCGCATGAAGCGGCTGATCTGCGCCGTGGTCTGCAGGGCGAGCACCATCACCGGCATGACCATCTGCATCAATTGCTGTTTGAAGGTGGCCCAGTCCACCACCACCAGCGTGGTGTCATAGATCGAGGGCAACCAGCCCAGTTGCACCGAAAAGATCACGATCACCAGCACGCCGGAAAAGAAGGGCGGGACCGAATAACCGACCATGGTGACGAATGTGCCGGTCTGGTCGAACACGGAATATTGCCGATAGGCGGAATAGATGCCGATGGGCAGGGCAATGAGGATGCCCACCACATAGGACATGGCCACCACCCAGAGGGTTTGCGGCATGCGCTGCACGATCACATCCATGACCGGCGAGCGGAATTGCCAGCTGAGCACGCGCTGTTGCCCTTCGGCCCAGGCCGTACCGAAAAGCCAGTCGATGAAGGTCATCGGCTCGACCACAAAGAATTGCCACATCCATTTGCCAAAGCGGATATGCGTCGGATCGCCGAGGCCGAGGGCCAGGCGCATCTTTTCCTTGACCTCGGGCGGCACGGTCAGGGGGACCTGCGCCATGGGATCGCCGGGGGCAAGTTCGAGCAGGAGAAAGATCACAAGGCTGATGAACAGCAATGTCGGGATCGCGAGGACGAACCTTCGGATCGTATAGGTCAGCATGCGCGGTGCCTCATGCGGTCGGTCTTGCGGGGGTCTGACAGGCAAGGTGCCGCCCCGGAGATGATCCGGGGCGGCTGTTGAAGGTCAGATCACTTGATCCGGAACCAGTCCGCGGCGTTCCAGAGCTCGGTGTCCCAGGTGTTCAACTCGACCCCGCCCAGCGTGTTGGAGCGCGCCGAGACGCGGCCCCGATCCACCAGCGGCACGATGGTATAGCTGTCCTTGGTCAGCATGTCGTTGAGTTTCTTGGCAATCTCGCCGCGCTTGTCCAACTCGGCGGTGCGGCCCAGTTCCTTGACCAGTTCGTCATAGGCCGGATCACAGAAGCGGTTGATATTCTCGCCCTGCCATTGGGTTTCCGGGCGCGGGGCCTTTTCACAGGTATAGCCTGCCAGATAGCTTTGCGGATCGGTGCCATCGAAGTTGTTGGCATACATTTCCACATCGGCGTAGAACTTGGGGAAGGTATCGGGGCTGCCCGGATCGCTGCCAAAGAACACGGAGGCAGAGATGTTGCGCAGCTCGGTTTCGACGCCGATTTCCGACCACCACTGTTTGATCAGCGCCTGAAAGTCCTGGCGCACGGCGTTGGTCGAGGTCTGGTAAAGCAGCGACAGCTTGCGCCCGTCCTTTTCGCGGATGCCACCGGCGCCGACGGTCCAGCCCGCCTCTTCCAAGAGCGCCTTGGCCCCTTCGATGTCCTGCGTCAGGCAATCGGTGTTGTCGGAGGCAAAGATTTCCGGTGCCGGCACGAGGTTGCAGGTGGGACGCCCCGCCTTGCCATAGCCGATTTCCGTCAGCAATTCGCGGTCAATCGCCATCGACAGCGCCTTGCGCACGCGCATGTCGGTCAGGATCGGATGCGGATGCTTGGCGGTCGAGCGTTCGCCCTCGGGCAGGTCGGGTGAGGGATCGGTGAGGTTCATCTCGATCCGTTCGACCAGCGTGCCAAAGGCCGACATGGCCACGCCCTTGCCTGCCGCCTCCATGTTGGCGATCACATCAGGGGCAAGTTGCAGGTTCCAGGCATAGTCAAACTCGCCGGTTTCCAGCACCGCGCGGCCCGCCGCCGTGGCATCGCCGCCGCCCTTGAAGGTCATCGTGGCAAAGCGCGGCTTGGCCGGGTCGCGATAATTGGGGTTGGCCGAGAGCGAGATCACGTCATTGGGGCGGAATTCATCGACCTTGAAGGGGCCGGTGCCGATGGGGGCGAAGTTGGCGGCACTGCATTCCTGCGCTTTGGCACCGAGGCAGTCCGCGAATTGCGCCGCCTGAATGATCGGGGCCTGCCCGCCCATGAAGGGGCCGTAGGGCACCGGGGTGGGCTGAGAGAAATTGACCTTGACCGTCAGGTCGTCGATCACCTCGACCGAGGACACGCCCTCATACTTGCCAAGCTGGGCACAGCCGCCTTCGGGGTGCATGCAGTATTCGGCGGTGAATTTCACGTCATTTGCGGTAAAGGGCGTGCCGTCCGACCACAGGATACCCGGCTTGATCTTCCATGTGATCGAGGTGAGGTCCTCGGACACGCCGCCATTTGCGACGGTGGGGATTTCTTCGGCCAGGTAGGGGATCATCTCGCCCTTGGTGTTGTAACGGCCCAGGGGTTCGATCACGAGGCTGGCGGCCTCGACCTCTTTGGTGCCGCCCGAGAGATAGGGGTTCATGATGGACGGCGCTTGCCAGTAGATCAGGTTCACGTGGCCATCGGCGCCGCGCTCGGCCATCGCCATGGAGGCGAGGCTGGTGACGGCGGTGGCACCGAGCATGAGAGATTTCAGGGTCATGGCTTTGGTCTTCCTCCGGTGTTGGACAGCGATTCTTGGGCCGTCTCATTCGTTTATCCGCGGCGCGTTATGCTTGGCCGGGCGCATGCCGGTCGGGTGCGGTGAGCCCACAACCCTGACTGGCATGGGCATCACAGACCGGATCAGAATAAAAAGCAAGCATTGCATTTGAGCGATTGGTCAAGATTGCGTCAGGCCTGCGGCGTTATTTGACAGGGGCGCGCGAAAGTGAGTAGCGTTTAGGCATCCTTCCCTGATCACAGAGGCCGCGCCCATGCTGGATACCCCGATTGTCCGGATCGAGAACCTCCGGGTCGAGTTCGAGACGCGGGATGGGCCGGTCGTCGGGGTCGAGGATGTGTCTTTTGCCGTCAATCCCGGCGAGACGGTCTGTGTCGTGGGCGAGAGCGGATCGGGCAAATCGGTCTCGTCGCTGTCGCTGATGCGGCTCATTGATTACGGCGGCGGCACGATTGCGGGCGGGCGCATCCTCTTTGACCGCAGAGAGGGCGGCGCGGTGGATCTGGCCAAGACGGATCAGAGCCTGATGCGCACGATCCGGGGCAACGAGATCGGCATGATCTTTCAGGAGCCGATGACCGCGCTCAACCCGGTCTTTACCGTGGGGCGGCAATTGTCCGAGGGGCTGCGCGTGCATCGCGGGTTGGACAAGGTGGCGGCGCGGGCGCAGGCGCTGGAGCTTTTGCGCGAGGTGCGGATACCGGAACCCGAACGGCGGCTGGAGCAATATCCGCACGAACTCTCGGGCGGGATGCGGCAACGGGTGGTGATCGCCATGGCGCTGGCCTGCAAACCGCGCCTTCTGATTGCGGACGAACCGACGACCGCGCTCGACGTGACCATTCAGGCCGAGATTCTGGCACTGATTGACCGGCTCAAGCGCGAAACCGGCACGGCGGTGATTTTCATCACGCATGACATGGCGGTCGTGGCGCAGATGGCTGACCGGGTGGTCGTGATGTTTCGCGGCAACAAGGTGGAAGAAGGGCCGGTCGAGCAGATTTTCGAGGCCCCGCGCCATGATTATACCCGCGCGCTGCTGGCGGCCGTGCCCAAGCTGGGCGAGATGCGCGGCAAGGCCTGGCCCGAGCCGATGCGCCTGTTGGGCGCGGACGCGCAAGAGATCGCGCCGATCAAGGGGCAGGATCAGGAGCTGTTGCGCGTCAAGGGGTTGATCACGCGGTTCCCGGTCAAGGGCGGGTTCTTTCGCAGGACGCTGGCCAATGTCCATGCGGTCGAGGACGTGTCCTTTTCGCTCAACAAGGGGCGCACTCTCAGCCTTGTGGGCGAGTCGGGTTGCGGCAAATCCACCGCTGGCCGCTCGATCCTGCGGCTGGTGGAACCGATGGCGGGCGAGGTGGTGCTGGATGGCGTTGACATCATGGCGCTTGGGCCCGCCGATCTGCGCCGCGCCCGCGTGGATATGCAGATGGTCTTTCAAGACCCGTTCGCAAGCCTCAATCCGCAGATGAAGCTGGCGGCGCAGGTGGCGGAGCCGATGAAGAATTACGGGCTGGCCTCGGGCTCCGAGATCGAGGACCGGGTGGCGATGCTCTTTGACCGGGTGGAACTGCCGCGCTCTTTCCTGCGGCGGTTTCCGCACGAGTTGTCGGGCGGACAGCGGCAGCGGGTGGCGATTGCCCGCGCGCTGGCGCTCAACCCCAAGCTCATTGTCGCGGATGAGGCGGTGAGCGCATTGGATGTCAGCGTGCAGGCGCAGGTGCTCAACCTGATGATGGAATTGCAGGCCGATCTGGGGCTGAGTTACGTCTTTATCAGCCATGACATGGCCGTGGTCGAACGGGTGAGCCATGATGTCGGCGTCATGTATCTGGGCCGGATCGTCGAGCGGGGGCCGCGCGCGGCGGTGTTCGAGAACCCGCAGCATCCCTATACGCAGGCCCTGATGAAGGCGGTGCCGATCGCCGATCCGCGACGGCGCAAATCCGAGAAGGACCTGAATTTCAAGCCGATCCCCTCGCCCATCCACCGGGTCGGCTACGTGCCGGGGCCGTCGGTCTATGAAGAGGTCACACCGGGGCATTTCGTGCTGACATCCGAAAGCGGATATTGAGCATGGCCACGCGTTTGACGCCGTTCGAGATCATGGAGCGGCTGGTGGCCTTTCCCACCGTGAGCCGCGACAGCAATCTGCCGCTGGTGGATTGGGTCGAGAACTATCTGGCAAGCCACGGCATCGCCGCGCATCGCCATTACGACGAGACCGGGCAGAAGGCCGCGATTTTCGCCCATGTCGGGCCCGAGGTGGCAGGGGGTGTCGTCCTGTCGGGTCATACCGATGTGGTGCCCGTGGATGGCCAGCCCTGGAGCAGCGATCCCTTTCGCGTGGTCGCGCGCGACGGCAAATATTACGGGCGCGGCTGCTGCGACATGAAAGGCTTTGACGCGCTGGCAATCTGGGCGCTGGTCGAGGCGCATCATTCGGGCGTGGCGCGCCCGCTGCAACTGGCGCTCAGCTATGACGAAGAGGTGGGCTGCATCGGCGCGCCGCCGATGATTGCGGCGATGCAGGGCGTTCTGCCGCGCGCCGACCTCGCCATAATCGGCGAGCCGTCGATGATGCAGGCGGTCACGGGCCACAAGGGCGGGCTGGGCTACGAGGTGCATGTGGTGGGCTACGAGGTGCATAGCTCGATCCTGCATCTGGGCGTCAATGCGATCATGGCCGCCGCCCCGCTGATCGACTGGGCCAATGCGCGCAATGCCGAGAACCGGGCGAAGGTGCCAACGGATCTGGCCGCGATGTTCGAGCCACCTTGGACCACGCTGCATGTCGGGCAGATTTCGGGCGGCACGGCGCATAACATCACCGCCAAGGATTGCCGCTTTGGCATGGATTTCCGGGTGGTGCCGGGCGAGGATGCCGAAGGATGGGGGCAGCGGTTCGAGGCCGAGGTGCGCGCCGCCGAGGCCGCGATGCAGGCGGTGCGCCCCGAGACGCGGATCGACCTGCGCCCGAGGTTCCGCGTGCCGGGCCTGCAACCCGAAGAGGCGGGCGCGGCGGAGGGTCTGGTGCGCCAGATCACCGGCGACAATGGCCGCCATGTGGTCAGCTACGGCACCGAGGCGGGGCAATTCCAGGAGGCGGGCTATTCGGCGGTGATCTGCGGACCCGGCGACATCGCGCAAGCGCATCAGCCGGATGAATACATCACCGTGGCACAGTTCGAGGCAGGCCATGATTTCATGCGCGCCCTCTTGGGGCGGTTGGCGGGGTAAAGGCCCCTGCCCCTTGCCCCGCCCCCTGCCCTAGGATACTCCGACGGCATCAAGCATTTCATCTCGAAGGTGCCCTGCCCATGCGTCTGAGCCGTTACTTTCTGCCCGTTCTCAAGGAAACCCCCGCGGAGGCGCAGATTGCCTCGCACCGGCTGATGCTGCGGGCGGGGATGATCAAGCAGGCGAGCGCCGGGATCTATTCCTGGCTGCCGCTGGGCTTCAAGATCCTGCGCAAGCTGGAAAACATCGTGCACGAAGAACAGGTGCGCGCGGGCCATATCCCGGTGCTGATGCCCACGCTGCAATCGGCGGACCTGTGGCGCGAGTCCGGGCGCTATGACGATTACGGCGCGGAAATGCTGCGGATCAAGGACCGGCATGATCGCGACATGCTCTATGGTCCGACCAACGAAGAGTTGATCACCGATATTTTCCGGGCCCATGTCGGCAGCTACAAGGACCTGCCGCTCACGCTCTATCATATCCAGTGGAAATTCCGCGACGAGGTGCGCCCGCGCTTTGGCGTGATGCGGGGCCGCGAGTTCCTGATGAAGGACGGGTATAATTTCGACCTGACCAAGGAAGACGCGCTGCACGCCTATAACCGCCACATGGTCAGCTACCTGCGCACCTATGAGCGGATGGGATTGCAGGCCATCCCGATGCGCGCCGATAGCGGGCCGATCGGCGGCGACGACACGCATGAGTTTCTGGTGCTGGCCGATACGGGCGAATCGGAGGTGTTCTACGACAGCGCCATCACCGATCTGACCCTTGGCAACCGCGTGGTGGATTATGCCAGCCGCGAAGAATGCGAGGCCATCGTCAAGGAATGGACCACGCCCTATGCACGCACCGACGAGACCCATGACGCAGCACTCTACGAGGCGATCCCCGAGGCGCGGCGCAAGGCCAGCCGTGGCATCGAGGTGGGGCAGATTTTCTACTTCGGCACCAAATATTCCGGGCCGATGGGCGCCAATGTGCAAGGGCCCGACGGCAAATCCGTGCCGGTGCATATGGGCAGCCATGGCATCGGCGTGAGCCGTCTGATCGGCGCGATCATCGAGGCCAACCATGACGACAAGGGCATCATCTGGCCCGAGGGCGTGACGCCGTTCCATGCCGGGATCGTGAATCTGAAACAGGGCGATGCCGAGGCGGACGCCGCCTGCGAGGCGATTTATGCGTCGCTGGTGGCGCTGGGGATGGAGCCGCTCTACGATGACCGCGACGAGCGGGCGGGCGGCAAGTTTGCCACGATGGACCTGATTGGCCTGCCGTGGCGGATCACCGTGGGACCGCGCGGGTTGAAGAATGGCGTGGTCGAGTTGACCTGCCGCCGCACGGGCGAGAGCGAGGAACTGCCGCCCGAACAGGCCGTCGAAAAGCTGGCGCTGGCCTATGCGGGGCATGTGCTGCGGCCGAGTTTGTGAGGGTGTGATTGGGGTGAGACTCCCCGAACTCCCCCGCGCGGAACAAGGCGCGGAGCGCCGCCGCGCGATCGCCGGGCCGTCCCGCGGCCTAGCGATTTTGAGAGGGAGCGCCTCACTGTGAGGTCATACGGACTTGGCTGGCACAAAGTGGCAGTCACGTCTGTTGCATCGCTAGTCCCCGGCCCAGCGACCGCGCCGCTCATCGCTTGGGGCTGAGGTTACCCCCCTCCCTTGACGCCCCCGGACGAAACCCCCACTCTCCGCCCGAACCCGAAACCAAGGAGCCGGAATGGCCAGAACGCCTGCCCCCTTTGCCGCCTTTGAATGGTTGATCGCCTGGCGCTATCTGCGCGCCAAGCGGGCCGAGGGCGGCGTCAGCGTCATGACCTGGATCAGCCTTATCGGCATCACGCTGGCGGTCTTTGCCCTTATTGCCACGCTCGCCGTGCGCTCGGGCTTTCGCGCGGAATTCGTCGATACGATCCTTGGCGCCAATGCGCATGTCACGGTTTACAATTCCGGCGCGGTCGATGCCTCGGGGCGCGTGGACCGCAGCCTTGAGGATTACGCCGCCATGGCCGAGCGCGTGCGCGCGGTTCCCGGCGTGACCCGCGTGGCCCCGCTGGTCAAGGGTCAGGTCATGGCCAATGCCCGCGACCGCAACGCAGGGGTGCAGGTTTTCGGCATCATGGCCGAGGATCTGAAAACCATCCGCCGCGTGGCCGATCCCGAGACCTCTCAAGGGGATATTTCCCGCTTTGACCAGGGCATCGCCATCGGGTCCGGCGTGGCGCAGGAACTCGGCGTGACAGTGGGCGACCGGATCAAGCTGATCTCGCCCAACGGGGTCAAGACGCCGCTGGGCACCAGCCCGCGCGTCAATGCCTATGAGGTGGTCTATATCTTCACCGCCGGGCGCTATGACATCGACCGGGTGCGCGCCTATCTGCCCTTTGCCGAGGCGCAGACATTCTTCAACCGCGACGGGCGCGCGGATGAACTGGAAGTGATGGTGAGCGCGCCCGAACGCGTCGACGACCTGACCCTGCCGCTGCTGGAGGTGGCGGGCGAGCGGGCCATGCTCTGGACATGGCAAGACGCGAGCGGCGCCTTCCTGCGCGCGCTCGAGGTGGAGGATAACGTGATGTTCGTGATCCTCTCGATCCTCGTGCTGATCGCGGCCATGAATATCACGAGCGGCCTGATCATGCTGGTCAAGAACAAGGGCCGCGACATCGGCATCCTGCGCACCATGGGGTTGACCGAGGGGTCGATCCTGCGCGTCTTTTTCATCTGCGGGGCCTTTACCGGGATGATCGGCACGGCGATGGGGGTGATCTTGGGGTGTCTCTTCGCGCTCTATATCGACCCGATCTTCAGCTTTGTGAACATGGCCATGGGCGGTCAGGTCTGGGATCCGTCGATCCGTGGCATTTACCGGCTGCCCGCAGAATTGCGTGCCGAGGATGTGATGTCGGCGGTGGTGCTGTCGCTGGGCCTGAGTTTCGTGGTCACGATCTTTCCGGCGCGGCGTGCGGCGCGGATGAACCCGGTGGAGGCGCTGCGCTATGAGTGAGGCGGTGTTGCGCCTGAGCGGCGTCGAGAAGATCTACAATCGCGGCCTGACCTCTGAGGTGCGGGTGCTGAACGGTGTCGATCTCACGCTCGCGCGCGGCGAGATGGTGGCGCTGGTGGCCCCGTCGGGGGCCGGCAAATCCACGCTGCTGCATATCGCGGGGCTGCTCGATACGCCCGACGCGGGCCGGGTCGAGATCGGGAGCGAGGACATGACCGGCCTCAACGACCGGCGGCGCACCATGGTGCGGCGGCAGGAGGTGGGCTTTGTCTATCAGTTCCACCACCTCCTGCCCGAGTTCAGCGCGCTGGAAAACATCGTGCTGCCGCAACTGGCCAATGGCGTGGCACGGCGCGAGGCCGAGACGCGGGCGCAGGCGCTGCTGGAAGAGGTGGGTGTCGGGCCGCGCGCCGGGCACCGGCCCTCGGCCATGTCGGGGGGCGAGCAACAGCGCGTGGCCTTTTGCCGGGCGCTGGCCAATTCCCCCCGCGTTCTCCTGGCAGACGAGCCGACGGGCAATCTCGATCCCGGCACCTCGGATCAGGTCTTTGCCGCGCTCACGGGGCTGGTGCGCGGCACGGGCCTCTCGGCGCTGATTGCCACGCATAACCTTGATCTGGCGGCCCGGATGGACCGTATCCTGCGGCTGGATCAGGGGCGGGTCGTGCCGGGCTGAGCGGCCGGGCTTACAAACCCGACTGCGCCACGTCCTGAAAGAGCACCGGCACGCGGCAGGATTTGGGCGGTGCCTCGCCGATCATCAGGAGATCCGAGGCCTCGATATGGCCCGCGAACCACGCCGCGAGCGCCACGGGGTCATCGGTCGCGACCCCCGGCCCGTCCACGGCATCCAGCACGATCTTGGACGGGGCCCAGACGCTGATCTGCCCATGCTTCATCGACCAATCCAGCTCGGTCCGGGTGGCCACCACGACGCAGCGCTCGTCGCGCCCCGCCAGAACCCAGGCGTTCTGCTCCATCGCCAACAGATCCACGCGGCGCTGTGTCATGCGGTGGCCCGTCTGGGGCGCGGCCAGATCGGCGCGGCCCACGCAGAGGATCACCGGCTCGGCCCGCGCCTCGAGCTGGTCGAGCCAACGGGCCAGATTGGGCGAGCGGATCGCGGCATTGGTCAGGAACACCACATGCGGATGCGGCGTGGTCGCGGCATGGGAGGTGATCGGCTTGGTCTTGAGGTCATTGACCGAGCGCACGATCTCGACGCCCAATGCCCCCGGACCCCGGTCCAGCTTTTCGATACGGACAAAGGTGCGCACCGCCTGCGGCTCCCACAGGATGCGTTCGGCGATACGTTCGGCGAGGGTTTCGAGCAGGTTCAGCCGCTCTTCGGCCAGTTCGGCGGCAATCGCCTCTGTCACCTTGTCATAGCTCAGGATGCGGTCCACATCATCCTCGATGGCATCGGTCAGCGGGCGCACCTCGACCACCACGTTAAAGCAGATGCGCTGTGTCGTGCCGCGCTCGGCCTGAAAGGCACCGATTTCGACCTCGACAATATGGTCGCGCACGGAAATACGATCGAGCGGGCCGTCGGGCGCCGTGGCGGAAGCGCGGGCGGCTGGGTGCTCGAAGGCGAGGCGGATTTCATGTGTCATAGGTTTCAGTGCCTCTGCTTTTCTCGCATCGGGCTTAGCATGGCCGCATGTGACGGTGGAAGGGTGAATGCGACAAGGGGGGGCGGGTTGGCGGCACGTGCAGCGATTCGATGGTTGACGGCCTTGCCCTGCAGGACATGCGGCCTCTGCATCGCGTCGATATCGCGTCAGTGCGGGGCGGATATGGGGGGAGGGTTAACGCGGGGGGCGATGCCTGACGGCGCAAGATGCGGGACGGGGGCAGAGGTGGGGTCAGGCTCCGGCCCGAAGCAGCCCCGGTGCGAAACCGCGGGGCTGCTGATCGAGGACCTTCATGCCGGATCAGGTGAGTGAGCGGTGTGCGGACAATGCCGTCGTGGGCTCCTTGAAGGTCAACGGGAGCTTTGGCGCGACAAGGCGCAGAAACGAACGTGAAGATCAGAGGCCGGTCGAAGGTTCAAAGCTGAGCAATTCGAAGGTCATCTTTCCTTTGGCGTCAAACTTCTGGATCGTCTCGCCATTGCGGACAACTGTCAGGCATCGGTAGCGGCCCTTGTCGGCGGCCATGGACACACAGACCTGATCTGCATCGGTGATGGCAAAGGCACCCGTGCCCTTCCATCCTCCGCTGACGAGCTCGCCCTCAAGCTCGTTATCGGGGTGGTAATAAAAGTGAAACATCTTGTCGCCAGACTTCGCGGTGACGGTCTTGCCGATCAGAAGCTCCGCGATCTGGTCCGACGTGAGCCGCTCGCCTCCGCCGTCAATCGCGACTTCGAGGTCGGATCCTGCAACTGCCGTGGTAGCCGTCAGGGCCATGGCAGCCGTCATCGTGAAAATTTTGGAACGCGTCATATCGGATCTCCTGTGTTCGTCCAAAGTTGTTGTGTCGGGCCGAATGCCCTGAAACTTGGTTAGACGACGCGGTCCGGTGCGGCTTGATAGGACGCTGACAATTTCTGACATCCATATGACAATCGCCCAAGGCCGTTGCGCCGATGTCGCACAGGGGTGTAAATGGGTCATGTATCGCTTTGAGACATTTGAGCTTGACCCGGCCAAAGGATTGACGCGTTCAGGAAAGCCGGTTGCCCTTGAGCCACAGGCGATACAACTGCTCGAATATCTGATCCGACAAAGAGACAGGATAGTGAGCAAGCAGGATCTCGTCGACGAGATCTGGGGGGGGAACGCGATTACCGATGCGGCCCTGAACACGCGCATCCGCTCCGTGCGCAAGGCTCTGGGTGACTCGGCAGCGAGCGCGAAATACATCAAGACCTTTCCGAAACGCGGCTTCCAGTTCGTGGCCCCGGTGACCGTGACCGATGCTCAGGGTCCTTCGGAGCGCAGGCCGTCGGGGAAATGGACGCTGATCGCCGGCGCCTTTACGGCGCTTCTGCTCGTGCTGGTCACGCTCATGTTTCCGGACGACGGCCCGGCTGTGCTGGATACCGAAAAGCCGTCTCTGGCTGTTGTGCAGTTCGACAATCTTGGCGACGAAGACAGGCTGCAGTATTTTGTCGACGGGCTGACGGATGACCTCATTGGCCACCTGTCCCGCAATCGTGAATTGTTCGTCGTCTCGAGCGCGACCATGTTCTCCTATGCGGAAGATCAGGAGACGCCAGTCGAAATCGCCCGTGATCTCGGCGTCAGCTATGTTGTCCGAGGAAGTGTGCGCCGGTCCGAAGGCAAGGTGCGCGTGAGCGTCGAGCTTATTGATGTGGCCGCGAGCGAAACCATCTGGGCAGAGGTCTTTGACTCGGAATTGACGGACGTCTTCGATGTTCAGGACAAGATCAGCGGAGCGATCGCCGGCCGGTTACTGCCGGAAATCTATCAGTCGGACGACGCACGCCTGAGCGCAAAGCCAACCGAGGATTTCGGCGCTTGGGAGCTTTATCTGCGCGGGCGCATGCGGCAGGCGGTCTTCACCAAAGAGGCCCAGTACGAGGCCGTCGGTATTGCTCAGGATGCGATTGCGCGCGATCCGGAGTTTGCGGCCGCGTACAGTCTGAAAGCGCGTGCGCTCGGGACGATTTTCTTCTTTCAATGGAGCGAGACACCGCAGGACACTCTGGTTTCCGCGACCGAAGCCGCAACCCGCGCGATTGAACTCGATAACCGTGATGCACAGGCGCATGCGGCTCTTGGCTACATTTACCGGTTTACCGGCGACGCCGAGCCCGCGATCGCAAATCTGGAACGTGCCGTTTCTTTGAACCCTAACGACGCGCGCATTCGTCTGGAGCTTGCACACACCTACGACTGGTTTCGCATGCAGGACCTTGCATTGCCTCAGATCGAGATGGCGATCGACCTCAGTCCGCGGGACCCCATGCTTCAGAACATGTATTTCTACAAGGGTCACATCCTGTTCCATCTTGGTCGTCACGATGAGGCACTTGAAGCCGCGCATCGCCTGGGCGCCGTGGCCACAAGTGACACCTGGAGGATCTTTCATAACCTCCTGCGTGCCGCGAACCTGATCGAACTCAACCGTGGCGACGAGGCGCGCAACGCGATAGACGCAGCTCTGTCGATCAATCCGAACCTTTCGATCTCGGCAATGCGACGGCAGTTCGCCGGATCAAAGAACCATCCCGAAAACCGCAGGATCTGGCTTGAAAGCCTGCAGAACGCGGGGCTGCCTGAATAACGCACGGCATATACGGAATATCCCGGTACCAGACGTTCTTGAGTGTTGCAGCAACTGTTGAAATGGGCTCGATCCCGCCGCGCGCCGCTGTCGGTTTGAAGGTCGGCTGCCGGGATACGGTCGAAGCTTCCCGCTGCGGCATCTGTGACACTCATGCCGCCGGGTGCGCGCCGTTACCGCCGGGCGGGGTGTATCCGCGATGGCGCGCACGATCCAGACGTCTTTGAAATGCTCTGTCGCCGTGGCGGGTGGGGCGGGGCTTCCCCGTTCACGAGAAAGGCCCCGGATTTCTCCGGGGCCTTTGGGGTCTTGCGCTGCGCCTTAGTGGGCGGGCTGCTTGTCCCAGTCTTCGCGCTTGGGGAGCTGTTCAAAGGTATGCTCCGGCGGCGGCGACGGCAGGGTCCATTCCAGCGTGTCGGCATATTCGTTCCACGGGTTCGGACGGGTCTCGCGTGCGCCCCGGAAGAGGGCATAGATCACGAGGCCGAAGAAGAACACGAAGGACGCGAAGGAGATGAAGGCACCGACCGACGACCACCAGTTCCAGACCGCGAAGGCCTCGGGATAGTCGATGTAGCGGCGCGGCATGCCCTGACGACCCAGGAAGTGCTGCGGGAAGAAGGTCAGGTTCGCACCGACGAACATCGCCCAGAAGTGCAGCTTGCCGCCCCATTCGGGGATCATGCGCCCGGTCATCTTGGGGAAGTAGAAGTAGATCCCCGCAAAGATCGCGAACACCGCGCCCAGGCTCATCACGTAGTGGAAATGCGCCACGACATAGTAGGTGTCGTGATAGGCGCGGTCCACGGCGGCCTGGCTGAGGACAATGCCCGTCACACCACCCACGGTGAAGAGGAAGAGGAAGCCGAAGGCCCAGAGCATCGGCACGCGGAACTCGATGGAGCCGCCCCACATGGTCGCGATCCAGGAGAACACCTTGACGCCCGTCGGCACCGCGATGACCATCGTTGCCAGCATGAAGTAGCTCTGCTGCGTCAGCGACATGCCCACGGTGTACATGTGGTGCGCCCAGACGACAAAGCCCAGAACACCGATCGCGATGAGCGCCCAGACCATCGGCAGATAGCCAAAGATCGGCTTGCGCGCGAAGGTGGCGATCACGTGGCTGATGATGCCGAAACCGGGCAGGATGATGATATACACTTCCGGGTGGCCAAAGAACCACAGGATGTGCTGATAGAGGATCGGATCGCCGCCGCCCGAGGGATCAAAGAAGGTGGTCCCGAAGTTGCGGTCGGTGAGCAGCATGGTGATTGCGCCCGCCAGAACCGGCAGCGACAGCAGGATCAGCCACGCGGTGACAAAGATCGACCAGGAAAACAGCGGCACCTTGAACAGGGTCATGCCCGGCGCGCGCATGTTGAGGAAGGTGGTGATCATGTTGATCGCACCCAGGATCGACGAGGCCCCCGACACGTGGACCGCGAAGATCGCGAGGTCCATCGACATGCCGCCTTCGTTGGTCGAGAGCGGCGGATAGAGCACCCAGCCCACACCAGAGCCCAACTGACCGTTGCCGCCCGGCGCCAAGAGCGAGGCCACACCCAGCGAGGTGCCCGCAACATAGAGCCAGAACGACAGGTTGTTCATGCGCGGGAACGCCATGTCCGGCGCGCCGATCTGCAAGGGCATGAAATAGTTGCCAAAACCGCCAAACAGCGCGGGAATGACGACAAAGAACATCATCAGCACGCCGTGATAGGTGATCATCACGTTCCACAGGTGGCCGTTGGGCGTGCATTCGGCGACGTCAGAGGCGATGAATCGCGCGCCTTCCATGCACATGTATTGAACGCCCGGTTCCATCAGTTCCATCCGCATATAGACGGTGAACGTGACCGAGATCAGGCCGACGAATGCCGAGACGATCAGATAGAGGATACCGATATCCTTGTGGTTCGTGGACATGAACCACCGGGTGAAAAACCCGCGCTGATCTTCGTGTTCGTGGCCGTGAATGGCTGCATCTGCCATTGTCTGCCTCCTGCTGGTGTTGGTGCCGGGGCATGGAAACCCTGAGTCTCACTTGCCCGTGATGTTTCAGGGTTTTAGATTGTCCGGGGGGGCGCGGCAATGCGCGAATTTGATGCAGATCAAAGAATTTTGTCGCACCCCCTTGCGGTCGGGGGCGGGAATGACGGGGGGTTTGGGGGCGTGGCGCTCGGGTGCGGAGGCCGAGAGATAAGACCTGTCCCCTCACCCCTCCGGCTTGGGCGGGGGCGTATAGGTGTTGGGGTTGGAAAGCCATTTTTGGTATTCGGTATTGAAGGAGTGGGGGCCTTCATCTGGCAATACCCAATCCGGCCAATGATCCGGGCGCTTAGTCCGATCAGGCAGGCGCACGCTGTCATCGCCGAAACTTGCATTGACCTGTTCGGCGCTAATCGGCACCTTTCTGAAGTCCACCTCTCTCACGGCGGCACTTTGGAAAGTAGCCGCCGTGAGAAAGGTGGAGCTGTCCATCCGCGCCCGCGCGAGGTCCGCCCCGTCCATCCACGCCTCCCAGAGGTCCGCCCCCTCCATCCGCGCCCTGCCCAGGTTCGCCCCCTCCATCCGCGCCGCGATCAGGTTCGCCCCCTCCATCCGCGCCGCGATCAGGTTCGCCCCCTCCATCAGCGCCTTCCAGAGGTCCGCGCCTTCCATCCGCGCCGCGCCGAGGTACGCCCCCTCCATCCGCGCCGCGCCCAGCTTCGCCCCCTCCATCCGCGCCCGGCTCAGGTCCGCCCCCTCCATCCGCGCCATGCCCAGGTTCGCCCCCTCCATCCGCGCCTCGCTCAGGTTCGCCTCCTCCATCCGCGCCGTCCAGAGGTTCGCCCCCTCCAGCCGCGCCCCTTGCATCAAGGCCCCGGAAAACACCGCGTCAGAGGCATCTGGACGTTTCGCCGAGAGGTCTGCACCTTGCAGATTGGCCCCGCGCAGATCCAGCCGATAGCCGGAATAGGCGCGCAACCCCTTGCGCCATGCGTCTAGTCTCTTCTTGAAGGCGTCGATCTCTGCTTTTGTCCGGGTGGCGTCGCCGTAAACGTCTGGCAACGGGTCAAGGGCCGTATCAAACGGCCAGATCGTCCCATCTGTGCGCGGATTGGGCCAAGCCGCCTCTGCCTGCCGCTGTTCGGCGGTGCGGCGCCCCAGAACCTGCAACGCCTGCGCAATATCGGCGCGGGGTTTCGGCAGGCTCGCCGCCCATTCACGCGCGTTGGCATTAAAATGTTTCCCAAACCGCGCCTGTCGCCACATCTCATGCGCCGCGCGCTCTTCCTCTGTGGCATCGTCCTTCAGCGGCTCCCACTCTGGCAAGGGAAAGTCGCGCGGTGGGGTAGCCTTGGAATTCTCCCGCACATAGGCGCATAAAATCTCCATCACCCGCACATGATCGCGCCCCTTGTCATAGCGCGTGCTGTCCTGTGCGATGCGTTCCAGCGACAGGATCGCCCCGATGCGGACCTCGATATTGGGAACGGTGGTTTCCTCGCCGTCGCGCTTGACGCTCTTTTCCGCCCCCAACTGCTCCACCGCCTTGTTGATCCGGTCGGTGATATGGCCCTCTTTCTGATAGCGCACCGTCTGGTGTTTAAGGACCGTGCTCCAGATCAGGAAAGGGGCACCCAGGAGCGCGGTGATCAGGGCACCCGCCCCTAGATTTATCGCCCCGCCTTCACCGTTGATCGCTAGATCAACAGTGTGCCAGAGCACCACAAATGCAGCGATCAGTGATCCAGCAAAAAGTGCGGGGACCGCTACCACCAAGAGCGTTCCGATGAGACGCCCAAATGACCTCGCCCCTACCCAATTGGGCGCGTTCTTGACGCCCATCCAGTCGAGCAAATCCTGTGGCGGCTCTTTATCCTTCATACGGGGCACCCTTTACCGACGCGCCCCGCAACCTTGGCGGGATCGGGGCCTCGGGGCAAGGGGCTGGTTTATCCCCCTCACCCCTTCGCCGCGAACACCTCTGTTATCCGCGCGAGTTCCGCCTCGAGCCCATAGGGCGGGTTGACCACGAACAGGCCCGAGCCCAGCATCCGGTGCCCGGCGCGCACCGGGGGAAAGCGCACCTCGTGGCGCAGCCCCTCGGGAAAGGCCGCGCCAAGCTGGGTCAGCATCCCGTCATGCGCGCCGCTGGTCAGGATCGGATACCAGAGCATGAGGATGCCTACGTTCCATTTGCGGGCGATCTGGGCGAAGTGTCTTGGGATGCTGTCATACTCGGTCTTGACCTCATAGCTGGGGTCCGCGAGCAAGAGGCCGCGCCGGGGCGTGGGCGGGCAGATTTCCTGCGCCATCGCGAACCCGTCCTGTTGACGGAGGATAACGCCGGGGACCGCCAGAGTGCGGCGCAGATGCGCGTGCTCTCCGGGGTGCAATTCGGCGAGGTAAAGGTGGTCCATCGCCCGCAGGCTCTGCTTGGCCACCAGCGGCGAGCCGGGATAGGCAGCGGCCCCATGCGCGGCGCGGGTCTGGCTCAGGCAGCGCCGGTAGGGGTGATCGGGGGCAAAGCGCGCCTCAAGCCGCGCCACGCCCTGCGCCGCCTCGCCGGTCTTGAGCGCGGCGGCGTCATTCAGATCATAGAGCCCGCGCCCGGCGTGGGTCTCGATATAGCTGAGGGGTTTGTCCTTTTGGCACAGATAGGCCAGCACCCAGGCCAGGGCCGCGTGCTTGTGAACATCCGCCGGATTACCCGCGTGATAATGGTGCTGATAGCTGAGCATGGCGGTTGGTAGCAGGTCGCGGGCGGGTGGAAAAGGGGGCGCCTATCCCGCCAACGGCGCAGGCGGGCGCAGCGCGCGCAGCAATTCGCCGTAGAGCGCCATACGCTCTTCTTCCGACAGGAAGGCCCCGATCTCGACCTCGCGCCCGGCCCCCTT
Organism: Roseovarius sp.; assembly: GCF_027019125.1. GTDB lineage: Bacteria > Pseudomonadota > Alphaproteobacteria > Rhodobacterales > Rhodobacteraceae > Roseovarius. The sequence goes on along the minus strand of NZ_JALUXE010000030.1, from coordinate 19,659 downwards.
GAGCGTGAGGTAATGCGCGACCGGCCCGCCGGTGTCATGCATGTTGACCTGCGCCCAATAGCGGTTGCAGGCCCATTCCTGCACATCGCCGCGCGGATTGGTGCGCACCAGATGCACCTCTTCGGGGGCGATGGTCAGCACCTCGCTCAGCCGCGCGCTGCGATAGCTGTGCTCCAGCGCCCACCACATCCCCGCCAGCGCCAGGAGCAGAAACGGCAACAATCCCCAGAGCACCGCCGTGCCAAGAAGCGGATAAAGCGGCACGGTGATCAGCGTGAACGTGGCCAGCACAAAGGCGGCAAAGCCCCGGCGCGGCAACGAGCGATGCGGCCAGAGCGAGAGGGTCATATCTGTGTCGGCCTCGGGGTGAGGCGTGGTCCATTGGTACGGCATGTCGGGGTTTTAATCCGCCGGTGCGAAATGAAAAGAGCGCGGAGAGCCTGTAAGCCGGATTCTGTCCACCCCGGACCGAAACCCGGGGCTGGATGACCATTCCTCTTGAGACGGTGTTGCCACCGCCCCTCTAGCTGCCAACCCGGACCGCCGGGCCAAGACATGCCTGCGGGCGGTATCCCGGGCCGAAGCCCCGGACCAGCCCCCGCGCGCGGTCCCTATTTGGCATTGCTCCCGGTGGGGCTTGCCGTGCCGGTCCGGTTGCCCGTCCCGCGGTGGGCTCTTACCCCACCGTTTCACCCTTACCCCGGATCGCTCCGAGGCGGTCTCTTCTCTGTGGCGCTTTCCCTTGGGTTGCCCCAGCCGGGCGTTACCCGGCACCGTTGTCTTGTGGAGTCCGGACTTTCCTCGTCACCCTCTCAGGTGCCGCGGCCATCCGGCCCTCCGCGCAAGGGCTGACTTAGGCGCTTGGGGCGGCGCGGTCAACGGCGAAGCGTGCGGCGAGGTCCGCCATCATCGCGCAGTCCTGCGGCGCGAGCGGCCCCGTGCCACAGGGGCGAAACCGCAGGCGAAAGGCGCGCAGGATGTCGGCGTCGCTGACACCCTCGGTTTGGGCATAGCCAAATCGCGCGGCATCGCGGGCGAATTGCGCAGGCGTGGCCCCGCCCCCTGCCCCGACCTCTGGCCAGATCGACAGCCCCTGCCGCGCCAGCCGCCGCCAGTCAAACCGCGGTCCCGGATCGCCCTTGCGCGCAGGCGCCATGTCGGAATGGGCAATGACGCGCGCAGGCGCAATATCCCAGCGCGCCATGATCCCCGCCATCAGGTCTTCCAGCGCCGCCATCTGTGGTTCGGGAAACGGCTCTGCGCCGGGATTGGCCAGTTCGATGCCGATGGAGCGCGAATTGACATCCGTCACGGCCCCCCATTGCCCGGCCCCGGCATGCCAGGCGCGGGCCGCTTCCTCGACCAGATGCCAGACGCGGCCCTTGGGGCAGATGAGGTAATGCGCCGATACCTCGGCAGCGGGATCACACAACCGCTCAAGCGCGGCCTCGGGCGTCGCCATCGCGGTATAATGCAACACGATCATGTCCGGCCGCACGTCGCCCCGGCGCGGGCCGAAATTGGGCGACGGGTGCCGGATCACCGCAGGTTCAGCCGCGCACCGCGTTGCGGAACGGGCGCGGGTCCCAGTTGCAGGCATAGCCATCGCCATCGGGGTCGAGCCCCTGACGATCCCGCTCGGGGCCGCCACGGCGGAGGAAATCAAGCTGCGCCTGATCGGCAGAGGGGTATTGCGCGCAATTGCGCTCGAACTTCGAGGCGGCATTGATGCCAAGGCGGCGATAGACCGGCGTGCCCACGGCATGTTTCGTGCTCAGCGCGTAGTCCACGATATTGGGGCCCACGTCGCTCGGACGGCTGCCGATCGCCTGTGGTTGCACCACTTGGTATTGCGCGCGGTTGTTGGCGATGCGCGCCGCATCCTCGGCGATCGAGCGTTCGGCCCCCACGGCGTCAAAGTTGTTCTCTTGCGAGATCCCGGCGGCATTCTCGACCGCGGGGGGCGGGTTCGAGGGGCTGGCATTCAGCGGCGGCACGCCGGAATTGGCCTCTGCCGCCTCAAGGGCGGCGCGCGCCTCGGCGGCGATGGTGGCGGCGTCGTCGGACTGCGCCGCGGTCTGGCCCGTAGCGCTCAGCGTCTCGGTCGAGACGGCATCGGGCGGCGGCAGAGCACCGCGTGCCAGCGCCGCATCGCGCGCGGCCTTGTCGCGCTGATAGCTGTCATAATCCTGAAAGCCGACCCCGGCGCCACTATCGGGCACGGCGGGCGCACAGGCCACCAGAGCCATCAGGGCAACCAAACCAACAGTGAACCGCATGTCTTTCATCCTGCCAAAAGCCGTTTCGACCCGCGCCTTACCACCATTTCGCGGGCTTGGCCACAAAACCCGCAGCCTGTTCCAGCGCATAGGCGGTGTTAAGCAGATCGCCCTCTTCCCAAGGCCGCCCAATGAGTTGCAACCCGAGCGGCAGCCCCTTGCCATCCAGCCCGGTCGGCACGGCAATGCCCGGCAGACCGGCAAGGTTGACGGTCACGGTAAAGACGTCGTTGAGATACATCTGCACCGGATCGGCATCCGTCATCTCGCCCAGACCAAAGGCGGCGCTTGGCGTGGCGGGGGTGAGGATCGCATCGACGCCCGCGGCAAAGGCCTCGTCAAAGTCGCGCTTGATCAGCGCGCGCACCCGGCGGGCGCGGTTGTAATAGGCGTCGTAGAACCCGGCAGAGAGCACATAGGTCCCCACCATCACGCGGCGCTGCACCTCGGACCCAAAGCCTTCGGCGCGGGTCTTTTCGTACATTTCCGTGATGCCATCGCCCTGCGACAGCTTGGCCCGGTGGCCATAGCGCACCCCGTCATAGCGCGCGAGGTTGGATGAGGCCTCGGCGGGGGCGATGACGTAATAGGCGGGCAGCGCGTATTTCGTATGCGGCAGGCTGATGTCGCGGATCTCGGCCCCGGCCGCGCGCAGCATATCCGCACCATCGGACCACAGCTTTTCGATCTCGGCGGGCATACCCTCCATCCGGTATTCGCGCGGGATACCGATGACCTTGCCGCGAATATCGCCGGTCAGCAGCGCCTCGAAATCCGGCACGGGAATATCGGCCGAGGTGCTGTCCTTGGGATCATGCCCGCACATCGCCCCCAGCATGATGGCAGAATCGCGCACCGTCTTGGTCATCGGCCCGGCCTGATCGAGGCTCGAGGCAAAGGCCACGATCCCCCAGCGCGAGCAGCGCCCATAGGTGGGCTTGATGCCGGTGATGCCGGTAAAGGCCGCAGGCTGGCGGATCGAGCCGCCGGTATCGGTGCCGGTCGCACCAAGGCAGAGATCGGCGGCCACGGCGCTGGCCGACCCGCCGGACGAGCCACCGGGCGTCAGCGCCGCCTCATCATTGCCGCGCCGCCACGGGTTGACGGCATTGCCATAGCACGAGGTCTCGTTCGAGGACCCCATGGCAAACTCGTCCATGTTGAGCTTGCCCAGCATGACCGCGCCCGCGTCAAAGAGGTTCTGCGTCACGGTCGATTCGTATTCCGGGCGGAACCCCTGCAAAATCCGGCTTGCGGCCTGAGAGGGCACGCCCTTGGTGCAAAAGAGGTCCTTGATCCCCAGCGGGATGCCGCACATCGCGGGCGCATCGCCCTTGGCAATCCGCGCATCCGCCGCAGCGGCCTGCGCGCGGGCAATCTCGGGCGTGTGATGCACGAAGGCGTTCAGCGCCCCGGCCCCCTCGACCGCCGCAAGACAGGCCTCGGTCAGCTCGACGCTGGTCACGTCGCCCTTGCGCAGCGCATCGCGCGCCTCGGCAATCGTCAGTTTGTTGAGATCGGTCATCATTCCACCACTTTCGGCACGGCAAAGAATCCTTCGCGCGCATCGGGCGCGTTGGACAGCACCGCCGCCTGCTGATTGCCATCGCTCACCACATCCTCGCGCCGCTTGAGGCGCATGGGCGTGACGCTTGTCATCGGCTCGACCCCCTCGACATCGACCTCGTTCAACTGCTCGATGAACCCGAGAATGGTGTTGAATTCATTGGCCAGCGCCGGCAGCGCGTCTTGCGGCACGGCGATCCGTGCCAGCTTGGCCACCTTGGCGGCGGTTTCGAGATCAATCGACATGAGCCTCTCCCACGATCCGTTTGGCTTGCGTTTACCGCCGGGACCGCGCGGGCGCAAGCGGATCGGGCCGGCACATCGCCCCCTTTCCTTGCCCGACATGCTTGCTAAGGTATGGGTCAACATGAAACCCTAGCGGAGACACCAATGCACATCACATGGCTCGGCCACAGCTCTTTCCGGATCGAAATCGGTGGACAGGTTCTGCTTCTAGATCCTTGGCTGGGCGGCAACCCGATGCTGCCCGAGGATCAACACGGCCCCGCCACCGAGGGCGCCACCCATATCCTGCTGACCCACGCGCATTTCGACCATGTCGCCGATGTGCTGCCCCTGGCCAAACGCCTCGGCGTGCCGGTCGTGGGGCAATATGACCTCATGTCCCATTGGGAGGCCAAGGAGAATATCCAGACCGTCGGCTTCAACAAGGGCGGCACGGTCGATCTGGGCGGGGTGCAGGTGACGATGGTCCATGCCACCCACTCCACCTCGATCGCGACCGACGCCGGACCGCAGGTCACCGGCAGCGAATGTGGCTACATGATCGCCGGTGAAGGGCATGTGATCTATGTCTCGGGCGATACCGATGTGATGGCCGATATGGGCGTCTTCAACGCGCTCCATGCGCCCGACATCGGGATTCTCTGCGCGGGCGGGCATTTCACCATGGACATGCGCCGCGCCGCCTATGCGGCCAAGACCTTCTTTGACTTCAAGACGGTGATCCCCTGCCACTACCGGACCTTCCCGATACTGGAGCAATCCGCCGAGGCGCTGGCGGCGGCCCTGCCGGGGGTCGATGTGATCGAGCCGCAGGTGATGCAGCCGATCACTCTCTGAGCACGCCGCGCCTTTCACTGTTCCAGAAATACTCAAACACGCCCCGGGCTCGCCCCGGGGCGGCACATATCGCTCCTCTCGCTCAGCGCTTGGCGCGGCGCCAGCCTGCGGCGCGGGCCTCGGCCTCGGAACAGAACCAGCGTTCGCCCTTGGCCTCGTTGATCCGCGTCGCGTCATAATCCGCCTGCCCCGGCATGTGATAGATCCGATTGCCGGATCCGCTGCGGTTGCCCTTGATCACACAGCCCCCTTGCGGCGCGGGCGCGTTTGCCGGGGCCTCTGCCGCGCGGTTTTCGCGCACCATGCGGCGGTGATCCTCGGGGCGCGCCATCAACACCTCGTGCAGGCCGCGCCCCGCCACAACGGCGGCTTTTTCATCCAGATCATAGGCCATCGAATATTTGCGATAGGCCAGCGCCAGACCATCCGCCACCAGCATCCGGCCCACATCCTGCCCCACCACCGTGCAGCGCGCGACGGTGCGGTCATAGCGGTCCTTCTCCACCGCCTCGCAACGCGCCTCGCGGCCCTCGATCCGGGCGCGCACCTCTTCGGCCACCCATGTGCCGCAATCCCAGGTCTCGCCATCGGGGTTGGTGCAGATCTGCCCCAGCTCCGGCGCGTCGATCCCATGCAGCCGCACGCGGGTCTCGCCCACGTCGAGCGTATCGCCGTCGATCACCCGAACCGGGCCGCCAAACCCCTCTGCCCCCGCCGAAAGCGGGACCAGACCAAGAACGATGAGTAAACAAATCCTTAACATACCCCCTTATGCCGGAGGCCGCTGCCCGCCCGCAAGACAGAAGGTGAACAAAAGGTTAACGCCTCAGCGCTGGCTTTGCGCCCAGTCGACATGCATCCACGGCTCTGCATTCTCGGGCGGCAGCGGGCTGCGGCCCAGCACGGCATCGGCGATCTTTTCGCCCACCATGATCGAGGGCGCGTTGAGATTGCCATTGGTGATGCGCGGAAACAGGCTCGAATCCGCCACGCGCAGCCCCTCGACCCCGATCACCCGGCCCTCTGGATCGACCACCGCCATCGGATCGCTCGCACGCCCCATCTTGCAGGTGCCGCAGGGGTGATAGGCGCTCTCGGCGTGTTCGCGGATGAAATCGTCAAGCTCATCGTCGCTCTGCACCGCCGCACCGGGCTGGATCTCGTGCCGGACATAGGGCGCAAAGGCGTCTTGCGCAAAGATCTCGCGCGTGAGGCGGATACATTTGCGGAAATCCTCCCAATCCTGCGCCTCGCTCATGTAGTTGAAGCGGATCACGGGATCGTCGGCGGGATTGGCGCTGCGCAGGGTCACGGCGCCGCGCGAGGGGCTGCGCATCGGCCCGACATGCGCCTGAAAGCCATGCCCCTCCGCCGCCGCCTTGCCATCGTAGCGCACGGCGATGGGCAGGAAATGGAACTGGATGTCGGGATAGTCCACGCCCGCGGCCGAGCGGATGAAGCCGCAGCTTTCAAACTGGTTACTGGCCCCCGGCCCGGTCTTGTTCAAGAGCCAGCGCGCGCCCACCCAGGCCTTGCCCATGAGGTTCCAGTATTTGTAGAGGCTCACGGGCTGGCTTGCGGCCATCTGGATATACAGTTCCAGATGGTCCTGCAGGTTCTGGCCCACGCCCGCCCGGTCCGCGACCACCGGGATGCCATGCGCCGCCAGATGCGCGGCCGGGCCAATGCCCGAGAGCATCAGGATCTTGGGCGAGTTGATCGACGAGGCGGCAAGGATCACCTCGGCGCGCGCGCGCACCACTTCCTTGCGGCCCTTGAGGATCACCTCGACGCCCACGGCGCGGCCCTCTTCCATCACCACGCGGGTGACAAAACCCCGGATAATATCGCAATTCTCGCGTTTGAGCGCAGGCCGCAGATAGGCATTGGCCGCCGACCAGCGCTGCCCCTTCCAGACGGTCATCTCGAAGGGGCCAAACCCCTCTTGCTGATGGCCGTTGTAATCATGGGTCTCGGGATAGCCCGCCTGTTTGCCCGCCTCGACAAAGGCGCGCACCAGCGGGTTGTCGCGCCGCCCCCGGCTGACGTGCAGCGGGCCATCCGTGCCGCGCCAGCCCGCATCGCCGCCGTGGCCGCCGTCGTGCCAGTTCTCCATCCGCTTGAAATAGGGCAGCACATCGGCATAGCCCCAGCCATCGCAGCCCTGATCGCGCCAATGGTCATAGTCGCGCGCATGCCCGCGCACATAGACCATGCCATTGATCGAGCTTGACCCGCCAATCACCTTGCCGCGCGGACAGGCAAGGCGGCGGCCTCCCAAATGCGGTTCCGGCTCGCTCTGATAGCCCCAGTCATAGCGCTTCATGTTCATCGGATAGCTCAGCGCGCCGGGCATCTGGATAAAGGGGCCGGCATCGGTGCCGCCATGCTCGATCACCAGCACGGATTTGCCTGCTTCGGCCAGACGGTAAGCCATGGCACAGCCCGCGCTCCCTGCGCCCACGATGATGTAATCGGCTTGCATCAGTTTCTCTTTCCTTCAGGGCAATTCCCGCCGCGAGGGGCGGAAAACGCGTATTCACAGAACGTTGAAAGCATCACTCGCCCCGCGGGAAGCGCTTGCTTTCCTCCAGCACGTTGAGGTCCATGTGGTTGCGCATGTAGCGCTCGGACGCCCTTTGCAGCGGCTGGTAATCCCAGGGGTAATAGCCGCCCTTGCGCAGCGCCTCGTAAACCACCCAGCGGCGCGCCTGGCTCTCGCGCACGGCGGCGTCAAAGGCCGCCAGATCCCAGCGCGCCTCGGCCTTGGCCTGCAACTGCGCCAGGGTGCCGGCATGGGCGGGGTCGTCCGCCAGATTGGTCAGCTCATGCGGATCGGCCTCAAGATCGAAGAGCTGATCAGGGTCGAGCGCGCAGCGGTTGAACTTCCACTTGCCATAGCGCAGCGACACCAGCGGCGCTTGGGACGCTTCGGCGGCATATTCCATCGCGACGGGCGCGTCGCGGGTGCCGCCCTGCCCTAGGTAGACCAGCGATTGCCCCTCGACCCAGGGCATCACCTCGGACATATCCGCCCCGGCCAATTCGCAGAGCGTCGGGCAGACGTCGATATTGCTGACCGGATCGGTGATCAGCCCCGGTGCCATGCCGGGGGCCGAAATCATCAGCGGCACGCGGGCTGACCCCTCGTAGAAACACATCTTGAACCACAGCCCGCGCTCGCCCAGCATGTCGCCATGGTCCGAGACAAAGAGGATGATCGCCTCTTGCCTTGTGCTCTCCAGCGCCTCCAGAATCTCGCCGATCTTGTCGTCGAGATACGAGATATTGGCGAAATAGGCGCGGCGCGAGCGGCGGATGTCCTCCTGCGAGATGTCGAAATTGCGCCAGTCATTCGCGTCGAAAATCCGCCGCGCGTGGGCATCATGCGCCTCATAGGCCATGGCGGGCACCTCTGGCAGCAGGTGATCGCAGTCCTCGTAGAGATCCCAGTATTTCTTGCGCGCCACATAGGGATCGTGCGGATGGGTGAAACTGACCGTCAGGCACCAGGGCCGCGCATCGAGCCCCCGCGCCAGATCGTAGACCTTGGCGCGCGCGTTGTGCGCCACCTCGTCGTCATATTCCATCTGGTTCGAGATTTCCGCGACCCCCGCGCCCGTCACCGAACCCATGTTGTGATACCACCAGTCGATCCGCTCGCCCGGCTTGCGATAGTCGGGCGTCCAGCCGAAATCGGCGGGGTAGATATCCGTGGTCAGCCGCTCCTCGAACCCGTGCAACTGGTCGGGGCCCACGAAATGCATCTTGCCGCTGAGGCAGGTCTGATAGCCCGCGCGCCGCAGGTGATGCGCATAGGTGGGAATATCGGCGGCGAATTCGGCGGCATTGTCATAGACGCGGCTGCGCGACGGCAAGAGCCCCGACATGAAGCTCGCGCGTCCCGGCGCACAGAGCGGCGAGGCGGTATAGGCATTGGCAAACCGCGTGGAGCGCGCCGCGAGCGCCTTGAGATTGGGCGCGTGCAGCCACGGCGCGGGACCATCGGGAAAGAGGGTGCCGTTGAGCTGATCGACCATGAAAATCAGGATATTGGGCGCGGTCATGCGGTGTCCTTCTGGGGCAGGCTGGTGTCGAGGTAATGCAGCAGCACATCAATCGCGAGGCCGGGCTGCATCGGCCCTTCGCGCAGCGCCTGACGGATATAAAGCCCGTCGATCATCGCCGCGAGACCGCGCGTCAGCGTGCGCGCCTCGGCGGGGGCCAGCACGCGAAAGGCGTGATGCAGGTTCGAGCGCAGCCGCCGCTGATAGATATGCAGCAGACGCCGCGCCTCGTCCGAGCGCTGCGCCTGAACGTAGAAATTCAACCAGGCCGAAACCATTTCGCCGCGAAATTGCGCCGGCGTGAAACTGGCGCGGATGATCGCCTCGATCCGGTCGCGCGGGGTCTTGGCCATGATCAGCGCACCGCGCACCTCGGCCCCGTAAAGCGAGAGGATATGGCGCATCGCGGCGGCGAACATCGCCTCCTTGGACCCGAAATAATGATGGGCCAGCGCGCTCGACATGCCCGCGCGCCGGGCAATCTGCGCCACGGTCACATCCAGGCTGCCATGCGCGCCGATCTCGGAAATCGTGGCCTCCACCAGCGCGGTGCGGCGGATCGGTTCCATCCCGATTTTCGGCATCACACCCTCCAAAGACCTGTTGCCAGACTGGCCTAATCGTGTTTAATTGACTCGTCAATCAATAAAAACCAAGAGGGACCACATCACAACACCGCCCCCCAGCCAGAATGGCGTTGTATTTCATCACGGCGTCATATTAGCCTTGGCAGGTATAAACCGACCGCCACGCGGCAGGGGGCCGCGCGATCCCCAGAGGACATAAGGCCGGTTCGGAAAGCAAACCAAAGGGAGAAGACCACCATGACCATTCTGAATTCCGGCCGCATCAACCGACGCGGTTTCATGGCCACCACCGCCGGGGCGGCTCTTGTCGCGGGCCTGCCGCTGCGGGCCAAGGCGGCGCCTTCGCGCGGCGGGCATCTGCGCGCGGCCATCGGCCACGGCCAGACCACCGACGTGCTTGATCCGGGCACCTATTCCAACAGCTTCACAACCTCGCTCGCCTTTGCCATCCACGGCCGGCTGACCGAAGTGGCCGCCGATGGCTCGCTTATCCCCGAAGTCGCCGAAAGCTGGGAAGCTTCGGCCGATGCCTCGGTCTGGCGGTTCAAGCTGCGCTCGGGCGTAACCTTCCATTCCGGCAAGGCCGTCACCGCGGCCGATGTCGTCAATTCGATCAACTTCCACCGGGGCGAGAATTCGACCTCTGCCGCCGGGCCGCTGGTGGCCAACGTGACCGACATCACCACCGAAGGCGATGACATCGTCGTCTTTACCCTGGATGGCGGCAATGCCGACTTCCCCTTCTTCCTCAGCGATTATCACCTCGTGATCTGCAAGGCCGAAGGCGACGGCATCGACTGGAAATCGGGCGATGGCTGCGGCAGCTATGTGCTCAAGGATTTCAAGCCCGGCGTGTCCTTTGCGGTCGAGCGCAACCCGAACCACTGGCGCAGCGATGTGGCCTGGTTCGACAGCGCCGAAATCCTCGCCATCGTCGATCAGAACGCCCGCACCACGGCGCTTGTCTCGGGCGATGTGGATGTGGTCGACCGGCTCGACCTCAAGACCGTGGGCCTCTTGGCACGCAACCCCAATATCCAGATCAATTCGGTCGCGGGCACGCAGCATTTCACCTTCGCCATGGACACCCGGGCAGAGCCCTACAACAACCCCGATGTGCGCCTTGCCCTGAAATACGGCATCAACCGTCAGGAACTGGTGGACAAGATCCTGTTCGGCTATGGCTCGGTCGGCAATGACCATCCCATCGGCCAGGGCCAGCGCTATTTCAACACCGAACTCGCGCAGAAAACCTATGATCCCGACAAGGCCAAGTTCCACCTCAAGCAGGCCGGCCTCGACAGTCTCGATGTCAAGCTTTCGGCAGCGGACGCGGCCTTTGGCGGCGCGGTCGATGCGGCCGTGCTCTACCAGAGCTCCGCTGCGGGCGCGGGCATCAACCTCACGCCGGTGCGCGAAGCGAATGACGGCTACTGGTCGGACGTGTGGATGAAGAAACCCTTCTGCGCCGTCTACTGGTCGGGTCGCCCGGTCGAGGATCAGATGTTCGCCACCGCCTATAAATGCGGCGCGGCATGGAACGACAGCTTCTGGTGCAACGACCGCTTTGACGAGCTGATGCTCAAGGCGCGCTCGGAACTCGACGAGGCCAAGCGCCGCGAGATGTATTTCGAGATGCAGCAGATCTGCAGCGACGACGGCGGCGTGATCGTGCCGATGTTCGCCAACTACGTCTTTGGCAACTCGAACAAGATTGCACATTCCGACACCCTCGGGGCCAATTGGGATGTGGACGGCATGCGCTTCATCGAGCGCTGGTGGATGGCCTGATCCAGCCCACCTGACCTGACTGCAAGGCCCGGGGGGGATTCCCTCGGGCCTTTGCCAAACCGGGCGCAGCCCCGGAATAATCAACCGTGGGAGACATCACATGACCTTCAAGAAAACCCTGACCGCCATTGCCCTCGCCACTGCGGCCGCCGGGCCTGCGCTTGCCAATTGCGACAGTGTGACCTTTGCCGATGTTGGCTGGACCGACATCACCGCCACCACCGCCGCCACCTCTTTCGTGCTCGAGGCGCTTGGCTATGAGACCGAGGCCAAGGTGCTCTCGGTGCCTGTGACCTATACCTCGCTTGCCGCGGGCGACATCGACGTGTTCCTGGGCAACTGGATGCCGACCATGGAGGCCGATATCGCCCCCTACCGCGAAGCAGGCACCGTCGACACCGTGCGCGCCAACCTCGTGGGCGCGAAATACACGCTGGCCACCAATGCCGCCGGCGCCGCGCTTGGCATCACCTCCTTCGAGACGATCGCGCAGCATGCAGAAGCGCTCGACTCGACCATCTACGGCATCGAGCCGGGCAATGACGGCAACCGCCTGATCCTCGACATGATCGAGGCCGATGCCTTTGGTCTCAAGGGATTCGAGGTCAAGGAAAGCTCGGAACAGGGCATGCTGGCCCAGGTCAGCCGCGCCGACCGCCGCGAGGAACCCATCGTGTTCCTCGGCTGGGAACCGCACCCGATGAACGCCAACCACGAGATGACCTATCTGACCGGCGGGGATGACTGGTTCGGTCCCGATCTGGGCGGCGCCACGATCTATACCAACACCCGCGCAGGCTATGTCGCGGAATGCCCCAATGTGGGCAAGTTCCTCGAGAACCTCGAATTCTCGCTGGCCATGGAAAACGAGATCATGGGCGCGATCCTGAATGACGGGGCCAAGCCCGAAGATGCCGCAAGCGCCTGGCTCAAGGCCAACCCGGATGCCGTCACCCCCTGGCTTGCCGGCGTGACCACCAAGGACGGTGGCGATGCGGCAGCAGCCGTCAAATCGGCGCTCGGACTCTGAGCGGCCAAGGGCGGCGTGCCATGCGCCGCCCTATTCCTTCCAGACAGATCAGATGTGAGGCACCCGCATGGACTGGCTGAGCGATCACAAAATCCCCGTGGGCCAATGGGCCGAAGGCTTCTTCCTCTGGCTTCAGGACAATGCCGCGGGCTTTTTCGACATGCTGTCAGTGCTGATGGAGGGGCTGATCGACGCCTTTCTCTGGGTGCTGCAAACCCCGCATCCCATGGTCATCATCGGCATCTTCGTCGCGCTGACATGGGTGTTGCAGCGCAACTGGAAAACCTGCCTCTTCGTGCTTCTCGGCTTTCTCTTCATCCTCAATCAGGGCTATTGGGAGGAAACCACCGAGAGCCTGACACTGGTCGTCTCGTCCTGTGTCTTCTGCATGGCGCTTGGCGTGCCCCTGGGCATCGCCGCCGCGCATCGCCCGCGCCTCTATGACGGGATGCGCCCGGTGCTCGACCTCATGCAGACGCTGCCACCCTTCGTCTATCTCATCCCCGCGATCGTGTTTTTCGGCATCGGCATGGTGCCCGGCCTCATCGCCACGGTGATCTTTGTCGTCCCCGCGCCCATCCGCCTTACGCATCTGGGCATCTCCAACACGCCACAACCGCTGCTGGAGGCCGCGCAGGCATTTGGCGCCACCAACCGCCAGACCCTGTGGAAAGTGGAACTGCCCTACGCCCTGCCGCAGATCATGGCGGGTCTGAACCAGACCATCATGCTCTCGCTGTCGATGGTGGTCATCGGCGCGCTGGTGGGGGCCGACGGCCTTGGCGTGCCGGTGCTGCGCGCGATCAATACGGTCAACATCGCCCTTGGCTTTGAATCCGGGCTGATGATCGTCGTCGTGGCCATCGTCCTTGACCGGATGCTGCGGATGGAGGGCCGGAAATGACCGACGCAATCGTCAATTTCAACAAGGTCTCCATCGTCTTTGGCGATGCGCCGCAGACCGCCCTGCCCTTGATGGATCAAGGCAAGACCCGCGCCGAGATCCAGCAAAGCACGGGGCAGGTTCTGGGCGTGCATGACTGTGACCTGTCGGTGGCACCGGGCGAAATCCTCGTGCTGATGGGCCTGTCGGGCTCGGGCAAATCCACGCTCCTGCGCGCGGTCAATGGCCTCAACCCTGTGGTGCGCGGCACGGTCGAGATCCACGACGGCAGCGGCATGGTGGATGTCACCAACGCCAACCCCGCCACGCTGCGCCGGTTGCGCCAGCACCATATCGCCATGGTGTTCCAGCAATTCGGCCTGCTTCCCTGGCGCTCGGTGCGCGAAAACGTGGGCCTCGGCCTCGAACTGGCAGGCATCCCCAAACCCGAGCGCGCCGAGCGCGTCGACCGGCAACTGTCGCTCGTCAACCTCTCCGACTGGGCCGAGCGCCGCGTGGGCGAGCTGTCGGGCGGCATGCAACAGCGCGTGGGCCTGGCCCGCGCCTTTGCCACCGATGCGCCGATCCTTCTCATGGACGAACCCTTTTCGGCCCTCGATCCGCTGATCCGCAACCATCTTCAGGACGAACTGATCGACCTGCAAAAGACGCTGGGGCGCACCATCATCTTTGTCAGCCACGATCTGGACGAGGCGTTCAAACTGGGCGACCGCATCGCCATCATGGAGGGCGGGCGCATCGTGCAATGCGGCACCCCGCAGGACATCTTCACCAATCCCGCCACCGATTATGTGGCCGAATTCGTGGCCCATATGAACCCGCTTGGCGTGCTCTGCGCGCGCGACGTGATGGAGCCTGCGGTGGGCACGCCCGAGACCTGCGTCGGCCCCGATGCCAGCATTCAGGACGTGATGGAATGCGCCCAGGGGCATGACCGCCCGGTTGGCGTGTCCGAGAATGGCCAACTGCTGGGTCAGATCACCCGCAACCGCATTCTGGCCAAGCTGCTGGATCCGCGCGCCTGAGCGCCCTCAGACCTTGGTCGCCGACACCGTCGGTGTGATCCGCCGCTTCAGCACCGCCTCGCGCCAGCTGATAAAGCTGACCGCGCCCACGATCACCATGCCGCCCAAGACCACGAACACATCCACCCCCTCTCCAAAGACCAGCGCCCCCAAGAGCACGGCCCAGACAAGTTGCAGGAAGGTCACCGGCTGCGTGACCGCCAGGGGGGCGGCGCGAAACGCCAGCGTCATCGTGTAATGCCCCGCCGTGGCCAGACAGGCCACCCCAAAGAGGATCGCCAATTCCCAAACCGTCGGCGTGACCCAGACCGCCGCCGCCAAGGGCGCAAGCCCGATTGTCACCGTGATCGACAGCATCGCCACCACCACGCCGGGGCTGCTGCGCCCCGAGACGACCTTGGCAATCAGATAGGACGCGCCAAAGAAAATCGCGGTAAAGATCATCGCGAGATGCCCCGACCCGACCTCGCGAAATCCGGGCCGCAGAATGATCAGCGCCCCGATCAGGGCCACGCCCACCGCCAGCACCCGCCGTAGCGCGAGGCGCTCACCGAGGAAAAGACCTGCCCCCAGCGTCACATAGATCGGCGCCAGATAGTTCATCGCCGTCACATCGGCGATGGGAATCCGCGCCATGGCATAGAACCACAGCGCAACGCCCACCGTGTGCACCAGCCCACGCGCGGCGAAAAACCCCCAGGTGCCGCGATCCAGCCGCAAACGCCAAAGCGATCCCAGCATCGGAATGAGAAACACAAGGCCCATGGCATAGCGCAGGAACGCCGCCTGCGGCGCGGGCACGCGTGTGCCCAATACCTTGACCAGCGCCGTGACCCCGACAAAGAGAAGCCCCGTGACGACCATCCAGAAGATGCCCCAGCCCGGCCTTGCCGTGCTCTCTGCCTTGCTTGCCTGTTGCGCGCTCATGGCTGCATTAATTCACGCCTCTGCCCGGCTGTCGAGGCTGGCTTGGCGCTTTGCCATGCGGTTCGCGCAACGCACCCTGTCACCTGACGCATGGCTCAGCCACGCAAGAGCCCGATGGCAATCGCCCACATCACACAGCCCACCCCGGCATCGAGCACCCGCCAACTTTCCGGACGGCGAAAGAGCGGCGCGAGCAGGCGCGCGCCATAGCCCAAGGCAAAGAAGAACACAAAACTCGCCGAGACCGCCCCCAGACCAAAGGCAAGGCGATCCGCATATTGCGCCGAGACCGACCCCAGCAAGACCACCGTATCGAGATAGACATGCGGATTGAGCCATGTCAGCGCGAGACATGTCAGCACGGCGCGCCGCAGACTGCCCGCACCTTCGCCCGCCTCAAGTGCGCCCCCACCACGCCAGGCCGCAAGAAAACTGCGCGCGCCGTAAACCAGCAAGAACGCCGCCCCGCCATAGCGCATGATCCGCTCCAGCCCCGGCACCGCCTCGGACAACACACCAAAGCCGGTCACACCCGCCGCCACCAGCACCGCATCGGACAGCGCACACACCAACACCACCGCCAAGACATGCTCGCGCCGCAGCCCCTGCCGCAGCACAAAGGCATTCTGCGCCCCGATGGCCATGATCAGGCTCAACCCCAATGCAAATCCCGCCAGCCCCGCCTGCATCCGCCCGCCCTTTCCTCGTTCTTCAAATACTCGATCGCGGCCGCGCCGCCGGGGCTTGCCTATCGGCGCGCATCTCATTACTCAAATTCAATATGCTTATGTCTCATCAGATATTCTAATGCCCCTGCCGCCCGAGCATCTCGCCACCCTCTCGGCCATTCTGCAAACCGGCAGTTTCGAGGGCGCGGCACAGGCGCTTGGCCTCACGCAATCGGCCATCTCGCAGCGGCTCAAGGCGCTGGAAACCCGCGTCGGCGCGCAACTCCTGCATCGCACGACACCCTGCACCGCAACCCCCGTGGGCCAACGCCTTGCCGCCCATGCCGATCAGATTGCCCTGCTGGAAACCCGGCTTCGAGAGGATATCACAGGGCTTGCCCCTGCGCCGCAAACCCGACTGCGCCTCGCCGTCAATGCCGACAGCCTCGCCACATGGCTGCCCGCGGCCTTGGCCAGCCTGCCCGATCATCTCTTTGATCTGGTGATCGACGATCAGGATATGTCGCACGACCGGCTCTTGCGCGGCGAAGTGCTGGGCGCGCTGACCACCCGCGCCAGCCCCCTGCCCGGCTGCGATGTCATGGCACTTGGGGCGCTGCGCTATCAGGCCATCGCCAGCCCCGAATTCATGGCCCGGCATTTTGCCGACGGGGCCACGGCAGAGAGGCTCGCCACCGCCCCGATGTTGCAGTTCAATATGAACGATCAGTTACAGCACCGATGGATCACAAAGGCCACCGGCGCCACGCTCTCGCCGCCCTGTCACCGCTTGCCGTCCTCCGAGGGGTTCGTGACCGCCGCGCGGCTTGGCATGGGCTGGGGCATGGCCCCCGAGGCGCTCTTGCACGAGGATCTGGCACGCGGCACGCTCTGCCTCCTGCGCGCCGACTGCCCGCTCGACACGCCGCTCTATTGGCAATGGACCCGGCTTCTGGGCAAGGCTCTCGCCCCGCTCACCCGCGCGCTGCGCCGTGGGGCGCGGCTGGGGCTGCGCGACCTTACAAAATAGAGGCGGATTCCGTAAGGTCTGTTACTTCTGCCAAGGCCCGCTCGACCAGTTCCGGCCCGGCACCAGGCCGCGTCGCCCCCTCCGACAGATGCCGCCGCCACGCCCGCGCGCCCGGTTTTCCAGCAAAAAGACCCAACATATGCCGGGTGATCTGGTGCAATCGCCCACCGCTTGCGAGATGCGCCTCGATATAGGGGAGCATGTCCCGCACCGCCCCTTCTGCTGTGGTATCCGGCCCGGTGGCACCGTAAATCCGCCGGTCCGCCGCACAAAGAATATCCGCCGGCTGATGATAGGCCGCGCGCCCGACCATCACCCCGTCCAGACCTTGATCAAGCAGGCTAACCGCTTGATCCAACGATGTAATTCCGCCGTTGATCGAGATGTGGAGATTGGGGAACAGCATCTTCATCCGCTGCACCAGATCATAATCCAAGGGCGGAATGTCGCGGTTTTCCTTGGGGCTGAGACCGTCAAGCCAGGCCTTGCGCGCATGAATTTGAACCCGCTGCACACCCGCCGCGATGATCCGTGCCAGGAACTCCGGCAACACCTCCTCGGGGTTCTGGTCATCCACCCCGATCCGGCATTTTACCGTAACTTCAACAGGTTGCGCGGCAATCATGGCCGCGCAACACTCGGCCACAAGCGCCGGCTCGGTCATCAGGATCGCCCCGAACCGCCCCGATTGCACCCGGTCCGACGGGCAGCCGCAGTTGAGATTGATCTCGGCATAGCCCGCCTCGGCCCCCATCCGCGCCGCCAGCGCCAGCTCCGCAGGGTCCGATCCGCCAAGCTGCAAGGCAACCGGATGCTCCTCGACAGAAAAGTCCAGCAAATGCAACGCATTACCCCGCACCAAGGCCGGTGCCGTCACCATTTCAGTATAGAGCAACGCATGCCGACTAAGCCGCCGATGCAGATAGCGACAATGCCGGTCGGTCCAGTCCATCATAGGCGCAACCGATAAACGCGACGCATTGAGAACGTTATATTTTTTATCTTTATCAGCCATTTACCGCCCAGCCCTTGAGCCTGTTCTTGTCTCATTTGTTGTAAATCACGCCCATTTCGGGTAGGATTTACAACAAATGTTGTAACTTGAGCCAAATGTTGTAACCCCATGGGTACCATCATCAAGCGAAAGCGCAAAGACGGCTCTGCCGCCTGGCTTGCCCAGATCGCCGTTCGGCGGGCCGGAAAAACCGTCTGGCGCGAAAACCGAACCTTTGAGCTGCGCTCGACCGCGGCGGCCTGGATCGAGAAGCGCGAGAAGGACCTGGCCAAGCCCGGCGCCCTCGAAAACTTGCCAATCGGAGAGACCCGCCGCCGCGAAGTGACCCTCGGCGACGCAATCGACAAATATGTGGAAGACAGCGCGAAGGCAATCGGTCGGACCAAGGCGCAGGTGCTGAAAAGCATCAAGGAGTTCGACATCGCGAACAAGCTGTGCGCCCAGATCGACAGCGCCGACATCGTGGCCTTCGCCAAGGAGAAGCTGAATACCGGTGTCTCGCCGCAAACCGTGTCTAACTACCTGTCACATCTCAGCGCGGTCTTCACAGTGGCCGGCCCGGCCTGGAACTATCCGCTGGACGAGCGTGCGATGCGCAATGCGATGATCGTCGCCAAGAAGCTAGGCCTGACCCAGAAGAGCCGTCACCGCGATCGGCGGCCAACACTGGACGAGCTCGAGCAGTTGATGGCGCATTTCCTCGACCGCTCGATCCGCCGCCCCTCCTCTGTCCCCATGCATCGCGTTATCGCTTTCGCGATTTTCTCGACCCGGCGGCAGGAAGAGATCACCCGCATCAAATGGGCGGACCTCGACAAGGAGGGTAAACGCGTCCTTGTGCGCGACATGAAGAACCCCGGCGAGAAGATGGGCAACGACGTCTGGTGCGACCTGCCCGATCCGGCGCTGGAGATCATCGAGGCGATGCCAAAACACGCGAGCCAGATCTTCCCCTACTCCACCGATGCGATCAGCGCGGCCTTTACACGGGCAACGCAGTTTCTGGGGATCGAGGATCTGCGGTTCCATGACCTCAGGCACGAAGGTGTCTCGCGCCTGTTCGAGATCGGCTACAACGTTCCACACGCGGCGGCTGTTTCCGGCCACCGATCCTGGACGTCGCTCAAGCGCTACACCCACCTGCGCCAAACCGGGGACAAGTTCGAGGACTGGAGCTGGATCGCTGAAGTCACGACGCGGAATCCAAGGCAGCGCAGGAGAAGTTCAGCGCGGCGATAAGATGCCGCCAGGCTTCGGAGCAAACGGGTTCGGAAGCTTAGAGGTGACACATGACAAATGCCCACCAAGTATCTGATATAAATTAATCTTGATCGTCTTGATAGAGGCGCGTGTAACGCTCATCCGGTGCCACCCACTGTTCCAGAAACTCCAGCGGATCGAGCGTTCCCATCATGGACCGTGCCAGATCAAGCCGAGAGGACAAGGCCTGGCGCCTCTCGGGCTCGACGCCGGCAAGTCGCTCTTCCGCCTCGCGAAAAAAGCTTTCGATCGACATCGCGGCAGACCATTTCTGGATCACTTCGGAAAGTTGTTCGCGGCGGTTGTGTCTCGAATCTGGTAGAAATTCTCCGGCGGCGTTCTCCGAGCATGTGGATTTGGGCCTGATCAGGCCGCGAGGTCAAGGCTGATCGGAGCGATGGGCTGAGCCAAGGTTTCCCAACCATCC
>NZ_JALUXE010000029.1 GCF_027019125.1 Roseovarius sp. | reverse complement strand
CCGCCGGCACCCGGCCGATTGGGCATGTTCCGGCCCCGTGCTTCAGCACAGTCTGGCTGACATAGTAACGGTAGAGCTTGCCGCCCTTGCGGGTGTGGGTCGGCGAGAACGCCGCGCCATCGGGGCCATAGAGCAGCCCCTTCAAGAGCGCCGGTGTCTCGGCCCGGGTGCGGGCGGCGCGCTTGCGGGGGCTTTCTTTCAGGATGGCATGCACCCTGTCCCATGTCGCGCGGTCGATGATCGCCTTGTGCTCGCCGGGGTAGCTGTGGCCCTTGTGCACCGCCTCGCCGATATAGGCGCGGTTGTTTAGCATCCGGTAGAGGAACTTCTTGTCGATCCGGTTGCCTTTCGGCGTGCGCAGACCGCGCTCTTCCACTTCGCGCGCCAGTTCCGTGCCCGAGCCGATCTCAATAAAGCGGGCGAAGATCCAGCGGACGTGTTCCGCGCGTTCCTCATCGATGACCAGCTTGCGGTTCTCGACCCGGTAGCCCCAGGGCGGCACCCCGCCCATCCACATGCCCTTCTTGCGGGAGGCCGCGAACTTGTCGCGGATGCGCTCGGCCGTAACCTCGCGCTCGAACTGGGCGAAGGAAAGCAGGATGTTCAGCGTCAGCCGGCCCATGGACGTGGTGGTGTTGAAGGACTGGGTGACCGAGACGAAGGTCACGTCGTTGCGGTCGAACACCTCGACCAGCTTGGCGAAGTCGGCGAGCGAGCGGCTGAGGCGGTCGATCTTGTAGACCACCACCACATCGACGAGCCCATCCTCGATATCGGCGATCAGCCGCTGCAGGCCGGGCCGCTCTAGCGTGCCGCCCGAGATGCCGCCATCGTCGTAGCGGTCGCGCACAAGCACCCAGCCCTCGGAGCGCTGGCTGGCAATGTACGCCTCGCAAGCCTCCCGCTGGGCGTCGAGCGAGTTGAATTCCTGCTCCAGCCCTTCCTCGGAGGATTTGCGGGTATAGACCGCACAGCGGCGCTTGATCTTCACGCTTGTCATCGCCGGCTCCGATTCTTGAGCCCGAAGAACACCCAGCCGTTCCAGCGGGTGCCGGTGATGGCGCGGGCGACCGAGGACAGCGACTTGTATGGCCGGCCTTGCCATTCATAGCCGTCGGCGGTGACGGTGACGACATGCTCCACACCCTGCCATTCGCGGATCAGGCGCGTGCCGACGATGGGCTTGAGATCGGCCCGGATGCGGCTTTTCTTGCGGTCGCCGCCGTCCAGTTCCTCGCCCAGCCGTTCCAGCCGTTTCACCGTCTCCGGCTTCAACCCGCCATAGGCGAGCTCCTGGATGCGGTAGGCCAGCCGGCTTTCAAGGTAACGCCGGTTGAAGGGCGGCGGCTCGCTGTCGAACAACTCGCGCCACTGGGTCTTCAACTCGGGCGTCTTCATGGCCTTCAGCGCGGCCAGGCGCGCGGGGATGGGATCGTGTGAGTTCATGCGGTCCTCCTGTCGGTTGGACCTGCACTACCGCTCTCAACGCCTGAGTTGTGAAGCGGAAATTCTCCATGTTTCGCGAAGAGTTGCCCATGTTCCCGCATTCGCAGGCGGATCAGGCCGAGGGCCAGCAAGGCGCAGAGTTCCGCGCGGCGCTCGCGGGGCGTCATGGTGGCGGGTGGCAGGGGGTTTGGGCCGGCACGACCTGTCATCGGCGTAATTCCTTGTGTTGGAAGCCTCCCAAAGGATCGGCTTTCAATAGGAAAATACAAGCATAATCAAATCGGTAGGGAAGATGTGCGTAACAGCTAGAAACCTTTCGAAGGCAGTCTTGCGAAATGTCGCATGCCAAAGAGTATCCCAGGAATCCCTTGCATTGACTCAGTTCGGGGCACCAAGTGCGAGGAACGACTCCGACAGCTCACAAAGCGAACGAAAAATTCGTGATTGATCCTTGGACGCCCCGGTTTTACGTCAATATTTCGACAACTAATAAGAGACTCGGAGGCTAACTCATGCAGATTGAGAAAAAGTATTTCACCATTGAGGAAATTCTCGAACGCTGGCAGATGCCGGAGCATGATCTGGGTTATCTCGCCGAAAACGATGAGTTGCGCCTGTCGATCCGGATCTACGACGTTCCGATGGAATTTGGCGAGTTTCGCAGGTTGAAATCTGGTGGACGTCGTTGGTCTCCTAAGGAGAGGACGATCTATTCTGGCCTCGTCGATCTGCATCCTGGTGACGCCTATATGATCTTTCGCTGCTCCGAGCGGAACGTATTTGACTTCCGCCAGCCTGATGGAAGCTGCATGCGCGTGCACTACATGGCCAGTCCGGTTCTCGTCATGCTTGGAGATCTACTTATACGTCGTGAGGAACGGGACAGAATCGAAAAGGTGCGAGGCTTTAAGACAGCAGAGCTTTGCTCTGGGAGCACGGGATTTTCTGCGTCTCCGGACTACCATCACGTGTGCTGCAACGGGCAACATTACTACCTTGGGGATGTCCAGGCACGCGTAGTGAAGGAACTACATAGCGCAGCAGCTCGAGGCGAGCCCTGGCAAAATGGGAAGCGCCTGCTGACTGTTGCGCGGTCACGTAGTATGCGAATGGCTGACGTATTCAAGTCGCAGTCCAATTGGCGCGATCTGATCGAATCTGACGGTCGGGGCCTATACCGACTTAGAACTGAGGTCGTCCCAGAAGAGTGAAGCGGTTGAGGGGGATGGGTATCCCCCTCTTTGTGGGATGCCCCGGGGATCGCCAGCGGATGACGATCCCCACCTCAGCTTAACAGTCTGATTATTCGTGATAATTTTTTCTTCCTAAATCCCCCCGCGATCCCCACGACATCCCCCTTTAGGATTTCGCATTGTGCCTCCGAAAACAAGACGGAGGCCGTGATGCAACAACGCCATCTCAACCAGATCGAACTTTCGCGACGGTGGAACATTTCGCACCGTACACTTGAACGCTGGCGCTGGACCGGGGAAGGCCCTCCCTATCTGAAGCTCGGTGGCCGGGTGCTCTACCGGCTTTCCGACATCGAGGTTTTCGAGCAGAGTCAGCTGCGGCGCGCGCGCCTTGTCAGCGATGCGGTGGCGCGGCTCGGGCAGCGACCGCGCCGGCTGACGGCGGATCCTGCGCGCGCGTCCAGCCATGAGCGCGGCGCCGTGCGAGCACCGCGGGCATGCTGATGGCACCCCAGACCGGGAACATTCACTCGGTACACCCGCTCACCGACATCACCTTCTGCGCCTGGGTTGGCCAGGCCGCACCCGGCGACTGGCTGGAATACCACCGGGGCTTTCTCGGGATCGACGTGATGCCGGGCATGTCGACCTTGTCCGACAAGGACCGCAAGCGCCTCGGCGCACTGGCTCGGGCCGCGTTTCGTGCCTGCGAGGCAGGGCTCGTGCATCTGGTGCAGCAGCGCCTCGGCCCGGACCGCTTCGCCTATTTCGCCATCGCCCGGCCCAAAACCGGCGCAACACCGGTACCGCTCGACCGGCTGCTTGTCGAGCCAGAGGCCGCGTGATGACCCTGTCTTTCCCATCAATCGGAGGTCCCGACATGCCACAGATTGACAACGCTCCCCAGTTCAATGACCTCGACCGGCTTTCGCTTGGCGACATCGCCGCGCTGCCCACGGAAATGCTCCTGGAGCTGCAGGAGGCGGCGCGCGCCGAGACCGCCCGGGTGAAACGGCTGCGCGAGAGGTTTGAGGCCGCGATCGCGCGGCGCTATGGCGCGGCGGCGGATGCCGAGCGCGCGGCCCGGGACAAGACCACCGGCACGGTCCGCATCGAAGATGGTGACATCACGATCATTGCCGATCTGCCGAAGAAAGTGGCCTGGGATCAGAAACGACTGGCCGAGATGGCAGCGCGCATCCGCGCGGCGGGCGACGATCCGGCTGAATATCTCGACATCACCTACCGCGTTCCCGAGCGCCGCTATGCCGCCTGGCCCCAGGCATTGCGCGAGGGCTTCGCGGATGCCCGAACCGAGACCACCGGCAAACCCGTGTTCCGGCTCGAATCCCGAGCCCGGTAACGCGCGGCGGCGGGGCGCCCGTGCGGTGACGCCGGGCAGGTTCCCCTTCGGCACCCGGTCATCCCCGCCGCCGCGCACCCTGCAACACCATTGGAGAACGACATGAGCATCCGCATCATCACCGCCGACGAACGGCTCTCGGTTGCCGAGAACAAGACCTCGCTTGCGATCTTCGGCCCGCCCGGCGTCGGCAAGACCACGCTGCTGACAACGCTGCCCGCCGAGGAAACCGTCTGTCTCGACCTCGAGGCCGGCCTCAAATCCGTGCAGGACTGGCGCGGGGACTCGATCCCGGTGCGCAGTTTCACCGACTTTCGGGACCTTGCCGTGCTGATCGGCGGGCCGGACCCGGCACAGCATCCGCAATCCTGGTACGGCACCGAGCGCCACGCCTGGCTGCAGGCCGAGCACCGCGACAGCGGACTCGAGGAATTTCTGGCGCGCAAGCGCATCATCTTCGTCGACAGCATCACCGACCTCACACGCCAGGCGATGACCTGGGCGCGCCAGCAGCCCGAGGCGTTTTCCGAGCGCACGGGCAAGGCGGATGTGCGCGGGGCCTACGGGCTTCTCGGGCGCGAGGTGATCCAGGCACTGAAGCATCTGCAGCACGCACGCGGCAAGACGGTGATCTTCGTGGGCGTGCTGGAAAAGGTCACCGACGAGTTCGGTGCGGTCACCTGGCAGCCTCAGATGGAAGGCTCGAAAGCCGGCCGCGAACTGCCCGGCATCGTCGATCAGGTGGTCTCGATGCAGTTCTTTGCCCCTGACGGTGAAGGCGGATGGGTGTTTGACGAGGCCGCCACCGAACGCCGGCTGGTCTGCAAATCCGGCAATCCCTGGGGCCTGCCCGCCAAGGACCGCTCCGGCCGGCTGGACATGACCGAGCCACCCGATCTCGGCGCGCTGATCGCGAAAATCGACGGTCGCGCGCCCACACAATCCTCTTTCTCCTCCTGAACAGACGCAAAGGAACCACGACATGAGTTACGATCTCAATGACGCCCAGCCGCAAATGGCCCCCATCGGCGAACTGATCCCCGACGGCACATTCGCCAGGCTCCGCCTGACCATCCGCCCGGGGGGTGTAGATGGCGGCACGCAGATGGATGCGGGGCTGCTGAAGGCTTCGCAGTCGAGTGACGCGAAAATGCTCGACTGCGAGTTCACCATCCTCGAAGGCCCGCATGCGCGGCGCAAGTTCTGGCAGAGCTTCACCGTGGCCGGCGGCAAGCTCGATGAAAAGGGTCAGTCGATCGGCTGGAAGATCTCGAAATCGACCTTTCGCGCTATCGTCGACAGCGCTTTCGGTCTTGATCCGCGCGACGAGACCCCGGCCACCAAGGCCAAAAGGGTTCTGCCCGGGCTCAGGCAGCTCGATGGCATCGTGTTTGCCGCGCGCATCATGGTCGAGCCCGCGTCCAACCCGAAATACCGCGACCAGAACCGGATCGCCAATGTCGTTCTGCCCGACGAGCCGCACTACGCGGCGATCATGGGTGGCGAAACCGTTCCACCCGAGCCGGTCAATGCGCCACCGCGCAAGGCCGCGACCGCGCAGGCCCCGGGCTGGCAGGCGCAAGCGCCGGCATGGGGCGCGCAACAGCCGGCCGCGCCGCAGGCGCAAGGGGCATTGAGGTCACAGCCGGGCAATCCGGGTCAGGGCACTACCGGTGCGTCGGCGCCAGCCGCCATGCCCGCCTGGCTCAACGGCTGACGGGCATGGCCGAATGCCGGAGATGAACCGATGGCACGTCGCCCGCGAAAGAATGCAGGCCCTCGGCGCAGGCCGCGTGTTCGCAAGCCGCGCGCTCGCGAGATCGGCCGTCAGGCAGGATCGGAACAGCTCCGCCCATCCGAGGCGGCGCCTCCGCTCTGCGCTGTCTGCATGCGCGAGGCACGCGGCTTCGGCTACTGCCACGGGCTGAGGCATGACCGCCATCCCCATTACCGCTTCTGTTCGCGCCGGTGCCAGGACATCGGCGCGGAAATCGCCAAAAGGAACAACGGCATGATCGACAAGACCGCGCGCGAGCGTCAGGCGATCCGTGATGCACGGGCGTCTTTCGCCGAGGCGCTCACATCGCTCGGGCTCATGGAGCCCTTCTTTCACCGCAAGCCGGAGGACATCGACCGGCTGATCGAGGCGGCGGTGACCGGCTACATCGACAGCATGGGCAGGCAGGCCGCGCGCAAGGAGCGGACCGGCACCGTGCTCGACGACCCGATTCCGTTTTGAGGGCACGCCGATGATCGACCTCAATCACAAATCAGGCTGCATCTATGGTGCCGATGCGCCGCGCCCACCGATCGCCGAGGCTGTATCGGCGGCCATCGATACCGCACTCGTCCGGCGCCACGGGAAAGAGCGCCCCCGAACCTATGTCAGTTCCTCGGGGCTTGGCCGCGACTGTCTGCGCCAGATCCAGTTCGATTACCTGGCGGTGCCAAAGGACGAGGGCCAGGACTTCGCGCCGCGCACGCTGCGCATCTTCGAGGCCGGTCACCGGGCCGAGGACATGGTGGCGGGCTGGCTGAGGCTGGCCGGGTTCGACCTGCGTACCGAACGCGCCGACGGGCGGCAATACGGTTTCGAGGCGCTCGGCGGACGGTTCAAGGGCCACATCGACGGCTGCCTCATCTCGGGCCCCGTCGCCATGGACTATCCCGCGCTGTGGGAGAACAAGGCGCTTGGTGCATCCAGCTGGAAGGACGTGGTCAAGCGCGGCGTCAGCGTCGCGCGGCCGGTCTATGCCGCGCAGATCGCTCTTTATCAGGCCTATCTCGAGTTGCCGAACCCGGCGCTCTTCACCGCGCTCAATC
>NZ_JALUXE010000028.1 GCF_027019125.1 Roseovarius sp. | reverse complement strand
GACTGGTACATGCAGGGCAAGATCGAGATCGACCCGATGATCACCCACACCATGCCGCTCGACGACATCAACAAGGGCTTCGACCTCATGCACTCCGGGGAAAGCATCCGCAGCGTGGTGGTCTACTGATCCCACGACGGCAGCAGACCGCGCAGCGCCGCACAGTCCCCTGTGCGGCGTTTTGCATTGCGGGGGGCATGCCAAGGCTTACATTTGCCGCCAGACCCGATTGAGAGGATCACGACATGAGTGACAGCACCTATACCCCGCCCGACGTCTGGACATGGGAGGCCCCTTCTGGTGGGCAATTCGCCGCGATCAACCGCCCCATTTCAGGCGCGACCCATGACAAGGATCTGCCGCGCGGCCAGCATCCGTTTCAGCTTTATTCTCTGGCGACACCCAATGGCGTCAAGGTTACGGTGATGTTCGAGGAACTGCTCGCGGCGGGCCATGCGGCGGAATATGACGCCTGGCTCATCAATATCAGCGAGGGCGATCAGTTCGGCTCTGGCTTTGTCGCGGTCAACCCCAATTCCAAGATCCCGGCGCTGCTGGATCACACTGGCGACACGCCCCTGCGCGTGTTCGAGAGCGCGTCGATCCTGATGCATCTGGCCGAGAAATTCGGGGCCTTCCTGCCCAAGAGTGGCCCTGCGCGCACCGAAACGCTCAACTGGCTATTCTGGCAGATGGGCAGCGCGCCTTACTTGGGTGGTGGCTTTGGCCATTTCTACGCCTATGCGCCCGAGAAATGGCAATACCCCATCGACCGTTTCGCGATGGAGGCCAAGCGCCAGCTAGACGTGCTCGACCGGCAACTGGCGGAGCGGCCCTATATCGCGGGCGATGAATATACGATTGCCGATATGGCGATCTGGCCCTGGTATGGCCAGCTTTGCCTTGGGCGGCTCTATAATGCGGCGACGTTTCTGGATGTGGCCAGCTACAAGCACGTCATGGCCTGGGCGGAAAAGATCGACGCGCGCCCGGCCGTCAAGCGGGGCCGCATGGTCAACCGCAGCTTTGGCGAGCCGGAAATGCAATTGCACGAACGCCATTCGGCCTCGGATTTCGAGACCCGCACGCAAGACAAGATCGGCGGATGATCCCGCCGCTGCGGCCCTGGCTGACAGGGCCGCAGTGCGCCGGTCTCAGCCCTCGTTTTCGGCCAGCCAACGCTCGGCATCGAGGGCGGCCATACAGCCCATGCCCGCCGAAGTGACCGCCTGACGATAGACGTGGTCGGTCAGATCACCCGCAGCAAAGACACCGGGGATCGAGGTGCGGGTGCTGCCCGGCACGACCTTGACATAGCCGCCGTTGTGCAGCTCGAGCTTGTCCTTGACCAACTCGCTGGCGGGCGCGTGGCCGATGGCGATGAACACGCCCTTGCAGGGGATTTCCGTGATCTCGCCGGTTTCGACATGGCGGACGCGCACGCCCTCGACCCCTTTGGGGTTGTCGCTGCCAAAGACCTCATCCAGCGTGTGAAACCAAAGCGTTTCGATCTTGGGGTTCTTCATCAACCGGTCTTGCAGGATCTTTTCGGCGCGCAGTTCGTCGCGGCGATGGATGAGCGTGACCTTCGAGGCGAAATTGGTCAGAAAGAGCGCCTCTTCCACGGCGGTATTGCCGCCGCCGATCACCACGATTTCCTGCCCGCGATAAAAGAACCCGTCGCAGGTGGCGCAGGCCGAGACGCCAAAGCCCTTGAACGCCTCTTCCGATGGCAGGCCGAGCCATTTGGCGCGCGCGCCGGTGGCGAGGATCACGGCATCGGCGGTATAGGTGGTCCCGCTGTCACCCTTGGCCACAAAGGGGCGGCTGTCCAGATCGAGCGACGAAATGATGTCACCGATGATTTCACAGCCCATGGCCGATGCATGCGTCTGCATCCGTACCATCAGGTCCGGCCCCTGCACCTCGGTGTCGCCGGGCCAGTTCTCGACTTCGGTCGTGGTGGTCAACTGCCCGCCCGGCTCGATCCCCTGCACGAGAATGGGCGAGAGCATGGCGCGGCTGGCATAGACGCCTGCGGTATAGCCGGCAGGGCCGGAACCGATGATCAGGCATTTGGTATGACGGGTGTCGGACATGGGCGTTCTCTCATGTGATCTGCGGATTTGGCGCATGATATAGCCCTCTGACGCGGGGCATGTAACCCCTTGCAGGGCGGATATGCACCGCCTGCCCTGGGCGTTATTCGGGAAATGATCTTGCGCATCAGCGAAACATAATTGCGCATGCAGGCCATGATGCTATAACAATCGCGAAATCGAACAAGGAGTCCCCCCAAATGGCCGCGTCCCGTCTTGATCCCATAGATCGCAAGATTCTGGCGGAGCTGCAGGCTGATGGCCGGATGACCAATGTGGAACTGGCCAAGCGTGTGGGTATTTCGGCGCCGCCCTGCCTGCGCCGGGTGCGCACGCTCGAGGAACAGGGTTATATCCGCGGCTATCACGCCAATGTGGACCCCCGCGAACTGGGGTTCGAGGTGCAGGTCTTTGCCATGGTCGGGTTGCAGAGCCAGGCCGAGGCGGATCTGAGCGCCTTTGAGGCGCGCTGCCGCGCCTGGCCGCTGGTGCGCGAATGCCATATGCTCAACGGCGAGGTGGATTTCATCCTCAAATGCGTGGCCCCCGATCTCAGCACCTTTCAGCGCTTTCTGACCGAGGAATTGACCGCCGCCGATAATGTCGCCAGCGTCAAGACATCGCTTGTCATTCGCGGGGCCAAGGACGAGCCCGGCGTGCCCTTTGAAATTCTCGAGGCGCGGCTCAGCCAGTCGGCCTGATCTCAGGCGACGCTCAGCGTATCGGGCGCATCGAGCGGCAGGCGCAGATGCGCCAGTGGGCCAAATTGATGCGGCTCCCGAATTTGCGGAAAGAACGACAGGAAGAGCGACAACATACTCGGTCCCACGTCTCGCTCGAACCCGGCACCAGGGTGAAAACTCTCGACTTCCAGGCCGTTGGCCGTGATCAGCGCATGCCGCCGCAGCCACAGGTGATAAAAGGTCACGGCACGCGGCGGGGTGACGCCAAAGGCGTGCATTCCATCGGCCAGCACATGCGCGGGGCTCAGCACGTGATCCGACCCGATGCTGGCGCGCAGATCGCGCGGGCGGGTGAGAATACGCGCGCCCGGACCCACAAGCAGATCGGCCATCGGCCGTGCGATGCCAAAGGCCTCGGCCATGATCCGCGTCAGCTTGACCGAACGGCTGGCAATATCCTCGGGCTGCAGCGTCATCCGGCCAATCCAGAGCACCGGCAGCGGCCCATGCGCAGAGGTCTGCAAGAGATCACCGGGCAGCAGGTCTTCGACGGCGACCGGCCCGCGCGTTGTGGTGATCAGCGTGCCGCGCGCGAATGCGGAATGTGCCGCGTCAAAGAGCGGGAGCGCCGGGGCCATCTGGTCGCGCTCTTCGATGCCCCCATCGGCCGTCAGCCAGAGGTTCGTGTAATGCCGCATCGGCAAGCGAGAGGGTTCAGGGCGCGCGGGAATGCTGCGCACAGGCGTCGCATAGGCGGCGTTGGCCGTCAGGCGGGGGATGCTCATTGCTGTGTCACCTCGAATTCAAGGATGTCACAACCGCGTCGGCCCCCACCGACAACGACAGATGGACAAATCTGTTTGTTTAGTAGGATCAATATGCGGGAAGGACGGGCTTTGCGTCAAATTTTCGGTATAATTGTTCGCCGACCGTGGGCAGTGAGTGCAAAGCGCCGGGATTGTCGCCGCAGCGCCCAATCCGCTTGCCATAATTCCAAGGCATGTGAGCGAATCACTTTCGGCCTTGTCGTGCCGCTTGACGCAATCACGATCCTGACAGTATTCTAAAATTAGAATGTTTGAACCACGCGCGGATCATGAGTCGCGCAGTCATGAAACCCATTTCAAATGGTGACGTTGGCCTTGGGCCCACGGGATTGGTGAAAATGAGATTTGGACGCTGGATGCGCAGACTAAGAGGGGTTGGCCTTGGGCCCGCGCTTCTTGTGCTATTGCTCAGCGTTCGGGTTGCCACCGCCGCCGCCGTCGATTGCCAGCACGAATTGGCGGATGCCGCCCGCTCCAACCTGCATGTGCAAGAGCAGATCAAGCTTGAGGCCGCCGCCCTTGGGGGCGAACTCTGTCTGGTCGAGGAACATCCCGGCGCGCTGTCCACGCCTGCCGCCGAGGCCGAGCATGACGGCCCGCATCTCAATACGCCCTGTCCTTTCTTCAAGTCGCAAGCGGCGCTGACAGAGGTGCGCATCGCGCCCGAGGCGCGGCATTTCAGTTTTTCGCGTGTCGTCCGTGTGTTCGACGATATGCGCGCGGCGGCGGGCGACCTGCCCGCCGGGTATAGCCCGCGCGCGCCGCCCGTGGTGGCCCTGGGATAGCTGGCATGCGTGCCACCGGGTCCACCCCGTGCGTCTCGCCGTTAAACGGCGAGGGGCCACTCCAGCGGGAACTTCGGTGACAGGGCAATACACCCTCGCATGATCGTTTCGCCATGCTTACCGCCATCCGGGCCGTCTCCAGCGGGCCAGATGGCGGGACAAGCACCGCAGCATCAGGCCCGATGTGGCCCATGCCAGCCCCGATTGGCCCGCCGAATGACCTCTGAGTGAGACCGTAATTCCCCAATTGATCGACGTCGTTATGTTCGAGGGCCTATTGGTGCCCCGCCCGACGCGCATCCACAAATAAAAGAGACCAAGACCATGACACAGGTTTTCCTGCGTGCCGGTGCATTTTGCGCCGCGCTCTGCCTATGCCTGACCGCGCCCGCCATGGCGCATGACGGTGACACGCCGCCCAAGGACGGGCTGCGGGTCAGCGTGACCGACCTGCCGCCGCTGCGCGCCGATGGCCATGCCCCCATCGGTGTGATGGGCGAACACCGCCACAAGACCGGTGAGGTGATGCTGTCCTATCGCTTCATGCACATGGATATGGAGGGCTATCGCAGTGGCACCAACGGCCTCAGCCCCGAACAGGTGGCGGTGACGCCCAATGCGTTCTTTGGCCTGCCGGGCCAGCCGCCCAATATCCGCATCGTGCCCACCAGCATGACGATGGATATGCATATGTTCGGCGCGATGTATGCCCCGAATGACCGCATCACCCTGATGGCGATGCTGCCCTATATCACCAAGCAGATGGATCACATCACCTTTGCCGGGCCTGCCGGGACCGTGCGGTTGGGCACGTTCAACACCCAATCCGAAGGCTGGGGCGATCTCAAGGTTTCCGCGCTCTACGGCCTCAAGGACTGGGGCAATCACAAGCTGCACCTGAATTTCGGTGTGAGCCTGCCCACCGGGTCCACGACAGAACGGGCAACCGTCCTGACGCCCGCCGGCACTTTTGCCAATATGCGCATGCCCTACGGGATGCAGCTTGGGTCCGGCACCTTCGATCTCTTGCCCGGCATCACCTATAGCGCGCGGTCGGGCAATACCGGCTGGGGGGCGCAACTGACCGGCGTGATCCGCACCGGCAAGAACAACGGCTATCACTTGGGCAACGAGGTGGCGCTGACCACATGGGCCAGCTATCAGCCCAAACCGTGGATCAGCCTCTCAGGCCGCATCGAGGCCAGGAGCGTGGGCGACATCAGCGGGCGCGATTCCCGCATGGTCGGCCCGTCGCCCACCCTCAACCCCGACAATTACGGCGGCGAGACGGTGACGCTCTTTGCCGGGGTCAATCTCGTGGCGCAAAAGGGGGCGTTGCGCGGCCACCGTTTGGCGCTCGAGATCGGCGCGCCGGTCTATCAGGATCTGAACGGTCTCCAGCTTGAAACCGACTGGACCACAACGCTTGGCTGGCAATACGCGTTCTGACGCTCTTGGCGCGCGGTTCAGGCCGCGCGCCGCACCGTATCTGCAAGGCCGGACATATCCCTGCGTCCCAGTTGCGCCAGCGTCAGGCTGATCTCTTCGGTCATCACCTCCCACAGCCGGTTGAGACCGCGCTCGCCCCCCGCCGCCATAGCATAGAGCAACGGCCGCCCGAGAAAGGCGAAATTCGCGCCCATCGCATGTGCCTTGACGATATCCTCGCCCGACCGAAGCCCGGAATCAAAGAACAGGGGAAAGTCCGGCCCAAGCGCCGCGCGTATCTCGGCCAGCATCAAAATGGGCTCTGGCGCGGCATCGAGTTGTCGGCCCCCGTGACTGGACACCTGTATCGCATCGACCCCGGCGGCGCGCAGCCGCACGGCATCCTCCACGTCCAGAACCCCCTTGATCACCAGTTTGCCGGGCCAGGCCGCGCGCAGCCGGTCGAGATAGGACCAATCCGCCGCCGCCCGGCTGGCAGTGCGGTCAAATCCACCCTGCCGGAAATTCGCCATCTCCGGCTTGCCATGCCAAAGTGTGCCCAGCGACCAGCGCGGATGCAGCGCGAAATCGACGAATTGCCGGGGGCCGATCTTGAACGGCATCTTGAACCCGTGGCGCAATTCGCGCGGGCGTCGGCCCACCTCCGGCACATCGAGCGTGACGACAAGGGTCTGATACCCCGCCGCGCGTGCCCGCTCGACCAGCGCCATGGTGCCGCTGCCATCGCCGCTGAAATAGAGCTGAAACCAGGCATGGCCCTCGGCCACTTCGATCATCCGTTCCAGCGCGGTCGAGGCCACGGTCGAGACACCCAAGGGCACGCGATCCCGTGCCGCCAGTCGCGCCAGCATCAGGTCCGCCCCCGGCGTGCTGAGGTTGCACATGCCCATGGGCGTGATTCCAAACGGCACCCGCGCCGCATGTCCGAACACATCGCAGGACAAATCCCGCGTGGTGACATTCCGCAAAACGCGCGGTTTCAGCCGCAGACCGCGCAGCGCCGCGCGATTGAGCGCCTCGCCATGTTCCGTGCCCGCCGCCCCGTCGATATAGTCGAACACCATCCACGGCAGGTGCCGCCGCGCCAGGCGGCGGGCATCCTCGGCGGAATGGATGGCATCGGCCCCCATGCAGCCCCCTAGCGCAGCACATGCACGGCGCAGGGTGCATGCCGCACCACCCGCGCGGCCGTGGACCCCAGAAGAAAATCGCTCAGGCCCGGTTTGTGCGAGCCGACGATGATGCAATCCGCGCCATGTTTCTCGGCGTAATCGGTGATCGCCCGCCCCGAATGACCGCGCAGCATGACCGGGGTCACATCGGGGGCGCCTTTCACCCGCTCGACCAAGAGCGCCTGCGCCCGGCTGTAGGCACCTTCGACCACCTCTTCATCGAGATAGGCGCGCACCGAGCTTTGGACCGGCTCATAGGCATGCAGCGCGATGATCTCGCCGCCTTCGGCGCGCAGGGCGCGGGCAATTTCCAGCGCACTCTCGCTGATTCCATGTTCCAGCGACAGGCCGACAATGATTTTGCGATACATGGGTCTTACTCCTCTTCAGGGGACAAGGACGATCTTGGGGCTGGTCACGCGACCGCCGCGAATATCGGCAAAGGCGCGCGCGCCCTCGCTGAGCGCCCGCTCCTCGATCCAGTCGAGCGCGCCCAGGCGCCCCTCGAACATCGCCTGCGCGCAGTCGCGAAAATCCTGCGCGGTATAGGTATAGGTGCCGATAAAGGTGATTTCCTGCAGCGTCATGCGCCGGATGTCCAAACCGCCCGTTGCCTGCCCCAAGCCGATATGCACGATCACGCCGCCCGGGCGCGCATGGGCCGAGGCCTGCGCGCGCGTGGCCTCATAGCCCACACCATCGACCACGATGTCGAACTGCTCCGCCGGGTCGAGCGCGTCGGGCGCAAGCGTTCTCTGATCGCAGCGCAGGTCCAGAAACGCCCGTCGCGCCGCGTGCGGCTCGATCATCGTGACATCCCTGATGCCCTGCGCGGCCAGGCTCAGCGCCGCGCCCAGACCAATCGCGCCGCCGCCCAGCACCAGCGCGCGGTGCGGGCCATCGCCCAGCACCGCCCGCCCCAGCCGCACGGCATGCCAGCCGCAGGCAATCGGTTCCGCCAGGGCCGCCTGATGGGTGGTCACATGATCGGGCAGAGGCACCAGATTGCGCTCGGGCATCGCCAAAAGCCCGGCAAAGGCCCCCTCGCGCGGCGGCATGGAAATGATTTGCCGCGTGCTGCACAGGTTGTCGCGCCCCGACCGGCAGGCCGGACAGGTGCCGCATGTCACCAGCGGATTGACCGTCACGCGCGCGCCCTGCATGGTCCCGCTCAGCACCACGCCCGCCGCCTCATGGCCCAGAACCAGCGGTGCGGGGCGGCGTTCGTCATGGCCCAGATAGGCGTGCATGTCAGAGCCGCAAATGCCCACGCTCTCGACGCGGATCAGCGCCTCGCCCTCTCTTGGTTCAGGGTCCGCCATCTCGCGATACTCTAACGCCTCTGGCCCGGTATAGACTAAAGCCTTCATTTCGCGGTGAACCCCCCGTCGAGCATCAGGATTTGGCCGGTGACATAGCCAGAGGCCTCAGAGCACAGAAAGAGCAGCGGCCCATCCATATCCTCGGGCTCGCCATTGCGCCCGATACAGGTCTGCGCCGCATTGCGTGCCGCGCGTTCGGGGTCGTTAAACACCGGCGCGGTCAATTCCGTGCGCACGAAACCGGGGGCCAGCGCATTGACACAGATGCCGTGGCGCGACCACGCCTCGGCCATGGCGCGGGTCATCTGCGCCACGCCGCCCTTGCTTGCGCCATAGGCGATGCCGCCGGGAAAGGCGCGGAACGATTGCAGCGACGCAAAATTGACGATCCGGCCCCAGCCCTTGTCCCGCATCGCGGGCACAAGATGCTGGCTCAGGAAAAACGGCGCGGTGAGGTTCAGCGCCAGCGTCACATCCCAGCCCTCGGGCGTCACCTCGTCGGCCGCCTGTCGGGTGTTGATGCCCGCCGCATGGATCACGATGTCCGGTGCGCCAAACGGCTCTGCCGCGCGCCGCGCCAGATCGGCAAGGCCGTCGCGCTCTGCCAGATCCTGCGCGATTACGGCGCCCTTGTCCCCCACCTCGGCCTGCCATCCCGCCAGCGCATCGGCGCGGCGGGCCACGCCGACCACCTGCGCGCCGTGCTGTGCCAGAACCGTGGCCGCCCGCCGACCAAGGCCGGAACTGGCCCCTGTCACCAGCGCCACCCGGCCTGCGACGTCGAATAGCCCGCGTTCAGCCATTGGCGGTCAGGTCGAATGTTTCGTCGGGGAAATACTTGCGCAGGCGAATGTCTGCGGTGCGGGCATGGCCCTCCATTCCCTCCAGCCGCGAAATCCGCGCGGTGGCCTCGGCCACGGGCTTGGCCCCTTCACGGGTGGCGCGCTGCCATGTGACGATCTTCATGTATTTATGCACGCTGAGGCCGCCGGTGTAGCTGGCCGCGCCCGAGGTGGGCAACACATGGTTGGTGCCTGACGCCTTGTCGCCAAAGGCCACAGTGGTTTCCTCGCCGAGGAAAAGCGAGCCATAGCAGGTCAACCGCCCCAGCCACCAATCCAGATCCTCGGCCTGCACCGTCAGGTGCTCGGGCGCGTAATCGTCCGAGGTGGCCGCCATTTCCTCGCGGTCCGCGCAGAGGATCACCTCGGCATAATCGCGCCACGCGGCGGCGGCGTTGTCGCGGTTCACCTCTGGCAGATCGGCGATGAGATCGGGCACAAGGCGCATGACCTCTTCGGCAAGCGGGCGGTCGTCCGTCACCAGCCAGACGGGCGAGTTATAGCCATGCTCGGCCTGTCCCACCAGGTCCGTGGCCACCACCATCGGATCGGCGGTGCCATCCGCGAGGATAAGGCTGTCGGTCGGGCCTGCGATCATGTCGATGCCCACGCGGCCAAAGAGGATGCGCTTGGCCTCGGCCACGAACTGATTGCCGGGGCCGACAAGGATATTGGCCGGGGGCAGGCCAAAGAGACCAAAGGTCATCGCGGCCACACCCTGCACGCCGCCCATGGCCATGATCACATCGGCCCCGCAGATATGCGCGGCATAAATGATCGCCGGGGCCACGCCCACGCCGGGGCGGGGCGGCGAGCAGGCGACGATATGCTTGCAGCCGGCCACCTTGGCGGTGGTCACGGTCATGATGGCGCTGGCGATATGGCTATAGCGCCCGCCCGGCACGTAGCAGCCTGCGGCATGGACGGGGATGCTCTTTTGCCCGGCAATCAGCCCCGGCACCACTTCGATTTCGATGTCGCGCAGCGTTTCGCGCTGGGCCTCCGCGAAGCGGCGCACATTGGAATGGGCGAATTCTATATCGCGCTTGAGCTTTTCCGGCACCAGTGCCGTGGCGGCGGCGATCTCTTCGGGCGTCAGGATGATGTTGCCCTCGTAGCGGTCGAACTTGGCGGCATAGTCCAGCGCCACCTTGTCGC
Organism: Roseovarius sp.; assembly: GCF_027019125.1. Lineage (GTDB taxonomy): Bacteria > Pseudomonadota > Alphaproteobacteria > Rhodobacterales > Rhodobacteraceae > Roseovarius. Next base: position 131,392 of record NZ_JALUXE010000028.1, on the reverse strand, counting down.
CCCCCGCCTCGATGTCGGCCAGAATGCCCTGCACGGTCTCGTGCACATCGCTCGCGTGCGAGGTTGAGGTCAGCGTTGCTTTTTTGAGGTATTCCCGGGTCATTGGAGCGTCCTATCTGTAGATTTCGGGGAGCATCGTGGTCGAAATCGCCGGGATATAGGCAATCAGCAGCACCACGATCAGCATGAAGAAGACAAAGGGCACCGCCCGCCACGCGATCCGCAGGATGGATTCGCCGGTGATGCCCGACACGACAAAGAGGTTGAGGCCAAGCGGCGGCGTGATGAATCCCACACCCAGCGCGGTGATCATCATCACGCAGAACTGGATCTCATTCATGCCGATATTGTCGGCCAGCGGTTTCAGGATCGGCGCGAGGATGACGATGTTGGGCGTCGTCTCCATCACGCAGCCGGCCGCAATCAGGATCAGGATCATCAGGAGGATGAGCAGCGTCGGATCGTCGGTCAGACCCGTGACTGCGGTCACAAAGCCCTGCGGCACGCCCATGATCGCCAGCGCCTGTGCCAGCGGCAGCGAAAATGCGATAATGGGCAGGATCACCCCGTTGACCTTGGCCGAACTGATGAGCATGGCCGGAAAATCCGCCAGCTTGAGCGTACCAAGGATAAAGCCAAGGATCACCGTGACGACAACCGCCGTGGCCCCCGCCTCGGTCGGCGTGAGCCGTCCCGAAAAGATGCCATAGAAAATGATCCCCGGCACGATGAAGGCATACCAGCCCGAGGCAATCGCGCGGCCCAGATTTGCGAAATAGTCACCAAAGCTGATATTTCCGCCGCCCTCATAGCCATAGATGCGATTGACCACGATATTGGTGATCAGGATCGACACAAGGATCAGCATCCCCGGAATGAGTGCGGCCATGAACAGGGTCGAGGCGGAAATGCCCAGCACCAGACCGATGATGATATAGGCGATGGAGGGCGGGATGAGGATGCCGGTGCAGGCCCCAGCCGCCACCAGCGCGCAGGCATAGGGGCGCGGGTATCCGCTTTCGACCAGCCGGTCGATGGTCATCCGGCCGACCGCCGCCGCCCCCGCCGCATCCGACCCCGAGATGGCCGAGAACATCCCGCAGACAAGCACCGTAGCCGAGCCGAAACCGCCCTTGGCAAACTGTGTCAGCGCCTCTGCCACGTTCAGGAACTTGCGGCTGAGGCCGGTGCGCACCAGCACGTCGCCGGTCAGGATGAAGAGCGGCACAGCCGTCAGCGCAAAGGCGTCGATCCCGTCAAACAGGCTCTCGCCCACAAGGCTGAGCGGCAGCGCGCCCGACCACATCAGCATGACAATCGCCGCCGATCCGATCGCCGCCCAGACCGGCACCGCCAAGGCCACCAGCACCACGAACAGGATCACCGGCCCGTAAAAATCCCAGCCCAGTTCGACGGTTTGCGCAAATGTATTCCACATGACGCACGCCCCTCAGTCGAATAGCTGATTGCCTTCGTGCACGGGGGTCCCGTCACGAAGGGCGCGCAGATCGCGCAGGAAGGATTGCACAAGCCGCAACAGCATGAGGCCAAAGCCCACCGGCACCGCCAGAAGGAACCACACCATCGACACCCGCAGACCGGCGCTGACCGAGCCGAACTTGGCCGAGACCATCACAGTCTCCCACGACCAGTAGAGCGCCACGACAGCCACCGCCGCCATCACCAGATCACCCAGGATGTAAAGCGCCGCCTTCATGCGCGGCCCGACATAATGCATGATCACGTCGATGCGGATATGCGCGCGCTCGCGCACCGCCGCCGCCGCCCCGATCCACGCGAGATAGATAAAGGCATAGCGCACGATCTCTTCGCCCCAGACCGAGGAATAGGCGAATACCTCGCGCCGGATCACCTCGATCGCCATGGTGACGACGAGCATCATGTAAAAGATCAGAAGCGCCCATCGCTCCAGATTGCGGTCGAGTGTGCTGAGCATGTCAAACCTCTCCGGTTCGGGGCGCGCATGGCGGCCCCGGCCGTTCTGTCGTTCTCATTGCATAGGCCGGGCGCGGCGGTCATGCACGCGCCCGGTCGCTCATGGCTCAGGCGTCGTGGACGTAGTATTTGCCCTTGGTGCCCGCCGCTTCGACCAGCTTGTCAAAGGTCTCCATTGACCCGGCCAGCTCGGTCTTGAAGCTGTCCCACTCCGAGCGCTGATAGCCCACGGTGTCTTTCCACTCGGCCATCTGATCATCACTCAGCGAATGGAATTCCACGCCGGATTTGTTCATCTCCGCCATGGCAAAGGTGCGCGCCGAGGGCACCTTGGCAAGGTTCTGGTGAAAGCTCATCTCGGACGCCCATTCAATCGCCTCCTGCACATCGGCGGGCAGGCTGTTGAACCATTCGAGGTTGCAGGCATAGGTCTGACTGTCCGGCACCGCCTGGGTAAAGGTGACGTGGCTCAGAATATCCTTGAAGCCAAAGGCATAGAGCGCGCCCACCGAAGGGTCGAGCGCATCGGCCACACCCTGCTTGATGGCCGAAGGCGTTTCACCCCAGGCGACCGGCGTCGGATTGGCACCGCCCATGCGGTAGAACTGTTGCAACATCTGCGAACCGGGCACCCGGAACTTGACCCCCTGCAAATCCGCAGGTGTCATGATCGGCCCGCCGCCGCCCTTGCGCACGGCCATCACACGCGGGTCGATGCAGAAATAGAACATCGGCTTGAATCCCCGCGCCTCGACCAGCGCATTGACCTCCGTTTTCCAGATGTCCGATGTCACGAGATTGACGAAACGCTGATTGGCCCCGCAGAAATAGGGCATATTGATCAGGTCCACTGCCGGGGCGAACGGGGCAAAATTCGAGAGCGAGAATTGCCCGGCGTTGATCGTGCCGCCCTGCACCTTCTGCGCCAGCGCCGAGCCCACGCCCAATTGCCCGCCGGGTGCGAGCTTGACGTAGATCTTGCCGTTCGAGGCGTTCTGCAGGTTCTCCTTCACGTCGAGTTGCATCATCGGATAGCTGCGCGTGGTGCCCACCACATATTCCGTGGCCAGCGTCATCACGTGATCCGCCGCCGCCTCGCGCTCGCGCTCTTCATTGGCGGTTTGGGCGCTTGCCTCGGACGACGACAGCGTGCCCGCCGCCGCCGCGACAACCGCGGCGGTAAAGCTGCCGGTGGTTGCCAGTTTAAGGAAATTGCGCCGCTCCTCGGACGCAAGCTCTTTGCTCTCTTCGCTCATTCCTATCTCCTCCCTGAGATTTGGTTTTATTTTCCGCGCTTGCGTGCCGCCTCGCTCCTCAACGTGGCGACGACAAAGGTGACGACCGCCGCCAAAAGCAGCAGCATCTCGCCCACTCCTGTCAGGAACGCGGCATTGCCAAAGGCCCCCAACGCCACATTCGCGCCAAAGACGCCGAACAGGATCAATGCGGCAAACAGGAACATGCGGCCCTCCCTCTCGCCGGATTTGCCGACGATTCGAGAGAAATGTAAGCGCTTACATATTTTCACGCAAGCTGTTATATTTCTGAAATCCCGTTACAGACGGGCAGAGTTCGACACAAATGCTCCGGGCCACAGGATGAATCGACGACTCTCAGACACCGCTCCCAACCTGCCCACGCTGGCCGATGTCGCCCGCGCGGCGGGGGTGTCCACCGCCACCGTCTCGCGGTGCCTCAACTCTCCGGCGCTGGTGCAGACGGCCACGCGCGACCGGGTCCTGAGCGCCGTCGCGGCCCTTGGGTATTCCCCCAATTTCGGCGCGCGCGCCTTGGCCGCGCGGCGCACCGGCATCATCGGCGCGATTATCCCGACGATGGAGAACGCAATCTTTGCCCGCGCCATCCAGGCCTTTCAGGAGGAATTGCACCTCAGCGGCCAGACACTTCTGGTCGCCTCCTCCTCCTACAGCCCCGAGATCGAGGCGGATCAGATTCGCACCCTTGTGGCGCGCGGCGCGGATGCGCTCTTGCTCATCGGCCATGACCGCGATCCCGGCATCTACGCCTTTCTCGAACAGCGCGGCGTGCCGGTTCTGGTTTCCTGGGCCTTTGATCCGGCGCAGGCGCGCGCCTCGATCGGTTTCGACAATCGCCGCGCCATGGCGGGGTTGGCACAAGAGGTGCTGCAACTCGGGCACCGGAACATCGGCATGATTTCCGCACATGCGGCGGGCAATGACCGCGCCCGCGACCGGATTGCCGGGGTGCGCGATGCCTTGCGCGACCATGGCGTTGACCCCGCCGCGCTGGACCTGATCGAAACCCCCTACAGCATCGCCAACGGGGCCGAGGCGATGGCGCGCCTCATGGCGCTGCCCACACCCCCGACCGTCGTGATCTGCGGTAATGACGTGCTCGCGGTCGGGGCCTTGCAGATGGCGCGCCAGCTTGGGCTTGATGTGCCTCGGCAGGTGTCGATCACCGGCTTTGACGATATAGAACTTGCCACCGTGGTCGATCCGGCCCTGACCACCGTGCATGTCCCGCACCGTGAAATGGGCCGTGCCGCGGCGCAACTCCTGGTCGGGATGGTGGGCGGCGGAGCAGCCCCGGCGCCGGTCTGTCTTGAGACAAAGCTTTGTTTTCGCGGCACGCTCGCCGCCCCCCGGACATGAAAAAGCCCGCCACCGGGCGGGCTTTTCCTGACAGTAACGCGTCACTCACACAAAGAACTGCGCACCATTGGCCGAAATGGTCGAGCCATTGATAAAGCTGGCATCCTCGGACACTAGGAAGGTCACGCAGCGCGCGATTTCCTCGGGCTCGCCCAGACGACCTGCCGGAATCATGCCGATGATCTTTTCCCGCACCGCCTCGGGCACGGCCATGACCATTTCCGTGGCGATATAGCCGGGGCAGATCGCATTGGCGGTGATGCCCTTGGCGGCACCCTCTTGGGCCAGCGACTTGATGATGCCCAGATCGCCTGCCTTGGTCGCCGCATAGTTGACCTGACCGAACTGGCCCTTTTGCCCGTTGATCGAGGAAATCACCACGATCCGCCCAAAGCCACGGTCGCGCATGCCCGACCAGACCGGATGGACGGTGTTGAACACGCCTGTCAGGTTGGTGTCGATCACCTCTTTCCACTGTTGCGGCGTCATCTTGTGGAACGGCGCATCGCGGGTGATGCCGGCATTGGCGATCACGATGTCGATCGGGCCCAGTTCCGCCTCGACGCGGGCGATCCCCTCCTTGGAGCTGTCATAGTCCGCCACGTTCCATTTGTAGGTCTTGATGCCGGTTTCCTCGGTGAATTTGGCGGCTGCCTCATCATTGCCGGCATAGGTTGCGGCGACGGTATAGCCCTCCTCCTTGAGCGCCTTGGAAATGGCGGCGCCGATTCCACGGGAGCCCCCGGTGACGAGTGCGGTTCTTGCCATGATATCCTCCAATCTGGCTGGTGCGTTGAAACTTGGTTATCGGTTTGGATCGTATTGCGCAATATTGTTGCGCGATAAATTTTCTGCAATGCGGCTATTTTTGATGCAGCATGAAAAAGGGCACCGTGCGGGGTGCCCTTGATCCTGTCTCAGACCGCGCCCGCGCGCCTCACGGACGCTCGACGCAGAGGGCAACGCCCATGCCGCCACCGATGCAGAGCGTGGCAAGACCCTTCTTGGCCCCGCGCCGCTTCATCTCGAACAAGAGCGTGTTCAGCACCCGGCAGCCCGAGGCGCCGATCGGGTGGCCAATCGCAATCGCGCCGCCGTTGACGTTGACGATGGCCGGATCCCAGCCCATGTCCTTGTTGACCGCGCAGGCCTGCGCGGCAAAGGCCTCGTTCGCCTCGACGAGGTCGAGATCGGCCACGCTCCACCCGGCCTTGGCCAGCGCCTTGCGGCTGGCATGGATCGGACCCACGCCCATGATCGACGGATCAAGCCCGGCGGTGGCATAGGATGCGATCCGCGCCAGAGGTTCGATGCCCCGACGCTCGGCCTCATCCGCGCTCATCAAGAGGGTTGCCGCCGCGCCGTCATTCAGACCGCTCGCATTGGCGGCCGTGACCGACCCATCCTTGGTAAAGGCGGGGCGCAGCTTTTGCATGGCGTCAAGCGTCGCGCCATGACGGATGTATTCATCCTTGTCGACGATGATGTCGCCCTTGCGCGTCTTGACGGTAAAGGCGATCACCTCGTCGTCAAACTTGCCGGCTTTCTGCGCGGCTTCAGCCTTGTTCTGGCTGGCCACGGCGAATTCATCCTGCATCTCGCGGGTGATCTGCCACTGGTCGGCCACGTTCTCGGCGGTCTGACCCATGTGATAGCCATTGAACGCATCCCACAGACCGTCGCGAATCATCGTGTCGATATAGGTCATGTCGCCCATCTTGTGACCGGCGCGCAGATAGGCGGCATGGGGGCTCAGCGTCATGTTTTCCTGACCACCGGCGCAAACGATGGCGGCGTCGCCCAGCTGGATATGCTGCGCGCCCAGTGCCACGGCCCGCAGACCCGAGCCACAGACCTGGTTGATGCTCCAGGCAGCGGACTCGAGCGGCAGCCCCGCCTTCACATGCGCCTGACGCGCCGGGTTCTGGCCCTGTGCGGCGGTCAGCACCTGACCCAGGATCGTCTCGGAGACTTCGCCCTTTTCAATACCCGCGCGGGCAACCACCGCCTCAAGCACGGCTGCGCCCAGATCATGCGCCGGCGTATTCGCGAACGCGCCTCCAAAGGAACCCACAGCGGTGCGCGCTGCGGATGCGATTACTACATTGGTCATCTATGTCCTCCACCAGGATTTGCCCGATCGGAGCATGGCACAGGGGTGTCACATTTTCATGCACCTCCCCTCTGTCACCTCCGCCGTTACGCGGCGTCATATCTTAGATGCCGCACTGCGGCAACGGACGGAGTGTCACATTCAAGCGGTGGCGCGGTCAAGGGCGCTGTCAATCCAGGGGGGCCGCACCGTGGGCGCGCCAAAGTAGTAACCTTGCAAACAATCAATTCCCAACGCCGCGAGATAGGCGGCATCCTCCGGCTTTTCGACGCTTTCGGCCACTGTCACCATGTCGAATTGTTGCCCGATGCTGGCCAGGGTCGCGGTCAGCACCTGATTGTCAGGGTCCGTGGCGATGCCGCGCACGAATTGCCCGTCGATCTTGAGAATGTCGAAATAGAACTCCTTGAGAAACCGGAACGAGGTGTAACCCGCCCCGAAATCATCGAGTGCAAAGCTTATTCCCTTGGCCTGCAACTCTTTCATGAAGCCGGTCACAAGCTCGGGCACCAGCATGGCCGAGCCTTCGGTGATCTCCAGAATCAGCCGCTCGCCGATGGTAGGATCGTCGCTCAGCCCCTTTTTCAGCGTGCGCGTCCAGCGTGAGTAACCGATGGATCGCGCAGACATGTTGATGGCAAGCCGCAGATCGGGATAGGTGATCAGCGTGCGCAGCCCCTTTTCCAGCGCCAGACAATCAATGAGCCGCCCGGTTTCCGTCACCTCGATCTGGGTGATGAAATCCTTGGCGGGGATCACCCGGCCCGTGGCATCGAGCACACGAATCAGCCCCTCGTAGAACGCAGGCCTGTCCTGCTGCCGCGCGGGCACCACCGCCTGATAGGCCAGCAGCACCTGTTTGTGCTTCACCGCCTGATTGACCATGTCGATCACGGAACGGTCCCGCGCTGACACGGCATAGGACAGCGGGGTATCGAACCCCGCTGGAATATCGGCCCATTTGTGTTTCTGTCCCATTTGCCCCTCCGGAACGCCTGTTCTCAAACTGGCGCAGATGGCTTAAGGATCGCTTAAGCCGCGCATTTGACTGCACGCGCGCGGGCGCCGGTTCAGAGGGGGCAACCATGGAGCGTTGTGGCTGGGTCAGTGACGATCCGCTGTATCTGTCCTATCACGACACCGAATGGGGCGTGCCTGAATATGACAGTCGTGCGCTCTGGGAAAAGCTCATTCTCGACGGCTTTCAGGCGGGGCTGAGCTGGATCACCATCCTGCGCAAGCGCGAGAATTTTCGCACGGCGTTCCAGGGGTTTGACCCGCATGTCATCGCCACTTGGGGCGAGGATGAGGTGACGCGCCTCCTGGCCGATCCGGGCATCATCCGCCACCGGGGCAAGATCGCGGCGACCATCGGCAATGCCCGGGCCTGGGCCGAGATCGAAGCCAACGAAGGCTTTGACCGCTACCTCTGGGGCCATGTCGGCGGTCAGCCCATTCAGAACCAATGGCGCTCTCTGTCCGAGGTGCCCGCGCAGACCGATATTTCTGTAAAACTTTCAAAGGATTTGCAGAAACGCGGCTTCAAATTCTGTGGCCCGACGATCACCTATGCCTTCATGCAGGCGGTGGGCATGGTCAACGATCACCTCGTCACCTGCCCCTGTCATGCGCCCGTGGCCCGGATGGGCGCGCGCACCGCATTGTGATCGCGTCGCCCCAGCGAAGGCTTTTCATTCGTGCCATCCTGTCCGATGGTCCCGCCATCACAGGAGAAACCGATGCCCCTATTGCCCAGCCTTCCCGATCCCGCGCATCTGATGGACCTCTACGCGCGCTTTCCCGCAACGTGCGCCCGCTGATGGAGTATACCGACGGGCTCTTGCGCAGCGACGGAGAGCTGAGCATCGGCCAGCGCGAGCTGATCGCCACCTATGTCTCGGCCCTCAACGCCTGCACCTTTTGCGCGGGCGCACATCGCGCCTATGCCGAGGTGTTCGGCATCGACGCGGGCCTCATTGACGCGCTGATGGCGGATGTCGACACCGCCCCGATCGACGAAAAACTGCGCCCGCTTCTGGCCTATGTGGCCAAGCTCAACACCCTGCCCAGCAAGCTCGTGGCGCGCGACGCGCAGGCGGTCTATGACGCGGGCTGGTCCGAGGCGGCGCTCTACGAGGCGGTGCAGGTCTGCGCGCTCTTCAACATGATGAACCGGATCATCGAGGGGACGGGCGTGAATTTCGACTATGCCGAGGCGCCCGACGGGCATCCCGCGACCGGCACCACGCCCGAGGATCAGGCCGCCACCTACAGCCGCTTTGGCGCCATGGTCGAGGCCATGGTCAAAGGGTAAACCCATGCTGGTTGTCGCAGGGCTGATCATCGCCTTCGTGCTGGTGCTGATCCTGTCCAACCGGCGCACGCGGTCGTGCCGCTGGCGCGCGGATCGAAGGCAGGATCGTGACGGGCAATCCTATTACCGCTGCATGGCTTGCGGTGCGCAGGTCTTTACATCCACCGGCAAACCGCCTTTGGATTGCGCGGTAAATCCCCGCGACGTTCCAGAGGACTGAGATGAGCCATAGCCCCGCCGATGCCGCCGCCCGCCGCGCCGTGCCGCCCGTGATCTGCTATCCCAATGACACGCTGCCCGTGCCCGATCTGGCGCTCTACGCCGCCGCCCGCGCCGGGGCGATCAAGGTGTCAGAGGTGCTGGTCCCCCCGCGCGAGGCGGCCTGCTTTCGCGCCGAGGCGGGGCAATTCTTTCGCATCACCAGCGTGGATGGCCCGCAAGTGGGCGATCTCAACCTCTGGAACGCGGCTGACCTGACCGAGCGGTTCTATTCCGGCAAGACCCGCGCGCTCCATGGCACCCATGTCACCACGGGCGAGCGGCTCTGGTCCTCTTTCCCGCATCTGCGCCCGATGGCCACGATCACCGGGGATAGCCTGGGCTGGTATGGCATCGACGAGTTTGGCGGCTCGGTGCATGACGTGATCGGCACCCGCTGCGATCCCTATACCGGCAACCTCCTGTCGGGGGTGCAGTATCACCACTGCTGCCATTCCAACCTGACCCGCGCCCTGGCGGATGAATTGGGCGTGTCCTTGGCCGAGGCGGAACCGCATGTACACGACGTGCTCAACGTCTTCATGTGCACCGGATTCACCCGCGACACGGGCCAATATTTCATGAAGGCCAGCCCCGTGCGCCCCGGCGACTATCTGGAATTCTTTGCCGAGATCGACATTCTGGGCTGCTTGAGCGCCTGTCCCGGCGGCGATTGCTCGTCCGAGCATACCAGCGACACGGCGGCCTGTTACCCGATGCTGGTCGAGGTGTTCGCCCCCGCGCCCGGCGCGCTCTCCGGTTGGCAGAGCCCTGCGCGCAATGGCTATGACGGCAGCCACGGGCGGTAAAAGGAAAGGGCAGGGGGTTAGCCCTGCCCGCCCCTTACCTCAGACGCGGCCCTTCCACGGCACCAGCCAGTTTTCGGCCTTACGCATCAGGATGTCGATGCCATAGCCGATGATCCCGATCAGGATGATCCCCATCAGCACAATGTCGGTCAGCTGAAAGCGGCTGGCGACCATGATCATCATGCCCGCGCCCTTTTCGGCGGCCACCAGTTCGGCGGCCACTACCGTGCCCCAACAGACCCCCATCGCGACGCGCGCGCCGGTGAAAATCTCGGGCAGCGAGTTGGGCACGATCACATGCCGCATGAGTTGCCATTTGCTTGCGCCCAGCGAATAGGCGGCATGGACCTTGGAAATCGCCACGCCCGATACACCCGCCCGCGCTGAAATCGTCATGATCCAGAGCGCGGCCAGAAACAGCAGGATGATCTTGCCGCTCTCGCCGATCCCGGCCCAGATGATGACCAGCGGAATCAGCGCCAGAGGCGGCACCGGGCGCATGAATTCGACGATCGGATCGAACCACCCGCGGAACCAGTCACTCAGCCCCATGGCATAGCCCAGCGGTATCCCCACCAGCGCGCCCAGGGCAAAACCCACGATCACGCGGAACAGCGACCAATAGAGATGCTCCAAAAGGGTGAAGTTCTGATAGCCCTGCTTCGACACTTCGATAAGGCGCGACACCACCGCCTCGGGCGCGGGGAGCCATATGGACTCCATCTGCATCCCCTTGGCAGGGGCGAAATTCAGCGATCCCTTGGCGGTCACGGCCACGGTGCCATCGGCCACCGCGACGGTCTGTCCGGTGCTCACCGGCTTGCCATCAATCGCGATCACCTTGGCCCCTTGATCGCGTGTCACCTCATCATTCTTGTCCATCAGCAAGAGCTGCGACCGCCACGCGCCCACCGTCAGCACGTCATTCTTGGCAATCCCTTCGCCCGGTTCGATCACCGGGTCTTCGACCGTCTCGCCCACGGTAAACACCCGCACCATCACGGTTGCATCGTCGCGCGTGCCGTCCGGGGCCTCCAGCGTATAGGTGAATTCGGTGTCGCCGATGAATGGCCCCGGCGCATGGATGGGCACCCATTTGCTGCCCGTGAACGCGCCCCAGATCAAAAAGATCGTGATCACCGAAATCACGCTTGCCCAGCGATCCGGGCGCACCGCGCTCTCATCCCCGAAGGTCACCGTCTTGAGCGAGGTGAAATCGTTCATCTGCCGGAACTTGCGCACGCCAAGCCGCACGATGAAGAATGCGCTCACGAAAATCGCCACATAGATGATCAGGATGATCATGCGCCCGCCTCCTCTGCCCGGCCCATGATCTCTTCTTCCATGTCCCAGATCATCGTCAGGATTTCCTCTCGCTTGGCGGCGAAATCAGGTACTTTCTTGACCTCGCGCAGATCACGGCCCGCCCCCATCTCGGCAAAGGGCAGGCGATATTCCTTGTGGACCCGCCCCGGTCGCGGTGCCATCACCAACAGCCGCTCACCCAGGAGCAGCGCCTCTTCGACCGAATGGGTGATCAGGATGATGGTCTTGCCGGTCTCTTTCCAGAGCTTCAGGACCAAGCCTTGCATCTTCTCGCGCGTCAGCGCATCGAGCGCCCCCAAGGGCTCGTCCATCAGGATCACGTCGGGGTCATTCGCGAGGCACCGCGCCAGCGCCACGCGCTGCTGCATCCCCCCCGACAGCTCGTACACCGCCTTTTCCTTGAAATCGCGCAGGCCCACGACATCGAGCAGATGATCAACGGTGCCGGCCCATTCCTTTTCCCGCTTGCCTGCCATGCGCGGGCCAAAACTCACGTTGTCGCGCACGCTCATCCATTCAAAGAGCGCGCCTTGCTGAAACACCATGCCGCGCTCGGCATCCGGGCCCGTCACCCGATGCCCGTTCAGCGTGATCTGCCCCTCTGACGGGGCCAGAAACCCGGCAAGGATATTGAGTAGCGTGGTCTTGCCACAGCCCGACGGCCCCAGCACGCTCATCAATTCGCCGGTCTTGATCTCGAGCGAGACATTCTTGAGCGCCTGCACATGGCTGCCATTCGGCAGATCGAACCGCATCGAGATGTTTTCGATGGAAAGTGTCGACATCCCCACCCCTTGTTTCTCTGGTTGGTTGGGCAAAGGCCCGCCCGTTCGCACGGGGCGGGCCTCATTCACTCCGTCAGGCGGAATTACATGCCGTTGGCAGCGGCCAGCGGTCCGGTGTTGACGTTGTTCTCATAGGTGGCCAGCGCCGAGTCGATGCTGCCTGCCTCGACAAAGACCTCGGCCACGCCCTTCATGAACTCCTGCGCGCCGCCACCCAGCCATTTGGCGCTCAACTGCGCTTCGACCGTGGGGAACACGAAGGTGTCGATCGTCGCTGCCGTGGCCTCCAGATCCATGCCGCTATCCTTGGCGATGACCGGCAGCATCGTGTCGCGATTGGCCGGATCGGCCCACATCGCGTTGGCATCTGCGGTCACCTTCAGGAACTTGGCCACCAGATCGGGGTTTTCCGCGACAAAGGCCGCCGGGCCCGAGGTCACGTCAAATACCAGAATGCCCAGTTCTTCCTTTTCCGCGCCCGTCAACAGCACGTTGCCATGTTCCAGCGCGCGACGCAGCGAACCGCCCCAGCCGCAGAACATATCGACCGCGCCCTGCGCGATGGCGGCGGCCCCCTCTGGCGGGGCCATGTTCACCACGTCCATGCTGGCAATATCCACGCCGAAATGGTTCATCTGCTTGAGGAACCCGTAATGCGCGGCGGTGCCCAGCGGCACGGCGACCTTCTTGCCGGCCAGTTCGGCCGCGTTGGTCTTGTCGATTTCCAGCGCCGAGGCGACGACACAGTTGTCGTTGTCGGCATAGCTCACGGCCACGTCGAGGGTCTGCAAATCCTGCCCGGCGCTGGTGGCCACCACGAAGGGCGGAACCCCCTGGCTCACCGACAGATGCACGTCACCCGATGCCATCGCAGCGCTCATCGCGGTGCCGGTGTCAAACGCACGCCAGTTGACCTTGACGCCCATTTCCTTGTCGTAGGTGCCCATTTCCTTGGCATACTGGAACGGCATCGGCCATTCGAGGAAATAGGCCACGGTGATCTCTTCCGCGCTTGCCGCCCCGGCCCCCGCCAGAAAGGCCGCGCCAGCCACCGCCGACATCAGTTTGCTTTTCATGCTCATCTGTTTTCTCCCGTTGGTTACAGTCGTTTTCTGTCTTACCCGCACGTTTCGGCGGGTTTATCCTGCGTCCCGGTCCTCTGGCTCGAGTATGCTCCGGGAACAGGCAACAGCCCAGAGTGAACCCGATCCACAGACGCCGATCAACGCAATTATAACAGAGCTAAGATCATTTCAGTATTTCCGAAAAGAGGTTTTCGAATAGCCTGAAACAAACGCCGCCTTTACCCCCGTTGATGAAAAACTGAAACAGACCATGGAGTTACTCGCAGACTCGCGCAGCGACAGGCAATTCTGGACCTATGTAATGCTATGCTCTGGCCCTAACGATCTGCTGGGATTCTCGGCTGATATGCGGCTAGGATAACCCGTGATATAGATAGACGGCCCGCGCCCTGCGCCGGGCCTCAACCTGATGGAGCATCGCCATGGACGGCAAACTTCGCGACAACGACATTTCCCACGTGGTCGAGGCCGACCGCGCGCATGTCTGGCATCACCTGATTCAACACGCGCCCTGGAGCGGCACCGACCCCAAGGCCGATCCGCGCATCATCGTCGAAGGGCGCGGCATGCGCGTCTGGGACCAAAAGGGCAAGGAGCATCTCGACGGCGTGTCGGGCGGCGTCTGGACCGTGAACGTGGGCTATGGCCGCGAACGCATCGCCAACGCGGTGCGCGACCAGCTGATCAAACTGCCCTATTTCGCAGGCTCCGCAGGCTCGATCCCCGGCGCGCTTTTCTCTGAAAAGCTGATCTCGAAAATGCCGGGAATGAGCCGGGTCTACTATACCAACTCCGGCTCCGAGGCGAACGAAAAGGCGTTCAAGATGGTTCGCCAGATCGCGCACAAGCGCTATGGCGGCAAGAAGCACAAGATCCTCTATCGTGACCGCGATTATCACGGCACCACCATCGCCTGCCTCTCGGCGGGGGGTCAGGATCAGCGCAACGCGCAATATGGCCCCTATACCCCCGGTTTCGTGCGGGTGCCGCATTGCCTTGAATACCGCGCGCAATGGGATCTGGAGGGCGAAGAATACGGCCTCGCCGCTGCCAATGCGATCGAAGAGGTGATCTTGGCCGAAGGGCCCGACACCATCGGCGCGCTCTGCCTCGAACCCGTCACTGCCGGTGGTGGCGTCATCACCCCGCCCGAGGGCTACTGGCCCCGCGTGCAAGAGATTTGCCGCAAATACGACATCCTCCTGCATATCGACGAGGTTGTCTGCGGCGTCGGGCGCACCGGCACCTGGTTCGGCTATCAGCATTACGGGGTCGAACCCGATTTCGTGACCATGGCCAAGGGCGTGGCCTCTGGCTATGCCGCCATCGCCTGCTGTGTCACCAACGAGCGCGTGTTCGACATGTTCAAGGACGACACCACCGATCCGCTGAACTATTTCCGCGACATCTCGACCTTTGGCGGCTGCACCGCCGGTCCCGCTGCGGCGCTGGAAAACATGGCGATCATCGAAGAAGAGGATCTTCTGGGCAATACCGTGGCGATGGGCGACTACATGCTCGACCAGCTGCGCGCGCTCAAGGACAAGCATGCCGTCATCGGCGATGTGCGCGGCAAGGGTCTGTTTCTCGGGGCCGAACTGGTTGCCGACCGCGCCACCAAGGAACCGATGGATGAAAAGCGGGTTCAGGCCGTTGTCGCCGACTGCATGGCGCAGGGCGTCATCATCGGTGCCACCAACCGTTCGATCCCCGGTTTCAACAACACGCTGTGCTATTCGCCCGCGCTGATTGCGACCAAGGACGACATCAACCACCTGATTTCCGCCACGGACGAGGCCCTGACCCGCGTCTTTGGCTGATCCTTTTCGGATTTCCCCACCTGACCCGGCGCGCACCCGCGTGCCGGGTTTTTTGTTGCGCCCCATCCCAAGCGCCTACATCCTGCCCCGCAGGCGCGACTCACCCCGAGGCGCCGGTTGACCAAGTAAGGACCACCCGATGAAACACCTCCTCGCCCCGTTCCTGATCCTCGCCGCCAGCCCTGCGGCTGCGCATCTGCCCGAGGGCGAATACGGCTCCTTCCTCGCCGGGGTGACGCATCCGCTCTTTGGTCTCGATCACGTGCTGGCGATGATCGCCGTGGGCCTCTGGGCCGCGCAAATCGGCGGCCGCGCGCTCTGGACCGTGCCCAGCGCCTTTGTCCTTGCCATGATCCTCGGGTTTCTGGCGGCGCTGCTCGGCTTGCCCCTGCCTCTGGTCGAACCGATGATCCTCGCCTCGATCATGGCGCTCGGCCTTGTCGTGGCCTTTGCCCTGCGCCCCGCGCCGGGGCTGGCCATGATCCTCGTGTCGCTCTTCGCGCTCTTTCACGGTCACGCCCATGGTGGCGAACTGGGTCAGGCGCAGGCGTTGCAATTCGGCGCAGGCTTTGGCATCGCCACGGCGCTCCTGCATGTGGCGGGATTGCTGATCGCCTTCACCGCCGCGCGCGAAACCCGCAATGCCAGCGCGCTGCCGCTCCGCCTGATGGGCGGGGCTACCGCCCTGGCCGGGGCCTATATCGCGTTTGCCTGATCTCGCGCCAGCGGCGTCAAGAGACCTCTTCTTCAAGATGCAGCTTCATCTCGATCAAGACTTGCTGCAACTGCGTGGTTTCGCGCAACAGACGCTTGGCCTCATTCACGGTGATGCGCCCATCCGCGATGCTCTGCTGATACTCGGCCATGAGCATCGCAAAGCGCTGTGACAGTGCGATCACATCGCTGTTCACATTGGCCCTCTCTTGCGTATTGCGCCGCTCGGCGATCAGGCTCAGGCTGACACCGCGCAGCTCGGCCAGCGCGCTTGTGACATGCGGATAGCGCGCGGCGGCCTCCAGCGCGGCCACGGTATCCACCGGCATGAAGCGGTCTGCGTGCTCGTCATGGTCGGAATAATAGCGCCCCAGCGTGGCCTTGGACTTGCCCGTCAATTGGCAGGCCGCCTCGATTCCCACATCCTTGACCAAGGCTTCGGTGTGCTTTTTCAGGTAACTTCCCGTCGTCGACATACGCATTCCCCAAACTGGCCGTCATTTCTGAGGCCACCCATACCCGGAGGTCCCATAGCGGCTTTGCCGCCCTTTGTCAGTTTCAAAAACATTCCCAAGGGTTTGCCCTCGGGTCAGCCGCGCTCTACCAGCACCGATCCCACCGAATAGCCCGCCCCGAACGAACAGATCAAACCCTGATCGCCGGGTCTGAGGTCATCGGAGTACTGTGAAAAGGCAATGATCGACCCGGCAGAGGATGTGTTGGCGTAATCCTGCAGGATATTCGGCTGCTCCTCGGGCTCCGGCACCCGGCCCAGCACCTTGCGTCCGATGAAATCGTTCATCGCCTTGTTCGCCTGATGCAGCCACAGCCGCCGCAATTCATCGGGCACCACGCCTTCGGCCTCCAGATGCGCCAGAATATGCGCCGAAACCATCGGCAACACCTCCTTGAACACCTTGCGCCCCTCCTGCACGAATTGCATGTCGCGCCGGTCCGCCAGCCCGTCCGGGCGGGTGCGCCGCAGAAACCCGTTGTTGTTGCGGATATTGTTGGAAAACTGCGTGGCACAGCGCGTGGAGCGGATCACGAAATGCGGCCCCTTGGCCTCTTCCACCGCCTCGATCAGAACTGCGGTGCAGACATCGCCAAAGATGAAATGACAATCGCGGTCGCGCCATTCCAGATGCCCGGAACAGATTTCGGGGCTGACCACCAGCGCCCGCCGCGCAGACCCGCCCCGGATCATGTCGGCGGCGGCCTGAATCCCGAAGGTGGCCGAGGAACAGGCGACATTCATGTCAAAGGCAAAGCCCCCCGCGCCCAAAAGCTGCTGTATCTCGATGGCAATGGCCGGATAGGGCCGCTCGTGGTTCGAGGCGGCGCAGATGATCAGATCGACCTCTGACGCCTCGCGCCCGGCCTGAGCAAGCGCTTGCGCGCAGGCATCCATCGCCATTTCCGCCATGATCCCCGGCTCGTCATCCCGACGCTGCCGCAACAGCGGATGCATCACCTCGGGATCGAGCACGCCGCTCTTGTCCATCACATGCCGCCGCTCGATCCCCGACGCATTCACGATGAATTCGGGTGAGGACATGCCCTTGGCTTCGATCTCCCCCGCAGCGATCTCTGACGCGTGGCGCGCATTGAACGCTTCGGCATAGGCGTTGAAGGCTGCGACCAGTTCCTCGTTGGTGATCACCTCGGATGGCGTGAACACGCCCGTTCCCGTGATTGCGGGCAAACCCATTGTCGTTCTCCTCAAAGATTTGGCCAGATCACCCCAGTCCTGCCGCCGCGTCAAGCGCGACGTCGCGCCACCTCTGCGCAGGGTTTCGCGCGCTCACTCCTCCCCCTCGACCTGACCGCGCAGCGCCTTGACCGCGCCACGCTGCTTCTTTGCGGCAAGGCGGCGTTTCTGGGATCCCAGTGTCGGCTTGGTCGCCACCCGTCGTTTCGGCGCGATCAGGGCCTGGCGGATGAGATCGGCCAAACGCTCGCGCACGATTTCCCGGTTGCGGGTCTGGCTTCGGGTCTCGTCGCATTGCAGCACGACCGCCCCCTCCTTGGTCCAGCGCCGCCCGGCCAGCCGGCGCAACCGCGTCTTGACCGGAGCGGGCAGGTTGGGCGACCGCTCGGCCTCGAACCGCAATTCGACGGCGCTCGACACCTTGTTGACATTCTGCCCGCCCGGCCCCGAGGCGCGGATGAACTGCTCGGTCAATTCCCAGTCCTGGATGGCGATCTGATCGGTGATATGCAGCATGGTTCCCGTTCCGTCAGTCCGCAGCCGTCAGGCGCGGCAAACCGGCACCGCGACCTTACGAAATCGAGGGGGATTTTGTAAGGTCTGTAAACCCCTGCGCCGCCCGTTCCAGCGCCGGATAGCGCAGCGCCAGCGTCACGCCACGCGCCACGAAACTGATCAAAAGCGCCAGCCACAGGCCGTGATTGCCCATCGAAGGGGCCAGTGCGAGTGCTGCGGCGACATAGACCAAGAGGCTCAGCGCCATCATGTTGCGCATGTCGCGGGTGCGCGTGGCCCCGATGAATACCCCGTCCAGCATATAGGCCGCCAGCCCGAGAATGGGCGCAAGTGTCATATATATCAGATAGTTGCGCGCCTCTATCTGAACCTCTGGGGCCTTGGCCATGAGATCGATCAGCACCCCGCCAAAGCTGGCAAAGGCAATGGCCAATGCGACACAGACCACGACGCCCCAGATGCTCGTCAACAGCGCCCCCCGCCGCAGATGCGCCACAGAACGCGCGCCAAACGCCTGCCCCACCAGCGCCTCGGCGGCAAAGGCAAACCCATCCAGCGCATGTGCGGTAATGCTCAGGAACTGCAACAGCACCTGGTTTGCCGCCAGCGTGACATCGCCAAAATCGCTGCCCCAGAACAGGAAAGAGATGAAAATAATCTGCAACATCAATGATCTAAGCAGAATATCTCCGTTGACTGAGGCCATGTTTTTCAACCGCTCCCGGTCAAATACCCTTGGCCAGTCGCACCATGCAGGCACGGCAAACGCATCGCGGCAAAACCAGAAGCCAAGCGCCAAACCGCCCCATTCGGCAATCACCGTCGCCCGCGCGACGCCCGCGACACCCCAGTCGAGCCCCAGGACAAACCACAGATCCAAAAGGATATTTATGCCATTCATCACCAGTTGCAGCAGTAGAACCGCCCGTGTGCGTTCCTGTGCGATCAGCCACCCGGTCATGCCAAAGAGCGCGATCATCGCCGGGGCGCTCCAGACCCGGATTGCCATGTATTCCCGGGCGAGGGTTTCTACCTCTTCGCTGGCCGGAGAAATCTGAAAAGCGGCCCAGAAAACAGGGACTTGCAGGGCGATAAAGGCCAGCCCACCGGCAAAGCCGATCAACAGCGCCCGCGTCAAGAGCGCCGCGACCTCGCCCGCCTGACCGGCCCCCTGCGCTTGGCTTGTCAACCCCGTGGTGCCCATCCGGAGAAATCCGAAAATCCAATAAATTCCGGTAATTATGACGGCGCCAATGCCCACCGCGCCTATCGGTGCCGCCGCCCCCAACTGCCCGACCACGCCAGTATCCACCGCGCCGAGGATCGGCACCGTGGCATTGGAAATCACGATGGGCAGCGCAATTTTAAGGACACGGGCATGCGTGACCGCCCGCGCGACCTCAGCCATCGCGACGCGGCATCAGGAAATGCCCGGTCGCCTGGGCAAAGGGACGGCTGCGATTGTCCTGCCACGCCTCGACATGCACAGAGGCATAGCGCCGGCCAGAGCGGTTGACCTGTGCCCGCGCATAGGCATCGCGCGGCAGGCCGGAGCGCAAGTAATCCACTGTAAAATCAATGGTTTTTGGCAATCTTGGCAGCTTGCCGCCGACAATCGCCTCAGGGTCGAACGCGCCGCTTTCGATCTCTTCCCAGAGCATCCCCCAGCTCAGTCCGATGATGGCGGTGATTTCGAGAAACGCCGCCGTCGCCCCGCCATGCAGCGCGGGCAACAGAGGGTTGCCGATCAACTTTTCCTCGAAGGGCATCAGGGCGGTCAACTCATCCCCCCGCCGATCGAACTGCACCCCGAGAAAGCCGATATAGGGCACCCCTTCGACCAAGGCCTTCAGCGCCGCATCGCGCCGCTGCTTGACCACCTGCACGGGTTCGGGACGGGGGCGGGCCATCATTTGCCCTCCACGGTAAAGGTGCCTGTGGCCGTCGCCACCGGGCGCGCCTCATCCTCATCCATCGCCTTGGCCCGGACAAAGGCCACGGATCGCGTGATGTGGTAACAGTCCGCATGGGCGCGGATGCGCTGCCCCGGTGTTGCCGGGCGCATGTAATCAATGCGCAGGTCAATGGTGGCGGTGCCGCCGGGCGAGGCCGGATGGCTCATGGCCGCCGCCCCGCAACACGTATCCATCAGGGCCGAAACCGCCCCGCCGTGAATCACCCCGGTTTCGGGGTCGCCGACAAAGCGTGGATCGTAATCCATCTCGATCTCGGCCTGACCATCCCCCATAGAGACCAGCCGCATGCCAAGGGCGCGGGCATGGGGCAGGGCCTGCATGAACTGCTGTGCGATCTTGGTCTTGGCGTCGGTCATGCTGTTCCCCGCGGATCGTGATGCGCCCTTTATGATCCCTAATCTGCCCAAGCTGCAAGAGCACCGGTTGCAAGGGCCGCGTCTTGGTCCTAACGTCTGCACAACGGGAGGGCTGACCATGTCGGATAAGAAACTGTCCTTCAAGGAAATGTGCGCGACCTATGATGTGACGCCGCGCACCCTGCGATATTATGAATATATCGAACTTCTGGAGCCTGAGCGCGATGGCCGCGCGCGATGGTACGGCCCGCGCGAATGTGCGCGCATGACGCTGATCTTGCGCGGCCGCAAGTTCGGTTTTGCGCTGGAAGAGATCCGGCAATGGCTTCTCATCTACGAGAAAGAGGGCACCAATGCGCAGATGCGCAGTTGGATAGACCTGGCCGACCGGCAGCTTGCGGAATTGGCCGAACAGCGCCGTCAGATTGACGAAGCAATGGCCGAACTCAAGAAACTGCGCGACGATACCGCCGCGAGTCTCGGGTAAAAGGCTGACGCGAGGGCAAGAATATTTCCGCATCGCCCTGCTTACCTTGCCTTATCTTACGTCAACTTAAAAGTGACGCGACGTAGTGGTTACGTAAAGCCATCCGGCTGTTGTAACCATGGCCCATGATCCGCAGATTGTCGGCAAATGCGCTGTGACATGGGTAAACCGATGACCGACGATATGATGACCATTCGCCAGATGTGCGAGGCGTTCGATGTAACGCCCCGCACCCTGCGCTTCTATGAGGCCAAGGAACTGCTCTCGCCCCGCCGGGTCGGGCAGAAGCGGCTCTTTACCCGGCGTGACCGGGCCCGGCTGAAACTGATCCAGCGCGGCAAGCGTTTCGGTTTCAGCCTCGAGGACCTGCGCCAATTGCTCGATCTCTATGACAAAGGGGATCAGCAGCACAGCCAGATTGCCCGCGCCTACGATGTTGCGCGCACGCGTCTGGCCGAGATGGAGAAACAGCGCGACGAGCTGGAGGCCGCAATCTCTGAGCTGCGCGAACAGATGATATGGGGCGAGCGCATGCTGGCCTCGCTCAAGACCAGCCAAAAAGCCGCCGAGTAATCCGGTCCGGCACCTGTTTTAGGGAGAGAGACATATGCCAAGTTACACCGCCCCCACCCGTGACATGCAATTTGTGCTGCACGAGGTTCTGAACGTGTCCGAACAGAGCACGCCCGGCTATGCCGAGCTTGAGCCCGACTTTACCAAGGCCGTTCTGGAAGAAGCGGGCAAGATTGCCTCTGAGGTGCTGATGCCGCTCAATGCCGTGGGCGATACCGAGGGCTGCGTGTTGGAAAACGGTGTGGTGCGCACGCCGAAGGGCTTTAAAGAGGCCTTTGAACAGATGAAAGAAGGTGGTTGGACAGCACTCGACTTGCCCGAGGAATTCGGCGGGCAATACATGCCCTATATCCTCGGCACTGCCGTGGGCGAGATGTTCTCGGCCGCCAATCAGGCCTTTACCATGTATCAGGGTCTGACCCATGGCGCGGCCTCGGCGATCCTTGTGCATGGCACCGACGATCAAAAGGCCACCTACCTGCCGAAAATGGCCAACTGTGAGTGGACCGGCACCATGAACCTGACCGAGCCGCATTGCGGCACCGATCTGGGCCTCATGCGCACCAAGGCCGAACCGCAAGGTGATGGCAGCTTCAAGATCACCGGGCAGAAGATCTTTATCTCTTCCGGCGAGCATGACATGGCCGACAACATCATCCACCTCGTTCTGGCCAAGATCCCCGGTGGCCCCGAGGGGATCAAGGGCGTGTCGCTCTTCATCGTGCCGAAATTCATCGTCAAAGAGGATGGCAGTCTCGGCGACCGCAATGGCGTGAGCTGCGGCAAGATCGAGGAAAAGATGGGGATTCACGGCAATTCCACCTGTGTGATGAACTATGACGGGGCCACCGGCTGGCTCTTGGGTGAAGAGCACAAGGGCATGCGGGCGATGTTCACCATGATGAACGAGGCGCGGATCGGCGTCGGCATGCAGGGTCTGGCGCAGGCTGAGGTCGCTTATCAAAACGCATTGGCCTATGCCAAGGACCGGCTCCAGGGCCGTGCCGTGACCGGTGCGGAGAATGCCAACGGGCCCGCCGACCCGCTGATCGTGCATCCCGACATCCGTCGCTCGCTGATGGATCAAAAGAGCTTTATCGAGGGTGCGCGCGCCTTCATGCTCTGGGGCGCGGAACTCATCGACCGTTCGCATCGTGGTAATGATGCCGCTGCCGAAGGTCTGATTTCGCTGATGACGCCGGTGATCAAGGGCTTTCTCACCGACGAAGGTTACGACATGACCGTGCTGGCGCAGCAGATTTACGGCGGCCACGGCTATATCGAGGAATGGGGCATGTCGCAGTTCACCCGCGACGCCCGCATTGCCATGATCTACGAAGGGGCCAACGGCGTTCAGGCGCTCGATCTTGTGGGCCGCAAGCTGGCACAGGACGGCGGCAAACACGTCATGGCCTTCTTCGAACTGGTCAAGACCTTCCTCAAGGAGAACGAGGGCAACGAAGCGCTCAAGGCCGATTTCCTTGATCCGCTCAAGGCTGCGTCCAAGGATTTGCAAGCCTCTGCCATGTTCTTCATGCAGAACGGGATGAAGAATCCCAATGCGGCGCTCGCTGGCTCCTATGACTTCATGCACCTCTTCGGTCATGTCTGCCTTGGCCTGATGTGGGCGCGGATGGCGAAGGCGGCCCACGCGGCGCTCGATGCCGGCACCTCGGATGAGGCATTCTACAAGACCAAGCTGGCGACGGGCCGCTTCTACATGAAGCGCCGCCTGCCCGCGACGGCCTTGCATCTGGCACGTATCCAGAGCGGTGCCGACACGGTCATGGCTCTTGAGGCCGAAGCGTTCTGAGGAGAGACCGCGAAGAAGGAGGGACAGATGCCGAAACGCTTTCGCCTCACGCGCCGCTTCAATGCGGCGATGACCGAGGATGGCTACCGCCGCTTGCGCCGATTTGCGCAGGACTCGGGGCTGGATGAGGGCGAGGCGCTGTCTTTTCTCTTCGAGAATTTCGACAGCGTGATCAATGAAGAAACCTTTGCGCACCGTCTCAGGCTCTTCAATTCCGAACTTGAGGCACGCAAACGCTAAGGCGGCAAAGGGAAGGGAGGCCCGGCCATGACCTGGATGACAGACGAGCACCGGATGCTCTCGGACATGACCGCCAAGTTCATCACCGAGGAATGGCGGCCGCATTTTGCCCGTTGGCGCAAGGCGGGGATCATGGACCGCGACTGCTGGCTTGAGGCGGGGGCCCTTGGCCTGCTCTGCCCGTCCATCCCCGAGGAATATGGCGGCGCGGGCGGCGATTTCGGGCATGAAGCAGTCATCTGCATCGAACAGGCCCGCGCCAATCTGGCAAGCTGGGGCAATCCCATCCATTCCGGCATCGTCGCACATTATATTCTCGCTTATGGGTCCGAGGCGCAAAAGCAGAAATGGCTGCCCAAGATGGTCTCGGGCGAGATGGTCGGCGCGCTCGCCATGACCGAGCCTGCCGCCGGATCGGATGTGCAGGGCATCAAGACCCGCGCCATCCGGGATGGCAACGCTTATCGGCTTTCGGGGCAAAAGACCTTTATCACCAACGGCCAGCATGCCGAGCTGATCATCGTCGCGGCCAAGACCGACCCCAAGGAGGGGGCCAAGGGCATCTCGCTGGTGGTTCTGGAAACCGAAGGCGCGCAGGGTTTCACGCGCGGGCGCAACCTTGAAAAGGTCGGGATGCACGCGGGCGACACGTCCGAGCTGTTCTTCGACAACGTCGAGATCCCGCCAGAAAACATCCTTGGCGGCGAAGAGGGGCGCGGCTTTTATCAGATGATGCAGCAATTGCCGCAGGAACGCCTGATCATCGCCTGCGGTGCGCAAGGGGCGATGGAGGGCGCGGTAGAGCGCACGATCACCTATTGCAAGGAGCGTCAGGCCTTTGGTGGCCCGGTTCTTCAGTTCCAGAATACCCGCTTCAAGCTGGCTGAATGCCAGACCAAGACCGCCGTCTGCCGCGCGTTTCTGGATGCGTGCATTAATGAGCATATGCGCGGCGACCTCAGCGTAGAGAAGGCCGCGATGGCCAAATACTGGCTGACTGATAGCCAAGGCGAGGTGCTGGATGATTGTCTGCAACTGCATGGCGGCTATGGCTATATGCAGGAATACGACATCGCAGAAATGTGGGCCGATGCCCGCGTGCAGCGCATCTATGGCGGCACCAACGAGATCATGAAAGAGCTGATCGCGCGTGGCTTCGCGTCGGAGAAAACCGCATGATCCTGTGCCCGACCTTGCTTTCAGGATGCCTTCGGCGAGAGTATTTTCGCCAAGAAGAAGGCCCGGTGCTGCGCAAACCGGCGAGAGAGCAGAATCTTTCCATGGGCGGTCATCGGCGCTTCGGCCCTTTGCGCACCGGCAATGAAACCGTGTTCACGTTGAGGGTGGGTGAATTCCCTGCTTCTTCTTGGCAAAAATACTTGAAACTCACGCGAGCATCAGGAGCGGGAGCATGACGATCAAACTCTATTGCATGGGCGAAAGCGGCAACGCCTACAAGGCGGCGCTTGCGCTGGAAATGAGCGGACTGGCATGGGAACCGGTCTATGTCGATTTCTTCGGAGGTGAGACCCGCACGCCAGAGTTCCGCAAGATCAACGTCATGGGCGAGGTGCCGGTGTTGGTCGATGGCGACGTGACGCTGACTCAATCGGGTGTCATGCAGATGTATATCACCGAGAAGACCGGCAAGTTCGGCGGAACCACGCCCGAGGAGGCACGCGAGGTGATGCGCTGGGTGTTCTGGGACAATCACAAGCTCAGCTCTCAGGCCGGCATGACGCGGTTCTTGATGAACTTCCTGCCCGAGGACAAGCGCCCGGAGGCGGTGATCCCCTTTTCCCAAGGTCGTCTCAAGGCCGCCTATACCACCCTCGACACCCATCTTGAGGGGCGCGACTGGATCGTGGGAGACGCGATCACCAATGCGGATCTGAGCTGCTGTGGGTATCTCTTTTATCCCGAACCCTTCGGCTTTGACCGCGCCGAGTGGCCCAATATCGACCGGTGGCTGAGCAACATCAGCGCCGCGCCCGGCTGGAAACACCCCTATGACCTGATGCCCGGCAGCCCCGCTGACCGCGCCTGAACGAAGGAGACCGATATGTCTGACGCTTATATCTACGACACCGTGCGCACGCCGCGCGGCAAGGGCCGCAAGGATGGCGCGCTGCACGAGGTCACGGCTGCGCGCCTCTCGGCGCAGGTGCTCAATGCGCTCAAGTCCCGCAACGGTTTCGATGGTCATGCCGTCGAGGACGTGATCTGGGGCAATGTCACGCAGGTGATGGAGCAGGGCGGCTGCCTTGCGCGGACTGCCGTGCTCGCCTCTGATCTGGATGAGAGCATTCCCGGCCTTGCCATCAACCGCTTTTGCGCCTCTGGCATGGAGGCGGTGAACCTTGCCGCCAACCAGATCAAGGGCGGGGCCGGTGACGCCTATATTGCAGGCGGGGTCGAGATGATGGGCCGCGTTGCCATGGGCAGCGACGGTGCGGCGATTGCCGTAGACCCGTCGATTGCGATGGAGACCTATTTCGTCCCGCAGGGTATTTCCGCGGACATCATCGCCACCGAATACGGGTTCAGCCGGGATGAGGCGGACGCGCTCGCGATGGAGTCGCAGCGCCGCGCCAAGGCGGCCTGGGATGACAGGCGGTTCGCGAACTCCATCATCGAGGTGCAGGATCAGAACGGGCTGACCATTCTGGACCATGACGAATACATGCGCCCCGGCACTGACATGCAGACGCTCGGTGCCCTGACCCCTGCCTTTCAGGCGATGGGCGAGGTGATGCCGGGTTTTGATGCCATCGCCAAGATGAAGTATCCCCATCTGGAGCGGATCAACCATATCCACCACGCGGGCAATTCCTCGGGCATCGTCGATGGCGCGGCGGGTGTGCTCATTGGGTCCAAGGAGTTTGGTGAAAAGTGGGGCCTCAAGCCCCGCGCGCGGATCGTGCAGACCTGCAAGATCGGCACCGATCCCACGATCATGCTGACCGGCCCGGTGCCTGCCACGCAGAAAATCCTCGCCGACAGCGGGATGGCGATCTCCGACATCGACCTCTTCGAGGTAAACGAGGCCTTCGCCAGCGTTGTTCTGCGCTTTCAGCAGGCCTTCGAGGTCGACCCCGGTCTGGTCAATGTGAACGGCGGCGCAATCGCCATGGGCCATCCGCTCGGGGCCACGGGCGCCATCATCATCGGCACGCTGCTGGATGAGTTGGAGCGCACGGGCAAAGGCACGGGTCTTGCCACGCTCTGTATCGCATCCGGCATGGGGGCCGCCACGATCATCGAGCGCGTCTGATGCCAAAGCTGGACCTTTCCAAGATCCCGTTCAAGGGCGGCTCAAGCTATCCCGGCAAGCTGGCCGCGGCCATGGCCGGGCGCAGCAGCCAGGCCTTGGGCGATGCAGGCGGGCTCAACCAATACGGCGTCAACCTCGTACGGCTTGATCCCGGTGCGATCTCGTCCTTGCGTCATTACCACATGCAGCAGGACGAGTTCGTGATGGTGACGGAAGGCACCTGCACCCTGATTGACGATCAGGGCGAGCACATGATGCAGGTTGGGGATTGTGCCACTTTCCCGGCAGGCGAGGCCAATGGCCATCACTTAGTGAACAAGACCGAGGCGCCCGCTTTTTTTCTGGTGGTGGGCACACGAACCGAAACAGAGACCGGATATTACAGCGACATCGACATGAAGGTGTCGATGGACGCGGCCGGTTACACCTTTACCCGCAAAGATGGCAGTCCGCTGACGGCTGACCAGATCGGAGAGTAAGATATGACTGATTTTACAATGGAAATCGACGGTGACGGCGTTGCCATCATCACATGGGACACCGTTGGCAAGTCGATGAACGTGATGAACGGCCAGGGTTTTCTTGACCTTGAGGCGCTGATTGACAAGGCCTTGGCGGATGAGAGCGTCAAGGGTGTGGTCCTCACCTCGGGCAAGCCGGGCTCGTTCGCGGGGGGCATGGACCTCAACATCATCGCCAAGATGCGCGATGACGCGGGCGACAATCCCGCCAAGGGGCTCTTTGACGGGGTGATGGGGATGCATGCCATCCTGCGCAAGATCGAGCGCGCGGGCATGGACCCCAAGACCAACAAGGGCGGCAAGCCGATTGCCGCGGCTCTGCCCGGCACGGCGCTTGGTATTGGCCTTGAAATTCCGCTTGCCTGTCACCGCATCTTTGCCGCCGACAACCCCTCGGCCAAAATCGGCCTGCCCGAGATCATGGTCGGGATATTCCCCGGCGCGGGCGGCACAACACGTCTTGTGCGCAAGTTGGGCGCGATGGCGGCCTCGCCTCTCCTGCTTGAAGGCAAGCTGAACGACCCGAAAAAGGCCAAGGCCGCCGGCGTGGTCGATGAGGTGGTGCCCGCCGATCAACTGATCGAGAAAGCGCGCGAGTGGGTTCTGAGCAACCCCGTGATCGTCAAGCCCTGGGATGACAAGGGCTACAAGATGCCCGGCGGCGCGCCCTATCACCCGGCGGGTTTCATGACATTCGTCGGCGCGTCGGCCATGGTCAATGGCAAGACCCAAGGTGCGTTCCCGGCGGCCAAGGCGCTTTTGTCAGCGGTTTATGAAGGCGCACTCGTGCCCTTTGACACCGCTCTCAAGATCGAGGCGCGCTGGTTCGTCAATGTGCTGATGAACCCAAGTTCCAGTGCCATGATCCGCTCGCTTTTCATCAACAAGGAGGCGTTGGAAAAGGGCGCCAACCGCCCCGACGTGCCCGATCAAAAGGTCAAGAAGGTCGGCGTGATGGGCGCGGGCATGATGGGGGCGGGCATCGCTCTTGTCTCCGCCATGGCGGGCATGCAGGTCGTGCTGATCGACCAGAAACAAGAGGCGGCGGACAAGGGCAAATCCTATACTGCCGATTTCATGGATCAGGGCATCAAGCGTGGCAAGGCCACGGCAGAAAAGAAGGCGGCGACGCTGGACCTCATAACCGCGACGACCGATTACGCGGCGCTCAAGGGCTGCGACCTGATCATCGAAGCGGTGTTCGAGGACCCGAAGGTCAAGGCCGAAGTTACCAAAGAGGTGCTCAAGGTTGTGGACAAAGAGTGCATTTTTGCCACCAATACGTCCACTCTGCCGATCACCGAACTTGCGAAAGCCTCGGACAACCCCGAGAACTTCATCGGTATCCACTTCTTCTCGCCGGTGGAAAAGATGATGCTGGTCGAGATCATCAAAGGTGCGAAAACCGGCCCGCGCGCTGTCGCCAAGGCGCTGGATTACGTCCGGCAAATCCGCAAGACGCCGATCGTGGTCAATGACGCGCGCTTCTTCTACTGCAACCGCTGCATCATTCCCTATATCAACGAGGGGCTGCGGATGGTGGCCGAGGGCGTGGCACCCGCGCTCATCGACAATGCCGCGCGGCAGCTTGGGTTCCCGGTGGGGCCGCTGCAGCTGGTCGATGAAACCTCGATTGATCTGGGTGCGAAAATCGCCCGCGCCACCAAGGCGGCCATGGGCGATGCCTATCCGGATGCCGCTGTCGACGAGGTGATCTTCTACATGGAAGGCGAGGGGCGTCTGGGGCGCAAGTCCAAGGCCGGGTTCTTTGACTATGACGAAAAGGGCAAGCGGTTGGGCTATTGGCCTGGTCTGGCCACCAAGTACCCCCGCGCCGCAGAGCAGCCCGATCTGCATGAGGTTCAGCATCGCCTGATGTTTGCGCAAGTCCTCGAAGCGGTGCGTGCGCTGGAGGAGGGTGTGCTCGAGGACATCCGCGAAGGCGACGTGGGCGCAATTCTGGCCTGGGGCTTTGCGCCTTGGTCGGGCGGGCCGTTTGCCTGGCTCGACATCATCGGCACGCCCTATGCCGCAGAGCGTTGCGACCAGTTGGCCGAGAAATTCGGTCCGCGTTTCACAACGCCCAAACTGCTGCGAGAGATGGCAGACAAGACCCAAAGCTTTTATGGGCGCTTTGGCGGGCAGGCGGCCGCAGCCTGAAGTCAGCAACCCCCGGCGCCCAGATTGCGTGCCGGGGGTTTCACTCAAAGCGGCACGAATGCGTCCTGATTGCCGCTATATTGTTCCAGTGCCCCGGAGCCTATTTCGTGCCACAGCCCGTGAAGCGTAAGCGCGCCCTCTGACACGGCCTTGGCCACGAACGGAAACGTCATCAGATTTTCGAGCGAGATCACCACCGCCTGTTTTTCCAGCGCATTCATCTGGGCTGCGGCATCTGCCATATCCCTGACCCGCTCATATCCGGGCCGCAGGATGTCGAGCCACCGCCCGACAAAGCTGGTCTGCTTTTCCAGCTCCGGTGCATGGCCCGAGCACATATCAAGGCAGCCCTTGACCCCGCCGCAGGCAGAATGACCAATCACGATGACATGCGCCACCTTAAGCGCCGTCACCGCATATTCCACCGCCGCCGAGGTGCCGTGCTGGGCACCATCACTCACATAAGGCGGGACGAGGTTGGCGATATTGCGGTGGATAAAGAACTCTCCCTGATCCGCGCCAAAGATCGACGTTACGTGCACCCGGCTGTCGCAGCAGGAAATCACCATGGCGCGGGGGTGCTGACCCTGCTGCGCCAGATGCCGATACCATGACTGGTTCTCGGTATAGCTCGTGGCCTTCCAGCCATGAAAGCGGTGCACCAGATAGGCGGGCAGGGGGCGGGCATGTTCCATGGTCTCTCCCGGGGTTTGGGCAATCGACTGGTCAATAGTCGGGATTCGCCTCGAATTCGAGTGACAATTTGCGCCGCCGGAAACCATTTGGGAACCGCGACAGTGTCATTCTGCCCGCGCCGTGGGGGCAAACTGACAATGTGGGTGAGAATGTGGACCAAGTGACATTGCTGAAACAACAGGAGCAGGTGCGGCTCGACGCGCATCGGCTTGCGGCACTCTACTTGCAATTGGGTGAGGCAAATGCCGAGGATGTGGTGTGTCGCGCGCTCGAGGAACTGGCGGCGCGGCTTACCCATGCCGAGCGGCTTTACCGTGAGGGGCAAATAGCTGATCTGCGCAAATGCACGCGCAGCCTGATCGCCATCGCGGATCAGATCGGTATGCTGCATCTGGCGCGGGTGGCGGGGGATGTAACCGGCTCTATCGACGCAGGTGATGCCAATGCCCTTGCCGCGACCTTTGCGCGGCTGCTGCGGATCGGTGAGCGCTCGCTTTGCGAAATCTGGGATATGTCCGACCTGCCCTTGTGACCGGGTCAAATGACGGGTTGCAGGCGGCGCAATCGTGGCTAGGCTGGCGCGCAATATTCCTGCCAGAAGGTCCGACAGAATGAGCCTCAGATTCGCCGCCCCCGAAACGCCCGCCTTGCCACTGCACCTTGTGGCGGAGGAGATGCTTGAGGGTTGGCTGGCCGAACAGGGCCCCGAAATTGCAGCTTGGGTGCGTGCAATGGGGTTCACAGGGGCGCTTGGGCGTGTGCTGATCGTGCCCGATACGGCAGGTGGCATTGCCATGGCCTTGGGCGGTTATGGAACGGCAGCGACGCGTGCGCGGGGCCGGTTTCATCTGGCGGGGATCGCTGCGGCCTTGCCCGCAGGCACCTATCGGGTCGTAGGTCTGCCCGAGGATCAGGCCGAGACCGAGTGCTTGGGCTGGCTTTTGTCGCACTACGCCTACGAGCGCTATCGCGCCCAGTCCCCGGCCAAGGCGCGGCTGGTCGCACCCGCGGGTATTGACGCCGCGCGGCTGGAGATCATTGCGGCGGGTGAGGCGCTGACCCGCGATCTCATCAACACCCCGGCCAATGATCTTGGCCCCGATGCCCTTGAGGCCGCTTGCGTTGCCATCGCTGAACAGAACGGCGCACACGTGACCTGCGTGCGGGGCGAAGACCTGCTGGCGCAGAATTTTCCGCTGATCCACACCGTCGGACGCGCCTCTGCCGTGCCCCCGCGCCTCATGGATATGCGGTGGGGCAAGACGGGGCCCAAACTGACGCTTGTGGGCAAGGGGGTCTGTTTCGACACCGGCGGGCTCAATCTCAAGCCCGGCTCTTCCATGGGGTTGATGAAAAAGGACATGGGCGGGGCGGCCACGGTTCTGGGGCTGGCGCATATGATCATGGCGCTCGGTCTGCCGGTGCAATTGCGCGTGCTGATCCCGGCGGTGGAGAACGCGGTTGCAGGCAATGCCTTTCGTCCCGGCGACATCCTGACCGCGCGCAACGGGCTGACGGTCGAGGTCAACAACACCGATGCCGAGGGGCGGTTGGTTCTGGCGGATGCTCTGGCCTTTGGGGCCGAGGATGCGCCTGATCTGATGATCTCGATGGCGACGCTTACCGGGGCCGCGCGTGTGGCGCTTGGGCCGGATCTTTCGCCCTATTACACCGACGATGCCCGTTTTGCCGAGGCACTTGAGGCCGCAGCGGCGCGCGTGGCCGATCCGGTCTGGCGTCTGCCCTTCCATACCCCCTACGAGGCGATGATCGAGCCGGGGATTGCCGATCTCGACAACGCGCCTTCGGGGGGCTTTGCAGGCTCGATCACCGCTGCGCTTTTCCTGCGGCGCTTTGCGGGTGGGCTGAACTACAGCCATTTCGACATCTACGGCTGGACGCCGACGGCTGCCCCCGCCCGCCCCAAGGGCGGTGTCGGCATGGGCGCCCGCGCATTGCTGGAGGCTATACCCGAGGTGCTGGGGCTGTGACCGCAAGCCGCCTCATTGCCATGCCTCTCGTTGACCTCTTGCGTTGCCCGGATGGTCCGCGCGACAGGCAACTTTTGATGGGAGAGGCCGTGACCGTGACCGGCGTCACGGATGGCTGGGCAGAGGTCCGCGCCGCCCGCGACGGCTATCCGGGATTTGTGCCCATGGCGGCGCTGACAGAGGGGATCGTCACACACCGCGTCAGCGCCCGCGCGACGCATGTCTACCCCAAGCCGGATTTCAAGGCCCGTGAGCTGTTCAGTCTTGGTCACGGTGCGTGTCTTGAGGTGCTTTCTGACGAGGGACGCTTTGCCGAAACATCGCAAGGCTATGTCCCGCGGGCGCATCTGACGGCTCTGGCTGTGCATGCGGCCGATCCTGTCGCCGTGGCCGAGATTTATCTTGGCACCCCCTATCTTTGGGGTGGCAATTCGAGTTTCGGGATCGACTGCTCTGGTCTGGTGCAGGCAGGATGCCTGGCCTGCGGCATCGCCTGCCCCGGTGACAGTGGCCCGCAAGAGCAAGGGCTGGGGGAACACCTGTCAGATACTGCGCCGCTCCGACGCGGCGATCTTCTTTTTTGGCGCGGGCATGTGGCGTGGGTGTCTGATCCCGGCACGCTCCTCCATGCCAACGCGCATCACATGGCCGTGGCCCATGAACCCATCGCGGATGCCATCGCCCGCATCGCGGCGCAGGGCGACGGCGCCGTCACCTCTCGCAAACGCCTGAAAGGATTATCATGACCTCCGATCCCTTCTTTCATCCGGTGTCCGGGTTCGAACTCCCGCGCTTTGCCGGTGTGCCCACCTTCATGCGCCTGCCCTATGTGCCCACAGGGCATGCAAGGTTTGACGAGGTGCAGATCGGCGTGATCGGTGTGCCGTGGGACAGTGGCACCACCAATCGC
This sequence comes from Roseovarius sp., assembly GCF_027019125.1. GTDB lineage: Bacteria > Pseudomonadota > Alphaproteobacteria > Rhodobacterales > Rhodobacteraceae > Roseovarius. The sequence goes on along the minus strand of NZ_JALUXE010000028.1, from coordinate 98,352 downwards.
CCCGGTCCGCGCCACGGCCCCCGCCAGTTGCGCGATGCCTCCACCATGATCCGCGCGCAGCATCCGACATCCGGCATGCGCCCGTTCGAGGCGGTGAATTGCGCCGATCTGGGGGATGTGGGGCCGAACCCGGCGGATATCATGGACAGCATGCGCCGGATCACCGAGTTCTACGATGGCGTGACAGAGGCCGGCATCACTCCCCTGACGGCAGGTGGCGATCACCTTTCGACCTTGCCGGTGTTGCGCGCGCTCGCCCGTCGGGCCCCCGTCGGCATGATCCATTTCGACAGCCATACCGACCTCTATCACTCCTATTTCGGCGGTACGATGTATACCCACGGCACCCCGTTCCGGCGCGCCGTCGAGGAAGGGCTGCTCGATCCGAAGCGCGTGGTGATGATCGGGCTACGCGGTACCATGTATGACACCGAGGATCGCGATTTCGCGGCGGCCGTCGGTATCCGCCTGATCCTGATCGAGGAATTCCACGCACGCGGCCCCGAGGATGTGATGGCCGAGGCGCGCGAGATAGCGGGCGCGGGCGAAACCTATGTCAGCTACGACATCGATTTTGTTGATCCCACGTTTGCGCCCGGCACCGGCACACCCGAGGTGGGCGGCCCCAACAGCTATCAGGCGTTGCAGGTGGTGCGCGGGCTAGAAGGGGTCAATATCATCGGCGCCGATCTGGTGGAGGTGTCGCCGCCGTTTGACACCTCTGGCGGCACGGCGTTTCTCGGCGCGTCGATCATGTTTGAGCTTCTCTGCGTCATGGCGGGCCAACACGCCAGGGCATGAGACCACGGCAGGCCTTGGATAACGCGGGGTTTGGCGGCGCTCTCTGCCAAACCCTTTGGAATCCGTGCGCGAATCCTATATGGGATCATATCCCAGCCCGAACTGCGACAGGCCCATGACCCAAACCGCCCCGATCACACAGGATGTTCTGACAATCCCCCGCAAGTTGCCCGAGGGGCCCGTGAACCTTGTCGGGCTCACGCGTGAGGCGCTCCGCGAGGTGCTGATCGCGCATGGCACGCCGGAAAAGCAGGCCAAGATGCGGGTCAACCAGATCTGGCAATGGATTTATCAATGGGGCGTGCGCGATTTCCATGCCATGACCAATCTGGCCAAAGCCTATCGTGCGCAATTGTCCGAAAACTTCGTGGTGGCGATCCCCGAAGTCGTGAGCAAGCAAGTCAGCGCGGATGGCACGCGAAAGTATCTGGTGCGCATCGCGGGCGGTCACGAGGTAGAGGTGGTCTATATCCCCGAAACCGATCGCGGCACGCTGTGCATTTCTTCTCAGGTGGGCTGCACGCTCACCTGTTCGTTTTGCCACACCGGCACACAGAAACTCGTCCGCAACCTTACAGCAGGTGAGATCATCGGGCAGGTGATGCTGGCGCGCGACGACCTGAATGAATGGCCGAAACCGGGCGAGCCTGCGGGCGAACGTCCGCGCCTCATCAGCAACATCGTCCTGATGGGCATGGGCGAGCCGCTTTATAATTTCGACAACGTGCGCGATGCGATGAAGATCGCCATGGATGGCGAGGGGATTTCCCTCTCGCGCCGCCGCATCACACTTTCGACCTCTGGTGTGGTGCCTGAGATTGCCAAGACGGCAGAGGAAATCGGTTGTCTCTTGGCCGTGAGCTTTCACGCCACCACCGACGAGGTGCGCGACACGCTGGTGCCGATCAACAAGAAATGGAACATCGCCACGCTGCTCGAGACGCTGCGCGACTATCCGCGCCTGTCGAATTCCGAGCGCATCACCTTTGAATATGTCATGCTCAAAGGGGTCAATGACAGTGACGCCGATGCCCGCCGTCTCGTACAACTGATCAAGGGCATTCCGGCCAAGATCAATCTCATTCCCTTCAACGAATGGCCCGGAAGCCCCTATCAGCGCAGCGATTGGGAGCGGATCGAGCGTTTCGCCGACATCATCTACAAGGCCGGGTATGCCAGCCCGATCCGCACGCCACGGGGCGAGGATATCATGGCCGCCTGCGGCCAGCTCAAATCTGCCACCGAGCGCGCGCGTAAATCCCGGGCTCAGATTGAGGCAGAGGTGGGGCATTAGGCCCATGACCGCCTTTCCCTCTCTGCCGCAGCCGACGAACGCCAAGGGTGATCCCCGCCTTGTCGGGGTCGAGATCGAGCTTGGTGGCTTGCCCGTAGAGAACGTGGCGCGCCTCTGTGCGACCACGCTGGATGGCACCGCATCCCAGGTCGACAGCCATATCTGGCGTGTCGAAAACAGTCGGATCGGGCAGATCGACATCTATCTGGACATTTTCCTGCGCAACGCCCAGCAGAGCAAGCTGCGCGATCTGACGCTCGATCTGGGGCGCGACGTTGTGCCGGTCGAAATCGTCACCGCGCCACTCGACATGGAGGGCCTCGGCCGCCTTGACGATCTGCGCAATGCCTTGCGGGATGCGGGGGCCTTGGGTAGCGGCGCAGGCTGGTTCTTTGGCTTTGGACTGCATCTCAACATCGAGATGGCCAGCGACGCCGACGCGGATACGGTGCGCCCCTTGCTGGCCTATGCCCTGATCGAAGACTGGTTGCGGGCGTCCAACCCGATTGACGAGTCACGTCGCGTGTTGCCCTTCACCGATCCTTATCCGATAGATTTCACTCGCGCGCTGATCAAGGCCGGACCGGGTGCCAGCCGCGACCATGTGACAGGTCTCTATCTCGAACTCACCCCCAGCCGAAATCGTGGTCTCGACATGCTGCCGCTCTTTGCGCATTTCGATGCAGCGCGGATCAGGGCGTCCATCACCGACAAGACCTCTGCGCGCCCGACCTTTCATTTCCGTCTGCCCGATTGCCGGATCGACGAAGCCGACTGGTCCATTGCCGATGAATGGCAACGCTGGCTCACGGTGGAACGGGTGGCTGCCGACACGGCGCTGCTCAAACGGCTGTCACAGGCATGGCTGGACGATCACGGTCTGCTGACCCTTTCGCGTCAAAGCTGGGCCAATCGCGCGGGTCGAATCCTGCAATCGGCGGGGTTGGCTCGCACATGAACGCACGCCGCCCCGTAATCGGGGTTACTGTTTCGCGCCGGTCAGGGTGGCGCATCTTTCCGCTCATTGCCCTCAATGTCTGGCTGGCGGGCGGGCGTGCCCTGCGGTGGCAGGCGGGGCGTGTCGCCGACATTACCACCGTAGACGGGCTTATCATCGGTGGCGGGGATGACATTTCGCCGGACCTCTATGGCGGGCGGCTTGTGAAATCCGCGCGCCTTGATCCTGACCGAGATGCGTTGGAGCGCAAGTTGGTGCTCTCAGCGTTCGAGCATTTCAAGCCTGTCTTGGGCATCTGTCGCGGCAGTCAGATGCTCAACATCGCTCTTGGTGGCACGCTGCATCAGGATGCCTATGCGACCTATCACGCCAGCGACCATATCCGCACCGTGCTCCCGCGCAAGACCGTGCAGATCGTTCGTGGCACGCGCCTGGCAAAGCTCGCCGGGGCAAGGCCGATGAAGGTGAACGCCCTGCATACGCAGGCCGTGGACCGTTTGGGCGAGGGGTTGCGCATCGCGGCACGGGACGGCGGGGGCATGATTCAGGCAATCGAGCGGGTGACAGAGCCTTTTGCCCTGGGCGTGCAATGGCATCCTGAGCATCTCTTTTATGCGCATCGGCAAATGGGCATCTTTCGCGCGCTCATTGCAGCGGCCGCCGCGCGCCGTGACCATGCAGCGCAATTGCCCGGTGTCGATGCCGCGGCGCGTTGAACCCGTCGCAACAATTCCCCGGCACTGCCATAATCCGGCACGATTACCGCCACATCCGTCACCTATCCCTGAGGTCAGAGGCAAATTTTAACAGGGATAGAAACAATGAACCTGAACCAGACTGACAGCAGCACAGAAATTCGCAATCTCGTGATGCGCGAACGTCACCTTGCCCTGTCCGAGCGCGAATGGAAACATCGCCTGCGCGGTTATGGCTATGGCATCCGCGACACCGCAGAGGGCCGCTTTGTCACCTCGATCCGTCAGGATGCGCCGCTCTGCCAGCTGAGCTGATCGCGGTTCTTTCTGCCAAGCACCCGATAGGCCAACGGCCATCAAAAACGACAAACCCCCGAAGCATCTGCCCGGGGGTCGTCAAACGTGCCGCAAAAAACTGCGGAGAACGCTCTTAGAGCATGCCTTCGCGCTGCGCTTTCTTGCGCGCCAGTTTCCGGGCACGGCGAATCGCTTCGGCCTTCTCGCGCGCTTTCTTCTCGGACGGCTTTTCGAAATGTTGCTTGAGCTTCATTTCACGAAAAACGCCTTCGCGCTGCAGTTTTTTCTTCAGAGCGCGGAGCGCCTGATCGACATTGTTGTCGCGAACACTAACCTGCATGTGGTGTCACCACCTTCCTAAGTTAAAGTTGCAATAGATTGCAGGAAGGCGCCGTATAGCAAAGCGTCCCGGATTTGTCTAGGGTGCGCCGCAAGGAGAAACGCCGATGTCCGAACCCGATCTGATGACCCGTCTGCTCTCGGCTGCAGCGATGCATGTGCCCTTTGATGGCTGGAGCGAAACCACCCTGCGCCTCGCGGCCGAAGATGCCGGGATTGCGCCCGGCCTCGTGGCTGCCATCTGCCCACGTGGCGCGGTGGACCTGGCGCTTGCCTATCATGCGGCGGGCGATGCCGCTATGCTCAAACGACTGGCCGAAACCGATCTGGGCAGCTTGCGGTTCCGCGACCGCGTGGCCTTTGCCGTGCGTGCCCGGCTTGAGGTGGTCGAGGATCGCGAACTTGTCCGCCGGGGCATGACCCTCTTTTCCCTGCCACCCTATGCCGCCGATGGTGCGCGTGCCCTCTGGCAAACCGCCGATCACATCTGGACCGCGCTTGGCGACACATCCCAGGATGTGAACTGGTATACGAAACGCGCCACGCTTTCCGGCGTCTATGGGGCGACCGTGCTGTATTGGCTGGGCGATGACAGCGAGGGTCAAACCCGCACATGGGAGTTTCTGGATCGTCGCATCGAGGGCGTGATGCAATTCGAAAAGCTCAAGGCACAGGCCCGTGACAATCGGTTCGTCGCTGGTCTTTTGGCGGGGCCTCTCAGCCTTGTGGGACGTATCCGTGCGCCACAGGGACGGGCGCAGACCGGGATGCCAGGCCGCTGGAACGGGCTGAACTGAAAGCAGGGACAATAAAATGACACGAACCATGCAGGCCGTCGAAATCACGCAGGCGGGCGGCCCCGAAGTGTTGCGGCCGACGACACGGCCGATGCCTGTGCCGCGCGCGGGCGAGGTGGTGATCCGGCTGGCCTATGCCGGGGTCAACCGCCCGGATGCCCTGCAGCGTGCCGGGCTCTATGCGCCGCCACCGACGGCCTCTGACCTGCCGGGGCTCGAAGGGGCGGGGGAAATCGTGGCGCTTGGGGCGGGCGTCCGTGCGTGGGCGCTTGGCGATCAGGTTTGCGCCCTTTTGCCCGGCGGGGGCTATGCCGAATACGTGGCCACGCCTGCCGCGCATTGCTTGCCCGTGCCGCGTGGCCTCGGCCTAAAAGAGGCCGCTTGCCTGCCGGAAACCTTCTATACGGTCTGGTCCAATGTCTTTCAGCGCGGCGCGCTCAAGGGCGGCGAGCGTTTTCTGGTGCATGGCGGCTCTTCCGGGATTGGCACGACCGCCATTCAGCTCGCCCATAGCTTTGGCGCGCGGGTCTTTACCACCGCGGGCTCGGCCGAGAAATGCAAGGTTTGCATGGATCTTGGGGCGGAGAGGGCGATCAACTATCGCGAGGAGGATTTCGTCGAGGTGTTGCGTGCCGAAGGTGGGGCCAATCTCATTCTCGACATGGTCGGTGGTGCGTATCTGCCGCGCAATGTCAACGCATTGGCCGAGGATGGGCGTCTGGTGCAGATTGCTTTCCTCCAGGGACCCAATATCGAGTTGAACTTCTCTCAGGTGATGATGCGCCGCCTGACGATCACCGGCAGCACCCTGCGTCCGCAAAGCGATCTGGCCAAGGCGCGGATCGCCGAGAGCCTGCGTGCCCATGTGTGGCCGCTGCTGGAGGCGGGAAAGGTCGCCCCGGTGATGGATTCCGAATTTCCCCTGACCGAGGCTGCGGCGGCCCATGCCCGGCTTGAATCGAGCGGGCATATTGGCAAGATCGTCCTCAGGGTGGCGTGAGCCGATCAAGCGGTCAGGCAAAATAAAAAGCCGCCCCATTGGGCGGCCCTTCTGGTCTCTGGCACAGGCTGGCTTTGCGTCATTCGCGCCAGCGGGCCGGGGATCAGCCGTTGACGCTGTCCTTGAGCGCCTTGGCAATGGTCATCTTGACCACCTTGTCGGCCTCTTTCTTCATTTGCTCGCCGGTGGCAGGGTTGCGCACCATACGCTCGGGGCGCTCGCGGCAATAGATCTTGCCAATTCCGGGCAGGGTGACGGCACCGCCTGCGGACACTTCACGGGTGATGATCGCGATCACGGCGTCCAGAGCCGCGCCTGCGGTCTTCTTGTCACTGCCCATGTCATCGGCCAGAGCGGCGACAAGTTGGGTCTTGGTCATGGGTTTTGCCATTTTATGGTCTCCTTGCAACTGCCCGTCCCTTGGGCCTCATGCGCGCGATTAAACGCTATGATGTGGCTAAACACAACGACTAGTGGGCAAAAGCAAGCCCTTTTGCCGGATTTTGTGCGGATTTCCGTTGGGTCAAAGGAAGGCCGTCTCTTCAAAACTGCGCAATTTTCGGCTGTGGATGCGTTCGAGCGGCATCCGGCGGAGTGATTCCATCGCGCGAATCCCGATCATAAGGTGGCGAGAGACCTGGGATTTGTAGAATTCCGAAGCCATGCCGGGCAGTTTCAATTCGCCCTGCAAAGGCTTGTCCGAGACACAGAGCAGCGTGCCATAGGGCACCCGGAACCGGAACCCGTTGGCGGCGATCGTCGCGCTCTCCATGTCGAGCGCGATGGCGCGCGATTGGCTGAGGCGCTGCACCGGGCCGGATTGCTCGCGCAGTTCCCAGTTGCGGTTGTCCACGCTGGCCACGGTCCCGGTGCGCATGACGCGCTTGAGGTCGAACCCTTCCAGCTGCGTCTCTGCCGCCACCGCCTCTTGCAGGGCGATCTGGATTTCGGCAAGCGCGGGGATCGGCACCCAGGCGGGCAGATCGGCATCGAGCACGCGATCCTCGCGCAGATAGGCATGGGCCAGCACGAAATCACCCAAGGACTGCGAATTGCGCAGACCCGCGCAATGGCCCACCATAACCCAGGCATGCGGGCGCAGAACGGCGATGTGGTCGGTCGCGGTCTTGGCGTTGGAGGGACCCACCCCGATATTGACCAGCGTGATCCCGGACCCATCCGCCCGTTTGAGGTGATAGGCGGGCATCTGCGGCAACCGCTCAGGGGTGGGTAGGGGGTCGTCCGGCCCGGTAATCTCTGAATTGCCGCTGCTGACAAAGGCGGTATAGCCGCTTGTCCTGTCGGCCAACATCCTACGGGCGTAGGTCTCGAACTCTGAGACATAGAATTGGTAATTGGTGAACAGAACGTAGTTCTGGAAGTGGCAGGGATCGGTCGCGGTGTAATGCGTGAGCCGCGCCAGCGAATAATCAACGCGTTGCGCCGTAAAGGGGGCAAGGGGGGCCGCGCCATTCAGCCCCGGTATCCAAGTGCCATTGACGATATCATCATTGGTGGTCGCAAGGTCCGGCACGTCGAAGTAATCGCGCAGGGTAAACTCGGCCGCGCGCTCTTGCGGCACGCTGAGGGCCGCATCCGCCGCCACCGCGAAATGCACGGGAATTGGCGTGTCTGAGTGCCCGATCGTGATCCCGACGCCATGGTTGACCAAGAGCAAGCCGATCTGCTGTTCCAGATAGGCGCGAAAGAGGTCCGGGCGCGTGATGGTTGCGGCATAGATGCCGGGATTGGAAACATGGCCGAAACTGAGCCGGCTGTCGACCTTGGCATAGGTCGCGGTGGTCAGGCGAATTTCGGGATAAAAGGCGCGCACGCGGCCCTGCGGCAGATCCCCGGCCAGAGCCCGCGCGAAGGCCTCACAGAGAAAGTCCGTGCTGGCCGCGTAAAGCTGGCAGAGCCGGTCCACCGCCGCGCGCGCCTCTGTGAACGCCTCGGGGGCAATCCGGTCGGGGGTGTGGATGTTCATGCCTGTCTCCTGCGCCATGGTCTCAGGTTGACACGCGCCGGGGGCATGATCAAGCTGCGGTCAAAGGGGCGTCAATGGATTACGAGAGCGTTTCACCACAGGATTTCGGCGCGGGCCTGCGCGGGCTTGGCCTGAACCTCTTGGTGCGTGATGTGCGCGCCGAGGCGGCGTTTCTCGTCCGCGTCTTTCAGATGATCGCCCACCGGGTCAGCGCGGATTTTGCGATCATGGTCTATGGCGATCAGGTGATGCAACTCCACGCAGATCACACCTATGCCGCCAATCCGATCCTTGGCCTTGTGCCCGAGAGCCCGCCGCGTGGGGCCGGGGCATCGATTCACCTCTTCGACACAGATCCAGACATTGCCGCCGCCCGCGCGACGGGTGCCGGCGGCATGATCCTTCAACCCCCCCACCAACAAACCCCATGGGCTGCGCGAATGCTGCATCCTCTGCCCTGATGGTTATGCCTGGGTCGCTTCGCGGCCCCTTACCGAGATTGAAAGGACTACGACATGACCGTGACCAATCTGCGCCCCAACATGGACCACTGGCAAGAGCGCGTCGATCTTGCGGCTGCCTTTCGCTGGACGGCGCGCCTCAACATGCACGAGGCGGTGACCAATCATTTCAGCCTGTCGATCAATGAGGACGGCACGCGGTTCCTGATGAACCCCAACCAGATGCATTTTGCCCGTATCCGGGCCAGTGACCTCATCGTCGTGGATGCCAATGATCCCGAAACGCTGGAGGGTCCGAATGCGCCTGATCCGACCGCCTGGGGCCTGCATGGCGGTCTGCACCGGCATTGCGCCCATGCCCGTTGCGCCATGCACGTGCATTCCATTCACGCTACGGTTCTGGCCAGCCTCGCCGACAGCCGTTTGCCGCCCATCGACCAGAATTGCGCCACCTTCTACAATCGGCATGTGGTGGATGAGAGCTATGGCGGGCTGGCATTCGAAGATGAAGGTGCGCGTTGCGCGCGGCTTTTGACCAACCCGAAACACAAGGTTCTGATCATGGGCAATCATGGTGTGATGGTGATCGGCGACAGCGTCGCGGACACGTTTAACAGGCTTTATTACTTCGAGCGTGCCGCCGAGACCTATATTCGCGCCTTGCAAACCGGGCGTCCCTTGCGGGTGCTGTCCGACGCGGTTGCAGAAAAGACAGCGCAGGAACTCGATGATTACCCCGGTCAGGCAGAGCGCCACCTGTCGGAACTCAAGGCAATTCTGGACGCTGAGGGTTCGGATTACGCGCAATAACCTCCTTTGGCCGGCGTGGTTTGCGCGTTTGCGCCTGTCTCAGATGCGCGACAGGCGCCACGTCGGAAAGAGGTTGGCTTGGCAAAGATAGGCGCCGGTGTCTTGGCCCGAAAAGAGACCGTCCTTTTCCACGAGGACTGTCTGCCAGCCCCGTGATGCGGCTCCGAGAATATCCGTGTGCAAGGTGTCACCGCACATGACGATGCGCTCGGGTGAGAGGTTGGGCAGCGAGGCCTCGGCCATCTCATAGACCGCGGGAAATGGTTTGCCAAAGAACCGCACATCCTGAATGCCGCGATCCGCGAGTTGATGCCCGAAGTAACCGGGTTCCAGAGAGAACCCGTGTTCGCGTGGGGCAACCAGATCGGCATTGGCGATGATCACGGGCCTTGGCCGCTTTAACAACGCGGATTCGAGCAAAGCCTGTCTGTCCAGAGACCAGACTTCGGTCGAGAGGAACAAGAACCCCTCGACCTGATCATAGCTTGTGGGATCATCCACGAGGCGCCGTGTGGGGGCCGTGATGTCGGACAGGTTGTCTTGTGGCGCGGCGATGCATCCCCACAAACGCTCGTCCAGATGCGCCAATGTCGCGTCGCGGCTGGTGATGATCTCGTGGTCCTTTACCCCCATGCCCAGTTTCTGAAACTTGGTCACGGCCCCGGCATGGGTGTAGCTGGCCGCGTTGGAGAGAATGCGAATCTGACACCCGATTTCGCGCAATTCCCGCAGACGTTGCGCGGCACCGGGAATTGCCGCCTCGCCGATATTCAGCACACCGTAGGCGTCAAAGACAAAGGCATCGGCATGGGCCGCAATATCGTGCAGCGATGCGATTTGCGATGTGCTGGCCGGAGGGCTGGCCGAAGGCAGGCGATGGCGCACAGCCTCGTAGCGGTCGAAAACGGTTGCGGCAGTATCCATCGGCTTGGCTGGTCCCTTGGCTTGGTCAAACTGCGTGTGCCGCAGCGCTGGAGCGACCTCCAGCTTGGGGAAAACTTACAACGTAAGTAAAAAAATTAAAGTCAAAACAACAAAGCGACATTTCATACCTCTGTCACATATCCGCGATAGCAGGGGGCGCAACGGAAAACCCCACCGGGACAGAGGATTCTTATCAGATGGCGCAAGGGTTGGCGAAAATCGGCAAGCGATTCGAGTAGAAAAATGTTGCTTTGTTGCATTTCGTGTCCAACAATCGACCAAAACTAACGGGGCTGAAATGGCGTCCAAGAAAAGCAGGCGACACGACCTCATTCAACAGGTCGTTCAGGAACAGGGAGGGGTGAGCGTGGGCGCGCTTGCCGAGATGTTTGGCGTGTCGATGCAGACGATCCGGCGCGATCTCGATATCCTCTGCGATGGCGACACGCTGCAACGGTCGCACGGGCGTATCGAGCTGGCCGAGGGGCGGCGCAACACACCGTTCGATCAGCGGGCCGGTACGAATCTCGTGGGCAAGCGCGCGATTGCCAATGCCGCGGCGGCGCTGATCCCGAATGGTTCCACCGTTTTCATCTCTATCGGATCGACCGTTCTCAGCGTGGCGCGGGCGCTGCATCGCAAGAAGGAACTGACCATCGTCACCAACAATCTCAGCGCGGCGATGGCGCTGAGTGAAGAGATTTCCAACCGCATCATCCTTCCGGGTGGCGAGCTTCGCCTGCCGGACCGCGATTTCGTGGGCGAGGAGGTGGTCGAGTTCTTTGATCGCTATCGCGCTGAATTCGCCCTCTTTGGAACGGCGGGAATCGGAGCGGAGGGCGAGTTGCTGGAATTTCATCAGGCCGAAGTGCGCGCCACCCACCGCATGTGGCAGAACGCGCGGAAATCCATCCTTGTGATCGACCACAGCAAGTTCGGGCGCCTTGCCCCTGCCGTTGGCGGCAATATCGCACGGATCGACCACATCATATGCGACCGTCCGCCAGCCGCGCCGTTTGACGGGCTGGTCGAGCAACTTGGCGACCGCATCACCTTTGCAGAGGATGCCGAGTGATGCCTGATACGTTCGTCGAGGTGCAGAATGTCGCCAAGCGCTGGAATGGGCAGCTTGGTGTCGAGGGCGTTTCCCTGTCCATCCCGCGTGGGTCGTTTGTTGCGCTGCTTGGTCCGTCCGGGTGCGGGAAATCGACCACGCTGCGGCTGCTGTCGGGGTTGGAGTTGCCGGACGAGGGGCGGATCATCATCGACGGCAAGGACGTGACCACAGCCGCGCCGTCAGAGCGCAATCTGTCGATGGTGTTTCAATCCTACGCGCTCTTTCCGCATCTGAGCGTTGCCGAGAACGTGGTGTTTGGCCTCAAAGTGCGCCGCGTGCCGGCCGCCGAGCGGCGCGAGAAGCTCAAGCGCGCGCTCGAGATTACCGGGCTTTTGGGGTACGAGGCACGCAAGCCGGGCGCATTATCGGGCGGGCAGCGACAGCGCGTGGCCCTTGCCCGTGCTATCGTGGCGAACCAACCGCTTTGCCTGATGGATGAGCCACTGTCGAACCTCGATGCCAAGCTGCGCGCGTCTGTGCGCAAGGACATCAAGAAGCTGCAACTCGATCTGGGCATCACCGTTGTCTATGTGACCCATGATCAGACCGAAGCCATGAGCATGGCCGATCATGTCGTGCTGATGAGGGATGGGCGCATCCAGCAATCCGGCGCGCCCGAGGATCTCTATTACCGCCCAGCCAATACCTTTGTCGCGGAGTTCGTCGGCGCACCGCCGATGGCGCTGATCGACAGTGCGATGCTGCCGGGTTTCGAACGCGCGACCATGATCGGCCTGCGCGCCGAGAGCCTACGCTTGGCTGAGGCTGGCAAGGGGCGGCTGAAATGCCGGGTTTCAGAGTGTGAGTTCCTGGGATCGGAGACCTTTGTGGGTCTGACGCATCCGGGCGCGCGCGGGCTTACGATTTCGATGCCGGGCCTGCGACACATTCCGGCGGGCGAGAACCTCGAAATAGATTTTGCCGATGAGGACCTGCATTTCTTCGACGCAGAGGGAAACAGGCTTCGGCATCCGAATGGCGTGACGGTTTGATGTCACGTTTGAACGACCATGTATAATTCCTGGGAGAAAATCATGAACACTATCAGAAACATGACGTTAGCAAGTGCCCTGGCCGCTCTGACCGCCGCTCCGGTCGCGGCGCAGACCGAGTTGACGATGTATTACCCGATTGCGGTTGGCGGTGCGCTGACCGAGGTCGTGGATGGTATCGTCGCCAAATTCGAAGAGGCCAACCCGGATATCAAGGTCAACGCGATCTATTCGGGCAATTACGATGACACGCGCGTGCGCGCGCTTTCGGCCATGGCCTCGGGTGAGCCCGCGCAATTGGCGGTGCTGTTTTCCATCGACGCCTATGACCTGATCGAGCAGGAAAAGATTGTCGCCTTTGAGGATATCGAAGGTGTGGACCAAGGCTGGCTCGACAGCTTTTATCCCGCATTGATGGCCAACGGCCGGATCGAGGGCAAGACATGGGGTATCCCGTTCCAGCGTTCGACCATCGTGGCCTATTACAACAAGGATATGTTCCGTGCCGCAGGTCTTGATCCCGAGGCGCCCCCGGCCACCTGGGACGAGATGGTGAGCATGGGTAAGGCTCTGACCAAAGATGGCACCTATGGTCTGATGATCCCCTCGACCGGCTATCCCTATTGGATGTTCCAGGCGCTCGCCATTCAGAATGGCAAGGAACTGATGTCCAGTGACGGGCTGGAGACCTATTTCGACGACCCCGCGGTTGTCGAGACCTTGGAATTCTGGAAATCGCTCTCGACCGAGCATGGCATCATGCCCGAAGGGACGGTGGAATGGGGCACGCTGCGTCAGGCCTTTCTCGAAGGTCAGACGGCAATGATGTGGCATTCGACCGGCAACCTGACGGCGGTCAAGAAAGAAGCCAGCTTTGATTTCGGGGTGTCTGTGCTTCCGGCGAATGTGCGGCCCGGCTCGCCCACCGGTGGGGGCAATTTCTATGTCTTTCAGGACACGACTGAAGAAGAGCGGGCTGCAGCGCTCAAGCTGATCGAGTTCATGACCGCGCCCGAACAGGCCGCAGAATGGTCGATTGCCACCGGTTACATGGGCGTCTCTCCGGCCTCCTATGACACCGAAGCGCTCAAGGCCTATACAGCAGAGTTCCCGCCGGCTCTTGTCGCGCGCAACCAGCTTGAAAACGCCGTCGCTGAATTCTCGACCTTCGAGACGGCGCGCGTGCGCGATGGCCTCAACAACGCCATTCAGGCGGCCTTGACGGGCAGCAAGGCGCCGGCCGATGCCCTGGCCGAGGCGCAGGAGGCCGCCGAGCGGCTGTTGAAAGACTACCGGTAAATTCTGATCGGACGTCCCTTTTGTCGGCGTCGGGCGTGGTCCGGCGTCGACATTGACCGCTAAAAAGGCCGAACATGGCGCAGCATGTGAATATCGAACGCCGCAGACAGGCGATTTACGGATGGCTTCTGCTATCCCCTGCCGCGATTTTGCTGACGGCCTTTGCCTTTTACCCGTCGCTGGCGACTCTCTGGACCAGCCTTTTCAGCCGGGAAACGCGGCGCAAACCCAGCGAATTCGTTGGCACGGAAAACTACGCGGATCTCTTCACCGATCCGACCTTTTGGAAGGTGGTCACGAACAACCTGATCTATGCGGGCGCCACGATCCCCGTTTCCATCGCGATTGCCCTTGGCATGGCCCTGTGGGCCAATTCCAAGATCCCGGCGCGCGGTTTTGTCCGGACCGCCTATTTCACGCCCACCGTGCTGCCGATGATCGCCGCTGCTAATCTCTGGCTGTTCTTTTACACGCCGGGATTGGGGGTTCTGGATCAGATCGGGGCCCTCTTTGGGCTGCCCTCTGTCAATTGGCTTGGCCAGCCGGAAACGGCCCTTTGGGCCGTGATCATCGTGACGATCTGGAAAGAGGCGGGGTTTTTCATGATCTTCTATCTCGCCGCGCTTCAGACCATTCCAGAGGACCTCAAGGAGGCTGCCGATATCGAAGGGGCAAGCCGCCTGACCTACACGCGCCGGATCGTGCTGCCGCTCCTGATGCCGACCACGCTCTTCATCATGGTCAACGCGCTGATCAACTCGGTCAAACTGATTGATCACCTCTTCATCCTGACAAAGGGCGGGCCGAACGACGCCTCGAAGCTTATCCTCTACTACATCTGGGAAATGGCCTTTGCGTTCTTCGACGCGCCGCAGGCGGCGGCGATGACGATCCTGATCCTGCTGGTGCTGGGCGTGGTGGCGGGCGTCAAGTTCACCATCCTTGACAAGCGGACCCATTACCAATGAGCGGCCTTACGCGACATATCGAAACCTTTGGCGCGCTGCTGCTGGCGGTGATCTGGATCTCGCCGCTGGTCTTCGCCGTCTGGGCGGCGTTTCACACCACGTCAGATGCGGTGAACTTCAACATTGCCGCGCCTTGGACCTTGGACAATTTCCGCACCGCTTGGGCCGGTGCGCCTTGGCTGCGGTATTTTCTCAACACCTTCCTCTTGGTGACGGTCATCCTGATCGGGCAATTCTTCGTGACAACGCTGGCGGGTTTTGCCTTTGCGCAGGTGCGCTTTCCGGGGCGTGACATCGTGTTTCTTCTGGTGTTGATGCAGCTTTTCATTCTGCCCGAAGTTTTGATTGTCGAGAATTACGTGATGATTTCGCGTCTCGGGCTGTTCGATACGATCCTTGGGGTGGGCATGCCCTATATGGCATCTGCTTTTGGCATTTTCCTCATGCGTCAGGCGTTCAAGGGCGTGCCGATCGAACTGCACGAGGCGGCGCGCGTCGAGGGTTGCGGCTGGTTCGGTATCCTGTGGCGGGTCTATGTGCCGCTCGCGCGGCCCACATATCTGGCCTATGCGCTGGTATCGGTTTCGACCCATTGGAACAACTTCCTATGGCCGTTGATTGTCACCAATTCGCCGGATACCCGACCGCTCACAGTGGGGCTTTCGATCTTTGGCGCGCCCGAGAACGGCGTGAACATCAGCGTGATTTCGGCGGCAACGATCATGTCAGTTGCACCATTGCTGGTCGCCTTCCTTGTCTTTCAAAGACAGTTCGTACAGGCCTTCTTGCGCGCGGGGATCAAGTAAACATGGCGCGGTTTCTTCACCTGACCGACCTTCATATTGTGCCAGAGGGTCTGCTGGTCTCGGGTCAACTCGACACTGCCCGTCTTTTTCGGGGGGCTGTAGACACGCTCATTCACCGGCTTGAAGCCATCGGACCCGTGGATGCCGTCCTTGTGACCGGCGACATCAGTGATGATGGCAGCGCCGAGAGTTACAGAGTTGCACGCGAGCAACTCGGGCGACTGGGGCAGAGATTGCTGGTGGTGCCGGGCAATCACGATGAACGAGAAGCGTTCAGGGCTGCGTTTTCCGACCTGCCAGAGATAAGGCCAACAGGCCAGATCGACTGGGTCGCGGATATCGGAGACACGCGCGTTATCGGCCTTGATACGTTGATCGAGGGTCAGGGCGGCGGTGCTCTGCGCGATGAAAGTCTCGTGCTCTTGTCCGAGGCCTTGTCCGCGGCGGGACGCAGGCAGACGCTTGTTGCTCTGCATCACCCGCCGCTGCGAACCGGCATAGGTTTCATGGATGCCATCGGTCTTGAGAACCCTGACGCTTTACGTTCGGTGTTGGATCAACACGATGCGCCGGTCCGGGTGTTGGCCGGGCATGTGCATGGTGTCTATCATGGTCTTTTGGGGCGACATCCGGTCGTGACCGCCCCGTCCTGTTGCAGTGCCTTTGCGCTGGACGTGCGCAAAGAGGCACCGGTCGGGTTTCTGACGGGACCAACGGGATGCGCCGTGATCGACACGGGGGTGGGTGGGGTCTGGACCGAACTGCCATTGCGCTATGGGGATGGGCCTTTCGCGTTCTGAGCGCGTCGTCCTTTCTGGAGCCGCAGCTTTCCTGCTGTAAAACTCGGGCTGGACGGTCTCAATGACCTGAGTGATCATGCGGGCTACGCAAGGTGGGTGCGTCGCCGGGGAGAACGAGGTCGCATGGAACAAACCGGATCGGACCGCCTCAAGACCGCGCTGCTGTTGCTGGCGGTAGCCGGTCTTGTCATTGGACTTGCCTTCTATCTTGCGGATCAGGCCCGCATCGCAAACCTTGTCTGGATTGCCGGGGTCGTGCCCGCGCTTGCATCGCTTGTGATCGAGATTCTGCGCAGCCTCAGCCGGGGCGAGGTGGGCCTCGATATCGTTGCGGCGCTCTCCATGACGGCGGCGCTTGCGTTTGGCGAAACTCTTGCAGCGGCGGTGGTCGCGGTGATGTATTCGGGGGGCACCTTTCTTGAAAGCTTCGCCGAGGGCCGCGCGCGGCGAGAGATGCATGCGCTACTGTCTCGCGTGCCGCGAACCGCGACGCGGCATCGCGACAACGGGCTCGAGGATATTCCCATTGACGAAATCGCACCGGGCGATCGGTTGCTGATCCGGCAAGGTGACGTGGTGCCGGTTGATGGAACTCTGGCCTCGGAGACCGGTTTTGTCGACACGTCGGCGCTGACGGGTGAATCCCTTCCGGTGCGCCTGATGCGCGGGGCCGAGGCGATGAGCGGGGCCACCAATGCGGGCGAGGCGTTTGACCTCACGGCGCTGCGCCCGGCCAAGGACAGCACTTATGCCGGAATTGTCAGGCTGGTCGCCGAGGCGCAGGCGTCCAAGGCGCCCATGTCCCGGCTGGCTGACAAGTGGTCTCTCGGTTTTCTCGCGGTGACGGTCAGCATCGCCTTTGCTGCGTGGTGGTTCACGGGCGATCCGATCCGCGCGGTCGCGGTGCTGGTTGTGGCCACGCCCTGTCCCTTGATCCTGGCTGTTCCGGTGGCATTGGTGGCTGGCCTCTCGCGCGCCGCCCATTTCGGCGTGCTCATCAAGGGAGCGGGACCGCTGGAGACGATGGCGCGCATTCATACCTTGATCCTCGACAAGACGGGCACCTTGACGGATGGTCGGCCAAAAATCGTGTCCATCGCCTGTTACGGTGACACGAGCGAGCAAGACATCCTGCGCATGGCCGCAGCCCTTGATCAGGCCTCGAAGCATCCCGTGGCGCAAGCCGTCGTTGCGGCGGCAAAAGCAGAAGGTCTGCGCTTGCCCGTGCCCTCAGAGGTGGTGGAACTGCCCGGTGAGGGGGTGGTGGGCCGCGTCGACGGGCGATCCGTCATCGTTGGGGGGGACGGCTTTGTCGCGGGGCGTGTCGGGCGCGTGTCTGGCGATGCGTCCGGCATGGCCGCCGGATCGGTTTTGGTTGCCGTCGCAATTGACGGTCAAATGGCAGGACATCTGGTGATGTCCGACCCGCTGCGCGACGGCGCCGGCGCGATGCTGAACGGGCTGAGGCGCGAAGGGGTGCGCCGTATCCTGCTTGCGACCGGCGACCGCGCCGATGTTGCAGAACGCGTGACGGAGGGGTTGGGCCTTGATGGGGTACGGGCCGGTCTTACGCCGGATCAAAAGGTGCTGCTTGTTCTTTCCGAACGCAAGCGCGGTCCGGTGATGATGGTGGGAGACGGCGTGAATGATGCGCCGGCTCTCAGTGCTGCCGATGTCGGTGTTGCCATGGGCGCGCGGGGGGCCGCCGCATCTGCCGAGGCGGCGGATGTGGTGCTTTTGGTGGACCATATCGACCGGCTGGGGTCGGGGATCGAGATTGCCCATGCGGCACGCCGGATCGCGGTTGAAAGCGTTGTCGTCGGGATCGGTCTTTCGGTGGTGGGCATGATCGCTGCTGCCTATGGCTACCTCAGCCCGGTTGAGGGTGCCCTCTTGCAAGAGGTGATTGACGTTGCCGTCATTCTGAATGCTCTGCGCGCTTTGCGTATCTCCCCCAGTGACGCGCTGCGTGTGTGATCGTTTCTCATCCAAATCTCAGAATGTCGTCAGGAATTGCGTTCCAGGTCCCCAGCCAGCAGGCTCTTGAGTCTGACACGCTGAATTTTGCCCGACGGCCCTTTGGGCAACTCGTCTAGAAAATGGATGTGATCCGGGCTTTTGAACGTCCCGAGACGGTCCTTGCAGAGCGTCAAAAGGGTCTCGGCCGTCAGTGTCGAGCCCGGTCTTGGGACGACTGCCGCCTCGACCCGCTCGCCGTAGCGCGGGCAAGGACAAGAGAAGGCCGCCGCCTCGACCACATCGGGATGCGCGTAGAGCACTTCGTCGATTTCACGCGGCGCGATATTCTCGCCGCCCTTTATGATCAGTTCCTTGAGGCGCCCCGTGACAAAGAAATAGCCCTCTGCATCCTTGCGTCCCAGATCGCCGGTGCGCAGCCAGCCATCCGGTGTGAAGCTGTCGCGCGTGGCCTCGGGATTCCGCAGATATTCCAGCATGACGTTTGGGCCTTTGACGATGATTTCGCCCTCTTCCCCCGGAGGTAGCGGGCGCATATCCGGCCCTGCCACCTCGGCCAGATTGCCATAGGCGATACCCGGAGAGCCAATCTTGCGCCGGCCGGGCGGAAGTGGGTTCGAGAGGATCTGCGCCGCAGTCTCTGTAAGGCCCATCGTCTCGACGATGGGCACATCGAACCGGGCCTCGAACGCCGTATGCACCTCGACCGGCAGAGGGGAGGAAGCGGAGCGCCCGAACCGGAGCCGTCTGCGGGTCTCTGGGTCTGGTCCAGTTTCCCCATGCAACAGATGCGATACGATGGTCGGCACGACCGAAAACCAAGTGGCCCTTGTTTCAGAAGCCTGCGCCCAGAACCGGCGTGCAGAGAACCGCGCGCACATGGCCAACTGCCCCCCTGACACGAGCGAGCCCATGACCGACACACAAAGTCCGTTGATATGATAGACGGGCAAGACACAAAGCCCCGTATCTTCGGGTGTGAGGTCATGGGCGATGGTCGTGGTCCACCCCCCGGCCAAAAGGCTGGCTTGGGTGTGCACAACCCCCTTGGGGCGCCCCGTTGTGCCCGAGGTATACATCAGCAAAGCATGGTCATCCGGGGTTACGGGATGCAGGACGGCTTCTGGCGCGGTCTCGGCCATGTCCACCATGGCAATGCGCCCATCGGGGTTTACGTTATCGAAGACGCTCTTTTGGGTCGGATGAACAAGCGCCACCCGCGCCCCTGAATGGTCGAGCGCGTAGCCAATCGCCTCTGCCCCGGCGACGAGATTGATCATCGTGGCGCGAAAGCCACCGTAGAGCGTTCCATAAATCGCCTCGATCGCCGCCTGCCCGTTAGGGTGCAGGATGGCGACACTTTCCCCTTTGGCGATCCCCCGTGCTGTCAAAAGGGCAGCGATCGCCCGTGCGCGGCTGCGCAAACCGGGCCAATCCAGCGCCGTGCCTTCATCTGGAAAGGACAGCGCCATGCCACCGGCCTCGGCGCGGGCATCGACCCAGTCCCGCAGTGTGCCTTCGGGGGGCGTGTCGCGGCGGAGCTTCATCGTCCGGCCACCTGCCAATACTCGCCGAAAATCTCGTCGAGCGTGGGCTCTCGCGGTGGAATTTCCCGAACGATCTTGGTGGTTTGCAGGAAATGCCGCCAGTTGAGATTGTCGTCTATGGAGTTGCCCCCCCAACTGCCGCATCCCATCGAGAGGGAAAAGGGCATGCCGTTGTTAAAGGCGCCACCTGTCGCAAAGCAATGCGCCTGATTGACGATCACCCGGCAGGTCGGGAGCGTGGCCCCAAGGTGGCGCGCGCGGGCATCGTCGGTGCTGTGCAGGCCTATGGAATGACCTGCCCCCTGATGGCTGAGGATGCGTGCAACGATCCTGGTTGCATCCGTGAAGTCCGCGGCGCGGTAGAGCGCCAGAACAAGGCTCAGTTTTTCACCTGAAAGCGGATGCTCTGGCCCGATCCCCCGCGTTTCGACCGCTACAAAGCGCGTCGCCTGGGGCACTTTCCCCAAGAGGCCAAGCGCCTCGATCATGCGCGGCGCATCCTGTGCGATCACTGCGCGATTGAGATGGCCGTCGGGCCAAAGTCGTGCCACGAGATCGGCTGAGTCCGCCTCGGGAACCAGTGCGCCGCCTTCACGAGCCAATGCCGCGACAAAATCTTCATAGACAGCATCCACCACGACAACCGCATTTTCCGATGAGCAGGACGTCGCGTTGTCAAAGGTCTTGGACGCTGCGATCTTGGCGGCAGCGGCGGCCAGATCGGCGGTTTCGTCCACGATCACGGTGACATTGCCTGCGCCCACGCCAATCGCGGGTGTGCCGCAGGTATAGGCGCGGCGCACGTTGTCCTGACTGCCGGTCACAACCACCAGGTCGGACAATTCCAGCATGCGCTGCGTCTTGGCCTTGGATCCGGGCGCGGGCACCATTTGCACCAGATCGGGATTTGCTCCGATCTTGGCAAATTCGGCGTGGATATGCTCTAGCAATCGCTCACAGGTGGGCACCCCCTTGGGTGAGGGCGAAAGCACGATGGCATTGCCGCATTTGAGGGCGTTGATGATGTTGTTGGCCGGGGTTGCCCCCGGGTTGGTCGAGGGCACCACGGCACCGATGACCCCGATCGGGCGGGCGATTTCAGTGATGCCGGTTGCGGGATCGTCGCGGATGACACCAAAGGTCTTGGCCCCGGCGATGTCGCGCATCAGCCCGAGCGTCTTGCGGTGGTTCTTGGTGATCTTGTCGGGCACATTGCCGATGCCGGTGGTGGCCACCGAGAGCTCCGCCAGGGCGCGGTTGCGGGCAGGCTCCATGATGGCCCAGGCCACAGCCTCTGCGGTGCGATCATAGAGTTCTTGCGACCCGCCAGTCTCGTAGGCCCGTTGTGCGGCTCGCGCCTTGGCCATCACGTCTTCGACGGCGGCGATATCACCTTCAACGCTCATGTGGTGTTCCTTGTCGGGTTGGTCGCAGGGCATGCCCGGGGCTGCCCTGCCGATGCGGGCTTTGCTGCAGGATCAAAGCCCTGCCAAAAGCTTCTCCAGGGTTTTCTGGCGGGCGGCCCACATCTCGATCACTTCGTCCCGCGTCATGATCTTGATCGGCGATCCGCCTGCCTCCATCTGTTTGATGACACTGGGATTGCCGAACATGGCGGGCATCACGGCTGCCAGCTTGTCGATGATCTCTTGGGGCGT
This sequence comes from Roseovarius sp., assembly GCF_027019125.1. GTDB lineage: Bacteria > Pseudomonadota > Alphaproteobacteria > Rhodobacterales > Rhodobacteraceae > Roseovarius. The sequence continues at coordinate 76,825 of NZ_JALUXE010000028.1, read as the reverse complement.
GCCTTTGGGGACCATGATGCCACGGTAATTCACGCTGGCGTTGTCAATGTCATACCCGGCCTCCTGCAAGGTGGGCACATCGGGCAGGAAGCTGCTGCGCTCGGTATCGAACACACCCAGAATCTTGACGCTGCCCGCATTCGCGGCGCGATAAGCGTCTGACAGGTTGTTGACACCGCCCATGACCTCTCCGGCGATCACGGCCTTCATGGCACCCGCCCCGCCTGAGTTGTTGGGGATATAGGCAAGTTTGACATCTGCGGCAGCTTCGAGCTGCAGGGCCGCGATATGATGGCCCACGAAAAGACCGGCGCCGGAAAAGGTCAGTTTTCCGGGATTCTCCTTGGCCCAGTTCACCACATCCTGCATCGAGTTGAACGGGCTGTCGGCACCGACGATGAAGACTGCTGGGTCCGCGCCCCAATTGGCAATCGGCTCAAAGCTATCCACGCTGTATTCGACACCACCTTCGATTGATTGCGCGATGAAATGGGGAATGTTGTAGGCACCCAGGGTGTAGCCATCCGCCTCGGCCTGTGTGGCCAGCCAGTTCCAGCCAACGCGCCCGCCGGCGCCGGGCTTGTTGATGATGGCGATGGGCTGGCCAAGCGCATCCTCGTTTCCGGCGGTCATGGTCACGATCCGTGCCTGAAAATCGGTGGCCCCACCCGCGCCGTAGCTGACCATCATCATCACGGGGCGGTCCGGATAGTCCTGCGCCGCAGCTGGGGCCGCCGCGAGCAATAGGGCCGTCGCCAGCCCTTTGAGTATCTTGGTCATGGTCTTTTCCTCCCTTGGTTTTTGAATGTCCGGATTGTTCCGGCAGTTTTAGAAAAACAGGCCACGCGGTGTGAAAACGCTGAGCAGCTTGGCAAAGAGCAGATACATCACGAGGATGAACCCGGCCGTGATCACGATCCGGCGGACCCAACTTTTGACTTCGCCGTGGGACGCGGGATCGTAGAGGCTGAGCAGCGTGAAAAAGGCGAGGGCGCTTCCGCTATAGAACCCGAGCGCCTCTGCCGCCCAGAAGATATAGACAGCCGCCACCAGCAGCCCCGGCAGGATATTCAGAAACATCGTTCTGCCGATCCCGGTGCCGGCACGCGAAAGGCCCAAGAGCGCCCGGCCAAAGGTCCAGAGTGCCAGAATGACAAAGACACTGGAAATCAGCCGGGGAAATAGAAAAGCCTGCGTCGGTTTCTGGGTAAAGCTGACATAGCAGACCCAAAGGCCAAGTGCGGCAATGGCGCCGGATGGGATGATATGCTGCCACTGTCTCATGCCTTGGCCTCATTGGCCTGATCGGCCCGATCCTGACGACGTTGCAGAACTTCCATCCAGGCCAAATAGGCGACAGAGGCGATCACGATAAGGATCAGCACGATATTCAGCGTGCCGCCGAAGAAATAGCTGAACCGCCCATCGGTGGCGTCGGCGATCATCGAGCCTTGGGTAAAATTGGCCTCGGCGATCGGCCCAAGGATAAGACCCAGCACGAGCGGTGCGGCGGTAAAGCCGAACCGTTCCAGAAAGAACATGCCGATGCCCAATGCGGCCATCACATAGACATCGCCCATCGAGTTCTGGACAGAGTACGAGCCAAATACAGCCAGCCCCAGAACCACCGCAGCCATCACATATTGCGGCACCTGTGCCACGCGCGCGGCAAGGCCCGCCACGTAAAGGCCAAAGATGCACATCAACACCTGCCCGATCAGCATCGAGTTGATGAAGGTCCAGGCGACATCCGGGTGGTTGTCAAAAAGGTCACTCCCCGGAAAGATTCCGTGGATCAGCAGGCCGCCCAGGAGAACCGCCGCCGTCGGGCTGCCGGGCACTGAAAGCGTAAGCAGGGGCACCAGAGAGGGGCCGACCATGGCGTTGTTGGCACTTTCCGCGGCAATCACGCCCTCGGAATGGCCCTTGCCGAAATTCTGACGCTCGGAGCTGAATTTCTTGGCCTGATCATAGGCGACGAGCCCGGCAATCTGTCCCCCGATGCCCGGAATGAGGCCGATGATGGAACCAATGGCGGTGCCGATGCCGAGCGCACGCCAGCGACGGGTCATCTCGCGCATCGCCTTGCCGATGGGGTGTTTTTGCACTGCGATCACATCACTGCCCACCGGCTGACGTCCGCGCGCGAACATCGCGAGCACTTGCGGGATTGCAAAAAGGCCAATCAAGGCAGGCACGATGCTGATCCCCCCCGCCAGCGACGGATGCACGATAAAGCGTTGCGCGCCCATGATGTCGTCAAACCCAATGGTGGCCAGCCACATCCCCATGCAGCCCGAGAGCAGACCCTTGACTACAGAGTTGGTGTCCAGCGTGCCAATCACCGTCACACCCAGAATGGCCAGCCAGAAGAGATGCGACGGCCCGAAGGCCAGCGCCCATTTTGCCAGCATCGGCGTGAGAAATATCAACAGCAGAACGCCAAAGACGCCCCCGGCTGCCGAGGACAGAAAGGAAAGTTGCAACGCTTCCGCGCCACGTCCCTGCGTGGCCATCGTATGCCCGTCCAGCGTGGTTGCGATATTGGCAGGTGCCCCTGGTATCTTGAGCAGGATCGCGCTGACTGCGCCGCCTGCAACGGTCGAGGTATAGGCCGCCCCGAGCAGGATCAGGCCATGCGCAGGCTCAAGCCGAAAGGTGAACGGAATGAGCAGCGCCACCGCCATGGTCGGCGAGAGACCGGGGGTTGCCCCCAGGATCAGCCCGCCGATGGTGCCGCCCACAAGCAGCATGAAGGATATCGGCGTAAAGACCTCTCCGAAGTAGTAGATGAACTCCAACGCGCACCTCCCGTTGCGGTTCCGGGCAATACCGCCGGTTGAAGTCTAACGGTAAGTGATGAAAATAGTAATGCAAATGTTTTCATAAAATCCATGGAATGGTGGTTTAAGTGTCTGACAAAATGAATGAAAAGGTCGATATCATGGCTGTGGCAAAGGCCGCGCGGGTTTCACCTTCGACGGTGTCGCGCAGTTTCAACCATCCCGGTCTGGTCAGCCCGGCCACTCGTAAACGCATTACCCGCGCGGTCGAAAAGCTGGGGTATATCCGCAATCGCGCCGCTCAGTCGATGCATGGGCGGCGTAATGCCACCATCGGATTGATCGTGCCGACCATCGACCATGCGATCTTTGCCGAAGTGATCCAGTCTTTTTCCGATTCCATCGACCGGGCCGGTTTTACATTGCTCATCGCGTCGCATTCATATGACCTTGATCGCGAATATGCGATGATGCGCAAACTGATGGAACATCGGGTGGATGGCATTGCGTTGGTCGGGTTCGAACATTCGGACGCCAGCCTCCGGTTGTTGGAGCAGCAGGGCACGCCCGCGATGGCGCTCTGGAATTATGCGCCCGACTCGCTGTTGCCTTGTGTCGGGGCGGACAATCGCGAGGCGGGGCGCATTGCCGCCGATCATCTGCTTGGGTTTGGACATCGCGACATCGGGCTGGTCTTTCCGCGCCCGGATGGCAATGACCGGGCCAGTGCCCGCCTATGGGGCGCGCGGGACCGGCTGTCGGCTGCGGGCGTCCCCCTGATTGCGGATTGGCAATGGGAGGCCTCCTATAGCATCGCGCAGGCCAAACAGGTGGCGCAGGATCTCTTGCGCCGGGCGCATCGCCCGACCGCGCTCTTGTGCGGCAATGACGTGATTGCCCAAGGGGTGATCTATGGCGCGCAAAGCTGCGGTCTGCGCGTTCCCGAGGATATTTCGGTGATCGGTATCGGCGACTTCAAAGGCTCCGCCGAGATGGAGCCGGGCCTGACCACGATCCGCATTCCCGCCCGCAGTATCGGCGAGATTGCCGGAGAGCGGTTTACCGATCTTATCACGGGGGCGAGCGAGGATCATTTCCGTATCTGCTGTCCGCTCGAATGTATCGTGCGCGGCACTGCGCGCCCCCTATGAGATGCCTCCCGCCACTCCGAGAAGAGGCCGTGCGTTCGTATTTCCGAGCCGATATACGCCATACCAAGAGGAGGGTGTGAGCCCTCGGATTGTCTTTTACTGTCGCGAAGATCAGGGATGATTCGTCGCTTCGGGCCCGGCTCTCTCCTTGCGCTAACCTTCTCAACCGGCAGGAGCCATCATGACCGCCTTTCCCCTTGCCCAATCCCGCCTCGCCGCCCTACGCACCCGTATGGAGGCAACTGGCTCTGACCTGGTGGTCCTTGGACCGTCGAGCCATATGGCGTGGCTCTCGGGGGTGCATCCGCATGGCGACGAACGGCCCGTGATGCTGCTGGTCACACAGGATTACGCCGGGTTTCTCATGCCCTCGCTCAATTCCGCCTCGGCGCGGCAATCAACCGATTGGCCGTTTCATATGTGGCGGGATGACGAAGGTCCGCATGCGGCTCTGCGGGACATTCTGAGCGCCTGCAATGCAAACCGTCCCGGCCTCTCGGTTGTGCTTGATGAAACCATGCGGACGGATTTCGCGCTCTTGCTGCTGGACCATCTTGAAGCCCCGCGTCGGCGCTTTACGCAAGATACGGTGGGTGCTCTGCGCGCCTGCAAGGACGCCGCCGAGTTCGAAGCGATCAAGGCCGCGCATCTTCTCAATGACCGGGCGGTTCAGGCCGCGTTTGATGCGCTTCGCGAGGGGATGACCGAGCGCGACCTGGTTCAGATCATTCAGGATTTCTATGGCGCGAATGGCGCGACGCTGGAATTCTGCTCTGTCTGTTTTGGCCCGTCCGGGGCGTTTCCGCATCACACGCCCGGCGCAACGCGGCTGGAACGCGACATGCCCGTGTTGCTCGATACCGGCTGCCGCTTGAATGGCTACCCCTCAGACATGACGCGTTGCGGCTATTTCGGCACGCCGGATGCCACCTATGCCGAGATTTTCAGCGTGGTCGATCAGGCCGTTCAAGCAGCACTTGCTGCGGCCCGGCCCGGAGCCTTGGCGCGCGAAGTCGACAAGGCCGCGCGCGATGTGATTGCCGCCGCAGGCTATGGCGACCGATTCCTGCATCGCACCGGCCATGGTCTTGGCATCGACATTCACGAGCCGCCCTACATCACGGCGACATCCGAAACGCGGCTTGAAGCCGGGAATGTGTTTTCCATTGAGCCGGGGATCTATCTGGAGGGGCGTTTTGGCATGCGGCTTGAGGAGATCGTGATCCTGCGTCCCGAGGGGGCCGAGATATTCTCGAACATGCCGCGCGATTTGATCGTGCGTCCGGTGGCTGGAGAATAGATCACAACACGTATCGGATGCGAGCATATAGGTCCGATTCGGTGGCAAAAATTTTTTCACAAGAAAAAATTTTTGTTGCAATGGCTCTGCAATTCGTCTGAGGTTAGGCCCAAGAAACGCCTTCTGACCCAAGGACGCCGATGACCAATACACCTGCCGGCGCGCCACTCGCCCTGGGGCGTCGCATAAGAAAACGCAGGCAACTCTTGTCGATGACCTTGCAGGATCTCAGCAATGTATGTGGAGTATCTGTGAGCTACCTCAGCCAGATCGAACGCGACAATGCGGTGCCCACCCTTGGCACGCTGGCCGAGATTGCGGCCGCGCTTGATGTCAGCATCGACCATTTCATTGCCACACCACGACAGGCGGATAGCGTGACACGCGCAGCCACGCGTCCGAAGTTCTCGATTTCCGGCACCTCGATCATCTATGAACAGATCGGGGCGGAATTTCCGGGGCATGAACTTACGTCGTTCATTCTCAATGTCCCGCCTGCGTATGAGTCCGAGACCGTGCAACATTCCGGTGAAGAGCTGATTTTCGTGCTCGACGGCGAGATTTTGCAAGTGGTCAACGGGCAGCAGTTTCTGCTCCGTGCCGGGGACAGCATGCATTATCTGGGCCAGCATCCCCATTCATGGTCGAACGTCAGCGACACCTGGGCGCGACTGCTCTGGACCGGCAAGATGCTGCATGGCGCGACCCCTTCGTCCTATGTGCCGCGCGCCGGCACGGACACATTAAAACCAGACATCCCCTGATCAGCATCGCTCTATGCGGCTCGGGCACCAGCCGGGACAACCGGCGTATTCCTCACCAAATCCAACAAGGAGACCTTACGTGAAACACCTACTGCTCTGCGCTTCTGCACTGGCGCTGACTGCCACGATGTCCGAGGCCAAAACCTTTGTCTATTGCTCCGAAGCCTCGCCAGAGGGGTTTGATCCTGCGCCCTTTACCGCAGGCGGCACGTTCGATGCCTCGGCGCATCCGATCTACAACCGCCTGACCGAGTTCAAGAAAGGCACGACCGAGGTCGTGCCCGGCCTTGCGACTGGCTGGGACGTGTCTGAGGACGGTACGGAATACACTTTCCACCTGCGCGAGGGTGTCAAATGGCACTCCAACGAAAAGTTCACGCCCACCCGCGACTTCAACGCTGATGACGTGATTTTCTCTTACGAGCGTCAAGGATCTGCCGACCATCCGTGGCATCAGTATATCGCGGGTGTGACCTACGAGTATTACACCTCCATGGCGATGCCTGACCTGATCAAATCCATCGAGAAGATCGACGACTATACGGTCAAGTTCACCTTGAACCAGCCCGAGGCGCCTTTCCTCGCCAATATCGCGATGCCCTTCGCCTCGATCGTGTCCAAGGAATATGCCGATGCGCTCGATGCCGCAGGGACCAAGGAAGATCTGAACAACCTGCCCATTGGCACCGGCCCGTTCAAGTTCGTGGCCTATCAAAAAGACGCGGTGATCCGCTACACGAAGAACGCCGACTATTGGGGAGAAGGCGCGATCATCGACGATCTGGTCTTTGCCATCACCCCGGACGCCGCCGTGCGTCTGCAAAAGCTCAAGGCTGGTGAATGCCACCTGATGCCCTATCCGGCCCCAGCGGATATCGAGACCATCAAAGCCGATCCCAACCTCAAACTGGATGAGCAGGCCGGTCTGAACGTGGGGTATCTTGCCTATAACACCACAGTCGCGCCGTTCGACAATGCCCGCGTCCGCAAGGCGCTGAACATGGCGATCAACAAGAATGCCATCGTCGATGCCGTGTTCCAGGGGGCGGCCGCCCCGGCCAAGAACCCGATCCCGCCGACCATGTGGTCCTATAACGACTCCATTGTCGACGACCCCTATGATCCCGAAGCCTCCAAGAAGATTCTCGAGGAAGAGGGCGTGAGCGACCTCTCGATGAAAATCTGGGCGATGCCGGTACAGCGTCCCTACATGCCCAATGCCCGCCGCTCTGCCGAGTTGATGCAAGAGGATCTGTCCAAGGTCGGCGTCAAGGTCGAGATCGTGTCCTATGAGTGGGGCGAGTATCTGCAAAAGTCGATGGAAGCAGGGCGCGATGGCGCGGTGATGTTGGGCTGGACCGGGGATAATGGCGATCCAGACAATTTCCTGTCGGTGCTCCTGTCCTGCGATTCCGCCGGGCCTGGCGGTGCCAACCGCGCGTTCTGGTGCAACGAGGATTTTTCCAAGCTGCTGAAGGATGCCAAGATCACCGCCGATCCGGCAGAACGCACCGCGCTCTATGAGCAGGCGCAGGTGATCTTCAAGGACCAGGCCCCGTGGTTCACCATCGCGCATTCGACCCAATATGTGCCGATGTCGAACAAGGTGTCGGGCTTTGTGATGAGCCCCTTGGGCGACTTCACCTTCGAGACTGTCGACATTGCCGAATGAGCGGATCAGTCTGATCTGAAACCGGACGCGCGGGGGCACAGCCCTCGCGCGTTTTCAAAGGAAAGCGGCGCATGATCCGATTCATCCTGTCCAAGCTTCTTTACCTGATCCCGACCTTTATCGGGATCACCATCATCGCCTTCAGCTTTGTGCGCATCCTGCCCGGCGATCCGGTGCTCTTGATGGCGGGCGAGCGGGGTGTGACGCCCGAACGGCATGCGGAACTCAGCGCGCAACTGGGCTATGATCAGCCCATCGTGATGCAGTATTTCGATTTTCTCGGGCGGCTCTTGCAGGGGGACATGGGCAATTCGCTTGTGACCAAGAAACCTGTGCTGGATGAATTCCTGACCCTCTTTCCCGCGACTGTCGAACTGGGCCTGTGCGCCATCATCATCGCCACGGTGATCGGCGTGACTGTGGGCGTGTTTGCCGCCATCAAGCGCGGGAGCTGGTTCGACCAGATTTCCATGACGCTCGCGCTCGTGGGTTTTTCCATGCCGATTTTCTGGTGGGGGCTGCTTCTCATCATCTTTTTCTCAGGGATCCTCGGCTGGACGCCTGTGTCGGGGCGTATCAGCCTGCTGTACTATTTCCCCAATGTCACCGGCTTCATGCTGATCGACAGCCTGCTTTCGGGGCAAAAGGGGGCATTTGCCTCGGCGCTGAGCCATCTCATCTTGCCATCTCTGGTCTTGGCCACGATTCCGCTTGCGGTTATCGCCCGTCAGACCCGCTCTGCCATGCTTGAGGTCATGGGCGAGGATTACGTCCGCACCGCCCGCGCCAAGGGGATGCCGCAATACCGCGTGATCGGCATCCACGCGCTGCGCAATGCGATGGTGCCGGTGGTCACGACCATCGGTCTGCAAATCGGGGTGCTGATGGCCGGTGCCATTCTGACCGAGACCATCTTTTCATGGCCCGGCATCGGCAAATGGATGATCGATTCCATTTCCCGGCGCGATTATCCGGTTGTGCAATCCGGCCTTCTGCTCATCGCGGCGCTCGTGATGATCGTCAACCTGTTGGTCGATCTGACTTATGGCCTGATCAACCCGAGGATTCGTGTGAAATGAGCGAGACACCCAACCTTGCCGCCCCGGTGAAGCTGTCCGATGCCGCGATCCGCCGTCGCATGCTGGCCGAGTTCTGGTTCTACTTCAGCCAGAACCGCGGCGCTGTGGTCGGGCTGGTGGTCTTTGTGCTGCTGGTTCTGACGGCTGTGTTCGCGTCCGTGCTCGCGCCGCATGATCCCACGACGCAATATCGTGAGGCCTTGTTGATGCCTCCGGTCTGGGCCGAAGGTGGCAGCGCGCAATTTCTGCTGGGAACCGATGCGGTCGGGCGCGACATGCTCTCGCGCCTGATCTTTGGGGCGCAATACTCGCTCTTTATCGGTATTGTCGTGGTTTCCGTCGCGCTGGTGGGGGGGATCATCATCGGGTTGCTGGCGGGGTTCTTTGGCGGCTGGATCGACAATGTGATCATGCGGATGATGGATGTCATTCTGGCCTTCCCCTCGCTTCTTCTGGCCCTTGTGCTGGTGGCGGTGCTGGGGCCGGGGCTGACGAATGCGATGATCGCCATCGCCATCGTCTATCAGCCGCATTTCGCCCGTCTGACCCGTGCCGCCGTGATGTCCGAGATGAAGCGCGAATATGTTACTGCCGCCCGCGTGGCGGGGGCGGGCAACCTGCGCCTGATGTTCAAGACCATTCTGCCCAATTGTCTTGGGCCGCTGATCGTTCAGGCCACATTGTCGTTTTCCTCGGCGGTGCTCGATTCTGCTGCACTCGGGTTTCTCGGCATGGGGGCACAACCGCCCGCGCCGGAATGGGGGACAATGCTGGCCGAAGCGCGCGAATTCATCCTGCGCGCTTGGTGGGTCGTCACCTTTCCCGGTCTTGCCATTCTGATTTCGGTGCTGGCGATCAACCTGATGGGCGACGGGCTGCGTGATGCGCTCGACCCCAAGCTGAAGCGGAGTTGACGATATGGCGCTTTTGAACATCAAGAACCTCACCGTCAAATTCGCCACCGCAACCGGCAGCTTTACCGCCGTTGACGGGATCGACGTGCATGTCGACCGGGGCGAGGTTCTGGCTATCGTGGGGGAATCCGGCTCTGGCAAATCGGTGTCGATGCTGGCGGTCATGGGTCTATTGCCCGATACCGCCACAATTACCGCTGATGAGATGACCTATGACGGGCGCGACATCTCCAATCTCTCGGATGCAGAGCGGCGTCACCTCATCGGGCGCGAGATCACCATGATCTTTCAGGAACCTATCGCCTCGCTGAATCCGTCTTTTACCGTGGGGTTTCAGATCGAAGAGGTGCTGCGCCTGAACCTTGGGTTGTCGCGCAGGGACGCGCGTGCGCGGGCCCTGGAGCTCTTTCGCGCCGTGGGCATCCCGAACCCCGAGACCAAGATCGACGCCTATCCGCACCAGATGTCAGGCGGGCAATGCCAGCGGGTGATGATCGCCATGGCAATCGCCTCGAACCCGCGCCTTTTGATCGCGGATGAGCCGACAACGGCCCTCGACGTGACCATCCAGAAACAGATCCTCGATCTCTTGATGAAACTGCAAGAGGATTTCGGCATGGCGCTGATCCTGATCACCCATGACATGGGCGTGGTGGCCGAAACCGCCGACCGTGTGGTGGTGCAGTATCAAGGCAAGAAGATGGAAGAGGCCGACGTGCTCTCGCTGTTCGAGTCTCCTCAGCATCCCTATACCCGCGCGCTGCTCTCGGCCCTGCCAGAGCACGCAACAGGTGATCGTCTGCCCACCGTTTCAGACTTCTTCTCGCAGGAGGTCGCCCGATGACCGCAAGTCCGATCGCCCCCGTCGTCGAAGGTCGCGGTATTGTGCAGGATTACGCGGTGCCCGGCAGTCTCTTTGCCCGCGCAGGCAAGGTGCGCGCGCTCAACGGCATCGACTTTGCTGTCGACAAGGGCAAGACCCTTGCCATCGTTGGCGAGAGCGGTTCCGGTAAATCCACCCTCGCGCGCATTATCGCGCTGATTGACGCGCCGTCGGGCGGAGAATTGCGGATTGACGACCACACAGTCGATCTTTCTCGAAAACGCCTTGGGCCTGCCCTGCGCTCCAAGGTGCAGATGGTTTTTCAGAACCCCTACGGAAGCCTCAATCCCCGCCAGAAGATCGGCAATGTGCTGATGGAACCCCTAGTGATCAACACCGATATGCCCGCCTCGGAAAGGCGAGACCGGGCCGAGGCGATGATCAGGAAGGTCGGCTTGCAGCCCGAGCATTTCAACCGCTACCCGCATATGTTCTCGGGTGGTCAGCGACAGCGCATCGCGATTGCCCGCGCGCTGATGCTAAACCCCTCGCTGCTTGTGCTGGATGAGCCGGTTTCGGCGCTCGATCTTTCGGTGCAGGCGCAGGTGCTCAACCTCTTGGCCGATTTGCAAGACGAGTTCGACCTGACCTATGTGTTTGTCAGCCACGATCTTTCGGTTGTGCGCTATATTGCCGATGAGGTGATGGTGATCTCAAAGGGTGAGGCGGTCGAGCAGGGCAGCCGTGAGGCGCTTTTTGCCGATCCGCAACACCCCTATACCCGTGCGCTCTTTGCCGCGACACCGGTGACCGATGTCGCGGCTATCCGCGCGCGGGTTGAACGCCGCAAGGCGGCACGGGCAGGTTAGACCACTTCGGGCACCGCCAGTTCCCTTGCGCGTGTGCGTAGCAGGAACTTCTGGATCTTGCCCGTCGAGGTGCGGGGAATGGTGGTGAACACGAAGCGGCCCGGCACCTTGTAGGGGGCCAGATGCTCGCGGCACCAGGCCCGCAGGGTTTCCGAATCTGCCGCCTGCCCCTCGGCCAGTTCGACAAAGGCGCAAGGGGTTTCGCCCCATTTCTCGTGCGGCATGGCGACCACGGCCGTCACAGCCACAGCCGGGTGACGATAGAGCGCTTCTTCCACCTCGATAGAGGATATATTCTCGCCGCCCGAGATGATCACATCCTTGGAGCGGTCCTTGAGTTGAATGTATCCGTCCGGATGCCGCACGCCCAAATCTCCGGAATGGAACCAGCCCCCGGCAAAGGCCTCTTGCGTGGCTTTCGGGTTGCGGAAATAGCCCTTCATCACGACATTGCCGCGAAACATCACCTCGCCCATGGTCACGCCGTCGCGGGGCACCGGGGCCATGGTTTCGGGGTCCAGCACGTCGAGACCCTCGAGCGCCAGATATCGCACACCCTGGCGCGCCTTGAGCTTTGCTTGTTCCGCAGATGACAGGGTAGACCAACCGTCGTGCCAGTCATTGACAACCGCCGGGCCATAGGTCTCGGTCAGCCCGTAGAGATGGGTCACGTCGAACCCTGCCTCCTTCATATCGGCCAAGAGCTTTTCCGGGGGCGGTGCCGCGGCGGTGAAGAATTGAACTCTGTGATCGAGCGCCCGTTTGACGCTCTGGGGGGCGGAAATCATCAGCGACATCACAATCGGCGCGCCGCAAAGATGCGTCACGCGCTCTTGGGCGAGCGCCTCCCAGATCGGTTCGGCGCGCACTTGGCGCAGGCAGACATGCGTGCCGATGATGGCCGAGAGCGTCCAAGGGAAACACCAGCCGTTGCAATGAAACATCGGCAGGGTCCACAGATAGACCGCATGTTTGGCCATGGAGGTGGTCAGCGCATTGCCCTGTGCCAAGAGATACGCACCCCGGTGATGCGAGACCACACCCTTGGGGTCGCCTGTGGTGCCGGATGTGTAATTGATCGAAATCGCGTCCCATTCATCCTCTGGCATCAGCCAGTCATAGGCCGGATCGCCAGTCGACAAGAAGGCGTCGTAATCTTCTGCCTCGGGCGCGATGCCCGGTGCCGCGAACTCCGGATCATCATATTGGATGAGGAGCGGGGTGGCTGTTGCAAGCGACAGCGCCTCTTGCATCAGGGGCATGAATTCGCGGTCCACGATCACGACCTGTGACATGGCGTGATCGAGTTGAAACGCGATGATGCCCGCGTCTAGCCGTGTGTTGATCGAATGCAGCACCGCGCCGCACATCGGCACGCCGTAATGACATTCCAGCATTGCGGGCGTGTTTGCCAGCATGACCGACACGGTATCCCCGCGCCCGATCCCCCGCGCGCTCAGCGCCGAGCCGAGCTGGCGCGAGCGCCGGTAGAACTCTGCATAGCTGCGGCGCAGGGAGCCATGCACAATTGCGATGTGATCCGGGAAAACCGTCGCCGCGCGTTCGAGAAACGTCAGCGGCGTCAGCGGCTGATGGTTCGCGGGGTTGCGATCAAGATCCGTGTTGTAGGGGTTCGTGCTCATGTCTCAGGCATCCTGCCACTGGGGCGCGCGTTTCTCGATAAAGGCACCGATGCCCTCTTGGGCATCGCGCGCCAGCATATTGTCCACCATCACGGCGGAGGCGTAGGAATAGGCATCGGACAGGGTCATCTCGCGTTGCGCGTAAAAGGCGCGCTTGCCGGTGGCGAGGGTCATGCTTGATTTCGATGCAATCTTGCGGGCCATGGCCATCGTGGCGGCCTGCAGATCATCAGGTGCTACGGCGTGATTGATAAGCCCCATTTCCGCCGCACGCGCGGCTGGGATCATATCGCCCGTCAGCAGCATCTCCATCGCATGTTTGCCCGCCACGTTGCGCGACAGGGCCACCATCGGGGTCGAGCAGAAGAGGCCGATATGCACCCCTGGCGTGCTGAACTGCGCCGTATCCGCCGCAATCGCCAGATCGCAGCTTGCCACCAACTGACAGCCTGCTGCGGTGGCGATGCCCGTAACCTCGGCGATCACCGGCTTGGGGCAGTTCACGATGGCCTGCATCACGCCGGAACAGAGCGCCATGATCCTGGTGAAATAGGCGCGACCCCGGTCCGCTCCGGCCCGCCCCGCGGTCATTTCCTTGAGGTCATGGCCCGCGCAGAACGCGGGCCCGTTTGCGGCAAGAACGATGACCCGCACCGCGGGATCATTCCCGGCCTCCGCAAAGGCGCGACCCAGGTCTGCCAGCATTGCCTCGGACAGCGCGTTGCGGCGTCCTGCGTCATTCAGCGTCAGGCGCAGGATGCCTTCGCCGTCGAGCTCAGAGAGAAGGATATCGCTTTTTGGCACGGGGTCTCGTCCTTTCAGAGGTCAGAGAATGTTGATCTCCACGCTCTCGGCGAGCGTGTTGGCGATAAAGCAGTAGCGATGCGCGCGGTCCTGCATTTCTGCCAGCTGCGCGTCTTCAACCGCAAAGCCGGTGTCGAACCGCACGACCGGATGCAGATCAATCCGTGTGACGGACATTTGCCCCTTGGGGTTCTTACCCAGATGGGCCACGGCATAGTCGTGATAGCTGGCGACCGGCCAGCCGGCCTTGGCCGCAAGGGCAAGAAAGGTCATCATGTGGCAACTGGACAGCGCCGAGGCGAGCGCCTGCTCAGGATTGGTGTGGGCGGGATCACCGCCCCAATCCGGGGCGGCATCCACTTGCACATCATGGTGGTTGTTGAACTGCACGGTATGGGCGTTGGAGTATTTGCCAGTGTGCAGCACAGGTTCGGCGCGCTGCCAATGCAGCTCGATTGCGAGGTCGGACATGGATCAGGACTCGTCTTGGTTGGGCGCGCTCAGGCGGCGGCGATTTTCTTGTTGGGGTCGTAGAAGGGGCGCTCCACCATCACGGCGCGCACGGGTCCCTTACCGGTCACAACCTCGACCTTGGCACCGATATTGGCATGTTCTGCCGCGACCATGGCCAATGCGATGTTACGCTCCAGACGCGGTGAGTAGACGGCTGACGTGACTTTGCCGACCTGCACGCCCGACACATTGATCGCCCAGAAGGTGGTGTTCGGCCCCTTGAGCGGTGCGCCGTCGATGATCAGGCCGACCTGCTTGCGGCTGGGGCCCTCGTCGCGGATGCGGCGCAGCGCGGCCTTGCCGATGAACTCTGCCTCGATGTCGAGATTGACCAGACGGTCCAAACCCAACTCGTAGGGGTTCGTCTTGATGTCGGCATCGGCATGATAGGACAGCATGCCACCCTCGATGCGACGGATCGAGGAGGTATGGCCGGGTTTGAGCCCAAAGGGCAGGCCTGCCGCCATGATCCGTTCCCACAGGGCATCGCCATGGGCGCTATCCCGCAGGTAAATCTCATAGCCCAATTCGCTCGACCAGCCAGTGCGCGATACGATCAAGGGCATCCCGTCCAGTTCGACTTCGCGCATCCAGTAGTATTTCAGATCGAGGATGCTCTCGCCAAAGAGCTCTTGCATGATCAGGCCCGATTTCGGCCCTTGCAATTGCAGGGGGGACACGTCCGGTTCGCCGATGGTCACATCCATACCGGAATGCACCGCCACACCCTGCGCCCAAAGAAGGATGTCGCTATCGGCCAGCGAAATCCAGAAGTGGTTCTCGGCCAGACGCAGCAGGATCGGGTCATTGAGAATGCCGCCCTCTGCATTGGTGATCAGGATGTACTTGCACTGGCCAACGGCCATTTTCGACAGGTCGCGCGGCGTCAGCATCTGGACAAAGCGTGCAGCGTCGGGGCCGGTGATCTCGACCTGGCGCTCTACGGCCACGTCGCAGAGGATGGCGTCGTTCACGAGGGTCCAGAAGTTCTGCTCCGGATCACCAAAGTCACGCGGGATATACATATGATTGTAAACCGAAAATCCCTTGGCTCCCCACCGCACGGTGGCGTCGAAATAGGGGGATTTACGGATCTGGGTGCCAAAGCCGAAGTCGTCTGCTTGCATCATGGTTTTCGCCCTTGCTGTTCCGTCACGCCACCGCGGCGGACTGTCTGAAACTGGCGATCTTCTAGGGCCAAACGGCACCGGAATTTGGTCTGAAAAAACGATCCGCGCAGACTGAACAGGCTGATTTTCAATCGCGGACAGACTACGCGGTCGTTTGGATCACTTGCCGTCTTTTGCCGTGAGAAGCGCGAGACTCGGTTGACCGGATTTGACTCGCCGCGTGGCGATGTAGGTCATGTAGCGGTCGATGCCCAAGTCACCGGCAAGCATGGCGTCCATCACGGTCTGGAACCGCGCAAGGCTGGGGCAGATGACGCGCATCACATAGTCCATGCCGCCGCCGGTGGCGACACATTCGGTGATCTCGTCGCGCCCGCGGACGAACCCCTCGAACCGGTCAAAATCCGCCTTGCGGTGATGTGTGAGCGAGACGGTAACGACCACCTCGGTAAAATCGCAGATCTTCTCGAGCACGATATCCGCGTGATACCCGCGGATAAAGCCCGCCGCTTTCAAACGGTCAAGACGTGCCCAACACGGGGTCGGCGAGATATTGGCAATCTCAGCCAGCCGAGTCTTGCTCAGGGGGCCATGCTGTTGGACCGCATTGAGAATGCGGATATCCGTTGCATCAAGCCCGAGCCGTTTCATCCCCTGGAACCCTTTGTCACAAGATGGCGATGGGTCATCGCGCAGCGCGTTGCACGCACCATTCGAATGTATCGCGCATATCCGCACGTCCTAGCCCTATTGCAACATCTTTCTCGCCAAAAACGACGAGGATTGCCTTGCCCTGGTCCCGGTCTGGCGCGTGATCGTTGAATGTCGGGCCTGTTCCTTGGTAGAGGTCAGGAACCGGCGGCCCAACCACATGCGGAGAAAGTCATGAGCGGATTACTGGCGCTATTCGACGATGTGGCCGCTATCGCCAAGCTGGCCGCGTCGCAACTCGACGATGTGGCTGCACAGGCGAGCAAGGCCGGCACCAAGGCCGCCGGTGTGATCATCGACGATGCCGCTGTCACACCGAAATACGCCACCGGCCTGCCTGCGGCGCGCGAGTTGCCGATCGTCTGGAAAATCGCGCGCGCCTCGTTCTTCAACAAGCTGGTGATCCTGCTGCCTGCAGCGCTTTTGCTGCATGCGTTCCTGCCTTGGGTGTTGACGCCTCTATTGATGATCGGCGGGGCCTATCTGTGCTTCGAGGGTGCCGAGAAGGTCTGGCATCTGATCGTGCCACACAAGGACCACGGCCCGCAGGAGGCCGAAACACTTGAGGCGGCACATCTTGAAGAGCAGCGTGTGAAAGGGGCAATCAAGACCGATTTCATTTTGTCCGCAGAGATCATGACCATCGCCCTGTCACAGATCGACATTGGCACCTTTTGGATACAGGCCACGGCCCTGGCTCTGGTTGCCATAGGCATCACCGCGCTGGTTTATGGTGCCGTTGCCCTACTGGTAAAGGCTGATGACATCGGCCTGCATCTGAGTACGACCGGGCGTTTTTCCCCCACGCGCGCGTTCGGGCGGGGTATTGTCCGGTCCATGCCGGGTGTATTGACGGGAATCGGCGCCATCGGAACGGTTGCGATGTTGTGGGTCGGAGGCAGCATTCTGGTGCATGGTCTGCATGAACTTGGCTGGCATCTGCCGTATGAGCAGATCAAGCTTGCCGCGACATGGGCGGCAGAGGCGGCTGGCACGATGCCCGGCCTTGTCTCTTGGGCGGTGACGGCGGGGCTCGACGGTATTCTCGGCCTGATTGCTGGTTTTGCGCTGATCCCGATTGTCATCCGAGCAATTGTTCCGGTTTCCGACTGGCTCTTTCCCGAGAAATCGTGACTCTGTTGCACGTCCGTCAAAAGCAGGTCACTGGTGTCTCGATCCCTCGAGGTGCCCAGAACGCCGTGTCTTGTGGGATCACCTGCTTCCTTCTAGCCTTGTTCAACCTTCCTTGGTTTTACGGTGAGAGCTTTTGAGACAAGACTCGGCTGAGACGACGCAATTCGGGTTGCAGGGCGCGCTATTGCGGCGCGGGTTTGCCGTGTCCGATGCGCTCTGGACACGGCTCTTGGGCGGACGCACGAACCAAAGCTGGAAAGTCGAGGCCGAGGACCTGTCCATCGTCGTCAAGCTCTTTGGCAATGTTTCGGACAATCCCTTGTTTCCCAATGATGCAAATGCAGAGGTTACCTGTCTCCGGCATTTGGAAAATCAGAACCTTGCCCCAAGGTGGTTGGATGACTTTGCCACCGCAGAGGGGCATTGCGTGATCTATGAGCATGTCCCCGGTCAAAGCTGGCAGACGGGCGTGTCAGAGATTGCCGCACTTTTGTACCGGGTCCATCGCATGGCAGGCCCGGGGAATTTGCGCGCGGTGCCAGATGGGAGTGAGGGGCTTGTGCGCCAGACAGAATACATCCTGTCCCACTGTCCCCCTCTCAAAGCCAAGCGCATTCTGAGTTTTCGCCCCTCGGGGGTGATTCCGCCTGTCGGGCGAAAGTGCTTGCTGCACGGCGATCCCGTTGCTGGAAATATCGTTGGAAACCCGGGGGATTGGCGGCTTATAGACTGGCAATGTCCGGCGATTGGCGACCCGTGTGAGGATATCGCCCTGTTTCTGTCCCCGGCGATGCAAATGGCTTATCGCGGTGCGCCGTTGTCGGAGAACGAGCGTCAGAGATTTCTGGCATCTTATCCCGATCCGGAGATTGCCCGGCGCTACCAATCGCTTGCAGCATTCTACCATTGGCGCATGGCGGCCTATTGTCTCTGGCTCGATTCGCGCGGTGATTGCGCTGCTGGCGAAGGAACAGAGGCGGAAATCGCCGCAATGAGCGCCGTATGCTTCTGAAATTGCATAAAAATTAATCAGGCCGTTGCAACTATATCTCTAGGCGGCGAGAATGGGCGCATGGCGAAAATTCGGGTTCCATTGAGCCTTGAGCTATGGCATAAGCAGACCTAAGTCCTTTTGGGATGTCATGGTCCATAATGGATAGGAGAATAAAATGAAGAAGATTTCGACGCTTGCCGCCGCTGCTGCTCTGGCAGTCTCTGCTGCAGCTCCTGTGCTGGCAGAAGAAGCAAAAACCAATGCTGACCCCTTCGTGTCGACGCAGGGTCAGGCCGCTGGTCTCGGCTTGGGCCTGACCACTGGCACCACTGTGGCTGTTATTGCAGGTGCAATCATTGTTGGCGCAGTTGCTGCTTCGGGTGGCGACGGTTCGTCCTCCACGACGACCACGAACTGATATTGGTCGCGCCGTTTTCAGCGGCAATCAACATGCGAAATACAGAAAACGGGCAGAATTGCCCGTTTTTTGCTGTTTCAAGGGTAGGACGGAGGCAAGGCCAGCAGCTCGTCCAATTGCCTGGCGATCCAACCGCGCGGGATGAAATGGCCACGGCTGTGCACATCAAGCACTACGCGGCCTTCGGTGCAGTCCTCCCATGTGATGCGCTGAAAGCTGAGCGGTTCAGTCGCGCTCCAGTCTCCACGCCCCTCGCCGGGTTCTGCACATCCCAGCCTGTCCCGCCAGAGTTTGACAGGCCATGTGGTCTCGCCCTCCGGACCGAACGGAAAGTCCATGACGGTATCTGAGGTGCCGTGCACGTGACGAATCTCTTGAGGGGCCTGTTGGCAGCGTTCTGATTGGCGCAGGGTGCCCGATACCGCCAGCAGAGCGGAAACGCCGTTGCCGTTCTCACATACATAACGCCAAGCCATCGCGGATCCGTAGGAATAGCCCGAGACAAAGATGCGGGCGCGGTCTATCGGATAGCGTTTGGCGGCATCCTCGATCACGGCGGCGGCAAAGGCCACATCATCGGTTTGGGAGGTCCAGAAGTTCCACGTTCTGCCCTCGCCATTGGGGGCCAGTAACAGCACGCCGCGTCGCCGTGTGGCACCCGCGACGCGGGGATGTTTGACCACGACCGTGCCTTGCCGCATCCACCCATGAAAATGCAATAGAACCGGCAAGGGCGACGACCCATCCCAGCCATCAGGCTCTAGCACGTGATAGGAACGGTCCCCCAAGGGACAGGGCAGTTCGGCGTGACAGCGATCCTCGGTTGTCTCGATTGCGTGCAGCAGCCCCGGACAGAGAAAACACAGCAGGAAGAACAGGGAACGCATGGCATCTCCGACACGTGACTGAAACCAGACTACGCACCGTGCCTGAAATGTCATGTCACAAGGGTGTCAGGTTTGGCCCCGACGATCCATGTCGGGGCCGCACAGGTCAGATCAACGCAAAGATGCGTGCGGGCCCGCCAGAGCCGCCGCGGTGCTTGGGCGCGCCGATCACGATGGTCGCCCCGGCGGCGGGCACCTTGTCGAGATTGGCCAGACATTCGATGCCGAACCGGCCCGTTGGCAACCAGGCGTAATGCGTCGCGAAATCGGCCGAGGGGCCGTGGTCGAGCGACAGTGTATCGCTGGCAATCGAGCGGGCACCGGTTTCCTCGATCAACATCTGCGCCGCCTCGATGTGAAAGCCGGGATAATGCTGTTTCTCGCCATCAAAGCCGCGGAAGGCGTCGGTGCCGGTTTTGGCACCCCAACCGGAATGCAGCGCCACACAGGCGCCGTCGGGGATCGGGCCGTGGGTGGCAATCCACGCCTTGAGATCGTCAGGGGTGAGCATCGTGTCGGCGTCCTGTGCCGCGCGTGCGGCAATATCCACCACGCAGAGCGGCGCGACCAGATCGCCCACGGCGATTTCATCGACCGATGCGCCATCCGCCGAGAAATGCAGCGGCGCATCCACATGGGTGCCAGTGTGCTCGTTCACCGTCAGGGTCATCAGGTTGAAGCCGTTTTCGGCAAAGTTGAAATTCTGCTCTGTCGAGATGCCGGGCGCGCCGAAATAGGTGGGAAAATCCGCGTCATAGGTATGGGTCAGGTCCTCGACCTTGGCATGTCCATTCGCCATGGCGGGCGTGCCGCCAAGAGGGGACAATGCGGCCGCTGCCCCGACTCCTGCCGCGGCGGTGAAAAAGCCGCGGCGCGACAGCATCCTGTCCTTGACCGCGTTGATGATACAGGCGTCACACATGGCATGTCCTTTCGGGTTTCGGTGCATATGGGGTGCAGCCTAGCATGATTCTGCGTTATGCAAGGGGCGGCTTTGGTCGGAACCTGAAAACAAGGAACATGCCATGGTGGCGCTGATGCGCTTGCTGATTTTTGGATTGATCGCTCTGACGGTGCTCTATCTGGCGATCTCCTGGTATTCGCGTTCCGTGCGGCGACGGAAAATGGAGCGCGATTGGGAAGAGGCGGGTCGTCCCGGCGACAGGAATACCTATATAGAGACCGGTATGGCGCAATATGAGCAATCGCTGCGCAAGCGGCTGATCTGGCTGGTCTATATCGTTCCGGTGGTGACAGTGGTGGTCATCATATATCTGACGAACTTCATGTAAGGGGGCCGATGATGGTCTATGTCAAATGGGTATTCTGGGGTCTGTTCTGGACCGGCGTGATTGCATTTCTGCATTACACGCTGCCGCAGCATGATGTGGTGCGGATCACGGATACCTATGAAAAGCGGGTCAATCCGGGGGATAATGCGCTCTTCTGGTCGAATGCGGATACCGGAGAGGACCCGACAGCGACCGAACGGGATGTGTTCTTCATCCAGACCTTCCGTGCCAATGACAAGCCGATGATCTATCGCAACGAGGATACGGGCTGGGGCTGGCCGCCCTATTTCAAGTTCGACACCTCGAATTTGCAGGCCGAAGCCTCGGACATGATGTCCAAGAAATCAGCCGAGAATGCCCAATGGGTCGTCGTGCGCCATTATGGCTGGCGGAACGAGTTCTTTTCCATCTATCCCAATGCCGTCAGCATCTGGCCGGTCGCGGGGCCGGATGTGCAGATCATCCCTTGGGTCAAGATCGTGATCCTCCTGTTGCTCGCCGCATCAGCTTGGGCCATCCGGGTTCGCTGGCGGCGGTTCTGGAACGGGCGCCAGGAACAGGGTGACACGGAATGGGGCGTCGGGCGCGGTTAAAACCGCGCCCATTCGACCTCAGCGCTTGCCGTAGTAGAGACCCACGACATGCTCTGCCTCGGCAAAGAACAGCCAGCGTGACGCCGCGACCCCGGCGACATGGGCGAGGACAGCGACCAAGGCCAGAGCATGGCTAAAGGGCACAAGCAAGAGCAGGACAGGCACGGCATAGCCCAGACCAAAGGCAATGCCGCGCAGTTTCAGCGCGTGTTTGCGCCCAACCTGAAAGACCAATTCCCGCAAGAGGTAGTTGGGCCCGGTATGGGGTGGCTCAAAGGCGCGCACCGTGCCGATATGCCCAAGGCCCGTTGCTGTTGCCATATCCGTGCCCGAGGCGGCAAAGGCCCCGTCGCCGCGCACCCACCACAGGATTTGCAGGACCCCTGCGATCGGGATCAGGATCAGCGCCGCGCTGACCTGCCCCGCCAAAAGCGCGCCGCCGGCCAGTGAAATCGCAATCAAGAGCGCGGGTGTCAGGGGGGTTCTCCAGCGTGGCACGGTTTTCAGTTGGGCATAGATCATCGACGTGGTGAACACGGTGCCAAGAGCGAGCGCTGCGCCACACCAGCCCAAAAGCGCCATACGTTCGTCAAGGAATACAAGACCTGCGCCGTAAATCCCCATGACGACAAGCGCCGCGACCGCGCAGACGCCTTCGCGGCTCAGCCAGCTTGACCGCCACTGGCTAAACGCTTTCCATGCGCGTTCGGGATGCCCGAGGTGAAAGGTTGAAGCCATGAGCCCGCCCACGGCCAGTGCATAGGCGATGGCGAAGAAGGCGAAGGCAACCCAGCCAGTGACCGCAGGCAGTCCCAGACCCAGCCAGAACAGCAGGCCAAAGCCCAGGCCCGAAAGCGTGGTAAAGACGATGACGGAAGGGGCTGGATGCATCAGAGCTTCTCCAAGGTCTTGTCGAGCCAGCCAAGGAAGCCCTTGGGTTCCTCGATCACGGGGGCGAGGAACGGCGCCAGAATGTCGATCTCGCCCACCGGCTTGGGTTGGTCGAGCCGATCCTTGGGGCGCGGCGGCAGGTATTTGTTGACAGGTTTGGTGGACTGTTCCGGCATGAGATCGAGGCCACCGCGCTCGGCGGTGAGTTTCGAGACATTGCTTTCGGGATCTGCGAAATCCCCGAAATGGCGGGCACCGGCGGGGCAGGTGCGCACGCAGGCCGGCACGCGGTCGACCTCGGGCAGGTTCTCGTTATAGATGCGGTCCACGCAGAGGGTGCATTTCTTCATCACCCCTTCTGCGGCGTCCATTTCGCGCGCGCCATAGGGACAGGCCCAGGCACAGAGACCGCAGCCGATGCAATTGCTCTCATTGACCAGAACGATCCCATCCTCGACGCGCTTGTAGCTGGCCCCCGTGGGACAGACGGTGACGCAAGGCGCGTCCTCGCAATGCAGACAGGATTTGGGGAAATGCACCAGTTGCGCGGCGGGGTGCGGCATGGCCGAGCTAGCCAGCGGCTGCACCTCATAGCTGTGAACGCGGTTGAGGAATGTGCCCGAAGGGGCCGCGCCATAGGGTTGCTGATCACTCAGGGGAGCGCCGTAATTCTCGGTGTTCCAGCCCTTGCAGGATACCACGCAGGCGTGACAGCCGACGCAGGTGTCGAGGTCGATCACCAGGCCCAGTTTTCGGGTGGTGGATGCGGGAAGCGTTGTCATGTGCGGCGCTCCTCTAGGATAAGGGGTCGGATGCTCACCGGTTCTTCGCGGCTCTTGTCCCATGTGGCGATGAACCAGATGAACGAGCCGACGCTGAACGCGACAAAGGCCAGAATGACCAGCAATGTCAGGGCTTTGCCGCTCATTTTCCGACCTTCCATTCAAGATGCTCGGGGCCCTGCCCAACCGGCGATTTGATCGGGGCGAAGGCGGGCTGCGCTTCTTGCGGTGCCGTGGCTTTGTCGATCTTGACGCGCAGGTCGAACCACGCCGCCTGTCCGGTGATGGGATCGGAATTGGACCATCTGAGGCCGTCACCCTTGGGCGGCAAAAGCTCGTGGATCAGATGGTTGAGCAGAAAGCCGCGCGTTGCCTCGGGGGCATCCTCGGAGAGCGCCCAGGCCCCCTTGCGCTTGCCGATGGCGTTCCATGTCCAGACGGTGTTTTCGTTGAGCGCGGCCATATGCGCCACGGGCACGGTGATCTCGCCATGGGCAGAGGTGACGCGCGCCCAATCCCCATCTCTGAAACCGTGCTTTTCCCAGATTTTGGTGGGCAGGTAGAGCGGATTTTGACCGTGAATCTGGCGCAGCCATGCGTTTTGCGTACCCCAGGAGTGATACATCGCCATTGGGCGCTGTGTCAGCGCATGGACGGGGAATTCGTCGGGATCGACATGCGCCTCCTCGAAGGGAGGATACCAGATTGGCAGCGGGTCCATCGTGGCCTTGATCCGGTCACGCAGGTGGTCGGGGGGCTGGCGCGTGCCATGCCCCTCGGCGGCCAGTTGGAACCTGCGCATGGTTTCGACATAGAGATCAAACACATAGGGCTGTGGCGTGTCAAAGAGGCCCATACCGACGGCCCAATTCTGATAGGCCATGTTCCACGGTTTGTAATACTGCGCGCCGTCGGGGATGTGGTTGACGAAAAAGCCGCCGTTCTCGATGTATTGGTCAAGCTGGTCTGGGTTGGGCGCACCGCGTCCAGTCTCTGTGCCATCGCCGCGAAAGCCCGAGAGTGGGCCGATGCCCGGTTTTCGCTCGTGATTGACGATGTAATCGGCGTAATCGGCGTATTTCGCCGTGCCATCCTCGGCGGTGAAACCGGGCAATTTCAGCTTGTTGGCCAATTGCACCAGCACGGTTTGAAAGCCGCGCACATCCCGGTCAGGTTCGATCACCGGCCAGCGGATCGCATCGGCGGCGGCATCCGCCTCGCAGATCGGGCGATCCAGCAGCGAGATGCAATCGTGGCGTTCCAGATAGGTTGTGTCGGGCAGAATCAGATCGGCATAGGCGACCATCTCAGAGCTATAGGCATCCGAATAGATGATGCGGGGAATGACATAGGCACCGCTCTCGTCCTTGTCGGTCAGCATCTCGATCACGCCGCGCGTGTTCATCGAGGAATTCCACGACATGTTGGCCATGTACATGAAGAGCGTGTCGATCTTGTAGGGATCACCGGCATGGGCGTTGGAGATGACCATATGCATCAGCCCATGCGCCGACATCGGGTTTTCCCAGGTAAATGCCTTGTCGATGCGGGCGGGCGTGCCGTCGGGTTTGAGCGCCAGATCCTCTGGGCCGCGCACAAAGCCCAGATGCGGGCCGTCGAGCGGGCAATCGGGCTGCACGCCGCAATGCGGTTTGGGGTGGGCGCTTACGGGTTTGGGATAGGGCGGTTTGAAGCGGAAACCGCCGGGCACCTCGACCGTGCCGAGCAGGATTTGCATCACATGCAGGGCGCGGGCCGTCTGGAACCCGTTGGAATGCGCCGAAATTCCGCGCATGGCGTGAAAGCTGACGGGGCGGCCGGTCATGGTCTGATGCGTCTCGCCGCGGAAGTCGGTCCATTCGTGATCGAGCGTGATTGCCTCGTCAAAAGCCACGCGCGCGATTTCGGCGGCGATTCGGCGGATCTTGTCGGGGGTCACGCCGCAGCGCCCAGAGACTGCCTCTGGAGCGTATTGCGGATCGAGATAGCGTTCGGCCATCAGGTGCATCACCGGGCGATGCGTGATGCCGTCTGCCTCGTATGTGGCCGAGAGATCAGGGCGCACGCCGGGTGTGTCAAAGGCGGTGAGCTGGCCGGTCTTGCGGTCGATCACCAGAGGCTTGCCATCATCATCGCGCAGGAAAAGCCCGTGCTCGGGCGAGGCGGGATCGCTGTTCACCAGCACCGGCGCATTGGTGTAGCGCGCGAGGTAGTCGAGGTCGATCTTGCCCGACCGCATCAGTTCGTGGATGAGCGACAGGATGAAAAGCCCATCCGTTCCGGGGGTTATGCCCACCCAGTCATCTGCCACGGCGTTGTAGCCAGAGCGGATCGGGTTCACGCCAATGACGCGCGCGCCCCGTGCCTTGATCCGGCCAATGCCCATCTTGATCGGGTTGCTGTCATGGTCTTCGGCAACGCCGAAGAGGATGAAAAGCTTGGTATGCTCCCAGTCCGGCTGGCCAAATTCCCAGAATGCGCCGCCCATCGTGTAGATACCGGCCGCCGCCATGTTGACCGAGCAGAATCCGCCATGTGCGGCATAGTTGGGGGTGCCGAAATTCTGCGCCCAGAAGCTTGTGAAAGACTGCGATTGATCGCGCCCTGTGAAGAACGCGAGCTTGGACGGATCGTTATGGCGGATCGGTTCGAGCCAGTCAGTGGCGATTTGCAGCGCCTCGTCCCAAGAGATTTCCTGAAACTCGCCCGAGCCACGGGGGCCGACCCGCTTGAGTGGCGCGCGCAGGCGCGAGGGGGCGTTGACCTGCATGATGCCGGCCGAGCCCTTGGCGCAGAGCACCCCCTTGTTCACCGGGTGGTCGCGATTGCCTTCGATATAGGCAACCTTGCCCCCCTTGAGGTGCACGTTGATGCCGCAGCGGCAGGCGCACATGTAACAGGTGGTTTTGCGCACCTCATCCGAGACATGCGGCGAGGTGTCGATGCGGGGCTGATGTGTCATGGCTGGTCTTTTCCTCCGTCGGCGTCACGTTATGGCAGAAGAAACCTGATCGCGACCATCTTCTTGATTCTTTTCATTTCCTGAAAACATGTCTCGGAAATTCCGAAATTACCGGTCTGTTGTTCCTGTTCTTGGCTTCAATCGCTGGACAAGAGGCGTCGTGCGTCGGCGGCGATCATGCGTTCCTCTTGGGCCGGAACAATCCAGCAAGCGATTTTCGAGGTCGGGGTGTGCAGGCGGGTTGCGCCTGTTTCGTTGGCGCGGAGGTCGATCTCTGCCCCGAGCCAAGCGAGGCCTTCCATGATCCGGGCGCGCACGGGGGCCGCGTTTTCGCCGATGCCGCCGGTAAAGGCCACGGCATCAAGCCCCTGCATCGCGGCGATGAGCGATCCTGCGTGGCGGATGGCCCAATAGCAGAAATGCTCGACCGCGAAGGCGCTTGCCGGGGAGGGGTCGGCGAGCAGTGCGCGCATGTCCGACAGGCCGCCCGAGAGGCCGCGCAACCCGCTTTCCTTGTTCAGAAGGGTATGCGTCGCGGCGATGCCGTCCTCTTCGGCCAAGCGCAGCACGGCGTTGCCGTCGATCATGCCCGTGCGGGTGCCCATGGTCAGCCCTTCAAGGGGCGAGTAACCCATTGATGTTGCGACTGACTTTCCGTCACGGATGGCGCAGACCGACGCGCCGTTGCCAAGGTGAAAGGCCAAAAGGCGCGGGGGTAGTGCGGTAGCGGTCAGGGAAGGGAGGCTGTCGACCAAAGTGGCATAGGAGATGCCGTGAAAGCCATAGCGCCGGATGCCGCGCGCCTCGATTGCGGCAGGCAGCGCGTAGCGGGTGGCGACCTCGGGGTTGCTGGCGTGAAAGGCTGTATCGAACGCGGCCACCTGCGGCAGATCGGGGGCGAGCCTGGCCAGTGTTTCGATCGCGGCGATGTTGTGCGGGTTGTGCAGCGGGGCAAGCGGCGTGCAGGCCTTGATCGCGGTCAGCACCGCAGGCGTGATGCGCATGGGCTGGGTCAGCGCCGTGCCACCATGCACCACGCGATGCGCGGCGGCGGCAAAGCGGGTGATGGGAAATCCTTGATTTTCAAGTTCTTGCAGGATTTCTTGCAGGGCTGTCGCGTGATCGGGCAGGCTCCGGGCGGCCTTTACATCGCCCAGTTTCAGCGTGCCGGGGCCGCCGATACCATCGGCGATCCCGGTCAGGATTTGGGTGAGCTGGCCATCAAATACGGCCAGCTTGATCGAGGATGACCCGGCATTCAGGACCAGAACGAGATCGCTGTTGCCGGGGCTCGACATGGGTCAGACCTGCTGCTCGCGCATGTCGGCGGGATCAATTCCGGCGACGGCTACGGGCTTTTTCATCGCGTCGCGGCGGAAGGGCTCGCCCAGTTCCTGATTGATCATGGCCTCGATGAGGGTGGTTTTGCCATGTTCCATCTGGTCCTTGATCGCGGTGTTGAGCGCCTCGGTCAGTTCCTCCATCGTGCGGGCAATCACGCCCTTGAGGCCGCAAGCCTGCGCAATCCCGGCATAGCTGACCTGCTGATCCAGCTCCGTGCCGACGAAATTGTCGTCAAACCAAAGGGTTGAGTTGCGCTTTTCGGCACCCCACTGGTAATTGCGGAACACGATCTGTGTCACGGCGGGCCATTCCGAGCGGCCAATGGCGGTCAGTTCATTGACCGCGATGCCAAAGGCACCGTCGCCGGCAAAGCCCACCACCGGCACATTCGGGCAACCGATCTTGGCGCCGACGATCGAGGGCAGGCCATAGCCGCAGGGGCCAAAGAGGCCGGGGGCGAGGTATTTGCGGCCCTCTTCGAACGACGGGTAGGCATTGCCGATGGCGCAATTGTTGCCGATGTCCGAGGAAATGATCGCCTCGCGCGGCAGGGCGGACTGGATCGCGCGCCATGCCATGCGGGGGCTCATCCAGTCGGGTTTATCGGCGCGGGCACGCTGGTTCCAGGTGGTGCCGGGATCGTCGTCTTCGTGGTCCATCGAGCTGAGTTGCTGTGCCCATGTCGATTTTGTTTTTGCGATCAGGGCCTTGCGGTCTGCGCGGTCGGTGTCGCCTGCGCTCTCGCCCAGGTGGGCGAGGATCGAGGTGGCGACCTTTTTGGCGTCGCCGACGATGCCCACGGTCACTCTCTTGGTCAGGCCGATGCGGTCGGGGTTGATGTCGACCTGAATGATCTTGGCCTCTTTGGGCCAATAGTCGATGCCATAGCCCGGCAGGGTCGAGAAGGGGTTGAGGCGCGTGCCAAGGCAGAGCACGACATCCGCGCGCGAGATGAGTTCCATCCCCGCCTTGGAGCCGTTGTAGCCCAGGGGCCCCGCGAAGAGCGGGTGCGAGCCGGGGAAGGCGTCATTGTGCTGATAGCCGACGCAGACCGGGGCATCGAGACGCTCGGCCAGTTGGCGTGAGGCGTCGATCCCATCGGCCAGCACCACACCGGCCCCGTTGAGGATGACGGGAAACTTGGCCTCGGTCAGCAGTTTGGCCGCCTCGGCAATCGCGGACTCGCCACCCGAGGGGCGCTCAAACTCGACGATTGCGGGCAATTCGATGTCGATGACTTGGGTCCAGAAATCGCGGGGCACGTTGATCTGGGCGGGGGCAGAGGCACGTTTTGCCTTGAGAATCACACGGTTGAGAGTTTCTGCGATGCGCGAGGGATCGCGCACCTCTTCCTGATAGGCGACCATATCCTCGAACAGT
The DNA here is from genome assembly GCF_027019125.1 of Roseovarius sp. GTDB lineage: Bacteria > Pseudomonadota > Alphaproteobacteria > Rhodobacterales > Rhodobacteraceae > Roseovarius. The sequence continues at coordinate 47,992 of NZ_JALUXE010000028.1, read as the reverse complement.
TTCATCTGTTCGACCTCCTGAAAGCCACCCTGACCGATGGTCTTGTTGGCGGCCTGCGGGGTCACGAGCAGGAGGGGGGTATGGTTCCAATAGGCGGTTTTGACGGCGGTCACGAAATTGGTGATGCCGGGGCCGTTCTGGGCGATCATCATCGACATCTTGCCGGTGGCGCGGGTGTAGCCATCGGCCATCATGCCGGCAGACCCCTCATGCGCGCAGTCCCAGAAAGTGATCCCGGCCTTGGGGAAAATATCGGAGATGGGCATCATGGCAGAGCCGATAATCCCGAAAGCGTGTTGAATTCCATGCAGTTGCAGGGTTTTGACAAAGGCCTCTTCGGTGGTCATCTTCATCGGCTGGGTCCTCTGGGTCGGGCGCGCGGTGGCGGTTAATGGGAATATCCTATGCGAAACTAGCGGTCTGTGGGGGTTACTTCTAGGGCCAGAAGGCGCTGTAGGATAAGGCCAGTGTGTTTTGAAAATGAGAATTTGGGTATCAATAAGCGTGACGTATCGCTCTGTGCGCTTTTGGGGCGCGTGCCGGGGGGAGGCGGCAAGTTATTAATTTTGAATAATAATGCACTGAATTACCGTTCAGCGGGTTTGCCCGGGGATCAAGGCCAATTCCCGGGCGATATGGGCAATTCCTTGCGGGATGCGATCCGAGGGAATTGAGGAATAGGCGAGGCGGTAAAAATTGCGGGGTCGGTCGGTGCCGTGAAAGAACGGATGGCCCGGTTCTATCAACACGCCCGACCGCCTGAGGGTGGTGTCGATCTGGCCCATGTCGATATGGTCCGGGGCCTGCATCCAGATCGAGGAGCCGCCAAAAACACCGCGCCCGGCGATGTCGAGGCCGTGTTCGGCAAGTGCGCTCTCCATCACGTTGCGGCGCCGGGCAAAGACCTGACCCATCCGGCGCACCAGGCTGTCGTAATGTCCCAAGGATAGGAAATACGCCGCCGTGCGCTGAACATGGCCCGGCGGATGGCGCAGGACCGAGGCGCGCAGCGCGCGGCATTCGCGGATAAATGACTTGGAACCAACAAGATAGCCAAGGCGCAGCCCAGGAAAGATCGACTTGGAGAAAGAGCCTACGTAAATCACTCGCCCCTCGGTATCGAGAGATTTCAGCGCCGGGAGGGGCGCGCGGAGAAAGGAGACTTCGAACTCGTAGTCATCCTCGACAATCAGCGCCTCCATCTCGGCGGCGCGGGCGAGCAGCGCCTTGCGCCGTGCCAGGGGCATGGTGGCATTGGTGGGGGCCTGATGGCTGGGCGTGGTAAAGATCACGTCGGCCTCATCGGGCAGGTTTTCCGGCGGCAGGCCGTCGCGGTCCACGTCCACCGGCATCAGATGGCAGCGCGACTGCATGAGAATGTCGCGCAAGGCGTGGTAGCAGGGGTTTTCAATGGCGGCGGTGCGGCGTTGGGTCAAGAGCACCTGAGCGGTGAGCCACAAAGCGTTCTGAGCGCCCATTGTGACAAGGATTTCATCGGGTTGGGCGATGATGCCGCGACGCGGCAGAGTGTGGCGGGCGATGAACTCGATCAGTTTGGGATCGTCCTGATCGTAGTAATCGGCGGTGAGCGCCTGAAAATCCTTGGCCCCAAGCGCCTGAAGCGCGCAGTGACGCCAGTTGGCATGATCAAAGAGCGCCGGATCGGTCTGGCCGTAGATGAAAGGATAGGGGTAGCGCGCCCAATCCTGCGGCTTTTCGGGCGTGTCGCCACCGGTGAAGCGGCGGCCAAGCGCGCGGGACCAGTCAATGGTGTCGCCGCGCGGCGCGGGCGCGGTAAACGCCGGAGGTTCTGGTGCATTTTCAGAGACATAGTAGCCAGAGCGGTCGCGCGAGGCGAGATAGTCATTGGCCTGCAACTCGGTCAGGGCGAGGGTCACGGTGATGCGGCTGACGCCCAGATGCGCGGCGAGTTTGCGCGAGGAGGGCAGCTTCTCGCCCTTGCGAAAGCGGCCCGACAGGATGCCCTGCGCGATCATCTGCTGGATCTGCGCCTGCAGCGTGCCCTCGGCCTCGGGGGCAAGAAAGAAGGTCTCGACTGGAATCGCCATGGGGGCAGATTAGACTGGACTTATCGCCCTTGCAATCTGGTCTGGTTTGAGGCGTGGCGTGGAATTGTAAGCTCTGTAAGGTCTGTCAGGGGATTTTGTAAGCTCGCTCAGGGTGCGGGAAAGAGGCTGTCAAACGCGGCCGTGCCCGCCGGGGAAAAGCGGACGATCCGTGTACCGGGAACGCGCTTGGCCCAGCCCTGAGACTCGAGATGCGCGAGCAGGCCGCGCCCGAGACGCCCGGCCAGATGCGCGCGGCGTTCGGACCAGTCGAGACAGTCGCGGCAGAGGGGCGTGCGGGGAGAGGGCAGGCGTGTCACGTCGAGCCCAAGGGCGACGATAAAGCGGTGGCCGCTGTCGGTGAGCGTGAGGACCGCGTCATCGCGGTGGAGATAGCCGCGCGACAAGAGGCTGTCATACATCCGGGTGCCCATATCGCCCGCGAGGTGGTTGTAGCAGACGCGGGCGCGGCGCAACTCGGGGTCGCGGGGGCCGGGGCGGGTGCGCAGATGGCCTGCCCCCGCCGCAAAGCCCATAAGGGTTTCCAGAAGATGCGCCACGTCCTCCGAGGCAAGGCGGGTGTATTTGTGCCGCCCTTGCCGCGCCTGGGTGACAAGACCGCCGGCTTCCAGCCGGGCGAGATGGGCGGAGGCGGTTTGCGCGGTCACGCCCGCCTCTGCCGCGAGTTCGGTGGCGGTCAGGGCCTTGCCGCTCATCAGGGCGGTGAGGATGTTGGCGCGGGCCGGGTCGCCGATCAGGGCGGCGATGCGGGCGATGTCGGGACCTGTTTTCATAGTTCGATGGTAGACGAAGCATGAATGCTGCGCAATCGGATAGATCGGAGGCTGCAACCATTTTGAAAGGACTGCCGTGCCATGCTGACCTGTGTGATTCGCTATCATATCGACCCGACCAAGAGAGAGGAGTTTGCACAATATGCCCGCAACTGGGGCAAGGCGATCCCGCGCTGTGGGGCGGATCTGATCGGCTATTATGCCCCGCATGAAGGCAGCAGCACGCTGGCCTATGGCATTTACAATATCCCCTCCCTCGCGGCCTATGAGGCCTATCGCGCGCGGCTGGCCGATGATCCGCTGGGGCGCGAGAATTATGCCTTCGCGCAGCGCGAGCGGTTCTTGTTGCGCGAGGACCGCGTTTTCCTGAAGCTGGTGAGCGGATGAACCCGGTGGGATCTGTCGCGGCGCAGAGGGGCCGCCCAGGCGGCAGCCCGAGGCAAGACGCGGTGGCCGAGAATTGCCGCCCATGCGGATTGCCGGGGCAACATGCCGTAACCGCCGTGGCCGACGTGGCGGAGTGGCGCAGGAATATGCTAGGGCTGACAGTCAGGGCAGGCGGCCGAGGCGTCGATCCGGGGCAGGCGGCCAAGAAGGGCCGTGGAGGCATCGAGCCGGGGCAGGCGGCCAAGGGAAGCGGCGCAACCATGCGGGAGGGAATGAGATGATTGCGGTCATATTCGAGGTGATCCCCGGTGAGGGACAAAAGGAGCCATATCTGGAGATGGCGGCCAAGATGCGGCCCCTGGCCGAGGCGATCCCCGGCTTTATCAGCGTCGAGCGGTTCCAGAGCCTGACCAACCCCGGCAAGCTCTTGTCCCTGTCGTTCTGGGAAGATGAGGCGGCGGTGATCCGGTGGCGGCAATTGGCGGCACATCGCGGCGCGCAGAAAGCGGGGCGCGAGGTGATGTTTGACGATTACCGGCTACGCGTGGTCAGCGTGATCCGCGACTATGGCATGACTGAGCGCGACGAGGCGCCCGAGGACAGCCGCGCGGCGCATGGGGCGTGAGGCCGGTCGCGCCGCAGTCAAAGGGCAAAGGAGGACCATCGGCGACAAAGGGCGGCGGGCGTACGGGGCGCGGGACTGGCGGTGGCGACACGCGCCTGACACACTCTTCGCCAAGCTGTGATTTGAATGTGGGGTTTCATGCCGTTAGCCAGAGGGCGTTGGAAAACGAGGATTGGCGCAAATGGCATTACACGAGAAAATCATTCTGTCACCGCAGGACAAGCTGGATGCGCTGGCGGTTCTGGTGCTGCGGCTGGGGCTGGCGTGGTTCATTTTCCTGTGGGCGGCGCACAAGATCATCACGCCGGGGCAATATCAGAGCCTGGCGCGCAATTTCGACGGGGTCGAGGTGAGCCTCGGCCAGGTCTATCTGGCGGGTGGCGCGCAGATTTTCCTCTGTATTCTGGTGGTGCTGGGGGTGGTGCGGTATTTTTCCTACGGTGCCTTGCTGGTCATGCATTTCTTTACCGTGACGCGGCGTTGGGAGGGGTTCTTTGATCCCTTCGCCGTGAACGATCGGGGCTTTCCGGTGAACCGCAATCAGGTGATTGACCTGGCGGTGCTGGCGGCCTTCATCGCGCTGGTGCTGCTCATTCGTCGGGATCATTTCAGCGTGGGCGGCTGGCTGGCGCGTCATGACCGGGCGCGGTGGTGGATGTAGCGATTGGCACTGGCGCGGGTGGATCGGGCTGCCTAAAAGGGGCGGGACCACATCTGAAAGGACATCCCATGAGTGAGATTACCCGTCTTCATACCGGCCCCCGCATGAGCCAAGCGGTCGTGCATAACGGCATCGTCTATCTGGCAGGCCAGGTCGGCAAGCCCGGTGACAACGTGACCGAGCAGACCAAGACCTGTCTGGCGCAGGTCGATGCGCTGTTGGCCGAGACCGGGAGCGACAAGACGCGCATCCTGCAGACCATCGTCTGGCTGGCGGATATGAAGGATTTTGCCGAGATGAACGCGGTCTGGGATGCCTGGGTGCCGCAGGGCCACACACCGGCGCGCGCGGCGGGTGAGGCAAAGCTCGCGACGCCGGAGTATCTGGTCGAGTTCATCGTGACGGCGGCGCAGAAGTAAGGATTTGCCCGATCTTTGCGTCCTGCGATGCGCGTCCCGGGGCGTGACGGACAGCATGAACCCGCCTCGGAGCGATCCGGGGCGGGTTTTTCTTGCGCGCCTTAGCCGCGCAGGGCGGGCAGGCCGATGCCGGTGGCCTCGAACCCGCCATCGACGGCGATGATCTGGCCGGTCACGTAGCTGGCGGCGGGTGAGCAGAGGAAGGTGATGACCGCGGCGATTTCATCCTCGCTGCCGTAGCGGTTGAGGGGGATCGCATCGTGGTAGGCGGCGACGATGTCGGGGGTGTGCACGGCCATGGCGAGTTTGGTCGCCACAGGGCCGGGACAGACGCAATTGGCGCGCACGCCGAATTCGCCAAGCTCTGCCGCCTGTTGCAGCGTGAGATGTTTGACGGCGGCCTTGGAGGTGCCATAGGCCACGCGCAGGGTCGAGGCGCGCAGGCCCGAAATGGAAGCGATATTGACGATGGCCCCCCGCGCCGCGCAGAGCGCGTCGCGCAGCGCCTGAGACATCAGGAACACGCCGTCGAGGTTCGTCTCCATCACGGTGCGCCAGCGGGCGAAGTCGGTGTCGGCGAGGGGGCCGAAATCGGCCACGCCGGCATTGTTGACGAGCGCATCGACAGAGGGCGCGGTGGCGGTCACATGGGCGGCCATTTTCGCCACCTGATCGGGCTGCGAGACATCGCAGAGCACCGGATCAACGCCCGAGAGCGGGTTTGCCGCCTCTTGCAGAGCGGCGGCGTCGCGGTCGATCATCACCACGCGCCAGCCCTGGGCCAGAAATTGCCGGGTGGTGGCAAGGCCGATGCCACGGGCGGCGCCAGTGACAACGGCGGTTTTCGGAGCGTCGGTCATGGGTATCAGTCCTGTTGCGGGGCGGCGTCGTGGCGATAGGCGGGGCGGCCGATGCTGTCATAGGCGGTAAAGCCCGCGCGTTTGGCATCCTTGACCGAGTAGATGTTGCGCAGGTCGGCCATGCGGGGGGTGGCCATCTTGCGCGCCAGCCGTTTGAGGTCGAGGGCGCGAAACTCGTTCCATTCGGTGAGCAGAACCAGAAGATCGGCCTTGTTGGCGCATTTGTAGGGGTCATCGTGCCAGGTGACACCGGGCAAGAGCCCCTCGCCCTCGCGCTGGCCCTGGGGGTCGGTCACGCGCACGCGCGCCCCGCCGCCGACGAGGGCCGGGATGATGGTGAGCGCGGGTGCATCGCGCATGTCGTCGGTATTGGGTTTGAAGGTGACGCCCAGAACCGCGATGGTCTTGCCGTTGAAGGAGCCGTCACAAAGATCGAGCAGCTTGTCGATCATGCGGCGTTTCATTTCCTCGTTCACGGTGATGACCTTTTCGGTGATCTGCATGGGCAGACCGTGATCCTGACCGATGCGGGCCAGGGCGCGGGTGTCCTTGGGAAAGCAGGATCCGCCATAGCCGGGGCCCGCATGCAGGAACTTGTTGCCGATGCGGCCATCAAGGCCGATGCCATGGCTGACCTGTTTCACATCCGCGCCGGTGCGTTCGCAGAGGGCCGCGATTTCGTTGATGAAGGTGATTTTGGTCGCGAGAAAGGCGTTGGCGGCGTATTTGATCATCTCGGCGGATTCGAGATCGGTGGTGACGATGGGAAAGTCGCGCAGGTAGAGCGGGCGGTAGATTTCGGCCATCACATCGGCGGCGCGGTCGGTCTGGACGCCGACGACAACGCGGTCGGGTTTCATGAAATCGTCGATGGCCGCGCCTTCGCGCAGGAATTCGGGGTTGGAGGCGACATCGAAATCGAGGGTCGGATTGGCCTTTTTGATCACCTTCCTGACGGCGCGGTTGGTGCCGACGGGGACGGTGGATTTGGTGACGATCACGACATAATCCTTGGCGGCGCGGGCGATCTCTTCGGCGGCGGCCATGACATAGGTGAGGTCGGCGTGACCGTCGCCGCGCCGGGTCGGGGTGCCCACGGCGATGAACACCGCCTCGGCCCCGTCGATGGCCTGGGCCAGATCGGTGGTGAAGCGGAGGCGACCGGCCTCGACATTCTTGGCCATGAGGGTATCGAGACCCGGTTCGAAGATCGGCACCTCGCCGCGCAGGAGCATCGCGATCTTGTCGGGGTTCTTGTCGACGCAGGTCACGTCATGGCCGAAATCGGAAAAACATACCCCGGAGACAAGGCCCACGTAGCCCGTTCCGATCATCGCAATTTTCATGTTACATGCCCTTTGACGCAAAACCTCTGGGTTTGACTGTATTGGTGGTCGAATCGGGTGTGTCAACGCGTTGCGGGGTCCTGTAGGGGAAAACAGGCCCGGCTGTGGCGTTGACTGGATAAGGAGAGACACGATGGGTGCAAAGCTGTTTGGGACGGACGGGGTCCGGGGGCAGGCCAACAGTTGGCCGATGACGGCGGATGTGGCGCTGCGGCTGGGGGCGGCGGCGGGGCGGTATTTCCGCCGCGACAAGCAGGAGCACCGCGTGGTGATCGGCAAGGACACGCGGCTGTCGGGCTACATGATCGAATATGCGCTGACGGCCGGATTCACTTCGACCGGCATGAACGTGTTTCTGCTGGGTCCGGTGCCGACGCCGGCGATCGGCTATCTCACGCATAGTTTGCGGGCCGATGTGGGGGTGATGATTTCGGCCAGTCACAACCCGGCCTCGGACAACGGGATCAAGCTATTCGGGCCGGATGGCTACAAGCTGAGCGATGAGGCGGAGGCGGGGATTGCGCGGCTGCTGGACGAGGGCACGCGGCTGGCGGCGCCCGAGAATATCGGTCGCGCGAAGCGGATCGAGGATGCGCGCGGGCGCTATGTGGAATACGCCAAGACCACCTTTCCGCATCGGCGGCGGTTGGAGGGGCTGCGGATCGTGCTCGATTGCGCCAATGGCGCGGCCTATCGCACGGCACCGGAGGTTCTGTGGGAACTTGGGGCCGAGGTGATCGCGATGGGAGTGGAGCCGGACGGCTTCAACATCAACCTCGATTGCGGATCGACCAAGCCGCAGGCCGCCGCGCGCCGGGTGTTGGAGACACGCGCCGATCTGGGCATTTGCCTCGATGGCGATGCCGACCGGGTGGTGTTGATCGACGAAAAGGGGCGGATCGCCGACGGGGATCAGTTCATGGGGCTGATTGCAACGCGCTGGGCGCGCGAGGGACGTCTGGCGGGCAATACGCTGGTGGCAACCGTCATGTCCAACCTGGGGCTGGAGCGGCATCTGGAGGGACAGGGGATCGCGCTCAAGCGGACGGCGGTCGGGGATCGTTATGTGGTCGAGGCGATGCGTGCGGGCGGTCACAATCTGGGCGGCGAGCAATCGGGCCATATCGTGATGACCGATTATGCCACCACCGGCGATGGGCTGATCGGGGCGTTGCAGTTTCTGGCGGCGATGGTCGAGACCGGCGAGCGTGCCAGCCGTCTGGCGCAGGTGTTCGAGCCGGTGCCGCAGAAGCTGATCAATGTGCGCTTTGCCAAGGGCAAGGATCCGATGGGATCGGATGCGGTGCAATCCGCGATGGCGGCGGCGGAGAAGCTCTTGGGCGGTGACGGGCGGTTGCTGGTGCGCCCCTCGGGGACGGAGCCGATGATCCGGGTCATGGCCGAGGCGCTCAACCCGGCGGTGCTGGATCAGGTGATGGACACGGTTGTGGGCGCGGTGCGGCAAGAGAGTTGAGGGGGGGGGAAGCGATGAAGCGCGCGGATTGCTGGCCGGGGACTAGCGAAGCAACACTCGTAGCTGCCACTTTATGCCGGCCAAGTCCGTATGAACCATCAGAATTGCGTGCCCTCTCAAAATCGCTAGGCCGCGGGACGGCCCAGCGATCCGCGCGGCGGCGCGTACCGCGCCTTGTTCCGCGCGGGAGGCATTCCAAGCGGTGGATAGAATTCAAAATCTCTCTCCCCCCAAATGCAAAACGGCCCCGCCGGATCGGTGGGGCCGTTTCGTGTCTGGCGAATTGCAACCGGCAAGATGCCGGTTGCGGTCTGTTTAGCGGTCGCCCTTGAGGGCTGCGCCGAGGATGTCGCCGAGCGATGCGCCCGAGTCGGACGAGCCATACTGTTCGACGGCTTCTTTCTCTTCGGCGATCTCGCGGGCCTTGATCGACAGGCCCAGACGGCGGGTCTTGGCGTCGACATTGGTCACGCGCACGTCGAGCTTGTCGCCGACCGAGAAGCGCTCGGGGCGCTGATCGGCGCGGTCACGCGACAGATCGGAGCGGCGGATAAAGGACTTCATGCCCTCGTATTCCACTTCGATGCCGCCGTCTTCGATGGCGGTCACGGTCACGGTGATCACCGAGCCACGCTTCACGCCGCCAACGGCTTCGGAGAACTTGTCGCCGCCCAGAGCCTTGATCGAGAGCGAGATACGCTCTTTCTCGATGTCGACTTCGGAAACGACGGCATGAACCATGTCGCCCTTCTTGTAGTTCTGGATGGCGTCTTCGCCGCGCTCGTCCCAGCTGAGGTCCGAGAGGTGGACCATGCCGTCGATCTCGCCTTCGAGACCGATGAAGAGACCGAATTCGGTGATGTTCTTGACTTCGCCCTCGACCTCGGTGCCCTCGGGATGGGTCTCTGCAAAGACTTCCCACGGGTTGCGCATGGTCTGCTTGAGACCGAGCGACACGCGGCGCTTGGCACCGTCGATTTCCAGCACCATGACTTCGACTTCCTGAGAGGTCGAAACGATCTTGCCGGGGTGGACGTTTTTCTTGGTCCAGGACATTTCCGAGACGTGGACGAGGCCTTCGACGCCCGGCTCCAGCTCAACAAATGCGCCGTAATCGGTGATGTTGGTCACGCGACCGGTGTGCACCGATTCGAGCGGGTATTTGGCGGCCACGAGATCCCACGGATCTTCTTGAAGCTGCTTCATGCCCAGCGAAATGCGGTGGGTGTCCTTGTTGATCTTGATGACCTGCACCTTGACGGTTTCGCCGATCGTCAGGATCTCGGAGGGGTGGTTGACGCGACGCCATGCCATGTCGGTGACATGCAGGAGGCCGTCCACACCGCCCAGATCGACGAAGGCGCCGTATTCGGTGATGTTCTTGACCACACCGTCAACGGTCTGGCCTTCGGTCAGGTTGCCGATCACCTCGGCGCGCTGTTCGGCGCGGCTTTCTTCGAGGATGGCGCGGCGCGACACGACGATATTGCCACGGCGGCGGTCCATCTTGAGGATCTGGAACGGCTGCTTGAGACCCATCAGCGGGCCCGCGTCGCGCACGGGGCGGACATCGACCTGAGAGCCGGGCAGGAAGGCCACGGCACCGCCGAGATCGACGGTAAAGCCACCTTTGACGCGGCCAAAGATGGCGCCATCGACGCGCTCTTCGTCGGCATAGGCCTTTTCAAGACGGTCCCATGCCTCTTCGCGGCGGGCCATCTCGCGGCTGATCACGGCTTCGCCCTTGGCGTTCTCGGCGGAACGCAGGAACACCTCGACCTCATCGCCGACGGCGATGGAGGGGGTCTCACCGGGATTTGCGAATTCTTTCAGATCAACGCGGCCTTCCATCTTGTAGCCGACGTCGATGATGGCCTGGCCTGCTTCGATTGCGATGACCTTGCCTTTGACAACAGACCCTTCCTCGGGTGTGTCCATTTCGAAGCTTTCGTTCAAGAGGGCTTCGAATTCCTCCATAGATGTATGTTGAGCCATGTGGTCTCTGGTTTCCTTTTGACGGTTTTCTGGCCGTGCGGTTGTCTCCGCCGGTCTTTCAGGGTTTCGTTGGTCGGGCGGGTCACAAAACAAAGAGGGCCGGTGGTTCCGACCCTGCTCGATCTCTTTTGTCCTGTGGCCTTATTCGCCTTTGGTGACAGGCGCGCGTATACAGGGGCTTGGCGGGATAATCAAGCCTGTCTGCGGCACGCGTGGTGCCGGACCTCAGCCCTGGGCCGCTGTGACGATGGCAATGGCCCGTTCGGTGGCCTCTTCGATGGTCATCGACGAGGTGTCCAGTTGCACCGCATCCTCGGCGGGTTTGAGGGGGGCGGTGGCGCGGGCGCTGTCGCGGGCGTCGCGGTCGCGCAGGTCCTGGGCCACCTCGTCGAGCGTTACCTCATGGCCCTTGCCGGTCAGCTCAATATGGCGGCGGCGGGCGCGTTCGGCGTCGGAGGCGGTGACGAAGAGTTTGACCTCGGCCTCGGGGCAGATGACGGTGCCGATGTCGCGCCCGTCCAGCACGGCCCCGCCCGCGCGCCGGGCAAAGGCGCGTTGGAAATCGAGAAGCGCCTGGCGCACCTCGGGAATCGCCGCAACACGGCTCGCGGCCTGGCTCACATCGGGGGTGCGCAGGTCGTCGGCCTCAAGGTCTTCGGGGCGCAGGGAATGCGCGGCCTCGATCGGGTCAAGCCCGCCCAGCATGCGCCGCCCGGTGGCGCGGTAGAGCAGGCCGGTGTCGAGATGGGCAAAGCCGAAATGCGCAGCCAGGGCCCGGCCGATGGTGCCTTTGCCCGCTGCTGCGGGGCCGTCGATTGCAATGGTGAATGCCATGGGCTGCCCTTTCGTGACCGGACCCTCTGCCTAGCCGATCAGGGCGCGAGGCTCAAGCATCGCTTGACCTGCGCGCGGGGCCAAGGCATCACGCTTGCATGATGATATACAAGATCTTGCGCGGGCCGGAATGGGCCCAATTGCGGGCCGCGGGCGAGAGCGTCGGCGCGCCGGTGGATGTGGCCGATGGCTATGTGCATTTCTCGACGGCCGAGCAGGCCGCCGAGACAGCGGCCAAGCATTTCGCCGGTGCCGAGGGTCTGATGTTGGTGGCGGTCGAGGCGGAGCGCCTGGGCGATGCGCTGAAATGGGAGGTGTCGCGCGGTGGCGCGCTCTTTCCGCATCTCTTCCGCGAAATGCGCCTGTCGGATGTGGTCTGGGCGCAGCCCCTGCCGCTGGTGGACGGTGTGCATCAGTTTCCGGCAGGTCTGGAATGAGCGGGATGGAGCGTTTGGGGCTCAGCCTGTTGCATCGGGTCGATCCGGAGCGAGCACATGGTCTGGCGCTGCGGGCCTTGCAACTGGGTCTGGTGCCCACGCCGGGGCCGCATACAAGCGCGCGGCTCAGGACCAATCTGGCGGGGCTGCGCCTGCCCAACCCGGTGGGGTTGGCGGCGGGGTTCGACAAGAATGCCGAAGCGCTGGCGCCGCTTGCCCGCGCCGGGTTTGGGTTTGTCGAGGTGGGGGCGGTCACGCCGCGCCCGCAGCCCGGCAATCCGCGCCCACGTCTGTTCCGGCTGAGCGAGGATCGGGCGGTGATCAACCGCTTTGGGTTCAACAACCTTGGCATGGAGGCGGCGGCGGCGCGGTTGGCGGCGCGGCCAAAGGATGCCGTGATCGGCCTCAACCTCGGGGCCAACAAGGACAGCGCCGACCGAGCCGAGGATTTCGCCCGCGTTCTGGCGCATTGCGGCGCGCATCTGGATTTCGCCACGGTCAATGTCAGCAGCCCCAATACCGAGAAGCTGCGCGAGTTGCAGGGGGCGGAGGCGCTGATGGGTCTCTTGAAAGGGGTCATGGAGGCGCGCGATTGGTTGCCACAGCCGATCCCCGTCTTTCTCAAGATTGCGCCGGATCTGAGTGATGGCGAGTTGAGCGAGATCGCCGATGTGGCGCGGGCCTCGGGGCTCAACGGGATCATCGCCACCAATACCACGCTGGGCCGTGAGGGGCTGGTGAGTGCCGCCAAGGGCGAGGCGGGCGGGCTGTCTGGGCAGCCCTTGTTCGAGAAATCGACGCGGGTTCTGGCGCGGCTGTCGCATCTGACGGGCGGGGAAATGCCGCTGATCGGCGTGGGCGGCATTGCCAGCGCAGAGCAGGCCTATGCCAAGATCCGCGCCGGGGCGAGCGCCGTGCAGCTCTATTCGGCGCTGGTGTATCAGGGGATGTCCTTGGTCGGCGAGATCGCGCGCGGGCTGGAGCGGCTCTTGGAGCGGGACGGTTTCGCCAATGTGGCCGAGGCGGTGGGCACCGGGCGGGAGGCATGGCTGTGATCACCTATTGGCATAATCCACGTTGTTCCAAGTCGCGCGCGGGTCTGGCGCTGTTGGAGGAGCGCGGCGTCGCGGTGACGGTGCGGCGCTATCTGGAGGATGCGCCGGATCTGGCCGAGGTGCGGCGTGTTCTGGCGCTGTTGGGCTGTGCGCCGATCGAGATGATGCGCCCCGGCGAGCCGCAGTTCAAGGCGCTGGGGTTGGGGCGCGAGAGCGCGGCAGAGGATCTGCTGGCGGCGATGGCGGCGCATCCGATCCTGATCGAGCGGCCGATTGCGATTGGCGCGGGGCGGGCAGTGATCGGGCGGCCGCCCGAGGCGGTGCTGGGGATATTGTGACCTTTGGACCCAAGCGGAGAGCCGCGCGGTGCCTGTCCGCCGGGTGGGCGCATCAACAGATATGATAGGCAATTTATGCCTGCCAAGTCTTCCGCGTTCTTGCTGAGATGAAACGTTGCAAAAGCGCCCGCCCGAGGGGGCGGACGGGCGCTGCGCGGCGGTGCCTGCGGCACCTTGATTCCGCGCTTTGGAGATTGGGGCGACTTGCTCCCTCAACAGTTCGGAATATTGACCGCGAGACCGCCGAGGGAGGTTTCCTTGTATTTCTCCATCATGTCATGGCCGGTCTGGCGCATGGTCTCGATACAGGCGTCGAGCGGCACGAGATGCGTGCCATCGCCGCGCAGCGCCAGAGAGGCGGCAGAGACCGCCTTGATCGCGCCCAGGCCATTGCGTTCGATGCAGGGCACCTGCACCAGACCGCGCACCGGGTCGCAGGTCATGCCAAGGTGGTGTTCCAGCGCGATTTCGGCGGCGTTTTCGATCTGGGCGGGGGTGCCGCCCAAGACGGCGGCGAGGCCCGCCGCGCCCATGGCGGCGGCGCTGCCCACCTCGGCCTGACAGCCTGCCTCGGCCCCCGAGATGGAGGCGTTGTATTTCACCAGACCGCCGATGGCGGCGGCGGTGAGCAGGAATTCCTCGATCTGGTTCTCATGGGCGCCCGGCACATGCTCGAGCCAGTATTTGATCACCGCCGGCACCACGCCCGCCGCGCCATTGGTGGGGGCGGTCACGACCTGACCGCCGGCGGCGTTCTCCTCGTTCACCGCCATGGCATAGGCGCTCATCCAGTCGTTGATCTTGTGCGGGGCGGTGAGGTTCGTGCCACGCTCGGCCATCAGCGCGTCGCGGATGCCCTTGGCGCGGCGCTTGACCTGCAGACCGCCGGGCAGGATGCCTTCGGTCGAAAGGCCGCGTTCGATGCAGTCGTTCATGACCTGCCAGATCCGCGCCACGCCGGAGCGCAGATTTTCGGGGCCGCCGCGCGCGATTTCATTGGCGCGTTTCATCTGGGCGATGCTCTTGCCCGAGCGTTCGGCCATTTCCAGCATCTCGGCGGCGGATTTGAACGGGTAGGGGATCGGTGCGCCCTCGTCCGTGGCCTTGCCTGCGGCCAATTCCCCGTCGGTCAGCACAAAGCCGCCGCCGATGGAATAGTAGGTTTCCTGCAGGATCACATCGCCCTGGGCATCAGTGGCCATCAGGATCATGCCATTGGCATGGCCGGGCAGGTTGGGGCCGAAATCGAAGATCAGGTCTTCCTTGGGGTGGAACTTGAGCGTGGGCAGGCCGGGGGGTGTGACGGTGTGGCTGTCGCGAATCTCTTCCAGCACCGCCTCGGCGCGGGCGTGGTCATAGGTGTCGGGGAGGAACCCGGCGAGGCCAAGGATGGTGGCGCGGTCAGTGGCATGGCCCACGCCGGTAAAGGCAAGGCTGCCATGCAGCGAGCCGCGCAATCCGGCATAGTGAAACGGGGCGGCGCGCATCTTGTCGAGGAAGCGCGCGGCGGCGACCATCGGCCCCATGGTATGCGAAGAAGAGGGGCCGATGCCCACCTTGAACATATCGAAGACGGATAGAAACATAAGGCGCGCTCCCTGATCGCGGGTCTTATCGCCGCTCGCCCCTTGATCTACTTGTCCGAAAGCGACGCTTCAAGGGTGGCTCCTTGCCATGTGGTCGTATCAGGTGGCGGTGCCCTCGGGGGGATCGCAATAGTCGGGGGCGGTGAAGGGGTGCGCGCCGAGGCCTTCGGCGGCGGCCACGCGGCCAGTGGCGGGGCGGGATTCGAGATGCGTCAGCAACGCGTGCAGGCGCGGCCAGGCGCTTACGTCATAGCTGCCGCGCAGGCCCTCGGGATAGAGCGCGCGCCACCGCATGAGGCAGGCAAGGTAGTAATCCAGCACCGAGGGCGTCTCGGCCGAGAACCACGGCGCGGCGCGGGTTTCGAGTATGTCCAGACAGTCGCCAAAACGCGCCTGCATCGTGCTGCGCAAGAGGTGCTGCGCGTCGCGGTCGGGCCCCACGTATTTCTCGGCGTAAAAGCTCATGCGCAGGGCAGTATGGGCGGTATTCGCGAGATAGAACAGCCATTTGAGGAAATCGCCGCGCGTGGGCGCATCCGGGGCAGGGGCCAGCCGCCCGTGCCGGTCGGCCAGCCAAAGGAGGATCGCGCCGGTTTCGAAAATGGCCCCCTCGGGCGTTTCCAGCGTGGGGATCAGCCCGCCGGGGTTGAGCGCGAGATAGGCGGGCGCGGCATGCGCCTGTTTCGAGCGCTCCAGCAGCGCCGTTTCATAGGGCAGGCCCAGTTCCTCGAGCGTGAGGCGGACGATCACCGAGGCGTTGTCAGGGGCGTAGTGCAGGCGGTAGGGCGCGGTCATCGGACAGCCTCGAGTCTGGCCCCGGCGGGCAGGCCGGGGGAATTTGAGTATTTGAAGAACGATGAAAGCTGCGGTCAGTCCTTGGGGCCGACATTCTCGGCGAAGGATTTGGTGAACGCCGCCTGTTGCTCGGCGCTGGCCTCGGTCTGGTTCTGCGATTTCCAGTCGTCATAGGGCATGCCATAGAAAATCTCGCGCGCGTCGTCCTTGGACATCTCGATGCCACGGGCGTTGGCGGCTTCTTGATACCAGCGGCTGAGGCAGTTGCGGCAGAAGCCGGCGAGGTTCATCATGTCGATGTTCTGCACATCGGCGCGCTTGTCCATCAGATGCGCGCGCAGGGCGCGAAAGGCGGCGGCCTCAAGTTCGATGCGGGTCTGGTCGTCCATGGTCATTCTCCGTGTTGGCGGGATCAGAGGCCGGTCTGGGCCGCGACCTCTTGCAGGATGGGGGCGAGGCGAAGCGCCCAGGCGGTCTGTTGCGCGGGGGTTTCGATCAGGTCGTTGCGCAATTCGATCAGCACATTGGGCCGCTCGTAGGCGATGGCATGGCGCGCGATGGCATCGCCGGGCAGGTGGCCGCTGTAAGGCTCGTTATAGCCGACGCAGAGGTCGGGCTCTTGGGTGAGGCGGGCCAGAAGCGGCTTGGCCAGCCGTTCATCGGCGGCGTAGAGCAGCCCGATATGCCAGGGGCGGGGCGGGCGGCCACGCAATTGCGGGGTGAAGCTGTGGATCGAGACAATGACCGTATCGGCGCGGCGCGCGGCCAAGTCCGCCAAGGCGGTGTGATAGGGGCGGTAGAGCCGGTTGAGGCGGCGCTCGATGTCGTCTGGGGTGGCGTGGCGATTGCCGGGAATGATCGTGCCGTCATAGAGGCGCATCACCAGGGTCGGGTCATCCTCGCCCCGGTTCGGGTCGATCACGAGGCGCGAGAAGTTGCTGAGGATGGCCGGGCCGTTCAAGGCTTCGGCCAGCGCGCGGGTGACACCGGCGGCGCCCACGTCATAGGCGATGTGGCGCGCCATATCCTCTGGCGCCACGCCAAGGCAGCCGCCGTTGACGAAATCCGGCACGCGGTTGCTGGCGTGATCGCAGGTCACGAGCCAGCGTTCGGGGCGATCCTGCCCGTCGATCTGAAATGGGTGATACATCATTGGCTTGGTTTTTCCTGTCATCGTCCTTTAGAACAGTTGCGGGACAATGTGAATTGCGCGATAAGGCGCGAAAGGGTGATGTTAGCGTTAACATAACCTGTGATGTCAAGGATGAAGGACGCATGAGATGAGACGCAACCGCAATGTCAAGATCGTGGCCACTTTGGGCCCGGCCTCGTCTGATTATGATACGATCCGGGCGCTGCACGAGGCGGGGGCGGATGTGTTTCGTCTCAACATGAGCCATGGCACGCAGGCCGATATTGCAGAGCGGCATCGCATCATCCGGCAGGTCGAGGCCGATCTGGACAGCCCGATTGCGATCCTGGGCGATTTGCAGGGGCCGAAACTGCGCGTAGGCGTGTTCGCCAAGGGCGAGGAGGAGCTGGTCGCCGGGGCGGCGTTCCGGCTTGACCTCGACGAGGCCGAGGGGGACGCCAGCCGCGTCTGCCTGCCGCATCCCGAGATTTTCGCGGCGTTGGAGCCGGGGGCCAACCTGCTGGTGAACGATGGCAAGATCCGCCTGCGTGTGACCGCCTGTGGGCCGGAGTTCGCCGATTGCGAGGTGATCGCGGGCGGCACCATTTCGAATCGCAAGGGGGTGAACGTGCCCGATGTGGTGCTGCCGCTGGCGGCGCTGTCGGAAAAGGATCTGTCGGATCTGGAATTCATTTGCGAGCTTGGGGTGGATTGGCTGGCGCTGAGTTTCGTGCAGCGCCCCGAGGATGTGACCGAGGCGCGGGAACTGGTGCGCGGCCGGGCCGCGATCATGTCCAAGATCGAAAAGCCCGCCGGCGTGAAGCGGTTCGACGAGATTCTCGCGGTCAGCGACGGGATCATGGTGGCGCGCGGCGATCTGGGGGTGGAATTGCCGGTGCAGAATGTGCCGCCCATTCAGAAGCGCCTGATCCGGCGGTGTCGCGCGGCGGCCAAGCCGGTGATCGTGGCGACGCAGATGCTCGAATCCATGATCGAAAGCCCGATGCCCACCCGCGCCGAAGTGTCGGACGTGGCCACCGCGATCTATGAGGGATCGGATGCGATCATGCTCTCGGCGGAATCCGCGGCGGGGCAATACCCCGTTGAGGCGGTGCGCACGATGGACAATGTGGCGATCGAGGTCGAGAGCGATCCGACCTATCGCGAGGTGATCGAGGCCAGCCGCCGCGTCAACCGGCAGAGCGTGGCCGATGGCATCGTCGCCGCCGCGCGCGAGATTGCAGAAACCGCTGATATCAAGGTGATCTGCTGCTACACGGAATCGGGCACGACCGCGCTCTTGACCGCGCGCGAGCGGCCGCGTGTGCCGATCCTTGCGCTGACCAGCCTCTTGGACACGGCGCGGCGGCTGGCGCTGACATGGGGCGTGACCTGCGTCATGACGGGCGAGCTGACGCGCTTCAAGATGGCGGTGATCAATGCCGCGCGGGCGGCGCGCGCGCATGGCTATGCCACCGAGAACGATCAGATCGTGGTGACGGCGGGCGTGCCCTTCAACGTGCCCGGCACGACCAATATCCTGCGTGTGGCCCCCTGTCAGGAAAGTTTGATTTACGCCACCGATCCGGGTTAAACTGTCACTGTTTCGTTCAAGGTATTTTCCGGAGGTATGTGATGGACCCTGATCTGGCGATGGCCATCGGCATGGTGCTGGGGGTCTTCTCCATACCTTCGATCATATCGGCCCTGTCCGAGGGGCACCCGCCGCGCGTGGCGACCTTTGTCTTGATGGCCTCGGGCGGGTTGGTCGTCTGGGCGATCAGCAACAAGCCGGGTGGCTACAGTTTCGGTGATTTGCCCGACGTGCTGGTGCGGGTCATCGCGCGCTACGTGGGTTGAGCCGCGCATAATCCCTGGTCAAACCCTCTTGAACAATGGCCGCGCGCCGCGTATACGGCGCGCTCACCCCGCAGGACCGGCCAGATGTGGCATGCCGAGTCGTGCGGTTCTACCGACCGAATAGAGGAGCCGGAAATGCCCAAGATGAAGACCAAGTCGAGCTGCAAGAAGCGGTTCAAAGTGACGGCCTCTGGCCGCGTGGTGGCCGCACAGGCCGGCAAGCGCCATGGCATGATCAAGCGTACCAACAAATTCATCCGCAACGCCCGTGGCACGACCACGCTGTCGAAGCCTGATGAAGGGATCATCAAGCCGATGATGCCCTACGCGCGCTAAGGAGGATTTAGGATATGTCACGCGTCAAAGGTGGGGTTGTCACCCACGCCCGTCACAAGAAAGTCATCAAGGCCGCCAAAGGTTATTATGGCCGCCGCAAGAACACCTTCAAGGTGGCCGCGCAGGCCGTCGACAAGGCCAACCAATACGCGACCCGCGACCGCAAGAACCGCAAGCGCAATTTCCGCGCTCTGTGGATCCAGCGGATCAACGCGGCTGTGCGCGCCCATGACGAATCGCTGACCTACTCGCGCTTCATCAACGGTCTGGCGCTGGCCGGGGTCGAAGTGGACCGCAAGGTTCTGGCCGATCTGGCCGTGCACGAGCCCGCAGCCTTTGCTGCCATCGTGGACCAGGCCAAGGGTGCGCTGGCCGCCTGAGCCGGGTCGCATCGTGATTGAAACCGCCGTCCGGTTGGGTCCGGGCGGCGGTTTTTTTCATGGCCGCAGGATGCTGGAAAAGAGCAGGAGGCCGTGATCGCCCAGGTCGCGCTCGATCCGCGCCCAGAGGCTGCCAAAGGCGATGGGATCGGTGCCGCTGGCCTGCGCGATCTGGCTCAGGCTGCGCCGCCCGTCGATGGCCGCCAAGAGGGGCGCCGCCTCTTTGGGCAGGGCGAGCCGCGCCTCGATTCCGTTGAAACGCAGTTTGGGCGTCTGGCCCTGGGCAATCGCGCGGGCAAGGTCGGGCGCGCGCAGGCCCTTGAGATGGGGGATCAGCGCGCGGTCGCGCCCGGTGGCGGGCGGGCGGGCCTCGGTGGCGCGGGTGGCATAGCCCACATGCGTCTTGATCGTGCCGCGCAGTTTCTCGGCCAGGGCCATGCGCGCGGAGGCGCTCAGGTGGTCCGGCACGGCGGTGATGCGGCTCAGGTCATAGAGCACGGGCAGGGCAAAGCCCGAGAGCGCCCAGCCGGTATCCTCCAGCATCCCGACAAGGGCCGTCACGTCAAAGGCGCGGTCTTGGGAATGCAGGAGCAGATCGTAAAAGCCTGCATCGCTGTCCTTGTGATCGCCGAGATTGGGGTTGGATTTGAAGGGATGCCCCTCGGGCAGGTTGGCCACCACTTCTTTGGCGGCCTTGAGACGCGTCTCGGGGGGCAGGCCCGCGTAGAGCGCGCCGAACGCCTCTTGCAGCGGATAGACGCCCGCGCGCCCATAGGGGGCATAGACCATGAAGCCCATGCCGCCACCGGGTGCGAGCGCTGCCAAAAGCGCGGCAAATCCCGCCGCCGGGTCGGGCAGGTGATGCAGCACGCCGCAGCAGTCGATATAGTCGAATTGCCCATGGCTGGCCGCGTCTAGCAGGCTGCCGGTGACAAAGCGGATATTGCGCAGACCGCGCAGGCGGGCGCGCTCTTCGGCGATGGCGCGGGATGCGGTCGAGAGGTCGATATAGGTGATCTCGGCGGCGCGGCCCGTATCCTTCATCTGTTGCGCCAGTTGGATCAACCCGTCGCCGGTGCCGCCGCCCGCGATGAGCGCGCGCAGCGGTTTGGTCCAGTCGCGCCGCCCCTGAAAGAGGAAATGGTCAATTTCCAGCACATGCGAGGGCGAGCCGGTGATCAGGCGCTTGGCCTCGTCCGCCGGATCGCGCGCGGGATAGGGAAAGGCCTCGTATTGCGCCTTGACCTCACTCATGGGCGCGCCCCTCGTTCTTCTTGGCAAAAATACTCAATTGCGCGCGTGCCTCATTCGAAGAGCTTGCGCAATTTGCGCGCGGCCTTGTCCTCGATCTTTTCGCGCAGGGCATCCTCAAGCTTCTGGCCCTCTTGCGGGGCGACGTTGAGGCGCTGTTGCAGTTCGCGTTCCAGCCTGTCCTTGGCCTCTTGCTCCAGCTTGTCGCGCTCGGCCTTGAGGTTCATGCGCACGGCCTTTTCCAGATCGGGTTTGATCCTTGGGTTGGCCCATGGTCCCTCGATGCGCACCGGGATGGCGAGGCCGCGGGTGTTCTCGCCCTCGAGCAGCACGGGGGTAAAGAGATAGTCGATGTCGCGCGCGCCAAGCCCGATACGCCCCTGGCCCGAGGCGCGGGCGAGCGGCAGGGTCATGGCGAGGTCCTGGTTGATGAGATTGCCGCCATTCATCGTAAAGCTGGCGGTCATCGCGTCAAAGATCGTGGTGCCGCCCGTCACATCGCCCGCGCGCATCAGCCGGTCGAGGTCGATGCCGGAAATCACCCCGCGCCCGGTGCGCAGCGCCCCTTTGCCCGAGAGCGAGCGCATGATCGCATCCACCGAATTGCCCACGCCCAGAAACTCTACCTCGCCGCTGCCGAGCGCGGCAAAGCGGGTGGTGCCGGCGGCATCGGTCAGGAACCGTTCGAGGTTGATGTCGCTCACCTTGAGAGTGCCCCCGACCGAGAGGCCGGAACGGTTGTTGGCGATGAACTGCCCGGTGACAAGGCCCGCATAGGCGCGCAATTCGCGCAGCTCGAACACGGCGCGGGCGCGGTCGAGCGTCATCAGGCTGCGGGTCTTGCCCAGTTTCAGATCGCCCAGATTGATGCTGTCGGCGATGAGCGCGACTTCGCCATTGGCAAGGGCAAGGGCGCTGGCGTCGATCGCGCTCTTGGACCAGCCGCTGTCGGCGCTGCCTGAGCCGGTGCTGTCGGCCCCGGCGAAATGCGAAAGATCGAGCGCGCCGGCGTTGAGCTGGGCGTTGATGCGCGGCACGTCACCACCAAGCGCAATATCGGCGGCCCCGGCAAGGGCATTGCCGCCCAGATTGAGCGTCAGATTGCGCAGCGAGAGGTCAAGTGCCTCGGTGAGCGTGAGGTCGGTGCCGCCTTTGACGCTGGCCCCAAAACCACGGGGCAATTCCAGCCGGTCAAGGCCAAGTGCCGCCAGAAAGGCATCGGTATCGCCAAGGTCGATGTCGAGCCGCCCCTGGAGTTGCGGTTGCGCCCCGCCGCGCCCGGCAAAACCCACGCTGCCCCCCGGACCGGCGAGCCGCGCCGAGAGGCCGGTAACCGCCCCGTCGATGAACTGGCCCACCTGATCGAGATGGCCCGAGAGGGTCACGGGCGCGCTGCCCTGGCGCAGCACCGCCTCAAAGGTGGCGGTGCCGTCGTAATCGGGCCAGCGCAGATCGAAATCCATGTTGGAGAATGTCTGAACCGTGCCGGTGGCGTGATCGGTATAGCTGAGGCTTGCCCCGGTGATAAGCGCGCGGTCAAGGGTCAGCGCGAGGCGGTTCGAGGTGGCAAGGGTACCATCCGATTGCCCGGAGGGGGCCACGCCCTCGACCCCCAATTCCCAATTGACCCGGCCGTCGCGGGCGCGTTCCAGCCGGATCGCGGGATTGACCGCCTCCAGCCCCGTGATGCGGATGTCGCCACCAAAGAGCGCCTGCGGTTCCACCCCGATCTTGAGACTGTCGGCGCGCAGCATCGGGCCTGCGTCGGACCAATCGGCATTGGCAATCTCGACCGCGCCGGTGGACACGCCGAGGATGGGATAGAGGCTGATCTTGGTGTCGCCGGACATGATGACCTGACGCCCGGTTGCCTTGGTGATCTGATCGGCGGCGATGCGCGCGATCCGCTCGCCCGGCAGAAAGAAGAGCGCGCCAAGCACGATGGCCGCCATGACCACGACCAGCCCCAAGGCCCGGAATATCCACCGCATGGCATCGCCCCCTTTGCCTGCCTGATCTGGCCACAGTCTAGGCGTGTGGCATGGGGCGGGGCAACCGCTTTTGGGCTAGGCGGGCGGACGGTGGCAGAGTATATCGCGCCCATGTCCCAGAACCCGCCCAACCTCCGCCCCGATCTCGCGCCGCGTGCGCGTCTGACTGATACGCCCCGTGCGGGCCAGCCGACCATCGGCATGGTCAGCCTTGGCTGTCCCAAGGCGCTGGTGGACAGCGAGCGGATTTTGACGCGGCTCCGGGCCGAGGGCTATGGCATTTCGCCCGACTACACCGGCGCGGATGCGGTGATCGTCAACACTTGCGGGTTTCTCGACAGCGCCAAGGCCGAGAGCCTCGAGGCGATTGGCGAGGCTTTGGCCGAGAATGGCCGGGTGATCGTCACGGGCTGTCTGGGGGCAGAGCCCGAGTATATCACCGGGGTGCATCCGCGCGTTCTGGCCGTGACCGGGCCGCATCAATACGAGCAGGTTCTGGATGCCGTGCATCTGGCGGTGCCGCCCAGCCCCGATCCCTTCATTGATCTCTTGCCTGCTTCGGGGGTGCGCCTGACGCCGCGCCATTACAGCTATCTCAAGATTTCCGAAGGCTGCAATCACAAGTGCAAATTCTGCATCATCCCCGATATGCGCGGCAAGTTGCAGAGCCGTCCGGCCCATGCTGTGATCCGCGAGGCGGAAAAGCTGGTGGAGAGTGGCGTCAGGGAACTCCTTGTGATCTCTCAGGATACCTCGGCCTATGGCGTCGATATCCGCCATGCCGAAGAGCGCGGGCACCGCGCCCATATCACCGATCTGGCGCGCGATCTGGGGTCTCTGGGGGCCTGGGTGCGGCTGCATTATGTCTATCCCTATCCCCATGTGCGCGACCTCATTCCGCTGATGGCGGAGGGGCTGGTGCTGCCCTATCTCGACATTCCGTTCCAGCATGCGCATCCCGAGGTGCTGCGGCGCATGGCGCGGCCTGCGGCGGCGGCCAAGACATTGGACGAGATCGCGGCCTGGCGGCGCGACTGCCCTGAGATCGCCCTGCGCTCGACCTTTATCGTGGGCTATC
The DNA here is from genome assembly GCF_027019125.1 of Roseovarius sp. GTDB lineage: Bacteria > Pseudomonadota > Alphaproteobacteria > Rhodobacterales > Rhodobacteraceae > Roseovarius. The sequence continues at coordinate 24,292 of NZ_JALUXE010000028.1, read as the reverse complement.
CGGGCGAGACCGAGGCCGAGTTTCAGACTTTGCTCGATTGGCTGGACGAGGCGCAATTGGACCGGGTGGGCTGTTTTCAATACGAGAATGTCGCCGGTGCCCGGTCGAACGCGCTGCCGGATCATGTGGCCCCAGAGGTCAAGCAAGAGCGCTGGGATCGCTTCATGGAAAAGGCGCAGGCAATCTCCGAGGCCAAGCTGGCGGCCAAGGTCGGTCAGCGCCTGGAGGTGATCGTGGATGAGATCGACGAGGGTGCCATCGCCACCTGCCGCACCAAGGCCGACGCGCCCGAGATCGACGGGAACCTCTTTATCGACGAGGGGACCGAAGGCATCGCCGTGGGCGATATCGTGTCGGTCGTGGTCGATGAGGCGGGGGAGTATGATTTGTGGGGGAGGTTGGGGGAGTAGTTTCGACCCCCTTGAGATGCTCCAATTGCGCCCCCGTCTCGTCATCCTCGGGCTTGACCCGAGGGTCTCTTGTAACGTTGGAGAGTCCTGCTTTCGCGGGAATGACGGGGATAGGAAGGTCGGTTTCACCCATCGGGCGGGCCGCAAGTAGGGCTTGTGTTACATTGGCCCCAACGGATGCCAAACCCAACTATAGGCATCCGTTTCCGAGCCAGACGGGTCATATTAATCAACTGATTTAGTTGATAAAAACCTTTCCCCTGACGCCTTGATCGCGGTCTGACCAGACCAATGATCACGTAATCGTGTTGCTCTTGGCCGCGAACGGACGGAACTAGAGGGCGGTTGGGGTGTTCATCGCACGTTCGCCTAGAGAACGGCTTTGAAAGGAATTGTCATGTCCAACGTGGGAAAAGGAATAGTTGCTGGTCTTGCGGCAACGCTTGTGCTGTCGCTGATGATGTTGATGAAAGGGGCCATGGGGCTGATGCCGGGTCTCGATCCGATTGCCATGATCGCCGCGATGATGGGCGTATCTGCGGCGCTGGCCTGGGCTGTTCATTTCATGATCGGCGTTGTTCTCTGGGGGGGTGGCTTTGCTGTGGTGCAGACCAGTCTGCCGGGCAAACAATTCTGGGTGAGAGGTGTGCTTTTCGCCATCGGAGCCTGGCTCATCATGATGGTGGTTATGATGCCCATGGCGGGGGTCGGAGTCTTCGGCATGAGCCTTGGCATGATGGCGCCGGTCATGACGCTGGTGATGCATGTCGTGTTCGGGGCTGTGCTTGGTGGCGTTTATGGGGCGTTGGTGAAGCGCGAAGTCGTGGCGCGGGCCTGACGCGCAGCCCGCCTCCCGCGCGGAACAAGGCGCGGTACGCGCCGCCGCGCGATCGCCGGGCCGCCCCCCGGCCTGGCGATTTGGAGGCGTAATGCGCGGTCGAGGGCTTGCACGGATTTGGCTGGCATAAAGGGGCAGCCACGGGCGTTGCTTCGCCAGACCGCGGCCCGCCGAGCGCGCGCCCCTATCCCCCCCCCTCCCGCGACATTCTGCGCCTCTTCCCCTCTGTCCCTCTCATCCTACCTCCCCCACACAGGAGGCCCGAGATGACCCACGAAATCCAAGTGCTCTACAATGCCCGCTGTCCGGTCTGCCGGGCGGAGATCGCGCATTATGCGGGCTATGTGGACGCGAACGGCCTGCCGGTCATCTTTCAGGATCTCAACGCCGGTGGTCTCGAACACTGGGGGATCAGCGCCGATCAGGCGGCGCGGCGGTTGCATGTGCGCCAGAATGGCCGCGTGCTCTCTGGTGTCGATGCCTTTGCGGCACTCTGGGCCGCGTTGCCGCGCTATCGTTGGGCGGCGCGGCTTGTGGCCTTGCCGGGGCTGCGGCAGGCGGCGTCGCTGATGTACGAGCGGGTGCTGGCCCCGCGTCTTTACGCAAGGCATCTGGCGCGAGAAGCCAAGCGCGCCGCATCCTGAGGGGCTTTCGCAGGGTCGCGCCCCGCGATAGGGTGCGCGCGACTGACGCGGAGACCCCAGAAACATGACCGATCCCCAGACCCTGTTGCGCCGCCTCTTTGACCGGGCGGTGGCCGTGGCCGACCCGATGCAGAGCCTTGCCCCCTATCTGCCCGCGCGGCCAGAGGGCCGTGTCGTGGTGATCGGCGCGGGCAAGGCCAGCGCGCGCATGGCCGAGGCGGTCGAGGCGGAATGGGGCCCCTGCGAGGGGCTGGTGATCACGCGCTATGGCTATGCACGCCCCTGCGCGGGAATCGAGATTGTCGAGGCGGCGCATCCGGTGCCGGACGCCGCCGGTCTGGCGGCCACCGCGCGGATGCTGCAACTGGTCGAGGGATTGGGCGAGGGCGACATGGTGCTGGCGCTGATGTCGGGCGGGGCGTCGTCGCTGCTTGTCCAGCCTGCGGGCGAGATGACGCTGGCGGACAAGCAGGCGGTCAATGCCGCGCTCTTGGCGTCGGGCGCGCCGATTGGCCAGATGAACGTGCTGCGCAAACATCTGAGCCGGGTCAAGGGCGGGCAATTGGCGGCGGCGGCCCATCCGGCGCGGCTGCATGCGCTGCTGATTTCCGATGTGCCGGGGGATGATCCGGGCATGATCGGATCGGGGCCGACGGTGGGCGAGGCCAGCACAAGCGCCGAGGCGCTGGACATCGTGGCGCGCTACGGGATTGATCTGCCGGCGTCGGCGCGCGACGTGTTGGCGGGGCAGAGCGGTGTGGTGCCGCCGGGGGATGCGCGGTTGAGCCGGGTCGAGAACGTGATCTATGCCGCCCCGGTGCAATCGCTGGAGGCGGCGGCAGAGGTGGCGCGCGCCGAAGGGATCAGCGTGCGTATTCTGGGCGATGCGCTGGAGGGCGAGGCGCGGGATGTGGCGCGCGATCACGCCGCGCTGGCGCGCGAGGTGCAGGCGGGGCTGGCACCGGGGGATGCCCCCGTGCTGCTGCTTTCGGGCGGTGAATTGACGGTGACGCGGCGCGGCAATGGCGTGGGCGGGCCCAATGCGGAATATGCGCTGGCGCTGGCGCTGGCCTTGGAGGGGGCGGCGGGGATTCACGCGCTCGCCTGTGACACCGACGGCGTCGATGGCGCGGCAGAGGTGGCGGGGGCGGTGATCGGGCCTGAGACATTGGCGCAGGCCGCCTCAGCCGGGGTTGATCCCGAGCAGGCCCTGGCGATCAATGACGCGCATGGGTTCTTTGGGTCGATTGGCGGGCAGGTGGTGACCGGGCCGACGCTGACCAATGTCAACGATTTCCGGGCGATATTGATTGCGCCAGCGTAAGCGACGCTCAGAACTGATCCCAGATCGTGCGCCCCAGATCATCCAGCCGTTCGGGTGAGCAAAACAGCGAGATCGTCATCGTCGCCGTCCAGTCGCGCCCGCCAAGCCGGACCAGCGTGCCGTCGGCCAGCTCCTGACGGATGGAAAATTCCGGCAGCCACGCAAGCCCCGCCCCCGCGAGCGTGCGCCGCTTGAGCGCCTCTGCCAGCGCATCCATATAGCGCAGGTCGAGTGCGGGGCGGCGGTTGCCGATGGTCTGATCCACCACGGTGCCGAGAAAGGTGTTGGGGTCATAGCTGAGATAGGGCACCTCGCGCCCCGCCCGCCCCGGCAATGTCCAGCCATGGCGTGACGCGGCCTCGTGCTGGGCCACGGGGATCAGGCGCTCTTCGCAGATGTCCTTGCGCTTGAACCGGGTCTCGTCGAGGATCGGGGCCACGTCCTGATGCCGGTAATAGAGCAGGAATTCGCAGCCGCCTTCGCTGAGCAACTGGCAACAGGCGGTCAGGCTGTCCGAGATGACGCGCGTGCGCAGGTCGGGATAGTCGCGCTCCAACGCCGCCATGCGCGGTTGCAGGAAATTCACCGAAATGGCGTGCAGGGCGGCAAAGCGTTGAAAGCTGGCATGGCCGCGCGCGCGTTCGCGGATCGCCTGACGGGTGTCGGTGAGATCCGCCACCGTCTGTTGCGCCACCGGCAGGAATTGCCGCCCCGCCTCGGAGAGTTGCACCGGATAGCTGGCGCGGTCGATCAGCGGCACGCCGATCCACGCCTCGAGCGATTTGATGCGGCGGCTGAAGGCGGATTGCGTGATGTTGCGCTCTTCCGCCGCGCGGGTGAAATTCAGCGTCCGTCCAAGGCAGACGAAATCGCGCAGCCAGTTGATGTCCATCGCCGCCCCCTCTTTGCGCTCAGATTGCGCCAGCCCGCAGGGTCATGCAAGATCGGAATAGTTTCATGATATGTTTGAATTGGCCGACTCGTCCGGGTCTGTCCTAGCATTTTCTCCAATATCAATGGACGCGGCCGCATGAACGGTCACGCCACGCCCCCAACAAGGAGAGAGAGATGAAAACGTCGTTGAAAGGACTGATTGCCACCACAGCGCTCGGGATGACTGTTGCGCTGCCCGCCATGGCCGAAACCACGATCCGCCTGTCCACCTATGTGAACGAGGCCGATATCCGCTATGACGGGTTCGTGCATTTCGCAGAGTTGGTGGCGGAGAAAACCGGCGGCAGCGTCAAGGTCGAGATCTTCCCGTCCTCCACGCTGCATGGCTGGTCCGAAGGTGTGGATGCGGTTCAGGGCGGCGTGTCGGACATGAGCTGGATGCCCGCCGACGAGCGCCTGCCCTGCTACCGCGTCACCTCGCTCTACCCGGTGGCGGTGGATCTGGACGGGCAGATCGACCTGGACGCCGCCTATGCCGATCTGGTGCGCGATGAGGCGGCGGCGATCAACCTCGTGCCGGTGTTCAACTCGAACTATTCCTACGATCAGGAATGGTGGTTCGAAGAGGCGATTGACGATCTGGGCAATCTGGCGGGCAAGCAGGTGCGTTCCATCGGGCCGCTGGTCAGCCTGATGATCGAGACATGGGGCGGCGCGCCGGTCTTTGTGGCACCCAAGGAGGTGTTCCAATCCGCCGAACGCGGCGTGGTCGACGGGATCAACATGGGGGTTGCCACCTATTCGAGTTGGAAGCTCTGGGATGTGATGCCCTATATGGTCAACGCGAGCCTCTTTTACGGCAACATCCAATACATGATGAACAAGGAAAAGTTCGACGGCATGACCGCGGATGAACAGGCCGCCGTGATGGCCGCCGCCCGCGAAACCGAAGAATGGCTGAAGCCGCGCTATGAGGATTGGGTGGATCAGCGCGTCGGCAATGCGGTGATGAAGGGCGGCGGCGCGGCCGTGTCGATCCCCAAGGACAAGCGGATGGAGCTGATTGCCAGCGTGCAGGGCAAGTGGAACGAGACCGTCGATGCGGCCTGCGGGCCGGAACTGGCTGGCAAGATCCGCGATCTCTTTGCGCAGCACGCGCCGTGATCTGACAGGCCCCTTGCGCCATGCGCGCAGGGGGCCGCCCGTTGCATCAACAGGGAGACACGCCATGCAAAGCGGTCTTGACCGATGGATTGGCCATGTGGAACGCGCGGTTGTCTGGCTCGCGGGGGCGGGGGCCGTGGTGGTGCTGGTGCAGATGGTGTGGATCAGCTACGGCGTTTTCACGCGCTACGCGCTCAACGCGCCCGACCGGATGGTGACAGAGGCGACCGCGCTCTTGCTCTTTCCTGTGGCTTTTGCGGGCCTCGCCTATGCCATGCGCGAGGATGCCTATCCCAAGGTCACGATGCTGACCGATACCCTGCCCGCCGGTCTGCGCAAGGCGGTGGCGGTGTTCAATCTCTGCGTGATGCTGGGGGTCGGGTTCTTTTTCTCGCTGGCCGGGGTCAGTGCCACGATCCGGTCGTTCAATTCCGGCGCGTCCTCGGAAATCCTGCTCTGGCCGCGCTATGCGTTCTGGGCACCCGGGGCCTTGGCGCTGTTGCTTTTTTCCCTTTACGCGGTGCTGCGGCTGGTGCGGCTCTTGCGCACCCCGGCAGCGGAGGTTTGAGCGATGGAATGGTATGAAGTCGGTCTTGGCCTGCTTGGCCTCTTGATGTTCCTGATTGCGGTGGGCGTGCCGATCCCCTTTGCGCTGGCGGCGGCCTCGCTGCCCTTTCTGTGGCAAATCCAGACATTCGAGACCTCGATCGCCTCGGCGGAGTTGAAGCTCTGGGGGGTGTGGATCGACTATATCCTGCTGGCGGTGCCGCTCTTTGTGTTCCTGGGCGAACTCATCGGCAAATCCAATATCGGTCCCAATCTCTATCAGTTCCTGCATCAGGGCGTGCGCGTGCGCGGCTCGGCGGCCTATGGCTCTATCGGGGCTTGCGCAGGTTTCGGCGCGGTCTGCGGCTCGTCCATGGTGGGGGCGCTGACCATCGGCGGCGTGGCCCTGCCCGAGATGCTGCGGCTGGGCTATGGCAAGCGGCTGTCATCGGGTGTGCTGGCGGCGGGGGGCACGCTCAGCGTTCTGATCCCGCCCTCACTCATCCTGCTGTTCTACGGCATTGTCACCGACCAGAGCATCGGGGATCTCTTTATCGCGGGGGTCATTCCGGGGCTGATCCTTGTCACCTGCTTTGCCATCGTCGTGCTGGTCTGGGGCATCCTCAAGCCCGAGGATATTCCGGGCAGCGAAGATGCGGTGAAGATGGGGCTGGTCCAGATTGCCGCCACCATTGCGCCCATCGGCCTGATCGGTCTGGTGATCACGGTGGCGATTTACGCCGGTATCGCCACTCCGACCGAGGCGGCAGCGGTGGCGGCCCTTCTGACCGTGATCCTGGCCTTTGGCGTGGGCGGCCTGACATGGCAGGGGTTCAAGGACTCGCTCTTTGCCACGATGCGCACCATGGGCTATCTTGGCCTGCTCCTGTCGGCGGGGGTGCTGTTTGGTTTCGTGCTCACCTATTACCGCGTGCCGCAACAGTTCACCGAGCTGTTTCTCAGCTTCGATCTCTCGCCCTATGTGGTGCTGACCATCGTGCTGATCTTCTACATCGTGCTGGGGATGTTCCTTGAACCCGTGTCGATGACCTTCATCACCCTGCCCACGATCTTTCCGCTGATGTCGGCCGCCGGCTTCGACCTGATCTGGTTCGGGGTGGTCTATACGATCACCATGGAGATTGCGGTGCTGACACCCCCTGTAGGGCTTAACCTCTATGTCATTCAGGGCATTGGGCGCGGGCAGGTCAGCATCGGTGATGTGATCATGGGCTGCCTGCCCTTCATCGGGGCGCTTGTTCTCTTGATCGTTCTTCTTATCCTCATGCCGGAGCTTGCATTGTGGTTGCCCGAACAGATGCGCTGATCGCGCGGAGCGGTCTCAGCTATCGCCGGGCAGGGGCGGGCGCGCCGCTGGTTCTCGTGCATGGCTATCTGGGCGGGTCGGCGCAATGGCAGGCCGAGCTTGCGCGCTTTTCCGACCGATTCGACGTGATCGCTCCCGATTTGCCGGGCTATGCCGGGTCGGCGGGCCTGCCGCCACCTGAGCGGATCGCGGAATTCGCGGCGGCGGTGGTGGCCCTGCTCGACGAGCTGGGCATTGGTCGCTTTACCCTCATGGGGCATTCCATGGGCGGCATGATCGTGCAGGAACTGGCCGCGACCCACCCAGACCGTATCGCCCGGCTGATCCTCTATGGCACCGGGCCGCTTGGTGCCATGCCCAACCGGTTCGAGCCGCTCGAGACCTCGCGCGCGCGCCTGCGCAGCGATGGCGTGGCGCAGACCATCCGGCGCATCGGGGCCACATGGTTTCGCCAAGGCGCGGCGGCGGAAGGGTTCGAGATCGTGGCCGCGCTGGGCGCACAGGCGACCGAGGCCGCAGCCTTGGCGGGGCTTGACGCCATGAGCCATTGGGACGGGCGCGGCGCGCTTGGCCGCCTGACCATGCCGACGCTGGTGCTCTGGGGCGACGGCGACCGCTCTTACCGCTGGCCACAGGTCGAAACCCTCTGGCAAGGCCTGCCCGACGCGGCTCTGGCCGTGGTGCCTGGCACCGCCCATGCCGTGCATCTGGAAAAGCCCGCGCTCTTTCACGCGCTGGTCGAGGATTTCGTGGGGGGGTGAGGGCTGTGCCCGCCCCCTCTTGCGGCACTCTCCCATTCCATCCACAATATATTGCTATCTCCCTCAACAAATAGCTTTACAGGGCGCGTCAAACCCCGCACCATATCTGGTATGGACGAGGGGAATGGCCCCCGTCCGTAGAGCAGGCACCTAGCGCTTGGGGTGCAACGCCACCCCCGCGCTATAGCAAATGAGGCGGCGCCATGGCACTTTCCGAGCAGTTCTTGCAGGACGACATCCACCCCATTGATATTGTTGAACACATCGCCGAACACCACGAGTGGGAGTTCGACCGCATCGGCGACGATCAGATCGCCATGGCCGTCGAGGGCCAGTGGCGCACCTATTCGCTGACGCTCGCCTGGTCCGGCTATGACGAAACGCTGCGCCTTGTCTGCACCTTCGACATGGAGCCGCCTGCCGAAAAGCTGCCCGTGCTTTTTGAAATTCTCAACGAAATCAACGATGAATGTTGGGCGGGCGCCTTTACCTGGTGGGCCGAGCAGAAACTCATGGTCTATCGCTACGGTCTTGTGCTGGCGGGGGGGCAAGTGGCCAGCCCCGAGCAGATCGACACCATGCTGCATGCCGCCGTGTCGAGCGCCGAGCGTTACTACCCCGCGCTGCAACTCGCGATCTGGGGCGAGCAATCGCCGCGCGATGCGATGCAGGTGGCCATTGCAGAGGCTTACGGCCGCGCGTAACACTATCCCCCGCGAATGGATGACAAGAGCGGGGGACATATGACGATGCAGGATCTGGCCGAAAAAGGCCTTGTTTTACTTGGCTGTGGCAAGATGGGTAGCGCCATGTTGCAAGGCTGGCTCAAGGGCGGGTTGCCGCCCGCGTCGGTCTGGGTGCTGGACCCGAACCCGTCCGAGTGGCTGCGCGGCACCGGCGTGCATCTCAACACCGATCTGCCCGATGCGCCCGCTATCGTGCTGGTCGCGGTCAAGCCGCAGATGATGGGCGCGGCCCTGCCCACGCTGGCCGCCATGGGCAATGGCGCGACGCTCTTCATCTCGGTCGCCGCCGGCACGCCCATCGCGGCCTTCGAGGCGACGCTGGGCGACCAGACCCCGATCGTCCGCGCCATGCCCAACACCCCCGCCGCCGTGGCGCGCGGGATTTCCGCCATCATCGGCAATGCCCATGCGACTGCGGCGCATCTTGATCTGGCGGAAACCCTCTTGCGCGCCGTGGGGCAGGTGGTGCGGCTCGACCATGAGGATCAGATGGATGCCGTGACCGGCCTCTCGGGCTCTGGCCCGGCCTATGTGTTTCACATGATCGAATGCATGGCGCAGGCGGGCGCGGCGCAGGGGCTCTCGCCGGCGCTTGCCATGCAATTGGCGCAGGCGACCGTCGCGGGGGCCGGTGCCCTGGCCGAGGCGGCCGAGGAAACGCCCGCGCAATTGCGCCAGAACGTCACCAGCCCCAATGGCACGACGCAGGCGGGGCTGGAGGTGCTGATGCACCCCGACACCGGCCTGCCGCCCCTGATGCTGAAAACCGTTGCCGCCGCCACGGACCGCTCCAAGGCGCTGCGCAATGGCTGAGATCACATTCGACGACTTCCTCGCGGTGGATATTCGTGTGGGCCGCGTGACCCGCGCCGAACCCTACCCCGAGGCACGCAAGCCCGCGATCAAGCTCTGGGTCGATTTCGGCCCCGAGATCGGCGAGAAGAAATCCAGCGCCCAGATCACCGCGCATTACACGCCCGAGAGCCTGATCGGACGTCAGGTGCTGGCGGTGGTCAATTTCCCGCCCCGCCAGATCGGCAAGTTCCGGTCGGAAATCCTCGTGCTGGGGCTGAGCGATAGCAATGGCGATATCGTTCTGATACGCCCGGACCAAGACGTTCCCATCGGAGAGAGACTGCATTGAAACGGATTCTTATCACCCGCCCCATGCCTGAACGCGTGTTGGACGAGGCCCGCCGCCATTTCGAGGTTGAGACCCGCGACGACAACACCCCCCTCAAGCCGGGGCAGATGCGCGGCGCGCTGGCGCTTTATGACGGTATCCTCCCGACACTGGGCGATATGTTTCAGGCCGATGTCTTTACCGAGGCCGAGAATTCGCGCTGTCGCATCCTCGCCAATTTCGGCGTGGGCTATAACCATATCGACGTGGCGGCCGCTCGCGCCGTGGGCATTGCCGTCAGCAACACGCCCGGTGCGGTGACGGACGCCACGGCCGATATCGCCATGACGCTGATGCTGATGACCGCGCGCCGCGCGGGCGAGGGCGAGCGGCTGGTGCGCTCTGGCAAATGGCCGGGCTGGAACCCGACGCAGATGCTGGGCCTGCATGTCACGGGCAAGACAGTTGGCATCATCGGCATGGGCCGTATCGGACAGGCGATTGCGCGGCGCTGCCACTTTGGTTTCGGCATGTCGGTCGTCTATCACAACCGTTCGGCCAAGACGCTCGATTTCGACGCGCGCCAGCTTGGCTCGATCGAAGAGGTTGCGGCCAATGCCGATATTCTCGTCGTGGCGGTGCCCGGCGGCGCGGAAACCCGGCATCTCATCAATGCCGCCGTCTTTGCCGCCATGCGACCGACCGCGCATTTCATCAACATCGCGCGCGGCGACGTGGTGGACGAGGCGGCGCTGATCGCCGCGCTGCAAGAGGGGCGCATCGCCGGGGCGGGCCTTGACGTCTATGAGCGCGAGCCGATCGTGCCCGATGCGCTCAAGGCGATGGAAAACGTGGCGCTCTTGCCGCATCTGGGCACCGCAGCACTCGAGGTGCGCGAGGCCATGGGGCTGATGGCGGTCGAGAACCTGCGCGCCTTCTTTGCCGGGGAAACCCCGCCCAATCTGGTGAACTGATTTATGAAAGGGTAGCCCGCGCCCCTCTTTGAGCGCGGGCGCCTACTCGATCTGCCGCCCGCTCAAAACTTCGAAGGGTTCGAGCCGGTCGCCATTGATCCAGGCATATCCGCCCGTCTCGGTGCGCACCATCGCGTAAGGAGTCCAGCCGGTGCTGCGCCACCAGCTTTCATACTCGTTGGTCTCGGCGTTCACGCGCCATTGGCCATCGTCGCGGCGGCCATCGCCCAGCATGTAGACCGTGTTGCCGTCGGGCTGAAAGAACTGCTGATACTCGGTGCCGGACCAGCTTCCGACGATGGTATTGCCAGACAAGAGCGCGCTGATCTCGGCGGCGGTCATCTGCGCGGGTTGCGCTGTGACGGGCCAGCCAAGGGCCAGAAGCCCGGCGCTGAGGAAACCCAGAACAAGACGGCGATGCATGATCACACTCCTTTGTTGCGGAACACACTATCGCAAATCCCGCGCCGAGGCGCGACTCGATTCTTTTGGGCACCGCACCGGACTTGCCGCAACGTCACCCTCAAAATGCCGCGAAATCCTGAAATAGTTGATCCATATTGTGAGACAGCGCATAGAAAAATTAATACATTTGCGGCACAGAGAGCGGATGATCGATATGTCCTATCCCGCCTATTCCCGCGCCGAACGTCTTGCTGACGGGGCGGTGCATATTGCCGGTCTCTTGGCGGCGCTCACCGGTGTGGGGGTGCTCTTTGCCATGTGGGCGTTGCACATGGATGGGGTGACGCTGGCCTCGACCATCGTCTATTCCGGCGCGCTCTTGTTGATGCTGGGGGCCTCGGCGGCCTATCACCTCTATGCCCATACCGCCGCGCGGCCCCTCCTGCGCCGTCTGGATCATGCGGCCATCTATGTAAAGATCGCGGGCACCTTCACGCCGCTCAGCGTGCTTTTGGGCACCGCCTTTGGCTATGTCGTGCTGGCGGTCGTCTGGGTTCTGGCCATCTTTGGCGCCGTGACCAAGATCCGGGCCAAACCCGGCCAGATGCCGACCGGCTGGTTGCCCTATGTGGCGCTGGGCTGGGTCGGGGTGGCGCTCTTTATCCCGCTCACGCCGATTCTGCCGGGGCATAGCCTCGTGCTGCTGCTGACAGGTGGCCTGCTCTATACGCTGGGCGTGGTGTTCTATGCGTGGGAGAGTTTGCGCTTTGCCAATGCCATCTGGCACCTCTTCGTGGCCTTTGCCAGCGGGTGCTTTTTCATCGGAATCGCTTCGGCCCTCGCGACCCGCCTCTGACGGGGCGCGAGAGGTTACAAAATCACCGGGCAAACCTTACGATCTGTAAGGCCGCTCAGGCGTGCTTGCCCGCCATCAAGAGGCTGAAGACATCGCTGTTGCGGCAATAGTCCGGCGTTGTTTCCGCGGACGTGGTCCGTGCCAGCCATTGCTCGCAGGCGTCGGGATTGGCGCAGCCCGTGCAGGCCAGAACCACATCGCCCAAAGCCTCGAAGGTCATTTGCCCTTCCATGATTTTCTGTTCAAGATCAACGCCCAAGGTGTTGGCCATCCGGTCCACCAACTGTGCGTGACGTTTCAAGGTCGAAGTGCTTTGCATACTGTTGTCCCCTTGCTACGCCGGCACTGTGCCTCAGGTCGCAGCCGCGCACTTTGACTTCGATCAAATCGCCATTTCGTCGAGATAGGCGCGCACACAGTCCTGCACGTGGCGAAACCGGTCCCCACCCAGTTTTTTGCCGCCATACCAACGGGTTACGACCACGACATGATCGCGCACATCGGCGCGTTCCAGCATGCGCAGAATCACCTGGCCTGCCCCAGCCTCGCCGTCGTCGCCCTTGAGCGGGGTGCCGTCGCGGAGCAGGACCGCCCAGGTGTTATGCGTGGCGCGGGCGAACTTCTTGTCTTTTTTCAATGCCTTGAGGAACTCATCCACCGCCTCGCGGTCAGGGGCAACGCCGCCGGAGACCGCATAGCTCGATCCCCGTTCGCTCACCACGCCTTTTAGCTGTCGCATGTCACAGCCCGGCAGCCACCCGCCGCACGGTTTCGACCCGCTGGGCATTGGGCGGATGCGTTCCAAGGAAGCGATTTCCGGGATCGGGAAGCTGGCTAAAGAATTCCGCGCCCCGCACCGGGTTATAGCCCGCGTTATGGGTGATCACGGTGCCAAGGGCATCCGCCTCAAGCTCGAAATTCTTGGAATAGCTGCGCGCGCCAACCCCGGCCCCGATGTCGACCGCCTGATCCACCACTGACTGGCTTGCGCCGGTGATCGCCGCCAGACCGCCCAGAAGAATCGCCCCCGCCGCTGCATTCTGTTGTTGGCGCGGGATATGGCCCGAGATGTGGTGGGCCGCCTCATGCCCCATGACAAAGGCCAGCTCATCCTGATTGCGCACCTGCGCGATCAGGGGCAGCGTGAAGGCGAGGATGGGCTGACCGTTGCGGTCAAGGGTCTGATAGGCATTGGGCGGCTGACCGGGCCGGTCGTCCACGACAATCCGGAAATCGCAGTTGGCGCGCGGCGAACGCGCCCGGCACTCGCGCTCGGCTACGGGTTCAACCCGTTGAACCACCGAAATAAATTGATTGACCTGCGCGCGCGTTGGCGTTGTGGCCTTGGGGCGTGAGGTTGCTTGCGGCGCGGGTTGGCTTACCGGCCCCTGCTCTACCACATCGACACAGCCCACAAGTGCCACCAGCCCCACGAGAGATAACCACCGCATTCCACATCCCCGGTTCTGACCCATTTATTCATTTGTTTTAGCAGGGTTTCACGCCTCTGACAGGTCTTTTGCGCCGTGCCAGTCTCTGCTTGCAAAGAGCCGCCAACGCGGTAGGCTGAAGCCATGTTTTCCATAGAGCACGAATTCGACGCCACCGTGATCACCCTTGTCGACGAGGGGGCGGCGCCCTTGGGCGAGGACGTGATCATCAATGCCTTCGAGGAATGCGTGACGATCGAACAATACGATCCCCGCACCGATCGGTTGCACAAGATCACCTTGTCGATGGGGCAATTGCGCGACCTGCGCGCGGCACTCGACCTGCCCGAGGGGGTCTATATCCAAGCGCCGGACGCCAAATAGAAATTTAGTCGCCAATCTGGCGCAGGACCTCGGCGGCGGCCACGGTGGGCGTCATGTCGCCAGCCGCCACGCGGGCAGCATAATCCTGCATGGCGGCGCGTGCCGTGGGGGTTTCCAGCCGCGCCAGAAGGCCCTGACGCACCTCTTGCCCGAACCAGTAGCGCGCCTGTTCCGCCCGCCGCCCGTCGAAATGCCCGGTCTCGCGCCGCCAGTTCACCAGCGCGGTCATTTCGTCCCACGCCCTTTGCAACCCCTCGTCCTGCAAGGCGGATACGGTCATTGCCTTGGGATAGCCCTCTGGGTCCTGGGGCCGTTTGCGCAGGAGACGCAGCGCGCCCGCGTAATCCGAACAGGTGCGCATCGCCGCCGGTTTGAGATCGCCATCGGCCTTGTTGACGAGGATGAGATCGGCCATTTCCATGATGCCGCGCTTGACGCCCTGCAATTCGTCGCCGCCCGCAGGAGCGAGCAAAAGAACAAATATATCAGACATTTCCGCAACCACCGTTTCGGATTGCCCGACGCCCACGGTTTCGATCAGCACCACGTCGAATCCGGCCGCCGCGCAGAGTGTCACCGCCTCGCGGGTGCGGCGCGCCACGCCGCCCAGATGGCTCTGGCTGGGGGAGGGGCGGATAAAGGCCGCTGGATCACGGCTCAGCCGTTCCATCCGCGTCTTGTCGCCGAGGATCGAGCCGCCCGAGCGTGCCGAGGAAGGATCGACCGCCAGAACCGCCACGCGCAGGCCCTGCGCGGTCAACATCATGCCGAAACTCTCGATGAAGGTGGATTTGCCCACACCGGGCGTGCCCGACAGGCCAATGCGCACCGCCTGTTTGCCTGCGGTTTTCAATGCCTCCATCAGCGCCGCGGCATCGGCGCGGTGGTCCGCGCGCGCGCTTTCGATCAGGGTGATCGCGCGGGCCAAGGCCCGGCGGTCGCCTGCGATGATCCTCTGTGCGGTATCCGCAATATCCATGCGCTGCCCTTTTTGCTGTCGCCCGCCTTCATGCCTTGGCCCTGTGGGCCTTGTCCAGAGGCGAGAGGCCCGGCAAGCCTCTGGCCAAGGGCGCGCCGATGCCCGATAACGCGGGGCATGACGCCCGATCTTCCCATCCAAGAGGCCATTCCAGCCCTCATCGACGCGCTGCGCGCGCGCGGGCGTGCCGTGCTTCAGGCTCCGCCCGGTGCGGGCAAGACCACGGTCGTGCCACTCGAGATGTTGCGCGCCGGTCTGACGGAGGGCCGTATCCTGATGCTGGAACCGCGCCGCCTTGCGGCCCGTGCCGCCGCTGAACGGATGGCGCAGAACCTTGGGGAAAAGCCGGGGGAAACCGTGGGTTACAGGGTGCGCGGCGAGGCGCGCGTTGGTCCCAAGACCCGGATCGAGGTGGTGACGGAGGGGATATTGACCCGCATGATCCAAACCGATCCCGAGTTGCGCGGCGTCGGTGCGGTGATCTTCGACGAATTTCACGAACGCTCGCTCAATGCCGATCTGGGATTGGCGCTCTGCCTAGAGGTGGCGGGGGCGCTGCGCGAGGATCTGATCCTGCTGGTCATGTCGGCCACGCTTGATGCCGCGCCCGTGGCGCGGTTGATGGGCGATGTGCCGATGATCACCTCGGAGGGGCGCAGCTATCCGGTCGACATCCGCTGGCGCGACCGCCCCCGGCCCAAGACGCGGCGGTTTGAAGAGGCATTGGCCGATCTGGTGTGCGAGGCCGTGGCCGAGACAACGGGCGGCGTTCTGGTGTTCCTGCCCGGTGAGGGGGAAATTCGCCGTGCCGAGGCGCTCTTGCGCCCGCGTCTGCCCGGTGACTGCCAGTTGCGCCCGCTCTTTGGCGCGATGGAGTTCGCCGCGCAGCGTGCCGCGATCGCGCCCGTCACGGAGGGGCGCAAGATCGTGCTGGCAACATCCATCGCCGAGACCTCTCTGACCATCGAGGATATTCGCGTGGTGGTCGATGGCGGGTTGGCGCGGCGCGCGCGGTTCGACCCCGGTTCCGGCATGTCGCGGCTGGTGACAGAGGCTGTGACGCGCGCCGAGGCCACGCAGCGGGCGGGGCGCGCGGGGCGTGTGGCCGAGGGGCGATGCTATCGGCTCTGGACACGCGGCGAAGAGGGCGCGTTGCAGGCCTATCCCCCGGCGGAAATCGAGGCGGCGGATCTGGCGGGGCTGGCGCTGGAGCTGGCGCTCTGGGGCGCGGCCCCTCAGGATTTGCCGCTGCTGACCCCGCCCAATCCCGGCGCCTATGCCGAGGCACGCGCGCTCTTGGAAATGTTGGGCGCGCTGGATGCCACGGGGCGGATCACGCCGCATGGCAAGGCACTGGCGGCGCTGCCGCTGCACCCGCGTCTGGCGCATATGCTGGCCTCTGCGGGGCCGGAGGCGGCGACGCTGGCGGCGCTCTTGGCCGAGCGCGATCCGCTGGGGCGCGGCGCACCTGTCGATCTGGCGCTGCGGCTGAGTGCGGCGCGCGATCTGCGCGCCTTTGAGGCACGCCATGTCCATACGGTCAATCGTGGCCCGTTGGAGCGGATCAAGACCGAGGCGCGGCGTCTGGCGACGCAGGCCAGGGGCCAGGGGCAAGCCACGCGCAGCGATGCCGAATGTGCCGCCCTTGCCTATCCGGACCGGATCGGGCTGCGCCGCAAAGGGGATGCTCCGCGCTATGTGCTCTCGGGGGGAAAGGGCGCGGTGATGCCAGAGGGCGATCCGATGGGCCAGACCCGGCTGATCGTGGCCACCGATCTGGATGGCGACCCGCGCGAGGCGCGTATCCGGCAAGCCATCGCCATTTCCGAGGCGGAAATTCGCGGGCTCTTTGCCGAGCGGATCGTGTGGCAGGATGTCTGCCTCTGGGATCGGCGCGAACGGCGGGTGGTGGCGCGCAAGCAAGAGCGCTTTGGCGCGCTGGTGCTGGATGACCGGCATTGGCGGGACGCGCCCGAGGAGCGTATCGCGCGCGCCATGCTGGACGGGGTGCGCGATCTGGGTCTCAATTGGGGCGATCCGGCCCGGCGCTTTGTCGCGCGGGTGCAGTTGCTGCGCGACGGGGGGGCGGAGCTGCCGGATATGTCCGAGGCGGCGCTGATCGAGACATTGGACGACTGGCTCTTGCCCTATTTGCGCGGCGTGCGCAGCGCGCCGGAGTGGAAGAAGTTCGACATGCTCGATGCGCTGCGCGCGCGGCTGGATTGGGACCAGATGCAGATGCTGGACCGGGCGGCACCCGCGCAGTTCACCACGCCATTGGGTCGGAAAATCCCCATCGACTATAGCGGCGAATATCCCGAGATTACCTTGCGGTTGCAGGAAATGTTCGGCCAGACCACCCATCCGACGGTCGGGCGCACGCCCCTGCGCGTGACGCTCTTGTCACCGGGAAACCGCCCGGTGCAGACCACGCTCGATTTGCCGGGGTTCTGGGCCAGTTCCTATGCGGATGTGCGCAAGGACATGCGCGGGCGCTATCCACGGCATCCCTGGCCCGAAGACCCGACCGAGGCCGACCCCACGCTGCGTGCCAAACCTCGCAACATCCCGTGATTTGAATTCTGTGACGAAGTGTCCTATATGTTATCGTTACACAACGTTGCCCGAGCAGAGCAAAACCAGAGTGAACCAGGTTTTTCCCCAGACCGCGCCCGGCGCGGTGCATGCAGAGTCTGTCCTGCCTCGTCGGCAGGTGGCGGCGCTGTGCTGGCGCAAGCACAAGGGGCGTAAAGAGGTTTTGCTCATCACCAGCCGAGACACGGGCCGTTGGATCGTGCCCAAGGGCTGGCCCATCGAGGGGCTGACCGACGCGGAATCCGCGCTGCAAGAGGCATGGGAAGAGGCCGGCGTGCGCGCCGATGCCGACAAGGCACGTTTCATCGGGCGCTTTGCCTATGACAAGGGTCTGCGGGATGGGCGCACCCTGCCGGTCGAGGCGGATCTCTTCAAGGTCCGGTTGCGCGACGATGATGTCCAGAACCGTTATCCCGAGGCGCGCGAGCGTCGGCGGCTCTGGGTTTCGCCGCGCAAGGCGGCGAAACTGGTCAATGAGCCGGACTTGCAGGAAATCCTGCGCCGGTTCTGATCCCTCTCATTTCGGCATCAAGACCCAGTAATCCAGATCCAGCAAGACATGCGGCAGGTGCTTGCCGTCTTCGCCACGCAAGCTGAAGGGCGCGCCGCCCTTGGTTGCAACCAGGCGAAGGCGCAGCGCGCCCACACCCGGCGCCGATGTATCGGCGCGGTCCAGCACCTCGGACCAGGCGCGCACGGTATCGCCTGCAAAACACGGGTTGGCATGGCTGCCCGCGTTGATCGCCACCATCATCTGGGCATTGGCAAGGCCGTTGAACGACAGCGCCCGCGCCATCGAGATGACATGCCCGCCATAGATCAGCCGCTTGCCATCCGCGCGCGGGGTCGCGTCGAAATGCGTCTTGGAGGTATTCTGCCAGAGGCGCGTGGCCATCATGTGCTCGGCCTCTTCGATGGTCACGCCGTCGACATGGTCGATCTGCTCGCCAATTTCGTAATCGCCCCAGCGATGCGGTTCTCCGGCAAGGGTGAAATCGTAATGCGTGAAATCCAGCCCCGCCGGGATGATCAGATCGCTCGCCGTCACGCAGGGCGCGGTCTGCGGCACGTGATCGGCGGGGGGCGGGGCCGCCTCGTCGCGCTTGCGCACCATGACCCAACGGACGAATTCCATCACCGGCAGGTCGTGCTGGTTGAAGCCGGTGGTGCGCACATAGACCACGCCCGTCTTGCCCGAGGAATTCTGCTTGAGCCCGATCACCTCGGACTGTGCCCGCAGCGTGTCGCCCGCATAGACGGGACGCAGCCACCGTGCCTCGGCATAGCCCAGATTGGCCACGGCATTGAGCGAGATGTCGGGCACGGATTTGCCAAACACGATATGAAAGGCCGCCAGATCGTCGATCGGGCTGGCGGGCAGGCCGCAGACATGGGCAAATTCGTCCGAGGAATAGATCGCATGGCGTGCCGGATAGAGGGCGTGATAGAGCGCGCGCTCGCCCCCTGACACGGTGCGCGGCACCGCGTGGGGGATCACCTGCCCAAGTTCGTAATCCTCGAAAAAACGGCCCGGATTGGTCTTGGCCATGCTTATTGTTCTCCCAGCTTCATATCGGGGGTGTAGGTGCCGTCCTTGTCCTTGGTCACGGCCTGACCGCAGCGCATCACGCCATTGGCCGCGTCATAGGCATAGGTGGGATCGCCATAGAGCGACCAGCCCTTGTTGAGCGCGGCCGTGACCTTGTGACAAAATTCCGACGTGTCGTCGGCGCTGAGAAAACGGTAGAGTTTCATGGTTTACCCCGGAAACGGCCAGACGCCCAGCCAGTTGTGAACAAAGGTTATGGCGAGGAACATCACGATGGTAATGACCACCAGAAGGATATCCTTTTTCGCCTCTCCCGGTGCCGGGCGCACCCAGGCCTCGGAACGGGTGATCATCACCACTTCCAGCACCGCCCAGACGAGCAGCCCGCCGAAGAGGATGAGCGAGGCCAGATCGCCATTGACCAGGAGATGCGCCACCGCCCATACCTTGACCGCTGTCAATTGCGGATGGCGCATGGCCCCGCGCAGCCGCCCCTTGGTGGCGCTCATGCCATAGAGAAATACCGCCCCCAGCATCATCAGATTGTTGACATGCACCATCCAGCTGGGCGGATACCAGACATTGATGACGTCCGCCTGCCGATAGCCGATTACCATCAGCACCAGACCGGCCAGAATCCCCAAGGCGGCAATCCCCTTGCCCGCCCTCCCCAGACTTGCGCGCAGATCCGGAGCCACCCGTTTGAAGAGATGCGCCGCGATCCAGAGGATCAGCCCGAGGATGAGGTAAAACATGGGTGCTACTCCGCTGCCATTTCCCGTATCGCCTGGGCTTTGGCCAGAATGCGCTGTGCGGACACGACGTGCAGGTTCTCGACGATCTGCCCGTCCACCACTGCAATCCCCTGACCCGAGGCGCGGCTTTCTTCATAGGCCGCGATCTGGCGTCCCGCCAGTTCAATTTCGGAATTGGTGGGGGCAAAGGCGGTATTGGCGATTTCCAGCTGCGCCGGATGGATCAGCGTTTTGCCGTCAAACCCGAGGTCGCGGCCCTGCTCACATTCGAACTTGAGCCCGTCCCCATCGCGAAAGCGGTTGTAGACCCCGTCCACCGCGACGATGCGCGCCGCGCGGGCGGCCATCACGATCATCTGCAGCGACGCCCAGAGCGGCATGCGGTCGGCGCGCACGCGGCAACCGAGATCCTTGATCAGGTCGTTGGTGCCCGCTACAAGGCCCGTCACCTGGCGATGCGCCGCGATTTCGCGGGCGTTGAATACGCTGACGGGCGTTTCCATCATGGTCCAGATGGGCAGATCAGAGCCGATCACATCCGAAAGGTTGTCAACATCCGAGGGCGTGTTGACCTTGGGCAGAAGAATGGCGTCGGCGCCCGCGTCGCGCAGCGCGCGCGCATCCTCCAGACCCCATTCGGTCGTAAGCGCGTTGATCCGCACGATTTTGTAGCGATAGCCATAGCCACCCTGGCGCAGCGCCTCGACCAGCGTCGCGCGCGCGGCGGCCTTGGCATCGGGCGCCACCGCGTCTTCGAGATCGAAGATGATCGCGTCGGTGGGCAGCTCGCGCGCCTTTTCCAGCCCGCGCTCCTTTGAGCCGGGGATGTATAGCACCGAACGGTAGGGATGCATGCTGCTGTCCATGGGTCTGCCCTTTGATGGATTCTGTCTGTGGTAATAATCTTGCGCAGGAATGGCATTTTTCGGTGGAAATGTTCAAGCGATTTCTCGCCGCGATGCAGCGATGCGGTGGTTTCGCTCCTGCGTCCGGGCGCATTAACCCTTTGTTCATCAGCCTTTCGCCATGATGGGCGCGCGACGGCCGGGGGGCCAACCCAAGAGAAAGGGTGACTGATGATCAAGAGAGTGATGGCCGGTCTGAGCGCGGTGGTGCTGGCCCATGCCCCGGCGCAGGCGCAAACCGGGGCCTGCGCGCCGCGCGACATGGTGGTGCAGCGCTTGGCCGATGCCTACGGCGAAACGCGGCAATCCGTGGGGCTCGGGGCCAACAACATGGTGGTCGAGGTCTTTGCCAGCGGCACGTCGGGCAGTTGGACCATCACGGTGACGGGCAGCGATGGTGTCACCTGCCTTGTCGCCAGCGGTCAGGCCTATGAGCCCACCGCCGAAACCGGGCCGAAGCCCGGCAAGGGGGCCTAGAACGCCTGGAACAGCCCGTCCCAGATAAGCTTGATCCCGGTGATCGTCAGCAAGACATAGGTCACGGCAAAGAACGCGCGTTCCGGCATGATCCGGTGCGCCCGCACGCCGACCCAAGCGCCGAAGAGCGCGAAGGGCGCAAGGATGAGGTCGATCGTCAGCGTCTCTGCCGTGAAGAGGCCAAGCATCCCATAAGGCACCGCCTTGACGATGTTGAAGACAAAGAACATCAGCACCGTGGTCGCCTGATAGCGCGTCTTGTCCAGCCCACGCGACAACAGGTAGACCGCCGCAGGTGGCCCGCCGGCATGGCTGACAAAGCTGGTGAAGCCGGCCACCAGACCCGCCAGGACCCCGCTCCAACCCGGCAAGGGGGCCTGGCCCCGACGCATCACCCGCGCCTTGAGCACCGTTTGCCAGAGCACAAAGATCAGCGCGATTCCCCCGATCAATAGGCGCAAGAGATCGGCATCGGCGCTGCGGTAAAAGAGCATCCCAAGACCGATCCCCGGCACCCCACCAAGGATCAGCATCGCCACCTCGACCCGCCCCCATTGCCGCCAATAGGGGCGCAGGGTGGCCACGTCGATCAGCATGAGAATGGGCAGCATGATGCCGAGGGCCATCGCCGGAGAGACAAAGAGCGCCAGAATCGCTGCCCCGGCAAAAGACGCGCCAGAGCCAAAGCCACCCTTGGACACCCCGGCCAAGAGCGCCGCGAACACCCCGATTGCGATCACATCGATGCTCATCGTTCCGGCCCCTAACCTCTGCATCTGCCTGCACTTTCACGGTATACGACCGTATCCCGCTGTCACGCCGAGAATCCGCCGCAGTGCAGCACTCTTGCAAGATCGTTGAATTCGGACTAGGCCCAAGCGCAACTTTTCAACCGACGGAGAATGATCCAATGGCCAGACCCAAGATTGCGCTGATCGGCGCCGGACAGATCGGCGGCACGCTCGCCCATCTCGCCGCGCTCAAGGAACTGGGCGATATCGTCCTGTTCGACATCGCCGAAGGCACCCCCGAGGGCAAAGCGCTCGACATCGCGGAATCCGGCCCCTCCGAAGGGTTTGACGCGACGCTCAAGGGCACGCAGTCCTATGCCGATATCGCAGGCGCCGATGTCTGCATCGTCACCGCCGGTGTTCCGCGCAAGCCGGGCATGAGCCGCGATGACCTCTTGGGGATCAACCTCAAGGTCATGAAATCCGTGGGCGAGGGCATCGCCGCCAACGCGCCCGACGCCTTCGTGATCTGCATCACCAACCCGCTCGATGCGATGGTCTGGGCGCTCCAGAAGTTCTCGGGCCTGCCGGCGAACAAGGTCTGCGGCATGGCCGGTGTGCTGGACAGCGCCCGCTTCCGCCACTTCCTCAGCGTTGAATTCAACGTGTCGATGAAGGATGTCACCGCGTTTGTTCTGGGCGGGCATGGCGACACGATGGTGCCCTCCGTGCGGTATTCGACCGTCGCAGGCATCCCGCTGCCGGACCTGATCGAAATGGGCTGGACCACGCAGGAGAAACTCGACGCGATCGTTCAGCGCACCCGCGACGGCGGCGCAGAGATCGTCGGCCTGCTCAAGACCGGGTCCGCCTTTTACGCGCCCGCCACCTCGGCGATCGAAATGGCCGAGGCCTATCTCAAGGACCAGAAGCGCGTGCTGCCCTGCGCCGCCAATTGCGATGGCGAATTCGGCCTCAAGGACATGTATGTCGGCGTGCCGACCGTGATCGGCGCGGGCGGGATCGAACGGATCGTCAACATCAAGCTCACCAAGGACGAGCAGGAGATGTTCGACAAGTCGGTCGATGCGGTCAAGGGCCTGGTCAAGGCCTGCAAGGAAATCGACCCCTCGCTGGCCTGATTTCCCACTCTCAACACTTCTGGATCAGGGCCGACACGCGTTCGGCCCTGATTCTTTTTGGCCAGGGCCGCGGACCAATTTCCGTTTTGTGATCACACGATTTATCCGTGTGATCACAAAATGACGATTTTCACGCCAAAACCTGCCATTCCGCAAAAAACGATTTATAAACACGCATGATATATGCCACACCCTGTCCCAATCGCAGCAAAACGGGACAGTTTGATGAATATCCATGAGTATCAGGCGAAAGCCCTGCTTCGCTCTTACGGCGCCCCGGTGTCGGATGGCCGCGTCGTTCTGCGCGGCGAAGAGGCCAAGACCGCCGCGGGCGCGCTCGACGGCCCCGTCTGGGTGGTCAAGGCGCAGATCCACGCCGGTGGCCGTGGCAAGGGCAAGTTCAAGGAGGCAGGCGCCGGTGAAGCCGGTGGCGTGCGTCTGGCCCGTTCCGTGGAAGAGGCCGCCGAAGAGGCCAAGCGCATGCTGGGCCGCACTCTTGTGACCAAACAGACCGGACCGGCGGGCAAGCAGGTCAACCGCATCTATATCGAGGATGGGTCGGGCATCCAGACCGAGATGTACCTGGCGCTTCTGGTGGATCGTCAGACCAGCCGCGTGTCCTTTGTCTGCTCGACCGAGGGCGGGATGGACATCGAAGAGGTCGCCGAAAAGACGCCTGAAAAGATCCTGTCGTTCAGCGTCGATCCTGCGACCGGCTATCAGCCGTTCCATGGTCGCCGCATCGCGTTCAACCTTGGCCTCACCGGCGGTCAGGTCAAGCAATGCGTCAACCTGATGGGTATTCTCTACAAGCTCTTCCTCGACAAGGACATGGAGATGCTCGAGATCAACCCGTTGATCGTGTCGGACAAGGGCGATCTGAAATGCCTCGACGCCAAGATGGGGTTTGATTCCAACGCCATTTACCGGCACGCGGACATCGCCGAATTGCGGGACACGACCGAAGAAGACCCCAAGGAACTCGAGGCCTCGAAATACGACCTCAACTATATCGCGCTGGATGGCGAGATCGGCTGCATGGTCAATGGCGCGGGCCTGGCGATGGCGACGATGGACATCATCAAGCTCTACGGGGCGGAGCCTGCCAACTTCCTCGACGTGGGCGGTGGGGCGACAAAGGAAAAGGTCACCGAGGCCTTCAAGATCATCACCTCCGATCCGCAAGTGAAGGGCATCCTCGTCAACATCTTCGGCGGCATCATGCGCTGCGATGTGATCGCCGAGGGCGTGGTGGCGGCGGTCAAGGAGGTCGGCCTCAAGGTGCCGCTCGTGGTCCGTCTCGAAGGCACCAATGTCGAGAAGGGCAAGGAGA
>NZ_JALUXE010000027.1 GCF_027019125.1 Roseovarius sp. | reverse complement strand
GCCGGCGCCATCGTCGCGGGCGGCAAGGGCGACGCCGAGAGCAAGATCGAGGCCATGAAATCCGCCGGCATCACCGTGGCCGAAAGCCCCGCTGGCCTCGGCGAAGCCGTGCTCAAGGCGATTGGCTGAACCACACAAGCCGAGTAACAATGAGAGCGTCTGGATAACGTGAAGGGAATTCACCATGCCGCTGCCGCTCTCATTGTTGCCACTTGCCGTAACATTTCTCATCGGCATCGCCAGTATGGCGACAGGCCAATCCCCCGGCCCTTTGAACGGGCAGATGTACGGCGCGGGCAACCGCGCCCTCGTGGTCGTGGTCCACGGCGATGTCAGCAAGGGTGGGCCAGCCACTTACCATTATGACTTGGCGCGAGACATCGCCAAGCAAGGAAAGAATGTAAGCGTATTTGCACTCGTCCGGCCCGGATACACTGGCGAAAAAGGTCAGAAATCACCGGGCTCAAACAATGGGCGCAGCGATCATTACACCCGGCAGAACAATGCATTGGTTGCCCAGACGATTCAGAATCTCGCCAAGAGCGTCGGAACGTCAAAGGTGATCGGGATTGGCCATTCAGGCGGTGCCGCGCAACTTGGGGCGATCGCAGGGATGTATCCGGGCCTCCTGGACAGCGTGATCCTCGTATCCTGCCCCTGCAATATTCCCGCATGGCGGGCCAAGCGTGGCAAAAGCCCGTGGAACAACAGCATCTCGCCGCATGATCATGTGCAGTCCATCGCGCGCGGGACGCGCATTCTTGCAGTGGTGGGTGATAAGGACACGAACACTTTTCCCGAATTCTCAGAGGCATTCGTCGATGCGGCAAAGGCGCGGGGGTTGCCCGCCGCATATGTTCTGGTCAAAGGCGCAAGCCACGGCTTTGACAGTTTGCAAGGCACGGTCGGACAATTAGCCTTGCAGGAAATTGCGAAATGACCTTGTCTGGAACCTGACGCAAAGCGGTGACAAGATCCAGAGGCACGACCCCCTCGCCTGTCCCGAGGCAGGCATGGGTAGCGTTGACTTAATTTGGTATCTGGTATACCAAGAACCATAAGCACAGAGGAGGCGCACCCCATGTTTCTCGCCGAATACCAGTCCAAGGAATTGCTCGCGCAATATGGCGTGCTGGCACCTGATGGACGCCCCGCGCGCAGCCCGGACGAGGCGCAACGCCTCTGCAAGGAAATCGACGCGCGCAAATATGTGGTCAAGGCGCAGATCGGCGCGGGTGGGCGCGGCCTTGCGGGCGGTATCCGCTTTGCCGCAACCCCCTCGGCCGTGGCAGACGAAGCACGCCGCTTGCTTGGCTCGACGCTCGTGACCGAGCAAACCGGCCCGGCCGGTGAAACTGTGACCCTTGTGCAAGTTGAGGCGGCCATCGACATTGCCCAAAGCTGCTTTGTCGCCATCGCCCTCGATCCCGAGTCAGGGCAGCCGATGCTTCTGGCCTCGGGCGCAGGCGGGGTGGAATTCGAACAGCGGGCGCGTATGGACGAGACCACCGCCCAAAGCTGTCCCCTGCCCCCCGACAGCGCCGACGCGCGCGCGCAAATCGCGTCCTTTCTGACTGGCGTCGGCATCACCGAGGCACAGGGTGCGGCCATCGACGCAATCTTTGCCGCCCGCCACGCCTTTACCGAAAACGATATGACCCTGATCGAGATCAATCCGTTTGCTCGGACCGGCGATGGCCGCTGGATTGCGGTGGACGCCAAGGTGGCGATTGATCCCAACGCAAGCTTTCGTCGCCCGGAATTCGCGTCGATGGTGGCAGATCGCCCCGCCCCGGCCGATGAGCTGGCGGCACAGAAACACAATATCAATCTCGTGCGGCTCGACGGCAATATCGGTGTGATCGCGAATGGCGCGGGACTTGGTCTTGCGACCAATGACATGATCATGGACTCAGGCGGCAAGCCTGCCAATTTCATGGACATCCGCACCACCGCCAGCAGTATGGATGTGGCGCGCGGGGTCGAGATCCTCTTGGCCGATGACCGCGTGTCGGCAATCCTGCTCACGATCCACGGCGGCGGCATGACGTCTGCCGATACGGTGGCAGAGGGCGTCAACTTTGCCTATGCTAAGGCCACGCGCAAGCTGCCGGTGATTGCCTATATCTCTGGCAAGCATGCCGATTGGGGCCACCGCATCCTGCGCGAACGAAAGGTTCCGGTCGAGAGCTGCGACACGCTGTCGGCAGCCGTCGGGCGGGTGGTAGAGCTGGCAGGCCAGAGGAGGGCACGCTGATGGCGATCTTTGTCAATTCCGAAACACGGCTGATTGTGCAGGGCATGACCGGTCGCTCTGGCACCTTCTACACCGACGAGGCGATACGGTACGGAACCACTTGCGTCGGCGGCGTACGTCCCGGCAAGGGCGGTGCGCGGCATCTCGGCCTGCCGCTCTTCAACACCGTGCGCGAGGCGGCTGAGAGCACACAGGCGAATGCCAGCCTCGTAATCGTGCCCGCCCCGCAAGCCGGACCGGCGATGATCGAGGCGATCGAGGCTGGGATCGGTCTGGTCGTCTGCGTGACAGAGCGCGTCCCACAGCACGACATGAGCCGCGTCAAGCAGGCACTCGCGGGCACCGACACCGTGCTCATTGGCCCGAACTCCCAAGGGATCCTGACACCTGGTCAGTGCAAGATCGGGGTCATGCCAACAGTGAATGCCATGCCGGGTCATATCGGCATCGCTTCGCGGTCGGCCTCGCTCACCTCGGAAATCCTGGCGCAATGCAGCAAGGCGGGGCTCGGGCAATCGACCACCGTCGGCATTGGCGGTGACACGCTGCACGGCGTGGGGTTTGTCGACTGCCTCAAGGCGTTCCGCGACGATCCCGAGACCGAGGCGGTCGTTCTGATCGGTGAGATCGGCGGGCGCGGCGAGGAAGAAGCCGCCGCCTATCTCGACTCCGTCGATTACGGCAAGCCGGTCGTGGCCCTTGTGGTTGGTCGTCACGCGCCACGCGGGCGGCGTATGGGCCATGCAGGCACGCTTTCCGTGCTCGGCGGGGGCACGGCGGAGGACAAGATCGCCCGGCTGCGTGCGGCCGGGGTCGAAATTGCAGCCCATGCAGATGATGTCGTTGCTGCCGTAGCGCGCGCGACCGCCAAAGCCCCGCAAAAGGCGGCCGCACGATGACCGCCTTGCCCGACACCATGCGCGTCATCGAAATGAGCGCCCCCGGTGGCCCCGAAGTGCTCATCCCGGGCACCCGCCCCCTGCCCGAATGCGGCGCCGGCGAGGTGCTGATCCGCGTCACCGCCGCCGGTGTGAACGGCCCGGACCTTGTACAACGGCGCGGGCATTATCCTCCGCCCAAGGGCGCTTCGGACCTGCTCGGTCTTGAAGTGTCTGGCGAGGTGGTGGCCTGTGGCGCGGATGTCAGCCAATGGCACCCCGGCGACCGCATCTGTGCGCTCACCAACGGCGGCGGATATGCGGAATTCGTAGCGGTCGACGCCAGCCATTGCCTGCCAATTCCGCAAAGCGTGGACGAGGTCGAGGCGGCAGGCCTGCCCGAGACCTTCTTCACGGTGTGGAGCAATGTGTTCCTGGGACATAGCCTGCCCGAGGCCGGGGTTTTCCTTGTCCACGGTGGCGCGGGCGGCATCGGCTCGACGGCCATCCAACTGGGCAAGGCCATGGGCCTCACCGTCTTGACCACGGTGGGCGATGACGCGGCGGCAGAATTTGTGACGGCATTGGGCGCAGACCGCGCCATCAACTTTCGCTCCGAGGATTTTGTGGCCCTCACGCGCGAGGCAGGCGGAGCGGACATCATCCTCGACATCATCGGCGGTGATTACGTCGCGCGCAACATCAAGGCCGCGCGCCATGATGCGCGGATCATCCAGCTTGCCTTCAACATGGGGTCCAAGGTCGAGATTGATCTCATGCCGGTGATGCTCAAACGCCTGAGCTATACAGGCTCCACCCTGCGCTCGCGCCCCGAAGGCTTCAAGACGCAAGTGGCCGAAGCCCTGCGCGAGACTGTCTGGCCTCTCTTTGTCAGCGAAAAGCTGCGCCCCGTGACGCACCGCGTCCTGCCGATGTCAGAGGCGGCAGAGGCGCATCGGCTGATGGAGAAAGGCGAACACCACGGCAAGATCCTGTTGCGGATGTGAACACAGACGTCGCCGCGCAAGACAACAAAAAAGCCGCCTCAAGGGGCGGCTTTTTCTTTGGGTTCAAGATGGCCGTCAGTTGGCCTGACGCCGCAGGAATGCCGGGATCTCGATCTGCTCGTCCTCGTCATGGGCGCGCGCCGGTGCTTGCTGCGGCTGTGCGCTGCCCATCGTCGGCTGTTGCCGCGAGGGGCGGGCGGCGGGCTGCGCGCGCTCGGTCTCGGCGGAATGGCCGGTCATGCGGTTGATCAGCGAGTTGATGCCAAAGCGCGGGCGCTCTTCTGCGACGCGCGCCTCGGGTTCGGGCCGGCGTTGTTGCGGCTGCACCGGGGCGCGACCGACAGCAGCCTGCAACCGCTGGAGCGCCTCAGGCGACGGAGTGCCGGGGGCCGGGGCGCGCGGGGCGACATAGGCGTCCAGCTCCTCTTCGTCGTCATAGGTGTTGCGCGCGAACTCTTCGACGCGCGGCTGATAGGCAGGAGGGGGCAGATCGTCTTCGGCGACATCCTCTTCGAAGATGTCTTCCATCTGATCTTCGGCGGCGGCACGCTGTGTCTCCATCGCCGCAAAGAGCGAGGGCTCCGGCTCGGCCACACGGGCGGCGACCGGTGCGGGTTCCGGCTTGGCCACCGGGGCAGTTTCGGCGCTCACCTGCTGCTTGAGCGGCTGTGCCATCGACCGGCGCGGCACCGGCAGATCGGCGGCCACCTGGCTTACGTCGATGCCCGTGGCCACGACGCTGACGCGGATCGAGCCTTCCATTGACGGATCGAGGGTCGAGCCCACAATGATATTGGCATCCGGGTCCACTTCTTCGCGGATGCGGTTGGCGGCCTCGTCCAACTCAAAGAGCGTGAGGTCATGACCGCCGGTGATGTTGATGAGCACGCCTTTGGCACCCCGCAGGCTGATTTCATCGAGGAGCGGGTTGGCAATTGCCTTTTCTGCGGCCTGGATGGCGCGGTCTTCGCCGCTATCCTCGCCGGTGCCCATCATCGCTTTGCCCATCTCGTCCATCACGGCGCGCACATCGGCAAAGTCGAGGTTGATCAGGCCGGGACGCACCATCAGATCGGTCACACCCTTGACGCCTTGATAGAGCACGTCGTCGGCCATGCTGAACGCTTCGGTGAAGGTCGTCTTTTCATTCGCCAGACGGAACAGGTTCTGGTTGGGGATGATGATCAGCGTGTCGACCATCTTTTGCAGCGCCTCGACACCCTCTTCTGCCTGACGCATCCGCTTGGCGCCCTCGAACTGGAACGGCTTGGTGACAACACCAACCGTCAGCACGCCCAGTTCCCGCGCGGCCTGCGCGATGATCGGGGCTGCACCTGTTCCGGTGCCGCCCCCCATGCCCGCGGTGATAAAGCACATATGCGCACCCGCGAGGTGGTCAACGATCTGCTCGATGCTCTCTTCGGCGGCGGCGGCCCCGACAGACGCCCGCGCCCCGGCCCCCAGACCCTCGGTCACTTTGACACCCAGCTGGATACGGCTTTCCGCGTTGCTCTGGCTGAGGGCCTGCGCATCTGTGTTTGCCACCACGAAATCCACACCATCGAGACGCTTCTCGATCATGTTGTTCACGGCGTTGCCACCTGCCCCACCCACACCGAAAACGGTGATACGGGGCTTCAGCTCGTCATGTCCGGGCATAGTGAGGTTGAGTGTCATAGCTTGTCCGCCTGTCCTGATGCCCACATTCGCGGGCTGTTTTCCGCCTGATTGCACCCATTCTTACCGATGGTTAGCCCAATCGTCACCTAAAAAACACGTTTTGACCACTAAATATGGCCTTATTTCTGCTCTTTTTCGCGGGATTTCGCCGATGACGCCATATCTTGCGATCACCAGTTGTCCCGAAACCATTTCATCGCCCGCTTGAGCGACCGCGCCGGATAGCGATCAACGGGAATCTCGAAATCCCACCATTCGTCCTGCGGGTTGGCTGCAAAGAGGCACATGCCCACGGCACTGGCAAACCCGGCGCCGGTGGCCGCCTGCGGCAGGCCATGCACCCGCAGGGGCCGCCCAAGCCGCACCTGCTGTCCCAAAATCTTGCTCGCCAGCCCGTCAAGTCCGGGAATCTGGCTGCCGCCGCCGGTCAACACGATCTGTTGGCTGGGCAGATGATCGAACCCGGCAGCATCCAGCCGCGCGCGCACCTCTTCGAGAATTTCCTCGACCCTCGGCCGCATGATGCCGATCAACTCGGCACGGCTCACGCGGCGGCGGTCATGCTCAAAATCGCCGGTATCGCCGCCGATCTCGATCATTTCGCGGTCGTCCATGCCCGTCGCGACAACACCGCCGTAAAATGTCTTGATCCGTTCTGCGGTCGCCTGTGGCACCTGCAGCCCCATCGAGATGTCATTGGTCACGTGATCGCCGCCCATGCGCACAGAGTCGGCATAGATCATGTGCTTCTTGATGAAGATCGACACGCCCGAGGTGCCGCCGCCCAGATCAATACAGGCCGCGCCCAGCTCCTGTTCGTCCTCGACCAAGGCGGCAATGCCGGACACGTAGGCAGAACTGGCCACGCCCGCGAGTTCCAGATCACATCTCTTGACGCAATAGGCGAGATTCTGGATCGCCGCGCCATCGACCGTCAGCATGTGCATGTCGGTCGCCAGCACCTGCCCAATCTGGCCACGCGGATCGATCAAGCCGCTGCGGTGATCCAGCGCAAAATTTACCGGCTGTGCATGCAGCACCTCTCGACCCTCGCCGACATCGGGCACATCACAGGCACTCAGCACCCGGCTGATGTCCTGTTCGCTGACGGTATGCCCCTCAAGCTCGACCTGCCCTGCCAACCCATAGCTGCGTGGCCCCGCGCCCGAAAAACAGGCAATGACGTGATCGACCCGGATATTGGCCATCTTTTGCGCCGCTTGAACGGCGGTGCGGATAGCGCGCTCTGTTTCGGCCATGGCGTCGATCTCGCCAAAGCGCACCCCGCGCGAACGGGTCGTGGCCGCGCCAATCACCCGGAACCCGGCCTGCCCCGCCATCCGGCCAATGCCTTCGGCCTCATGCAGCCGCTCGGTGCCGTCAAAGCGCAAAACCAGGCAAGCGATCTTGGACGTGCCCACATCCAGCACGGCGACCACCCCGCGCTGCATCGCCGCCTTGCGCATATTGCGCATCGCCCGTTGGGATTCGTAGAGCTCGATCATGGTTCAGTTCATCCCCAAACTCATTTGTGTTATCGTCCACCAGTCTTCCATGGCATTTTCGTTCAGCCGGATTGTCGGGCGTGCCGCAATGCGCATGTCGACAGAGGCCAGATCACGGCCCAGCATATCCTGTGCCCCATGCAGCACGATCACCCGCTCAAGCGCGCGCACCGCGCCGTTTTCGGGCAAGAGGATGCGCTTGCCATCCGCAAGCACCAGATCCCATCGCCGCTCGCCCATCCGCACAAGACCGCGCAGGTCCATCCCCAAGGGTATCGCCGCCCGCAGGATCTCGATTGCCTCGGCCACCTGCTCCGGCGCGCCATCGCCCGCCACGACGGGCAGGTCGGCGCGGTCGGCGCGGGCCTTGACCACACCGATCACCTGCCCCTCGATGTCGATCACGTTGAGCGCATCGCGTGTTTTCCAGAGCGCGACCGGCACGCGTTCGGTGATTTCGGCCACCAGAACACCGCCCTGACGGATACGCACTTCGGCGCGGGCCACGGCAGGCAGTTCCTCGATCATCACGCGAATATCGTCGAGCACCAGATCAAAGGAGCTGGCTGGCAGGTCATAGGGGAAAATCTCGCGGATATCCTCTTGAACGCTGGTGCTGGCCCCTTCGACAGACAGAAGGTTGACCATGAATTCAGGGCGGGTTTCGATCTGGTGGCGGATTTCGGCAACCTGCTCAATGAGGGCCGTGCGGCGCGCATCACTGCTCAGATAGCCGCCAATCGCCGCCGTCACGACCAGCATCGGCAGGCCGAAACGGATCAGCCGCCGATAGAGCGGCGTCAACATCAGGCGCTGCAGGCGGTAGGACATGCGCGACGGCGCAGGGTCCGTGCGCGGGATCACCGGTTGCATGACGCATCCTCCACCATCCAGCGGCAAAGCTCCGGAAAAGAAATACCAAGCGCCTGCGCCTGTTCCGGAACCAGCGACGTGGGCGTCATCCCCGGCTGAGTGTTGGTTTCCAGAAGGATCAACCCGTCAAGGCCGCGCGCCGCATCCCATCGGAAATCGGTACGACTGACCCCGCGACACCCCAGAACCACATGCGCGCGCAGCGCATAGTCGAGGCAGGCATCGAATATCTCCTGGGGAATATCCGCGGGCACGACATGACGCGAGCCGCCGGGCTTGTATTTGGCATCGTAGTCATACCAGCCCTCGGTCACGATATCCGTCACCGTAAGCGCCCGGTCGCCGATCACCGTCGTCGTGAGCTCGCGCCCCGGGGCATAGGCTTCGACCATCACCACCTCGGGCATGTCCTCCGAGAGGGCCGGCGGCCTGTTCGCCCCGGCCTCTACCAGATAGACACCCACGGACGAACCTTCGTTGTATGGTTTGACCACATAGGGCGGCGGCATCACATGCCGCGTGCGCACCTCGTCGCGGGGCGCCAGAATGCTTTCGACCACCGGCAGGCCCGCCGCGCGATAGGCCGCCTTGGTACGTTCCTTGTCCATGGCAAGCGCCGAGGACAACACCCCCGAGTGGGTATAGGGCAGGTGCATCCACTCCAGCATCCCCTGCACGCACCCATCCTCGCCCCAACGCCCATGCAGGGCATTGAATACCACGTCCGGCTTTATCTCTTGTAAACGCGCGCAGAGGTCGACCGCGGCATCCACCTCGACCACCTCAAACCCTGCTTCCCGCAACGCGACGGCGCACTCACGCCCTGAAGAGAGCGACACGTCCCTCTCCGCCGAGGGGCCGCCCATGATCACCGCCACTTTCGGGGTTGTTCTGCTCGAACCAACCACCATGTGCCTCAATGTCTCGAGCCGGTTTTCCGACCCTGTTGTCGTATTATTTTCGCCAGTCTGCCTGTGGGCTTGTGCCCGGAGCCGGTTCGCCGACCCTCATGATTTCCCACTGTAACTCTATTCCACGCATTTGAAAAACCTTTTTTCGCACCTCTTCGCCCAGACCTTCGAGATCGGCGGCAGACGCCCCGCCCGTGTTGATCAGGAAATTGGGGTGCATCTCGCTCATCTGTGCGCCGCCGCGCCGCGCGCCGCGCAAACCCGCCTCGTCGATGACCTTCCACGCCTTGAGATCGTGCACATCATCTGCCTGCCCGGTCGAGGAAAACCCCGCCGGATTGCGAAATGTGCTGCCGGCGCTGCGCTCTTTGGTGGGCTGTGTCGCATCGCGCTTGGCAATCTGGTCGGCCATCTTGCGCTCCAACTCCGCCGGGTCCGCCAGAACCCCCTCGAAAGTCGCCTCGACAATCACCCAGCCCTCGGGCAGCATGCTGTGCCGATAGGCAAATTGCAGCGCATCGGGCGCGAGCGTCACCACCTCGCCGCCCCGTGTCACGGCCTTGGCCTCTACCAGATGATCCGCCACATAGGCGCCGTAGCAGCCCGCGTTCATCCGCACCGCGCCCCCGATGCTGCCCGGAATGGTGCGAAGGAACGTAAGATCCACCCCCGCCTCTGCCGCCCGTCGCGCCACATGGGCGTCAAGCGCGGCCGCACCGGCGATCACGCGCGGCCCGTCCACGCGAATGGTGTTGAACCCGCGCCCCAGCCGGATCACCACCGCATGGAGGCCACCGTCGCGCACGATCAGATTGCTGCCAACGCCCATGGGAAAGACGGGCACAGCGGGATCAAGCCCGGCCAGAAAGCCCGTGAGATCCTCGAGGTCCGCTGGCTGAAACAGCCAGTCCGCCGGGCCGCCCACGCGCAGCCAGGTCAGATCGGCCAAGGGTCGGTCAGGCGTCATCGCGCCTCTGGTCTGTGGCATGTTGTTCATGACGGCGCTTTTGCCTTCTGACGCGCGCAAGGTAAAGCCTTGCGCATCCCCTAGCCAACTTTCCGTCGCATCCACCGCCCGAGATAGATCACCGGCCACCGCAGCACACTCATCCCGGCGGCCATCACCATCAGACCGATCCAAGGCCCGTTCTGCCATGTGACAAAGCCGAGGATCGGCACACCGAGCGCCATGAGCAGATAGGCGCGCCGCCAGTGATGATTACGACTTGGCATCATGGCAAGCAGATTGGCGGCGAGCGCCCAAAGGCACGCCAGAACCAAGGACACCGTCATGCCGCCACACCAAGGCGCGCCGGCAGCCCGTTGGCCCAAGCGCTGATGGTGCCGGCCCCGAGGCAGACCACCATATCCCCCGGCCCGGCCTGTTCCCGCACCAGACGTTCCAGATCTTCTTCGTCGCGGATCGCACGGGCGTGGCGGTGACCGTGACGAATGAGCCCTGCCACAAGATCATCGCGGCTTGCCCCAGGAATAGGGGCTTCGCCTGCCGCGTAAACCTCTGCGATGGCCACCACGTCAGCCTCGTTGAAGCAGCCGCAAAAATCGTCAAAAAGGTTGGACAGACGGCTGTAACGATGCGGTTGATGCACCGCGATCACCCGCCCCGTCGTGGCCTGCCGCGCTGCGCGCAGCACGGCCGCAATCTCGACCGGGTGATGACCGTAATCGTCGATGATCGTGACGCCGTTCACCTCACCCACGCGGGTAAAGCGCCGGTTGACGCCACCGAAACTGGCCAGAGCCGCACGAATTTCATCAGCTTTCATGCCAAGATGGCGTGCCACTGCCACCGCGCTGAGCGCATTGCTGACATTGTGGTCGCCGGGCATCGGCAGAGTACAGCCTTCGATCACCCGCCCCTCGGCCTGAAGCGCCACATCGAAATGCGCGACACCCTTTTCGTAGTGCAGGTTGACCGCCCGCACATCGGCCTGCGCATTGAAACCGTAGGTCGTGACACGGCGGTCGGTGATGCGGCCCACAAGCGCCTGAACCTCGGGGTGGTCGGTGCAACAGACCGCCAGCCCGTAAAAGGGAATATTGCTTACGAAGTCGTAAAACCCCTGCCGCAGCCGCTCGATATTTCCCCAATGCTCCATATGCTCGGGGTCGATATTGGTGACGATGGCGATGGTCGCGGGCAGACGGTTGAAAGTGCCATCGCTCTCGTCGGCCTCGACCACCATCCACTCGCCTTGCCCCATCCGCGCATTGCTGCCATAGGCGTGAATGATGCCGCCGTTGACGACCGTGGGATCAATCCCCCCCTTGACCAAAAGCTCGGCCACAAGCGTCGTGGTCGTGGTCTTGCCATGGGTGCCCGCCACGGCGATGTTGGACTTGAGGCGCATCAACTCGGCCAGCATCTCGGCGCGGCGCACGACGGGCAGACCGCGCTTGCGCGCCTCGTCCAGTTCAGGATTGCCGGGCTTGATCGCAGACGAGATCACGATCACCTCCGCACCAGCGAGGTTCTCGGCGCGCTGCCCTTCGAACACCGTGGCGCCCATGCCCGCCAGACGCTCGGTGATCGGCGTGGATTTGAGGTCGGAGCCCTGCACCCGGTAGCCATGGTTGATCAACACCTCGGCGATCCCGGACATCCCGATACCCCCGATCCCGACAAAGTGGATGGGACCGATATCCGTCGGAAGCTTGGTCGCTGCGTTCATTGCTTTTGCCCTTTTTGCGCAAGGTCTTCGACCATATCGGCCAGATTTTGGGGGGCGTCGGGCATGCCGCAGCTCAGCGCGGCCTGCGCCATCATCGAAGCGCCGGTCGGATCGCTCAGCACCGCGCCGATCTGTTCGGTCAGAACGGCCTCGGTCAACCGGCTCTCGGGGATCACGATCGCCCCGCCCGCGGCGGCCAGCCCACGGGCATTGGCGGCCTGATGGTCGCCCGCGGCAGCAGCATACGGAATGAGGATCGCGGGCCGCCCGATGATCGAAACATCGGCGATGCTCGACGCGCCCGCCCGGCTGATGACAAGCTGCGCCTCGGTCATACGGCGCGGGACATCGCGAAAGAAGGGCTGCACTTCGGCGTCGATCCCCGCTTCGGCATAGAACCGCGCCACGCGGTTCATATCCTCCTCGCGCGCCTGATGGCTGACCCGGACATTGCGCAGGATTGCCGCGGGCAGCGCGGCAATGGCGGCAGGCACCACATCGCTGAGGATACGCGCCCCCTGAGAGCCGCCGATCACCAGCACCGACATCGGATAATCCCCCGGAGCGATATAGCCCGCACCTGCCCGCTCAAGCACCGCCGCACGCACCGGATTGCCCACGTGCTCGGCCTTTGTACCCTCGGGCAGGGTTGTCGGCCAGGTGCCGCAGGCAACCACATCGACCCGACGCGCAAAAACCTTGTTGACCCGCCCCAGCACGCCGTTTTGCTCATGCACCATACGCGGACGCCGCAGAAGCCAGGCCGCTGTCAGCGCAGGAATGCTCGGATAGCCGCCAAAGCCCACCACCACATCCGGCTTGTCCCGCATCATCCGCAGGCTTGCGCCCAGAACGCCGCCTGCAATGTGGAACGGGGCCAGCAGCTTGTTGAGCAATCCGCCGCGCGCGAAAGTGGCGCTTGCCACTTGTTCGATTTCAACCGAATGGGGAAAGCCCCCCACGTAACGCGCGCCACGCGCATCCGTGCTCAGCCGCACCCGCCAGCCACGCCGCAGCATCACCTCTGCGAGCGCCTGCGCGGGAAACATATGCCCGCCGGTTCCGCCCGCCGCGATGATCAACAAGGGCTGTCGAGCCGTCATGAACGCCCCCGCAGGATATCCCCGATCTGCCCTTGGGGCCGCGTTCGGGTAAAGGCCAGAAGCATGCCCAAGGCAATCCCCCCTGCCACCACCGACGAGCCGCCATAGCTGACAAAAGGCAGGGTCATTCCCTTTGCAGGCAAAAGGCGCACGGCAACGCCCATGTTGATCATTGCCTGCGCCCCGAACATGACCACAAGGCCCGTGCCCGCAAGGCGAATGAAAGGGTCCCGTTCACGCATCAAGCGCAGGAGGGACCGCACCACGACACTGCCGTAAAGAGCAATGATGCAAAGCACCAGCACCAGCCCGTATTCCTCGGCGGCGACTGCGATGATGAAATCCGTATGTGCGTCCGGCAGGCTCCATTTGACCTGACCTTCGCCCACGCCCACACCAAAGAAGCCTCCTTCCCGGATGGCATTGGTCGCAAAACCAAGCTGTGTTGTGGGGTCCACCTCGGGACTGAGGAAACCGTCGATCCGACGCGCGAAATGCTCGGAATTGGCATAGGCGAAGCTGCCCACCAGAACCACGCCCCCTGCCATACCCAGGAGAAGCGTCACCGGCGCGCCCGCGACAAAGTACATCACGCCCCAACCGAACAGCACGAGCGCCGCCTGTCCGAAATCGGGCTGCGTCGCCAGAAAGGCAAGGATCACGATGGTCAAAAGAAACGACCAGCTCAGCCCCGGCGGCCCGTTAACCTGCTGGCTCGCAGCCATCATCCAGGCGGCCACGACCACGAACACGGGCTTGAGAAACTCGGACGGCTGCACCGACGCAAAACCGAGGCTGTACCACCGCACCGCCCCCTTGCCAAAGTCTGTCCCCAGAAACGGCAGGGCAATCAGCGCGGCGAAAGCAGCGAGAAACCCCAGAACCGCCATGCGTCGCACCATTTCGGGACGCATCATCGACACAAGCACCATCACCGCCAGCGCCACACCACCGAACAATGCCTGCCGTTGCACGTAATGGAACGCACCCAGCCCGTTCTTTTCGGCAAGCGGCGGCGAGGCCGCAAGCCCAAGCAACATGCCGATGCTGAACAGGATCAGGACGCAGGTCAGCGTCCATTTGTCGATCGTGCGCCACCATTTGGGAAGGACGGGCTCTGCGTCCCGCAGGGGCATCGCCCCATAGACCATCTCTGTCATCTGCCTGCCGCCTCATGCATCTTGCGCCCCTTTGCGGGGTCTGACACACAGTTTAGCGTTATTTTCGCCTCAACACCAGAACTATCCCCTTGCCAATCGGCGGCTTTTCGCGGCAGAGCCAAGCCCATGCGCCATGACTGCAACACGCTCATTCTTGGGGCCGGGGCCGCCGGCATGATGTGTGCGGCCCATGCCGGGCCGGGCACGCTGGTGATTGACCATGCGCGCGCACCCGGCGAGAAAATCCGCATCTCAGGCGGTGGCCGGTGCAACTTTACCAACCTTGGCACGACACCGGCAAACTTCATTTCGGGCAACCCGCATTTCTGCAAATCGGCGCTCTCGCGCTATACCCAGTGGGATTTTCTCGACCTCATCGCACGTCACGGCGTGGCTTGGCATGAGAAAACCCTCGGCCAGCTCTTTTGTGACGACAAGGCCACCCAGATCGTGACCCTGCTGGTCAAGGAACTGCGCCAGGCGGGGGCGGACCTCTGGCTCTCGACGCAGATCACAGACATTTCCCATGATGGAAACCGTTTTTGCGCCGCACTCGACCGCGAGGGGCGCCGTGTGACCGTCACCGCCCGCAACCTCGTGCTCGCCACCGGCGGAAAATCCATCCCCAAGATGGGCGCCACCGGCATCGCCTACGACATCGCACGGCAATTCGGCCACCAGATAACCGAGACACGGCCCGCGCTTGTGCCGCTCACCTTTTCTGACACGCCCTTTGCATCCCTGTCCGGCACCGCCCTGCCGGTGCGGGCCAGTTGCGCAGGGGTCAGCTTTGACGAAGCGGCGCTTTTCACGCATCGCGGCCTGTCGGGCCCCGCGATCCTGCAAATCTCGTCCTATTGGCGCGAGGGTCAGTCGATCACTCTCGACCTCGACCCCTCCGCAACGCTGTTTGACGCGCTCCGCCAGCAGCGTCAGACTGCCGGCCGCCGCAATGTGACGACCGAGCTAGGGCACCACCTGCCCGCGAAACTCGTGGCGTATCTGGCCCCCGACTTGGGCCTTGCCGGCAATCTTGCCGATCATTCCGACGCGCGGTTGGCCGAGATCATCAGCACACTGCGGGGCTGGCGGATGAAACCAACCGGCACCGAAGGCTACCGCACCGCCGAAGTCACCTTGGGCGGGATCGACACCGGCGGGTTATCGTCCAAAACCATGCAATCAAACCACCTGACCGGCCTCTACGCGATCGGCGAGGCGGTGGATGTGACCGGGTGGCTTGGTGGCTACAACTTCCAATGGGCCTGGTCGTCGGGGTGGGCCGCAGGCACGGCGATCGCAGAAGCTGCGAAAGGCTGACCTGTCGTCACCGGGCAAGCGCCTGCCTTAGCCCTCTGGTGCCTGCATCATGCGCGCGCCACCTTCATCCAGTTCGCGCGCGGTCAGGACCATGCGCATGCCCAGTTCGAAATTGCGTTGCATCTGCATGGTGGACAGCAGTTCCTCGACCGGGTTGACGTTGCTGCTCTCCAATGTGCCCTGCAAGACCTCTGCGCGCTGATCGGGTGGCGGCAGAGGGCCCGCGACGGTCCTGATCTGGCCATCCTCGCCCTTGGTCAGCGCCATCTCTGCCGGCGGCACCACAGTGGCCAAAACCCCCGCCAGAACCGGCACTCCCTCGGGGTCATCCATCGGCTGAATGTAGATCTCACCGATGTCGGTAATCCGGATATTGCGATAGGCGGGTATCTGAATTGGGGCCATGCCTGGCCCCAGCATGGCATCCCCCGCGCCGTTGCGCAGCGTGCCATCAGTATCGCGCCGCAGATCGCCACGGCGACTGAGTGCCGGATCGCCGGAGTCAGGCTTTACATAGAAAAAGCCCTGATCGGCGATCGCAACATCCAGTTCCTCGTCCGTGCGTGTGAGCCTGCCTGTTTCCTGTGAAAACCCGGCGGGACCTGTCTCGACCTGAAAGGCACGCGTGGTCAGGCCCTCCATCATTTCCAGAAACCGTACCCCGCCTTCGTTGGGAAGGTCGCGGCGATAGCCCGGCACGGTCTGGTTGGCGAGGTTTTGCGCCTGCGCCACCTGGCTGTCGCGATTGACGCCCAAGGCATTGAGCGCGGTATAGATCATGCGGTCCATGGTGGCGCCCTGCCTTAGCTACGGATGTTCATGACCGTGTCGGCCAAGGTTCCGTTGGTCTCGAGCGCCTTGGCGGAGGCCTGATAGTTCCGCTGTGCCATGATCAGATTGACCAGTTGTTCCGTCAGATCGACATTCGAGCTCTCGACCGAACCGGATCGCACAGCCCCGAAACCGCTCGAGCCCGGCACACCCAAATGGGCCTCGCCAGATTCGCGCGAGGCGCGGTAGGTCGCGCTTCCGATACTGCCCAGGCCCTGGATGTCGGAGAAGTTTACAACCGCAACCTGCCCCACGGCAATCGAGGTTTCAGCCCCATAGTTCGCCCAGACGGTCCCGTCCTGACGCACATCGACAGACGACAGATCAAGCTGTCGGGTGCCATTCTGGGACACGGTAATCGCGCCAAAGGGACCGTCCGAGACACGCGACCCGGCAAGAGACAGCGAAAGAGACTGATCCCCGAGGGCAAAGCTCATGGCCTCAAGGCCTCCGGTCTGCGCCCCTCCCGCATCGAAAGACAAGGCGGCCAACGGATCGGCGGGCTCTGCCGTTACCCCGTCCACAACGAGTTGCACCGTATAGGCAATCCCGCCGTCGAGAGCGTCGGGCGCATCCGACATGACAAAGAACGCTTGTGCGGGCACTGCACGCCCGGCGCCGTCCAACACCGGAATTTGTGTGGTAGCTGCATAAGTCGTGGGATCGGCCGGATCAAAGGCGGCGGCGGGAATGGCCGCCTGCGTGCCCAACCCGCCGTTATCCGAAAGTGACAGGTTGAACGACAGATCAACCGCCG
The DNA here is from genome assembly GCF_027019125.1 of Roseovarius sp. Classification (GTDB taxonomy): domain Bacteria; phylum Pseudomonadota; class Alphaproteobacteria; order Rhodobacterales; family Rhodobacteraceae; genus Roseovarius. The sequence continues at coordinate 638,505 of NZ_JALUXE010000027.1, read as the reverse complement.
TCGTCGACTGCGGCGTTCCGAATAGTTGCGGGATTTGCAAACGTTGGGTCTGCGTCGTGGACAGCGTGTCGCCATTCTCAGAGGTTGGAAACACCGTCAGGAAATGCCCCGCGGCGTTGGTGACAAAGCCTTCGCGATTCATGCCAAAGGCGCCGGCGCGTGTATAGCCCGCATCAGCCCCCGCATCGGGGCCCGTGCGCACCTGAAAAAACCCCGGCCCCTGCAGGGACAGATCCAGAACTTTGCCGGTCGCGGTCAGAGATCCCTGTTTGAAATCCACGCCGATCCGGCTGACCTCGGTGCCGGACCCGATTTGCGATGCGGGGCGGCTGTAGGGGCTGGTGGTGAAAATGTCCGCGAACTCCGCGCGGCTGCCGTGAAACCCGAGGGTGCCGACGTTGGCTATGTTGTTCGAGGTTACGGAAATGTCGGTCTGCGCGGCATTCAGCCCGGAAAGTGCAGTGTAAAAGCTCATGGATCTGGTCCTATCTGATCGTTGAAGGGAGTATTGCGATGCTGGGTTCAGCGAATATCGGTGATCTCAAGACTGCTGCGCAGCCCGTAGTCTTCGACCCTGAGGGTCATGTCCTGCCCGCTCTCGGGCATCTGAACCCCCACCACTCGCGCATAGACAAAGGGTTCGGCAGGGGTATCGCCATCAACTTGGATCGCCACACGAACCGCGCCGCGTGACGTGACGATCTCAGCCGGCAGGCCGTCCCAGTCAAATCCCATCAGGCCGGCGGGCTGTGCCCCCATATCTTGCCGGTGGAGTTCTGCGCCCGTCTCTGCGTCGGAATAGATCACAGTGACGGCACTTGCCGCCTCTTGCAGGTCGGCGACGCCATGCACCTCGCCCGCGGCATCGGGCCGTGCAAGCGACCCTGGCACCAACACCTGCTGGCCCAGAAGCGAAGATGCGGTTGCGATCCGATTTCCGCCGATCTGACTACCGATTTCGCTCAAGGTGGTGTTGACCCGGTCCAGCCCCGCCACGGTCGAGAACTGCGCCATCTGTGCAAGGAATTCGCCGTTTTCCATCGGTGCAAAGGGGTCTTGGTTCTGCAATTGCGCGGTCATCAGGGTCAGAAAATCCTGTTGCCCCAAATCGCCATTCCCCGTCCGGTTAGGGCCCGCATTGGCCGCCGCGACGGCGGTGAAGGTGGCGCTTGCGCCGGTGGCTGCGTTGACTTCGGGCATGACGGCGCTCCTTAACCCTGACCCATCATGACCGTGCGCGCCATCAGCGTGCGCAGGGTCGAGACGGTTTCCAAAACATTCTGATACTGGCGGCTGGCCTCGACCATCTCGACCATTTCTTCATCCGGGTTGACCACGGATTCGTAGACAAAGCCCTCTTCATCCGCCATCGGGTGATCAGGCCGGTAGGCGCGCACGGGTTCCCTGTCGAGTTGCACAACATCCGTGACATGCGAGGTCGACAGGCCGGACTGGCCCGTTTGATCGGCGTAAATCGTCTCGAAAACCGGGCGCAGCGGACGGTAGGCCCCTTCCTTGGTCGTGCTCACCGCCTGCGCGTTGGCCATGTTGGAAGAGATCGTGTTCAAACGCACCATCTGCGCCGACATGGCAGAACTGGCGACGTCAAATATGTTCTTGATCATCATGGTTTATTCTCCCTTGATCGCGGTGCTCAATCCGGAAATCCGCCGGTTGAGCAACGTAAGGCTGGTCTGGTAGCGCAGGCTGTTTTCCGCGAATTCCATCTGCTCCACGGCCAGTTCGACCGTATTGCCATCGAGCGAGGGGTTGACCGGCACGCGGTATCCCGCGTGCCCGCCATTTGGACCACTGGTTGCGAAATGTCTCCCGTTACTGGTGGCGAGGGCACCACCACCGGTCTGGGCGTTGAGCACCGTTTCGAAATCCATGTCGCGAGCCTTGAAGCCCGGCGTCGCCGCGTTCGCGATGTTCGACGCCAGCATCTCGCCACGTTGCTCGCGCAAGGTAAGCGCCGAAGCAAAGAGGCTCAGGTGATCGCGAAATGCATCTGTCATGGCGCAGGTTCCTTTCGGGGGTATTCAGCGCAGTTGGTCCGGTCCTTGCAGAGCCGATGACATCGTGGATGCACCAACCCTGCCCGCATCCCTGCAATTCCGGTGCCAACCAGCCCAAGACCAAGGAAAGCCGATGTCAGAGACTGCCCCCCGCCCTGCCCTGCGCAAGCCGCTCACCCTGCCCCGCAGCTTTAGCCGCGTGCTCGGGCGCCTGCTGACGCTACCGGCCTCCGAGAGCCTGCCGCTGGCCAACAGCGTTTATGCCCAGACCGAGGATCCGGTGCAGCGCGCGCTTGCCTTGCGACTGCGACTGCGCCTCTTGCAAGAGGCGCTCGACGCCCCGCGCAAACCCGCCCCACCCGTCAAAGCCGAACCCGACCCTCTGCCCCCTCCTGTCCCGGAACCGGAGCCAATCCCAGAACCGGAACCCGCGCCGCCCCCCAAACCGGCCAAGACCCCCAAGCTCGTCAGTCTCGATCTGGCTGGCGGCGCGCTTTCGATGATGATGAACGAGTTGGGCAGCGGCGAGGACGCAGAGGATGACTTCTTTGGCGATGACTGAATGCCACGAGCGCCTTTATCTTTGGATAGCGAACCTCTCTTTCGCCCGGTCACAGATACCTTCGCGCGCTTTCTATTACAGCCCGATCATGGGAATGTGATTGTACTTCCAAGGCTGCCCGGAGATACGGAAATGAAACAGTTGGCACCGCATATGACCGTGAACCATACGCATCAGTTTGGGCAAGACACCAGTACCCCCCTCCATCTCCCCAGTGGATGGTGGCTTGCGCCTATGATTGGTCTCGGTGTCGCGATGTGGTACTGGATCATTTCCGCACTTCTCTCGGTCTTGGGCTAAGCGCCCCTCCAGAGCTTGCAAAGTGTTGTCGCCCGGTCGCACTCGCGTCCGGGCGAAACTTTTTCCTCGGGTCTCTTTCAAAGATTGACCCCGCGCATCTCTGCACGGGGCCATCGATCCTAAAACTGTCTGGCGCAGCGCCGGGCAGTTATCCGCGCGCCTCGCGGATCAGCCGCAGAATATCCTTGGCTGCTTCGGGAATGTTGGTGCCCGGGCCAAAAATCGCCTTCACCCCCGCCTTCTTGAGGAAATCGTAATCCTGTTGCGGGATGACCCCGCCGCAGATCACGATGATATCGCCCGCATCCCGCGCCCTGAGTGCCGCGATCAGTTTCGGGGCCAGTGTCTTGTGCCCCGCCGCCTGAGAGCTGATGCCCACCACATGCACATCATTGTCGATTGCGTCCTGTGCCGCCTCTTCCGGCGTTTGAAAGAGTGGACCCACATCCACATCGAACCCGATGTCGGCAAAGGCGGTGGCGATCACCTTCGCCCCACGATCATGGCCGTCCTGCCCCATCTTGACGACGAGCATGCGCGGCCGCCGACCCTCGGCCTCGGCGAACTCCTCGACCGATTTCTGGATGGCGGCAAAACCGGCATCCCCCTCATAGGCGGCCCCATAGACCCCGGCCAAAGTCTTGACCTCGGCGCGGTGGCGCCCGAACTCTTTTTCCAGTGCCATGCTGATTTCTCCCACCGTGGCGCGCGCACGCGCGGCCTCGACCGCCGCGTCGAGCAGATTGCCCCCCTCGCGCGCGCGGCGCGTCATCTCGTTCAGTGCGGCCTGGCAGGCCGCCTCGTCGCGCTGCGCGCGGATGCGCTCCAGACGTGCGATCTGCGCCTCGCGCACCTTGTCATTGTCGATATCGAGAATGTCGATCGGGTCTTCCTTGTCCTTGCGATACTTGTTGACCCCGACGATCACCTCGTCCCCCCGGTCGATCATCGCCTGTCGGGTCGCTGCCGTCTCTTCGATCCGCAGCTTGGGCATGCCCGATTCAACCGCCTTGGTCATGCCGCCCATGGCCTCGACCTCTTCGATCAGCGCCCAGGCTTTCTCGGCCAGCTCATGTGTCAGGCTCTCGACGTAGTATGATCCCGCCAGCGGATCGACCACCTTGGTCACGCCGGTTTCCTCTTGCAGGATCAACTGCGTGTTCCGCGCGATGCGGGCGCTGAAATCGGTGGGCAGAGCAATCGCTTCGTCCAGCGCATTGGTGTGCAGCGACTGTGTGCCACCCAGAACCGCGCTCATCGCCTCATAGGCGGTGCGCACCACGTTGTTGTAGGGATCCTGTTCCTGGAGGCTCACACCGGATGTCTGGCAATGGGTGCGCAGCATTTTGGATTTCTCGTCCTTCGCACCGAATTCCGTCATGATCCGATGCCAGAGCAGGCGGGCGGCGCGCAGCTTGGCGGCCTCCATGAAGAAGTTCATGCCGATGGCGAAGAAGAACGAGACGCGCGGCGCGAAACTGTCCACATCCATTCCCGCAGCAATCGCCGCGCGCACATACTCGCGCCCGTCGGCCAGCGTATAGGCCAACTCCTGCACAAGGTTCGCGCCCGCCTCCTGCATGTGATAGCCAGAAATCGAGATCGAGTTGAACTTCGGCATATGCTGGGCGGTATAGCCGATGATGTCCGACACGATCCGCATCGAGGGCGCGGGCGGATAGATATAGGTGTTGCGGACCATGAACTCCTTGAGGATGTCGTTCTGGATGGTGCCGGACAGCAACGCCTTGTCGTGGCCCTGCTCCTCGCCCGCGACGATGAAGGAGGCCAGCACAGGAATGACCGCGCCGTTCATCGTCATGCTGACCGAAACCTTGTCGAGCGGGATACCATCGAAGAGGATTTTCATATCCTCGACGCTGTCGATGGCCACCCCCGCCTTGCCCACATCGCCCTCGACGCGCGGGTGATCGCTGTCATAGCCGCGGTGCGTGGCCAGATCGAAGGCCACCGAGACCCCCTGCTGTCCGGCCGCGAGATTGCGACGGTAAAAGGCGTTCGATTCCTCCGCCGTGGAAAAACCGGCATATTGCCGGATGGTCCAGGGGCGGCCCGCATACATCGTGGCCTTGACGCCACGAGTAAAGGGCGCCTGTCCAGGGATGCTCTCCAGATGCGGAAGATCGGCCACATCCTCTTGGGTATAGAGCGGTTGCACCGCGATCCCCTCGAGCGTGTTCCACGTCAGATCCTCGGGGGCACGCCCCCGCAATTCCTTGGCCGCGAGCTTACGCCAATCGTCTTTCTTGGTCGCCATTCCGATGTCCTCTTTCAGTCTGACCAGCGGGCAGATGTCTCCCTGCCTCATCCGGTCCGGTTTCCTCTGATAGTCTCGCCAACCCATCTGCCCCGGCAGAGAGCCAGAACAGATCGTCGGCATAGGCCTCTTGCAGGGCCAATCGCTGCGCCCAGTCAAAGGGTTGCCACCGCCCTTCGCCTTCGGGCAATTCCGTCGTGTCGCCCCCGCGCGCCGTCACGGCACGGCGCAAGGTCGCCAGATCGGGGCATCGGTTCAGCCAGAGGCGCGCAGCCTTACGCGGCACCTCGGTCAGCCCCGTCATCGCGCGCAGCCGCGCCTCGGGACGTCCGGCATGCACCTCATGCGGCAGGACCACAAGATCGACACCGGGCAGCGCACAGGCCAGATCACCGATCACCTCGCGCCAATGCCGGTTGACCGTCACCAGCCGATCGAGCTCATCCCCGCCCGGAACGCCATGCCCCCGCGCCACGCCATAGGCCAGCGACGACGCCCACCAGCTATCCTGCCCCCGGATCGACAGGACCACGCGGCTGATGCGCCCGTCGAAGGCATGCGCAAACCGAGACATCCGCGCGCCGACGCCGGGATAGAGCCGCGCGCGCCGCAGATTGCGCCGGGTCGCCCCGATCATGTTCTCATCGCTGACAAGAACCCGCGTCATCCCCTGTTTCCGCGCCTCCTCAAGCCGGAGCGCGATACGACGACGCGCGCGATCCAGCTGTTGCGCGGGGGATGCGAGGCCCGATGCCGGGATGACCCCGCTCAGCACCCCGTCGCGTGTCACCTCGGGGCCCCAGTATCCCAGCCCCTGCGCCGCCAGATCGCCCGCATTTGCGCGCATGTAGTGCTGAAACGATGTCGAGGCGGTGCGATGCGCGCCAAGATGCAGGATGATGTCCATGACGGGTCTGACCTTTCGATGGGCCGCACCCTGCGACCACACACGCTTGGCCCCGATCCTGCCTGTCATTCCTGACCATGCGCTTAACTCAGGAAAATTTCCGTGCGCTTGCCATTCACCCTTCGCAATCGCCCCCAACAGGCCTATATCTGGACCAGCAGGAGACCCTATGAAAACACTCTTATCCCTTGTTTTGGCTGTATTTATCGCCTCATCCGCAACCGCACAGGACAGCGATACAGGCCCCGCATCTACCGCGATCCTCTCGGCCGATACGGTCAATTTGAATGATTTTCTCTGGCTCAAACGCCCGCTGGTGATCTTTGCCGATACCCCCGCCGATCCGCGATACATCGAACAGATGGGGTATATCACCGAGCGCCTCGATGTGTTGACGGCGCTCGATGTGGTGGTGATCACCGACACCGATCCCGACGCCCGCTCCGAGCTGCGCAAAACGCTGCGGCCGCGCGGGTTTGGCCTCGTGCTGATTGGCAAGGACGGGGTGATATACCTGCGCAAACCCGCGCCCTGGCATGTGCGCGAAATCATCCGCACCATCGACAAGCTGCCGATGCGCCAGCAGGAACTGCGCGAGCGCCCCCGCGGTAGCTGATCCCGGCGCGCCATCACCTGTCCCCCATCGCCACGATCAAGAGACCGGCTTGAGGGTCCATCAGCATGAGCGCGCCTGTCTCCGCCTCCCAGGCCAGAACCGCGCCAGATTGCCCCAACAGATGATGAAACGCGCTCTCGCTTGTGGCCTCCATGCAGGCGCGCGCCTCGAGCCCCGCGCGGCGCATGGCCATGCCGGTGGGACGGTCGAGATTGGCCATCGCCATCATGGCCGTATCGGGTGTCAGCCCCGCAGCGATCCAAGCCGCCCGACCGCGCGCCGCCACGATCCGCGCCATTTCGGGCGCGGACCCTGCCACCGGCATCGCCGCCCTGATCCGCCCGTCAGCCACCCGATAGAGACCCACGGCACAGTGCATCGTCGCCGCAAATTCCACCGTTTCGCCGAGTGCGAACCACGCCCCTAGCCGCGCCCGCTGTGCCGCCTCCGCATCGCGCGCGCAGGCGGACACAAGAGCGATCACCGCGAGGAACGGAACCAACATAGGCATATGGCGCGGGGCGCAGGTCATCCGGTCACTCGAACTCCATGATCACATCGTCCACGGCAAGGCTGTCGCCCGGCCCGGCATTGACCTTGGCCACCACGCCCTTGCGCTCGGCACGCAGGATGTTCTCCATCTTCATTGCCTCCACCGTGCAGAGCGCCTGCCCCTCCTGTACTTCGTCGCCCGGCGCGACATTGACCTTCACGATCAAGCCCGGCATCGGGCAGAGCAGCAGCTTCGATGTATCAGGCGGCAGTTTCTCAGGCATTAACGCCGCCAATTCAGCCTGACGGGGCGTGCGCACATGCACCTTGAGATCGGCCCCGCGCGTGCGAATACGGAACCCACCGCTGATCTTGCCCACCTTGAGGACCAGCGGTTCACCATTCACGTCAAGACGCGCCAGCTGATCGCCCGGTGTCCAGTCGCTGGCAACACGCAGCGTGTCGCCATCCTCGAAGCGCACCGTCGCTCCCTCGCGGTCAGCGGCCACCACAACGGCAAACCGCTTGCCTTGCAGGCTCACCACCCAATCCTCGCCGACGTGGCGCTCGTGATTGTCCATCCGGCCAGATACCCGTGTGCGCCGAATTTCGGCCACCCGGTGCATCGCCGCCGTGCTTGCCGCAATCGCGCGAAGCGCCTCTTCGGGCAAGGTGACGCCCGTGAACCCCTCGGGATACTCCTCGGCGATGAAGGCGGTGGTGATATTGCCGCTGACGAAGCGGGGATGGTCCATCACAGCACTCAGGAACGGCAGATTGTGCCCGATGCCCTCAACCTCGAAACTGTCGAGCGCCACGCGCATACCTTCGATCGCCTCGGCGCGGGTATGACCCCAGGTGCAGAGCTTGGCGATCATCGGGTCATAATACATGCTGATCTCGCCACCCTCGTAGACGCCGGTGTCATTGCGCACAACAGCCCCTTCGATGGCCAATTCCTCTGGCGGGCGATAACGGGTCAGACGGCCAATCGACGGCAGGAAGCCGCGATAGGGATCCTCGGCATAAAGACGGCTCTCGATAGCCCAGCCCTTGAGCTTGACATCGGCCTGCGTGAGGTTCAGCGCCTCGCCATTGGCGACGCGGATCATCTGCTCCACAAGGTCCACGCCGGTGATCAGCTCGGTCACCGGATGCTCGACCTGAAGGCGCGTGTTCATTTCGAGGAAATAGAAATTCTTGTCGCCGTCGACGATGAACTCCACGGTGCCCGCGCTCGTGTACCCCACCGCCTGCGCCAGCGCGACGGCCTGCTCGCCCATCGCGCGGCGCGTCGCCTCGTCCAGAAACGGGCTCGGGGCCTCCTCGATCACCTTTTGATTGCGGCGCTGGATGCTGCATTCCCGCTCACCCAGATAGATGCCGTTGCCGTGGCTGTCGCAAAGCACCTGAATCTCGATATGGCGGGGTTGCGTGACGAATTTCTCGATGAAGATCCGATCATCGCCGAAACTCGACGCAGCCTCGTTCTTGGAAGACTGAAAGCCCTCGCGCGTCTCCTCGTCATTCCACGCGATCCGCATCCCCTTGCCACCGCCACCTGCCGAGGCCTTGATCATCACCGGATAACCGATCTGGTTCGAAATCGTCACCGCCTCTTCGGCGTCGGCGATCAGGCCCATATAGCCGGGAACGGTGCTGACCCCGGCCTCTTGCGCGATCTTCTTGGAGGTGATCTTGTCACCCATCGCCTCGATGGCACCTACCGGCGGGCCAACAAAGGCCACGCCTGCGGCCTCAAGTGCCTGGGCGAACTTGGGGTTCTCGCTCAGGAACCCATAGCCCGGATGCACCGCCTCGGCCCCGGTGGCCTTGATCGCGGCCATCACCTTGTCGATGACGATATAGCTTTCGGACGCGGCGGCCGGTCCGATATGCACCGCCTCGTCCGCCATCTGCACATGCAGCGCGTTGCGATCCGCATCCGAATAGACCGCCACCGTTGCAATCCCCATCTTGCGCGCAGTCTTGATCACGCGACAGGCAATCTCACCGCGATTGGCAATCAATATCTTCTTGAACATATTCCGTCCCTTCCTCTCTTGTCGGCGCGGCCCTCAGGCGGCGCGCCGGTTTTCTTCTGGCACAACAAGAAAGCCACCGGCGCGACGTGCACCGGTGGCTTGAATGATCGAATCCTGACCGACAGGCAGAGGGCCGCGTGAACGACCTTGGCTCAGGTTGTCAGCAGCGGTTCGGATAGGCTTGGCAATAGACCACGTTTCCCGCAGCCCCGACCGCAGCGCCGGTGACGACGCTACCGCCGACCACTGCTGTCGTAAGCGCACCGGCACCGCCGCCAATGAGCGCCTGCTCTGGAACGGTGTCACCGCAGGCGACCAGAGCGCCAAGCGCCAAGACACCAAGCGCCGGAGCAAGGCCACGCTGGAGCGGAAGTGTTCGAAGTCTTTGCATGTGGAACGTCCTCTTGTCAGATCGCATGAAAAATCCAAGCCATAGAACGTCACTTGGACGCCCGCGTCAAAGCGATTGCATTGCTGCGCCACACCATCGGCGACCCCCCGCGCATTCCTGCATCGAGGCGCAAATATCGAATTCTCAACGGAAAAAGAGGGCGATCCATGCACGCCCGCACAGGATCGCCCCCAAGGGGAAGGGCGGCGGGACCGACGCAATGTCAAAGCCTCTGGGGAAAGGACTCCCGCCACTTGCCCCACTGTGCCTGCAACCGCGCGGCGAACCAAGCGCAGTTTCGGCCAAATACCCGCATGAGCAGAGCCTTGCCTATTTTCGTTTCCCATAGGCAGAACGCCGCGCATCTTGCGGTGAGGCAAGCGAAATCCGAGATGATGCGGACGCGCAGGGCTCACGAAAATACCTCGGGAAATGACTCGCGCGCGACCTCAAGGTCCAGCACCAAAAGCGCCTCGTAACTTGTGGCATCAAAAGGCGTGTCGACAGCCTTGACTTCGCGTCCCAATAGCCAGCTGAGACGACCGGCATCGAGATTGCCGCGCTCGAACGGCTCTTCGCCGAAACACTCCCAGATCGCGCGCACAAAGGCGGCGTCGGCCCGCTTGTCGGCGGGCTTACGATCTCGGTAGCGTTCGCGCGCAATCAAGGGGGTGGCCCCCTTCGGATTCGCGCGTCTGATTGTGAATTGGAAATCCGTACCCGGTAAACGCCCGGGAAAACCGCGATGTTTCAACATGTTGCACCCCCCAGGATACAGGGGCGCTGCGCGGTGATCGATTTTGTGGACGGGACGGCCCCGAGGGTCCGTCCCGCGCCTAGCCCAATGGGCTTACTTGTACTTGCCGGTCTGAACGGGCTCGGTCGTGATCGGCTCGACCACAACGAACTCTTCTTCTGCAGGCTGTGCGCATGCTGCGACGACGGCGATGAAACCGATTGCGAGAATGCTCTTGACGCTTTTCGACATGTATATCTCCTGTCTCTCGTAACTTCATGAAGAGACGCGCAAGGACACCATGTCCCTGCCCGTCTCAAGGGCGAGGTAAAGGTCGCTTGGGTGCAACCTTGACGCAGCTTATCGGAATTTTCGGGGTTTGAACATCGGTCATCACCAATCCCGTGCGCCTGTGTCCCCAAAGCCTCAGTGCCTCCAAGGCGTTGATTTCGTGGCGCAAGATTTTGTGTTCTCATTAAAACATCTCCCAGATGCAGGCGCCTTCCTGCGGCCTGTAGGCCTCAAAGACCTGAATGACATCGGGGTCGAAAACCCCGAATTCTGACGGCCGATCCGCCAGCGAAATAACAACCTGAGCGGGTATCGGACCAGTGTTCGCCAATCGTGGCAGGGCGTAGCTCTCGCATAGCCAGACCAGATCGGCCAGCACCGTCTCGAGTTGCGCATCCGTATCACCGACACCCGCGAATCCCTCGGCCACGAACCGAAAGCGATAGGTAAGCCCCAGACCCGGCCGGTCTGTCAGCACCTCTTGCACCCGCGCGGTCAGGCCCGAGGGCAGCGGCAGCGCCTCCTCCTGCGCTGCCGCCCCTTGGGCGAAAGCCAGCGCGACGCTCAGCGCCACAGCCCGCCCCACCCGTCTCATCGCACGCCGCCCATCCAGCGCGCGCGATTCGTCTCGTCCTCGAGCACCTGAGCAATGAGCGCCTCATACCCGCTTCGATCGAACCGGCCCAGCACCGCCCCCCCGGCCCGAACATGCATCGACCGCGCATCTCGACGCACGCGCACCGCCGGGGCAAAACCGCGAAGCGATTGCAGCGCGCGCCACATGTCTTGGCGCACCAGATGCGCCAATCGCCGCCGCCCCGTGACACCCGACAGAATCGTTTCCACCGCCAGATCGAAACGCACAGGCATGTTGCGCGTCATCGTGAGCGCACCATCCTCTTCTTCGATCACATGCCAGTGGCGGCGACCCATGTTGCTCCTCCGTGCTTCATCTGGCCACAAATACCTCGGGGGTCTGGGGGCAGAGCCCCCGGTCCGTCGCCCTCAGAGCGGAATGTTATCGTGCTTTTTCCATGGGTTGCTGAGCTTCTTGTTGCGCAAAGACGCAAACGCCCGGCTGACGCGCATCCGCGTGCTGCGCGGCTGAATCACCTCGTCGATAAAACCACGCTCGGCGGCCACGAAAGGATTGGCAAAGCGGCCCTCGTAATCCTTGGTATGCGCCGCGATCTTTTCGGGTGATCCCAAGTCGGCGCGGTGGATAATTTCGGTGGCACCCTTTGCCCCCATCACCGCAATTTCTGCCGTTGGCCAGGCATAGTTGAAATCGCCCCGCAGATGTTTGGAGGCCATCACATCATAGGCCCCACCATAGGCTTTGCGGGTGATGACCGTCACCTTCGGCACCGTGGCTTCGCCATAGGCAAAGAGAAGTTTCGCGCCATGCTTGATCACGCCGCCATATTCCTGACCCGTGCCCGGAAGGAAGCCCGGCACATCGACAAAGGTCAGGATCGGAATCTCGAAGGCATCGCAGAACCGCACGAACCGCGCCGCCTTGCGGCTGCTGTCGATGTCGAGACACCCCGCCAGCACCATCGGCTGATTGGCCACGACCCCCACGGTCTGCCCTTCAAGACGAATGAAGCCGGTGATGATGTTCTTGGCGAATTCTGCCTGAATCTCGTAGAAATCCGCCTCGTCCGCGACCTTGAGGATCAGTTCCTTCATGTCATAGGGGGTGTTGGCATTGTCGGGGATCAGCGTATCGAGGCTCTGCTCCACACGTCCCGGCTCGTCGAAGAAGGGACGCACGGGAGGCTTCTCGCGGTTGTTGAGCGGCAGGAAATCCACCAGACGCCGCACTTCGGCCAGGGCCTCGACATCATTTTCGAACGCCCCGTCAGCCACGCTCGACTTGCGGGTATGCGTCGATGCGCCACCCAGTTCCTCGGCGGTGACCACCTCGTTGGTCACGGTCTTGACCACATCGGGCCCCGTCACGAACATGTAGGAACTGTCACGCACCATGAAAATGAAATCGGTCATGGCCGGGCTATACACAGCGCCACCCGCGCAGGGGCCCATGATCAGGCTGATCTGCGGAACGACGCCGCTGGCCATGATATTGCGCTGAAACACCTCGGCATAGCCTGCAAGGCTGGCGACACCCTCCTGAATCCGCGCGCCACCCGAATCGTTGATGCCGATGACTGGCGCGCCGTTCTGCATCGCCATATCCATGATCTTGCAGATTTTCTCGGCATGGGTTTCCGACAGGGAGCCGCCAAAAACGGTAAAATCCTGCGAAAAGACATAGACCATGCGACCGTTGATCGTGCCCCAGCCGGTGATCACGCCATCGCCATAGGGCCGCTCTTTCTCCATCCCGAAGTCGGTGCACCGATGCGCCTTGAACATGTCGAACTCTTCAAAGCTGCCCTCATCGAGCAGCAATTCGACCCGCTCGCGAGCCGTCAGTTTGCCCTTGGCATGCTGCGCTTCGATACGGCGCTCACCCCCTCCCAAGCGGGCTTCGGCGCGGCGGTTCTCCAATTCCTGAAGGATGTCTTTCATGGCACTCCCCTTGCGATGTTGCGCGCAGCATAGAGTTTGTGAGCATTGGCTCAAAGCAGAATTGGGCAAATTTGCAAATCATCGCAAATAATATTCTGAATATCTGTAAAATTGCGAATTCACGAGTTGCCTGGTGGACTTCCCCGCGGGCCGCTCCTAGCCATGCGCCATGACCCGCGCTCAGACACCCAAGTATCTCGACCGCACCACCCCGCCGCATCTTTCGACGCTGATCCTTCTGGCGGGACTGTCGGCCCTTGCCATGAACATCTTTCTCCCCAGCCTGCCGGGGATGACCGCGCATTTCAACACCGAATACCGGCTGATCCAATTGTCGGTTGCCCTCTATCTTGGGGTCAATGCCGCGCTGCAACTGCTGATGGGACCAATCTCGGATCGGTGGGGGCGCCGGCCGGTCATCCTCTGGGGGCTCGGCCTCTTTCTTGTGGCGACCTTGGGCTGCATCTTTGCCCCCAATGTTACGGTTTTTCTGACCTTTCGCATGGTTCAGGCAAGCGTGGTGGTCGCCATGGTCCTGTCACGCGCCATCGTGCGGGATATGGTGCCCCAAGACCGCGCGGCCTCGATGATCGGCTATGTAACCATGGGTATGGCCGTTGTGCCAATGATCGGCCCGGCCTTTGGCGGGCAGTTGGATGAGGCCTTTGGCTGGCAGGCAAATTTCTGGGCGCTCTTCGTGCTTGGGGCCGCGCTGTTTGTGGTCTGCTGGCGAGACCTGGGCGAGACCGCGCCGCTCTCGGGGCGAACCCTGATGCAACAGTTCCGGGATTATCCTGCCCTTCTGACGTCGCGCCGTTTCTGGGGCTATGCACTGGCGGCGGGGCTGAGCTCGGGGGCGTTCTTTGCCTATCTGGGCGGCGCGCCCTTTGTCGGAGATCGCGTGTTCGGCCTGCCTCCGTCCACTCTGGGGCTGTTGTTCGGTGCACCTGCGATCGGGTATTTTCTGGGCAATTTTGCCTCGGGGCGGTTTTCCATGAGGATTGGCGTCAACCGCATGGTGCTGTGGGGCACGCTGTTCAACGCAGGCGGTATCGCGCTCAATCTCATGCTGTTTCTTGTGGGCTTGGGTACGCCGTTGACGTTCTTTGGGCTGATGACATTCATGGGCCTGGGCAACGGCATGGTGATCCCCAACGCCACTGCCGGGGCCCTCTCGATCCGCCCAGACCTCGCAGGCACGGCAAGCGGGCTGTCGGGGGCGCTGATGATCGGCATCGGCGCGGCTCTCTCGGCGCTCGCAGGCACACTGCTGACCCCCGGCAGTGGGACCTATGCCCTGCTTGGGCTGATGCTCTCGACGGCACTTGCCGCGATCGCGACGATCCTCGCGGTAATCCGCCGGGAACGCAGACTGGGGCTGTCGACATAGCCGGTCACTGCAGATCACGAGTTCTTTATCCCCTCTGGCCTGATCCCGACCCTGCCCCCAAGTCTATGGGACCGACATGAGAGGAGACCAAGATGACTCGCCGCAAATCCCTCTATCGCCCCGCGCCTGCACGCAGAAATCGCGAATTCATGCCCTACCGGTTCAACGATTGGGCGGCGATTTGACAGGCGCACGCGACCCGAGCGCAACAGTTCGGCCATAATGCGGGGAACAAGCGCGTTTTGATTTTTCACCCCACCAAGACCCCTCCTATAACTGGAGTGGTATTCTCAGGAGGTTCCCAATGATCCATCGCCGCACTTTCATGGCCACTGGTCTCGCTGCCTTGGGCACTGCATCCGTTGCCAATGCCTTTGAGGTTGATCCGCGCTTCATGCCGCAGGAGGTCTCTTTCGATCCCGTTTATCAACCCGGCCAGCTGATCGTGCTGCCGCGCGCGCATTTTCTCTACTTCGTAACAGAACCCGGTCGCGCACGCCGTTACGGCGTAGGCGTGGGCAAGGCCGGGCTGGAGTTCACCGGCACCGCCACAATCGACGTCAAGAAGAAATGGCCGACATGGCGCCCGACGAACGAAATGATCGAACGCGATCCCGCCGCCTACGGGCGGTTCAAGGGCAATGACTATGTGCAGCCCGGCGGAACGGACAATCCGCTTGGGTCGCGCGCGCTTTACCTTTTCCAGAACGGGCGCGACACCTACTACCGGATTCACGGCACGACACAGCCTTCGTCCATCGGGCGATCTGTCTCGAACGGCTGTATCCGGATGATCAACGAGCATGTGCAGGATCTCTACGACCGCGTGCCCATCGGAACGGTTGTCACGGTTCTGTAATCTTGATTTTCGCACGGTGAATTGGCATATTTTGTCGTGCGACGTTACCACTATCGACCATCTGTCCTTCTCGGCTCAGTCACTCGATCTTGTATGACTTTGCCGGGTTGCCGCACTTCCGCGGGCAACAAATACAGAAGGATTGAGTAAGATGGCGACTGGCACCGTGAAATGGTTCAATGCCACCAAAGGCTACGGCTTCATCGCGCCCGATGGCGGCGGCAAGGATGTATTCGTGCACATCAGCGCGGTTGAGCGCGCAGGCCTGACCGGCCTTGCCGACAATCAGAAGGTCAAGTTCGACGTCGAAGCAGGCCGCGACGGGCGCGAGTCCGCTTCCAACATCGTTCTCGCCTGAGCATCGACCGAGACCGGTCGGGAGTTGAGAAAACTCCCCTTCCGCATCCTCATCGCGCCCGCACAGGGCGCGATACTATTTTCGGTTTCGCGCCTCCCTCGCGTTTCCCCTTGAAACCAAATGCTCAAACCATGACATAGGGCGTGCATCAGGAGGCGAACCATGGCGCTCCCCGTCCGGGAACAGATCAAATATTGGGGCGCGGCCACGGCCGTGTTTTTTGTGCTATTATGGTTCCTCGGGGACGTGATCCTGCCGTTTGTTCTGGGCGGAGCCATTGCCTATTTCCTTGATCCGGTGGCAGACCGTTTGGAGAGGCTGGGCCTAAGTCGCGCCGCCTCTGTCGTGGTCATCACGCTGATCGCCATTCTGGCCTTTGTCGTGATCGCCCTGCTGATCGTGCCAACGCTCGTCAATCAAACTGTGGCCCTCTTCAACGTGGTGCCTGAGCTGGCGCGCGATCTACATGGCTTTCTCAGCACCCATTTCCCGACGCTATTCGATCCTGACTCGGCGCTGAACAAGACACTTCTGTCCGTGGGTGAAACCATTCGTGAACGTGGTGGCCAGTTGCTCGAGACGATCCTCAGCTCTGCCGCTTCCATGGTCAACATACTGGTATTGATTGTGATTGTCCCCGTTGTGGCAGTTTATCTGCTGTATGACTGGGATCACATGGTTGCCGAGATCGACAATCTTTTGCCGCGCGACCATGCCCCTGTGATCCGCAGACTGGCAGGCCAGATCGACAATACGCTGGCCAGTTTCATCCGCGGCATGGGCACCGTCTGTCTGATCTTGGGCACCTATTACGCGGTCGCGCTCATGCTCGTGGGGTTGCAATTCGGCCTCGTGGTGGGCGCGATTGCGGGCCTGATCACGTTCATCCCCTATGTCGGGTCCATCGTCGGCGGCGTGTTGGCGGTGGGGCTCGCGCTGTTCCAGTTCTGGGGGGATTGGGTCAGCGTCGGGTTGGTGGCCGCCGTCTTTATCTCCGGGCAGGTGATCGAAGGCAATTTTCTGACACCCAAGCTGGTGGGCTCGTCGGTGGGACTGCACCCGGTCTGGCTGATCTTCGCGCTCTCGGCCTTTGGTGCCCTCTTTGGCTTTGTCGGGATGCTTGTAGCGGTACCGGTGGCCGCATCGCTCGGTGTGATCGCCCGCTTTGCATTGGAGCAGTATCGCGACAGCCGCCTCTATCGCGGCCTGGAAAGTATCGACCGCGAATGACTCCGCGCCAACTCAGCTTTGACCTGCCGGTGCGTACGGCACTGGGGCGCGAGGATTTCTTTGTCTCGCCCGCAAATGCCGAAGCGGTGGCCATGATCGAGGGCTGGCAGGGCTGGCCCGGACGCAAGCTGATACTTGCGGGTCCTCCCGGCGCGGGCAAGACCCATCTGGCGCATGTCTGGGCCGCCCTCTCAGGCGCACGGATCGTCGCAGCCAAGGACCTGTCGCAGGTCGATATTCCCACGCTCGCGACCGGCGCGATCGCCGTTGAGGATGCCGATCAGTTAGCAGGTGATCGCCAGGCCGAAGAAGCGCTCTTTCACCTGCACAATCTCGTATTGGCCGAAGGGCACGCCCTCTTGCTGACGGCCGAGCGCCCGCCGAACCTCTGGTCACTCGGCCTGCCCGATCTGCAAAGCCGCATGCAGGGCACGATGCTGACCCAACTGCGCGCGCCCGATGATGCCCTCTTGGCTGCCGTACTGACCAAGCTCTTCGCCGACCGCCAGATTGCCCCCAGCCCAGACACGATTCCCTATCTCGCGCGGCGCATGGATCGATCCTTTGATATGGCACGAGAGGTGGTCGCGACGCTCGATTCCACGGCTCTTGCGGAAGGCCGCGCAGTCACCCGAGTGCTCGCCGCGCAAGTGCTGGACAAATTAGCGCGTTAGCGCCACGCTGCGTTACCGTTCCGTTACATCTCAACGCCATAAGCGCCCCATGACCCAAGCAGATTTCCTCAAGCACCCCGCCCCCGAAGCCGTCGAAATGCCCGATCTGGATCCGACCGGCCCGGGGCGTTTCTTTAATCGTGAGCTCAGTTGGCTGGGGTTCAACTGGCGAGTGCTGGAAGAAGCCCAGAACAGCCGCGTTCCACTGTTGGAGCGGCTGAGGTTCTTGTCGATTTCAGCGACCAATCTTGATGAATTTTATAACGTGCGCGTGGCAGGTCTCCGGGAATTGGCGCAGGCGGGCAATACGACCCCGGCGGCGGACGGCCTGTCCCCGGCAGAGCAGCTTGTGCTGATCAACGAGAATGCTCGCAAGCTGCTGGCATCTCAGCAAGAGACCTACAATACCCTGCGCGGCGAGCTGGAGGCCGAGAGGATTTCGATCCTCGATCACGCCTCTATCGAGGAAGGAGACCGGGATTATCTGGCGGATGTCTTTCTCAACAAGACCTTTCCCGTGCTCTCGCCTTTGGCGATTGACCCTGCGCATCCGTTCCCGTTCATCCCCAACCTCGGCTACAGCCTTGCTCTGCAACTTGAGCGAAAGGCCGACAAGCGACCGCTTCAGGCCCTATTGCCGATCCCGCAGCAAATCGCGCGCTTCATCCCCCTGCCCGCGCCCGAGGGCAACTATCGGTTTCTGCCGCTCGAAGAACTGCTCTTGCTGCATCTGCACAGCCTCTTTCCCGGCTATCGCTACAAGAGCCATTGCGCCTTTCGCGTGCTGCGCGACAGTGATCTCGAGGTCGAGGAAGAGGCCGAAGACCTCGTGCGCGAATTCGAGGTGGCACTGAAACGTCGCCGCCGTGGCGAAGTGGTGCGGATGAAGATTTCTGCCAATGCGCCCGAGGATCTGCGCCGCGTCATCATGCAGGAATTGCACGTCATTCCCGAAGAGGTGGTCGAGGTCGAGGGCATGATCGGTCTGGCCGATCTCAAGGAACTGGTGCTCGATGCGCGCCCCGATCTTCTGTGGCCGCCCTTTACCCCGCGCGTGCCCGAGCGGGTGCAGGACCATGGCGGCGACATGTTCGCCGCGATCCGGCAAAAGGACATGCTGCTGCATCACCCCTACGAGACCTTCGACATGGTGGTGCGGTTTCTGGCGCAGGCGGCGCGTGACCCCGATGTGGTGGCGATCAAGCAAACGCTCTATCGCACCTCGCGCAACTCTCCTATCGTCGAGGCGCTCTGCGAAGCGGCGGAAGACGGCAAATCCGTCACGGCACTTGTGGAGCTCAAGGCGCGATTCGACGAGGCGGCGAACATCAGGCAATCGCGGCGACTGGAACGGGCCGGGGCTCATGTGGTCTATGGTTTCATTGACCTCAAGACCCATGCCAAGATTTCCACCGTGGTGCGCCGTGAAGGTGATAACCTGGTGACTTATACCCATTATGGCACCGGCAATTATCACCCGATCACTGCGCGTATCTACACGGACCTCAGCTTTTTCACCTGCGATACCAAGCTCGGACGAGACGCGACCAAGGTGTTCAATTACCTGTCGGGCTATGCCGAACCCGAGGGGCTTGAAAACCTTGCCATTTCGCCCAAGTCGCTCAAGCCCCGCCTGCTGGAGCTGATCGAGCGTGAGGCAGAGCATGCGCGCGCCGGCAAACCGGCGGCAATCTGGGCCAAGATGAACTCGCTGATCGAGCCCAACATCATCGACGCGCTCTATGCCGCGTCAGAAGCAGGGGTCAAGATCGACCTCGTTGTGCGCGGGATTTGCGGATTGCGGCCCGGCATCAAGGGATTGTCGAGCAACATCCGCGTGAAATCCATCATTGGTCGTTTTCTGGAACACTCTCGCATCGTGTGTTTCGGCAATGGCGCAGGGTTACCCTCGAAAAAGGCGCGCGTCTTCATCTCTTCGGCCGACTGGATGGGCCGCAACCTCAACCGCCGGGTTGAAACGCTTGTCGAAATCGAAAATCCCACCGTCAAGGCGCAGATCGTCAGCCAGGTCATGGCCGCCAACATGGCAGACGTTGCCCAAAGCTGGGTGATGGCCCCCGATGGCAGCTTTAGCCGCCCGCCCGCGATCGAGGGCATGTTCGCGTTTAACTGTCACCGCTTTTTCATGGAAAACCCATCGCTCTCGGGGCGGGGCTCAGCCGGGGCTTCGGATGTGCCCAAACTGACCCATACCGAGGATTGACCCACGCGCGCCCGTGCCGCATAGAGAGTATGCGAAAGACTGGGACGGACATGGACGGCACCAACGATCCAAGAGAACCCGACGGCGGCCCCTTTGGCCGTCCCCTGTTCGATAGCCCCACCGCCCGCGCGCTCAGCCGTGTGGGCGTGGTTGATGTCGGTTCCAATTCGGTGCGCCTTGTGGTCTTTGACGGAGCGGCGCGCAGCCCTGCCTATTTCTACAACGAAAAGATCATGTGCGGCCTCGGGGCTGGCATGTCCGAGAGCGGCCGCCTGAACCCGACCGGGCGCAAGCGCGCGCTCGAAGCGCTCAAGCGGTTCAAGATGCTGGCCGAGGGTATGGATACCGGCCCGCTGGTCCTCGTCGCCACCGCCGCCGTGCGAGAGGCCAGCGATGGCGCGGAGTTCTGTGCCGATATCGAACGCGAAACCGGGCTCAAACTCTGGGTGATCGACGGGCGCGAAGAGGCGCGGCTGTCAGCGCAAGGGGTGCTGTTGGGATGGCCCGGCTCTTATGGCCTTGTCTGCGACATCGGCGGTTCGTCCATGGAACTGGCCGAAATCAACGGCGGCACGGTGGGTGCGCGGGTTTCATCCCAGCTTGGCCCGCTCAAGCTGCGCGACATGACCGGCAGCAAGAAGGAACGCCGCGCCTATATCCGCCAGGTCCTGAACGACATGCGCGCCGAACTGGGCGAGCAGAACAACCGCCTCTTTTTGGTCGGGGGATCGTGGCGGGCGATCGCCCGGATCGACATGGTGCGGCGCAAATACCCGCTGCATGTGCTGCACGAATACCGCATGACCCCGGCTGACGTGCGCGCCACCATCAAGTATATCGAGAAACTCGACGCCGAAACGCTGCGCGCGCAATCTGGCGTGTCCATGGCGCGGATCGAGCTTGTGCCGCAGGCGGCCGAGGTTTTGGGCGAGCTGATCAAGACCTTCAAACCACATGACATCGCGGTATCGAGCTATGGCATCCGCGAGGGTCTGCTTTACGAGCAGATGCCGCAGATGCTGCGCGACCGCGACCCGCTGATCGAAGCCTGCCGTTTTGCCGAGCAAAAGGACGCGCGCCTGCCCGGATTTGGCAAGGTAATCTATCATTTCATCCTGCCACTCTTCAAATCCGCCAAACCCGAACGCCGCCGCCTGATCCGTGCCGCCTGCCTCTTGCATGATGTCAGCTGGCGCGCCCATCCCGATTACCGGGCTGAGGTCTGTTTTGATAACGCCACCCGCGCCAATCTGGGCGGACTCAAACATTCAGAGCGGGTGTATTTGGGTCTCGCGCTGCTGCACCGCTATTCGAACAAGCGAGAAGGCAGCCGTTTTGCCGATCTGGACGGGTTGCTGAGCGAAAAGGACCGTCACGAGGCCGAGGTTCTGGGCAAGGCCATGCGCTTTGCCGCAATGCTCTGGCTCAAGCGCAATGCGCATCTTGGGGAATTGCGATGGTTCCCGCAAAAGAAGGTGCTGGAATTGCGGCTGTCAGAAGAGGCGGCCCCCCTCTTTGGCGAGGTTGCGCAGGCGCGTTTTGCCTCACTCGCCACAACCCTCTCGGCACGGATCGTGATCAAGACGCCAAATTAACGGCGCGGTGACGCTCAAAGCTCGATTTCACCATCTGGCAAAGGGTTTTCCTGCATCTCTTGCGGTGTCTTGCGTCGTAACAGGATATCGCCGTTCGGCAGAACTTCGGGCGCGTGATAGGCGCTGAGATCACCAATCTCACTCATCAGGTCGCGCAGCGCCGGACCCATTTCCTCGACAAACTGGCGCAGCGCGGGCTCCATTTCCTGGGCGCGGTCGCGAAGCCCCTCAAGCGCCGGCCCCATCTCGCGCTGTATCCCTTCAAAAAAGAGGCGCGCGCCCTCTTCCATGAGGGATCGGCCCTGCTCCTCTTCCGTCACGTCCTGCGCGGCAAGGGGGGACGCGACAAGCGCGGACAACAAACAGACGGTTCGGATCAGGTGCATCGGTGTCATGGGGTATATATAATCGCTCCGAGTGACGATTTTAAGATCACAGTTCGACATCGAGACTGACCGGGAAATGGTCTGAAGCGACGAGCAGCGCCTCACGCAACTCTTTGTTGTCCCAGCAGACCGGATCGTCAAACGGATGCCAGATGCGCCAGGCTGGGCGACGCGCCATGAGGTCCGGCGAGATCAGGATATAATCCAGCAGCGCCTGCATATACCGCCGCTGGTCACGCAGATAGAACCGCGCCGAAGTATGGACCACCCCAAAGCGCCGCAGCAGCGCCCCGCGTGCATGCGGATCATAGAGCGCAGAGGCGGTGTCCTGCCCTTCTCCCATGATGATCTCGACCGATGAGCGACCGAAGAGATGCTCGTATTCATCCAGCCCCGGACCGTCGTTCAGGTCCCCCAGCACGACCAGAGGGTCCGATGCCGCCAGATGAGTCTCGATCCGTTGCCGGAGCCAGACGGCTTGTGCCAATTGTTTGCGGCGATTGGTGATGCCAATGCGGATGGCTTCGTCGCGGCCCATGGCCCCATGCGGGGCCTTGGATTTGAGATGCGCCCCGATCAGCCGCAACATCTGGCCTGATCGGGTGGTCAGCTCCAACTCAAGCGGGGGTTTGGAAAAAGTCACACGGTCCGCACGGTCATCAATGTCAAGGTCGATGCGGAACACCCCATCAAAACGCGGGGGCCCGTCCCCGCCCCCCGCGACCGCCCCCTGCGGATCATGCCGCGCGCTCAGAACATCCGGATCATAGAGCAGCGCCAGTTCCTGTTGCGTTTCATTGGCAAAGCCGATCAGGGCCCGTCGCGCCCGAATCTGCATGAGTTTTGCGAAATTTTCCAACGCCTTGACCGTACTGCGGCGGCCATTGTCGTCGGGGGCCTCGACCACCAGCACCGCATCGGCATTCAGTGCGGTGAATACGATCCCGAGTGCTGCAAGCTGGTCCGAGCGTGTCACATTGTAGCGCGCGGACCATGCGCCGTCGTCATGGGGTTGCCCCTGATCGTCAAACAGCGCGTTGAACCATTCGACGTTATAGGTGGCGATCCGCATGGGCGCGCGCCTCGCTGATCTCCTCCCAGGCGCGGTTGATGTCCACCAGCCGCCGCTCTGCCAAACGGATCGCCTCTGGCGGCACCCCGCGGGCCTGCATGCGGTCCGGGTGGCTCTCGCGCACGAGGTCACGCCAGGCCTTGCGCACCTCTTCCATCGGCATCTCCGGGGTCACGCCCAGCACGGACCAGGGATCGGGCGTGGCATCCGGCACGAACCGCGTCCGCAGCGCACGAAAGGACGCACTTGTCAGACCGAAGATATCGGCGACACGCGCAAGGAATTCATCCTCCTTGGCGTGATAAACCCCATCGGCCATGGCAATGTGAAACAGCCCTTCCATCAGATCGCAGAGCGTGCCCGGCTGGCCCTCGAACATCCGCGCAATGCGCCGTGCGTACTCTTCGAACCCCGCCACATCCTGCCGTGCAAGGTTGAACACGCGGGCGGCATCGCTCTCATCCGCCTCGGCGATCTGGAACACCTCGCGAAAGGCCGTGACCTCATCGCGCGTGACCTTGCCATCCGCCTTGGCCATCTTGGCCGAGAGCGCGATTACTGCGATCGTAAAGGCCACGCTACGTTCGGGAGGCGTGCGCAGGCGGTCGAAAACAGCACTCAGCCCTTCGCCATTGGCAAGGGCTGACAAGGCTTCGGAGATCCGGACCCAAATCGACATGGGCGTTACCCTAGACCCATTCCCGGCCCCTGTCAGTGCAAACCGTCACAGGATTTTCTGCAAAAGCACCAAATCCATCCAGCGCCCGAATTTTCGCCCTACCTCGGGCATGCGTGCCACTTCGGCAAATCCTATGGCACGGTGAAAGGCGATAGCGCCCAGGTTTTCGCCGCTGACGCCCGCGACCAGCACATGCATATCCGCCGCGCGCGCCACCTCCTCCAGTCGCGTCATCAACGCCCGCCCAATGCCTTGACCGTGCGCCTCGGGGGTCAGAATGACCGTGTGCTCAGCGGTGTGTGCATAGCCCGGCCCCGACCGGAACGCGCCGTAGCTGGCAAATCCCAGCACCTTGCCCGCCTTCTCTGCCACCTGAAACGCCGCACCACGCGCGGCCATGTCCGCCGCCAGGGCCTCGGGCGTCTTTTCCACCGTGGTAAAGGTGACGGAAGTGTCGCGAATGAGCGGGTTCCAGAAGGCAAGGATCTGGGGAATATCGCGCGGCTCTGCTTGTCTAAGGATCATTCGATCACCCTGAGCCCATGAGGCGTTTCAAATTCGGCACGCAGACCCGTTTGACCGGTCTCGAAAGCTACGCGCGCATCCTGCAACTCCGGCCCGACCATGGCCTTCAGGGCGGCGGCCTCTGGATGCGAGACCACCAGCCGCGACAACCGCGCGCCGGAGGGCGCAAGTCGCGCCGCGGGATGCGCCGCACCCTGCCACTCGATCAATGCCGGAAAGAGATTGTCCATCGGGAGCACGCCGGACCCCGGAACCGCCATCCGCCACCGCAGATCGCCTCGTGCCAAGTCCACCGCCTGCCCCGCACCCGGATGCCGCAAGAGGGCCGCATCCAGATCATCGACCGCGCAAATCCAGGTACGCAGGCGAGGTTCACCAGAGAACCGATCCAAATCGAACCAGCGCGGATACGCGGGGGCCGGAGCGCCCGGGTCAACCGCGATCACCTCGAGATAGAGGCCATCTTCCAGTCCGAGGAGGAGGTTATGCGTGCCGAAATGCGGATGTTGGCCACCGGGCTGCAAGTGCAGTCCAAGCGCCGCCTCGACATGCGCCTGCCCTGCCTCGAGGCTCTCTGCCGCGACCGCCAGATGGTCGAGCCGCATCATGCCCCCACACCAAGCTGCGCCCGCACCTGCGCCATGAAATCCTCGCCGCGCTTTTCAAAGTTGTCGTATTGGTCGAAACTTGCCGCCGCCGGGGCCAACAACACCACATCCCCCGGCTCTGCGTCGCGCATCGCACGGGCCACCGCCTCTGACATCGTGGTGCACACCTCCGTATCCACATCCCCCAACCCGATGGCAAACTGCGCCGCTTCGCGTCCGATCACATAGGCCCGGCGCACATGCCCAAGGCCGGGGGCTAGCCCGGCCAATCCACCGTCCTTTTCCAGCCCGCCGCAGATCCAGCGGATTTTGTCGAAAGCCAACAGCGCCTTGAGCGCGCTGTCGACATTCGTGGCCTTGCTGTCATTCACAAAGATGACGCCATCCTTTTCCGCCACGCGCTGACTGCGGTGCGGCAGACCGGCATAGCTGTGAAATCCCGCCTCGATGACGCGCGGGGCCAAACCCAGAGTGCGGCAAGCGGCATAGGCGGCGCAGGCATTCTGATGATTGTGCGATCCCGGAAGCCCCTTGACCCCGCGCAGGTCGATGGACCCCACCTGACGTCCATGACGATATTCGCTGAGGAACCCCTTGCGCGCAAAGACCGACCAGCCAAAGCCGGTCAGCTTGCGATCCACCGAAATGCGGATCACCCTGTCATCATTGGGCCCCTCGGCCATCTGCCCCGCCAGATAGAGCCCCTCGGCCTCGTCCACGCCGATCACGGCCCGGTCTGGCCCGCCTTCTGCGAACAGCCTGCGCTTGGCGGCAAAATACCCCCCCAGGCCAGCGTGACGATCAAGATGGTCGGGCGAAAGGTTGGTAAAGACCGCCACATCGGGAGTCAGCGCTCGGGCCAGATCGGTCTGATAGCTGCTCAGTTCCAGAACGACGACGCCGCCATCCTCGGGCGGGTCGATGTCGAGCACGCCACGACCGATATTGCCCGCAAGCTGCGCCGCGCGCCCCGCCTCGCGCAAGACATGGTGAATAAGGGCGGAGGTGGTCGATTTGCCGTTGCTGCCGGTGACGGCAATCACCTTGGGGGTCACGTCGAACTCATCCCAATCGTCTGTGGCGAGTGAGCGAAAAAAGAGGCCGATGTCATTATCCACCGGAACGCCCGCGTCCAGAGCTGCGGCGATCACGCGGTTGGGAACGGGATAAAGATGCGGGATGCCAGGGCTGACAATGAGAGTGGCGACCCCGTCAAAGGCCCCTGCGCGCGCCAGATCAACGGTCGCAAATCCCTCGGTTTCGGCCGCAGCGCGCGCCGTTTCGCTATCGTCCCAGGCCAATACCTCGGCCCCGCCCGCGCGCAGGGCCCGCGCCGCCGAAAGGCCCGAGCGGCCCAGCCCCAACACAGCGACCTTGGCGCCCGCATATCCTCTGACCGGAATCATTCTTCTCCCCCCGGGGCTGTTGCGCCCCTTCTCGCCCATGTCCGCGTATTTGCGCCGGGACCGGGGCAAGATGCAAGCGTCGGCCCGCAGGCAAGGAAGCCCGCTCAAGCTTCGAGTTCGGCATCCCAATAGAGATAATCGAGCCAGCTGTCGTGCAGATGGTTCGGGGGAAATTTGCGCCCTTGATTGCGCAATTGCTCTGCGCCCGGCATACGTGGCGGTTTGCGCAGGCTCAGGCCCGATTGGCGCAGGCTTTTGGAACCTTTACGCAGGTTGCACGGACTACAGGCCGCCACGACATTTTCCCAGCTCGTGACCCCGCCCGACGCGCGCGGCACCACATGGTCAAAGGTCAAATCGCCCTTGGAGCCGCAATATTGACACATGAATTCGTCGCGCAGAAATAAATTAAAGCGCGTGAAGGCCACGCGCTTTTGAGGTTTTACGTAATCTTTCAACACGATGACCGAAGGTATGCGGATCACCGTACTCGGGCTTCGGACCCAGTGATCGTATTCGGCGACGATATCCACCCGATCAGACCAGGCCGCCTTGACCGCCTCTTGCCACGTCCAAAGCGACAGCGGGTAATAGGAGAGCGGGCGATAATCCGCGTTCAGCACAAGTGCTGGAAAATGCCTCAAAGAGGCAGGCTCTCTTACGAATTCGGTCCTGAAATCGCCGTCCATCTGACTGACTGTCCTTTCACCCCGGTCGTCAGGGGCGCAGGTGCCAGAGCGGGCACCTGACCCCGTCCTGAGTCCACTATATATCGTCATTGCCCTCTGACAAGTGCGATATGTAGCGCTCGATGACGGGATGTCTAATGGGCCAAAGTAACTGTCCCATGACAGATCACTCAGGCAGCTTCGTCTTCCGCCTCGCTGGCCTGCCGCTGCCAGAGCGCCGCATAGCGCCCCTGTCGCGCCAAAAGGTCGGAATGGGTGCCCTCCTCCACCACAACCCCTTGATCCAAAACCACAATTCTATCGGCATTGGCGACGGTGGACAGACGATGCGCGATCATGATCACGGTGCGCCCTTCGGCCGCACGCGCCAGCGCTCCTTGAATTTCTCTTTCGGTCTGGGTGTCGAGCGCGCTTGTCGCCTCGTCCAGCAGCAGGATTGGCGGATTTTTAAGCAGTGTTCGGGCGATTCCCACGCGCTGTTTTTCGCCCCCCGAGAGTTTTAGCCCCCGTTCCCCCACTTGCGTCGCGTAACCCTCTGGCAAACTCGCGATGAAGTCGTGAATTTGGGCCGCGCGCGCAGCCTCTTCGATCTCGGATTGTGTGGCGCCGGCGCGCCCATAGCCGATGTTGTAGCCGATAGTGTCGTTGAAGAGGACGGTATCCTGCGGCACCACACCGATTGCGGCGTGCAGGCTCTCTTGGGTGACATCGCGCACGTCTTGACCGTCGATCAGCACCCGCCCCGCCTGCACGTCGTAAAAGCGGAACAGCAGACGCCCGATAGTGGATTTCCCCGAACCGGAAGGACCGACCACCGCCACCGTCTGCCCGGCTGGAACATCGAGCGTAACCCCGTTGAGGATGGGGCGATTGGCGTCATAGCCGAAATCCACGGCCTCCAACCGAATTGCAGCACCTGTTACTTTCAGAACATTAGCGCCAGATTTGTCCTCCACATCACCCTTCTGCTCTAACAAATCGAACATTTCCGACATATCCACCAAAGCCTGGCGGATCTCACGGTAAACGGTGCCCAGAAAGTTGAGCGGCATGGTGATCTGGATCATATAGGCGTTGACCATGACGAAATCGCCCACGGTCATGCTGCCCGATTGCACCCCCATTGCCGCCATCACCATCACGATCACCAAGCCGCCGGTGATGATCAAGGACTGACCGAAATTCAGAAAGGCCAGCGAATAGGAGGTCTGAAGCGCGGCCTTTTCATAACCCGCCATGGCCGCGTCATAGCGACTGGCCTCACGCCGTTCCGCACCGAAGTATTTGACGGTTTCAAAGTTCAGCAGGCTGTCGATCGCCTTTTGGTTGGCGTCGGTATCCTGATCGTTCATTTCCTTGCGCAAGCGCACACGCCATTCCGTGACCCTGAAGGTAAAGGCCACATAGGTCCCGATCACGGCAACGACCACCACCAGATACCAGATGTCGAAGATCACGGCGAGCACGATGCCGATCAACGTCAGTTCCAACACCAAAGGGCCGATGGAAAAGAGCAGGAATCGCAGGAGAAACTCGACCCCTTTTACCCCTCGTTCAATGATCCGGCTAAGGCCGCCGGTCTTGCGCGTTATATGGTAACGCATTGACATTGAATGAATATGTTGAAACGTCTTGAGCGCCAAAGCCCGCAGGGCGCGCTGCGCCACGCGGGCAAAGATAACGTCGCGCAACTGCTGAAACCCCACGGTCATCAGCCGTGCCATACCATAGACGACGGTCAGCCCGACCGCACCGGCCCCCAGCATCCAGGCGGCGGACTGTCCCTCTCCAGCCAGCGTGTCGACGGCGGCCTTGTAGAAGAAAGGCGTGCCAACACCGATAAGCTTGGCCACGACCAGAGACATCAGTGCAAACACCACACGGCGTTTGACCCAAGGTTGATCGGCAGGCCAGAGATAGGGGGCCACGCGGCGAACGGTGCGCCAGCCCTTGGTGGGGGCATCGGATGTGGTAATTCTGGCGTGGCGCATGAGCTGGCCTTTTCATTCCCTTGTCTCAGAGATAGCCCTGAGCCAAGGGGATTGCCAGAAAGGATTATTGTGGCAAGGCAAAGACTTGACCGGGATAGATCAAGTCGGGATCGCGGATCCGGTCACGATTGGCCTCGAACACGCGAACGTATAGGAGACCCTCGCCATAGGCCTCGCGGGAGATGGCCCAGAGGGTCGAACCGGGCTGCACGGTGATCGCGCGAATTGGGGCGCTCTCGTCGGTTTGCGCGGCGGTCAGGACCGCCTGATCCTCACGTTTGAAGGGGGTTTCCACCCGAGAGGTGACGGTACCCGCCGTGTCCACCTCGTCGACGCGCAAGGTGTAGACGCCGGTATCCACCTCGGGCAAAGCGGTGGTCCAATCTCCGGAAGGGGAAACGCGGGAGGTTACGATCGGATCATTGTCGAGATAAATGCGAACGAATCCAGTCCCTTGTGCTCGACCAGAGAGTTCGACATCCCCCTCGGGGGAATAGGTGATCGCATCAAGCGCGACATTCGACATGACCTCGGGAGCACTCTCTGCAGAGGGGGTTTGCAGCACGCGCACGCCGGTTTCATCGGTCAGCAGAACGGTTTGACTGGGCTGCGTTGCATCTTGCGCCACGGTCGATTGTTCGGAAGGTTTTTCTTCCGTCGCAACAGGTTGCGCCTCGGAGTTCACGAGCGGCGCATCGGTGGGCGCCGCTACCTCAGCGAGATCAACGGGAGTGGGGGCGATGATGATTTCGTCTTTGGACGCAAGTTCCGCCCCTGACAGTTCCGAGCGCATCCTGAGCGAGAGGACGCGCGGCGCGGTGCTGGCGGGAAGATCAAGAAACTGCACGAATTTCCCAGCATAATCAGAGAGAACCGAGCCGACATTGACGTTATCCAACAGGATTTCCACCTGGGATCCCGGCTCTGCCTGACCGGCGATGACCATCTGGCCACCGGGCTCCAGCCGGAACGTGTCGATCGTCGGGGCCTCGGGCATTGGCGGGGTCGGAGCAGGTTCAGGTATCGAAGGGGCCGGAGCCTCGGCAGTTTCGACCGCGAGCGGTGTTTCCGGGGTTGGCGCAGGTTGGGCGCGGAACCAGAACGCCGCCAAAACTGCGCCGATCACCGCCAGTCCGCCCAGACCTATGACCGATCCAGTGCCTAAGCCACCGAACTTGCTCATCTTTTCAAAAATCCCCCTGTCGCGGCGCTTTGGCCGGTTGTCCGAGAATAGCAACAAGGCTATCACGGGTCAAAGCAACCCTGCATGTGCCCGGAGTGATTTCATGGCCGCGCGTTCTGTCTGTGTCTTTTGCGGCGCACGTCCCGGCAACGACCCCACATATATGCAAGAAGCAACCGCCATCGGCCAGATGTTGGTGACGGAGGGCTGGCGGCTGGTCTATGGCGCAGGGGATGTCGGGCTGATGGGGGCCACGGCACGCGCGGTGCAGGAGGCGGGCGGCGAGACCTTTGGCGTCATCCCGGCGCATCTTGTGGCTTGGGAAGTTGGCAAGCGGGACCTCACCCAATATATCGTGGTTGAGACCATGCATGAGCGCAAGAAAGTGATGTTCATGAATTCGGATGCCATCGTGGTTCTACCGGGTGGCGCAGGGTCGCTGGATGAGTTTTTCGAGGTGCTGACATGGCGGCAGCTTGGGTTGCATCAGAAGCCAATTTTCTTATTGAATACAGAAGGTTACTGGACGCCTCTGATGCAATTGCTGGATCATGTGGTGACGCAAGGCTTTGCCGGAGAAAACGTGAAGTCTTTTGTCCAGAGCTTTGATACTGTTCAAGATTTGAGGATCGCCCTGCGCGCTGCCCTGTCCTGACGCAGGCTGGCGGTGGTGTAGATCGCCAAAGCGGACCAGATCATGCCAAAGGCAATGGCGTGCCAGAGGCTGAACATTTCACGAAATAACAGTGTTGCAACAAGGAATTGCAGGCTGGGGTTCAAGTATTGAACAAGGCCGACCGTGGCCAGTGTGATGCGTTTGGTGGCATAGCTGAACATGATGAGGGGGGACGCGGTGAGGATGCCGGAAAAGGCCAGAAGCAGGCTGTCGTGCCAGTTGCTGCCAAAGGCGCCGTGGCCGTCGGAGTGGAACCACCACAAGACCCCCAAGGCAATGGGCGACAAAAGCAGCACCTCGGCCGTGACGGAAACCACTGGACCGACGGAAAGCCCTTTTTTAACAAGACCATAAAAGCCAAAGCTGGTGGCCAGCACGAGCGCGATCCAAGGCGGGACGCCAAGGCCGATGGTCAGGGTAATGACCGCCGTCGCGGCCAGCGCCACGGCAAAAAGCTGTGCCTTTCCAAGACGTTCGCGAAAGGCAATGGCCCCCAGAAGCACGGCGACCAGCGGGAAGATATAATAGCCCAAAGAGGCCTCGACCGCCTTGCCGATCTGAATCGAGGTGATGAAAACGAACCAATTGGTCGAGATCATCAGCGCCGCGAAACCGATCAAAAGGACTGAGCGTCGCGCGCCAAGAGTTTGGCGCAAAACGGAAATTCTTCCCTGAACAAGGAGAACGAGCGCAAAGAAGATGAACGACCAGAGGGTGCGGTGGGCCAGGATTTCGATGGGCGGAATATGATCGAGCAGCTTGTAATAGATGCCTGAAAGCCCCCAAACCGAGCAGGTGGCGACCATCGCCAGAATACCTTTGGTCGCTTCGCGCATGTGATTTGCCCCTCAGTTCCGGTGTCCTGAGTGCTGCCGCATGTGGCCGGTGGGGGCAAGGGCAAACCTCAAGGTCTGTAAGGTTTGCAAGGTGATTTTGTAAGGTCTGGAGGCAGATTTCGGTTGGTGTGGCGAGGGTCTAGGGCACGATGCGTCGGATCAGCTTCACATCCCCTCCGGCCCCCGAGCCGGGGCCTCGGCGCGACCAAGGCGAGGTGCCGGATCAAGCGCGGGACGGGTGTGTGCCCGATGGCGCGCAACGCGCCCCAAATTCAGCGGGATGTTGAGAAACGGTTAATGCCACGGGCGCGATCCGCGCGGCACCTTCGGTGCGCTTCCCGAGAGGCGGGATACGAAAAAGCCCCCCACGACGGAGGTGGGGGGCTTTGACGGAAATCGGAAGGTCGATCACATCCGCGAAGCGACGTTTTCCCAGTTGACCAGGTTGTCGAGGAAGTTGGTCAGATAGGCCGGACGCTTGTTGCGGAAGTCGATGTAGTAGGAATGTTCCCACACGTCGCAGCCGAGCAGAGCGGTCTGGCCAAAGCAGAGCGGGTTCACGCCATTCTCGGTCTTGGTCACCTTGAGGCTGCCGTCGGCATCCTTGACGAGCCAGCACCAGCCCGAGCCGAACTGACCGGCACCGGCGGCGGAGAACGCCTCTTTGAATTTGTCGACCGAACCGAAGCTCTCGGTCAGCGCCTTTTCCAGCTCGCCGGGCATTCCGGTCTTGGTCGGGCTCATCATTTCCCAGAACTGGTTGTGGTTCCAGAGCTGGCTGATGTTGTTGAAGATGCCCGATTGCGCCACGGCGGATTTGTCATAGGTGCCGGTGATGATCTCTTCCAGCGACTTGCCGTCCCATTCGGTGCCGGCAATCAGCTTGTTGCCGTTGTCGACATAGGCCTTGTGGTGGAGGTCGTGGTGATATTCGAGCGTCTCGGCGGACATGCCATGGGCGGCAAGCGCGTCATGCGCATAAGGAAGATCTGGAAGTTCAAAAGCCATTTGGGCCCCCTGTTTGTTGAGGTTCTGGTTCCGATGCCTCTACATGGTGGGGCGACCCGGCAAAGGTCAACCCCGAATGTCGGAGTTTTTCAGTCAGGAAGCGGAGGTCAGGCGTAAAGCCCGACCTCGCCGCCCGGCTGGGCAGAGACCTTGAGAAGCTCAAACGCGTAATCCGCAACCGAGCGGAAGCAGATGAGGTGGAAGGTGCCAGCCTCGTCGAGCCAGAAGGCGGCAGGCACCTGCGCCATGCGGGTGCGGCGGAACATGCCGGGGGTAAAGCCCTCGGGCGAGAGATCGACCGGGCAGACCTTGGCCAGAACCTCGCGCGCGCCGGACCCGAAAATGCGCAGGAAGGTGCGCGCGTCCGAGACATTGACCGCGAGGAAATGCTGGCCCTTGAGCGCCGCCTCGATCCCGGCAAGCCGCTCGGCCACCTCGGCGTAGGGGCACAGAAGCAGGAGTTCGTCGGGCGACATCCAGAGCGCGGCGGTGCCCTGCCCCATCAGCGCCTGACGCTGGGCGGGCACATCGAGGCCGGTGGCGGATTTGACCGCCGCCTTGATCCCGGCGCTGGCCAGATCGCCGCGCAGGGTGATCATGCCCGTGAGGCCCTGATCCGCGATGGTGGCAAGGCCCTGATAATTGGCCCCGTTGAGGGCGGTCACGGCGTTAGACATTCTGTTTCTCCCCGTCCTTGTCGAAGAAAACCGGATCGACGATCTTGGCCTTGATGATGCCGCCGTCGACCTTTGGGAAATCGAGCACATCGCCCATGCGGTCGGGGCCGTTATGGACCAGCCCCATGGCAATACCGCGCCCAAGCGTGGGCGAGTAATAGGTCGAGGTCACGCGGCCTTGGGTCATGCGTTGGCCGTTGGCGTTGTGCCCCGGGGCCGTGGCATAGGCGCCATCGGGCAGGACCGAGCCGTCGAGCGTTTCCAGACCCACCAGTTTCCAGCGGTTGGGATCGGCCATATGCTCACGTTCCTGCGCGCGTTTGCCAAGGTAGTCGTCTTTCTTCTTGGAAATCGCCCAGCTCATGCCGAGATCCTGCGGGATCACCGTGCCGTCGGTTTCATCGCCGATCATGATGAAGCCCTTTTCAGCGCGCATGACGTGCAGGCCTTCGGTGCCATAGGGGGTGACGCCATGCTCTGCGCCCGCCTCCAAGAGCGCATCCCAGAGGGCGCGGCCAAGGCTGGCGGGAACCGCCAATTCATAGCTCAACTCGCCCGAGAAGGAGATGCGATAGGCGCGCACCGGCATCCCTGAGAGCGTGAGGTCGGCCCAACCCATGAAGGGAAGTGCCTCGTTGCTAAGATCATCGGTGGTCAGTTTCGCCAGTGTCTCGCGGGCCTTGGGGCCGACAACGGCGATTTGCGCATATTGCTCGGTGACGTTGGCGGTATAGACCTTCCAGTCCCACCATTCGCATTGCAGCCAGTCTTCCATGTGGCCATGGATCGAATCAGCGCCGCCGGTGGTGGTGTGGCAGAGGAAGGTATCCTCGTCGATGCGGGCAACGACGCCGTCATCCATGAGGAAGCCGTTTTCGTTGCACATGAGGCCATAGCGGCATTTGCCGGGTTTCAGATTGCTCATCACGTTGGTGTAGAGCATGTCGAGGAATTTTCCGGCGTCAGGCCCTTTGACGATGATCTTGCCCAGGGTGGAAGCGTCGAGCATACCAAGGCGCTGCCGCGTCTGGTTGATCTCGCGGTTCACGGCGTCGCGATGGGTTTCCTCGCCCTTGGGGAAGCAATAGGGGCGCCGCCACTGGCCCACGGGTTCGAAATGGGCGTTGTTGGCCTCGTGCCAGCCGTGGATCGGGGTCTTGCGGATGGGCTGGAACACCGGGCCGCGCGCAGCCCCCGCGATGGCCGAGAGGGAAATCGGCGTATAGGGCGGGCGGAAGGTGGTGGTGCCGGTCTGCGGGATGGGCTGACCGAGGGCGTCCGAGAGGATGGCCAAGCCGTTGATATTGCTGAGTTTACCCTGATCGGTGGCCATGCCGAGCGTGGTGTAACGCTTGGCGTGTTCGACCGATTCATAGCCTTCGCGGGCCGCCAATTGAACGTCGGAAACCTTCACATCGTTCTGGTAATCGAGCCAGGATTTCATCCGCAGCTTGATATTGGCACCTTGGGGCATGAGCCAGACCGCTTCGAGCGCCGCCTCGTCGGTGGCACTGGCTGAGGGGGCCTTGGTGGATTTGGGGTCATGGCCCATGGCCTTGGCCGCGGTTTTACCGGCGCTGTCGGCGTCGGCAAGCGTGCCGGCCAGATCGAGATAGCCGTTGGCCGATCCCGCGGGGACCACGAACGCCTCGCCTTTCGCACCGCGCGGGGGATTGGCGGGGTCGGGGCGGAAATGCGCTTGTGCGCTATCCCAGAGGAGTTTGCCGCCGCAATGGGACCAGAGATGGACCACGGGCGACCAGCCGCCGGACATGGCAACGGCGTCGCATTTGATCTCTTCCAGCACCGCGCCTTCGCCCGCCTGGGCGCAGATGGCGACGCCTGTCACTCGCTTGCCGCCTTTGACCTTGGCGATGCCCTTGCCGTTTTCGATCCGGATGCCCAGGCTGCGGGCCTCTACCGCCAGCGCGCCGCCGCCCGATTGGCGGGCGTCGAGGATGGCGGGGATTTCCAGACCCAGTTTCTTGAGCGTGATGGCGGTGCGATAGGCGTCATCGTTATTGGTGACAACCACGGTGCGGTCGCCGATGGAAACGCCGTAATTGACCGCATAGTCGCGGATGGCCGAGGCCAGCATGACGCCGGGGATGTCATTGCCTGCAAAGCTGAGCGGACGCTCGATCGCACCGGTGGCGGTGATGATCTGGCCTGCGCGGATGCGCCAGAGGCGGTGACGGGGCGCGTCGGTGCCGGGCGCGTGGTCATTCACGCGCTCGTAGCCCAGGAGATAGCCGTGGTCATAGACCCCTGCCCCCATGCAGCGCAGGCGCAAGGTGACATTGGGCATGTCGCGCAGTTTGGCGATGGTGGCGGTGATCCAGTCTTCGGCCGATTGGCCGTCAATCTCGCCGCCATCGACCGGCGCACGGCCGCCCCAATGTGCGGTTTGTTCCATCACGAGCACCTTGGCGCCCGCCTCTGCCGCCGCGAGGGCAGATTGCAGACCCGCCACGCCGCCGCCGATCACGGCCACGTCGCAGAAGAAATAGAAATGCTCGTAGCGATCGGGATCGCCGGGGTTGGTCGCCTTGCCCAAGCCCGCCGACTGGCGGATGAAGGGTTCGTAGACATGCTTCCAGAACGGGCGCGGGTGGATGAACATCTTGTAGTAGAAACCCGCAGGCAGGAAGCGCGCGAGATGGGTGTTGATCGCGCCGATGTCATAATCAAGGCTGGGCCAGTGGTTCTGGCTGGTGCAGCTCAGACCGTCGAAGAGCTCGGTCGTGGTCACGCGCTGGTTGGGTTCCATGCGCGCGCCCTCGCCCAGATGGACGAGCGCGTTGGGCTCTTCGGCCCCGCTTGCCACGATACCGCGCGGGCGGTGGTATTTGAACGACCGCCCGACCAGCATCTGGTCATTGGCCAGAAGAGCCGAGGCAAGCGTATCGCCGGCATGGCCCTTGAAGCGTTTGCCGTTGAAGGTGAAGTGAAGGGCGCGGCCCTTGTCGAGGAGGCGGCCACCCTTGGCCAGACGCGTGCTCATGTCTTAAACCCTCGTGCCCGGTGCGGGCGTCGTGATGTGAGTATTTTCGGAACGGTGACGGCTCATGCGAAGTCTCTCCACCGCCAGCCGGGGCGCTTGGCCGTGATCGCATCGCGGATATGCTGGGGCGGCTCATGGGTCTGGGCGGGATAGCTGCCATAGACTTCGAGCGTGACGGTATCGCGGGCCATGATGAACCACTTGCCGCAGCCGTTGTTATGCCGCCAGCGTTCGAAATGCGCGCCCTTGGGGTTTTCCTTGGCGAACATATAGGTGTGGAAGTCATCATCCGTCGAGCCGGGGCCGAAGCGCTTGAGATGCGCCTCGCCGCCCTGATGGAATTCGGTCTCTTCGCCCGTAACGCCGCAGCAGGGGCAGGTGAGGATCAGCATGGGTCAAGTCCTCCTTAGTGGGCGACGCCGGCAGCGACGGATTCGTCGATGAACCGGCCCTGATAGAAGCGGTCGAGGCCGAATTCGTCGCAGAGCGGCGAGTGGCCCTTGGCCATGAGTTCGGCAAAGCCCCAGCCCGAGCCGGGAATGGCCTTGAACCCGCCGGTGCCCCAGCCGCAGTTGATGAAGATGCCATCGACGGGCGTTTTCGACAGGATCGGCGAGCGGTCGCCGGTCACGTCCACGATGCCGCCCCATTGCCGCAGCATCTTGAGCCGGGCGACCATCGGGAAGGTCTCGATCAGCGCCCTGACCGTTTCCTCGATATGGTGGAACGAGCCGCGCTGCGTGTAGTTGTTATAGCCGTCGGTGCCGCCGCCGATGACCATCTCGCCCTTGTCGGATTGCGACATGTAGCCGTGCACGGTGTTGGCCATGACGACGCAATCCATGCAGGGTTTGATCGGTTCCGACACCAGCGCCTGAAGTGCCACGGATTCGATTGGCAGGCGGAAGCCCGCCATGTCGGCGAGGTGGCCGGAGTGACCGGCAACGACGATGCCGAGCTTGTCGCAGCCGATGTCGCCGCGATTGGTGGTGACACCCGTCACGCGGCCATTCTCGCGGGAAATCCCCGTGACTTCGCATTTCTGGATGATGTGCATCCCCATGGCGGAACAGGCGCGGGCATAGCCCCATGCCACCGCATCGTGGCGCGCGGTGCCGCCGCGCGCCTGATAGAGACCGCCCAGGACAGGGTAGCGCGGGCCGTCGAGATTGATGATCGGCACGATTTCCTTGACCCGCTGGGGCGAGATGAATTCGGTCGCCACCCCTTGCAGCGCATTGGCATGGGCCGTGCGCTGATAGCCGCGCACTTCGTGTTCGGTCTGGGCCAGCATGATCAGGCCACGGGGGCTGAACATGATGTTGTAGTTGAAATCCTGGCTCAACGTCTCGTAGAGCGCACGCGACTTCTCGTAGATCGCGGCAGACGGGTCCTGGAGGTAGTTGGAGCGGATGATGGTGGTGTTGCGGCCCGTATTGCCGCCGCCCAGCCAGCCCTTTTCCAGCACGGCAACATTGGTGATGCCGAAATTCTTGCCCAAGTAATAGGCGGTGGCAAGGCCATGACCACCCGCGCCCACGATGATGACATCGTATTTCTTCTTCGGCTCGGGCGAGGCCCATGCGCGCTCCCATCCCATGTGGTAGCGGAGCGCCTCTCGGGCGACGGCAAAGGCGGAATAGTGTTTCATGCGCGCTCTCTGGAGTTGGCTGGATTCGCGGTGGTCTGCGACTGTGACCGTAATGCGTCAGGCGCGCGGGGGAAAGGATACTCCGGGCGGCGAAAACGGTATCAATAGCGACATTGCGACATCGGGGCGCGGGGGGGACGCGGGGATGTGACCGCTTGGCCCTTTTTTCCCGGCGCGCGGCCCGTTACATGGGGGCAACACAGAAGGAAAAGACATGGGTTTCTGGATCATCGTTGCGGGCCTGGCGATTGGCGTGGGGGCTGTTCTGGCGCTGGCGCTGATACGCGGGCGGGTGGGCGACGCGCCGCCTGCCGCCTATGACTTGCAGGTCTACAGCGACCAGTTGAAGGAAATCGAACGCGACACCGCGCGGGGCGTGATCGCAGCCGAGGATGCCGAGCGGCTGCGCGCCGAGATTTCGCGCAAGGTGCTGGCGGCGGATGCGCAATTGCGTCAGGGCGGCGAGAGTGGCGGGCAGCCGCGCGGCGCGGGCCTGGTGATGGCCGTGGTCATCGTGGCGGTGATCGCGGGCGGCGGTGTGGTGATCTATGACCGCGTCGGCGCGCCGGGCTATCAGGATCTGCCGATGGCGGCGCGGATAGCGGCGTCAGAGGCGGCGCGGGCGGCGCGGCTGGATCAGGCGGCAGCGGAAGAGCGGTTTGGCCCCGGAGAGACCGGCGTGCCCGAGGGCACGAGCGAGGAGTATCTCAAGCTGATCGACCAATTGCGCAAGACGGTGGCCGAGCGGCCCGAGGATCAGCAAGGGTTGCGGTTTTTGGTGCGCAGCGAGGCAGCGCTTGGCAATCTGGTGGCTGCGCGCAAGGCGCAACAGCAGTTGATCGCGGTCAAGGGTGCGGAGACCACGGCGGCGGATCATGCCCTGTTGGCGGATCTGATGATCAACGCGAGCGGCGGTTACGTATCGTCCGAGGCAGAGGCGGCGTTGCGCGCAGCGCTGGAGCGCGATGCGCGCGAGCCGTCGTCACGGTTCTACCTCGGGCTTTACATGATGCAGGTGGACCGGCCCGATGCGGCATTTCGGCTATGGGAGGCGCTGCTTGAGGAGAGCACGCCGGAGGCGCCCTGGGTGCCCACCATCCGGGCGCAGATCGAGGAGTTGGCGGCGCGCGCCGGGGTGCGCTATAGCCTGCCGCCCGAAGCGGGCACGCGCGGGCCGTCGGCGGCGGATATAGCGGCGGCAGAGGATATGGACCCGGAAGCGCAGCAAGAGATGATCCGGGGCATGGTGGCGGGGCTGGCCGAGCGGCTGGCCACGCAAGGCGGCACCGAGCAGGATTGGGCGCGGCTGATCAATGCCTATGGCGTACTGGGCGAGCGGGACAAGGCGCAAGAGATCTGGGTCGAAGCGCAGGCGCTCTTTGCCGCAGAGCCAGAGCGTTTGGCTGTTGTGCGCGCTGCTGCGGCAAGCGCGGGCGTCGCGGAATGATCTTTGAGGACATCGCAGCGTTTGCCGGTGCCCTGCCCCGTGGCCGGGCAGTGATGGGTCTTGATCTGGGCACCAAGACGATTGGTGTGGCGCTCTCGGACCGGCTCTGGTCGGTGGCAAGCCCGCATGAGACCGTGAAGCGGGTGAAATTCACCGAGGATGCCGCGCGTCTGATGGCAATTGCAGCGGGGCGCGAGGTGGGCGGGATCATCCTTGGCCTGCCGCGCAACATGGATGGGAGCGAGGGGCCGCGCGCACAATCCACCCGCGCCTTTGCCCGCAATCTGGCGCGGCTGACGGAGTTGCCGATTGGCTATTGGGACGAGCGGCTGTCGACTGTGGCCGCAGAAAGGGCGCTGCTCGAGGCGGATGCGACACGAAAGCGTCGCATGCAGGTGATCGACAACATCGCCGCGGCCTATATCCTGCAAGGGGTGCTGGACCGGATGGGACATATGAGGGCAGAGCATGACAGATGAAAGCCCATGGGCGCGCGACGAGGTCGAGAGCCCTTGTGTGAAAATCTGTGTGGTGCATCCGCAGGCGCGGATATGTACCGGCTGTTTACGCTCGATTGACGAGATCACCCGCTGGACCAAGATGGCCCCCGACGAGCGGCGGACGATCATGGAGGCGCTGCCCGACCGCGCATCCCTGCTGCGCAAGCGCCGGGGCGGACGGGCGGCACGCGTGGGGCAGAGCTAAGCCGCGCCAGCCATGTCACCCGCGCAGAGCGGGTTTGCATACTGTGGTATGGAAAAATGCTGCATCGCAACATACTTATGTTGCAGATGCGGCATTCTCAGGAGAGCACAGTCATGGCCTATTCGTCCCACAGCAATGTTCCGGCACCGGGGTTCGGGACTCTCGGTCGGTTTTTGCTGGCGCCGCTGCGCCTGATCGACGGTTTTTTCCAGTCGGTCGTTGCGGCCAACCGTTTTGCCCATGAGGTCGAAACGCTGTCAATGGCGAGCGATGAGCGGCTGGCGGCGAAGGGCCTGAAGCGCGACACGCTGGTCGCTGACCTGGCCGCGCGTTCGGACCTGTTCCGCGCCGCCTGAGATCAGGATCACTGCATGAAACGAAAACGCCCCGGAGGATCTCCGGGGCGTTTCGCGTTCTGGCCGAGGCTGGTTGCTTAAAGCACGTTACACCCTATCGAAACCACACCCGTCCCAGACTTGATCCGGGACCTCGCCGGGTCAGCGTAACGGCCCCGGCTCTGGGGCCGGGGCGGTGTGAACCTGATCAGACGAAACGTGTTTAGTGCGTCCAGACCTGGCGACGATTGGTGGCGAAGTTGTCGCCATAGCCGCCGGGGCGAATGTTGGGCTTGCGAGAGTGCGCTTCCTGCACGACGGCGTCGATGCCGTTGTCCTTGGCATATTGCAGCGCGGCTTCCTTGGTCTCGAACCGCAGGCGCACTTGTGCCTGGGTGTCGGCGTTGGAGGTCCAGCCCATCAGCGGATCAACTTCGCGCGCGGTTTCGGACACGAATTCCAGAACCCAATGCCGGGTCTTGGCGGTGCCGGATTGCATGGCGTTGCGGGCCGGTTTGTAGATGCGCGCGGGCATAAGGCTCTCCGTGATGTCTTGGTCGTCTGCTTATCCCAAATCGGGCGCAGCGCGGCAAGAGGCGAATGGGCGCATGTGACCCGGTCAGAGCGGAGCACGGAAGATGACGAAGGCGCCCGCCGCGATCAGGGAAAAGCCGAGCGCGTGGTTCCAGGTGAGAGGTTCCTTGAGGTAGACCACCGAAAATCCGGCAAAGACCACCAGCGTGATCACCTCTTGCATGGTCTTGAGTTCGGCGGCCGAGTAGACGCGGTGCCCCAGCCGGTTGGCGGGCACCGCGAGCATGTATTCAATAAGCGCGATGCCCCAACTGACCAGAATCACCAACCAGAGCGCGGCATGGGGAAACCTGAGGTGCCCATACCACGCAAAGGTCATGAAGATATTGGACAGGCTCAGAAGCACGACCGGAGCGAGCCACAGCCAGAGGCCGTGCATGATGGTCAGTCGTCCAAGCTGTCGTCGTCAGTGCCGCGCACGCCCAGGAGCTGATCCATCTTGACCGAAGGTTGATCGCAACCTGCCTCGCCCACGATTCTCGCGGGCACGCCAGCCACGGTCTTGCACGGGGGCACCTCTTGCAAAACGACAGAGCCTGCGGCGATGCGCGAGCAATTGCCGACACGGATATTGCCCAGCACCTTGGCCCCGGCCCCGATCAGCACGCCATTGCCGATCTTGGGGTGGCGGTCCTCTTCTTCCTTGCCGGTGCCACCCAAAGTGACGGAATGGAGCATCGACACATTGTCGCCGACCACCGCCGTCTCGCCGATCACTATGGAATGGGCGTGGTCGATCATGATGCCCTTGCCGATGCGGGCGGCGGGGTGGATATCAACGCCGAACACTTCGGAGGCGCGCATCTGGAAAAAGCGCGCGAGATCACGGCGGCCCGTGGTCCAGAGCCAATGGGCGATGCGATAGGCCTGAATCGCCTGAAACCCCTTGAAGAAGAGGAGCGGCAGCAGAAACCGGTCGCAGGCCGGGTCACGGTCGTTGACGGCAACGATATCGGCGCGGGCGGCCAGACCGATTTCGGGATCTGAGGCGAGCGCCTTGTCGCAGATCTCGCGCAGGATCTGTTCGGGCATCTCGTTCGAGGTGAGCTTGAGCGAGATGCGATAGGCGAGCGCCGATTCGAAGGTCTCGTGGTGCAAAACGCTGGAATGGACGAGGCCGCCCAACAGCGGCTCGTCGGCGATGGCGGCCTTGGCCTCTTGGGCGATCTGCGCCCAGACCGGATCGAGTTCGGCCAGCTTTCGTCTTGTATGTGCCATGGGCTATGCTCCTCAGGGTCTTGGGAAGTATAGCAGATAGGCAGTGCGGGTAAAATGCAAAGGGGTGAGGGGAGATATCACCAAAATGAATGAGACGCAGCCTTTGGCCGGAGGTGTCCGGGTTCTGGTCTTGGGGGCCACGGGAACGATCGGCCGGGCGACGGTGGCCGCCCTCTGCGCGCGGGGGCATGAGGTGGTGTGTTACCTGCGACCGGAGGCGGAGGCGGCGGGATTGCCCGAGGGCGTCACGCTGCGGCGGGGAGAGATTGGCGATCTCGCCCGCGCGGGATTTCGCGGCGAGCGGTTCGCGGCGCTGGTGTCGTGCATGGCGTCGCGCAGCGGCTTGCCCGCCGATGCCTGGGCGGTGGATCACGACGCGCATGTGGTGGCACTGGAGGCGGCGCAGGCGGCAGGGGTGGGGCATATGGTGCTTTTGTCCGCGATCTGCGTGCAGAAACCGTTGCTGGCGTTTCAGGCGGCCAAGCTGGCCTTTGAGGCGCGATTGATCGCCTCTGGCCTGCGCTATTCGATCGTGCGGCCCACGGCCTATTTCAAATCCCTGTCAGGGCAGATTGCACGGGTACAGGCAGGCAAGCCCTTTCTGGTGTTCGGGGATGGGCGGCTCACGGCATGCAAGCCGATCAGCGACCGGGATCTGGGGGCCTATCTGGCGGGGTGTCTGGAGGCGCCGGACCGCTGGAACCGGGTCTTGCCGATTGGCGGCCCTGGCCCTGCGATCACCCCGCGAGACCAGGCGGAGTGGCTGTTCCAGCGGTTGGGCCGTCCGCTCAAGCTGCGGCAGGTGCCGGTGGGCATGATGGATGCGATCATCGGCGGGCTGTCATTGGGTGCGCGTGTCCTGCCGGGATGGCGGGCCAAGGCGGAACTGGCGCGGATCGGGCGCTATTACGCGACCGAGTCGATGCTGGTCTGGGATGCGGCGGCGGGGGCCTATGATGCCCATGCCACGCCCGAGACCGGGCAGGACCGACTGTTTGATTTCTATGAGGCGGTAATCACGGGGCAAGCGCGGGTGGACCTAGGGGCGCATGCGGTGTTCTAGGGGGGACGATTGGTGAAAGAAGATTGCGAGCCAAGCGAGTAGCCGCGCGGTCGCTGGGCCGGGGACTAGCGAAGCAACAGTCGTGGCTGCCCCTTCATGCCAGCAAAATCCGTATGACCCATCAGCGATGCGCGCCCTCTCAGAATCGCTAGGCCGCCAGACGGCCCAGCGATCCGCGCGGCACCTTC
This sequence comes from Roseovarius sp., assembly GCF_027019125.1. Classification (GTDB taxonomy): domain Bacteria; phylum Pseudomonadota; class Alphaproteobacteria; order Rhodobacterales; family Rhodobacteraceae; genus Roseovarius. Next base: position 595,060 of record NZ_JALUXE010000027.1, on the reverse strand, counting down.
GGTGCTATTCGCGCGGGGGATTTGGGCCAATGTTGGCGAAACCTAATCCCCCGCATACCGCAGAGCATCCTGTCTCTACGCACCCTCATCCGCAGGGCTCGCGTTGAGCAGGCCGTAACGCTCGGCACCGAGTTGATCGTAGAGGTCGATCTGGGTTTCGAGATAGTCGATATGCCCCTCTTCATCGGCGATCAGCTCTTCAAAGAGGTTCTTGCTGACGTAATCCGCCACGCTCTCGCAATGGGCGCGTGCCTCGATATAGAGCGTGCGGGCGTCGTGTTCGGCGGCGAGGTCGGACTCGAGTGTTTCGCGCAGGTTTTGCCCGATGCGCAACGAGTCGAGTTTTTGCAGGTTGGGATGCCCGCCCAGAAAGATGATCCGCTCGATCAGGCGATCGGCGTGGTGCATTTCCTCGATGCTTTCGGCACGGGATTTTGCGGCGATGCGGCCATAGCCCCAATCCTCTTGCAGCCGGTAGTGAAGCCAATACTGGCTGACCGCCGTCAGTTCACTCCGCAGAGCCTGATTGAGATAGTCGATGACCTTGGTGTCGCCCTTCATGTGGTTCTCCCTGTGTGGATGCGCGACTAGGTGCGCGCAGGTGCATGGGTATGCTATAGCTATGCGCCTGACGCATAGTTTCAATGAACAGCGGCAAACATCCGCCGCAATCGGCGCGCTTGCCCAGCGCGCGATAGACCTTGCCGGGGGTGATCAATGTCTCGGGATCGGCCGCGCGCATCCAGTCCATCGCGCGGCGGATGTCGGCATCGGAAATGGCCATGCAGTGACAGATCATCATCGGGGAGGTCCCTTTTGCGGCTAGTGCCGGGTTGCGCTGGCGGGGTCGGGGATGCGTGACGCGGCGCGCGCGGCGCGGTGCAGGCAGAGGCCAAGGCGCGCCGCCGCATCGGTCAGCGGCAGGATGGCGCGGGCCTGCACCAGAATGCTGGCCAGAAGGAGCGCATCCTCGCGCTCGCCCAGCGCCGCCTCTTCGACGAAGCGGGCAAAGGCGGCCTCGTCGAGCCCGACGCAAGCGCACTGCGGCGCGTGGCAGCGCAGGGGGCGGCGGATATGCGGGCCCAGCACCTCGGTCAGGTCCTGCAAAGCCTCGAAGGCGGCAAGCGCCATCGGTTCGGCCAAGCGCTCGCACAGGAGCGCATGGGCGCGCAGCGCGCCGTCCGCGTTCCACGCGCGCAGAGCCGCCACGGTCAGGCGGTTCAGCCCGTCCATCTGCGTCATTTGATCCACCGGCATCTGTCCGGTCCAGTCGCGCGCGTGTTTCATTTGGTCAGGATCAGCTTGCCCGCGCGCGTGATGCGCAGCGTGTAGATTTGCCCATCCAGAACGATGAGCGCGGTATTGGCCCCGTTGGTCAGGGCGCGGGCGTCGTGGCAGGCGGCCTCGGCCACCAGAGTGGGGTCGGATTTGGTCTGGGCGCGGATCATGCGGATACCCCGGCGGGTGTGGAAAGACGGTGTGACATGGCGGTTCGGTCCTCTGTTACAGGTTGGGCCGGGCTGACCGCAGGACCGGGCTGGCTTGGCCCCCTTTTTCTGACTCAAACAATCAGGAATGTCAATTCTGATTTTTTTAGTTGGGTATTAATCTCGGTCACGCGAAGCCCCGGGCGCAGGCGCTCAGGCTGAAAGATCAAAAGCATAGCTTGAAATTCCCGCCGGTCGGCGTAACTATCGGCGGCGATGTGATGGACCCGGAAATGATCAAGTTCACTCTCAAATGCGCCGACGATCATGCGTTCGACAGTTGGTTCCAATCCTCTGCCGCCTTTGACAAGTTGCACGCTGCGGGCATGGTGACCTGCGCCGTGTGCGGGAGTTCGGACGTGGACAAGGCGCTGATGGCCCCCAGCCTGCGCAGCGCCTCCGATGAGATGCCGGCCCCCGCCCCCACCCCCGCCGAACAGGCGCTGGCGCTGCTCAAGCGGCAGATCGAGGAAAACTCGGAATATGTCGGCCTCAACTTCGCCCGCGAAGCGCGCGAGATGCATGATGGCCTGGCCCCCGAGCGCGCCATTTATGGCGAGGCGAGACCCGAAGAGGCGCGCAAGCTGATCGAGGATGGCGTGCCGGTGGCCCCCCTGCCCTTTGTCCCGCGCCGCAAATCCAACTGACCGAAAGGTATTCCCATGCATATCCTGATCACCGGTGCCAATCGTGGCATCGGCCGCGCTCTGGCCGATCACTACCGCAACGCGGGCCATGACGTGACCGCCACGGCGCGCACACCGTCCGGGGACGAGGTGGCGCTGGATGTGACCGATCCCGCGTCTTGTGCGGCGCTGGCCGCAGGGCTGGGCGAGCGGGCGGTGGACCTCTTGATCTGCAACGCCGGTGTGTATCTCGACAAGGGGCAGTCGCTGGACGGGGGCTATCCGGCGCAGATGTGGGCCGAGACCTTTGCCACCAACGTGACGGGGGTATTCCTGACCGTGCAGGCGCTTCTGCCGCATCTGCGGGCGGGCACAAGCGCGAAAATCGCGATCATTTCCAGCCAGATGGCCAGCCACACCCGCGCGCCGGGCGGCAGCTATATCTATCGCGCCTCGAAAGCCGCGGCGCTCAACCTCGGGCGCAATCTGGCCAGTGATCTCGCGGGCGACGGCATCGCCGTGGGCATCTATCACCCCGGCTGGGTGCGCACCGAAATGGGCGGCAACAGCGCCGAGATCTCGGTTGAGGAGGCCGCCACCGGCCTTGTGGCGCGGTTCGCGGCGCTGGATTCGGCGTCAACGGGATGCTTTCAGACCTGGGATGGGCGCGACCACCCCTATTGAGCCTCAGGCGGCAAAGACCGCATTCATATCGGCAAAGCCCTTGACCTCGACGGGGTTGCCCGAGGGGTCGCGAAAGAACATGGTCCATTGTTCGCCCGGCTGCCCCTCGAAGCGCACGGAGGGGGGGATGACGAAATCGACCCCCGCCGCCGTCAGCCGGTCAGCCACGCCGCGCCAGATGTCGAGCGGCAGCACCACGCCGAAATGCGGCATCGGCACCATGTGATCGCCGACCTTGCCGGTAGCATGCGTCGCGAAAGGTGCGCCCAAATGCAGGCTGAGCTGATGGCCGAAGAAGTCGAAATCGACCCAGGTCTCGGTCGAGCGCCCTTCGATCCCGCCCAAAAGCGCGCCATAAAACGCCCGCGCCTCATCCAGATCGGTCACATTGATTGCAAGATGAAAGGGATGTGCCATAGTCTGTCTCCTCATGCCCGTTGCATGGCACCTAGCGATGCCGTAACCGGGTTTGCAAGGCTTTTGATATGGGAGGATTGGCCATGGACTATGGGTTTGACACGTTGCAGGTTCACGCGGGCGCGCGGCCTGATCCGGCCACTGGTGCGCGGCAGGTGCCGATTTACCAGACCACGGCGTATGTGTTTCGCGATGCCGATCACGCCGCCGCGCTCTTCAACCTGCAAGAGGTGGGGTATATCTATTCGCGCCTGACCAATCCGACCGTTGCCGCGCTGCAAGAGCGGGTGGCGACGTTGGAGGGGGGCGCGGGCGCGGTGTGCTGTTCCTCGGGCCATGCGGCGCAGATCATGGCGCTCTTTCCGCTGATGGGTCCGGGGCTGAATGTGGTGGTCTCGACGCGGCTCTATGGCGGGTCGATCACGCAATTCAGCCAGACGATCAAGCGCTTTGGGTGGTCGGCCAAATTCGTCGATTTCGACGATCTGGACGCCATTGCCGCCGCCATTGACGACAACACCCGCGCGGTATTCTGCGAATCCATCGCCAATCCGGGCGGCTATATCACCGATCTGGATGCGGTGGCGGCGGTGGCCGACAAGGCGGGACTGCCGCTCATTGTCGATAACACCTCGGCCACGCCCTATCTGTGCCGCCCGATCGAACATGGCGCGACCTTGGTGGTGCATTCGATGACCAAGTTCCTGACCGGCAATGGCACGGTAACGGGCGGTGTGGTGGTCGATTCGGGGCGCTTCGACTGGTCGGCCTCCGACAAGTTCCCCTCGCTCTCGGCCCCCGAGCCTGCCTATCACGGGCTGAAGTTCCACGAGACCTTTGGCCCCTTGGCCTTCACCTTTCACGGCATTGCCATCGGGCTGCGCGATCTGGGCATGACGCTCAATCCGCAGGCGGCGCATTACACGCTGATGGGGATCGAGACGCTGTCGCTGCGCATGGCGCGGCATGTCGAGAACGCGGAAAAGGTGGCGGCCTGGCTGGAGGCGCATCCGGCGGTCGAGGGCGTGACCTATGCGGGGCTCGAATCCTCGCCCTGGCATGACCGGGTGGCGCGGATTTGCCCCAAGGGCGCGGGCGGGCTTTTTACCGTCGCGCTCAAGGGGGGCTATGACGCCTGCATGAAGCTGGTGGATAACCTCAACCTCTTCAGCCATGTGGCCAATCTGGGCGATACAAGGTCGCTCATCATTCACTCGGCCTCGACCACCCACCGGCAGCTGACGCCCGAGCAACAGACCGCCGCCGGGGCCGCGCCCAATGTGGTGCGGATTTCCATCGGGATCGAGGATGCCAAGGACCTCATCGCAGACCTCGAGCAGGCGCTGGCCAAGGCGAGCGCCTGACCGGCAGGGCGCCGGGGCGCGACCGGATGGTTGGCCTCGGCGCGAAGCTGCTGTAGGATGGCGGGACCACGAACAAGGACTCCCGTCGAAGCCGGACGAGTGTTAAAGCGTTCCCCATGAAACCGAATTTCGCCCTGTCCCTTTCTTTCGAAGGCATCGCCCTTTTGCACCGCACGGGCAGCGCGGGCTGGCATCTCGTGGGCGATGTGGAGCTGGATGCGGCGGATCTGGCGGGCGAACTGGCGGCGCTCCGGGCCAAGGCGGCGCGGCTTGATCCCTCGGGATTGACGACCAAGCTGATCATCCCCGACGCGCAGATCAAATACATGGACCTGCCCGCGTCGAGTGCGCCGGACAGGGATTATGACAGGGCTGCCGCCGAGGCGCTGGAAGGGGCCACGCCCTATCACATCGACGATCTGGTCTATGACTGGAGCGTGGACGGGGGCCGTCTCTATATCGCCGCCGTGGCAAGCGAGACCCTGGACGAGGCCGAGGCCTTTGCGGCGGAACACAAGTTCAACCCGGTCAGTTTCGTGGCGCGGCCCCAATCGGATCGTTTCGCAGGCGAGCCGTTCTTTGGTGCGGCGGCGCAGGCGCAGGGCGTGGACCGCGACACGGAGCCGGTGCGCATTCTGGGCAGCGCGCGCCTGCCCGATGTTGCGCCCCCGGTCGAGAGCGCGGTGCCCGCGACGCCGGATGCAGAGCCTGCGGTGGTACAGCCAAAGGCGTCAGAGCCGGCCCCGGCGCCGGATGTGCCGACCGCGCCAGCGGTGAAGGCAGAGCCGGACCTGCCCGCGCTGTCGTTTTCCAGCGTCCGGGCCGAACGGGACGCGCCGGTTGCGGGGGCACCCAAACTGGAGGGGGCCGCGCGGATCACGCCGCTGCCGGGTAGCGCCACAGCCCCCACGTTGCCGCGACCGGGGTCGGCCACGCTCTTGACCGGGGGGGCCGATCCGGCGCTGACCGATCTGGCCGCAGCCAGCCTTGCCCCCGAACCGGCGCAGGGGTCTGGTCTGGCCGGGCTGATTGCGCGCCGGGACAAGGCCGCACCGCCTGAACGGGGGGCGGCCAAGCCTGCCGATGAGGCCACCCGTATGACGGTGTTTGGCGCGCGCGGCCAGCCGACGACCCGGGGCAAGCCCCGGTTTCTCGGGTTGATCATGACGGCGCTTTTGCTGCTCTTTCTGGTGGGGGTGGCGGCGTGGTCCACGTTCTTTGGCGGCGGCGATCAATCGGCCGGTTCGGGCGAGGATGCGCCCGCGATTGCGTTGACACCCCCGATCGAACCGGAGCCGGAGCCGGAGATCGCGGCTGAGGTTGCGCCGGAGCTTGCGCCATCCGGGGCCGAGCCTGTCGCGCCCGCGCCGGAAGCTGTGGCCGAAACGCCGCCGCAACCTGAAGAGTTGACACCGGATCAATTGAACGCGCGCTATGCGGCCACCGGCATCTGGCCCTTTGCGCCGGACCCGCCAGCGCAGACCGACACCATTGATCTTGATGAGTTTTATCAAACCTCGCTTGACGAAGCGTTGAATTTCCAGGATGCCGTGGCCCTGCCCCCCGAGCCTGACAGAGCCCTCGACCGTCGCCCCGAGACCCCCGCGCCCCCCGCACCACCGGGAACGCAGTTCACCCGTGATGCGCGCGGCCTGGTGCAGGCCACGCCCGAGGGCGCGTTGACGCCTGACGGGGTGTTGGTGCGCTCTGGTCCGCCGCCGGTGCGCCCGCCGGAGAGCAGGTTTGCGGCCCCGGCCGCCCCGGAACCGGCCGCAAACGCCGAACCCGATGCCGCGGATGCGCGGTTGCGCGGGATCCGGCCCCGCACGCGGCCCGAAAACCTGATCGAGCAGCAAGAGCGCGGCGCGCTATCGGGGCTTACACGCTCTGAGCTTGCGGCGCTGCGCCCGCGTCTGCGCCCGCAAGCGGTGATCGAGGCGGCAGCCGCCGCTGCCGCACCACCGCCCGCCCCCGAGGTCCAGCCTGCCGAGGTCAGTTCTGCCTCGTTGGCGGCGGCATTGATCGAGGCCAATCGCGGGTCCGTCGCCGCAGGCCTGCCCCAGGCGGTGGGCACCTCGATCAAGCCCAAGCTGCGGCCGCAGGATATGGAGCAGGCCGCACGCGCACCGCAAACGGATCGGGCGACGCCGGGCGACGATGAAGAGCCTGAAATACAGACCGCTGCCGCAGCACGCACGGCGCCCAATATTCCCACCACCGCCTCGGTCGCGCGGTCGGCGACCGAGACCAACGCCATCAATCTGCGCAACGTCAACCTGATCGGCGTCTATGGCAGCCCGCAGAGCCGCCGCGCGTTGGTGCGCCTGTCGAATGGCCGCTATCACAAGGTGCAGGTGGGCGACCGGCTGGATGGCGGGCAGGTGTCGGCGATCGGCGACGCAGAGTTGCGCTATATCAAACGCGGGCGCGATGTTGTGCTGCGCATGCCCAAAGGGTAACGCCATGCCCCTGCACCATCCCATGCCCCGCTGATGGACGGGTTCCTGTTTCAGGCCACGGTTTACCTTGCCGCCACCGTGATCGCCGTGCCGATTGCGGCGCGGCTGGGGTTTGGCTCGGTGCTCGGCTATCTGGCGGCGGGTATTTTGATCGGGCCGGTCCTGGGCCTTGTGGGCGGGCACGAGACCGCCGAATTGCAGCATGTCGCCGAATTCGGCGTGGTGATGATGCTGTTTCTCATCGGGCTGGAGCTGGAGCCGCGCGCGCTCTGGGATATGCGGCACCGGCTGTTGGGCTTGGGTGGGTTGCAGATCACCGCCACGACGCTGGCGGTGATGGTGGCGGGGATTTACGTTCTGGGGCTGGGGTGGAGCATCGCCTTGGCCATGGGGCTGATCTTTGCGCTCTCGTCCACGGCTATCGTGCTGCAGACCCTGTCGGAAAAGGGGCTGATGCAGACGGGCGGCGGGCGGTCGGCCTTTTCGGTGCTGCTGACGCAGGATATTGCCGTGATCCCGATGCTGGCGTTTCTGCCGCTCCTGGCGATGCCCAAGACGCCCGAGATGATCCTGGGCGAGCTGTTGTCGCGCGACACGCCCGACGCGGGGCATGGGGCCAGCGGGCCGCATGAGGCGGCACAGAGTTTCATCGCCTCTTTGCCCGGCTGGGGGGCGACGCTGGTCACGATCGCGGCGGTGGCCGCGATCATTCTGACGGGGGTTTACCTGACCCGGCCGATGTTCCGGTTCATCCACGCCGCGCGTCTGCGCGAGATGTACACGGCGATTGCCCTGCTGATCGTGGTCGGGATTTCGTTCCTGATGACGCTGGTGGGGCTCTCGCCCGCCCTGGGCGCGTTTCTGGCCGGGGTGGTTCTGGCCAACAGCGAATTCCGGCACGAGTTGGAAAGCGATCTTGCCCCTTTCAAGGGGCTGCTTCTGGGGCTTTTCTTCATCACCGTGGGGGCGGGGATCAATTTCACCGTGCTGTTTGGTGCGCCGGTGCTGATCGTGGGATTGGCGCTGGCGGTGATCGTGACCAAGGGCACCGTGCTTTATGTGCTGGGGCGGGTGTTTGCGCTGCGCGGGCGCGATCTGTGGCTCTTTACCCTGTCGCTGGCGCAGGCGGGGGAATTCGGCTTTGTGCTGGTGGCGTTTTCGGTGCAGCAGCATGTTCTGCCGGCCGGTCTGAGCGAGGTGATCCTGCTGGTGATCGCGCTGACGATGCTGATCACGCCGCTTCTGTTCATTCTCTACGACGTGCTGTCGCGCAACCTGCGCGACGGGGGCGAGACCCCAGAAGCCGATACGATAGATCAGACCGGACCGGTGATCATCGCGGGTATCGGGCGGTTTGGGCAGGTGGTCAACCGCCTGGTCCGTTCGAGCGGGTTCGAGACCGTGGTGCTGGATCACGACCTCATGGCCATCGAGCGGATGCGGCGGTTTGGCGTGCGGGGCTTCTTTGGCGATCCGACGCGTCCTGACCTCTTGCATGCGGCGGGGCTGGCACGGGCGCGGGTGCTGGTGGCCGCCCTCGATGATCCCGAGGCGACGGTGCGGCTGGTCAGCTTTGCCCGGCGTGAATGCCCGGACCTGCACATCATCGCGCGCGCCTATGACCGCACGCATGTGTTCCGGCTGTATCAGGCGGGGGCCAATGACATCGTGCGCGAGATGTTCGACAGCTCATTGCGCGCGGGGCGCTATGTGCTGGAAAACATGGGGCTGAGCGAGTTCGAGGCGGCAGAGCTGGAAAAGACCTTTTACCACCATGACCGGCAATCGGTGCGGGAACTGGCAGCGCTCTGGGATCCGGCGCGCCCGACGTTGGATAACGAGGCCTATATCACCCGCGCGCGGGAACTGGAGGCGGAATTGCAGACCATGCTTTTGTCGCAGTTGGAAGAGACCGGCACGCCCAGGGACTGAGCGGCGCGGGCGTCAGGTGCCCCCCTGTTCCTTGACCATGCCGGTGAGGCGCGGGCCACTCCAGCGCCGCGGGGCCAATCCCCCCACACTCTCATGCAGGCGTTCGGAGCGGTCGCGCCCGACCACGCGGCGGCTGCGCAGCAACAGTATCTTGCCCCAACCGGCCCATGTGCCCACCGAGGGCGCGTTGACATCCTGTGGAAAGCGCACGCGCCAGCCTGCGGGCAAGGGCAGCGCGCAGCCTTCCATCCGTTCGAGCATCCAGACCAGCGGGATATTGGCGAGCGGGCGCGCGGCGTGGATGCCGCAAAGCTGCCCGCCCACATCCGAGTGACAGCCCCGGAACCAGACCTGTTCGACATGACCGTCGAAGTCGGGCGGGCATTCCCAGAGGACAGGCGTGTAGGCATTGCGCGTCTCATCGAGGGCCAGCGCGTGATAGCCGTGCCGCGTGGTGCGCCCGAGGTGGTGATTGTGAAAGCCATGGGCATCCGCGCGAAAGCGCCAGAGGACGGGGATGCGCAGGCCCAGCGCCTTGACCGTATCCCAGACGCCGATCATCTCGACATGCGTATTCTCATGGCAATTGGCGCGGGCAAAGGCCTGTGCGGCGCGACCAGAGGGCGTGCAGCGATAATGACGAAAGGCCTGATGCACGTTGCGTTCGGTCGCAGACTCGGCGCGCAAGAGACCGATGCGGTCGATCACCCCGGCCAAGGAGCGCACCGCATAGGCGCCGCGCGAATAGCCCAGGAGGAAAATCCGGTCGCCGGGGCGGTAGCGATTGGCGAGATAACCATAGGCGCGGCGGATTTGCCGGTTGATGCCGCGCCCCAGGATGATATCGCCGGTCGCGCGCCAGTCGCGCCATTGAATCCCCGCCTCGTAATAGAGCGAGAGATTGGCCCCCGACACCTCGCGCAGCAATTTGTAGGTTAGGCCCGCGTTTGTCTCGTACCCCGGTGTGAGGCTCGACATCGTGCCATCAAGGATCAGAACGTGGTTGACCGGGCCGCGCCGGTGACCAAAGGCTGGATGCGCCTCATTCTGGCCCGGTCTAAGCCAGTCGAATACGCTCTTGGTCCAACTCCGCCACGACATGACGCACCTGCCTTTGCCCTTCGGCGGCGCGCCTGACCTGTTCCGCGCGCCGACGGATCATGGCCCCAGCTTGCGCAGAAATCCGTTGCGATTCCATGAAATTCGCCGTGAGCGCGGTGTTACAGTTGCGCCACGGTCACAACCTCGCGCAGGCCATAGCCGTTGAAATCGGTGCTGAGGCAGCGGGTATAGGCACCCATGCCGGAAATCAGCAGGTAATCGCCCTCGGCCAGATCCTCGGGCAAGGGCAAGGGATCGGGCAGCCGGTCGATGCTGTCGCAGGTGGGGCCAAAGACCACGCGCGGGCATGGCGCGCCGTGGCGCGGCGTGCCATCGGGGGCCAGAACGGTGATGCGGTCCGGCGCGCCGATGTCGCGAATTTCGGTGAGGCCGCCGTAAACCCCGTCATTGAGGAAAATCGCGCCGCTGTCGCGCAGCGCCTTGACCCGCACCGCAAGGCTGAACGCCTCGGCCACCATGGCGCGGCCCGGTTCGCAGACAAGCGCCGGGGCATCCGCGCCAAAGACGCGGGCGACCTCGGCCCCGATATGGCTGAAGATCGCGCTCAGGTCCGGGGCATTGCCCGTGCGATGCGCGGCAAAACCACCCCCCACGTTGATCCGCGCCAGACGCACGCCCGCCCTGCGCGCCACATCCGCCACGACGCCGATATAGGCCCCCCACGCGGCGGGGTCGGCGCATTGGGTGCCGGGATGAAAGGTCATCGAAGGGGTAAAGCCCCGTTCTGCCACGGCGCGCAGCAGTTCCTCGGCCCGGTCCGCACCGACCCCGAACTTGGCCCCGAAATCATAGGCCGCCCCCCGCACCGGCAGGGCCAGACGCACGGTGATTTCGGCATCGGGGGCAATGCGCCCCGTCAGTTTGTCCAACTCGCGCAGGCAGTCGATGGAATAGGAGGCCACGCCCATCTGCGCCGCGACCTCGATCTCAGGCAGGGAGCGCACGGGGTTGTTGTAATGCAGCACGGCGCGTGGGCAGACGGCGCGCACGGCGCGCATTTCCTCGGGGCTGGCCACGTCAAAGGCGGTGATGCCTGCCGTCACCAGATTGGCCAGCACCTCGGCCCCGGGATTGGCCTTGACCGCATAGGTCACAAGGCCGGGAAACCCGGCCTGAAAGGCGCGCGCCGTGGCCTGAAGCCGGTCTGGCGAGAAATAGAGCAGCGCCGCATCGGGGGTCTGGCGCGTCAGATGCGCGCGCGGATCGGACCAGGGGGCGGCGTTTTTCATCGGGCATACCTCAATCTGCGGCGTGTTTTCTTTGAGTGTGCCGCGAATTCTCGTCGATTCAGGGTGGCGTTTCGTATAGATTGTAGGAAACTTTCGTCATAATGCCGGAGTCGTGATGCAAACCGACGAAACAGATCGCGCGCTGATCGCGCTCTTGCAGGAAAACGCCCGCCTGCCGGTGGCCACATTGGCGCGCCGGTTGGGTCTGGCGCGAACCACGGTGCAAGCGCGGCTTGAGCGGCTGGAAAACACAGGTGTCATCGCAGGTTACAGCGTGCGCTTGAGCCAGAGCGCCCGCCCTGCCCTGCGCGCCACCGCCCTTGTCAGCATAGAGCCGCGGTCGGGCCCGGCGGTGCTGGCGCGGCTGAAATCGCTGCCACAGGTGCGGCGGGTGCATACCACCTCGGGGCGGTTCGATCTGATCGTGACGATCGAGGCCAACACCACCGAGGCGCTGGATGAGACGCTGGACCGGATCGGCGAGGCAAAAGGGGTCAAAGGTTCGGAAAGCCTCATACACCTTTCGACCAAACTTGACCGGGGGGACTAACTACAGCAGGCTGACCGCAATCACACCGGCGGAGTCGCGGACATGGACACGGTCAGTTTCAGGCAGATGAAGGATGGCACCAAGGAGGAATACGAATTCCTCACCGCGCATGAGATTGACCATACCCGACACACCGCCAAACGGCTGCTGAAAGCGCTGGTCGAGCTGGATCAGAGCCTGTCCGGCTATCAGATCACCCGGCTGGGGCACTCTCTTCAGTCGGCCACGCGGGCCTGGCGCGACGGCGCGGATGTCGATTGGGTGGTTGCGGCGCTCTTGCACGACATCGGCGACATCTATGCGCCCTACAATCACGACGAATACGCGGCGACGATCCTCAAGCCCTTCTTGCGCGAACAATGCACCTGGTGTGTGTCCACGCATGGCGATTTCCAGATGCTCTATTACGGCCACCACCTTGAGGGGTTTGACCAGCACAAGCGCGAGCGTCACCGGGGCCACGCCTATTTCGACGATTGCGCCGAGTTCTGCGAACGCTGGGATCAGGCCAGCTTTGATCCCGATCATGATGACCTGCCGCTGGAATTCTTTGCCCCGATGGTCGAAGAGGTGTTTGCACGCAAGCCCTATGATCCGGCGGTGATCCGGGCGGGCGCGCGCGCGCCGCTCACCGATGCCGCCGTGGCAGAGGCACGACAGAACCGGGGCTAACGCCGCCCCAAGAGCCCGATGCGCCAGAACAGTGCCATCAAGCCCAGCCCCAACACCACCAGCCCGACGCAGACCGCCCAGAACGCGCGCGCGTCATCCGCGCCGGGAATGCCGCCCACGTTGATCCCCAAAAGCCCGGTGATCAGCCCCAGCGGCAGGAAAATTGCCGCCACCACGGACAAGAGCAGCATCTGACGGTTCATCGTTTCGGCGCGGGCGTCCATGATCTGATCATGCACCACCTGCGCGCGGTCGCGGAGTGCGTCGAGTTCCTCGGCCAGCCGCGTCACCCGTTCTGTGGCCTCGCGCAAGCGGCTGCGATCATGGCTGCGGATCCACGGCATGTCCTCGATCTCGAAGGTGCTGAGCGCATCGCGTTGCGGTGCCATGTGCCGGCGCAACATGATGGCAATGCGCCGCACGTCGGCCAGTTCGCGCCGGTCCAGCACGCTCAGATTGTCGATCACCTGATCCTCGAGCACATCCAGTCTTTCGTTCAACCCGGCGACCACAGGCTCTGCGCGGTCCGCAAGCCGCAGCGCCAGACGCGCCACCAGTTCCGCCGCCCCGTCCGGTGCCTGATTGTTCGCGATCCCCTCCATGACATCGCTCACCGCCATCAGACGGCGCAGTTGCACGCTGACCACCACCCCTTCGGTCACCCACATGCGCAGGGACACCATATCTTCGACCTCGTCCCCGGGGTTGAGATTGACACCGCGCAGATTGATCAGCACGCCGGACCCATGCACGGTCGCGCGTGGCCGGGTTTCAGGGGCCAGCAGGGCACGCAGCACCAATGGCTCCAGCGTCGTTGCCTCGAGCCAGTCACGCGCGCCGGGTTGGGCGCAATTGACATGCACCCAGGTCAGCGTCTCAGGCGCAGACCAGTCCGCAGGGGCCGTGCCGCTGAGATCAATCTTGCTGGCGTTGCCATCCCGGCGCATCCGCCATTGCCGGACCCCCTCCATCTGCCTATTCTCCCTGCCAATCTGCTGGGAGCAGTCTGCGTCACTTCGCCCCCTGTTGTCACGCAGATGGGCCAAGAAAATCCGTGCTTTGGCTTTTCCTCTGATCCCACATTAGGTAGAGCAGGTGAAAACCCGGTTTTGCAGGATCACGACGTCATGGCGATGGAAAAGACATTCAACGCGGCAGAGGCCGAGACACGGCTCTATCAGGCGTGGGAGGAGGCGGGCGCGTTCCGGGCCGGGGCCAATGCGGCACCGGGTGCCGAGACCTTCAGCATCATGATTCCGCCGCCCAATGTGACCGGCAGCCTGCACATGGGCCATGCGTTCAACAACACGCTTCAGGATATTCTCATTCGCTGGCACCGGATGCGCGGGCATGACACGCTCTGGCAGCCGGGGCAGGATCACGCCGGCATCGCCACGCAGATGGTGGTCGAGCGCAAGCTGGCCGCCGAGGGTGCGCCCTCGCGGCGCGAAATGGGGCGCGAGGATTTTCTCAAGAAGGTCTGGGAGTGGAAAACCCAGTCGGGCGGCACGATCATCAACCAGTTGAAGCGGCTGGGGGCCTCCTGTGACTGGTCGCGCAATGCCTTTACCATGTCGGGCGCGCCGGGGGCGCCTGCGGGGGAAGAGGGCAATTTCCATGACGCGGTGATCAAGGTCTTTGTCGATATGTATCACAAGGGCCTGATCTATCGCGGCAAGCGGCTGGTGAATTGGGACCCGCATTTCGAGACGGCGATTTCAGATCTCGAGGTCGAGAATATCGAGGTCGCGGGCCATATGTGGCATTTCAAATATCCGCTCGCGGGGGGGCAGACCTATGAATATGTCGAGAAGGACGCCGACGGCAACGTGACCCTGCGCGAGACGCGCGATTACATTTCCATCGCCACCACGCGCCCCGAAACCATGCTGGGCGATGGCGCGGTTGCGGTGCATCCGTCGGATGCGCGCTATGCGCCCATCGTGGGGATGCTCTGCGAAATTCCCGTGGGACCCAAGGAACATCGCCGCCTCATTCCGATCATCACCGATGACTATCCCGATCCGAATTTCGGCTCGGGCGCGGTCAAGATCACCGGGGCGCATGATTTCAACGACTATGGCGTGGCCAGCCGCAATGGCATCCCGATGTATCGCCTGATGGACACGCGCGCGCAGATGCGGGCCGATGGTGCGCCCTATGCGGACTGTGCCGCGCGGGCGCAAGAGATTGCGGAAGGGGCGGCATTCACGCCCGAGGAGATTGATACGCTCAACCTCATCCCCGACCACCTGCGCGGGCTGGACCGGTTCGAGGCGCGCAAGCGGGTCGTCGAGGAGATCACGGCCGAAGGGCTGGCGGTGATGGTGGAGGTCCCGGCACAAGCCCGGGACGCCGAGGACAGCGCCGAACCGGCGCCCGAGATGGTCCCCTTTGTCGAGGCGAAGCCGATCATGCAGCCCTTTGGCGACCGCTCGAAGGTGGTGATCGAGCCAATGCTGACCGATCAATGGTTCGTCGATACCGCCAAGATCGTTGGTCCGGCACTCGATGCCGTACGCTCGGGCGAAGTGACGATCCTGCCCGAGAGTGATCGCAAGGTCTATTTCCACTGGCTGGAGAATATCGAGCCCTGGTGCATCTCACGGCAACTGTGGTGGGGGCATCAGATTCCGGTGTGGTATGGGTTCGACCTCAGCGCGCCGGATTTCCACGATGACGAGGGCGATGGCACGCTCGATCTGGTGGAGATGCTGCGCCTCTTGAACGAGGGGCATCTGGGGCCGCTGATGGAATGCGGCGCGGATTTCGCGGGGGTCACGGACGCCTTTCACGAACGTCTGGCCAGTCTGCCGGTGCCGCTCGCCTCGATGCAGGTGGTCGAGGTCGAGAGCCGCGAAGCGGCGCTGCACCGTCTGGCCAGTGCCTTGGCCGATTATACCGCCACGCAGGACCCGACCCATCTGGTCTATCCGGTCTGGCGTGATCCCGACGTGCTCGACACCTGGTTCTCGTCGGGCCTCTGGCCCATCGGCACGCTGGGCTGGCCCGAGACCACGGACGAACTCAAGCGATATTTCCCCACCTCCGTCCTGATCACCGGCTTCGACATCATCTTTTTCTGGGTCGCCCGGATGATGATGATGCAATATGCCGTGGTCGGGCAAAAACCCTTCTCTCATGTCTATGTCCACGCCCTCGTGCGCGACGAGAAGGGCAAGAAGATGTCCAAGTCGCTTGGCAATGTGCTCGATCCGCTTGATTTGATCGACGAGTATGGCACCGATGCCGTGCGCTTCACCCTGACCTCGATGGCGGCCATGGGGCGCGATCTGAAGCTGTCGAAAGAACGCATCGCGGGCTATCGCAACTTCACCACCAAGCTGTGGAATGCCGCGCGCTTTGCCGAGATGAACGGCGCCGTGGGCAGCGCGGGCGCGGTGCCCAGCCCCGCCGCCACGGTCAACAAATGGATCATCGGCGAGACCGCCAAGACGCGGGCCGCTGTCGATGAGGCGCTGGAAAACTTCCGCTTCAACGACGCCGCCAACACGCTCTATGCCTTTGTCTGGGGCACGGTCTGTGACTGGTATGTCGAGTTTTCAAAGCCTCTCTTGCTGGATGGGGATGCCGCGACCAAGGCCGAGACACAGGCGGTGATGGCCTGGGTCATCGACCAATGTCTGATCCTTCTACATCCGATCATGCCCTTCGTCACCGAAGAACTCTGGGGCACCTTGGGCACACGCGCGAAGATGCTGGTGCATGGCGATTGGCCGACCTACGGGGTCGAGTTGATCGACGCCGAGGCCGACCGCGAGATGAACTGGGTCATTGGTCTGATCGAGCAAATCCGCTCGGCGCGGGCGCAGATGCATGTGCCTGCGGGGCTCTATGTGCCGCTCTTGGTGACGGAGTTGAACGAGGCCGGGCGCGGAGCCTGGGCGCGCAACGAGGTGATGATCAAGCGCCTCGCACGGGTCGAGAGCCTGAGCGATGCGGAGAGCTTCCCCAAGGGGTGCGTCACCGTGGCGGTGGAGGGCGGCAGCTTTGGCCTGCCTCTGGCCGATATCATCGACGTGGCCGAGGAAAAGGCCCGGCTGGAAAAGACGCTGGCCAAGCTGGAAAAGGAACTGGGCGGCCTGCGCGGGCGGCTGAAGAATCCCAATTTCGTGGCTTCTGCCCCCGAAGAGGTGGTGGAAGAAGCGCGCGAGAACCTTGCCCTGCGCGAGGAAGAAGAGGGCAAGTTGCGCGCGGCGCTGGCGCGATTGGCGGAACTGGGCTGAGCCCTCCTTGGGCGGACGCGACACGGGACCGCAGCCTCAAGGCGGCGGTCCTGTCACGGCGCGGCGCCTGTTGCGCGCGAAGGAGCGCGCTGCTGTCGAGAGATCCCGCGAACTATCTTTGGATGCCATGCAAAGCCCGCAGGTCAGGTGCATACTGAAGTTGTGCAACCCCCTGTCCCACATGCGGGAGACCAGATCCAGATGCGTAAATCGCGTGAAATCGTCTACGAGTACAACGGCAGCCGTGCCAGTCTGACAGACGGCTGTGTGGTGAACTCCGGCCTCATCGACGCGCGGTCCGGGGGGCTGCTGGCCTTGATCGAAACCCCCGACAAGACCCTGTCACAGGCCACGAACGGGCTATGCCGGTTCAGCCTGCGGAATGGGCCGGTCCGGCATCAACCCCTCGACTATATCGGATCGGGCCATGTCTCGACGGTCAGTCGGCGCGGCCGTCGGCTCTGCACCCGTGCGGTGACGGCCTTTGCCGTGAATGGGCAAATCTACCTGATCGCGGCGCGCGGGCTGCCGCCTCTGTCGGGTATGTCGATCACCTTCGATGTTGCTGCGACGGTGTCTCACCGCCTCACTTCAATTCCACCTCTTTTGGTAAAGGGCACTCCCATGGAAACACAGTCTGGACCTACGCCGATCAAGGACCCTGCCGTCGGACCTATGCTTCTCGCGCTGGCGCGGACGCGCCGCGTCGCGGCCGTCAATGCCCACCCCCGGCTGGCCTATGTCGCGCGGTTGCGCGACCACATGGGGCTTCAGCACGAGATTGCCTTTGCGACCTCTACCGAGTTCGAAAACATCGAGCAGAGCACGCATGAGAACGGAGTTTGCAGCAAGATCGAAGTGCTGGACATGAATGTGCGCGCGATCAAGCCGCGCCCTCTGGTTTTGTCGCCCTGCCAGCGCATCAAGGCGTATCACGCGATGGCGATCGCGGCGGAATAAAAGGCAGAAGGGGGCGCGGCGGCGCGCCCTTGAGAATCGCCCGTTTTCATAGCCTCGGAGAGCGTCAGGCGCGCGTCCAGCGGTGCATCACGTCCCCACCCAGGACACGCGTCTCGACCAGCCGGTAGCGCACAGCCTCATCGAGGCGGGCAAGGCCCAGCGCGCCCACGCCCGGCAACCCTTCGGCGCCGATGGCCAGACCGGCGGTAAAGCCGATCAGCTCATCCACCAACCCCGCCGACAGGAGCGACGCCGCGAGCGCGCCGCCACCTTCGCAAAAAACCCGTGTCAGCCCTTCGGCCCCCAGCGCATTGAGCACCGAGACCGGGTCAACCTGGCCTTGCGTCACCTCGCAGGACAAGAGCCGCGCGCCAATGCCCTGCCAGGCCGTGACCAGCGCCGGATCGACATGCGGCCCGTGACAGAGCCAGAGCGGCACCTCGCGCGCCGTGCGGGCAAGATTCGACAAGAGCGGCAGATCGAGGCGGCGCGAGACCACGACGCGCACCGGCTGGCGCCGCGCGCCCATGTCGCGCACGGTCAGTTGGGGATCGTCGGCCCGCGCCGTGCCCGCCCCCACCATCACCGCATCGTGGCGCGCGCGCAGGCCGTGAACCACGCGCCGCGCCTCTGGCCCGGTGATCCATTGGCTGTGGCCGGTGGCCGTGGCGATGCGGCCATCGAAACTGGAGGCGAGTTTCAGCGTCACCAAAGGCCGCCCGATTTCATTGCGCATGAGGAACCCGGCCAGATCGCGCCCGGCCTCATTGGCCAGAACCCCGGTGCGCACCTCGATACCTGCCGCGCGCAGCATGGCAAAGCCCCGGCCCGCCACGCGCGGGTCATTGTCGTCAAAGGGGGCCACCACCCGCGCGATGCCCGCCGCAATCAGCGCCTCGGCGCAGGGCGGGGTCTGGCCGTGATGCGCGCAAGGCTCGAGCGAGACATAGGCCGTGGCCCCGCGCGCCAAGGCCCCGGCCTGTGCCAGCGCCTGAGGTTCGGCATGGGGCCGCCCGCCCGGCGCGGTCGATCCGCGCCCGACGATGCGGCCATCCTTGACGATGACGCAGCCCACCGCGGGGTTGGGCGCGCACTGTCCCATCCCCCGCCGCCCCAGCGACAGGGCCAGCGCCATGAAGCGGGCGTCGGCGGCGCTCACGCGTCCGGTTTGGGATTGAGGGCCGCGTCCTCGGGCCGCAATTCGCTGACAAAGCGGTCGAAATCATCCGCTTCCTGAAAATTCTTGTAGACGCTGGCAAAGCGGACATAGGCCACGGTGTCGATCCGCGCGAGGCTTTCCATCACGATCTCACCCACGGTTTTCGAAGGAATGTCCGTCTCGCCCATGCTTTCCAGCCGCCGCACGATGCCGGAAATCATCTGCTCGATGCGCTCGGGCTCGATGGGTCGTTTCTGGAGCGCGATCCGGATCGAACGTTCCAGCTTGTCGCGGTCGAAATCCTCGCGGCGGCCATTGGACTTGACGACGACCAGATCGCGCAGTTGCACGCGCTCATAGGTGGTGAAACGCCCGCCGCAACCGGGGCAGAACCTGCGCCTGCGGATCGAGACATGCTCTTCTGCGGGGCGCGAGTCCTTGACCTGTGTATCTATATTTCCGCAAAACGGGCAGCGCATCGGCCGTCCCCCTTTTCTGTCCTTGCCTCTTGGGTCATGGGTCTGATGCCCAGTTATCCACAGCCACTATAGGACAGCCGCAAGGTTTTGGGTAGGGGGGATTTTAGCGCCCTAGATCATGGGGCGCGGCCATTGGCAAAAAGGACTCAATAGGTGTAATCCACCGTTCCGGCGCGGCATTTGAGGTGGGCAACCTCGCCTTTGCCGTCCTGCAACACCACCACGCCGCCAAAGCGGCTATCGGGTTTGCCGGCGTCGACCGCGTCGAATTTATCAAAGCCCGCGTAGACCTCGTAGATCACGTCCTTGTTGCGCAGGCGCACCGCCTCCCAGATGGTGCGGCCGATGCCGGGCCAGGGCACGATGTCGGCCCCTGCGCCAATCGGGCGCGTGAGGGCGAGGTCCGGCACGCCCATCCTGGTACCAAATCTGTAGCTCACATGGGTCTCGCTCCGGCAGACACGCAGCGCCTTGTCGCCCCGCTCCATGTCGCAACCAAGAAAGAGCGTCTGGCCCTCGGGACAGGCGGCAGCGGGCAAGGCGATGATGCTCAGGAGTGCTGCAAGCCATCCGCGCATCTGCCCCCCCCTGCCCTTGCGCCTGCTCAGTTCTCCGACAGGGCCACCTTCATATCCGTGACCTGATAGATCACCTCGCCATCGGCCTCGACCCAGCCATTGGCAACCCCCATGGTCAGGCGCCGGGTCTGCACCGCCTTGGTGAAATCGACGTAATAGGTCAGCATCTTGCGGTCGGGCCGCACCATGCCGGTGAGTTTCACCTCGCCCACGCCCAAGGCATAGCCGCGCCCCTGCCAGCCGCGCCAGCCAAGGTTGAAGCCGGTCAATTGCCAGAGCCCATCGAGACCCAGACAGCCGGGCATGATCGGGTTGCCGGGGAAATGGCATTTGAAGAACCACAGGTCCGGGGTGATGTCGAATTCCGCCACCACATGCCCTTTGCCATGCGCGCCGCCGTCACCGGAAATCTCGGTGATCCGGTCCATCATCAGCATGGGCGGTTCGGGCAATTGCGCGTTGCCCGGTCCGAACAACTCGCCTCGGGCGCATTTAAGCAGGTCATCACGGTCGAAGCTGCTTGGATAATCGGCCATGCAGGCGGCCCCCTTCATTGCAAATACCGGTCTGTGCCCCCTCTATCATCCCGCAAAAGGCGCATGCAAGCCTGCGACATCACCGCGCCCCGATTTGCCCGGCGCAGGAAATTCATTGAAACCGTCCCCATGCAGGCCCTATATTGGTCGAAACACGGGATGAATGAGACGATGAAAGCCTTTGCCACGATGACCGATGAGGTAGGTTCGACTGCCGCGAAATGGCTCTCTGATGCAGGATTGCGACCCACGCGCCAGCGCCTGACACTGGCAAACCTGCTGATCGGGGACGGGCAGCATCGTCACGTCACCGCCGAAAGCCTCTATGCCGATGCGCAGAACAGCGACGAGGCGGTGTCTCTGGCCACGGTCTACAACACCTTGCGCGCCTTTTGCGACGCCGGTCTGTTGCAAGAAGTGACGGTGGATGGCTCGAAGAGCTATTTTGACACCAACACGGTGGATCATCCGCATTTCTACTGGGAAGACGAGAACCGGCTGAGCGACGCCCCGGCAGCCGAGTTGGAAATCGCGCGTCTGCCCAAGGCTCCGGACGGGGCCGAGATCACCTCGGTGGATGTGGTGATCCGCCTGCGCCGCACAAAGTGATCCCGCGCAGCATGCGCGCTGTCAGCTACACGCGCTTTGGCGCGCCGGGCGATGTTCTGGACCTGAGCGATGTTGACATCCCTGCCCCATCGGCGGGCGAGGTTCTGGTGCGACTGCATGTCTCGGGGGTGAACCCGTCGGATGCCAAGGCGCGGGCGGGCAACCGGCCCGGCGTCACGAAACCCGCCTATCCGCGAATCATCCCACATTCGGACGGGGCCGGGGTGATCGCGGCGGTGGGCGCAGGCGTCAATCCGGGGCGCATCGGTCAGCGCGTCTGGGTCTGGAATGGCCAGTGGCAGCGCAGCCAAGGCACCGCCGCCGAATTCATCGCCCTGCCCGCAGAGCAAGCCGTGCCCTTGCCCGAGGGCGTGTCGTTCGACGTGGGCGCCACGCTCGGGATTCCGGGGCTGACGGCGGCGCAGACGGTGTTTGGCGGCGGCGAGGTGGCGGGACAGACGCTCTTGATCTCGGGCGGGGCCGGGGCCGTGGGGCATAATGCCGTGCAACTGGCCCATGCCGCCGGGGCAGAGGTGATCGCAACCTGCTCGTCTTCGGCGGCAGAGCGGGTGCGCGCGGCGGGCGCGCGCCACGTGTTCGACTACGCCGATCCCGATCTTGCGGCGCAGATCATGGCGGCGACGGGCGGGCGCGGGGTTGCCCGTGCCATCGAGGTGGAATTCGGCCAGAACGCGGGGCTGCTGGCCGAGGTCATGGCCCCCAACGGCACCATCGCCGCCTATGGCTCGGGCAAGGACATGGCCCCGACGCTGCCTTTTGGCCCCTATCTCTTCAAGGCGCTCAAGATCGACATCACGCTGATCTATATTCTGCCGTGGCCCGCGCGGGAGGCGGCGATTGCCCGGCTGCATGCCGCCCTTGAGGCGGGCACGTTGCGGCCGGAGATTGCCATGCGCCTGCCGCTGGCGGACTGTGCCAGCGCCCATGAGGCGGTGATGACACCGGGACGCGCGGGCGCGGTGCTGCTCGAGATCGGCTGAGCGCTCCGGATCGACGAGCACCACGGGGTGCTCTGATATTTACAATTTATATTAGATAGTTGACCGAAATTTTTTCGGCGCCTCGGAATATTCTCCGGGGTGCTGCGTTTTCTGATCACGAGATCATCAACACGCTCATTGAATGACGAAAAGGAACGGGTCATGACGACACCAGCACTCAACAGGCGCCTCTTTGTTGCGTCCCTCGCCGGAGGCGCGCTGACGGCGGCGACCGGATGCGTCCCGGATATACCGGTGATCCAGACGCCGGGGGCGGTGGCACAGCTTGGGTTCGGGCTCTGGGCGGGGGTGCCCGGCGCAAAATTCGGGGATCGGGTAGACCGGACCGTCGATGTCCGCCGGATCGCGGGGCCGCTCACCTGGACCCATCCGGTGACAGGCCAGAGCATGACGGTCTATGTGCGCACGAAATGGGAGCAATCCGGCACCAAGACCAGCTATTACACGCTGCGCCGGGACGGCACGGCGCTGGCGCGGGTTCTCGACAGGCGGCCCGGTGCGGCTGACAGGTATTTTACCGACGACGCCTTTTTCC
The DNA here is from genome assembly GCF_027019125.1 of Roseovarius sp. Taxonomy (GTDB): domain Bacteria; phylum Pseudomonadota; class Alphaproteobacteria; order Rhodobacterales; family Rhodobacteraceae; genus Roseovarius. Next base: position 572,393 of record NZ_JALUXE010000027.1, on the reverse strand, counting down.
CGGTCGGCCCATGGCGGAGCGGGATATCCCGCAGCTACACCATGTCGGAACATTCGGGCGGCAAGACGACGCGCTATCAGGTGACACTCACGGTGACGAAAGCGGCCTTTACCCACAAGGGGCATTCCGGTTCGATGGAATATATCTGGACCGAGCGGAACCAGTCGGGGCGCAAGACCAAGGAATTGCGATATGTCTACAGCCCCGGCATCGGCATGGCGGATGTCAAGAACCTGATGAAATAACCGCAGGGGCACCCGGGATCAGAGGTGCGTCGGGGCGGGTTCACATCGCCCCGGCCTTCGAGCCGGGGCCTCCACGCTGTTGCGGCGCGGTCCCGGGTCAGGCCCGGGACGGGTGTATTTCCCATTGATCGTGACGCACCCGAGAAAACGCCGGTCGCGCCGCTTGGGACGTCGCCGATCAGGCGATGGCCACCAGTTCGATGGCAAAGGTCAGGTCCTTGCCCGCGAGCGGGTGGTTGGCGTCGAGCACGACCTCGGTCTCCGTCACCTCGGCCACCGTCACCGGCAGCACCTGACCCTGCGGGGTCTGCATCTGCAGCTGCGTGCCCGGATCAAGCGGAATTTCCGCCGGAATCTCGGCACGCGGCACGGCCTGACGGGCGTTGGGATCAGGCTGGCCATAGGCCATGTCTGCGGGCACCTGCACCGTTTTCTTGTCCCCCACGGCCATGCCGGGGATCGCGGCGTCAAGGCCGGGGATGATCTGGCCGGAGCCTACGGTGAATTCGAGCGGGTCGCGGCCTGCGCTCGAATCAAAGGTGGCACCATCGGCCAGCGTGCCGGTGTAGTGAATGCGGACGGTATCGCCCGGTTTGACCTGCGTCATGGGATTTCCAATCTTCTTTGGGGGGATGGGTTTGCAAGGCCACGCAAAATCGCGCGGGTGCTTGATGCGACTGAGAGGCAACTTAGGCATCCCGATCCGGATTTGCAAACCAAAGCCTGCCGCTCACGCGCCCGTGTGCACCCAGCCCTTCCCTTTCCCTGTCAATCCGTGACAGTCTGCGCGCAACGAGAGAGGGGGACACCATGCCGATCACAACCTGCATTTTCGATGCCTATGGCACGCTCTTTGACGTGGCCGCCGCCGCGCGCAATGCCGCGACGGAACCGGGCCGTGAGGTCTTTGCCCGGCATTGGCCCGCGATTGCGGAAAAATGGCGGCTGAAACAGTTGCAATACACCTGGCTGCGCGCGGTGATGGGCCAGCATACCGGGTTCTGGCAGGTGACACAGGACGGGCTGGATTGGGCGCTGGAATCGGAGGGGTTGCAAGACGATACCGACCTGCGCGACCGCCTCCTGCAGCTCTATTGGGAGCTGGAGGCCTACGCGGAGGTGCCCGCCATGCTGCGCGCCCTGAAAGCGGCGGGGATGAATACCGCGATCCTGTCGAATGGATCACCGGATATGTTGCAGGGGGCGGTGAAATCGGCCGGAATTGGCGATCTGCTCGACGATGTGCTGTCGGTCGAAAGCGTGGGCATCTTCAAGCCTGCGCGCGTGGTCTACGATCTGGTGGGGCAGCGGTTTGGCTGTGCGCCGGACGAGGTGCTCTTTGTCTCGTCGAATGGCTGGGATGCCTCTGCCGCGTCGGGCTATGGGTTCACGACCGCATGGGTCAACCGCGCGGGCGATCCGGTGGACCGCCTGCCCGCCACACCGCACCGGCAGTTGCGCGACCTGACCGGCATTCCCGATCTGGTGCGCGGCTGATGGGGCGGTTTACCACGTCCGATGGTCTGTCGCTGTATTTCACCGATGAGGGCGCCGGCGCGCCGATCCTCTGCCTAGCCGGGCTGACACGCAACAGCGCCGATTTCAGCTTTGTCTTGCCCCATCTGGCGGGCTATCGCGTGATCTGCCTGGATTATCGCGGGCGCGGGCAATCGGATCATGCGCCCGACTTCATGTCCTATAACATCCTGCGCGAGGGGCAGGATGCGATAGAACTGATGGATCACCTGGGCCTGGATCGCGTCACGCTGATCGGCACCTCGCGCGGCGGGCTGATCGGCATGGCGCTGGCCTATGGGCACCCCGCGCGCCTGAGCGGTGTCGTGCTCAATGACATCGGGCCAGAGGTGGCTCCGATCGGGATCGAACGGATCATGGATTACGTGGGCAATGAGCCGGCGCAGCCCGATCTGGACAGTTGCGCCGCCGCGCTTGCCCATGTCCATGCCGCAGGATTTCCCGGTGTGCCGCTGGATCGCTGGCGGCAACAGGCAGAATTCATGTTCCACGAGAAACCGGGCGGAGGCCTTGGCCTGCGCTATGATGCGCGGCTCCGCGATGCGCTGGTGGGCCAAGCGGGCGCGGGCGAGGCGGTGGACCTCTGGCCGCTTTACGACGCGTTGCGCGATATTCCCACCGCGGCGATCCGGGGGGCGAATTCCGACCTCCTGAGCCTTGAAACCTTCGCCAAGATGCAAGAGCGTCACGCGAGCCTGATCACCGCCACCGTGCCCGACCGGGGCCATGTGCCTTTTCTCGATGAACCGCACGCGCTTGCCGCAATTCACGCCCTTCTGGACCAGATAAAATGACCGACATCACAATGATCCGCGCCGCCGCCGCCCGTCTGGCGGGCCATGCAAGGCGCACGCCGCTCTTGTCCTCGCCCTTTCTCGACGAGATCGCCGGACGGCGTGTGTTCGTCAAACCGGAGTGCCTGCAACACACAGGCAGCTTCAAGTATCGCGGCGCGCGCGCGGCCGTTTCGGCACTCGATGAGGGCACCCGCGCGCGGGGCGTGATCGCCTTTTCCTCGGGCAACCACGCGCAGGGCGTGGCTCTGGCGGCGCGGCAATTCGGGGTGCCCAGCGTGATCATCATGCCGGCAGACGCGCCAAGCATGAAGATCGACAACACCCGCGCCCTGGGGGCAGAGGTGGTGCTCTATGACCGCGCCACCGAGGATCGCGACGCCATCGGCGCAGGCCTGAGCGCCGAGCGCGGTCTGACGCTGATCAAACCCTATGACGAGCCGGAGGTGATCGCAGGCCAAGGCTCTGTCGGTCTTGAGATTGCCGAGGATGCGGCGGCCATGGGCATCACCCGCGCCGATGTGCTGGTCTGTTGCGGCGGCGGCGGGCTGACCTCGGGCATCGCCCTTGCGCTGGAGGCGGAGGGCCCGGGGCTTCGCGCGCGCCCCTGCGAGCCGGAAGAGTTCGACGATGTGACCCGCTCGCTGGCATCGGGGCAGGTGATGCGCAACGCGCGCACCTCGGGCAGTCTCTGCGATGCCATCGTGACACCGCAACCGGGGGCGATCACCTTTCCGATCCTGCGGCGGCTCTGCGGCCCGGGGCTGGTCGTGAGCGAAGACGAGGCGCTGCACGCCGTGGCTCTGGCCTTTACCCGCCTCAAGCTGGTGGCGGAACCGGGCGGTGCCGTGGCGCTGGCGGCGGCGCTCTTTCGCCGTGACGAGATCGAGGGCGACGCGGTGTTAGTCACCATTTCGGGCGGCAATGTGGATGCCGATGTGTTCCAGTCGGCGCTCACCCGATTTGCCTGAGGGGGGACAATGGCATTTCTCGAACTGGACGATGTGACCCTGCATTACCTCGACGAGGGCGACCCCGAGGGCGCGCCCCTTGTCTTTGCGCATGCGCTGGGCACCGGCACGTTTCTATGGGATGCCGTGGTGCCGCTCTTGCCCGCCGGCCTGCGGATCATCCGCTATGACGCGCGCGGGCATGGGCAATCCTCGACCCCGCCCGCGCCCTATGCCATGGGCGCGCTTGTCCGCGATGCCGAGCGGCTGATGGATCATTTGCAGGTCAAGGAGGCGATGTTCGTCGGCCTCTCGATTGGCGGCATGGTGGCGCAGGGCCTGGCGGTTAAACGCCCGGACCTTATTCGCGCGCTGGTGCTGTCCAACACCGGGGCCAAGATCGGCACGCCCAAGCTCTGGGCCGAACGGATCGCCACGGCGCGCCGTGCGGGCGGCATGGAAGACCTGGCGCGCGGATCGTGCGAGCGCTGGTTCACGCGCAGCTATCTCAAGGAAAACAAGCACCTGCCGTGGTTCGAGCGGCTCTGCCAGCACGATCCGGAGGGCTATGCCGGATGCGCCGCCGCGATTTCAGGCACGGATTTCTATACGCCCACGTCGGGCTTGCGTATTCCAACGCTGGGCATTGCCGGGGCCGAGGATGGCTCGACCCCGCCGGACCTTGTGCGCGAGACGGTGGACCTGATCCCCGGCTCGCAATTCGCGCTGATGCGCCGGACAGGGCATGTGCCCCCCGTGGATCAGCCTGCGGACTATGCGCGGCTGCTGTCGGACTTCCTGCACGCCACCGGGCATATCGGCCAAGCCTGACAGAAACCCGCTTGCGGTGGCGCGCGAATTCGGATCACCTGCGCACAGCATCGGAAGGGAGGCCCCATGCAGACCATAAAAGCCGCCGTTTGCCATGAATTTGGCGCGCCCCTCGTGATCGAAGAGGTGCATCTGCGCACGCCCGAGGCGGGTGAGGTGCAGGTCGAGATCAAGGCCGTGGCGATCTGTCATTCGGATATTTCCTATGCGATGGGCGGCTGGGGCGGTGCGCTGCCCGCGGTCTATGGCCACGAGGCCGCAGGCCGGGTCAGCGCCGTGGGCGCGGGCGTCAGCGGTTTTGCGCCGGGCGATCCGGTGGTGGTCACGCTCATTCGCGCCTGCGGGCAGTGCGCGCCCTGTGCGACAGGCCGACCTACGGGCTGCGAGACTCCGCAGGACGATGCGCGCGGCCCGCTTTCGACCCTGTCGGGCGGCGCGCTGCATCAGGCCATGGCCTGCGGGGCCTTTGCCACATCCGTGGTGGTGCATCACAGCCAGATCGTGAAAATTCCGCAAGGGATCGACATGGCGGCGGCCAGCCTTCTGGCCTGCGGCGTGATCACCGGCGTGGGGGCCGTGATCAATGCAGCGCAGTTGCGCGCAGGGCAGGACGTGGTTGTGATCGGCGCGGGCGGAGTCGGGCTCAACGCCATTCAGGGCGCGCGCATCGCAGGCGCACGGCGCATCGTGGCGGTGGACATGACCGAGGACAAACTGGCCGCCGCCCGTGAATTCGGCGCAACCGATGGCGTTTTGGCAAGTGAAGAAAAGCCGTGGCGCAGCGCCAAAGCGGCGATGGGACGCGGGGCCGATGTGGTGCTTGTGACCGTGGGCGCGGCCAAGGCCTATGATCTGGCGCCGCGCTATCTGGCAAACGGGGGCCGGGTGATCATGGTCGGCATGCCCCACAGCGGCCACGCCTCGAGCTATGAGGCCGCGAGTTTTGCCGCCATGGGGCAATCCATGATCGGCTCCAAGATGGGCGAGGCGGTGATCCGTCGTGACATCCCGTGGATGGTCGATCTTTATGCTCAGGGGCGGCTCAAGCTCGACGAGTTGATTTCGCGACGGTGGCGGTTCGACCAGATCAACGCCGCCATCGAAGACACCAAATCCGGTCACGCCCGGCGCAATGTGATCGTATTCGAATGACCGGCCTTCATCTGGCCTGAAATACCTCGGGGGTCGGGGGGCAGCGCCCCCCGCGCTCTCCACCTCGACCACCGTCTACGGAGTCTGACAAGACATGAAGCTTAAAGACCTCGATATCATCGTGACCGCGCCCCCCGCCCCCGGCTGGGGCGGTCGCTATTGGATCCTCGTCAAACTGACCACCGATGACGGGATCACCGGCTGGGGGGAATGTTATGCCGCGAGCGTCGGCCCAGAGGCCATGCGCGCGGTGATCGAGGATGTGTTCGCCCGCCATATGGAGGGCGAGAACCCCGAGAATATCGAACTGATGTTCCGCCGCGCCTATTCGTCCGGCTTCACGCAGCGCCCGGACCTGACGGTCATCGGGGCATTCTCCGGGCTGGAAATCGCGTGCTGGGACATCTTAGGCAAGGCGCGGGGGCGGCCTGTCTGGGCGCTCTTGGGCGGCAAGATGAACCCGCGCATCCGCGCCTATACCTATCTCTATCCCCTGCCCCATCATCCGATCACGCCGTTCTGGACCTCGGCCGATATGGCGGCCGAGAGCGCGGCGGACTGCGTGGCGCGCGGCTATACGGCGGTCAAGTTCGACCCCGCAGGCCCCTACACCCTGCGCGGCGGCCATATGCCCGCGATGACGGACATATCGCTCTCGGTCGAGTTCTGCCGCAAGATCCGCGCGGCGGTGGGCGACAAGGCCGATCTGCTTTTTGGCACCCATGGGCAGTTCACCACGGCGGGCGCGATCCGTCTGGGTCAGGCGCTAGAGCCCTATTCGCCGCTCTGGTACGAAGAGCCGGTGCCGCCCGACAATGTGGGTGCAATGGCACAGGTCGCACGCGCGGTGCGTATCCCCGTGGCCACCGGCGAGCGGCTGACCACCAAGGCCGAATTTGCCCCTGTGCTGCGCGAAGGCGCGGCGGCGATTCTGCAACCGGCACTGGGCCGCGCGGGCGGCATCTGGGAGATGAAGAAGGTCGCCGCCATGGCCGAGGTCTATAATGCGCAGATGGCCCCGCATCTCTATGCCGGGCCGGTGGAATGGGCGGCAAACGTGCATTTTGCCGCCTCCATCCCCAATATCCTGATGTGCGAGAGCATCGAGACCCCGTTCCACGACGCGCTGATCAAGGGCAGCATCCGGGTTGAGGACGGCTATATCACCCCGCCCGAGACCCCCGGTCTGGGGATCGAAGTGGACGAGGATCTTGCGCGCGCCAACCCCTATCGCGGCACCGGCCTGCATCTGGAAATGCAGGAGGCGCCTTGCGATTATACCAATGGCAACGCCTTTGCCGGAGGGGCGCCACACGAAGAGGGCTGACGCTCAGCCCCCGACCTTGTCGCCACGTTGCAGCCGCACCGGGATTTCACGGGCGAGTTTCAGCAGATGGGCCATATAGGGTTTGTCTGCGTCCTCGTCGCGAATCGCGGCATAGAGGCGTTTGGTCTTGCCTGTCGCGGTGAGCGGGCGGGTAACATAATCCGTGCTGGTCTTGACCTCGCGCACCACCCAATCGGGCAGCACGGCGACACCGCGGTTGGAGGCGACCAAAAGCAGGATCACCGCCGTCAGTTCGACCTGTCGGATGCTTTTGGGTTCCACCTTGGCGGGGGTCAGCAATTCGGTAAAGACATCCAGCCGCGAGCGGTCCACCGGATAGGTGATCAGCACCTCGTCGCGGAAATCCGCCGCCTCGACATAGGGTTTCTGCGCCAGAGGATGCTGGCTCGAGGCGACAAAGACCGGCTCGTAATCAAAGAGCGGCTTGAAGCTGATTCCCGGCAGATCCTCGGGGTCGGACGAGACCACAAGATCCACCTCTTCCTTTTGCAGCGCGGGCAGCGCGTCAAAGGCCAGACCGGGGCGAATATCGACATCGACCTCGCCCCAGGTCTTGCGAAAGCGTTCCAGCACGGGAAAGAGCCATTCGAAACAGGCATGACATTCAATGGCAATATGCAACCGTCCGGCGCTGCCTTCGCGTAGCCCGTCGAATTCCTGCTCCAGCGCCTCGATCTCGGGCAGGATTTTTTCCGCCAGCCGCAACAGGCGCTGACCGGCAGCCGAAAGGCGCAAGGGCTTGGAACGCCTCACAAAAAGCTCGACACCGGTCTGATCCTCGAGCCCCTTGATCTGGTGGCTGAGGGCCGATTGGGTGATATGCAGCATGTCCGCCGCCCGTGCCAGCCCTCCTGCCTGATGGATGGCCCGGATGGTTTTCAGGTGCCGGAACTCGATGTGCATTATTAGCGAACCTCATTCAAACCATGAATTTAATGAAGTTGTCTCACATTGCTGCGCCTGCAACAAGGGGACAACAGATAGCACGCCTGCACAGGATGACCCCAGATGAAAACGCCGCGTATCTCTTTTGAATTCTTCCCGCCCAAGACCCTGGAGGCCTCGTTCCGCCTTTGGGAGACGATCCACACGCTTGCCCCGCTCGATCCGCGCTTTGTCTCCGTGACCTATGGCGCGGGCGGCACGACGCGCGAATTGACACGCGAGGCGGTGGGCACGCTGCACAAGGCGACGGGCCTCAATGTGGCGGCACATCTGACCTGCGTCGATGCCAGCCGCGCCGAAACGCTAGAGATTGCCGAGCAGTTCGCGGCGGCAGGCGTGTCCGAGATCGTCGCCCTGCGCGGCGACCCGCCCAAGGGCGCGAACGGGTTTGTGCCCCACCCCGAAGGTTTCGCCAACAGCTGCGAGCTGATTTCGGCCTTGGCCGACACCGGCAAGTTCACCATCCGCGTCGGCGCCTACCCTGAAAAGCACCCCGAGGCAGCCGATCAACGCGCCGACATCGACTGGCTCAAGCGCAAGATCGACGCAGGCGCCTCCGAGGCGATCACGCAGTTCTTCTTTGAAGCCGAAACCTTCTTTCGCTTCCGCGATGCCTGCGCGGCGGCAGGGATCAATGCGCCGATCATTCCGGGTATCCTGCCGATTGAAAACTGGGTCGGGGCGCGCAAATTCGCGGCCTCTTGCGGCACGCAGGTGCCGGCATGGCTGGACGAGGCGTTCGACAAGGCCATCCGCGACGACCGGCATGACCTCTTGGCCACGGCACTCTGCACCGAACTCTGCGGTGAGCTGATCGAAGGCGGCATCGAAGACCTGCATTTCTACACGCTCAATCGCCCCGAACTGACCCGCGATGTCTGTCACGCCCTCGGCGTGACCCCCAAGGTGACGCTGCGCGACGTCGCCTGAGCGCTTGCCGCCCGTGTCGGCCCCGCCTACCCTGAGAGGAGCAGGGACAGGAGGGGCCGACATGCCGTCACATCACGCCACATCGCTGGAAGACTTGCCAGACCGCGCGGCAGTGCTGGTGCGGTCCGGCCTGGAGTTCATTCAGGACATGATCGCGGGCCGCCTGCCCGGCCCCCCGATCGGGGCCACGCTGGGATTTTCGGCCATCGAGGCCGCGCAGGGGCATGTGGTGTTCGAAGGGGCCGCGCGGTTTGACGTGACCAACCCGATGCGCGGCGTGCATGGCGGCTGGTATGGGGCGATCCTCGACAGTTGCATGGGCTGCGCGGTGATGACGGCCCTCGCACGCGGCGAGACTTACACGACCCTCGAATACAAGGTGAACATCATTCGCGCCCTGCCTCTTGACGTGCCGGTGCGGGCCATTGGCACGCTCGAGCACAAGGGCCGCTCGACCGCCGTGGCGCGAGGGGAATTGCGCGGCAGCACCGATGGGCGGCTCTATGCCACGGGCACGACGACCTGCCTGGTGATGCGCCCGGACAGCGCATAGATGCCCGCCCGCACAGCACCCCCTTGCACAGCGCCTTGCCCGCGCGTAAACCGCGCCCGATACTTCGGCTCAGGACTGCACCCATGCCCGTTCTCGTGATGAAATTCGGCGGCACTTCGGTCGCCAATATCGACCGCATCCGTCGCGCCGCCAAGCGCGTGGGATTGGAAGTGGCCAAGGGCTATGACGTCATCGTCATCGTCTCGGCCATGTCGGGCAAGACCAACGAGCTGGTGGGTTGGGTCAATGAAATCTCGCCGCTCCATGACGCGCGCGAATACGACGCCGTGGTCAGCTCGGGCGAGAATGTGACTGCGGGCCTGATGGCGCTCACCTTGCAGGAGATGGATATCCCGGCGCGCAGCTGGCAGGGGTGGCAGGTGCCGCTCAAGACCAATTCCGCGCATTCCGCCGCCCGGATCGAGGAGATTCCGACAGACAACATCAATGGACGCTTTGCCCAGGGCATGCGCGTGGCCGTGGTGGCAGGGTTTCAGGGCGTCAGCCCCGAGGGCCGCATCACCACGCTGGGGCGCGGCGGATCGGACACCACCGCCGTGGCCTTTGCCGCCGCCTTTGACGCGGAGCGCTGCGATATCTACACCGATGTGGACGGGGTCTATACCACCGACCCGCGCATCACCTCCAAGGCGCGCAAGCTCGAAAAGATCGCGTTCGAGGAAATGCTGGAACTGGCCTCGCTCGGGGCCAAGGTGCTACAGACCCGTTCCGTGGAACTGGCGATGCGCTATAATGTGAAACTGCGCGTGCTCAGCAGTTTCGAGGAACCATCTGATGAAGCCGGCACACTGGTCTGCGCCGAGGAGGAAATCATGGAATCACAGGTTGTCAGCGGCATCGCCTATTCCCGAGACGAGGCGAAAATGACGCTTATCTCGGTGGCGGACCGCCCCGGCATCGCCGCCGCCATCTTTGGCCCCCTGTCCGAGGCCGGGGTCAATGTCGATATGATCATCCAGAATATCGCCGAAGAGGGGCGCACCGACATGACCTTTTCCTGTCCCACGGATCAGGTCATCCGCGCCGAAAAGGCGCTGCGCGAGGCCAAGGAACGCGGCGACATCAACTATCACGACCTTGTGGCCGATACCAATGTGGCCAAGGTGTCTGCGGTGGGCATCGGGATGCGCAGCCAATCGGGTGTCGCGGCCAAGATGTTCAAGACGCTCAGCGATGAAGGAATCAACATCAAGGTGATTGCGACCTCCGAGATCAAGATTTCCGTGCTGATCGACCGGAAATACATGGAACTCGCGGTGCAGGCGCTGCATGATGCCTTCGAATTGGACAAAGCGGCCTGACCCGGCCAAGGAATCCCTGCTGCCGGGTCTGGCCAATCCCTGACTCCACCCCGGGGGACCGCCGTCGATGACCGAGCATTTCAAGACCGACAGCCGCCAGATGCTGGGCCGCCTGCGCGCCATCATGGCCGAGGACGCGGGCGGGCAGACGCGGCTTGACCAGATCACGCGCCTCATTGCCGAGGAAATGCGGATCGAGGTCTGCTCTATCTATCTCTTCCGCGATGAGGATACGCTGGAACTCTGCGCGACCGAGGGTCTGAAGGCCGAGGCCGTGCACCAGACCCGGATGCGCATGGGCGAGGGTCTGGTGGGCCGTGTGGCACGCACCGGCGAGGTGATCAACACCGACAACGCCCCGTCCGAACCCGGGTTTCGCTACATGCCGGAAACCGGGGAAGAGGCCTATTCGTCGTTTCTGGGTGTGCCGATCCAGCGACTAGGCGAAAAACTGGGCGTTCTGGTCGTGCAATCGAAACAGGCGCGGCTCTTTTCGGACGAGGAAATCTACGCGGTCGAGGTTGTCGCCATGGTTCTGGCCGAGATGGCGGAACTGGGCGCCTTCGTGGGTGAAGGCGCGGCCATGTCGGCGCGCCACAGCCAGGCGGTGCTGTTTCGCGGCACGAGCGCGCAGGAGGGCACGGCGCAGGGCCGCGTCTGGCTGCACGAGCCGCGCGTGGTCGTGACCAACCCCATCGCCGACGATCCGGCACGCGAGTTGGCGCGGCTGAACGAGGCGGTCGATACCCTGCGCGTGGGCGTGGACCGCATGCTGAGTTCCGCCAAAGGCGGCGACAAGGATCAGATGGAGATCCTCGAAGCCTATCGCATGTTTGCCAATTCCAAAGGCTGGATGCGCCGGATGGAGGCCAATATCGACAGTGGTCTCTCGGCAGAGGCCGCCGTGGAAAAGGAACAATCCGCCGCCCGCGCCCGCATGACCCAGGTGACCGACGCCTACCTGCGCGAGCGTCTGCACGATCTCGACGACCTCTCCAACCGGCTGTTGCGCATCCTGACCGGACAGGGCAACGAGACCGGCGCCGATATGCCCCCCGATCCGATCCTCGTCGCGCGCAACATCGGCCCGGCGGAGTTGCTCGATTACGGCCGCAGCCTCAAGGGGATCGTGCTGGAAGAAGGTTCGGTCGGCTCTCATGCCGCGATCGTGGCGCGTGCGCTGGCGATTCCGCTGGTGATCCATGCCAATCGCATCAGCACCGAGGCGCTCAATGGTGACCTCGTGCTTGTCGATGGCGATCAGGGCATCGTGCACCTGCGCCCCGATGATACGGTCGTTTCGGCCTTTCGCGACAAGATGGCGATGCAGGCTGAGGCGCAGCAGCGCTATGCCTCGATCCGTGACAAGCCCGCCGAAACGCTCTGCGGCCAGCGCATCAAGCTCAAGATGAATGCGGGCCTCATGGCGGACCTGCCCAGCCTTGTCGGATCAGGGGCCGAGGGCGTCGGGCTTTTCCGCACCGAATTGCAGTTTCTGATCCGCAACCACATGCCCAAGCGGGCCGAGCTGTCAGAGCTGTATGCGCGGGTGATGGATGCCGCAGGGCAACAGCGGGTGGTGTTTCGCACGCTCGACATCGGCTCGGACAAGGTGCTGCCCTATATGAAGCCGAATGACGAGCCGAACCCGGCGATGGGCTGGCGCGCGATCCGGGTGGGGCTCGACAAGCCGGGCGTCATGCGGATGCAGCTTCAGGCGCTCATTCGCGCGGCCAAAGGCCGGCCCCTGACGATCATGTTCCCGTTTGTCACGCAGCACGACGAATTCACCGCCGCCCGTGCCGAAATGGACAAGGCGCTGGAGCGCGAGCGTATTCTGGGCCATCCGATCCCCGAACAGATCGAAGTGGGCGCGATGCTGGAAACCCCGTCGCTGGCCTTTGCGCCGGATGCGTTTTATTCCGAGGTGGATTTCATCTCGGTGGGGGGCAATGACCTCAAGCAGTTCTTCTTTGCCGCCGACCGCGAGAACGAGCGCGTCCGCCGCCGCTATGACACGCTCAACCTCAGTTTTCTCAATTTCCTCGAAGGCATCGTCTATCGCTGCGCCACGCTGGGCACGCCGCTGAGCTTTTGTGGCGAGGATGCGGGACGCCCGATCGAGGCCGCCTGTCTGGCCGCCATCGGATTTCGCACGCTCTCGATGCGTCCCGCCTCGATCGGTCCGGTCAAGAGCCTGTTGCGGCGCATTGATCTGGGGGAATTGCGCGAGATCATCCATGCCGAGCGCGCGCGGGGCGCGCAAAGCGTGCGCCCGGCGGCGGTGGACTATCTGCGCGAACAGATGTGAGGGGCTGAGGCCTGGACAGGCCTCAGTGCCCGCCGCCCCCGGCAAGACCCACGCCCGACACCAGCGAACCCCAGACCTTGATGCGCAGGCCGACCGCCTTGACCACACCAGTGGCCGCGATGACATGGCCGAAGAACCCGTGCAGATTGTTGGTATAGGTCTGCACCATGCAGCCGCTGCCATCGAGCATGATCTTTTCATGTTCGGGATGGACCAGTTCCAGATAGACGAGGATCGAACCGCGCCGCAGCATTTCCGCCGGGTCCATGAGGCGGCCACCGGGCACGATCTGCCCCGTGGAAATCGCGGGCTGGACCGAGACCACCCGCGCGGGCAGGACCGCATTGTGAAAGGACAGGCTGAGGTTGCTGTCGCAGGCAATCTCGGCGGGCATGCCGGGATAGATCGTGTTGTTCGCCGCCTGCGCGAAACCCGCCACCGTCCGCACCGGCCATCCCTCGGGGCGATCCGGAATGATCACCATCGCGGGGCTGAGGATCAGGGTCGAGGCAGGGCTGCCCACGCTCAGCGCAAGCTGCGTGACGATGCCGCCCGAATAGCTATGCACCGAGGTTTGCTCCAGCGACACCTCGGCGCTGTGCAACGCGGCCTCGGCGGCGCGCCGCTGCGCCGGGAGGGTTTCGGAAATATCGGTTTCGGCCAAGGCAACCTGTGCCTCTGCCGCCGCCAATCCGGCCTCGGCAATGGCCACCGAGGATTCCAGTTGGCGCACCGCATCGCGCGTGCCCACATTGCGCGTGACCAGCGTCAGCGCATTGTCCAGATCGACCTTGAGCTTTTCGAGCGAGGACCGCGCCTCGACCACCGAGGCCTGGGCGACCTTGAGCGTCTCTGCGGCCTTGCTCTCGGCGGCTTCGATCTTGCCGAATTCCGCCTTTGCTTGTTCCAGCGCAGCGCGCTGGCTGCGGTCATCGACCCGGAACAGCAGATCGCCCGCTTCGACCCTCTGACCATTCTGCACGTTCAGCTCTGTCACCGGCCCGCTGGACTGCGCCACCACGGAAATGGTGCGAAAGGGAACGATGCCCGAATAGGACTTGGGGTGGAAATAGAAGATGACGAGGAACAGCAGAAAGGCCAGCACCGCCCAGATCAACACTGCCGTGCGCATGTTCCAGACGGTCATCGCCTCGCCCCGGCGCTTGAGCTGGAAATAGCGGATGATGACCGGGAAAGACGTCAGGAGAAGTTCAAGCATGGTCTCCCCCGTCTGTTTTGGTGTTGCCTTCAGGGGCGCTGTCGGGGTTCGCGCCGCGCAGGTTGAACCGCGACCAATCCGCCATGAGCGCAATCAGGATGGCGCTGATCGGCAAGAGAATGTTGAAATGCCCAAGCGGAAAGATCTCGTAGAGCAGGGCGATTGTCAGCATGGTGGGGATCGTCTTGGCCAGTGGCGTGCCATGCGATTGTTGCTCTGCCCAGCGATCGAAAGCCGCGTAGAGCGTAACCAGCCCGTAAACAACGCAAATCATCAGCGCGAGCGAGACCCAAGCCAGCGTGTCACCCTCGCCCGGTGACGCGAACCATCCGGGCAGCGCGGCACCATGTTCCCCTGTCGTTGCCATACCTGAAATCCATATTTACCAATGGACGTCAGCGTATGAGTTGCGCCCGTAATATCAAGAAAATAATTTGGGCGACCCTGCCTCTTTGCGTCGGCGCGGCGGGGTCTGGGTCAGGTGACGCGCCCCTGCGCCTCTTCGGCCCAGGCGCGAAACTCGGCAATCAGCGCCGCATGATCGCGACCCGAGTCGATGGCCAGCCGCCGCAGCCCGAAATGCACCTGCGCCATGTCCTGATAATAGCGGGTATAGGCATAGTTGGTCGCGGCCCCCGCCGCAGCCCCCAGAATGGGCACCGTCTGCGCTGCAAGCTTTTGGCCCAGAACCGCCGCAAGCCGCGGAGCCACACGTGCAATCAGCGCATTGAGCGCGGGGCCCGTGACCGTCATCCGGCTGCCCAGAAAGCCCAGATTGGCCCCATCGTCGCGTTCAAGCGGCCCTGCCGCCCCAAAGACCTGCACCGAGTCGAATCGCACGCCCGGCTCGGATGGGTCGAACCCATGTTCCACCGCCACATCCTGAATCGCGCGCAAGAGCACCGTCACCGTGACCGGCAACTCGGCCAGCGCCGTAGGCAGGCCGCCCATGCCGCCCACCGCCCCCATCGAGGTGGTCAGCGCCCGGGCCATCCAGCCGGGCTGATCGCCCACCACCCCGCGCGAGCGATGCGCCATTTCGGCGGCACGGCGCAGCGCCTCTTCGGTGGTCTCGTTGAGCCGCGCGCGCAAGGCAGGCGGCAGACGGTCAAGCAGCCCCTCGGCCCGGCCGCCCACGAGGTTGAGCAGGTCGATCACGCCATTGCCCGCCTGCGCGTTGCGCGCCACCAGCGCGCGCAAGCGCCGCTCGGTCTCGGCCTCGTCAATCGGTCGGCCCAATAGCTCCATGCGCGTGCCTCATCCTCGTTGCCCAGGTTGAACTGGCCACGGCAGGGCCTGAATTCAAGCGTCGCGGCCCACTTTCCCGGCCACATCCTTCCATGCGCCGGGGCGCAATTCCAGCCCCAGAACGCGCTCGGGGTTGGTGGGGGGCGGCATTTCCACCGCTTCCAGCTTGGCAAAGCCAAAGCGGCTGTAATAGGGCGCATCGCCCACGAGGATCACCCGCTCCCAGCCCAGCGCTGCCGCGCGCTCCAGACTGTCGCGCATCAGCAGCGCGCCCAGTCCCTCGCCTTGATGGGTGGGATGCACCGCCACCGGCCCCAGCAAGAGCGCCCGCGCCGGGCCGATCCGAACGGGCCAATAGCGGATCGCCCCCGCCAGAATGCCCGCACCATCACGCACGACGCGGCACAGATCGCGCACGGGCGGCACATCATCGCGCAGCCGGTAAGACGACAGCGCCTCGCGCCCCGGTGCGAAACACAGGTCATAGAGGGCCTCAACCTCCCAGTAATCAACGGGTTGCTCCGTCTCGAGGGTGAACATGCCGCGCGTTGCCCTTGCCAAAAATCGACTGGCCATGCGCGTAGCACGACGTTACGACAGGCACAAACCCGATGACCAAGGAGAAGCGGATGTTTTACCGACCCGAAGAGGGCCATGGCCTGCCGCATAACCCGTTCAATGCCATCGTGACACCGCGCCCGATCGGCTGGATTTCGACCCGTGGGGCCGACGGGCAGGACAATCTGGCGCCTTATTCGTTCTTCAACGCGGTGGCCTATGTGCCGCCGCAGGTGATGTTTGCCTCGACCAGCGCCAAGCCGGATCGCGGCGACACCAAGGACAGCGTCGCCAATATCCGCGAAACAGGTGTCTTTTGCGTCAATATCGTGAGCGAGGCGCTGCGCGACGCGATGAACAGGACCTCGGGCGCATGGGGGCGTGAGGTGGATGAATTCACCGATGCAGGTTTGGAAAAGGCGGATTGCGAAACCATCGCCTGCGCCCGTGTCGCGGCCAGCCCGGCCAGTCTGGAATGCAAGCTGACCCAGATCGTGCAATTGCCCGGCGAGGCGAATTTCGTGGTCTTCGGCGAGGTCACGGGCGTGCACATGCGCGATGACTGCATGGTCGAGGGCCGGTTCGACGTGACGCGCTTCAATCCGCTGACGCGGCTCGGGTATCAGGATTATTCCGTGATCCGCGAGACCTTCAGCCTGAAGCGACCGGGGGAGTAAGGCCGCACACCATTGGTTTCAGGAAAGTTTAAAACTTTCCTGACCGGAATTTTTTAAAAATTCCGTCACCCTGCCGAAATCGCCGTGCCAATCTTGGCTGCACGCCGCCCCATGCTCTCGCGGCCCAGCGTGCGGCAAAGAATGAGCACCGGAATGAGGCCAAAGCCCACCAGCACCAGCGAGGGCACTGCCGCCTCGGACAGACGTTCATCGGCGGCAAGGCGATGGGCCTGCACTGCCAGCGTCTGAAAGTCGAAGGGATGCAGGATCAGCGTGGCAGGCAATTCCTTCATCACATCGACAAAGACGATCAACAGCGCCGTCAGAACCGAAGTGCGCGCCACCGGCAGATGCACCCGTGTCAACAGCTTGGGTCCCGGCTGACCCAGGGAACGGCCAATCGCATCCAGATGCCCCGGCACCGTCGCCATGCCACTGTCATAGGCGTTGAGCGCCGCCGCCATGAACCGCACCACATAGGCCATGATCATGAGCCAGATTGATCCGGTGATCAAAAGCCCGGTGCGGATGCCGAATGTCTCGTCCATGAAGGCGTCAATGGCGTTGTCCAGCCCCGCCATCGGCACCATGAGGCCCACCGCAATCACGCCGCCCGGCACCGCATAGCCCAGACCCGCCCCCATCACCAACCAGCGGGCGCTGCGCCCTGGCCGGGTGCGGGCGCGAAACCCCACGAGGATCGCCCCCGCCACCGTCAGCACCGCCGCCACACTGGCCAGGAGCACGGAATTGGACATGAACCCCAGGTAGCGCGCCGAGAGGATATTCTGGCCCGAGCCGATGGCCATTTCCCCCAGCATGATCACCGGGATGATGAACCCCAGCAGCACCGGCAGAAAACAGAGCACAAAGGCCCCCCAGCCCGCAGGCCCGCGCAATTCGGGGCGCTCCATCGTCTCGAACCGCGCGCCGCGTCCGGCGGTGCGCGACCGCCCCCGGCTTGCCCGCTCCAACCCCGCCAGAAGCAGCGCAAAACTGAGCAGGCAGAGCGCCAGTTGCGCCGCCGCTGCCCGGTCGCCCAGGCTGAACCACGCCTGATAGATGCCGGTGGCAAAGGTCTGGACATTGAAAAACGCCACCGTGCCGAAATCGGCGATGGTCTCCATGATCGCCAAGAGCGCGCCGCCCGCAATCGCCGGGCGCGCCATCGGCAGGGCCACGCGCCAGAAGGCCTGCATCGGCGAGCGCCCGAGCGTGCGCGCCACAAGGAACGCATTGCCGGATTGCTGCCGGAACGAGGCGCGCGCCAGCAAGTAGACATATGGATAAAGCACGATGGTCAGCATCAGGGCCGCCCCGCCCAGGCTGCGCACCTCCGGAAACCAGTAATCGCGCGGCCCCCAGCCAGTGAGCGCGCGCAGGGCGGTCTGCACCGGGCCGGGATGATCCAGGAAGTGCGTATAGGCATAGGCCATGACATAGGCCGGAAAGGCCAGCGGCAGCGCCAGCGCCACCTCCAGCACTCGCACACCGGGAAAACGGTAGACCGTCACCAGCCAGGCCGTGACCGATCCGATCACCGCCGTGCTGACACCAACGATCGCCACCAAGGTCAGCGTCGTTGCGGTATAGCGCGGCAGGACCGAGGACAGCACCTCGCGCCATGTCTGCAAATCCCCCGCAAAGGCCGCAAGCGCCGCCGCGAGGATGGGCGCGAGACAGAGCGCGACCACGACCCAGGCGAGGCGGTGCAATAGGGTTTCACTCATGGGCTTGATGCTCCGGCATAATCCGACGGTTTTTATCAGTATTCCGGGGCGGCAGGCGGGTCAAGCCGATGCGGCCCTCACGCCCCGGACACGCCCGCCTCGGCAAAGGTGGCCATGCCGGAATGGCAGGCCAGCGCCGCCTGCACCACGCCGATGGCCAGCGCCCCGCCCGACCCTTCGCCCAGACGCAGGCCCAGCGACAAGAGCGGCACCCTGCCCAGTTCCTGAAGCAGGCGCGCATGTCCCGGCTCGGCGCTGACATGGCCCGCCACCACATGATCCAGCGCCCCGGGGCAGTGCACCTCCAGACAGGCAGCGGCGGCAGTGCAGATAAAGCCGTCGAGAACCACCGGAATGCGCAACTGTCGCGCCCGTGCCATGGCCCCCGCCATCGCCGCCAATTCGCGCCCGCCCAAGCGGCGCAAGATCTCCAGCCCGCCCGCGCCGCGGGCGTCATTGACCGCCACCGCGCGCGCCACGATCTGCGCCTTGTGCGCCAGCGCCCCGTCGGCAAGCCCGGTGCCGCGCCCGGTCCAATCCACGGCGTCGCCGCCATAGAGCGCCAGCGCAATCGCCGCCGCAGAGGTGGTGTTGCCAATGCCCATTTCACCCACGACCAAAAGGTCAGAGGCTGGATCGACCGCCGCCCAACCGCTGTCGAGCGCGGCGACGACCTCTGCCTCGGACATGGCCGCACAGAGGCTGATGTCGCCCGTGGGCCGATCAAGATCGAGCGCCACCACATCCATCCGCGCGCCGACCTGCGCCGCCAATTGATTGACCGCAGCCCCCCCGGCGCGGAAATTGGCCACCATCTGCGCCGTGACTTCGGCGGGAAAGGCAGAGATACCCTGCGCAACCACCCCGTGATTGCCCGCGAAAACAATCACTTGTGGCGCCCTTACCCGCGCCCGCGCATCGCCGCGCCAGCCACAATACCAGAGCGCCAGCTCCTCGAGCCGCCCCAAGGCACCGGGGGGTTTGGTGAGCTGCGCATCGCGGGCTTGCGCGGCGCCCGTGGCCGCCGCATCGGGGCCGGGTGCCTCTCGCAAGAGTGCGCCGAAATCCGAGAGCGAAGAGAAGGCGGGCACCATGCAAAGCCTCATTGATTGTGATCCGCCCTTTCTGTATCGCAGGCAGAGCCCCCGCCCCAGATGAAAAAGGGCACGCCCATGGCAGAAAACGACAAGGCCTTGATCCGCCTGAGGGATATGCCCCTTGCACTGAGCCTGCTCAGCCGTTTGCCGGTGCCGCTGCGGCGGTTTGATCGGGGCGCGCGCGCGGCCTGGGCCTATCCGCTGGCAGGGCTGGTGTTGGGCGGGATTGCGGGCCTGGGCGGTTTGATGGCCCTGGCGCTGGGGCTGCCCACACCGCTTGTGGCGCTGATCGCGCTGGCCCTGCCCATCATTCTGAGCGGCGCGATGCACGAGGATGGCCTGGCCGATACCTCCGATGGCCTCTGGGGCGGCTGGACGCCCGAACGACGGCTCGAGATCATGAAGGACAGCCATATCGGCAGCTATGGCGTGATCGCGCTCGTCCTGTCGCTGGGCGCGCGCGGCGTGGCGCTCTGGCTGCTCTTTGAGGCCAGCCCGGCCACGGCGACAACCGCCCTTCTGGCGGCCGCCCTCTTGTCGCGCGCGATGATGACGGGGGTCATGTGCGCCCTGCCCCATGCCCGCGCCAATGGGCTGTCGCAGGCGCAGGGCCGTCCGCCGCGGACCACGGCCCTCTTGGGGCTGGCGATAGCGGTGGCGCTGACCTTTGGCCTTGTCGGGGCGGCGGGGCTGGGCGCCCTTGTTGCCGCCGGGATCGTCACCTGTGCAATCGCCCTCATTGCCCGCGCCAAGATCGGCGGGCAGACGGGTGACATCCTCGGGGCCACGCAGCAACTGGCGGAAATCGCGGTGCTGATCAGCCTCTTGCCCTGACTGACGAAAAAAGCCGCGTCCGAGAACGCGGCCCTTTCCAAATCTTTGTGGCGTGGTTCACGCGGCGCGCGACACCAGCACCTCATCCACCTTGCGCGCGGCCAGAACCTCGTCACCGCCCGAAACGGCAGCGACTTCGCGCGTCAGACGCTCGAGTGCGGCCTCGTAGAGCTGACGCTCGGAATAGCTCTGCTCGCGCTGATCGTCCGAGCGGTGCAGGTCGCGCACCACCTCGGCAATGGCGATCAGATCGCCAGAGTTGATCTTTTGCTCGTATTCCTGCGCCCGACGCGACCACATGGCGCGCTTGACCTTGGCCTTGCCCTTGAGCGTGCTCATGGCCTTGGACACGACATCGGGGCTGGACAGCCCACGCATACCGATTTCCGTGGCCTTGTTGGTGGGCACCCGCAGGGTCATCTTGTCCTTTTCAAAGGAGATCACGAACAGTTCCAGCTTGATGCCGGCGATTTCCTGCTCTTCGATCGAAACGATCTGGCCCACGCCATGGGCGGGGTATACAACGTAATCATCGGGGCGAAATTCGGACTTCTTGGTCTTCGACATTCAGGTCTTCCTCGCAGGGCTGCCAGCTCGGACGCACAAAAACACATGCCAAGGGCCAATGCGGTCCACGGTATATGTGTATCTGTCGCAGAGAAATCCACCCCCGGGCAGCAACGCGGGTGAATGGATATCAGGCACATTTGATCTTGTCATGAAACTGTATCACAAAAAACCGCCCAATGAAAGGGCGGTGTTTTGGTGCGTGTCATTCACCCCCGCAAATCAAGGGTTTATCCGCTTCACGTTTTCGCGCGCGGCCCGCTTTGACGGCTGAGCGCCGCGAATCAGGTTTCAGCCGCCCTGACCGGGAGCCTCGGAGAAGTATTTCTCGAGCTTGCCAGCCTCGCCGTCGCGCTCTTCCGCCTCGGGCAGCGGGTCTTTCTTGGTGATGATCACCGGCCACATTTCCGCATATTTGCGGTTGAACTCGACCCATTTTTCCATGTCCGGCTCTGTGTCCGGGCGGATCGCATCGGCGGGGCATTCCGGTTCGCACACACCACAGTCGATGCATTCATCAGGATGAATGACCAGCATGTTCTCGCCCTCATAGAAACAGTCGACCGGGCAGACCTCGACACAGTCGGTGTATTTGCAGGCGATACAGGCGTCGTTCACGATATAGGTCATTGCCGTCTCTCATTCTTGCCGAATTGCGCCTCACCTAATCCAGTGGGGCGGATCAATCAAGCGGTCCCGATTCATTGAGGTCGAGTTTGCGACGGTCGCGCTTGGTCGGGCGCCCTTTTCCCTCAAATTTGGGCGCGGGCGGAACACTGTCCTGCGTCACCGGGTCGCTCAGATCGTCATAGAGCGTCTGCGCCTCGGGCGCGGGGCCGCGCCGGGTGCCCAGCTCCAGAATCCGCACCACGCGCACCCGCTCTGCCTGCGCAAAGGTCAGAACATCGCCCGGCCCCACCGCCTGCGCGGGCTTGGTCGCACGCACACCGTTGACGCGCACATGCCCGGCAGAGATTTCCTTGGCCGAGAGCGTGCGCGTCTTGAAGAACCGCGCCTGCCAGAGCCATTTGTCGAGGCGGATCTTGGGTGCAGGTCCGTCCAAGACCTCAGCCCTTGGTCCTCAGCCCCATCAGTGCTGCGGCGAAGGGATTGTCCGGGTCGATCCGGTCATTGCGTTTCTCGGGCTTGGCGGCATAGGTCTTGGGCTGCTCATCGCGGGCGTCGCGCGGTTTGCCCTTGCCGGGCTTGCCGCGCGGCTTGCCTCCCTGGCGGTGCGGACGGTCCCGCTTTTGCCCGCCGGCACCCTCGCTTGCTGCTCCGTCACCGGACTGAGCGCCGCGCGGGCCGCGCCCGCCCTGCCCTCTGCCTTGCGCCGGGCGCTCGCCACGGGGGCGATTTGCGCGCGGGGCCCAAGTGAAGGTGTAATAGACCTCGATCTCAGCGGCCGCGACCTCTGGTGTCTCACCGGGAGCCAGCTCTTCGGCAGGGGTCTCGTCGAGCGCGGCAGGCACCTCGACCTCGCCGACAGGCTCTGCCGCGACGGGGGCAACCCCCTCATCGGGAATATCCGCAACCACATCGCCCGCCGTTTCGGCCTCTACGGCCTGTGCGGCATCGGCGGGGGCATCCACGATGGCCTGATCCACCGGCTTGACCTTTTCACGCTCCCCGCGCTCGGCCTTGTAGCCCAGCCCCTGCATGAGCAACGCGAATTGCTCGAGCGTCATGCCGGTGATCGAGAGCATGTCGGGCTTGGCCTCGAACCCGGCGCGGGTATCCTCGCTGCGCAGCATGTCGGCCAGACGTTCGAGCATGTCGATCCGGATCGCGCGCTCGCCCGCGGCGCGATAGCCCGCCATGGTAAAATATCCCTTGGGCGCGTCGCTGCGCGCCGGCACCGTCACCAGACCGGGCGGCGGCGCCTCGGGGAACTCGTCCATCCCCTGCGCCAGCGACCACAGCACCAGACGCAGGCGCGTCGGCGCAGGCTTGAGCAGGAGCGGCAGAAACACCGTGAACTGGCCAAAGCGGATGCCATGCTTGCGCAGCGCACCGCGCGCCTCTTGATCCAGCGCCTTGACCTCGTCGGCCACCTCGCCGCGCGGGATCAGGCCCATCGCCTCGACCATGCGAAAGCCAAAGCCCCGCGCCAGACCGTTCAGCGTCTCGTCGCGCTGAATGTTCAGGAGCGGCTCGAACAGCGTGGCAATCCGGCGGTCGATGTAATGCTGCAAGCGGCGCTGCACCTTGGCCGCCACATCGGCGCCCGCCTCGTCATCGACAAAGGCCACGACCTGCGGCTTCAACGGATCGGCACCGGGCGTGAGCTTGCCCACCGCCTCCTTGCCCCACAAGAGGCCGCCTTGCTCGGTAAAGTCGATCTCGGTGTCGGGGGCGTTGTAGAAACGATCCGCCTTGAGATGGAAGTGCGGGGCCAGGGCCGCAACGCTCGCCTGTTGCAGCGTTCGGGCCTCTTTGCCCGCCGCCGCGCGGTCCTGCATGAAGCGGAACCCTTCGAGCCGTCCGACGAATTCGCCCTCGACGGTCACATCACCTTGATCGTTTACTTCGGCCACCATGGCTTCCTTCTGCTTGAGCCGGCGCAACAGAACCGAGGTGCGCCGATCCACAAATCTCTGGGTCAGCGCGCCATGAAGCGCATCCGACAGGCGGTCTTCTACAGCGCGTGTCGCGCCGCGCCAATGGTTTTCGTCATCGAGCCAGCCTTTTCGCTGCGCGACATAGGTCCATGTGCGGATATATGCCAAGCGTTTGGACAGCGTGTCGATATCGCCATCGGTGCGGTCGATGCGCGCCACCTGCTGTGCCAGCCAGTCATCGGGCACGCGGCCATAGTCGGTGAGATCGCAATAAATCCGCTCGAGCAGGCTGGCATGTTCGGCGGCGCTGATGCCGCGAAAGTCGGGAATGCGGCACACATCCCACAAGAGTTTCACCGCAGTGCCGCCAATCGCGCGCTGTGCCACGTCAGGCTGTTCCGCCAGCGTCTTGAGCGCGCCCAGATCGTCCGCTTCGCGGGCGCGAACCAGCAAGTCGTGATCCGGTCGCGCCTCGAGGCTGGCGATGAGTGCGGCCGTGGTGCCGAATTGTAGCCGCGCATTGCGCCATTCCAGCTTGCGGATGGGGGCAAAGCGATGCTCCATGATCGCCTCGGCCAACTCGGGATCGAGGTCCGGCGCCTCGCCGGTCACGCCAAAGGTGCCGTTGTTCATCCCCCGCCCCGCGCGCCCGGCGATCTGCCCCAACTCATTGGGCTGCAAATAGCGCATCCGACGCCCGTCGAATTTGCTGAGCGAGGAAAAGGCCACGTGGCTGATATCGAGATTGAGCCCCATGCCGATGGCGTCGGTCGCCACGAGATAATCGACATCGCCATTCTGATAGAGCTCGACCTGCGCATTCCGGGTGCGCGGGCTGAGTGCCCCCATGACCACCGCAGCGCCGCCCTTCTGCCTGCGCAAAAGCTCGGCCATGGCATAGACGTTTTCCACGGAAAAACCCACGATGGCGCTGCGGGCGGGCATCTTGGCGATCTTGCGCGGGCCGGTATAGGTCAGTTGCGACATGCGTTCGCGGCTCAGGAACTCCACCCCCGGCACCAGCGCGGCAATGGTTTGGCGCATGGTGTGGCTGCCCAGAAACTGCGTCTCGCGCAGCCCGCGCATCCGCAAGAGGCGGTCGGTAAAGACATGGCCACGCTCGGGATCGGCACAAAGCTGAATTTCATCCACCGCCACGAAATCCGCACCCATCCCCTCGGGCATCGCCTCGACGGTGCAGACCCAGTATTGCGCGCGCTCGGGCACGATCCGCTCTTCGCCTGTGACGAGCGCCACGACAGAGGGTCCGCGCACCGCGACGATCTTGTCATAGACCTCGCGCGCCAACAGGCGCAGCGGCAGGCCGATGATGCCCGTGCGATAGCCCAGCATGCGCTCGATGGCATAATGCGTCTTGCCGGTATTGGTCGGGCCCAGAACCGCGAAGGTTCTTGACTGCTCGGACATCCGCCCTGCTCCTTGATCCTGTCAGAGATCCGCGCCGCCCAAATCCCGGGCAACGCTCTCCCGGGCCTTGGTTACGTCCTCGTGATGGGGATGTATAGCCAGAGCGCGCGAAAACGCCCCTTCTGCCAGATCGGGCTGGCCCAGTTCCTTGAACAGAACACCCAAACCGTAGATCGCGTTGAAATGTCGTGGCTCGATCGCCAGCGCCTGCTCTATGTCATGCAGGGCAAGACCATAGCGCTCTTGCCGGAAAAACGCGACCGACCGCAAATGCCAAGCCTCGGCAAAGTCCGGCGCATGATCGATCGCGGCGCTCAGATGCGCGATGGCTGCCGTCATGTCCCCCGCCTCGATCGCGTCCTGCCCGCGCCGCAACAAGAGATCCATCGCAGGCGACCCGGACCGCGACAGTTCGAGTTCGATCTCTGCGGCAATTTTGCGCGCCTCGGGCGCTTCGGCCCCGGAAAGCTGGGCAAACAGCCCATCCAGCCGCGTCTGCTCTGCCAGCGCAGGTAGGGAAAACGTGACTATCGCGAAAAATGCCGCGACGATACGGTTGAGATTGCGAATTGCTGCGCCCATAACAAGGCAGAGTTTAGCGCAGATTGTCCGGTTGCACAGCCCCGGCATCGCAAATGTGAAAGGAAGCGCAGATGAGCGACGTGATCACCGCGGCCGTAACCGCCCTGAATGAGAAACTGGGTGGCGAGGGCCTGGAGGGAAGCGCGAAATTCGTGATCGAGGACGAAGGCTCCATCGTGATCGACGCAGGGGGCGCGCGCGCAGGCGATGACGATACCGATGTGACCCTGAGCGCCAGCCGCGACACGTTCGAAGCGATTCTCGCGGGCGATCTTGATCCCGCCGCCGCCTTCATGTCGGGCCGCCTCAGCGTGGATGGCGATATGGGCATGGCGATGAAACTGGGCAGCGTGCTCGCCTGATGCACGCGGCGCCGCTCTTTGACGATGTGGCCCAAGGGCCGGAGGGCGGCAGCGCATGGTGGATTTTGGCCTCGGACGGGGTGCGCCTGCGGGCAGGCCTCTGGAACCGGGATGCAAAGGGGGGCACGGTGCTCCTCTTTCCCGGTCGCACCGAATATATCGAGAAATATGGCCGTGCCGCCGCACATTTCGCGGGCTGCGGTTTGGCCACGATGGTCATTGACTGGCGCGGTCAGGGGCTATCGGACCGCCTGACCACCGATGCCATGACAGGCCATGTGCATGAATTCGCGGATTATCAGCGCGACGTGGCCGCGATGGTCGAGGCGGCGGCGCGCCTTGACCTGCCGCGCCCCTGGCACCTTCTGGCCCATTCGATGGGCGGCTGCATCGGCCTGCGCGCGGTGATGCAGGGGCTCGACGTGCAAACCTGCGCCTTTTCCAGCCCGATGTGGGGCATCCAGATGGCGCAGGCCCTGCGCCCGGTGGCGTGGTCGCTGTCCTGGGGCAGTCGGCGGCTGGGGATGAGCCATCATTACGCCCCCGGCACCGCAGGCGCGCATTACGTGCTCGAAGAACCGTTCGAGACCAACAAGCTGACCAATGACCGCGAGATGTATGAGTACATGGCGCAGCAATTGAAGGCCCATCCCGAACTCGGGCTGGGCGGGCCCAGCCTGCGCTGGCTGCACGAGGCGCTGCGCGAGACCCGCATTCTGGCGCGGCAGCCCTCGCCATCCCTGCCCTGCCTCACCATTCTGGGCAGCGACGAGCAGATCGTGGATGTGCCGCGCGTGATCGACCGCATGGCGCATTGGCCCGGCGGGCATCTCGAAACGGTCCCCGGCGGACGGCACGAAACGCTGATGGATACGCCCGACATGCGCGGGCGGCTGATGCGCCAGCTCTGCGATTTCTATGGCGGCGCGCGGCGCCCCTCGGCTAGTGATCGCGCATTACGGGCGAGCGCTGTTCCCCAAGCCCGCTGATCCGCACCCGCATTTCATCGCCCTCGGTCAGATAGCGCGGCGGCTTGCGCCCCATGCCCACACCCGGCGGCGTGCCGGTCGCGATCACATCACCCGGCTCGAGCGTCATCAGCGCGCTCAGATAGGCCACGATATGCGCCACCGAAAAGATCATGCGCGCCGTCGTGCCGGTCTGCATCCGCGCGCCACTGAGGTCGAGCGACAGATCGAGCGCCTGCACATCGCCCACCGCATCGGGCGTCACCAGCCACGGCCCCATCGGTGCAAAGGTGTCACAGCTTTTACCCTTGGTCCATTGCCCCGCCCGCTCCATCTGAAAGGCGCGCTCGGACACGTCGTTGACGATTGTGTAGCCTGCGACATGATCCAGCGCCTCGGCCTCGGTGACATATTTGGCGCGTCGGCCGATCACCACGCCCAATTCCACCTCCCAATCGCCCTTCTGTGCACCGCGCGGCAGGCGGACGGTATCGTTGGGCCCGCAAATGGCCGAGGTCGCCTTGAGAAACACCACCGGCTCGGGCGGGGCGTCCACGCCCAGCTCTTCGGCATGGTCGGTGTAGTTGAGACCAATGCAGATCAGCTTGCCCACCTGCCCCACCGGTGCCCCGATCCGGGGATTGCCCGCCACGAGCGGCAGGCTCTCGGGGTCGATCCGGGGCAGATCGGCAAGCACCGCCCCTGCCAGATCGGGCACCACACCCGATAGATCCCGCAAACGCCCCTGATCGTCCAGAACCGCCGGGCGTTCCTGACCCACATCTCCATATCGTGCAAACTTCATGTGCGCGTCCCCTCTCGTAGTGCGCTTCACCCTAGCCAGCCGCACACGAAGTGCAAGCACCGCGCCCCTTGTGGCCCCCGCCCCCCCGGCCTATGTCTGGGCCATGTCAACACGAGGTGCCCCATGCTCAACCTGCCGTTTCCCGTCCGCGATGCCAATGCCAGCTCTGGCAACAAGAACCTGGGACAGCTGCCGGAATGGGACCTGAGCGATCTCTACACCTCCGAGACCGCGCCCGAACTCAAGCGCGACCTCGACTGGCTGCACAAGGCCTGCGCCGATTTCGCCGCCGATTACGAAGGCAAGCTGGCCACGCTCGACGCGGCAGGTCTCTTGGAGTGTATTCGCCGCGACGAGGCGATCAGCACCACGGCGGGGCGGATCATGTCCTACGCGGGCCTGCGCTATTACCAGCAGACCACCGATGGCGGGCGGGCGAAATTCATGTCCGATTGTCAGGAGAAGGTGACGAATTCGACCACGCCGCTGGTCTTTTTCTCGCTCGAACTCAACCGGCTCGACGAGGGCGCGCTGACGGCGATGTATGCCGAGAATGCCGATCTTGCCCGCTACAAGCCGGTGCTCGACCGCATCCGCGCGATGAAGCCCTATCAGCTTTCGGATGAGCTGGAAAAATTCCTGCATGATCTGGGCGTTGTCGGCGACGCCTGGGAGCGGCTCTTTGACGAGACCATCGCGGGGCTGACCTTTACCGTGGATGGCGATGACCTGAACATCGAGGGCACACTCAACCTTCTGACCGAACAGGACCGCTCCAAGCGCGAATCCGCCGCGCGCGAACTGGCGCGGGTCTTTGGCGAGAACATCCGCACCTTTGCCCGCGTCCACAACACGCAGGCCAAGGAAAAAGAGGTGATCGACCGCTGGCGCAAGATGCCCACGGCCCAGACCGCACGCCACCTCTCGAACGATGTCGAGCCCGAGGTCGTCGAGGCGCTGCGCAATGCGGTGGTCGCGGCCTATCCGAAACTGTCGCATCGCTATTACGAGCTCAAGCGCAAATGGCTGGGGCTGGAGCGGATGCAGGTCTGGGACCGCAACGCGCCCCTCCCGATGGAGACCACACGCCTTGTCGATTGGGACGAGGCGCGCGACACGGTGATGGGTGCCTACGCCGCCTTTGATCCACGCATGGCCGATCTGGCGCAGCCGTTTTTCGAACGGGGCTGGATTGACGCCGGTGTGAAACCGGGCAAGGCGCCGGGGGCCTTTGCCCATCCGACCGTGACGACCGTGCATCCCTATGTGATGCTCAACTACCTTGGCAAACCGCGCGACGTGATGACCCTGGCGCATGAGCTGGGGCATGGCGTGCATCAGCGTCTGGCGGCGGATCAGGGCGAATTGCTGTCCTCGACACCGCTCACGCTGGCCGAGACCGCCAGTGTTTTCGGCGAAATGCTGACCTTCCGCCGCATGCTCGACGGGGCCAAGACCCAGGCCGAACGCAAGGTGCTGTTGGCTGGCAAGGTCGAGGACATGATCAACACGGTCGTGCGCCAGATCGCGTTCTACGATTTCGAATGCAAACTCCACGCCGCGCGCCGCGAGGGCGAACTGACCCCCGAGGACATCAACGCCCTCTGGATGAGCGTGCAGGCCCAGAGCCTGGGCGACGCCTTTGATTTCATGGAGGGCTACGAGACCTTCTGGGCCTATATCCCGCATTTCATCCACTCGCCCTTCTATGTCTATGCCTATGCCTTTGGCGATGGCCTCGTGAATGCGCTCTACGCGGTCTACGAGGAAAACCCCGACGGCTTCCAGGACAAGTATTTCGACCTGCTCAAGGCGGGCGGCTCCAAACACCACAAGGAGCTTTTGGCGCCCTTCGGCCTCGATGCCAGCGACCCCGCCTTCTGGGACAAGGGCCTCAGCATGATCTCGGGCATGATCGACGAGCTGGAGGCGATGGAGGGCTGAGCCTCAGCCCCGGCAAGAATGAGTATTTGAGCCATAAAGAAGCGCCAGCGCCTTCATCTGGCTGAAAATACCTCGGGGGGCACGGGGGGCAGCGCCCCCCGCCGATGCCTCATTTCAACTGGCTGTCCTTTGATCCGCGCCGGTTGATGCCGCCGCGCGGGGCTTGGGCCGAGTCGCGTTCCTGCTGACAGTCGATGCAGAGCTTGACACCCGGAATGGCCACGCGCCGCGCCTCGGGAATGGGTTCCTCGCATTCCGCGCAATGGGTCAGGCTCTCGCCCTGCGGTCCGCGCCGCGCCTTGAGCCGCGCCAATTCATCCGAAATCGACGCCTCGATCTGTTCGCTCACCGCGCCGTCGCGCGCCCATCCACCGGCCATCTCGCCTTGCTCCTCTGACACGGCTCAGTTTACGCCTTGTGCGCGGTCCGTCAATTCCGCGCCGCTCAGGGCAGCAGCACACGGGGCTTGGGCAAGCTCAGCGTCATGTCCCGCACGAAATCCCCGCTGACACCGTTGGTGCCTGCCATGATGTCCCGCAGAAAGTCGATCGCGGCGGGCGAGGTCACCGGCACAAAATGATTGAGACCTGACCCATCCGAGAGCGCCGTAAAGTCGATCACCATCACATCGGGGCGCTGCACCTTGTCGGCGCGGTCGATCATGCCAAGGCGCGGCTTGCGCCCGGTGATGAAGCCCGAGAGCGACAGGGCACGATCCGCCTTGGTGATGAAAATGAGAAAGGGTTGCGGCAGACGGCCAATCGCTTCGGCCTGCCGGTCGAAGACATCGGGATCAATGTCGGGCGACATCAGCACCACACCGCTGATCCGGTTGAGCAGAGCGCGATCCTCGCTCAGGGCAATGCTGCGCAGCGCCTCCATCACGAGGCTCGATCCCATCGAATGGGCCAGCAGAAACACCTTGTCGCCCGGCCTGCCGGTCAACTGGCGCAGCACCGCCGTCAGGTCGTCGCGCGCATAGAGCACCGAATCGCGGTCGTAGATATAGCCGCGCGGATCCCCCGCCGAGGGCCAGGAAAACAGAACCCCCGGCATCGCCGTGTCAAAATCGGTCTGGATCTGCGCCAGCCGATACATCGCCTCGGAGAGGGTGTTGTTATAGCCATGCACGAAGAGCAATGTCTCGCGCGTTTGGGGATGGTCGCGCCGCATGGCGCGGTGCAGGGCAGCCGCCCCGTCAAAGATCTCGGTGCCGGTTACCACAAAATCGGTGGCGGCATCGGCCGGACCTTCGGGCCATTCGATCTGTCCCGGCGCATGGGTTGGCGGCACCGACACATCCGCACGGAAAAACCGCATCCCCTCGGGCCGCTCCAGCCCAAAGATGGGCCCGGTCTGATCCAGTTTGCGCCCCGTGGCCACATAGACCGGCTGGATCGTGGCGCTGGGATCCGGGGCCGCGCGCTCGGCGGTCACGCGCGGCGCACAGGCCGCAAGGAGCAGAATCATCGCGCCGCCCAGAGCGGCGCGCCTGACGCCGCTTGCCCAGTTTTCACCCGGTCCCATCCGCCACCTCACCCGCACGCATTGCCAAGTGAGAGATACGCGCAAAGACCGCCCGCGCCAAGGGATCTCAGGCCGAGGGCAGCATGCCTTTTTCCTGCGCCAGCGCACGCATGCGCTTTTGCAGTTTTTCAAAGGCGCGCACTTCGATCTGGCGAATGCGCTCGCGGCTCACGTCATACTCGGCGCTCAGATCCTCGAGCGTCACAGTCTCGTCGCTCAGCCGCCGCTGGGTGAGAATGTCGCGCTCGCGCTCGTTCAGCACATCCATCGCCTGCACCAGCAACTCGCGCCGCGCGTCAAGCTCGTCGCGCCGTTCGAAATCGCCAGCCTGGTCGGCATCCTCATCCTCGAGCCAGTCCTGCCATTGCATCGAACCTTCGCCCTCGGAGCCGACCGTCGCATTGAGCGAGGCATCGGCCCCCGCCATGCGCTGATTCATGCTGATGACTTCGGCCTCGGTCACGCCCAGATCGGTCGCGATCTTCTTGACCACCTCGGGGCGCAAATCGCCCTCTTCCAGCGCGCCGATCTTGGCCTTGGCCTTGCGCAGGTTGAAGAACAGCTTTTTCTGGGCCGAGGTGGTGCCCAGCTTCACAAGGCTCCAGGACCGCAGGATGTATTCCTGAATCGAGGCGCGAATCCACCACATCGCATAGGTCGCCAGGCGAAAGCCGCGCTCGGGGTCAAAGCGTTTGACCGCCTGCATCAGGCCCACATTGGCCTCTGAAATCACCTCGGCCTGCGGCAGCCCATAGCCGCGATAGCCCATGGCGATCTTGGCCGCGAGACGCAGGTGGCTCGTGACCATCTTGTGGGCGGCTTCGGTATCCTGCTCTTCGGCCCAGCGCTTGGCCAGCATATATTCCTCTTCCGGCTCCAGGAGCGGGAATTTGCGGATCTCCTGCATATAGCGGTTGAGACCGCCTTCCGGCGTCGGGGCTGGCAGATTGTTATAATTTCCCACGCTGTCGTCCCTCCAGATGTTTGCATCGTTAACATTCAACTAGGTAGATGCGGGCACCCTTTCAAGGTGCTTACACTGATGTAACTAACGCAGAGTTAGGATGGTTCCGTCGCGGCGCTCGTTTTATGACAGAAAGTCACGCGATCTTGCGCCGCTGTCACGCAGCGCGCAAGGCACAGAGCAGCGCTTGCATGTCCTCGGGCAGCTCCGCCTCGAACCTGAGCGCGGCCCCGCTGACCGGATGCGTAAACCCCAGCACAGCCGCATGCAGGGCCTGACGGGGAAAGTCCTGCGCCGCTGCCACGCCCGCAGGCGACAACGCCTTTTCCTTGAGCTTGCGGCGCCCGCCATAGACCGGATCCCCGATCAGCCCATGGCCCGCATGGGCCATATGCACCCGGATCTGATGGGTGCGCCCGGTCTCCAGCCAGCACTCCATCAGCGAGGCAACGGCGGGCGTGCCGAAACTCTCGATCACGCGCGCCCGCGTCACCGCATGTCGCCCGCCCTCGAACAGGACCGCCTGCCGCTGCCGGTCGGTCTTGTGCCGCGCGAGGCGGGTGGCGATGCGCAGGACATTGCCAGCCTCGAAACTGATCCCCGGCAGCCCGCGCAGCCGTGGATCGCCCGCATCCGGCACGCCGTGAACAACGGCGCGATACTGACGCTCGACGCTATGCGCCTCGAATTGCGCGGCCAGCCCCTGATGCGCGGCATCCGACTTGGCCACCACCAAGAGGCCACTGGTATCCTTGTCGATGCGGTGGACAATCCCCGGCCGCCTGGCCCCGCCAACCCCCGAGAGGCTGTCACCGCAATGATGCAACAGGGCATTGACCAGCGTGCCCTCGGGGCTGCCCGGCGCGGGATGCACCACCATGCCTGCCGGCTTGTTGATGACGATGAGATCGTCATCCTCATGGACCACCTCGAGCGCGATGGCTTCTGGCATCATGTGGCTCTCGCGCGCCTCCGGCATGGCAATCTCGATCAGGTCGCCCGCCTGCACCCGCGCCTTGGCCTCGGTCACGACCGCGCCGTTGACCCGCACCGCCCCCTCTTCCAAGAGCCGCGCCAGCCGCGTGCGCGACAGGACCGCCGCCTCTGGCACATCCCGGACAAGCGCCTTATCAAGGCGCTGAGGCGGATCATCCCCGATCCGGAAAACAAGCGGGTCCAATCCCATGGATGACAACTCTCCGCCGGTCGCCCCGGCCACACTGAAGTTTCTGGCGCGGCTGGTCACGCTGTTGACCGCCACGATGGTTGTCGGCCTCATAGTGATGATCGGCCTCTTTGTCACCCGCTTCTGGGGCGACGAGGCGGGTACGCTGGCCCTGCCCGACAGCGTCACGATGCCTGCGGGCACGCGCGCCACCGCCGTGACCCAAGGGGCGGACTGGTTTGCCATCGTGACCGAGGACAACCGCATCCTCATCTACGACCGCCAGAATGGCACGCTGCGGCAAACAGTGACGATCGAGACGCAGGACTGATTGGGGGATGGTACCGCCTCCCTGGCTTGAACAGGGGACCTCTGGATCCACAATCCAGCGCTCTAACCAACTGAGCTAAGGCGGCACTGGGGGGCGATTTAGCTTTACCGTGTTGGGATTGCAAGTCTAATGCAACGCGATTTCCCAGGTTTGTTCCACCAGATCACAGCCATAGGCATGCACCGGACGCGCCTCTGCGATCTGCCAGCCGTTGCGCGCATAGAGCGCGCAGGCGGCGCGATGACTCTCATGGGTGGCCAGCGTCATGCGCGCATAGCCTTTGGCGCGTGCGAAATCCATGCAACGCGCCAGCATCCGCTGGCCAAGCCCCCGCCCCCGCGCCTCTGGCTCCAGGAGAAAGAGCCGCAGCTTGGCCACCTCCGCGCCCTGCGCCACGCAGAAAATCGAGCCAAGCGGCCGCCCATCCGCCTCGGCGATCCACCCCGCCTCGCGCGCAGGATCATGGCGCGCCAGATAATCCGCGATGATCTCGGCCACCAGCGGCGCGAATGTGGCGTCAAACCCCGCCTCACGCGCGTAGAGTGTCCCGTGGCGCTCTGTCAGCCAGGGGGCGTCTTCCGCTCGAAACAGGCGCAACGCGATCTCATCCATAGCGCCCAGCAAAGCGCCAAGGCGCTTGTCAATCAAGGGGGAAACGGATAGCACGCCCCCTGTTGCAAGGAGAGCGCCATGGGGATCAATTCAGAGAGCGACATCGAGGCCAACCTCCAGATCGGGCCGACCGATCAAGGCATGGTTCGTCTCTACATCGAGGCGCAAGGCATTGACCTGCCGATGGATTTCACCCCCGAAGAGGCCGAGGAAATCGCGCAGGAAATCATTGCCTCCGCCCAGGCGGCACGGGCCAAGGGCTCATAACCGCGGATCGAGCACCGATTGCAGCCGCCGCGCCGCATGGCGGGCAAACTTGCGCGTGAGCGCCGCACGCCGCGCTCCGGCCAACCGGGTCTCCGGCCCCATGCGAATGATTTCCGCGCCATACCCATCCGCAAGAATCAGCCCGGTGCCCTCAGGCAGCAGATCCACCGGAAATTCGGCATCCACCGCCCAGAAATAGCGATCGCACCATTGCAGATAGCCTTGCCACTTGGCGTCGCCCATGAAATCGGCCCGGCTCGACTTGCACTCGATCACCCAGATTTCACCCTTGGGGCCAAGCGCCATCACATCGACGCGCCGCCCCCGTTCAGGCACGAATTCAACAATCGAATCAAAATCATGGCTGCGCAGATGGCGGCACACCCCCCGCGCCAGCACCTGCCCCGGCTGCAGCATCTGATCGGTTCCGAATTCCATGGCCGGAATTATGAACAAACCACGAACGTGCGCAACCCCTTGTCGACGGCGTGGGAAAGACTTACCTGAGGGCTGTGACGGGTGCTGTTCTTCTCGATACCGGTTGTATTCCAGTGGCCTTAAGCAATTCCGAGGGAATTGGCTCTGTCTGGACCCTGGTCCAGTTACCCGATGCCCACCTGTACAAACAGGTCCTCGGGAATCATAACGCCGAACGGTTGCTACGGGCCCGTCACACCCATTGTCCCGCGTGGCCGCGCGCCGCGCTCAGCGCCGCCGAATCGGGTGCCGCCTGTCATCGACCCGCACCGGAATCGCCACATAATCCCGCACCATCATCCGCTGGCGATGCCCGCCGCGCGGTTCGTCGTCATCGTCATCCTTCATCCGCATCACGGCGATGGCAAATTGCACCCCGGCAAAGATGATGCCATTGGCGAACCACAGCACGACCACCGCCAACAGCCCCTTGTCGGAATGCGTCACCAGATGCCACAGGTTCGCGACATTGAACCACAAAAGCATGGCCACAAAGGCCGCGGCAATGCCGAATCCGATGGCGACCTGCGTGATATAGAGGCGGACAAGCTTGGGCATTTGACGACTCCTTTGCTTATGTCCCGATTCTACGCCTTTGCCAGAGGAATACAAGTGAACGGCCCGCGACCCTTTCGCGCCGCGGCCTCATCTGGCCAAAAATACCTCGGGGGTTTGGGGGCTGGCCCCCAATTTGTGCTGCCCGCGGATCAAAACGCCTCGGGCCGCGCCTCGCGCGCCATGTGATCCAGCACGGCGTTGACGAATTTGGACTCGCGTCCTTCGGGATAGAAGGCCTTGGCGACATCGACATATTCCATGATCACCACCTTGGGCGGCGTGTCGGATTGCACCAGTTCCGCCCCTGCCGCGCGAAAGAGCGCGCGCAGCGTGGGATCGATCCGCCCGATCGGCCATTTCGCCACCAGGGCCCGGTCCGTCATCTGGTCGATCTTGGCCTGCCAGCTGACCGCATCGTCAAGCAGCTTGCGAAAGAGATCGACATCGCCCTCGGCCATGTCGACGCCCTCGTCCACCTGGGCCCCGAACCGGAAGTCGAGAAACTCCTCGCGTACCGTGTCCACACTCTGGCCGGAATGTTCCATCTGAAACAGCGCCTGCACCGCGTAGAGGCGGGCGGCGGATTTCATCTGGCGCTTGCGATTGCCAGAGAGGGCGGGATCGGTGGTCATGCGACGGGTTTGCCTTTTGCTGCACCCGCGATCTGGATTTCCTCGGCCGCGGGCTTGAATCCCACGCCCTTGCGCGGGCCGCCCCATTTACGGGCGAGCGCCACCAGATGCAAGGCCGCCGCCGCCGCACCCGCACCCTTGTTCATGCGCGCGGGATCGGCGCGCACCTCGGCCTGGGCGCGGTTTTCCACCGTCAGGATCCCATTGCCGATGCACAGGCCCTGCAGGCCCAACAGCGTGATACCGCGCGAGCTGTCATTGCAGACGGTGTCGTAATGCGTGGTCTCGCCCCGGATCACACAGCCCAGCGCCACATAGGCGTCGAAATTGGCCATGCGTTCCGCGATACCGATGGCGGTCGGGATTTCCAGCGCGCCGGGCACTTCGGCAATCTCATAGGTCCCGCCCGTGGCCTCGATTTCCGCGGTGGCCCCGGCAATCAGGTTGTCGGCGATGTCGCGATAGAACGGCGCCACCACGATCAAGACCTTGACGGGCTTGTCAAACTCGGCGCGCGGCAGGGAATATTCGTGCTCGGCCATGCTCTTACTCCTCGGTCAGGGGGCGGGTGCCGGTGATCGAAATCCCGTAGGCATCAAGGCCCAGATAACGGGTTTTCGGGCTATCCGTCAGCAGGATCAACTCGCGAATGCCCATGGTCGCCATGATCTGCGCGCCAAGGCCGGTGTGCTTGATGGTGCGCGGCGCATCCTCGTCCTCCATCTCCCCCGCCAGCTTGGGCCGGGGTTGACGAAACAGGAACACCGCGCCACGCCCCTCGCGGGCGATGATCTCCATCGCGCGCGGCAGCTTGCCCGTGGGACCCTGGGCGCGCTTGCTCAGGCCGATGCCCAGCACATCCTCCAGCGCGTTGAGCGCGTGGGTGCGCGCCAGCACGGGGCGGCCATCGGTCACATCGCCCTTGGTCAGCACGACATGCTCGGTCTGGGTGATCTGATCGGCGAAAATGCGCATCTCCCAATCGCCCCCATGGCTTGAAGAGACAGAGTCCCGCCCCACCTCGGTGATCAGGTTGTCATGCTTGTGGCGATAGGCAATGAGATCGGAAATCGTGCCGATCTTGAGGTCATGCTTGGCGGCAAATTCGATCAGATCTGGCAGCCGCGCCATGCTGCCATCCTCTTTCATGATCTCGCAGATCACCCCCGAGGGGTTCAGCCCCGCCAGCCGCGCAATATCCACCGCCGCCTCGGTATGGCCTGCCCGCACCAGCACGCCCCCGCGCCGCGCCCGCAGGGGAAAGATGTGCCCCGGCGTCGCAATCGCCGCCATGGTGTTCTGCTCATTGATCGCGGTGGCAATGGTCAGCGCCCGGTCATGGGCGGAAATGCCTGTGCTCACGCCCTCACGCGCCTCGATGGACACGGTAAAGGCGGTCTCATGCCGCGAGGAATTGTTGACCGCCATCATCGGCAGGCCCAGCCGGTCGATCCGCTCGGCGGTCATCGGCAGGCAGATAAGGCCGCGCCCATGCGTAGCCATGAAATTCACCGCCTCGGGCGTGGCGAACTCGGCGGCGATCACCAGATCGCCCTCGTTCTCGCGATCCTCGTGATCCACGAGGATGAACATGCGGCCCGCGCGCGCCTCTTTGATGATTTCTTCGGTGGGCGCGATGGCATGGCGCAGATCGGCCTCGACGGGGCCGGGTTTCTCGAACGGAACGGTGTCGGACATGGGCGCGCCCTCCGGGGTGTTGCAAGCCCCGCCCGGATACCGCAGCCGCGCGGCAATGGCCAGAGGGGATCAGCTCGTCACCTGTCCGGCAAGCAGCGTCAACACCTGCGCCAGATCGGCACGGGGCGGAGCAAAGGCGGGATGTTCCAGCACCAGCGCCTTGCCCGTGGGCACAGGCGCGGCGAACGGCGCAACGAGACTGCCATCCTCCAGCGCGCTGTTCACAAGGCTGAGATGCCCCATAAGCACCCCGGCCCCGTGCCGCGCCTCTTCCAGCGCAATGGCATAGAGCGAATAGCGCGGCCCGTCGGTGGGCAGGCGGAGATCCGACATCATCACCCGCGCCCAGAGCGCCCAGTCCTCGGGCCAGAGTGCATCGTGCAACAGGGTCTCTCCTGCCAGATCGGCAGGGTTGCGCAGCCGCGCGGCGATCTCGGGGGCACAAACCGGCAGGATCATATCCTGCGCCAATACCTGCTCTCCCCGTGCCCCGGTCGGAGACCGGATAAAGAGACTGAGATCAAAGAGATCCCGCGCGAGGTTGGGCGGCGTCTCGATGGCCGAAACGGAAACCCGCAGATCGGGCAACGCCGCGCGCACCGCCGGCAATCGCGGCGAGAGCCAGAGTTGCGCCACGCTGGGCAGCGCCGCAATGTGCAGGGTTTCATGGCGCGCGGCGGAGCGCATGCCATGCACCGCCGCCCCCATCGCATCGAAGGCCCGCGCAAAGCCCGGCAGCGCCTCGGCCCCCAGCGCGGTCAACCGCACCCCCTGCGACCGGCGCTCGAACAGAGCGGCGCCAAGCCAGTCCTCAAGCGTCCGGATGTGCTGCGAAATTGCGCCGGGGGTCACGCACAGCTCTTCGGCGGCATTGGCAAAACCACCCAGACGCGCCGCCGCCTCGAACGCGCGGAGTGCATTGAGCGGTGGGCCCTTGGGGCGGGGTGGAGATACAGACATTTTCTAGCCTTAGTTTTTCTATGCTCATTTTTACATATTCTCGTTTGCGCCGTCCACCGTGCCGCCGCATCCTGCCGCAAAGCCTGTCGAGGAGACCGCCATGACACTTGCCCGCCGCACCTGGGTGCCCAGCCTTTGCGAAGACCTGATCCAGACCCTTGCCACCCGTACCGCGCACGAGGACGCGGGCACCATCGCCGCGCGCATCGAGGCGCTGGCAAGTGACAACCGCCGCATCCACGAGGCCCAGTGTTTCAACCTCAACCCCGCCACAAATGTGATGAACCCACGCGCCGAGGCGCTTCTGGCCTCGGGGATAGGCTCGCGCCCGTCGCTGGGCTATCCGGGCGACAAATACGAAATGGGGCTCGAAGCGATCGAGGAAATCGAGGTCATCGCGGCGGAACTCGCCGCCGAGGTGTTCGGTGCGAAATACGCTGAAATCCGCGTGCCCTCTGGCGCGATTGCCAATCTCTACGCCTTCATGGCCACCTGCCGCCCCGGCGACACGATCATCGCGCCGCCCGCCTCGGTCGGCGGCCACGTCACCCATCATGCGCCGGGCTGCGCCGGGCTTTATGGCCTGCGTATCCTTGAGGCCCCGGTGAATGCCGATGGCTACACGGTCGATGTCGCGGGTCTGCGCGCGCTGGCCCTGGCCGAACGCCCCCGGCTGATCACACTGGGCGCAAGCCTCAACCTGCAGGAACACCCCGTGCGCGAGGTGCGCGCGATTGCCGATGCGGTGGGCGCCAAGCTGCTCTTTGACGCGGCGCATCAATGCGGGATCATCGCGGGCGGGGCATGGAAGAACCCGCTCGATGAGGGCGCGCATCTGATGACGATGAGCACCTACAAAAGCCTTGGGGGACCTGCCGGGGGGCTCATCGTCACCAACGAGGCTGATCTCGCGGAACGTCTGGATGCCATCGCCTTTCCCGGCATGACGGCCAATTTCGATGCGGCGAAATCCGCAGCACTTGCCATCACGCTCTGCGACTGGCGCACCCATGGCCGCAGCTATGCCGCGCAGATGGTGTCCACGGCACAGGCGCTGGCAACGGCACTTGAGGCCGAAGGCCTGCCCGTCTTCAAGGCCGGGGGAATCGCCACCGCCTCGCACCAATTCGCCATCGCGGCGGCGGGGTTCGGCGGCGGTCAGGCGGCGTCGAAAACGCTGCGCCGCGCGGGCTTTCTCGCCTGTGGTATAGGCCTGCCGATTGCGCCCGTGGCGGGCGATATGAACGGGCTCAGGATCGGCACGCCCGAGCTTGTCCGCTGGGGTGTCACAACAGAGCATGCCCCGCGCATGGCGGCGCTCATCGCGCGGGCGCTGCGCGGCAATGACCCCGATGCGCTCTTGCCCGAGGTCTCAGGCTGGCGTCAGAGCTTCGACCGGCTGCATTACATCACCTGAACCGCATTAGAGCGGGTTCACATCGCCCCGGCCCCCGATCCGGGGCCTCTACCCTGCCTCGGCGAGGTCCCGGATCAGGTCCGGGACGGGTATGGTTTGATGGGGCGCAACGCTAATGCAGCTTCTTGCGAATACGCTGCACCATCCACCACACGAGGGCAATAACCGGCAGGGTGACGGCAGCGGTGACGCTGCCCTTGCTCATGCCCAGCACCTCGGCCAGCGGATAAAGCAGATAAGAGGCCAGCGACACCGCGTAATAGCTGATCGCAACGACCGAAAGGCCCTCGACCGTCTTTTGCAACCGGAGTTGCAGATCGGCGCGCTTGTCCATGCTCTCCAACAGCGCCTGATTCTGCGCGCTGCGCTCCACATCCACCCGTGTGCGCAGCAATTCGCCCGCCCGCATCGCCCGGTCGGCCATGGCGGCCAGCCGGTCCTTGGTGGCGCGCACCGTGCGCATCGCCGGATCATACCGGCGCATCATGAATTCCGCGAAGGTCTGCCGCCCCTCAAAGCGTTCCTCGCGCAAGACCGCGATCCGCTGGTTGACGATCTGCTCATAGGCGGCCGTCGCCCCAAACCGAAAGGACGAGCGCGCCACCAATGCCTCCAGTTCCGCCGAGACCCGCAAGAGGCTTTGCAATGTTTCCTCCGCCGGTTGGCTACCCGCCGTCATGTCGTTGATCAGGCGGCTCAACTGGCTGTCGGTCTCGCCCATCTGGCGGCCCATTTCGCGCACGCGGGCAAAGCCCAGCATCGACATCGCCTTGTAGGTCTCGATCTCGCAGAGGCGCTGCACCACGCGGCCAATCCGGCGCGCGCCGGTGCTGGGGGCCACGTGCAGCGAAAACCGCAAATGCCCCGCCGGATCAATCCGGAAATCCCCGGCCATGACCGCCGCATCATCCAGCACGCGCGCCACTGCCACGCTTTCGGACACGAACCACTGATCAATCTCGTCACGCGTTGCCTCGCGGCTCTTCCACGGGATCACCCGGATCATCGCCGAGGTGACGCGCAGCCCTGGCGCGTCCGCCAGCCAATCGGCCGGAAACACCTCGAAATCCGCCGGATCAAAGGGCCGTGCGCTGACCCCGTCGGTAAACACGGTATAGGTCACCATCTCGGTATGGCTTTCCCATTTCAGACTGTGCCGTCCGATCTGACCGGAATAATGCGTGGCCCCCGGCTGCGGATGCTTGGCCCCGTAGCGATCGAGAAGCGCGATCAGATGCGCGAGATCCGCCGCCCGGTCCCGCTTGGCCGCGTCATGCGGCTGCTTGACCGCCAGATAAACGGCGGTGCAGGGCGCACTGAGCGAGGGAAAGGGGCGCGCATGCAGCTCATTGGCCAACTCATAGCGCAGCGGGTGGTCCTGAATGGGGGGCATGCGCCGTTCTCCTGTTCCTCCGCGCTCCATACCGCGTGCCGCGCCCGCGAAAAAGAGGTTTTTCGTTCAAACCCAATGATTTAGCGGAACACAAGTGTATACCGCGCAAGGTTTGGGCTTCACCGGTCCCAAGATACTCAAATTCCAACCTTTGCCAAAGGGAAAGCAGAACGCGAAAGGGCGCAGCCTCTCGGCCGCGCCCTCTGCATCTTCACATCCCGAAACGATCAGTCGATCTTGGGCAAGAGGCTCGACAGGCTCGCCTTGGCGTCGCCATAGAACATCCGCGTGTTGTCCTTGTAAAAGAGCGGGTTTTCGATCCCCGAATAGCCGGTGCCCTGCCCGCGCTTCGAGACAAACACCTGCTTGGCCTTCCAGCATTCCAAGACCGGCATCCCGGCGATGGGGCTGTTGGGATCGTCCTGCGCCGCCGGGTTCACGATGTCGTTCGAACCGATGACGATGGCCACATCCGTGTCGGGGAAATCCTCGTTGATCTCGTCCATTTCCAGCACGATGTCATAGGGCACCTTGGCCTCGGCCAAGAGCACGTTCATATGCCCCGGCAGACGCCCCGCAACCGGATGGATGGCGAAACGCACGTTCTTGCCCTTGGCCCGCAGTTTCGCGGTCAGTTCGGAAACCGCCCCCTGCGCCTGCGCCACCGCCATGCCGTAGCCCGGAATGATGATGATGCTGTCGGCCTCGTTCAGCGCCGTGGCGACACCATCGACGTCAATCGCCACCTGCTCGCCCTCGACCGCCATCTGCTCGCCCGCCGGGCCGCCAAAGCCGCCCAGAATGACCGAGATGAACGAACGGTTCATCGCCTTGCACATGATGTAGCTCAGGATCGCACCAGAGGAACCGACCAGCGCCCCCACCACGATCAAGAGGTCATTGCCAAGGCTGAACCCGATCGCCGCCGCGGCCCAGCCCGAGTAGCTGTTGAGCATCGACACGACCACGGGCATGTCCGCGCCGCCGATCCCCATGATCAGGTGATAGCCGATGAAGAACGCCAGAAGCGTCATCACCACCAGCGTCCAGATGCCCGCGTCATTGAAATACATGATCCCCAGCACGGTCGACAGGATGGCCGCCCCGGCATTGAGCATGTGCCCGCCCGGCAGCTTCTTGGCGGCCGTATCGACCTTGCCCGCCAGCTTGCCAAAGGCGATGATCGAGCCGGTAAAGGTCACCGCGCCGATAAAGACGCCCAGGAACACCTCGACCCGCAGGATCGCCACCTCGACGCTGGTTTTCTTGGCCAGCACGGCGGCAAAGCCCTCAAGCCCCTTGCGCGCGGTGTCGTCCATCGCCAGCACGCGGCCCAGTTCGATATCGGCGTTAAAGCCGACAAAGACCGCGGCAAGGCCCACAAGGCTGTGCATCGCCGCCACAAGCTGCGGCATCTCGGTCATCTGCACCCGCGTGGCCACCACATAGCCAATCGCGCCACCGGCCGCGATCAGCACCAGCGACAAGAGCCAGAGCCCGGCACCCGGGCCGATCAGCGTGGCAACCACCGCCAGCGCCATGCCGGCCATGCCATACCACACCGCGCGCTTGGCGCTTTCCTGCCCCGAGAGCCCGCCCAGAGAGAGAATGAACAGGATGGCCGCCACCACATAGGCAGCCGTCGTGAAACCGTAATCCATGATCCTCTACTCCTTATGACTTCTGGAACATGGCGAGCATGCGCCGGGTGACGAGGAAGCCACCGAAAATATTGATCCCGGCCATGAAGACCGACAGCGCCGCCAGCAGGATGACCAGGAAAGACCCCGATCCGATCTGCATGAGCGCGCCCAGAATGATGATCGACGAGATCGCGTTGGTCACGGCCATCAGCGGCGTGTGCAGGCTGTGCGACACATTCCAGATCACCTGGAAGCCCACGAAAACGGCCAGCACGAAGACGATGAAATGCTGCATGAAGCTGGCCGGGGCCACCAGACCCACCCCCAGGAGCAACGCAGCACCGACCACCAGGAGCGTGACCTGTTGCTTGGTCTGCGCCTTGAACGCCGCCATTTCCGCCGCGCGCTTTTCCTCGGCCGTCAGTTCCTTGGCCTTTTCCTTGGGCTTGGCCGCGGCAATCGCCGCAACCTTGGGCGGCGGCGGCGGGAAGGTAACGGCACCCGCATGGGCCACTGTGGCCCCCCGGATC
Organism: Roseovarius sp.; assembly: GCF_027019125.1. GTDB lineage: Bacteria > Pseudomonadota > Alphaproteobacteria > Rhodobacterales > Rhodobacteraceae > Roseovarius. The sequence goes on along the minus strand of NZ_JALUXE010000027.1, from coordinate 528,722 downwards.
ACGTCATCCTCCATGTTGTGATTGACCTTGCCATCCTTCTCGGGCGTGAGGTCCGACATCATGTGGCGGATATTGGTGGCATAGAGCGTCGAGGATTGCGCCGCCATCCGGCTCGGGAAATCGGTATAGCCGATGATGGTGACGCCGTTTTCGGTGACGATCTTTTCGTCCATCACCGTCAGCTTGCAGTTGCCACCTTTTTCGGCGGCCAGATCGACGATGACCGATCCCCGCTTCATCGCCTTGACCATGTCCTCGGTCCAAAGCTCGGGCGCTTCGCGGTTGGGGATGAGGGCGGTGGTGATGACGATATCCATCTCCGGGGCCAGCTCGCGGAACTTGGCCAGTTGCGCCTCGCGGAACTCCGGGCTCGAGACAGAGGCATAACCGCCGGTGGCGGCCCCGTCCTGCTGCTCTTCCTTGAAATCGAGATAGACGAATTGCGCGCCCATGGATTCGACCTGCTCGGCCACTTCGGGCCGCACGTCAAAGGCATAGGTGATCGCGCCCAGCGAGGTCGATGTGCCGATGGCGGCCAGACCCGCCACGCCCGCGCCGACGATCAGAACCTTGGCCGGGGGCACCTTGCCCGCCGCGGTGATCTGCCCGGTAAAGAAGCGGCCAAAGTTGTTGCCGGCCTCGATCACCGCGCGATAGCCCGCGATATTGGCCATGGAAGAGAGCGCGTCCATCTTCTGCGCGCGGCTGATGCGCGGCACCATGTCCATGGCGATGACCGATGTGCCCTTCTCGGCCAGCAGCTTCATCTGCGCCTCGTTCTGCGCAGGCCAGAAGAAGGAGATCAGAAGCTGGCCCTCGGTCAGGCGCTTGGCCTCCGTCTCGCTGGGCGGGCGCACCTTGGCCACGATATCCACGGCCTTGTAGAGTGCTGCGGCGGTCTTGATCACCTCGACGCCAGCGGCCTCATAGGCCGCGTCCGAGAACCCCGCAGCGGCCCCCGCGCCGCTTTCGATGGCACAGTCATAGCCCAGCTTTTGCAATTGCAGGGCCGAATCGGGTGTCATGGCGACCCGATTCTCACCCTCATGCACTTCCTTTGGCGTTCCGATCTTCAATGCTGTCTCCCCCTTTGGCAGATGACGTGTTCTGATGGCCCCGCAGCGCGGCATGCCGGTTTCCTTGTCCCGAACGTCGTTATTTCACACTATTTCGTGAGTGACGAGATCAAGATTGTCGCGGTTTCTACAACCAACGTCGTGTTTTTTCGCAATATCGGGCAAAATCCATGCGGAACTTGCGCCGCATCCTGTCCTCTTCCGGTATAACGAAGCGTTTTTCAATCACCCAGACGAAAATGGGAATCAGGGGCAACGCCAGAACCGCGTCCCAACGCAGAATCAGCCCCGCGAGAATCAGCGTATCCCCCAGATAGATGGGATTGCGCGACCGCCGGAAAATCCCCGACTGGATCAGGCGCTCTGGCGTTTCATGCGGCACGATGCTGGTCTTGTGGCGGCGAAATTCCAGGGCCGCCATCACCACCAGCAAGATCCCCCCACCCACGAGCAGCCCGCCCAAGAGATCGGCCCACCCCTCTCCAAAGCCGAGGCCCAGCGCAAAATGACCGGATTGCAGCCAGGCAATCGCCAGAAAGCCCGCCAGCCAGACCGGCGGCATGTCAATCCATTTCACCATGCGCCTCCCCTCTGACGGTTGTCTCTGACACAAGAGCGCGTAGAGTAGCGCGTGACAGGGCGGAGGCAAGATGACAATCGCGGGCAAACACGCATTGGTGACAGGCGGCGGCAGCGGCATTGGCCTTGCCATTGCCCGCGCGCTGGCCGGGGCGGGCGCAGAGGTGACAATCACCGGACGCCGCGCCGCAACGCTTGAGGCCGCGGCAGGGGCCGGTCTGCATCCCCTCGTGATGGACGTGAGCCAGGAGGCGCAGGTGGTCTCAGGCGTGGCCGAGGCCGTCGCCGCGCGCGGCCCGGTGCAGATCTGCATCGCCAATGCCGGCATCGCCGAAGGGCGCGCCCTGCACAAGACCGACGCCGCCTTCTGGCGTCAGATCATGGCCACCAATCTTGATGGCGCGTTTTATACCTTGCGCGAATGTCTGGGCGGCATGCGCCAGACCGACTGGGGCCGGGTGATCGCCATTTCATCGATTGCCGGGATCAAGGGGCTCAAGGGCGCGGCCGCCTATACGGCCTCTAAACACGGGATGATCGGCCTCATCCGCGCGCTGAGCGAGGATTATCTTGGCACCGGCCTGACCTTCAACGCGATTTGTCCCGGATATGTGGACACTGACATCGTCAGCCGCAATGCCACCGCCATTTCGCAGCGCGCGGGCGTCTCGGAAGAGGCCGCGCGCGCCATGATGATCGAGGCCAACCGCCACAAACGCCTGATCGCCCCCGAGGAAGTGGCCCAAGCCGTACTCTGGCTCTGCGGTCCGGGATCGAACAGCATCAACGGCCAGACCATCGAGATCGCAGGCGGTCAGGTCTGATCCGTCGCCGCCCGGCTTGCCCGCTTTCTTCATGGCGAAAATACTCCGGGGGTCCGGGGGCAGCGCCCCCGCCTTACGCCGGACATGATTGATCCGGTTTTAGACACAATCGTCTAAAATTCTCCCGAATGCGCGCCCATTGCCGCCGCACACGCTGTGTATCCAGTTTGGAAACAACAGGGTGCTGTAACGATGCCAACGACCTTCAACTGGATCTTTTTAGGGACCGAGACGGATTTTCTTGATCCGACCGAAGGCAACAGCAATGCCGAAAACGCCAGCCTGTTCGTAAACCGCACCTACGGCAGCGCCCTCGACCCGCTCTATCAGCACATCACCAGCGCAACCACCATCAACAACGGTGGCGCGGCCGGTGCGCTCGACATGAACAACACCGCGGCCAATGACGCCTTTACCACCGACATAGGCGCGGGCACGCAGACCTTCATCTTTGACGGGCTCAGCGTTTTCAACGCCACCATCACCTATGCCAATGGCACCACCGCCGTGGTCACGGCGGTTCTGGCGCAATCCACCACCGGCGAATTGTTTCTGGCGCCCGAAATCGGCTTCAACGCCGATGTCACCGCCTTCGAGGCCGGGCCGATTGTCTCCATCACCCTCGACAGCGTGAATGCCAGCACCAATACCAACCTCGGCGCGGACCGCGTGGCGCAGGCCTGGGATAACGGGATCGTGGAGGGCACCGCCGGTGCCGACCTCATCAACGGCAGCTATATCGAACCTGTCGCCAATGGCTCTGACCGGGTGGACAATGGCGACGGGCTGAGCGGTCCGGGCTTCAACGACGATGTCATCAACGCGGGCGCAGGCAATGACACCGTGCTCGCGGGTCTGGGCAACGATTCCGTGTTGGGCGGCACCGGCGCCGACAGCCTGAGCGGTGAGAGCGGCAATGACACGCTCCTGGGTCAGGGCGGCGCGGATACGCTGATCGGCGGCACGGGCGACGACAGCCTCGAAGGGGGCGCCGGCAACGATGTGCTCTATGGCGATGGCGGCACCGCCGCACGCTGGAGCTATGAGGTCTATACCCGCGATTTCACCTCAGCCAACGGTCAGGCGTTCACCATCGAGAGCGGCACCTTGGCGGGGTCCGGCACCTCTGCGGGCTTTGACGTCACGGGACATGGCCAGCAGGCCACGGGCCAGAACGATCCCAACGATTACGGCATCATCTATACCTCCAATCTCATCGCCTCCGCGGATGGGGTCTACCGCTTTGCCACCACTTCGGACGATGGCTCGACCCTTCGTATCCTGGACAGCAACGGCAACCCGCTGACCTTTACCAACCAGAACGGCACGACCGGCTCGTTCCTCGACAACGATTTTCATCAGGCCGCGACGACCCGCTGGGGCGAGGTCACGCTCGAGGCGGGGCAAAGCTACACCATCGAGGTGCGCTATTGGGAAAACCTTGGCGGCAACGTGCTCTCGGGCACCGTCACCCTGCCCGGCGGCACGGTGCAGGATCTGGCCAGCAGCCCGCTCATCGTGGGCAGCGATGCGATTGCGGGCAACGATTTTCTTGACGGCGGCGCAGGGGCCGACCTGCTCTTTGGCGAGGGCGGCAATGACACGCTGATCGTGGGCGAAAATGACACGCTCTTTGGCGGCGATGGCGACGATCTCTTCGTCATCGAACCGCCCGCCGAGACCGGCACCGGCACGATCACCATCGTCGGCGGCGAAGGGGGCGAAACCAATGGCGATACGCTCTTTCTCTCGCCCGAGGCGCGCAAGGCCGACATCACCTTCACCAATACAGACGATGCGGCGGGCGGCCTCTCGGGCAGCTTCACGCTCAGCGACGGCACCCTCGTCAACTTCTCGGAAATCGAGAACATCATCTGTTTCACGCCTGGCATCGGCATCCTGACCCCGCGCGGCGAGCGCCCGGTTGAATCCCTGCGCACGGGCGATCTGGTGATCACCCGCGATCATGGCCCGCAACCGATCCGCTGGATCGGGCGGCGCACCGTGCCGGGCATTGACCGGTTTGCCCCGGTGCGCGTGGCCGCCCATGTGCTCGACGGGGCGCGCGCGCCGCTTCTGGTCTCGCCACAGCACCGCTTTCTCTTCACCGGCTACAAGGCCGAGCTGCTCTTTGGCTGCGACGAGGTTCTGGTCGCGGCGCGCCATCTGGTCGATGGCCGCGCCGTCACCCAAGAGGAACAGGCCGCCGTCACCTATATCCATGTCATGTTCGACCGGCACGAGGTGATCTATGCCGAAGGGGCTGCCACCGAGAGCTTTCACGCAGGCGACATCGGCATATCGGCCATTTCCGATCAGTCACGGGAAGAAATGTTCAGCGTCTTTCCGGAACTGCGCAGCAATCCCAACGCCTATGGCGGCACCGCGCGCCCCTGCCTCAAGCGGCACGAGGCACGGCTTTTGCAACCCTGCGGATAAGCCCCCTAAATTCCGCCGCGCACGAGCCGTTAAAATGCCTGAATCCAGTCCAAGTACGAGCACGCTGCGGCTTTAAGTCTATCTCAAAGGGTAAGTCGTATGATTGAAAACCACGTCCTGCCCGGGTGTTCCGTTACGCAGAAGGCATTTTTTATGTTTAAAATCAGATTGATAAAGAAAAGCATTTCTTCACCGCGCTCGCGCACACGACGGGGGCGACACGGGCTATAGCCCCCCTTTGACTGCCCACCGGCCTGATCGGCCTGCACTGCCGCCGCGGCCCCCGCAAGGGCCAGACTAGACCCGAACGATAAAAGTAGACCGAGCATGGCCACGACATTTGATCTCTTCCTCCTCGGGACCGCCCCGCAAATCGACACGGTCGAGGGCAATCTCACCTCCGAGAATCATCAGGCCCTTGAGGGGCTCGTTTTCGGCAGCACCACCGATCCGCTTGCGGGGAATGTTGCGACGCTCTCCCCCGATGTCGATCTGCTGCTGTTTCCCGACTACATCGGCGGGGCCACGTCCAACGCCTACGATTCCAACAACTTCCTGAGCAACGAAGAATTCGTCATCGGCGGCGTGCGTTACACGCATGACGCCACGATGATCTACAACAACACGATCATCACCTATACCGATGGCACGACCGCGACCGTCAACGCGATCGTCATGCAGGACACCGCCGGCAACCTCTACCTGCTGCCGCCGCCCACTGGCCCCAACGCCTATTCAGACGCGCTCGAGGCCAAGCCGATTCTCTCGGTCACCCTGGGCACTGCCGCGCCATCCAACGGCACCGATGTCTATGCCATGACGGCAGACCGCTACGACCTCACGCTCTCGGATTACGTGGTCGAGGGAACGACAGGCAGCGACCTGATCGACACCAATTACACCGGCGACCCCGAGGGCGACCGGATCGACGACACGGACAATCTCGCCGGGACCAACGATGATCTGGTCACGGCCGGTCTTGGCAACGACACCGTGCGCGCGGGCGCCGGCAACGATACCGTCTATGGTGAAGGCGGCAACGATCTTCTCGATGGCGGCGCCGGCAATGACTCGCTTCTGGGCGGAGACGGCAACGATACGCTGATCGGCGGTGCCGGGGCCGATACGATGATCGGTGGAACGGGACTCGACATCGTCGACTACTCGGGCTCTTCCGAGGCGGTAAATGTCAATCTCTCGACCGGGGCCACCTCTGGGGGCGATGCCACCGGGGATGTGATCAACGATGGCATCGACGGCTTTATCGGGACAGCTTTCAACGACACGCTGGTCGGCTACGACGGCATCTTCGACGGCGGCACCACCACCAACTATATCGACGGCGGCGCGGGCAACGACTCCATCGACGGGCGCGACGGGGCCGACACGCTGATCGGCGGCAGCGGCAATGACACGATCCTTGGCGGCGGCGGCGACGACACGATCTACTACGGCACCGGCAACGACTCGGTCGAAGGGGGCGCGGGCAACGATTACATCGACGATGCCGGCGGCTTTGACTCGACCGCCGATGCCAGCACCGTTTCGGGCGGTGACGGCAACGACACGATCTTCGGCTCCTCCGCGGGCGACGTCTTGCGCGGCGATGCGGGCAACGACTCCATCGGCGGCGAGAGCGGCAATGACTTCATCGACGGGGGTGCGGGCGCTGATACCATTCTGGGCGGCGCAGGCAATGACACGATCCTCACCTCGGGCGGCAACGACAGCATTCAAGGCGGCGACGGGGCGGATGTAATCGTCGCCACGGCCACCGATCCCAGCGGCGTCTACAATTTCAACGTGGATGGCGGCTCTGGCGGCGTGGACAACGACACGCTCGACCTCTCGACGCTGATCGCGGATGGCTGGACCGTCTCCAACATGACCCAGAACCCCGAGACCAACGGGAATCCGGGGTTCAGCGGCCAGATCACCCTCATTCGCGGGGTTGAGTCAGTCAATATCAACTACACCGATATCGAGAATATCATCCTGCGCGACTACCTCGTCGAAGGCACCGCCGGAAACGATCTGATCGACACCAATTACACCGGCGACCCGGATGGCGACCGGATCGACGCGCTCGACAATGCCACCGGCACCAATGCCGACTCGGTGCTTGCCGGGGCAGGCAACGACACGATCAACGCCGGCGCGGGTGACGATACCGTGCTGGGTGAAGACGGGGCCGATGTGATCATCGGCGGCGCGGGCAATGACTCGCTGCTCGGGGGCGCGGGCGACGACACCATCGCAGGCGGCACAGGGGCCGATACGCTGGATGGCGGCACCGGCAACAACACGCTCGATTACTCGGGCTCGACAGGCTCTTTCACCGTCAACCTGGAAACCAACACCGCCTTCGGATCGGATGCCGATGGCGATGTCATCAGCAATTTCCAGAATGTCATCGGCTCGAATTTCGGCGACACGATCACCCTGTCGAACACCTCCGGCACGATCCTCGCGGGCTCCGGCAGTGACGGGCTGCAAGGCGGCTCAGGCGACGATACGATCCTCGGCGGAGGCGGGAATGACACCATCCTCGGCGGCGCCGGCAACGACTCGCTGGTCGGCGGGACGGGCAATGACCTGATCGCGGGCGGCACCGGCGCCGACCAGATGTTCGGCGATGACGGCGACGATACCTTTGTCCTCCAGGATGGCTTTGGCGCGGACACGATCACCGGCGGCGAAACCGGCGAAACCCTGGGCGACACGCTCGATCTGTCCGCGACAACCGGCCCGATCACCCTCGACCTGACCGCCGCCGATGCCGAAACCGGCACCGTCAGCGATGGCACATCCACCGCCACCTTCTCCGAGATCGAGAATATCATCCTCGGCGCGGGCACCGACACGCTGGTCCTTGCCGATGGCTCCGGCCGCGATACGGTCAGCGGCTTTGCCGCCCCCACCGACAATGGCGATGGCACCTATGCCAGCGGCGATCTGCTGGATGTGACCGGCCTCACCTCGGATGGCACGACCCCTGTCACCACCGCCGATGTCACCGTCACCGACACCAATGGCGACGGCACGGGCGATGCGATCCTCACCTTCCCCGGCGGCGAGAGCCTGACGCTCGTCGGCGTGCCGATGAGCGATGTCAACAGCGTCCCCGCCCTCGTGGCAATGGGCATCCCCGACGGGCGCGACTTCGTGGTCGAGGGCACGGCAGGGGCCGATCTCATCAACGTCGATTACACCGGCGACCCCGACGGCGACCTGGTAGACGCGAACGATGCCGCCAACGGCTCGAATGACGATGTAATCGACGCGGGCGCGGGCAATGACAGCATCGACTCGGGTCTCGGCAATGACCTCATCCTCGCAGGCGCGGGCGATGACGAGATTTTCCTCGACGGCAGCCTGCAAAACGACACGATCATCGGCGGCGAGACCGAAGAGACAGCCGGAGAAGGCGACCGGATCAACTTTTCCGCCATTTCCGACGGCCTGCTGATCAATTTCACCGCCGAGGGCACCGGCACGATCACCGATGGCACCGCCATCACCGAATTCTCGGAAATCGAGCGTTTCCAGATGGGCACCGGGGCGGATACCGTCATCGGCTCGGACGGCGTCGAGGAGATCATCGGCAACTACGGCAATGACGTCATCTTTGCGGGCGGCGGTGACGATACGATCTTTTCCGGCTTCGACAGCGACTATGTCGATGGCGGCGCGGGCAACGACTCGATCCTGTCCTCCTCGGGCGCGGATACGGTCGTGGGCGGCGCGGGCGACGACCAGATCGACCTTGGACCGGCGGACGGAGAACGCGACGTTCTGGTGCTGGCCGATGGCTCGGGCAATGACGTGGTCTCGGCCTTCGAGACCCCCATCGACAATGGCGATGGCACCTTCACCGGGCGCGATCAGTTCGATGTGACCGGCCTCACCGACGCCAGCGGCAACCCGGTCACGACCGAGGATGTCACCGTGTCGGTGGACGGGGTCGGCAACGCCGTCCTCACCTTCCCCGGCGGCGAGAGCGTGACACTCGTCGGCGTGCCGATCACGGCGGTCCAGAGCGTGGATCAGCTGGTCGCCATGGGAATCCCCGGCTTCAAGGGCGATTTCATCGTTGAAGGCACCAGCAGCGCAGACCTCATCGACGCCAGCTATACCGGCGACCCGGAGGGCGACCGCATCGACAACAACGATGCCGCAGATGGTGGCAACGATGACCTCGTCTTTGCCGGGCTGGGCGACGATACCGTGTTGGGCGGCGCCGGAAATGACGAAATTCACGGCGAGGCTGGTAATGACAGTCTCGACGGCGGCGCGGGCGATGACACGCTTTTTGGTGCCGACGGCAACGACACGCTCGCGGGCGGTGACGGCAATGACAGCATGGAGGGGTCCACCGGCTCCGACAGCCTGTCGGGCGGCGCGGGTGACGACTATCTCGACGGCGGAACCGAGGCCGACACGCTGATCGGCGGCGATGGCAATGACACGCTGCTTGCGGGCAGCGACCTGGCCGACGACTATCTCGACGGCGGCGCAGGCAATGACAGCCTCAGCGCGGGCGACGGGAATGACACGCTCCTGGGCGGCACCGGCGACGATGTGATCTTCGCCGCCGAAGGTGATGACCTCATCGTCATGGCCGACGATTTCGGCAATGACACGATCGACGGCTGGTCGAATGGCGCAGGCGGCGACACGCTGGATGCCAGCGCGGTTACACAGAACACCGTGCTTGACCTGACAGCGGGCGATCCGGGCAAGCCCGAACAGGGCACGCTCTCGAACGGCACCCAGACGGCACAGTTCGTCGAGATCGAGAATATCATCCTCGGCTCTGGCGACGACCTTGTGCTCGGCTCCAGCGGCAACGACTCTGTCAGCACCGGCGCGGGCGCCGATACCGTCGATGGCGGCGCGGGCGATGACAGCTTCGACATTGGCGCAGGCGATGGCGCGGTCGATACCGTCGTCTTTGCCGATGGCGACGGGGCCGATACCATCACCGGATTTGCCGGTCCCATCGACAATGGCGACGGCACCTTTACCGGGCAGGATCAGCTTGACCTCTCGGGCCTGACCGACGCCAATGGCGATCCGGTCAACGTGGCCGATGTCACGGTCAGCGACGATGGCAGCGGCAACGCCGTTCTCAGCTTTCCGAACGGCGAGAGCCTCACGCTCATCGGGGTCGCTCCGGCCTCGATTTCCTCTCACGACGCGCTCGCGGCCATGGGCATCTTCCAGCCCGATTACGTGGTCGAGGGCACGGCGGGCGACGACACCATCGACAGCGCCTATACCGGCGACCCCGACGGCGACCGGGTGGACAATGCCGACAGCCGCACCAACAGCAATGACGATGTCATCGACGCCGGTGCAGGCAATGACCTTGTGTCCGCAGGGCTTGGCGCTGATACGGTCATGGGCGGCGACGGCAATGACACGATCCTTGGCCTCGACGGCACCGATGTTCTCTATGGCGATGCGGGCAATGACAGCCTCGATGGCGGCATCGACGCCGACACGCTCTTTGGCGGCACCGGCGACGACACGATCAATGTCAGCCAGGGCGACAGCGCCGAGGGTGGCGATGGCGACGATTTCTTCCGCCTGACCACACTGGGCGAGGCCGCAACCGATACCATCACCATCCTCGGTGGTGAGGGCGCGGAAACCGCCGGTGACACCCTCTGGCTGGGCGAGTTCGCCAAGAAGGCCGACATCAACTTTACCAATACCGACGATGCGGCGGGCGGGCTTGCGGGCACGTTCACCATGACCGACGGCACCATCGTCACCTTCTCGGAAATCGAGAACATCATCTGTTTCACCCCCGGTGCGCGCATTCTCACCCAATGGGGCGAACGCCCGGTCGAGAGCCTGCGCTTGGGCGACATGGTGGTGACGCGCGATCACGGGTTGCAGCCGATCCGCTGGATCGGCAAACGCAGCGTGCCGGGTCTGGGCGATTTCGCCCCCGTTTCCATCGCCTCAAGCGTGATGGGCGGACAAGCGCCGCTTCTCGTGTCGCCGCAACACCGTCTGCTCTTTACCGGCTATCAGGCCGAGTTGCTCTTTGGCGAAAGCGAGGTGCTGATTGCCGCCAAGCATATGGTCAATGGCCGCGACGTGACCATCAGCCCGCGCGACGAGGTGACCTATATCCACATCATGTTCGACCGGCACGAGATCATCTATGCCGACGGGATCGGCACCGAGAGCTTCTATGCCGGCGACATGGCGCTTGGGGCGATCGACGCGGCAGCGCGCGAGGAACTCTTTGCGATCTTCCCGGAACTGCGCACCGCTCCCGGCCACCATCGCGACACCGTGCGCAGTTGCCTGCGCCGCCACGAGGCGCAACTCCTGACTGCTCTGGGAGAGAAAGACGCGGCCTGACCGCGCTCAGGCCGAGCGAAGCAGCGGGGCCGTGCGCCCCGCGGCCCAGGCCCGCACCGCATCGCCAAAGGCGGCAAAGAGCGGGCGACTGACCGGATCATGCGCGGCATTGTATTCCGGGTGCCACTGCACCGACAGCGTGAACCCCGGCGCGCCGTCGATATAGAGCGCCTCGGGCGTGCCATCCGTGGCCCATCCGTCGATCACCACACTGCGCCCCGCACGCAGAATCCCCTGCCCGTGCAGCGTGTTGGTCATCACCTCTTCCGCCCCCATCAGCCGGTGAAACACGCCACCCGCTGTAAAGCGCACCTTGTGGCGCAGGGCGAATTGTTCTTCCATCGTGCCCTCGGGCGGCATGCGATGATTGTCTCGCCCCGGCAGATCGCGGATCTCGGGGTGCAGCGTGCCGCCCATGGCGACATTCATCTCCTGAAAGCCCCGGCAAATGCCCAGGATCGGCTGCCCGCGCTCGACACAGGCCCGGGCCAGCGGCAGGGTGATCGCATCGCGCGCGCGGTCGAACGCGCCATGCGCCTCGGTTGCGGCCTCGCCATATTCCTCGGGGTGCACATTGGGCCGCCCGCCGGTCAGCAGAAACCCGTCGCAGGTGTCCAGCAATTCCGCCACCGAGACATAGCGCGGATCGGCGGGAATGATCAGCGGCATACACCCCGCCACATCGGCCACCGCCGAAGAATTGATGGTGCCCCCCGCGTGGGTCGGATAGCGGTTTTCGATCTGGTATTGGTTGGCAATCACGCCAACAACCGGACGTTTCATTTCTGTCTTTCCGGACTGCGCCTGACGTTCACACATTTGTCTTAGATATAGCGCAGAATGGAATAACAAAACATCAAATCGCGCACATCTTTTCGTGCGATGATGCGAAATTGCCCGAATTTCTTGCAAGCTTCTTCACTTTTCGGCGGCATCCTGACGCCGTGGGCGAGGCTGCTCCGTCACCGGTCAAACGCATCCCGACCAGCCGGGCCGTTCTCGTCCACACCAGCGGTCTTGCGACTGCGCCGGCACCGCTCGCTGCAATGGCGCACCTCGTCCCAGACGCGCGCCCATTTGCGCCGCCATACCATCGGCCGCCCACAGGTGGCGCAGGTCTTGACCGGCAGATCGGATTTGCGGGGCGCGCGCGGCATATCAGAGGTCCAGACTCAATTGCGCCGAGGTCGCCTTGGGACGGGCCCGCCCGGGGCGTTTGCGGCTGGCATGGCGGCGCACGATCTGCGCCGTCATTTCATCCCCGCGATGCGCGCGCCGACAGGCCCAGACCGCCTCGCGCGCGGCCCGCGCCGCCGCGACCGGATCGACAATCGGCACCGGATAGGCGCGCCCCAAGAGCGCCGCCGCCTCCGGCCACTCCCAAGGACGTTGCAAATAGGCATCCGGCACCCCGTCCAGTTCCGGCAGCCAACGGCGGGTAAATGCCCCCGTCGGGTCCTGATCCAGCCCCTGTTTCACCGGGTTATAGATCCGGATGGTGTTCATCCCCGTGGTGCCCGATTGCATCTGCACCTGCGGCCAGTGAATCCCCGGCTCGTAATCGGTAAAGGCCCGCGCCAGCACCGGCCCGGTGCTGCGCCAATCAAGCCAGACGTGATAGGACGCCACCGCCATCAGCATCGAGCGCATGCGGAAATTGAGCCATCCCGTCGCCAAGAGCGACCGCATGCAGGCATCGACAAAAGGCAGCCCCGTTTCGCCCCGCGACCACGCCGCCAGCCGTGCCTGATCTGGCGCGCGCGGGCGCAGCCCCTCATAGGCCGGATGCAAACACCGCCGCTCGATCTCCGGCTCATCCTCCAGCTTCTGCATGAAATGATCGCGCCAGGCCAAACGCGCCTGAAACGACCGCATGGCGCGCGCCCAATCCGGCCCGCGCCCGCCCGGCGCCGCTACCCCCGCCTGCACCGCCTCGCGCAGCGACAGCGTGCCAAAGGCCAGATGCGGGCTGATCCGCGAACAGGCCCGCGCGCCGTCGAGGGGCGAAGACATGGCGCGCTGATAGTGCTCGCCGCGTGTCGTCAGGAACGACTCGAGCGCGCGCCGCGCCGCGCCACGCCCGCCCTTTTGCCGCAACGGGCAAAAATCGCTCAGCCCCAAACTCTCGGCGCTTGGCAGATCATCACTCGCCAGCACCAGCCCCCGCGCGCCCTCGGGCGGCCCCGGAACCGGCGTGCGCATGAACCCGTCGCGCGCAACTTGCCAGACGTCGCGATTGCCCAGCCGCCGCACCACGCCCGATTGCGGCCTCTCGTGCCACCGCACCCCCTGCCCGCGCGCCCACGCGGCAACCCGCCGGTCGCGCGCATAACTCCAGAGATTGCCGGTTTCCTCATGGCTCACCAGATGCGCCACCTTGTAACGGGCGCGCAGCGCCTCCAGAACCGCCACCGCATCCCCGACGCGCAGCACAAGTCCCAGACCCAGCCCCGCCAGGTCCTCCCGCAGGCTCTCCAGACAGTCGCGGACGAACGCATACTGCCGCCCCGAGGCATCCGGCTCGGCCCATAGATCCGGCTCCACGATATAGAGCGGGATGATCGGCCCCAACCGCGCGGCATGGTGCAGCGCCGGGTGATCCTGCACCCGCAAATCGCGCTTGAACCAGAGAATGACCGGGCGTTCCATAACCCCGGAAATAGAGGCGCACGCCCCAAAGGAAAGCCCATTGCAGCCCCCTTCCCCAACGCCTACCTTCCCGCCAAAGTCAAAGGAGAGCGCCATGAAAGATGCAGCCCCGCAGCCCGTTTATCTCGCAGATTACACGCCCCCCGCCTATCTCGTGGACGCGGTGCATCTGACCTTTCGGCTTGCGCCCAAATCCACGCGCGTTCTCAGCCGCATCGAATTCCGCCCCAACCCCGAGGCCGCATCGCGCGATTTTTTCCTGCATGGCGAGGCGCTTACGCTCGTCTCGGCCCGTATCGACGGGGCCGACATCACAGCCGAGGTGACGCCGCAGGGCCTCCGGGCCGAGGTCCCCGACGCGCCCTTCACTTTCGAGGCCGAGGTCGAGATTGATCCCGAAGGCAACACCGCCCTCGAAGGGCTCTATATGTCGAACGGCATGTATTGCACCCAATGCGAGGCCGAAGGCTTTCGCAAGATCACCTATTACCCCGACCGCCCCGATGTGATGGCCACCTTCACCGTGCGCATCGAAGGCGACATGCCGGTCCTGCTCTCCAACGGCAACCCGACCGGCTCTGGCGCGGGCTGGGCCGAATGGCACGATCCCTGGCCGAAACCCGCCTATCTCTTTGCCCTCGTCGCGGGTGATCTGGTGGCGCATCCCGACACGTTCACCACCCGCTCGGGCCGTGAGGTCGCGCTCAACATCTGGGTGCGACCGGGGGATGAGGACAAATGCGCCTTTGGCATGGAGGCGCTCAAGAAATCCATGGCCTGGGACGAAGCGGTCTACGGGCGCGAATATGATCTCGATCTCTTCAATATCGTCGCCGTGGACGATTTCAACATGGGCGCGATGGAGAACAAGGGCTTGAACATTTTCAACTCTTCTTGCGTCTTATCCACAGCAGAGACCGCCACAGATGCCAATTTCGAACGTATCGAGGCGATTGTCGCGCATGAGTATTTCCACAACTGGACCGGCAATCGCATCACCTGCCGCGACTGGTTCCAGCTCTGCCTCAAGGAGGGGCTGACCGTCTATCGCGACAGCCAGTTCACCTCCGATCTGCGCTCCGCCCCGGTCAAGCGCATCTCGGATGTGATCGCGCTGCGCGCCCGCCAGTTCCGCGAGGATAACGGCCCGCTGGCGCATCCCGTCCGCCCCGAGAGCTTCATTGAAATCAACAACTTCTACACCGCGACGGTCTATGAAAAAGGGGCCGAGCTGATCGGCATGCTCAAGCGTCTGGTGGGCGATGCCGCCTATAAAGAGGCGCTCGATCTCTACTTCACCCGCCACGATGGGCAGGCCTGCACCATCGAGGATTGGCTCAAGGTGTTCGAAGATGTCACTGGCCGCGACCTCAGCCAGTTCAAACGCTGGTATTCCGACGCCGGAACCCCCAGGCTCCGCGTCACCGAAGCGTTCAACAATGGCCGCTATACGCTTCATTTCGAACAGAAAACTCCGCCCACACCCGGGCAGGAGAACAAACCGCCACGCGTCATCCCGATCGCCGTGGGCCTGCTCGGCCCCAATGGCGACGAAGTGCTGCCAACCCGCGTGCTGGAAATGACCCAAGCGCAGCAGAGCTTCAGCTTCGACGGATTAGCATCGCGGCCTATCCCGTCGATCCTGCGCGATTTTTCCGCCCCCGTGATCCTCGAACGCGAGACCACCAATGCCGAGCGCGCATTCCTGCTGGCGCATGACACCGACCCGTTCAACAAATGGGAGGCGGGGCGCGCACTGGCCCGTGCCGGCCTCATCGCCATGATCACCGAGGGCGCGGCCCCCGATGCCGCCTATCTCGATGCCATCGCCCGCGTGGCGCGCGATGAAACGCTCGACCCCGCCTTTCGCGCGCTGGCGCTTGGCCTGCCCAGCGAGGATGATCTGGCGCAGGCGCTCTTTGACGCGGGCCATACCCCCGACCCGCAAGCAATATGGGAGGCGCTCGAAACCCTCCGCGACACCCGCGCAGAGGCGCTCGATAGCATCGCCCAGGATCTCTACACCCGCCATCAGGTCACGGCCCCCTACCGCCCCGACCCCGATCAGACGGGCGCGCGGGCGCTGGCCAATGCCGCACTGGCGATGCTCAGCCGCCGCGATGGCGGCACGCGCGCGCAGGCCCAATATGATTCTGCCGATAACATGACGCAGCAATTGACGGCCTGGTCCTGCCTCTTGCAGGCGGGAACGGGCGACCGCGTGACCGAGGCCTTCTATACCCAATGGCAACACGACCGGCTGGTCATCGACAAATGGTTCAGCCTGCAGATCATGCACGCCGCGCCCGAACGGGCGGCTGAGGTGGCCGAGACATTGACACACCACCCCGATTTCACCCTGCGCAATCCCAACCGCTTTCGCGCCACGCTGGGCGCGCTCACCATGTCGCCCGCGGGCTTTCACCACGCGTCGGGGCGCGGCTATCGGCTGCTTGCGGATATGCTCATCCGGCTCGATCCGCTCAACCCGCAGACCACGGCGCGGATGTGCTCGGCCTTCGAGACATGGCGGCGTTACGATCCGGTGCGCCAGGGCATGATCGCGGCAGAACTGGACCGGATCCTTGCCACCCCGAACCTCAGCCGCGACACGACGGAAATGGTGGGCCGCATACGCGGGGCCTGAACGTGGTGCGCCCCATCAAAACCACGCCCATCCCGGGCTTGCCCCGGGACATCGCCGAGGTCGCGCGGCCCTACTCCGCCGCCCGCGCGACCTGCACAGGTCGCGCCCTTGGCCGCACCGAGGATAGCGGCTTGCAATAGCTCTGCGCCCGCGTCCAGCGCTGCATGTCTTCCAGCTTGGCGGCGCTCGACAAAGGCCCCCAATCGGCCGCCACCCCGCGCCGCCCCTCCGACACCACGCCGTCGCGCGGCACGGTATGGGCCATGATCCGGATCGCACAGGACAGATTGTCAGGCCCGTGGCGCAAGGCCTCGCCGCTGCCCGCCCGGCATTTGTAGCCGCGCGCGGTGGCAGGTAGGATCTGCAATAGCCCGTGCCACTGCCCGCCGCCGCCGATGGCCCTCGGATTATAGGTGCTTTCATGCTTGGCCAGCGCCGACAGGAACCCAACCCAGAACGCGCGCCGTCGCGCCTCTCCTCCCGTGGCATAAGAGGGGCACCAGCGCGCAATATCGCGCGGAACGCTCTGCACAAGCGGCGCGCCATGCGCCTTGAGCGCCGAGAGCGCGGCGCGCGTCCAGAGTGCAGACTCCGTGCGATGTTCCCACCGCGTGCGCGGAATATTGCCGTCTCTGGAAGGCGGGCTAAGGGTCAAATCCCCGCTCTCCCCGTCCTGCGCTGCCGCCGGAAGAGAAAAAAACAAAATAAAAACAATGCACAATAATCCCTTCATCCGGCAATTCTGACGCAAGGCCCGGGGTATGGCAACGCCCCAGATGGTGCCGAGCATATTCCCTGCCTTCACCCAAGCATCGCCCTCTTTTGGTCGAAATCCGGCGGCACCCTTGGATGCACCAGCACTGCCGGAGCCACCATGCCGTTTGAACCGCTCGCCACACCTGAACCCACCGACCCGGCCCCGCGCAAGCGTCGGGCGCAGGCGACACGCCTCTGGCCCGATCTGCTCGGCCTCCTGCGGCGCAAGCCCGAAACGGATATCGACAGCCTCTCCAAACGTATCCTGCTCCCGTCTCTGCCGGTGACGGACGAGGAAATGGCCCGGGCCATGCATCAGGACCGGGGTCAGAAACTTGCCCGCCAGGAAATGTGGGCCGAACTGGCGCAGGTGATCGAATACACCGATGCCGCGCGGCTGCGCACACCGGGGGGCGAGACTGCGACCACCCTGCTGGCTGTCGGCGCACGCGCCGATGTCGTGGCCGCCGCCGAAGACGCGCTCCATGACGGCGCAGAACCGGACCCCTTCGGCATCGACGCGCTGGAAGAGATGCGGGCGGAATACCCCGACAGCTACCCCTGCGCGCTGATCGCCGCGCTCGCGCATATCGACATCGGCTGGGCGTGGCGTGCCACCGCCACCGACCGCACCCGCGCGGCGCATGAACTACGCTTTCTCGAACATTTCAAACGCGCCGACGATATTCTTGCCCCCTTCGATGGCGTCGATCTCGATGCGCCCTCGCTGGCGGCGGCGCAATGCGCCCTTCTGGCGGCGCGGCAACAGCCCCGGATGCGGGTTGCCGATGATTACGAACGGCTGATCGACCTTGATCCCGACAGCCCCCGCCACATGCGCGCGCTTGGCGAGGCGCTCTTGCCCGCGCGCTATGGCAGCTACGAGATGCTCGATCTCGAAGCGCGCCGCACCGCTGCGCGCACCGGCGAAATCTGGGGCGCAGGGGCCTATGCTTGGGTCTATTTCGACGCCCTCGCGCTCGACCCCGGCGCGATGACGCGGCTTGACGCCGAATTCTTCGTGGACGGGTTGCGCGACATCGTGACCCGCCGCCGTGACCAGCATGTGATCAACCAGCTTTCGGCCTTTTGCGGCATCGTCATGGCACCCAAGACCGGCAAGGACCGGCTTTCGCCGTCCCTGGACGCTGCCCGCCGCCGCATCCACGACTGTCTGGATTGGCTCTTGGAAAACCATCTGCAGGAACTGCACCCGCTGATCTGGTCGCAAACCCTGCTCAGCCCCGGTCTGACGCCCGCGCTGCCCTCGCGCCGTGCGTTGGTGGTCAAGGGCCGTCAAACCGCCCTGCGCGTCATCGCCCAACGCTTTGCCGAAGACATATCAGACGGCAGTTCCATCGCCTTTTCCAGCTCCGGCATGTATCGCCTGCCCGCGCTGTGACCGCCCTCAGAAATGCGCCTTTGGCTCATCCGGCTTGCCCGCCGCGATGGCCAACACCCCGGCCAGCCCGGTAAAGCCCAACGGGAACATGGTAAAGACGTTGAAGCCGAAGGCGTAATACATCAGCCCCGCGGAAACGAGCAACAACACCCCTCCCCACAACGCGCGCATCTTGGCCATCGCCCCCCCGGCAATCGCCAGAAGCGGGGCCAGAAAGCTCGCGCTGCGGATCAGCGCGGGGTCACTCACCTGCGTCAGCAGGCCATCCACCTCGCCAACCCGGTTGACCACCTCGGTATAGCCATAGCTGAAAAACCCGACCAGCACCGCCAGGCAGCCGCCGATCACACCCAATACCATTGCCGCGCTGCGCATATGCCCGCCTCCTGAACTTCTGCCCGATATGGGGCCTCTTGCCTGCTTATCCAAGCAGCGCGTCTTGCGTATCCTTGCCCCATCCCAGATAGAGCGTGCCGCCCGCGTCAATCAGCGGCCGTTTCATCAGCGTCGGATGCGCGGCCAAGAGCGTCAGAGGATCCTGCGCACGCTCTTCCTCGCTCAGCCCGCGCCAGGTGGTAGACTGCCGATTCACCAGCGCCTCGCCAAACTGCACCCATGCCGCCTGTGCCAAATCCTTGGGCAGCCCCTCGGCCCGAACATCGTGAAACGTCACATTACCCAATGCTTTCAACGCCTTGCGGCAGGTGTCACAGGTCTTGATACCGTAAAGGATCATCGCATACTCCGTCATTTCTGCGCTTTTATCGGGCAAAATCCCGCGCGTCACGGAGTTTCGCTTGATTTTTACAATGGCAATGCAATCATGACGCCCGTCACGATGGGCATTCAGAAGCCGCCTTTGCAACGCTTGGCCGGTCCCTGAGGGCTCGGCATGACATGGCCCGGCATATTCCCGGGGAAGCGACGCAAAAGGAGAAGCGGCATGCCGACCGGCACCGTGAAATGGTTTAATACCACCAAAGGTTATGGATTTATCGCCCCTGATGGCGGCGGCAAGGATGTGTTCGTTCACATCTCTGCGGTCGAACGCTCAGGGCTCACAGGGCTCGCCGACAATCAAAAGGTCGGGTTCGAGCTTCAGGAAGGGCGCGACGGCCGACAAATGGCCTCGGATCTGCGTTTGCTCTGACGCGTCAGCTTCGGCGTTAGCCCCGTGGCGCGACTGCGCCGCAGGTTGAACCAAGATCACAGTCAACACAAAACAGGGCGCCACGCCGCGCCCTGTTTCAGAGGCTTTCGCCTCAGTAACAGCCCTTCGCACCCTCAGGGCAGTTGAGATGCGACGTGGCCGTATAGGACCGGTGCCGCACCTTGGCGACCGGATGGCGCATCACCTGCTGATAGGTCTGCGTCTGGTTGGGCTGGCCACAGCAAATCACCCCGTTCAGCGTCACCGGCTGCAATCCGGCTGGGCAGTAATTGGCTTTGCTCTCATAGGCATAGACCTTGGCGCTTTGGGCCATGGCCGGGGCTGCAAGGGCTGCAAGGGCCAGGGCGGAAATCAGGGTCGATATGCGCAGGGACATGGGAAACCTCTCGAAAAAACAAGGACATTATTGGCGCGATGGTATGACATAACCGCACCCTGTCAATTTCTTTCCCGACGAAACTCTCTGTTTCCCGTCTACTTCGCGGTTTTGGGTGCCCCGGCGCCGGGGCCAGTCTGACGGAAAGTCACGACAAAATGCCCCAGATCCCCCTCGACATGCACCACCTGACGCGGCAGGCGGATCACCGGCCTGGCCTCGGCATAGCTTGCCTGCCAGGCCCGGTCGGTCAGCACACAGCCCGCTTCCTGGCCCGCATAGTCATGCGCGGGCGGCACCTCGCGCATGAACACCAGCCCACGCACCAGCGCCCGATCCCCCAGATACACCGCGCCCGTGCCCATCACATCGACGGCCTTGCCCTTGGTCAGCACCGATTGCTGATGGCTCTGCGCCCAGACCCCGCAGAGCAGAACCCGGCCCTGCGCCTCGCGAATGTCCACCGCCACGCTCAGCCCACCGCCGGAATCATAGCTTCCGCCCGAAACCACCGGTTCCGCGCCCAACCGCGCCACCGTCTGCGGCCCCGTCGCCGTGCAGCCTGCCACGACCAGCGCGGCCAGCATCATTCCCTTGCGTGTCATCTCCGGCCCTCCGATTGCGCCTTCATAACGCTCAGCATAGCCCTCCGGCCCGCGATTGCCAGCATGGCCTCAGACCTGTGCGGCCACGGCCCCCGTATCCTTGAGCATCTCGGGATACCACCGCTCCAGCGTCGGCAGGAACGCCGTGCGCAGCTTGGCCACCTGCGCCGGTGTCAGATCCTCGCGCCAGACCCCCGCCTGCCCCTTGGCAAAGAACGCGGTCATGCCCTTGGGCCTTTCCGCAAAGCCTAGCGTCTCTTCCTGCCGCTTCATCGCCTCGAAACTCGTGGCCTTGATCGCCCGCGCCAGCTTGGGCCCGTCCACCTTGACCTTGAGGAATTTCTCCAGCAGCCCGCGCATGGTGCGGCCGGGATTGTGCAACAGATCCTCGTAACGCACCACATGAATGGGCAGGCCCGGCGCGTTGGTCCAGACCCGGATATGATCATCCCACCGCCCCAACAGGTCGATGATGCCGCTCGGCGTGCCGGTGATCGTATCGGGGTTGCACATCCGCTCGATCGCCAGATCCAGATCGCAATTCTGGTGCCGGGCAAAGGACGGGGCCAGGTCGAACGGATTGCGAATGATATAGATCGCCGCGGCGGTCAGTTCGGGCGGGATCACATCCTGATCGAAAATCCGCACCGTCTGGCAATGAGTCTTGACGAAATGATGGTCGGGTTTCGAGGCCGCAATCAGCCGTAGCGCGCGGCCACGCACCCGCATCCAATCCTCCAACCCCTGCCCGCGAAACGGCGCGCCATTGGCCGCATCAAAGAAATCCTGCCGCGTGTCACCTGTGGTGAACTGCCGCAAATTGTTGATATCCGGGGCTTTTCCCAGCGGCATGAAGTAATGCGCCAAGAGGCTGCGCATCCATGTATTGCCCGATTTGGGATAGCTCGCCAGCCAGATAATCCGCCGCAGATCGCTCATTCCAGATACCCGTATCGCTTCATCGTCTCGCCCATCTTGGATCGGATCATCTCCGCCAGCGCCGGGTCGAGATCGGTTTTCCACTGATCCTTCTGGCCCTTGCCAAAGAATTTCTCGCTTTGCTCTGGCCGCTCGATGAACCCCTGTTCCTCTTCCTGACGCGACAATTCGTCAAAGCTGGAAAAGCGGATGGCCCTCTGCAAACGCGTCTTGTCCACCGGCACGCCAACCAAATCCAGCACCTTGGCGAAATGCGTTTCGGGATCGTCGAGCAAATCCTCATAGCGCACGATCAGCCGCTTCCACGGCGCATAGGCCATCCAACTCTTGACGTGCAAGTCCCAGGTGCTGAGGTATTGGGCGACCGATGTCTCGGTCGGCAGATTGCCATTGTCAGGATGACAAATCTTCTGCGCCGCGTCCTCTTGCGTGATGCCGTAATGGCGCGCGTAGGACAGCACCATATCAAGCGGGTTACGGATGATATAAATGGCCGAGCGCGTATAGCGATCGGGGATCAGATCGATCCGCTCCGGGGCCACGCGCGCGTTATGGGTTTTGACGAAATTCACATCGGCATTGTTGGCGACGATCCCGCGCAGCACACCCTCACGCAGCCGCAGGCACAGCGAAAGGTCCGTGGGGTCAATCTCGCGCCCTGCAACGCGGTTGTACATCTTGACCACGGCATCGCCCACGGCGAACCGATGCGCCTGATTGATCGGCACCGGCTCTTGGGCATTCATCAGGTAATTGGCAAGGAAAAGCCGCGTCCACGTATTGCCAGACTTCGGATAAGAGGCCAGCCAGATGATACTTCGCTTCATGCCCTGTCAGCCTCCACAACGTTGTTACTTGGACGCAAGACATAAAAAAGGCGGGGGGAAATGTCACCCCCCGCCCCTTGTCTTTTAACCGGTCGATTAGAACGACAGGTTCACCGAGGTGCCGATGACAGTGCCTTCGACAGTGGTGTTTGCGTTGCCGAAGGTCGCGCCAACGTCTGCGTTCACAGAACCTTCAACATAGGCTGCGTACACGGCCCAGGTCACGCCAGCGCCGAGCGAACGGCTGCCGACCAGCTGGTAGGCTTCGTATTCGGCTTTGTCGCCGGATGCGGCGCCAATACCGCTGTACTCACCCTGGTAGGTGTCGAAACCAACCGACCACGGACCAGCGATGTCATAGGTCACGCCGAGGCTCCAGCCTTCGGAGTCCCATGCACGCAGACCGCCGTTGTCGTTCTCGCCGTAGCCACCGCCGATGACGAAGCCGTTGAAGCCGACGTTCAGGCCGATGTTCCACACTTCGGGATCGCTGGTGCCAACAACGTTGGACTCTGCAGTGCCCCAACGAGCAGCGAAGTCAACGTCAACACCGTTGAACGACTGGCTGTAGGCCAGACCGATGTCGAACACGTCGGTGACGCCCGCATTGCGGTTCACACCGAAGTTGTTCACGGCATTACCAGCAGCGTTAGCTGCATAGGACACGCCGAGTGTCAGGCCGTTGAACGACGGGGTGTAGTACGTGATGCGCTGCACGTCGTTGTTGCCGAGAACTTCAGCATAGGACGAAATGCCGGAGTCACGGAATGCGAAGGGCAGGTTGCCGCCAGCAGCGATCGAAATCGGAACGAAGCCCGAAACCCACGGAGAGTTGATGTCGATACCGCCAGAAACTTGCGGTGCGCCAATGCTCATTTTGTAACCAGCCGAGTTTTCGGCGCCGAGGTCGATACGGCCCAGCGTGTCGCCGGAGATCGAGAGGTACGATTCGTCGATACCGTCTGCACCACCGCCAGCGTTCAGTGCTTCATACTGAACGTTGATACCGAAGGTCAGGCCGTTGTCCAGCGTCACCGACGGGGTGAAGTGGATTTCAGCGTCCGTGAATACGTCAACGCCGTCGAAATCTGCGCCGGCTTGGGCAGCAGTGTTCGAGTCGACAGTCACATAGCCAACGTGCGAGTCGTAGAACCCGCCCCAATCCATGTTCCATTCTTGTGCCGATGCGGGAGCGGCAAATGCCACGCCGAGAGCAATCGCGCTGGTGCTCAGAAGTTGCTTTTTCAAGGGTGTCCCTCCTCAGAAGCAGGTTAATCAGATCCGCCGCACCAGTCATTGGAAACGGCTTGCGCTATGAAATGCGCCATTACCCCCCAAACTGTCAACGCGACCTCCCCGCTCCGACCGCATCGCGCCCGGAATGTGACGCAGAAACCACACCCCTTTCCCAGAGCCCTTTTAAACAAGGCGCATCGATCAACCTTGTTGCGCGTCCAGCACTTTTTTTGCCGCCCGGAAACATTCAAGAGCCTGCGGCACGCCACAATAAATTCCAACAACATGGATAATCGCGCGAATTTCCTCGGGCGTGACCCCGTTGTTGATGGCACCGCGGCAATGCAATTCCCATTCATGCATCTTGCCCAGCGCCCCCAGCATGGCCAGATTCATCATGCTGCGCGTCTTGGGGGGAATCACCTCATCGCCCCAGCCAAACCCCCAGCACCAGGCCGTCATCGCCTCTTGAAACGGGCGGGTAAACTCATCCGCTGCTTCCAGACTGCGCTCGACATACTCCGCCCCCAGCGTCGCCTTGCGCTGCTCCAACCCCTTGAGAAAGAGATCCTCGTCGAATGTGCTCATGTCATGCTCCTTTGCCCGCCTGCCAATCTTCCACCCGGTCCACGACCTGCCGATACCACAGATTCGCAGCCCGCAAAAAATGCGGCCGCTCGCCCGGATGCAGCCAGCTTCGACTGAGCGGCGTGGCACTATAGGCCGTCGCCCCCCGCGCATCGCCAATCGCCTGATAACCCGCCTTCGATCCCAGCCAAGGGGCCATCACCGTGCCCGAGCCAGAGAATCCCATCGCGTAATGCACCCCCTCGTCATGCCCCACATGCGGCATATGCGAGAAACTGTAGCCGGTGAATCCTCGCCACGAATGGCTGAGCTTGACGCCGGCCAGATCGGGCCAAATCCCCACCATGACCTTGTAAAGCTGCGCCGCCGCCGCCTCTGGCCCCATCTCCGCCATCGACGCCCGCCCACCAAAGAGCACCCGGCGGCCATCCGGCGAAATGCGGAAATAACTGTGCCGCGCCCGAGTCTCGACCATCATTCGCCGCCCCGGCGCGATATGGCCGATCAGGTTCGACGGCAATTCCTCGGTGGCGATGATATATGAGGGCAACGGAAAGACGCGCGCCATATGCCAGCGAAACGGGCGGCTGGTATAGCCGTTCGTTGTCAGCACCAGCTTGGCCGCGCGGATCACCCCCTTGGCGGTCTGCACCCGGTATCCCGCACCTTCGGCCTCGCGCGCTGTCACCGCCGCATGGGTCACCACCGGCACGCCCCGCCGCCGCACCGCGCGCAAGAGGCCCTGATGAAATTTGGCCGGATGAATCGCGCCATGCTCGGGGAACAGCAGCCCGCCATGATATTTCTCGGTCGTGATTTCCTGCCCCAGATCGGCACGCTCGATCAGGCGCACCTTGACTTCCGATTTCGCGCTCACGACCTCGGCCATCCGCCGCTGATTGGCGAAATGCTTGGGCGTATAGGCCAGTTGCACCCGCCCCGTGTTCTGGAAATCGCACTCGATGCCCTCACGCGCGATCAGATCCCTGGCCCAGTCGAGCGCGGGCTTCGCCTCGGCGAAAAGCGCATCCGCCGCCTTGGCCCCGAATTTCGCCTCCAACTCGGCCCAGCCCAGACGCGGATGCGCCCCGAACATGCCGCCATTCCGGGTCGAGGCCCCATGCCCGGGCTCTGCCGCATCGACGACGACCACCCGCGCGCCGCCCTCATGCGCCGCAAGCGCCGCAGACAACCCCGCATAGCCCGCCCCGATCACCAGCACATCACAGGTGTCGGGCAGGTCCTCGCCCGCCTCGGGCGCGCTCAGTGCCGACCACCAGTAAGGGGTGCCAAGATCGGCCTCCCGTGCCCATTCGATCCGCATGACACTCTCCCGATCTCGCACCGTCATGGCGCGGCTGTGGACCTTACAAAATCCGCTTCATTTCGTAAGAAGTGTAAGATCAGAATCGCAGCGAAAGACAAGACATCCCGCCATCAAGCTTGGCACATTCGATGTTGTCGATCTGGACAACCTCATACCCATGCGCCGACAGCATCTCGGCCGTGCGCGGGAACCCGGCCGCCATGATCACCAGATTATTGAAGCGAATACAATTACTTGCGGCTTCCTCGCCGTCGGGCACCAACAGCACCTCATAGCCTTCGAAACAGCCCGACACCGCCAGCCTACGTGTGCTCAGGATGGTTTCAGGGGCCAGCAGACCGCAATCGGTCTTGAAGTGCAAAACCCCCTCCGGGGTCTCGACCAGCCTCAAAGTGTAGCCATATTCATTAACAATATCAGTTAGTTGCGCCACGCCTTCGCGATTGGTCCGGGCCGACAACCCCACCAGAATCTCGCGCCCCGTCACCAGAATATCGCCCCCCTCGATGGTCCCCGGCGCGGTGATTTCTGCGATCCTGTCGCCATAAAACCCCGCAATTGCCGGGCGCATTTCGGCCACTTCACCCATCCGGGTCGGCGCACCGGGACGCATGGCGATGGCCAGCTCCGGCAGGCAAAGCATTGTATCTTCTACGAAAACCGCGTCAGGATAGGCTTCAAGCGCGGGCAATTCCACCACCTCGGCCCCGGTGCTGCGCAGGGTCGCCACATAGGCGGCATGCGCCTCCAGCATCCGCGCCAGATCCGGCGTGCCGATATCCTCGGCCCTCAAGCCATCCACAATGCTCCGACCCGGCTTTCGGGTGATCGCCCGGCGGAATTCATAGCTGGAATTCATCACATAACCCTCTGATTATATTATATTTCAGGCGATCTTGGCGCGCCGCGCATTGGCATGGGCCACGATCCGGTCAATCGCTTGGGCAAAGGGTGCATCCTCGACCGTCAGCGCCAACCGCACCCATGTGTCGAGCGTCTTGCCAAAGGACGCCCCCGGCATCACCGCCACACCGGTTTTTTCCAAGAGATCAAAGGCATAGCTTTCCCCGTCCAGTCCTGTCGCGGCAATATCCACCATCGCGAACATCCCCGCCTCGGGGCGATGCACCCTCAATGCCGTTTCCCGCTCCAACCGCGCCGCCAAGAGGTCTGCACGCGCCGCAAACCTCTGCCGCATGCCCCCTGCAACATCCGATCCCTCACGCACCGCCTGCTCCGTCATATCCGCGATAAACGGTTGATTTCCAAAGAGCATTGTCTCGGACAGCGCCAACAGATTGGCGGTAAACTCCAGGGATCCGACACACCAGCCGCTGCGGAAACCGGGCGCCGCGTGGCTCTTGGAGATCGACGACACCGCGACAACGCGCTCCGCCAGATCCGGATCGGACAGGGGCGAGACAAACTCGGACCCCTCAAACACCAGATCCTCATAAACCTCGTCTGAAATGATCCACAGATCATGCTCAACCGCCAGCCGCCCAAGTGCCGCAATATCGGCACGGGTCAGAATCGCCCCCGTGGGATTGTGCGGTGTGGTCAATAAAATCGCGCGTGTTCTAGGGGTTATCAGGGGGGCCACATCCACCGCCGCCATGCGAAATCCGTTCTCGGGCCTCAGCGGCACCGGCACCATCGCAGCCCCTGTGGCCCGGATCACCCCTTCGTAGGTGGCATACATCGGATCCCCCACCAGCACTTCGGCACCCGCTTCCGCCACCGCCATCATCACCGCATAGAGCGCGGTTTGCGTCCCCGGAAAGCACATCACCTGATCGGGATGAAACACGCGGCCCCTGTTCTTGCTGTATTTTTCCGCAAGTGCCGCGCGCAATCCCGGCTCGCCCCGCCCGTCCGAATAGCCCGTGCGCCCCGCCTTCATCGCGGCATAGGCGGCGTCCTTGAGGCGCTCGGGCGTGGGCACATCCGGCTCGCCAATCGTAAGGCGGATCACCTCGCGACCCGCGCGCGCCATCTCCTTGGCCCGCGCATGCACTTCCCACTTGGCCCCGCCAAGCCCGGCAAGCCTTTCATTTATCGAGGAAAATCTCATGTTTTCGCCGCCTCTTCCAAATCCAGTTGCAGAATCGCCCCCACCGCCGCAAGGGCAATTCCCGTCAGTTCATCCGGCCCGAACGCCTCGGGCAGCGCGCCACCTTCCAGCCAGAGCCCGTCAATCACCCCGTTGCAGGCAATCGCCAACCGCCGCGCCTGCCCCGCATCCGGGCCGCGCCCCGCTTCTTCCAGCGCTCCCACGATCAACCGCTCGAGGCGGTCGCGAAAATCGTGATAGGTCTGCGCATGCACCGCGCGCATCCGCGCATCCTGCCGCACATGATTGAGAAACCCGGCCCATAGCCCGACCGAGGCCGAATCCACCACCGGCGGCGTGACCGAGGCCACCACCAGCGCCGCCAGCCGTTCGCGCGCCGTCTCCCGCTCTGCAACCCCGGCAAAGGTCTGTTCTGTCAGCCCCGCCATATGCGCGAGATACGCCTCCTGAACCAGCTCATCCTTGGTGGAAAAGTAATGCCGGATAAGGCCTTGGGTCACATCCGCCCGCTCTGCGATGGCGCGCACCGTGGCCCCGCGCACGCCTTGTTCCACGATCAGATCAAGTGTCGCCATCACCAGCGCCTGACGGCGGGTGTCGGCCCCTTCGCGCCTGAATTTGCGGCGTTCTCCGGTCATGGTCGCCTGCATCCTCCGGCGCGAACAATTATACGCTTGCATAATTACGACTCTTCCGCCTTACTACAAGCCGAAAGTGCCCACGCCGGAGACATGCCCTTGACCGCAGCGCCCCGACCGCCCGACGCACCCGCCCCGGTGCCTCCCGCGATCCTTGTCGAAGACCTGCACAAGTCATTCGGGCCGCTCGAAGTGCTCAAGGGCGTGTCGCTCACCGCACAAAAGGGCGATGTGGTGGCGATCATCGGCGGGTCAGGCTCGGGCAAGTCGACGATGCTGCGCTGTATCAATTTCCTTGAGACGCCGACATCGGGCCGGATCGTGGTCAATGGTGAGGAAATCGCCATGCGCCCCGACGGAAGCCCCGCCGACCGCCGCCAGATCGAACGTATCCGCACGAGGCTTGGCATGGTGTTTCAGGCCTTCAACCTCTGGACCCATCGCACCCTCCTTGAGAACGTGATCGAGGTGCCGGTGCATGTTCTGAAAACCCCGAAAAATCAGGCGATTGAGAGGGCGCGCGCGCTGCTTGATCGCGTTGGCCTTGGCGACAAGGCCGATACCTTTCCCGCCTTTCTGTCCGGTGGCCAACAACAGCGCGCCGCCATTGCACGGGCGCTCGCGGTCGATCCTTCCGTGATGCTATTCGACGAACCCACCAGCGCGCTTGACCCCGAGCTTGTCGGCGAGGTGCTCAGCGTGATCCGCGATCTTGCCGCCGAAGGGCGCACCATGCTGATCGTCACCCATGAGATGAAATTCGCCCGCGAGGTGGCCAGCCATGTGGTCTATCTCTACCAGGGCCGGATCGAGGAAGAAGGCCCCCCCGAGCGCGTCTTTGGCGCGCCGCAATCGGCCCGCCTCAAGCAATTCCTGCAAACCGTCGGATAAGGCGGGGCAGATCAAACCAACCAACAAGGGAGACTGACATGACACTGAAAACCATCCTCGCCGCCGCCACTTTGGCGGCCCTCGGCACCGGGCTTGCCGCGCAAGAGGTCAAGATCGGCATCGCCGCCGAACCCTATCCGCCCTTTGCCTCGCTCGACAGCTCGGGCACCTGGGTCGGCTGGGAGGTCGATGTGATCGACGCGGTGTGCAAGGCCGCAGAACTCAACTGCGTGATCACCCCGGTGGCATGGGACGGGATCATCCCCTCGCTCACCGGCGGCCAGATCGACGCCATCATGGCCTCCATGTCGATCACCGAAGAGCGGATGAAAACCATCGACTTTTCCGACCCTTACTACAACACGCCAACCTTGGTCGTGGCTGACAAGGCAGCCAACATCGACGCCACCCCCGAGGGCCTGAAAGGCAAGATCATCGGCGTTCAGGCCTCGACCATCCATCAGGCCTATGCGCAGGAATACTTCAAGGACGCCGCCGAGATCCGGATCTATCAAACGCAGGACGAGGCCAATCAGGATCTGGTCGCAGGCCGGATCGACGCCACGCAGGCCGACAGCATCGCCATGGCGGATTTCGTATCCACCGACGCGGGCGCCTGCTGCGAGATCAAGGGCAATGTCGCGGATGACCCGGCCATTCTCGGGCTTGGCGTGGGGGCCGGCGTGCGCAAGGATGACGACGCCCTGCGCGAGGCGCTCAACAAGGGCATCGCGGCCATTCTGGCCGACGGCACCCATGCGGAGATCACCTCGCACTACTTCAAAGCCAGCATCTACTAAACCCGTTGGAGGGGCTGCTGGACACATTGGGGCTGGCGGAAGCCGCCAGCCTCTTGTCGCTAGAGCCTCCGGGCTGGGGCGGCAACCTCTTGCGCGGACTGGTGAATTCGCTCCAGATCGCGCTCGGGGCCTTTGGCTTTGGCCTCCTGATCGGATTGGGCGGAGCTTATGGCAAGCTTTATGGCGGGCCGCTCCTGCGCGATCTTCTGGCAATCTACACCACCGTCATCCGCGCCGTGCCGGAACTGGTGCTGATCCTGATCCTCTATTACGTCGGCTCTGACCTGATCAATCAGGCCGCAACCGCCATGGGCTATGACCGGGTCGAGATCAGCGGCGTCGTTGCGGGCATCTGGGTCTTGGGCGTGGTGCAAGGGGCCTATGCAACCGAGGTCTTGCGCGGGGCGATTCAGGCAATCCCGCCGGGGCAACTAGAGGCCGCGCGCGCCTTTGGCATGCCACCGCTGATGACGCTGCGCCGCGTGACGATCCCTGCAATGATGGGCTTTGCCACGCCGGGACTGGCAAACCTCTGGCTGATTGCCACCAAGGACACAGCCCTCCTGGCTATCGTGGGGTTCAGCGAATTGACGCTGGAAACACGACAGGCGGCAGGCAGCACGCGGGCCTATTTCACCTTTTTCCTCGCCGCGGGCGCGCTCTACCTCCTCGTCACGCTGTTCTCCGGCACGATCTTCGCGCGGATCGAGAAATGGGCGCGGCGCGGTCAACCCTCGTTGCGCGAGGGTGGGCGATGAGCGATCTGCGCGCCCTCCTGATCCCGCGCCGCCTGTTCCTGATGGCGCTTTTTGCCGGTTTCGTGATCTGGTGCGCCCTCTCGCTGCGATGGGACTGGTTGCCGCAATACCTGCCTCTGGCGATTGAGGGGCTGTGGCGCACAATCTGGATTCTGGTGGTGACGGTGGTGCTTGGGTTCATGCTCGCCGTGCCGCTTGGACTGGCACAGGCGGCAGGGCCCTGGTATCTGGCCACCCCCGCGCGCATCTTCTGCACCATCATTCGCGGCACGCCGCTCCTGCTGCAAATCTGGCTGCTCTATTACGGGCTTGGTTCTCTTTTTCCGCAATACCCGTGGATACGCGGGTCCGATCTGTGGCCCTATCTGCGTCAGGCCTGGCCCTATGCCGTTCTGGCACTTACCCTGTCCTATGCGGGCTACGAGGGCGAGGTGATGCGCGGCGGCTTTGCCAGCGTGCAAAAAGGCCAGCTAGAGGCCGCGCGCGCCTTTGGCATGCCGCGTTTCACGATCTTTCGCCGGATATGGCTACCGCAGGCCATTCGCAATGTCCTGCCCACCCTCGGGGGCGAAACCATCCTGCAACTCAAGGCAACGCCGCTGGTCGCAACCATCACCGTGATCGAGATTTACGCGGTCTCGAGCCGCGTGCGCGCCGACACCTTCATCGTCTATGAACCGCTGTTGCTGCTGGCACTGGTCTACATGATCATCGCGGGCCTTATCGCGCTGATGTTCCGCTGGGTCGAAAACCGCGTCCCCTCGCGCAGACGAGAGGGCTGAATCCCCGTCGCTCCATCGTGATGTGACGGCAGGGGCAATCCGTGGTATCCTGTTCCCACCACAACGTGACGGCGCAATGCCGGACCTTCGGCTTCCGCGCCCCGAAAAGGGAGGCCAGAATGACCAAGACCATCGGCAATCCATTGACATGGCTGGCGGGCACCACCGCAAGCGCGGGGCGCAGCGCGTCCGACGCCGCCGAGGCGCTCGGCAGCGAAATCACCACCCCACCCGAGGTGCGCACCCTCAGCCATGACGACCTGCGCGCCGCCCTGCACAAGGGGCTGGCGGATTTCGTGGCCCTGCGCAGCGACGTGTTCTTTCTCATCGCCATCTATCCGCTGATCGGCATCACGCTGGCCCTCACGGCGTTTCACTCCGCCAATCTCCACCTGCTCTTTCCGCTGGCGGCGGGCTTCACCCTGCTGGGTCCGGTGATCGGAACCGGGCTCTATGAAATGAGCCGTCAGCGCGAAACCGGGCAGGCAACGGGCTGGGGCACTGCCCTGCACGCCCTGCGCGCGCATGTTCTGGGGCCGGTGCTGGTACTGGGGGTCTATCTCATGGGGCTTTTCGTGGTCTGGATGTTCGCCGCAAAGTATATCTACGACCTCACGCTTGGGCCGCTTCCGCCCACCAGCCTGATGGGGTTTGCGCAGGATGTGCTGACCACCGGGGCGGGCTGGCAGATGATCATCTTGGGCATGGCCACGGGCTTTGTCTTTGCCGCCGCCGTTCTCGTGCTCAGCCTGATCTCGTTCCCGATGCTGATCGACCGGCGCGTGGGCCTGCCTGTGGCGGTGATGACCTCGGTTGCCGTGGCGCGGCGCAATCCGCGCATTGTCGCCACCTGGGGCCTGATCGTGGCGCTTGGCATGACCCTCGGGATGCTGCCCGCGTTCCTCGGATTGGTGATCGTGCTGCCGGTGCTTGGGCACGCGACATGGCATCTCTACCGCGCCGCCGTGCCGGCTGAGGGCTAATCCGCCTCGGCCAGCCGCGCCACATAGCGCGCGAGCGTGTCGATCTCGAGATTGACCATATCACCGAGGGCCACATCGCCCCAAGTGGTCACCGATTTGGTATGCGGGATGAAGTTGATCCCGAAATCGCAGCCCTCGACCTCGTTGACGGTAAGCGAGGTGCCGTTGAGCGCCACCGATCCCTTGGGGGCGATGAACCGTGCGAGGGACGCGGGCGCGCGCAGCGTGACGCGGGTGCTGTCGCCCTCGTCGCGCAACCCCACGACCTCGGCCAGCCCGTCGACATGGCCCGACACGATATGCCCGCCCAATTCGTCGCCCACCCGAAGCGCACGTTCCAGATTGACGCGCCGCCCCTCGGCCCATCCCGACAGATTGGTCTTGGACAGGGTTTCGGCCGAAATATCCACGTCGAACCAGCCGGACCCGAGCGCCACAACCGTCAGGCACACGCCATCACAGGCGATAGAGGCACCAATCTCGATCCGGGCGGTATCATAGCCGGTTCCGATCCGCGCGCGCAGATCGCCACGATGCTCGACCGCCTGAATGCGCCCCACATCGGTGATGATGCCCGTGAACATGTATCGCTCTCCTCTTGGTGTCCTGCGACCCCTACCGCCCCCACCGCCGCCAGACAAGAGACCGCAGCCGACAGGGCTTATTTTCGCCCGATTATTGCAGTAGAAAGCGTTATCAAGCGCAAAGGCAAGAGACTCTGCCATGACTGGTCTGACCGGCAAGAACCGTGCGTTCCTGTTTCTTCAGGGGCCGCATGGGCCGTTCTTCTATCAACTCGGGCAGATGCTGCGCCGGGCGGGGGCGGATGTCTGGCGCGTGGGATTCAATGCCGGGGATCAGGCCTTCTGGCGCGAGCGGAGCAGCTATCTGCCC
Organism: Roseovarius sp.; assembly: GCF_027019125.1. Classification (GTDB taxonomy): domain Bacteria; phylum Pseudomonadota; class Alphaproteobacteria; order Rhodobacterales; family Rhodobacteraceae; genus Roseovarius. Next base: position 495,080 of record NZ_JALUXE010000027.1, on the reverse strand, counting down.
TTCCTCGGTCAGGCCGAGGATTGGCCGGCAACTCTCACCCAGGTCCTCGATGACAAGCGCATCACCGATCTGGTGCTCTATGGCGATACCCGGCCCATCCATGCGCAAGCGGTTGAACTGGCGCGGGCGCGCGGCCTCACGATCCATGTGTTCGAGGAAGGCTACATGCGCCCCTATTGGGTGACGTATGAGCGCGGCGGCACCAACGGCAACTCCCGCCTGATGGAGATGAGCGTACCCGAGATGCGGCAGGCGCTGGAAAACTCGGACATGGACACCGCCCTGCCCCCGGCCAGTTGGGGTGACATGCGCCAGCATGTGTTTTACGGCGCGCTCTATCATGGCTTTGTCCTCTTCCTGAACCGCCGCTACCGCCATTTCCGCCCCCATCGCGCGCTGACCGTCGGGCAGGAATTCACGCTTTACCTCAAACGCCTCGTGCTGATGCCGGTCCAAGCCATCGAGCGGCGTCTGACCACATGGCGGGTGCGCACCGGCGGCTTCCCCTATCACATTGCGCTCTTGCAATTGGAACACGACGCCTCGTTCCAGGCCCATTCGCCCTTTTCCACGATGACCGAGTTTCTGGAAACCGTGATCGACGGCTTTGCACGCGGTGCGCCACCCCATCATCATCTGGTGATCAAGGCGCATCCGCTGGAGGATGGCCGCGCCCCGATCCGCAGCGAATTGCGCCGCCTTGTGCGCGCCCATGGCCTGCGCGGGCGGGTGCATTACCTGCGCGGCGGCAAGCTTGCAAAATTGCTGGACGAGGCGCGTTCTGCCGTCACGGTCAATTCCACGGCGGCACAGCAGGTGCTCTGGCGTGGCATTCCGCTGCGCACCTTCGGTCAGGCGGTCTATGCCAAACCGCAATTCGTCTCGACCAAACCCTTGCCCGATTTCTTTGCCGGGGCAGAGCGCCCCGACCGCCGCGCCTACACCGATTATCGGCGATTTCTGCTGGAAACCAGCCAGATCGCGGGCGGCTTTTATTCCTCGTCCGGGCGGCGTCAATTGCTGCGACAAGCGGTCGATATGATGCTCGCCCCCGAAGACCCCTATGACGCGCTGCGCTCCGGCAGCGCGGCCCCTCGGCAACAGTTGCGCCTCATCACATAGGCTCAGGCGATGGAAATGCTGGATTTTATCAATTTTGTCCGGTAGCCTTGCGAAAAAAGACCCGAGGCAGAACAAGAACAGGTCGAGGAGACCGAGCAGTGACATCCCGACACACCCGATGGGCGCGCCCTGTCGCGCTATTGCTTATCGCGTCCCTCGTGGCCGGATGCGGCCTGCCGCGCGTGGGCCCCAACAAACGTCAACTCTACGCCGGATCGGTCCAACGTCAGGGCGATGCCTTTGTCGTGACGGTGAATGATCGCGTGACCCGCGCGACCGCCGTGCAACCGGCGCTTGGCTTTACCGACCAGTTTCAGAACGCAGGCCTGCTTGGCTCTGACCTTATCAGCCCCGGCGATACCTTGGGCCTGACCATCTGGGAAAACGTCGATGACGGGCTCTTGGCCGGCGAGGCGACCAACCAGACCACCCTGGGCGAGGTGCAGGTGGACGGCTCCGGCTTCATCTTCGTGCCCTATGCAGGCCGGATCAAGGCCGCGGGCAACACCCCCGAGGGCGTCCGCCGCATCATCACCGAAAAACTCGAACAGCAGACCCCCGATCCCCAGGTCGAAGTGCGCCGCCTTGCGGGCAACGGCTCGACCGTGTCGATCAGCGGCGCGGTCAGCGGTCAGGGCGTCTATCCGATCGAGGCCCCCACCCGCACCCTCTCGGCGATGATTGCCTCTGCCGGTGGCATCGCGATCCCGCCAGAAGTGGCACAGATCACCGTCCTGCGCGGCGACCAGCGCTCCAAGGTCTGGTTTCAGGACCTGTTCAAATATCCGCAGTTCGACATCGCCCTGCGCGGTGGCGACCGCATTCTGGTCGAGGCCGATACCCGCGCCTACACCGCCCTCGGGGCCACCGGTGCCCAGTCGCGCGTGACCTTCGAAACGCAGACCCTCAGCGCGCTCGAGGCCATCGCACAGGTGGGCGGTCTCTCGACCGCTGCCGCCGATCCGACCGGCGTCTTCGTGCTGCGCAACGAACCGGCGGAAATCGCCAATCAGGTGCTGGGCCGCAACGATCTTCAGGGCGCGCAACGTCTGGTCTATGTGCTCGACCTGACGAAACCCAACGGCATGTTCATGGCGCGGGATTTCTCGATCCGCGACGACGACACGATCTATGTGACCGAAGCACCGTTCACGCAATGGTCCAAGGTCATCAGCGCCTTTACAGGCACGCTCGGCGCGGTCGGGTCGGTCTCGACGGCCTCCTCCACGCTCTCGGGCGACTTTTGAGCCAGCCCTCTGACGGGCAACCCGCTGGCGAGGCCGAGGCCTCCCGGCGGGTTTTCTATTTCAACGGCGGGTTTCTCTGGCAAACCCGCGTGCGCCGTATCCTGAAACTGGCGGGCCATGACCTGACCCTCGGGCGCCCCGGCACGCGCGACCGGATCGCCGTCTGGGGCCACAGCCCCTATGCCGCGCGCGGCGAGGCCGTGGCAGCCCGCATCGGGGCCGGGCTCTTGCGCGTCGAGGATGCGTTTCTGCGCTCGCTCCATCCGGGGCGCAGCGGCGAGCCGCCTCTTGGCCTCGTGATCGACCGGCGCGGCATCTATTTCGATAGCCGCCACGCCTCCGATCTCGAATATCTGCTGGCCACGCATCCGCTCGACGATACCGCCCTTCTGGACCGGGCGCGCAGCGGCATCGCACGGTTGCAAGAGGCGCATCTGAGCAAATACAGCGCCTTTGATCCCGCCACCCCCTGCCCTGATCCGGGCTATGTTCTGGTGATCGACCAGACGCGCGGCGATGCCTCGGTCACGCATGGCGGGGCAGATGCCAACACCTTCCGCGAGATGCTCTATTGGGCGCAAGAGGATCACCCCGGCGCGCCCATCGTGATCAAGACCCACCCCGAAACCACATCGGGCCACCGCCCCGGCTATTTCAGCCCCAGGGACGAAAGCGCGCGCATCCGCCTCCTCTCCGATCCGGTCAGCCCTTGGGCGCTGCTGGAAGGGGCCATCGCGGTCTATTGCGTGACCTCGCAGATGGGGTTCGAGGCCATTCTGGCCGGACACCGTCCGCAGGTCTTTGGCCAGCCCTTCTATGCGGGCTGGGGCCTGAGCGACGACCGCCACCCGCTGCCCCTCAGCCGCCGAGGCCGCAAGCTGACGCGCGCACAGCTCTTTGCCGGGGCCATGCTGCTTTATCCGACATGGTATGACCCCTGCCGCGACCGGCTCTGCGACCTGGATCAGGCGATTTCGACGCTGGAGGCCGAAACGCGGGCCTGGCGCGAGGATCACATCGGCTGGCAGGCCCATGGCATGCGCCTGTGGAAACGCGCCCCGCTGCAACGCTTCTTCGGCCAGCATCGGCGCATGGTCTTTGGGGGCGCGCCCCGGACAGACCGGCGCGTGATGGTCTGGGCCTCGCAGGCCGACACAGCGCCGGTTGGGGCAGTGCGTGTCGAGGACGGCTTCTTGCGCTCGCGCGGCCTGGGGGCCGATCTCATCCCGCCCCTGTCGCTGGTCTGTGACGATCTCGGCATCTATTATGACCCCACGCATGACAGCGGGCTAGAGCGCCTGATCGCCGCCCGCGCCCGCCTGCGCCCCGATCAGGACCAGCGTGCCGAGGCGCTGATCGCATCGCTGATCCGGCATGGCCTCAGCAAGTATAACCTCGGTCAGCCGGTGCCCGACCTGCCCGAAGGACGGCGAATCCTCGTACCCGGTCAGGTCGAGGATGACGCCTCAATTCGCCTGGGGGCCGGAACCATCTGCACCAATCTCGCACTCCTGCAAGCGGCCCGCACGGCCAACCCGGATGCCGTGATCCTTTACAAACCACATCCCGATGTCGAGGCCGGTCTGCGCCCCGGCGCCGTGCCTCCCGCGGCCGCCCGCGACCTCGCAGATGTGATCCTTGACCGCACCGATCCGGCCCGGCTCCTGGGCATGGTCGACGAGGTCTGGACCATGACCTCGCTTCTGGGGTTCGAGGCGCTATTACGCGGGGTGCGTGTCACCACGACCGGCACGCCGTTCTACGCCGGTTGGGGCCTTACCCGTGATCTGGGCGACATCCCGGCGCGGCGCAATGCGCGACCCACGCTGCGCGGTCTCGTCCATGCCACGCTGATTGATTATCCGCGCTACCGCGATCCCGTGACCGGGCGGCCCTGCCCGGTCGAGCTGGTGGTCGAGCGGCTGGCGCATGGTCCCCTGCCCCGGCCTGGCCCCGCCAACCGCTTCTTGGCCAAGCTGCAAGGCGCGCTGGCCTCGCACGCCGCATGGTGGCGCTGAGGCGGGTCAAGCAACCGCTATTGCGGGCCGGCATCCAATAGGACAACCTCGACCCGGCGATTGCGCTCGCGCCCCTCTGGGCTGGAATTGGGGGCAATCGGGGCCAGATAGCCGATGCCATGCGCCTCGATCTGCGCCGGGTCTACGCCATGCGTCTCGACCAGACGCGCCATCACCGCTTCGGCGCGGGCGCGCGACAGGGGCGTATTCGCCTCCAGACCCCCCGTGCTGTCCGTATGTCCGACCAGCGCCACGCGCGTCTGTGGCGATGCCGCCAGAAACGCCGCCAGTTCCACAAGACTGGCATAGGGACCCGGCCCAAGCGCGTTGTCTCCCGAGCCGAAGTCGAGCCCCTCAAGCACCACATGCCCTGCTTCCAGCAACTGGTCCGCAAGGTCAAACTGCGGCGCGGCAGCATCGGGCGCGGGCGCCACGCTCTGCCCCTCGGGCAGAGGCGTCACATGCAAAACCTGGACATAGCCGGTCTGCCCGCTCTGGCTCACGATCACGGCGGCATGTTCCCGCGCGGCCCCCACCCCCCGCCGCACCAGCAGGTAGCGATAGTCGAAGATGTCCAGAAACATATCCGGCGCAGGCAGTGTCGGCAGGCCAAAGCGGAAATCGAACCCGCCACAGGCGGCCGCCTCGCACTCGAACACCACATCCCAACCCGATTTCTCAAGTTGATCCGCCAGCGGGGCCAGCATTTGCAGCGTGGTGATCCGCTGCACCGGCATCCGCCAGGCGCGGATCTCGATCCGCCCTTCAAGGCGCAGGCTGGGCAGCGTCTGGCCGGTATGTGGCCCCGTCGGCAGGCTCACCGTGTCCGCCGCACGGATCTTCTCGCGCGTCTGGACGGCCGTTGCGGGCAGGTTAAGATCGACCGCAGAGGCCGGGCCGCCCGCCAGCAGCATCCAGAGCAAAAATGTCAGAGCGCGCCGCATTCTGCCTTATCGCGCCTGCGCGTGATACTCGGGGTTGGGCTGCATGCCCGTGGCCGAGGCCACGCGATTGCTCATGTTGAAAAAGCCCGCAACATTGGCAATGTCCCAAATGTCGCGCTCGGTGAACCCCACGTCGCGCAGTCCGGCACGATCCGTTTCGGTGATCTCGGACGAGGCGCGCGTGACCTTTTCCGCAAAGCCCAGCATCGCGCTCTGCCGTGCATCCAGCCGCGCCACCCGCCAGTTCATCACCATGGCCTCGCCAAGCGCCGGATCACCCGAGAGTTGCCGCACCGCCGCACCATGCGCCACCTGGCAATACCAGCAGCGATTGATCGCACTGACCACCACCGCGATCATCTCGCGCTCCAGCTTGCTCAGGCCACTCTCGGCCAGCATCAGGTTGTTGTAGAGCGTGGTAAAGGCGTTGAGCTTGTCGATATCGAACGCATAGGCCCGGAGAACATTGGGGATCATGCCCAGTTTCTCGGCGCAGATGTCGAAATACCTCTGCGTGGCCTCGGGCAGCGGGTCGAGCATCGGCAGATCAAGCGCTGTGGGCTGGTCCGAATTGGTCATGTCTCACTCCTTTTGCCGGTAATGGTAGTCGCCCACATGCGAAAATCCCATCGCGGAATAGAGCCCGTTGGCCCCCTGATTGCTCTTGGTGCAAATCACCGCCAGAAATTCCGCGCCTTCGGATTGCGCCCAAAGAGCGGCCTGAAGCATCATCAGGCGCCCCATGCCTGCGCGGCGATGGCGGGCCTGCACCTCCAGCGCATGCACCATGGCAACTCCATCGTGAATGGCGGCAAAGCCGGTGGCGGCGGGCTGGTCCTTGTGCCTGCCGAACAGCCCGGTCTTGGGGCCGGTCACACGCTCCATCACCGCGATGCGCGCCGGGCCGATCCCGCCCTCGGCCCAGATTTCGCACATGATTTCCAAGGGTTCCCAAACCGCAAAGGTGCTGACACGCGGCGGCCTGTCCACCGTCAGGGCCGCAACGGGCACCACATAGAGATTGACGGGATCGACCACGTCATACCCCTCTGCGGCCAAGAGCGCATCCAGCGCGCCATCCCCCTCCCGCAATTGAAACAGCGGGGTTTGATCCAGCGCGCGCATCGCGGCCTCGGCACTGGCGAGTTCCTCGGGCGTGATCGGCCGCGCCGCCGTGGCCGCCGACACGCGCTTGCCGCCGCCCCGCCCCTCACGGATCGTCACCGGGCCAAGCACCTCTGTCCGCGCGGGCGGCCATGTCGCCTCTGTCACCGCATAAAGGGTCTGTACATCGGGCATCATGCTGGAAACATCCCCGCCAATTCGGACATTGCCGCATCAAGCCGCGCGCCATCCTGCCCGCGCATCACGATCTGCGCGCCATAACACCCGTCGCGGATGAACGGATAGGATCCGATGCTCAAATCCGGGTACCGTCCCGCCAGATCCGACAAGGGTCCGGCAATGTCGCCCTCGCCGCGCCGGATTTCCAGCGTCTGTGACAGGATCGGCGCGCCCCCCGTGAGCTTGGGCAGCACAGAGGCCAGCATCGCCTGAAAGATCGACGGCACCCCGGCCATGACATGCACATTCTCGATGGTAAAGCCCGGCGCGGCACTGATCGGATTGTCAATCAGCGTGGCCCCGTCGGGAATACGCGCCATGCGCAAGCGCGCATCGTTCAACTCCTGCCCACGCGCGTCGTAATGCGCGGCCAGAATGGCGCGGGCATCCTCGCGCACCGAAATGGGCCGATCAAAGGCCGCCGCCACATTCTCGGCGGTGATGTCATCATGGGTCGGGCCAATGCCCCCCGAGGTGAACACATGGTCATAGGCCGCACTCAGCGCGCGCACGGCGGCCACGATGGCGGCGGGATCGTCGCTGACCACGCGCACCTCCCTCAGGTCGATGCCCACCTTCGTCACCTCGCCCGCCAGATAATGCATGTTGGCATCGCGCGTGCGCCCCGAGAGGATCTCATCTCCGATGACAAGCATGGCGGCGGTCGGGTTGGGCATGGCAGACTCCTTGATCCGGGGACAAACCCGGTATAGGCGCAGGCCATGCGCTTTCAAACCCCTCTTGTGCAGGCTGTGCTGCTGCGCCGCTACAAACGCTTTCTCGCCGATATCCGCCTTATGGACGGGCGCGAGGTGACGGCGCATTGCGCCAATCCCGGCAGCATGATGGGCCTGGCAGAGCCGGGCGCGTCCATCTGGGTCGAACCCAATGACGATCCGCGCAAGAAACTCAAATTTGGCTGGCGGCTGGTCGAGGGTGCGGCTGGCGATTTCACCTGTGTGGATACCGCCATTGCCAATCGCGTGATCAAAGAGGCGCTCGAGGCGGGGCAGATCTCGGAACTGGCGGCCTATGATGTGGTGCGCCCCGAGCAATCCTACGGCGCGGGCAGCCGGGTGGATTTCCTGCTCTCGGGCGCGGGCCTGCCCGATGCCTATGTCGAGGTGAAATCCGTGACGCTCTCGCGCAGCCCCGGTCTCGCGGAATTTCCCGACAGCGTCACGGCGCGCGGGGCGCGCCACCTGGGGGAATTGTCCGAAATGGCGCGCGCCGGGCACCGCGCCGTGCTTCTCTATCTGGTGCAACGCACCGATGCGCAGGCCGTGACCGTGGCAGAGGACATAGACCCCACCTATGCGTCGGCATTGCACCGGGCGCACGCCGCAGGGGTCACGGTGCTGTCATATCGGGCCAATATCACGCCGCAAGAGGTCACAATCGGACACAGTCTGCCCCTCGCGGGTCAGCGCCCTCTGGTCCTTTCGCGCAAATAGCCCTAGATAAACGGAAAATGTACACCATACGAGGCCGGACGTGAACGAGACACACCGAGGACGATTGACGCGCGAAGGTATCCGCATCCATGAGACTGCGGATTTTGCCGGCATGCACCGGGCCGGGGCGCTCGCCGCACAGATCCTTGACGAGATCGCAGAGCATGTTTTTGTCGGCCAGACCACCGCCGCCATCGACAAGGTGATCGAGGACAGGGTCAACGCCTCTGGCGCGAAATCCGCCACCATCGGTTACAAGGGCTATCAGCACGCAAGCTGTATCAGCGTCAATCACGTGGTCTGCCACGGCATTCCCGGCGACAAGGTTCTGAAAGACGGTGACATTCTGAACGTCGATGTGACGGTGATCGTGGATGGCTGGTTCGGCGATACCAGCCGCATGTATGTGGCAGGCAAACTCAGCCGCAAGGCCGAGCGCCTCGTTCAGGTCACCCATGATGCGCTGATGAAAGGAATCGAGGCCGTGCGCCCCGGTGCCACCTTTGGCGACATCGGCCACGCGATCCAATCCTATGTCGAGGCGCATCGCATGTCGGTGGTGCGCGATTTCTGCGGTCACGGGCTGGGCCGCGTGTTCCACGCCCCGCCCAATGTGCTCCATTACGGGCGGGCGGGCAGCGGGCCGCGACTGGAGGAAGGTATGTTCTTCACCATCGAACCGATGGTCAATCTGGGCCGTCCCGAAACCAAGGTCCTCGCCGATGACTGGACCGCCGTCACCCGTGACAAATCCCTGTCGGCACAGTTCGAACATTCCATCGGCGTCACTGACACGGGCGCAGAGATTTTCACCCTGTCGCCCGCGGGCAAATTTCATCCCACCTGGGCGTGATCGGAAAATCGCCCTACCCCTGATCTGCCGCCTTGGGCGGGGCCTTTGGCGTAAACTCGCAACGGTCCGGCTTGATGTCCACCAAAGGCGTGCCATCGAGACAATCCAGCCCCCGCACGACCAAGGCCGCCCCGTCCACCCCGATCAGCCGCACCTGCGAGGTTCCGATGGGATTGGGCCGCTGCGGGGAGCGCAGGGCAAAGGTGCCGAAATACCGCCCCCCATCGCCCTTGGGGTTCTGCCGCACCAGGTCACGCCGCGACCGATCCAGCCAATAGAGGATTTCGAGATGCTGATAGGCTTCGATCCCCTCCAGCGCCGCGACCCAAGGCGCGAAAACCTCTATCCGGCACTCCGGCCCATCGAGCCGCCCCTGACGCGGGCAATCTTCCCGCCGGGTCCATGGCGTATGTAACCGGCCGATGAACTGTAGCGCGGCGTCCTGCCTTTCGGGCTGCTCGGTCACCACCTCACCAGCGCGCAATCGCGTGTCCATCCCGGCCCCCCTTCCGTCAGTAGACGTCTTGCCAGTCATCCTCGTGGAACACCTCGCCAAGCGCCATCCAGCGCACCCGCACCCGGGCAACCCGCGTATCCGCCCAGGTGCGAAACACGATGTCGAACCCCTTTGTCGTGATGTTCTCTGCCGTGACATCGGCGCGGGCATTGGTGGCACTGTCCATATCCCAGAGCGACAGCGCCACATGCACCGCGGGCTCGGATTTGAACGGCGTGCCAAAGGTGATCTTCTTGCGTCGCTGACGCGCGCCCGAGCCGGTCCACATCTCTCCCCCATCGGCAAAATCCGAAAAGAGGACATCATCCCCCTGTTCGATCCCGATGGCCTGATTGATCAAGAATTTCATACGACGCCTTCCGACACGCGGACGAGACTACACCGCTTTTCTGGCAAAATTTAGAGCGAAAAATGAAAAAGGGCCGCGGAACGGCCCCTTTGATCATCGAATCCGGCGCGGCCTCAGTTGGCCGACAAACCGATATGATCGCCAACAGCCACCATATCCGCCAAGAGCTTGGCCAATTCGTCGACCGGGCCGGGCTCATTGACGAATTTCTCCTGCGCATGCGCCAGTTTGTCGGTCGCGGCGTCCACCATCGCCTTGTAGGTCTCGCGCGTCATGTCCTCGCGCGCAACGGCCTGCTCGGCCAGCACCGACACGCTCTTGCCGCTGATCTCGGCAAATCCACCGGTCACGACATATTCCTTCTCGCCCGACGGCCCCGAAACCCGCAGGATACCGGGACGCAGGGTGGTGATGAGCGGGGCGTGATCGGCCATGGCGGTCAGATCGCCCTCGGCTCCCGGAATGCTCACCTCATGGGCAGCAACCGAGGCCAAGAGCCGCTCAGGGCTCACCAGATCGAATTGCACTGTTTCAGCCATCTCGGCCTCCCTCATTCTGTCCGGCTTGCGCGGGGCTTACCCGCGCAAAACCGGGACAGGCGTTGATCAAGCCGCGTCGGCAGCCATACGTTCGGCTTTGGCGATCACCTCGTCGATGCCGCCCACCATGTAGAAGGCCGCTTCGGGCAGGTGGTCGTACTCGCCCGCAACCACGGCCTTGAACGATTTGATGGTCTCTTCCAGCGGCACCTGCACCCCGTCCGAGCCGGTGAACACCTTGGCCACGTCGAAGGGCTGGCTGAGGAAACGCTGGATCTTCCGGGCGCGGGCCACGGTCAGCTTGTCCTCTTCGCTCAGTTCGTCCATGCCGAGAATGGCGATGATGTCCTGAAGCGACTTGTAGCGCTGCAGGATACCCTGAACGTCACGCGCCACGGCGTAATGCTCTTCGCCCACGATGGACGGGTCCATCAGACGCGAGGTCGAGTCGAGCGGGTCCACAGCCGGATAGATGCCAAGCTCGGAAATCGCACGGCTGAGAACGGTCGTGGCGTCGAGGTGGGCAAAGGTCGTGGCCGGTGCCGGGTCGGTCAAGTCGTCCGCAGGCACGTAAACAGCCTGAATGGACGTGATCGAACCCGCCTTGGTCGAGGTGATGCGCTCCTGCATGGCACCCATGTCGGTGGCCAGCGTCGGCTGATAACCCACGGCCGAAGGAATACGACCCAGAAGCGCCGACACCTCGGACCCTGCCTGCGTGAAGCGGAAGATGTTGTCCACGAAGAACAGAACGTCGGTCCCCGACTGGTCGCGGAACTGCTCGGCCAGCGTCAGGCCGGTCAGCGCCACACGGGCACGCGCCCCCGGAGGCTCGTTCATCTGACCGTAAACAAGGGCCACCTGGCTTTCTTCCAGATTGTCGGGCTTGATCACGTTCGATTCAATCATCTCGTGATAGAGGTCGTTGCCCTCACGGGTCCGCTCGCCCACACCGGCGAACACCGAATAGCCCGAGTGCACCTTGGCGATGTTGTTGATCAGTTCCATGATGAGAACCGTCTTGCCCACACCGGCACCACCGAACAGGCCGATCTTGCCGCCCTTGGCATAGGGGGCCAGAAGGTCCACCACCTTGATCCCCGTCACGAGGATTTCCGACGCGGTCGACTGTTCCGCGAACTCGGGCGCGGGCTGGTGGATGGCGCGGTATTCGGTCGCCTTGATCGGCGCGCCTTCGTCCACGGGCTCACCCACCACGTTCAGAATACGGCCCAGCGTCGCATTGCCCACCGGCACCGAAATCGGCGCGCCGGTATCGGTCACGGCCTGACCGCGCACGAGACCTTCGGTGGCGTCCATCGCGATGGTGCGCACGGTGTTCTCACCCAGATGCTGCGCCACTTCGAGGATCAGCTTCTTGCCGTTGTTGTCGGTTTCCAGCGCGTTCAGAATGGCTGGCAGATCGCCGTCAAATTGAACGTCCACAACGGCGCCAATGACCTGCGTCACCTTGCCTTTTGCATTTGCCATGTTTCGTCTCCGGTTCTCTTACAGCGCTTCCGCGCCGGAAATGATTTCAATTAGCTCGTTGGTGATCACGGCCTGACGCGAGCGGTTGTATTCGATCGTCAGCTTGTCGATCATCTCGCCTGCGTTGCGCGTCGCGTTGTCCATTGCGGACATGCGCGCCCCCTGCTCGGACGCACCGTTTTCCAACAGCGCGGCAAAGATCGCGGTCGCCACCCCACGCGGCAAGAGATCGGCCAGGATCGCCTGCTCGTCGGGCTCGTAATCATAGAAGCTGTCGGTATCGACCTCTCCCGCTTCGCTCACGTCAAAGGGGATCACCTGCTGGATGGTCGGCACCTGGCTGACCACGTTCTCGAAGCGCGAGAAAAAGATCTTCGCGACGTCGAACTCACCCCCGTCGAACCGCTTCAGCACTTCGGTGGCGATCCCCTGCGCATCGGCATAGCCCAGACGCTTGACTTCGCTCAGATCGACGTGACCCACGAAATACTGACCCAGGTCGCGCTTGATCGCGTCGCGGCCCTTCTTGCCGACGGTCAGGATCTTGACCGTCTTGCCCTTGGCCAACAACTCGGCGGCATGGGTCTTGGCCAACTTGGCGATATTGGCGTTGAAGCCACCGCAGAGGCCCCGCTCGGCGGTCATCACCACCAAGAGATGCACCTTGTCCTCACCCGTGCCCGCCAGCAGACGCGGCGCATTGGCCGCATCCCCGACAGAGGCCGCAAGCTTGCTCATCACCGCGTTGAACCGCTCGGTGTAGGGGCGGGCCTGCTCGGCAGCATCCTGCGCGCGGCGAAGTTTCGCCGCAGCAACCATCTGCATGGCCTTGGTGATCTTGCGGGTCGATTTGACCGACCCGATCCTGTTCTTCAGGTCCTTGAGACTCGGCATTGCCTTATCTCCCCCTTATGCGAAGTCAGCGGCGAATTCGTCCAACGCAGCCTTGATACGGTCCTCGGCCTCACCCTTGATTTTGGGGTCTTCCTTGGTGATGTAGGCCAACAGATCAGCGTGCTTGCCGCGCAGGTGCTTGAGCAGACCCTGCTCGTAACCACCCACCTGGTTCACCGGGATCTTGTCCAGATAGCCCTTGGTGCCCGCATAGATCACGCAGACGATTTCCGCATTGGTCAGCGGCGAGTACTGCGGCTGCTTCATCAACTCGGTCAGACGCGCACCGCGGTTCAGCAACTGCTGGGTTGCCGCGTCAAGGTCAGAACCGAACTGGGCAAAGGCCGCCATCTCGCGATACTGCGCCAGTTCCAGCTTGACCGGACCCGCGACCGACTTCATCGCATTGGTCTGCGCCGACGACCCCACACGAGACACCGACAGACCGGTGTTCACGGCGGGACGGATGCCCTGATAGAACAGTTCCGTCTCAAGGAAGATCTGGCCGTCGGTGATCGAGATCACGTTGGTCGGAATAAAGGCCGACACGTCGCCGCCCTGCGTTTCGATGATCGGCAGCGCGGTCAGCGAACCTGCGCCGTTATCAGCGTTGAGCTTGGCCGAACGCTCCAGCAGACGGGAGTGGAGGTAGAAAACGTCACCAGGATAGGCTTCACGGCCGGGCGGACGGCGCAGCAGCAGCGACATCTGACGATAGGCCACGGCCTGCTTGGAAAGGTCATCGTAAACGATCAGCGCGTGCCGGCCATTGTCGCGGAAATGCTCGGCCATCGCGGTCGCGGAATAGGGGGCCAGGAACTGCATCGGCGCGGGATCCGACGCGGTGGCGGCCACAACGATCGAATACTTGATCGCGCCGCTTTCTTCCAGCTTCTTCACCAGCTGCGCCACGGTCGAGCGCTTCTGACCCACAGCGACGTAAACGCAATAGAGCTTCTTGCTCTCGTCGTCGCCAGCGGCTTCGTTATAGATCTTCTGGTTCAGGATCGCGTCCAGCGCCACGGCGGTCTTGCCGGTCTGACGGTCGCCAATGATCAGCTCCCGCTGGCCACGGCCGATCGGGATCATGGCGTCCACCGACTTGAGGCCGGTCGCCATCGGCTCGTGCACCGATTTACGCGGGATGATGCCGGGGGCCTTCACGTCGGCCAGACCGCGGGTCTTGGTCTTGATCGGACCCTTGCCATCCAGCGGGTTGCCCAGACCGTCCACAACGCGGCCAAGCAGCTCGTCGCCGATCGGCACGTCCACGATGGACTTGGTGCGCTTGACGGTGTCGCCTTCCTTGATGTCACGGTCCGACCCGAAGATCACGACACCGACGTTGTCGCTCTCAAGGTTCAGCGCCATGCCCATGATCGAGCCCGGAAACTCGACAAGCTCGCCAGCCTGAACATTGTCCAGCCCGTGAACCCGTGCGATCCCGTCACCCACCGAGAGAACCCGGCCGATCTCGGCAACTTCGGCGTCCTTGCCAAAGTTCTTGATCTGGTCCTTCAGGATCGCAGAAATCTCTGCTGCTTGGATACCCATTTATCCGACCTCTTTCATTGAATTCTGCAGGGAATCGAGCTTGGAGCGGATCGACGTGTCGATCATCTTCGAGCCCATCTTGACGACTAGACCGCCGATGAGGCTTTCATCAACGGTCGCATTGATCTTGACGTCCTTGCCGACGCGCGCCTTGAGCGCCTTGGCCAGCTTGTCGGATTGTGCCTTGGTCAGCGCCTTGGCGCTGGTCACATCGGCACTCACTTCGCCCTTGTCTTCGGCGATCATGGCATTGAGCTGTGCAATCAACTGCGGCAGCACAAACAGACGCCGCTTCTGGCCCATCAGCGCGAGACCGTTCTGCAACTCCGGCATCAGGTTCATCTTGGCCGCAACCGCAGACATGGCCGCCCCCTGCGCATCGCGGCTCAGAACCGGAGAGGCGATCATCGCGCGCAGGTCTTCGCTGTCGCTCAGCGCCTGTGCCAGATCAGTGAGATTGCTTTCGAGTTTGGCCAATCCTTTGGCCTCGCGCGCAAGCTCGAATATCGCAGTGGCATAGCGCGCGGCAATGCCAGTAGAGATCGAAGCTGGTTCGGACACGTCCACCCTTCCGATAATCTGGCCCCGGTTGGTCAGTCGTGACGCGGGGTCACATCCGGGGGCGTTGGCATAGGGTGAGACTTGCGAACCACCCAAATTCGGCTGCGGTGTAGCAGAGCCTTCCCAAGCGGGCAAGCCGCTTGAAAACTATTGTATACTATTGAATACAGTTATATTTCAGTTACTTAACGCAGGTGCGACCTAATGCGCGCTTTTTAATCTTCAAAAAGTTTCACTTTTTACTACGAATTGGCGATTCCCCTCACGACATCCCTGCCCAAAGCCTCGGCGCACGTTAACGCTATCAGCGTTTTACAGGCACGTCGCGCGGATTTTGCGGCATCGGCCAAAGACTGCCAGGTCCCGAAACCGCCCTAGCCCAGCGGCGAGACGCCAAACAGAACGGGATGCGCCGCAACCAACCCCACATAGAGCAAACCGCCAAGCAGCCCCCGCACGCATGCCATACCCCAACTGCGCGGCCTCATCCCCGCCTGCCGCCGCGCCTGGTCCAGCCGCAGCCACTCTGCCCCCATGCCTCGCCGCTTGCGCCTGTCGACGATCCACATCCCCCCGATGGCAAAGCCCGCGAAGCTGCCAAACAGGATCACATGCGCCAGATCGCCATTGGGCAGCACATGCGCCAAGGCCCAGAGCGCCAGCGCCAGCAACAAAGGATGCCGCGTCAGCCGCACGATCCCCGGACGCTCCGGAGCGAACCGTTCATTCCGCGCGCCACCAAAGGAAAACGGATTGGGCCGCCCGACGCTCACGCCCAGGATCACGCAGACCCCCAGCATCACGGCCAGCGTGACATGCCCCTGCCACGCCGCCCAGCCCCAGAGCGGCACAAAGGGCGCCCGCCCCGCCGCGCCGATCACCCATGCCAGAACCGCCAGCGACAGGATCGAATAGCCAAGGGTGAATCCTCCCGCCCCCGCCCGCGCCACCAGCCAGGCCTTGACCTTGGGGCGCACCGGCACCGTATGGCTCAGAAAGAACGCGGCAAAGGCCGCGATGAACTCGGCCCAGCCCATCAGGCCCCCGGTATCGTCTTCGCCGGTTTCCGCCGCAGCATCAGCGGCCCGTATAAAACCGCGAACCCCCCAAACGCCGCGATCCATGCAGTCCCCGCCAACGCGTGCAACAGGACCGCCTCCGCAGGCCACAGACCAGCCGCCAACCGCGCCAGCACAGAGACCACCAGCGCAAGGTAAATCAGCACCGTGGCCCGGCCTGCGGTCAACCTGCGGCCCGTATGACCCAGCGTTGCCCGCGTCATCACGGCCAGCGTCATCAGCCCCGCCGCGCCCGCCATCCACAAATGCTGCGCCGCCGCCGCGCCAAGGATACCCGAACCCAGCGCCTCCAGCCCGACGGCCAACGCTCCAACCGGCACGAACGCATAGCCCAGGTGCAACACCCAGACGAGCGGCTCCGCCCCGGTGCGCTCGCCCGCCCAGCGCGCCAGACGCGCGGCATGACAGACACCCGCCATCACAAGAGCCCCACCCGTGGCCGCGGCCTCAGGCCAGATGACCCACGCCGCCAAGGCCCCGAGCAGGAGTACAAGCGCCCCCTTGTCGAACCGCTGCATCGGCGGCACCGGCAACCGCCCCGCCCCCCGCCGCGCCAACCAGTTGCGCGTGAACGACGGCACGATCCGCCCGCCGATGACCGCGATCATCATCACCACCGCCGCCAACCCCAGCCGCAGGCCATGCCCCTGCGCCGCATAATCCCCCCGCGCTGCCTCCCAATGAAACAGCGCATTGCCCAGCGCAAAGACCGCCAGCATCGCCAACACGATCAGATTGCGCCAGTTTCTGCCCGCCACGATCTCGCGCAGGATCACCGCGCCCAGACCCACCGGCATCGCCAGATCCATCAGCGCCACCGCCAGGGGCGGCATCCCGGCCGAGAGCATGACCGCCCCCCGCCCGATCAGCCACAACGCCGCCAGTCCCGCCAGCGGCCAGCCCACGATGGGCAGACGCCCGGTCCAGTTCGGCACCGCCGTCAGCAGAAAGCCGGCGATCACCGCGCCAAGATAACCAAAGAGAAACTCATGCGCGTGCCATGTGACCGGATCGAATGCCGTTGGCAGGTGCAGCACCCCCGCCAGCATCGGCACCCAGAGCGCCATGATCCCCGCTGCCCAGAGACCAGCCCCAAGAAAGAAAGGCCGAAAGCCGAAACTCAGGATCGCGGGCCCGCGCCAAACCCGCATCTGCTCTGCCGTGCTCGTCATCTGCCCGTCCTTTCGGCCCTCAGGCCCGCGTCCGTCACGACCATGTCGAGCGGAATGTCATGCGGCTGCGGATAGATCGTCTCGATCCGCGCATCGCTCAGCGCGATACCGATACTCACCGGGCGCGGATCAAGCACCGCCAAGGTCCGGTCGAAATACCCACCGCCATAGCCCAGCCTGTAACACTCGGTCGTCCAACCGATCATCGGTGCAAGCGTGATGTCGGGCGTCACCTGCTCCGCCTCGGGCGGCGGCACCGGGATATTCCAATCGCCCCGAACCATCTGCGTCTCGGGCGTCCATCGACGAAACACCAGCGGCGCGGCCTTGACCTCGACAATCGGCAACGCGATCAGCACCCCATCTGCATGCCACTCTGCCATCAGCCCGCGCAAATCCGGCTCGCCCTTGATCGGCCAGTAGCAGGACAGCACCTTGCCCCGCGCCCCGTTGAATTTCTCTTTCACCACCGCGCGCAGGTGATCCGAGATGGCTCGCCCAACCTCCTGCCGCGCCGCCACGCTCAACGCATCGCGCAAGCCGCGCAAGCGCGCGCGCTCGGATTTACGCCACCGCGCGACATCGCGCGCCTGCTCCGGATCGGTTGCGTCAGGATCGAAATAGGTCGGGTCCACCTCTGCCGCCATGCAGGGCGAAGAGGCATATCTGCCCGGCTTCGGGGTATCGGACATGCGGCCGTCCTTTCCGTGGTCCGGGACGGGCACGCGGCGCCGATCCCGCTTTCCATCCCGGTCTAATCCCGCTAATAGGTATTGTAAATACCGATTTAGCAGAGAGCCTAGCGACCATGCGCCTCACCTCCTTTACCGATTTCGGGCTGCGGATGCTCATGCGCATGGCCAGCGCCCCCGACCGCGCCTTTTCCACCGCCGAGTTGGCAGCCGAATTTGACCTCTCGCGCCACCATCTCGCCAAGATCATGCAGCGCCTGTCCCAAGCCGGTCTGATCGAAACTCGGCGCGGCGGCGGCGGCGGTGCGATCCTCGCGCGCTCTCCTACCGAAATCCGTCTTGGCGACATCGTGCGTCACCTCGAATCCGGTCAGGCGCTCGTCGCCTGTTTCGGGTCAGAGGCGGGAGAGTGCTCCCTCGACGGGCGATGCCGACTCAAGGCGCGGCTGAGGGCCGCAGAGCGCGCTTTTCTCGACGACCTAGATCGAAGCACCCTGGCCGACATCGCGCTCGACCGATTGCCTTTGGCTGCAGGGTAAGGGACCTTACAAAATCGACCCCCGGTTTGTAAGCTTTGTAAGGTTTCAGACCGGCTTGGCCTCTGGCTGCGGACGCAGCACCGACAGCGGTTTGCGCACCTTGTCCCGCAGTCCCGGCCCGCTCGGGGCTTGCACCCGTTTGGTGGCCTCGACCATGAGAACCCCGCCCGAGACCACGACCGACAGCTTGGCCCCCATCCGCTCCCACATACCCGCCGTCTTGCGCCAAAAGGGCCGCTCCGAAGGCGGCTGATAGAGAGTCGTGGCGTGGCGCTCCGGCAAAAAGTTGTTTGATTTCAATTGGTTTTCCAATTGAGTTTGACTGTAGGGCCGCCCAAATCCAAACGGCGTGCGATCCGACCGCGACCACAGGCCAGCCCGGTTCGGCACGATGAACAGCACCGATCCTCCCGGCCCCAACACCCGCCAGCACTCCTCCAGCACCGCGCCGGGTTGTTCCGAGGTCTCCAGCCCGTGCACCACCAAGAGCTTGTCGACATGGCCGGTTTCCAGCGGCCAGAACGTCTCTTCACAGAGCACAGAGATGTTCGGCATCCCCTGCGGCCACCCAATAACCCCTTGAGGTGCCGGCATTAATCCGATCACCCGGCGCGCATCGGCCAGATAGGGCCGCAGAAACGGCACCGCGAATCCATAGCCCACCACGGTCTGTCCCTGCGCCTCCGGCCAGAACTCCGCCACCTGCGCGCGCAAGGTTTTCTGCACCGCGCGCCCCAATGTGCTGCGGTAGTAAAAATTTCGCAGGTCTTGAACGTCCAGATGCATTGCAGCCCGGTCAAAGATCAGTCACTCTTGACCGTAACACTAACCGGCAATCGGGAAAATACCATGGTTTTGCAAATCCTTACTGTCCCCTGCCTGGCTGACAACTATGCCTACATCGCGCATGATCCGGCCACGGGGGTGACTGCGGTGATCGACGTGCCAGAGGCCGAGCCGATCCTGCAAGCCCTTGATAATCAAGGATGGGCCGCCTCCTTGGTGCTGCTCACCCACCACCACGCCGACCATGTTCAGGGCCTCGGCGCGCTGCTGGCGCGGCACCCTGCATCGGTGATCGGCGCTGCGGCCGACGCCCACCGCCTGCCCCCGCTCGACCAGTCGGTGACCGAAGGCGACCGGATCGCGATCGGGTCGGAAGAGGGGCACGTCCTCGATGTGTCGGGCCATACGCTCGGCCATATCGCCTTTCATTTCCCCAAGAGCGCCGTGGTCTTTACCGCAGACAGCCTGATGGCCATGGGCTGCGGCCGGGTTTTCGAAGGCACCATGCCACAAATGTTTGAAAGCCTTGCAAAACTTGCCGCGCTCCCACCCGAGACACTGGTTTGTTCCGGCCACGAATATACGCAAAGTAACGCGAATTTCGCACTGACCGTTGACCCCGACAACCCGGCCCTTATATCAAGGATGAAAGAGATCAGCGCCGCCCGCGCCGCAGGTCGGCCCACTGTCCCCTCAACTCTGGCCGAGGAATTGGCCACCAACCCGTTCCTGCGCGCCAGTGACGAAGGTGTGCAGGCGCATTTGGGCATGTCCGGTCGCGCTCCGGTTGATGTCTTCGCTGAAATCCGCACCCGCAAGGACCGTTTCTGAGCAGGGCGTGATGAAAACAACGCTGGTTACACGAAATGTGACCCAGTTTGATGAAATAATCCTTGAAGACTGGCCGCTATCGACCAAACTTTAAGGTTATGAGGCCAAGGTTAGTGGGCAGCCCGCCCCGGCCAAGATCAGAAGGAGCACAACCGTGCCTTCATTCTCGAACACGCTCGAACAGGCAATCCATGCGGCATTGGCGCTCGCCAATGCACGCCAGCACGAATTCGCGACCCTTGAACATCTTCTGCTCGCGCTCGTCGACGAACCCGACGCAGCGCGCGTGATGAAGGCATGTAGCGTAAACACCGAAGAATTGCGCACCACACTGGTCGAATTCATCGACGATGATCTCGCCAATCTGGTGACGGACATCGAAGGATCAGAGGCGGTGCCAACCGCCGCCTTCCAGCGCGTGATCCAGCGCGCGGCGATCCATGTTCAATCGTCGGGACGGACAGAGGTGACGGGTGCCAATGTGCTCGTTGCGATCTTTGCCGAACGCGAGTCGAACGCCGCCTATTTCCTGCAAGAGCAGGATATGACCCGGTATGATGCGGTGAACTTCATCGCTCATGGCGTGGCCAAGGACCCTGCCTATGGCGAATCCCGTCCCATCACGGGTGCCTCCAGCGAGGAAGGCGAAAACGCATCCAAATCCACGGAGAGCGATGCCGTAGAAGCCGGAGATTCCGCACTTGCCAAATACTGCGTCGATCTGAACGAAAAGGCGCGCAAGGGTGATATCGACCCGCTGATCGGTCGCGATGCCGAGGTCGAGCGCTGCATTCAGGTGCTCTGCCGCCGCCGCAAGAACAATCCGCTGCTGGTGGGCGACCCCGGCGTCGGCAAGACGGCCATTGCCGAAGGTCTGGCGCACAAGATCGTGCAGGGGGAAACCCCGCGCGTTCTGTCGCGCACAACGATCTACTCGCTCGACATGGGCGCGCTGCTTGCAGGCACCCGCTATCGCGGCGATTTCGAGGAGCGTCTCAAGGCGGTCGTGACCGAGCTGGAGAAACATCCGGACGCGGTGCTTTTCATCGACGAAATCCATACCGTGATCGGGGCCGGTGCCACCTCTGGGGGGGCAATGGATGCCTCCAACTTGCTCAAGCCCGCGTTGCAGGGCGGCAAGCTGCGCTGCATGGGCTCGACCACCTACAAGGAATTCCGCCAGCATTTCGAGAAGGATCGCGCCCTTGCCCGCCGGTTCCAGAAAATCGACGTGGCTGAGCCGACGGTCGAAGATGCGGTCAAGATCCTCAAGGGGCTCAAACCCTATTTCGAGGATCACCACAGCGTCAAATACACCAACGAGGCGATCCGCTCTGCCGTGGATCTCTCGGCGCGCTACATCAATGATCGCAAGCTCCCGGACAAGGCCATCGACGTGATCGACGAAGCAGGGGCCGCACAGCATCTCTTGGCGGCCTCCAAGCGGCGCAAGAGCATCGGCGTCAAGGAGATCGAAGAGGTCGTGGCGAAAATCGCCCGCATTCCGCCAAAGAACGTGTCCAAGAACGACGCCGAGGTGCTCAAGGATCTCGAGGGCACGCTCAAGCGCGTGGTCTTTGGTCAGGATGCCGCGATCGAGGCACTGAGCTCTGCCATCAAACTGGCCCGCGCGGGCCTGCGGGAACCGGAGAAGCCCATCGGCAACTACCTCTTTGCCGGTCCCACCGGCGTGGGCAAGACCGAGGTGGCCAAACAGTTGGCCGATACCCTTGGCGTGGAACTCCTGCGGTTCGATATGTCCGAATACATGGAGAAACACGCGGTGTCGCGCCTTATCGGGGCACCTCCGGGCTATGTCGGCTTCGATCAGGGCGGTCTGTTGACCGACGGGGTGGATCAGCATCCGCATTGCGTGCTCTTGCTTGACGAGATCGAAAAGGCACATCCCGACGTGTTCAATATCCTCTTGCAGGTGATGGACCACGGCACGCTGACCGATCACAATGGCCGCAGGGTGGATTTCCGCAATGTCGTGCTGATCATGACCTCCAACGCAGGGGCGGCGGAGCAGGCCAAGTCGGCCATCGGCTTTGGCCGCGACCGGCGCGAGGGCGAGGATACAGCCGCCATCGAGCGGACCTTCACGCCCGAGTTCCGTAACCGTCTGGATGCCGTGATCTCGTTCGGCGCGCTTCCGAAATCGGTCATTCTCAAGGTCGTCGAGAAGTTTGTTTTGCAACTCGAGGCGCAGTTGATGGATCGCGATGTGACCATCGAACTGACCCAAGCGGCGGCGGAGTGGCTGGCTGACAAGGGCTATGACGACAAGATGGGCGCGCGCCCGCTGGCCCGTGTCATCCAGGAAAACATCAAGAAGCCGCTGGCCGAAGAATTGCTCTTTGGCAAGCTGCTGAAGGGTGGTGTTGTTACGGTGGGGGTCAAGGACAACAAGATCGACCTTGTCGTCGAGGGCCCCGTCACACGCCGCCTGACCGGCAAGAAAAAGCCGCCCCTGCTCACTGCCGAATGACGGCACGGCTTGGGACGGCACTTGGAATAGTGACTCTGGCGGTGGCAACGCATGCCGCCGCCGATCCCCCCAAGCTGAGCCTCCCGTTGGACTGTGAACTCGGGCGGACCTGCTATATCGAGGATTACGTCGATACCGATCCCGGCCCCGGCCAACGCGACTATACCTGCGGCATCAAGAGCCGGGACGACCATCGCGGCATAGACTTCATGCTTCTGTCCTTCGAAGATATGGAGGCGGGCGTGAATGTGCTGGCTGCCGCACCCGGCATTGTCGCCGCCACGCGGGATGGCATGACCGATACCCCCGTCACCGCTGAAACCCGCGATGACATCCGAGGGCAGGAATGCGGCAACGCGGTCCGCGTCGATCACGGCGATGGCTGGCAAACGCTTTATTGCCACATGAGGCGCGGGTCCATCAGCGTAGGCCAAGGCGATAGCGTCGAGGCGGGCGATGTTCTGGGTCAGGTGGGTCTGAGCGGTCTCACCAATGCTCCGCACGTCCACCTGGGTGTTTTGCGGGATGGCAAGATCGTCGATCCCTTCACACCTGACGCGGGCGACACATGTGGCAGCCCCCTCGATCAGAGCATGTGGCAAACCGCCCTGCCCTATGATCCCGCCGGGCTCTTTACCGCCGGGTTTTCTACTTCCGTGCCCGAGTTTGACGCAGTCCGGTCCGGTGCGGCCCGTGCCAGCGACGCGCGGCCAGATCAGCCGCTCGTCCTCTATGGGCATGTCTTTTACGCTCAGCCGGGCGATCGCCTGACCCTGGCCGCCCAAGGGCCTGAGGGCGAGATTTTTGTCCACGAAATCACGCTCGACGCTCCGCAAGCGCAGCTTTTCCGCGCCTTTGGCCGCAAGGCACCAGAGGGAGGGTGGCCATCGGGCGATTATCGCGGTTATGTGCGCCTCATGCGCGGCGAGACCGTTCTTGCGGTGCGGCACGCCGATATAATTGTCACGCCCTGAGCGGTATTACCGCGTTGTCAGTTTCAACTCGATCCGCCGGTTCTGTGCCCGCGCTTCGGGCGTATCCGCCGGGTTGACCGGCTGAAACTCGCCATAGCCATTGGCCGAAAGCCGGTCCGCCGGAAAGCCAAGAAACTCGGTGAGATACCGCACAACCGACAGCGCGCGCGCCTGGCTGAGCGCCCAGTTGTCGGCAAAGCGAGCGCCCTCGATAACCGGCACGTTATCGGTATGCCCATCGACTTGAAGCACCCAGTTGATACCTTCGGGGATGTCCCCGATCACATTGCGCAGGATGCCCGCCACCTTGGCAATCTCTCCCCGCCCCGCAGGTGACAGTTCCGCCTCGCCGGGAGCAAAGAGCACCTCGGACGAGAATACGAAACGATCCCCCACGATCTGCACCCCCTGTTGCTGACCCAAGACATCGCGCAAGCGGCCAAAGAACTCCGAGCGGTATTTCTCCAGGTTCTCTTTTTCCGCTTCAAGCAGACGCGCGCGCTCTTCCTCTGCGATGCGACGCCGCCGTTCTTCGGCAGCGACACGCGCAAGGGCCGTATTCAACTCATTGCCAAGCGATTGCATCTGCACCTGTGCCTCTGCCTCGCGCGCCTTGGCGTCGTCCAACAACGCCTGAAGCCCGGAAAGTTGCTGCCGGAGCGCCGCAACCTGTTGATTGAGGAGTGCCTGCTGCTTTTGTGCCTCCGTCGCCTGCGCCGCCTCTGCCGCGAGGCGCGATCGCGCCTCTGCCAACAACGCCGCGCGCTGTTCCGCCTCCGTCATCTGTGTCTCGGCCGCCGCTTCGGCCGCACGTTGCGCAGCAAGCGCAGCCACCAGTTGATCCCGCACCGCTTGTGCCTCTTGCGCAGTTTGCGCCGCGGTATCGCGCATCTCGGCCAACTCGCCCTGCAGTCGCGCGATATCGGCCTCTTGCGCTGTGGCATCCTGTTCGGCGTCCAAAAGCGCCTGCGCCAACTGGTTGTTCAGGTCCGAACGCGCCGTTTCCGCCGCCGCGAGAAGCGTCAGCGTTTCTTCGGCGCGCTTGCGTTGCTCTTCCAGAGCCAATGTCATGGCGGTCAGTTCGGCATCCGCCTTTGCCAAACGCGCGCGCAACGCTTCGGCTGCGGCGGCCTCGGCCAGTCGCGCCTGTTCCTCGGCGCTAAGCTGCTGTTCAAGGGCCGCCTGTGCCTCAGCCGCGTCCGCGTTGCGCTGCCGCAGGTCCGCCGCAAGCGCCTCAAGAGCCTCGCGCCGTGCAGCAGCAAGACGCGCGGCCTCGGCCTGTGCGTCGACCTCATCCCGCAGCCCTGCAAGCGCGAGTTGCAACTGCTCTTGCTCGCTTAGCAATTCGGCGCGCGCTGTTTCAAGATCGGCGATGCGTCCCTGCGCACTCTCGCGCTCTGCCAAGAGGCCCGCGACCTGTTCTTCGAAACTGGCAATGCGCCCCTGCGCGATGCGTAGCTCTTCTGCCTGCGCGGCCTCACGGGTTCGGGCGTCGTCCAGCGTCGCAGTCAAGGTGCCGACCCGATCCTCGAGCCCCGCGCTGCGATCCTGTTCGAGTCCGAGTGCCAGCGACAACGCCGCCACTTCGGCCGAGAGAGCGTCAAGTTTGGTGGCCTGCCCGCTGATTTCCTCGCGCAGCACGAACTGCACCATCATGAAGATCGTGAGAACGAACATCAGCACCAGCAGAAGGCCGGTCATCGCATCGACAAAGCCCGGCCAGATCGAGGCCTGAAACCGCGCGCCGTTGCGCCGCGAGAGGGCCATGTTCAGCCCTCCTCAGCCTGATCCGAATCTGGGCGCGGCACGATCGGGCGCACGGGGCGCGGCGTTGGCGAAGGGCGCGCCTGCCCCAGAACCCGGGTCAGGGCCGCCAGATCGGTGCGCAATTCGGTCATGGTTTCTTGCCGACCTGCACTGATTTCCTCGAGAATCCGCAGCATCTGCACGTCGATCGAGCGCAGGCGCATCCGGCTTTCGGCATCAATCCCCTCGTGGGGCGTGGCGTCGCGCGCCTCCAGCGAGGCGATCAACCGCTCTTGTCCTTCCGCCAAGCGCAAGAGCGCAAGTTGCACGGGGTTCTGATCGCTCATCCTATGTGTCAGCCGCTCGATGGAATCCGCCAGAACCCCAAGTTTCTGGTCGACCATCGCGCGGCTCATGTCCGACTGGCTGAGCATGGATTGGAGCGCGTCCATCTGTTCGGCCATGTGATCGAGCAGATGCGTTACCGCGCCCCCTTCGCCACCATCCGCGTCACCGCTTGCAAATCCGACCCGCGTGATCGTGGACATCCATTCCTCTAGCTCGCGATAGAAACGATTTTGCCCATGCCCCGCAAAAAGCTCGAGCAGCCCCACCACCAACGATCCGGCCAGCCCCAGAAGCGACGAGGAAAAGGCCACACCCATGCCACCCAATTGCGCTTCAAGCCCGCTCATCAGACGATTGAAAACGGCAATGCCCTCTTCGCCCTCTTGCGGCGCAAGGCTGCGGATCGTGTCCACGACCGCGGGCACCGTCGTGGCAAGGCCGTAAAACGTACCCAACAGCCCGAGAAAGATCAAAAGGCTCACGATGTAGCGGGTTATCTCACGCGCCTCGTCGATCCGCTGCGCAACCGAGTCGAGGATCGAGCGCGCCGAGGTTGACGCAATCTGCATCCGCTTGCCACGCGAGCGCAGCAATGTGGCCAGAGGCGCCAGCATCGAGGGCGGTTGCGTCATCTCGTGGCCGGGCAGTTGTGCAGCAAACCCGTCGATCCAGCGGGCCGATCCGATCAGTTGCAGCACCTGCCAGAATGTCGCAATCACCCCGAGGACGAAAACAAAGAAAATGAACCCGTTGAGCCAGAGATTGGCCTCGAACACAGGCAGCACGCGAGGGAGCGCCACAAAGGCACCGAGCGCGGTTAGCCCGATGACCACCAGCATCAAAAAGATCTGGCGGTAGGGATATGAAAACTGCGGCTCGACCTCACGGTCCGGCTGGTCCATCTGGACGCTCCCGACACTTGGATTTCTTGCGCCAACCCTACGCGGCTTGGACGCCCAAGCCAAGGATTTATCCACAGATATGGCGCACCCGCCGCACCAGCCAATCCAGCTCCTTGTCGTGGATGCCCAACTGTCGCAGGTGGTCGGCCGTGTTGTAGAGATATTCAGTGTTTGGCCCACGCCCGCCCACGGCACGGGCAATGATGACCGCCTGTTCCTCCAGATCCAGACCACCGCAATATTGCACGTGATCGGGGTCAATCACATAGGTCACGGCCTCGACACGGCGCCCGTCAGCCAGATCAATCTCCAGCATCCGCTCCAGATAGGCCGAGGAAATAAGCTCGCGTTCGCGCAGATAGGCCAGCACGTCTTCGGCCTGTGCGGGGTCGGCCCGTAGCGCCACCCCCTGGCAGAGCGCACCGGGACTGGCATCCAGCGCCAGGACCAGACCGGGAACCTCATCCGTCCCGCGATGGTGGATACTGCGCATGCAAAAGCTGCGGTGATAGTCGGGTAGTCGGGCAATCACCCGTTCGACCGCGTCAAAGCCCGGATTCCAAACCAGCGACCCGTAGCCGAATACCCACATTGCCTTTGCCCCTGTTCCTCGCGCACCGCCCCCTATAAACAGCTCTCAAGAGGCATGAAAGGGGCGCGCACCATGAGATTTCTGCTTGTCGCAATCTTGATCGCCGCATCAGGCTGGTCTGGCTACTGGTTCGTCGGGCAAAACGGGTTGAGCCGCGCGTTTGAGACTTGGTTCGAGGCGCGGCGCGCCGAAGGCTGGGTGGCCGAGACTTCTGATATCACGGTGCAGGGCTTTCCCAACCGCTTTGACACCGGATTTTCCGACATCGCGTTGGCCGATCCTGCGACAGGTCTTGCTTGGGAGGCAGAGTTTTTTCAGATCCTCGCCCTCAGCTATCAGCCGAACCACGTCATCGCCGTCTGGCCGGATCAGCAGTTGATTGCCACGCCACAAGAGAAATTCCGCATCGAGAGCCGCGACATGCGTGCCAGCCTGCGCATCGCCCCCGATACGCGGCTGGCCCCGGAACGCGCCACTCTGACCGCGGAATTCCTGCAAGTCACGCCCGAGGCCCGACCGGACGAGCCAACTGCCCTGACCAGCCTGACGCTGGCCGCTGAGAGGCAGGTCGAAGCCGAGTATCGTCTGGGCCTCTCCGCCGAAGGGCTGACACTTGCCGCACCCTGGCAGGCGCGGCTCGATCCGCAAGGTCGCCTGCCCCGGCAGATTTCCGGGCTGCACGCCGATTTGACCGTGCGTTTCGACCGCATCTGGGACCGCAGCGCCGTCGAAGACGCCCGGCCACAACCGACCGAGATCAAGGTAAAGCTTGCCGATGCGAAATGGGGGCAACTGCATCTTCAGGCTGCGGGCGCGGTCAAGGTCACGCCCGAAGGCTGGCCCGAGGGCGACATCACGCTCAAAGCGCGCAACTGGCGCGACATCCTGCAAATCGCAGCTCAGACCGGGGCGGTGCCTGAGAGCATGCTGGGAACGCTGGAGAACGGTCTCTCCCTCATGGCGCAGATGTCAGGCAATCCCGAAACGCTGGATGTGCCGCTGACATTTCGCAACGGGCGTATCCTGCTGGGGCTAATCCCGATCGGCCCGGCACCGATACTGCGGCTGAGATAGGTTCAGGCCCCGTCGCGCAGGGCAACAAAGGCCGGCCATGCATCGGGATCGGCCACTGTCTTGTCGCGGCAGAACGGGTTGCAAAAGCCAAAAATCCGCCCCTCGCTCTCCATCAGGTCGGTCACGGGATCGTCGGAATAGGGACAGGCCGCGTTCTCCGGCGTGCCCGCACTCACCGCGCGTGCGGGGCGCGGCACCGGGCCGGGCCAAGGTGCGGTGGCGTAGGGCTTGGCATAGCGGGCAAGCGTCGCCCCACGCACCAGCCCCATGGCGCGCCAACGACGGAACGCAGAATCGTTCAGATGGGCCGCGACATAGGCACGTGCGGCCTCGGACACCGGCAGGCCATACCCCGCAATCCGTGCAGCCACCGGAGCAAAGAACGCATCCGCAGCACTGTAATCCCCGCAGAGCCATGGGCCATTCGGCGTGCAGGTGGCGCGGGCGTGCTGCCACAGGGTCTCGATCCGGGCGAGATCATTCAGCACCGCCTGCGCAGGCGTAACACCGGCATAGGCCGTGCGCAGGTTCATCGGACAATCGCCGCGCAGAGCCCCAAAGCCCGAATGCATTTCCGCTGCAAGTGTGCGCGCCGTTGCGCGGGCTCGTGGATCGGTGGGCCATATCCCCGCCTCGGGATGCCGGCTGGCCAATTCCTCGGCCATGGCAAGGCTGTCTGACACCGCAACCCCTTCGGGCGTAACCAGCACCGGCACGGTGCGCGCCGGAGCCAAATCTGCCAATTGCTGCGCCACGCTCGCCTCGGCGTCGAAATCGAGCAGGCGCACGCGATAAGGAAGTCCAAATCGCGCGAGCAAGAGCCATCCGCGCAGGGACCAGGAGGAATAGGCGTAATCGCCAAGGATGAGATCATAGGTCATGGGACGATGCTATCGCTGGCTCAGCCGCGCGGCTAGCGCGTTTTTGTGCACCCCTGCATCACGGATGGTGATTTATCGCACGTGCCTGCCAACCCGCCCCGACCCAATGCAACTCGGTCACCGAGAGATTGTCGATCCGATGCGCGAACGCCTCATAGGCCGTGACCCCGAGCGCCGCCTGCACCTGTGTCAGGATCGCACCCATATGCGCCACCGCGACAATATCGCGCCCGGGATGAGCGGCGCGCAGTCGCTCTGCCGCGCGCGAGACGCGGGCGGACACCTCATGCCAGCTTTCACCGCCGGGTGCGCAGATATCGCCCGGCTGCTCCCAAAAGGCGCGCAGCAGGGGCTGATCGGGTACGCTGTCAAAGGCCTGCAATTCCCATGCGCCGAAATGGATTTCGCGCAGGTCTGGATCATCGGCGAGACGGTCCCGCCCCCCCGCAATGGCATCAGCCGTGGCACGCGCGCGGCTGAGGTCGGAGGAAATCACCAAGGCATCCGCGGGCAGATACGATGCCACCCGCGCCAACCGTGCCACATCGCTCAGGTCCGCCGGAATATCCGACCAGCCCACCATGGATTTGGCATGCGTCGGCCCGTGGCGAACCCAGAAAAATCGGCTCACGGCAGCGTGCCCTTCAGAACTTGGGGTAACCCTGCGATGACATTCACCACCAGATCCGCGCGGGCCGCCAACGCCTGATTGATCCGGCCCTGCGCGTCCCGAAACCGGCGGGCGAGCGCGTTGTCGGGCACCACCGAAAGCCCCACCTCGTTCGAGACCATCACCACGGGTGCAGCGCATTCATCAAGCGCGGCGATCAGCGCCGCTTGCGCCCGGTCGAGGTCATTCTCGGCCAACAGGTGATTGCTGAGCCACATCGTGATACAATCGAGCAACACGACTTCATCCGCCCCCGCCTGTTCCAACGCCGGGGCCAGATCGAGTGGTGCCTCAATAGTGCGCCAGTCTGGTCCGCGCATGACGCGATGGCGCTCCAGCTTGGCGCGCATCTCGTCGTCAAAGGCCTGCGCCGTCGCCAGATAGACCCGCGTGCGTTCGGTGCCGGTAACAAGCGCCTCGGCAAACCCTGATTTGCCCGAAGCAGCGCCCCCCAGAACAAGGCTCAGTCGTGGAAGATTGGACACGCGCCCTCCTTTTTTGATCCGGTCACGCCCGCGCTGCGTAGCACTTTGCGACAAGAGGAAAAAGGGCGCAACGAAGTCACGCCGCCGATAGGGGGAAATGAGATGCCACTCGACGCACCGCAGCAAAGGTCCATGTCCCGCACCGCCATGAAGGCCGAGATGCTGGATGCCGAAACCGAACTCGCGCTTGCCTACGCCTGGCGAGATCAACGCGATGAAGAGGCGCTGCATCGCTTGATCAACGCATATATGCGGCTTGCGATCTCGATGGCATCAAAATTCCGCCGCTATGGCGCGCCGATGAACGACCTCATTCAAGAGGCCGGGCTTGGCTTGATGAAAGCAGCGGACAAGTTCGACCCCGACCGTGGCGTGCGCTTTTCGACCTATGCCGTGTGGTGGATCAAGGCCAGCATTCAGGACTATGTGATGCGCAATTGGTCGATGGTGCGCACAGGGTCTACCTCCTCGCAAAAGTCCTTGTTTTTCAACATGCGCCGCGTGCAGGCCCGGCTGGAGCGCGAGGCGCTTGCGAATGGCGAGCAGCTAGACGGCTATCAGCTGCGTGAGATGATCGCGCATGAGGTGGGGGTGCCCCTGCGCGACGTCGAGATGATGGAGGGGCGTCTGTCGGGCTCTGATTTCTCGCTCAATGCGACGCAATCCTCCGAGGATGAGGGACGCCAGTGGATCGATACGCTCGAGGACGATGGCGCGCGCGGTGACGAGATCGTGGAACGCGATCATGATATGCACGCGCTGCGCACATGGCTGGCAGATGCCTTGTTGCGCCTCAATGATCGCGAGCGGTTCATCGTGCGCGAACGCAAGCTGCGGGATGATCCGCGCACGCTGGAGAGCCTTGGCGAGGAGCTGAACCTCAGCAAGGAACGCGTTCGCCAGCTTGAGGCGGCGGCCTTCCAGAAAATGCGCAAGCATCTTGAAAAGCACGGTGGCGAGGTGCAAAACCTGCTCGCATGACGCTGCGCGCCCTTGCCCTTTCGATCAGCTCTGTCTTGGCCGCGCCTGCATACGCGCAGGACGTGGTGATACTGGGCGAGGTGCATGACAATCCCGTGCATCATGCCGAACAGGCGGCGCGCGTCGCTCAAACAAGGCCAAAGGCAATCGTATTCGAAATGCTGACCGCTGAGCAGGCCGCGCGCGTCACCCCGCAGGTGCGGGGGGATGAAGCCGAACTTGAGGCAGCGTTAGGGTGGGCCGAGAGTGGCTGGCCAGATTTTTCAATGTATTATCCGATCTTCGCCGCAGCCCCTGAGGCCGAAATCTATGGCGCGCAGGTGCCTCGTGACACAGCGCGCGCGGTGATTGCCGACGGGCCAGCCGCCTCGTTCGGGGAAGAGGCTGTGCGCTACGGGCTCGACCGCGATCTTCCGCCGCATGAGCAGACAGCCCGTGAAACGCTCCAGAAAGAAGCGCATTGCAACGCCCTGCCCGCCGAGATGCTGCCCGGCATGGTCGCCATCCAGCGTCTGCGCGACGCCGTATTGGCCCGTGCGACCATAGAGGCGCTCGAGGCAACCGGCGGGCCAGTGGCGGTGATCACCGGCAACGGCCACGCCCGCCGCGACTGGGGCGTGCCCGCCTACCTGACTATGGTCGCGCCGGATCTCGACATCTGGGTTCTGGGCCAGACCGAGGACGGCCGCCCGCTCGACGGCGGGTTTGACTTGGTCACAAGCGCCCCTGCGGTCGAGCGCCCCGATCCCTGCGCGGCGTTCAAGTGATCCGTCGCACCCTTGCGCGGCCCCGGCCCCGGCCCTAGTGTCAGGGCGCAAGTCACAAGGAGCGGCCATGCTCAGCGCGAAACGCATTCTTCTGATCATCGGCGGCGGCATCGCGGCCTACAAGACGCTCGATCTCATCCGGCGTTTGCGCGAACGCGGCGCGTCGGTAACGCCGGTGCTGACCCGCGCCGGGGCGGAATTCGTGACCCCGCTCGCGGTCTCGGCCCTGGCAGGGCACAGGGTGTTCTCGGACCTCTTCGACCTCACCGACGAGGCAGAGATGGGCCATATCCAACTCAGCCGCTCTGCCGATCTGATCGTGGTGGCCCCGGCCACCGCCGACCTCATGGCCAAGATGGCGACGGGCCGGGCAGACGATCTTGCATCAACGGTTCTCTTGGCCACGGACACACCCGTGCTGATCGCGCCTGCGATGAATGTGCGGATGTGGCAGCACGCCGCCACGCAGCGCAATATCGCCACGCTCAAGGGGGATGGCATCACCTTTGCCGGCCCGAATGCCGGCGACATGGCCTGTGGTGAGCATGGTCCCGGGCGCATGGCCGAGGTGCCGGAGATTCTGGACGCAATTGAACATGCGCTTGGCGATGGCCCGCTGAAGGGGCAGCGCGTGCTCGTAACCTCTGGCCCCACGCATGAACCCATTGACCCGGTGCGCTATATCGCCAACCGGTCGTCTGGGGCGCAGGGCACGGAGATTGCCCGTGCGCTTGCTGCCCTCGGGGCGCATGTGGTCTTTGTCACCGGCCCCGCCACCGTGCCGCCACCCGATGGGGTGACAGTGATCCGTGTCGAGACCGCCCGAGAAATGCTGGACGCCGTCGAAGCCACCCTGCCGGTGGATGCAGCAATCTGCGCTGCCGCTGTCGCGGATTGGCGCGTTTCCAGTGCGAGTGACCACAAGATCAAGAAGACCAAGGGTGGCCTCCCGGTGCTGGCGTTCGCCGAGAACCCCGACATACTTGCAACGCTCAGCCAGAAAACCACGGGCAGGCCAAGGCTGGTCGTGGGCTTTGCTGCAGAAACCGATGACGTGATTACGAATGCCACCGCCAAGCGCGCGCGGAAAGGCTGTGACTGGATTGTCGCCAATGATGTAAGCCCAGCCACCGGCATCATGGGCGGGACGGAGAATGCTGTCACGCTGATCACCGCAGATGGGGCAGAAGCCTGGCCGCGTATGGGCAAGGATCAGGTAGCCGTGCAACTGGCGGCCAGGATCGCGACGGCTCTGAGCTGAAATTATGCTTGCTTTCAACAGGATGGAGAGGGGCGTATGCTGACCGTCGCATTTCAATGGGAGGACGGGGCAGACCGCGACCTCGGCCTGCCCGCCTATGAAACCACCGGCGCGGCCGGGGCAGACCTGCGCGCGAATTTCCCGGATCGCGCTTCGGTCATGCTGGCACCAGGGGCACGGGCGCTGGTACCCACAGGGCTGCGGTTGGCGGTGCCGGCGGGATACGAGGTGCAGGTGCGCCCGCGCTCTGGCCTTGCGCTCAAGCATGGGATCACACTTCTCAATAGCCCCGGCACCATCGACAGCGATTATCGCGGACCCGTGGGCGTAATCGTGATGAACGCCGGGACGGAAACCTTTGAAATCACGCATGGAATGCGGATTGCGCAGATGGTGGTGGCCCCTGTGGCGCAGGCGCGGTTCACACTGGCCGAAACGCTGGACGAGACCGCACGCGGTGCGGGTGGGTTCGGCTCGACGGGGATCGGCTGATGTTGCTGGTGGGGGTCATGGCGGCAGTGCTCTGGGGCATTGGCGCGGCATTGGGCACGCCCCGGCGACTGCGGTGGGGAATGATCGTCGGGCTATGGGCTGCGGTGGTGCTGACGCATCTGGTGCTTCCGGAGGGCCATCCGCTCCGCATGGCAACGGGCGAGAGCCCCGCGCTCTGGCTGATGATCGGCGGCGCGGCGGTGATCGTGCTGATCTACCGCGCCGGATTGCGCCACCTGCGGGCGCGCTCCGTTCGGGCAGAACCGGCGATTGATACGCACAAACCCTTGTTTTCAGAGACAGAACTCGGGCGGTACGCGCGTCATATCGTGCTCCGGGAAATTGGCGGGCCGGGGCAAAAGGCGCTCAAGCAGGCCCGCGTTCTGGTTATCGGCGCGGGTGGTCTTGGCTCGCCAGCGTTGCTCTATCTGGCGGCGGCGGGTGTGGGCACCATAGGGATCATCGACGATGACATGGTGGATAACTCCAACCTGCAGCGGCAGGTGATCCACCGCGATGCGGATATCGGCCTGCCCAAGGTGCAATCGGCGATGGCAGCGATGCAGGCGCAGAATCCGCATGTCGTGGTGCGCCCCTATCAACGCCGCCTGACGCCCGAAATCGCGAGTGACCTCTTTGCCGATTATGATCTGATCCTTGACGGCACCGACAATTTCGAGACGCGCTATCTGGCCAATGCGACCGCAGCAGCACAGGGCAAGCCGCTGATTTCAGGAGCTTTATCGCAATGGGAAGGACAATTGAGCGTGTTCGACCCGGCCCGTGGCACCCCCTGCTATCAATGCATCTTTCCAGAGGCACCCGCCCCCGGTCTGGCGCCATCCTGCTCCGAAGCGGGGGTCTTGGGGCCCTTGCCCGGCGTGGTCGGTGCCATGATGGCCGCCGAGGCGGTGAAACTGATTACGGGAGCGGGGCAGCCCCTGCGCGGAGAGATGTTGATCTATGACGCGCTCTATGGCGAAAGCCGCAAGATAGGGCTAAGCCGCCGCGCAGATTGCCCCATATGTGGGGGAAAAGGAGAGAGTGATGACCAACATGTTGCTGGCTGAGTGGACAACGCCATTCGCCCTTGCCCCCTTTGACGCCATTTCGGACGCGGATTTCACACCTGCGTTCGAGGCAGCCCTTGCCCAAGCGCGCGCCGAAGTGGCGGCAATTGCGGATAATTCGGAGCCGCCCAGCTTTGCCAACACGATCGAGGCCCTGGAGGCCTCGGGCAAAGGGTTGGATCAGGTGCTGTCGGTTTTCTACACGCTTGCGGGTGCGGACAGCAATCCAAAGCGGCAGGAACTGCAGCGCGACTTCGCGCCTAAACTCGCGGCTTATTCTTCGGAACTCTATGGAAACAAAGCGCTTTTTTCGAGGATCGAAGCCCTGTGGGCAGCGCGCGACACGCTTGGCCTGACGCCGGAAGAGGCGCGGCTCCTGATGCTGACGCATCGAGGATTCCGCCGCTCTGGCGCGGCCCTGACAGGCGCAGAAGAGGCGCGGATGCGCGCAATCATGGCACGCCTGGCGGAATTGGGGACGGCATTCACCCAGAACCTGCTGGCGGATGAGGCCGGGTGGCATATGGAATTGGCCGAGGCTGATTTGGCGGGATTGCCTGATTTTCTGGTCGATGCCGCCCGCGCGGCGGGGCGCGAGAAAGGATTGGAGCGGCCGGTTATCACGCTGTCACGGTCGTTGATCGTGCCGTTCCTGCAATTTTCACCCCGTCGTGATCTGAGAAAAAAGGCATATGAATCATGGGTTTCGCGTGGGGCCATGGGGGGTGAGACCGACAATCGCGAGGTGGCCGCCGAAATATTGCGCCTGCGGGCAGAGCGAGCGGCGTTGCTCGGATACGAGAGCTTTGCGGCTTACAAGCTGGAAACCGAGATGGCCAAGACACCCGAAGCGGTGCGCGACCTGTTGATGGCAGTATGGGAACCGGCCAAGGCGCAGGCGGAGCGGGATGCCGCACGCCTGACAGAAATGATGCAAGCCGATGGAATCAATGGAGAATTGGAACCATGGGACTGGCGCTACTATGCCGAGAAACGGCGGCAGGCAGAGCATGATCTGGATGAGACCGCCCTCAAGCCTTACCTGTCGCTCGAGAGCATGATCGCGGCGGCGTTTGGCTGTGCCAATCGGCTGTTCGGGTTGGAGTTTCACCCGCTTGATCTGCCCCTCTACCACCCCGATTGCCGGGCCTGGGAAGTGACGCGGAACGGTGAGCATGTCGCTGTTTTCATTGGGGATTATTTTGCGCGCGGGTCCAAGCGGTCGGGTGCCTGGTGCTCGGCGATGCGCGGTCAGGCCAAGCGGCCAAAGCTGCAGGGGCCGGTGGTGATCAACGTCTGCAACTTTGCCAAGGGCGATCCGGCGCTGCTGAGTTATGACGATGCGCGCACGCTCTTCCACGAGTTCGGCCATGCCCTGCACCAGATGCTGTCAGACGTGAATTATGAAAGTATTTCAGGGACTTCCGTGGCGCGTGACTTTGTCGAGCTGCCCTCACAGCTCTATGAACACTGGCTGGAAGTGCCCGAAGTGCTGGAACGCTATGCGACCCATGTCGAGACGGGCGAAGCCATGCCACGGGAATTGCTGGATAAATTGCTAAGAGCCGCGAATTTCGATCAGGGATTTCAGACGGTCGAATATGTCGCCTCTGCCCTTGTAGATCTGGCGTTCCACGAGGGTGAAGCCCCTCGCGACATCATGGCCAAGCAGTTGGAAATATTGGATAATCTTGGCATGTCGAAGGCCATTACCATGCGTCATGCGAGCCCGCATTTCGCGCATGTCTTTTCCGGGGATGGGTATTCCAGCGGGTATTACAGCTATATGTGGTCCGAGGTGATGGATGCCGATGCCTTTGCCAGTTTCGAGGAGGCTGGCGGGGCATTTGACGTGGAGCGGGCCAAGGCCCTGGAAACGCACATTCTTTCGCGCGGAGGATCAGAGGATGCGGAGACGCTCTATCTGAAGTTCCGGGGGCAGATGCCGGGGGTTGCGGCGTTGCTCAAGGGGCGCGGATTGGCCGCGTGACGGGACAAAGTGGACCTCGCGTCCACGCATTGCGTACACGACAGGGGTGGTAGGGGGCACTGCCCCCGTCCCGGATTTCATCCGGGCCTCCCCCGAGGTATTTTCAGGCCAGATGAAGCCCGGTGTCAGATCGTCTGATCGTAGTCGCCAACGCTTGGTTCGGTGCGGATGACGGCATCGAGATCCGCGAAGATGGCGCGCATTTCCGCGTCGCTGTCGCTGCTCTCGCAGACCACCACGAGGTTCGGGGTGTTGGAGGAGGCGCGCACGAGGCCCCAAGACCCGTTGTCGAGAATGACGCGCGCCCCATTGACGGTCACGACCTCTTTGATCGCGCGCCCGGCGAGGGGTTCGCCTGCGGCATGACGCGCGACAAGGCGCGCAACGATGCGATCCAGCACGGCGTATTTCTCGGTATCGGCGCAATAGGGCGACATGGTGGGGGTCGAATAGGTCACGGGCAGCGCGCGGCGCAGGTCGGACATCGACATATCGGGGTTGCGGTCCATCAGTTTGCAGATCTCGACCGCGACGCGCATGCCGCAGTCGTAGCCGCGCCCGATGGGTTCGGCGAGGAAGTAATGCCCCGATTTCTCGAAGCCCGCGAGCGCGCCCAGTTCCTTGACCCGGCGCTTCATGTGGCTATGGCCGGTTTTCCAGTAATCGGCGGTCACACCGTTCTTGATCAGGTCGGGGTCCGAGGCGAAGAGGCCGGTGGATTTCACATCCGCAACGAAGGTGGCGTTGGGATAGATCTTGGACAGGTCGCGCGCCATGATGACACCGACCTTGTCGGCAAAGATTTCCTCGCCCTCGTCATCCACGACGCCGCAGCGGTCGCCGTCGCCGTCAAAGCCGAGCGCGAAATCGGCCCCCGTCGCGCGCACGGTTTCGGCCATGTCATGCAGCATTTCCATGGCTTCGGGATTGGGATTGTAATGCGGAAAGGTGTAGTCGAGCGTGTTATGCGAGGGGATCACCTCGACACCCAAGCGTTCGAAAAGCTCGGGCGCAAAGGCCGAGGCGGTGCCGTTGCCGGTGGCGCAGACGACGCGGAGTTTGCGGGTCATGCGGAAATCGCCGACGAGATCGTCGAGATAGGCCTCGCGCACGCCGGGGACGAATTCATAGGCACCGCCGGGGCGGGGCAGACCGCGCCCCTCGAGCACGATGTCGCGGAGTTCGGCCATCTCGTCGGGGCCGTGGGTGAGCGGGCGATCAAAGCCCATCTTGACCCCGGTCCAGCCATTCGGGTTGTGCGAGGCCGTGACCATGGCGACGGCGGGCACATCGAGATGGAATTGCGCGAAATAGGCCATCGGGCTGAGGGCGGGGCCAATATCCTTGACCGTGATCCCCGCCTGCATGAGACCGAGGATCAGGGCGTTCTTGATCGAGAGCGAATAGTCGCGATAGTCATTCCCGACCGCAATCACAGGTGCGATGCCGCGCGCGTGCATCTGGGTGCCGAGACCGAGACCGAGAGCGGTGATGCCGGGCAGGTTGATCTGATCGGGGTATTTCCAGCGGGCGTCATATTCACGAAAGCCGGTGGGGGCGATCATGGCATCGCGCAGGAATTCCCAGGTGTTGGGAGTGACGGTCGGCAAGGGTTTGGTCATGAAACTCTTTCTTCGGTCAAATGGACAGAGGATGCGCCTTGGCCAGACGGTCGAATTGCATCAGCGTGTCGATGAGCGCCGACATCTGCGCGAGCGGGATCATGTTGGGCCCGTCGGAGGGGGCGTTGTCAGGGTCTTCATGGGTTTCGATGAAGACGGAGGCGACGCCCAAGGCAACCGCCGCGCGGGCCATCACAGGGGCGAATTCGCGCTGTCCACCGCTGCTGCCACCACGCCCGCCGGGTTGTTGCACCGAATGGGTGGCGTCCATCACCACCGGATAGCCGGTCGCAGCCATCTGCGGCAGGCTGCGCATATCGGCGACGAGGGTGTTGTAGCCAAAGGAGGTGCCGCGTTCGGTCAGCAGGATGCGGGTGTTGCCGGTGCTTTCGATCTTGGAGATGACATTGGGCATGTCCCACGGGGCAAGAAACTGACCCTTTTTCACATTGATCACCGCACCGGTTTCACCGGCCGCGATCAGCAGATCGGTCTGGCGGCAGAGAAAGGCGGGGATTTGCAGCACATCGACCACCTCGGCCACGGGCGCACATTGCTCGGCGGTGTGGATGTCGGTGAGCACGGGCAAGCCAAGGGTATCCTTGACCGATTGCAGCACCTTGAGCCCCTCGTCGATGCCCAGACCGCGCTTGCCCGAGAGCGAGGTGCGGTTGGCCTTGTCAAAGCTGCCCTTGAAGATCAGCCCCGCGCCATGGGCGGCGCAGGCCTCTTGCAGCGTGCCCGCGATCATCTGGGCGTGGTCGGCGGATTCGAGCTGGCAAGGGCCGGCGATGAGGGTCAGAGGGCGATCATTGCCGATCTCCCGCCCGTTGAGGTCGATATGTTTCATATCAGGAAGACACCTGTTCACGCAGAATGGACGCTGTAAGCGATATGAGCAGGTAGATACCAGAAAAGATCAGGAAGGCCAGTATCGTATTCTCGAAGGCCCGCGGATAGGAGGAATCCTGCGAGGCAAGGGGGCGCACGCTGACCGTGAGATAGCGGACCTGCTTGTTGGCCTCGATCTCGGACTGGCGTTTCGCCTCGAGTGCGGATTGCAGCACCAGATCGGCGGTGGCAAGATCGGCCTGCGCCATCTGGATCGCGGCGGTCTTGGAGGCGAGCGAGCTTTCGCCGGCGGTGGCCTCGGTCAGCCGTCTTTTCTGACGGTCGAGTTCGGCACCCAAGATCTCGATCTCGCTCTGGAGCGCCTCGACGCGGGCGGCGTTGGGGCGGGCGTTGTTGAGCTGGATATTGAGCGCCAGTTCCTTTTCCTGAAGCTGCAATTCGACGGTGTTCACGAGGGCGCGGATGCTGGCAATCTCGCCTTCGGGATCAAGGATGCTGCCTTCCTGGAGCGAGACCAGTGTCTGCTGGGCGGCGCGGCGGTCGGCCTTGGCCTGTTCCAGGCTTTCGGCGGCGGTGCTGACCGCGTCCTGACGTTTCTGGCGGCTGAGTTCGTCCACCCGCTCTTCGGCATATTTGATCAGGCGTTCGGAAAACGTGGCGCTGAGGGCGGGATCGGCGGTCGACACCTCCATGCGGATGACGCCCTCGGTCGGATCGTAGCCGAGTTTCACGTATTTGCGGTAAAGCTTGTAGGCGGTTTCGTGGCTGGCGTCGGGATCGAGCCGTTGCAGCGCGTCGATCGAGGGGTCGCTGAAATGCGCGCGAAAGCCGAGTTCCTCGTCAAGGCGCAGCATCGCATCCTTGGATTCGAGGTATTCCTGGGTGGCGATGGCATCCTGACCGGTGGCGAACTGTGTGGGCAGAAGGCCGCCCAATCCGCCGCCGGGACCGCCGCCACCATCCGCCGAGAGGATCAGAAAGGCGGATTTGGTCGCATACATCGGCGTGGCGATGGCGTAGAAATAATAGCTGACCACGATGGTCGGCAGCAGCACGAAGGCGGCAAGGCGCGACAAGAGCAACAGCAAGCGGCGGCGGCGGCGGCGGCCGATGTCGCGCTGAATTTCGTGGATTTCCTTGGCGCGGCGGTCGGCCGGGCTGATGTCCGTGGAGGGCAGCGTCTGGCGCGCGACGGGCACGGTTTGCGGCAATTGCACGCGGCCCTGCGGCGCGCCGGCGGCCGCGGCGGGCGTGGCCCCATTGGGCGGCGGCGGGGTGTTGCCACCGTCACTGGCCACAAGTTCGAGAATATTGGCCCGCTGGAACGGGTCGATGCCGCGCGCGCGCAAAAGGCGCACGGCGTCGAAATCCGACGTGGGCGCGAGCCCGTGCTTTTGCGCCATGCGCCGGGCCATGCGCAGTTCGCGCCCCGTGAGCCCCTCGCGGCGGATGTCGTCGATACTCTGGCTGGCCGCGGTTTCGCGTGCCGAGGCGACCTGTCCCTCTTGTGTGGGAGGTGACGTGTCCTCGACAGGCGGGGCGGCACCTGCATCCGCCGAGGTGGCGACACGCGGGGCAAGGGAATCGGCGCTCCGGCGGATGCGGAACTTTCTAGCCTTGGGTTTCGTAGTCATAGAGCTCTTTTGCCTCTTCCAAGGTGTCGAACATGTAAAGTTTGCCGCCCATCAGCACAGCGGCCGAGCGGGCGAATTTCTCAAGCACCTTGGGATCATGCGAGACGATGATCACGGTGGTGCTGCGCAGACGTTCCTGAAGGATATCGCCTGCCTTGCGGTTGAACTCGACATCGGTCGAGCCGGGCATGCCCTCGTCGATCAGATACATGTCGAAATCGAGGGCCAGCATGAGTGCAAAGCTGAAGCGTGCGCGCATGCCCGAGGAATAGGTGCCGAGGGGTTGCTCGAAATATTCGCCCAAGCCACAGAGCCAACGGCAATAGGCCTCGATATAATCGGGATCAAGGCCATAGAGGCGCGCGATATAGCGCGAGTTGTCCAGCGCCGAGAGCCGGTTGACGACCCCGCCCATGAAGCCCAGAGGAAAGGAGATGCGACAGCCGCGCCGGATCACGCCTTCGTCCGGCTTTTCGAGTCCGGCCATCATGTTGATCAGAGTCGTCTTGCCGGTGCCGTTGGGCGCAAGGATGCCAAGGCTATGGCCAAGCTCCACACGGAACGACACCCGGTCAAGGATGACTTTGCGCTGTGTGCCTGTCCAAAAGGACTTGCTGACGTTCTCAAACTCGAGCATTCAATCGCCCCGGTAAACCTGCTCTCCCCGACTATAACGGGTCACTCTTAAGGTCGGCTTAGCCTGTTTTTCAGCATTATTGCCGATCTGAGAACAATTTGTCACGGCAACAAGGCAAGATTGTGATCAATCGTCAGGATTTCGCGGCAATTTCCTGACAGGCGTGGCGGGTGGGTGACGCCGCGCGCCCCAAGCGACAGCCAAGAGGTCACGGCGATTGCCCAAGCCGCCGCGCTGCGTTAGGGACGAGAACAGGACGCAGCACGAGTAAGACCCATGAGCCGGATTTGCCATATCGAGTTGGACGATGCCAACCTTCCGCCCCCCACGCCCGAGATCGAGCAGGAGCGCAAGGTGGCCATGTATGATCTCATCGAGGAAAACAGTTTCGCGCTGCCCGCGCGCGATGACCGTCCGGTGCCGGAGGGACCGTATCGTCTGGGGCTGGCGATCCGCGAAAAACGGTTGGTGTTCGACATCCGCACCGACGCGGACGAACCGGCAGCCGAATTTCATCTGTCGCTTAGTCCGTTCCGGCAGGTGGTCAAGGATTACTGGGCCATCTGCGAGAGCTATTTCGACGCGGTGAAGAACATGCCGCCCAGCCAGATCGAAACGATCGACATGGCCCGGCGCGGGATTCACAACGAGGGTGCGCGCGTGCTGGCCGAGCGGCTGGAGGGCAAGGCCGAGATCGACAATGACACCGCGCGGCGCCTGTTCACGCTGATCTGCGTGTTGCATTTCGGGGGCTGAGGCATGCCCGAACCGCTGCCGCAATCGGTGCTGTTCTGTTGCGATCACAACGCGGTCCGCTCGCCCATGGCCGAGGGGATCATGAAGAAATTCTATGGCACCGACACCTATGTGCAATCGGCGGGCGTCAAGAACGATATGGAGATCGACGGATTCAGCATCGCCGTGTGCCGCGAGATCGGCGTGGAACTGGAGCGGCACCGCTCGCGCAGTTTTGACCAGATGGAGCAATGGGGCGACGATCTGTCCTCGTTTGACATCGTTGTCGCGCTCAGCCCGGCAAGCCAGCGGCGGGCGTTGGAATTGACGCGGTTTTTTCATCTGGACGTGGTCTATTGGCCAATCATGGACCCGACCGGCCTTGCGCAGACGCGCGAGGCGCGGTTGGATAGCTATCGTCAGACCCGAGACCAGATCATCGGGCATTTGCAGGACCGTTGGGGACCACCCCGGGAGGATTTATGAACGAGACCGTCAAAGCCTATTTCGATGCCTTCAACCGGGGCGATGTGCCCGGCATGTTGGCGTGCCTCAGCGAGGATGTGCGCCACCATGTGAACGAAGGGCAAGTGCGGGAGGGAAAGGACCTCTTTCGTGCGTTTTGCGATCACATGAGCCGGTGCTACCGCGAGGAACTGACCGATATGGTGATCTTTGACGCCGAGGGCGGCACGCGGGCGGCGGCGGAATTCGTCGTGAACGGCACCTATCTGGAGACCGACGAGGGCCTGCCTGAGGCGAAGGGGCAGACCTATGTTCTGCCTGCCGGATCGTTCTTTACCCTCAAGGATGGGCTGATCACCCGCGTCGTGACCTATTACAACCTTGCGGATTGGGTGAAACAGGTTTCGGCATGATCCGGGTCGAGCGGCTGACGGGGGCGGCTCTGGCGGCGGCGCTGCCGGATGTGGCGCGGCTGCGCATCGCGGTGTTTCGGGCCTATCCCTATCTCTACGACGGCGATGTCGCCTATGAAGAGCGGTATTTGCAGGTCTACCGCGACAGTGCGGATGCCATTCTGGTGGGGGCCTATGACGGCGCGCGCCTGATCGGCGCGGCCACGGGCGCCCCGATGGAGGATCACGCCGACGATTTCGGCGCGGCATTCGCCGAGAGCGGCCTTGCGCTCGACCGGATATTCTATTGCGCCGAAAGCGTGCTTTTGCCGGAGTATCGCGGTCAGGGGATCGGTCATCGGTTCTTTGATCTGCGCGAGGCGCAGGCGCGGGAGCTGGGGCGCGACTATGCCGCGTTCTGCTCGGTGATACGGCCCAAGGATCACCCGGCGCGGCCCGAAGGCTATCAGCCGCTGGATGCCTTCTGGCGCAAGCGGGGCTATGCGCCATTGCCGGGTGCGGTGGCGCAATTCAACTGGCGGGAGATCGGAGCGGCGCAGGAAAGCGCCCATGATCTGCAAGTCTGGATGCGCGCGCTCTGACGATGGCGCCCCTGCCCACCATGGGATTTGCGCCACGGTTTCACGGAATGGTAAAGTTTAGCTGGTCAATTCGCCCGAGGGTTTGCTAATCAGACCCCGCCGGGGGGCAAAATATGGGGACGTGACGCATGACACGTGGTTTCGCCATTGCCCTCGGGGCGTTTCTGGCATTGACACTGGGCCTGAGCACGGTCGCCTCGGCACAATCCGAAGGGCGGCAAAAGCTGGGCTATGGCCTGTTGTTTACCAATGACGTTCTGGGTGACACGGACGATCGGTGGCGCACCGGGTCGATCACGTCGAGCCGGGTTTGGGGACCCGCATGGCAGGGTCACGCGCCAGAGCGCATCGGGCAGATTCTGGAATTCCGGTTTCACGGCGAGGTGATTGCGCCCGAGAACCTGAGCCGCCCTGCCGCGCTGGACCGGCCCTATGTTGGCGCGCT
This sequence comes from Roseovarius sp., assembly GCF_027019125.1. GTDB lineage: Bacteria > Pseudomonadota > Alphaproteobacteria > Rhodobacterales > Rhodobacteraceae > Roseovarius. The sequence goes on along the minus strand of NZ_JALUXE010000027.1, from coordinate 450,986 downwards.
CGGCTTTGGGCTGCATACGCATTTCCAGAAGGCTCAGGTGGATTACGCCTTGGGCGCGGACCTGATCGTGACCGGGCCGCAGACGCAGCTTGATGATTTTCAAGATTTTTTGCACGGCTTTCTAGGCGGGCGCGACGTGGGTCGGCGGGTCCGGCGCAACCAGATCGACGATGGTATCCGCCCCTCGGGCGTGTTCGAAGCGAGCCGCGAGTTCGAGCTGGGCTTTGCGCGGTTGCGCCCCTTTGCCGAGGCGCGGCTGGGGGTCGAGGACCTGATCCGGGCGGGCGCGGACATCACCTTTGGGGACATCGGGCGCGGCGAGTTGCAGGTGCGCGATGCGGTCACGGGCCATCGCTACCGCGTGGTGCGCGCCGAGCAGGCGGGCACGGCATTTCTCCTGGGGGCCGACATTGCCTATGTCGATGACAGCGATTACCTGCCCGCGCGCAGCGGTGTCACCCTGACCGAGGACCGCACACGGGTGCGCGCCGGTCTGCATTGGGAGAACCGCAACGGGGCCGCGCTCTTTTACGGGCTGACCTGGCTGAGCGAGGAATTCGACGAGCAGCGCGAGGGGCAGTTTCTGGGCGCTGTGCAGTTCAGGCTGCGGTTCTGACAAAAATGCAATCAAGGGCTTTTCAGACTGATTCGCCTTTGCTACTTTGACGATAATAAAAAAAATAACGCGATAATAAAAACGAAGAGGCAGGCAGTCAGGGTTATGGGGACGGGCTTTCGAGGCACGTTCGTCATTTCCTGGTCGCAAACTGAACTGGACGGGATCACGACTGCGCCGGTGCAGTCGCTTTCGGTGGGGCAAACATGGTCCTGGCGGGGCGATGCGGTGCGCGTCGACGGACCGAACCAACTGTTGCGTCTGGAAGGGGCGAATGGGGAAACCGTAAACCGCAAACGTGCGGCACGGATGGTGCGGCGCCTGGTGGGCGCGGCGATGAACAACACGCGCGATCTGGGTCCGGTGGAGGTGGAAGAGCCGCTGATGGATCTGGGTTTCGTCGTCACGGACGGCACGCGCAGCTATACGGTCACGATCATAGAGGTGGGCAACGAGGGCACCCCGCTCTTGATGTTTCACGATGAAATTCCGCCGCGCGGTCGGGACATGTGGATCGTGCATCACTCGCTGGAGGGAATGCGCGGGGCGTCGACCGGACCGGCGAGCGGGGGTGTCATCTGTTTCACCCCAGGCACGCGGATCGAGACACCCGAAGGCCCGCGTCTGGTTGAGGAGCTGCGCGAAGGCGACCATGTGCAGACCCGCGACAACGGCGCCGAGGAAATCCAGTGGATCGGCAGTCGCAGGATGACCGGCGCACGGCTCTTTGCCATGCCCAAGCTGCGGCCGATCCGGTTGCGGGCCGGGGCGCTTGGCATCGGGCGGCCGGATGCGGAATTGCTGGTCAGCCCGGAACACCGGATGCTGGTGCGGGGCGATGTGGCGCGCGCGCTCTTCAACACGCCCGAGGTGCTGGTGATGGCGCGCGACCTGATCAACAATGACACGGTGGCGGTGGATCTGGCCTCTCGCGAGGTGACGTATATTCACCTGCTGTTGCCGCGCCATCAGATCATCTGGGCCAATGGCCTCGAAACCGAGAGCTTTCACCCCGCGAGCACGGCGCTGTCGACGCTGGACGACGACGACCGCGCGCGGCTCTTGGCGATCAATCCCAATCTGGAATACGAGCCCAATCTCTATGGTGGCTATGCCCGGCGCTGTCTGAACGCGTCAGAGGCGGCAATCCTCGCGCATGAGGCGGCATAAGGTGCGGGGGCGCTGCCCCCGGACCCCCGAGGTATTTCGGGCCAGATGAAGGGCGGATTTCAGTGGGTTTAGCCCTTTACCGCGCGCGCGGGTGGGTTATGTCGGGGGAACAGTCCCAGCCTCAACCGGAGATCCCGACGTGACCGCCAAAACCGTCCCTGATGTCATCTTTCATACCCGCGTGCGCAATCCTGCCCTTGAGGGCGACAATCCCTTTGAATGGAAGGATCTGAGCACCGCCGATATTTTCGCCGGCAAGCGCGTGGTGGTTTTTGGCCTGCCGGGCGCGTTCACGCCTGCCTGTTCCGAGAGCCACCTGCCGGGGTATGAGCGGCTCTACGACGCATTCATCGCTGCCGGGATCGACCGGGTGATCTGCACCGCCGTGAACGACGCCTTCGTGATGTTTCAATGGGGCAAGGCGCAGGGGATCGAAAAGACCATGATGCTGCCCGATGGCAATGGCGATTTTGCTGCGGGTCTGGGCATGCTGGTGGACCGCTCGCGTCAGGGCATGGGCAAGCGCAGCTGGCGCTATTCCATGCTCGTCGAGGATGGGGTGATCACGGCGATGTTCGCGGAGCCGGGGCTACAGGACAACCCGGCGGGCGTGCCGGTCAAGGTGTCGGATGCCGAGACGCTGCTGGCGCATATCCGGCAGGCGGGGTAAGCGGGCGTTGAACCCGCAACACCCCTGTTGACACCCGCTGGCGCGCCTGTATAAGCGCGGCTTCATTGGTGTTGGTGGGCCCCGCAAGGGGATTCCTGTCGGCCGACCGGAACGTGCCGGGACGCAGAGGACAACGCCCTTCGATTCAAGTGAAGGAGATCAGCCGTGACCAAACGCACGTCTGCCAAGTACAAAATTGACCGCCGGATGGGTGAAAACATCTGGGGCCGTCCGAAATCCCCCGTCAACAAGCGTGAATATGGCCCCGGCCAGCACGGTCAGCGCCGCAAGGCCAAGATCTCTGACTTCGGCTTGCAGCTGCGCGCCAAGCAGAAGCTGAAGGGCTATTACGGCGACCTGACCGAAAAGCAGTTCCGCCGCATCTATGCCGAGGCCGAGCGTCTGAAGGGCGACACCGGCGAGAACCTGATCGGCCTCTTGGAGCGTCGTCTGGATGCCGTGGTTTACCGCGCCAAATTCGTGCCGACCATGTTCGCCGCACGCCAGTTCGTGAACCATGGCCATGTCACCGTGAATGGTCAGCGGGTCAACATCCCCTCCTACCGTGTGAAAGAGGGCGATGTGATCGAGGTCCGCGACCGCTCCAAGCAGATGACCGTTCTGCTCGAGGCCGTGCAACTGGCCGAGCGTGACGTGCCCGATTACATCGAGGCGGATCATTCCAAGATGAAGGCAACCTTTGTCCGTCAGCCCGGCCTGTCGGATGTGCCCTATCCGGTGATGATGGAACCGAACCTCGTGATCGAATTCTACGCGCAGAACTAAGCGTTCTGAACTGCACGAAAGAGGCCGCGACGGGAAACCGCCGCGGCCTTTTCCTTTTGGTGCTGGTCAAGCCGGGACACCAAAGCTAGAACCTCCTGCGACAGACGGGGAATGACATGACCAAGATCACGCCGCAGCCGGGCATCATGGATATCGCGCTCTACAAGAGTGGCGAGGCCGTGATTGCAGGCAAAGCCGAGCCGCTGAAACTCTCGGCCAATGAGAGCCCTTATGGCCCGTCGGACAAGGCCAAGACGGCCTTTGCCCGCTCTGCCGCGACGCTGCATCGCTATCCCGGCACCGACCATGCCGAGTTGCGCGGCGCGATTGCCGAAGCGCATGGGCTGGACCCGGAGCGGGTGATCTGTGGCGTGGGGTCGGACGAGGTGTTGCAATTCGTGGCACAAGCCTATGCCGGAGCGGGTGACGAGGTGATCCACACCGAGCACGGCTTTGCCATGTATCCCATCCTCGCGCATGCGGTGGGCGCGACGCCGGTCTGTGTGGCCGAGCGGGAGCGCGTGGTGGATGTGGACGCCATTCTGGCGGCCTGCACGGCGCGGACGCGGATCGTCTTTATCGCCAATCCCGGCAATCCCACCGGCACCATCCTGCCCGAGGCGGAATTGGCGCGGCTGGCCGATGGCCTGCCCGAGCGGGCCATTCTGGTGCTGGATGGGGCCTATACGGAATTCGCCGAAGGTTATGACGGGGGTGTGGCGCTGGTCGAGGCGCGCGACAATGTCATCATGACGCGCACCTTTTCCAAGGCTTACGGACTTGGCGGGTTGCGGATCGGCTGGGGCTATGCGCAGCGCGCCATGATCGACGTGCTCAACCGGATTCGCCAGCCTTTCAACCTGTCGCCCACGCAGCTTGTCACTGCCGAGGCGGCGGTGCGGGATCAGGAATGGCTGGGCAAGGTGGTGAGCGACACGCTGCGCAACCGGGCCTGGCTGACCGAGGCGCTGCGCGAGAGCGGTGTTGCGGTGGACGAGAGCCACGCCAATTTCGTGCTGGCGCGGTTTGAGTCGGAGGACGAGGCGGCGGCCTGCGATGCGGCGCTGCGCGCCGATGGGATCATCGTGCGCCGGGTGGGCGGCTATGGCTTTCCCAATGGGTTGCGGATCACGGTGGGCGAGGAATACGCCTGTCGCCGGGTGGCGCATGTGATCGGTCAGTTCAAGGGGGTTCGGTGATGGCGCAGATCTATGACCGGGTGGCGCTGATCGGGCTGGGGCTGATCGCGTCGTCGATGTCGCATGCGATGAAGCGCGCGGGCGTGGCCGGAGAGATCACGGGCTATGCGCGCTCGCCCCAGACACGGGATGTGGCGCGCGAGATCGGTCTCTGTGATCGGGTTTGCGACAGCGCGGCAGAGGCGGCGGCGGGCGCGGATCTGGTGGTGCTCTGCGTGCCGGTGGGCGCGATGGGGGCGGTTGCCGCCGAGATCGCGGGCGTGCTCAAGCCCGGTGCCACGGTCAGCGACGTGGGATCGGTCAAGAAGGCGGTGATCGAGGCGGTCGCCCCCCATATCCCGGCGGGCGTGCATTTCGTGCCGGCGCATCCGCTGGCGGGGACCGAGCATTCGGGGCCGCGGTCGGGCTTTGCCGAGCTTTTTGACAACCGCTGGTGCCTGATCGTGCCGCAGGCGGGCAGCGACCGGGCGGCGGTGGAGCGGCTGGAGGCGTTCTGGCAGGCGCTTGGGTCGAACACCGATGAGATGGACGCCGAGCATCACGATCTGGTGCTGGCGGTGACAAGCCATGCGCCGCATCTGATCGCCTACACGATGGTCGGCGTGGCCGACGATCTGCGCCGCGTGACCGATAGCGAGGTGATCAAGTATTCCGCCGCCGGGTTCCGGGATTTCACCCGGATTGCCGCGTCCGACCCGACCATGTGGCGCGATGTGTTTCTCAACAACAAGGAGGCGACATTGGAAATTCTGGGCCGCTTTACCGAGGAGTTGTTTGCGCTGCAACGCGCCATTCGCATTGGGGACGGCGACCATCTGCACGCTTATTTCACCCGCACCCGCGCCATTCGACGGGGCATCATAGAAGCTGGGCAGGACACCGCCGCGCCGGATTTCGGCCGGGTCAAGAAGGCATGAGACGCGCGGTTCTGGGAATCGCCGCGGGGCTGAGCCTGATCGCGTCAGGCTGTGGGCGCAGCGACAATGACGAGGTGAGCCGGGGCGGTGGCCTCTGTGGTGATCCGGGCCTGTCGGGGTCGATTTCGGGCTTTCAGCATCATGAGGTGAATGGCTGCGGGATCGAGCGTGCCGTGCGGCTAGAAACGGTGCATGGCGTGCGGCTGAGCCAGGCGGCGACGCTCGATTGCCCCACCGCGCGGGCGCTTGGGAGTTGGGTCAAGCGCAGCGCCAAACCTGCCGTTGGGCGTATGGGCGGCGGTCTGACGGGGTTGCAGGTGCCGGCGCATTACGTCTGCCGCACGCGCAACAGCCAGCCGGGCGCGCGGATTTCCGAACATGGGCGCGGCAAGGCGATCGACATATCGGCCCTGCTGCTCAAGGATGGCTCGGAAATCTCGGTGCTGCGGGATTGGGGCCGGGGCCATGAGGGGCGCATCCTCAAGCGGGTGCATGGCGAGGCCTGCGGGACATTCGGCACGGTTCTGGGGCCGAATTCAGACCGGCATCATCAGGACCATCTGCATTTCGACACCGCCAAGCACGGCAACGGGCCCTATTGCCGCTAAGGCTCAGGTCTGGATCACGCGCGGGCGGCGGCGCCGCAGGAGAAGCGTATCCTTGATCCGGCCCTTGAGGCCGCGCACGGGCAGGATTTCGCGATCCTGCTCGAACACCGCGCCATTGAGCGAGGGATCGTGCCAGAGCGCAAGCGCGGCACCCCAGCGTGCAGCCTGCGCCGGATCAAGCCCATGGGACACACCCATGCGGGTGGCCAGCATTCCGGGCATCCAGTCGGTCAGGACGATCCCCGGAAAGCGATCGGCAAGGTCGGCCAGAAGCGCGCGCGTCAGGATGCGCCCTGCCCCCTTGGACACCGCATAGGCCGAGGAGGCGGGCAAGGGGGCCAGATCGGCAAAGGTCGAGACATTGAGGATGCGGCCAAAGCCGGTCTCGACCATGCTGTCGAGGGCCAGCCGGGTGCAGGCCACGGTGCCACCGAGATTGATCGCCACGGTTTCGGCAAAGCTTTCGGGGGTTTCATCCAGAAAATCGCGGCGCGGGTAGATGGCGGCGTTGTTGACGAGCAGCGTCACCGGCGCGTTTCGGGTGATCTGGGCAAAGGCCGCGCGCAGCGCCTGGGGGTCCGCAACATCGGCGGTGACGGGCGTGATCCGGCCGCTTGGGTCCATGGCGGCGGTCTCGGCAATCCCCTCGGGCGCGCGCCCCATGGCCACGACGCGCTGACCGCGCGCCGCAAGGTCCAGAGCGAGCGCGCGCCCCAAACCGCCGCCTGCGCCGGTGACGACCGCCAATCCGTCCGAGAGCCTCATGTCATGGCCTTTCTGCGGCGGGCGATGGCCTCGGCCACGCGCAGCGCGTTGGCCGCGATGGTGAGGCTTGGGTTGACCCCCATGGACGAGGGCATGAAAGAGGCATCCGCCACATGGAGATTATCAAGCCCATGCGCCCGGCAGTCGGGGTCAAGCACGCTGGAGCCGGGATCGGTGCCGAACCGCAGCGTGCCGCAGGGATGGCCAAAGTTCAACTCTGGCGTATGGGTGAGAAAGAGCCGCCGGTGCCCGCGCAGCCCCGCCCGGATAGCCTGGCGAAAGGCGCGGCGGCGCGCGAGCAATTCGGGGTGCAGCGTGTAGCTGATGTCGATGGCATCGGGCGCGGTGCGATCATAGGTGACGCGGTTTTCGGGGTATCCCAGATCCTCCATCAGCCCGACAAAGACCTGCGCCCGCCCCAATATCCGCGCCGCAAGGGCCGCAGGCAGCCGGGTGAAATGGCGCAAGGGGCGGATATGGCGCAGGGCGGAACGGTCGAACATGCCGTTCAAGGTATGCACGATTTCGCCATAGCCCGCCGCGATGCCCATCGACTGCACCGTGCCAAAGCGTTGGCCATCGCTGTGGTAGAAATCGCGGAGCGAGATCGCCTTGCTCGGGCCGCTGTCGGGCGTGCCGCGCGGCGGCCAGAGGGCGAAAATCTCGTTGAGGTGAAACATGAGGTTGCGCCCCACAAGGCCGGAGCCATTGGCGCAGCCCTCGGGCCAGTGCTCGGATGCGGAGGCCAAAAGCAGGCGGGGCGAGCCAAGCGCGCCTGCGGCGAGCACGATCTGGGGGGCTGTGAGCGTGAAGCTCTCGCCATCGCGTGTGACCTCGATATGGGTGATGGTCTGGGCCGTGCCGCAGAGGCGGCGCACCTCGGCACGATCCAGAAGGGCCGCATTGCCGGTGGCAAGGGCCGGTTCCACGCCCGCAGAGCGGCCATCCATCTTGCAGGGTTTGGGGCATTTGACGCCCAGGCAATCATGGCACCCCGGCACATGGCGGATCGCGGCATGGAGGCGATAGGGATGCAGCCCCACCGCGCGCAGGCTCTGCATGAGGGCGGCATCGGGAGCCGAGAGCGGCGGTGCCGGGCGCAGCGGCGTGACCGCCTCGGGCGAGAGCGGATCGGGATCGCCACAGATGTGCAGCAGGTCCTCGGCCTCTGCATACCAGTCGCGCATCGCGTCAAAGCCCACGGGCCAGCCGCCGGTCGGGTGCGGGCGGGTCTCTGTCGCCTCGAGATCGTGGCGTTCGGGGCGTTCCAGCGTGGCGGCGTAGAATACGGACGAGCCGCCCACCCCGGCCCCGATGGGACCAAGGAATTCCGAGGCACGCCCATTGATCTGCGCCCGGATCGGCCCCGGCCAATAGCCGCGCAGCAAGCGGGCGGTGGGATCGAAGATTTCGGGGTTGAGGCCCTGACGCTCGGAGCGGTGGCCTTGGGGGCCTTTCTCGACGAAAAGCACCTTGAGCCCGCGCTCGGCCAGCCTGCGCCCGATGAGGCCACCGCCCATGCCGGTGCCGATGACGATCACGTCCCATTGGGCATTCCGTATCGCGGCGGTCATTGCGGGGCCTCGAACACGGGGGCGAACAGATCGCTGAGGGCGATGGCGGCGCGATTGGTGAGGTGGTTGTTGTCGAAATAGAACGCTTGTCCATCCTGCATCACATGGCATGTGCTGGCATCGCAGAGCCGTGGCCACGGGTCGATGAGGGTGATCGCCCCGGAGCGGTCCAAGGCCATCAGCGGTGCCTCGGCATGGGCGGCGCGGGCAAGGGCCATGCTGCGGGGCACGGTGAGGCGGGTCGTGTCGTCCACCTCCATGCGGCCATGCACCAGCGCGCGGGCCACGGCGCGGGAATCGTACTCCGGCACCTCGGGTGGTTGGCGCAGGACATGGATGCGCGGGACGTGCGGGGAGAGTTCGGCAATGGTGCGGGTCAAGCCTGCGTTGAAGAGCGTATGTTGCGGCCCCTTGGGCAAGAGGCTGTCGGGCAGCGGCGCAAGGGTAATGCGGTTATGCGCGTCGAGCCCTACCCCCTGCCCTTCGGCGTAATAGGACCAGCGACCAACGAGGAGCAGGGTGTGCAGGCTGTCCATTTGGGCGATGCCGGACCGGATCGTCTGATTGGCACGGGTGCAGGCGGCGTCCTGTGCCGGGGTGGCGGCGGTTTCGGCCTTGGCCACGCCAAAGAGCGGCGGACAGCCTGCGTGCCAGAGGATGAGCGCGGGGCGGTTGGCGGCAAAGGCGGCGACCTCCAGCCCCTCTTTCATGGCGCGCAGGTGGCTGTCGCCCCAGATCAGCACCTCAGGCGGGCCATCCGGGCCGATGGGGCAGGTCTCGACCCCCGCCAGTGGGCCGGTGGTGGGAGTGGAGCAGCGCGACCAGTCCTGATTGAAATCACCGGAGGCGGCGATATGCGTGCGCAACTCTGGCGCAAAGCGGGTGGGCAGGCCATCGCCGCGCCAGAGGAGCAGACCCACGGCCAGCAGCGCCAGCGAGGCCAGCGCCGTGCCTGAGACGAGTGTGCGCGTGCCGCCCTGCATCCGGCGCACGGGGCGTTCGATAGTGCGCCACGAGAGGACGGAAAGGGCAACGGCAAGGGCAAGCCAGGCGGTCGCCTCGATTGGGCCGGAGTAGCCATCGCGCCAATAGGAGGAGAGGACGAACACCGGCCAGTGCCAGAGGTAGAGCGAATAGGAGATGAGGCCGATGAATACCGGGGCCGGGTGCATCAGGGCGCGGTTGACCGGGTTGGCATCGCGGCCATTCATCAGGATGAGCAGCGTGCCCGCCACGGGCAGGATCGCCTGCCAGCCGGGAAAGCCCTCGGCCCGGATCAGGGTGATGGAGGCGAGCAGGAGCGCCAGACCGGCCCAGGAAAGCGCGGGGTGAAGGGCGTAGCGCGCCTTGTTCTCCTGCCCCGCGATGGCCAGCAGGACGCCCGCCAAAAGCTCCCACGCGCGGAAGGGGAAAAGGTAGAAGGCCGCCGTGGGCGAGCGGGGCGTGAGCCAGAGACAGGCGGCAAGCGAGAGTGCTGCGAGGGCCGCGAGGATCATGGGCAGCCTGGGCCGCCAGCGGACCAGAGCCAAGAGGAGGAAAGGCAGGACGATGTAGAATTGTTCCTCGACCGCCAGCGACCATGTGTGCAAGAGCGGCTTTTCCTCGGACACGCCGTCGAAATAGCCCGCTTCACGGTAGAAATGGATGTTGGAGAGATAGACCGTGGCGGCAATGAGGGATTTGCCGAATTCGCGAAACTCGAATGGCAAGAGGATGAGCCAGCCCATCAGCAGCGTCGCCGCTGCCATGGCGAAATAGGCAGGGGCCAGACGGCGCAGGCGGCGCAGGTAGAAGCGGGCAAGGCGAATGCGGCCCGTTTCGCGCAGGTCCGCCCAGAGGATGCCGCCGATCAGAAAGCCGGAGATGACAAAGAAGATGTCCACGCCGACAAAGCCGCCGGGAATGCCCGGCATCCCGAAGTGATAGAGAACCACGGACAGCACCGCGATGGCGCGCAACCCGTCGATTTCAGGGCGATAGGCGGCGCTCATGCGGCAAAGACCTCTGGCAGCGGGGCCTTGGCCAGCAGGGCGTCGTAGACGGCGCGCACCTGGCCTGCCTTGGCGGCCCATGTGGCCTGGTCCAGCACCCATGCGCGGCCCGCCTGCCCCATGGCGGCAAGGGCACTGCGGTCGTGGCTGAGCGCCTCAAGCGCCGTGGCAAAGCCGACGATGATTTCAGACCGCGTGCCCAAGGGCACCTTGAGCCCGCGCGCGGCTGTGACCAGCTCGCCGGGGCCAGCGTAATCGACGATGAGCGGCGGCACGGCGAGGGCCATCGCCTCGAGCACCACACCGCCGCCGAATTCACGGATCGAGGGGAAGGCGAAGAGATGGCAGGTGGCGAGCACATCCTGCACGGCGCGATGTTCCAGCCAGCCGTGAAAGGTGATCTGAGCGGTCACGCCCAGGGTATCGGCCTGCGCGCGCAAGGCGGGCATCATCGGCCCGTCGCCCACCAGATCAAGATGGAGGTGCCCCGCGCGCAGCATCGGCGCTGCCGCCTCGATCAGCATGTCGGGGCCTTTGTAGGGCACAAGCCGCCCGACGAAGGCCGCGCGCAGGGGGCCATTTGGCGCGGGCGTGGCGATGCGGGAAAAGCGGGCGGGGTCGATGGCGTTTTCGGGCAGATAGACGGTCTTGGCGCGGGCAAAGCCGGGCAATTCGCCCATCGTATGCCGAGAGCCCGCAAAGACGGCTGCGGCATGGCGCAGGGTTGCGGTACGGCCCGGCAGCGCCTTGTAGGCGCTGCGCAGGTAGCTCAGATACTCGCGCTCGCGCCGCCGCTCGGCATCAAAGCCAGCGGGCCATGGCACGCCGCCGTTGAGCGGCCCGAGGACAAAGGGCACGCCCGCACGGGCGCATTTGCCCGCAAGGGACGAGGAAATCGTCGGGCTGAGCGGGGTGATGCGATGCACGATGTCGTAGCGTCCGGCGCGGATGGCCGCGCCGAACTGTTGCCACACCAGATGCTCGAACCACGGATAGCTGAGCGCGTTGATCACTTGCAGCGTGGTCCAGCCCCTGCCCTGCCCCATGCGCAGCCGCTCGCCCAGGGCCCAGAGGGGGCGGGCCAGCGCCTCGGAATCGATCGCGGTGAAATCGACGCCCTCGACCAGCCCTGCGCGCAGAAACGCCTCGCGGTTGCGGATCTGGGTGACGATATGCACCTCGGCCACCTCGCGCAGGGCGGTGGCCAGCGACCATCCGACCAGCGGCACGCTGACCCATTCGGGATTGGCGGCCTCGGCAATGACAAGCACGCGGGGGCGGGTCATGGCGCGCGCCTCACATGATCGGCCGCCAGCCCGGGGAGCGGCGGGGCGTTGTGGCAGGGCGCTGAATATGCGTCACCTCGGTCAGGCCCAGCACCGCGCCGGCAAAAAGCCATGTGAGCGGCGTGAGCGTGGCATTGGGCAGCATGTCGATCAGGTTGATGGCGAGCAAGAGCGCCACCGGGCCGATCAGGCGCACATGGGCGGCATCACCCAGGCGGCGCCCGTGGACCCAGAGCATCAGGATCGGCAGCGCGACAAGGCCGAATTCCGCCAGATACCCGACCCAGCCGAAGATGCCGATCAGGATGATCCAGCGGCCGTCGGTCACGGTCTCGATCACGCCGGTTACGGGATTGAGGATATGGTTGCGCCCCCAGCTGCCCCAGCCAAACAGCGGCTTTTCGAGGGCGCGCTCCATCAGGATATCCTCGTTATCGAGGCGGAAGCGCAGGGAATAGGCGCGCTCGGGGTCCACCTTGGCGGCCTGTTCGAGAATCCAGTCGACCGGGATCAGGCCTGCGCCCTTGAGCACCGGATAGGCAACAGCCACCACCGCCATCAGCCCCGCGATGCGGATTTGCATTCGCGTGGGCAGGAAGAGGGCCAGCGGGGCCAGATAGACGCCATAGATCAGCGAGCCCAGCGATTTGCAGAGCACCAGAACACCGCCAAGATAAAGCGCCGCCAAGAGGTAAAGAATGCGGCGTCGCACATCCGCCTCGCGCGCCAGTGCGATGGCGCAGGTCATGGCCATGACGGTGAAAAAGGCCACCCAGAGGCCGTGATACATGAAGACGATGGGGCGGAAGCCGCCCGCGCGCATCGTCTGCTCGAAACTGTGCTGGTAATAGCCGTAAATCCAGAAGTTGAGCTGGGGAGAAAGCCGCACCTCGAGGAGCATCGGCAGGGAATAGATCAGCCCGCCCAGCATCAGCGCCATCACCAGTTCGCGCAGCCCCTCAGGCGTGGCCAGATGTTGCCGCGCCAGAAGGAAGGGCAAGAGCAGGATGGCTTGCAGGAGGCAGAGCGCCACCATGTCCTTGAGCCCGAGCCCAGGCAGGCCGATGCGGCCATAGAAGACCGGCTCGCCATTGGTGAGGACCGTGGCAATGGGGCTCAGGATGAAGAGGGCGACAAGGACGCGGGCCGGCAGGCTCTTGGGCAAGAGCGGCGCGCGGGCCTTGGCATGAATGAGGCAGATGGCAAAGGTGGCAAGGCTGGGCAGCGATTCCTTGGTCAGGGGCGGCACCAGCGGGAAATCGAAGGCGGCGGGCGGCGGCGGCAGGAACATATAGGCGCCCAAGAGCGACCAGATCAGCGCACGCTCGATGGGCCAACGCCGGAACATCACCAGCGTGATCAGCGGCCAGGCGGCCAGCATCAGGTAGGCCAAAGCATTGGGCATGACGCGCCGGGCACCTCTTTGACTGTTTCGCCGGTCTGGCAGCGGGCCGCAGCGCGCCCCGCCGCGCCAGACGGCACGGACAGCCTAGGTGCCAGAACCGATGAATTTCAATAGATTCAGACCGATGCGCCGCGATTTTGGCGGCAAGGTGCATCAATGCGCCAGTGCCGGCCAGATTGTCCCGCGCAGGCAGGGGCGGCGGGGCCGCCTAGCAGCCGGTCCCGCAGAAGACCACGCGGAAGGTGCAGAGCATCACGCGCAGGTCGGTCCAGAGGGACAGCTCACGCAGATACTTGGTATCGAAGTTGGCGCGTTCGGCAAAGCTGCTCTCGTTGCGCACGGAAATCTGCCAATAGCCGGTGATGCCGGGGCGCAGCGCGTAATAGCCACGACCGGGATAGAGCGCCTTTTGGTTGGGCATCATCGGGCGCGGGCCGACGATCGACATGTCACCGATCAGCACGTTCCAGAGCTGCGGCAATTCGTCGAGCGAGGTCTTGCGGATCAGGCGACCGATGCGGGTGATACGCGGATCATGGCGCAGTTTCTGATGCTCGTCCCATTCCAGACGACGGGCGGGATTGGCCGCAAGATAGCTCTCGAGTTGGGCATCGGCGTTCAGCACCATGCTGCGCAGTTTCCACATCCGGAAGATGCGTCCATTCTTGCCAACACGATCCTGCGCGTAAAAGGGCGACGCGCCATCCCGTGAAATCAACACGCAGAGTACAGCCACGACCAAGAGCACGGCAGGTGCCGAAAGCAGGACAACGAGGATGTCCAGTACCCGCTTGAAGAAATGTCCGTAGACTTGAAAGGTTTTCAATCCGGCCGTCGGATTGTGAATCAATTTCGCGTCTACCTGGCGCAACGGCACCGGAACGGATCGCAATGGCATGGCAGCACTCCCCAGAATCTCGAAACCCCAAAACCGTTTACACATACTCTGGCCAGCCTGTTGCCACGTGCCGCGCCTGTCGTCCGGCACAGCGTTGCAATTATGTCCGAAACTTGGCGAAACTGTCGCCAGAGATCGGCAGGCTTTGACCTAGTAATCTATCACTTTTCGCATATGACTTCGGCAATGTAATTTACCCCGAGGATACGACCGGCCAATGCCCCCACTGCCTGTCATTTCCAGATTTACTAATTATTAACGTAACTTACATGTTGATGCACTTTGCCCCTGATCAAGTCAAGGACCTCGAAAAAATACAACTCAGGGATGTTTTCACCTTCCGCCACCTCTCGTCTGGTTATGACACCACCCCCTGTGGACGCCCATGTTTCGCCACAATGCGCCATGCCCATTTTGGCTGGATGCGGCCAGATCACGCCACATTTTAACCACAAACTGTCCCTCGAACTGTTGACGGCATCGCGGATCGCATAGGGGGTTGCGCGCCGGATTGTCCCACCTCTCGAAACAACCAATGGATACGTCGCGCATTACCGCTGCGATAGGGGGAAAAATACCGCTTTGGTTGCCAGAAACGGGTTGCGACGTAGCGTAATGTTGCAGTCCTGGAAACGTGGGGCGATCTGGGCCGCGCGCCAGAACCCTTGCGGCTTTAGACGGGGCGCGGGACGCGGACGCGCCACATTCCTGACACGTTTAAGGAGAGTTGCGAAACGGCCTTTTTCGGGATCGAATGGCGGCGCGGCGTGAAATTGCGGCGAATCAACCGGTCAAAACGGCAAAAAAACGCCGCCCGGCAGGGCCGGGCGGCGATTGCGGCGAAATTAGGGCCGGGGTTCGGCCAAGGCCTTGTACGGATCAGGCGCGCACGAGAGCCTCATAGGCCTGCGAGACCTCGCGCGTCATCGCGCCCACCTCGAAGGTGTAATCGCCGATCTGGCCGACCGGTGTCACCTCGGCGGCAGAGCCGGTTAGCCAGCACTGCTCGAACCCTTCCAACTCTTCGGGCATGATATGACGCTCGTGCACCTTGATCTGGCGATCCTTGAGCATGCCGATCACGGTCTGGCGCGTGAGGCCGTTGAGGATCGCATCGGCCAGCGGCGTGTGCACCTCGCCATCCTTGACGAAAAAGATATTGGCCCCGGTCGCCTCGGCCACATAGCCGCGATAATCGAGGAACATCGCATCCGAGCAGCCCTTGGCCTCGGCGGCATGTTTGGACATGGTGCAGATCATGTAGAGACCGGCGGCCTTGGCGGCGACGGGGATCGTCTCGGGGCTGGGGCGTTTCCATTTGGCGATGTCGAGCTTGGCGCCCTTCATCTTGGCGTCGCCATAGTAGTTGCCCCATTCCCAGGCGGTGACGGCCATGCGGATCGGGTTGCGCGCAGCGGCAACACCCATGTCGAGGCCAGCCCCCCGGAAGGCGACGACGCGGACATAGGCATCGGTGAGGTTGTTGGCCTCGAGCACGGCGCGCTTGGCCGCCTCGATTTCGTCCACGGTGTAGGGGATCTTCATATCCATCAGCTCGCCCGATTTCAGCAGGCGTTCGGAATGGGCGCGGCTCTTGAAGACCTTGCCGCCATAGCAGCGCTCGCCCTCGAAGACCGAGCTGGCATAATGCAGCGCATGGGTCAGGATATGCACATTGGCATCCCGCCAGTCCACCATTTTGCCATCCATCCAGATTTTGCCGTCCCGATCGTCATAGCCAGACATTTCCGCTTTCCCTTTGCGATGTTTGCATTTATTGCGCTAGTTATGTCCACCTCGGACATATTATTGCGCAAAAACTGAGATTCGGTAGCAGTTTGATCTTGGAATGTCAACAAAGCTGACTTAATATGAAATATGTGACGTGATGATTGTGAACGGAGCCTGGGCATGGCCGAACTGCATAGCGGCGAAAACCTGTTGTTTCTCACCGACGAGCAGTTGCGTCAGGGCATAGAAGCGATGTTTTTTGCCTATCGCGGTTTCACCGCCGATCCCGACCGTATCCTTGCAACCCTGGCCTATGGGCGCGCGCATCACCGGGCGATCCATTTCATTGCGCGCAGCCCCGGCACCACGGTCAACAACCTCCTGGCGATCCTTGGTGTGACCAAGCAATCCCTGAACCGCGTGCTGCGCACCCTGATCGAGGACGGGCTGGTCGAGAGCCGGGTCGGCACCACGGACAAGCGCGAGCGGCACCTGACCTTGACCGAAGCGGGGGCGGCGCTTGAGCGCAAGCTGTCGGACGCACAGCGCGCGCGGATGCGCGCCGCCTATCGGGCGGCGGGGCCGCAGGCTGTCGCCGGGTTCCGTCAGGTGCTTGAGGCGATGATGGAACCAGACTTGCGCCGCCGTTATCACGCCATCCGGGAGAGTGACACATGACCGAGCCCGCCCCCCATCTGCTTATTGTGGATGACGACGAGCGTATTCGCGGCCTTTTGCGCAAGTTCCTGATACGGCATGGATTCCTGGTGTCCGTGGCGCGCGACGCAGGCCATGCGCGCCGCGTGCTGGCGGGGCTGGATTTCGACCTGATCGTGATGGATGTGATGATGCCCGGCGAGAGCGGGGTGGAACTGACCCGCGCGCTGCGCGCGACCCACAAGACGCCGATCCTGCTCTTGACTGCCAAGGGAGAAACCCCCGACCGGATCGAGGGGCTGGAGGCGGGCGCGGACGACTATCTGCCCAAGCCGTTCGAGCCCAAGGAACTGTTGCTGCGGATCAACGCGATCCTGCGCCGGATGCCCGAGCCCGAGCAGGAGCCGGTGCAACCCAAGATCGTGCATCTGGGGCCGGTGCGCTATGACATCGAGCGCGCGGAACTCAGCCGCGCGGGCAAGCCCGTGCGCCTGACCGCGACCGAGGTGCAGCTGATGCGGATCTTTGCCGAGAACCTGCGCAAGCCGGTGAGTCGCGCCAAGCTGGTCGAGGACCTGGGCCGCGATGGCGGGCAGGCGCAGGAACGCGCCGTGGATGTGCAGATCACCCGTCTGCGCCGCAAGATCGAGAGCGATCCCAAGCAGCCGCGCTACCTGCAGACCGTGCGCGGCGAGGGCTATATGCTGTCGTCGGACTGAGCGTGGCCCCTATACATTCCGAAATCACGATGTTTGCACGCATAAGTGACTGACTGAAATCAAACAACCGTTGAGCGCGTGGTGCCTGCGTGAAAAGCTTTGCCTGTCGGCCGATCAGGCTTGGACAGATCGTTTCTTAGGAGAACCACAAATGCATTTTAGATTTGGGACAGCGCGCCTTGCGGCGCTTTGCGCAATTACCTTGCTGCTGGAGGGCGGGGCGATGGCCGCGCCCGTATCCGTCAGCGCGGTCATGGACCCGCAAGAGCAGATGCGCTTTGAGATGGGCGACGGCACCCCGCATTTCGTGCTGGCGGTGCGCCGCGAAGGCGTATCCGAGGGAGAGGGCGTGCTGGCCGGGGCAAAGGTCACGGAATTCGGCTGGCATGACATTCAGCCGCCTCTGGGGGGCGATCCGCGCGGCTATCTGCGGTTCGAGGCGGAAAACGGCGATGTGGCGGTCATCAAGTTCACCGTGCGCGCCGTGTTCATGAAAGGGGCCGACAAGCCTGCCCTGCATGATGACGGGTTTTGGGAACTGGTCAGCGGCACCGGGCAATTCGCGGACAAGCGCGGGGTTGGCGCGCTCAGGATCGAACCGGCGGGCGATCCCAAGCGGCTCTTTACCCTGACAGGCGAGATTGGGGACAAGCCTTGATCTGAAAAGCGGGATGGGGGCGCTGCCCCCGTCCCGGATTTCATCCGGGACTCCCCCGAGGTATTTCGGGCCAGATGAAGCGCGGGCGGCTCGGCATTGACCGCATCGCGGCACGCGACCCTCTTGATAGAGGGGCGGCGGCACTGTATCTGCGGTGCATGACACGGGTTTTCGACATGGATGATCGCGCGCGCCTGCCCTGGAGGTTCTTTGGGGCGATGCGCAGCATTACTGCGCGCCTATGAGGCGCGCCGCCTTTTCGTGACGTCTCTTAGCCAATCCAACCAGCAAAACGGGAGAGGACGCATGTCCCCCAAGACACTCTATGACAAGATATGGGATGCCCATGTGGCCCATGAGGCCGAAGATGGCACCTGCCTTCTTTATATCGACCGCCACCTCGTGCATGAGGTGACGAGCCCGCAAGCCTTTGAAGGGCTGCGGATGGCCGGGCGCAAGGTGCACGCCCCCGACAAGACCATCGCCGTGCCCGATCACAACGTGCCGACCACGCTCGACCGCGCCAATGCCGCCACCATGACCGAGGACAGCCGTATTCAGGTCGAAGCGCTGGACAAGAACGCGCGCGATTTCGGCATTCATTATTATCCGGTGTCGGATGTGCGCCAGGGGATCGTGCATATTGTCGGCCCCGAGCAGGGCTGGACCCTGCCCGGCATGACCGTGGTGTGCGGTGACAGCCACACCGCGACGCATGGTGCCTTTGGCGCGCTCGCGCATGGCATCGGCACATCCGAGGTCGAGCATGTGCTGGCAACGCAGACGCTGATTCAGCGGCGGGCCAAGAACATGAAGGTCGAGATCACCGGCAAGCTGCGCCCTGGCGTGACCGCCAAGGACATCACGCTCTCGGTGATCGGCGCCACCGGCACGGCGGGCGGCACCGGCTATGTGATCGAATATTGCGGCGAGGCCATTCGCGATCTGAGCATGGAAGGCCGCATGACGGTCTGCAACATGGCGATCGAGGGCGGCGCGCGCGCAGGCTTGATCGCGCCGGATGAAAAGACATTCGAATATGTGAAAGGCCGGCCGCACGCGCCCAAGGGCGCGCAATGGGAAGCCGCGCTCAACTGGTGGAAAACGCTCTATTCCGATGACGACGCGCATTGGGACAAGGTGGTGACACTCAAGGGCGAGGATATTGCCCCCGTCGTCACATGGGGCACGAGCCCCGAGGACGTGCTGCCGATTACCGCCACCGTGCCCGCGCCCGAGGATTTCACCGGCGGTAAGGTCGACGCGGCCCGCCGGTCGCTGGAGTACATGGGCCTCAAGCCCGG
Organism: Roseovarius sp.; assembly: GCF_027019125.1. Taxonomy (GTDB): domain Bacteria; phylum Pseudomonadota; class Alphaproteobacteria; order Rhodobacterales; family Rhodobacteraceae; genus Roseovarius. The sequence continues at coordinate 432,032 of NZ_JALUXE010000027.1, read as the reverse complement.
ACAGAAGCTGAGCGAAGTCGAGATCGACACCGTCTTTATCGGCTCTTGCACCAATGGCCGGATCGAGGATCTGCGGGCCGCTGCCGAAATCCTGAAGGGCAAGAAGATCAAGGTGAAACGCGCCATGATCGTGCCGGGTTCGGGTCTCGTGCGGGCGCAGGCCGAGGAAGAGGGGCTGGCGGATATTTTCATCGAGGCCGGTTTTGAGTGGCGGCTTGCGGGCTGTTCGATGTGCCTTGCGATGAACCCCGACCAGTTGTCGCCGGGCGAGCGCTGTGCGGCCACCTCGAACCGCAACTTCGAAGGGCGTCAGGGCCGGGGCGGACGCACCCACCTGATGAGCCCCGCCATGGCGGCGGCGGCAGCGGTAACGGGGCATCTGACGGATGTAAGGGAGATGATGTGATGGAAAAGTTCGAGAAACTCAGCGGCATTGCCGCCCCCCTGCCCCTGATCAATATCGACACCGATATGATCATCCCCAAGCAGTTCCTGAAAACGATCAAGCGGTCGGGGTTGGGGGTGAATCTCTTTGACGAGATGCGCTATGACAGCGAGGGCAAGGAAATCCCCGAGTTCGTGCTGAACAAGCCGCAGTATCGCGAAGCGCAGATACTGGTTGCGGGCGACAATTTCGGCTGCGGGTCGAGCCGCGAGCACGCGCCCTGGGCGATCAAGGATTTCGGCATTCGCTGCATCATCGCGCCGAGCTTTGCCGATATCTTTTACAACAACTGCTTCAAGAACGGCATCCTTCCGATTGCCCTGCCGCAAGAGCAGGTCGATGTGCTGATGAAAGAGGCCGAGAAGGGCGCCAATGCGCGTATCGAGATTGACCTTGAGGCGCAGACCGTGTCGACCTCGGAAGGTCAGGTTTTCAGCTTCGAGGTCGATGCCTTCAAGAAGCACTGCCTGCTTGAGGGGCTGGACGACATTGGCTTGACGCTGGAAAAGGCCGCGGCCATCCAAAGCTTTGAGGCGCAGGCGGCGCAGGCGCGCCCCTGGGTCTGAACCGGGCCGCAACGCAGGAAAGGACGCCGCGGAGAAATTCGCGGCGTTTTCTTTTGCCCAAGCGCCTTGTGCCCACCCTAGCAGGCGCCACAAGATACAGTGTTTACAGCCCCTTACGCCACAAAGTTGAACCAAGTTTGATGCATTCCTGCACCACTTGGACCCTCAATAGGCCCTAAATCTTTTGTCTCATTCACCAAGAGCTTGTGGTGATTGGTAAAAGTAGGCAAAAATTGGGCGAGATTGAGGCAGTCCGCCATAAAGTGTGGGATCAAGTTGGAACAAGGGCGCGGCAGAGTATCGCGACCGACCAAGTTGAAGGGGAAAGGGCAGTGTTTTCACTGATTCCAGGGGCGCTAGCGCGCGCCATTATGATTGCGATCCTGGTCGCCACGCCCTCTTTGGTCGTGCCCTCCACAGGTGCGGATACTGCTCAGATCGTGATCGTGCTCTCGATCCTCGCGGGTTTCATGACCTTTATCGAGTATTACGGCAAATATCCCAGCATCATCGAATTCCGCTTTGCCCCGCCGTTCAACCGATCCAAGTTCTTTGCATTGGCCGCCATCCTCGTGTCATTGTCGTTGATCGTGCGCGGCACGACCAACCCGACCGGAGCGACCGAGTGGGTGACGCAATTCGGCCGGGGTTTGGGCAACGCCATCGATTTCCCCTATTCCCCCGTGCGTCTGGTGGTGCTGATGATGCCTGCGGATGCCGATGCCGCGCTGATCGACATGGTGCGGATCGCCTCGGGGATTTCCTATACCTTGTCGCTGGTCATGATCCTCTATTTCGTGACGCTGGTGCGGTTTCTGGGCTGGCCTGTGCGGTCGGGGGCGTTCAACGTCTGGATCAACCTTCCGCTCTTTGATCCCACGGGCGGCGGCGACGTGCTGCACCGGTTGCGGCGGGATGCCGGTCTTAACGTTGTATTAGGATCTTTGCTGCCATTCTTGATTCCAGCCGCGGTGCGCGCGGCCTCGGACATGGTTGACCCGATTTCGATCTCGCAACCGCAAACCTTGATCTGGACGATGACCGCATGGGCGTTTCTTCCTGCCAGCATGTTGATGCGCGGTATCGCGATGAGCCGGATCGCCGACATGATCGAGGACAAGCGCCGCCGTGCCTATGCCGAAGGCGACGCGCTGATCGCAAAGAGGCTGCAACGCACCTGATCGCGGGGCTTCTGGCGCTGCTTTTTTGCGCGCTGCCCGCCCATGCCGACAAACTGCGTCTGGCGAGTTGGAATGTGGAATTGGCACGCGCGGGGCCGGGCCTGCTGTTGCGGGATTTGCGGCGGGGCGACGATGCGCAGATTGCGGCAATCCTGCATGTGCTGGCGCAAACCCAGCCGGATATTCTGGTGTTGCAGGGGGTGGATTACGACCTTGACCTGCTTGCACTGAGCGCGCTGCGCGACCGTATTTCCGACGGGGGTGGGCCACGCTACGATCACCTCTTTGCCCGCGCCCCGAATGCAGGTCTTGCCACCGGGCTCGACATGGACGGCGACGGGCGGCGCGGCGGGCCGCGGGATGCGCAGGGATATGGCGCCTTTGCCGGTCAGGGTGGCATGGCGCTCTTGTCACGCTATCCCGTGGAGGCTGCGGACGCGCGGGACTTCACCGCGTTTCTGTGGCGGGACCTGCCCGGCGCGCTCTTGCCCCGGCGGGACGGCGCCCCTTTTCCCTCGGAGGCCGCACAAGCGGCGCAACGCCTGTCGTCACGCGCGCATTGGGTGGTGCCGGTGCAGCTGCCTTCGGGGCCGTTGCAGGTGATGATCTTTCATGCCACACCGCCGGTCTTTGACGGCCCGGAGGATCTGAACGGGCGGCGCAACCATGATGAGCTCCGGTTCTGGCAACTCTACCTTGATGGCGCGTTTGGGCCGCCGCCAAGGGGACGGTTCGTGCTGATGGGCGTTGCCAATCTGGACCCCGAGATCGGCGAGGGGCGGCCTGAAGCACTGCGCGCCCTCTTGGCCGATCCGCGCCTGCAAGACCCGCGCCCGACAGGCCTCGGCGACAAGGCGGCAAGGCTGGAAACCGTCGATTGGCCCCCGCCCGGCCCCGGCGCGCGGCGGGTGTCCTATATCCTGCCCGCTGCCGACCTGAGGGTCGCGGATGCAGGCGTGCATTGGCCGCCCGACGGCACACCAGAGGAGGATATGGCCGCCACGGCCAGCCGTCATCGGCTGGTCTGGGTCGATCTGAGCCTGCCGTAACATCGGGGTTTCTTGACCATTCCGGGGCTTGCGTATAGGCCAACGGGCAACATCCAACGCAAGCCAAGGAAACGCCCCATGAGCAACCCATCGCTTCTTATTCTGCCCGGTGACGGTATCGGCCCCGAGGTCATGACCGAGGTGGTCAAGATCATCGACTGGTACGGGGCCAAGCGCGGGCTGGTGTTCGACGTCTCCGAGGATCTGGTGGGCGGGGCCGCCTATGACAAGCACGGCACGCCGCTGCATGACGACACGATGGCAAAGGCGCAAGAGGTCGATGCCGTGCTCTTGGGGGCCGTGGGTGGCCCGAAATACGACGCTCTCGATTTCAGCGTGAAACCCGAGCGCGGCCTCTTGCGGCTGCGCAAGGAAATGGACCTGTTCGCCAACCTGCGCCCGGCGCAATGCTTTGACGCGCTGGCGGATTTCTCAAGCCTCAAGCGGGATGTGGTGGCCGGTCTCGACATCATGATCGTGCGGGAATTGACCAGCGGCATCTATTTCGGCGAGCCGCGCGGCATTTTCACCGAAGGCAACGAGCGCGTCGGCATCAACACGCAGCGCTACACCGAGAGCGAGATCGACCGCGTGGCACGTGCCGCGTTCGAGCTGGCGCGCAAGCGGGGCAACAAGGTCTGTTCCATGGAAAAGGCCAATGTCATGGAGTCGGGCATTCTCTGGCGCGAGGTCGTTCAGAAGGTGCATGACGCGGATTACCCCGATGTCGAGCTGAGCCATATGTATGCGGACGCAGGCGCGATGCAGCTTTGCCGCTGGCCCAAACAGTTCGACGTGATCGTCACCGACAACCTCTTTGGCGATTTGCTGTCGGATGCGGCGGCGATGCTCACGGGCTCTCTGGGTATGCTGCCGTCCGCCTCTCTCGGCCTGCCGATGGCCAATGGCCGGCCCAAGGCGCTCTATGAGCCGGTGCATGGCTCTGCCCCCGACATTGCCGGTCAGGGCAAGGCCAACCCGATCGCCTGTATCCTCAGCTTTGCCATGGCGCTGCGCTATTCGTTCGACCAAGGGGCAGAGGCCACGCGCCTTGAGAAGGCCGTGGAAAAGGTGCTGGCGGACGGGCTGCGCACTGCCGATCTCTTGGGCGAAGAGGGTGTAACGCCGGTCTCGACCTCGGAAATGGGGGATGCCATCGTGGCGGCGCTCGACGCAAGCCTCTGATCCAGGCAAGATTTCAGGCAAAGGCCCGTGCGCAAGCGCGGGCCTTTGTCATGGAATGACCTTGGCCTCTTCGGCATGCAGGGTCAGACGTTCGGCATGTTCCGCCACGCGCCCCAGCCAGCGCAGGGCATCGGTGCGGCCAAAGACCTCGGGCACCGAAATCAGCCCCACGTGTTCACGCAAGAGCGTGCCACGGCGAAAGCGGGCCGCGCGGGTCTTGATCAGCGCCCGCAAACGCGAGAAGCGACGCGCCTCGACCCCGCGGGCAAGCGCCGTGGCCAGCGCCGCCACATCGCGGCGCAAGAGCGGCTCACCGCGCAGGATGTCGATACGGTCGCGTTGGCCGCAGCGTTCCAGCAGGCGCTGGAAATGGTCGATCTGATGCAGCAGCAGCACATAGCGCGCCTGCTCGGCCCGCCGGTCGGGGGCCATGCGCAAGCGGGAAAGATAGGCCTCGAGCGCCTTCACCGCTTCGACCCCCTGCACCGAGACAGAGGCCAGCGCGCGCAGATCGCCCTCGGGCCCAAGCGCCTTGGCCAGCGCGGCAAAGAGCGCGCCGCGCAGACCATCCGCGACGCCCTGCGCGGCATCGAGCGCCGCGCCTTCATCCGCCAGCAGGCGTGGATCAAGCCCTTGGGCCAGTGGCACAGGGCGTTCGGGCACCAGCCGTTCCACCAGCACGGCAAAGCGGGCGGTAAAGGGCAGGAACAGCACCGTGCCCAAAAGGTTGAAGCCGGTGTGAAACAGCACGAGGGCGGTCTGATCATCCGTGCCCAGCCCCGTGCCATGCAGAACCGGCACCATCAGATCAAGAAGGGGAAAGGCCATCCCCGCCGTGCCGATATTGAAGAGAAGGTTCGCCAGCGCCGTCAACCGCATCGGCCGCGCCCCGCCCAGGCTCGCAAGAAGGCCGGTCACGGTCGTGCCCATGTTGAAGCCAATGACCAGCGCCGCCGCTTGGGTGAAACTGACCGAACCGGTCCCCAAAAGCACCAGCACCAGCGCCATGCCTGCCGAGGACGACTGAATGAGCGCCACAAGCCCCATGCCAAGCGCCACGAGCACGAGCCGCCCGCCCCACCCGTCCCCGGGCAAAAAACCGGGGTGCAAAAGGGTCTCTGCCCCGGTCATGGCGGATTGCATCATGTCGAGGCCGATGAACAAAAGCGCGAACCCGGAGAGCGCCCGCCCCGCCCGAGCGGCACGCCCCTGCCCAAGGAGCGAGAGCAAGGCCGCCGCAAACAGGAGCGGCAGCGCGATCACCCCGAGTTTGAGCTTGAGCCCCAGCACCATCACCAGCCAGCCGGTTATGGTCGTGCCGATATTGGCCCCGTAGAGCACCCCGATGGCCTGCGCAAAGCTGAGCAGGCCGGCACCCACCGTGCCGATGGTGATCAGGGTCACGGCGGTCGAGGACTGGATCAGCGCCGTCGCCAGGGCCCCGGTCAGCACCCCGCGCAGGGGAGAGGCGGTGACGCGCGCCAGGCGACGACGCAGGTCGGCCCCGGCCAATTCGCGCAGCGCCGCCGTCATAAGCTCCATCCCCAGAAGGAAGAGCCCCACGCCACCCAATGCGTTCAGGATTTGCACGATCATGCCCGGCCCCTTTTGTGCCAGATTGCACGTCGCACGGGCCATAGCCAAGAGCCCTGCCCGCCCGGCATGAAAAAGGCCGCCGGGGATCCCCCGACGGCCCATGTCCGCACCGATGGACGATTCAGAAAAACCCGAGCTTGTTGGGATTGTAGCTGACCAGCATGTTCTTGGTCTGCTGGTAGTGATCCAGCATCATCTTGTGGGTTTCGCGCCCGATGCCCGATTGCTTGTAGCCGCCAAAGGCCGCGTGCGCGGGGTAGGCGTGATAGTTGTTGACCCAGACGCGGCCCGCCTCGATGGCGCGGCCAAAACGATAGGCGCGCGTGCCATCGCGGGTCCAGACCCCGGCCCCAAGCCCGTACATCGTGTCATTGGCGATGGCGAGCGCCTCGGCCTCGTCCTTGAAGGTGGTCACGGACACGACCGGGCCAAAGATTTCCTCCTGGAACACGCGCATCTTGTTGTGGCCCTTGAGGATGGTGGGCTGGATGTAATAGCCGCCCGCGATCTCGCCGTTGAAGCGGGCAGCGTCGCCACCGACCAGCACCTCGGCCCCCTCTTCCACACCGATGGTGAAATAGGACATGATCTTTTCGAACTGCTGCAGGCTGGCCTGTGCGCCGACCATTGTGGTCATCTCGCGCGGGTCGCCCTGCTGAATGGCCTTCACGCGGGCGATGCAGCGCGCGATGAACTCTTCATAGATGTCTTCCTGGATCAGCGCGCGGCTGGGGCAGGTGCAAACCTCGCCTTGATTGAAGGCAAAGAGAACAAAGCCCTCGACCGCCTTGTCGAGAAAGGCGTCATCGGCGGCCATCACATCCGAGAAGAAGATGTTGGGGGATTTGCCGCCCAGTTCCAGCGTCACGGGAATGAGGTTCTCGGTCGCGGCCTCCATGATCTTGCGCCCTGTCGCGGTCGAGCCGGTAAAGGCAATCTTGGCGATGCGGGTGGATTTGGCGAGCGGCGCGCCAACCTCGGCCCCCATGCCGTTGACGATGTTGAGCACACCGGCGGGCAAAAGAGGGGCGACGAGTTCGGCCAGAACCATGATCGCGGCAGGGGTCTGTTCGGCCGGTTTCAGCACGATGCAATTGCCAGCGGCCAAGGCCGGGGCGAGTTTCCACGCCGCCATCAGGATCGAGAAATTCCACGGGATGATCTGACCCACGACGCCCAGGGGTTCGTGGAAATGATAGGCGACCGTGTCATGGTCGATCTCGGACATGGTGCCTTCCTGGCTGCGCAGGACGCCTGCGAAATAGCGGAAATGATCGACGGCCAGCGGGATGTCGGCATTGGTCGTCTCGCGAATGGGCTTGCCGTTGTCCCATGTCTCGGCCTGCGCCAAAAGGTCGAGATTGGCCTCGAGCACATCGGCGATCTTGAGCAGGGTGTTCGAGCGCTCGGCGGCAGAGGTACGCCCCCAGGCCTCGCGGGCGGCATGGGCGGCATCAAGAGCGAGTTCCACATCCATCGCGTCGGAGCGGGCGACCTCGCAGATCACCTCGCCGGTGATCGGCGTGATATTGTTGAAATAGCGGCCATTGACGGGGGGCACGAATGTGCCGCCGATGAAATTGTCATAGCGTGTCTTGAAGGGCGAGGCATAGCTGCCCGCGACTTGGGTCATCTCGTTCATTGGGGTTCCTCCGGTTGCGCCCGGTCCTCCGCCGGGAATGACCAGAGAATGCGACCTGCCCAGGCTTGCGTCACCGGGGGGGCGGGGCACCGGGCGGCCCACCTGTCTCAGGAGTGAGACACATCAATGCAGGTTTTCACCGATCCCCAGCCGTTTCATCCGGCGATAGAGCGTGGCGCGGCCGATACCCAGGGCGCGCGCCGCCTCGGACACATTGCCCGACGCGCGGGCAAGGGCGCGAATCACCGCCGCCCGCTCGGCCCGCTCAAAGCCGCTGGGGCCATCCTCGCGACCAAAGATGTCAGAGGCGGGAACGGGGCGGATCGGCCCGATGGCCCCCAGATTGAACGCCTTGCGCGCGGCGCGGGTGGCGCCGACGACGATGTCATCGGCATCGACCGCGAGCAGCATCGCCGCCTCGGTTTCGTCGTGGTCGGCATAGAGAATGCGCGCGCGCGGATGGGCGGCGCGGAAATTGTCGGCCTCGATCTGGCGGGCGGTCTGGGCCACCATCGCGGCGATCAGGCGGTTGAATGCCTCGGTCTGGTCGGAACGGGCCGAGGACACATCGAGCGCGCCGATGATGCGCCCATCCGCGCCATAGATCGGCGCGTCCATACAGCTCATGGCGGTGTTGCGCGCCAGAAAATGCTCATCCCGGTGGATGATGACACGGCGATCCTCGGCAAGACAGGTGCCAATCCCGTTGGTGCCCTCGGACGCCTCGGACCAATCGGCCCCCTGCCAGAGCCCCCAATCCTGAAAGATCGCGGCATCGCCCTGCGCGCAGCGCTGATCGAGCACGACCCCCTCGGCATCGGTCAGGAGCACGGCACAGCCGGAATGGCCGACAAGGCCGAAGAGCTGATCGAGTTTGGGCGCGGCCACTTGCAGGAATTGCGCCTGCGCGCCCTGGCGGGCAACAAGATCGCTGGCCTCTACCCGCCCCGGCGCGCGACGTTCGGCGGGGTCTAGCCCATGCTTGAGCATCGAGCGCCGCCAAGAGGCGACAATCCGCGAGCGCGCGGGCGCGGAGGCAGAGTGCGATTCCTCGAGAACCTTGTCGATATGGGTGCGGCGTTGCGTAATCTGCGGTTCTCCGATGGGCATGGGCATGCGTGACCCGCCCTTTAGACGCCTGTGGCCCCTGCCCTGTCAATCCGACCTTCGGACCGGTTGCGCAGCGCGGGCAAAACACCGCGAAACCCCTTGCAATGCCCCGCCACGCGGTATAATCGCCTGTCTCACGGTCGGGCTGTAGCGCAGCCTGGTAGCGCACCTGCTTCGGGAGCAGGGGGTCGGAGGTTCGAATCCTCTCAGCCCGACCAGTGACAGCCTTCAGACGAATGCCGCATGAAAAAGGCCCCTCTCGGGGCCTTTGTTTTTTGTGGCCTGCGCCTGTCAGGCGGTGACAGGGGGCGGCATCCGCCCCCCGCCCGCGATCACAGGAAGGTAAAGCTGTCGAGCGTCAGATCTGCGGCCAGCACGGCCTCGACCAGCACATCGTTGCCGTTCACGTTGAACTGGGCACCGGCCACGGTATCGACGATGCCAAGCGCGTCAACAAAGCCCTGAAGCCCGTTTCCGCCGTTGTCGAGGTCATCGACACGGATGAAGAAGCTGTCGACGCCCACCTCGAAATCGGTGATGATGTCGAAATCGCCCGCGACGAATTCGTTGAACACGAAGAGGTCCGCGCCTTCGCCGCCCGACATAATGTCATTGCCAGCGCCGCCATTGATCGTGTCATTGCCTGCGCCACCGTCGATGATGTCGTCACGCCCGCCACCGGCGAGGAAATCGTCGCCGTCGCCGCCGAAGATATCGTCATCGCCTTCGCCGCCGCCGATCTGGTCATTGCCCGCGCCACCCAGGATCGTGTCCTGCCCGGTGCCGCCACCGACGATGTCATCGCCGTCGCCTGCATCGATGCTGTCGTTGCCAAAGCTGCCCGACATCGAATCGTTGCCTGCGCCACCGCCCAGCGTGTCATTGCCGGCACCGCCGCTGACCACGTCATTGCCGTCACCGCCTGCGGCGATGTCATCGCCTCGGCCCGCGCCGATCACGTCATCGCCGGCGCCGCCGTCAATCGTGTCATTGCCCAGGCCGCCGCCGATACGGTCAGCGCCATCGTCACCGAGAACGAAATCGTTGCCATCCCCGGCCGCCAGCACGTCATCGCCTGCGCCGCCCTCGATCGTGTCGTCCCCGGCCCCGCCGACGACGCTGTCATTGCCGGCCCCCGCAAGGGCAACATCACCGGCATCGGAGAGGGTGGTGAAATCCGACCCGCCGTTGGTGAAGAGCGCACTCCACCGTGCTTGGGCATTGGCCGCAACCTGCTCGCCCACTTGCAGACCGAACAAGTTGCCGTCCTGAATGTGGATGCCGCCGAAGATGCGGGATTGTCCCGCTTCCTGCGCCGCCTCGGTCAGGGTTTCCCACCGCAGCACGATCGGATCACCGCCATCGGCGCGGTTCTCGAAGGTCAGGTCAGAGGTGACGAATTCGCCAAGCAGGTCGAGACCCTCGACACCGTCGAGGTCATAGTTGCTGAGGCTGGTGCCATCATAATAGGCATCGCTGCCCAGATAGGCGGCCAGGGTCCGCGCGGCGGCTGCCGAAAAGGTCGAGTGACCCGAAACGAATTCGGGGAAGGGCGGCGTGGGGGCCGTCACATCCTGATACGGCAGCCAGTTCTGGCCAAGGATTGTCTGGGTGCCCTGGTTCGGACCGCCCCATGCCTGAATTTCCTGATCGAAGAAGAGGTCACGAATGGCCGAGTAGGGGCGAATGTAGGTATAGGTGTATTTCGCCTCCCAGGTCGCGATACCGGCGTCGAAAATGGCGGTGCTGAGCGCAAAGAACATCTCGGCGTCCTGCGCATTGCCATGACCGTCGCGCAGCGCCAGATCCTGAGCGATCTGGAACCAGTGCCCCGGAGGTGTCTCGCCGCGCGGGCCGTTGGCCCAGTATTCGGCAATCAGCTTTTGTTCATCGGTCAGGTTGGCCGAGATTTCGAGCACTTCGCCGATCTGTGCGCGATAGGCGGCATCGCCCGTGGTTACGTTGCCAAGCCCATCGACATACTCGGAAAAGTCGCCCAGTTGCGGCGGTGCGGGCGGGCGGAACTGATCGCCCGACGTCAGGGCAAAGCCATCCACACCGCCCCAATGCGGGGTCAACGCCTGCTGGTCGTTGAAGGTGCTCGGATCGTCATTGTCAAAGATCGGAATACCGTTCTCATCGGTCAGCGTGCCGTTCGGCTCGCGCAGCGGCTGCCACTGGTTGGGATCGAAATTCTCGCCACCCGGCGCGCGATCCGAGGTCGGATCGGCCTCGTTCACGGGCACGAAACCGGTGGTATCAGCAAAATCATTCTCGAAGTTCGAGCCATCATCGGCACGGGCGGCAAAGACATTCTGTGCCGCCAGATTGCCCAGACCCGCCGCCGTGTCGGGATCGGTCGAGACATTGGCCGGGTCGTATCCGAGGTCGATCAGAAAGGCTTCGAAATCAGCGGCGCGTTCAGGATGAAGCTGGCTCATGGCCGTGAAGGCCGCATAGCTGATCGCCTCGGCCAAGTTTGCATCGTTGTTTTCGAGCGACGTCTCGATCTCGGAATAGTGGCCCGAGGCGGTCGGGGACAATGCGGCATAGGCATCGTAGATCGCCGAGTTTGCAAGGTGCAGTTGATAGGTTGTGGGTGTGGGAGCAGGCCCGCCCTCGCGGATCACTTGAAGCTGCAGTTCATTCCACTGGGCGACGACAGATTGCTGAATAGGTTCCATTAATTCATCCTGTTGATTATATAAGTTCCGCCAGCTTTCACGCCGAATAACGGTGGGTAACGTTTGCGTGTAACCTTGATTCAGATCAAGGAATTTCTGAGAAATACCCTGCACTATTTCGGGCTTTCCTGAATTTTTGCGCAGACTCCGGGCGCATGCGCACCTACGAGGGCAGGCGTTCCGCCCTCCCACGACGCAGGGTTGTGACGTCACCCGCCGCGATCAGGACGCGCGCAGACCCCTCACGCCGAAGCGCGTTCGACACCTTCGGCGATGGCCGCGCGAAGTTTGCGTTCGAGGGCGGCGCGCTTGCTCTCGGAGTGGAATTTCAGCCCGAACATATCCTTGACATAGAACGTATCGACCACCTGTTCGCCAAAGGTCGCGATCACGGCAGAGGCGATATAGACGTTATTGGCCGCCAGGGTCCGGGTGAGATCATAGAGCAGACCGGGGCGGTCGCGGGTATCCACCTCGATGATCGTGTAGATTTCCGAGCCGTCATTATCAAAGGTGATATGCGTGGGCACACGGAAGGCGCGTTCGCGCTTCTTGAGCTTGTCGCGGGATTTGATCGCCTCGCGCGGGACCACCTCGCCCTTGAGCGTCTTTTGGATCATGCTGCGCAGACGCGGCAGGCGGTCGGCCTCGAACGGGTGCCCATCGGCGTCCTGTATCCAGAAAACGGCGGTGGCAAATCCATCCTTGGAGGTATAGGTGCGCGCGTCCACCACATTGGCCCCCACCAGCGCCAGGGCCCCCGCCAGACGCGAGAAAATGCCCGGATGGTCGGCCAGAGCAAAGCAGGCGCGGGTTGCGTCGCGATCCTCGTCAATTGCCAGATCAATGGCAATCTCGTTCTCGTCCAGATCGCGCAGCAGTCGGGCAAAGACCACATGCGCGGTGACATGCAGCCCCTGCCAATAGGGCGGGTAATGGCGCGAGGTCTCGTGCTTGAGATCCTTGGCATCCCAATCCGGCAGCGCCTCGCGCAGGTTGCGCTTGGCATCCGAGCCGCGCTGTTCGCGGTTGAGATCCTCAAGCCCGCCTTCCATGGCGCGGCGGGTCTGGCGGTAGAGCGCGCGCAAAAGCGAGGCCTTCCAGTTGTTCCATGTGCCGGGACCGACACCGCGAATATCGCAGACGGTGAGCAGCAGCAGCAGATCGAGCCGCTCGCGCGTTTGCACCGCCTTGGCGAAATCACGCACGGTGCGAGGATCGGCAATGTCGCGTTTCTGCGCCATGTCGGACATGAGAAGGTGATAGCGCACCAGCCATTCCACGGTATCCACCTCGCGCGGCTTCAGCCCCAGACGCGGGCCGACACGGCGGGCGATGCGCGCGCCCAGGATGGAGTGATCCTCTTCGCGCCCCTTGCCGATGTCATGCAAGAGCAGCGCGACATAGAGCACCCGGCGGTTGATCCCCTCCTTGAGAATGGAGGAGGAGACCGGCAGTTCCTCGATCAGTTCGCGCCGCTCGATCTGGGCCAGATGGCTGATGCATTGGATGATATGCTCGTCCACCGTGTAGTGGTGATACATGTTGAACTGCATCATCGCCACGATGGGTTCGAATTCGGGCAGAAAGGCCGACAGCACGCCCAGTTCGTTCATCCGCCGCAGGGCGCGTTCGGGATTGCCGTGTTTCAGCAGGAGGTCGAGAAAGAGCTTTTGCGCCGCCGGGTCATTGCGCATGCGCTCGTCGATCAGCCGGATATTGGCGGACACGAGCAGCATCGCATCGGGATGGATCAAGAGGCCCGTGCGCAGCGCCTCTTCAAACAGTCGCAAGAGATTGAGCGGATCGTCGAGAAACCCCTTGGGGTCGACGATGCCCAGGCGGCCATGCACCTCGACATAGCCCTCTTTCAGCGTCTTGCGGCGGCGCAGGAGGCGTTGCAACAGCGGCTCGGACTTGATCTGCGTCGCTTCGAGCTTGGTCAGGAAGATCCGCGTGAGATCGCCCACCGATGTGGCATGGCGAAAATAGTCCTGCATGAAGATTTCGACCCCGCGCCGGGCGGCGGTGTCCTTGTAGCCCATGCGCTGCGCCACCTCGACCTGCAGGTCAAAGGTCAACTGGTCATTGGGCCGCCCGATGATCAGGTGCAGATGACAGCGCACCGCCCAGAGAAAATTCTCGGCCTTGGCGAAGGTGGCGAATTCCTCGGGGGTGAACATGCCCAAGGCGACGAGTTCGCTCACATCCCGCACGCGGTGCAGGTATTTGGCGATCCAGAACAGGGATTGCAGATCGCGCAGCCCGCCCTTGCCCTCTTTGACATTGGGCTCGACCATGTAGCGCTCGCCCTGCTTTTCGTGCCGCGCGTCGCGTTCCGCAAGCTTGGCCTCGGCAAAGTCGCGCTCGGTGCCCTTGAAGAGGTCATTCCAGAGGCGGTGATTGAGTTTCTCGGCCAGTTCCTCTTCGCCCGCGAGAAAGCGGTTTTCCAAAAGCGCGGTGCGGATGGTGTAATCGTCTGAGCCCAAACGCAGGCAGTCGCGGATGGTGCGGCTGGCATGGCCAACCTTGAGCCGCAGATCCCACAGCATGTAGAGCATCGACTCAATCACGCTCTCGGCCCAGGGGGTGATCTTGTAGGGCGTGAGAAACAGCAGGTCGACATCGGAATGCGGGGCCATTTCGCCACGGCCATAGCCACCCACGGCAAAGACCGCGATGCGCTCGGCCTCGGTCGGGTTGGGCAACGGGTGCATGACGCGGGTGGCCACGTCGAGCGTGGTCAGGATCACGCAATCGGTCAGCCAGCAATAGGCGCGGGTGGTGGCGCGCGCGGCAAAGGGCTGGGCCGCCAGCCCCTCGGCAATCGCGGCGCGGCCTTGGGCAATGCGGGCGCTCAGGCAGGAGACGACCGCCCGGCGCAGCGCGCCCATGTCCGGCCCGGCCTCGGCCACGGCCTGCGCGACCTCTGCCGCGACGGCGGGAACGTCGAAAATCGTCTCGGCGGGACAGATCAGATCGTCCCGCACCGTGATGGGCTGGATCATGTCAGGCGTTTCACACCCGTGTCAGAGCACGTTTGGCCGGCGCGGCTCAAAATCCGGCCCCGCCAAAGCTCTGGGGCGCCGGCGACAGGATCGTCACGCGCTTGTCGCGGATCGTGGCCACGGCCAGACCGCGCTCGTTGCTGCCATCGGGGCGAAAGCGAAACACGCCGCTCACGCCCTGGAACCCGGCGGATTGGGTGAGCGCATTGCGCCCCAGCGCCTCGCGGTTGCCGGATTTCACCAGCGCGCCCACGGCGGCGATGCCGTCATAGGACAGGCTCGCGATCGGATGCGGCGCATTGCCATAGGCGGCGCTGAAACGCTGCGTGAACTGGCTGGCGCGCGCCGGGTCCGGCAGGGCGAACCAGCCCCCCTGAACCCCCGGCAGATCAAGCGTCTGCGGCGGGGTATCCCAGCGCGAGAGGCCGATATATTGCACCCGGTCGGGCCCAAGCCCGTTCTCCGGCAGCATCTGGGAAAAGAGCGGCAGGGCACCGGCGGAATTGGCGGTCAGGAAAATCGCATCGGCGGAATTGGTCTCGGCGGCACTCTTGATCTTGGGAATGGCGTCGATCACGCCCTCTTGCGAGAAGTCATAGCCCACGCTGCCCGCCAGGGTCGCGCCATTGTCGCGCACCGCCTGCTCGATGGCCGCACGCCCCAATTGTCCCGCGAGATTGTCGGAATAGACCGCCATGATCCGGGATTTGCCCTGCCGGGTGGCAAAATCCGCAAGCCGGTTGGCCGTGGTCTGGAAGGTCTGTCCGAGAATGAAGAGATTGCCGCCCGCGATGGTCGGATTGTTGGAAAAGGCCAGCACGTTGATGTTGCGCGGAGCCATGGCGACCGCCACGGCATTGGCCGATTCGGCATGGAGCGGCCCGATGATGATACGCGCGCCATCCGCGGCCGCGTTGAGGGCCGCCTGCTGCGCCTGCTGCGCTTGGCCTGCGGTGCCATAGACGCGCAGGTCGATCTGCACACCCGCAAGGTCCGACACGGCAAGCCGCGCCGCGTTTTCAAGGTCACGCGCCAACTGCGCCTCTTGCGCATCCGCGCTGCCATGCGGCACCAGAAGCGCCACCGGCACCGGCCCGGACGGCGCCGTGCCGCCCCCGCCCGGGGTGGCCACCGACACCGGCTGACAGGCGGCGAGAAAGAGCGCGGCAAGCACAAGGAAAGACCCGGCGAACGACTTGCGGATGATGTGTAAAACGGCGAACATGCGTATCTCTCACTCCCTTGTTGCGCTTTGCCCTTGGCCAGACGCGATTGCGGACAATCATAACGGTCATACGGAGCGGGTCCAGTGGTGAATCCCAAACAGCAGAAACTGGCCGGTGGTCTCTATCTGATTGCCACCCCCATCGGCACCGCACGCGACATCACGCTGCGCGCGCTCGACATTCTGGCCTCGGCGGATGTGCTGGCGGCCGAGGATACCCGCAGCCTGCGGCGGCTGATGGAAATTCACGGCGTGTCCTTGGGCGAGCGCCCGCTCTGGCCCTATCACGATCACAATGGCGCACAGATGCGGCCCCGGATTCTGGCGGCGCTCGAGGCCGGGCAATCGGTGGTCTATGCCTCGGAGGCGGGCACGCCGATGGTGGCGGATCCCGGGTTCGATCTGGGCCGCGCGGCGGTGGCGGCGGGGTATGACCTAGTCTCTGCCCCCGGCCCCTCGGCGGTGATCACGGCGCTGACGCTGGCGGGGCTGCCCACGGACCGGTTTCTCTTTGCCGGATTCCTGCCCAACACCGCCTCCAAGCGCAAGACGGTGCTCAAGGAGCTGTCGGGCGTGCCCGCAACGCTGGTGTTTTACGAATCGCCCAAGCGGGTGGCGGCGATGCTGCGCGATGCGGCCGAAGTGCTGGGAGGCACACGTGCGGCGGCGGTCTGCCGCGAATTGACCAAGAAATTCGAAGAAATCCGGCGCGGCACGCTCGCGGAACTGGCCCTGTCCTTGGCCGATGCGACACCAAAAGGCGAAATTGTCGTGGTCATTGATCGCGGCGGTTCAGAGAAAATTAAGGAAGTTGATCTAGACCGGATGGTGCTTGACGCGCTCAAGGCGCATTCTGTGCGTGATGCGGCGGATCTGGTGGCGGCGGACACCGGCACGCCGCGGCGCGAGGTCTATCAAAGGGCGCTCTTTCTGGCGAAGGGTGACCAAACGGAATCGGAGTAAGGAATGCGGCAACTGGCGTTTGATTTCGAGGCGGGTGGCGTGGCGGCAGCGGTGCCGCCCGGGCTTTTGCTGCGTCAGGAGCGGGGGCGGCGGGCCTATCTCTCGGGTCAGGCGGCGGAGGCGGCCGTGTTGCGCGCCTATGAACGGCGCGCGGTGGCGCTCTTGCATCAGCGCTGGCGCGGGCAAAGCGGTGAGATCGACATGATCCTGCGCGCGCCCGACACCTATATCTTTTGCGAGGTCAAGCAGGCCGCCAGTTTCGACCTGGCCATCGAACGGCTGCATCAGGGCCAGATGCGGCGTATCCATGCGGCAGCCTCGGAATATCTGGGCCTCTTGCCCGAGGGGCAGCTGGCCCCGGTCCGGTTCGACCTGGGGATTGTGGATGGCCGGGGGGATGTGCGCATCCTCGAGAATGCCTTTGGTCATTTCTGAATTGCGCCCCCCGCGCTCTTGCCGCATGTAGGCAGGAGACCGTGAAAAGGGGCAGGATATGAAAATCGCTTTTCAGATGGACCCGATCGGGCCGATCAATATCAACGGGGACAGCACCTTTCGCATCGCGGAAGAGGCGCAGGCGCGGGGGTATGAGCTGTTTTACTACACGCCCGACCGGCTGGCCTATGACGAGGGGCGGGTGACGGCGCGGGGCTGGCCGCTGACGGTGCAGCGGGTGCAGGGCGACCATTTTCGGCTGGGCGCGGAGCAGACGGTCGATCTGAGCACCTTCGATGTCGTCTGGCTGCGGCAGGACCCGCCGTTTGACATGTTCTACATCACCACGACCCATATCCTGCAGCGGCTGAGCCCTGGCACGCTCGTGGCGAACGATCCTTTCTGGGTGCGCAATTATCCCGAAAAGCTGCTCATCCTCGATTTTCCCCAACTCATGCCGCCCACCGCGATTGCCCGCGACCTGGACACGATCCGGGCCTTTCGCGCACGGCACGGCGATGTGATCCTCAAGCCACTCTATGGCAATGGTGGCGCGGGCGTGTTCCACCTGCCCGAGAGCGACCGCAATCTTGCCAGCCTGCACGAGATGTTCACCGGGTTCAGCCGCGAGCCGCTGATTGTCCAGAAATACCTGCCCGCCGTGAGCAAGGGCGACAAGCGGGTCATTCTGGTCGATGGCGAACCGATCGGGGCCATCAACCGCGTGCCCGCCCAAGGCGAGACGCGCTCGAACATGCATGTGGGCGGGCGCGCCGAAAAGGTGGAGCTGACCGCCCGCGACCGCGAGATTTGCGCCACCATCGGGCCACTGCTGCGCGAGAAGGGACAGATCTTCGTGGGGATCGACGTGATCGGCGAATACCTCACGGAGATCAACGTGACCTCGCCCACCGGCCTGCAAGAGCTGGAACGGTTTGACGGCACCAATGGCGCGGGTCTCATATGGGATGCCATCGCGGCGCGGCGGGGATGAGCTGGCAGCTGCGCCTCTTGAACCGCCACCTGCGCTGGTTCGAAAAGCCGGCGCTGGCGCGCCATGACAAGGACCGCCTCAGGCGGTCCTTTGCGTTGAAATCCCGGCTCTATTTCCATGCCCCTCTTGGCACGTCGTTTGAACGCGCCAGCCTCGGCGGGGTACCAGTGCAATGGGCGCGGGCCCGTGGTGTGCGGCCTGCACCGGTGATCCTCTATTTCCATGGCGGGGCCTATGTCTTTGGCACCTCGACCACGCATCGCGCGATGCTGGCCAAGCTGTCGGCGCTGACCGGCCTGCCCGCCTGTCTGCCCGATTACCGGCTCGCGCCCGAGCACCCCTTTCCGGCGCAGATCGACGATGCGCTGGCGTGTTACCGCGCGCTCCGGTCGACGCATGAGGTGATCATTGGCGGGGATAGTGCGGGCGGCGGGCTGGCGCTGGCGCTCTTGCACGAGATTTTGGCGCGGGGCCTCGTCCCGCCCATGGGCGTCTTTGCCTTTTCGCCGCTCACCGATGTGACCTATTCCGGCGCGTCCGTCACCGAGAATGCCGCGCGCGATTGCGTCCTGTCGGCCACCCGGATTGGCGAGATGCTGGAGATGTTCTTGCGCGGCCAGGACCCGCGCGATCCGCGCGCTTCGCCACTCTTTGGCCGGTTCACCGGCGCGCCGCCCGTGTGGATGACCGTGGGCGATACCGAAATCCTGCGCGACGACACGCTGCGGATGCAGGCCGCGCTGGTGGCGCAGGGGGTGCAGAGCGTGGCGACCGTCAAGCCCGACCATCCGCATGTCTGGCCCATTTTCCATAATGTCCTGCCCGAAGCGGGCGAAACCCTGCGCGATCTGGCGGGGTGGATCAGGTCTCTTTGACCCCGGCGATGCGAAAGCTGACCGCCTCGGCCACATGCGGCAGGCGAACATGGTCCGAGCCGTCGAGATCGGCGATGGTGCGCGCCACGCGCAACACCCGGTGATAGCCCCGCGCCGTCAGCCCAAAGCGGCTGGCGACGCGCGTCACGAGCGCGCGGCCCTCGGCATCGGGGGTGGCGATCTCGTCGAGCACCGCCCCTTCGGCGTCAGCGTTGAGGCGCATATGGGCGTGGTCCGTAAAGCGCGCCGCCTGCACCGCCCGCGCCCCCGCCACGCGCTCCGCGACCGTGGCCGAGGCATCGCCAGAGGCGGGCAGATCGAGATCGGCAAAGGCCACGGGCGGCACCTCGATCCGCAGATCGAAGCGGTCCATCAGCGGGCCCGAAATGCGCCCGATGTAATCCTCGCCACAGTTGGGCGCACGCGAACAGGCGCGGTTGGGGTCGCTCAGATAGCCGCATTTGCAAGGGTTGGCGGCAGCGATCAGCATGAATCGGCAGGGGTATTTCACATGGGCATTGGCGCGGGCGACCATCACCTCGCCGGTCTCGATGGGTTGGCGCAGGGTTTCCAGCACGGTGCGGGGAAATTCGGGAAACTCATCCATGAAGAGCACGCCATTATGCGCAAGGCTGATTTCCCCCGGCTTGGCGCTGCGCCCGCCGCCGACGATCGCGGCCATCGAGGCGGTGTGATGCGGCTCGCGAAAGGGGCGGGCGCGGTTGATGCCCCCCTCGGACAAGAGCCCCGCAAGCGAATGGATCATCGAGGTTTCCAGCGCCTCGAGGGCCGAGAGCGGTGGCAGGATACCCGGCATACGCGCGGCCAGCATGGATTTGCCGGATCCCGGCGTGCCGATCATGATCAGGTGGTGACGGCCTGCGGCGGCGATTTCCAGCGCGCGCTTGGCGCGTTCCTGTCCCTTGACGTCGCGCAGGTCGCGGCCCTGCGGTGGCGCGATCACCTCGCCGGGGTCCGAGGCGGGGATGGGCGCCTGCCCGGTGTAGTGGCGCACCACATCCGCCAGCGACGCAGCGGCGATCACCTGCACCGCCCCCACCCAGGCCGCCTCGGGGCCGCAGGCCTTGGGGCAGAGCAGGATGCGATGTTCCTCGGCCGCAGCCATGGCGGCGGGGAGCGCACCGATCACCGGCACCAGCGTGCCGTCGAGCGACAACTCCCCCAATGCCGTTGTGCCCTCGGCGGCGTCATGCGGGATGATTTCGAGCGCCGCCAGAAGGGCCAACGCGATGGGGAGGTCAAAATGGCTGCCCTCTTTCGGCATGTCGGCAGGCGAGAGGTTGATGGTGATGCGCCGCGACGGCAGGGCGATGGCCATGGCCGAGAGCGCCGCGCGCACCCGGTCGCGCGCCTCGGACACCGCCTTGTCGGGCAGGCCCACGAGGGAAAAGGCAGGCACGCCGGGTGTTACGGCGCATTGCACTTCGACGGGCTTGGCCTCGACCCCTTCAAAGGCCACGGTATAGGCGCGCGCGACCATGCAGTCCCCTGTTGTTGGAACAAGGTTAATGCGTAGCGCGGCAGGGGTTTAGGAATGGTTAACGCTTGCCCCCCGGTCGCTCGGGCGAATTCGGTCTCGCACCTGCGCGGCAAGTCTCTTATAACCCCTGCGAAACAGTCGGGGAGTCGCTGCCATGACCGGAGAATTGTCACCGATCGACAAGGCCAAGTTCGTTGCCGCCAAGCGGTCGGTGGATTTTGTCGAGGACGGGATGCGCGTGGGCCTTGGCACCGGATCGACGGCCGCCTGGATGGTGCGCTGTCTGGGCGAGATGGTGCGCGACGGCGGCCTGCGCATTCGCGGCGTGCCGACATCCACGCGCACGGCGGAGCTGGCGCGAGAGGTGGGCATCGAGGTCATCAGCCTGGACGAGGCGAAATGGCTCGACCTCACCATCGACGGGGCGGATGAATTCGACAGCAATCTCAACCTGATCAAGGGCGGCGGCGGCGCGCTCTTGCAGGAAAAGATCGTGGCGACGGCCTCTGACCAGATGATCGTGATCGCCGATGTCGGCAAGGAGGTCGAGACGCTGGGCGCCTTCCCCCTTCCGGTCGAGGTGATCCCCTTTGGCTGGCAGACCACGAAATCGCTGGTCGAGGAACTCTTGATCAACATGGATGTGCTGGGCCGCGATGCCACGCTGCGGATGAACGGCGCGCGGCCCTTCATCACCGATGAGGGCAATTACATTCTCGATCTGCATCTCGGGCGCATCGGGGCCGCGCATCAACTCTCGATCGCGCTCAATCAGATGCCGGGGGTGGTTGAAAACGGGCTTTTCCTTGATATCTGCGATGTGGTCATTCTGGGCTATGGCGACGGGCGGGTGGAAACCCGCGACATCAACGAAGGCACGGTCGAAGAGGACCGGCTCGACTTTGTCGAGACCGACAATCTCTTTCGCGACCTGACGGATTGAGGGGATACTGATGGCATTCGACTACGATCTTTTCGTGATCGGCGGCGGCTCTGGCGGGGTGCGCGCGGCGCGGGTCGCGGCACAGGGTGGCGCGCGCGTGGCCTTGGCAGAAGAGGACCGCTACGGCGGCACCTGCGTCATTCGCGGCTGTGTGCCCAAGAAACTGATGGTCTTTGCCTCGGAATATCGCGGGGCGATGGCCGATGCGCAGGCCTATGGCTGGACGGTCCATGCCGGTGGCTTCGACTGGGCCACCTTTCGGGAAAAGCTGCATGCGGAACTGGACCGGCTCGAAGGGGTCTATCGCGGCATCCTCAAGAATAACGGGGTCAAGACCTATGACAGCCGGGCGCGGCTGGTTGATCCGCATACTGTCGAGCTGGCCGATGGCACCCGTCTGAGCGCCAAACATATTCTCATCGCCACCGGCGGACGGCCTGTGAAACCCGATCTGCCCGGCGCGGAACACGCGATCACCAGCAATGACATCTTTCATCTTGAGCGCCTGCCCAAGTCGATCCTGATTGTCGGCGGCGGCTATATCGCCTGCGAATTCGCCTGTATCCTCAACGGTCTGGGGGTCAAGGTCACGCAGTTCTATCGGGGCGCGCAGATCCTGCGCGGCTTTGATGAAGAGGCGCGCGGGCTGGTCTCGGACGAGATGATCGCCTCTGGGATCTCCCTGCATCTGGGCACCAATATCGAGACGATGGAAAAGGTCGAGGGCGGCTATCGCGTGACCGGCACCAACGGCAGCGAAGCGGTGTTCGAAGAGGTGATGTTCGCCACCGGGCGCGCCCCCAATACGGAGAATCTGGGGCTGGAGGCCGCAGGCGTTGCCGTGGGCCGCAAGGGCGAGATTGTCGTTGACCGCTATAGCCAGACCGGCGTGCCGTCGGTCTATGCGATTGGCGATGTGACCGACCGCGTCAACCTCACGCCCGTGGCCATCCGCGAAGGCATGGCCTTTGTCGAGACGGTGTTCAACGGCAACCCGACGCCCGTCGATCACGATCTCATCCCCACCGCGATTTTCACCCAACCGGAAATGGGCACCGTGGGGCTGAGCGAAGAGGCCGCGCGCGATCAAGAGGCGATCGAGGTCTATGCAACCTCGTTCCGGCCGATGCACTCGGCCTTTGCCGGGCGTCCCGACCGGGTGCTGATGAAGCTGATCGTCAGTCAGGCCACCCGCAAGGTTCTGGGGTGTCATATCGTCGCCCCCGGCGCGGGCGAAATGATCCAGTTGGCGGGCATCGCCGTCAAGATGGGGGCCACGAAAGAGGATTTCGACCGCACCGTAGCGGTGCATCCGACCATGTCGGAAGAGCTGGTAACGATGAAAACGCCTGTGCGCACCGCTTGATTTTTCGCCTGTGCTGCACAGGTTGTGAATCGGGCCGGCAACGGCAGGACAACAAGGGAAGACAAACGTATGGCTGGAAACTCTGGCGGCCCATGGGGCGGCGGCGGAAATTCGGGCGGCGGCGGCGATGACCGCGGCCGCAACAACGGGGGCGGTCGGCGCCCTCCCGAAGGAGGACCGCAACTGCCCGAAATCGACGAATTGGTGCGCAAGGGTCAGGATCAGCTTCGCGTTCTCATGGGCGGGCGTGGCGGCGGCAACCGGGGCGGCGGCACCGGCGGCGAAGGCGGGCCGAGCTTTGGCAAGGGCACCATCGGCCTTGCGGCCCTGGGTGCCGTGGCGCTCTGGGTTTTCGCCAGCCTCTATACGGTCAAGCCCGAAGAGCAATCGGTCGAGTTGTTTCTGGGTGAATATTACAAGACCGGCAATCCCGGTCTGAACTTTGCCCCCTGGCCCATCGTCAGTGCGGAAATCGTCAATGTGACCTCGGAGCGGACCGAAGACATCGGCCGCAACACCGGGGGGCGCGAAGAGGGGCTGATGCTGACCACCGATGCCAATATCGTCGATATCGGTTTCCAGGTGGTGTGGAACATCTCGGACCCGGCAAAACTGCTCTTCAACATCCGCGATCCGCAACTGACGGTGCAGGCGGTATCGGAATCGGTGATGCGCGAGATCATCGCCGCCTCCAATCTGGCCCCCATTCTCAACCGGGATCGCGGCATCATCGCCGATACGGCGATGCGCAACATCCAGGAAGCGCTCGACGAATATGACAGCGGGATTCAGGTCGTGCGGGTCAACCTCGACAAGGCCGATCCGCCGCGTGAGGTGATCGACAGCTTCCGCGAAGTGCAGGCCGCCGAACAGGAACGCGACCGTCTGCAACGACAGGCCGATGCCTATGCCAACCGGGTGCTGGCCGAAGCGCGCGGTGAGGCGGCGCAGATCCTCGAACAGTCAGAGGGCTATCGCGCCCGCGTGGTCAACGAGGCACAGGGTGACGCCAGCCGCTTCACCTCGGTTCTCGAAGAATACGCCAAGGCCCCCGATGTGACGCGCAAACGTCTTTATATCGAGACGATGGAGCGGGTTCTGGGCGGAATCGACAAGACCATTCTCGACAGTGCCATCGTCGGCAGCGAAGGCGGCAACGGGGTTGTGCCCTACCTGCCGCTGAACGAACTGCGCCGCAATTCGACAGAACAGGGGAACTGAGAGCATGACGAAATTTCTAATCCCTCTTGTGGTCGTGCTGGGCTTTTTGGGCCTGTCGTCGATCTTTGTAGTCGATGAGCGTGAAAAGGCATTGGTGCTGCAATTCGGCCAGATCAAGGCCGTCAAGGATGAGCCGGGCCTCTCGTTCAAGATCCCCTTCATTCAGGAGGTGGTGCGCTATGACGACCGCATCCTGTCGCTCGATACCGACACCATCGAGGTAACGCCGTCGGATGACCGCCGCCTCGTGGTCGACGCCTTTGCCCGCTACCGCATCCGCGACGCGGTGCAGTTCCGCCAGGCCGTGGGCGTGGGCGGCGTGCGTCTGGCCGAGGACCGCCTGTCGTCGATCCTGAATGCGCAGATCCGCGAAGTTCTGGGTGCCGATCAGGTCACGTCCGACACGATCCTGTCCGAGGACCGTCGCGAGCTGATGCGCCGTATCCAGCGGCAGGCCCAAAGCAGCGCCGCCGGCCTCGGCCTTGACGTGGTGGATGTGCGGCTCAAGCAGACCAACCTGCCCGAGCAGAACCTCGAAGCCACGTTTGCCCGGATGCGCGCCGAGCGCGAGCGGGAAGCCGCCGACGAGATCGCCCGTGGTAACGAGGCCGCGCAGCGCGTGCGCGCCCTTGCCGACCGGACCGTGACCGAGACCCTCTCGGATGCCGAGCGCGAAGCGCAGGTGATCCGAGGCGAGGCTGACGCCGAACGCAACGCGATCTTTGCGCAGGCCTTTGGTGCGGACCCCGAGTTCTTTGCCTTCTACCGCTCGCTCGAAGCCTATGAAAAGGCGCTGCAAGGCGGCAATTCCTCGATGGTGATGACGCCGGATAGCGAGTTCTTCGACTATCTCAAGTCCGGAACATCATCGGAATGATCGAAACCGCGCTTCTTGCGCTGGGGCTGGTGCTGATCGTGGAGGGGCTGGTCTATGCGCTGGCCCCTTCGCTCATAGAGCAGATGCTGGTGGCCCTCTCGGCGATGCCCCCCGAGGCGCGGCGGCTGGTGGGGGCGCTGGCACTGGTGCTCGGGCTGATCCTTGTCTGGGCGGCCAAGACGCTTGGCGCTTGATCTTGCCGAACCAAAGAGGTCACATGGGTGTGATTTGACCCTGCGACCTTTGCGATCCGGCAAAGACCGCCTACATTCCGGTGCAAGAGGGGCGCGCGCAGGCCGCCCAATGCACGAACCAAAGGAGACATTGGTGTGAAGACCCAAACGATTTCCGAAACACGTTCCCTGTCCACCAGCCTGCGGGCGCTCTGGGTCATGGCCCTGATGGTCGGGTTCCTGATCGCGCAGGCCTTGGCCGCAGCGGCGCGCCCCGACAGCTTTGCCGATCTGGCCGACAAGATCAGCCCGGCGGTCGTGAACATCACCACCTCGACCGTGGTGGAACGCGGCACCGGCCCCGCCCCCATCGTGCCCGAGGGCTCGCCCTTCGAGGATTTCTTCGAGCAGTTCCGCGACCGTCTGGGCGAAGGCGACCGGCCACAGCGCTCGTCGGCCCTTGGCTCGGGCTTTGTGATTTCCGAGGATGGGTTCGTGGTGACGAACAACCACGTGATCGAAAGCGCGGATGAAATCCTGATCGAATTCTTTTCCGGCGAAACCCTGCCCGCCGAGGTGATCGGCACCGACCCCAAGACCGACATCGCCCTGCTGAAGGTCACGGCGGACAAGCCGCTGCCCTTCGTCAGCTTTGGCGACAGCGACACCGCGCGCGTGGGCGATTGGGTGCTGGCCATGGGCAACCCGCTGGGTCAGGGGTTCTCGCTCTCTGCCGGGATCGTCTCGGCACGCAACCGCGCGCTCAGCGGCACCTATGACGACTACATCCAGACCGACGCCGCCATCAACCGGGGCAACTCGGGCGGTCCGCTCTTCAATCTGGACGGTCAGGTCGTGGGCGTGAACACCGCCATCCTCAGCCCCACCGGCGGCTCGATCGGCATCGGCTTTTCCATGGCCTCGAACGTGGTCAAGCGCGTGGTCGATCAGTTGCAGCAATATGGCGAAACGCGCCGTGGCTGGCTGGGCGTGCGGATTCAGGACGTGACCGCCGATGTGGCCGAAGCGATGGGGCTCGAGAAAGCCGCAGGCGCTCTCGTCACGGACGTGCCCGAAGGTCCTGCCGCCGAGGCGGGCATGCTGGCCGGCGACGTGATCCTGTCCTTTGACGGGCAGGATGTGTCGGACACGCGCGGCCTCGTGCGCACCGTGGGCAATACCGAAGTGGGCAAGACCGTGCGCGTGGTCGTGTACCGCGAGGGCAAGACCACCACGCTCAAGATCACGCTGGGCCGCCGCGAAGAGGCCGAAGGCGCCATTCCCGTGGCCCAACCCGGCGAGGATGCCACCCCCGGGGCACCGGTGGAAAAGACCCTGCTGGGCCTGACCTTGACCCCGCTCAGCGACGAGCTGCGCGCGCAGCTTGAGCTGGACAATTCCGCCACGGGCCTTGTCGTCGTGAACATCGACGAATTGTCCGAGGCCTATGAAAAGGGCCTGCGCGCGGGCGACGTGATCACCGAGGCCGGACAGCAGAAGGTAAGCTCGATTGCCGATCTCGAAGACCGTATCGCCGAGGCCAAGGAGGCGGGGCGCAAATCCCTGCTGATGCTGGTGCGCAGCGGTGGCGATCCGCGTTTCGTGGCGCTCTCGCTCGAAGACAACAAGTAAACGCCCGCGCATCTGGGCGACCAAGGCACCCCGCTCCGGGGTGCCTTTTTCGTTGTGCCGGGCCTGTTCGGCGGGCCGCCTGCCCGCCGCCCGCTTGGCATGATGCTTGCACCCTCTGGACTGACCCCCAGACGGAGCCAAGTATGACCGCCCAGGTATTGACCAGCCTTCCCACCCCCGCTGCCATGGCCCCTGCCCGTGGTGCGACGACGCTTGGCCAGGGTTCTGGCGTGCCGATCCAGGGCTTTTCCGCCCTGTTGAATGCGGCGCAGACCCCGGTCCAGATACCCGCTCAAACACTTGCTCAAACGCCCGTCGAGACCCCTGCCCCTGTCTCTGTCTCCCTTCCTGCCTCTGTTGACCTTCTCTCCACCACGGCCGCAGTCCCCGCAGCACCGGCAACACCGGCCCCCACACCGCCTGCCGTTGCGGTGCAACCTTCTGCCGCGCCTGTCTCCCCATCCGGTTTGGATACCCTCACCGAGGCCCAGAGCCTGCCCGAAATCACCGGGACCGAGGCCACCGAAGCCGCAGAAACCGGCACGGCGCCCACCCACACCGCAGAGGCTGGCACCAAGTCGCCCAACGTCGCCGATGCGGGCACCGAGGCCGCCGAGGCCACGGATCCGGGCGCCGAGACCACAGCCATGCCCGACCCGACCACGCCACAGATCCAGCCCGCCATCGCATCCGTTGCGGCACCCGTTGCCGCGCAGGTGGCACAGCCGATGGCCGAGCCGGAGACCGCCGACAAACCGGACCTTACCGAAGCCCCGGAGGCATCCGAGGCACAGGGGCTCGCCGCTCCGGCCCTGCCCATCACCGCCCCTCTCGTGCCAACACAGCCGACCGCCCTCGCGCCCACAGCCGAAAGCGCCTCCGCCCTCCCTGCACTCGGCACTGGCTCCGCGGCGCTTGCTCCTGCCGAAACCGCCGCGCCTGCCCCTGCCGAAACCGCCGTGGCCCCGACCCAAACCACAGCCGAGGGCAATGCCCTTGCCGCGCCGCAGCCCGCCCTTCCCAGCAGCGCCTCCGCACCGCTGGCAACAGCGCCCCTGCCCCAGACCCTCGATCTCGCGGCCCCTCAATGGCCCGAACAGATGGTGCAGGACATCCGGCACGGGGCCAGCGCCAATCTCGACACGCTGACCATCACGCTCACGCCCGAGCGTCTTGGGCCGCTGAACATCCGGCTCGAAACGCAGGACGGTGTGACCCATGTGCATATCGTGACCGAAACCCCCGAGGCCGCCCGTGCCATAGCCGAGGCGCAGCCGCGTCTGGCCGAGGCCATGGCCCGCGCCGGACTTGAGATGGGCAACCAGTCCACCACCACGGCCGGTGGCTCGGGCACCGCATCTGGCTTTGGCCCGACGGGCGGCGATGCCAACCCGCGCGGCAATGGCCATCCCGGCACCGAACCGGGTGCGCAGGGCGATGCGACCGCCTTTGACGACATGCCTGCACAACCACTGCCCCCGCGCGCATCCGCGCGCTCTTCCATTGACCTGATCGCCTGAGGTTTCCCATGGCCGATGCCGCACTCCCCAATCTCGATGCCCGCCCCAAGGGGGGCTTTCTCAAGAAGATGCTCGTCTGGCTCTTGATGGCGCTCATCCTTGGCGGCGGCGGCTTCGGCGCGGGATTCTACCTCTCCGGCGGGGCGCTGTCGCCGTCGCAAGAGGTGCTGCGCCTCATCGAACTGGAAACCGCCGCCTCCGAGGCTGCGGGCGACGGCGAGGGCGGCCCCAAGCGTATCCCCAAGGAAATGCCCGAGGCGCCCGTGTTCGAAACCCGCTACCACGAGTTTCCCGACCCGCTGACCACCAACCTCAAAGGTTCGCGCCGGTTTCTTCAGATCGGCGTCGGTGTCTCGACCCAATATGACGAGAGCGTCATCGCCAATGTCGAAACCCACGCCATGGCGCTGCGCTCGGATATGCTGGCCGTGATCTCGGGCTTTGCCGAAGAGGATGTCGAAGGCACCGCCGGGCGCGAGGCCCTGGCCGAGGCGCTCAAGTCCGCGATCAACGCCCGGCTCGAAGCGCTCGAAGGTTTCGGCGGCATCGAGGGCGTGTTCTTTCCCTCCTTTGTTCTGCAATAGGTCCCGCCATGGCCCGCCCCCCCGCCAGCGCCACCCACAAACTCAGCTCGAACGAGGTCGCAGCCCTTGTCGACGGCCTGCTCGACATGGAGAAAGAGCAGAGCCACGGCACCGAGAACGTCAAGCGCTACAGATTTGGCTCTGACAACCTGTCGATCATGGGCGACTATCACGGGTTGCGCATGGTCAACGAACGCTTTTGCCGTCTGGCGCGCCCCGTGTTTCTGCCGTTCCTGCGGATGCACCCACGCATCTCCGCCTTTCCGCCCGAGGTCAAAAGCTTCTCGCATTATTGCGACGAGTTGGAGAACTTTGTCAGCCTCACCACCGCCCGCGTCGATGCGCTGCGCAGCAATCAGCTCATCATGCTGCCCCCCAGTTTCGTTTCCCTGCTGACCAATGCCTATTACGGCGGCAATATCGCCTATCTGCCAGGGGGCCGCGCCGAATTCACCGCCAGCGAAACCCGCGTGATCGAGATCGTGACCACCGGGATCTATCGCGCCCTGGAAGCGGCATGGCGGGATCTCATCCCGCTCAGCTTTGACAGCCCCGTGCACGAGGACAACCTGCAATTCGCCACCTTCGTCGAAAGCGAGGAAAAGGTCGTCTGCTGCTCCTTCATCATTCAACTGCCCGAGGCGGACCCGGCCACGCTGGACCTCATCTATCCGCTTCAGGCGCTCAAACCCATTGCGGCGCGCCTGCGCTCGCGGATGCAGTCCGATCAGGTGGCCGACGACCTGCGCTGGCGCAACCGCCTGCGCGAGGCGGTGATGGCGGTGCCGCTGAATGTCACGGCGCGTCTGGCCGAACCCAATGTGGCGATCAGCGCCCTCACGGGCCTGCGCCCCGGCCGCGTGGTGCCGGTCGATCTGACCCTGCGCCCGCAATTGCTGGTCGAGGGCACGCCGCTCTTTGACGCCGAGCCGGGCGCGCAGAACGGCCGCGCCGCGCTCTCGCTCACCCGCCGTATCGAACCCTGATCCAGAGGACCCCGCCATGACCACTGACACCACAGCACTGAACGACCAGCCCGACACCAGCAACGTGGACCTGGGCCTTCTGGCCAATGTCCGCGTCAACATGACCGTCGAGGTGGGCAATACCCAGATCACCCTGCAAGACCTCTTGCGCCTCAACGAAGGCTCGGTCGTGGAACTGGACCGCATGGCGGGCGACCCGCTCGACATTCTGGTGAACGGCACCCCCATCGCCAAGGGCGAGGTGGTCGTCGTGGGCGAGAAATTCGGCATCCGCTTTGGCGACATCGTCGATCCCCGGCAACGGATCGAAACCGTCTGACACCCTACCCCTTCGCGTGGCACGAAACCTGCAACGGTTGATCAACTGAACCTTGATCAACCGTCGCAGGAGATTGCCCCGTGGACGTTCTAACCCCCGACCGCATCCTGACCATTGCGGGCTTTCTCGGCGTGCTCGTGCTGGCATGGGCCGTGATCCGCCACAAGCGCGCGCCGCTCAGTGCCCGTCTGGCCGCAGGGCGCAGCCTTGAGTTGACCGAGACCCTCAATCTGGGCGGCGACAGCCGCGCGCTCTTGCTCAAGGCCGAAGGCCAAACCGTGCTCGTGGTGACGGGGCGCCGGTCCGGCACAGCCCTCACCCTGTTGCCCCGGGCCGAGGGGACCACAGCATGAACCGCCTTCTTCCGCTCCTGATCCTCGCCCTCGTCCTGCCCGCGCCGGTTCTGGCGCAACAGGGGCTGCCCGCGATCACCCTCTCGGATGAGAACGGCACCACCTATTCGCTCTCGCTGCAAATTCTGGCGCTGATGACGGCGCTCACGGTGCTGCCCTCACTGGTGCTGGGCATGACCGCCTTTACCCGCATCATCATCGTGCTCTCAATTCTGAGGCAAGCCATGGGCACGATGCAGACACCGCCCAATCAGGTGCTCATCGCAATCGCACTCTTCCTGTCCTTCTTCGTCATGCAGCCGGTGCTGACCGAGATCTACGACACCGCGCTCAGCCCCTATCTCGACGGGCAGATGGCCCCGGATGTGGCCATCCGGCTGGCCTGGGATCACCTCTCGGGCTTCATGCTGGCCAATACCCGGCAGAACGACCTCCTGATGTTCGCCGAACTGGCGGGCGATGCCCCCTATGCCAGCGATGCCGATGTGCCGGTGGGGGTGCTCTTGCCCGCCTATATCACCTCGGAACTGAAAACCGCGTTCCAGATCGGCTTTCTGCTCTTTCTGCCCTTTCTGGTGATTGACATGGTGATCGCCTCGATCCTGATGGCTCTGGGGATGATGATGCTCTCACCGATGATCGTGTCTCTGCCCTTCAAGCTGCTTTTGTTCGTGCTGGTGGATGGCTGGGCGCTGACCATGGG
Organism: Roseovarius sp.; assembly: GCF_027019125.1. GTDB lineage: Bacteria > Pseudomonadota > Alphaproteobacteria > Rhodobacterales > Rhodobacteraceae > Roseovarius. The sequence goes on along the minus strand of NZ_JALUXE010000027.1, from coordinate 400,896 downwards.
CTCGCTCGCCTCCAGCTTTCAGGGGGCGCTCTGACCATGGATTTCGACGCCAATATCGAACATCTGCGCATGGCCTATTGGAACATCCTGCTGACGGCGGGGCCGGTTCTCTTGGTGGCGCTCGCCGTGGGTCTGGTGATCGGCATCCTTCAGGCCGCCACCTCGATCAACGAACAGACCCTCAGCTTCGTGCCGAAAATGGCCATCGTGATCGTGACCATGGCGCTGATGTCGGGCTTCATGCTCAGCACGATGACCGACTATTTCACCCATGTGTTCGACACGATTGCGACGATGCACTAGGATGCTGCCCGATCTGGCCCCCTCCGCGACCGGCCTGCCCGGTGTTGAGCTCACGCAGCTGACGGGGCTGGCGCTGCAATTTCTTTTTGCGATGCTGCGGATCGGGGCGTTTGTCCTGTCGGCACCGCTCTTTGCGGCGCGCTTCATCTCCCTGCCGGTGCGGATCATCATTTCGGTGTGTCTCACGGTCCCGCTGATGGGACAGGTGCCGATCCCCGAGCCCGACGCGCTCTCCAGCCTCTCCAGCGTGGTCATCGCCTTTCGCGAGATGGCGATCGGCCTCTCGGCGGGCATGGTGCTGCAAATCCTCTTTGCCGCCGCCGTCATGGCGGGCGACCGTATCGCCAATACCGCCGGTCTCGGCCTTGCGGCGCAGGTCGATCCCACCAGCGGGTCGCAATCGCCGGTGATCGGCCAGTTCTTCATGCTCTTCCTCTTGGCCATTTTCGTGACCGAAGACGGGCATCTGGCCGCCATCCGCCTGATCCTCGACAGTTACCGCCTCATTCCCATCGGCACGCCCATCGCGAGCGCGGTGCTGCTCGACGCGGGCCTCAGCGCCGCCCCCATGATGTTCGCCAACGCGGCGCAATTGATGATGCCGGTGGTGTCGGTGCTCTTGCTTCTGAACCTTGTGATCGGCGTCATCACCCGCTCTGCCCCCTCGCTCAATCTCTTTGCCTTCGGCTTTCCGCTGACGATGACCGCGACGCTGCTCTTGCTTTTTCTCACCGTCACCAGCCTTGGGCCCGCCCTGTCGGAACGGGTGGCACAGGCCTTGCAGCATCTGATGCAGATGTTGAACGGATTACCCAATGGCTGACGCAGACGACGGACAGGAAAAGACCGAAGAGCCAACCCAGAAACGCCGCCAGGAGGCGCGCGAAGAGGGTCGGATCACCACTTCGACCGAGGTTTTCGTGCTGGTCACGCTGGGCATGGGCGCGCTCATCCTCAGCGCCGGGCAATGGGCCTTGCCGGGCCTCGCGGGGCTCTGGGCGACGGGGCTGGTCATCGACGGCGTGCAATCGCTCGACGCGATGATGATCGAGCGGACGCATACCATGATGATGTGGATGCTCGCCGCCGGTCCAGGGCTTGGCCTGCCACTGCTGGCCGCAGTGCTGATGGCGCAATCGGCGATGGGCGGCCTCAATTTCGCGCCCAAGGCACTGGGCTTCAAACCCGAGAAATTGAACCCGCTCACCGGGCTGGGGCGGATGGTGTCGATGAAGGCGCTGGTCGATCTGGGCAAGGCCATCCTCAAGGTGACCCTGCTCCTGGCCGCCGGGGTGCTGATGCTCGCCCCGCTGCTGCCGGCACTCGCAAGCTCGTCCGCGCTGGCCTCCGGCGATGCGATGGTGCTCTTTGGCACTGCCATGTTGCGGGTCATGGGCGGGCTGCTCATCGGCCTTGTGGTGATCGCAGCCCTCGATCTTGCCTGGCAGATTCATTCCAACACCAAGTCCATGCGCATGTCGCGGCAGGACATCAAGGACGAATCCAAGGAATCCGAAGGCTCGCCCGAACAGAAAGGTGCCATGCGCCGCCGCCAGATGCAGGCCTCGCGCCGCGCCTCGGAACGCAAGGCGCTGGCCGACGTGCCAATGGCCACCGCCATCATCACAAACCCCACGCATTTCGCCGTGGCCCTGCGCTATGAACCGGGCAGCGATAGCGCCCCGCGCATCCTTGCGATGGGCAAGGGACCGATGGCCCATGCCGTGATCCGCCGGGGCCGTCGCGCCGGTGTGACCACGCTGCAAGTGCCGCCCTTGGCCCGCGCGCTCTATTTTACCGGCGCGATTGGCCGGGAAATTCCCGATGTGCTCTTTGCCGCCGTGGCGGTGATCCTCGCGCATGTCTGGCGTCTGGAACAGGGGCAACCCGCCCCCATGCCCGATGTGGACCTGCCGCCCGATCTCACCCTTGACGAATTTGGCCGCCCCCTCAGATGGAGACAACAATGACCGAGCGCCCCCGCTCCACCGGAGAAATGATCTCGACCCTCTGTTTTATCGGCGTCGGCCTGTGGTCGCTCGGCACCGCGCTCGAGGCTCCGCAACCCAAGGCTGCGCTGCTGATGGTCTGCGCCGTCGCCTGTTTCCTCGGGGCGGCGCGGCACCCCATCGCCCGAAGACTTGAACGCTGGTAGAGCGACTCCACCCCGCTCTCTTGCAAAAAACGCAACACTTGACGACGGATCACTGCCAAATCGCACCGAAACTATTGAACTTTTCCCCGGAATGGCTATCAACTGGGGTTGGTTTACGATGCGCAGGGCTGGGGCCGCGTCGCCACGCCGCGAACGAATTACAGCGCAGGACAACCCAGGCAATGTCTATGAAAATTCTTCTTGCAGACGACCACAACCTTCTGGCCGAAGCGGTGGGCAACATGCTCAACGCACAACCCGGAAACGTGGCGATCACCACCGATTCCTACGAAGGCATCCTCAGCCTGCTGACCGAGCATAGCGATGTCGACATTGTCCTTCTCGACCTCAAGATGCCCGGCATGGTGGGCCTTGCCAGCGTCAAGAGCGTGATCGAGAAAGCCTCGCCTGCCAAGGTCGTGCTCTTTACCGGTATGGTGGACCGGCACTTCCTGCACAGCGCGCTGGAACTGGGCTGCAAGGGGCTGATCCCCAAGACGATGCCGCTGCAATCGCTCAACAGCGTGCTGCAACTGATCAACTCGGGTCAGGTCTTTGTGCCGATGGATGCGGGCACCCCCGGCCTCGACAAGGCTGGGCCGGACCATGATCTGACGGAAAAGGAACTCTTCGTTCTGCGCCTTGCCGCCGATGGCCTGACCAACAAGGAAATCGCGCGCGACATGGGCACCAACGAGGTGACGATCAAGATGCACATGCGCTCGATCTGCAAAAAGCTGAACGCCCGCAACCGCGCCCATGCCGCGATGATCAGCCGCGAACGCGCGTTGATCTGAGAGGGCGGCAAGGCTGGTCTCCCGAGACCGGCCTCACGGCGCCCCGGGCACGGCCCCCTACTTCGCCCGAAACACCATCTCGCGGCCCGCGTCATTGGACAGGATCATGACGTCCCCCAGCACCTCGACGAGTGTCATCTCGCCCAGCGCCGCGAGATAGGCCGCCTCCTGCGCCAACTCCGGACAGGCCCGCTCGGTTGCAGCCACGCCTTCGGCGGAGAACCACGGATAGGGCACGGTCTGCTCGCCCGAATAGCTGTTGCACGGCCCCTCGCCGCGCAATTCCCCCTCTGCCGGAAACTCCAGCGTGGCGCGCGCTGCAAAGCCTACGCCATCCAAACTCTCCAGATGCCAGACCTTTTCGGCCCCGCCATGGCCCGTCACGGTCTCGTCCTTGCAGTATCCCAGCACCGACAGCGCCACGACCGCCAGAACCAGCCGCATCGGCCTTACCTCAGCGCCAGAATGAGATCGACCAGCGACCCTATGGCAGGCGCAGCCTGATCCTGCGCGGGGTCGCGCATCGCCTGCATGCCAATCGCGGCCCCATAGAGAATCCGGGCCATTTCCAGATTGCCGATGTCGCAGGCAGAAAGCAGCCGATGCAGATGCGCCAATCGCATCTCATCCACGCGCGCCACCGCCTCTGCGGCCATGGTATCGGTCCCGGCCCAGGCCCGGATCGCTGATTCGGCGCGAAGGATCATGCTCTCGGCCTCAGCGGTGCCGGCCATCGCCTGCGCGCATCCCCGCAGCCGCGCCACATCGGTTGCCGCCTCTGATGCCACCTCCAGACCGCGCGCGGCGTCTTCCTCCCACAGCGTCAAAAGCGCTTGGGAATAGGCCGGAACATCCGCAAAATGCCAGTAGAAAGAGCCTTTCGTCGCCCCCAGCCGCCGCGCCAAGGGCTCTGCCCCCAGCGCCGCCGGGCCTGTTTCGCATAGCGCCTCGAACCCGGCCAATAGCCAGTCATCTTGGGTCAAACGGGGGCGGCGCAACGCGGTCATGCCTCAGCCATACGCAGCCCGACCCGGGGCCGCAAGAGGTGCTGCTGTCGCGGGGCGCGGCATTGGCCCTTTCAGACCCCTGTCGCAAAAGTTTTACGCGGTTGTCGCAAACTCTTTGAGAACCGGCGTTATGCGGTGGCCCGACCCAAGGAGGCATCCGACGTGCTCAGCATCGAAAAACTGACCAGAACCTTCGGCCAGAACACCGCCGTCGACAAAGTGTCCTTTACCGTCGAGAAACCGGCGATGATCGGTATCATCGGCCGCTCGGGGGCTGGCAAATCCACCCTGCTGCGCATGATCAACCGCCTGACCGATGCCACCTCCGGCCGCATCCTCTTTGAAGGGCGCGACGTGACCGCGCTCAAGGGCGGCGACAAGCGCGCCTGGCAATCCGACTGCGCGATGATCTTTCAACAGTTCAACCTCGTGCCGCGCATGGATGTGGTCTCGAACGTGCTGCACGGCACGCTCAATCGCCGCTCGACGCTGGCCACCATGTTCAATCTCTATCCCGACGCCGACATTCACCGCGCCATCGAAATCCTCGACCGGCTGGGCATTGCCGACCATGCCCCCAAACGGGCCGAGGCGCTCTCGGGCGGGCAGCAACAGCGCGTGGCCATCGCCCGCGCCCTGATGCAGGACCCCAGGATCGTGCTCGCGGATGAACCCATCGCCAGCCTCGATCCGATGAATGCGCAACTCGTGATGGACGACCTGCGCCGCATCCATGAAGAGGACGGGCGCACGGTCATTGCCAACCTGCACACGCTCGACACCGCGCGGCGCTATTGCGACCGGGTGATCGGCATGCTGCATGGCCGCGTCGTGTTCGACGGCACCCCGGCCCAACTGACCACCGGCGTCGCCCGCGACATCTACGGCGCCGATGCCTCGTTCTCCGAAGACAGCACCTCGACCTCGATCGAAACGCTCGACCGCAACACCGCCCGCGCCCTGCGCGAGGCCGAGGCCGCGATCTGACGACCCCAACCACCCATGGGCCGCCGGGGGTGGCGGTCCATCAACCCAACTGGAGAGACATCCATGAAGAAACTCGTTGCTGCCATCCTCGCGACCACCGCGCTCACCGGCGCGGCCTTCGCCGATACCCATGGCGAAGCCAAGATCACGGAATTCCGCATTGGCGTGCTGGGCGGCGAGAACGCCCAGGACCGCATGACCTCGAACGAATGCCTGCGCGCCAAGACCGAGGAATTGCTGGGCGTGCCCACCAAGGTCTTTACCCCCGCCGATTACGACGGCGTGATCCAGGGTCTCTTGGGCGGCACCATCGACGTGGCTTGGCTCGGCGCTTCGTCCTATGCCAAGACCTACCTGACCGATCCGAGCGCGGTCGAGCCGGTTCTGGTCAAGGTCAACATGGACGGCTCCTACGGCTATCACTCCATCGGCTTTACCCGCAAGGACACCGGCATCACCTCGCTCGCGGACATGAAGGGCAAGACCTTCGGCTTCGGCGATCCGAACTCGACCTCGGGCTACCTGATCCCCTCCATTGAAATCCCGGTCGAGACCGGCGCCAGCATGGAATCGGGCGACTATTTCGGCGAAGTGAAATTCACCGGCGGCCACGAGCAGACCATCGTCGCCGTCGCCAATGGCGATATCGACGCGGGCGTGACCTGGGCCGATGGTCAGGGCGCGTGGGAAGACGGCTACAACTCGGGCGCGCTGCGCAAGGCCGTGGATGCAGGCCTTGTCGATATGAACCAGATCGTCGAGATCTGGAAATCCAAGCCCATCCCCGAGGGCCCCGTCGTGCTGCGTCAGGCGCTGCCCGAAGACGTGAAGCTCAAGGTCACGGGCCTCTGGGCCTCGCTGAAATCCATCGACCCCGATTGCGCCTACGGCGTGCTTCAGGGTGAGGCGCTCGGCTTCATGCCGATCACCCACGACGCCTATCTCTCGATCATCGAGGCACGCAAGGCCTCGAACTAAGGCCGTAACACGACCATTGAACCGGGCCTGCATCGACGCGGGCCCGGTCTCTTTTGACGGAGGACCGGAATGACCGACATGACCGCGGGACAGGCCGCCGCGCGGGTGAAATCCGTGCAGGACGCCTATTTGGAGATGACCCGGCGCAAACGCGCCTATGGCGCGGTGATGCTGATCGTCTTCGTGGCGCTGATGGTCTCGGGCTTTCGCGTGGCGGACGGGCGCAACGCGGGCGGCTTCTGGGACGGGATCGGCAACATCTTTCAGTTCCCCGGCGAGGTGCTGTCCGAGGCTGGTCAGAAAATCGCCAACCTGCCGGGGCTGATGTGGAAATTCCTGCCCTCCCTGATCGAGACCGTCAACATCGCCGCTGCCTCTACCCTGCTGGGCGCGCTCGGCGCAGGCATGATCTCGCTTCTGGCGACGCGCGGCCTTGCCAAATGGCCCGGGCTCATCGGCCTCTTTCGCCGGATCATGGACATCCTGCGCGCGGTGCCGGAGATCGTGATTGCCCTCGTGCTGATCTTCATCCTCGGCGGCGGCCCGGTGCCCGCAATGATCGCCATCGCCATTCACACCATGGGCGCACTGGGCAAACTCTTTTCCGAAGTGAATGAAAACGCCAGCCTCAAACCCGTCGAGGGGCTGCAATCGGTGGGGGCGACATGGGGCCAGCGCATGTGGCTGGGTGTCATCCCGCAGGTGGCGCCCAACTATCTCAGCTATGCGCTCCTGCGCTTCGAGATCAACATCCGCGCCTCCGCCATCCTCGGCTTTGTCGGCTCTGGCGGCATCGGCTATGACCTGAAAAACGCCTTCAGCTGGGGACAAGGGCGCTATGACGAGGTTGCGGCGATCTTTCTGCTGCTCTTTGGCACGATCGTGCTGTTTGACCAGATGTCCAGCCATTTTCGCAACACGCTGATCGGCGAGGACTGAAGCCATGAGCATGATGACCGACATCACCCCTCCTCATTTCGACGCCACGGCGTTCTTTCGCCGCAAACGGCGGCTCGCCTTTGCCGCCCCGGCGGTGATCCTCGCCTATTTCGCCTATATCTTCTTTGCCTTCGACATCATGGGGCTGGCCGAGCGCGCCCGGCTCGACAATGCCCGCATCCTTGTCGCCGACAGCTACAGCTACAAGACGCATGTCACCCGCGACAACCGCAGCGGCGCGCTCAGCATCGCGGTCGAGGGCGAGAACAAGGGCACATGGCCCGACGGCACCCACCCCGATTGGGTCGAGATCCAGAGCCCGGACCGCACGCTGGTCTCCCTGAAACATGGGCAGGACGTGCTGATCGACGGCAACAGGCTTCTCTACGACGTGCCGGACTATGGGCTGATCGAGGCCGAGGTCTCGCGCAGCGGGGGGATCGCACTCTCGCTCCCCACCGACACCATCCCCGACTGGATCAGCGCCAGCAACGCCCGCGTCGACATCACCACCGACGCCGGCCGCGTGACGCTGACACGGGCCCGCACCGAGGTCATGCGCTATCACTTCGGCTGGGAACTCTTCTGGTTCACCCTCGACAGCCCGTTCTATGGCAAGAGCCTCGGGGAACTGGCAACGCTTGCCCTGTCCTCCGAGCACGTCGTCGAGGGCAAGAGCAACCTCGCGGCCATGGCACATGACGTCTGGAACAACCGCATGTGGCAGCACAAGGATGTGATCTGGGCCATTTTTGAGACCATCCTCATGGCCTTTCTCGGCACCATGGGGGCGGGGATCGCGGCGCTGCCGCTGGCCTTTGCGGCGGCGCGCAATTTCTCGCCCATCATGGCGGTGCGCGCGGCCATGCGGCGGGTCTTTGACCTCTTGCGCGGGGTCGACGCGCTGATCTGGACGCTGGTGCTGGCCCGCGCCTTTGGCCCCGGCCCGATGACCGGCGCGCTGGCCATCCTGCTGACCGATACCGGCACATTCGGCAAACTCTTCTCCGAGGCGCTGGAAAACGTCGACAAGAAACAGATCGAAGGCGTGCAGTCGACGGGGGCCTCGCCGCTGCAACGCTATCGCTTCGGCGTGATTCCCCAGATCACCCCCGTCCTGCTCAGCCAGTTGCTCTATTACCTCGAATCCAACACCCGCAGCGCCACCATCATCGGCGCCATCACCGGCGGCGGCATCGGCCTCTTGCTCACCCAAGCCATGATCACGCAAAAGGACTGGGAAGAGGTCAGCTATTACATCATCCTCATTCTGATCATGGTGATGCTGATGGACACGCTGTCCGGCTGGCTGCGCCGCAAGCTCATAACCTCGGACGACAGTGGGCACTGAACGGGCGGAATTGAGTATTTGGTCCATAAAGAAGCAATGATCCGCGTTTCTTCATGGGCCAAATACTCCCGCCGCAAGGACTTTCTCACGAGACTTTGTCCACGGTCCTTTCGCCTGCGATGTGCTTTGCAAACGCTCTAATGTCGCGCGTCGACATCGCTCTGACACGCAAGAGATGCTCCGCCAATTCGACGAGTTGCACTTTATTCTCTGTCACGAGCGCAAGAGCCCTGCCGAACGAGTTGGACCTTTCTCGCCCTAAAGGCTCTCGCTTTCCAAGCACGTTAGTTGACCGGATTCACCCAGCCCGAAAGACCGGTTCGAAAAAAGATCATTTTATTTGATCTTAATCAAGGCGCCGACTCGCGCTGGCTGCGACAAGCCTCTCATAAAAGGGCGATCTGTAATAACCCAAATATCTCGGTATTGGAATGTCTAGGGCTGAACCACATACAATCCCGGTACGCGTTCGAAACCTCTGCAAGGTCTTCTGCCGCGTTCTTGTGATCCTCGGGGTCATTGGATTGGTCACGGATGTTGCCCGAGCAGGTCGCGCCCATGCAAGTGAGAGCGTTGATGGGTTCGAGATCGTCATTTGCTCTGGCGACGGTGCAAAAACGATAACGGTCGATCGAGAGGGCAATCCAATCGAGGCACCGGACGAGGCCATTTGCGATTGCGGCTGTGCCGCCTGTCCATCGTCCGGTGGCGTTTGCCTGATCCTCGAAGCTTCTGCCCAGGACCGGCCGATGTTCTTTGCGACCGCCGTTCCATGCATCTTGAAATCGGCAATCCGCCCCCGTGAACGCGGCCGGTTGCCGGTCCCGCGCGCTCCCCCGACCGAGAAAGAAGCCTGATGTTCCTGTTCCAACGCCTCTTTTGCATGCTGTTCCTGCTTGCCGCAGTCGCCGCGCCCGCATCCGCGCAGAGCCCGGTGCTCGAACAGTTCCTCGCTGAAGTTTCCCCTTCCGAGCTTATCGAAGGCGCAGACGCCTTCGGATCGATCCGTGACGACCTTCCAGTTGTCGCCGTCCAGAGCGAAGGCGAAACCGTAGGTTGGGCTTTCGTCACGTCGGATTTTGTCGGCACGACCGGTTATTCCGGCAAACCCATCCACGTGATGGTCGCCATCGGACAGGATGCCGTGCTACGCGCGGTCCGTCTGGTCAAGCATTCCGAACCCATCGTCCTGATCGGCATTCCCGAGGCCAAGGTGCAGGCGCTGACCAGCTCTTACGCCGGTCTCGACATCGCGGCCGAAGCGGCGGCTGGCGGTGTCGCGCATGATCTCAACATCATCTCCGGCGCGACGGTCACGATCATGGTTATCGACGATTCGGTCGTCCGGTCCTCGATACGGGTGGCGCGCACCCTGGGTCTGGGTGGGCTCGCCCCCGAAACCGCGCCCGAAGGGCCGAAATACGCAATCGACGCCGAGGCGACTGCGGCTGGCGACTGGCAGACGCTGGTCGGGGACGGCACGATCCGGCGTCTGTCGCTGGATGTCGGACAGGTGAACCGCGCCTTTGAGCAGGTTGAAGACCCGCGCGCGGCGGCGCGTCCCATTGCCGGTGCAGAAGACGGCACGTTCATCGATCTCTATGCCACGCTTGTCTCGATCCCCGGGATCGCCGGCGCGCTTCTCGAACCGGCCGAGGTCCAGAACCTGCGCGACTGGCTGACCGGGGGCGAGCACGCTCTGCTGGTCGCTGGCCGCGGGCAGTATTCCTTCAAGGGCTCAGGCTATGTCCGTGGCGGGATCTTCGACCGCATCCAGCTGATCCAGGGCGATATCTCGGTGCGCTTCCGGGACCGCGACCACCGCCGGGTGGGCACCATCGCCACGGACGGGGCACCCACCCTGTCCGAGATGGACCTGTTCCGAATTCCGGCTGACATCGGCTTCGATCCGACCGAACCGTTCCGCCTGCAACTTCTGGTTCAGCGCGATGTGGGTGCCATCGAGCGTGTCTATACGACCTTCGAAATGGGTTGGCAGCCACCCGCCACCTTCCTGGAACCGATCACGCCCGACCCCGCGCCCGCCGCAGCGACCGCGACCCGGATCGACGAGGCCACCGCAAAGACGGCGCTCTGGCAGCGCATCTGGCGCGACAAGACGGTGGAGATCGCCGGTCTGACGGTGATGCTCGCGGTTCTGACAATCGTGTTCTTCTTTCAGGACCTCGTCACGCGCTCTGCCCGCGCAACGCTCTGGTTCCGCATGGGCTTTCTGACGGTCACGCTGGTTTTTCTCGGCTGGTATGCCAACGCGCAGCTGTCGGTCGTGAACCTGATGGCGCTGGCCAATTCGCTTGCCAACGACTTCACATGGGAAGCGTTCCTGCTGGATCCACTGACCTTCATCCTGTGGTTCTCGGTCGCTGCTGCGCTGATCTTCTGGGGGCGCGGTGCCTATTGTGGCTGGCTCTGCCCGTTCGGCGCGCTTCAGGAGCTCTCGAACCGCATCGCGAAAGTGTTCAAGGTGCCGCAATGGGAGCTGCCCTGGGGGCTGCATGAACGCCTTTGGGCAGTGAAGTACATGCTCTTTCTGGGGCTGTTCGGTGTCTCCCTCGCCTCCATCGGACAGGCCGAGCATCTGGCCGAGGTCGAGCCGTTCAAGACCGCGATCGTGCTGAAGTTCGACCGCGCCTGGCCCTTCGTGCTCTATGCCGGTGTCCTGCTGTTCATCGGGCTCTTCGTCGAGCGGTTCTACTGCCGCTACCTCTGCCCGCTGGGCGCAGCCCTCGCAATTCCGGCCCGAATCCGGATGTTCGACTGGCTCAAGCGCTACCGCGAATGCGGCAATCCCTGCCAGACCTGTGCAAACGACTGCATGGTGCAGGCGATCCACCCGACCGGAGAGATCAATCCGAACGAGTGCCTGAACTGTCTGAACTGCCAGGTCCTCTACAGGTCGAAAACGAAATGCCCTGTCGTCCAGCGCCGCGAGAAACGCCGCGCGAACGCTTCGGCGAGCTCCGAGGCGCTCGACAGGGTTCTGACCAATCACCCCAACAGAAAGGAGACTCGAAATGTCTGAAAAAATGGGGAAAAGCGGCATCAGCCGGCGTGGCCTTCTGGGCGCGACGGCCGGAGGGGCCGCGCTCGGCACGCTGGGCATATCCGGCGGGGCCATGCTGGGCGGCGCAACGGGCGCGGCCTTCCTGGGATCGGCAACCCCGGCCCGGGCCGCAAGCGAAGTCGGCCATGTCGCGCCTGGCGAACTGGACGAGTATTATGGCTTCTGGTCCTCGGGCCAGACCGGCGAGATGCGCATACTCGGCATCCCCTCGATGCGCGAGCTGATGCGCGTGCCGGTGTTCAACATCTGCTCGGCCACCGGCTGGGGCATCACCAATGAATCGAAGAAGATCCTGACCGAGGGTCTGACCCAGAAGACCAAGGATTATCTCGCGGCAAACGGGCTTGAGTTCCCCCGCAATGGCGACCTGCACCACGTCCACATGTCCTTCACCGAGGGCAAATATGACGGCCGCTTCCTGTTCATGAACGACAAGGCCAACACGCGCGTGGCGCGGGTGCGCTGCGACGTGATGAAACCTGACAAGATCATCGAGATCCCGAACGCCAAGGGCATCCATGGCCTGCGCCCGCAGAAATGGCCGCGCACCAACTACGTGTTCGCCAATGGCGAGGACGAGGTGCCAATGGTCAACGACGGCATGATCCTCGACGATCCGTCGAAATACGTGAACTTCTACACCGCGATCAATGCCGATGACATGAGCATTGCGTGGCAGGTGATGGTCACCGGCAACCTCGACAACACCGACGCGGATTACGACGGCAAATACGCGTTCTCGACCTCGTACAACTCGGAAATGGGGATGGACCTCGCCGACATGACGGCGGCGGACAAGGACCATGTGGTGGTCTACAACATCGCCGAGATCGAAAAGGGTATCGCTGCCGGGGACTTTACCGAACTCAACGGCGTCAAGGTGATCGACGGGCGCAAGGGATCGGAAAAGAACTACGTTCGCTACATCCCGATCCCGAACAACCCCCACGGCTGCAACATGGCGCCCGACAAGGTGCACCTGTGCATCGCTGGCAAGCTGTCGCCGACGGTCAGCGTGATCGACGTGCGCAAGCTCGACGCGGTGTTCTACGAGGGGGCGGATCCCCGTTCGGCCGTGGTCGCGGAGCCCGAACTTGGCCTTGGGCCGCTTCACACCGCCTTCGATGGCAAGGGCAACGCCTATACCACGCTCTTCCTCGACAGCCAGGTGGTGAAGTGGAACATCGCCAAGGCCGTGGCCGGCGAGGATCCGATCCTGTCCAAGACCGACGTGCATTATCAGCCCGGCCACAACTCGACCACCATGGGCGAGACGCTGGATGCTGATGGCAAATACTTCATCTCGATGAACAAGTTCTCCAAGGACCGGTTCATCAACGTCGGCCCCCTCAAGCCCGAGAACGAACAGCTTTTCGTCATCGACGGCGACAAGCTCAACCTCGTCCATGATGGCCCGACCTTCGCAGAGCCCCATGACTCGATCCTGGTTCATCGCTCGGTCGTGACTCCGCTCCATGTCTGGAAACGCGACGATCCGATGTGGGAAGACGCGCGCCGTCAGGCCGAGGCGGACGGCGTGGACCTTGACTGGGGCCATGACGAGCCGATCCGCGACGGCAACAAGGTGCGGGTCTACATGTCGTCCCAGGCGCCGATGTTCTCGCTGCCATCCTTCACGGTGAAGCAGGGCGATGAGGTCACGGTCTACGTCACCAACCTTGACGACATCGATGACCTGACCCACGGTTTCACAATGGGCAACCATGGCGTCGCGATGGAGGTCGGGCCGCAGGCCACCGCATCGGTGACCTTCACGGCGGCGCAACCGGGCGTCTACTGGTATTATTGCCAGTGGTTCTGCCACGCGCTCCACATGGAGATGCGCGGCCGGATGTTCGTCGAACCGCGGGGCGCCTGAGAATGGCGCGCATCCGGCTCCTCCTTGTCGCTATCCTGGCCGCTCTCGCGGTCCCTGCAGCGGCAGAAACGCGGACGGTAGCGCCCGCGCCGGGTGCGCTTGCCGCCGCCGTCGCCGGGGCCAACCCCGGCGACGTGCTGATCCTGATGCCGGGCCTGCATGAAGGCCCGGTGTCCATCGACCTTCCGCTGACCCTTGAAGGCCAGGACGGCACCATCCTCGAAGGCAACGGAACGGGCAGCGTCGTTTCCGTGAGCAGCAACGGCGCGGTGATCCGCAACCTGACGATCCGCGGCTCGGGCAATGACGGCGCAGAAATCGATTCAGGAGTAAAGCTCGAACGGACGGCCACGAACGCGATTGTCGAAAACAACCACCTGACTGGCAACCTGCACGGCATCACCGTGCACGGCGCGCGCGACAGTATCGTGCGTGGAAACCGGATCGAAGGCCGCCGTGATCGGCGGGTGAACGACCGGGGCAACGGGATCTACGTCTGGAATGCGCCTGGAACGATTGTCGAGGCCAATGACGTGATCTGGGGACGGGACGGAATCTTCGCCAATGCCTCGAAGAACAACGTCTTTCGCAACAACACCTTCCGCGACCTGCGCTTTGCCGTGCACTACATGTACACGAACAATTCCCGGATCATCGGCAACATCTCGGTGGGCAACACCCTGGGGTTTGCCTTGATGTTCTCGAACCGAATCGAGGTGCGGGACAACCTGTCGCTGGGTGATCGCACGCATGGCATCATGCTGAACTACGCCAACAACGCGCAGGTCACCGGCAACCTGGTGCGCGGCGGCACGCATGAAAAATGCACCTTCATCTACAATGCCCACAAGAACCGGATCGAGGGCAACCGTTTCGAGGGATGCGAGATCGGCATTCACTTCACCGCCGGCTCCGAACGCAACCAGATCACCGGCAATGCCTTTGTCGGCAATCGAACCCAGGTGAAATACGTCGGAACCCGACAAATGGAATGGAGCGCGGAAGGCCGCGGCAATTTCTGGTCGGACCACCCGGCCTTCGACCTAGACGGCGACGGGATCGCAGACGGGGCCTTCCGGCCGAACGACCTGATGGATCACATCCTTTGGTCGCAGCCTTCGGCCAAGCTGTTGCTTGGCTCGCCCGCGGTGCAATTGGTGCGCTGGAGCCAGACAGCCTTTCCGGCAACCCTGCCGGGCGGCGTTCTGGACAGCGCGCCGCTGATGACGGCGCCCGAGATCGCGGTGCCGGGCAACATCGCGGCGCTGGAGGCCGATGCACTGGCCCGCGCCGGAGAGATTGAGGAGATGAGCGATGCTGACCTGCTCTCGGGTCACTAAGACCTTTGGCACCGTCGAGGCGCTACAGGATGTCAGCCTTGCGGTGGCCGAAGGCGAGCGCGTGGCGCTGCTGGGTCACAACGGGGCGGGCAAGTCGACCCTGATGAAGACCGTTCTGGGGCTGATCCCGGCGACCTTGGGCGAGATCCGCGTGGCGGGCGCTGCGCCCGGCGAACGCGCCGCGCGCGAGGCCACGGCCTATCTACCGGAAAATGCGGCCTTTCACCCGGCCCTGACCGGGCGTGAACAGCTCGCGGTATACCTGCGGTTGCGTGGTGAACCGGCCTCGAAAGCTGGCGCCCTGCTGGAAAGGGTCGGGCTGGAGCAGGCCGCAGACCGCCGGATCGGCACCTACTCCAAGGGGATGCGGCAGCGCGTCGGGCTGGCGCAGGCGCTGATCGGACGGCCGCGCCTGATGGTCCTTGACGAGCCGACAAGCGGGCTTGACCCCGTTTCGCGGCGCGAGTTCTACGACATCCTCGACGACCTTGCCCGCGAGGGTGCGGCCATCCTGTTGTCCTCCCACGCGCTGACCGAGGTCGAGGCGCGGACCGACCGCATCGCGATCCTGTCGAGGGGGCGGCTCGTCGCGAACGACACGCTTGCGGCGCTTCGGCGCGCGGCGGGGCTGCCGATCCACATCCAGGTCGCGGCCCGGCCCGACACGGTGGGCGACGTGGCACGGCGGTTGGATGGCACCCGCGTCAACGGCGTGCGGGTCGATCTAACATGCACGCATGACGACAAGCTGTCCCGCCTCGGCCAGATCGCCGGTCTCGGCGGCATGATCGAGGACGTCGAGGTGATCCCGCCGAGCCTCGAAGACCTGTACACCCATTTCAGCCGGAGGACAGATCAATGACCCGTATAATGGCCGGGGCCGGATCCGAGGTCCGCATCGCGATGCGCAACCGCTGGGTCGCGATCGCGGTCGCAATGATGGCGCTCTTTGCGCTTGTCCTGTCGGCGGCAGGCAGCGCGCCAACCGGTGAAATCGGCGCCGACAAACTCTCGGTCACGGTCGCAAGCCTCACCTCTCTCGCCGTGTACCTCGTTCCGCTTCTCGCGTTGCTGATGTCCTTCGACGCCGTGGCGGGCGAGGTCGAGCGAGGTACGCTGCCGCTGATCCTGACCTATCCCGTCAGCCGTGGCGAGATACTGGCGGGGAAATTTCTCGCGCATCTGGCTGTTCTTGGCATCGCCCTTGTGGCCGGCTACGGCGTCGCCGCCTTGGCGGCTTTCGCTTTCGATCCGGGGGCGGCGGCAGGCCTGCCTGCGCTCGTGCGGCTGCTGCTGTCCTCCCTGGTGCTGGGCGCGGCTTTCCTCGGAGTGGGATATGCTGTCTCGGCGGTATCGCGCCGCCCGGGCGCGGCCGCCGGCGCGGCCATCGGGTTGTGGCTGGTCTTCGTGGTGCTTTACGATCTGGGTCTGCTGGCTGCGGTGGTCGCCGATGGCGGCGGAGACTTCACCACGCATGTTTTTCCCTGGCTTCTGCTTGCGAACCCGGCCGACGCCTTTCGGCTTTACAACCTCGCCGCCTCCGAGGCGGCGGGTGTGGCGGCGGGCGTCGCAGGGGCGGCGCAGACCATTCCTCCGGCCTTGGCTCTTTCCTCGTTGCTGGTCTGGTCGACGGGCGGTTTTGCCTTGGCCCTGGTCGCATTCCGGAGGGTACGACCATGACCCGCCTTATAGCGCTCACGCTTGTTGCTCTCGCTCTGTCGGGCTGCAAGGAAGATTCGGCTGAAAGGCCGTTGCCTGTCACCATGACTGCCGAAGCCGTGGGCCATTACTGCCAGATGGATCTGCTGGAACATCCCGGCCCCAAGGCGCAGGTCCACCTGGCGGGTCCGCCCGATCCGCTGTTCTTCAGCCAAGTGCGTGATGCTATCGCCTACCAACGGATGCCCGAGCAAAACTACGCCATCACCGCGATCTATGTCAGCGACATGGGGGCCGCCCCCAGTTGGCATGCCCCCGGAGCCGACAACTGGATCGCCGCCGACACAGCCGTCTACGTGGTTGGCGCCACCGTTGCCGGCGGCATGGGGGCACCCGAGCTGGTCCCCTTTGCCGACCGCGCCGCTGCCGAGGATTTTGCCACCAGAAACGGTGGCGAGGTCCTGTCACTGCTCTCGGTGCCGGACGAGATGGTGCTGGCCCCGGTTGAGTTCCGGCTCGACGACGAGGGCAATTTCATTCCGCCCGAGGGGGCGGCCATCGACTAGGAGACCACCATGCCGCGCCTTTCCCGCCGTCGCTTCATCGCGATTTCCGCCGCCACCGCTCTGGCGGGCCCTGCTTCGGCCGCGCCGAAGCGTTACTGGACCGGCACTGCGCTTGGAGCGCGGGCGTCGATCACGTTAGACCACCCGGATGCCGCCGAGATCGTGATGGCCGTGCTGCGCGAAATCGACCGCCTCGAGGATGTCTTCAGCCTCTATCGGCCGGACTCTGCCCTGTCACGACTGAACCGCGACGGGTCACTGGATGCGCCGCCGTTCGAGCTTGTCGAATGCCTTGGCATCGCCGGTGCCGTGCATGACGCGACCGGCGGCGCCTTCGACCCGACGATTCAGCCACTCTGGACGACCTATGCCGAGGCATATGCCGCAGGCGGCACCGTGACGGGCCCGATGCTGGAAAAGACCCGATCTCGCATCGGCTGGTCGTCCGTGTCAATCGCGCCGTCGCAGATCGCCTTCGCACGATCCGGCATGGCCCTCACCCTGAACGGCATCGCCCAAGGCTATGTCGCCGATCGCGTGGCGAGGATGCTGGAGGCGCAAGGTCTTGATCGGATCCTCATCGACACAGGAGAGGTTCGCGCCTTGGGGGGCATGCCGTCTGGCGCACCCTGGTCGGTGTCGCTGCCCGATGGCAGGGCGTTCAGGTTCCGTGACCGCGCGCTGGCGACATCAGCGCCACTTGGCACGTCCTTCGACGCGGCTGAAACCATCGGCCATATCCTCGACCCCCGGACCGGACTGCCCGCCCCGGCAACAGCACGCACCGTATCGGTCACCGCACCCACGGCAGCCTTGGCCGACGCCCTTTCGACCGGATTTTGCCTGCTCGCCGACGCAGAGGCGAAAGAGGCCATTGGGCGGCTGCGGGATTGCCGCCTCGTCTGACGCAGCGCCCGGGACCGCGCCGCAAAGCGGCAAGCCGCTCGCGAACGTCGATCCCGGGTCCGGGGCGCTCCCATCCGGGACCTGACCACGGGATCGCTCGGTTTCCAGGATCGCATGTCCTCGGGCATAGCCGGGAGTGCGGACAGAAGCATCTGCCGATCCTCGGCAGCATCCTGGATCAGGGTCGGTCCGATGGGGATGGATTTCAAACTGAACCACGACCCGCCTGCGGCCCCCCTTGCGCGCCGCACGACACAAGACGAGTTGAGGGCTCCGAGCTCTTAATGTTGCAGGATCTTTGACAGGAAATCCTTGGCGCGCTCACTTTCGGGCGCGTCGAAGAACTCTTGCGTCGGGCGGTCCTCTACGATGGCACCGGCATCCATGAACACGACGCGATCCGCAACCTTGCGCGCAAATCCCATCTCATGTGTCACCACCATCATGGTCATGCCATCGTCACGGGCCAGCCCCACCATGACGTCGAGCACCTCCTTGATCATCTCGGGATCAAGCGCCGAAGTCGGCTCGTCGAACAACATGGCGATCGGGTCCATCGCAAGGGCGCGGGCAATGGCCACGCGCTGCTGCTGACCGCCGGACAATTGCCCCG
The DNA here is from genome assembly GCF_027019125.1 of Roseovarius sp. Lineage (GTDB taxonomy): Bacteria > Pseudomonadota > Alphaproteobacteria > Rhodobacterales > Rhodobacteraceae > Roseovarius. The sequence continues at coordinate 382,331 of NZ_JALUXE010000027.1, read as the reverse complement.
GATATTTGGCGATGTGGTCGATCATGCCCACGCGCGTCAGCAAGGTCTCGGCTCTGGCCTCGGCTTCCTTGCGGCTCCGGCCCAGCACCTTTTCCTGAGCCAGACACAAGTTGTCGCGCACGCTCATGTGGGGATAAAGTTCGAAATGCTGAAAGACCATTCCGATCTTGGCGCGCAGCTTGGTCAGCTTTGCGCCGCTGCCTGTCACCTCGGCGCCGTCGACGGTGATGCGCCCCTGCTGCACCGGCTCCAGCCCGTTCACACATTTGATGAGCGTGGACTTGCCCGATCCCGAGGGGCCGCAAACCACCACAACCTCGCCCGTCGCCACCTTGGTCGTGCAATCGGTAAGAACCTTGAAGTCCCCATACCATTTGCTCACGTTTTGCATTTCGATCATGTCGCCATCCGCGTTTGAAGCCGACGCACGAACAGCGAACCCGCAAAGCAGATCACGAAGTAGACGAGCGCGGCAAAGAGATACATTTCGACGAGGCGGCCCTCGGTCCGGGCCACGATGGAAGAGGCGGTCATCAGGTCGCGCAGCGACACGACAAAGACCAGAGAGGTATCCTGAAACAGGATGATGCCCTGCGTGACCAGAATAGGGATCATGTTGCGAAAGGCCTGCGGCAGGACGATGTACCGCTGGATTTGCCAGTAGCTGAGCCCCGTCGCCTGACCTGCGTGAACCTGGCCTGTTCTGACGCTCTGGATACCGGCGCGCATGATCTCGGAATAATAGGCGGCCTCGAACATCACAAAGGCGATGAGCGCCGAATAGAAACCGCCGATAGGCCGCCCGAGCGCCAGAGGCACAAGGAAGTAGAACCAGAAAATCACGAGGATCAGGGGCACCGAGCGGATCAGGTTGACATAGGCCGCAGCGAGAAACGCCAGCGGCTTGATCCCCGAGAGCCGCGCCAGCGCCAGCAACGTGCCCAGAGCAATGCCCCCGAGCACCGCGAGAAACGTGAGCCACAGACTGAGCTGCAACCCCTGCCAGAGGAACGGCAGGTTGTTCAGGATGACGCCAAAATCGAAATCGCCCATCTCAGTTCCCCTTGCCGACGTAGCCCGGAATACGCGTGTAGCGTTCCACGAGCGTCATCACGATCGTGGCGCAGAGGGCGATCAGAACATAGATGACGGTGGCGGCAGTATAGGCCTCGAAACTCTGAAAGGTGTATTCTGCGATCTGCTGGCTTTGCGCCGTCAGCTCCAGAAGGCCGATGGTGAGGGCAAGCGACGAATTCTTGAAGACGGTCAGGAATTCCGATGTCATCGGCGGCACGATCAGCCGAAAGGAAATCGGCAGGAGAACGTAGCGATAAACCTGCGCCACGCCCATGCCCTGTGCGGTCGCCGCCGACTTGAGCCCGGTCGGCACCGCCTCGATCCCGGCGCGCACCTGCTCAGCCACGCGGCTGGCGGTATAGAGACCGAGGGCCACCACCGCCGTGACGAATTCCGGCTGCGGCATCTCGCGCTTCATCCAGCGCCCGGCCTCTTCGGGCAGCATTTCAGGGACGGCGAAATACCAGATGAACATCTGCACCAAAAGCGGCACGTTCCGAAAGAGCTCGACATAGGCGGTGCAGAGCGTGCTCACCAGTCTGCTGGGCAGCGTCCGGCCCACACCCACCAGCGCCCCCACGACCATGGCGATCCCCCAGGCGCAGAGGGCAACGGACACGGTCCAGCCAAGACCACTCAGCAGCCAGCCAAGGTATTCCGGCTCCCACAGAACACTCCAGTTCCAATTGTAGTTCATCGCGTCCGGTCCCCCGATCTTGCGCGGCCCGCCCTGTCACGCGCGGGCCGCGAGCCTGTCATTCCGGCAGGGCACCAAGCTGGAATGCAGCCTTCAGGAGCGGGTCGGCCGGCACGCCAAGCGGATCGAACCACTTTGCATAGATCTGGTCAATTTCGCCGGAGCGGAACACGTTGGCCAGGGCGGTCTTGCCCACAAGCTCAAAGGCGCTGTCATCCCGACGGACCATCAGGGCATAGGGATCGAAGGACAGGAAATCCCCGACAACGGCAAATTCATCCGGTGTCTTCGACTTGGCAATCAGGCCGTGCAGCAGGATGTGGTCCGTGGAATAGGCGTCAACCCGGTCGGTCTCGAGCGAGAGCATGCCTTCGGCGTGATCGCGCACCGGCAGGATCTTTACATCAAGCCCCAGAGCGTCGACCGCCGCCATGACGGCGCGTTCGTTGGTTGTGCCTTGGGCCAATGCAATGGCCTTGCCATCAAGGTCGGCAACCGAGGTGATGCCTGAATCCTTGCGGGTCAGGATTTTGGTCCCGGTCACGAAGGTTACGGGCAGATATTCCACCTGCTGCTGGCGCGTCAGGTTGTTGGTGGTGGAACCACATTCCAGATCAATCGTGCCATTCGCCATGAGGGCGATGCGCGTCTTGGGATTGACGGGCACATAGCGGACCTCGATCTCCTTGCCGAGCGTTTTCTCGACCTCTTCGACCACCTTCATGCAGAGGTCGATGGAATAGCCCTCGGGCTGCTGTTGATCATTCAGATAGGAAAATGGCACCGAGCTTTCGCGGTGGCCGATCACGATTTCTCCGCTGTCATTGATCTTGGCGAGCGTTCCCGTCAGGTCCTGCGCCCAGAGCGCGGCCGGGCCGAGCCCCGTCGTTATAGCCGCAATGGCAAGCATGCGGCGCGCAAATTTGAAGTCCATGGTCATGTTCTCCCTCTTTTCGTTGGTGGTTGATTTATCTGGTGGCCCGGTGGATCAGTCGCGTCGGGGTATCCCAGTTGCGCGGCACATCCGCCCGTCAAGCGCCTTGCCGGAATAGACCGGATCGAACAGCAGCCCCACGATCTGTGCCAAATGCCGGACGATCTGGTTCATGCCTTGGGTGGGACTGTCATCGCCCGCCCCCGGGTCATCGCGATTGGCCCGGACACCGTCCCGCCGCACAACCGCTTCAGTTGCGATGCACGCGCCCGCGCGGTGTGCGTGGCCCCTTGGGTGATGATCGTATCCGCGCCCTGTCCCAACGCATCGGCCATCAGGATTTCGGGCGTGCGCGTCTTGTCTCCGCCTGACGACAGGCCGGTGCACACGTCGCTCTTTACCCGGATGCGGAGACCGCCCAAATGCTCGGTCAGCCGGTTAATGGGTTTGAACGATGTCGGGAAATGCCCAAAACGCGCCCTCGGAAAAGCGGCAAGCGCCCGCGCCACGCTTTGTCCGCGCGCAGCAGACGGCCAAGCGCGCAACTGGCTTTGCTGAACCGTCGCGGAAATACCTGCTTCGTCCATCAATCCCTCACCCAATATCAAACCAAGGCTAAACGCCCTTTCATCCAATTGGAAAATGCTATTTTCTTAGGCTGCTCATACTAAAAGTATGAGTAAAGGAGGCTTAATGGACCTGAGTATCTTCGACGACGTTCTCGTGCTTTTGGAAGAGGGCAACATGAGCCGTGCCGCGCAGCGCCGGAACATCACGCAACCGGCCTTTTCACGGCGGATTCAGAGCTTCGAGCACTGGCTGGGGCGTCCGATCGTCAAACGTGCGGCCAATCGCGTGGACATCGAACCGGCACTGTCCGAAAACACAACCGAGCTTCAGGCCCTGGCCGGTCATTTTCGGGCATTTCGCCAGCGGATCGCCGGATATGACCCCGGCAGATCGACCGTGACCGTCGCGGCACAGCATTCCCTGATCGTTTCGATCTTTCCTGATTTCGCAGCCGGTGCGTGCGCAGAGCACCAAGGTGTCGAATTTCGCCTCAGGGCCGCGAACCACAATGACTGCATCTCGCTTTTCCTGAGCGGCGAGGCCTCTCTCTTGATGTGCTACGAGCGTGATGGCGGTGCCCCGATGCCCTTTGACGACAGTATTGTCCGTGCGACTTGGGGGCGGGACCGGCTCGTCCCTGTGGTTGGCGGCCCGCTGCGCTATGCCTTGGGTCCCACGGGGATCACTCCGCCGGATACGCCGATGATCCGCTACCCCCCCGGCAGCTTCTTCGCCGAAATGCTTGCGGGGGCGAGCACCTCTTATTCCCGCCATACAGGGACAATCTTTGCCGAGAGCGCGTTCACCGTCGGGATCAAGGAAATGGTCCTGATGGGATTCGCGCAAGCATGGCTTCCCATGAGCCTCGTTTATCGCGAAGTTCAGAGCGGGGCGCTGATCGTGTGCAACGAAGATACCGAAACATTGCCGCTCAGAATATCGCTCTTTGCCCGACCAACCGATCCAGTCTCCATGCAACTGTGTGACCTGCGAGAGTAATGCCGCGGACCCGCTCCAACACCCTGACAAAACCGGCGCGTGCCAGCGCGAGCGCAAAGTTCACCGCAAGGACAAGAGTTGGCAGGCGATGGCGCTACCTGTGGAAAGCGGTGGATCCGTTTGGGCAGTTGATTGATTTTCGCCTGACCGCGAAGCGAAATGCCCATGCGATACAGGCTTTCTGCGACAAACCCAGGAAACCTGACACCCATGCCATCCACTGACGGTCGTGACCGACAGCCATGTTTCCAGGACCACCAGAAAGCATGGGGGGAAAGTGGATTTCTGTATCGAGACCACCGCAGCACCATAAAACTAATAACTTTATCTGCTAACAGCACTCCCACCAGAGACCCGAAACCCTTAAGGAACACGCGATGCCCCGATTGCAGGCCGACGAGGCCCTGATCCACCCCGAGTGCGACATCACCGATTGCGAATTCGGCATCTACACAGAGGTCGGGCGCGGCAGCCGCCTCGCGCATGTGGCGATGGGGGATTATTCCTATTGCGACCGATATTGCGACCTCGCCAATGCCGAGATCGGTAAATTCGCCAATATCGCCAGCTTCGTGCGCATTGGCGCCACCGATCACCCGCTCGACCGCGCCAGCCTGCATCATTTTCTCTATCGCTCGGCCAGCTATTGGGACGATGCCGCCGATGATGCGCTCTGGTTCGACAAACGCCGCGCGCGTGTGGCGCGCATCGGCCATGACACCTGGATTGGCCATAATGCGCAAGTCAAACCCGAGATCACCGTGGGCCATGGCGCGGTGATTGCCGCAGGGGCCGTGGTCACGCATGACGTGGCCCCCTATACCATCGTCGCGGGCGTGCCCGCCCAGCCGCTGCGCCCGCGCCTCGCCCCTGCGGTGGCAGAACGCATGATGGCGCTGGCGTGGTGGGACTGGGATCACGCCCGCCTGCGGGAAACCCTGGATGATTTCCGCAGCCTGAGCGCCGAGGCGTTTCTCGAAAAGCACGGCGGCTGAGCACAAGAAAAAAGGCGGCCACAAAGGGCCGCCCGCTGGATGCTGAAATGATGGATTGAAACGGCAGTCGGAATATGCCCCGCTGATAGGCACCGGGTGTGACAGGACCGTGACAAGACGGGCGGTTTTTCAGCTCTCCGCCAGTGTCAGCGTGATCCGATCCCCGGCAAACCAGGTGCGCCCATATTCGATGGGCCGCCCCTCGGGATCGACATTGACCGCGAGGGTGCGCAGGATCGGCGCGCCGGGGCTGAGGTTCAGATGCACCGCCTGCGTCGGGCTGGCCAGTTTCGCGTTGAGCCGGGTCGAGGCGCGGGTGAAATCCGCCACCCCCTGCGCGGCCAGCGCCGCCGTCACCGATCTCAGCCGCCTCAGCGCCTCGGGCAGGCCGGGGAACCGCGCGGCCGGGAATGTGCTGCGAAACACCGCCACCGGCACGCCATCCGCCAGCGACACCCCGTCACAGACATGCACCATCGCCCCTGGAACCAGCCGCAGCGCCTCGGCCTCGGCGGCATCGGCACTGCGGGTCTCAAGCGCGAGAATCTCCTTGGTCGGCAAGCGCCCGGCGGCCTGCAGATTCTGGTGAAACCGCACCCGCCGGCCAATCGGATACTCGGTCGGGCGATGCGCCACAAAGGCCCCAGCCCCGCGCCGGGTAAAGATCGCCCCCGCCTCGGCCAGGGCTGCAAGCGCGCGCCGCACCGTATGACGATTGACCCCGAATCGCGCGGAGAGCGCCGCCTCGGTCGGCAGCTTGTCTCCGGGGCCATAGCGCCCCGCCGCGATGTCATCGCTCAGGTTGTCATGGATCGCGCGCCACAGGGCGTCAGATTTTTCTCGGCTCATGTCACAGAAGTTTCACCTGTTGCGGCCTTGCTAGGGGGCGGGGTTTCGCGTATAGATTTGTCTAGTTGTATAGTATCTCCGACAACTTCGCAAGATGTCCAACAAGGTGTCCGCATGAGCACAGAAACCGAACGCAAGGGCTGGATGGGCCTCTTGGCGCGCGCCCCGGCCGAGGATCTGCACCGGCTCTGGTCTGACACCGGGCTGACCCCCGATCACGCCTATCTGCGCGCCCCCGAGGTGGGCGGCGTCATGGTGCGGGGGCGCGCCGGGGCCACCGGGGCCGCCTTCAACCTTGGCGAAATGACCGTTACCCGCTGCGCGCTGCAGCTGGGCGATGGCCGGGTCGGTCACGGCTATGTGCAGGGCCGTGACAAGCGTCACGCGACGCAAGCCGCCTTGATCGACGCGCTGATGCAAGGGGCCGAGGCAGAGAGGGTCCGCACCATGATTCTGAACCCTTTGACCGAGGCCGAGACCGCCCGCCACACCGCCCGCGCCACCCGCGCCGCCGCGACCAAGGTGGATTTCTTCACCCTCGTACGAGGAGAGGATTGATGCAGACCGAAGCCCTGACCGGCGGCTTTACCACCGCCCCGACCCAAGCCGCCGAGGCGTTTCGCGCGGTGATGCGCGCCATGGCCCGCCCCGGCACCGTCGAACGGATCACCGGGGCACGGCCGCCGCTGCCGCTCTCACCTGCCGCCGGCGCCGTGATCCTGACGCTTTGCGATCCCGAAACGCCCCTGCATCTGGCGGGGGCGGCCGATACCCCGGCTGTGCGCGACTGGATCACCTTTCACACCGGCGCGCCGCTGGTCGCCCGCGCCAGCGCCAGCTTTGCGCTCGGCTCCTGGCAGGCGCTCTTGCCCCTCACCGACTATCCCATCGGCAGCGCGCAATATCCCGACCGCTCCACCACCCTGATTGTCGAGATGCCGCAGATCACGCAAACCGGCGCGCGCCTCGCCGGGCCGGGGATCGAAACCGCCGCCGCCCTCTCGCTGCCCGAAAGCGCCGCCTTTCAACGCAACGCGGCGCTCTATCCCTTGGGGCTGGATTTCCTCTTTACCGCTGGCGATCACCTCGCGGCCCTGCCGCGCTCAACCCGCGTGGAGGCCCAATAGATGTATGTCGCAGTCAAAGGCGGCGAACGCGCCATCGACAATGCCCACGCCTGGCTCGCCGAAGAGCGGCGCGGCGATACGGGCGTGGCAAACCTCAGCGTGGCGCAGATCCGCGAACAGCTCAGCCTCGCCGTCAACCGCGTCATGGCCGAAGGCTCGCTCTACGATCCCGACCTCGCCGCACTCGCCATCAAACAGGCGCGCGGCGACCTGATCGAGGCGATCTTTCTCATCCGCGCCTATCGCACCACCCTGCCCCGCTTTGGCGCGTCGCATCCGGTGAACACCGCCGCCATGCGCTGCGACCGGCGCATTTCGGCCACGTTCAAGGACGCGCCGGGCGGTCAGGTGCTGGGCCCGACCTTTGACTACACGCATCGCTTGCTGGATTTCAAACTCGCGGCAGAGGGCGAAACACCCCAAGCGCCGACCGCCACGCCCGCCCCCGGCCCCACGCCGCATATCATGGGCTATCTCGACCGCGAGGGGCTGATCCAGCAGGAACCCGGCAGCGACGAGACGCCCCCCGACCTCACCCGCGAACCGATGCAATTGCCCGCAGACCGCGCCCTGCGGCTTCAGGCGCTCACGCGCGGCGATGAGGGGTTCATCCTCTCGCTCGCCTATTCCACCCAGCGCGGCTATGCCCGCAACCACGCCTTTGTGGGGGAACTCAGGATCGGCGCCGTGGCGGTGGAAATGGACATCCCCGAACTGGGCTTTGCGATCGAGTTGGGCGAAATCACCCTCACCGAATGCGAAACCGTCAACCAGTTCACCGGCTCGAAAACCGAACCGCCGCAATTCACCCGTGGCTATGGGCTGGTCTTTGGCCAGACCGAGCGCAAGGCCATCGCCATGGCGCTGGTGGACCGCGCGCTGCGCTGGCGGGAACTGGGCGAAGAAGACCAGGGCGCCCCCGCACAGGACGAGGAATTCGTCCTCATGCATGCCGACAACATTCAGGCCACCGGCTTTCTCGAACATATCAAACTGCCGCATTACGTCGATTTCCAGTCCGAACTCGAACTGGTGCGCAAACTCCGCCGCGAGGCCGAGGGCGCAGCCCACCGGGAGGCGGCGGAATGAGTATTTTCGCCATAAAGAAACAGGCGCGCCCATGACCCTCATCGTCTTTGACATCGGCAATGTCCTCTTGCGCTGGGACCCGCAGGCGGCCTTTCGCCATGCCATCGGCAGCGACGCCGAGATTGACGCGCTGCTGGCAGAGGTCGGTTTCTACGACTGGAATTATGAACAGGACCGGGGCCGGAGCCGGCCCGAGGCGGTGGCGGCGATTGCCGCCCGCTGGCCACACCATGCAGACCTCATGGACGGCTATTTCGACCGCTTCGGCCTGACCATCCAGAACCGCATCCAAGGGTCATGGGACATCGCCGCCGCGCTCAAGGACAGCGGCCACCGCCTCTGGGCGCTCACCAATTTCTCGGCCGATACCTGGCCGCAGGCGCTGCAACTGCATCCCGAACTGCCCGCGCTGTTCGAGGGCATCGTCGTGTCTGGGCACGAGAACATGGCCAAACCCGAGCGCGCGATCTTTGATCTCCTCTGCACCCGGGCCAATGCCGCGCCAGAGCACTGCTATTTCATCGACGACAGCGCCGACAACGTGACGGGTGCCCGCGCCGCAGGCTGGCAGGCGCATCACTTCACCGGGCCAGAGGCCCTCAATGCCGACCTGCGCGACCGGGGGCTATTATGAGCGATTACAACTTTGCCTATCTCGACGAGCAGACCAAGCGCATGATCCGCCGCGCCATTCTCAAGGCGCTCGCGATCCCCGGCTATCAGGTGCCCTTTGCCAGCCGCGAAATGCCGATGCCCTATGGCTGGGGCACGGGCGGCGTGCAGGTCTCTGCCGCCTGCCTGACACCCGGCGATACGCTCAAGGTGATCGACCAGGGCGCGGATGACACCACCAACGCGGTCTCGATCCGCAAATTCTTTGAAAAGACCGCGCAGGTCGCCACGACCGAGGAAACCGCCCGCGCCAGCCTCATCCAGACCCGCCACCGCATCCCCGAGGAACCGCTGACCGAGGATCAGATCCTTGTCTACCAGGTGCCGATCCCCGAACCGCTGCGGTTCCTCGAACCCTCCGAGGTCGAAACCCGCAAGATGCACGCGCTCGAGGAATACGGCCTCATGCATGTGAAACTCTATGAGGACATCAGCCAGCATGGCGCAATCGCCACCGCCTATGCCTATCCGGTCAAGGTCGAGGGGCGCTATGTGATGGACCCCTCCCCGATCCCCAAATTCGACAACCCGAAACTCAGCATGGCCGCGATCCAGCTTTTCGGCGCGGGGCGCGAACAGCGCATCTATGCCCTGCCCCCCTATACCCGGGTCGTCAGCCTGGATTTCGAGGATCACCCGTTCGAGGCCAGCAAGGCCGATCACGATTGCGACCTCTGCGGCGCCGACGACAGCTATCTCGACGAGGTGATCACGGATGACGCGGGCGGGCGCATGTTCGTCTGCTCCGACACCGATTATTGCCGCGCGCGGCGCGCGGCGGGCCATATCGGCGCCCAGGGCGCCCCCTATGAAGAGGCCACAGCATGACCCCCCTCTTGCAGGTTCACGATCTTGCCAAGTTCTACGGCCCCCGCCGCGGCTGCGAAGGCGTCAGTTTCGATCTCTGGCCCGGCGAGGTGATGGGCATCGTGGGCGAAAGCGGCTCAGGCAAATCCACGCTTCTGTCCTGCCTTGCCGGGCATCTGCCCCCAGACCGGGGCGAGGTGATCTTTGACACGCGCGGCCAGGGTCCGCGCGACACGCTCACCATGTCCGAACCCGAACGCCGGATGCTCATGCGCACCGATTGGGCCTTTGTCCATCAACATGCCCGCGACGGGCTGCGCATGGGGGTAAGTGCAGGCGGCAATGTGGGCGAGCGGCTGATGGCCGTGGGCGCGCGGCATTACGGGCATATCCGCGAACAGGCGATTGATTGGCTTGGCCGGGTCGAGATTGCCGCCGATCGTGTCGATGACAAACCGCAGGCGTTTTCAGGCGGCATGCAGCAGCGCCTGCAAATCGCCCGCAACCTCGTGACCGGCCCGCGCCTTGTGTTCATGGACGAACCGACCGGCGGGCTTGATGTCAGTGTTCAGGCGCGGCTTCTCGATCTCCTGCGCGGGCTTGTGCGCGAAATGGGCCTCTCGGCCATTATCGTCACGCATGATCTGGCCGTCGTGCGCCTGCTCGCCGACCGGCTGATGGTGATGAAGGATGGCCGCGTGGTCGAGGACGGGCTGACCGATCAGGTGCTCGACGATCCGCAACACGGCTACACGCAATTGCTTGTCTCCAGCGTGTTGCAGGTCTGACCGATGAAAGGGACGCAAGCCATGATCGAGATCGAAAACCTGAGCAAGAGCTTCACCCTGCACAATCAGGGCGGCGCGGTCATCCCGGTGATGGCGGGCGCACATCTGCACGTCGGCCCCGGCGACTGCGTGGCGCTGACCGGCTCTTCCGGCGCGGGCAAATCCACCCTGATGCGGATGATCTATGGCAACTACCGCGCCAATGCGGGCCGCATCCTCGTGGGTGAGACCGATGTCGCCCGCGCCGCGCCGCGCGACATCATCCAGTTGCGCCGTCATACCCTGGGCTATGTCAGCCAGTTCCTGCGCGTCGTCCCGCGCGTGCCCACCCGCGACGTGGTGGCCGAACCGCTCCTGATCCTTGGCACCCCACGCGAGGCGGCCCTCGCGCGCGCCGAGGCGCTGCTCGCGCGCCTCAACATCCCCGAACGGCTCTGGTCGCTCAGCCCCACGACCTTTTCGGGCGGCGAGCAACAGCGCGTCAACATCGCGCGCGGCTTTGCCCATGCCTTTCCCGCGCTCCTGCTCGATGAGCCCACCGCAAGCCTTGACGCCACCAACCGCGAGGTGGTGCTGACCCTGATCGAAGAGGCCAAGGCGCGTGGCGCGGCGATCATCGGCATCTTCCACGACGAGGCCGCCCGCGCCCGCGTCTGCGACCGAGAGGTGGACGTGACCGCCTTTACCCCGGCGCGCGCGGCATGACGCGCGGCCGCCTCATCGCCGTGGTCGGCCCCTCGGGCGTGGGCAAGGACACGCTGATGCGCGCCATGATCGCAGAGCGTCCCGGCCTGCGCCGCGTGCGCCGTGTCATCACCCGCGCCCCCGACCCCGAGGGCGAAGGCCACGAGGCAGTAAGCGAGACCGAATTCGACGCCCGCCTCAAGGAAGGGGGCTTCTCGCTCCACTGGCGGGCGCACGGGCTGCGCTACGGTGTGCCGGTGGGCATCTGTCTTGATCTGGCGGCGGGGCGCGACCTGCTCGTGAACCTCTCGCGCGGCGTCCTGGAGCAGGCGCAGGCGAGGTTTCAGCCCTTCGTCATCCTGCACCTGACCGCCACGCCGCAGGTTCTGGCCGCCCGCCTTGCCGCGCGCGGGCGCGAAACCCCACAGGACATCGCCGAACGCCTGACCGGCGCCGATCTGGCCCTGCCCGAGGGGGTCGGCCCGATCGTGACCCTCGACACCGACGCGCCCCTGCCCCGACTGACCAAGTCGGCGCTCAAATCCATTTATGCGGTGAGGGTCTGACGGTGGATCAGATGAAACCGCCCCGCCGCATCCTCGCCCATCAGCGACAGCGCGTCGATTTCATAGGGGCGCGGCAGCACGGGCAGCAACAGCCCCTCCAGCGCCGCCGTGATCCCCGGCAATTCGCCCTTGGGCCGCTTGCCCGTGAGCGTGATGTGAAAGCGGAATTCCTCCATCACATAGGGATAGCCCCAGCGCAGCAAGAGCGCGTCTTGCGCGGGGGTCAGCCCCCCCGCCCGTCGCCGCGCCACTTGCGCCTCGCTCAGGGGCGCGCGCCACGGCTCGAACGCCGCCACGGCCCGCGCGGCCAGGGCGTGCAATGCGCCCTGATCCCCCACCGGCACCAGCGCCAGAAACCGGCCCAGCGCCGCGATCTGCAGCCCCTCCAGCGTGACCGCCGCCTCGCCTGCGCAGAACCGCTCGAAGGCCGCGATCAAACCGGCCTCTGCCCGCCCCTCCGCCAGGGCGAAGGGCGGCTTGATCGTCGCATGCAGCCCGTATTTGCGCGGGGTCTCGGTGATCTCGGCCACGGGCGCGGGCAGGCCCGAAACATCCGGATGCGCCACGGCACGGCCCTGTGCCGCATCCCATCCCAACCACGCCGCACCAAGCGCGGCAAAGCCCCCCTCGGGGGGCGTGAAATAAACAGCGTAGCGGTGAAAATCCATGATCTCTCTCGTCGGGTTGCCGTGACGTGCCAGGAAAGCGTGACATCCCAATGACAGAAGACATCATACTCGCCAATGCCCTCCTTGTTCTGCCCAACGAGGTGATCCGCGGCGCGCTGCACCTCAAAGGTGGCAGGATCACCGCCATCGACAGCGGCGCGGCCCTGCCCCCCGGCGCGGTCGATTGCGACGGCGATTACCTCGCCCCTGGCCTCATCGAGCTGCATACCGACAATCTGGAGCGACACATCCAACCCCGCCCCAAGGTCGACTGGCCGCATAACGCCGCGATCCTCGCCCATGATGCGGAATTGGCCAGTGTGGGCATCACCACGGTTTTCGACGCCATGCGCGTGGGCTCGATCCCGACCGGCGTCGGGCGCTACGGTAAATATGCGCGCGGTCTCGCCAACGAGCTTCTCAGCCTGCGCGCCGAGGATGCGCTCAAGATCAGCCATTTCCTGCACCTGCGCGCCGAGGTCTGTTCGGAAACGCTGGAAGAGGAAATGGAGGAATTCGGCCCCGAGGACCGCGTCGGCATCGTCAGCCTGATGGACCATACGCCGGGGCAGCGCCAATTCCGCGACCTGACAAAGCTCGAAGCCTATGTGAAGGGCAAACACGCGCTCTCGGACGCGGAATTTGCCGAACACGTGGCCCAGCTTCAGGCCCTGCGCGCCGCCAATGGCGCCCGCCACGAGGCCGCCGCCGTGGCCCATGCCGCCCGCTACGGCGCGGTGCTGGCCAGCCATGACGACACGACCGCCGAACAGGTGGCGGTATCCAGCGGCTATGGCATCCGCCTGGCCGAGTTTCCCACAACGGTCGAGGCCGCGCGCGCCTGCCATGCCCACACCATCAGCGTCATCATGGGCGCGCCCAATCTCATCCGGGGCGGCTCGCACTCGGGCAATGTCGCCGCCGCCGAGCTGGCCGATCTGGGCTACCTCGATATTCTCTCGTCCGATTACGTGCCCTCGGCCCTTCTCCTGAGCGCGGTGCAACTGGGCACGCGCTGGGGCGACATGGCGCGCGGTCTGGCCACGGTCACCGCCAATCCCGCCCGTGCCGTGGGCCTGTCGGATCGTGGTCAACTGGCTGTGGACGCCCGTGCCGACCTCATCCGCTTTCGCCTGCGTGGCGGCGCACCGGCGCTGCGCGGTGTCTGGTCACAGGGCCGCCGCGTCGCCTGACCCCGCTTTGACAAGGGCCAAATCGGGGCGCATAAGAGGCGCGAATTCAATCGCTTGCCCCGGAGGCCCCGATGACCCAACCGCTCTTTAACCTGCCCCAGCCGCCCCTCGTGCCGATCTCCGGCACGGACCTGGGCTATCCGGTGCAGCGCATCTTCTGCGTCGGGCGCAACTACGCCGCCCATGCGCTTGAAATGGGCAACGAGGTGGACCGCGAAGCGCCCTTCTACTTCAACAAGGCCCCGCAAACCCTCTGCCTCAGTGGCGCCAGCATCCCCTATCCGCTGGAAACCTCGGATTGCCACTACGAGATGGAATTCGTCGTGGCCCTCAGCGCCCCCGCCTTCCGCGTCAGCGTGGCCGAGGCGATGGATACGGTCTACGGCTATGCCTGCGGCATCGACCTCACCCGCCGCGACCTGCAAGGCGTGGCCAAGGAAAAGCGCCGCCCCTGGGACATCGGCAAGGATTTCGAAAACGCCTCGATCATCGCCCCGCTGACCCCCAAGTCCGAGTTCGGCGACATCGCGGACCAAAGCATCCGCCTCTCGGTGGACGGGCGCACCGTGCAAGAGGCGACGCTCGCCGACATGATCTGGTCCGTGCCCGAAATCATCGCGCATCTGTCGCGCTTTTACCACCTCGCCCCCGGCGACCTGATCTATACCGGCACGCCTGCGGGCGTTGGCCCCGTGCAACCCGGCAATACGCTCCTGGGTGAAATCGACGGGCTCAGCCCCCTGCACCTGACCATCACCGACGCAGAGTAGCCCCGATGACCGACCCGGCCCAAGGCCGCCTGCAATTCGTGCCGGTGACACTCTTTACCGTGGTGATGGGCCTCTGCGGCTTTACCCTCGCGCTGCGCGCGGGCGAAGCGGCCCTCGGGCTGGGCCATGCCATCTCCTGGGCCGCGCATGGGCTGACCATGGCGGTCTTTGCCGCCGTGGCGCTCGGCTATCTCGCCAAGGCGATCCGCCACCCCGCCGCCGTCGCCGCCGAATGGCGGCACCCGGTGAAACTCGCCTTCTTCCCGGCGATTTCCATCGCGCTCGTGCTGATGTCCATCGTCATGCTCGCCCCCGCACCCGCGATCGCCCATGTCATGTGGCTGATCGCCGTGCCGATGCAACTGGTCCTCACCCTCGCGGTGGTCAGCGGCTGGATCAGCGCGCGCGCCTTTCAACACGGCCACCTCTCACCGGCATGGTTCATCCCGGCGGTGGGCAATGTGATCGTGGCCATCGGGGGCGTGCCGCTCGGCTACCCGGAAATAAGCTGGTTCTTCACCAGTGTCGGCCTCATCTTCTGGATTGTCCTGCTCACGCTGGTGATGAACCGGCTGATCTTTCACGATCCCCTGCCCGAACGCCTGCAACCCTCGCTCGTGATCCTGATCGCGCCGCCCTCGGTGGGCTTTCTCGCCTGGGTGCAATTGGTGGGCGGGGTCGATGCCTTCGCCCATGTGCTGCTCAATTGCGCCTATCTCTTTACGCTGATTGTCGCGGTGCAACTGCCCCGGCTCTTGAAATTGCGGTTCTCCCTCAGCTTCTGGGCCCTCAGCTTTCCCATGGCGGGCGTCACCATCGCCAGTTTCACCTATGCCGAGGCGGCAGGATCACCGGGGCATCGCCTGATCGGCCTTGCCCTGCTTGGTGCCCTCTGCGTGATCATTGGCGGGCTCTTGTGGCGCACGCTCAAGGCGCTGCGCGCGGATGCGATCTTTCAGCCGGATTGACATGGCCGAGGCGTGTTGCGTCTCATCAAAACCACACCCGTCCCGGGCTTGACCCGGGACCTCGCCGAGGCGACGTGAAGGCCCCGTCACGGGGGCAGGGGCGACGTGACCACGATCAGACGCAAAGTGCTCCATAAATCATCCGCGCCGCGCTCCTTGAGGCACAGATGACTAATTAGTCAATCACGGCTAATCTCAGCTCATCCTCACCCCAACAGCCGCCGGGCGATCACCTGCGCCTGAATCTCGGCCGCCCCCTCAAAGATGTTCAAAATCCGCGCATCGCAGAGAATCCGGCTGATCGTGTATTCCAGCGCAAAGCCGTTGCCACCATGGATCTGCAACCCGTTATCCGCCGCCGCCCACGCCACGCGCGCACCCAGCAGCTTGGCCATCCCCGCCTCCAGGTCACAGCGCCGCCCGTGATCCTTTTCCCAGGCCGAGAAATAGGTCAATTGCCGCGCCACCATGATTTCGACCGCCATCATCGCCAGCTTGCCCGACACGCGCGGAAACTCGATCAGCGCGCGACCGAACTGCTTGCGGTCCTGCGCATAGCGCATCGCCACATCGAGCGCCGATTGCGCCACCCCCACGGCCCGCGCGGCGGTCTGAATGCGCGCGGATTCAAAGGTCTCCATCAACTGCTTGAATCCCTTGCCCTCTTCGCCGCCCAACAGGTGCTCACCCTTCACATGGAAATTGTCGAAGCCAAGTTCGTATTCCTTCATGCCGCGATAGCCCAACACCTCGATCTCGCCGCCGGTCATGCCGGGGGTCGGGAACGGGGCCTCATCCGTGCCCGGCGTCTTCTCGGCCAGAAACATCGACAGCCCCCGGTGATCGGTGGTGTCAGGCACGGTGCGCGCCAGAAGCGTCATCACATGGGTGCGCGCGGCATGGGTGATCCAGGTCTTGTTGCCCGTCACCTTCCAGTCGCCATTCTCGTCCTTGACCGCGCGGGTGCGCAGACTGCCCAGATCCGATCCGGTATTGGGCTCGGTAAAGACCGCCGTCGGCAGGATTTCGGCACTGGCCAGCTTGGGCAGCCACTGCGCCTTTTGTTCATCGGTTCCCCCGCAGAGGATCAACTCGGCGGCAATCTCGGATCGCGTGCCCAGAGAGCCCACACCGATATAGCCCCGGCTCAGCTCTTCCGACACCACCACCATCGACGCCTTGCTGAGGCCAAACCCACCAAACTCCTCTGGAATGGTCAGGCCGAAGACACCCATTTCCGCCAGTTCCTCGATGATCTCCATCGGGATCAGCTCATCCTTGAGATGCCACTCATGCGCGTGCGGCTCGACCTTCTCGACGGAAAAGCGGCGGAACTGCTCGCGGATCATCTCCAGCTCGTCATCCAGCCCCGTGCGCCCCACGGTGATCTCGGCGGCACGTTCCTGCATCAACGCCACCAACCGGGTCCGCGCCGCTTGGGTATTACCGGCCTGCATCAGCATTTGCGCGGCCGGGTCCATCAGCATATGCGCATCATCCGGGCTCAGGCCCAGATCCTGAAGCCGCACCATCTCGCCCTGGTTCATCTGGATGCCGCCCGCGATCTGGCTCAGGTATTCCCCATAGGCGATTTGCAGGATCAATTGCTCGACCTCGCCAAACTGTCCCTTCTCGTCGAGCCGCACCGCCCAGTTCTGCATCTGGCGCAGCGATTCGACATAGGTCGCCAGCCAAGCCAGCCCGTGCGCCGCCGTCTGATGCGCCTCGATCGCCGCCCCCGACACACGGCCCTCGACCGTCACCATGGCACGCACCGCCCCCGTAGCCCGCTCCAGCAACGCCTCGGCCGGGGCCAGAGCCACACCCGTCAGCGCCAGCAGGTCGCCCAGAATGATCGGTTGTGCCATCGCAAGATCCTGTCCGTCATGTGCCATGAATCGCATCCTTTTCCTGATCTGGTGCCTTTTATCCATTATGCAGGTGCAGCGCAACTATTATGCTTTTTGTCGCAGGCTTTTGTTCGAAAATTACGCGTTGATTTTTTGCAGCGCAGCACTAACGCCATGGTCAGCCGCCCAAACGCCATGATAAGAGGCGAAATGGACGCATTTTTCGACATAAGCCCTCTCTGGAATCCGCTTTGGGGTTGGGCCATGGCCTTAACCGTGGCGGTCTGTGCCGGCATGGTCAAGGGCGTGGTGGGCTTTGCCATGCCCACGGTCATGATCGCGGGGCTCAGCACGATGATGCCCCCCGATCTGGCCCTTGCCGGGCTGATCCTGCCGACACTGGCCACCAACTTGTGGCAGGCGCTGCGCCAGGGTCCGCGCGCCGCGCTTGGCTCTGTCGCCCGTTTCCGGGTGTTTCTCATTGCGGGCGGTCTGGTCATGGTTTGCGCCGCGCAATTGGTCCCGGTGCTGCCGCCCTCCGCGATGCTGCTCTTCATCGGCCCGCTGATCACGCTCTACGCCGCCTCTACCCTGCTCGGGCGCGGTCTGCGCCTGCCGCCAGAGCCGGGGGTCAAGGGCGAGGCGGGCATGGGCGCGCTCGCCGGTCTCTTTGGCGGTCTCTCGGGCATCTGGGGGCCACCCACCGTCGCCATGCTGATCGCCCGCGGCACCGAGAAAACCGAACAGATGCGCGTGCAGGGCGTGATCTACGGTCTTGGCGCGCTGGTGCTGCTTGGCTCGCATATCGGATCGGGCGTGTTGCGCGCCGAAACCCTGCCGCTCTCGGCGGCGATGGTCGCCCCGGCGCTCCTCGGGATCTGGATCGGTTTTCGCCTTCAGGACCGGTTCGATCAGGCCACCTTTCGCAAGATCACGCTCTGGGTGCTGCTGATTGCCGGGCTCAATCTCGTCCGGCGTGGGGTGATGCTGCTTTAGGGCGTGGTGCGCCCCATCGAAATCACACCCGTCCCGGGCTTGACCCGGGACCTCGCCACGGCGGGGTAGAGGCTGGGGCGATGTGACAGGCCTCAGACCTTACAAAATCGAGGGGTAAACCTTACAGAGCTTACACGCGGCTCAGCCCCGCGCCACCTCTGCCGCGAACCGCGCCACATACCGCGCCCGCGCCTCGGGCAGAGGCCGATTGCCCAGTTGTGGGGCAAGGTGGTTTTTCAGGAAATGTCCCGTTACTTCAAACCCTTGCAGGATTTCCGCATCGGGCGCCGGACCATGCCCCATCAGACAGGGCGGCAGCGGCAAGAGGCGATCCGCCCACTCCCCCGCCCCCGCACGTGACACAGCGCGCCCGGTCTTGGGGGATATGTAACTGAGATCATTGGCCTTTTCTCCCAGAACCGCACAGCGCCGCAGGTCGAGACCAAAGCCCATCTCGTCCAGCAACGCCAGTTCCCAATTGAGATAGGCCAGCGTCCAGATCTCGGGCTGATCCAGAAGATCAAGCAATATCAATGTCTTGCGGTATAGCTCCGCGTGTGCCTCGCGCTCTGGCAGCACAAACAGCAACAGCGCACAGACCGCGTTCAACCCGGCCAGCGCCATCCGGTCTCCCATGGTCCAAGCCCTTGATTTCAAAGGCTCAACCCGGAATGTGCCGATGTGATCCTCCAGCCGCGCGCGCCATTCCACATCCAGTTGCGCCCCCGGTTGCAGCACAGGGGCCATGTTGCGCGACGCCCCGCCGCGCACCACCCCGGCATGCCGCCCCCGCTCTGGCGTAAAAACTTCAATGATAACAGAGGCTTCACCATGTCGGCGGCTGCTCAGAAGAATGCCCTGATCGCGCCATTCCATCGGCCGTCAGCCCTCCAACCCATCCTGATCGAGCAGATGCCGCCCCTCCCGGTCCTCCACCTCGATCACCCACAGGTCGGGATCATAGCCCTTTTGCCGCGCGACCGCCGCATCCACGTCGGATTCCGCGCCCTCGGCCAAGGTGATCCAGACCCGCGCGCCACTCATGAGGTCGATAGAGCGTTGAAAAACCTTCGCTTTTCCATCCAGCGTGTTGAGCTTGACCAGAACCGCGCCGCCCGTGTCGTCACCATGCGCCACCACAAAGGCAGGAATATCCACCAACCTGAGCCGCGCCAGATAGGCATCCACCCAAAAGCGCGCACTCAGTCGGGCCATGGGATTAGTTCCCGTCCTTGAAATCCAGCCCCATCTCGGAATAGCGCTCGGATTCCTCTTGCCAGTTCTCTCGCACTTTTACCTGCAAAAACAGATGGATACGGCGACCAAGGAATTCTTCCAACTCCTCACGCGCGGCCTTGGAGACGGCCTTGATGGTCTCGCCCTTGTTGCCCAGAACGATGCCCTTGTGCCCGTCGCGCACCACATAGACCACCTGATCAATCCGCGCAGAGCCATCCTTGCGCTCTTCCCAATTCTCGGTTTCGACGGTCAATTGATAGGGCAATTCCTGATGCAACCGCAGCGTCAGCTTTTCCCGGGTCATCTCGGCGGCGATCATCCGCATCGGCAGGTCGGCGATCTGATCCTCGGGATAAAGCCATGGTCCCTCGGGCAACTCGCCCGCCAGCCATTGCCGCAGATCATCAACCCCGTGCCCCTTCTCGGCGGAAATTAAGAACGTCTTTTCAAAGGCAAAGCGCTCGTTCATGTCCTTGGTCAAGGCCAGCAGAACCGGTGCCTGCACCCGGTCTATCTTGTTGATCGCAAGCGCCACCTTGCGCCCCTTGGCGATCCCCGCCAGCCCTTCAAGGATGCGCTCCACCCCTTCGGTGATACCGCGATGCGCCTCGATGAGCAGGATCACCACATCGGCATCCGATGCCCCCCCCCAAGCGGCCGCGACCATCGCGCGGTCCAGCCTGCGGCGCGGCTGAAAGAGGCCGGGCGTGTCCACGAACACCAACTGGCTCTCGCCCTCCATTGCCACGCCCCGGATGCGCGCACGGGTGGTCTGCACCTTGTGGGTGACGATGCTGACCTTGGCCCCCACCATGCGGTTGAGAAGGGTGGATTTGCCCGCGTTGGGCTCTCCGATCAGGGCAATGAATCCGGCGCGCGTGGTCATGGGAGGCGTCTCGACTGTTATGATTGACAGGCTCTAGCCGATTTGACGCCCCGCGACCAGAGCAGAGCGTCAGTTCTCGCATCCGAAGGGGACAAAGGTGCTCGCCATGCCCTCGTTCATCGTCATCATGGTCAGCAAATCGGCCAACGCATAGTCCTGTGCAGTCTGTGCGCAAATGCCCGCGGGCGCGACACATCCAGACCTTATAAAGGTTTGGTTTTCCTCTAAAAATCTTGGGCTTATCCCCTCCACCCCAAGGGCGGCCAAGGCATCGTCGGTGGCCTGCGCATAGAGCGCGCATTTGCGGAGCGTCCAGGCATCGGCGGGGGCCTCTTCTGCCTCGGCCAACGCGCCCAGGACCAGCATCACGGCCACGAAAACAGCCCCGCGCACAGGCTCATTCCGCCTGCAATTCATCCAGCAGCGCGCGCGCCGCTGCCTGTTCCGCCTGCCGCTTGGACCCGGCGGTGGCTTCGGCGCTCTGGCCGCTCTTCAATTGCGCGGAAATCGTAAAGACCGGCGCGTGATCCGGACCCGAACGGGCCAGCTCGACGTAATCGGGCGGCGGCAGCCCACGCGCCTGCGCCCATTCCTGCAACGCGGTCTTGGCGTCGCGCGCATCGTCCTTGACCGCGCCGATCCGCTTGCCCCAGAGCCGCAGCACCACCGCGCGTGCCGCCTCGAACCCGGCATCGAGATAGACGGCGGCGATCACCGCCTCCATCGCATCGCCCAACAGCGCCTCTTTGCGCCGCCCACCCGAGAGCATTTCGGAGCGCCCCAATTTCAGCACCGCGCCGAGGTCGATCTCGCGTGCGACATCGGCGCAGGCCTCCTTGCGCACCAACGCGTTGAACCGCGGCGCAAGCTGCCCCTCGGTGGCGCCCTGATCCTGCGACAAGAGCGCCTCGGCCATCACGAGACCGAGCACCCTATCGCCCAGGAATTCAAGCCGTTGATTGTCATCGCGATTGGGCGTCGCCATCGACGAATGCGTGAGCGCCCGCACCAAGAGGCCCGCATCGGAAAACTGATGCCCGAGCCGCGCCTGAAACGCCTTTGTTTCCGCCGAAACCTTCACTCAAGCCTCTTGAAGAAGCGATCGCCGCGCCATGTCCAGAAGGCCAGCATCGACCGCCCCCCCGAGGAAAAGATCACCCGGTTCGCACGCCCGATCAGGTTCTCGAAGGGCACAAACCCGACACCGCCCACCGCCTGCGGAAAGCGCGAGTCGGTGGAATTGTCGCGGTTGTCGCCCATGAAGAAGTAATGCCCCGCAGGCACGGTAAAGACGCCCGTATGGTCCGAGCGCTGGTCGCCGATGTTCAGGATCGCGTGTGACCGACCGTTGGGCAGCGTCTCGATCTGGCGGGATTTGATGCAATCGGCCCCCTCGCCCACCACGCCATTCTCACAGCGCGGGCGAATGCCCATGGGCCCTTGGCGCGTGAATTCCTCGACGAAATCACCCGCCGGTTCCAGACCGACAGCCACATCGTTGATATGCAGCACGCCATCCTTCATCTGGATGCGATCCCCCGGCAGGCCGATCACCCGCTTGATGAAATCGGTGCCGTCGGTCGGCTGACGAAAGACGATGATGTCGCCGCGCTCGGGCTCTGAGCCAAAGATCCGTGTGTTATCCCCGTCGATGAAGGCGCAGATCTTTTGCGCATCGAGGTTCAAGCCACCCAGCCGGATCGACGGACAAGAGGCATAGGAATAGCCATAGGCCATCTTGTTGACGAAGAGAAAGTCACCGATCAGCAGCGTGTCCTTCATCGACCCGGAGGGAATCCAGAAGGGCTGAAAGAACAGTGTGCGGAACAGCCCCGCGATCACGAGGGCCCAGAACACCGTCTTGACGGTTTCCCAGATAGAGCTCGATGTCTTGCCTGTGGCGGCCATTTGGCGTCCTCCGCTATCTCTCCGGCGCTACATGCGGGGCCGGGACCATGGTGTCAAGCCGGGGCTGCGACAGGCCGCGCCTCGATCACCACAAAGGCCTGTGCCCACGGGTGATCGTCGGTCAACGTCACATGGATGATCGCCTCGTGCCCCGGTGGCGTCATCTCGGCCAGACGCGTCGCGGCCCAGCCCGTCACCTGCATCACCGGCTGCCCCGAAGGAAGGTTCGTGACCGCCATGTCCTTCCACGCGATGCCCATGCGCAGGCCCGTGCCAAGCGCTTTGGAACAGGCTTCCTTCGCGGCCCAGCGTTTCGCATAGGTGCCTGCAACATCGGCGCGACGTTCGGCCTTGGCCTGCTCGACCGGCGTGAAAACCCGATTGCGAAAGCGGTCGCCGAACCGCTCCAGCGTGCGCGCGATCCGCTCGATATTCGCCAGATCTGTACCAATCCCCAAGATCATCCATTCATCCCCGTTGAAAACAGCGGAAAACTGACGCCAAGCGCCCAGGCGAGGACGATGCCAAGCGCCAGACCCGCGCTCAATGCCCCCGCCCGCGCCGCAACCCATCGGCCCATCAGCCCGTATATCAGGAAAAAGAGCAGGATCACCGGCGCAATCATCGCCAAGAAGAAAAGCCGCTCGGTATCGAGCAGGATGGCCAGCCCCAACGACGCCAGAAAGCCCGCCCGCGCCGTCAACCTCTGCCAGAGCGGCGCGCCGCGTGTCAAAACCGCATCCGCCACCATGAAAGGAACCGCACCAAGGCTCAGCGCGGCGATGATCGCCAACCGTTCGGGCGTGGGCCAGAAATTCGCGCCATACCGGTCGAGGGCCAAGCCAAAGACACCGAGACCCCACACCAGAAGCGCCAGCACCGCGACGGGGTGAAACCCGCTTGGACGCCGCCCAACGTAGCCCAGCAAGCCCACCTGGATCAGCCCGTAGAGCACCAGATGCAGCGCCAGATAATCCGCCACCAAGACCGGCAAGAGCCGCGTTTGCACCTGCACCGCCAAAAACGGCGCAAGCAGCGCAGGTACCAGAACGACAAGGGTGAATTGCCCCCCGCGCAAGGCCCTCGGCGCGCGCGGCGCCGTCTGCGGCAAAAGCCGCGCCAATGGGGCCGCGAGCGCCACGATAGCCGCCATCAGCACCAGAAACCATGGCCCCGTTGCACGCACCGCGACATCACTCGTGCGGCCATAGGCGGCATCGAGCCAGCCAATCGCCTCGGCCCGGCCCAGACGGCTGTGCAGGACCGCCACATGCTCGGACCAGGGTGCCACCACCGCGCGGCGCGTGACCGCCCCGGCCTGCACGGTATCGCCCTCGCCCGCGCCGGGCGCGACCATCGCCACCGCCGCGCGGGCAAAGCTGCGCAATCCCGCCTCCCACGCGCCGGTGATAAGCAGAAGATTGTCTGGCTCTGTCGCTGTCACCGCTTGTGAGAATGCCGAAATCACCACCACGGGACCGATCCTTGCATCCTCCAGCGCGGTTCGGATGATGATATCCGTGGCCATGGAATGCCCCAAGAGCGCGACCTCGCCCGCAAAGCCCTCTTGCGCCATGGCTGCTGTGACAACCCGGCCCGTCTGCGCCATCAAGAGCCGCGACGTGCCGTCGATGCGGGTCACATCGCCCGACATCGGCACCCGATTGCGCCCGTGCCCTTCGAAATCAAACGCCCAGACCCGATAACCCGCCCGCGCCAGATCGAGGCCATAGGCCTGCATCATCTGCCGCGACCCGGCAAAGCCATGCGCGACGACAACCACCGGCCCATCGGCCCCCGGCATGGCCATCCGCGTGATCGGCGTGTCCGAGACCGTGAAGCTGGTGATGTCCACGCCACGCCGCTGCCCCTCAAGCTGCCAGAGGGCAAGGCAGGCAACTAGAACGGCCACCGCGGCCAAAAGGCCTCGCCATGGTGTCATGCCCGAGCGGCCCGGCGCGGCCTCACCCCCGCGCCTCGTCCATCAGCCGCCGCATTTCCGCAATGGCCGGCCCCAGCCCGCGAAAGATCGACTCGCCAATGAGGAAATGCCCGATATTGAGTTCCATCACCTCGGGGAAAGCCGCGACCGGCTGCACCGTCTCGTAGTTCAGCCCGTGACCGGCATGGACCTCAAGCCCAAGCGAATGGGCATAGGCGGACATCTCGCGCAAGGCGGCCAGTTCGCGATCTCGCGCCTCGACATGCCCCTCGGCATGGGCATCGCAATAGGCGCCGGTGTGCAATTCGATCACCTCGGCCCCGATCCGGTGCGCGGCCTCGATCTGCCGCTTGTCGGCCGCGATAAAGATCGACACCCGGCATCCGGCCTCACGCAAGGGAGCGATGAAATGCGCCAGCCGGTTTTCCTCGCGCGCAACCTCAAGCCCGCCCTCGGTCGTGCGCTCCTCGCGCTTTTCCGGCACGATGCAGACGGCGTGCGGCTTGTGGCGCAGGGCAATCCGCTGCATTTCCTCGGTTGCCGCCATCTCGAAGTTGAGCGGCACCGTCAGCACCTCCATCAGCCCGTCGATATCCGCGTCCGAGATATGGCGCCGATCCTCGCGCAGATGGGCGGTGATGCCATCGGCCCCCGCCTCTTGCGCCAGCCGCGCGGCGCGCAGGGGGTCCGGATAGGCCCCGCCGCGCGCATTGCGCACCGTGGCCACATGGTCGATATTGACGCCTAGGCGTAGCTTCTTTCCTGCCGACATCGGCCTCTCCCGTAATTGATCCGCGACTCGTGACGCAAGCTAGTCCGGTTTACCCGCCTCGTCAGCCGGGTGCGTCTGTTTTTCCTTGGCCGCCTTCTTTTCCTTCATCGCCACCCATTTCGCCTTGAGCGCGCCCTTGCGACGGTGCTGATAGGCGGTGATGACCGGCAGGCTGATGTAATAGGCGGCAAGCCCGGTGACGATTCCCGGGACAATGCCGCCAATCATGTAGGGAAAGAACACATCGTCATAAAACAGCTTGAGACCGCTCCAGTCGGCCTTGTGATCCATGAACATGGCCAGAAAGTTGTTCTTGAGATCGTCGCCCGCGTCCAGAAACTTGCCCCCGAGCGACCGGCTGATTTCATCCTCAGCCATCGCGCCGCGCCCCAGCATCGCATGCCCGGTCTGAAGCGAGACAACCCCGATGGGCACATAGGTGAGCGGATTGCCAAAGAACGTCCCCAGGAGAGCCGCCGGGATATTGCCGCGCAAGATCCACGCCAGCGTCGCGGCCACGATGAAATGCAGGCCGTAAAACGGGGTAAAGGTTGTGAACACGCCCGCGAAAATGCCACGCGCAATGCGGTTGGGCGGGTCAGGCAGCCGGTTCAGTCGATGGCGGACATAGGTAAAGGCCCGCCCCCATCCGCCCTTGGGCCAGAGAAATCCGGCAATGACCTTCCACCAGGGGCGTCTGTCACGACGTCTGAATACCACCTGCGCGGCTCCTTGAATTGGTCTCAGCCCGCCCCCACGCGGGACGGATCACGATAGCGCTCGACAGCGGCGACATCGCTTTCCGCATCAAGCGCCGAGAGCACGCCGTGCAAATGTTCGGCGTCGCGCAACTCGACATCAATCAAAAGACGATAGAAATCCGGTTTCCGGTCCACGAATGTCAGGTCCGAGATATTGGCCTTCTGCTCGCCGATCAAGGTGCAAATCCGCCCCAGGACCCCGGCATCATTGCCGATGGTCAGATCGAGCGTCACATCATAGGCCGCCGGATGCGTGCCGGTATGCCAGTGCAGGTCCATCCAGCGGTCGGGTTGCTGATCGTATTGCGACAGCGTTTCACAGTCGATGGCATGGATCACCACGCCCCGCCCGCGATAGGTGATGCCCACGATCCGCTCGCCCGGTAGCGGCTGACAGCAGCGCGCCCGCTCGAAACTCTGGTCCGCCTCCAGACCGATCACCGCGCGGTCGCGCGTCACCTCGTTGCCAGCCTCGGGCATGAGATCGGGATAAACGGCATGGAGCACCTGATGCGCGGTCAGTTCGGCGCTGCCCAGCCTTGCGCGCACCTCATCGGCATCGCGCAGACGCAACGTGCGCGCGGCCGCCTCCAATGCCTTGTCGGTGGCCTTCTTGCCCACATGCTCGAACGCCGAGCGGGCGAGTTCGCGACCCAGTTTGATATAGCGGTCGCGGTCCAACTCGCGCAGGGCGCGACGAATGGCGGCACGCGCCTTGCCGGTGGTGGCAATATCGAGCCAGGTGGCCTGCGGCGTCTGGCCGTCGGCGGTGATCACCTCGACCGATTGGCCATTCTTGATCCGGGTCCAGAGCGGCACGCGCATGCCATCCACCTTGGCCCCGACACAGGCATGGCCGATCCGCGTGTGGATCGCATAGGCAAAGTCAATCGGGGTGGCCCCGCGCGGCAGCTTGATCACATCGCCCTTGGGGGTAAAGCAGAATACCTGATCCGCATACATCTCGAGCTTGACCGCCTCGAGAAAATCCTCGTGATCCTCCTCGGCGTCGAACTGCTCGCTCATGCTCGAGATCCACTTGGCGGGATCGACGGCAAAGGGGTTTTCCGAGCGCACACCGTCGCGATAGGACCAATGCGCCGCGACGCCGGTTTCGGCCACATCATGCATCGCCTGCGTGCGGATCTGCACCTCGACCCGCTTGCCATCCCGGCCCGACACGGTGGTGTGAATCGAACGGTAGCCGTTCGATTTGGGCTGGCTGATGTAATCCTTGAACCGACCCGGCACCGCGCGCCAGCGTTGGTGGATGGCCCCGAGCGCGCGGTAGCAATCATTCTCGGAGCGCGTGATCACGCGAAAGCCGTAGATGTCCGACAGCCGCGAGAACCCCATCTCCTTTTCCTGCATCTTGCGCCAGATCGAATAGGGTTTCTTGGCGCGTCCAAAGACATCCGCCTCGATCCCCGCCTTGTCCAATTCGTGCCGCATGTCGCCGGTGATCCGCTCGACCACATCGCCGGTCTCGCGTTGCAGGGTGATGAACCGGCGGATGATGCTGGCGCGCGCCTCGGGATTGAGCACGCGAAAGGCCAGATCCTCAAGCTCTTCGCGCATCCATTGCATACCCATGCGGCCAGCCAGCGGCCCATAGATATCCATGGTTTCACGCGCCTTTTGCGCCTGCTTTTCCGGGCGCATCGCCTTGATGGTGCGCATGTTGTGCAAACGGTCCGCCAGCTTGACCAGAATGACCCGCAGATCCTTGGACATCGCCATGAAGAGCTTGCGGAAATTCTCGGCCTGCTTGGTCTCGGAGTTCGACAGTTGCAGATTGGTCAGCTTGGTGACGCCATCCACAAGATCGGCCACCTCGCGGCCAAATTTCTCGGCGACGATCTGATACGACGCCTTGGTGTCCTCGATCGTATCGTGCAAGAGCGCGGTGATGATCGTCGCATCATCCAGCCGCTGCTCGGTCAGGATCGCGGCCACGGCGACAGGATGGGTGAAATAGGGCTCGCCCGAATGACGAAATTGCCCCTCATGCATCGCGCGACCAAAATCATAGGCCGCGCGAATGAGCGCCTCGTCAGTGCGGGGATTGTAGTGGCGCACCAGTGTGATCAGGTCGTCAACGGCGATCATCGGGGTCGCGCCTTGCCGTAGGGGCCGGAGTTACCCCTGACCCTGTGCTTCCATCAGGGCGCGCAGCAACTTTTCTTCCGACATATCGTCGGTGTCGGGCTTGTCCACATCGCCACCCATCAAGAGAGCCATGGAATCCTCTTCCGGCTCGTCCACCTCGATCTGGGTCTGATTCGATTCGATCAGCCGCTCGCGCAGATCATCCGCCGATTGGGTTTCCTCGGCGATTTCGCGCAGCGCCACGACCGGGTTCTTGTCGTTGTCGCGGTCCACCGTCAATGGCGATCCTGCCGCAATTTCGCGGGCCCGGTGTGCAGCAAGCATCACCAGATCAAAACGGTTTGGAACCTTGTCAACGCAATCTTCTGTGGTAACGCGGGCCATCAGACCTCCGGAACGGGTTGGGGCAGATTTCAAGAAGCCTTGTATTTAGGGCGTTGAACCGGGATTTACAAGCAGAGAATCAAAGCACCAGGGCCTCGTCGCGCGCGGCTTGCGGCAAGTCGTCCAGCATCTGTTGCACGGACCGGCCCAGCACCGGATGCACCCAGTCGGGGGCCACATCCGCCAGCGGCACCAACACAAAGGCTCGCTCGTGCAGGCGCGGATGCGGCAGGATCAGCCGGTCTGGCGCGCGGCTTTGCTGCGCCTCGGGCGTCAGACCGCGCCACGCCTCGAACCCCGCCCGGTCGGGCAGCACCTGCGCGCCCATAGCGAGAAGATCCAGATCCAGCGTGCGCCCGCCCCAGCGTGTCTCGCGCCTGCGACCAAAGACCGCCTCAACCCGGTGCAAGAGCGCCAGCATTCCTTCGGGGTCTTGCGTACTGCGCAGCACTGCCGCCGCGTTGACGAAATCCGGCCCCGCCCCCGCAGGAAACGCCGGTGTGCGAAAAAACCGGCTGACAGCCTCGATTTCCGCACCCTCTTCTCGTAGGCGCACAAGAGCCTCTGTCAGGATCGCTTTCGGGTCCAACGTGCCAAATGGCAAGTTTCCACCCATCGCGATCAAGCATTGTTGATCCAAAGTCAGCACTCCCCTATCCTATCGCGACGTAACATGCACTTGCATGCAGAATTCTTAACCCCTAATTATTGCGGCTACCTTGTCCTGCCTTCACCACTCACACCACTCACACACTCCCAGGCAAGACATGACCATTCGGAAGGACATTTAAGATGTTTTACAAGGACGAGCGTTTAGCCTTGTTCATCGACGGCTCGAATCTCTACGCCGCGGGCAAGGCACTCGGGTTCGACATCGACTACAAGTTGCTAAGATCCGAGTTCATGCGCCGCGGCAAGCTGCTGCGTGCGTTTTACTACACTGCCCTGCTGGAAAATGACGAGTATTCGCCGATCCGCCCGCTGGTCGATTGGCTGCATTACAACGGCTATTCCATGGTCACCAAACCGGCCAAGGAATACACCGACAGCCAAGGCCGCCGCAAGGTCAAGGGCAACATGGATATCGAGTTGACCGTGGATGCGATGGAACTCGCCCCGCGCGTCGATCATATCGTGCTGTTCTCTGGCGATGGTGATTTCCGGCCCCTGGTCGAGAGCCTGCAACGTCAGGGCGTGCGCGTTTCGGTGGTCTCGACCATCCGCAGCCAGCCGCCGATGATCTCGGATGAATTGCGCCGTCAGGCGGATAATTTCATCGAACTGGCAGACCTCAAGGATGTTATCGGCCGCCCGCCGCGTGACACCCAGAACGACCGCCAAGAGGCCTATGCCGAAACCAACTGATCTGGTTCCTCGGCCCTGCGACACCGCCCGGATTGCCCCTGCATGAACATGGGTGATCCGGGCGTTTTCGCACAATTGGCAGGGCTTTTTGCTGCGGCCTTTGGCGCGGCGACCATCCTGCCCTTTCAGTCCGAAGTGGTGTTCGTCGGCCTGCAACTGGCGGGCACGGTGTCTTTGACAAGTCTCATCGTCGTGGCCAGCATCGGCAACACGCTGGGGGCCGTGGTCAATTACGCGATGGGGCGCGGGATCGAGCGGTTTCGCCACCGCCGCTGGTTTCCCGCCAATGCCGCGCAAATGGCACGGGCAGAGCGGTGGTATGCGCGATGGGGCGTCTGGACCCTGCTGCTCAGCTGGGCCCCCTTGGGCGATGCCTTTACCGTGATCGCCGGGGTCCTGCGCACGCCGGTGTGGCTTTTCCTGCTGCTGGTCACGATTGCCAAGACCGGGCGTTACATCGTGCTGGCCTGGATCACGGCGCAGGCGGCGGGCTGAGGGGCGGGGCAGTCAAGAGAGCCTTCATTCAGGTCCCGCGTGGTTCGACAGACGTCACAAAGCCTATTTCCAACCCCGCCCTTTACCTGCGCGCCCACCTGCCTTACCTCTATGCCGGATCAGGAGACGCGCGATGACCAAGCCCCCCCTCACCCTCTATCTCGCGGCGCCGCGTGGTTTTTGCGCCGGTGTGGACCGTGCCATCAAGATCGTGGAAATGGCGCTCGCGAAATGGGGCGCGCCCGTCTACGTGCGCCACGAGATCGTGCATAACAAATACGTGGTCGACGATCTGCGCACCAAGGGGGCCGTCTTTGTCGAGGAACTCGACGAGTGCCCCACCGACCGCCCGGTGATCTTTTCCGCCCATGGCGTGCCCAAATCGGTCCCGGCAGAGGCCGCCGCGCGCCAGATGCTCTATGTCGATGCCACCTGCCCGCTGGTCTCGAAGGTGCATATCGAGGCAGAGCGTCACCATGAGAACGGACTCCAGATCGTGATGATCGGTCACGCGGGCCACCCCGAAACCGTCGGCACCATGGGGCAATTGCCGGATGGCGAGGTGCTCTTGGTCGAAACCCCCGCCGATGTGGCCACGCTAGACGTGCGCGATGCGAACCGCCTCGCCTTTGTCACCCAAACCACACTCTCGGTCGATGACACGGCCGAGGTCGTGGCCGCCCTCCAGACGCGCTTTCCAGCCATCGTCGGCCCGCACAAGGAAGACATCTGCTACGCCACGACCAACCGTCAGGAGGCGGTCAAGGCCATGGCCGAACGGGCTGAGGCCATGCTTGTCGTGGGCGCGCCAAATTCGTCCAATTCCAAACGCCTGGTCGAGGTCGGCGCGCGCGCGGGCTGCGCCTATGCCCAGCTTGTGCAGCGTGCTTCCGACATCGACTGGCGTGCACTCGACGGTATCCGCAGCATGGGTATCACGGCCGGGGCCTCTGCCCCCGAAGTGCTGGTGAACGAGGTGATCGACGCCTTCCGCGCCCGCTATGATGTGACAGTCGAAGTGATCGAAACCGCACAGGAAAACGTCGAGTTCAAAGTGCCAAGGGTGCTGCGCGAGAAGGTGTGAGCCGGGAAACAAAGGGTTAGGACAGTTCTTAATCCGTTGCGCTCGTTCCGCTTCAGGCCGCGCATGACATGAAACGTGGGGATCATGGATTGACCGCCCCAGTGGTTCGTGCTGAAAACGCCTGAATATCAAGCAGGAGACCTTCATTGAAACTTTTTTCTATCGCTCGCACGAGTGCTGTTTTGGCGGCGTTTTCGATCCTGTCCGCATGCGGCGGCACATCTGGTCCGAGCCTGTCGACCAGTAATCCGAATTTCTTTTCTTCGCGCGTTTCCGAAGGAACGATGCTCGGCGCGTTCAACCCTGCCGGTTTCTCCGCCAAGGAGGTCCGCAAGGTGGTGGCCGAAACCTGCACGGGTGCGCTTGGAGGGTTCAACACGCAACCGCGCGAAGATGGCCTGACAGCTTTTTCCGCGACCTGCGCCGCGTGGCGCAGCGGGGCGCGTCTGGTCGAGTATGAACGCGCCAGCGGCTCGATGGTGATCATTGAAATCACGGGCTCCAAATCCGGCAATCTCTTGTATGATCGGATCGAAACCAGCGTCTGATTGGCTGTCAGCGGCCCTTGCGTCTGGCACGGAAACTGCCGTGTCAGACACCATCAAATTGCGAGCGCGCCAACGCCATCGGCAGACCAGCTTCTCGCGGCCCAATGGCCGCGATCTCGTCACAGACCGCCAACCCCTCACTCGTTATCCCTGAGCCACGCTGGCCGCAACACGACGATGGTGGGCCGGTCCGGCAGGCTGCGCAGGGACACTTCGATCTCGCTCACACCGGGACGCGAGATGGCGAACTCACCCTCCATCCCCGCCAGAAACCGCTCCAGCGTGCTATCGCCAAACCAGTGCATCGGCAGCACGATCGACGCTTTCACCCGCCGGAGCACGTTCATCATGTTCTCGATATTCATGGTATAGCCGCCATCGACCGGGGCCATCACCACATCCATCCGGCCAAGCGCGGCGTATTGATCGTCGCTCGGCTCGTGGTGCAGATGCCCCAGATGGGCAATACACAGCCCCTCCGCCTCGAAGACGAAAATCGAATTGCCATTCGCCTCCACCAGAGCGAATGTCGGTCGGCACATTGCGCACCACCAGTGTGCCCAGATCGAGGTGATGATCGGCCGCCGCGCCATTCTCTCCCCAACCGCGCAGGACATGCGGGATCGCCGGATCGGGAAAGGCGGTCCAATGCGTTTCATGCGCATGGTTCATGGTGACCAGATCGGGGATCAGATCGGCGCTGCCGATAAAACCCGTGAAATCCGTCACCGCATTGTGTCCGCCCGCCTGAATGAGAAACGAGGCATGGGCAATATACCGCAGCCGCACGGTATAATCAGGCAGCGGCGCGCGAAAACTGGCATGGTGCAGATATTCCAGCCCCGGCGCGGCATCGGCAAGCGCAATGCAATGGCTTGGCCGGCGGTCTTGCGCCGCGGCGGGCGCGGCCAGCATCAAGACGAACAGGACTAATCGGATCATGGGCGGCCCTCCGGTTGGTCCGCCTCAAGATAGCACGCTTTGCCGCCACGTCACCTTTTCCAAAGGGGCGCTCAGCTTTCCTTGATGAGCGGCACGATGGCTGGATCGGTTTCGGGGGCCAGTTCCTCGAAATCGAAATTGTCCAGCCGTCGCGCCCGTCGCCCGGCCTTGTCCGCCGAAATCTTGATCTCCGCCACATCCTTGGCCGCTTGGGCGAAATGGCGATCAAGGTTGTCGACCCGCGCGCCCAACCGCTCCACATCCGCAAAGAGAAGACCCAGCTCGCGCCGGATCGCGCCCGCCTGTTCCCGCATCCGCGCATCCTTGAGGATCGCGCGCATGGTATTGAGCGTGGCCATGCAGGTCGTGGGCGACACGATCCAGACGCGTGCGGCAAATCCATCGCGCACCACCTCGGCGAAATTGGCGTGCAATTCCGCATAGACCGCCTCGGAGGGCAGGAACATCAACGCCCCGTCGGCGGTTTCGCCCTCGATGATGTATTTCTCGGAAATGTCCTTGATATGCTTGCGCACCGCTGTACGCATGCCGCGTGCCGCCTCAGTCAATTCCCCTTCTGTCTTGGCGCGGCGCAGCGCCTCATAGGCCTCCAATGGAAACTTGCTGTCGATACAGATCGGCCCCGGTGGATTGGGCAAGTGGATCAGACAATCCGCCCGCCGCCCGTTCGAGAGCGTCGCTTGCAACGTGTAGCTGTCCGACGGCAGCGCCTTGGTGACAATATCCGTCAGCTGGATTTCCCCGAACGCCCCGCGCGTCTGCTTGTTCGACAGAATGTCCTGCAACGAGAGCACATCGCCCGACAGCTTGGTGATATTGTCCTGCGCCTTGTCGATGGCCTGCAAGCGCTGCTGCAATTCCCCAAGCGATTGCGCCGTGCGCCGCGAGGTGCCTTGCAGGTTCTCGGTCATGGCCTGGCTCACCTGCGCCAGCCGCTTTTCCATCAGTTGCAACAGATGCGATTGCGCCGCCGCCTGCGCCTCGGACACATGGTTGAGACCACCGGCAAGTTGATGCTGCCCATCCGACAGGCCCTGCACCCGCTGGCCCAATTGCCCGACCTGATAGGCCAAAGGCTCTGCCAGCCGCGCCGAGCGATTGGCCGCCCGCAAGGCGAGAATGAGCAGCAGCAGGATGAGCAACACCAGCACCACGCCGGCGAGCCCCGCCAGAACGACGGGATCATCAAAGGCATAGGTCTGCGTGCCGATCTGGATCATGTGCGCCCGAACAGCCGTTCAATATCCGCGAGCCGCAATTCCACATAGGTCGGCCGCCCGTGGTTGCATTGCCCCGACATCGGCGTGCGCTCCATCTCGCGCAGAAGGGCGTTCATCTCGTCCGCGCTCATCCGGCGGCCCGACCGGACCGAGCCGTGACAGGCCACCCGGCTCAGGATCGCGTCGATCCGCGATTTCAGCGTGCCGCTTGCGCCCTCGTCCTGCAATTCGTCCAGAATGTCGCGCAACAGCGCCTTGGCGTTGACCGGCCCCAGAATGGCCGGGGTTTCGCGCACGGCAAGGCTGCCGGGCCCGAACGGCTCGATCCCGAGCCCCATGCCCGCCAATTCCTCGGCATGGTCCATCAGGCACGCACAGTCAGCCTCGGTGAAATCGACAATTTCCGGGATCAACAGCGCCTGTGCCGCGATTCCGCTCTCGGCCATCTGGCGCTTCAAACGCTCGTAGACCAGCCGCTCATGGGCGGCGTGCTGATCCACGATGACCATGCCCGTTTCGGTTTGCGCGATGATGTAATTCTCATGCACCTGCGCCCGCGCAGCCCCAAGCGGCAGCGCTGTGGCGGGCACCTCTTGCGCCTCCGGCTCTGGCGCGGCTTCGACCCGCGCGCTCCACTCTGCGCCAATATCGGCAAACCCGGGCGCCTGTGCGTTATAGGCAAGGGCCCGCGCCTGCGGTGACGGGCGATCCATCTGATAGATGCGCCCCACCGGCTCGGCCCGGAACGCGCCCAATGTCGCCCCCGCCACCGTGGTCGAGGCCCGATGACCGGCGTCAGCCAAGGCATGCCGCAAGCCCGAAACAATCAGCCCCCGCGCCAGCCCCGGATCGCGAAACCGCACCTCGGATTTCGCCGGATGCACATTCACATCGACCAGCGTGGGGTCGCATCCCAGAAACAGCGCCGCCGCCGGATGGCGGTCGCGGCTCAGCACGTCCTGATAGGCGGCGCGCAGCGCGCCGTAGAGCATCTTGTCCCGCACCGGGCGACCATTGACGAACAGATACTGCGCCACCGCCGATCCGCGCGCATAAGTTGGCAGCGCGGCATAACCGGTCAGGCGCAGCCCCTCGCGCGTTGCATCAATCCTCAGCGCATTCTCGGCAAACTCGGCCCCCAGAACCCGCGCCAACCGCCCATGCAGCGCGTCAAAGAGATCGCCATTCTCAGGGTCGGCACGGAACACGATCCGCCCCTCGCCCCCGCCCGAGACATCGCGCAGCACGAAGCCCACGAACGGCTCTGCCATCGCCAGCCGCTTGACGGTGTCGGCAATCGCCTGCGCCTCGGCCCGGTCCGAGCGCATGAATTTGAGCCGCGCAGGCGTGGCGTAGAAAAGATCGCGCAGCGTGACCACCGTTCCCGCATTGAGGGCCGCAGGTTTCACCGCCCCCATTTGCCCGCCCGCAACCGTGATTTCGGCGGCCTCGCCCCCTGCGCGCGATGCGATCGTCAGCCGCCCCACCGCCCCCAAGGACGGCAGCGCCTCACCGCGAAACCCAAAGGAATGGATGTTGAGCAGGTCCGAGCCGTCGATCTTTGACGTCGCATGCCGCGCAAGCGCGAGCGGCAGTTGGTCGGGCGTCATGCCGCAACCATCATCCCCCACACGGATCAGGGTCTTGCCGCCGTCCGCATAGCTCACCTCGATCCGGGTGGCCCCGGCATCGAGCGCGTTTTCCACCAGTTCCTTGACCGCCGAAGCCGGGCGCTCGACCACCTCGCCCGCCGCGATACGATTGATCGCAGCCTCGTCCAACTGGCGAATCTGCGGGTGTGCGGCGCTTATCTTGGGGCTTGGGCTGTTCATACCGCAACACTTAGCACGGATTACCGCGATTCTGCCAGAGAAGGCATATCCGCAGCCGCATATAAAAAACCCGGGCGCGAACGCCCGGGCAAGCTCTCTCAAGATCTGTCAGGAAGGAGAAGGATCAGCCCTTGGAGAATTCAGGATAGGCTTCCATGCCCATTTCCGCCATGTCGAGCCCGTTGATCTCGGTCTCTTGATCGACCCGCAGACCCATGGTGCCCTTGATGATCAGCCAGAGCACGAAGCTCACGACAAAGGTGAAGGCACCGTAGGCAAGGATCCCCAAAAGCTGCGTGCCGAGGCTGGCATCGCCGTAGAACACCACAGCAATCGTGCCCCAGATCCCGCAGAAGAGGTGCACCGGAATGGCGCCGACCACGTCGTCGATCTTGAACTTGTCGAGCATGGGCACGGCCAGCACCACGATCACGCCGCCAACTGCACCGATCCAGAGGGCGCCAAAGAGGCTGGGCGCAAGCGGCTCGGCGGTGATCGACACAAGGCCAGCCAAGGCACCGTTGAGAACCATCGTAAGGTCAGGCTTCTTGTAGAGCACTTGCGTCAGGATGAGTGCCGCAATCGAGCCCGCCGCCGCAGCCATATTGGTGTTGGCAAAGATGCGCGACACGTCCGAGACATCGCCCACGGTGCCCATGGCCAGCTGCGAGCCGCCATTGAAGCCGAACCAACCCAGCCACAGGATGAACGTGCCCAGAGTGGCAAGCGCGAGGTTCGAGCCCGGCATCGGCGTGACCTTGCCATCCTTCCCGTATTTCCCAAGGCGCGGCCCGAGGATGATCGCCCCAGCCAGAGCAGCCCAGCCACCTACCGAGTGAACGATGGTCGAGCCTGCAAAGTCGGAGAAGCCAGCTTCGGACAACCAGCCACCGCCCCACTGCCAGGACCCGGAAATCGGATACATGAAGCCGGTCAGCAGGATCACGAACACAAGGAACGGCCAGAGCTTGATCCGCTCCGCCAGGGCACCCGACACGATCGACGCCGTCGCCGCAACGAACACAAGCTGGAAGAAGAAGTCAGATCCGACCGAGGCATAATCCAGCGCCGCATCCGCCGCCGCCACACCCACCGGGTCCAGCTCGGTCATCGAGAAGAACGGCCCGAGCCAACCGGCCACCAGCCAGCCATCACCGGGATACATGAGGTTGAAGCCAACCAGCCAATACATGATCGTTGCAAAGGAATAGAGCACGACGTTCTTGGTCATCTGCATCGTGACGTTCTTTGAACGCACCAGCCCGCCTTCGAGCATGGCAAAGCCCGCCGCCATGAAGAAGACCAGAAAGCCCGCCATGCAGAACAGCAGCGTCGTCATGATGTAGGGGCCGATTTCATCAAAGCTCGGCACGGCCTCCGCCGCCGCCTCTTGAGCCAGCCCCATCTGCGGCAGCGCAATCAGCGTTGCGGCAAGGCCGAGTTTTAACGTGGAATTCATAGTAGTTATCCTTTCCCCTGCGCGCTCAGAGCGCGTCATCGTTGGTTTCGCCGGTGCGCACACGCACGGCTTGCTGGATGTCGAGCACGAAAATCTTTCCGTCACCGATCTTGCCGGTACGGGCGGTCTTGGTGATTGTTTCGACGACCTGATCAGCCATCGCGGCAGAGACCGCGATTTCCAGCTTGATCTTGGGCACGAAATTCACGGCGTATTCCGCACCGCGATAGATCTCCGTGTGGCCGGATTGTGAACCGAAGCCCTTGATTTCAGTGACCATCATGCCGCGCACGCCGATGTCGGTCAGCGCCTCGCGGACCTCTTCCAGCTTGAACGGCTTTATCGTTGCAATGATGAGTTTCACGTCTGCCCCTTTCGGTTTGCGGTGTCTCAGCGCGTTATTTGCACATGCAGAAAAGGCGCAGATGGCAGAGTCTGGAAGGGTCAAGGCAGGAAACCGCCGCTTAAATTCGCCTCTTATGCACAAAATTTGGGCTGATTTATTATTTTGCATTATTTTTAGGCAAACAGGAAAGCGCGATCCACGCGCGCGGGGTCTCTACTTTTGCGATCCCGCACTATAAACTGCGCGGAACACGTGAGGCCGAGCAGGGCAACAATGAGCAAGACAGGACCGAAAAAGCCGCCTCTGGTGGCACCCAAGCGCACCCCCAAGGCGCCGCCCAAGCCCGCGCGCAAGGCCAAGAGCGCGCCGCGCCGCGCGCGATCCAACAACGTGGTGGTGCGGATTGTCGGCGGGTTCCTGCGCTGGATCTTCCGCGCGATCTGGTGGATCACTTGGCGGGTGACGGCGGTGGTCACGCTCGTCGTGGGCGCGCTCGTCGGGATCACCTATAGCACGCTGCCCGATTATCAGACACTCATGGATGGGCGCGCCAAGGGCTCCGTCACCCTGCTTGATCACGAGGGCGAAGTCTTTGCCTGGCGCGGCGATCAATTCGGCGGCGTCGTGACCGCCGACACCGTCAGCCCCCATCTCAAGAACGCGGTCATCGCCACCGAGGACCGCCGCTATTACCTGCATCCCGGCGTCGATCCCATCGGCATCGCCAGTGCCATCCGCATCAACCTGAGCGAAGGACGTGGCCCCCTGCAAGGCAACGGCGGCTCGACCATCACCCAGCAGACCGCAAAACTTCTGTGCTTTGGCAACGCCTATAATGAGAGCGAGTGGGAGAGCGAGGCCGACTATATCGCCGACTGCCGCCGCACATCGCTGTCGCGCAAGGCGCGCGAAGCGATCTATGCCATGGCGATGGAGGCAAAATTCACCAAGGATGAGATCCTGTCGGTCTATCTCAACCGCGCCTATCTGGGCGGCGGAGCCTATGGCGCAGAGGCCGCAGCACAGCGCTATTTCGGCAAATCCGCCGCCAATCTCAACCCCGCCGAGGGTGCGATGATCGCGGGTCTGCTGACCGCGCCCTCGACCCTTGCGCCCACTGCCAATCTGGAACGCTCGCGCAACCGTGCCTCGGTCGTGGTGGGCCTCATGCGCCGTCAAGGCTATCTGAGCGACCAAGAGGCCGCCCTCGCCCTCGCCAATCCCGCCGAACTCTCCGAGGCGGCAGAGCGGCAGGCGGGCGGCTATTTCGCCGATTGGGTGATGGCCTCGGGCCCCGAATTCTTTACCCGAGACACCACCGAGGATGTGATCATCCGCACCACGCTCGATCAGCGCATCCAGCGCGCCGCCGAAGAGGCGTTAACCTATATCTTTGACGAAAAGGTGCGCGAAGGCTCCGAGGCGCAAGCCGCCATTGTGGTCATGTCCGCCGATGGGGCGGTGCGGGCCATGGTCGGCGGGCGCAAAACCAAGGTGGTGGGTGCCTTCAACCGCGCCACACAGGCCAAGCGCCAGACCGGATCGGCCTTCAAGCCCTTTGTCTACGCCACCGCCGTCGAGCTGGGCTACAGCTATGATTCGGTCGTGGTGGACGAGCCCTATTGCATCGACATCCCCGGTTCGGGCCGCTGGTGCCCGGAAAATTACACCCGAAACTACAAAGGCCGCGTCACCCTGACCGACGCGTTGGCACAATCGCTCAACATCCCGGCGGTCAAGATCTCCGAAAGCGTCGGACGTGATCTCGTGCGCAAGGTGGCCAGCGATTTCGGCATCGACAGCGATCTGGCCGCAGGTCCGGCTCTCGCCCTCGGGGCCTCGGAAAGCACGCTTCTGGAAATGACCGGGGCCTATGCGGGCATCCTCAATGGCGGCTCGTCGGTCACGCCCTACGGCCTGGTCGAGTTGAAACTTCTGGGCGAGTCAGAGCCGCTCATGGGCAGCG
Source organism: Roseovarius sp. (assembly GCF_027019125.1). GTDB lineage: Bacteria > Pseudomonadota > Alphaproteobacteria > Rhodobacterales > Rhodobacteraceae > Roseovarius. The sequence goes on along the minus strand of NZ_JALUXE010000027.1, from coordinate 342,753 downwards.
GCGGCGGCATCGGCGAGCGTGTCATTCAGGAGAGCGCGGCGCAGGAACTCATCTACATGATGACCAAGGTGATCGAAGGCGGCACCGGCAGCCGTGCCCGCCTTCCGGGCCGCGAGGCCGCGGGCAAGACAGGCACCACCCAGGCCGCCCGCGATGCATGGTTTCTCGGCTTTACCGCCGATTACGTGGCCGGGGTCTGGATGGGCTATGACGACAATACGCCCCTCAAAGGCGTGACCGGCGGCGGACTGCCTGCGGAAATCTGGCAGGAAACCATGGTGCGCGTGCATGAGGGGATTGATCCCAAACCCCTGCCGATGCTGCGCCCGCAACCCCGGCCCGCGCCCACCCCCGCCCCGCAGAACCAGCAACGCCGCGCGCCATTGGCCAGCGGCAACCCGATCGAGAACATCCTGCGCAGCATCTTTGGCGGAAATTGAAAACGGCGCCCGCAGGGGCGCCGTTCTCGATAATCGTAATGGGCAGGGCGCCTCAGCCCGCTTGCTTGAGGTCCGCAATCAGCGCGTTCACATCACCATTGCGACGGTCCAGCATCGCGCCAATCTCGGTGCGTTCGCTCAACCGCAGGCTGATCCCCTCGATGATCATATCGAAGAACAGGTCCTTGCCCGACCGGTCCGACACAAGGAAACTCACCTCGAACGGCGATTGCCCGCGCAAATAGGCGGTGGATTTTACCTCATGCCAGGATTTCACCTGTTTGACCGAATTCACCTCGATCCGACCACCCACGAATTCGTTGAACCGCTTGCCGTACTTGCGCGCGATATAACCGCGGAACGCCTCGGTAAAGGCGCGCATCTGCGCCGACGACACCCGGTTGGCGTCCGCCCCAAGGGTCGAGCGCGCGATGATGTTCACATCGGCATAGGTGCTGAAAATCCGCTCGAAATCGTTGATCATCCCCGACAGCGGCTTGCCCGAGGCGATGACGCGGTTGATGTTGACCACGACTTCATCCACCAGCGTGCGCGCCCGCGCATCATCCAGCGCCCAGCCCGTGCCGGGCAGCGTGGCCAAGGCGGTCACGGCAAGGCCCGTGGTCATGAAATGGCGGCGGGAGATGTCACTCAGCATAGGGGTCCTCCAATGGCGCGGATGGCTCGAGACTACCGTAAGGGTCGTCATAGACACTACCAGCCGTGCCGCCCAGTTTGAAGCGCCGGTTTTGCAGGAAGATCGACCGCGACTGCGCATAGCTGTCCGCGCTCTCGTAGAGAATGGCGTCAATCGTCTCGCTGAACTTGTCGCGCTTGGACAGGCCAGCGGCCACACCCGCCCCCGTACCGATCAGGTTCTCAGGGGATTCTACAATATAACTCAACGGGTTGGTAAAGAGATCGACGGCGATGCCCCAGGTATCCCGCTCGGTCGACGGCCCCAGGACCGGCAGTTCCACATAGGCCCCTTCCCGCGCGCCCCAGACGTGCAAGGTTTCGCCGAAATCGGTGTTGGTGCCCGCAGGCATCCCCATTTCGCTCGCCGGATCGAACAGGCCGCCAAGGCCAAAGGTGGTATTGACCACCAGCCGCGCAGTGTCCTGAAACGCGCCGCGCATGTTCAATTGCAGAACATTGTTCACGATGTCACTGGGCAGCGAGAGATTGGTCGCGAAACGCCCGATCACCGTTTCGATGTCATCGGGAATTGCGGCACTGTAGCCCTTTGCGACCGGCCGCACGAGCGCGCGGTCAAACCCCCGGTTGAATTGATGCACTTCGCGGTTCTGAGATTCGTAGGGATCGAACACGTCGCGCGTGGCCTCGGACGGGCTGGGCTTTGCGCAGGCGCTCAGCGCGACCACGCCCGACAGGGCGATCAAGCGCAACACAGATCCGGCGGGCACGGGGAAAGATAAGCGTAGCAATGGGGTATCCGTCATTAAACGAGTCTCAGCCTTACATAAACTATAGCCCGAACAAACCCATCATCCTACGCCCCATGTTCACAATGCTGTGGCAGAATGGTGACATTGACTGTATGGGAAGGCAGGATTGCTTTGATGCCTTAAAGGCTTGAACACAAAAGACGGAATACGCGTTTGGACAAGATGAAACTGGAAGCGGGCCGCCAGGAATTGCGCGCGGCCCGACGCGAAAGCCGCAGTCTCTACTGGTTTGTCGGCGTCTTCAGCTTTTTCGCCAATCTGCTGATGCTGACTGGTCCGATCTACATGTTGCAGGTTTATGATCGCGTCCTCGGCAGTCGTTCGATCGAAACCCTGATCGCGCTCTCGGTTCTCGTGCTCTTTCTTTACACGATGATGGGCCTTCTCGATTACGCTCGGGGCCGCATCATGGGGCGGGTGGGCGCACGCTTTCAGGCGCGGCTGGACCGGCGCGTGTTCGACGCGGTGATTCGCAAATCCGCCGTTCAACCCGATGCCAACACCGCCACCGGCCTGCGCGACCTCGAATCCATTCAGCGCCTGATGACCTCGCCCGTGCTATTGGCGATTTTCGACATGCCATGGGCGCCGTTCTTTCTGGCCGCGATCTGGGTGTTTCACCCCTGGCTTGGCATACTTGCCCTTACCGGGGGCGCGCTCCTTGTGGTCGTGACCCTCGTCAATCAGGTCGTGACCCGTCGCCCCACGGGGCAGGCCAACAGCGCAAGCGTTCAGGCCGAAGCGATTTCAGAGCAGTTGCGCAATGAATCCGAAATGATTCAGGCCATGGGCATGCGCGATGCCGCCTTTGACCGCTGGCAGGCCATGCGTGGGCGTGCCCTCTCGACCGCGATCGACGCCGCCGATCTCGGTGGCACCTTTACCACCACCACCAAGACGCTGCGCCTGCTGCTGCAATCGGCGATGCTGGGCCTTGGCGCGTGGCTGGTGCTGCGTGGGGAATTGACGCCCGGCGCGATGATCGCAGGCTCGATCCTGATGGGGCGCGCCCTTGCGCCCATCGAGCAAGCCATTGGCCAATGGGCGCTGGTGCAGCGCGCCACCAAAGGCTGGCGCAGCTTGGCCGAACTTCTCGGCTCTGTGCCGCCTGAACAGCCGCGCACGCCCCTGCCCCGCCCCAAGGCGCGGCTTGAGGTGCAGCAGCTCACCATGGTCCCTCCGGGCGAGAGCCAGGCCGTGCTGAAAACCCTGAGTTTCAAGATCGAACCGGGGCAGGCGGTGGGCGTGATCGGACCCTCCGGGGCGGGCAAATCCACCCTTGCACGCGCCATCACCGGTGTCTGGCGGCCTGCGGGCGGCAAGATCCGGCTTGATGGGGCGACACTCGACCAATACGCGCCCTCCGTGTTGGGCGAGCTGATCGGCTACCTGCCGCAGCGCGTGCAGCTTTTTGACGGCACCATCGCGGAAAATATCGCGCGCCTCGCCCCGCAACCCGACCCCGCCAAGATCGTCGCAGCCGCCCGCAAGGCCGACGCGCATGAGATGATCCTCAAACTGCCCAACGGCTATGACACCCGCGTCACCGCCAGCGGCGGGCGGCTCTCGGGTGGGCAGATGCAGCGCATCGGCCTTGCCCGCGCGATGTATGGCGATCCCATGATCCTCGTGCTCGACGAACCCAATTCCAATCTCGACAACGAAGGCAGCGAGGCGGTCAATCTTGCCATTCGCAGCCTCAAGGCCGAAGGCAAGGCGGTGGTCGTCGTCGCCCATCGTCCCGCCGCAATCAAGGAATGCGATATGCTTCTGATGCTTGAGGCCGGCGTCATGCGCGCCTTTGGTCCGCGCGAAAAGGTGCTCAAGGAAGTGCTCCAGAACCATCAACAGGTCACCGGATCAACCGGCCCCGGAGGTGTGCGATGAGCGCCCGGGAAAACAGCGCTTGGCCGGCACGCAAACCGCTGATCATCGGTCTCATCGGCCTTGTCCTGCTGGTGGGCGGCTTTGGCACATGGGCCGCCTTTACCCAGATTTCCGGGGCGATCATCGCGCCGGGGCGCATCGAGGTGGATCAGAACCGGCAAGTGGTGCAACATCCCGACGGGGGCGTGGTCTCTGCCATCGAGGTCAAGGAGGGCGACAAGGTCAGCACCGGTCAGGTGCTCGTGCGGCTCGATCCTGCCGAACTCAAGTCAGAGCTCTCGATCATCGAGAACCAGTTGGCCGAACTCATGGCGCGCCGTGGCCGTCTTGAGGCCGAGCGTGACGGGCGCGACACCCTGACTTTCGACCCCCTTTTGATCGAAATCTCCGCCGGGAACACGGACGCCAGCGGTCTGATGATCGGTCAAAAGACCCTGTTCGAGGCCCGCGCCCAGACCGTTGCCGCCGAAATCGACCAACTCGACAAGCGGCGTGGCCAGATTTCCAACCAGATCGACGGCATCGAGGCCCAGCAGGCGGCCCTCGCCCGTCAACTAGACCTGATCGAGATGGAACTGACCGACCAGCAATCGCTGCTGGATCGCGGCCTTGCACAGGCGACCCGCGTTCTCGGGCTGCAACGCGAACAGGCGCGGCTGAGCGGCACCATGGGCGATCTTGCCGCCCAAAAGGCCGAGGCCGAAGGGCGCATCACCGAGATCGAAATATCCATCCTCAAGCTTGGGACCGACCGGCGCGAAGAGGCAATCACCACCCTGCGCGACCTGCAATTCCGCGAGCTAGAGCTGCGGGAACAGCGCCGCGCCCTGATCGAACAGATGGGGCGGCTGGACATTACAGCGCCGCTTTCCGGTGTGGTCTACAACCTTCAGGTTTTTGCCCTGCGCTCGGTCATCCGCCCGGCTGATCCGGTCCTCTTCATCGTGCCGCAGGATCGCCCGCTGGTGATCAACGCCCGTGTCGACAGCATCCATGTCGACAAACTCTTTGTCGGACAGGAAGTGACCCTGCGTTTCTCGGCGCTGGATCAACGCACCACGCCCGAGCTCTTTGGTCGCGTGACGCAGATCTCGGCCGATGCGTTCGAGGATGAGGCCACGCGCGCCAGTTATTACCGCGCCGAAATCGCGCTGAGCGAGGGGGAACAGGCCCGCTTGCCCGAGGGCAGCACGCTCATCCCCGGTATGCCGGTCGAGGCGTTCATCCGCACCGCCGACCGCACGCCGCTGGCCTATCTGGTCAAACCCTTCACCGATTATCTGGCCAAGGCATTCCGCGAATGACCCGTGGGCCTAGCCCACATCGGTCCGCCCGCGCCGGTCCGCCCGCAATTGCGCATAGAGAACATGCGTCCGCCAGCGTCCGTTGATCTGCAAATAACTCTGGGCGACGCCCTCGTATTTGAAGCCACATTTTTCCAACAGCGCGCGTGATGCCTGATTTTCAGGCAGGCAGGCCGCCTCGATCCGGCTCAGATCCAGCCGGTCAAAGGCGTGGTGCACCACCCCCGCAATCGCCTCGCGCATGTAGCCCTGGCGCGCATAGGGCTGGCCGATCCAGTAACCCAGCGTGCCCGCCTGCGCCGGACCGCGACGGATATTGTCCAGCGTGATCGCCCCGAGCAACGCCTGATCCGCGCGGCGGACAAGAAAGAGCGGCATCGCACTGCCACTGGCAATCGACCGCTGCGCCCACCAGACGCGGTTGGAAAACCCCTTGCGCGCCAGATGATCCACCGCCCAGAGCGGTTCCCACGGCGTCAGGAAATCCGCGCTATCCGCCCGCAAATTGCTCCAGTCGCGGAAATCACCGATCACCGGCTGCCGCAGGGTAAGACGCTCTGTCTCGATCCTGAGCTTTCGGCGCGGCAAGAGCATCATCAGGCGGCGCGCCTCTCATCAAGGGCTGCCAATGTGGGGGCCTGCTCGACCGGCCCATAGAGCGCCAGCGCCGAGGGCGCGCGCGCGACCGTCGATTCAGCCAAGCGCCGCACATCCGCCAGCGTCACCGCGTCAATCCGTTCCACGACTTCGGGCAGGTCCGGCACCCGGCCCCAGATCTGCAGCATCCGCGCCAGACGCTCCGCACGATTGCTCGGGCTTTCCAAGCCCATCAGCAGCCCCGCCTTCATCTGCGCCCGTGCCCGCTCGACCTCGGCGGCGGTCATATCCTCGGCAGCGCGCTTCATCTCGTCGATGGTGATCCCCGCCAGATCGCCCAATTGCTCACCCGAGGTGCCCGCATAGATCGTCATCATGCCGGTGTCGGAATAGGCCCCGGCCTGCGCATAGATCGAATAGCACAGGCCCCGCCGCTCGCGGATTTCCTGAAACAGACGCGACGACATCGACCCGCCCAGCGCCGAGGCATAGATTTGCGCGGTGTAAATGTCAGGATCCGCATAATCCGGGCTCTCGAAGGCCAGCGCGAAATGCGCCTGCTCCAGATCCTTGATATGCCGCGTCTCGCCCCCGGCAAATCGCGCAAACGGCGGCTCGATCGCATGGCTCGGGATCATGTCACCGAACATGGCTTCGGCCATGCGCACCAGAGCATCGTGATCCACCGCCCCGGCCGCCGACAGAACCATCTGACCGGGCCGGTAATACTGATCCACGAACCGCTCCAGATCGGGCTTGGCAAAGCCGCGCACCCGCTCTTCCGCCCCCAGGATGGTGCGGCCAAGCGGGTGGTTGGGATAGGCCTTTTCCTGCAACCAGTCGAAAATGATGTCATCGGGCGTATCCGCCGCCTGCCCGATCTCTTGCAGGATCACGCCACGCTCCACCTCGATCTCGCGCGGATCGAACACCGGATTGCGCAGGATATCCGCCACCACGTCCAAGGCCAGCGACACGTCCTCCTTGAGGACGCGCACATAATAGGCCGTCACCTCGCGGCTCGTGTAGGCGTTGATATAGCCGCCCACATCCTCGATCGCCTCTGCAATCTGCAAGGCCGAACGCCGCTTGGTGCCCTTGAAGGCCATATGTTCCAGAAAATGCGCAATGCCGTTCTGGCTGGCCTCTTCATGGCGCGCCCCGGCCAGAACCCAGACGCCAATCGCTGCCGATTGCAGGCCGGGCATATGTTCCGAAACGACGCGAAATCCGTTCGGCAGGGTGGTCAGCTGGACACTCAATGGGCAATCCGTTCCTTGATCAGTGTTTCAATGGCGCTGAGGTCATTGGCGACCCGCGTCACGCGTTCGTCCCGCTCATACAGGTCCGCCATGCGCGCGGGCAAGGGGGGGTGAATGCCGCTCGCCTCCTCGACCGCCGCCGGAAACTTGGCCGGATGCGCGGTGGCCAGCGTGATCATCGGCACATGCGCATCGCGCTGCGCCTCGGCCACATGCACCCCCACGGCACTATGCGGGCAGAGCAACTCGCCGCTCGCACCCCATGTCGCCCGGATCGCCGCGCGGGTCTGATCCTCGTCACAGCGCCCGCTGTCAAAGGTCTCGCGCAGCGCCTCCAGCGCCCCTTGGCTCACGGTGAATCCGCCCGCCTTCAGCTCGTCCATCACCTGCCCCACGGCATTGCCATCCTGCCCGTAGGCGTAATAGAGCGCGCGCTCGAAATTCGAGGACACCTGAATATCCATCGACGGGCTGATCGACGGGGCCACACCATCAGGGCGATAGTCCCCCGTGCTCAGGCAGCGGTGCAGAATGTCATTCTGGTTGGTCGCCACCACCAGCCGGTCAATCGGCAGGCCCATGCGCTTGGCGATATACCCGGCAAAGACGTCGCCGAAATTGCCCGTAGGCACGGTGAAACTCACCTTGCGGTCCGGCGCACCAAGGCTCACGGCAGAGGTGAAGTAATACACCACCTGCGCCAGAACCCGCGCCCAGTTGATACTGTTGACCCCGGCCAGCCGCACGCCGTCGCGGAATTCGAAGTCGTTGAACATGTCCTTGACGCGCGCCTGGGCATCGTCGAAATGCCCGTCGATGGCCAGCGCATGCACATTGCTCTCGACCGGCGTCGTCATCTGCCGCCGCTGCACCTCGCTGACGCGCCCATGCGGATAGAGGATGAACACATCCACCGCATCAAGCCCCCGAAACGCCTCGATCGCCGCCGACCCGGTATCGCCCGAGGTCGCCCCCACGATGCACACCCTCTTGCCCGAGCGCTTCAATGAGAATTCGAACATCTGCCCGATCAGCTGCATGGCGAAATCCTTGAACGCCAGCGTCGGCCCGTGGAACAGCTCCAGCAGGAAATGCCCGCTATCCAACTGCTTCAATGGTGCCCGCGCGGCGTGGCCGAAGCCCGCGTAGGCCCGCGCGATGATCCCGCGAAACTCGTCGTCGGTAAAGGCATCGCCGATATAGGGCCGCATCACCCGGAACGCGGCCTCCTCATAGCTCACTCCGCCCAGCGCGCGGATATCCTCGGCACTCATCTGCGGGATGCTCTCGGGCAGATAGAGCCCGCCATCACGCGCGAGCCCCGTCAGCATCGCCTCTTCAAAACTCAAGCTGGGCGCGCGGCCCCGTGTCGAGATGTATTTCACGTCCTGCCTCTTTCTGCCTGCCGCATGCGCCAGATGAAAAACCCTGTCATCGCGGCCCATATGACGGCCAGCGAAAACCATGTGATTGCGTAACTCAGGTGATCGTTCGGAATGCCGCTCGTGTCGACGGGCAAGGGCGACACGCCCGCCTCCGGCTCCGACAAATTCCGCGTCACCACCAGCACCGGCTCGGTGCCCAGAACCTCGGCCATCTGCGCGATGTCGCGGGCGAACCAGATATTGCCCGCCACGTCGTTCTCGGGCGTCGAACTCAGCCGTTCGTCGGGCCAGTGCAGATTGCCCGTCACGGTGATGTCTCCCTCGGGCGGGGCCGGAATATCGGCGCTCACCTTGACAAACCCCCGATCCACGAGCACCCGGCGCGTGCCGGTGTCCAGAGCGGAAATCACCCGGTATCCCGCCCCCACCTGCTTTTGGCTGACCAGCACCCGCAGCGCCTCCGTGCCGACCCGTCCCGTCACCGCGACCGGCAGATAGCGATCCCGCTCCGGCTCTACCGCTTCGGGCAAATCCACCGGGTCCGCGCTGATATGCGCGGCTATATCGGCCAGAACACCCTCTTTCCACGCCAGCCGCTCGACCTGCCACTTGCCCAAGCCAACCAGCACCGCCACACCGGCAATGCCAAAGATCAGGGGGATCAGAACGCTTTTCCGCATGTCACACTCTCAAAAGGAAAATGCGGGGAAAGAAAACCCCCCGCATCTTCTTCTTGGTTCAAATACTCAGGCGCAAAGCGCCGATCTTCCGCAGGAAAATCCTCAGCTGCCCCAGATGTAGACGGCGGCAAAGAGAAAGAGCCACACCACATCGACAAAGTGCCAGTACCAGGCAGCGGCCTCAAAGCCCACATGCTGCTCGGGCGTGAAATGCCCCTTCATCACCCGCAGGAGGCAGACAAAGAGGAAAATCGTGCCGATCACCACATGCGCGCCGTGGAAACCGGTCGCCATGAAGAAGTTGGCACCGTAGATATTGCCGGAGAAGCCAAAGGCCGCATGGCTGTATTCATAGGCCTGGAACACGGTGAAAATCGCGCCCAGTGCAATCGCGATGATCAGCCCGTTCTTCACGTCCTTGCGGTTGTTCTCATGCACCAGCGCGTGATGCGCCCAGGTGGCGGCACAGCCCGAGCACAAGAGGATCAGGGTGTTGATCAGCGGCAGGTGCCAGGGATCAAAGGTCTCGATCCCGGCCGGCGGCCAGATGCCATCCACCATCGGAGAGCTTTCGCCCATCGGATACATGGCATGCTTGAAGAAGCTCCAGAACCATGCGGCAAAGAACATCACCTCGGACATGATGAACATGATGAAGCCATAGCGCAGGCCGATCCGCACGACGGGCGTGTGATCGCCGGTCTGGCCCTCATTCACCACATCGGCCCACCAGCCGAACATGACATAGAGCACGCCGACGACGCCCGCGAGCAGCATCCACGGACCATGATCGTGAAAGAACAGAACCGCCCCGAAGAGCATGACGAATCCCGCCAAAGCGCCGAGCAACGGCCAGATGGAGGGGGGCAGAATGTGGTAATCGTGGTTTTTCTCGTGTGCCATCTTTGTCTTATCCCTCGTCGAAGGCTCAGTTCAGGTTTTTATCGGTTGCTGTGCCCTGCTCGAGCGCGGCATGCTCCTCGGGCAGGTCAATTTCGTGAAACGTATAGGACAGCGTGATCGTATGCACGTATTTCGCGTCACGGTCGGTCACGATTTCCGGGTCAACATAAAAGGTCACGGGCATCTGCACCCGCTCACCCGGCTGTAGCACCTGCTGTTCGAAACAGAAACAGTCGATCTTGGTGAAAAAGCCACCCGCCTCGTATGGTGTCACATTATAACTTGCAGATCCGGCCACAACGCGGTCGGTGGGGTTGTAGGCCTCGTAGAATGCCAGCCCGGTTTCGCCGATGCGGATTTCCATCTGGCGCTCCACCGGCTTGAACTCCCACGGCATGTCGCGTTCCTTGCTGGCATCGAACCGCACCTTGACGGTCTGCTCCAGCACATCCTCGCTTGCCACCTCGGACACGCCGGTCGCCCCGCCAAAGCCGGTGACACGGCAGAACCAGTCGTAGAACGGCACCGAGGCCCAGGCGAGCCCGCCCATCAGCACCACCACGCCAACAGTCTGGGTCACGGTCTTGAGTTTCGGGTCCATCGCCATCACTTCCCCTCCTGCTCGATCTTGGGCACCGCAAATCCGTCGTCCGATACCTTGGCAATCGTCATGCCAAAGACCAGTGCCACGAACCCCGCCAGCACGAGGCCAAGACCCAGATTGCGGCCAAACCGGCGCTTGTGCAGCTCATGCTCCTCGCGAAAGCTCATGCCCATCCTCCCAGACCCAGACCGCCCAGCGCAGCCTCGGCCAGAATGGCGGTGAAATGTGCAAAGAGATACCAGAGCGACAGCTTGAACGCCCGTTTCTCGACCCGGTAATTGTCCGCTTCGGCCTGATCCTCATCCCGCCGCCAGATCGCAATCGCATCGCGCAAGAACAGGGCATTGAACACCAAGGCAACCGCCAGATAAACCGGCCCGCCGATACCCGTGAACGCCGCGCCAACGGCCAGCGCCGCCAAAAGGACGGTGTAGACAAGGATATGCACGCGTGTGGCCCGGCGCCCATGCGTCACGGTCAGCATCGGCACGCCCGCCGTGTCGTAATCGCCGCGCATGAACAGGGCGAGGGCCCAGAAATGCGGTGGCGTCCACATGAAGATCAGGGCGAACATCAAAACCGACTCGAGGCTCACCGTCCCCGTTGCCGCCGCCCAGCCGATCATCGGAGGGAACGCGCCCGCCGCCCCGCCAATGACGATATTCTGCGGCGTCCAGCGTTTCAGGCCGATCGTGTAGATCACGACGTAGAAGAAGATCGTAAACGCCAGGATACCCGCCGCCAGCGCGTTCGTGGCCAGCCACAGCATGACAACCGACATCACCGCCAGCGTGATGCCAAAGGCGAAGGCCTCGTCCCGCGTGACCTTGCCCGCCGGAATCGGCCGCTTCTGCGTCCGCTTCATCAGCGCGTCGATGTCGGATTCCCACCACATGTTGAGCGCGCCTGCGGCGCCCCCGCCCACGGCGATGAACAGGATCGCGGCAAAGCCAATGACCGGATGCACGCCAACCGGTGCTGCCAAGAGACCCACCAGCGCCGTGAACACGACAAGCGTCATCACCCGCGGCTTGAGCAGGGCAAAGAAATCGCCAAAGCCTGCCTCACCCTCTTGGGCGCGGCTCACCGGGCTGGCTGTGTTCAGGCTCGCGTCGCTCATCTTGGTCTCCTGCCGGGTCACGCAAGCCGCGCGACCCTCAGCGGTCTGCCTGGGGCACGCCCTTGCGGTGCGCGCCCCGCTCTTTTCAGTTGGCTTGCGCCACGGTCACGGAACGCGGTGTGCCCGCATATTCCTCGATCGCGCCATCCAGCCATGTCTCATACTCGGCCTCGCTCACGACCTTGACCGTGATGGGCATATAGGCATGTGCCTGACCACAAAGCTCGGAGCACTGGCCGAAATAGATCCCTTCCTTCTCGGCCTTGAACCACAGCTGCGCCAGACGGCCCGGCACCGCATCCTGCTTCACGCCAAAGGCGGGGATCGTCCAGCTGTGGATCACGTCCGCACCGGTCACGGTCATCACCACGGTCTTGCCCACCGGCACGACAACCGAGGTGTCGGTTGCCAGCAGGAACTCGTCCTTGCTGTAGCCCGCTTCGATCAGCTGCGCCTCGACTTCGGGGGTCAGGCGATTGTCGCCACCCGTCGCCGGGGCACCGATCATGTAGCTGTCAAAGGCAAAATCGTGATCGGTATATTCATACCCCCAATACCACTGATAGCCCGTGACCTTGATGTTGATCTCGCCCTCGGGGATCTCCTGCTGCTTGAACAGCACCGGAAGCGAGAAGGCCCCGATAAAGACAAGGATCACGATCGGAATGATCGTCCAGGCAATCTCCAACGGCGAGTTGTGGGTAAACTTGGCCGGGGTCGCATTGGAGCGGCGGTTGTAGCGGATCATCACGACCACCAGAAGCGCCGTCACGAAGAGCACAATCGAGATGATGATGACGTTGATCATCCCGTCCAGCCATTGCAGGTCACGCGCAAGCTCGGTCGCCGCCGGCTGAAACCCCATCTTGCCCTCTGCGGGTTTACCCACGATCTCAAGCCCGTCTTGAGCCATGGCTGGAAGGGTGAAGAGGGCGGTCAGAGCCGCCATAAGGCTGGAAGTTAGTCGCATTTTACACCCTGATCGGTTAAAGCGGTTCATGTCTTTTTGCGAAGGTCACCCCGCCGCCGGGCGGAATCCCATTGTCTCGGTGCCGTCTAAAACCATATTCTGCCTGAAACGACAAGAAAGACCATTGCGGCAAACGGACGCTTTTTTGATTTAAATCAAATTATCGCCCTCTCGGGCCGCGCGGCAGAGAAAGAATCCCATGACCGACACCGCCTTTCGCCCTTTCGAGACCCTGCTTGACCGCGACACGGCGCTGACGCGCCTGCGCGAGGCGACCCATGGGGCCGACGATGGCGAACTGTTTCTCGAACGTCGCCGCGCCGAAGGGCTCATGTTCGACGATGGCCGGGTCAAGACCGCCTCCTACGACGCCTCCGAGGGGTTTGGCCTGCGCGCCGTGCGCGGCGAGGTGACGGGCTATGCGCATTCCTCTGACGTGACCGAGGCCGCGCTGAAACGCGCGGTGGAAACGGCGCGCCTTGCGGTGGGGGCAGGCGGCGGCACGCTCGCGGCAGGGCCGACGCCCACGAATCGCCGCCTCTATACCGATGCCGATCCCATCGCCGGGGCATCCTTTCCGGTCAAGCTCGACACGCTGCGCGAGATCGACGCGTTCGCGCGTGGCCTTGATGCCCGCGTGGTGCAGGTCACGGCCTCGATCGCCGCCTCGTGCCAAGAGGTCGTGATCCTGCGCCCCGACGGACAGGAACTGCAGGACACCCGCCCGATGACCCGCGTCAATGTCTCGATCATCGTCGAGCAGGAGGGCCGCCGCGAGAGCGGCAGCGCCGGGGGCGGCGGGCGTATTGGGCTGGATGGCCTGCTTGATCCCGCCGACTGGCAGGCCAAGACCCGCGAGGCGCTGCGCATAGCGCTCGTCAACCTCGATGCCGAACCGGCCCCCGCGGGCACCATGGATGTGGTGCTTGGCCCCGGCTGGCCCGGCATCCTCTTGCACGAGGCCATCGGTCACGGGCTTGAGGGCGATTTCAACCGCAAGGGCTCGTCCGCCTTTGCCGGCCTCATGGGCCAACGGATCGCGTCCCCCGGTGTTACCGTGCTCGACGACGGCACCATCCCCGACCGGCGCGGCAGCATCACCATTGACGACGAAGGCACGCCCTCCGCCCGCAATGTCCTGATCGAGGATGGCATCCTCGTGGGCTATATGCAGGACCGCCAGAACGCCCGCCTGATGGGCGTGGCCCCCACCGGCAACGGGCGCCGCGAAAGCTACGCCCACGCCCCCATGCCGCGCATGACCAACACCTACATGCTGGGCGGCGACGCCACCCCCGGCGATCTGGTGGCGGAGATGAAGGACGGCATTTACGCCGTGGGCTTCGGCGGCGGTCAGGTCGACATCACCAACGGCAAGTTCGTCTTTTCCTGCACCGAGGCCTACCGCGTGAAGAACGGCCAGATCGGCGCGCCCGTCAAAGGCGCCACCCTGATCGGCGACGGCGCCACCGCGCTCCAGCAGATCCGGGGCTTGGGCAACGACATGGCCCTCGATCCCGGCATGGGCAATTGCGGCAAACAGGGACAATGGGTGCCGGTGGGCGTCGGCCAACCCACGGTGCTGATCGGCGGACTGACGGTGGGCGGCTCGGCGGCCGGCTGAGTCGCGCGCCCACCTTTCACCTTTCCCCGACTACGCGTGATCCGGCCCCACCAAAGGGCACAGAAGCGGGCCGCAAAGCTGGCACGCCTTTCCAAAGGGTCGAGCCTTGGAAACTTACACAATGATTTCTGATACATAGATTGTCGGCGTGAAATTTCCGGCCTCGGCCCTGCGTGGTTTACCACCCATTAACCACCCGTGCGCTATCCATGGTCTTGCAAGCAGGCGAGGTCACGGATGCCCAGGACGACTCATCCTTCCACTCACCCCCCACTCCCACCCACCACGGAAGATGACCGGGTGTCGTGGCTTCGCCTCTTGCGCTCTCGCCGGGTCGGTCCGGCCACCTTTCATCGGCTTCTGGCCGAACATGGCAGCGCCGAAGCGGCCCTTGCCGCCCTGCCCGAGGTGGCGCGCGCCGCCGGTGTGCCCGATTACTCCCCCTGCCCCTTGGGCGTGGCAGAGGCGGAGTTGCGCGCCGGTCAGGCCATCGGTGCGCAGCTTCTGACCTCGGCCGATGCCGCGTTTCCGCCCGCCCTGCGGGATATTCCCGATTGCCCCCCGCTTCTCTGGATCATGGGCGATGCGGCCCTTCTCGCGCGCCCCATGATCGCCCTCGTGGGCGCGCGCAACGCCTCGTCGCTCGGCACCCGCATGGCCCGGTCGCTCGCTGCCGACCTCTCGGCGCGCGGCTATCTCATTGTTTCGGGCCTCGCGCGGGGCATCGACACCGCCGCCCACCTGGGCAGTCTCGAGACCGGCACCATCGCCGTCATGGCGGGCGGGATCGATGTCATCTACCCGGCCGAAAACACCAAACTCGCGGGCGACATCCTCGCCACCGGCCTGCGCCTCTCGGAACAGCCCATCGGCCTCATCCCGCAGGCCCGCCATTTTCCCAGCCGCAACCGGCTGGTCAGCGGCCTGGCGCGGGCGGTCGTCGTGGTCGAGGCGGCGGCCAAATCCGGATCGCTCATCACCGCCCGCACCGCGCTCGATCAGGGGCGCGAGGTGATGGCCGTCCCCGGCCACCCGATCGATGCCCGCGCCAGCGGTTGCAACATGCTGATCCGCGACGGGGCCACCCTCATCCGCAACGCCGAGGATGTGATCGAGGCGCTGCCACAGGCTCCGATCCCGAAAGCCGCCCCGCAGCCCGAATTGCCGCGCGCGCCCTCCTCCGCGTCCAGCCTGCGCGACATCGCCAGCCTGCATACCCAGATCCTCAACCGTCTCGGCCCTTCCCCTCTGGCAGAGGATCAGCTTATCCGTGATCTGGCCACGCCCGCGCATCGGATCGCCCCCGCCCTTCTGGACCTCGAACTTGACGGGCGCATCACGCGGCATCCGGGCGGGCTTCTGGCCCTCGCCCCCTAGCCATCACACCACATGGGGTCATAAGGTCGCGTTCCTGCAACCCTTGCGGACAGATTGACAATTCCCCTTGCCAGCCCACATGGTGCCCCGCCATAAGCCTCGACCAGAGTCGGAAGGAGTGCCCATGCCCGTTGTCGTTGTCGAATCGCCCGCCAAAGCCAAGACGATCAACAAGTATCTGGGCGACGGTTATACGGTTCTGGCAAGCTATGGCCATGTGCGCGACCTGCCCGCCAAGGATGGCTCGGTCGATACCGAAAACGGCTTTGACATGACGTGGGAGGTGGGCCCCGACAGCCGCAAGCATGTCAAGGCCATCGCCGACGCGCTCAAGGATGACAACGCCCTCATCCTCGCCACCGACCCCGACCGCGAAGGCGAAGCGATCAGCTGGCACCTCGAGGAAACCCTGCGCAAACGCAAGGCGATCAAAAAGGACACACCCGTCAGCCGCGTGGTGTTCAACGCCATCACCAAGACCGCTGTCACCGAGGCGATGAAAAATCCCCGACAGGTCGATGCGCCCTTGGTCGAGGCCTATCTCGCCCGCCGCGCGCTCGATTATCTCGTGGGCTTCAACCTCTCGCCGGTGCTCTGGCGCAAACTGCCCGGCGCACGTTCCGCGGGCCGCGTGCAATCGGTCTGCCTGCGCCTCATCGTCGAGCGCGAGATGGAGATCGAGGCGTTCACCGCCCGGGAATACTGGTCGGTCAAGGCACTGCTGACCACCCCGCGTGGCCAGGACTATGAGGCGCGGCTTGTCTCGCTCGCCGGCAAGAAACTTGAAAAGTTCGATCTCGAAAACGCCACGCAGGCCGAAATGGCGGTGCAGGCCATCACGTCGCGTTCCCTGAGCGTCACCTCGGTCGAGGCGAAACCCGCCAGCCGCAACCCCTCCGCACCCTTCATGACCTCGACCCTGCAACAAGAGGCCAGCCGCAAATTCGGCATGGGCGCGAAACAGTGCATGTCGGCAGCGCAGCGCCTCTACGAGGCCGGATACATTACCTATATGCGCACCGACGGCATCGACATGGCCCCCGAGGCTGTGATGGCTGCCCGCGATGCGATCAAGGATCGGTTCGGCGCCGAATACCTCCCGAAATCGCCGCGCATGTACAAGAACAAGGCCAAGAACGCCCAGGAGGCGCATGAATGTATCCGCCCCACCGACATGACGCGCGATGCAGGCCATATCAAGACCTCTGACGCCGATCAGCGCAAACTCTACGATCTCATCTGGAAGCGCACGCTCGCCTGTCAGATGGAGGCCGCGCGCATGGAGCGCACCACCGTCGAAATCGGCAGCCCCGACGGACAGGTCGGGTTGCGCGCCACCGGTCAGGTCGTGCTCTTCGACGGCTTTCTCAAGGTCTATGAGGAAGGCCGCGATGACGTGATCAGCGACGACGACGATGGCCGCCTGCCCCAGATCATGCAGGGCGAGCCCGCAGCCTTTGCCAAATCCTCGCTTCGCGCCGAATTCGCCCGCGCCAGCGACGGGGCCGAGACAACCGCCGCGGTGCTCTCGCCCAACGAAGCCATCCTCGCACTGCGCCATTTCACCCAGCCCCCGCCCCGCTATACCGAGGCGACGCTGGTCAAGAAGATGGAAGAACTGGGCATCGGTCGCCCCTCGACCTATGCCAGCGTGCTCAGCACGATCCAGGACCGCGAATATGTGCGCAAGGAACAGAACCGCCTCTTCCCAGAGGACAAGGGCCGGATCGTCACGGTCTTTCTGACCAATTTCTTCCGCAAATACGTGGGCTACGAGTTCACCGCCAATCTCGAAGAGGATCTGGACCGGGTCAGCGCAGGCGAGGCGGATTACAAGGAAATCCTCGCCCGTTTCTGGCGCGATTTCTCTGCGGCGATTGCCGAAACGTCGGAACTGCGGATTACCGAGGTGCTCGACGTGCTCGATGCGGCGCTCGCCCCCACGCTCTATCCCCCGCGCGAGGATGGCAGCAACCCGCGTCAATGTCCGCTCTGCGGCACCGGTCAATTGCACCTCAAGACGTCCCGCTCCGGCGGCTTTGTCGGCTGCGGCAATTACCCCGAATGTCGCTACACCCGTCCCATCGGTGGCGATGCCGGGGAAAATGGCGACCGTATTCTGGGCGCGGATGACGCAGGCAACGAGATTTCGCTGCGCTCTGGACGTTTTGGCCCCTATGTCCAGCGCGGCGAGGCGACCGAAACGAACAAGAAACCCGACCGCGCCAGCCTGCCCAAAGGCTGGACGGCCGAGGCGATGACGCTGGACAAGGCGCTGACCCTGCTCAGCCTGCCGCGCGAGATCGGACAGCATCCCGAAGGCGGCATGATCTCGGCCAATTTCGGGCGCTTCGGCCCCTATCTCATGCACCAGCTGCCGGACGAGGCCAAACCCGTCTACGCCAATCTCAAGGACCCGAACGATGTGTTCGAGATCGGCATGAATCGCGCCGTCGAACTTCTGGCGGCCAAGCGCGCCAATCCCGGCGGGCGCGGCCGTGCCGCCGCCAAGGCGTTGCGGGATCTGGGCGAACACCCCGAGCATGGCGGCCCCATCCAGATCCTCGAAGGGCGCTATGGCCCCTATATCAAGTGGGACAAGGTCAACGCGACCCTGCCCAAGGGCACCGAACCCGAAGACGTGACCATGGAGATGGCCGTTGAAGCAATTGCCGCCAAGGCCACCAAGCCCGGCAAGGCACGCAAAACCGCCGCCAAGAAACCCGCTGCCAAGGCCACCACAACCAAGAAGCCTGCCACGAAAAAGGCCCCGGCCAAACGCGCCGCCGCCGGGAAATAACCCGGCGCGCCGGTGCGCCCTACGTAAAGCGCTACGTAGAAATCCTTATTCCGTTGCGATGACCGGCGGCGCGCGTTGACTCGCGCCCGGCTTGCGCCGCATAGGAGGGGCAACCCACTGTCTGGAGGAGGTTCCACATGAACAAGGTTTACGGCTCGGCCGCCGAAGCGCTGGACGGGCTTTTGCGCGACGACATGCTGATTGCGGCGGGCGGCTTTGGCCTCTGCGGCATCCCCGAATTGCTCTTGGCCGCGATCCGCGACTCGGGCGTCAAGGATCTGACCTTCGCGTCCAACAATGCAGGCGTCGATGATTTCGGCATCGGCATCCTGCTGCAAACGCGGCAGGTGCGCAAAATGATGTCCTCTTATGTGGGCGAAAACGCCGAATTCATGCGCCAGTATCTCTCGGGCGAGCTTGAGCTTGAATTCAACCCCCAAGGCACGCTCGCCGAGCGGATGCGCGCAGGCGGCTGCGGCATCCCCGGTTTCTACACCAAGACCGGCGTGGGCACCCAGGTGGCCGAGGGCAAGGAACACAAAGAGTTCAACGGCGAGACCTATATTCTCGAACGCGGCATCTTTGCCGATCTGTCCATCGTCAAGGCATGGAAGGCCGATACCACCGGCAACGCGATCTTCCGCAAGACCGCGCGCAACTTCAACCCGCCCGCCGCCATGTGCGGCAAGGTCTGCGTGATGGAGGTCGAGGAAATCGTCCAGCCCGGCGAACTCGACCCCGACTGCATCCACCTGCCGGGAATCTACGTGCATCGCCTTGTGCAGGGCACCCATGAGAAACGTATCGAACAACGCACCGTGAGGGCTGCATAATGGCTTGGGATCGCAATCAGATGGCCGCACGCGCGGCGCTCGAACTCCAGGACGGGACCTATGTGAACCTCGGGATCGGCATCCCGACACTGGTGCCCAATTTCATCCCCGAGGGTGTGCATGTCACGCTGCAATCGGAAAACGGGATGCTCGGCATGGGGCCCTTCCCCATCGCAGGTACCGAAGACCCCGATCTCATCAACGCGGGCAAGCAGACCATCACCGAACTGCCCGACACCAGCTATTTCGACAGCGCCACCTCGTTCGGCATGATCCGGGGCGGCAAGATCGCCATGGCGATCCTTGGCGCGATGGAAGTGGCCGAGAATGGCGATCTCGCCAACTGGATGATCCCCGGCAAGCTGGTCAAGGGCATGGGCGGGGCCATGGATCTGGTCGCCGGTGTGGGCCGCGTGGTCGTGGTCATGGACCACACCAACAAGCATGGTGAATCCAAAGTGCTGAAATCCTGCACCCTGCCGCTCACCGGCACGGGCGTGGTCAACCGGATCATTTCGAACCTCGGCGTTCTCGATGTGGTCGAGGGCGGCCTCAAGATTGTTGAACTGGCTGACGGCGTGACCGAAGCGGAACTGCGCGCCGCGACTGAGGCGACCATCGTCAACTGATCTGCAAGACCGGAAATCCAAGGGGCCGGACACCGCAAGGGTCCGGCCCTTATTTCATCGCGAGATTGAGCGCACAGGCATCCGTGATCAGCTCGGGCTGCGTCTTGCACAGGCCGCGCGCCACCTCATAGGCGGCCAGCACCTTGGGAATGTAATCGCGGGTCTCGGTATAGGGTGGCACGCCGCCATGCTGTTTGACCGCATTCTCGCCAGCGTTGTAACCCGCCAAGGCCAGCAGCACGTCGCCCTTGAACTCCGTCATCAGCCAGTCGAGATAGGCCACCCCGCCCCGGATATTCTCGGCCGGTGACAGGCTGTCGGTCACACCGAACCGGCGCGCGGTATCCGGCATGAGCTGCATCAGCCCCTGCGCCCCGGCCGAACTGACCGCCGCTGTGCGCCCCGAGGATTCCACCGCGATCACCGCCAGGACCAGAGCGGGCGAAATTTGCGTGCCGATGGTCTGGCTCAGGATATGGCTGCCTTCGGCGCGGGCAATCTCTTGCACCGATTGCAGGCGCGGCGCACTCACAGCCTTGCCTGCGGGCGGTTTGGCCAGATGTTCCATCGCCGCGCGCAGGCGCAACACGCCATCAGAGCCAATATCGGCAGGCACCCTTTCCCAGAACCAGCCATAGGCGGCCTCGCGCGGTGTAACGGGGGCCTCTGGCCCTTCTTCCGCGACCGCAGCACGCTGTGGTTCGGGCGGTGCCGGCGCAATCTGCACCAGGGGGCCACGCCGCGTGCCCGGTGCGGGCGCCTTTTCCCGCTTGAACGTGAACTCCTTGAACGGCTGCGGTGCCTGCGCCGCAGCCGGGCTTGTCCCTGCGAGAATCGCAGCAGAAACCAAAAGGTTTAAAAATTTCATAGCGGGCGCTGCTCTGCCTCTGATTGATTGTCGCCAGTATCGCAAAAATCCGAACTTCACGCCAGCATTGTTCAACAGAGCACCGCGAACCCCCCACATTTGCGCCACATTTATCACCTCAAAGCCCCTTTCAAACAATTTTTCAGGGTTTCTTTTGTTATCTTTCAGTATCTTAAGATTTTTCGGAATGTTTTTTTAGGCCAGTCCAAAAACGATCCAGTGCCGCCAAATTCCCGCCCGATTTGACCCGCTATATGGCTTCACACCACGACGGCAGCGGGCCATAAAAAACTGGGGGTCCTAAACCGAAGCGGGTGTAACAACACAGCAACTGATCCTTTGGAGGGACCAAACCATGATCAAATTCTTCAAGAACTTCTCGAAAGACGAAGACGGCGCAGTGACGGTTGACTGGGTCGTGCTGACCGCAGCAGTCGTTGGCCTCGGCATCGCCGGCGTGTCCACCGTCAGCACCGGCATCGAAAACCTCGCCACCACCATCGGTACCGAAGTGGGCGGCTCGGCGGTTGTCGACCTCGGCACCCTCGGCCAATAAGGCCTGACGGCCCGGGCCTGAACCGGGCAATCACATAGAAATGGCCACGGATAGCTCCTATCCGTGGCCATTTTCTTTCGTGCCAGGGTCACATCTTGCGGGGCTGAAAGGCGCTATATCGCCGCCGCTTGTCCCTGATTTTGACACAATGGCGGGCTACCACGAGATTTGATCACCGGTCCTGTGCCGGACCTCCTCTTGCGATGAAAGGGAAACCCCATGCGAGCAGTTTTCGGATTGGTGCTGATCGTGGGCCTCGGGCTTGCGGGATTTGCCGTCTACATGGCCAAGAATTATATCGAAGGATATCAGCGCCAATTAGCCGCCGAGCGTCAGCAGCGCGCCCCCGCGATTGAAACCGTCGACATCCTCGTCGCCACCCGCCCCCTGCAATACGGCGAGGCGATTGACAAGGACGCAGTGCGCCTCACACCCTTCCCCAAGACCTCTCTGCCCGAAGGCGTCTTCAACACCGCCGAGGCCTTCTTTCCCCAAGGGGACGCGGTCAAGCGCCGCGCCATCCGCCGGATGGAGGCGAACGAGCCCATTTTGGCCGTCAAGGTCACGGAACCGGGGGCCGAGGTGGGCATCACCTCGCAACTCGAACGCGGCATGCGCGCCTTTGCCGTCAAGGTCGATGTGACCAGCGGTGTTTCGGGCTTTCTGCGCCCCGGCGACACGATCGACATCTACTGGACCGGCAGCGTCGGCGCGAACAACGTGCGCACCGAAGGCAATTCCATGGGCGAAGTCACCAAGCTGATTGAAACAGGGGTCAAGCTGATCGCCGTGGATCAGGTGGCCGACATGGACACCTCCGAGGCGGTCATCGCCCGGACCGTGACGGTCGCGGTCAAACCGCAGCAGGTCGCAGCCCTTGCTCAGGCGCAATCCACCGGACGGTTGTCGCTGTCGCTTGTCGGGGCCCTTGACGATACCGTGGCCGAGGTGATCGAGGTCGACCAGCACAGGTTGCTTGGCATCACCGCCGAGACCGTCGTCGAACAGGCCCCGGCGCCCGAGACCTGCACCATCCGCACCCGGCGTGGGGCAGAGGTGATCGAAACCCCGATCCCCTGCACAAACTGACCCTTTCCGCGACACGCAGAGATGGCACCCGGTGACGGGTGCCATTTTCGCATTTTGGAATTTGGTCACAGTTTCAAGAAAAATGCGCAAAACGGCATTGATTCTTGAAAAAATATCGGAACTGCCCCACAGTAGCTTAAATCCGGGCGCTAAGACCCGAAAAATGAGGCGTGATCGGAAAGGCAGGTCACATGAAATTGCGTAGACATATTTGCGCGGCCCTTTTGGGCGTTGCGCTCGTTGCGGGGCATGTGCCGCAACCTGCACAGGCGGAAAACATCCGCGTAGTGCGCAATGGCACCTCGAGCGCCCTCAGCGTTGCCATGAACCGCGCCGTGGTGGTCGAGAGCGACTCGCCGTTTGCCGAACTCAGCATCGCCAACCCGGCGATTGCCGATTTCTCTACCCTGTCGGACCGCACGATCTATGTGCTGGGCAAGACACCGGGGCGCACCACACTCAGCCTCTTTGATGGCGTGGGCCAACTCATTACCAATATCGACGTGCATGTCAGCACCGATATCGAAGAGTTCAAGGAACGGCT
Source organism: Roseovarius sp. (assembly GCF_027019125.1). Lineage (GTDB taxonomy): Bacteria > Pseudomonadota > Alphaproteobacteria > Rhodobacterales > Rhodobacteraceae > Roseovarius. Next base: position 319,812 of record NZ_JALUXE010000027.1, on the reverse strand, counting down.
GAAACAGATCCTGCCGGGCGAACCCATCGAAGTGCGCAGCGCCAATGACGGGATCGTCATTTCCGGCACCGTGTCCAGCACCTCGCGGATGCAACGCGCGCTTGATCTGGCCGAACGCTATGCGCCCGAGCGCGTGTCCAACCTGATGTCGGTCTCCGGCAAGCAGCAGGTCATGCTCAAGGTCCGGTTCGCCGAAATGCAGCGCAGCGTGTCCAAGGCGCTCTCCTCCTCATTGTCCATCGACGCACGCGGGGCCAACAAGGTGGGCGTCATCGGCGGCACCAACACCACCAATACCCAAGGCGGCGTTCTGGGCACATTGGCCGGGGCCATTCCCGGAACGAATGAAAACAACGCGGCCTTCGCCTTCGGCTTTGACGTGGGCTCGGTCGAGGTGGGCATCCTGCTCGAAGCGCTCGAAACCAAGGGCGTCGTGCGCACCCTGGCAGAGCCGAACCTGACCGCGCTGTCGGGCCAAGAGGCCAAGTTCCTCGCAGGTGGCGAATTCCCCGTGCCCGTGGCACAGGACAACAACACCACCTCCATCGAATTCAAACCTTTCGGGGTGGAGCTCAACTTCGTGCCGCGCGTCGTGGACGATGGCATCATCAACCTTGAAATGGCCGCGGCAGTTTCTTCCATCGACACGGCCAATGCCTTGGTTTCAAATGGGTTTTCAATCCCCGCTTTCCGCCGCCGTGACACCTCGACCACCGTCGCCCTACGCGATGGAGAGAGTTTTGCCATCGCGGGCCTGCTTCAGGATGATTTCCGCGACAATGCCGGTCAGGTGCCATGGCTGGGCGATGTGCCGGTTCTGGGATCGCTTTTCCGCAGCGCCGATTACCAGCGCTCGCAAACCGAACTGGTGATCATCATCTCGGCACATCTTGTGTCGCCCTCCCGTGGCGAGGCGCTGGCCTTGCCCACGGATCGTGTCAAACTGCCCTCGGAAAAGGATCTTTTCCTGAATGGTCGCGTCGCAAGAGGCGTCAATGACAAGGGTGCCGTGGGTGAGGTGGCCAAGCAGGATTTCACCGGCTCCTATGGCTATGTGATGGATTGAGCGGGGGAAACGGGCCATGAAACATGTTTTCGCAATCGCCGGCCTGATCGCCGCGACCGCCTGCACCTCGCAGGACGCCGTCTACCGCTCCTATTTCGGTGAGGCCGGCGCCCATGTGGACAACGGCCACTTCGGCGAGGCGGTGATGAACAACCATCTCGTGATGACGGGCGAACGCAGCTATACGTTCGATCTCGCCAATCGCTTCGCAAGCGAGGTGATGAGCACCGTCAACTTCGCCTTCAACTCGGCCGAACTGGACGCAGGCGCACGCGACACGCTGCGCGAACAGGCCCGGTGGATACGTCAATTCCCCGAAGTGCGCTTCCGCGTCTATGGCCATACCGATGCGGTCGGCTCCGACAGCTACAACAAGGCCCTCGGCATGCGCCGCGCTCAGGCCGTGGTCGCCTTCCTCACCAGCGAGGGCATAAGCCGCTCGCGCCTCGAGGCGGTCGCCTCTTTCGGCGAAACCCAACCGCTGATCGTGACCCAAGGCCGCGAGCGCCGCAACCGCCGCACCGTGACCGAAGTGTCGGGCTTCGTGCAGTCCCATCCGATCATCATGGATGGCAAATACGCCGAGGTCGTCTACCGCGAATACATCAACAGCGCTGCGCCACGATCGACCCTGTTGATGGTCGAATCCTCCGCCGGCGCGGACGACTCTGGCGGGTAACGCCAAGAACCGTTTCTCCCTGTTCGGCTCTGTCCGGACCACCTCGAACCCGCCCCTGATTGGGCGGGTTTTTGTCTCTCAAGACCGCACAATTACGATCTTTTGGCCCAAATGTCGCCAATATTCCCGCGCATCTTGCACCAGAGCCAAAGGTTTCCGTCGCATGCGGTGCCGGGCTGGATGGCCGTATTTCCATGTCCAGCCCGCGTATTGGCAAACACCGCCGGAGCGACGGCAAGAACAGGACCGAGAGAATGACGAGTAGTGTAGCGAAACAGCCTGATCCAAGCCCGATCGTCGCCTGTACCATCAGTCGCGACGTGCAGAATTTTGACCTGCTGATCGAGGATATGGAGGCTGCCCTGGGCGAATCCTGGGGCGATCTGGGCTTTGCCGAGGCACTGGCATTTTTCAACCAGCCCGAGGCTAACTCCTTGGAATTCGTGGCAGTTGCCATCGACGAGGCCGACGAAGATGATCTTGTCATGCTGGGGGAAATCATCTCGCTGGCCAACAAGAAGGGCATCAAGGTCATTCTCATCGCCGAGGATGTCAGCCCCGCCGCCCTGCACCAATTGCTGCGTCAGGGCGCCGATGAATTCGTCCCCTACCCCCTGCCCGAGGGCGAGCTTCAGGCCGCCATCGACCGCCTGCGCCACATGCCCCCGCCCGCGCAGCACGCCCCGACGGCTGCGAATACCCATCCCGCCCTGGCCAATCCGACCGCCGGGGAAGGCGTGATTCTCGCCGTGCAAAGCCTTGCGGGCGGCACCGGTGCCACCACCCTCGCGGTCAACCTTGCATGGGAGCTGGCCAATGTCGAAAAGGCCAACCCGCCGCGCGTCTGCCTGCTGGATTTCGGATTGCAATTTGGCTCGGTCGCAACCTATCTCGACCTGCCGCGCCGCGATGTCGTGTTCGAGATGTGGTCCGATACCGAGGCGCTTGATGATGACATCTTCCGTCAGGCTCTTGTCGCCTTCGAGGACAAACTCTGGGTGCTGACCGCCCCCGCCGATGTGCTGCCGCTCGACATGATTTCCTCCGAGGATGTGAACAAGTTGCTTGGCCTTGCGTGCAAACATTTCGATTACGTCGTGATCGACATGCCCGGCTCGCTGGTCCAATGGACCGAAGCGGTGCTGCACGCCTCCCAGATCTACTTCGCCACGCTCGAGCTTGACATGCGCTCGGCCCAGAATGCGCTGCGGCTCAAACGGGCGATGCAGTCCGAGGAACTGCCCGTGGACAAGCTGCGGTATTGCCTCAACCGCGCGCCAAAGTTCACCGACCTGAACGGCAAGAGCCGCGTCAAACGCATGGCCGAGAGCCTCGAAATCCGTATCGAGCTGCTCATGCCGGATGGCGGACGGGCCGTCTGCCAAAGTTCGGACCACGGTCTGCCGCTGGCCTCCAGCGCCGCCAAGAACCCGCTGCGCCGCGAAATCGCCAAACTGGCCAGCACCCTTCACGCTCATGGCAAGAGCGACGCCGAAGCCGCCTAACCAGAGGTAGAACCCGATGTTCTCTCGATACAAGAAATCGCCCAGCGACCGCGCAGGCTCCAAGCCTTCGGCAGCCACCGCCCCCGCCGCGCCCCCCCGGACAGCCCCGGTCGAAGTTGCGGCAATCCCGTCCATGCGCAAACCCCTGCCCAAGGTCGCAGCGGTGCCCGTCGGCATTGACAAGGAGCGCAAGCGCAAAGAGCGGATCAGCGAGATCAAGATCGAATTGCACCGCGCGATGCTCGACCACCTCAATCTCGCCGCGCTCGACACGGCCTCCGAATCCGACCTGCGCGCCGAAATCAGCTCTATCGCAGGCGAGATCCTCGAAGAAAAAGGCATCGTCCTCAACCGCGAGGACCGCATGCAACTCACCCAGGAACTCTATGACGAGGTCAAGGGTCTTGGTCCGCTCGAGACCCTGCTCAAGGATGACACGGTCAACGATATTCTCGTCAACGGCCCGCACCAGATTTTCATCGAACGCGCGGGCAAGCTCGAACTCAGCGACGTCACCTTCAAGGATGAAAAGCATCTCCTGCGCATCATCGACAAGATCGTGTCGGCGGTGGGTCGGCGCGTGGACGAATCCAACCCCTATGTTGACGCCCGCCTTGCCGATGGCTCGCGCTTCAACGCCATGGTGCCCCCTGTCGCGGTGGATGGCAGCCTTGTCTCAATCCGGAAATTCAAAAAGGACAAGCTGGGCATCGACGATCTGGTGAAATTCGGAGCCTTTTCCGAGGAAATGGCCGCCTATCTTCAGGCCGCCGTCGCCACCCGCCTCAACGTGATCGTCTCGGGCGGTACCGGCTCGGGCAAAACCACCACACTCAACGCGCTGTCCTCCTTCATCGACAATTCCGAGCGGATTCTCACCATCGAGGACACCGCCGAATTGCAACTGCAACAGATCCACGTGGGCCGGATGGAAAGCCGCCCGCCCAACGTCGAAGGCAAGGGCGAGGTGTCGCCGCGCGACTGTCTCAAGAACGCGCTGCGGATGCGTCCAGACCGGATCATCGTGGGCGAGACGCGCGGCGAAGAGGTGATCGACATGCTTCAGGCCATGAACACCGGCCACGACGGCTCGATGACCACGATCCACGCCAACAATCCGCGTGACGGCATCAGCCGTCTGGAAAACATGGTCGCCATGGCCGGCATCGAAATGCCGCTCAAGGCGGTGCGCAGCCAGATCGCCAGCGCCGTCAACCTCATCGTGCAGGCCAGCCGCCTTCAAGACGGCTCGCGCCGCATGACCTCGATCACCGAGATCACGGGCATGGAGGGCGATGTCATCTCGATGCAGGAGATTTTCCGCTTTCAGCGCGTGGGCCTGACCCCGGACAACAAGATCATCGGTCATTTCACCGCCACCGGCGTGCGCTCGCATTATTCCGAACGCTTCCGCCTCTGGGGCTATGACCTGCCCCCCCATATCTACGAACCCATCGCAGCGGAGTAACGCAGATGACCCTCAGTGCCGAACCAATCATCTATGCGTTGATCTTCGTCGGCGTGCTCGTTCTGGTCGAGGGGATTTACCTTACCGTTTTCGGGCGCTCGATCAGTCTCAACAACCGGGTCAACCGCCGCCTCGAAATGCTCGACAAATCGGGCAACCGCGAAGAGGTGATGGAAAAGCTGCGCAAGGAAATGCAGCAGCACCTCAATGCGCGCAAACTGCCGCTCTATTCCATCCTCTCGGAAAAGGCGCAAAAAGCGGCCATCGCCTTTACCCCCCGGCAGTTGATCATGCTGATGGGTGGTCTCAGCGTGCTGGCCTTTATCGGCCTTTCGGTCGGCACCGATACTGCCGCCCCGGTGCGCGCGATTGCCTCTGTCGGCATCGGCGTGGGCGGTATATTTACCTGGATCAGCATGAAGGCGGCCAAACGCATGGCGCTGCTCGAGGAACAATTGCCCGACGCCATCGAACTCATGGTGCGGTCCCTGCGGGTCGGCCATCCGTTTTCTTCGGCCATCGGCATCGTCGCGAACGAGGTCGGCGATCCGCTCGCCACCGAATTCGGCATCATCGCGGACGAGGCCGCCTATGGCCGCGACATGGGCGAGGCGCTCAAGGAAATGGCGGAACGGCTCGACATGCAGGATTTGCGCTTTCTCGCCGTGGCCGTGACCATCCAGCAGCAATCGGGCGGCAACCTCGCGGAAATCCTCGCCGGTCTGGCCAAGGTGATCCGCGCCCGCTTTCGCCTCTTCCGCCGGGTCAAGGCCATCACCGCCGAGGCAAAATGGTCCGGCAAATTCCTCTCCGGCTTTCCCATTCTCGCGCTGATCGGCATTCAGTTGATCAAGCCCGACTATTACGACGAAGCGATGAATCACCCCTTCTTCATCCCCGCCGTTCTGGTCGTCGGTGTCTTTCTGGTGATGAACCTGATCGTCATGCGCGCCCTCGTGAACATCAAGGTCTGAGGAACGGATCATGCAAATTCTCTCTGTTCTCAACGATGTCCTGACCGGCGCACTCGGGCCGTTTGGCCCTCTGATCGCGGTGGGTGGCTTGGGCGTCATGCTCATCCTCATCACCATCCCGATGATGCTGCGGCAAAAACAGGACCCGCTCGAAAAACTCAAACAGGCCAATCAGCGCCAATCCGCCGCGTCCAGCAATGCCAAGACCAACCTGCGCGCGGGCAAGCAGAACAAGAAACTCGACCGCTACGCCACCTTCCTCGAACCGCAAGACGCCAAGCAACTCAGCCAGATCCGGCTCAAGCTGATGCAGGCTGGCTACCGGCATCGCGACGCCGTGCGCTACTACCACTTCGCGCAATTCGCGCTCGCGGTCGGGCTGCTGATCCTTGGGGTGATCTACTACGTCCTGTTCAAATCGGGCACCGAGACCAGCACGCAGGAAACCCTGCTCTATATCCTCGGGCCCGCAGGCATCGGCTACATGATGCCGAAATACTGGATCACGAAACGTCAGCAGAAACGCCAGGAGGAAATTCAGGACGGCTTTCCCGACAGTCTCGACATGATGCTTGTCTGCATCGAGGCCGGTCAGTCGATGGATCAATCCATCATCCGCGTCTCCAGCGAAATGCGCGCCTCTTACCCCGCGCTGGCCGAGGAATTCGAGATCGTCGCCCTTCAGATCAAGGCCGGGCGCGACAAACCCTCGGTTCTGGGCGAAATGGCCGAACGCTGCGGCGTGCAGGATATTTCCAGCTTTGTCACCGTTCTGGTGCAATCGCAGACTTTCGGCACCTCGATCGGCGAGGCGCTGCGCGTCTATGCAGGCGAGATGCGTGACAAACGGGTCATGCGCGCCGAGGAAAAAGCCAACAAGCTGCCGACCAAGATGACATTGGCCACGATGATGCTTACAGTGCCGCCATTGCTGATCATTCTGGTCGGGCCGTCGGTTCTGGGTATCATGGAACTGTTCGCCATGGCCGGCAAGTAAACGGGGCGACATGATAGGGCGGGCGGCGGTTTTTCTGGCGGGGACACTCGCGCTTGCAGGCTGCCTTGCGCCCGCCACCCCGGATGGCCCCTATGCCCCCGGCGTGGTGCCCGGGGCCGAGGCCGTGGATGGCCTCGTGGTCGGGCATCGCCTCATGGATGCGGGCGAATACGAACTCGCGCACAAGGCCTATACCCGCGCCGCCATCACCCATGGCATGACGGCCGATGTGCTGGCCGGGCTGGGCAGCGCCAATCTCGCCTTGGGCCGCCTTGGCACCGCCGAACGCCTCCTGCGCGAAGCGATCGAACAACCCGACGCCACCCCCGAAACCTGGAACAATCTCGGTGTCGTGCTGGTCGAAAAGGGCAATTACCCCGAGGCCGAACAGATGCTGCGCCGCGCCTACGCCCTCGACAATGGCGAAAGTGACGCAATTCGCGACAATTTGCGCTTAGCACTCGCAAAATCGGAAAATTCTGATTATGGTACAGAGGAAGAGCAAGATTACAAACTGGTGCGGCGGGGCAGTGGCGATTATCTGGTCCGCAAGATACCATGACGAGGCCGAGGCAGTAAAAGGACGCAAAAATGCGCCACCCTATTCTTGTTTCCCTGTGCGTGGCAGGCGCGTTCGCCCTGTCCGCTTGCGAGCAGTCCAGCGGGAATGACGTAGACCGTGCATTCCAGGACATCAATGTCGTGGACGAAACCAACCTCAACGACGTGATGCTGACCGCCAGTGACCCGAACGAGGCGGTCGCCTATTTCCAGCGCGCCGTGGGCGAAAAGCCCGACAGGATCGACCTCTTGCGCGGTCTGGGCAAATCCCTCGTGCGCGCCAAGCGCAACACCGAGGCCGTGTCGATCTGGACCCGCGTCACCGAACACAAGGACGCCACCGACGAAGACCGCGTCGATCTGGCCGATGCCCTGATCCGCAACAACGAATGGGACCGCGCCAAGACGGTGCTCGACAGCATCCCCCCCACCCACGAGACCTTCAAACGCTACCGGCTCGAGGCCATGGTCGCCGACAGCAAACAGGACTGGAACAAGGCCGACAGCTTTTATGAGATTGCCGTTGGCCTCACCACCCAACCCGCAGGCGTGATGAACAACTGGGGCTATTCCAAACTGACGCGCGGCGATTATCCCGGCGCAGAGCGGCTCTTTACCGATGCTGTCCGCCAGGATCCGGCCCTCTTCACCGCCAAGAACAATCTCGTTCTCGCCCGTGGTGCGCAGCGCAACTATTCCCTGCCCGTCCTGCCTGTCAGCCAGACAGAACGCGCGCAATTGCTTTATACCCTCGGCCTCTCGGCCATCAAGCAGGGCGATACCGCGATTGGCGAGGGGCTGTTGCGCGACGCCGTGGAAACCCATCCCCAGCATTTCGAAGATGCCGTGCGCTCGCTACGCGCGCTCGAAACCAAAGTATCCGGCTAGGGCCGCCCGATGTCGCTTGAGATCACCGCGCATTCGGCCCTCTGGTTCCTGCCTTTCGTCCTGCCCGTCTGCGTCTGGGTCGCGCTCAGCGATCTGCGTCGCATGAAGATCCCCAATACCGCCGTCCTGACGCTGGTGGGGATTTTCCTCGTGGTCGGGCTTTTGACCCTGCCGCTCATCGACTACGCGTGGCGGCTCTCGCATCTGGCGGTCATGCTGGTGGCGGGGATTGCCATGAACGCCGCCCGGCTGATGGGCGCGGGCGATGCCAAGTTCATCGCCGCTGCCGCCCCCTTTGTTGCGCTTGGCGATGCCGCATCGCTCGCCTTCATCTTCGCCGCCACCCTGCTTGGGGCTTTCGTGACCCATCGGGCGATCATGTATAGCCCCCTGCGCCGCCTCGCCCCCGACTGGCAAAGCTGGCACACAGGCAAGAAATTCCCCATGGGCCTGGCCTTGGGTGGCACGCTCGCGATCTACCTGAGCTTGGGCGCGCTCTACGGGGCCTGAAACGATCTCAGGATAAGCCGCGTGACGTGTTCGGGTCGAGATTGCGCCCGATCCGCCAGTCAAAGCGCCGCAGAGCTGCCCGACACTCTCCACAATTTCTGCACCTTTTGATGCGACGGTGCCGGTGATGCAATCCGACCCAGCACAGGCAGACCAGATGAACATGCAGGCCAGCACCGGCGTTCAGCCGCCCCCGCCCCCGTCCCGGCTGGAGGAAATGCAATTGCCCGTCGTCATGATGCGGGACATCCTGCTCAAGACCATGTTCCGCAAGAACCTCGACCTTGCCACCGACATCGCCGAGGCGATCTGCCTGCCGCGCGCCGTCACGCAAGAACTGATCGACATGGCCCGCAGCCAGAAACTGATCGAGGCGACCGGCACGCTCAATGCCAATTCCGGCGGCGAAATGGGCTATCAGCTGACCGATGCCGGCAAATCCCGCGCGCTCGACGCGCTCAGCCAATCGGAATATTTCGGCGCCATGCCGGTGCCGCTCTCGGTCTACCGCGAACAGGTCAAGCGTCAGTCGATCCGCAACATTCAGGTCACGCGCGAGCAACTGACCAACGCCATGGGGCACCTGATCCTGCCCAAATCCCTGCTGGATCACCTTGGCCCTGCGGTCAGCGCCGGGCGCTCGATCCTGATGTATGGCCCGCCCGGCAACGGCAAATCCTCGATCTCCAATGGCATCCGTGACGCCATGGGCGACAAGATCTACGTGCCCCGCGCCATCGAATACTCCGGTCAGGTCATCACCGTCTACGATCCCATCGTCCATTCATCGGCCGAGGTCGAGATTGACGATCCCAATTCCCTGCGCCGCAAACGCACCTTTGATACGCGCTATGTCCGCTGTGAACGCCCGACCGTGATCACCGGCGGCGAACTCAGCCTGTCGATGCTCGATCTGGTCTATAACCCCACCGCGCGCACCTATCAGGCGCCGCTGCAACTCAAATCCACCGGCGGCATCTTCATCGTCGACGACCTTGGCCGTCAGGCCGAACCGCCGCAGGCCCTCGTCAACCGCTGGATCGTGCCCCTGGAAGAGGCCAAGGATATTCTCGCCCTGCAATCGGGCGAGAAATTCGAGGTGCCGTTCGACACGCTGGTGATCTTCTCGACCAACTTCCACCCCAACGCGATCTTCGACAAGGCCGCGTTGCGCCGGATCTTCTACAAGATCAAGATCGACGGTCCCTGCCAATCCGACTTCCTCAAGATCTTCGCCATGGTCGCCCGCAAGAAGGGCATGCCGCTGGACGAGGCCGCGCTGATCTACCTGATCAAGGAAAAATACCCCACGATCGACAATGTCTATGCCAATTATCAGCCGGTTTTCCTGATCGACCAGATGATCTCGATCTGCAACTTCGAGGGCATCCCCTATCAGATGACCCCCGAACTCATCGAACGTGCCTGGGCCAATATGTTCGTGCGCGAGGAAGAGATCCTGCACTAGGCGGCTTTGCCTGCAAGAAAGGTTGATGCCGCGCGCGAGACAGATGCTGGTCTGTATCATCGCCGCGCACAGCCCGATTGAGAACATTTAGCGAACACGCTATCCTGTCCCCATGACGATTCCGCTTCTCAGCCGCGACAGCCACCGCCCTGCCCTGCGCCTGCTGGGCACGCTCGACTTGGCCCTCACCCGCCTGCATGAATGCACCGGCCCCGCCCGCCACAGCTTTGCGATGCTCCTCGTCGGGGCCCTGCGCGGTCCCGTGCTCTGGATCGCCCCCGCTTGGGCGCGCGACCGCCTCAACCCCGATGGCATCTGCCCCCTCACCGGGGCCGAAAACGGGCCGGAATCCCTCATCTTCATCACACCTGAGCGGCGCGAGGATCTCTTGTGGTGCATGGAAGAGGCCCTGCGCAGCGGGGCCGCCCCGCTCATCATCGCCGACCTGCCAGGGCCGCCCGCCCTCACCCCGGTCCGCCGCCTGCATCTCGCCGCCGAAGAAGGGGCGGCACGTGGCCACCATCGCCCCTTGGGCCTGATCCTCACACCGGGCGATGGAGGCGCACCCGGCGTGGAAACCCGCTGGCACATGGCCCCCGCGCATGAGCCACAGATCGACCGCTGGCACCTCACCCGCCGCCGCGCCCGCACAGCGCCCCCCGCCGCATGGCACCTCACCGGCCAGCCCGGCGCATGGGCGCTCAGGCAAACGTGACCTTGGCGCACCGTAGGGTGGGTGAAACCCACCACCCACCCATCACCCACCACCCACCATTCCACATCACATCCCGCCCGGCGCGCAAATCCCCACCGACGGAATACCGACACGGCACCGCTCTCCAGGGCCCATGGTTCCCCCATTCGCACCCCCCTGCCCGAAACCGACGCCTGATGTCGAAAACATCTGGTCCCCCACCTCACGTCCTGCCATGGTGGCCCCACCATGCGCCTGCTCATTTCCTTTGCCGCCCTCTTTCTCTCGGTCGTGCTCCTGCAACTCTCGACAGGCGGGGTGGGTCCACTTGATGCGCTCTCCGGTCTCGCGCTCGATTTCACCACAGCCCAGATCGGACTCCTCGGCTCGGCACATTTCGTGGGTTTCTTCATCGGTTGCTGGTTCGCACCCCGCCTGATGGGCACCATCGGACACTCCCGCGCCTTTGCCGCCTTTACCGCCGCAGGGGCCATCGGCCTCTTGGCGCATATGCTGGTGATCGACCCCTACGCCTGGGCCTTGATGCGCATGGCCTCGGGGCTCTGCGTGGCGGGCTGCTATACGGTGATCGAAGCATGGTTGCAGGCCAAGGTCACGAACGAGACGCGCGGCCGCGCCATGGGCATCTATCGCGTCGTCGACATGGGCGCATCGCTGGCTGCTCAATTGCTGATTTCCGTATTGGCTCCGGCCTCTTACGTCTCCTACAACCTGCTGGCCCTGCTCTGCTGCGCAGCACTTCTGCCGCTCACCCTGTCGCGCCTGCGTGAACCGGAAACGCCCGAGGCTCCGCGCCTGCGGCCCATGCTGCTCATCGCCTGCTCGCCCCTGGCGGCGGCGGGCGTGCTGGTGGCGGCGCTCTCCAGCGCCTCCTTTCGCATGGTCGGGCCTCTCTATGGCCAACAGGTCGGCCTTGCCGTGGATCAGATCGCGGGCTTTCTGGCGGTCTTCGTTCTGGGCGGCGCGGTCGCGCAATACCCGGTCGGCTGGCTTGCCGATCGCTACGACCGCCGCTGGGTTTTGATCGGACTTTCGGTCGCCGCCATCCTGTCCTCGGTCGCAACCGCCATGACCGAGAATCTCGACACTTTCGGCATCCTGATGACGGCCTTCTTCTTTGGCATGACCACCTTTCCGATCTATTCGGTCAGCGCCGCCCACGCCCATGACTTTGCCGAGGCCCATGAACGGGTCGAGCTTTCCGCCGCGCTCATGTTCTTCTTTGCCGTGGGGGCCATCGCCGCCCCCCTCATGGCCTCCACCCTCATCGACGCCTATGGACCCCCTGCCATGTTCGTAATGATCGCGGCCGGTCACGCCCTCCTTGTCGTCTTTGGCCTCGTCCGGATGCGCGCCCGGCCCACTGCCGAACGCCGCACCGCCTATGTCTGGTCACCGCGCACCTCCTTCCTTATCGGCCGCCTCACCGGACGCAGCCGCGACAAGGACGCAAGCGGGCGCTAGAACTGCCCGCGAAACCGCGCTAAACGGGGCCAAACCGTCAAGGAATAGCGCAATATGGCACGGCATCTCATCACCTCGGCAATCCCCTACATCAACGGGATCAAGCATCTTGGCAATCTCGTGGGCTCGCAGCTTCCGGCGGATCTCTTTGCCCGCTACTGCCGTGCCCGCGGCCACGAAGTGCTGTTTCTCTGCGCCACGGACGAGCATGGCACGCCCGCCGAACTCGCCGCTGCCAAGGCAGGGCAGCCGGTGGCCGACTATTGCGCCGAAATGCACGCTGTTCAGGCCGAAATCGCCCGCGGCTTTCGCCTCAGCTTCGATCACTTCGGGCGCTCCTCCTCGGCTCAGAACCGCAAACTGACCCAGCATTTCGCCCGACGCCTCCATGATCAGGGGCTGATCCGCGAAGTCTCGGAAACCCAGATGTATTCCCCCACCGACGGGCGCTATCTGCCCGACCGCTACATCGAGGGCACCTGCCCCAATTGCGGCTACGACTCGGCGCGCGGCGACCAATGCGACAACTGCACCAAGCAGTTGGACCCGGTCGATCTGATCAACCCCCGCTCGTCGGTCTCGGGGGCGACCGATCTTGAAATGCGCGAGACCAAGCATCTCTATCTGTGCCAATCGCAGATGAAGGATGAGCTGGAAAAGTGGATCGACTCCAAAACCGACTGGCCCGTGCTGACCACCTCCATCGCCAGGAAATGGCTCAATGACGGCGATGGCTTGCAGGACCGTGGCATCACCCGCGATCTCGATTGGGGCATTCCTGTGCAATTCGACGGCGCCCCCTGGCAGGGGATGGAGGGCAAGGTGTTCTACGTCTGGTTCGACGCCCCCATCGAATACATCGCCTGCGGCGCGGAATGGGCCGAGGCGACCGGGCTTGACGCCTCCGCTTGGGAACGCTGGTGGCGCACCGACAAGGGCGCAGAGGACGTCACCTATACCCAGTTCATGGGCAAGGATAACGTGCCCTTCCACACGCTCAGCTTTCCCGCCACGATCCTTGGCTCGCGCGAGCCGTGGAAGCTGGTGGATTACATCAAATCCTTCAACTACCTCAATTATGACGGCGGTCAGTTCAGCACATCCCGCGGGCGCGGTGTTTTCATGGATCAGGCGCTCGAAATCCTGCCCGCCGATTACTGGCGTTGGTGGCTCCTCAGCCACGCCCCCGAAAGCTCGGATAGCGAGTTCACATGGGACAACTTCCAGGCCTCGGTGAACAAGGATCTCGCCGACGTTCTGGGCAATTTCGTCAGCCGCGTGACCAAGTTCTGCCGCTCCAAATTCGGCGAGGTGGTTCCGACGGGCGGCGCCTACGGCACACAGGAAGAGGCGCTGATCGCGCGCCTCACATCCCGCGTCCGCGAGTATCAGGACCATATGGAAGCGATGGAGGTCCGCAAATCGGCGAGCGCCCTGCGCGCCATCTGGGTCGAGGGCAACGAATACCTGCAAGAAGCAGCGCCCTGGTCCACCTTCAAGACCGACCCGGAGCGTGCCGCGATGCAAACCCGCCTCGCGCTCAACCTCATCCGTCTTTACGCCGTGCTCTCGTCCCCCTTCATCCCCGACGCCGCCGCCGCGATGCTCTCGGCCATGCAAGCCCAGGATGACACATGGCCCGATGACGTGCCCGCAGCCCTCGCATGCCTCGCGCCGGGCCACGCCTTCACCGTGCCCGACGTGCTCTTCAGCAAGATCACCGACGAAGCCCGCGAAGACTGGCAGACCCGGTTTTCGGGGATCAGGACCTGAACGGGAAAGAACGCGCAGGGCGGTCCACCCGCCCCGCGCGCCTTGTCTCTCACGCAGGCGCGGAAACTCTGGAGAAGTCGCGCCGCAACTTGCTCAGAGAGACAAAGTGAAAGGCGAGAAAGATCGCCACGAAATACCCCGGAAACATCGCCAGCGGATGCAGGTTGATGATATTGGGGGTCTCATGCGCCATCAGATGCGCGAACCCTTCTGACGTGGCGATCCCCGTCAGGACGGCTACAACGAAATCGGCCAGCCCGACGATATTGGCGCGCAGCACCTTGGCCTTTGCATCCGCCGCGCCATCGGCACAGGCCCGCCACGCCCGATAGCCTTCGATCCCGGCCCAGATATCGCCAAGCCCCGCCAAAAGCGCGAATTGCCACGGGATGATCCCCGCCGCCCAACCGACAAGAAAGATCGCCCCCATGACGCGCGGGATCTGAAACGCCACCAGCAAACCCTGGTCCAAATGCGCCACGACCGCCCGCCCCGTCTGCGTCCGCGTGGCCAAGGCCCAAAGCAGCGCCGCCCCGCCCAACATGGAAAAGAGCACCACAGGCGGATCCAGCACGGTCGCGGGCACCATGAACGTGCCCCTCCGCGACAGATCCATCGCAAGCGCCCCCCAGAGCGCCAGGATGCACGCTGGCACCAGCACAGCGCGCGCCAGTGCCGCCCGGCCCAGCCCCGCGCGCTGCGCGCCCATGGCCACCATCGCCAGCGCAAGTCCGGGCAGTAGAATCAGGAATACATGCACATAGGCGAGCAGAGCATCAGACATCTTGGCACCTCCATTTGATACCATTTTAATAGTCACTACATTTTTTATAGTCAATTCCTTTTTTGAATCCGCTAGCTATACTCTCCCCATGACGAAAACGAGCCGCAGCAACTGCCCGATTCTGCGGGCCACCAATGCCATGGGCGACCAATGGTCGATCCTGATTCTGCGAGAGTTCTTTCTTGAGGGGCCGCGCCGCTTTCAGGATTTGCAGGACACGCTGGCGCTGTCCCCAAACACCCTGTCCAACCGACTGAAAAAGCTTGAAAACTCCGGCGTCATTGCCCGCCGTACCTATTCCACGAACCCGCCACGCGCGGAATATGTCCTGACAGAAACCGGTCATGCGCTCCGACCAGTGATGCGCGCGCTGCACGAATGGGGCGAGGCGCATACGCCCGACCTCGAATAGCGCCGACAAAATTCGCAGGGCGGTCCTCCCGCCCTGCGCAGCATGTTCTATCTGATGGGTCTCAGACCGTCAGCATCCGGTATAGCTCGTCCTTCAGCGCCGCGCGCTTCTTGCGCATCTCGACTTCGGCCAGTTCCTCGACCGGCTCGACCAGCGTTTCGGCCCGGTGCACGGCGCGGTTCAGATCATGATACTCTTCGGCCAGACGGGCAAAATGCGCGTCCGACTGCTTCAATTCGCTGATCTTGTCGGCCAGTTGCGGGAATTCTTCCGGCAGTTCATGGGGGGTATTGGACATCGCGCATCGCTCCTTCTTGATTGCTCAGTCCAGACCCTAGGGATCAAGCCACGCGCCCTCCTTGATCCGGATCAACAAAGGCGACTTTCGCAATCATCTTGGAAAGACTTACCGGCGCTTGCGCTGCGGCTTGGGGCGCGCGGGCTTGGCTGGATCGGAGTCAGGCTCTTGCGGCATCCCCAACTGATCGCGCAACACGCGCGGGCGCACCTCTTCCACGGCGCCAGGCTTCAACTGACCCAGTTGGAATGGCCCATAGGACAGCCGGATCAGCCGGTTCACCACCAGCCCGACCGATTCCATCGCGCGGCGGATTTCGCGGTTCTTGCCCTCGCGAATGGCCACCGTGATCCAGGCGTTTGCCCCTTGCTGGCGATCCAGACTGACGATCATCGGCTGAAACGCCTCGCCCTCAACCACCAGCCCCTTGCGCAGCGGCTCGAACGTGGCATCGGTGGGCCGCCCGTTCACCCGCACCCGGTAGCGACGCAACCAGCCGGTTGAGGGCAGTTCCAGCTTGCGTTTCAGCGCCCCGTCATTGGTCAAGAGCAGCAGGCCCTCGGAATTGAGGTCAAGCCGCCCGACACTCATCACGCGCGGCATATCCTCGGGCAGATCGTCATAGATCGTGCGACGTCCCTTTTCATCGCGCGTCGTCGTCACAAGGCCGGTGGGCTTGTGATAGAGCCAGAGCCGCGCCGGTTCCGCCGCCTCAAGAGCGCGCCCGTTCACAACCACCTTGTCGGACGCGGTGACATTCAGCGCGGCGCGCAGCACCTTTTGCCCGTTGACGGTCACGCGCCCCTCTTCGATCAGGCGCTCGGCCTCGCGGCGGCTGGCGATGCCCGCGCGGGCGATGACCTTGGCGATGCGCTCGCCTTCGGGGGTCTTCTTCTCTGGGGTTTTGCTGTTCATGCGCCGCGCATAGCGCAATTGCAGAGCTTGCGAAAGCGTCTTGCGCGCGGCACAAGCAGGACATGACATTTCGCAGCCATATGGACATCGCCCTGGACGAGGCCCACGCCGCCGCCGCACGCGGCGAGGTGCCGGTGGGTGCCGTCATCGTCGCCCCCTCAGGCGCCGTCGTGGCGCGGGCCGGCAACCGCACCCGCGAACTGAACGATCCCACCGCCCATGCCGAAATCCTCGCCATCCGGGCAGCTTGCGCGGCCATCGGCTCCGAGCGCTTGCCGGGCCATGATCTCTATGTAACGCTGGAGCCTTGCGCGATGTGCGCCAGTGCCATTGCGGCGGCGCGCATTTCCCGGCTCTATTATGGGGCCGCCGATCCCAAATCCGGCGGGGTGGCCGTGGGCGCACGGGTGTTCACCCATCCGCAATGCCACCACACGCCCGAGATCTACGACGGTATCGCCGCGACTGAGGCCGAGACCCTGCTCAAGACCTTCTTTCGCGACCGCCGCAGCCCGTCAGAAGAGTGACAGACCGTCCGCCAGAAACGGATGCCGCGCCACAATCGGCGTAACAATCGTCTCGCGCAAAATGGGCTTCAGCTTCTCCGCCAGCGTCGCCGGCATATCCTGCAATATCCCCTTGCGCGCCGTGACGCTGATGGTGCGTGTCAGCGGTGCCATCGGCAATTCGAACACGTCGATCTGATCGGCAAAGCGTCGCGCCCGCATCAAGGCCAGCGGCGTCAGGATCGACCACCCCGCCCCCTGCCCCACCAATGCCAGAATGGAATGGTAGCTGTCCAACTCGAACCGGTGCGGCATGCTCAGGTTTTGCCGCGCCAGATGCGAGGAAATAAGCCGCCCCATGTAATGCCGCTGCGTATATTGAATGAGAGGCAGACGCTTCAACTGCCGCAGCACGTCGCGCTCGGGCCGGATCACGCCGCGCGGCGCCACCACGGCAAAGCCTTCGCGCAACACCGGATGCACCTCGACCCAGTCCGCCTCGCCCCCCAGTTCGGCCGCCACGATCACATCCAGCGACCGCGCATCCAACTGATCATAGAGATGATGGCTCGCCCCCGTTTCCAGCAGAAACTGACAGCCTTTCAACTCACCCGCCATATGGGTCAAGAGCTGCGGCGTCACATCCGCCTCCAGATCCTCGATCATGCCCAGCCGGAACCGCGTCAGCGTCGAGAGATGCGACATCGCAAGCTCGGCCCGCGCCTGCGCCGCTTCGTTCAGGATGGCCAGTGCGCGCCGGTGCATGATCTCGCCCGCAGGCGTCAGGCGAATGGGCCGGGCGTTGCGCTGCAAGAGCGTGGCCCCCACCGCCCCTTCGAGATTGGTCAATTGCTGGCTGACCGCCGACGGGCTCGCCCCCAGCCGCCGCGCAGCCGCAGAGATCGACCGCTCATCGGCCGCCGCCATGAACACCTCGATCCCCCACAGGGTTATCCGCCCCGGGCTATCGACCATTTCGACCTATTTGCCCAGCTTCGACAGCTTGTCTTGCAGTTCGGCGAGCTGTTTCTTGATGTCGTCCAGCCCCTCCTTGCTGTCCCCGGCTGCACTCTCGGACTGTGGCGCGCTCGTGCCCATGCCCTTGAACCCACCGGTCATCGCCTTCATGAAGGCCTCTTGCTGCGCGCGCATGGCCTCCATGCCGGGCATCGCGGCCAGGGGGTTGGCCTTGGTCATGTTTTCCAGCATCTTCGACTGACCGTCGCGCAGCATCTCGAAACTGGCTGCCAGAAACTCGGGCACGACGCTGGTGGCCTGTGTGGTATAGCTGCGCACCAGATCGTTCAGCACATTGATCGGCAGCACGCTTTCACCCCGGCTCTCGTGCTCGGCAATGATCTGGAGCAGGTATTGCCGTGTCAGATCATCCCCGGATTTGAGGTCGATGATCTGTACCTCGCGCCCTTCGCGGATGAACTCGGCAATATCCTCGAGGGTCACGTAATCCGATGTTTCGGTATTATACAGCCGCCGGCTGGCATAGCGTTTGATCAGCAGCGGTTTTTTGGAGTCGGCCAAGGGGTATCCTCCCGGAGAATGCAGCGCTGCAGCATAGCTTAGACACAAGCGCCACAAAAAGAAAGGGCGAGCCGCAAGGCTCGCCCGTCACAGTCCATACCCCTCAAGGGAGGGGATGAGGGTATGGCTCTGCTATTCTTACTTGGCCGCTGCGGTTGCCTTCTGGGTCGCTGCGGTCACGTCGTCTGCGGCTTTCTTGACAGCCTTGGTGGCGTCTTCCTGGATGGTCTTGCCAGCAGCCAGCATCAGTTCGACGGTTTCCATCTGAACTTTCTTGGCAACTTCTGCGAAGGCGGCCATGTTCTCGGCGGCCACTTCGGCATTGGCCGATGCGAAATCGGTCATCGCCTTGGCGTAATCAGCGGGCTCTGCCTTGGCCTTGGACATTTCGCTCAGCTTGGCGAGCGTGTCTTTGGTCCACTTGTTCGAGATCTCGGCCGACTTCTCAGCAGCGGTCAGAGCCACGCCCGAGAGCTTCTCGCTCAGGGTTGCCTGGTTCTTGAACGCGTCTTCCAGAGCTTTGGTGTCAACCGGGAATGCGCCCATGACGTCTTTGAACATCGCGGTGAAATCTTGTGCTTTTGCCATTGGTTCGGTCCTTTCGGCTGTGGCGGAACATCCCGCCGTTTCTGCAACTGCAACAAGATATACATGCTGCAGTGCAGCAATTCAAGCTTTTTCTGCACTGCAGCATTTTTTCTGGGTGCTCAAGAAAAAGGCTAAAAGATCAAAGCGTTGCCTTTTTCCGCACATAGGTTCCGGGGGCCGGGGCCAGTGGCGGGTGCTCCGAATCGCCCGGTTCGCGCCCCGCGATCATCTTGCCTGACCGCTTGGCCAGCCACGATTCCCAGCGCGGCCACCATGACCCGGCAGTATACTCCGCCCCCTGCATCCAGGCCTCGGCATCGCCCGTCAGATCGGGGTTCGTGTAATGCCCGTATTTCTTCTTGGTTGGCGGATTGACGATGCCCGCGATATGCCCTGATTCCGAGACGATAAAGGTCCGGTCCTTGGCCCCGGTCTGCTGGAACCCGCGATAGCAGTCCTTCCAGGCCGCGATATGGTCGGTCTCGCAGGTGATCGACATGAGGGGCACCTTGACGTCGCGGATATGCAACCGCTCACCGCAGAGCTCGAAACCGTCCGTCACGAATTGGTTGCCCTGGCACAGGCCGCGCAGATATTGCATCGTCATCTTGCCCGGCAGGTTCGCCCCATCGCCATTCCAGTAGAGCAGGTCAAACGCAGGCGGCGCCTCGCCCATCATGTAGCTGCGCACGGCGGGTTGATAGATCAGATCGCGCGAACGCAGGAACGACATCGTGCGTCCCATGATGAACGACCGCAAGACGCCCTGCTGCGCCACCTCTTCTTCGATTCCGTCAATGAAATCGTCCTGCAGGAAGGGCGTGAATTCCCCCTGCTCGGCAAAATCCGTGAGCGCGGTAAAGAACGTGGCGGATTTGATCGATTTGTCGCCCCGCTTGGCCATCAGCGCCAGCGTCAAATGCAGCGTGGTGCCCGCGATGCAATAGCCCACCGCGTTCACCTCTTTCTGCCCGGTGATCGCCTTGGCCTCGCGAATCGCGGTCAGAAAGCCATCCTCGATGTAATCCTCCATGCCGACCTCGGCGTGGCTGGCATCGGCATTGACCCAACTCGCGACAAACAGCGTGTAGCCCTGATCCACCACCCATTTGATCAGAGAGTTATCGGGCTTGAGATCAAGAATGTAGAACTTGTTGATCCAGGGCGGAAAGATCACGATCGGAATCTCATGCACCTGCTCGGTCGTGGGGCTGTATTGAATCAGCTCCATCATCCGGTTGCGATACACGACCTCTCCCTGCGTGGTGCCGATATTCTCCCCCAGCTGAAACGCCTTGTCATCCGCCAGCCGCACCACCAGTTCGCCGTTGTTGGCCTCGAGATCCGCGATGAGGTTCTCCAACCCCTTGACCAGACTTTCGCCCTCCGTTGCGACCGCGCGCTCGAGAGCATCGGGATTGGTGCCCAGGAAATTCGTGGGCGACATCATGTCGATGATCTGATGCGCGAAGTAATCCAGCCGCCGCTTGTCCTTGGGCGGCAGGTCATCGACATCGCCCACCGCTTTCTCGATGGCCTGCGCGTTAAGGGCGTATTGCTGCTTGATGTATCTGAAATAGGGATGCGTGTTCCACAACGGGTTGGCAAAGCGCTTGTCGCCCGCCAAGGGATCGGGCGCGTCCTCCTCGGTCACTGGCTCGCCGCGCAGCATCACCTGCTGCGCTTCCAGAAAATGCCGCACCGACTTGCCCCAGTATTCCAGCTGCTGCTCATAGATCTTGCCGGGGTTCTCGATGGCCTCGGCCCAATAGGATTTCGCCGCCTTGGCAAAAAGCTCCTGATTGGGGCCGTTCAATGTCGGATTGGCCGGGTTGCGCGCCGCGAGCGCCTGGATCAACCGCTGCGACAACTGTTCGACCTTGGCAAGGTTTTCGTTGAGCTTTTCTAGATTTTGCCCTGCGACATCGTCTTGCGTTGCCATTTTTTATATTTCCCCTTAACATTTTCTGCTATGCAGCATAGCGTCACGCTGACCGGAGGGGATCGTGTGACGGGTAAACCGGGCCCCTGGCCCGAACAGGAGACGAACATGCGCTACATGGCCACATACGACCTGATGGAATCCCTCCGAAATACCAATCAATGGCTGGGTGCCTCCGCCCTCTCGCTTGCATCCTATCCGCTTTTCAGTGTGGTGCCAAACCCTGCTTTGCAATGGTTGGCCGCCTGGGGCGAAGTGACCGAGCGCAGCTTCAAGCGCATGGTGGCCAAGCCCGACTGGGGCATTCGCACCTTTACCCATGAGGATGGGCGCGATCACCTCGTCAACATCGAAACTGTCGTCTCGCGCCCCTTTGGCGACCTGATTCATTTCAAGGTCGCAGGCCGCGAAGAGCAGCCGCGAAAGATCCTGCTTGTCGCCCCCATGTCGGGCCATTACGCAACGCTGCTGCGCTCGACCGTGAAATCGCTGATCGTGAATTGCGAGGTTTACGTCACCGACTGGCATAACGCACGCGATATTCCCGTGTCCGAGGGCAAGTTCGACATCGAGGATTACACCCTCTACCTTGTCGATTTCATGAAGGCGCTTGGCCCGGACGTCAACGTGATCGCGGTCTGCCAACCCGCGCCGCTCACGCTGGCCGCCACCGCCTATCTGGCCGAACTCGACCCCGAGGCGCAGCCCAGCACGCTGACCCTGATCGGCGGGCCGATCAACCCCGATGCGACCCCGACCGACGTGACCGACTTTGGCCGCCGCGTCACCATGGGCCAGCTTGAGGAAACCATGATCCAGCGGGTCGGGTTCAAGTATAAAGGCGTTGGCCGTCAGGTGTATCCCGGCCTCCTGCAACTTGCCTCTTTCATGTCGATGAATGCCGAGCGCCATTCCACGGCCTTCTCGGATCAGATCCTGCGCGTCGCAGGCGGCGAAGCCTCTGACAACGACGCCCACAACCGCTTTTACGATGAATATCTCGCGGTGATGGACATGACCGCCGAATTCTACCTGTCGACGGTGGAGCGCATCTTCAAGGGTCTTGAAATCGCGCAGAACCGCTTTGTCGTGAATGGGCATCAGGTCGATCTGGGCAAGATCACCCGCGTCGCGGTCAAGACCGTCGAAGGCGGCAAGGATGACATCTCGGCGCCCGGTCAATGCGTGGCCGCGCTCGATCTCTGCACCGGCCTGCCCGACAGCCTCAAGGCCAGCTATCTGGAACCCGAGGCCGGGCATTACGGCATCTTCGCCGGCCGCTCGTGGCGCAACAATATCCGGCCGCTCGTGCTCGATTTCATCGACGCCAACGCGCGCAAGAGCCCCAAACCGGCGAACAAGAACGCCCGCGCAACGGGCTAAGGCCCGAGGCGGCGGGCCACCCCCGCCGCCAAACCGCTCAGGCGTCCACCCGCCGTTGCAGCACCAGCGGCTGCCGCAGCCAGCCCCGCAGCGCCGCGATCGTGGTATCGGGCTGTTCCAGCACCGGCAAATGCCCCGCCCCCGGCACCACCACCAGATTGGCGTAAGGGATGAGATCGGCCATGAACCGATGCCGCTTGACCGGCGTCAGCCCGTCCTCTTCCCCGCACATCACCAGCACCGGCACCTGACAGCGCCGCAACACAGCCTGATAATCGCGCCGTCGTTGCAGGGCCCGCGTCTGCCGGATGATCACCTCAGGCCCGAGCGCCTCGGCCATGCGTACGACCTCGGCCATCACCTCCGCCCGTCGAGGCCCGGACGCCAGATACTCGGGCCGCAGCAGCATCTGCACCGCCTCGGCCATCGCCCCGGTCCGAAGCTTGATGATGAATGGCTCATAGGCTGTGGCCGATTGCGGCGTTTCGGCCAGCGAATTGGTATCCATCAGCGCCAATCGCGTCACCCGATCCGGGGCGCGGCGCAGGATCTCCATTGCCACGATCCCGCCCATCGACAGGCCCGCCAAGGCAAACCGGCGCGGCAGCACATCGAGCAGGTCCGACGCGATTTCCTCGATCCGGTCCCCACCCGTAATCGGCGCCACGGTCACGGCCATATCGGGGCTCAAGGCCGTGATCTGCGGCGCGAACAGCCGCGCATCGCACATCATTCCGGGCAGAAACACCACCGGTTCACTGCTCATCCGTCATCCCCGCCTTTGACCCGTCACATATGAAACCACACGCAGAACAGCATGACACCAGATACAAGCCCCCGACAAGAGCCTCACCCGCTCACCTCTGCCAGCGCCGCGCCAATCAGCGCCAGACACTCCGGGTTTGAGAAGCGGTGATCCGCCCCCTTGACCAGCGTCAGCCGCATATCCGGTCCCGTGGCATGGTCCAATAGCTGCAACGCCACCGACATATCCACATCATTGTCGCAGGTGCCTTGCAGAAATCGAACAGGAAAGGGCAAATCGAGCGGGCTGCGCAAAACCAGATTGTCGCGCCCCTCCTCGATCAATCGCCGTGTGATGATGTAGGGCGCACCATACTCCGACGGCAGCGCAACCTGCCCCGCCTCCAGCAACGCGCGTCGCTGTTCCGCGTCAAATCCGCCCCACATGCTGTCTTCGGTGAAATCCGGCGCGGCGGCGATTGTTACCAGCCCCGCCACCCGCTCCGGCATTGATCGCGCCAGCAAGAGCGAAATCCACCCCCCCATCGACGAGCCGACAAGAACCTGCGGACCCTCCGTGAGACCTGCGATCACGGCGCGCGCGTCCGCTGCCCAATCGCCGATCGCACCATCCTCAAAACGGCCAGAGGATTGCCCGTGCCCGGAATAATCGAACCGCAGGAATGCCCGCCCCTCCGCGCGCGCCCAGTCCTCAAGCCAGAGCGCCTTGGTGCCCTCCATGTCCGACTTGAACCCGCCAAGAAACACAACGCCAGGACCGGCACCGGCGCTCCGGTGATAGGCCAGCCTGCGGCCTTCCGGCCCGTCGAGATATTCAGGGTCCGCCATCCCATCCTCCGTATTCGCAGTGGCGCGATCATGCACGCCCCGAACCGAAGGATCAAACCGGATTTATCGCGCGGCGCTCAGCCGCCGATATAGGCACCACGACGCGGACGATAGAACACCTTCTGATTGTGCAACCGCCCCAACAGATCATGGATCTGGCGCAGGGTCTCGTCCTTGCCATCCAATCCGTCCGACGTGCGGTCCGGCTGCACCGACAAATCCGCCTTGGTCTTGAGCAAGGCACTCTCGATCAGGTCCATATCCGCGACCGACAACTCAAAATTCGAATTATACTTCGGCATTTTTCGACCCTCGCTTGGTTGCCCGCGCAAGAATCTTGCGCGTCCGATATACGGCATTTAGGGCCTCAAATGCGACCTGTCCACAGGTTTTTTCTGCACTGCGACAAAAGGGGAAACGTATGCTTTTGCATGCAAAATTCAGTGCCAAAACGCACTCCTATTGACCTTGCGCGCCCGAACGGGCATGTGACGGGGACCAAACCCGCAACCGGGCGTTCCGTGGGCGCCAAACCGACGAGGAGCCAAGCAGATGGCCCAGATTTCCCTTACCTTTCCCGATGGCAATGCGCGCGAGTACAGCGCAGGCGTGACCCCCGCCGAAGTGGCCGCCAGCATTTCACCGTCATTGGCCAAACGCGCGATTTCCGCGCATGTGGATGGCGCGCATTGGGATCTGCAATGGCCCATCGACCGCGACGCGGCCATCAGCATCAATACGATCAAGGACGAGGCCCCGGCGCTCGAACTCATCCGCCACGATCTTGCACATATCATGGCCCGCGCCGTTCAGGAAATCTGGCCCGATGTGAAGGTCACGATCGGTCCGGTCATCGCGAATGGCTGGTATTACGATTTCGACCGCGCCGCGCCCTTCACCCCCGAAGATCTCGGCCTGATCGAGAAAAAGATGAAAGAGATCATCAACCTGCGCGATCCCGTGCGTACCGAAATCTGGGACCGCGACCGCGCGATCCAGCATTATCGCGACACCGGAGAGCCCTACAAGATCGAGCTGATCGAGGCCATTCCCGGCACCGAGCCGCTGCGCATGTATTGGCACGGCGATTGGCAGGATCTCTGCCGGGGTCCGCATCTGCAGAACACGGGGCAAGTGCCCGCGGACGCCTTCAAACTCATGAGCGTGGCCGGTGCCTACTGGCGCGGCGACAGCACGCGGCCCATGCTGCAACGCATCTACGGTGTCGCGTTCCAGAACCGCGACGCGCTCAAGGATTATCTCACCTTTCTCGAAGAGGCCGACCGCCGCGACCACCGCAAACTGGGCCGCGAGATGGACCTCTTTCACATGCAGGAAGAGGCGCCCGGTCAGGTCTTCTGGCACCCGAACGGCTGGGCCGTCTACACCACGCTTCAGGATTACATGCGCCGCCAGCAACGTCGCGGCGGTTATGTCGAGGTGAACACGCCCCAGGTGGTCGACCGCAAGCTGTGGGAGAAATCCGGCCACTGGGAAAAGTATCAGGAAAACATGTTCATCGTCGAAGTGGACGAGGATCACGCCCGCGAAAAGGCCGTGAACGCGCTCAAGCCGATGAATTGCCCCTGCCACGTGCAGATTTTCAATCAGGGTCTCAAATCCTACCGTGACCTGCCCCTGCGCATGGCCGAATTCGGCTCTTGCAACCGCTATGAACCCTCGGGGGCGCTGCACGGCATCATGCGCGTGCGCGGCTTTACCCAGGACGACGCGCATATCTTCTGCACCGAGGATCAGATCGAATCGGAAACGGCCCGCTTCATCGCCTTCCTGTCGGGCATCTACGCCGATCTGGGCTTCCCGAATTTCGAGGTTCTGTTCTCTACCCGCCCCGACGTGCGCGCCGGGTCGGACGAGGTTTGGGACAAGGCCGAAGCGGCCCTCCTGTCCGCCACCCGCGCCGCCGGCATCGAACCCAAGGTTAACCCAGGCGAAGGCGCGTTCTACGGGCCCAAGCTGGAATTCACCCTGACCGACGCCATCGGGCGCAAATGGCAATGCGGCACGCATCAGGTGGATTTCGTCCTGCCCGAGCGGCTGGATGCAAATTACATCGGCACCGATGGGGCCAAACATCGCCCCGTGATGTTGCACCGCGCCGTCCTCGGCAGCTTCGAGCGCTTCATCGGCATCCTGATCGAGGAACACGCGGGCCGCCTGCCCTTCTGGATGGCCCCGCGTCAGGTGGTGGTCGCCTCCATCGTGTCCGAGGCGGACGACTACGTTACAAAAGTCGCCCAGAACCTTACAGACCTTAACATCCGCGCCGAGGCCGACACCCGCAACGAAAAGATCAATTACAAGGTCCGCGAGCACTCTCTGGCCAAGGTTCCGGTGATCCTGGCCTGTGGTCCGCGCGAGGTCGAGGATGGCACCGTGTCCCTGCGCCGTCTGGGCGAAAAGGACAGCCGCATCGTGCCGCTGGATCAGGTCGCGGCGGAACTGGCGCGCGAGGCGACGCCGCCCGACCTGTTGTAATTGCAGGGAAATTCAGCGCTGCGCGGGATCAGAGGCAACCCGCACAAGCCGCGTAAGGCTGCCAAGGCTCTCGCGTTGGCGGCCCTCCGCGTCGAAATTCGCAGGGTCCAGCCAGAATGAAAACGCCTCTTTCAGCGCGGGCCATTCAGCGTCAATCGCGGCAAACCACGCCGTGTCGCGATTGCGCCCCTTGACCACCGTCGCCTGCCGGAAAATCCCCTCATAACTCAGCCCCAACCGCTGCGCCGCCCGTCGCGACGGCATGTTGAGCGCGTCGCATTTCCACTCGAACCGGCGATAGCCCGCCTCAAAAGCCCATTGAATCAAAAGGAAAATCGCCTCTGTCGCAGCGCGCGTCCGCTGGAGGGACGGGGCAAAATTGATATGCCCCACCTCAATAGAGCCTGCCTGCGGCGTGATCCGCAGATAGCTGGCAACGCCCCCCACATGCCCTGTGTCGAGGTCGGTAATGACATAGAACAGCGGATCATTCCCCGCCGCCATTTCCCGCGCCCATCGGTGCAACTGCGCTGACGAGGAAAACGGCCCATAGGGCAGATAGTCCCAGATCGCATCATCTACCGAAAACGCGCGGTGCAAATCCGCCGCGTGTCGATCCGCATCCAGACGTTCCAGGCGCGCGTATCGCCCGATCAGCGACGTTCCATCCGGTGCCGGCGGTGGGGTCCAGTTCAACAGCTTTGGCCCAACTGGCCGGTTTTGCGTCATTTTTTCGGGCCTTGCACAAATACCTTGACGCGACATTGCCTCAATATCGCGTCAAGGGAAAGCCCCGCCTAGTCCTGCGGAATGAGCCGCAGGCCCAGTTCCATCAACTGATCGCTCGTCGGGTCCGACGGCGCGTTCATCATCAGATCCTCGGCCCGCTGGTTCATCGGGAACATGATGACCTCGCGGATGTTCGAGGTGCCCGCGAGCAGCATCACGATCCGGTCGATCCCCGCCGCACAGCCGCCATGCGGCGGCGCCCCGTATTGAAAGGCGTTGACCATGCCGCCAAAGCGCTTGCGCACCTCTTCCTCGCCATAGCCTGCCAGCTCGAACGCCTTGATCATGATGTCGAGCTTGTGGTTGCGGATCGCGCCCGAAACCAGCTCATAGCCATTGCAAGCGAGGTCATATTGATACCCCAGAACCTTGAGCGGATCGCCATTCAGCGCCTCGATCCCACCCTGCGGCATCGAGAAGGGGTTGTGCGAGAAATCAATCTTGCCAGTGGTCTCATCGGCCTCATACATCGGGAAATCGACAATCCAGGCAAAGGCATAGCGGTTCTGATCCGTCAGACCCAATTCATCGCCAATGACCGTGCGCGCCTTGCCCGCAACCCGTTCAAAGGCCGCAGGCTTGCCCCCGAGGAAGAACGCGGCATCGCCCACGCCAAGCCCAAGCTGCGTGCGAATGGCCTCGGTGCGCTCAGGGCCGATGTTCTTGGCAAGCGGCCCTGCGGCCTCCATCGCGCCATCGGCCTCCCGCCAGAAGATATACCCCATCCCCGGCAGGCCCTCTTTCTGGGCAAAGGCGTTCATGCGGTCGCAGAACTTGCGGCTGCCACCGGTGGGGGCCGGAATGGCGCGAATTTCTGTGCCGTCCTGCTCCAAGAGCTTGGCGAAAATGGCAAAGCCGGATCCGCGGAAATGGTCGGACACGTCCTGCATCTTGATCGGATTGCGCAGGTCGGGCTTGTCCGTGCCATACCAAAGCGCTGAATCCGCATAGGAAATCTGCGGCCACGCCTCGGGCGCATCGACTGTCTTGCCGCCGCCAAACTCCTCGAAAACGCCCGCAATCACCGGCGCTATGGTGTCGAACACGTCCTGCTGACCGACAAAGCTCATTTCCATGTCGAGCTGATAGAAATCCGTGGGCGAGCGGTCGGCGCGCGGGTCTTCATCGCGGAAACAGGGGGCAATCTGGAAATACTTGTCAAACCCACTGACCATGATCAACTGTTTGAATTGCTGCGGTGCCTGCGGCAGGGCATAGAACTTGCCCGGATGCAAACGGCTTGGCACCAGAAAGTCGCGCGCCCCCTCGGGGCTCGAGGCCGTGATGATCGGCGTCTGAAACTCGCGGAAGCCCTGATCCCACATGCGGCGGCGCATCCCCGCCACCACATCCGAGCGCAGGGTCATGTTGCGCTGCATTGCCTCGCGGCGCAGGTCGAGATAGCGATAGCGCAGGCGCGTTTCCTCGGGGTATTCCTGATCGCCGAACACCTGAAGCGGCAATTCGGCGGCAGAGCCGAGCACTTCCATGTCCCGAATGAACACCTCGATTTCGCCGGTCGGGATCTTGGGGTTGATCAGCCCCGCGTCGCGCGCCTTCACCACACCATCGATTCGGATGCAATATTCGCTGCGCAGCTTTTCCACCTGCGCAAAAACCGGGCTGTCAGGGTCACAGATGAGCTGCGTCACGCCATAGTGATCGCGCAGGTCGATGAAAAGAACCCCGCCATGATCGCGGATACGGTGCACCCATCCGGAAAGGCGGACATCGGCGCCCACGTCCGATTTGGTCAGGTCTGCGCAGGAATGGCTGCGATATGCGTGCATGTTGGCTCTCCGGTCCCGGCTCGGGGCGTTGATCTTGGGTTCGGGCCGATACACCTTGGTGGGCCGGCAAAGTCAAGGGCGTGGGGCGATGCACACCGCAAAACCGTTTACACAAAGGGCAATCTGCGCAAAAATACCTGCCACACGAGCAGGCAGACCCGGGAACGCGGGAAGTAGGACCGGTTTGGTACACCGTTGAAATGCGCCGTTTGGGCGCGCGGACATGGGGTGTGACATGTGGACCAAGGCTCTCGATGGGTTGCTGACCCATTTTTTCAAAAGCGGATCTTTGCGCGTGACCTATCCCGATGGGACCACGCGGACCTATGGGGCGGGGGGCGACGGCGTGGCTGTCACGCTGCACGACCCGACCCTGCCCCGCCGCATCGTGCTCTCACCTGACCTGGCGGCGGGTGAAGGCTATATGGACGGCTCGCTGACCATCGAGGGCGATGATCTATACGGCTTTCTCAGCCTCGCCATTCGCAACATCGGCGCGCAAGGGCAGCCGTGGTTTCGCCGCCCGCTTGAGGCGCTGCGCTGGTTCAAGCGGCGTCTGGATCAGTTCAACCCGGCGGCGCGCTCACGCGCCAATGTGGCGCATCATTATGATCTCTCGGGCGAGCTTTACGATCTCTTCCTTGATGCCGACCGGCAGTATTCCTGCGCCTATTTCGCCCGTCCCGACATGACGCTGGAAGAGGCACAAGCCGCCAAGAAGGCGCATATCGCGGCCAAGCTGTTGATCGAGCCGGGTATGCGCGTGCTCGACATCGGCTGTGGTTGGGGCGGCATGGGTCTGACGCTGGCGCGGGATTTCGGCGCGCAGGTGACGGGTGTCACCCTCTCGCAAGAGCAACATGCGATTGCCAATCAGCGCGCACAAAAGGCAGGGCTGGCGGACAAGGCGCGGTTTCACCTGATGGATTACCGCGATGTGAAGGGGCAGTTTGACCGCATCGTATCGGTGGGCATGTTCGAGCATGTCGGCGTGCCGCACTATGATGCGTATTTCGCCACGGTCGAGCGGCTGCTGGCTCCGGATGGCATCGCACTTATTCACACCATCGGGCGCGCGGGGCCGCCGGGCGCGACAAGCCCCTGGATCACCAAGTATATTTTTCCGGGCGGTTATTGCCCTGCGATGTCCGAGACGATGGCAGCGGTGGAGCGGCACAAACTGGTCACAACGGATGTCGAGGTGTGGCGCCTGCATTACGCAGAGACCCTGCGCATCTGGCGCGAGCGATTCGAGGCCAACATAGAGAGCGCGCGCGCTCTCTATGATGACCGCTTTTGCCGCATGTGGCGCTATTACCTGATCGCGAGTGAACTGACCTTTCGGCTCAACAATCAGGTGGTGTTCCAGTTTCAGTTGACCCCAAAACAGGATGCCGTGCCCCTGACGCGCGATTACCTCTATTGCGACGGCGATGCCGGACTGCGCCACGCCGCCGAATAGGGCGGATCAGGCTGGAACGGGGGCAAGCGCGCGGGCAAACCGCGCCTTCCACAGCGCCTCTTCGTATTCGCCCGCCGCGGTGCTGTCATAGACCACGCCGCCGCCCACGTTGAGGGTGGCGCGCCCGTCCTCGACCATGATCGTGCGGATGGCCACGTTGAACTCGGCCCGCCCATCCGGCGCAGCCCAACCGATGGCCCCGCAATAGATGTCGCGGGCGTGCTGTTCCAGCTCGGCCAAAATCTGCATCGCCCGAAGCTTGGGTGCCCCGGTGATCGAGCCACAGGGAAAGAGCGCGCGCAGGATATCCGACAGGCCCATGCCGGGCATCAGATCGGCGGTAATGAGCGAGGTCATCTGATGCAGGGTCTCGTAGGTCTCGACCGAGAAGAGCTCAGGCACGCGCACCGACCCCGGCACACTTACACGGCTGATGTCATTGCGCAAAAGATCCACGATCATCAGGTTTTCGGCGCGGTTCTTGGCATCCGATTGCAGAAAGAAGCGGCGGCGCGCATCCTCTGCCGCATCCGCGCTACGCGGCTGCGTGCCTTTCATGGGCCGGGTTTCGATCCGCCCGTCCGCGTGGGTGCGAAAGAACAGCTCGGGCGAGCGCGACAGGATCGCAGGCAGGCCCGCCGCCTCGATCAACGCGCCATACCGCACCGGCTGGATGGCGCAGAGGGCCGCATAGAGCGCCTGCGGCGTACCTTGGGCCGTCATACGCAGCGGAAAGGTGAGGTTGGCCTGATAGATGTCGCCCGCACAGATATAGTCATGCACCGCCTCAAAGGCCCGGGCATAACGCGCCTGATCCCAGTCCGGCACAAGATCGCCAAGCGTGGCCGGACCCGCCTTGAGCGGCGCGGCTGGACCGGGCGCGGCAAAGGTTCCAAATTGCAAGAGCGGCAAACGACGACGCGCGGGCATGCAGGACGCCAACCGCGTCTCCAGCGCGTGACCCAGTTCATAGCTGGCAAAACCCGCCAGCCAATAGCCCTCTGCCCGCGCCGCATCAAGCGCCGCAAGTGCACCGGGCACCTCTTCGGGTGTATGAGCCACGATCAGGCGCTCGGCCTGCGCGAACTGGCAGGCGTCGTCGTTGGGACCATGATCGAACCGAATCTGCACGTCGTATCCTCTTGGCAAGTGGACTGTATTTAGGCCCATGATCCACAAAGCACACCCTTAAATGCGTCGGTTCGGGCCAGTTTTGCGGTCACACGCCCCCTTGACAGCCCCTCACCGCCGCGAAACGCTGCCCGCATGTGTTTCTGAGGAGGTGGCACGCATGGAGCGGTGGATCGGTGGCGTTGCCTGCCTCTGGCTCATGGCCTCGGTCGCGGAGGCAGGGCAGGTCTCAATCGGCTTCGAGGGACCGCAAGAAGGACCCGCTCCCATCGAAATGCCCGAGGATGGCTACCGCGTCGTCACCCGCGACATGATGATTTCCTCGGCCAGGAAATCCGGCAATGGCAGCGATGGCCCGAACGAGATCGAAAGCGCGATGAACACGCGCGGCGCAGTGGCAATTCTGCGTGATGCGCCGTTTACCTTCGTATCGCTGGATTGGCAGACAGAAACAGGCGCGCCACAGGTGGTGGTCGAGGGGTATCTGGGGTCGGTGCTGGTTGCACGGGACCGGTTTGTCGCGCGCGGGACATATGACACCTTCACGACCCATCCAGCCGAAGCGCTGCAAGGGCAAGTGATCGACCGGCTGATCCTCTATCCGCAGCGTGACAACCGCGGCATGGGCGCGCTTGACCGCGTCATTCTGGAGGATGCGGCACCGTTGCCCGAAACCTCCTGAGCGCGGCACGGGTTTGCCCCTTGCACCCCGGCCTGTGATGGCTATAACCCCACCAATTTGCGCAGGTGGGCCATCCCCTCCTGCCCTTCCAGCTGCCCGGGGACCGATATGCCGAAAAGAACCGATATTTCATCCATCATGATCATCGGAGCGGGGCCAATCATCATCGGACAGGCCTGCGAATTCGACTATTCCGGTGCTCAGGCCTGCAAGGCGCTGCGCGAAGAAGGGTATCGGGTCATTCTCGTCAACTCCAACCCCGCGACGATCATGACCGATCCGGAATTGGCCGATGCCACCTATATCGAGCCGATCACCCCCGAAGTCGTGGCGCGCATCATCGAAAAGGAACGCCCCGACGCGCTCTTGCCCACGATGGGCGGGCAAACCGGCCTGAACACGGCCCTTGCCGTGGCGGACATGGGCGTGCTGGAAAAATTCGGCGTGGAACTGATCGGGGCCAACCGGCAAGCCATTGAAATGGCCGAAGACCGCAAGCTTTTCCGCGAGGCGATGGACCGTCTCGGGATCGAGAATCCCAAAGCGACCATCGCCAACAACATGGATGAATGCATGGCGGCGATTGATTATGTGGGCCTTCCCGCGATCATCCGCCCGGCCTTTACCCTTGGCGGCACCGGCGGCGGCGTGGCCTACAATCGCGACGATTATATCCACTACTGCAAAACCGGCCTCGATGCCTCGCCCGTCAGCCAGATCCTGATCGACGAGAGCCTCTTGGGCTGGAAAGAATACGAGATGGAGGTCGTCCGCGACAAGGCCGACAACGCGATCATCGTCTGCTCCATCGAAAACGTCGATCCGATGGGCGTGCATACGGGCGATTCGATCACCGTGGCCCCGGCGCTTACGCTCACAGACAAGGAATACCAGATCATGCGCAACGGCAGCATTGCCGTTCTGCGCGAGATCGGGGTGGAAACCGGCGGTTCCAACGTGCAATGGGCCATCAACCCCGAAGACGGGCGCATGGTGGTGATCGAGATGAATCCGCGCGTGTCGCGCTCTTCTGCGCTTGCCTCCAAGGCCACGGGTTTTCCGATTGCAAAGATCGCGGCCAAACTGGCGGTCGGCTATACGCTCGACGAGCTGGACAATGACATCACCAAGGTGACACCGGCCTCTTTCGAGCCGACCATCGACTATGTCGTCACCAAGATTCCACGCTTTGCCTTTGAAAAATTCCCTGGCTCCAAGCCCAACCTGACCACCGCGATGAAATCGGTGGGTGAGGCGATGGCAATCGGCCGCACGATCCACGAGAGCCTGCAAAAGGCGTTGGCGTCGATGGAAACGGGCCTCACCGGGTTTGACGAGGTCGACATCGAGGGGGCCCCTGACAAGGCCGCAATCATCCGCGCGCTTTCCGTCGCCACGCCCGATCGGATGCGCACCATCGCGCAGGCGATGCGCCATGGCCTCAGCGACGACGAAATCAACGCGGCGACCGCCTTTGACCCGTGGTTCCTTGCCCGTATTCGAGAGATTGTCGAGGCCGAAGAGCGCATTCGCCGCGACGGCCTGCCCCTGACCGAAAATGGCCTGCGGCAGCTCAAGATGCTTGGCTTTACCGATGCGCGTCTGGCCAAACTGACGGGGCGCGACGAAGGTCAGGTGCGCCGCGCACGTATCAATCTGGGCGTGCGCGCCGTGTTCAAGCGGATCGACACCTGCGCCGCAGAGTTCGAGGCGCAGACACCCTATATGTATTCCACCTACGAGGCCCCCATGATGGGCGAGGTCGAATGCGAAGCGCGTCCGTCGAACGCCAAGAAGGTCGTCATTCTGGGCGGCGGCCCCAACCGTATCGGTCAGGGGATCGAGTTCGACTATTGCTGCTGTCATGCCTGCTTTGCCCTGTCCAAGACAGGCTATGAAACGATCATGATCAACTGCAACCCCGAGACGGTCTCGACGGATTACGACACCTCGGACCGCCTCTATTTCGAACCGCTGACCTTTGAGCATGTGATGGAGATCCTGACCAAAGAGCAGGAAAACGGCACGCTGCATGGGGTCATCGTGCAGTTTGGCGGACAAACGCCGCTCAAACTCGCGCGGGCGCTCGAAGCCGAGGGGATTCCGATCCTGGGCACCACGCCCGATGCCATTGATCTTGCCGAAGACCGCGAGCGGTTTCAGGCACTTGTGAACAAACTCGGATTGAAGCAACCGCACAATGGCATTGCGAGCACGGACGCGCAGGCGCTTGCCATTGCCGAGGACATCGGCTTTCCGCTGGTCATCCGCCCCTCCTATGTGCTGGGCGGGCGCGCGATGGAGATCGTGCGCGACATGGCGCATCTGGAACGCTACATCGCCGAAGCGGTCGTGGTCTCGGGCGATAGCCCGGTGCTGCTCGATAGCTACCTCTCTGGCGCCATCGAATGCGATGTTGACGCGCTCTGCGATGGCACCCGTGTCCATGTGGCCGGCATCATGCAGCATATCGAAGAAGCGGGTGTGCATTCGGGCGACTCCGCCTGCTCGTTGCCGCCTTATTCGCTGAGCGATGCGACCATTGCCGAGATCAAGAAACAGACCGAGGCCCTCGCGCTCGCGCTCAATGTCGTGGGTCTCATGAACGTGCAGTTCGCGGTCAAGGGCGACGACATCTACCTGATCGAGGTCAACCCCCGCGCCAGCCGCACCGTGCCCTTTGTGGCCAAGGCGACCGATAGCGCCATTGCGTCGATTGCCGCGCGCCTGATGGCCGGCGAGACGCTCGACGCCTTCCCCTTCCGTGGTCCCTACCCCAAGGAAACCAAGCCCGGCACCCTGCCAATGGCTGATCAGATGACGTTGGCCGATCCCAATATGCCCTGGTTCTCGGTCAAGGAGGCCGTGCTGCCCTTTGCCCGCTTCCCCGGCGTGGATACCATCCTTGGGCCGGAAATGCGCTCGACGGGCGAGGTGATGGGCTGGGATGTGTCCTTCCCGCGTGCCTTCCTCAAGGCGCAGATGGGCGCGGGCGTGGACCTGCCCCAGGGCGGGCGCGTGTTCATCTCGATCAAGGATATGGACAAGCAACCGCAGATGATCGAGGCGGCACAAGTGCTGGTCGATCTCGGTTTCGAGATCATCGCGACGCGCGGCACGGCGGCGTTCCTATCCGAGGCAGGCATCACCTGCGAGATCGTGAACAAGGTCTATGAGGGGCGCCCAAATATCGTGGACATGCTCAAGGACGGGCAAATCGCGCTTGTAATGAACACGACCGAAGGCACCCAGGCGGTTGAGGATAGCCGCGAAATCCGCTCGGTCGCGCTCTATGACAAGATCCCCTACTACACGACCATGGCCGGATCGTACGCCGCGGCTCTTGCGATCAAGGCTCGGCAAGAAGGGGAATTGACCGTTATGCCGCTGCAGGGCGGCACGGCCTGACCGGTAAATTCAGTTCAGTAGATTAAGAACGGCGCACCATGGGTGCGCCGTTTTCGTTTCTCAGCCAGGAACAACCATAAAATGTATATACATTGCATAGGCAAAATGATAACCCGAGTTCGGTGAAGGAACACGGCCCATGGCAGACGGATCGCGCAAACAGAAAGAGCGCAAGGATAGCCAGTTGATCCTGCGTATCAACGGCAAGGATCGGGACGATTTCGTTGCGCTCTGCGAGGCTTTGGATACAAGTGCGGCCCGCGAAATCCGCGCCTTCATCCGTAGCTTTGTCGCGGCACATGCGCCGCGAGAGCCTGCAACATCAGAAACAGAGGGCCTCATCGGCGAAAGCACGGATCCCCAACCTCAAAAGCGCAAGTCCAAGCGTGGCAAGAAGCGAAAGTGATCCTCCCCTGATACAGAAACGCTCCATGTCCCGATGCCCGACATTACGCATATCATTTAACAGCAACTCACAACCCCACAGGAAAAAGACCATGTCAGATATCAACGACATTCCCGGCGTCGGCCCCGCCATTGCCCTTGGCCTCGCCGATATCGGCATCACAACCACCCAAGAGCTCAGCAGCGCCGATGTGGCGACCCTGACCAAGGTGCGCGGCATTTCCGAGGCGCGCGCCGAACGGTTCATCGCCGTGGCCAAGATGGTGCTGGTTAGCCCAGAGATGCCCGAGGCGCCCCCTGTGAACCCCAAAGAGGCGAAAGAGAACAAACCCTCCAAGGAC
Source organism: Roseovarius sp. (assembly GCF_027019125.1). Classification (GTDB taxonomy): domain Bacteria; phylum Pseudomonadota; class Alphaproteobacteria; order Rhodobacterales; family Rhodobacteraceae; genus Roseovarius. Next base: position 283,277 of record NZ_JALUXE010000027.1, on the reverse strand, counting down.
ACGTCGAAGTCCAAGAAAGAGGGCAGCAAGAAGGGCAAGAAGAGCAAAAAGAAAAAGAAAGACAAGAAGTCGGATAAATCCGGCGCGGACAAGAAGCCCAAGAAAGGCAAGAAAAAGAAGTAACACCAACCTTGCGGCACAAACGGCGGATTTCCACGTTCGCCCGACCTGAGCCTCACCGCGCCGGCACTTTCACGCTTGCGTCCGGCCTGCCACGGAGAGCCGAAAGCGGCGGTGGCGACATGCCCGAACGCCATCGGTATTGTCTGGTTTGGCTCAGGTCATAGCCACACACAGCCGGACACCTCCGGGCACGTTTGGCCTAGCTCACGGGCGTTCCGTCTCGTCATCCCGGTCAATACGACCGCGACAACTGCGGACGACAATCGCTGTGCGTCCCCCTGTTGCGAATTGAAGAATCTCGGCAATTGAGGCAAACAGTTCAACAACAAAGGCCCAAAACAGGGCGGGGCAAACGAGCAAGAGGCACGGGTCATGAAGCAATGGGTGATGTTGGGGGCGGTGCTGGCCTTGGTGGGGTGCGGCGGGGGTGATGGCTATCGCGGGAGCAGCGGTGCGGTCCCGATGGCCAGTGGCCCCATCAACAGCGCGTGCATGCAATCCGACCGCAAGGCCCGCTCTCGTGCCCTCTGCGGCTGTATTCAAGCCGTTGCAAATGACACGCTGAGCAGTGCGCAACAGCGCCGCGCGGTGCGCTTTTACCGCGATCCGCAGGCCGCGCAGGATATCCGGCAATCCAAGCGCCCCGGCGACGAGCGCTTCTGGGATGCCTACAGCGCATATGCGCAACGCGCCGAGCAGGTCTGTCGCTAGCCTCTGCCGGTCAGGGATACGACACCACCCGAAATACAGCCCCAAACGTTGATCATCCCCCTCACCAAAGGGCCGCTTAAGTCTTGCTTTGCAACAATAATACCGTTATGGTTGTTTTATTGCGAATATAGTATTCCTTAAATAGTATCTTCGGACGAAGCACACCTGTGCCGGATCACTCCGGGCAGATCGGAGCCTTGGGATGCCATTCACTCTGTCGATCGAGAGCGTCGAGGGACCCTCCTTTACTGCCGCGCATTTCGGTGGAAACCTGCTTGCGACCCGCGATGTCGTCGGGGAGGATGGCACATTTCCGGACACCGCAGCCACGCTCGGGATTGCCCACCTGCGCTACCCCGGCGGCGCACTGACCGAGGAATGCGCCTGCATCTACGAGGCGGATCGCCTGTCTGACCCGCCGCGCGAGGATGACGAAGACCCGGTCCAGACCTCTGTCACCGAAATGTTCCGCTATGCGTCCGAGGCTGGCATCGCTCTGACCATCGTCCTGCCGACCCGTGACTTTCTGGCCGATGACACCGATGCGCATGGTCATCGTTTTGCCGCTGTGGACGAAACCGCGGTCCGCAACTTCATCGCGGATATTGCGAATGGCAATTTCGGCCCGGCCCCAACGATTCAGGCCTTTGAAATCGGCAATGAATATTGGGGCAGCGGCGAAATGACCACGCTCGAGTATGGTCGGCTGGCCTCTGAGATGGCGCTGATCATCGACGACGAAATGTCCCGGCATCCCGAAAGCCCTCAGTTTGCGGACACCGATATTCTCGTGCAAATGGGCACGAACAACGGGCAGTCGAATTTGTCCGACCTGTTTGAGGGCACGGGCACGGAACAACTCGCTTCCGTGAACGAGATGTTCGGCCTGTCCCTGTCCGAGGCGGATTACATCTATTCTTCAGGCGAGGTCGCATGGTCCAAGGTGAATAACGCCATCCTCGTCGACCAGTTCGACACCGAGGCCGAGCGCGCGGCAGTGGATGGCGTTGTCGCGCATATCTATTCACGTGGCGAAGATGTGCCCGGCAGCCGGACATTTGAATTGTCCCAGATCGATGATACCTGGCTCGATCAAATGCCAGAGCTGAAAATCTATGCGACGGAGTGGAACCTCAAGCGAACGGTCGGAGAAACACGCGAAGAGGAATTCGGCCTGAAGCAGGCCCATGAAATGCTCAACATCGTTGAGGCGTTTCACTGGGGCGGGGTCGATGCCGCGCATGTCTGGGCGCTACAACTCAACAGTCGGACCGCCCTGGCCGAAGTCGAGGGTGACGCCGAGATGCGCATTGCGGGGGAAATGTTCCGGCTTATGAACGATGTTCTGCCCGGCACTCGGCCTCTGGCGCTCGCAGGGAGCGAAGGCCGCGAGACCGAAGTGCAAGGCACCACCGCAGATGTACACAGCTTCTATGCCCAAGACCGCCTCGTGACCTTTATCGCCTCAACCTCTGACGGGACCGAGGAACAGATTGTCGATTTCAACAATCTGGTGGCCAACCCGGGCCAGGTCACGATCACGAGACTCGGGGTGGCCGAGGGGGAAAACCCCACGTTCACATCGGCGGAGCCTCGGATCACCCAAGAAGATGCCGATACACTCTTGGACGATGGCATTCTGATCGCGGATCTCGCCCCTCGGGAAATCCTGATGATCGAGATGACCAATCCCGTCTATACCGACGCGGTTCTGGAGATTGCGGAAAACGATCAGCCGGACGATGATCCAGTCCTGCCCACGCTCCCCCCCGAAGAGCCGCCACAAGACCAGGACAGCGCACCGGATCAGAGCGCTGACGATGAGGACAGGGATGACAGCGGATTGATGTCCACTCTGCTCGGCGTGCTCCCGCTCTTGTTCTTTGCGGGATAGACGGGCCTGCCCCTACGCCTTGAGCCGATACCCCGTCGCCAACATGCGCCACGCAATAAGGCAAACCGACAGCGTCGCCGCCGCGCCTACGGTCAATCCGAGCAGAGGGTCGCTGTCAGACACCCCGATCACCCCATAGCGGGCACCGTCGATGAAATAGAAAATCGGATTGAAATGCGTGACCGTGTAGAGCACGGGCGGCAGCGCCTCGACCGAGTAGAAAGTGCCCGACAAGAAGGCGAGAGGGGTCACGATGAAATTGGTGATCGCCGCCATCTGATCGAACTTGTTGGCAAAGATCCCCGCGACGATGCCGATCCCGCTCAGAAACCCGGCCCCGAGCAGCACAAAGCAAAGCGCCCACAGTGGATGCGCAAGCCCGATCCCGAGAAAGACCCATAGGCCAAGCCAGATCGCGACAGCCACCAGCAGACCACGTCCCACACCCCCCGCCAGATAGCCCAATACCAGCTCGCCCGCCGAGAGCGGCGGCATCAGGGTGTCCACGATATTGCCCTGCACCTTTGAGATGACAATGGACGAAGAGGTGTTGGCAAAGGCATTCTGAATGACCGTCATCATCAGAATGCCGGGCGCGATGAAGGTGGTAAAGGCAACGCCCATGACATCGCCACGAGCCGGACCGATAGCGATGGTGAAGATCAGCAGAAAAAGACCTGCCGTGACCAGCGGCGCAAGGATGGTCTGGGTCCAAACCGCCATGAAACGGCGTGTTTCACGCTCTGCCAGCGTGGCCAACCCAAGCCAGTTGACGCGCCCGAACCGCCGCGCGCCCATTGCCGCCATGACGGGCGATCCATCCTCTCGCGTGTGCTCTGTCATTTGCTGCTCCTTGCCTCGGTGGTCCGGCTCTTTTGCGCGTGTTTCCACCACTATGTGCCACCTGCCCACGATTCGATGCCTTGTAACTCACACGCCAGTGACTAGAATAGGGGCTTGATCAGATTTGCAAGGCGGCGGGCCCGGGGCCCGGTCCGCCTTTTGACCGAAGGAAGCCCCGATGTCCTGGAACGACGAACGCGTTGAAATGCTCAAGAAGATGTGGGGAGAGGGTCAGTCTGCAAGCCAGATCGCCAAGGAATTGGGCGGCGTCACCCGCAATGCGGTGATCGGCAAGGTGCATCGCCTTGGCCTGTCCAACCGCAATGGCACGGGCCCGACAGCGGCCCCTGCCCCGAACACGCCCGAGACCAAGGCAAAACCGGCCGCTGCCAAGGTTGCCGAAGCCCCCAAGCCCGCGCCCAAGCCCGCGGCAAGGGTAGAGGAACAGCCGGAGCCAGCAAACGAACCTGCTGTCGTGGCCCCGATCAGTCGGATCAAGGCAATCATTCCCGCAGGCCAACCCCTGCCCCCGCAGCCCTCGGCCAACGAAATCGACCCCGAGGCACTGGCCAAGGTGAGCGAGATCGAGAAGAAGGCCAAGAAGCTCACTCTTATGGAATTGACAGAGCGCACCTGCAAATGGCCGGTGGGCGATCCCGCCACGCCCGATTTCTGGTTTTGCGGCCTGCCGGTGCAATCGGGCAAGCCTTATTGCGAAGCGCATGTAGGGGTGGCGTTCCAGCCCATGAGCAGCCGCCGAGACCGCAAGCGCTAGAACAGCGTCCGAAACGCCCTTAATCCGACGGTTTCAGATCGCTTGCCGTATCCACATCGCGCAAGCGGTCGACAAACGCGATGCGTGCGCCCGGCAGTGTTTTGATCGTATCGCCGAGAGCATCCGCAGTTGACCAGCGGACCCCCTGAAAAAGCGTCGGCGCGACAGGCCGCGCCCGTTTCAGACCAACCAGCCAATAGCCGCCGTCCATCGCCGGGCCGAACACCGCGTCGTTGCGTCCAAGCGCCGAAAAGGCCCGCGCGACATGTGCACGGGTCACACCCGGAATATCCGCGCCGATAATGCAGACCGGGCCGGGCGGCATGCTCCGCAAGAGCCGCCCCATCCGGTCGCCCAGATCGCCCGCGCCTTGCGCCACACGGGGCAAATGTGCGGGCCAGACACGGCTATTGAGCCCGGCGTGATCGGGGGACACCGCAAGCACCACTTGCCAGCGGGGATCTTCCACATCCCGCAAGAGGCGCGCCACCTGATGCCGAAACCACCACGCCGCGGCGACCATGCCGATGTCACGCCCCAGACGCGATTTGACGCGGCCGGGGCGAGGTTCCTTGACCATGACAATCAAATAGCGGCGCATCAGCCGAAATAATCCCGCAGGATACGGGCATAAATCGCCTTGAGCTGGTGAATCTGCGCCACCTCGACCCGCTCATCGACCTGATGCATGGTCTGCCCGACAAGGCCGAATTCCACCACCGGGCAGTGATCCTTGACAAAGCGGGCATCCGAGGTGCCGCCGGTTGTCGAGAGCGCGGGAACCACGCCGGTCTCTGCCTCGACCGCGCGCGCGACCAAATCCGAGAGCGGCCCCGGCGGGGTGAGAAAACTCTCGCCCGACACCTTGACGCGCATCTCGCCGGTGATGCCGAACTCCGCGCAAACGCCGTCCAACTCGGCTTGCATCCAGCCGATCAGATCGCTGCTGTGATGCGCATCGTTAAACCGGATATTGACAGTGGCTCGGGTCTGCGCCGGGATCACATTGGTTGCGGGATTGCCGGTGTCGATGGTCACGACCGCCAGCGTCGAGGGATCGAAATGCGCCGTGCCCTCGTCCAGGCGGTGCGAGGCGAGCCGGTCCATCAGCCGCGCCATCGCAGGCAGCGGATTGCGGGCGCGATGCGGATAGGCGGAATGTCCCTGCACCCCGGTCAGCGTGAACCAAGCCGAGAGCGAACCGCGCCGCCCGATCTTGATCATCTCGCCCATGCGCTCGGGGCAGGTCGGCTCTCCGACAAGGCAGGCTGTCATGACCTCGCCCTGCGCCTGCATCCAGTCGAGCAAGGCCACCGTGCCATCGAGCGCGTCGCCTTCCTCGTCGCCTGTGATGGCGAGGATCACCGCCCCGTCGGGCGGCGTGTCGCGCACGAAATCCACCGCCGCCGCCGCAAAGGCCGCAACCCCCGATTTCATATCCGTTGCCCCGCGCCCCCAGATCATGCCGTCCTTTTCGACCCCACCAAAGGGCGGCACGGACCATGCCGCCAGATCCCCCACCGGCACCACATCGGTATGCCCGTTAAAGCCGAAACTGCGCGCAGCCCCCTTTTCACCCCAGCGGGCAAAGAGATTGGGGACACCGCCCCGATCCACCCGGACACAGGCAAACCCTGCCGCGCTCAGGACCTCTTCCAACAGGCGCAGGGCCCCTCCCTCCTCTGGTGTGACCGAGGCGCAGCGGATGAGATCAGCCGTAAGGCGAGCGGGATCGAGCGGGGTTTGGGGCATGGCATACGTCCTGTCAGTCGGGTTTGCGAATGGCCTAGCGCGTATCCCGTACGAACGCAAATCGCGCTTTGACACGGGCAACCCGGCCACAGGTTTTCGCCTTCGCCGGCGCGGGGCGGAAAAAATCTTAACAACGCGGCAATTGTTTGCTATCCGAAAGGATATAAAAACCCGAGGCAGGGTGAACAAACCACGTCAGGGCCGCCAGATCCGCAAAGGACATTTCGGCCCGCGACATTCGAGCAGCAAGACGCGTGACAGGCAAACCCATGCGTTTTTGCATCCCGGATCGGGCGGTCTCATGGACTGCACGTTGGCTTGGGCGCGCTGCCTCTCAATGGGGCAGGCACAAACATGGTGGCAGGCGTCGAAATTCCGATCAATCTGAACGCATCCGCGATTCAGATGGCGCAGACGATATTTGGCGACGGGGTCCAGGTGATCAACGCCTCTTATACAGGCGACCGCGATTCATCGGGCATCTACAGCAACGGCAACACCATCGCCCCCGGCGTCGTGCCCAGCGACAGCGGTATCATGCTCTCGACCGGCGATTTGCGCGGGTTTACCAACAACAACATTTTCCAGTCGAACCAGAGCGCCAGCACGACCACCAACTCGAGCGGCCCGAACGGCGTAGCGGACTTCAATGCCGCTGCCGGAGCGCGGACCTTTGACGCCGCGTATCTCGATGTAGACTTCATCCCAACCGGCGATGTGATGACGATGCAATTCGTCTTCGCCTCCGAGGAATATCCGGAATTCGCCCAGGGCGCGTTCCAGGATTTCTTCGGCGTCTGGATCAACGGCAACCTCGTGCCACTCAGCGTTGGCGATGGCGACATCGACCCGAACAACCTCAACGCAGGGTCCAACGGCAACCTTTTCATCGACAACACCCAAGACCAGTTCAATACCGAGATGGACGGGTTTACCCTGACCCTGACCCTGACCATCCCGGTCAACTCCGGCGATGTGAATTCCATCCGCATCGGCATCGCGGATGTGACGGATGCCAACTACGACTCGACCGTTCTGATTGCCGCCGGCAGCGTGCAAACCACGCTGGTTGCGATGGATGACACGACCACGCTCTTTCCCGACGGCACCCGCATCCTCGATCTGCTCGGCAATGACGTCAACAACACCGCAGGCACGCTGACGATCACCCATATCAACGGCAAGGCTGTGTCAGCGGGCGACATCGTCACGCTCAGTTCCGGTCAACAAATCCAGCTGAACGCAGACGGCACCATCGGCGTGATCGGTGATGGCGACACCGAAGTGTTCAACTTCACCTACGAGGTCCAGAGCAGCACCGGCCAGAGCGATGTGGGCTTTGTCACCGTCAATTCGGTGCCCTGCTTTGTTGCAGGCACGCTGATCCGAACGCCCGAGGGAGAGGTGCCCGTGGATATGCTGCGCCCGGGCGACCTGGTGATGACGCAGGATGACGGCGCGCAACCCCTGCGCTGGATCGGGCATCGGCGGGTTGCGGCCATCGGAGATTTTGCCCCGATCCAGATCGCGGCCAATACCTTTGGGCGGCATCGTGCGCTGTTGCTCTCGCCTTTGCACCGGGTGCTGATCCGCGATTCTCTGGCAGAGTTGCTCTTTGGCGAGCGTGAGGTGCTGATTGCCGCGCGCGATCTGGTCAATGACCGATCCGTGCGGCGGGTCGAGGGGGGCATGGTGGACTATGTCCACATCCTGTTTGACCGCCATCAGGTCGTCTTTTCCGAAGGCTTGGCCACCGAGAGCTTCTTGCCAGGGCCACAAACCACCCGCAGCTTTGAATCCGAAATTGTTGCGGAAATTTGCGCGCTCTTCCCGGAAATCGACCCAGAGACCGGCGCGGGCTATAGCCCCGCCGCACGTCGCACACTCAAGAGTTATGAGGCGCGGCTCTTGGTGGCGCAGGGCGTGGCAGCCTGACCGATGGGGTGGATCGGACTCTCCGATCAGTCGGGTGGGCGGTTCGCCCCGGACGGCCTTGATCGGCCAAAAGACGGAACGCCCCCCACCGACGCGAACGCCTTGCTGCCTCGCGGCACTTTAATGATTGAAACCCGGCTCTCGTCTGAAGGGCGGCCGCAAACCCTGTTGGCCTTCAGCCGTAGTCACCCCTGGAGCGGCGGCTTTTCTATTCAGGCGCTGCCGGGCGGGGGTATCGTCCTGATCGAGACACAGGCCGGGGATGTGCGCCACGCCACCCTGCCTTACCGCGCCGACGATCGCACCGATACCCTGCGCCTGACCTACGCTTGGGATGCTCCAGCCCGTTGGGGACGGCTCTCGCTCGAGCGGCCAGAGATGGACCGGGTCCACAGCATCACATTGCCGCCACCGCATCCGATGCCACTGGCGGATCTGCGCATCTTGCTGACCGATCCACGGCAGCGCCGGATCGACCCGGACGTGATCTTTGTCGCCCTGTCGAACCGGATTGAACCCATCGGTCCGATGCCCGGACTGGCGTCGAACGTTCCGGTCTGCACCCCGAGCGGCTATGTGCCGGCAGGTCAGCTCAAACGCGGCCATCTGGTCGATACCGACGAGGGGCAGATCGTGCCGGTGCTGCAAACCGTCACGCGGCGCGTGCCCGCCATGGGCAGCTTTCGCCCGGTCCGCCTGCGCGCGCCCTATTTCGGCCTGCGCCGCGATATCGTCGTCTCGCCACAGCAACGGCTGGTGATCCGCGGCTCCGAGGTGGAATACCTGTTCGGATGCGAGGCCGTGCTGGTTCCGGCGCGGCACCTGATCAACGGGTTCTCGGCGCTCTACGCCGAGACCTCCGATATTGTCAGCTATCATCACCTGCTGTTGCCCGCCCACGAAGAGATCATCGTGGCAGGCACACGCACCGAGAGCCTCTATATCGGGCGGCTCCGGCGCAATCCTGACCTGTTGGGGGCCAGCGTTCTGGCCGGGTTCGACCGTGCCCGCCTTCCGGAACATCCGCGACCAATCTGGCCGGTGCTCAAACCCTATGAGGCGATCACGCTTGCGATGAATCGCGCGGCCTGAGCGCTGTCCGGGATGCTGCATCGTCAAAGGCGGCGGGCAATTCGATCCAGACCCGCGCGCCGCTTGGCACGTCAAAGTCTATTCCAACGCTACCCGACATCGCCTCGGCCTTGATGCGTGCAAGCGCAAGCCCCATCCCCGCTCCAAAGGTTGTTCCCGTGGCATGGGCCAGCCGTTCGAACGGGGAAAAGGCAAGCGCCGGATCAACCGATCCGAAACCGGGGCCATTGTCCGAAACCGTGATCCGGTGGTATCCGGTCCGATGCTTCTCAACGCGCACCGCGACATTGCTCCCGGCTCCGCTATAGCGCACGCTGTTTTCCACCAATTGCTCCAGCGCTTCTTCAAACAGGGCCGGCTCTGCGAGCACCCGCTCACCCGCCGTGTCCGCGACAAGCGTGACACCGCGCTCCTTGGCCTCGTCGCGATAAGTATCGAGGACCCGCGTGATCACAGAGGCCACATCAACCGGCACCAGGGTGACGGCGGTGCGCCGCACTGCGATATCGGCAAAATGCATGGTCTTTTCCACAGTCGCCAACAGGGTCTCGCCGGAATGGAGAATGCGAGCTGCAAAATCTGCAAGCTGCGCGTCCCCCTTTCTCATGCCGTCGTCTCGCAACAATTCGGCAAGACCGATGACCGCATTCAGCGGCGTGCGCATCTCGTGGCTGATCCCCGACAGCAATACGGTCTTGGCGCGGCTTGATTGTTCGGCATCCAGCCGGGCACGCTTGATCTCGGTCGAATGCTGCGCCGAGACGATCGCAAAATAGAACACCGGGTAGACAATGATACTGAACGCCGTGAGGGCCGACATAGGGGCGTAGTACCGAATGGCCGTGGCCTGGTCGATGATCGGGGTCCAGACATCGTGCAAGAAAAACCACGTGAACCACAGGATAATTGGCAAGGCCACCGTAGCCGCGATGTAGAACCTGTCGCGGTAGATCGAGAAAACGGCAAAAGGAAAGCCCACCATAGGGACCAGCATGATGTCGATATGCCCGTCGACATGCACGACACACGCGCCCAGAAAGATCGCCGCATTGGTCGATGTCAGCCAACAGGTGTTCACCCAGACCAAAGGCAATTTGTTCTTGAGCAGCCGCACAAAGGCAAAACCGCCAAAGGCGAGCGCGCCGATGAGGAAAACCTCCAACTCGCCGCTAAGCCCGGTGATCACCATCCAAACCGAGGTGAACGCAAGCCCGAGCCAGACAAAGGCAAAGGACAATTTGCGGCGGCGCGCACCCCCGTCCAACCGGCTACTCATCATGGCCTGTTGTACCATAGGTACTGTTGCCTCTTTGTCATATTTCATGGTGAACCGTAGCACAGGTCGTGCCATCTCGCTCGCGTTTCACGATATGGGCAGACCGACGTAGCGTTCAACCCGCGCATACATACGTTTCAAACGAGCAATGTAAAACGGAATTTTATTCCACTTTCGACACCTGCGCGCGCCACTGACAGGCTTTTGCCCAATCGCACCCCAATAGATTGAACCCGATCCCTCTGGCATCACTGCGTTACGATCCTAGGGAGAGTTTACCTTGGGGCAACCTGTTCTGCTTGCGCTGCTAGGTCGCAGGCCGAACCGGCCGGTATTCAGTCAAAAAACGGCGTCATCTGCGCGACGATGACTGAATTTTCATCCAAGGCGCGCTGCATCAGGGCGCGCTCTTCATCCGAGATGTCATGGCCTTCTGCCTCACGCTCGGCCAGGGTGCCGTAGCCTGACACATCGAGCGGCGCGCAATCGGCCTGTTTCAGGATTGCCACGGTTTCGCGCACAGCTTCGGCCTCATCCACCCCCGAGGCATAGACCATCAGGGCCGCGCCGGTTGCCTTGGCGGGCAGGCCGTCGCCGCTCTTGCGCCCGATTTCGACCAAAAGCGTGTAGACCTGCTGCCGATTGGGTTTCTTTTCCGTGTCGCTCATTTCCGGCCCTCCAACGGCCTTACTTTGCTCGCAGACCTGAGCCAAGGCGCACGCAAAGTCAAGCACGCCCACTTTCCTTCGCCTTGCGGGGAAGATAGCCTGTAGCGACCGCAGGCGCAGGAGGGCATCGGGTGAAACGGATCAAGGATATGGTTGCAGAAGCGAACGCGGTGGTCCCCCACGCCCCCGCGACCGAGATGCTGGCCCTGCACGGCGCCGAGGACGTGATCTTTGTCGATCTGCGCGACCCGCGCGAGCTGGAACGCGATGGCATGATCCCCGGCGCCTTTCACTGTCCGCGCGGGATGCTCGAATTCTGGATTGACCCCGAAAGCCCTTATGCCAAGCCGCAATTCCAAAGCGGCAAGCGCTTTGTGTTCTATTGCGCCTCTGGCTGGCGCTCGGCCCTGTCAGCACGCACCGCACAAGACATGGGGCTGGAAGGCGTGAGCCACATCAGCGACGGCTTCAAAGGCTGGCAGGCGGCGGGCGGCCCGGTTGGGGAAAAGCCCGGCAAAGGCTGATCACACCCCTTGCATCGCCCGCGTGCATTGCGCAACGTGGCGCCGCAATCCACAGAGGGCGCAGGCCATGTCGAGCAGGATCATAGTCATCGGCGCAGGTATCTGCGGGCTGAGTGCCGCCATCTGGCTGAGCCGCGCGGGCCACGATGTTACCTTGCTGGACAAGGATGGGCCGGGTGCCGGGGCTTCCTTTGGCAATGCTGGTCTTTTGGCTCAGTGGGCTATCGTGCCGGTCAATACCCCCGGCGTGATGGCCACGGGTTTGAAATATGTCTTCAACCCCAACAAGCCGCTCTTCGTGCAATGGTCCTATTTCCCCCGCCTGATCCCGTGGTTGCTCAAGTTCGCGGCCAATGCAAACGACCGCGACACCCGGCGGATGGTGGCTGGCATCACCGGTATCGTCGCGGATAGTCTGGATCAGCATCTGGCGCTGACGCGCGGCACGCGGGCGGAAAAGTGGGTGGCCTCCAGCGATTTCAGCTATGCCTACGCGAGCCGCGCGGATTTCGAGGCCGATGCCTACGGGTGGGCGCTGAAACGCGCGGCAGGTTATGCGCCAGAGCTGTTAGAGGGCGGCGCGGTGCAAGAGGCAGAGCCGATTCTGGGCCCCGCAACGCAATGCCTCGCCACGCTGAAAGGGCACGGCCACATCCTCAATCCCGGTGCTTATATGGCCGATCTGGCGGCCGTGTTGCTGGACGAGGGCGGGCAATATCTGCAGGCCGAGGTGCGCGACGTCACCCTCACCGATGGGCGGATCAGCGCGGTCGAGACGGATCGTGGGACGATGCCTTGCGATGCGGCGGTTTTGGCTGCGGGGATATGGTCCAAGCCGTTGATGGCGAAACTGGGCCTCAAGGTGCCACTTGAGGCCGAGCGCGGCTATCATCTGCATTTCACCGCGCCGTCGCAGATGCCGCGCAACCCGATGATGATCACCACCGGCAAATTCGCCGTGAACCCGATGGCGCATGGGCTGCGCTGCGCGGGCACGGTGGAATTGGGCGGGATCACCAAGGGACCCTCGCGCGCGCCATTGGAGCTTATCCGACGCGGCGTGGCGCAGGTCTTTCCGGATCTGGCCTATGAGGGCGTCGAGGAATGGATGGGCTTTCGCCCTTCCACCCCCGACAGCCTACCGCTCATTGGCGAGATCGGGCGAACGGGCGTGCATGCGGCCTTTGGGCATCAGCATATCGGCCTGACCGCAGGGCCCAAGACGGGCAGGATCGTGGCCGACCTGCTAAGCGGCAAGCGCCCCAATATCGACCTTGCGCCCTATGACGCCAACCGGTTTTCCTGACGACAGGCAGCGGACCGCGATCTTGCAAAGATCGCGGTCCGAAATCTTTTCAAGATTTCGGCGCCCTCACTCGTAACTGCGCAGATCCTCGATGACCTTGCCGTCATTGGGCAGGCTGCCCGGAGGCACGATCTCGATCCGACCCTTGAGCTTGAGGGTCTCCACCACCGATCCCGCGAAATTCTCGGCCTCGCCACCCGTCGCTTCGATCCGCACAGTCATCACATCGGCCTCGCCCTCGCGGCTGGCGACGACACGGGCGCGCGCGATACAGTCATGGCGCGCCACAAGGGCCGCCACCTGCTCGGGGCGCACGAACATGCCCTTGATCTTGGTCGTTTGATCGGCGCGGCCCATCCAGCCTTTGATGCGCATATTGGTGCGGCCACAGGGGCTTTCGCCCTCCATCACCGCGCTCAGATCGCCAGTGGCGAAGCGAATGAGCGGATAATCCGGGTTGAGCGTCGTCACCACAACCTCGCCCACCTCGCCGGGGGCAACCGGGTTGCCGGTGCCGGGCGTGACGATCTCGACGATCACGCCCTCGTCCACGATCATCCCCTCCATCGCGGCGCTCTCATAGGCGATATTGCCCAAATCAGCCGTCGCATAGCATTGCAGACAGGAAATGCCCCGCGCCGCATATTCCGCGCGCAGCGACGGAAAGAGCGCCCCACCCCCAACCGCCGCTTTGGTGATCTTGAGGGCAAGCCCCATTTCTTCGGCCTTGTCGAGAATGACCTTGAGATAATCGGGCGTGCCCGCATAGGCGGTAACGCCCACATCATGCGCGGCGCGCGCCTGCAACTCGGTCTGGCCGGTGCCGGCAGGCAGCACCGCGGCCCCGACGGCCCGCGCGCCATTCTCGAAGATCATGCCCGCAGGGGTCAGGTGATAGCCAAAACAGTTCTGCACAATATCGCCCGGCCCCACGCCGCAGGCATGCAGAAACCGGCCCATGCGCCACCAATCATGGCTGACCCCGCCGGGTTCATAGATCGGGCCGGGGGATTGAAAGATATGGGCAAACCCCGCAGCAGGCAGGCTTGTCAGCCCGCCAAACGGGGACGCCGCCCCCTGTGCGCGACCCAGATCGGACTTGCGCAGGACCGGCAGGCGCGCCAGATCCGCGACACCGGTGATCCGTGCCGCCTCCACCCCATCCAAGGCCCCGCCGTAGCCGGGCAGCGCCTGCGCACGGCCGATCTGGTCCGGCAGGGCACGGGCAAGCGCCTCGGCGCGCGCCTCGGCGCTACGGGTTTCTAGCGGGTCGAAATACTGGGTCATGCCATCATCCTCGGGGGCGGTGTCTTGCAAAGGGAAAGGCGTTACGCCAGCCAACGCTTGCGACGGCGATAGCTGCGCACATCGCGAAAGCTCTTGCGCCCTTCGTCGGACATACCGAGGTAGAATTCCTTGACGTCGGGGTTCTCGCGCAGGCTGCGTGCGTCGCCATCCATCACCACGCGCCCGGATTCGAGGATATAGCCGTAATGCGCGAACCGCAGCGCCACGTTGGTATTCTGCTCGGCCAGCAGGAATGTATAGCCCTGCTCTTCGTTGAGGGATTTCACGATGCTGAAAATCTGTTCGACCAGTTGCGGCGCCAGACCCATCGACGGTTCGTCGAGAAGGATCGTTTCCGGCCGGCTCATCAGGGCGCGGCCAATCGCGCACATCTGCTGCTCACCGCCCGAGGTATAGCCCGCCTGGCTTTTGCGCCGTTCCTTGAGGCGCGGGAAATAGTCATAAACCATGTTCAAATCGGCGTCGATCTCGCCCCGGCTGGAGCCGCGCGTATAGGCCCCGGTCAAAAGGTTCTCCTCGACCGTCAGATGCTCGAAGCAGTGCCGCCCCTCCATGACCTGCACGACGCCCTTCTTCACAAGGTCCGAGGGCATCAGATCCTGCACCCGCTCGCCACGGTAGGTGATCGAACCCTTGGTGACTTCGCCCCTCTCGGAGCGCAAGAGATTGGAAATCGCCTTGAGCGTCGTCGTCTTGCCGGCACCATTACCACCAAGAAGCGCGGTAATCCCGCCTTTGGGGACATTCAGGCTGACGCCCTTGAGGACGAGAATGACGTGATTGTAGATCACTTCGATATTGTTGACCTCAAGCAGGGTCTCGTCGCGTGGGGTAGCGTCCAGCATCTGCGTCTCTTTCTCCATGTCATCCCGGACTTGATCCCGGATATCTCGGCTTTTGTGGGCGCGGCGTCATGCCGCCACGCCCCGTGGCAAGGAGGTCCCGGCTCGGGGCCGGGACGACCGTTTCCTCAGCAGCCCGGTGTCACGCCGCTTTCGGCGGCAAAGGCTGCGCTATCTTCTGCGACGAGCGCCGAGATGATCTCTTGATCCGACTGGAAGTAATCGGTGATCAACTTGAACTCGCCCGCGGCCGCATCCCATTGCGACACGGCGCCATAGCCGTTGCCGCCGTGGTTCTGGCAGGTGACCTTGAACTCGGGGCCAAAGTTGGGCAGGCCGAGTTCTGCCATCTTTGCCTCGGTCATTTCGAGGTTTTCCATGCCGTCACGCATCTGAGCAGCATTGATCACGCTCACACCGTGCATTTCCTGCGCGGTCTTGATCGCCTCGGCAGCCAGCATCGCAGCATACATGCCCCGGTTATAGAGCACGCTGCCCACCTGATCGCCTGCACCTGCCGCCTTGCCGGCATCGACGACATATTTACGCATGTCGTCATAGAGCGGATACTCGTCACCAAGATTGTGGAAGGTCAGCGCCTTGTAGCCATTGGCCGCGTCACCTGCGGGCTTGACGTCATTCTCGGAACCCGACCACCAGATGCCGATGAAGTTCTCCATCGGGAAACGGATGTTGACTGCTTCCTGGATGGCAACCTGGTTCATCACGCCCCAGCCCCACATCAGCACGTAATCAGGACGGTCGCGGCGGATTTGCAGCCACTGCGATTTCTGCTCCTGGCCCGGATGATCGACCGGCAGCAGGATCAGTTCAAACCCGTGCTTCTTGCTCAGCTCTTCCAGCGTGCGGATCGGTTCCTTGCCATAGGCCGAGTTGTGATAGACAAGCGAGATTTTCTTGCCGTTGATGTCACCGCCATTGAGATCAAGGATATGAGTAATGGCGTGGCTCGCCCCGTCCCAGTAGTTGGCGGGATAGTTGAACACCCATTTGAACACTTCTCCATTCTTGGCCGAGGTGCGCCCGTAACCCATGGTATGAAGCGGGATCCCGTCCGCCGATACCTTGGGGATCAGCTGATAGGTGATCCCGGTGCTGAGCGGTTGATAGATCAGCGCACCATTGCCCTCAGCCTTGGTGGCCTCGTAGCATTCCACACCCTTTTCGGTGTTATAGCCGGTCTCGCATTCCACGAGGTTGATCTTTTCCCCACCGATGCCGCCATCGCGCTCGTTCAGAAGGGTAAAGTAATCCTGATAGCCATCCGAGAACGGGATGCCATTCGCGCCATATGGCCCGGTGCGATAGCTGGTATCGACGATCGTCAACTCGGCCAGAGCCGGGCTTGCGACCAACATGGCGGCAGCCAGCGCCGTCATCAGTCTTTGTTTCATCGGTTTATTCCTCCCTTGGTTTTTCCGATGTTTCGTCTTGGACGCGACATCTTGCGCCCAATCTCCTCCGGCAGGGCGTCTGCCCCCCGATTGACCCGCCGCTCAATGCGGGAAGGGCCAAAGTCTCAGTTTCTCCTTGGCCACGCGCCAAAGCTGCGCCAGACCGTGTGGCTCGGCGATCAGAAAGATGATGATCAACGCGCCCACGATGATGAACTCCAGATGCGCCGCCAGATCCGTGGGCCAACCCAAACCGCCCACCAGCGTATTCTTGAGCAACACAGGCAAGAGCACCAGAAACGCCGCCCCGGCAAAGCTACCGAAGATCGAACCAAGCCCGCCGATGATCACCATGAAGAGAACGAGGAACGACTTGTTGATGCCGAACGCCTCGCCGACTTCGACCGCGCCCAGATAGACCGCAAAGAACAGCGCGCCGGAGATGCCCACGAAGAAACCCGAGACCGCAAAGGCCGTGAGTTTCGCCTTCAGAGGGTTTACCCCGATGATCTCTGCAGCGATGTCCATATCGCGAATGGCCATCCATTTGCGGCCCACCGTGCCGCGCGTCAGGTTGCGCGCGATGATGGCCGCGGCCACGGTGAACACGAGGCAAAAGAGATAGGCCGACCATGGCGGGTTTGCCGCGCCGGTGATGGCGACACCAAAGACCGAGCGCTCTGGCGCGGTGATCTGACCAGAGGCGGAATAGTTGTAGAACCAGCCCACCCGGTTAAAGAGCCACACCAGAAAGAACTGTGCAGCCAGCGTAGCCACAGCCAGGTAAAAACCCTTGATCCGCAACGATGGCAGACCGAACAACACACAGACAATCGAGGTGACCCCACCGGCAAGGATCACATGGAAAAAGATGCTGACCTCGGGAAAGGCCGTCATCAGCTTGTAGCTGGCATAGGCCCCCACCGCCATGAACCCGCCCGTCCCGAGCGACACCTGACCACAATATCCCACAAGGATATTGAGGCCGATGGCGGCGATGGAATAGATCAGGAACGGCAGAAAGACCGCGTTGACCCAGTAATCGTTGATGAAAAAGGGCACCACCGCAAAGGCTGCGACCAGAACCGCGTAATAGCGATAGCGGTCGAACTTGATCGGAAAGGTCTGGTTGTCCTGCTCGTAGGAGGTCTTGAAATCCCCTGCTTCCCGGCAAAACATTTAGAGAACCTCCCCATGGATTTCATCGTCGCGCTTGGCTGCGCGATTTGCCGGCTTGGCATAGCCCGTGACCTCGGCGTGACGCACCAGCCAGAGATAGGCGAGCATACCCACGCCCCCACCCATGGCCGCAAGAACCGCCGCCGTGACCATTTGCGTTGTGTTTTCCACCTGTGCCGACAGCGCGAGATAGCCAAACGACCAGAAGCCGGCCCAGGCGATCACGTTGACGATGGCGATCAGCTTTTGCATGGCGTCACACCCTCTCGATGATCTTCTCGCCGAACAGGCCCTGCGGCCGGAACACGAGAAAGAGAAGCGCCAGCACATAGGCGAACCAGTTTTCGGTTGCCCCGCCCACCAGCGGGCCGACCGTGAATTCGAAGAGTTTCTCGCCAACCCCGATGATGAGACCGCCGACAATAGCCCCGGGGATCGAGGTAAAGCCACCCAGCATCAGCACCGGGAGCGCCTTGAGCGCAATCAGCGACAGCGAGAACTGCACGCCGGATTTGGTACCCCACATGATCCCCGCGACCAACGCCACGAAGCCCGCCAGTGACCAGACCATGACCCAGATGAAGTTGAGCGAAATACCGACCGAAAGCGCCGCCTGATGGTCATCCGCCACCGCGCGCATGGCCCGACCCTGTTTGGAATATTGCGCAAAGATCACGAGCGCGACCACCAGAAGCGCCGCAACACCTGTTGCCACAAGATCTAGATTGTCGATGAAGAACCCGTAGCCGAAAATGTTGAACGTGGTTTCGTCGATCATCAGGTTGATACCCTGCGGAAGACCCACATCCAGCTTCTTGATGTCGCTGCCCCACATCATGTCCCCGAACCCTTCGAGGAAATAGGCCAGACCAATCGTCGCCATGAAAAGAATGATCGGCTCTTGATTGACCAGATGCCGGAAGATGAGCTGGTTCACGATCCAGGCGAGCGCCACCATGATGAGCATGGTCAGCAGGACCGCCGCCAACCCCGGCAGGTGCCAGCCGAAGTGGTGAATCTCCGTGCCGAAGATCGCGTTGATGAGGTGGCTGAACGGCACTCGGCCCTCCATCATCCCCACCAATGTCATGGCCGCAAAGAGCGCCATCACCCCTTGGGCATAGTTGAAAATACCCGAGGCCTTGTAGATGAGCACAAAACCAAGAGCGACCAGCGCATAGAGCACCCCGGCCATGAGGCCGTTCAAAACGACCTCCATCCCGAAAATCAACTGATCAGGCATGGCTGAAGCCTCCGTTCTTCGCGTTGCTTTGCGGTTTTACAGGTCTGCCGACGTGACACCGACGTTTTACCGACATGAGAAAATTAGTCATGCGCGACCCCCAGATAGGCGTCGATCACGTCTTGATTGTTGCGCACTTCGTCGGGGGTGCCGTCGCCGATTTTCTTGCCGTAATCCATCACGACCACCCGATCGCTCAGGTCCATGACCACGCCCATGTCATGCTCGATGAGCGCAATCGTGGTGCCGAATTCGTCATTCACGTCGAGGATAAAGCGGCTCATGTCCTCCTTTTCCTCGACGTTCATACCAGCCATCGGCTCGTCCAAGAGCAGGATCGACGGTTCCGCCGCAAGCGCGCGCGCCAGTTCCACCCGTTTTTTCAGGCCATAGGGCAGACGGCCGACCGGGGTCTTGCGGATATGCTGGATTTCGAGAAAGTCGATAACCTTTTCAACAACTTCGCGGTTGGCGACCTCTTCACGCTCGGCCCGGCCCTTCCAGATCGCTTGCGCGAATAGCCCCGCCTTCATCTGCCGCATGCGCCCCGTCATCACGTTGTCGAGCACGGTCATGCCTTCAAAGAGCGCGATGTTCTGGAATGTGCGCGCAATACCCTGCTGCGCCACCTGATAGGGCTTCATCGGCGGGCGCCGCGTGCCCTGATACCAGACCTCGCCTTCTTGCGGATGGTAAAAGCCGCTGATCACGTTGAGCATAGAGGATTTGCCCGCCCCGTTCGGCCCGATGATCGCGCGGATTTCGCCCTGACGGATATCAAAGCTGATGTCCTTGATCGCCACCACGCCGCCGAACCGCAGGGTGATGTTCTTCATCTCCATCACCACGCCGCCGATCTTGCGACCGTCCTCGGTGGTATATCCTTCGCTTGCGTCAAGCATGGCAGCCCCCTTGTTGCACCGACCCACTCATTCCGCCGCGACCTTGTGTGCCGCCGCCACCGGTGCGACCTTGGCATCGACGATCCTGAGCGTTGCACTGATGGCCCCCTTGCGGCCATCCTCGTAGGTCACTTCGGTGGTGGTGTGGATTTCAGGCGAACCATCATAGAGCGCGGTCAGAAGGTCATCGAATTTCTCCGAGATCACGCCACGCCGCACCTTGCGGGTGCGGGTCATCTCGCCGTCATCGGCATCCAGTTCCTTGTGCAACACAAGGAACCGATGCACCTGGCAATGCGACAGCATCGGGTCATCCGCCAGACTGCGATTGACCTCTTCGACATGACTCTTGATCGTCTCGAGCACCTTGGGGTGCCCGGCCAGTTCCTGATACGAGGCATAGCCGATGTTGTTGCGCTCGGCCCAATTCCCCACCGCTGTCAGGTCGATGTTGATGAAGGCGGTGCAGGCGTCGCGCCCGTTGCCAAACACGACCGCCTCCAGAATATTGGGATAGAACTTGAGCTTGTTTTCCACGTATTTCGGCGCAAACATCCGGCCATCGGCCATCTTGCCCACGTCCTTGGCGCGGTCGATGATCCGCAGATGACCGCTGCCGTCCTCGAAAAAGCCCGCGTCGCCCGTGGCAACCCAGCCTTCGGGGTCTTTGGTCGAAGCCGTGCTTTCGGGGTTCTTGTAGTAATATTCGAAGGTCCCCGCAGAGCGGTAGAACACCTCGCCGGTGTCGCTGATGCGGATTTCCACGCCGGGAGCGGGCACGCCCACTGTGTCCGAGCGCACTTCGCCATCGGGCTGCAGGGTGATGAACACCGATGCTTCGGTCTGGCCGTAAAGCTGTTTCAGGTTGATCCCGAGCGAGCGGTAGAATTCGAAAATCTCAGGCCCGATCGCCTCGCCCGCCGTATAGCCCACCCGCACCCGGCCAAGGCCGAGCGTATCTTTGAGCGGACCGTAAATGAAGAGATTGCCAAGCGCATATTTCAGCTTGTCCATGCCGCTCACGGACTTGCCATCCAGGATCGCAGGGCCAACGCGGCGGGCATGCGCCATGAAGTGATCGAACAGCCATTTCTTGAAGCGGCCCGCATCCTCCATCCGGATCATGACGTTGGTCAATTGGGTCTCGAACACACGCGGCGGAGCGAAGAAATAGGTGGGTCCGATCTCCCGCAGGTCGGTCTGCATCGTCTCGGGGCTTTCGGGGCAGTTGACGCAGAAACCGCACCAATAGGCCTGCCCGATGGAGAAGATGAAATCGCCAACCCACGCCATCGGAAGATAAGCCAGAACCTCTTCATCCTTGGTCAGGCGGTCGAACTCGGACGAGGATTTCGACGCCTCGATGATGTTGCGATTGGACAGCACCACGCCCTTGGGCTTACCGGTGGTGCCAGAGGTGTAGAGCATGACGCAGATGCTGTCATAGGTCAGTTTGGCGCGCCGCGCCTTGAGGTCCTCGATCCATTCATAATGGGCGGCACGGCCCTGTTCCTGGATATCGACGAAACGGTGCAGCTTGTGGTGATCGTATTTGCGCAATCCGCGCGGATCGACATAGATGATATGCTCAAGCTGGTGCAGACCATCCTGCACCTCGATCAGCTTGTCCACCTGCTCCTGATCCTCGACGATGGCAAAGCGCGCGCCGCAATGCTCCATCACATAGGCCATCTCGGGGGCGGCAGCGTCCTGATAGAGCGGCACGGGGATCGCGCCCACCGATTGCGCGGCAACCATGGACCAGTAGAAATGCGGCCGGTTGCGGCCGATGACGGCGACAAAATCGCCCTCATTCACGCCAAGATTGATGAGGCCAAGCGCAAGGGCTTCGATCTCTTTCTCGGCCTCAGCCCAGGTCCAGCATTGCCAAATGCCATATTCCTTTTCACGATAGGCCGGTCTGTCGGCAAATCGCGTGGCGTTACGTTGCAAGAGCGCCGGAACGGAATCCATTCCGTCCGTCGCCTGTGACGACTGTGCCAAGTTCTATCCTCCCTTTGCCCGCCTGCGCGAACATCCGACCGCCTTTGGGCGATTCCTCTTCCCCTAGAGGGTGCGAGAATCACACTCGCCGTCAACTTTTTCCTGAACATTTCGCAATCCTTACGAATTGTAACAGCGCCACGATTGGCCTTTGCGGACCGGTTTTCCGGTGTTAGCCAAGACGCGGGAGGAGACAGTAATGGGCACGAGCCGCGCCGATCACGACGCTATGACCATGGCCGGGCTGAACCTCATTCAGCAGGCTTTGACCATTTATGACCGGGATTTACGGCTGGCTGTGTGCAACCGTCGGTTTCAGGAAATGTTCGCCCTGCCCGATGCTCTGGTGACGCCCGGGGCGGATTTCGCGGATACGATCCGCTATCTGGCCACGCGCGGCGATTATGGCGATGTCGGAGATGTAGAGGGGTTTGTCGCCACGCGGGTCGAGATCGCCCGCGCCTTCGAGCCGCATTACATGGAACGCGCCCGCGCCAATGGCCGCACCATCAGCGTCGAGGGCACGCCGCTGCCGCAGGGGGGATGGGTCACGGTCTATACCGACATCACGCGCGCCAAGCGGCAAGAGGCGCTGTTGCGCGCGCGCTCGGAAGAGTTGTCAGATCAGTTGGTCGGCTATTCCGAAGAACTCTCCGCCACCAACCGGCAACTGGAGGCGACGATCATGGCCCTCGAAGAGGCCAAGCGCCAGATCTCCGAGGCCGAGGCCCGCACCAGAATGACCGCCGAGATGATGCCCGCCCATATCGCGCATGTCGGCCCCGACCGATGCTATACCTACTCCAACCGGCGGCTGACCTCGGTCATGCCCGGCTCGCGCGCCGATCTGATCGGGGTGCACGCGGCGCAGGTGCTCGGACCGCAGCCGTGGTCGATTATCGGTCCCGAACTGGACAAGGCCTATGCCGGGCAATCCTCGGTTTTCGAGTTCACGCATGAGCCGAGTTCGCGGCGTATCCGCGTGGCCCTGACCCCGGATCACACCAGCGGCGGGGTCTATATCCTGTCGATGGACATCACCGAAGAAAGCCAGACACGCGCGGCCCTGCAACAGACACGGCGACGGGAAATGGCGGCGCAACTGACCTCGGGGCTGGCGCATGACTTCTCCAATCTCCTGACGATCATTCTCGGGATGCAGTCGCGCCTTGGCCGCATGGGCCTGAAACCCGAGGCGCAAGAGTTGATCAATGCCACGCTCGCGGCGGCACGGCGGGGCGGCGGACTGCTCAACCGTATCGCCGATATGACCGGCCCGCGCGAGCATGAACCCGTGCCCACCGATCTGGCCGCCTTTCTCGACGATCTGGACACGCTGGCGCGTTCGGCCCTGCCCACCGGTATCATGTTGCGGATTGTCTGCGACGGTCTCACGGATCGCTATCTGCTTGATCCCGGCATGTTACAGGATTCACTCCTCAATCTGGTGCTGAATGCCCGCGACGCCTGTTCAGGCAGTGGCACGATTACCCTGACGGCCCGGCCGTTGCAGGATACCTGGCTCGAGATCGCCGTCGATGACACCGGCCCCGGCTTCAGCCCCGAGGCGCTCAAACATGCACTCGATCCGTTTTTTACCACCAAGGGCGGCGAGGGATCGGGGCTTGGCCTACCCATGGTCTACGACATGACCAAGCTGGCGGGCGGGCGTATTCTCATCGGCAACACCGACACGGGCGGGCGCGTGGCGCTACGTCTGCCGCTGCGCCGTGCGGCGGCAGCGCGGCCACCGGGCCTTGTCCTTCTGGTCGAGGATAGCCCCGACCTGCGCTCGACCCTGCGCGACATGCTGCGCGGCACGGGCCATAGCGTGATCGAGGCCGCCAGCGTGGACGAAGCCGCAGCCCTGATCGCCGATCTGCCAGAAATCTCTGCCGTTCTCTCGGACATCGTGCTGGAAGGCACACGCACCGGCATTGATCTGGCGCGACTTCCCCGACGCGGCGATTGCGCGCTGGTGCTGATGACCTCGCTGCCGCAAGATGATCCGCTGCACCGGCAAGCAGCAGAGCTCGCCCCGGTGCTGCGCAAACCCTTCACCGCCGCGCAGCTTGACGCGGCCCTCAACACCGGAGCGCACCCATGACAGCGCCGCTTGTGGCCATTCTCGACGACGAACCGGCGATCCGCTCGATGCTGGCCCAAGCCCTGACGGAGGCCGGCTTTCGCACCATGGCCTTTGGCCGCGCCACGGAATTCGAGGCGGCGCTGCGCAGCACCACGCCCGATGTCTGCCTCGTAGATCTTTCGCTGCCGGATCGGGATGGGCTTAGTCTTGTGCATCGCCTGGCCCTCGAACAGGGGGCGACGGTGATCATCATTTCAGGGCGCGCGCAGGTGCAGGACCGGGTGACAGGGCTGGAGCTCGGGGCGGATGATTACATCATCAAACCGTTTGATCCCGCCGAGGTGGTGGCGCGTGTACGCGCTCGCCTACGCCGGGGCACACCCAGCACCCAAACCGGCGAGGTGGCACGGTTCAACGGCTGGGTCGCCCATTTCGACCGCTACATGCTCGAGGATGAAACCGGGACGGAAACGCCGTTTTCCCATGCCGAGGGTGAGGTACTGCGCCTCTTTCTCGAGCGGCCCAAGCGGCTGATTTCCCGCCAGACGATGCAAGAGACCCTAGGTGGGGCGGCGGGCGAAAGTTTTGACCGCGCCATGGACGTCCGCATCTCGCGCCTGCGCACCAAGCTGCGCGAAGATCCAAAAAACCCGCGCCTGATCAAGACGATCTATGGCGCGGGCTATATTTTTCTGGGGGACGTAAACTGGGGATGAAGGCCCCTTACGGGTGCCGTCCCTCCATGATCTGATTGGCAAATCCGTGGTTGGTGTCGCGGTGGTGGGCCTCATCGGCACGCACCGCGATGACAACGTCCCGCAATCGCGCCTCTGCGGGCAGCTTCCAATAGTCGATGGCGATTTGCGGCGCGGGCACGTTTTCTTGCCGACCTGCGTCGATCTCGGCCAGATATTGCGTGTAGCTGACCACGGCCTCTTCCTCGAGATAGCCCACAATGCGATGCGCGGTGCGCGGGGCCAAGAGATAGGTGAAGAAGAACACATTATAGAAAATCGCCTGCGCGATCATGATAAGCCAACGCTCACCGCGCGAGGGCTGCGCGATGTGGATGAAGGTCATCAGATGCATCCGCTCGTTCTCGGCCTCGTCCAGCAACTCGCGAATCCAGCCCTGATCCTCGCGGATATGGCGCACCGATTTGAGGTGCTGCAACAGTCCTCCGACCATGCCCGGCACGGCAGCCACGGTTTCCAGAACGACCGCGCGATGGCCATAGCGTTTGGAGAAAAACGCATCGGCAAAGACGCGCATGAATTTCACGATACGCAGCGCGATCCGGTCGTGAATGTCGCGCGGGCTATGGTGCACCTCGAGCGTCGCGCTGTCGTCGCTCTGAAATTGCCTCTCGGGTCTCATCTTTCACTCCATGACTTGATGAATGTCAGATGGGAATAAAAGATGACTCTTGAATGCGACAAATGGTGCCGGACACCCTCGATCAATCGTCAGTCCGCGCGTTTCTCTGGCAGATCGAGCTTTGGATGCGTTCCAGTCCGAGCCGGGTTTCCGGCGTCAATGCGATGGCACCCCGGGTGCAGACATCCGCACAGAGCCCGCATTGCCCACAAGCGTGCGGCGCGGTCACGACCGGCAGCCGCTCGCCATCAAGGGTGATGATCGCTTAGGGACACACCTCGACGCAATCCCCGCATCCGGTGCACAAATCGGCCAGACGCCATTCCCGTACCGTCCCGGGCGGGCGCGGCATGACAGAGTGAGCGTCGGAACTTGACAGGAAACGATCCCGCAAGTCGCACCACATTCTTCTCAGGCCTCCTCTGCGTTGACCACCAGCACCCTTGTCACGTTAAAATTGAAAAACATCACACCCGACTCGCCCATGATGCAGATCAGTTCATCCTGCGAAAAAAATTTGATCTGTCACGCGGCGGCGCGGCATCGGCTCAATCCCCAAGCTGCGCAACCGCCCCGGCAAGCACCTCAAGACCTGTAACCAGATCCCGCTCGTCGGTATCCTCGGCAAAGGCATGGCTGATCCCGTTGATCGAGGGGACAAAGAGCATCGCCGCAGGCATCAACCGCGCCACGTTCGTCGCATCATGGAGAGCGCCGGACTGCATCTCGCGCCAGCGTCCGGGCGCCACGGCCGCAGCACTCGCGCAGAGCGCCGCGCGCAAGCGGGACTCCATCGGCACCGGCTCCAGCCCCAGCATCTCACCATAGCTGAGGTCGAGCCCCGCTTCGCGTGCAACCTCCTCGGCGGTGTCGCGGATAATCGTCTCCATCCGGTGCAGCCGGTCCGCCGTGCCATCCCGCCATTGCATCGAGAAGACCGCCCGCCCCGGCACGATGGAATGTGCATCGGGATGCAGGGCAACGTGACCGATGGTCCAAACTGTCGAGGGCGCCACCACGTTGCGAAACCGCTCATTGATCAGCAGGTTGAACCGCGCCAGGCCTTGGAACGCATCGCGGCGGCGGTGCATGGGGGTGGTGCCCGCGTGGTTCTGTTCGCCCTCGAAGGTGATCCGCATGTCGCGGATGCCAACGATATCCGTAACGACCCCTACCGCCTCGCCCGCCTCAAAGAGCCATGGCCCCTGCTCGATATGCATTTCGAGAAACCCGGCAAAGCGGGACGGGTCGACAAAATCCCCGGCCATGGACGCCACGCCGCGCCGCGCTTCAGCAAAGCTCAGGCCGCTGCGGTCGGTCTGACGATCCGCCACCTCTAGCGCGAGATTGCCTGACCAGATGGCGCTGCCGGTGGTCACGCCAAACCGCCCCTCTTCATCCTCAAAGGACACGACCGACACCGGTGGCCCGCCCGCCTCGCGCGCGGCGCGGGCAATCTCGAGCCCTGCGATCACTCCAAGCGCACCATCGAGCCAACCACCTTCGGGCTGGCTGTCGCTGTGGCTACCGACCAGGAGCGATGGCCCCTCGGCCAGACCAAAGAGATTGCCCACGGGATCGAAATGCGGCTTGAGGCCCGCAGCCTCGATCCGACCCGCCAGCCATTCCCGCGCCTCTATGTCAGAGGGGCTGAAGGCCGGGCGCACCACGCCCTTGCCCACCCCTGCCGCACCGAAGCTGCGCAGATGGTGCAGGTCCTTGAGAAACCGCTCGGGATTGACCCTGATCATCGCCATCTCCTCGCCTTATGCGCACAGCCTAACGGACCAACGCAGGCCTGCAATGGTCTTGTTGTAGGATCGGACCTGCAAGGGAGAGAACTGGTGCTGCTGGGGAGGATTGAACTCCCGACCTCGTCATTACCAATGACGCGCTCTACCACTGAGCTACAGCAGCACGTGTGGCGCGCTGATTAGACGCTAATCGCAGATGGCGCAAGGGGTAACTGGACGGTTTTTCGCACCTCCTGTAAGAGAAGGTCCATGAGCAAAAAACAAACACCGGACAAAGCCGCGAAACAGGGCCCAAGCCGCGAGGACAGGCTGAAATCGGCGTTGAAGGCAAATCTCGCACGGCGTAAGGCGCAGATGCGCGCCAAGGCGGACGGTCTCTCCGCGCCAAAGCCCGCCGGAACAAACGATAAAGGGTAGAGCAGATGGATTCGATCGTCGTCACGGGCAATGGCCCGCTCAAGGGGCAAATCCCGATCGCAGGCGCCAAGAACGCCTGTCTGACGCTGATGCCCGCCACGCTCTTGAGTGACGAGCCGCTGACCCTGACCAACGCGCCGCGCCTGTCGGACATCAAGACCATGACTACGCTCCTGCAATCCCTGGGGGCCGAGGTGGTGCAGATGCAGGGCGGTCAGGTTCTGGCGCTGTCGTCGCATAACCTGAACAACCACGTCGCCGACTATGACATCGTGCGCAAGATGCGGGCCTCGATCCTCGTGCTCGGGCCGATGCTGGCGCGTGACGGGCATGCGGTGGTTTCGCTGCCGGGCGGCTGTGCCATCGGCGCGCGGCCCGTCGATCTGCATTTGCGGGCGTTGGAGGCCATGGGGGCCGAACTCGACCTGCGTGAGGGCTATGTCCATGCCAAGGCTCCCGGTGGCCTCAAGGGAGGCACCTTCGAGTTTCCGATCGTGTCGGTCGGGGCCACGGAGAATGCGCTGATGGCGGCGACATTGGCCAAGGGCACAACGGTGCTCAAAAACGCGGCGCGCGAACCGGAAATTGTCGATCTGGCCCAATGCCTGCGCCGCATGGGCGCGCAGATCGAAGGCGAAGGCACCAGCACGATCACCATTCAAGGCGTGGACCGTCTGGGCGGGGCGACGCATCCCGTGGTGGTCGACCGGATCGAGCTTGGGACCTATATGCTGGCCCCCGCAATCTGCGGTGGCGAGGTGGAATGTCTTGGCGGGCGGCGCGACCTCGTGGGGGCCTTCTGCGACAAGCTGGAAGAGGCGGGCGTGAGCGTGACCGACACGGACGCAGGCCTCAAGGTCAGCCGCAAGAATGGCCAGGTGCGCGCCGTCGATGTGGTGACAGAGCCCTTCCCCGGCTTTCCGACCGACCTTCAAGCGCAGATGATGGCGTTGATGTGCACCGCCGAGGGCACCGCGGTGCTGGAAGAGCGTATCTTTGAAAACCGCTTCATGCACGCACCGGAACTGATGCGGATGGGAGCCAGGATTGATGTGCACGGCGGCACCGCGACTGTGACCGGCGTCGATCACCTCAAGGGTGCGCCGGTCATGGCCACCGATCTGCGGGCCTCGGTCTCGCTCATCCTTGCGGGGCTGGCGGCAGAGGGGGAAACCATCGTCAACCGGGTTTATCACCTGGATCGCGGCTATGAGCGGGTCGAGGAAAAGCTGGGCAATGTCGGCGCCAGGATCGAAAGGGTCAGTGGCAAATGACCGAAGACGCCAAATTCGAAGACGGGCGGGAAGCACCGCTCAACCTCGGCGCGATGGAGGAGGAGGATCTAAAGGTCATCTCTTCTCTGGCGCAGGATGCGGTGTTTCCGATCACCGAAATGAGCTGGCAACCGGCCAAGCGCCGGTTTGGCCTGCTGCTCAACCGCTTTCGCTGGGAGGATCAGGGCCGCGAACGGCATGGGCCGGAACGGGTGCAATCGCTCTTGGTGATCGACACCGTGCTGCGGGTGGCCAGCCAAGGCATCGACCGCAGCGACAAGGACACGATCCTGTCCCTTCTTTCAATTACCTTCGAGCCCGGAGCCGACGGCGCGGGTCATGTGCTCTTGACGCTGGCGGGCGATGGCGCGCTGCGGCTGGAGGTCGAGGCAATCGAGGTCACGCTGAAGGATGTGACACGACCTTACCGCGCGCCTTCGGGCAAGGTGCCACATCACGAGGGTTGAGCCACCCGTCCCGGCACAGATTATGAGTATTTGGACCAAGAAGAAGACCGGGGCTTGAGACAGAGGCCACTGGCCGCTATGTGCCCCGGCGAAAGGAACACCCATGCCGATCACGCTTGACGCCACTGCGCCCGATTTCGAGACCCGCTTTACCGCATTGCTGAGCGCCAAGCGCGAGGACAGCCCAGACGTGGACGACATCGTCGCGGGGATCATCGCCGATGTGCGGCAGCGGGGCGACGCAGCGGTGATCGCCCTGACCGAGCGGTTCGACCGTGTCGCGCTGACGCCAGAAACGCTGCGGTTTTCACCGCAAGAGATCGCAGCACTGGTCGCCGAGGTGTCGCCAGCAGAGCGTACGGCACTGGAGCTGGCGGCCGATCGCATTCGCGCCTATCACGCACGTCAAATGCCCGAGGATGCAAGCTGGACCGAAGAGAGCGGCGCGATGCTGGGCTGGCGCTGGACGCCGGTGTCGGCGGCGGGGCTCTACGTGCCCGGAGGTCTTGCCTCTTACCCCTCCTCGGTTCTGATGAACGCCATCCCGGCCAAGGTCGCCGGGGTTGAGCGGCTGGCCATCGTCGTGCCGACCCCCGATGGCAAGGCCAATCCGCTGGTCCTGTTGGCGGCGCAGATCGCGGGTGTGGACGAAATCTATCGCATCGGCGGTGCGCAGGCGATTGCAGCGCTTGCCTATGGCACCGAAAGCATCGCCCCGGTGGACAAGATCACCGGCCCCGGCAATGCCTTTGTCGCCGCCGCCAAGCGGCGAGTTTTCGGCAAGGTCGGCATCGACATGATCGCTGGTCCCTCGGAAATCCTCGTGATTGCCGACAAGGGGCAAAACCCCGACTGGATCGCGCTCGACATGCTGAGCCAGGCCGAACATGACGAAAGCGCGCAGGCCCTCCTGATCACGGACGATGCCGATTTGGCCGATGCGGTCAGCGCTGCCATCGACCGCCATCTGCAAACGCTCGAGCGCCGCGCCATCGCCGGCGCGAGCTGGCGCGATTTCGGCGCGATCATCCTTGTGCCCGACATGGGCACGGCGGCTGCGCTCTCGAACCGTATCGCGCCTGAACATCTGGAGTTGTGCGTGGATGACCCGGACGCCCTGTCCGCGCAGATCACCCATGCCGGGGCGATCTTTCTCGGGGCTTGGACGCCGGAGGCGATTGGCGATTATGTCGGCGGGCCGAACCACGTCCTGCCCACAGCGCGCTCTGCCCGGTTTTCATCCGGCCTGTCGGTGATGGATTTCCTGAAGCGCACCACCTTGGCCCGGATGACACCGGAAGCCCTGCGCGCCATTGGCCCCGCTGCCGAAACCCTGGCCATCTCCGAAAGCCTTGAGGCGCATGGCCTCTCTGTGCGCGCAAGATTGAACCATCTCAACGACTGAAACGGCGGTTTGACGCCTGTCAGGCGGAAACTGCCCCTTTCGCCCCTGCGGCACGCCCACTATAAGGACAAACGCCCCGGACCCCCGAGTCGCGGGGCTCATCATCATTTCGGGCGACAGGGCACAGGCGCATATGTCTATATTTGATAGGATTCCCAGTCTGTTTTCATCGGACATGGCAATTGACCTGGGCACGGCCAACACGCTCGTCTACGTCAAGGGGCGTGGGATCGTCCTGTCGGAGCCGTCGGTCGTCGCCTATCATATCAAGGATGGCATGCGTAAAGTGCTGGCCGTGGGCGAGGATGCCAAGCTGATGCTGGGCCGCACGCCCGGCAGCATCGAGGCGATCCGACCCATGCGCGAAGGGGTCATCGCCGATTTCGACACCGCCGAGGCGATGATCAAGCATTTCATCCGCAAGGTGCACAAACGCTCGACCTTCTCCAAGCCCAAGATCATCGTCTGCGTGCCGCATGGCGCAACGCCAGTGGAAAAGCGCGCAATCCGTCAATCGGTGCTCTCTGCCGGCGCGCGTCGGGCCGGTCTGATTGCGGAGCCGATTGCGGCGGCCATTGGGGCAGGCATGCCCATCACCGATCCCACCGGCAACATGGTGGTGGACATTGGCGGCGGCACGACCGAGGTGGCGGTGCTCAGCCTTGGTGATATCGTCTATGCGCGCTCGGTGCGCGTGGGTGGCGACCGGATGGACGAGGCGATCATCAACTATCTGCGTCGCCAGCAGAACCTTTTGGTCGGCGAATCCACGGCGGAGCGGATCAAGACCAGCATCGGCACGGCGCGCATGCCCGACGACGGGCGCGGCACCTCGATGCATGTACGCGGGCGCGACCTGTTGAACGGTGTGCCCAAGGAGATTGAAATCAGCCAAGCGCAGGTGGCCGAGGCCCTTGCAGAACCCGTGCAACAGATCTGCGAGGCGGTGATGACCGCGCTTGAAGCAACCCCGCCCGATCTTGCGGCTGATATCGTGGACCGGGGCGTGATGTTGACCGGGGGTGGCGCGCTCCTGGGCGATCTGGACCTGGCGCTGCGCGAGCAGACCGGGCTGGCCGTGTCCATCGCCGATGACAGTCTCAATTGCGTGGCTCTTGGCACCGGCAAGGCGCTCGAGTTCGAAAAGCAGTTGCGCCACGCGATTGACTACGACAGCTGAACCACCCACCTTTGCCTAGAAGGGGGACTCCGTGGCTAGGGACCGGGGACAAGGCGAGGATTACAGTGGCCCACTGAAGCGCCTGCTTTTGGGGGTGCTGCTTTTGTGCCTGCTGGGCATGTTCCTGATCTGGAGGATCGACAGTCCGCGCGTCGAAAGGTTCCGCGCGCAGGTGGTCGATCGGGTCGTGCCAAGCTTTGACTGGGCCATGGCGCCGGTCACGGGCGCGGTCAACATCCTGCGCGATTTCCAGAGCTATCAGCGCATGTACCAGCAAAATCAGGACCTGCGCCGCGAATTGCAACAGATGAAGGCATGGAAAGAGGCAGCCCTGCAACTCGAACAGGAAAACGCGCGCCTTCTCGACCTCAACAATGTGCAACTCGATCCGCGTCTGACCTACGTGACCGGTGTGGTGATGGCGGACAGCGGCTCTCCCTTTCGGCAATCGGTATTGATCAACGTGGGTGCGCGCGACGGCATCATGGATGGCTGGGCCGCGATGGACGGCCTGGGATTGGTCGGACGGATTTCCGGTGTGGGACGCAATACCGCACGGGTGATCCTGCTGACCGACACCTCGAGCCGTATTCCCGTCACGATCCAACCGTCGGGCCAACGCGCGTTGATCATCGGTGACAATTCCATAGCTCCTGTGGTCGATTTCGTCGAAGCCCCCGATCAGGTACGCCCCGGCGACCGGGTGCTGACCTCGGGCGATGGCGGCGTGTTTCCTGCGGGGCTGTTGGTGGGTCAACTGGCCGAAGATCCCGGCGGGCGGATGCGGGTGCGCATCTCGGCCGATTATGAGCGGCTGGAGTTCCTGCGTGTGCTGCGCAGCTACGAGAACGAACGCCTGACTGATCCCGGACGGTTGATCGCACCCGTGATCCTGCCGGGCAGCGAAGCCCCCGAATCCGCCCCGGATACGGCCGAAGCGGCAGAGGCTGAAAATGGCTGACGCGCTTTTGCCCCGGGCCTGGATCATGCGCGCGCTCTATCTGGCGCTTTGCATCGCCCTGCTCTTCCTGCACCTTTTGCCGCTAGAGCATACGCCACCGAAATGGGCCGGGCCTGATCTGGTGATGGCGCTGACCTTTGCCTGGGCGGTGCGCCGCCCTGACTATGTGCCGGTGCTGTTGGTCGGGCTGGTAATCCTCGGGCTTGATCTCATGTTGCAGCGCCCACCCGGTCTTTGGGCGGCGCTGATGGTGATGGGCACGCAGACCCTGCGCAATCGCGCGCCTTCGCTGCGCGACCTGACCTTTGCGGCGGAATGGGCCTCGGTGGCCAGCACGATGGTCGCGATCACCATTGCGAACCGCGTTGTATTGACCCTTCTGATGGTGGATCAGCCGCCGCTTGGCCTAAGCCTGATGCAGCTTTTGTCCACATTGATCGCCTATCCTGCGGTAGCAATCGTTTCGCATGCCCTCTTTGGAGTGCGCAAGCGCGCGCCCGGCGATCTTGATACGGCGGGGCTGCGCTCATGAGACGCCCTGCCCGCGATACTGCCGAGAGCCAACGCCGGATCACCCGGCGCGGGCTGGTCGTGGGCGGGCTACAACTCGGGGTGATGAGCGCGCTCGCGCTGCGCATGCGCTACATGCAGTTGGAACAAGCCGACCAATTCCGCCTCTTGGCCGATGAGAACCGCATCAACGTGCAGCTTATCCCACCCACGCGCGGCCGCATTTTCGACCGCGAGGGGCGGATCATCGCCGAGAATGTGCCAAGCTACCGGATCACCATGATCCGTGAGCAGGCCCGCGACGTGGACGAGGTAATCGCCCGACTGGCGCGGCTGGTCGAGTTGGACCCCGGAGAGCTGGAAAAGGCCCGTCGCGAACTCAAGGAACTGCGTGGAGATACGCCTGTGACCGTCGCCGACCGGGTCACTTGGGAGGATATAAGCCGCGTCGCGGTCAACGCCCCTGCCCTGCCCGGTGTGCATCCCGAAGTGGGGCTCTCGCGCCGGTATCCGCTGCGGGGCGATCATGCGCATGTTGTGGGCTATGTGGGACCGGTCAGTGACCGCGATCTGGAGCGTGTCGACGCGCCGGAGCAGCTTTTGCGCCTGCCTCGGTTTCAGATCGGCAAGATCGGGCTTGAGGCGCAGCGCGAGAACCTGTTGCGCGGCTCGGCGGGCACGCGGCGCGTCGAGGTGAACGCCGCCGGGCGCGTGATGCGCGAATTGGACCGTCAAGAGGGACAGCCCGGCGCGGATGTCCAGCTGACGCTGGACAACGAATTGCAAACCTACGCAAATGCCCGCCTCGATGGCGAGAGCGCGGCGGTGGTGATGATCGACTGCGAGAGCGGCGACATTCTGGTCTGCGCCTCCTCACCCAGCTATGATCCCAACCTCTTTGTGCGGGGCATTTCGGTTGCGGACTATCGCGCGCTGCTCGATGATCCGTATCGCCCCCTGCCCAACAAGGCGGTGCAGGGCATCTATCCCCCGGGGTCCACCTTCAAGATGGTGACGGCGCTTGCAGCACTGGAAGCGGGGGATGTTTCGCTTCAGGACACGGTCTATTGCCCTGGCCATCTGGAAATCAGCGGCCGCCGCTTTCACTGCTGGAAACGGGGTGGGCATGGCAACATGGATTTCCACCTGTCGCTCCGCGAAAGCTGTGACGTCTATTACTATGAACTGGCACTGCGGACCGGAATCGAAAACATCAGCGCAATGGCCGAGCGGCTGGGGCTTGGGGTTCAGTTCGACCTGCCTATGACCAGTGTTGCCAAAGGGTTAGCGCCGACCCGCGAATGGAAAGTGGCCAATCGGGGCGCTCCGTGGGTCGTGGGGGACAGCGCCAATGCCTCGATCGGGCAGGGATTTGTCCTGGCTTCGCCGCTGCAACTTGCGGTGATGACAGCGCGTCTGGCCACCAGCCGCAGCGTGATGCCGCGGCTGATCAAATCCATTGATGGGGTAGAGCAGCCATCCGGCCACGGCGAGCCGATGGGCCTGAACGAGAACCTGCTGCGCGAGGTGCGGCGCGCGATGTATGCCGTCACCAACAGCAATCGTGGCACCGCCTATCGCAGCCGCATCATCGAAGACGCTTTTCGCATGGCGGGCAAGACGGGCACCAGCCAGGTGCGCAACATCTCGACCGGCGAACGCTCGACCGGCGTGATCAGCAACAACAATCTGCCGCGCGAACAGCGCGATCACGCGCTCTTTGTCAGCTTTGCGCCCTATGACGCCCCCAAATACGCCGTGGCGGTGGTGGTTGAGCATGGCGGCGGCGGATCGACCGCCGCAGCACCGATTGCCCGCGACATCACGCTTCAGGCCCTCTATGGCGAAGACCCGCCGCTGGCCGCCTATCCCGAGGCCGACCGCCCCCGGATCAAGGCGCAGCAAGAGAAACTGCGCGCGGCCCGTTCCCGCCCCGAAGCAGAGGAGAGCGACCGCGCATGAGCTATCTGGAGCAATCCATCAAGACCGCCCCGTCGGGCGCACGCAAGTTCCTCTGCCTCAACTGGCCGCTTGTGATCTTGTTGTGCACGGTGGCGGGTGTCGGGTTTCTCATGCTCTATTCGGTTGCTGGCGGGAACCTCGAGGTTTGGGCAGAGCCGCAGATGAAACGCTTTGCGCTTGGATTGGCGGTAATGCTGGTCGTGGCCATGGTGCCGATCTGGTTTTGGCGCAATATGTCCCTGCTTGCCTATCTGATTTCCCTTGCGTTGTTGATCGCCGTGGCCCTGATCGGGGTAGAGGGCAAAGGCGCGCAGCGGTGGATCGACATAGGTTTCATGCGGCTGCAACCCTCGGAACTGGTCAAGATCACGCTGGTGATGCTGCTGGCGGCCTATTACGACTGGTTGCCGATGTCGCGGGTATCCCGGCCTATCTGGGTCCTCATTCCGGTGGGCCTGATCCTGACCCCGGTTGCCCTTGTGCTGCGTCAGCCCGATCTGGGCACGTCGATCCTGCTTTTGGCGGCGGGGGGCGTGGTGATGTTCGTCGCAGGGGTGCATTGGGCCTATTTCGCCACTGTCATCCTTGCGATCGCCGCCCTCGTTTTCGCCGTGTTCGAGAGCCGCGGGACAGACTGGCAACTCCTTGAAAACTATCAATATCGCCGGATCGACACCTTTCTCAATCCCGACAATGACCCGCTAGGCGCGGGCTATCACATCACCCAATCCAAGATCGCGCTTGGCTCTGGCGGCTGGACGGGGCGCGGCTTTATGCAGGGCACGCAATCGCGGCTCAACTTTTTGCCCGAGAAACATACCGACTTCATCTTTGTGACGCTGGCCGAGGAATTCGGCTTTATCGGCGGCATCTCCATTCTGGGGCTTTATACGCTGATCCTTGTGTTCTGCATCGCTGCGGCCTTCGGCAACAAGGATCGCTATTCGTCCTTGCTCATTCTGGGGGTGGCGATGACATTCTTCCTGTTTTTCGCGGTCAACATGGCAATGGTCATGGGTCTGATGCCCGTGGTCGGGGTGCCCTTGCCGCTTGTCAGTTATGGCGGATCGGCGATGCTCGTGCTCATGGTGGGCTTTGGCCTTGTCCAGAGCGCCCATATCCACAAACCAAGGTAGGACACATGACGCCCAATATCCTCTTTGCTGCTCGACCCGAGCAGTGGAACATCTATGAAAACCCTTTGAAATCCGCACTTTCCGAAGCAGGCGTCGCGGCGAACCTTGCGCTTGATCTGGCCCCCGACGAGGTGGACTACATGGTCTACGCCCCCGACAGCGCGGTGCAGGATTTTACCCCCTATACGCGCCTCAAGGCGGTGCTGAACCTCTGGGCCGGGGTCGAGAATATTGTTGGGAATCAGACGCTAAAGGTGCCATTGGCGCGGATGGTCGATCACGGCCTGACGCAGGGAATGGTGGAATGGGTCACGGGCCATGTGCTGCGGCATCACCTAGGGATGGATGCGCATATCCTTGGGCAGGATGGGGTCTGGCGCAAGACAATCCCGCCTTTGGCCGAGGATCGCCCGGTGACGGTGCTGGGTCTGGGGGTGCTGGGGCAGGCCTGCGCCAAGGCGCTTCGGGGCCTTGGCTTTCCGGTCACGGGCTGGTCGCGCAGCGCGCGGGACGTGGCGGGGATCACCTGTCTCTCGGGCGATGAGGGGCTGTGCGCAGCACTGCAAACTGCTGAAATTCTTGTGCTTTTGCTGCCAAAAACGACAGAGACCGAAAACCTGATGAATGCCGAACGTCTGGCCATGCTGCCCAAGGGCGCGATGATCATCAATCCCGGACGTGGGCCGCTGATTGACGACGACGCGCTTTTGGCAGCGCTCGATACCGGGCAGATCGGCCATGCGACACTGGATGTGTTCCGGGTGGAACCGTTGCCGCCTGCGCATCCCTATTGGGCACATCCGCGCGTGACGGTGACGCCGCATATCGCGTCTGAAACGCGCCCCATCACAGCCGCCCGGGTAATCGTGGAGAATGTCCGCCGCGGCGAGGCAGGCGAGCCATTCTTGCATCTGGTGGACTGCGCCAAGGGCTATTGAGACGGGCTAACTATCTGAGAAACGGCGGTTTATCCGGGTCGGACCCCGGGGCAGCACGGGGCGTGGGCCGGGGCGGTTCGGGCAGGTCAAAGCGCAATCCGCATTGTGCCAGCCGCGCCGCGACCGGATCGGAGGCCGCGAAAAAGGCCACATCGAGGGCGGCGGCCTCGAGCCCTGAAAAGATCAGCACCTCGGATACCGCGCGGGCCAAGGCCGGTTCTGCCTCGGGTTTGGCCCCGACAAAGCCCAGCAAATGCCCCTGCGCGCCGGTGTCATAGGTCACGCGAGCGAGATAGGCGAGCTCTGCAAGTCCCGCCATCGTGGCCAGCCGCGCATCGAGCGCCAAGAGCAGGTTCTCAGGCAAGCCTTTGGGTGCGCTCAGTTTTTCCGGTCGCGCCTCGATCTCTGAGGGGGCATCGGACAGGGTTTCGGCCAGCCAGTCCACCGCCTCGGGCGGGAGCAGGATCGACGAGGGCGCAACCTCGAGATTGACCCCAAGACCTGCCCCCTGCCCTACCAACATGGTCGCTATATTGCGCCCGCTCAGCGCCGCGTAGGGCACGATGCGGCCTGCGAACTGCGCCAAACGATCCTCTCGGTCAAACACGAGGACGAAGGAATTATCCGACAAATCAAACACTTCCGGGTCAAGCTGGTCACCATCCGCCTCGGATTTGAGCAAGAGGTAAAGTTCGCTCGCCGCCAAAGTCTCGTAAAACCGCAAGCGGGCGGTCGCATCCTCGGGAGCGGCCTCCATCGCGGCGTGGGCGATGTCGAGCGGGGTCAGATCAGTCATGGATAACCCTTTGAATTTGTGCGCGTAATTCCGGCAAAACCTCGGCCTCGAACCACGGGTGTTTTCTGAGCCAAGCGGTATTGCGCCACGAGGGATGCGGCAAGGTGAAAATTCGCGGTGCATGGTCGCGCCATGCGCGCACAGTGTCGGTGACGCCGGTCTTGACGCCCAAGTGGTATTTATGGGCATAGCCGCCGACGAGCACGGTTAGTTTCACGTTTTCAAGGGCTTGCATGACGCGGGCGTGCCATGTTCTGCCACAGATACGCGGCGGCGGAAGGTCTGATCCCTTGGTATCGTAACCGGGAAAGCAAAAGGCCATCGGCACAATCGCCACGCGGGATTTATCGTAGAATTCACAATCACTTAGCCCCAGCCAGTCGCGCAAGCGGTCGCCCGAGGGATCATCAAACGGCTTGCCCGAGTGGTGCACCCGCAGCCCCGGTGCCTGCCCCGCGATGAGAAGCCGCGCCGTAGGCTGAAACCACACCACCGGACGGGGGGTGTGGGCCGTGCGGGTGGCTTCAAAGCGGTCCGCACAGAGGCGGCAGGCGCGGATTTCGGACATGAGGTCAGACATTACGAACCTTACGATTTGCAAGGGGATTTTGTAAGGTCCGCGGTCATGCGAGATCGACCCCCGCCGCCGTCATCTCTGCCTCTGCCGCGGCCAGTGATCCGTCAAGGTCGATGCCCCGCGCCAGATCGCGCCGGACGGTCACGCGATAGCCCAGGCGGGCGGCATCGAGCGCCGAGTAATTGACGCAGAAATCGGTGGCGAGGCCAACCATGGTCAGGTCCGTGATGCCGCGCGTTTGCAGATAGCCATGCAGCCCGGTGGGGGTGGTGCGGTCGTTCTCGAAAAACGCGGAATAGCTGTCGATGGCGGGATTGAACCCTTTGCGCAGGATGAGATCGGCGCGCGCCGTGTTGAGGTGATCGTGAAACTCCGCCCCATGGCTGCCCTGAACGCAATGGTCAGGCCAGAGCACCTGGGGGCCGTAGGGCATCTGCGTCATCTCGTAGGCGGATTTACCCGGATGGGAGGTGGCGAAAGAGGAATGCCCCGAGGGGTGCCAATCCTGCGTCAGGATCACCGCCGGAAACTCGGCCATGAGGGCGTTGATGCCGGGAACGATCCGGTCGCCCTCGGGCACGGCGAGGGCACCACCGGGGCAGAAATCATTTTGCAGGTCGATCACGATGAGGGCGGATGTCATGACGGGTCTCCTTTGCCCCATAGGGGTAGGCAGAGCAGGCCTGCGCGTCAATGGCGGCGGATTGTCCTCTTGCGGGCGCAGGGGCTGCGGCGTAAAGCGCGGGCCATGTACAAGATTGCCGCCCTCTATCATTTCACCCGGTTCGACGACCCTGCCGCCGTGCAGGGGCCGCTGCAGGCGCTGTGCGATGCCGAAAAGATCAGCGGATCGCTCTTGCTCGCACGTGAGGGGATCAATGGCACGATCGCCGGGCCTGCGGCGGGGATCGCAAAGGTTCTGGCGCATATTCGCGCCCTGCCCGGCTGCGACGATCTGGAATGGAAGGAAAGCGAGGCGGCAACGCAGCCTTTTCGCCGGATGAAGGTTCGGCTCAAGAAAGAGATCGTGACCATGGGGCAGCCGGATGTCGATCCGCGCGCCCGTGTTGGTCATTATGTCGAACCCGCCGCGTGGAATGAGCTGATACGCAGCCCCGATGTGGCGGTGATCGACACGCGCAATGACTACGAGGTGGCGATTGGCACCTTTGAAGGCGCGGTCGATCCGCAGACGGCGACATTCCGCGATTTCCCGGCATGGTGGGAAGAGAACAGGCACCGCTTTCACAACAAGCGGATCGCGATGTTCTGCACGGGCGGCATTCGCTGTGAGAAATCCACCAATTACCTTTTGGGGCAAGGGGTGGAAGAGGTCTATCACCTCAAGGGTGGTATCCTGAAGTATCTCGAAGAGGTGCCGGAGGATCAGAGCACCTGGCGCGGGGAGTGTTTCGTCTTTGACGGCCGGGTCTCGGTCGGTCATGGGCTGAAGGAGGGCCCGCATCGGTTGTGCCATGCCTGCCGGCGGCCGATCCTGCCCGAAGATATGAACCGGCCCGAGTATGAAGAGGGCGTCGCCTGTCATCACTGCGTCGGAGAGACCAGCGACGACGACAAGGCGCGGTTTCGCGAGCGGCAAAAGCAGATGGCCCTCGCGGAGGCGCGGGGCGAGCGGCATATCAAGATCGTTCACGAGGGGTAAGGGGGCGGTTTGGCGTTGCGCGGCGGTGCCTGCGGCACCTTGATTCCGCGCGGGGCTAAGGTTTCGCGCCCTACCCCTTTTGCCCGATCTTCGGCTCTGTTCCCGCCTTGATCCGGGCGATGTTCTCGCGGTGGCGCCAGAAGACCAGCAGCGACAGCACAAAGGCCAGCACCATGCCCGTGCCGTATCCCAGCACCACCATCCAGCCGGTCGAGAGCGCCGCCGCCATGATCGCGGCCTTGGACGAGACCCGCGTGACATAGGCTGTCACCAGCCATGTGGCGCATGAGGCAAGGCCCACCGGCCAGGCGAGCGCAAGGAATATCCCCAGGAATGTCGCCACCCCCTTGCCGCCGCGAAAGCCGAGCCAGACGGGATAGCAATGGCCGAGAAAGGCTGTGAGCGCCGCCAGTTGCGCCGCATCCTCGCCCGCCATCCCGCGCGCCAGAAGCACCGCCACCGCCCCTTTGCCGCCATCGAGCAGAAGCGTGAGCGCGGCGGCGGTCTTGTTGCCGGTGCGCAGCACATTCGTGGCCCCGATATTGCCCGATCCGATTTCGCGCAGATTGCCGAGGCCCATGATCCGCGCCAGCACCATGCCAAAGGGGATGGAGCCCAGAAGATAGCCGATCACGGCCCAGAGGATCAGCAAGGTGGTGGATGTTTCGATCAGGGGCATGTGTCGGCCTCGTATACGCGGGTGCCTGCAACATAGGTCGCGCAGACCTTACCCTGCAGGCGCGCGCCGTCAAAGGGGGTGTTCTTGGATTTCGAGCGCAGCGCAAAACGGTCGAGCACAAAGGGCTTCATCGGATCGAAGAGCACCAGATCGGCCGGTGCGCCGACGGCAAGCCGCCCCGAGGCCAGCCCCAGCCGCTTGGCGGGGTTGAGCGACATGGCGCGAAAGAGCGCGGGCAGATCGAGCGCCTCGGCATGGTAAAGCCGGAGCGCCACGGGCAGCAGGGTTTCGAGCGCCACGGCGCCGCTCGCCGCCTCTTCGAAGGGCAGGCGTTTGGATTCCTCGTCCTGCGGCGTGTGCATGGAAGAAATGATGTCGATCAGCCCCTCGCGCAGCGCCTCGATCACCGCCTGGCGGTCGTCCTCGGAGCGCAGCGGCGGTTTGAGTTTGAAGAACGTGCGGTAATCCGAGACATCCAGCTCGTTCAGGGTGAGGTGGTGGATGGACGTGCCTGCGGTGATATCAAGCCCGTTCTTCTTGGCGCGGGCCAGGGCGGGCAGCGCGCGGGCGGTGGTGATCTGATCGGCGTGATAGCGCGCGCCGGTCATCTCCAGAAGGGCGATGTCACGGTCCAGCCCCATCCGCTCGGCCATGGGCGAGACAGCGGGCAGACCGCGCAGAGAGGCGAATTTGCCCGAGGTGGCCGCCGCACCGGCGCTCAGGCCGGGGTCTTGGGGATGGCCGATCACGAGCGCACCGAGCGAACGGGCATAGGTCAGCGCGCGGCTGAGAACCTTGGTGTCGCTGACCACATGGTCGCAATCGGTAAAGGCCACGGCGCCTGCATCCATGAGAAAGCCGATTTCAGTCATCTCGCGGCCCTGCCGCCCCTTGGTCAGTGCGGCCATGACCAGCACCTTGACCGGCGAGGCCTCATTGGCGCGGCGCGCGACGAATTCCAGCACCTCGGGGCTGTCGATGGCGGGGGATGTATCGGGGCGCGTGACCATGGTGGTGACACCGCCCGCCGCCGCCGCAAGGCCCGCAGAGCGATAGCTTTCCTTGTGCCGCTCGCCCGGCTCGCAGACCTTGACGCCGATGTCGACGATACCGGGGGCAAGGCAATGGCCGCCGCAATCGATCACGGTCTCGGCCTGCGGTGGGGCATCCGTGCCGCGCGCGACGATCACGCCCTTGTCGATGAGGAGCCAGCCGGGGGCGTCGGTTCCTGCCTCGGGGTCGATCAGGCGGGCGTTTGTGAAAAGGGTTTGGGTCATACGGTTACTTTCTTTCGGCTTGGGCACTGGTCATCCCGCCACCCAGACCATGACCACGGTCAGGGCGGCGATCACCAGAAGGGCCGCCATGGCGATCTTGCCGGACATGCGTGGGTCTTTGGGGTCCTGCATCCTGTCCTCTCATAGTCCTGCGGCGGCGCGTATCCGCGCCTCGGTGCCGGCGCGGTCGGCCTGATACTTGATCAGGTGCTTGTCGCCCGTGGCGGTGATCACCTGCACGGCGCTGGCCAATCCCCGCACCGTCTTGATCTCCGAGAGCCGCACCGCGCGGGTTTGCGGGCCAAGGAGCCGCCGGTCGGTCAGATCCCACCGTGCCTTCAACTCGTCGGAGGCCACGTAAAAGCCGCGCACGGCAATCGCCGCGAGACCGCCCACGGCCCCTGTCCAGACATGCGGATTGCCGATCGCCCAGAGAATCGCCATGCCCAGCGCCATGGCCCCCGCCGCAAGCCAGGCGTGGTCACGGCGATAGGCGGCACGGTCGGGGTGAAAGCTGTGGATCACGCGCTCGCCCGGATCGAGCGGCGTTGTCGGGGTCATGGAATGGATCAGCCCCTCGCTCATAGTTTCACCGCGAGGCCAATGGCGATGGCCGCCCCAATGGCCATGAGCGCCAGCACGGCAAAGGCCATGAGCCGCAACCGGCCCGCACCCTGCGGGCGGGCATTGGCGCGGGGGGTGAGCAGACCCTCGGCGCTGCCCGTGGGCAGAGGGGTGAAACGCACCGGCGCCACCTCTTCGGAAAACCGCGCGACGAGGCGCAGGGGGGCGCGCGGGCGCATGTCCTGTGCGCGCCCTTCAAAGGCACGCGAGGGCAGGATCAGCACGCGGCCCTTGAGGCCATTGACCTGCGGCTGCATCGGCGCGAGGTCGGCCACGGCAATGCCGTGCCCCTCGGCCAGATAGTCGGTGAGCGTCATGCCATTCAGATCGGCCACATCGAAAAGCTCGATTTCCGACGTCTTGAGCGGGCCTGTGCCCAGCGCCGCGAGGATGGCATCATCGGGGTGTGGGTTGGCGCGATCCTCGTCCACGGCAAAGAGGCGCACGATATGGGCCTCACCGGCGGGGATGCGCAGAACCGTGCTCATGCCGCCGCCCGGCGGGCGCGCAGATTGCGCGCGAGCAGGTCCATCGCCGCCATGCGCACGGCCACGCCCATCTCGACCTGGTCCTGAATGACCGAGCGGTTGATGTCATCGGCAATCTCGCCGTCGATCTCGACGCCGCGATTCATCGGTCCGGGGTGCATCACGATGGCATCCGGCTTGGCATGGGCCAACTTTTCGGCGTCGAGCCCGTAGCGGTGGTAATATTCGCGCTCGGAGGGGATGAAACCGCCGTCCATGCGTTCCTTTTGCAGCCTGAGCATCATCACCACATCGGCCCCCTCAAGCCCGCGGCGCATGTCGTCATAGACCTCGACGCCAAAGGCGTCGATGCCAGCGGGCATGAGCGTGGGCGGACCGATGAGGCGGACGCGGTTTTCCATCCGGCCCAGCAGCAGGATATTCGAGCGCGCCACGCGGCTATGGGCGATGTCGCCGCAGATGGCCACGGTCAGACGGTGCAGCCGCCCCTTGGCACGACGGATCGTCAGCGCATCCAAGAGCGCCTGAGTGGGATGTTCGTGCCGCCCGTCGCCCGCGTTGAGCACGGCGCAGCGCACCTTTTGCGCAAGCAGGTCCACCGCGCCGGAATGGGGATGGCGCACCACCAGAAGATCGGGGTGCATGGCGTTGAGGGTGAGGGCGGTGTCAATCAGGGTTTCGCCCTTTTTCAGGCTGGAGGCCTGCATCGCCATGTTCATCACATCCGCGCCCAGCCGCTTGCC
The DNA here is from genome assembly GCF_027019125.1 of Roseovarius sp. Lineage (GTDB taxonomy): Bacteria > Pseudomonadota > Alphaproteobacteria > Rhodobacterales > Rhodobacteraceae > Roseovarius. The sequence goes on along the minus strand of NZ_JALUXE010000027.1, from coordinate 239,168 downwards.
TGCCAACTCGAAACTGGCCTGGGTGCGGGTGGAGTTCTCGAAGAACATGTTGATCTGCGTGAGCCCTGCCAGCGCATCGCCATGTTTGGTGGCGCTGCGGTTGAGGGTCACGTAATCCTCGGCCAGATCGAGAATCGCGGTGATGTCCGCCGGGGACAGCGGCTCGATCCCCAGAAGATGCGCGTGTGGAAATGTCATGCCGCCCTCCGAACCGGTTCCCAGAGCCTTGTAAGACCGGTGTCGCCACAGGGCAAGGCGGGGTTTGTCGCGGGGCCGTGGCGTTCATCGTTCTGCATATCCCCCGACTGCGTGCTCGGCCCCGGGCGCGCCATCATGGCCCTTTCACCGCAGCCCGCCACGGGGTAGCGTCGCGCCCATGGAATCAACGCTCAGCCCCCATGACGCCTTGGCCAGCCTGATCTGGCAGATCGAGCTTGGCGCGACCGAGGCGATTGGCGATGCGCCGGTCAATCGGTATGAGTTGCCCGAGAAGGCCGCCAAGCCTGTCGCGCCCCCCAAGGCCGAACCCCCGCGCGCAGCGCTGGCCGCGCCGGCCACGCCCGCAGGCGCCGATCCGGTAGCGGCCGCGCAAGCGGCGGCGGCGGCAGCCGTGGATCTTGAGGCGTTGCGCGCGGCCCTTGCGGCCTATCCGCATTGCGAGTTGAAGCGCGGGGCGCGCAATCTGGTGTTCAGCGATGGCAATCCGGCGGCGCGGGTGATGATCATCGGAGAGGCGCCGGGACGGGACGAGGATCAGCAGGGCAAGCCCTTTGTGGGCCGGGCGGGGCAATTGCTCGACCGGATGCTGGCGGCGATTGGCCTCATGCGCGGGGCAGATGCGCCGCAAGAGGCGGTCTATATCACCAATGTCCTGCCGTGGCGGCCACCGCAGAATCGCGACCCCAATGCCGAGGAAATCGCGATGATGCGCCCCTTCGTGGCGCGGCATGTGGCCTTGGTGAACCCGGCGGCGGTCGTGCTCATGGGCAATATCAGTTGCGAGGCGGGATTGGGTCAGCGCGGCATCACCCGGCTGCGCGGGCGCTGGGCCGAGGCCTATGGCAAGCCTGCCTTGCCGATGTTTCATCCCGCCTATCTCTTGCGCACGCCCGAGGCCAAGCGCGAGGCCTGGGCGGATTTGCTGGCGCTCAAGGCGCGATTGCGGGAGGGGGGGGCGTGATCGTCGATCCTTTGACCCTCTTGGCGTTCATTCCGGCGGGGCTCGCGCTCAACCTCACGCCGGGGGCGGACATGATGTTCTGCCTTGGTCTGGGATTGCGCGCGGGACCGCGGCCGGCGCTGGCCGCGAGTGCCGGGATTTCGGCGGGGGGCATGGTGCATGTAACGCTGGCGGGGCTGGGGCTGGCGGCGGCCATCGCCGCACAGCCGTTGGTTCTGGACGTGATCCGCTGGCTGGGGGTTGGCTATCTCTTGTGGCTGGCCTGGGGCGCGTTGCGAACGGGCCCCCTGCGCCCCGATGCGCGCGTGATGGGTGTGGCACGCGCATTCCGCGAGGGGATGATGGTGAACCTGCTCAATCCCAAGGTCATTCTCTTTGTGCTGGCCTTTGTGCCGCAATTCGTTGACCCCGCGCGCGCCATCCTGCCGCAGTTCCTGATCTTTGGCTTGATCCTCGCGGTGGGTGGGTTTGTGATCAACGGCGCGGTCGGGGTTTTTGCCGGGGGGCTGGGGCGGCGTCTGGCGACCTCGCCACGGTTCGCGCGGGGGCTGGGGATAGCCTCGGCCACGATTTTTACAGCGCTGGCCGCGCGTCTGGCGCTCATGCAAAGGAGTTGATCCCATGTCGCGAATTGACGAGAGCAAGGCGTTCATCCCGGTGCGGATCGCCGTTCTGACGGTATCGGACAGCCGCGATATGTCTGATGACCGCTCGGGCGATACGCTGGTCGCGCGGATCGAGGAAGCGGGGCATATCCTTGCGGATCGCATGATCGTGCGGGACGAGCGGGATCAGGTGGCCGAGCAGTTGCGCGAATGGATCGCCAATCCGGAGGTGGATGTGGTGATTTCCACGGGGGGCACGGGCCTGACGGGCCGCGATGTGACCGTGGAGGCGCATCGCGATGTCTATGAAAAGGAAATCGACGCCTTTGGCACGGTCTTTACCATCGTCTCGATGCAGAAGATCGGCACCTCGGCGGTGCAGAGCCGGGCGACGGGGGGCGTGGCGGGGGGCACCTATCTCTTTGCGCTGCCGGGCAGTCCGGGGGCGTGCAAGGATGCCTGGGACGAAATCCTGAAATATCAGCTCGATTATCGGCATCGGCCCTGCAATTTCGTGGAGATCATGCCGCGCCTTGACGAGCATCAACGCCGGAAGTGACGCGCGGCGGCGTATGACCTCTGCGAGCGGCTTGGCATTCTGTGGGCCGACGTTACATTATGGGGACCGGCCAGCCGACCGGGCCGGTTCAAGAGGTTGCGCGCCATGCGGTTTTTGCGTCAGGGTCTGATCGGGCTCTTTCTGCTTGCTCTTACCTTGGGTCTCTTGGCCTATGCCGGACAGACCGTGGTCAGTGCCGTGCAAGAGCGCATGGCCCGTGAGGTGCGTGTGCCCGAGCGCAAGGAGCGCGCCTTTGCCGTGCGCACGGTGCGGGCGGTCGAGACAGAGATCACCCCCACCCTCACCGCCTTTGGCCAGATCGAGAGCCGCCGCACGCTGGAAATCCGCGCGCAGGCGACCGGGGTGATCACCGAGCTGGCGCCCGAATTCATCGAAGGCGGCATGGTGCGCGCCGGGCAATTTCTGGCGCGGATCGACCCTGCGGATGCCGAAAGCGCGCGCGAGCGCGCGCGCACGGACCTGATGGATGCCCGCGCCGAGGCGCGCGAGGCGGCGCGCGCGCTCGATCTGGCGCGCGATGAATTGGCCGCGCGGCGCGAGCAGGCCGAAATACAGGATCGGGCCTTGGCGCGGCAACGTGATCTTGAGGCACGCGGCGTGGGCACGCTGACGGCCGTCGAGAACGCGGAATTCAACGTGGTGCAGGCGCGGCAGGCGGTATTGGCCAGCCGTCAGGCGCTGGCACTGGCGGAGGCGCGGATAGATCAGGCGGCGACATCCACGGCGCGCGCCGAGCTGGCGCTGTCCGAGGCCGAGCGGCGGCTGTCCGAGACACGGATCATCGCAGGGTTCACCGGCAGGTTGAGCGAGGTAAGCGTGGTTGCGGGCCGTCTGGTGGCAGCCAATGAGCAACTGGCGCAACTGGTGGATGGCGCGGCGATGGAGGTGGCGTTTCGCCTGTCCACGGCGCAATATGCGCGGCTGCTGGATGAGGCCGGAGGGTTGAGTGATGCGCCGGTGACGGTGACGCTTGATACCGGCGGGCTGGATTTGACGGCGACAGGGCGGATCACGCGGCAGGGCGCGGCACTGGCCGAGGGAGAAAGCGGGCGTCTGGTCTTTGCCACGCTGGACAATGCCCCGGCGATGAAACCCGGCGATTTCGTGACCGTGACGGTTGAAGAGCCCGTCTTGAGCGCCGCCATTCGCCTGCCCGCGACGGCGCTTGGGCCGGATGGTCAGGTGTTGGTGATCGGTGCCGAGGAGCGGTTGGAGGCGGTGGCCGTCACGCTCTTGCGACGGCAGGGCAATGATATTCTGGTGGCGGCGCCGGGGCTGGCGGGGCGCGATGTGGTGGCGGAACGCACGCCGGTTCTGGGCGCAGGGATCAAGGTGCGCAAGCTGGAGAGTGCCGAGGCCGTGCCCGGGGCGGACACCGTCACGCTCAGCCCGGACCGGCGGGCGCGGCTGGTGGCCTATGTCGAGGCCAGCACCGACATGCCGGAAGAGGCCAAGCGCCGCCTGCTGGCGCAGTTGGAACAACCCGAAGTCTCGCTGAGCACGGTGGAACGGCTGGAACGCCGCATCGGAGGCTGAGCGGCATGGCGGCTGTCATTTCCTGGTTCACGCGGCACCGCACGGCGGCCAATCTGCTGTTGGTGCTGATGGTGGCGCTGGGGCTGATGGCCTTGCCGAGAATGCGGGCGCAATTCTTTCCCGATGTGGTGATCGACAATGTGAGCGTGTCGGTCGCCTGGGAGGGGGCGAGCGCCGAGGATGTGGACGGCGGCATCGTGCAGGTGCTGGAACCTGCCCTTCTGGCGGTCGAGGGGGTGGAGGCCGCGACCTCGCTCAGCCGCGAGAACAGCGCGCTGGTGACGCTCGAATTCGAGCCGGGCTGGGATATGGGCCGCGCGGCGGACGAGGTGCAGGCGGCGCTGGATATCATCACCACCCTGCCCGATGACGCGGAAGAGCCTGTTGTGCGGCGCGGCGCCTGGCGCGATCAGGTGACGGATGTGGTGATCACCGGGCCGGTGGGCACCGAGCAACTGGCGCGGCTGGCGGATGAACTGGTGGCGCGGCTCTTTGATGCCGGGGTGACGCGGACGACCATCGAAGGCGTGGCAGCGCCCGAAACCGTGATCGAGGTGCCGGGTCAGGCGTTGATCGCCCATGACATCACCATGGCCGAGATTGCCGCCGCCATTGCCGCCGAGATCACCGCCGATCCGGCGGGGGACATGACCGGGGCCAATACCCGCCTGCGCACCGGCACGCAAAAGCGCAGCGCCCGCGATATTGCCGCGATCACGCTGCGCATTGCGCCCGATGGCAGCGCCTTGACGGTCGGGGATGTCGCGCGCGTGCGGGTCGAGGGGGCGACGCGGGCGCTGGCCTATTACGTGGGCGAGACCCCGGCAATGAGTGTGCGGGTGGACCGCTCTGCGCGGGGCGATGCGCTGGATATTCAGGCCGAGGTGCAGGCGGTGGCGGACCGCATGGCCGAGACCCTGCCCGAAGGCGTGAGCATCGACCTCATTCGCACGCGGGCCGAGGCGATTTCGGGCCGGATCAAGATGCTGGTCGAGAATGCGTTGACGGGTCTGGCGCTGGTGGTGGGGCTGCTGTTCTTGTTCCTGAACGCGCGCACGGCGTTTTGGGTCGCGGCGGGGATTCCAGTGGCGATGCTGGCAGCGATGGCATTCATGTATGCCGCCGGTCTCACGCTCAACATGATTTCGCTGTTCGCCTTGATCATCACGCTGGGGATCGTGGTGGATGATGCCATTGTGGTAGGCGAACATGCCGATGCGCGGCATCGCCGCCTGCGCGAGCCGCCGATGGTGGCGGCCGAGCGGGCCGCCGGGCGCATGGCGATGCCGGTCTTTGCCGCGACACTGACCACGCTGATCGCCTTCTTTGGTCTTGCGGTCATTGGCGGGCGGTTTGGCGATCTGATCTATGACATTCCCTTCACGGTGATTGCCGTGCTGGTGGCGAGCCTGATCGAGTGCTTCCTGATCCTGCCCAACCATATGGCCCATGCTCTGGCCCATTCCGTCCGAGAGCATTGGTACGACATCCCGAGCCGGTTGGTGAACCGAGGGTTCCGGGTATTTCGCGACCGTGCCTTTCGCCCGCTCATCGCCTGGGTGATCCGGGGGCGCTATGCGGTCCTGGCGGCGGCGGTGATGCTCTTGGCCACGCAAGTGGCGAGTTTCGTGCGCGGCGATGTGACATGGCGGTTCTTCAACGCGCCGGAACAAGGCAGCGTGACGGGCAATTTCGCCATGCTGCCGGGGGCCACGCGCGCGGATACGCTGGCGCAGATGCGCGCCTTGCAAGAGGCCGCCGAGGCGTTGGGTGCGGAGTACGAGGCCGAGCACGGGGCAAACCCGCTGGCCTATGTGGTGGCGCAGGTAGGCGGCGCGGCAGGGCGCGGCCTGTCGGGATCGGACACGCGCGAGGCCGATCTTTTGGGGGGGATTTCCATCGAATTGATCGACGCCGATCTGCGGCCCTATTCCAGCTTTGCCTTTGTCGCCGATCTGCAAGAGCGGGTGGTGCAGCATCCCTTGACCGAAACGCTGAGCTTTCGCGGGTCGCGGGCGGGGCCGGGGGGCGATGCGCTCGACATTCAGCTTTATGGCGCGGAGGCAGAACAGCTCAAATCCGCGGCAGAGGCGCTGAAAACCGCGCTCGGGCGGTATCCCGAGGTCTCAGGCCTGGAGGACAGTCTGGCCTATGACAAGGCCGAGGTGATCCTGGACCTGACGCCGCAGGGGGCGGCGCTCGGATTTACCATCGACGATCTGGGGCGCACGCTGCGCAACCGGGTGAGCGGCATCGAGGCGGCAACCTACCCGGACGGGCCGCGCTCTGCCGAAGTGCGGGTAGAACTGCCCGAGGAGGAGCTGACCGCCGATTTTCTGGAAAGGATGCAATTGCGCACGCCCGCAGGGCAATACGTGCCGCTGGCCGATGTGGTCAGCGTCGAGACGCGCACCGGCTTTGCCTCGGTCCGGCGGGAAAACGGCCTGCGGCTGGTGACGGTGACGGGCGATATTTCCGAGGATGACCCGGCCCGCGCCGCCGAGATTTCCCGCGCGCTGGAGGCGGAAATCCTGCCCGATGTCGCGGCACGCTATCAGGTCGAGTATCGGCTGGCGGGGTTGAATGAGCAGGAAGACGCGTTCATGGCCGATGCGCGGCTGGGCCTGATGGCCACGCTGTTGGGCATTTACATCGTGTTGTCGCTGGTTTTCGCCAGCTGGACCCGGCCCATGGTGGTGATGGCGATCATTCCCTTTGGTCTGGTGGGCACGATCTGGGGCCATGCGCAATGGGATGTGCCGCTGTCGATGTTCACGGTCGTCGGATTGCTGGGCATGACCGGCATCATCATCAACGATTCCATCGTGCTGGTCACGTCGATTGACGAACATGCGCAATCGCGCGGATTGTTCCCGGCCATTATCGAGGGCACCGCCGACCGGTTGCGCGCCGTGCTCTTGACCACGCTGACGACGGTTCTGGGGCTGGCGCCCTTGCTCTTTGAACGCTCAACCCAAGCGCAATTCCTCAAGCCGACGGTGATCACGCTGGTTTACGGGCTTGGGTTCGGGATGGTGCTGGTGCTTTTGGTGGTGCCCGCCCTCTTGGCCATCGGGCGGGATCTCGGGCGGCCTGTCACCGCGCTGCGCCGGGGGCTGCGCGGGCGTCGGGCCGGGTTGCAGGGGGTCTTGGGCGGTGGCCTTGCGATGGTGCTGGGCTGGTTCGGAGCGACGATGGGATGGGTTCTGGTGACAGGGGATTTGCCGGGGCCGCTGGCGGGCATGGTGCCGCTGCCGCCGATGGGGGCGGCGCTGGCGCTCTTTCTGACGGGAAGCGCCTTGGGTCTCTTGCTGGTCTATCTTGTGACTGCCCTGCGCCGCCCGCGCAGCGCCTGATCGCTCTTGCGCAGACGGCGCTGCGGCGCTACCCCTCTGCCCATGCGTATCATCCGCGATTACACCTATGTCACCGACGCCGACCGGGGCGCGAGCGCCGCCATCGGCAATTTCGATGGCGTGCATATTGGCCATCGGTCGGTGATCGAGATGGCGCGCAGCGCGGGGCAGCGCATTGGCGCGCCGCTGGGGATTCTCACCTTCGAGCCGCATCCGCGGGAATATTTCGCCCCCGACGCGCCGCCTTTTCGCCTGATGGGCCGCGAGGCGCGGGCGCATCGGCTGGAAAAGCTGGGGGTCGAGCGGCTCTATGAGATCAACTTCAACGCCGGTCTGGCCGCGCTCAGCCCGCGCGCCTTTGCCGAGAACGTGATCCGCGACGGTCTGGGTCTGCGGCATGTGGTGGTGGGATCGGATTTCTGTTTTGGCAAGGGACGGGCGGGCAATGCCGCGATGCTGGAGGGTTTTGGCCGCGAGATGGGGTTTGACGTGACCATCGCAACGCTCCTGGAGGGCGAGAGCGGGCAGGTATCATCCACCGCGATCCGCGCCGCGCTGAGTGCAGGCGAGCCACGCGCCGCCGCCGCCATGCTGGGCCATTGGCACCGGATCGACGGGCCGGTGATTGGCGGCGAACAGCGCGGCCGCACGCTGGGCTATCCCACGGCCAATATGTCGATCAAGGGGCTGCATCCGCCCAAGTTCGGGATTTACGCGGTGCTGGTCGATGTGCTGGATGGGCCGCACAAGGGGCAGTATCACGGTGCCGCGTCGCTCGGCGTGCGGCCGATGTTTCAGGGCGAAGAGGCCAATATCGAGACCTTCCTGTTTGATTTCACGGGCGATCTCTATGGGGCCAACCTGTCGGTCGGGCTGGTCGAGTATCTGCGCCCCGAGGCGACATTCGACAGTCTGGAGGCGTTCATCGCGCAGATGGATGCCGATTGCCTGCGCGCCCGCGCCATTCTGGCCGCGCTATGAGTGACGCCATAAATCGCAGCGGATTGCGCCCACGTTACTGGGAAACCACGCGGCTTGACCGCATGACCCGCGCGGAATGGGAAGCGCTGTGTGATGGCTGCGGCAAATGCTGCATGAACAAGCTGGAGGATGAAGAGAGCGGCGAGGTCGCCTTTACCCGCGTGGCCTGTCGCCTGTTCGACGATACCACCTGCCTCTGCGCGCAATACCCGATCCGGCATCAGTTCGTGCCCGAGTGCATCACGCTCAAGCCCCATACGATCGAGAGCCATGCCTATTGGCTGCCGGAAACCTGCGCCTACAAGCTGCTCTACGAGGGCAAGCCGCTGTTCGACTGGCACCCGCTGATTTCCGGCGATGCGAACAGCGTGCATGAGGCGGGCGTGTCGATGCGGCATCGCACGGTGCCGGAATTCGAAGTGCCCGAGGACGATTGGGAAGATCACATCATCGAGGAGCCGCTCTGATGCAATTCGCCTCTGACAATTCCGGCCCGGCGCTGCCTGCCGTGATGCAGGCGATGGCCGAGGTCAATATCGGTCATATGCCCTCTTATGGCACCGAGGCACCGATGCAGGAGGTCCGCGACCGGCTGCGCGAGATGTTCGAGGCGCCGCAGGCCAGTGTCTATCTGGTGGCCACGGGCACGGCGGCCAATGCGCTGGCGCTGGCGACCCTGTCGGAGCCGTGGCAGACGGTGTTCTGCACGCCGCTGTCGCATATCCATGTGGATGAGTGTAACGCGCCCGAGTTTTTCACCGGCGGGGCCAAGCTGAGCCTTGTGGGGGAAGCGGACAAGATGACGCCCGAGGATCTGGCCCGCGCGATTGCGCTCTGGCCGGCGGGGGATGTGCACAATCCGCAGCACGGGCCGCTCGCCCTGACGCAGGCGACGGAACGGGGGCGGATCTACACCTGCGCCGAAATAGCAGCACTCTGCCAGATTGCGCGCGATCACGGGCTGCCCTGCTACATGGACGGGGCGCGCTTTGCCAATGCGGTGGCGGCCCTGGGCTGCACGCCTGCCGAGATGACGTGGAAGGCGGGCATTGACGCAGTCAGCATGGGCGGCACCAAGAACGGCTGTCTGGGCGTCGAGGCGGTGATCTTCTTCAACCCCGAGAATGCCTGGGAATTCGAATTGCGGCGCAAGCGGTCGGCGCATCTGGTGTCAAAGCATAGGTATTTGTCGGCGCAGATGCTGGGCTATTTGCGCGACGACCTGTGGCTGCGCACAGCGCAGGAGTCCAATGCCAGGGCTGCGGTGCTGGAGGCGGGATTGCGCGACGTGCCGGGGGCAGAGATGGTGTTCGAGCGCGCCGTCAACATGATCTTTGCCCGCCTGCCCCGCGTCACGCATCAGCGGCTCAAGGCGGCTGGGGCGGTCTATGGGCTATACGAGGGGCCATTGGAGAGCGGCGCAGGAGATGAGCCACTGATGGCGCGGTTCGTGTGCGACTGGTCTGTGACAGAGGACCAGATTGCGCGGTTTCTGGAGATTGCGCGAGGCTGAGACGGCCTGTGCGCACCCGAAACCGATTTGCGCGAACATGGGTTTTCAGGAAGCATATCCGCATCAAGCTGCGTAAAGCCCCCCCGCCATCCGTGCGGCGGAGGGGCAGACCCCGTGCCAGTGTGGGGGATTACTTTGGCACGAGGACAGCGTTGATCACGTGGATCACGCCGTTGGATTGGTCTACATCAGCCACCGTTACACGGGCCGCGTTGCCGCTTTCATCAATGATGTAGACGTTGTTGCCTTTGACCTGCGCCGACAGGGCGTCTCCCGACACGGCGTTGAAGTGGTAAAAGCCATCTTTGCTGGCGCGAGCGGCGGCGATGATGTCGGCGGCAGACCAGTCACCGGCGACCACATGAGCCGTCAGGACCTTTTGCAGCATGGCCTTGTTCTCGGGCATCAGCAGCGTCTCGACCGTGCCCGCGGGCAGGGCCGCAAACGCATCGTTCACCGGCGCGAACACGGTAAATGGCCCCGGCCCCTGCAATGTCTCGACCAGATCGGCGGCTTTCACCGCCGCAACCAGCGTTGTGTGAACCGGCGAATTGACAGCATTTTCGATGATGTTGCGCTCTACGAGCATCGGCGCGCCGCCGACTGTCGGATTGGCGGCATAAACGGCGGTGCCAAGGGCAATGGCGGTGGCCGTGCTCAGAAAGGTTTTGAAGGTCATTTTTTGTTCTCCCTTGTTTTCAAAGGCTCGTCTGAGCCGCTGATGCAGGAGACACGTCAGCCGGGAAGCAAAAGTTTCAAACCGCCCAAAGTTTATTTCATCAGAGCGTCCGAACCATCCCTCACCGGGCAAGACTTGCGGGAGTTAAAGCTAGGATCATTGGGCAAGCCGCTGGAATTCTACCCGTGACAGAACGCGCAGATCGGGCGTGAAGGTGCGATCTTTGCCTTGCTCGACCCTGCGGATCTGCTTGGTCCCGCTGGGCCCGGACTGATGGCGGGCCGTTCAAAGGGGGCAGACGAAACAGTCTGGATACATCGCGGCGTCCTTGACCCGGAAGGATCGCACAAGGACTCTGAGGCCTGACCCCAGTTTGCGCGCCACACCCAAAGCTGCAATGCGGGCGCGGACGGAGACACACCATTGCCACACAACAGTAAGTCCCTGCGCGAATGGCGAAGAGGCAAGAGCCAAGCATCTGATGAAATTTTGAAAATTTTGATGGTGGGTGATGAGAGACTCGAACTCCCGACATCTTCGGTGTAAACGAAGCGCTCTACCAACTGAGCTAATCACCCGTGGGCTGCCTGATAGCCAAGCTGCGCGCGGCGCGCAAGAGGGTTTGCGCGCGGCAGGTGGGCCGAGGCCCTGATCGCCGCGCGCGGGGACCTTGCTCAGATCCGTGGGGCGCCTTTGGCCAGCATGCTGTAGAGGCCGCCGCCCAGGACCGCGCCAATCACCCAGTTGTAGCCCGAGAGGAATCCGAACCACGGCACCCAGACCGTTGCCACGGAAAACACCGCCGCAAGGCCAAAGGCCGTGACCGCCGTCCGGTTCCAGCCGTTCTGGTAATGATAACGCCCGCCCTGCATGTCATAGAGATCGTCAAGGTCGAGTTGGCCTTTGCGATGGACATAGTAATCCACGATCATGATGCCAAAGATCGGGGCCAGCGTGGCGCCGAGCGTGTTGACGAAACCGCCGATGCCGAATGCGCTGATGAAGCTGGTCCAGAGCCCGCCGATGACGAGCGCGAAGACCGAGGTGATCAGCCCCGCCTGACGAAAGCTGATCTTGCCGGGGGCGAGATTGGCGATGCCGTTCACCGCCGGGATGAAATTGGCGACAAGGTTGATGCCGACGGTCGCGGCAAAGAAGGTGATCGCGGCGATCACGCCCAAGAGCACCGAGTCGGTGCGTTCGACGATCTCGCTCGGGTTGGTGATCTCTTCGCCAAAGACCACCGCCGCCCCGGCCGTGGTCAGCAGCGCCAAAGCCGAGAAGAGGATCATGTTGAAGGGCAATCCGGTGAGGTTGCCGAGGAGCATGGCGGGCCTGTCCTTGGCATAGCGGGAAAAGTCGCTGAAGTTGATCATCACGGCGGCGAAATAGGCCACCATGGTGCCGACGATGGCGACAAACCCGTTGAATTCACTGGCAAAGGTTGCATCCGGATTGGCAAAGATCGTGCCTGCGGCAGACAGAAGCTGCCCGTCAGAGCGTTGCCAGAGCACGATGACAAGTCCGATCATCACCAGATAGACGAAGGGGCCGGCGATGTTGAGAAAGGTCTCGACCCAGTTCATACCGCGCCAGAAGATCACGATATGAAAGGCCCAGACGATGAAGAACGACAGCCAGTCGATGCCGGTGAGGCCAAGGATTTCCGCGCCGCCGCTGGCCCCGGTGATCGAGCGGATCAGGAGCGCCACCGCGGTCGAGGCGAAATAGACCTGCACGCCATACCAGAACACCGCCACCGTGGCGCGCAGGATCGCGGGCAGTTTCGCGCCGCTGGTGCCGAGACTCGCACGCGCCAGCACCGGGTAGGGGATGCCGTATTTCTCGCCCGCGGCCCCCGAGAGATTGACCATCCACATGGTAAAGAGCCCCGCCGCGATGAGGGCGGCAAAGGCGGTCCAGCCGCTGACCCCGTAAGAGATGAAAAGCGAGGCCACGAGCGAATAGCCAAAGAGCGACTGCACGTCATTGGCCCAGACGTTGAAGATGGCGAACCATCCCCATGTCTTTTCATCCGCCCCGACCGGGTTGAGGGTATTGCCCTCGGGGTCCATCGTATTGCCTGTGGGCACATGCCCATGGTCGATTGCAGTCATTTTTTCCTCCCTGACAGATCGAATTCTGGATTTTTCTTGTTGCTTCATCTGGCCCGAAATACCTCGGGGGTCCGGGGGCAGCGCCCCCGCCTCAGAGAGCCATGTGCCGGTTCACGTCCTTGTAGAGCAGATAGCGGAACGGCCCCGGACCGCCGGCGTAACAGGCCTGTGGGCAGAACGCGCGCAGCCACATGAAATCGCCGGCCTCGACCTCGACCCAGTCCTGATTGAGGCGGTAGACTGCCTTGCCCTCGAGCACGTAAAGCCCGTGTTCCATCACATGGGTTTCGGCAAAGGGGATCACCGCGCCGGGCTGAAAGGTGACGACGGTGACATGCATGTCGTGGCGCATGTCCGCAGGGTCCATGAAGCGGGTCGTGGCCCAGCCGCCGTCGGTGTCGGGCATGGGGATGGGCGCGATGTCGTTTTCATTGACGACCATGACCGGCGGATGGTCGAGACCGGCGACGGCCTGATAGGCCTTGCGTATCCAGTGGAATTTGACGGGTGTGTCGGCGGTATTGCGCAGCGTCCAGGCGGTGCCCGGTGGAATATAGGCAAAGCCGCCCTCGGTCATGTCATGCGCCTGCCCGTCCAAGGTGAGGCGCAGCGCGCCCTCAACGACAAAGAGCGCCGCCTCGACGCCCTCTTCGGTCTCGGGGCGGTCAGAACCGCCGCCCGGCTGCACCTCGGCGATATATTGCGAGAAGGTTTCGGCAAAGCCCGAGAGCGGTCGCGCCAGAACCCAGAACCGCGCCTTGTCCCAGAAGGGCAGATAGCTCGTTACGATGTCGCTCATGGTGCCGCGCGGGATGACGGCATAGGCCTCGGTAAAGGCGGCGCGGCCGGTCAGAAGCTGGGTTTGCGGCGGCAGGCCGCCTTCGGGGGTGTAATAGCTGCGCTTGGTCACGGCTGCGGTCCTTCCACGGTCAGAGGCTGGTCAAAGTAAAACTCTTCGAGATTGTCGCCGGGGCCGATCCGGTCGATCACGGCGTAGCGCCCGGCGCGCCCGATGGGGGCCAGAACGCCGTGCCAGACATTGCGCAGCAGATTGACCCCCTGCCCCGGCTGGCTGAGATAGGCGCGCGGGGTGGCGGGGCGGCCATTGTCATCCTCGGCGACGCAGAGCAGCATCGGCACCCCGTCGAGCGGGATGAACGCCTGCGAGCCCAAGGGATGCCGCTCCATCAGGTCGAGCGTGTAGGGCAGGTGCCGCGCCTCGGCATCGAAAAGGCTGATCCCGGCGCGGCCATCCAGAAATTCGAGCCGGGCGCGATCATGGAAGCGCCCGCAGAGGCCTGCGTTGATCATCCGGTCGGGAGCGCCCGCCGCCTCCAGCACATCGCCATAGGGGGCAAAGGCGGCAGCGGTCAGGGCCCGGGCGATAAGGGGCGCGGTCATGGCAAGAGCGCCTGCAAGCGCGGGAGGGTTTCGGCCTCAAGCTGCGCAGGCGTCAGCGGGCCGCGCTCTGCCGGGCTGGCCTGTCGCAGCACGCGCGAGAAGGCGTTGAGCAACCCCGATGCGCTGTCATGGGCCGGGCCAAGCTCCATCTGCCATGCGCGGTCCGCAATCCACGGGGCGGGGAGCAGCGGGCCGAACACCTCGGAAAAGCGCGCCTGGGTCATCTGGCTGGGCCGCTCGCGGCGGCCGTGCGGATGGGTTTTCGCCCAGTGTTCTGCAATGTCGATCCGGCGCGGGCACCATACGTTTGCATGGCTCTGAACATGCTCGAGGAAACGGCGCAGGCCCGCGATCTTGCCGGGGCGGCCAATGAGGCGGCAATGCAGCCCCACGGTCATCATCTTGGGCGCGCCCTCCTGCCCCTCGGCATAAAGCGTGTCAAAGGTATCGGTCAGATAGGTTTCGAAATCCCTGCCCGTCACCCAACCGGGCGAGGCGGCAAAGCGCATGTCGTTGCATTCGAGCGTATAGGGGATCATCAGCTGGTCGCGCGCGCCGAACTCCTGCCAGTGCGGCAGGTCGTCGTCGTAGCAATCCGAGATGTAATCAAACCCGCCCTCTTCGGCGACGAGGCGGACGGTATTGACGCTGCAGCGGCCGGTATACCAGCCGCGCGGACGGGTGCCCGTGACCTCGGTATGCAGGCGCACCGCCTCGGCGATGGCGGCGCGTTCTTCGGCCTCGGGCATGTCCTTGTGCTCGATCCATTTGAGGCCATGGCTGGCGATTTCCCAGTCTGCGGCCTGCATGGCGGCCACCTGTTCGGGGCTGCGGGCAAGGGCGGACGCCACGCCATAGATGGTGAGCGGGATGCCCATGCCGGTAAAGAGGCGATGCAGACGCCAGAACCCGGCGCGCGCGCCGTAGTCATAGATCGATTCCATGTTCCAGTGGCGCTGACCGGGCCAAGGCGTAGCCCCCGGAATATCCGACAGGAACGCCTCTGACGCGGCATCGCCATGCAGCAGGCAGTTTTCGCCGCCTTCCTCGTAGTTGAGCACGAACTGCACCGCGATCCTTGCGCCGCCGGGCCATTGTGGGTCTGGCATCTGGGGGCCGTAGCCGCGCAAATCTCGGGGATAGCGGATCATGTCATCACCTCCGGGGATCCTGGTTTGTAAGAAAAAGTGCGGACAGGGGGCGGTTGGCGCCCCCTGCCCCGGTCTGACTGCGGGTCAGCGGTCAAGAAACCGCTGTGCGGCGGGCAGGTGCCGCATCAGCACGTAATAGGTGACACCCGCCGGGATCAAGCTGGCATACCACGACACCGCCGAAAAGGTCAGCGCCGCAACCACACCCACCGCCATGGCGATGATGGCCGCCGGATTGTAGCCCGCGTAATCGCCGCTCTCGTCATAGAGTTTGTCGAGGTCGAGCGTCTGGCGGCGCAGCAGGTAGTAATCCACCACGAGGATCGCAAAGATCGGACCCAAGAAGGCGCTATAGGTCTGGATGAAGAGGTTGAGGCCGGCGGCGGATTCGTTCTTGACCAGTTCCCAGGGGAAGGTGGCAAAGGCCAGAAGACCGACGAGAACCGCAGAACTCTTGTAGCTGAGCTTGAACACATCCATCAGCGCATAGGCGGGCGGCACGACATTGTTGAGAATATTGGTCGTGACCTGCGCAAAGGCAATGAAGAGCAGGGTGACGACGAGCAGGAGCTTGTTATCCACCGCATTCGAGAAGACGCGGATCGGGTCAACTTCTCCGGTCGCGCTCGACACCATGAGGCCGATCAGGCCCATGAAGAGCGTCGCGGGCAGGATCGAATTGGCATAGATCACCACCTGACGCACCCGCCCGACATCCTGCCGCAATTCGCGGCTATAGTCCGAGACATTCAGCATCATCGTGGCATAGATGCCCAGAAAGAGCATGGTCGCCCCCCAGAACGGCGCACCCCAGGTGCCCTCGACATTGATCAGATTGGTGCTGATTTCGTCGCCGTATTTGCCGATGACAGAGGTGAACATGTAGATCAGCGCGCCGATGATGAACACCGAGCCGATATTCTCAAGCCACTTGATGCCGTGAAAGCCCAGCACCGAGAGCAGGATCTGCAGCGCCTGGAAGCCCACGAAAAAGACCACGATATTGGAATAGCCAAACAGCGTCTCGCTCACCAGGTTGAGCGCGCCGGCACCGATCCAGCTTTGGAAACCGAACCAGACGAGGGCGGGGACAGAGCGCACCAGCGCCGGGATACGCGCGCCGGAAAAGCCGAAGGCCGAGCGCAATTGCACCATCATCGGGATGCCGTATTTATGCCCCGCCGCCCCGTTGATCATCAGCGCAACGCCGATGACGGTGCAGCCGATGGCGATGGCCAGAAACACCTGCAGCAGGTTCAGCGTGCCCACGAGGCCCGAGCCGATGGTAAAGGTCCCGATGGAGACGCAGCCGCCAAGCCAGGCGAAGAGATAGGACCACGGGTCCATGATCCGCGTTTTCTGGGGGGCCAGCGATTCCTCGCCCAGACCCTTGTGTTCGATCACCTCGGGCATATGCCCGTCATGCGGCAAAACACCCCGGTTTGTATCTGAAATTGTCATGACTCTCCTCCCTGAGATGCATTATTTCGGGTTTGGTGGCGCGTAGGCACCGATCTTGCTGGTCTTGATGCCCGCACCCACGAGGGCTTCGGCGAATTTCGTGGCGACGGTCACGCCGTCGATGACGGGGATTCCGGTTTCTTCTGTCAGCCAAGCGGCAAGGTCGGCCATGCCGGCACAGCCCAGAACCACGGCCTCGCAACGATCCTCCTCGATCGCCTTGAGGATTTCGGCACGCACCAGCTGGCGGGCGTTCGATCCAGGTTCTTCCAGCGCCAGCACCGGGATCGCGGCGGCGCGCACGCGGCGGCACTGGTGGTCAAGCCCGTAGCGGCGGACCAATTCCTCGATGATCGGAACCGAGCGCGGCAGGGTCGTGACCACGCTGAAAGAGGTGGCGACCATGCTGGCCGCCTTGACCGCCGCCTCGCAGATACCGATCACCGGCCCGCTGGCGATCTCGCGGCAGGCGCCGATGGCGGGGTCGTCGAAACAGGCCACGACGATGGCGTCGGCCTTTTGCGCCTCGGCCTCGCGGACCTGATCGAGCAGGCGCGGGGCCGCCATGACCTCGTCGTAATGGCCCTCGATGCTGGCGGGGGCCCCCACACCCGAGCGCGCCTCGATCACGACACCGGCGGCGGTCACCGCCCGCGCCGACGCCGCGATCTTGTCGGTCATGCTCGTGGTCGAGTTGGGGTTGATGACAAAGATTTTCATGGGCTCCTCCACTTGAATTGACACTTTAGTAACATAAATTGTTAACAATTTAAACAGACAATTTTTCCGGTCGATTTTGTAGCCTGAAAATGTAAGTTTTCCCGCAGCAATGGAATGGAGCGCCCTATGTCTGACACCCCGGAAACCGTGCTGGTCGAGCATGTGCTGGATGCCATCTCGGATCAGCGTTTGCGGGCGGGGACCAAGCTGGGCGAACAGGCGCTGAGCGATCTTTTCTCCTGCAATCGCGCGCATGTACGCCGCGCGCTTGCGACGCTGGCGGCCTATCAGGTGGTCGATCTGATCCCCAACCGGGGGGCGTTTGTATCCACCCCCTCCGAGGACGAGGCGCGCGATGTGTTTCAGGCCCGTCGCGCCATCGAGGCCACGATCATCCGCAACGTGGTGCGCCGCGCCGATGAGGCCGATATTGCCAGTCTGCGCACGCATCTGGCGACCGAGGATTCGATCCGAAGCCAGAATGACCGCCCCAAGGCGATTCGCGCCTCACGCGCGTTTCACATGCTGCTGGCGAAGATCGGGCGCAATTCGGTGCTGGAGCATTATCTGGCGGAACTGACCATGCGCACCTCGCTGATCATCGGCCTCTATGGGTCGAATGCGGCCAGCCTGTGCTCGGATGACGAGCACGCGCGGATTGTGCAGAGCATCGCAGACCGGGATGAGACGCGCGCGCAAGAGATGGTGGATCACCACCTGCGCCATATCGAGGGTGAGATCGCATTCGGGGAAGAGGCGCCGCGCGTCGGGCCGCTCTCGATGATCCTGTCCCCGGATCGCACCACCGGGTGACGGCAGTCAGGCCGCGCCGATATCGGTTGTGGCGACGGCGACGGCCTTGACCACGGCATGCACCTCTTGACCCACGGCAAGGCCCAAGGCCGCAGCCGAACGGCGCGTGACACGGGACAGCACCCGGCCAGCGGCGGTATCAATTGCCACGATGGCACCGGGCCCGCCACCGGGGCGTATTTCGTGGATGATGCCGGACAGGATATTGAGCGCCGAGAGACCTTCGGGACGGGTGCGCGCCAGGATCACGTCATGGGCGGCGACGCGGATGCGCAGGCTGGCGCCGGGATGGGCCGCGACGCGCGGCAACAAGAGGGGGATGCCACCCGCCGACAGCTCTGACAGCCCATCGGCGTGATGGGCCACGACCCGCGCAAGGAGCACGGCGCCCGCCTCGCGCGCGCCGGTGGGCAGAACGGCGGGATTGCCCAGCACCTCGGCGGCTGGCCCCTGTGCCATGACGCGGCCAGCCTCGATCGCCACGACCGTGGTCGCCAGACGCGCCACCTCGGAGGCGGAATGGCTGACGTAGAGGATCGGCACGCTGACCGAATCGCGCAAACGCTCGAAATAGGGCAGGATCTCGGCCTTGCGCGCCTCGTCGAGCGCGGCCAGCGGTTCATCGGCCAGGATCAGTTGCGGCGCGGCAAGGAGCGCGCGACCGATGGCAACGCGCTGTTTTTCACCGCCTGAGAGGGCAGCGGGCCGACGCTCCAGCAGCGCGCCAAGGCCCAAGAGATCGACGACCTGCGCCAGATCGGCGCGTGCGGCCCCCTTGGGGGCGAACCACGCGCCATAGCCGAGATTCTGGCGCACGGTGAGATGCGGGAAAAGCCGGCCCTCCTGAAAGATATAGCCCAAACGCCTGCGATGCGGTTTGACGCGGACCCCTGCGGCGGTATCGAGCAACACCCGCTCGTCCGAGACGATCCGCCCCTCGTCGGGTATCAGAAGCCCCGCAACGGCGTTGACGATGCTGGTCTTGCCCGAGCCGGAGCGGCCAAAGAGCACGGTAACACCGGACGGCGCACGAAACTGCACATCGAGCGTGAAGGCCCCGAGCCTGTGCCGCAGGGAGACATCGAGCATCATTGCCCCCCGACACGGGCCGCAACCCGCCGCGAGAGCCATTCGGAAAGGGCCAGCGCCGATGCCGCCAGCGCAATCGACAGCGCCGCCAGCCGGGCCGCGCGCCCTTCGCCCCCCGGCGTTTCCAGCAGCAGGTCGATCGCCAGCGGGATCGTCTGGGTCTGGCCCGGAATATTCGAGACAAAGGTGATGGTCGCGCCGAATTCGCCCATGCCCTTGGCAAAGGTCAGAACGGTGCCCGCGAGAATGCCCGGAATGATCAAGGGAAAGGTCACGGTCAGGAACACCCAGAGGCGTGAGGCGCCCAGCGTGGCCGCCGCCTGTTCCAGCCTTGGATCGACCGCCTCGATCGACAGGCGCACGGCGCGCACCATGAAGGGCAGCGCCATGACCCCGGCGGCCAGTGCCGCGCCGGTCCATCGGAAGGCAAAGCTGAGGCCAAGGCTGCTCTCGAAAAAGCCGCCGATGGGACCGCGCGCGCCAAAGCCCAGCAAGAGCAGGTATCCCGTGACCACCGGCGGCATGATGAGCGGCAGATGCACCGCCACGTTCAAGAGCCCCCGGCCCGGAAAGCGCCCGCGTGCAAGCGCATAGGCCAGAGCGATGCCAACCGGCAGATTGATGAGCGTCGCCCAGAGGGCCACCCGCAAGGACAGCCGCACCGCATCCCATTCCGCAGGGCTGAGCCAGTCCGTCATGCGCTAGTGGGCCAGCACGGCAAAGCCCTGCCGTTCGAAGGCGGCGCGTGCCTGTGGTCCGCGCAGATAGGCGAGAAACTCTGCCTCGGCGGCCGTGTCGCGGTTGGCAAGGTCAGCGACGGGATAAACGATGGGAGGGTGGCTGTTCTCGGGGAAGGTGCCGACGATGGTCACGCGCGCGTCGGCGGTTGCATCGGTGGCGTAGACGATGCCAAGCGGTGCCTCGCCGGTGGCGACAAAGGCGAGGGCCGCGCGCACATTGTCGGCCTGCGCGACCTGTGGCGCGACCGCCTCCCATAGCCCGAGGGATTGCAGCGCGGCCTTGCCATAGACGCCTGCGGGCACGCTCTCGACCAGCGCCATGGCCAGCCGCCCGTCGCCCAGACGTGCCATCAGATCGAGATCGGGGCCGATTTCCACGGGCGCGGCATCGCCATGGGCCACCAGAACAAGGCGATTGCCCAAGAGGTCAAAGCGCGCGTCCGGTTCGATCAGACCATCCGCTTGGAGAACGTCCATCCAGTCGGGGCTGGCAGAGAGGAAAACATCGGCAGGCGCGCCCTGCTGAATCTGGCGGGCGAGTGCGGAGGAGCCCGCGAGGGCAATCACGAGGTCATGGCCGCTGGCCGCCTCAAAGCCTGTCTCGATCTCGGCCAATGCGGTGGTGAGGCTGGCGGCGGCGAAAACGGTGATGGTTTCGGCGTGTGCCGCGCCGGGTATCAGAACGGCAAGACCAAGGGCGCAAGCGGTGGCGATGTGCAGAGGATGCGAATGGGACACGCCAAATTCCGGATTCTGATATGGTTCAGAAAACATATCGCAAGAGGGGGGATCAGAGGCAAGCGTTATTTTCCGCCGGGAATATCCCTGAGCAGCGATTGCAGGGCGCTGATCCGCGCCGCCCCTGCCTCGGCCATGATGTCTTCGAGTTTACGGTAATGGGCCAGCACCTCGATGCCGGTATCGGTCAGGTAGGCCCCGCCCCCCTTGGCCCCGCCCCGGCTGGATTCCACCAAAGGTTCGCGAAAGGCGGCGTTCATCGATTCCACCAACATCCACGCGCGTTTGTAGCTCATGGACATGCTGCGCCCGGCGGCAGCGATGGAGCCGGTATCACGGATACGTTCCAGGAGGTCCGCCTTGCCGGGACCCAGCATCGCGTCTTCGCCAAAGACGATGCGAATCCGGAGGCTGGGGGCGATGGGATGGGTCATTGCCGGGTTATGCCAAGGCGCGTTCGGTCGCGCAAGACATATCGGCCACGGTCACATCAGCCGACAGAGGCCTGAAGATCGAAGATCGGCAACAGGATCGCCAGCACGATCACCAGCACGAGCGCCCCCACGATCATCATGAGAAGCGGGTCGATCAGGGCCGAAACACGCTTGCGCTCGTTGGTGAGCCAGGTTTCGACCAGCACCGCCGCGCGTTCGGTCATGCGGCCAAGGCGTGCGGATTTCTCTCCGGCGTCAATGAGTTGGCGGCAGACGGGGGGAATGAGGCTCATGCGGGTGAGCCCCTGACTGAGGCTCTCGCCCGAGCGCACCGCCTCGGCGAGATCGAGCGCTTCGGCGCGGAAGCGGCGGATCACCAGAACGTCGCTGGCAGAGGTCACGGCATCGACGACGGTCTGGCGGCTGGAAATCACCAGCGCCAGCGTGCGCAAATACTGCGCCGCCGCAGAGAGCCGCAGAAGCCGGCCGATGACCGGCAGCGAGAGGGCAATGCCATGCCAGCGGTCGCGCACGGACGGCACGCGCAGGGCAAGGACAAGGCCGATGATGCTGGCGACAATGCCGATGGCGAGGGCGATCCAATGCGCCTGAATCCAGTCGCTGATCGCCATGACGACTTGGGTGAGCGGGGGCAATTCGCGGCCAGAGACCGCGAACATCGCGGCAATCTCGGGGGCCACGTTGACCATCAGGATACCGCAGACCAGGAGCGACACGGCAGCCACGAAGGCCGGGTAGATCAGGGCGGTGGCCAGTTGCGCGCGGTCGGCACCGACGGTTTCTAGATACTCGGCCAGTCCCTCGAACACCGCGGCCACATCGCCCGAGGTTTCGCCCGCGCGCACCGCCGCGATGTAAAAGCGGGGAAAGCCCGCGTTGGCCTTGTCGAGCGAGACCGAAAGCGGCTGGCCATCCATGAGCGCCGCCTTGGCCTCGGCTGCGGCGGCCTCGATCACCGGCGAGGTGCCGGAGGAACGGATGGTCTCGAGCGCCATTTCGGCAGACAGGTCCGAAGACAGGAGCACCGCCATTTGCCGGGTGAAAACCGCGCGCATATCGGCGTTGAGGCGGGTGCGGCGGCTGCGCGCGAGCGTAAGACCGCCCCCCTGACGCTTGGCGGTAATGTCCTCGGCAAAGAGGCCCTGACCGCGCAGGATGTCGGCGGCCTGTGCCTCGCTCTCGGCCACGAGGGTGCCGCGTTTGCGCTGACCTTCGGCATTGAAGGCGGTGTAGGCAAAGGCCCTCACAGCGCGTCGCCCACCACGCGCAGCGCCTCGGCAAGGCTGGTTTTGCCCGCCGCCACCTGATGCAACGATTGACCAAAGAGGGTCTGATCGGGGGCGAGCGCCACGCGCTTCATCTCCATTTCCGACTGGCCCTTGTCGATGGCGGCGCGCAGGGCTTCGGACACTTCGAGGATTTCGAACACGCCAACGCGGCCCGCATAGCCGGTGCCATTGCAGGAGGAACAGCCGACAGGGTGATGGATCGTATCGGGGATCGCCATGCCAGCGGCGCGGAAATGCGCGGCCTCATCGGCGGTGGGGGGCGCGGCGCGGCGGCAGGTGGTGCAGAGCTGACGCAAGAGGCGTTGGGCGATGACGCCCCGCAGGGTGGCGGCGATGAGAAAGTCATCCAGCCCCAGATCGCGCAGGCGCACCACCGCGCCGACAGAGCCGTTGGCGTGGAGCGAGGAAAACACCAGGTGCCCGGTCAGCGAGGCCTGAGCCGCGACACTGGCGGTTTCCTGATCGCGTATTTCGCCCACGAGGATGATGTCGGGGTCCTGACGCAGCGCCGCGCGCAGGCCAGCGGCAAAGGTCATGCCGATTTCGGCGTTGATCTGGCTCTGGCTGATGCCGGGCAGATCGTATTCGATCGGGTCCTCGGCAGTGAGGATATTGCGAATCTCGTCATTGGCGAGTTGCAGGAGCGAATAGAGCGTCGTCGTCTTGCCCGAGCCGGTGGGGCCGGTGGCGAGGATGATGCCATTGGGCCGCGCCGCCATACGCTCCAGCACCTCGATCTGATCGGCGCGCAGGCCAAGTTGATCCAGCGGCATAAGACCGGCAGAGCGGTCAAGCACCCGCATCACCACCCGTTCGCCATAGTTTCCGGGCAGGGTCGAGACACGCACGTCGATGGCGCGCCCGCCCAAGCGCAGCGAGATATGCCCATCCTGCGGCAGCCGGGTTTCGGAAATATCGAGGCCCGCCATCACCTTGAGCCGCGACACCACGCGGCGCACCGGTAGGTCCTGACGGTCGAGGACCGATTGCAGCATGCCATCCACGCGCATACGCGCGCGCAGGCCATTCTCATGCGGCTCGACATGCAGGTCAGAGGCCCCGGCGCGCACGGCGCGGCGCAAGAGCTGATTGACCAACTGGATCACCGGCGCTTCTTCGCCGTCTTCAAGCAAGTCGCGCGGGCCACGACCGCCGCCTGCCCCCTCTTCGAGATCAAAGGCCAGATCGTCTGTGCCGGTCTCGGCGCTGGTGCCGTCCTGATAGAGCACGGCAAGTCGCGCCTGGAACGCCTCGGACGAAAGCTGCTCTGTTTCAAGCGGCTGGCCGGCCCGCCTGCGCGCCTCGCGCAGACCGAGGGCCGTGGCACCGGGACCGATCAAAAGCCGCGCCCCTTCGATCAGAACCTGTTGATCGCGCGCGAGCGTAAAGGGCAGAAGCGGCGCGCTCATGGTCTATCTGTCCGCGAATTTGAGCGCCGAGGGCAACGGGGGAAAGCGGCGACTGCGCGCCGCCCCGTCGATGAACTTGGCATCAAACGGCTGGTTGAGATCGGCCCCGTCAAACGGAAAGCTCGAGTCCGGGACGCGCGGATAGGTGCCGTCATCCGCGGGAGCGATATACTCGGCGGCGCGCTTGGCCTCGCGGGCCAGACGCCTAGTCAGTTCGCGCGCCTCTTCATCACTGGACAGGATACGCGGGCGCAGCATCACCAGAAGGATGCGCTGGTTCTGATTGGTCGAGCGCCCCTTGAAGAGCCGCCCCAGAAGCGGCAGTTCGCTGAGCCCCGGCACGCGCTGATTGACCGAGCCCGAACCATTTTCCAAGAGACCGCCCAGCATGATGACATGCCCGTCGCGCACCAGCACATTGGTGGAGAGTTCGCGCTTGGAGGTGATTTCGCCCCCTGCCGCCGAGGCGGCATTGGTGAGGTTCGATACCTCCTGGTTGATCTCAAGGCGCACGGTGTCGTCGCGGGTGATCTGCGGCGTGACGGTCAGGGTCAGGCCCACGTCCTGCCGCTGGATGGTCTGAAAGGGCTGTTGCGGCACGGCGCTATCGCCCACGGTGGAGAAACTCCCGGTCACGAAAGGCACATTCTGGGCAACGATGATTTCCGCCTCACGATTATTGAGCGTGAGAATGGAGGGGGTCGAGAGCAGTTTGGTCGAGCTTTTGGAGGCAAGCGCCGCGAGAAAGCCGCCGATACCACTCTTGTCAAAGGCCGCGATGCTGCCGCCGGTGCCGCCGCCCTGCGGGGGATTGCCCGCAAGCACCGTGCTGACAAGGCTGGTCAGGGTGGGACGGCCTTGAATGGCAAATTCGACACCGCCCACGGTGGCCCCGTCGATCACGCCGCCGAACTGAAACGAGAGGTCGGAAAAGCTTTCGACCGAAAGCTCGAAAATCACGGCCTCGATCAGCACCTGATCGGGACGTTGATCGAGGCCTCGCACCGCACTGGTGATCGAGTCGATCCGGTCCGTCGGTGCGGTGATGATGAGCGCGTTCTGCTGCTCTTCTGCGACAATGGTGATCCCGCCGGGGGCTGACGCGGCGGGCGCGCTTCCGTCTGCAGGTGCCTCGGGGGCGCCGAAACTCTGGCGGATCACATTGGCCAGATCGGCGGCATTGGCATAGTTGAGATGCACCACCTCGGTGGAAATGCTGCGCTGCGGTTTGTCGAGTTCGGCCACCACATCGCGCACGCGGTCGCGGAATTCCGGCGTACCCGACACGATGAGCGCGTTGGAGCGCGGATCGGCCGACAGGCTGGAGCCTTGCGGCGTGATCGCGAGGGCAGTGATCACACTGAGCATTTCCGCGGCTTTGCCATTGCGCAGGGGGATGGTTTCAATCGCGTTGCGGCTGGGCGTGTCGAGCCGGTCGACAAGCTGCACGATGCGTTGGAAATTCTCGCGCCGGTCCGACAGGATCATCAGGCCCGAATCCGGCACGGTCGACAGCACCGCCTCGGCGGGCAAGAGGGGACGGATCACCTCTGCGACCTCATCGACGGCGCTGTTGCGCACGGGGATCACCCGGGTCTCGAAATCGCCGCCCAAGCGCGCGCGCGAGTCCCCCGGCGCCAATTCGCGGGCAAGGTCGATGGGCACGATCCGGTCGGTTTCAGCACCCTCGACAATCGTCAGACGGTTGAGTTCGAGGACGTTGAGAAAAATCTCGTATATGGCGGAGGGCGTCACCTGATTGGGCGCAACCACGGTCACGGTGCCCTGCACCCGTTCGTCAAGAATGAAATTGCGCCCTGTGGATTGCGCAACGATCTGGACGAAATCGCGCAGGCTGGCATCGCGCAGATCAAGCGAGACCTGAGCCGTCGACAGGCTGGGCCATGTGCAGCAGAGCATCGCCACCAGGGCCAGACGTTTAAAAAATTGCATATTTATAATTCAGGAACATCATTGGTGATATCTCCTGCCTTTTCATGACTGCCTCAGGCCACCACTGCTCTGACCGGCGGTTTGGGCCTCTGCCATCAGACTACCCGATTTGCTGTGTCGTTTCCATTGGAAAGACGGGCTGACGCAGGAATGTCCCAAAGCGTGTTTTTTTAGGCAAGTCACGGATTTTTCATGGCTCGCACCGCATGGGGCATGGTAGGTTCCTGACCAAAAGGGCAGGAGCAGTTCACCAATGCCGATTTCAAACAAGCCTTTGCTATGTCTGGCTGTTCTCATGGCGCTCGCAGGCTGTGAGCCGGGCGCGATCAGCGAAGGCGCGGATTTTCAGCGCAAGTACAGCTCTGCGCGCAAGGCGCTGGAGCAGGGCAATTATGACAGTGCCATTCGCAGTTATGCGGCGTTGATCCAGACAGCGGGGCCGCTTGAGCCGCGTCTCAGACTTGAATACGCCCACGCTCTCTTGCGGGCGAGCCGCTATGACGAGGCCGCACAAGTGGCCGGCGCGCTCGCGGCAGGCAGCAAGGGCAGCGACCGCGCGGCGGCGCTGGCGGTGAGCGGCACGGCGCAGCATGAAAGCGCATTGGCAGATCTGGGCGCGGGGCGCACGGGGGCTGCGACCGTTGCCAAGCTGCGCGCGGCCGATGCCGCGCTCAAGGAGATGCTGGCAATTGACGACAGCCTTGATCCGCTGGGGGCCATGGCCAGTCGTCGGGCGGATATTGCCCGGGACCTCAAGCGTTTGGGGGCGGGCGGTTAGGGCGTGTTGCCCTTACTCGCAACCGCACCCGTCCCGGGTCAGGCCCGGGGCGATGTGACGAAGATAAAGGCCTATCAGAAGAGCGGCCAGCCTGCGCCAAGGTCGACATCGCGGGTGATCTGCCAACCGCTGTCCGCTGCCTCGCCGGACTGATCCAAGGCGCGCAGCCAGCCCTCTGGCAGCTCGCCCACGGGGTCGATGCGCAGGTCAAGCTGTGCCATGGGATCGCCAAACCGCCCAGAGAGCGTGCCGCGCGCGTTGATCACGTCGCCGGTGAGCGAAAAGGGCGCGCGCCATGTGCCGGCGTCCGAAGTCAGAACCGCCTCGGCCGTGCCGATCTCTACGCCATTGATCCGCGCGCCGGACCAGTCGATGACGGCGCCGAGCCGTGTCAAGCGCCGGCCCGGCAGGGTCATATCCGCGCTTAGCCCCTCTGCCAGAACCCGTCCGCCAAGGGGCCAGCCGTCGATGAGCGCGGGCCAATCGCCGAGCAGGATGTCCAATCGCCCGCCGCGCAGCTCTGCCTGATCGAGCGCAAGGGGGAGCGTAAGCGCCCCCTGCCCCGACAGCCCCGGCCCGGACAGCGTGACAGACCAGCGCCCGCCCAGACCCTCGATCTGGTCAAAACGCCAGGTCACATCGCCCGCGACCGGCCACGGCCGCATTTGCAGGCCCCGCCGCTGGCCACGCCAGAGCGACGAGTGATCCTCGGCCCCGGCGAGCCAGCCGGGCACCAGCCCCGGTGCCGCGCTGCGCAGGTGGGTCAAGCGCCCCTCGCTGAGTGCCGCCAGCGCAAGGCCAAGAACGAGGCCCAGAAGGATCAAAACCAGACGTTTCATTGCAGCGGCACCAGACGCAGGTCGGCGGCCACAACATCGGTGCGCGCGCCGCGTTCAAAGGTAAAGCCCGCCAGATCATAGCCCCATGTATCGTTCTGCGCGGTCAGCCATTCGGCCAACTGCGTAAAGCGCACCGCGTCGAACCGCAGGGTGATACCGCCGTCTGCCGCGTTGGCCAGTTCGGCGGCCGCTTCGCGCAGGCCGGCATCGCGCAGGCTGGCCTCGATCCCGCTGATGCCGATGGGGGTGGTGGCGCGCGTCACCTGGGGCCGCTGACCGGCGTCCCGCGCGAGCGTGGCAAACTGCACCGCCTGATCGGCCACCCAAAGTTCGGTCGCGCGCGCCTCGGCCACGGCGGCGCGGGCGGCGTCGCGCGATTGGGCCAGAGGCAGGGCAATGCCATAGACCGCGCCAACCGGCAGCGCGATGAGCGCCAATACCGCGACGAGCCAGCGTTCGCGGCGGCTGAGCCCCAGCAGAAAGCCGGTCAATCTGTCCATCAGGGCGCTCATCGCTTGGGTCCGCCTTCGGTGACGGCCATGGCGAGCACCGCCTCGACGCCGGTATTCTCGCGGGTGACGGATTGGGCGACGCGCGCCTCCGTGCCGGCATTGCGCAGGTCACTGACGAGCGCATCGAGCGCCGCGAAATCGCTGATCTGCAGGTCGATCACCAGCCCCGCGCCGGGCTGATAGCTGACCCGCGTGATGGTGGTTTCGTGATTGGCCATCACCGCACCGGCGCGGCGCAGCACATCGAGCGGGCGCGCCTCGGCCTCTACATCAGAGCTGGCGTTGCGGGCGCGGTCCATGACCTGTGCGACCTGACTGCGGATGTCGAGAATAGGGCCGGTGGGGATCATCACCTGACGCAGGATGCGTTCGGCGTTCTGGCGATAGGCCAATCCTTGTGCATCAAGGGCGCGGGTTTCGATCATCGTGGCTGTGATCCAGCCGATGAGGCCAAGCACCGCCAGTGCCAAGGGCAGGCGCAGGCGGCTGAGGGTGCGGCGCATTTCGGCGCGCTCGGCACCGGGATCGCGGGCAAGGTCGAGGGCGAGTTCGTTATGGGCAAAGCGGGTGGGCGCGGCCACGCCATGCGCCGCGAGATCGCCGGGATCGGCGCAGATCGGCAGGTTTAGCCCCGTAAGAAACGCATCAATCACAGGCTGCGCCGGGCCTTGGCGCAGGATGGCGCGGGGGCCACCATTGCGCGCGGCCTCTTGCAGCAGGGCCAGCGCCAGATCCGGTTCGGCGGCAAAGCCATCCTCGGGGCCAAGGCGGGCGATGACGGCTGTCGCCGTCGTCTGGATCACCCAGAGATCGGGGGCCGCCGGCAGGCAGAGGTAATCCGGCAGCACCGCGCGGCACAGCGGGGCAAAGGCCCCGAGCGCATGCAGCCAGTCGCGCCGGTCGCCCGCATCGGTCAGCAAGAGCCGCGTCCATTGGTCGGGGGCGGCCCCAAGCCGTGCGGGGCGAATATCGAGCCCCGTCTCGGTGCCGCCATAGGCATCGCGCAACTGGCGGCGGGCCACGCGGTCACGGGCCTGCCCCTTGAGCGCGGTCGGCAGATCGAGCGGCACCAGCGGCGTGGCCATCCCCGGCACCGAGGCCACGAAAGGCCCGCGCGGCGGCGGCACATCGCCGGTCAGGTCATGGACCGGCAAGGGCGCTGTCGTGCCGCGCGATTTTCGGGTGAGGGTCAGGGTCATGGGGTGACGGTCCGGCGGTGTCTGAGGGTGACGGCCCCGGTCAGCGTGGAGCGTTCGACCGTCAGGATGCGGCTTTGGATGCGCCCGTCAAGCCTTACATCGAAGCGCGCCTCGAACCAATCCGAGGCCGTGACAAAGCCGCCATCGGGGGCCAGGGATTGAGTGATCACGCGCGGGTGCAGCAAGGTCTCGGCGCGGGTCGTGAAATCCTCGCGGTCGGCAAAGGGCACGCGGCCGCGTTCCGCGATCAGCAGGGCTATTCCAGCGGGATTGGTGCCGGGCAGCATCGCACCCAGAACCTCGGGCGAGGTGGTGTTGACGTTGAGACCGCCACCGGGGGGCAGAGCCGCCACATAGGGCAAGAGCCGGGCATAGGCCTCGGCGGTCATGCCGTTGACGAGGCGCAACTCTTCGATCCGGTCAAGCGGCGCGCCCGCAGGCAGGATGGGCAAGGGGCGGCTGGCATATTCGGCCGTCTGGGCCGGGCCGCGTGCCTGAATGAACCCGGCGATGTCGCGGCCAAGCGTCAGCGGCAGGCCAAGGCTGGCCAAGAGCCGGTCAAAGGATTGCACCGCGTTGAGATCCGACGGGTCGCTCAGGCTGTTGATATTGTAGCGCCCTTGCAGATCGGTGATGGTGCCGGTCATCTGGGCGCGGTCGATATCGGCCTCGAATCCGGCCAGCGACCAGCCTTCGAGCAGATGGTCAAGGTTCTGGTCGCGTTCCCAATCGCTGCGCAGCACCGGGTCGATCAGCCATTCGGCGGCGTCGAGATGCAGGGCCGCCTGCTGGCTGACTTGCAGATGCTCGACGCGCGTGCGGCTGGTTTCGGCGCGCAGCATAAGACCGGCGGCCACGGCCGAAATCGCAGCGACCAGAAGCAGCGCATTGAGCAGTGCGACACCGCGATCCTGTGCGCCGGGCCGGGTCATGGATAGGCCACCACGATGCGCAGCGGGCCATAGGCCAGCGACTCGATTTCCACTTCGATGGCTTTGGGCAGGGCGGGGCGTGGGACGAGATCGGGCACGCCCCAATCCGTGACCCAGCCCTCTTCCGGTCCGGCATAGGCACGCAGGCGCAGGCCCGCGACCCGTTCAAACACGGTGGTTTCCGGGCCGCGTGCCAGATCGGAAGCGGGGCGCAGCACCGGCCAGATCTGGCGTGTGAGGCGGTCGGCGTCGCGGTCATGGCGCCAGATCACGCGCGCCTGTCCTGCCGACTGAACCTCGGGCAGTACGGCGCGCCCGGCGGTCGAGAGGGCGAACCATCCGGCAGGCCCGGTGAGGTCGAGAAAGGCCGGTTCCGGATCGAGCGCCCCCGGCGGCCAGAAAGGCAGGGCAGCGGCGGATTTGAGATCCTCACGCAGAAGCGTGAGACCGCGCGCAAGCGCCGCCGCCTGTTCATCGGCATCGGTCAGACGGTCGCGGGCGCGCATCATGCCGCTGAGCGCCTGAAGCCCCATGACCGCGACAAGGGAAAAGATCGCCAGCACCGCCACCAGTTCAAGCAGCGTCAGACCCCGGTCTGCCATGGCGGAGCGGGTCATCGCACCACCTCGGTCTGAGCGATGACGACCAACCGCGCGCCGGGCTGATCGGGGGCGCGCGCGATGATCGTGGCCTCGGTGAAACCGGCGCGGGTCGTGGCCTCGGTGATCTCGAGCTGCCATTGATGGGGGCCGAAAGTGACGCTGCGCGGCAGGGTCGAGGCCTGTCGCGCGCCGAGGAGGCGGTATTCCTCGGCCCGGTTCAGCGCCACCTCAAGCGCCATGACGCGCGCCGCCTCGCCGCCCAAAGCGCGGCCAGCCTGATCGGCGCTGCGCAGCGCCGCGATGGTGCCAAGAGAGAGCACGAAGACCGCGATCACCAGTTCCAGTAGCGTGACGCCGCGATCCGTCATGTCGCCTCGCAGTCGAGACCGAGAAGCCCGGCAGACCGGCAGCGATTGAGGCTGTCTTTGCCGATGAATGTGACCTCGAAGGGGCTGACCTGACCGTCCGGCAGAAAGGTGATGTCAGGGTGCGGGGCACGCGGCAATTCGCGCGGCAGGAGCGCGCCATCGGGCCCCTCGAACCGCGCTTCGCCCCGAAATTTCTGTTCTCGGCCAAGCGGTTGCCATCCGTCCTCTGTTGCACCAGGGGCAGGCGGCACGAGCACCTGCCAGCCACCGGGCACAAGGATGATACCCTGCGGCGTGGCCCCGAGAATGGCCGCGTCGCGCAGGCGGTCGTAGGCGGCGGCAAAGCGGATCACGTCGCCTTCGCCCCGGCTGCGGTCGGTGATGGAAAAGGTCGCCGTGACCGAGAGCACGGCGATTACGGCCACGACCACGACCATTTCCAGAAGGGTAAAGCCAGCCTCGGGATCGGTGGTTATTCGCCCCATGACCCTATGTCCGCGTCGGGGCCGGTGCCCCCTGCGACCCCATCCGCCCCGAGCGTGAAGATGTCAAACTCGTCATGCACGCCCGGTTGCAGGTATTGGTATTCATTGCCCCAAGGATCCTGCGGCAAGCGGTCGATATAGCCGTTGGCGGCATAATTGGGTGGCACCGGCGAGGCGGTGGGCGCCTCGACCAGCGCGCGCAGCCCCTGTTCGGTGGTGGGATAGCGGAAATTGTCGAGCTTGTAGAGCTTGACCGCGCCCGCCAGCACCGCAAGATCCGACTGCACCCGCGCGGCGCGGGCCTGATCGGGCCGGTCGATGATGCGCGGCATGACGACCAGTGCAAGAATGGACATGATGACCACCACGACCATCAGTTCGAGTAGTGAAAAGCCAGCATCGGCAGACGCGCGGGACGAGCGGCGTGACACATTGATTTGCATGGTAAAATCTGTCCGTAAATGCGTATAGACTACGTGATGAATCATAGAGTAAGCGCAACGCCCTGACAATCGCCGCTGTGGCCCCTGCCCCGTTTTTCCCGCATTGGAGGTCCTATGCCTGCCACCGCCCCACTCGCCTTTTTCCTGATCTTGACAGGGGCGGCGATGGGATCGTTTCTGGCGGCCTGGGCAGATCGGTTGCCACGCGACGAGAGCATTGTCGGACCGCGGTCTCGGTGCCGGTCATGCGGCGAGCGGATCGGGGCAGGCGACATGGTGCCGGTTCTGTCCTGGCTGTGGCTGGGAGGAAAGTGCCGGTCCTGTGGCGTGCGTATCCCCAAGCGGCTGTTTTACACCGAAGTGGCCGGCATGGCGCTGGCGGTGCTGGCGGTCTGGGTCGCGCAATCGCCGCTGCACATGGTTTTGGGGGCGCTCTGGCTCTGGCTCTTGATGGGGTTGGTTCTGTGTGATCTGGCCGCGTTTCGACTGCCGGACGGGCTCACTGCACCGCTTTTTCTGACCGGGATGGTGATGGCTTGGGAAGATCCGGTCCGCGATCTTTGGGGTGCGCTTGTCGGAGCGGCAATCGGCGCGGGGGCGTTTCTGGCACTGCGGATCGGCTATCGGATGCTGCGCGGGCGCGAAGGGCTGGGGCTGGGCGATGTCAAGCTGATGGCGGGGATTGGCGCGGGCCTCGGGGTGATGGCGCTGCCGAGTGTGACCTTGACCGCCGCGTTTCTGGCGATGGCGACCGCCGGGGTCATGGCGCTCTGGCGTGGCGCGCGGCCCGAGGGCGATCTGGCGATTGCCTTTGGTGCCTATCTCGCCGCGGCGGCGGGTCTGGTCTGGCTCTGGCCTTTGGTCTAGGATGTGTCGCGCACCATCGAAGCCACACCCGTCCCGGACATGATCCGGGCCCCCGCAGAGGCAGCGCAGAGGCCCCGGCCTGGGGGCCGCGGCGATGTGAACCTTGTCAGACGCACCCCGCCCTGAAAAGGCGCGGGCGGCAGGTTGCCCCACCGCCCGCTACGCACCCATAGGCCCATTACTCAAAACCTAGGGTACGATCCACTCACTGACGACCCGATAGCCGACACGCTCTTCTGGAACGAGTTGCGCGATAAAGGCCCCCTTGGAGGCAAATCGCTGTCCCGGTCCGAGAGCGAGCTCCGGATGCGTGCCAGGGTTAAGCTCATTCTCTGCCTCATGTTCGATGATTTCTAGCACATAATCACGGTAGAAATCATTAATCGCGTGCATGAGACCGAACTGAATCATGGTCAGTGCATAGTAGGTTTGCAACTGGATGCGCGGATGCGTGACCTCGAGCCGCCGCGTGTGCATCCAGCCGCGGATGCGGTATTTGTTCGGATGGTAGGAGCCTGGCTCGTCATAGGGCCAGACAAGCCGGGCCTGTTCCACCAGAGCCGGAGAGAAGGCCGCGAGCGCCGGTTCCTTGGCCGCAGACGGCAGATAGAAACGCGACGCGGCGGGCGGATTGGCAGCCAGAACGGCAACCGCTTCGTCCACGTCCTGCGGCCAGATCACGAGGGTCGTGTCGGGCTTTGCGGCGGCAAGAGCCGAGCGCAGATCGTCGGCCCCTTCATAGAGCCGGGTTTCCACAGGCGTGTCGGGCAGGGCCATGGCCATCGTGTTTGTGAAGGCTTCGGCCGGGCGGGTGCCCTGCGGCCCTGCGCCGTGCAATTGAACGACGCGGGTGGGCGCGGTTTCCTGATCTCCGAGGTAAAGCGCGAGCGCTTCGGCCTCAAGCGAGAGGCCACGGTTGAAGAAAATCGAATAGCCGTAACGCCCTTCGCCGGGCGTGGGCAATTCGGTGTTCGGAAAGACGCAAGGCAGGCGCTTGTCATCGCAGAAGGCGCCGATTTCATCCCATGGCCCTTCGACCAGCCCGCTCACGGTGGCGAACACGGGCTGTTCGGCGTATTTCGCCTCGAGCTGGGCGCGCAATGTCTCGGGCGCCCCTTCGAGCCGCCAGACATGCAGGTTCCAGTAACGATAGGCCGAGATGAAATTGGAGCGATAGTTTGGCGAGAAGGTCGGATTGCGGGTGTCGCCTTCGGTGTCCTTGTTCATCCACTCGAAAAACAGTTCGAGCGTGCGGATCATCGCATCTGCCGCCTCAGGGTCGGCACCGGGATCTATGATGGTGGCGAGGTGGATCTCGCGGTCGGTCACGCCGGGGTCGATCTCGACCGACAGCGTCTTGATGAAGGCCGAGAGATTGGCCACATCCTGTGGGCTCAGGTCATAGCGCGGCATGATCGGGTCGAACACATGCCCTCCTGCATCCACACCATCCTTGAGCGCCCGCGCGAGCAGTTCGTCATCATAGGCCGGGCGCATACGTGGCGCGCGCACCCGCGCCCAGAAACCGGGCGGCTGCACCTCTTGATAGAGGTCCTTGAACATGCGGTTGCGGTTCGGGGTCTTTTTTTCGAACAGCACCGAGCCGATGATGGGGGGCACGTAGTTGCCGCCCTCGGATGTGCCAAAGCCACTGGGGCGGTGGCAGTTGACGCAGGAGAATTGCGCGCCCGAGACCTTGACGTCGCCCTGGGTCACGCCGGTGATCGGTTGGCCATCGGCACCGATCCCCTCCCAATAGAGTTTGCGGCCAAGTTCGGCGTCGCCCGCCTGCCCTGCCCCGGCCCATAGCGGGACAGCAGCGAAGGCGAGGGCCAATCCAAGACGCCGAACCGTGGCGCGAAAAGCTGGAAAGTGCATCAATTCACCTCGGGATGCAGCAGTTTCTTGTATTCCTCAGCGAGTTCTTCGGAACCGAGCAGGCCCTCCAGACGCAGCCATGGGGCGTCCTTGTTCGCGCGCAAGAAGGTGAGCGGGCGGTGATACATCTTGTTGTCACCCTTATAAACCGCATCAAAGGCGCGCACGACGGTAAAGATGTCGTCAAACTGGCCGGTCAGCATGACCCAGTTGTCGCGCGCGGCGTGCAGCTCTGCGTATTCGCGCAGGCGCGTGGGCGTGTCATATTCCGGGTCGATCGAAATCGAGACCATGAGGTAGGAATCGTCAATGGCCACGAGGTCCTCTTGGGTTTGGCCAAAGGTGGCGCTCATCACCGGGCAGATGGTGGCGCAGCTTGTAAAGATGAAATTGAGCAGGACCGGGCCGTCATAGGCCATCAGTTCCGGGAAATTGATCTTTTTGCCCAGCTGGTTGCGCAGGGTGACATCCGGCATCTCGTAGTGTTGGGCACTGGTTTTGTACTGAAAGCCGTCGGGCCGCATGGCCAGTTCGCTGCCGTTGGCTTCATCCATGCCAAGATGCTCTGGCATGCGATGTTCGGCGGCGTGGTCCTCGTGTCCTTGGGCATGCGCATCGTGTCCTTGGGCATGCGCATCGTGTCCTTGGGCATGCGCATCGTGGCCCGCCGAATGAGAAGAATGATCCATCGCCTTGGGGGCACTGTGGTCATGCCCCTCTGTGTGGGTGTCGGTGTTCCCATGTCCGGAATGATCGGCGACGGCGGGGGCCGCGAAGGCGAGGAGCGCGCAACCAAGTGCGGAGGCGGATACCAAGCGCAGAACCGTCTTGAATTCGGCCATATCGAGTCTCCATCGAGAGAGTAATGTCTCAAATTGAAAGGGGTTCCGGCGGAAATCTCCGCCGGAACCCTTGTTACACGGGTCGCTTAGTGGACAGACCACACGGCGACATCATGGTGCAGAGCATCGAACTGATACATCCGCAGGCGGCGTGACGGCTCATAGCTGAACTCGACTTCGAGGTGGTGTTCGCCGATACCGTCGACGTTCACATAGTCGCTCATGGCCTGCTGCATACCGCCCCAGGCGAACTCGGAGTTGCCGCGGCCGATGCCATTGCCATTGGCGACCTGCCAGATCGAGTCATTAGCCGGAGTCCGCGGTGCACCATCCGGACGCGCTGCCGGCGGGATCGGGATCGGTCCACCCCCTGCAACGTGGATCCAGAAGTAGTTCCGACCGAAGGTGAACATCGGGCCAGCCCCACCGATCGGCAGCGTGTTATGGAAGGTATTCTCCCAGCCCCGCAGACCGCCAAAGTCCACCAGAACGTAGGCGTGCACGTAGTAGTCGCCATTCAGAAGCTGAATATTGACCTTGTCGCCGCGCTTGTCCCAGACGCCCGGATCCATCCGGCTTTCGGCCCGGCCGTTATGACCCTTGAGCTGCCCGTACATGGTGTTGTTGAGGAACAGCACCGTGACATCGGCATCCTCGGCCATTTCATAGCCGGTGGGCAGGCGACCACGATGTCTCCAGTCGTCGAACGCCTGACGGATCAGGTGCATTTGCGCCTGGATGATCGAGCCGTTGAGACCACCGCCAAAGTGCTTGTTCTTGCGGTTGACGGTCATCCCACCCAATTCGCGGAACATCTGCCACATGCGCTTGGCCGGAGCGGTGTCACCGATCATGCCGATAGCGGCAAGTTTGGCCTCTTCGCTGGCGCGCGGGTTTTCACCGAATACGCCAATCTCTGCAGCGTTGCGCGGTGCGCCATTCCGCAGCGGCACGCGCATGTTCTCGACCACCTGAACCCGCGGCGGGTGCTGACGCCAGCCCCAGTGGTAGGTCAGGTTCCAGAAGCGTGCCGGGGGCATCTTCATGTTGAGCGTATATTCCAATCCCTCTTCCATCGGGAAGAAGGTCTGGTCCATGCCGATGTTGGGAACGCGCGGGAACGCGGTGCCACCAGCGGTCATGTCCGGCCCACCCATGTCGGTGAAATCGAACTCGGTCCAGTCATCGAAGAACATGGCGTAGGGCGCAAAGTCTTCGTGGCCGCGGTTGAGGATCTTGATCACGTAGTGGATCGACCATTCCTCGTTGGTGACGGACTCGGGGTCGATGTAGTTCGTATCGGACTCGATGTGGTTGTCATACCAGATCTGATTGATCGTGACCGACTTGGTCGCCGGATCGACAGACTTGGTCTTGAGTCCGCCGAGATAGTGCAGCAAGGGGAAGCCTTCGTATTCCCGGCCCGCGAACGGACCGCTCAGCTGATTGCCCTCGATGATATCGACCGCGTGGCGCGCCAGCGTCCGCATTTCACCCGGATTGACCCGGCGCGGATACTGGTAGCAGTGACTGTTGCCGCGGAAATTGCGGCAGATCTCGTGCGGTTCCGACAGCGCCTCGAGTTTGTCCATGATGAAGTCAAGATCATCCGTGGGCGAGGTCTTGTCGATCGGCCGTGTCACCGGGTCGTCATGCAGGTTGTAGGGATTGTCCGGTGTGGACGGCAGAGTGTTCGGGATTTCATTGCCCCGGCACGTCTTGGCATTCTCGTAGATGGTGGGCAGCAGGTTGGGCGGGTTCGTCCCAAAGCTGTCCCCCTCCGGGAAGACCGAATAGCCATCCGCGGTCTTGAGATAGGTGCGGGTGGCCGGAGTGATCACGGTGCCGTCGCCGTCGACCACCGCGTTCGTGGTGCGGGTCTCGAATGGCACGCGCGGTTGCTGACCACCGTTGGCATGTCCCGAGACGTTGCACATCATGTTGAGGTCAAAGGGTGTCTGGGCCCAAGCGGGCGCCCCCCCAACCAAGGCCGAGGCGGGCAATGCCATCACCGCAGCCAGTCTTATGGATTTACGAAACATTTTCATTGTCTCCGATTCAAAATACTGTTCTGGCCCCGGTTTCCCGGGGTCCGGGATCAGACTTCGCGGTTGTGGTTGCGCGGATCCTTGAGATCGAACACACGCGGACCGGCCCGGCGCAGCTTCTCGCCCACTTTCGGCGCGGGCTGCGGCATGACCCAGGTGACACGGCTGGCGGCATCGTCGGCCCGGATATCCCAGGGGAACGATCCCCAGAGACCGGCGCTGCCATTGCCGTAGAACACCACGTCCACCTTGCGCTTGCCGGGCAGGGTCGAATGACTCATGCGATACATCCGGAAGGCGAGGTCGGCGCAATGCTGCGGCGTGCCGGTCAGGAAATGCCAGCCCTTGGGCGCCCCGAGTTCCTGAGCATAGGCCTGCATGCGTGCAGGCGTATCATGCTCGGGATCACGGCTGATCGAATACACGAACACATCGCGCCCGACCTTGTCGCCCAGTTCTGCCACCACGTCGGCCATGCGACGGGTGATCGGAAAATGCGCTTCGTCGCGCAGACTCATGAAGTGCATCATCACGACCTTGTTCTCGATGAAGC
Organism: Roseovarius sp.; assembly: GCF_027019125.1. Classification (GTDB taxonomy): domain Bacteria; phylum Pseudomonadota; class Alphaproteobacteria; order Rhodobacterales; family Rhodobacteraceae; genus Roseovarius. Next base: position 201,056 of record NZ_JALUXE010000027.1, on the reverse strand, counting down.
CCTCGTAGAAGGACATCCCGAGACCGTCCTGATTGACCATCATCACATTGGGGAACGAGTCGTTCACCGCCGAGTTGATGACCCCACCGCTGTTGACCGGATTGCAGAGCGCCGGCATGTCGTTGGGGTGCAGGGTTGTCTTGGTTTCGCGCAGTTTCGCGAGTGCGGCCTTGCGGGCCTCATCGGCGCGCTCTTTGGAATTACCCGGCGTGGTGTAAAACCCGGCGGTCATCCCAGCAGCCGCCGCGACCGGAAGACCGGCCAAGAATTGACGTCTGTTTGTCATGTCTTTTCCTCTCATCTTTCAGAGAATTCCTGTAAGGATTTCCGCTCAGTCACCCTGACCCGGCTCCACGATGTCCCAACGCATCATCATTGCGTGGTCTTCGTGCACGACGTTGTGGCAGTGCATCACGTGCTTGCCAAAGAAGTCGCGCCAGCGGCTGAAGAATGTCACCTCGTCACCCGGCCCGAGCGAGACCACGTCCTTGCGGGCACGCTCTACCGCACTGGGCGGACGACCGTTGACCTCGAGGATCTGGAACTCTTCGAAGTGGGTATGAACCGGGTGCGCCCAGGCGTTGCCCTCGTTGCGGAAGGTCCAGATTTCGGCAGAACCCTGCTCGATCTTGGCATCCACACGGTTGGGATCCATCAGGCGGCCGTTCACCGTCCACAGGCCGTTGTCGTAGTCAAAGACGAACAGGCGCTTGCGGCGGACTTCGGACATGCGGATTTCCGGAAGTTTGCGCATGGTTGCAGGAACGCGCGACGGATCGGGCTTCTTGCGGCCTTTGCAACGGAATTCCATGACAGGCATCATGTTTTCGCCCTCGAGGGTGTAGCCGGTCGGGCCAGCCCCATCGCCGCGGATTTCCAGATCGTTCCAGACCTGAACCTTGTCGCCATCCTTGTACTTGGAGAAGTCAATGATGACGTCAAAGCGGTTGGCGATCCAGAGGTCGATCTTGGGTTCGACCAGCGGGGCCTCGAGCAGGTTGCCATCGTTCGACAGCACGATGAAGTCGTCAAAGTAAGGTTCGCCGCGACCGGGCTTGGGCACGACCTTGAGCACCAGACGATAGAGACGCGACGGGCCGCCGTTGAGGAAACGGAAGCGATACTTGCGACGGTCCACATCGAGATAGGGCTGGATGATCCGGTTGACCGTGATCTTGTCGCCCGTCATGCCCTGCGTGGTGTATTGCAGGCGGTTCGAGTCGAACGTATCCGGCGTGCCCTGCGAGTTGCCGACCTCGACCGGCTCGGGGCGCGGTTCGGGATGCGGCGTGGTGCCATCGGGCGAGAAGAAGTCCCAGATCACCTGACCGTTGGGCTGGAACATGACATCGTGCAGGATCAGCGGAATGTCATATTTGCCCGAGGGCAGACGGAACGCATTCGGGTTACGATCGCGCTCGTTGTTCGAGTCGCGCTCATCAAAGATGAGGTAGAAGCCCGAGAAGCCCGCATAGACGTTGGTCGCCGTGAAATCGAGCCGGTGATCGTGATACCACAGGGTATTCATGATCTCGGTGTTGTCGAAATCCCAGTTGAACGGCGTACCCGCCGGAATGTTGGCGTAGTGGTGATCCCAGAATTCGCCGGGATTGAAGAAGTCCTGCGGGATACCGTCCGACTCGGATGCGGTATGGCCGTTGTGCAGGTGGATGGTCGGCGAGGGCAACGCGAAGGTCACATTGCCGGCCCCCACGGTGGGCAGCAGGTTGTTGCGGCGCAGGAACACCGGTTCGCCGTAATAGGCGTGATAGGTCTCGCCCGGCGTGATGCCGTTGAAGCCCCAGTGCCAGGATCCGACGTCCGGATCGCCATCCCGACCGACAACGCCCGGAGTGCCGTCGCCGTAAGGGGGCTGCCAGTGATACTTCCACCGGAATTCGGTCATCACTTCTTCGTAATGCTTTTGCGGCGGGAAATCGTCAAAGCGCTGATGGCGCTCGGGCTCGATCGGCGGATCGAAGGTGTTGGGATCGACCGGCTGTGCGATCGGCATGATGTTCAGCGGGGCCGTGAACGGCTCGACTGCGGGGCTCGACTGTGTGACGATGCTCGGCTGAAAGGTGTCGGGGAATACGAGGCCGCTTTGTGGCAACCCTTCCGCGGCACTATCTGGCCATTGCTCGATCTCGACCGCTCCAGCCTGCGATGCCGCCACCGTGGCGCCCGCAGCCCCTAGGCCGAGCTTTAATGCGTCTCTTCGTTTCATGCTTTGTCCTCCAGCAGAAAAAGCTTGCGAAAAATTACCAGCGCCACGCTCCAGACATGACACCATCAACCCCGCGCCAGACATGCCGCGAGCAAGGAGGGCCCTAGCCCCTAGTGCAAACGACCGATCAGGTCGCTTTATGTACGTTTCGAGCGAACTCGATTTGCTTGGGATGACAGGCCGGTAGAGGTGAGTAATGTGTGGCCCGCGCGGATCCGTGATCCGCAGATTTTGTTAAATAGCTTAGAGCAATTGCTCCCCGTTCAGCGCACGAAACTGCACTTTATTGACATTGGTAGTAGATCAAGAGCGCCAAAATGACGCGCCCGACATCATTACCTCAACACAAAATCTTGTGTGGAACAACGATAACATTTTCGTGATCGGGCCGTAATGTTACTTCATTTGCCGGATTTGCAAGAAGCGATGTTTCAAATTACTGATAACAAATGATTTTTTATTTCTCTTGGAGAGCCGGAATTTGAAACAAACGTGCCCTGTAGTGGTAAATAGTTGATGAATTTGCGATTAAAAGGGGGTGACGCAAAAAACCGCACCTAGCTGCGCCCGGTGATCCGCACGGAAATGGTGCGCCGTTGACCGCCGCGCATGATTTCGACAGCGAATTCATCGGTTTCTGCCAAAAGCTGTCTGGCGTTCACCAGCGTTTCCGGATCGGAAACAGAGTAGCCGTTAACGCGCAGCACGAGATCGCCACGCCGCAGGCCGATCAGATCGTAAACCTGCCCTTCGCGCACCCATAGAATTTCGGGAAAGACCTCGTTTGCGTTGCTGCCGACCGTGACCATCCGCACGCTGCCCGCGCGCCCCAGAACACGGCGCAGATCGCTGCCGGAAAAGGCGCTGGCCGGAATTTCGGCCTCATCTTCCTGCACCGAGCCATTGACCATCATCCGGGCCATCATCTCGTCGGGCGTCTCTTCAAAGGCGATCAGAACACGCTCTGCGGCGCGCTCGATCCAGACACCATCCGGGACGATTTCAAGCACGGTCTCGCCGCCGATCAAGCGGTCGCCCGCGCGCACCAGCCGGTCACCATCCGACGCGGTGAGAATGGCCCAGCCACTCTCGCCGCCCGCGACCAACCCGACAAGGCGATATTTCTCGACCTTCTTGGCGACGGTCGGCGCCTTGGGCGGATCGGGCACATAGGGGTCGAAGACAGGGGGCCAGCTCTCTGGCAAGGGCGCTTCTGCGGCATTCTCGACAGCGGCCAGGGCAGCGGTGATCTGGACGGGCTGGGGCGGTGCGTCCCCGCGCGTCAGCAGCGTCAAACCGATCTGGCCAGCGCCGAAGCCGCAGAAGATCGAGGCGGCGAGTGTGAGAAACCCCAGTCCACGCACGGCCTCAGCTCCTGCGCGACGGGTTGCGCGCATGGGATCTGGCAGGGGTGGGACAAGCGGGCATTCTGGGTAAATCCTGCAATCGGTCCGGGCGGATCAGGAAAAGGGTTGTATTCAACAGGGTGATGATAGCCGCGGGCGCATGGCCCGACAACGGTTTATGCAGGATCGCTGTCCGCCATGGGCTGTGCGCCAAGGGGCAGCGGCCAGTCGGCGGAGTTGGTGCATTCCGCCTCGGGGCGGGCCAGAAGGATCTGCGCATGAAAATGACCGTTGGTTTCCACACCCTCGGTGTCATGCCCCGCGGCCTGCGCATTGGCGATGGCGCGGGCCTGTTCCTCGGGGCTTTCGAACCGGCGGTGGATGAAGGGGGGGATTGGCAGACGCTCGACCACGAGGCCGTGAGCGCGCAACACCTCGGCCGCTTCGGGGCGTTCATTGCCCCGGATAGGCGAGGTCATCACCCAGGGTTTGACCGGGCCACAGGCCGCCAACATCCGGTCGAGCGCGCGCGGCATGAGTTGGGCCACAGAGCCACATTCGACGATCATGTCACAGCGGGCGAGGTCGGATGCAAGCGCCGGGGACGGTGGCGCCTGTTCCAGATCCTCGACATGGCCGGATTGAAAGAGACCAACCGCGCGCCCGTAGGCGACCGCATTGGGCATCACATCAAGGCCGGTTACATGCAGCACGGGCGCGGGACGACGCAGCCCCGCCAGCCAGTCACGATCCCAGCCGATCACCTCGTCGGCACTGGCGGTGTCGAATTCGGGCTGCCGATAGCGGGCAAAAACCTCTGCCAGGCTCAGATCATGCGCCAGAAGTGCGGTGACGATGCCATAGCTGCTGGCGAAATCGACGATCCGCGCACGATCAAGGCCACGCAGGCGCATCATCTCGGCCAGTCCGGCCCGAAAGGCCGCGACCGCGTGATGCTGATTTCGATAGCCCAGCCGGTCCATCATGCGAAAATACGCCCGACAATCGGGTTGATCATAGGTGTCATCGAAGATGGTGACAAAACCGGAATGGGGCGTGTCAGAATGGGCAGTCATCAAAAAGTCCCTTGGGGATCAGGGGGCACGGGGGCCCGATGCCGCGCAAACTTGCCCCCTGCGCCGCGATTTACAACAGAAATCACGCGGAATTTCACAGTTTCGCACGCAAGCGTGACGCGCAAAGCGCCTTTGAAACAATATTTCGCAACCATCAGTGGAACGTGACCGCCTGTGCGCGGGCGTTCATTGCCCTTTTCGCGGTTGCGGCGCAATGTAGAGGAAAGGTTCAGTATCTCGGTTCAGGAGCACGCCATGAGTCACGCCAGCACGCAGATCGTTCCAGATGCCTCCAAGGTCATGTTTGGCGCCACACTCGCCTGGGTGGCGGTTCTGATCTATGCCTCGTCGAACTCCCTCGTCTCGCTGCTCGCGGATATCGGGTCGCAGAACCGCGTCATGGGGCGCAATGTCATCACCTATTGCAACCTGCTGTTCGTCGGCTCGCTCATGTCGATGGTGCCGATGGTCATCATGTTCTGGCGGGACTGGACGTGGGATAACCTGCGCGCCCTGACCAGGAAACACTGGGCCATCCTGACGCTATCGGCCTTCTTTTCCTCGGCGCTCACGCCGGGGCTGTTCTTTTACGCGCTGGAACATACGACCGTGACCAATGTCGTGCTGATGGGTCGGATCGAGCCGCCTCTCTTTGTGCTGGCAACATGGCTGTTCTTGCGCGAAGAGTTCGAACCTTGGGCCTTTGTCGCCGGTCTGGTGGCGCTCTGCGGCGCGGCGGTGATGATCCTGATGAACAATGCGGGCACGATGCTCGACCTTGGCAAGGGTGAGATTGGCGCACTCTTGGCCACGCTGTCCTATATCGCCTCGACGCTCATCGCGCGCACCGGGCTGCGCGGCATCCCGATGGGGATCTTGGCCATCTACCGCACCGCCGTCGGCACGACATTCTATTTCTTTGTTGCGCTTTATCTCTTTGGCCCGAACCATTTCATGGATGTGTTGCACCCTGTGGTCTGGAAATGGGTCTGGATCTATGCGGTGATCGTGGTGATTGGCGGGCAGTTTGCCTGGGCGCTCGGGTTGAAATACGCGCGCTCGGGTGATGTGTCGCTGGCCACGTCATTTTCGCCACTGGCGGCGATCCTGATCGCGATGGTGATGCTGGGTGAAGACCCCGGACCTGGGCTGATCCCCGGCGGGGCGATCATCCTCTTGGCGGTGGCCATCGGCCAGTATGGCCGGCTGCGCCGCCGCCACACCGAAGAGTCCGCCATGCGCAAGCAGGCACAGGAGCGCGCGCTGGAACATGAAGGTGAAGTGAACTTCAAGGGCGCATGAGCGCCTGCGACCGACGAAAAACGCCCCGTGAATGCCGGGGCGTTTGGGCTATCGGGACGCACCTGTCAGAATCAGAGATTGCCGACGGAGGGTTGCCGACGACGGGTGATCGGCCCGAACCCCGGACGCAGCGCGTCCGGCAGCGAGGCGTAGCTCTGAAAGAGTTCCCGGCCAAGACCGGCAGGCGGCGGGACGTCAGCACCCAGCGCCTCAAGCGCCGCGCGCTTGAGCGACAGACCATCCGCCACCTCGGGCAGCAAGTCGGGCGCAAAGCCGGTAATCTCGCGCCCGGCATCATGGACCGGCATGAGCCAGAGCGCGCCCGGCAGTTGGTCTTGATTGGCCTCAAAGAGTGCCACCGCCTCGGCCAGCGCCGCACCCCCGCCCGCGCGCGGGTAGGGGGCCAACACATAAAGCCCAGAGGCATTGGCATGGGCCTTGAAGGCCGAGGTTGCATCCAACGGCAAGACCCGGGCGGTGGGATAGCCCCCCAACACATCTTGCAGCACGCGCGACCCACGCCCATCCATATCCTCAAGATAGACCGTCACGCGCACCCCTGCGGCAAGACGGTGACCGATCGCCCCGAGCGCATGATGGATCACCTGTGCGCCGTCCTGGGCCAGCACGACCATCTCGCGGGTCAGCATCCGGGGCTGACGGCTGAGGAAAAACGCGAATATCTGTTCCGCCATGCCATTGTAATGCGTGACATCGCGGGTGTCGTGGACGATGCGGCCGATATCCACCTCGGCCACGGTATGCCCCGCCGCATGCACGCGCAGCATGATGTCGAGATCGACCGCGTAATCAGTCGCAAGTTCGTCATAGGCGATCAGGGACCGATCAAACACATAGAGCCCCGAGTTGGGCGCACGCAGATGCGTGAGGCCCGGAAACATCTGATGCAGCGCCGGGCGCACCAGAAGGCGCGTCATCGGCATATTGTCGGCAGGGTCGTGCCATGCTCCCTTGATCAGCCCCACACCGGGGGCGCGGGCGGCGGGCATACGGGCAAAGAGATCGGTATCGAAACGGTCGAGGTCGGCATCGACCTTCATCACCCAGTCATGGCGCGCAGCGGCGATGCCTGCGCGCACAGCATGGCCCATGCCGGTCTGCGCCTCGGATATGACGGTCGCACCCGCCTCGCGCGCCAAGTCCGCCGTCGCATCGGTCGAGCCGTTGTCGATCACCACAACCTCGCCCACATCTGGCATATCCGCCAGAACCGACACCACGCGGGCGATGGTCTGCCCCTCGTTGCGGGCTGGGACAATGACGCTGACCGGTGTGGTCATGGCGGCTCCTTTGGCGGCGGGTGAATACATCACTTTGCATATAACCTAAGCCCGCACGGCCTTGATCACAACATAAGACCTCTCACGAGAGTAAAATCTCTTGTGAGACGTTGTAACTATCACCCTGCCCGCCCAGGCCTAGAACGCGAGTGTCGCCTCGACGGCACGCGCCCAGCCCGCAACCTTGGCGCTGCGCAGGTCGGCCGACATCTGGGGCAGAAACTGCCGCTCCAGCGCCCATGTCGCGGCAAATCCGGCCTGGTCGGGATAAAGCCCGATGCGCATCCCCGCCAGCCATGCCGCCCCGAGGGCCGTTGTTTCCAGCACCTCTGGCCGGTCCACAGGCGCGTCGATAATGTCTGAGAGGAACTGCATCGCCCAGTCAGAGGCGCTCATACCGCCATCGACGCGCAGCACCGCCTCGGCCCCGTGCCCGGCCCAATCATCGCGCATCGCGCGCAAGAGATCGCGGGTCTGGAAGCCCACGCTTTCGAGCGCCGCGCGGGCAAGCTCGGCAGGGCCGGTGCTGCGCGTGAGGCCAAAAATTGCTCCGCGACAGTCAGGCCGCCAATAGGGCGCGCCAAGCCCGGTAAAGGCAGGCACCAGCACGACCGTCTGATTGGGGTCGGCCTGTTCGGCCAAGGGCTGCGTTTCGCTGGCGTGGCGGATCATCTTGAGCCCGTCGCGCAGCCACTGCACCACGGCGCCTGCGACAAATATCGAGCCTTCGAGCGCATAGGTGGGTTTGCCGTCCAGCTGATAGGCGATGGTGGTGAGCAGCCGGTTTTGCGAGACAACCGGCGTGTCGCCGGTGTTCAGTAGGGCAAAACAGCCGGTGCCATAGGTGGATTTGAGCATCCCCGGCTTGAAACACGCCTGCCCGACGGTCGCGGCCTGTTGGTCACCCGCCACGCCGCGAATGGGGATTTCGCGACCGAAGAGATCTGCGCGCGTGTGGCCATAGTCATCGGCGCTGTCACGCACCTGCGGCAGCATCTGCATGGGGATGCCCAGAAGGTCGCAGATGGTGGCGCTCCAGCGTCCTTTGCGGATGTCATAGAGCAGGGTGCGCGCGGCATTGGTGGCGTCGGTGGCATGCACCCGCCCGCCGGTGAGTTTCCAGATAAGATAGCTGTCGACGGTGCCAAAGAGCAGATCGCCCGCTTGGGCGCGGTCCCGCGCACCCTCTACATTGTCGAGAATCCAGCGCAGTTTCGTGCCGGAGAAATAGGGATCGAGCAAGAGGCCCGTGCGCTCTGCCACCATCGGCTCGTGTCCGGCGGCGCGCAACGCGGCGCAATAATCCGCCGTGCGCCGATCCTGCCAGACAATCGCGCGGTAGATCGCCTGCCCGGTATGGCGATCCCAGACCACCGTGGTCTCGCGCTGGTTGGTGATGCCGATGGCGGCGATGTCCGCGCCCGTCAGGCCGGCCTTTTCGATCACCGCGCGGCAGGTGCCTGCGGTGGTCGACCACAGGTCATTGGCGTCATGCTCTACCCAGCCTGATTGCGGGAAATGCTGCGCGAATTCCTCTTGGGCCGTGGCCGTGATCCGCATGCCCTCGTCAAACAGGATCGCGCGGCTCGAGGTGGTGCCTTGGTCAATGGCTAGGATTTGGGACATGGTTCTGATCCTGAACACGGCAAAGATAGAAAAAGCGGCCGCCACCGTTGGGCGGCGACCGCAGTATGGGTTCGCGCCGGGCCGCACGCAAGGCGGCCCGGATCCCTTAGCTTACTGCCAGGACTTGATCAGCTCGTCATAGGCGATGGTGATCGGCTCTTCGTCCTCGTTCTCAAGCTTGGCCTTGGGCGCGCCGGGCTGGCTCAGCCAATGCTCGGGGTCCATTTCCTCGTTGAGTTTGGGGCCGATGTCGCCCTGGATGCCAGCGCGCTCAAGCCGCTCGAGCACACGCTCCTGATCCGCGCAGAGGGCGTCCAGCGCCTCTTGCGGGGTCTTGGCACCCGACATCGCGTCGCCGATGTTCTGCCACCAGAGCTGGGCCAGCTTCGGATAATCCGGCACGTTGGTGCCGGTGGGCGACCACTGGACGCGCGCTGGCGAGCGGTAGAATTCCACGAGACCGCCCAGTTTCGGCGCGCGCTCGGTAAAGCTCTCGTGCTGAATGGTCGACTCGCGGATGAAGGTGAGGCCGGTATGCGCCTTCTTCACGTCCACGGTTTTCGAGGTCACGAACTGCGCATAGAGCCAGGCGGCCTTGGCGCGGTCCACGGGGGTGGATTGCATCAGGGTCCACGACCCGGCATCCTGGTAACCCACTTTCATGCCGTCTTCCCAATAGACGCCGTGCGGCGAGGGGGCCATGCGCCACTTGGGCGTACCGTCCTCGTTCATCACCGGCAGGTCGGGTTTGACGGAGGCGGCGGTAAAGGCGGTGTACCAGAACATCTGCTGCGCCACATTGCCCTGCGCCGGGATCGGGCCTGCCTCGGAGAAGGTCATGCCAGCGGCAGCGGGGGGCGAGTATTTCTGAAGCCATTCGATCGCCTTGGTCACGGCATAGACCGCAGCCGGGCTGTTGGTTGCCCCGCCACGCGCGACGCAGGAGCCGACAGGCTGCGAATTTTCATTCACGCGGATGCCCCATTCATCGACCGGCAGGCCGTTCGGCTCGCCCTTGTCGCCCATCCCGGCCATGGACATCCAGGCGTCGGTATAGCGCCAGCCAAGGCTGGGGTCTTTCTTGCCGTAATCCATGTTGCCAAAGACTTCGCCTTCGACACCGAGATGGCTGAGGTCACGCCCGGTGAAGAATTCGGCGATGTCCTCATAGGCCGACCAGTTGACCGGAACGCCCAGATCATAGCCGTATTTCTCTTTGAAATCGGCCTTGTTCTTGTCGTCGTTGAACCAGTCGTAGCGGAACCAGTAGAGGTTGGCGAATTGCTGGGTCGGGAGCTGATAGACCTTGCCATCGGGGCCCGTGGTGAACGAGAGGCCCACGAAATCGTCGATGTCGAGCGTCGGGCTGGTCACATCCGCGCCCTCGCCTGCCATCCAGTCGGTCAGGTTGCGCACCTGCTGATAGCGCCAATGGGTGCCGATGAGGTCCGAGTCGTTGACGTAGCCGTCATAGATGTTCTCGCCCGACTGCATCTGGGTTTGCAGTTTCTCGACCACATCTCCCTCGCCGATCAGGTCATGCGTGACCTTGATGCCGGTGATGGCGGTAAAGGCCGGGGCCAGCACCTTGGATTCGTAGCTGTGGGTGTCGATGGTTTCCGACACGACCTTGATTTCCATGCCCGCAAAAGGCTGGGCCGCGTCGATGAACCACTGCATCTCCGCCTCTTGCTCGGCGCGGCTGAGCGTGGACAGATCGCCGATTTCCGCATCGAGAAACGCCTTTGCCGCCTCCATATCGGCGAAGGCGGGCGAGGCCATCAGGCCCAGCGACACCAGCGCGGTGGTTGTTTTCATTCGCAAGTTCATGGTTTCCCTCCCTATGAGAACTTTGAGTGTGATTGGTCCCGGTCTAGACCCAGCGAAACACCGCCGCGGCATAGATCAGGCAGAGGATCAGCGCATAAGGCTGGTTTGCGCCGACAATTCCGAGCCAGGCCAAATTGATGAAGGCCGAGCCGAGAAGCGTGATGAAAAGCCGATCGCCGCGCGTGGTCTCGATCCGCAGGATGCCCATGCGCGGGGTTTCGGGGAATTTTATGGCCAGCACCGTAAAGGTGATGAGCAAAGAGGCGATGACCCCGAAAAAGATCGCAGTCGGAAGTGTCCAAGCCATCCAAGACAGATCCATCGTCAGTATTCCCCCATTCCTTCGATCCGCTCGATCACCAGCAACAGCGCCAGCGAGACCGCGAAAACCGCGACCACCACGTAAAGCGTCTTTCCCACCATTCCAGCGGCCCATAGCGACCCGCGCGCGAAAACGAGGATGCCAAGCAAAACCATCCCAAGCAGAACAGCCATCACACCCTCCCCAGGGCAAAGCCCTTGGCGATGTAATTGCGCACGAAATAGATCACGAGCGCCCCCGGCACGATGGTGAGCACCCCCGCCGCTGCCAGCACGCCCCAATCCAGACCGCTCGCCGACACCGTCCGCGTCATCGTGGCCGCAATCGGCTTGGCATCGACGCTGGTCAGCGTGCGCGACAAGAGCAGTTCCACCCATGAGAACATGAAGCAGAAGAACGCGGCCACACCCACGCCGCTTGCGATCAGCGGCATGAAGATCTTCACGAAGAAGCGCCCGAAGGAATAGCCGTCGATATAGGCGGTCTCGTCAATCTCTTTGGGGACACCGCGCATGAACCCTTCCAGAATCCACACCGCCAGCGGCACGTTGAAGAGGCAATGCGCCAGCGCCACGGCGATATGCGTGTCAAACAGGCCCACGCTTGAATAAAGCTGAAAGAACGGCAGGGCAAAGACCGCAGGCGGGGCCATGCGGTTGGTCAAGAGCCAGAAGAACAGATGCTTGTCACCAAGAAAGCTGTAGCGCGAGAACGCATAGGCGGCGGGCAGGGCCACGGCAATCGACAGGACCGTGTTCATCACCACATAGATCAGCGAGTTGACATAGCCCATATACCAACTGGCATCGGTGAGGATGGTGGCATAATTGGCGAGCGTCGGGGTCTGCGGCCAGAGCGAGAATGCGCCAAGTATCTCGTCATTGGTCTTGAAGCTCATGTTCACGAGCCAATAGATCGGCAAGAGCAGGAACACGAGGTAAAGCACCATCACCACGTTGATACGCGGCAGGGCAAAGCTGCGGGTGGTGCCGCGTGCGGCGGTCAAATCGGCCATCACTTGCCCTCCCGTTTGTCGAGATTGACCATGACTGTGTAAAACACCCATGAAATCAGCAGGATCACGAGGAAATACATGATCGAGAAGGCGGCGGCAGGGCCGAGGTCGAACTGTCCCAGCGCCATTTTCACGAGGTCGATGGAGAGGAAGGTCGTCGCATTGCCCGGACCGCCCCCCGTGACCACGAAAGGCTCGGTATAGATCATGAAACTGTCCATGAACCGCAGGAGGATGGCGATCATCAGCACCCCCGTCATCTTGGGCAGTTCGATATAGCGGAACACGGCCCAGCGGCTGGCCTGATCGATCTTGGCCGCCTGATAATAGGCGTCTGGGATGGATTGCAGCCCGGCATAGGCCAAGAGCGCCACCAGCGAGGTCCAGTGCCAGACATCCATCACGATGAGCGTGACCCAGGCATCACCCGCATTCTGCGTGTAGTTATAGTCGATGCCCAGCGCCGCCAGAGTATGCCCCAGAAGGCCGATATCGACCCGGCCAAAGATTTGCCAGATGGTGCCCACCACATTCCACGGGATCAAGAGCGGCAGGGACATGAGCACGAGACAGACCGACACCCAGATGCCGCGCTTGGGCATGTGCAGCGCCACCAGCACGCCCAGCGGCACCTCGATGGCGAGGATGATCGCCGAAAAGATCGCCTGACGCTGGAGCGCGTCCCACATCCGTTCAGAGGCGAGCATATCCTCGAACCATTCCAGCCCCGCCCAGAAGAACTGGTTGTTGCCGAATGTGTCCTGCACCGAATAGTTGACCACGGTCATCAGCGGGATCACGGCGGAAAAAGCCACGAGAACAAGCACGGGCAGAACAAGGAACCATGCCTTTTGATTGACGGTCTTGTCCATCACGCGGCCTCCTGCGCCTGAGATTTCGGTGTCACGCGCCAGTCATCGGCATAGACATTGATCGCGGCCGGATCGAAGGTGACGCGCGTCATGTCGGGCGAAATCAGCGCGCCCTCGGCGGCGATGGCGTTGATCTGCGTGCCTGCAAACTCGCAGCGGATGATCTTGTGGCGGCCCACATCCTCGATCCGCCGCACCGTCACGGGCAGCCCCTCGGCCCCTGCCGTCAGGCGCACAAATTCAGGCCGCACGCCAATCTGCACCCGGCCCGTGGGGCGGGCATAGTCGGCCCCCAGCGGGATTTCGACGCCTTGCACTACGGCCTTGGTGCCGGTCACTTGGGCATCAAGCAGGTTCATCCCCGGCGAGCCGATGAAATAGCCCACGAATGTATGCTCTGGCCGCTCAAAGAGTTCCTGAGGCGTGCCCACCTGCACGACGCGGCCATCGTGCATGACGACCACCTTGTCGGCAAAGGTCAGCGCCTCGGTCTGGTCATGGGTGACATAGATCATCGTATGGCCAAACTCGTGATGCAGCGCCTTGAGCTGTGTCCTGAGTTCCCATTTCATATGTGGGTCGATCACCGTCAGCGGTTCATCGAAGAGGAGCGCGTTGACATCCTCGCGCACCATCCCGCGGCCAAGGCTGATCTTCTGCTTGGCATCTGCCGTGAGACCGCGCGCCTTGCGCCCCAGTTCCGCCTCCATCCCGATCATGCGGGCGATGGTCTGGACCCGCTCGGCGATATAGGCCGGCGCGGCCCCGCGATTGCGCAGCGGAAAGGCCAGATTGTCGCGCACCGTCATGGTGTCATAGACCACCGGAAACTGGAACACCTGCGCGATATTGCGCGCCGCCGTTGCCTGATCGGTGACATCCTGATCGTTGAACAGGATACGGCCCTGACTTGGGCGCAAGAGGCCCGAAATGATGTTGAGCAGCGTGGACTTGCCACAGCCCGACGCGCCCAGGAGCGCATAGGCCTCGCCATCGGCCCAGACGTGATTGAGTTCCTTGAGCGCGAAATCCGCCTCGGACGCCGGGCGGGCAAGGTAACTATGTGCGAGATTATCCAGCGTGATCTTGGCCATGATTCCCCCTCACGCCGCCTCTGCATAGGGCGCGGGCGCCACCAGCGCGCCATCCGCCCCGAACACATAGACATGCGCCGGATCAAGATAGACCCGGAGTGCGGCCCCCAGTTTCAGATCGCGCACCCCGTGGATAAGCCCCACCCACCGCTCGCCATGGTGATCCAGATGCACAAAGGTTTCGGAGCCGGTGATCTCGGTCACGTTGAGGCGCGCGTCGAAAGTCAGCGCATCAGGTGTATGCCGGTCCAGTTCCAGATGGTTGGGCCGAAACCCGGCTGTATAGGTGCCATCGGCAAGCCCCGCCATGCTGCCCAGCGCCGCCGCCGATTGCCCATCGCCGAAGAGAATGCGCGCGCCGGATTTCTGCACGGTCAGGAAATTCATCGGCGGATCGCTGAAGACGCGCGCGGTCGTGGCGTCGCGCGGCTGGCGGTAGACCTGCGGTGTCGGGCCGAATTGCGTCACCCGCCCTTCCCAGAGGGTCGCGGTATTGCCCCCAAGAAGCAGCGCCTCTTCCGGCTCGGTCGTGGCATAGACAAAGATGCTGCCCGCCGCCTCGAAAATCCGCGGGATTTCCGCGCGCAATTCCTCGCGCAGCTTGTAATCGAGATTGGCCAGCGGCTCATCGAGCAGAACCAGACCGGCCTCCTTGACCAGCGCGCGGGCCAGCGCGCAGCGCTGTTGCTGACCCCCCGAAAGCTCCAGCGGCTTGCGATTCAGCATCGGCGAAAGCTGCATGAGATCGGCGGTTTTCCGGACTGCCGCGTCAATCTCGGCGCTGGATTTGCCCATCAGGCGCAGGGGCGAGGCGATGTTGTCATAGACGGTCATCGAGGGATAGTTGATGAACTGCTGATAGACCATCGCAACGCGGCGATCCTGCACGCGCATTCCGGTGACATCCGCACCGTTCCACAGGATACGGCCCGTTGCGGGCGCATCGAGCCCCGCCATAAGCCGCATGAGCGAGGTTTTCCCCGAGAGGGTCGGCCCCAGAAGCACGTTCATCGTGCCGGCCTCGAGCGTGAGGTCGGTCGGGTGAATATGCACCTGCCCGTTCACGCGTTTCGATACCCCCTTGAGTGTCAGCGCCATGCGGTCTTTTCCTCCATCATCCCTTGGCAGCCACGGGGGCGGCCCGGTCAAGCCCGCGCTCCTGCTGCATCCAGTCGTCGAGCGCCGCAATCTGCGCCTCGGTCATCTTGAGGCCCAGACGGGTGCGCCGCCAGACCACATCCGCCGCCGTGCGGGCGTATTCATGATCCATCTGCCAGCGCACCTCGGCCCCGGTCAGGGTGGCGCCGAAATCGGGACCAAGATCGGCGGCCTCGCGCGCCTCGCCCAGAATATCCACCGCCTCGGTGCCATAGGCGCGCACCAGCCGCCGCGCCCATGCCTCCGTGAGAAACGGATAGGCCCGGTGCAGATTCTCGGTCAGCCGGTCGAACCCGTCAACGGGGAAATCTCCCCCCGGCAGGGCGACGCCTGCGGTCCAATCCGCGCCGGCATCCGGAAAGAACTGGCACAGCTTGGCCAGCGCCGCCTCGGCCAGTTTGCGGTACGTCGTGATCTTGCCACCAAAGATGTTCAGAAGCGGCGCACCCGGCCCCTCGGCCAGCGTGAGCACATAGTCGCGGGTGGCAGCGGTGGCGGATTTCGCGCCATCGTCATAGAGCGGGCGCACCCCCGAGTAGGTCCAGACGATATCGGCGCGTGTCACGGGCGTCTTGAAATATTCCGACGCAAAGCGGCAAAGATACTCGGCCTCTTCCGGCGTGCATTCGGGGCGCGTATCCGCCTGCCCGTGTTCGGCATCGGTGGTGCCGATCAGCGTGAACTCCCCCTCATAGGGGATGGCAAAGATGATCCGCCCATCGGTGCCTTGGAAGAAATAGCATTTGTCGTGATCGAACAGGCGGCGCGTCACGATATGGCTACCGCGCACCAGCCGCACGCCCTCGGCAGAGTTGAGGCGCAGCGTGCCCGAGATCACATCCTTGACCCAAGGTCCGGCGGCATTGACGAGGGCGCGCGCCTGCACCACCTCGACCGCGCCGGTTTCCTGATCCTTGAGCGTCACCTGCCACAGATCCCCCACACGCTCGGCCGATTGCACGCGGGTGCGGGTGCGGATGCGCGCGCCGCGCGCCTCGGCATCGCGGGCGTTCAGCACGACAAGGCGGCTGTCCTCGATCCAGCAGTCGGAATATTCATAGGCGCGGGTGAACTTGTCCTTGAGCGGTGCCCCCTCCGGCCCATTGCGCAGATCAAGCGTCGAGGTCGCGGGCAGGATTTTACGACCCCCGAGATGGTCATACAGGAACAGTCCCAGGCGGATCAGCCAGGCAGGCCGCCGCCCTTTCATCCAGGGCATGACGAGATTGAGAATACGCGAGGTGGGCGTTTCGCCCTCGAACCGCATATCGCGGTGATAGGGCAGCACAAAACGCATGGGCCAGCTGATATGCGGCATGGCGCGCAGCAGGGTTTCCCGCTCGATCAGCGCCTCGCGCACCAGCCGGATCTCGAAATATTCGAGATAGCGCAGACCCCCGTGGAAAAGCTTGGTCGAGGCGCTCGATGTGGCCCAGGCGAGATCGTTCATCTCGGCCAGTTCCACCCGCAGCCCCCGGCCCGCCGCATCACGGGCGATGCCACAGCCGTTGATGCCGCCGCCGATGACGAACAGGTCGATCACTGTGCCCTCGCGGTCCTGCGACACGCGCCCCTCCCACCGTAAGATGAGCGCAAACGAACCACTTTTTGACCGCATGGGTCAAGAATGAATGTTCGTTTTGTTTCTTTTATTAATTCATCCTTTGATTTCATTCATCAATTTTCAGGACCACGCCCGATCTCGGGCGCGAACGAACGCATTTCCCGCCCTGAAGTTGCGTCACTCATGCCCTGACAGCCGCGATTCGGCCATTACGCCGCAACGCAGCGGAGGCTTTGCTTGCAGCGCGCGACAAAACGAACATAATCGAACCTGCAACCAATCAAGGCCGCCCATGTCCCAGAGCTTTCGCCAACCCGACATTCTGGAAATCGCCCGCGCCGAAGGCAAGGTCACGGTCGAGGATCTGGCCGAACGCTTTGACGTTACCGTTCAGACCATCCGCCGCGACCTCACCGAACTGGCCAACGCGGGCAAGCTGGAGCGCGTCCATGGCGGCGCGATCCTGCCGTCGGGCGTATCGAACATCCTCTACGAGGAACGACGCCGCCTGAACGAGCCTGCCAAGGCCGCGATTGGCCGCGCCTGTGCGGCGGCCATTCCGCATGATGCCTCGGTCTTTCTCGACATCGGCACCACGACCGAGGCGGTAGCCCGCGAATTGATGGATCACCGCAATCTGATGGTCGTCACCAACAACATGAACGTGGCGCAAATCCTGCTCGCCAACAAGGATTGCGAGATTGTCGTGGCGGGCGGCGCGCTGCGCCGGTCCGACAATGGGCTGGTGGGCAACCTGACCGCGCGCACCATCGAGAATTTCAAGTTCGATTACGCCATTCTGGGCTGTTCCGCGCTGGACGAGGATGGCGACATGCTCGATTTCGACATTCAGGAGGTGGTGGTGGGCCAGACCCTGCTCAACCGCTCGCGCGAGGTATTTCTGGTGGCGGATCATTCCAAGTTCCAGCGCAGCGCGCCGGTGCGGATCGGGTCCATTCGCGATGTCGATCAGGTCTTTACCGACCGGCCCTTGCCCGCATCCTTGGCCGAAAGCTGCGTGGGCTGGGGAACCCGGGTGCAGGTCGCGGGCATGGCGGGCAAGCATCAGTCGACCTGAAACACCTTGTCCCGGCTGGTGTGACCGCGCAGCAGGGTCAGGCGCGATTTCGGCACGCCGAGCGCCTTGGCCAGCAATTTGACAACGGCGGCATTGGCCTTGCCGTCCTCGGGCACGGTGGTGACATAGACGCGCAGCCCGCCCTCTTCCGCGACGATCCGGTTGCGCGCGGCCTTTGGGGTGACGCGCAGGGCGATGGTGGTGCCGGGCTGGGCCAGCGCGCTGAGATCGGGGATGTCCATGACAGTGCCATACCGGCTGGCGCGCGCCCATCCAACAGGAATCGCCGCTTCGGGGCTTGACCACGGACGCACGCTTGCCGACATGTGGGGGGCCTTGCAAGAGAAAGACACCGATGCCAACGCCCAATCCCGCCGCTCTCGATTTCATGCTCTCACGCCGTTCGCGCCCGGCCAAGACGCTGGGGCTGCCGGTCCCGGACCGCGACGCGCTGCGTCCGCTTCTGACCGCCGCCACCCGCGTCCCCGATCATGGCAAGCTGGAGCCCTGGCGCCTCATCGTGCTGGAGCGTGCGGCGCTTGTGCGGCTGGCGGGGCTGGTGGCACCGGCCGGCAAGCGGCTGGGCAAATCGCCCGAGGACATCGCCAAGGCCGAAACGCAATTCGCCGATGCCCATCTGGCCGTGGCAGTGATCGAGAGCCCGAAACCCTCGGAGAAGATCCCGGCCATCGAACAGACCTATTCAGCGGCCTGTGTCTGTCTTGGCCTCCTGAACGCCGCGCTGGCCGCCGGTTGGGGGGCCAATTGGCTGAGCGGTTGGCCCAGCCATGACCGGGGCTTCGCCGCCGCCGCCCTTGGGCTGGCGGATCACGAGCGTATCGCCGGTTTCATCCACATCGGCACCGAAGGCGCCGCCCCGCCCGAGCGTCCGCGCCCCGAGATCGACAGCATCACGACTTGGGTTTCGGAATGATCTTCGCCAGCTTCTTCAAGGCCCTGGGCCAGATCGGCGATCCGCGATTCCGCAAGGTGCTGTTTCTCGGCGTCGGTCTGACGCTTGCGCTTTTGATTGCGGCCTACGCCGGCGTGCTCTGGCTCATTCAGGCGACGGTGGGCGACACCACCACCCTGCCGCTTCTGGGCGAGGTGACATGGGTCGGCGACCTCCTGAGCGGGGCGTCGTTCCTCCTCATGATCGTGCTGTCCGTGTTTCTGATGGTGCCGGTCGCCTCTGCCATCACCTCGATGTTTCTCGACACGGTGGCCGATGCGGTGGAGGATCGCCACTATCCCGGATTACCCCCCGCGCAATCCGTTCCCTTTGGCGAGGCGCTGCGCGATACGGTCAACTTCTTGGGCGTGATCATAGGCGCCAATGTTGTGGCGCTCTTTCTCTATGCGCTTTTCACGCCCTTCGCGCTCTTCATCTTCTGGGGATTGAACGGCTATCTTCTGGGGATGGAATATTTCCAACTGGTCGCCATGCGCCGGGTCGGGCGGGCGGGGGCCAGGACCCTGCGCAAGAAACACCGCCTGACCATATGGGGGGCAGGCGTGCTCATGGCGATGCCGCTCTCAGTGCCGCTGGTGAACCTCTTGATCCCGATTCTCGGCGCCGCCACCTTTACCCATATCTTCCACGCTACTCAGACGCGGCGGGCGGGCCCATCCGGTTGAACATGTCGAGATCGCGCACGGTGATGACGCCCGAAATGATCGTGCCGCCGATGATGATCCAGAGCACGATGGCAATGCCGGTGGTGATCCACGCCTTTTTCTTGAGATGGTGATGTTCGGGCGAACCGGCATGGGTGCCGGGCACCACCTCGCCCAGGTCGCCTTGGGTCTGGATGCGGATCGGCAACACGACAAAGAACGTCATGAACCAGATCACCGCAAAGAGCACGATGGCCGAGGTAACGCCCATCAGACCTGCTCCAGTTCCACGAGGCAGCCGTTGAAATCCTTGGGATGCAGGAACAGCACCGGCTTGCCATGCGCGCCGATCTTGGGCTCGCCCGTGCCCAGCACCCGCGCGCCGGTGGATTTCAGGTGATCGCGCGCGGCAATGATGTCATCGACCTCATAACAGACATGGTGAATCCCGCCCGAGGGATTCTTGTCAAGAAAGCCCTGGATCGGGCTGTTTTCGCCCAAGGGATAGAGCAGTTCGATCTTGGTATTGGGCAATTCGATGAAAACCACGGTCACGCCGTGATCCGGCTCGTCCTGCGGCGCGCCAACCTTGGCGCCGAGCGCATGGCGGTATTGGTCAGCAGCGGCGGAGAGATCCGGCACCGCGATGGCGACATGATTGAGGCGTCCGATCATGGGGCAATCCTTTTGCATGAATTTCCCCCGTTATGGGGATGAACGCGCGAACTGACAAGCGACAGGGGGACGCAACCCACGCATTAACCTTGCGTTCACCACACCCGGGCCATGCTGCGGAAATATCGTGACAGAAGGATGCGCCCGATGACCGATCTTGACAGCCTTGCGCGCCCGCGCGTGCCAAACGCCCAACGCCCCCTGATGGGCATGACCGTTCTGGCGGTCGAGGACAGCCGCTACGCGTCAGAGGCGCTGCGCCTGATGTGCCTCCGCAGCGGCGCGCGCGTCCGGCGCGCGGATTGCCTGAGTTCGGCGCGCCGCCATTTGCAGGTCTATCGCCCGTCGGTGGTGATCGTCGATCTGGGCCTGCCCGACGGTCCGGGCGAGGATCTGATTGCCGACCTCGCCCGCGCCGTGCCGCGCGTGGGCGTGATCCTCGCCACAAGCGGGGATGCCGGGGCAGAGGCGCGCGCGCGGCGCGCCGGGGCCGATGGGTTCTTGCTCAAACCCGTGGCGAGCCTTGGCATCTTTCAGCAAGAGGTGTTGCGCCACATGCCCACCGACCGGCGGCCTCTTGGCCCCTACGCGGTGCAGGCCGAGACGATCCATCCCGATCCGCTGGCCTATCGCGACGATCTCGATCATGTGCACAGCCTTCTCAGCCATGATCGCACCCCGGACATCCTGCGCTATGCCGCGCAGTTTCTGGCCAGTGTGGCCCGCGCCGCCGAAGATGCGGTTTTGGCCGAGGCCGCGGCGGGGTTGACGGGGCACTGTTCCGAGGCGGGCGTTGCGCGGATCATGGGGTTGATCGACATGCGCCTGGCGGCCCGAACAGCGCTCTAGCGGGCGCTTTGCTTTGCCACGACCCACCGCTAGATAGGGGGCATGTGCGCCCTGCCCGCCCCTCTTGCCACGTGGTTTTCTGCCCGCAACTGGCAGCTTCACCCGCATCAGGCGGAGATGCTGGCGCGGGCGGACGATCCTGCCACGCTGCTCATCGCCCCCACTGGCGGGGGCAAGACGCTGGCAGGGTTCCTGCCGACGCTGGCGGATCTCGCCACGGGCGATCACGCCGGGCTGCACACGCTCTATATCTCACCGCTCAAGGCGCTCGCGGCTGACATCCGGCGCAACCTGACCACGCCGGTCACGGAAATGGGCCTGCCCATCCGGATCGAGGATCGCACCGGCGATACCTCCTCTCACACCAAGCGCCGCCAACGCGCCGATCCCCCCCATATCCTGTTGACCACGCCCGAAAGTCTGGCACTGCTCACCTCTTACGAGGATGCGCCGCGCATTTTCGCGGGGCTGAAACGGGTCGTGATCGACGAGGTGCATGCCCTCGCCGAGAGCAAGCGCGGCGATCAGCTCATGCTGGCGCTCAGCCGACTTCAGGCGCTCTGCCCCGGCCTGCGCCGCGTGGGCCTGTCGGCCACCGTCGAAGACCCGCCTGCCCTTGCGCGGTACATGGCCCATGGCAACAGCCCTTGCGAGATCCTCTCGGCCGATCCGGGGCCGGAGCCAGACATCGCCATGCTCGCGACCGCAGAGCCGCCCCCCTGGGCCGGGGGCGGGGCCGCCTATGCCATCCCTGCCGTGCTGGATCAGGTCCGCCGCCACAAGACGACGCTGATTTTCCACAACACCCGCGCGCAGGCCGAGATCTTCTTTCACAACCTCTGGCTCGCCAATGACGACGCTCTGCCCATCGGCATCCATCACGGCAGCCTTGACCGGGTGCAGCGTGAACGGGTCGAGGCGGCGATGGTGCGCGGCGAGTTGCGCGCCGTGGTCTGCACCGGCAGCCTCGATCTGGGGCTGGATTGGGGCGATGTCGATCTGGTGATTCAGGTGGGCGCGCCCAAGAACGTCAAACGCCTTGTCCAGCGGATCGGACGAGCCAATCACCGCTACAACGCGCCCTCCAAGGCGCTCCTCGTGCCCGCCAACCGCTTCGAAGTGGTGGAATGTCGCGCCGCACTGGACGCCGTGCGCGCCCGCGATCTGGATGGCGAGGCGCGCGGGCCGGGGCCGCGCGACGTGCTCTGCCAGCATATCCTGATCCGCGCCTGTGCGGGGCCGTTCAACGCCGATGCCCTCTTTGCAGAGGTGACGGGCGCCGGGGCCTATGCCACCCTCAGCCGCGCCGAATTCGACGCCTGCCTCGATTTCTGCGCCACGGGTGGCTATGCGCTGCGGGCCTATGACCAATGGCAGCGCCTGCAACAGCGCGCCGATGGAGACTGGCAATTGCGCGATCCGCGCTCTGCCCGCCTCATCCGCATGAACATCGGCACCATTCAGGATACCGACACGCTCAAGGTCCGGATGCGGCGGGCACGCGGCGGCAAGCCCTTGGGCGAGATCGAAGAAGGCTTTGCCGCCACCCTCACCCCCGGCGATACGTTTCTCATCGGCGGGCAGATCGTGCGCTTTGAATCCCTGCGCGAGATGGTGGTGGAGGTCAGTCGCGATCCCGGGCGCAAGCCCAAGATTGCCACCTATATGGGCACCAAATTCGCGACCTCAACGCAACTCTCGGCGCGTATCCTGCAGATACTGGCAGCCCCCGACTGGCCTGATCTGCCCGAGCCTGTACGCGACTGGCTGCACCTGCAACGGCATGTGTCGCAAATGCCAGAGCCCGACAGCCTGCTGATAGAGAGCTTTGGCCATGACGGGCGCGAACATCTGTGCATCTATGGCTTTGCGGGGCGCAACGCGATGCAGACGCTGGGCCTCCTGGTGACCAAGCGGATGGAAGAAACGGGCCTTGCCCCGCTGGGGTTTGTCGCCACCGATTATGCCACGCTGATCTGGGGGCTGGAGCCGGTGACGGATGCCGCCCCGCTTCTGGCCCCCGATGCCCTGCGCGCGGGGTTGGACAGCTGGCTCATGTCTAACGCGGTGATGAAACGCACCTTTCGCGCCTCGGCCATGATTGCCGGTCTCATTCAGCGCAACACCCCCGGCGCGCGCAAGAACGGGCGACAAGCGACCATGTCGTCGGATATTCTCTATGACACGCTGGTGAAATATGACCCAGCGCACCTTCTCCTCGACATCACCCGGCAAGAGGCGATGCGCGGGCTGGTGGATTTCGGCCGGATCGAGGAAATGCTGACGCGCGTTGCAGGGCGCGTGACCCTGCGGCGACTGGCGCGCGTCAGCCCCCTGGCCGCGCCCCTCTTTCTCGAAGCGGGGCGGATGCCGGTCGAAGGGGCGGCGCAAGAGCGGCTTTTGGCCGAAGAAAGCGCGCGGCTCCTTGCGGCGGCCGGTCTCGCCCCCTGAGGTGGCCTTGCCATTTCACCAGCAAAGCGCCACCAATGCCGCATGGACGGATACCAATTCACCCTCGCCGGAACGCAGCTGACGGCGCTTCCCTCGGGCGCGCTCTATTGGGAGGCGCGCAATCTCTTGTGCGTCTCCGACCTGCATCTTGGCAAGGCGCTGCGCCGGGCGCGGATGGGAGAGCCGCCCCTGCCCCCCTACGAGACGCGCGACACGCTCACCCGGTTGGAGAGCGACCTGCGCCGCACCGGGGCGGCGACGGTGATCTGCCTAGGCGACAGTTTCGACGACAGCGCCGCCGCCGGTCACCTGCCCGACGCGGAAAAGCTGTGGATCGCCAAATTGCAGGCCGGGCGACGCTGGGTCTGGATCGAGGGCAATCATGATCCGGGTCCCGTCGACCTTGGCGGCGCGCATATGGCCGAATTGCCAGCACCCCCGCTCACGTTTCGCCATATCGCGCGCGCCGGGCAAAGCGGCGAGATCTCGGGGCATTATCACCCCAAGGTGCGCCTCGCGCTCAAGGGGCGAAGCCTCAGCCGCCCCGCCTTTCTGATCGACAGCGACCGGGTGATCCTGCCCGCCTTTGGCACCTATACCGGCGGGCTCTGGTCCGATGATGCGGTGTTCACAGGGCTGATGCGGCGCGATGCCCTGGCGGTGCTGACCGGGGCCATGGCCCATGCCGTCCCGATGCCGCGCGGCGTTCAGCGCCCCTGAAACACCGCGTCCAGACTGTCGATCAGACCCGCATCTTCCAGATTGGGGCGGTATTTCCGGCTCACCGGCACGCGATCGCCATTCTTGAGCACGACAAAGAGCTTGCTGCCACTCTCGCGCTCGGTGCCGCTGATGGCCGAGAATGCGACCCAATGCGACCGATGGGTGCAGATGCCCGCCACCGGCTCCATTTCCTCAATCGCATCCGCAAGACGCAGGCGCAGTGTCTCAACCCCCGCGCTGGTCGCCACTTCGACGTAGTGATTATTGGCCGAGAGGCGATGGATCTCTGCATCGGGGGGGCAGGACAGCCGCCGATGCAGCCGTGTTTGCGCCGGTGCCTCTGGCTCTGGTTCTGCCCAATAGCTGGTGGGGGCCTCGGCCCCGATTTGCCGCCGGACCACGAAAACGCCGCAGGCAATGAGAAAGCAGTTGAGCTCGATCCTGAGCACGCTCAAATCCTCGGGGCCCAGCACCGGATCCATCCAGCCGCGCAAGAGCCAGATCACCGGACCGAGGACCAGCCCGACAAGAAAACTGGCCCCCAGATCAAAGAGGGCCGGATACCGTCCCGCCAGCAGCGCCCGCATGGCCGCCCGCGCAGCAAAGCCGACCACAATCGCCGCCGTGATCACCATCGCCCAATAAACGGTGCGGACCGGCCAGCTCATGGTATCGTAGCTGCCGAAAGGTCCTGCCACGACCGCAAAAACCAGAGTGGCCGCCCAGACATAGAAGGTGACAGACGTGAACAGCAGTGAAAACGTGTCCACAAAATGCTGGCGCAGATCAGTCCAGTTCAACTTACCACCCTTGCCCGTTCCCGTTATACATGCATGTATCAGCATGATTGCTCCAGTCCAACCTAACGTCGCCAGAGCCGTTCACTTTACTGTCAACGCGACCTGACATCACAAACAATGGGAAAGCCTTGGAAAATGTCCCCTGACATTGAACAGAAAATCCGCCGCAGCTTTGCTGCGCAGGCGATGATGACCACATTGGGGGCGCGTCTGGTGGCGCTGTCCGACGGGAGCACAGAGATCGAGGCGCCTATTCTGCCCGGCAGCCGCCAACAACATGGATTTGGCCATGCGGGTCTGACCTTTGCCATTGGCGACAGTGCCGCCGGCTATGCCGCGCTCAGCCTGATGCCCGACGAGGCCGAGGTGCTGACCACCGAGATGAAGATCAATCTTCTGGCCCCGGCGCAGGGCGAGCGCCTGATTGCCCGTGGCCGGGTGATCAAGCCGGGCCGTCGCCTGGTGATCGTGCAGGCTGATGTCTTTGCGCTGAAAGAGGGGGTCGAGACGCATATCGCGCTGCTCACCGGCTCGATGATCCCGGTCTGAACGCGGCTCATCCGCCGAGGCGCGCAGTCATGCTATGTGTTCCGGTGTGAGGGTGAAACTCGCGCGCATTCCGGGGCCTGCGATATAGTAATCCTCCAGCCCCTGCCGCACCTCGGGATCAAGCTGGGACCAGTCGATCCAGTCGAGATCAAAGCCGGTGTCATAGGCCACCATCGCAACCGCCCCACGCCCCGGCACAAGCGCCGGGCGCGCGCGACCCGCCACCGCCTCGCGCGTGCGGTCGATCCAGAGAATCGGCTCCTCAGTATCGACAAAGCGGCCATCCACCACCACGAGGCGCGGATCCAGTTCCCGAATCAGACCAAAGAGATCGTGCAGGTCGGCCACCAGTTCGAGCAAATCAAGCAGGATGACCACATCATACTGCCGCCCGGCCCGCACCTCGGATCGGATTTCCTCGACCGGATCGGCGCAACGCAGGTCGATCCGCTCGCGCAATCCCACATCGGGCAATCGGCCAAACCTCTCGACCAGAGCGGCCTCCGCTTCGATCCCCACGACCTGCAAGGCCCCCGCCGCCGCCAGCGCATAGCACCATGCGCCATCCCCGGCCCCGACCAGCATCACCGTCGAATCAGCGATCGCATGACGATAAGCATCCACCAACAGCGCATGTCGCGCCTGCGCCCGGTTAAAGCCGCCAGTGGCGTCACCGCCCGCCTGACGTTTGAACCCATACCCCATGATCGTCATCACACATCCATCAGCCTCTATCGCCTTTGGTCTTGTAACATGACAAAAGATAGCAAACCCTTAAGCGCTCTCGGCTCAATACGCAGACCCATGACGACACCCCTGACCCCCGCTTTGCTGCTACAGGCCTATGCCTCTGGCGTGTTCCCCATGTCGGAACGGCGCGACGACCCAGAGGTGTTCTGGGTCGATCCGCACCGGCGGGGCATTCTTCCGCTTGATGGGTTCCATATCTCGCGCTCGCTGGCGCGCCGGATGCGGCAGGGACGCTACACCGCGACACTCGACAGCGATTTCGAGGCGGTGCTGCGCGGTTGCGCCGACCGCGATGATACCTGGATCAGCCCCCCGATTCATCGCGCCTATCTGGCCCTGCATCGGCAGGGCCATGGGCATTCGCTCGAAATCTGGCAAGAGGGGCAATTGGTGGGTGGCGTCTATGGCGTGGCGCTTGGCGCGGCCTTTTTTGGCGAAAGCATGTTTTCACGGAGCACGGATGCATCGAAACTGGCCCTCGCCCATTTGACCGACCATCTCGCCCGCTGCGGATTTCGCCTTTTCGATACACAGTTCATCACGCCGCATCTGGGGCGTCTTGGCGCGGTGGAAATTCCGCGCACGCAATATCGCGCGCTTTTGGAGGATGCGATGGAGGATGAGGCCGACATCACCCGGATACCGTTTGATCCCGACCCGCGTCAGGTCTTGCAGCGCAGGACCCAGATGTCATAGCGCGGATGCTCCAGCGCGTTCAGCGCCGGGGACGAGGCCAGCATCCAGCCGGAAAAGATCACCGCACCGCCGCCCTGTTCGGAAATCGTGAGATAGGCAAAGGCATCCCCCGCAGGATCGCCCTCCGGATAGCGGCATTCGCCCAAGACCACGTAAAGCGAGCCGAACACGCCCGATTGCCCATTGTCGAGGTCAAGATCCTGCGCGCTGCCATTGATCTTGTCCAGACCGCGCAGAATCGCGCCCTGCGCAACCGTTGCCGCCTCTTGCGCGGTTCCCGCCCCCGCCCCGAGGCAGAGCACAAGACCGAGCCAGAGCGCCTTCATTGCGCTGTCTCTCCGTCGCTGCCCGAGACGAATTTCATCAGCAGAGACACAAGGCTGACCGACCCTTGGGTGAATTCGATCTCCGAGCCCGGCTCGACCGGGAATGGCGACCCGCCCGGCAGGATCTCGACGTAATTGCCACCCAACAACCCCTCGGAAGAGACCGCAACAGCGCTGTCATCAGGCACGTTTATGCCCTCTTGCACGGTAAAGATCGTCTTGGCGCGATAGGTCTCGGGGTCGAGCGCGATCTGCGTGACCCGGCCAACCTTGACTCCGGCCAAACGCACATCGGTGCCCACGCTCACGCCATCGGCGCTGCGAAAGCTCGCGCTCAACTGATACTCACGCGCGCTGCCCGTGGTCATGCCGGTGGTCTTGCCCGCATAGACCAGAAATCCGATCGCAACAGCCAATACGACACCGCCGACCAGAACCTCGGTTTTACTCTCAGACATATTTCCGTCCCTATTCCGGCGACCACGCCTCGTAATCGCGTCGCTCTGCGGGGGCTACGCGGCGGATGGACCCGGCAGGCGCATAGGCCAGCGGTGTGCCGGTCAGGTTCTCTGTATGCGGCTTTTCCCAAGGCTTGTGCGCAAGCGGCTTGTCGGTCGGCGGCTCCTTGTAGGTGTGATGCAGCCAGCCGTGCCAATCGGGGTCAACCCGGCTCGCCTCGGCCTCGCCATTAAAGATCACCCAACGGCGCTTGTCGTCACGGGTGCGATAGAACGCATTGCCCTGCGCATCCTCTCCCACCTTGACGCCATTGCGCCAGGTATAGATCTGGGTGTTGAGCGTCTGACCGTTCCACCAGGTAACGGCGCGCAGCAAGGTGTTGAGAATGCCCATTCGACCCTCCGACATCATTCGTTTCCGATATGGCGGATTTGACAGCGAAGGTCCAGTGCCCGCAACACCGCAGGCCGTGATGCAGCCGAAATGAAAGAGCCCGCAACCTGATGTTGCGGGCCGTTTCTTTAGACAGGACTGGACGGGGTATCGCGGTCAGCCTGCGCTGGCGCCTTCCTTCTTGCCCTTGCTCTCTGCGTAGATGATCAAAGGCGCGGCATCGGAATTGACCGCCTCCTCATTGACCAGCACTTCCTCGACATGGGACATGCTCGGCAACTCGAACATCGTGTCGAGCAGAATATCCTCGAGAATCGAGCGCAGGCCGCGCGCACCGGTCTTGCGGGCGATGGCGCGCTTGGCCACAGCCTTGAGCGCATCCTCGGTAAAGCTCAGTTGCGCGCCTTCAAGCTCGAACAGGCGCTGGTACTGCTTGACCAGCGCGTTCTTGGGCTGGGTCAGGATCGTCACAAGCGCATCTTCATCGAGGTCCTCGAGCGTGGCGATGACCGGCAGACGACCCACGAATTCCGGGATCAGGCCAAACTTGAGCAGGTCCTCCGGCTCCAGATCCGTAAAGATTTCGCCCACGCCACGCGCATCATTGTCACGCACATCGGCCCCAAAGCCCATGGCGCTGCCCTTGCCGCGCTGCGCGATGATCTTGTCGAGACCGGCAAAGGCCCCGCCGCAGATGAAGAGAATATTGGTCGTGTCCACTTGCAGGAATTCCTGCTGCGGATGCTTGCGTCCGCCCTGCGGCGGCACGGCGGCGACCGTGCCCTCCATCAGCTTCAAGAGCGCCTGCTGCACGCCCTCGCCCGACACGTCGCGGGTGATCGAGGGATTCTCGGACTTGCGCGTGATCTTGTCGACCTCGTCGATATAGACGATGCCGCGCTGCGCCCGCTCCACGTTATACTCAGAGGCCTGCAACAGCTTGAGGATGATATTCTCCACATCCTCGCCCACATAGCCCGCCTCGGTCAGCGTGGTGGCATCGGCCATTGTGAAGGGCACATCGAGGATTCGCGCCAGCGTCTGCGCCAGCAGGGTCTTGCCACAGCCCGTGGGGCCGATCAGCAGAATGTTGGATTTGCTGAGCTCTATATCGCTCTTGCCGGAATTGTTCAGCCGCTTGTAGTGGTTGTGCACCGCCACCGAGAGAACTTTCTTGGCGCGGGCCTGACCGATCACGTAATCATCCAGCACCTTGCAGATATCGCGCGGCGCGGGAATCCCCTCGCTCGACTTGATACCGGCGCTCTTGGTCTCTTCGCGGATGATGTCCATGCAAAGCTCGACGCATTCATCGCAGATGAACACGGTCGGTCCGGCGATCAGTTTGCGCACCTCATGCTGGCTTTTGCCGCAAAAGCTGCAATAGAGCGTGTTCTTGCTGTCGCCGCCTGAGTTATTCGCCATTCCGTACCTTTCGGGCCCTGCGCCGTCTGCCGTCCGCGCGCCCCGCGCGGGGCCTCGTCTGTGATCTGTGCTACCCTTCAGCTTAAGTCAGGCCGTATGGCACCACAATCTGAAAATATCCGGCCCGCCCTCGGGCCGGATCACGTTTACTTCGCCGCCTCGTCACCCTTGTCACGATTGGCCACGATCTCGTCGATCAAACCCCAGGCCTTGGCCTCTTCGGGGGACATGAAATTGTCCCGCTCCAGTGCCTCTTCGACCTTTTTCAGGGTCTGGCCGGTGTGCTTGACATAAATCTCGTTCAGCCGATCCTTGAGCTTTTGCGTCTCGCGCGCATGGATCATGATATCGGTTGCCTGCCCCTGATACCCGCCCGAGGGCTGGTGAACCATGACGCGGCTGTTGGGCAGGGAAAACCGCATCCCCGGCTCGCCCGCGGTCAAGAGCAGACTTCCCATGCTCGCCGCCTGGCCCACGACCAGCGTGCTGACCTTGGGCTTGATATATTGCATCGTGTCATAGATCGACAGTCCCGAGGTCACGACCCCGCCGGGGCTGTTGATATACATGCTGATTTCCTTGGACGGATTCTCAGCCTCGAGATGCAAGAGTTGTGCCACAATCAGGCTCGACATGCCGTCATGCACCGGGCCGCTCAGGAAAATGATCCGCTCCTTGAGAAGGCGCGAGAAAATATCATAGGCCCGCTCGCCCCGGCTGGTCTGTTCGACCACCATCGGAACAAGGGTGTTCATGTAGATGTCCATAGGGTCTTTCATTACAGCCCGCCTGTCCTGCGCCCGACCGTTGCCGTCAGGCTTTGTCAATCACTCCGACCATAGCCGGTCAGTTCCTAAAGGAGTCTTAGTGTTGCGCCCAAGGGGCTGCAAGGGCATCGCTCGATTTTGTAGCAGGGGGGCACGGGCGATGGCGATTTCTGCGCCACATCGACTCACTTTTTCGCGCGCAGGCACGGCCAGCTTTTGCACATTCCGCAAAAACGCCCTAAGTACACATAAATCATTATCAGGATTCACGGAAAATGCCGCTTCCCGTTCTCGATGACACGCTCGACGCCGCCGAAATGGACCGCATGGTCGACAACGCGACCAAGGCCGCCAATTTCCTCAAGGCGATCAGCCACGAGGGGCGGTTGATGATTCTCTGTCATCTGGTGTCCAGCGAGCGGTCGGTGACCGAACTGGAAACGCTGCTCTCGGCGCGGCAGGCCGCAGTATCCCAGCAATTGTCCCGCCTGCGTCTCGAAGGGCTGGTGACGGCGCGGCGTGACGGCAAGGCCATCTATTACAGCCTCGCGGATGATCGCCCGCGCAAGGTGCTCGAAGTGGTCTACGAATTGTTCTGCGCCCCCAATCCTTGAGGGCGCAGACACCGGATCTCAGGCGGGTTCGACCGACTTGTCAACCGTGAAGGGCGCGAAGACTTCGTCCACATCGGTGTGATTGACGTGGTTGGAATAGTTGCTGATCGTCTTGACGGCCATCGCCAGAATGATCTCCAACACATGCACATCGCCATAGCCCGCGGCCTTGAACGCCTCGGCTTCGGCCTTGGTCGGCAGGCCGCGTGTCTCCCACATGTGATGGGTGAACTTGCGCAGCGCTTCCAGCTTGGCATCGCTCAGCGGCTTGCCATCGCGCAGCGCCTGCGTATGCGCCTCGCCCAGCTTGGACATCTTGATCGCCAGCATCGAATGCGCGGCGGTGCAATAGTCACAGCCATTGGCCAACGAGACGGTCAGAAACACCACCTCTTGCTCGGGCGGGGTGAAATTGCCCGACTCCCGAAAGAGCGCGTAACCATGCAGATAGGTGGACAAGAGGCCGGGATTGACCGCCATGCCACGATACATGTTCGGCACGAATCCCAGCTTGGCACGTGCCCCCTCCAGCAATTCCTTGGCCTTACCAGTGGCCTGATCGTCACTCACAGCTGATGTCTCCACTCGAAATTCAGCAGTCATGGACCTCTCCTTTGCGTGTGATGTGGTCAAGACGCAGCTAATCAGAGCGAGGCGGAGATGGAACCACCGGACCGATCACCAAGGCGTGAACTGGGTTCTCAACTGCAGACCGAATGTGCGCTAACGCTCAGACCCTGTCTTGCGTGTATTTCCGCAACTCTGCCCGCGCCACCTGCCGGCGATGCACCGCGTCCGGGCCATCGGCCAGCCGCAGCGTGCGCACATGGGTCCACATGGCGGCCAGCGGCACATCCTGCGAAATCCCCTGCGCCCCGAACATCTGCACCGCTTCGTCGATCACCTTGAGGGCGACACGCGGGGCCACAACCTTGATCTGGCTGATCCAGGGGGCAGCGGCACGCGCATCGCCCTGATCCATCATCCACGCCGCCTTGAGACAGAGCAAACGCGCCTGTTCGATCTCCATCCGGCACTCGGCGATGATGTCGTAATTCGCCCCGAGCTGCGCCAAGGGCTTGCCGAACGCCTCTCGTGCGAGGCTGCGCCTGCACATCATCTCAAGCGCGGATTCGGCCTGACCGATGGCGCGCATGCAATGATGGATACGCCCCGGCCCAAGGCGGCCTTGCGCAATCTCGAACCCGCGCCCTTCGCCCAAGAGCAGGTTCTCGGCGGGCACGCGGACATTCTCGAACTTGAAATGCATATGCCCATGCGGTGCGTCGTCATGGCCATAAACCTGCATCGGGCGCAGTTTCTCGATACCGGGCGTATCGGCAGGCACCACGATCATCGAATGGCGCTGATGCTTGGGCATCTCATCGCCCCCGGTGCGCACCATCACGATATAGACCTTGCAGCGCGGATCACCGGCCCCCGTTGCCCACCATTTCTGACCATTCAGAACATAGTGTTCGCCGTCGCGCACACAGGACATGGCGATGTTTGTGGCATCCGAACTGGCAACATCCGGCTCTGTCATCAGATAGGCGCTGCGAATCTCTCCCTCCAGAAGCGGTGCCAGCCATTTGGCCTTCATCGCCTCAGAGCCGTAACGCTCGAACACTTCCATATTGCCGGTGTCGGGCGCGTTGCAGTTGAAAACCTCGGCCCCCATCGGGGTCTTGCCCATCTCTTCGGCGAAATAGGCATATTCCACCGTCGACAGGCCAAAGCCCCGTGCGCTGTCGGTCAGCCAGAAATTCCACAAGCCTTCGGCCTTGGCCCGTGCCTTGAGCCCTTCCAGAATCTCGGCCTGCCGGGGGGTATAGGTCCAGCGCTCGCCCTTGCCGATTTCCGCGTGATACTCGACCTCGAGCGGCATGATCTCGTCCCGCACCATCGCCGCCACCCGCGCCAGTAGCGCGCGCATCTCGGGGCGCATTCCCAAATTCATGTCCATGTCACCGGCCCTCTGTTGTCAGTTGCCTCAATTGACAACATCACCCGCGCGGCCACAAGCGCTGTCGCACTCAGCCCGCGCGCCGATACTGCCCCGGCGAATGGCCAAACCGGCTGCGGAATGTCTTGATGAACACCATGGGCGAGGCAAAGCCAGAGGCCATGGCAATCTCGGTCACGCTCAGATCGGTCTCGCGCAAGAGGCTGCGCCCATGATCCAGCCGCAGATCGCGGAAAAAGCGATAGGGCGTCTTGCGCAGGTATTTGACAAAAAGCCGCTCCATCTGGCGGCGTGAACAGCCTGCGGCTTCGGCCAACTCGTCCATGCTGATCGGCGTCTCGATATTGGTCTGCATCACCTTGATCGCCCGCACCAACAGCGGATTGCGGCTATCCAGCGCATTGCTGATCGAGGCGCGCTGCGGCCCGCGTTCTGCGCGCCGCTGGCTATAGAGGCACATATCGGCCACCACATCGGCAAAAGGTCGGCCATAATCCGCCTCGATCATTTCCAGCATCATGTCCGTGGCCCCGACCCCGCCACCACAGGTGAAAATCCCGCCATCCACCTCGAACGTGTTGCCCGTCACCTCGACCTCGGGGAATTTCTCGCGAAAGGCGGGCTGATTTTCCCAATGCAGCGTCGCCCGCCGCCCCTCAAGCAGCCCCGCCTGTGCCAGCGAAATCGTCCCGGTGCAGATGCCCCCCACCCGCCCGCCAAAGCGCGCGTGCTGGCGCAGGAGCGACAGCAACTCCTTGCTGCCCGTGCCCGTGCGCACCGTGCCGCCACAGACCACCAGATCGGTCTCGCGCGGGAAACCCCCGAGTGATTGATCGACATTGACCGACATCGCACAAGAGCTGACCACCGGCCCCCCATCCTGAGAGGTGACGGTCCAGCGATAGAGCGGGCGCTGGGCCAGTTGATTGGCGATGCGCAGCGGATCAAGCGCCGCGCTGAACGCCAACAGCGTGAAATCGGGCAGCAGGTGAAAGGCAAAATGCCGGGCGGGTCTGGTCGTCTCGATCGCAAAGAACGCCGCCCCTTGCGGCACGATCGCCTTGCGCGTCACAAGAGTGTCATTCTCCGGGCAGGACATGACAGGCTTCGGGCTCCCAATGCAGGGTCAGGGTGCTTCCTGAATGCAGATCAATAGAGGCCAGTTCACCATGACTTTTCTGCACCTTCAACTCTTCACCTGACTCTGTCTCGAGAAATAGGATGGCAGAGGCACCTACAAACTCCTCGCCGACCACCCGCGCCCGAATACCGGCCACGCCTGCGCCCACGGCACCGATCTGCATCTTTTCGGCGCTGACGACAAAGGACAGCGTATCGCCCACGGATTTCGCAACAGCTTGAGAGGCCTTGACCGCAAATCGCCCATGCGCGGTCTCGACCTGCCAGACATCCCCCGCCTTCTCCACCAGCCTGCCGTTGAATATATTGGCCGAGCCCAGGAATTCTGCCACGAACCGGTTGCGCGGCGCATGATAGATTTCCTGCGGCGTGCCGATCTGTTCGATCTTGCCCCGGCTCATGATCACCACGCGGTCGGCCATGGAAAACGCCTCGGACATCGAATGGGTCACATAGACGAATGTGATCCCCAGATCCTTTTGCAGGTTGGACAAGACCGCCTGCATCCGCACCTTGAGATGCGCATCGAGCGCCGAAAGCGGCTCGTCCAGCAACAGGATCTTCGGCTCTGTCACCAGCGCGCGGGCCAGTGCCACGCGCTGCCGCTGTCCCCCCGACAATTGCGAGATATTGCGATCCGCGAATTCGAGGATCTGCATTTTTTCCAGCCATATGCGCGCCCGCTGCGCGCGCTCCTCCTTGCCCACGCCGCGCATCTTGAGGCTGAATTCGACATTCTCCTGCACGGTGAGAAACGGGAAAAGCGCAAGGCTCTGCCAGACCATCGGCGTATCGCGGTCCCAGGTCGCCTTGCCGTTCACCCGCTCGCCATCAAGATAGATGTCACCCTCGCTCGGGTCTTCCAGCCCCGCCAACATGCGCAGCGTCGTCGTTTTGCCACAGCCGGACGACCCCATGATCGCCAGAAACTCGCCGCGCCCGATCTCGAAATCCGCGCGTTCCACGGCGGTGAACTCGCCAAACTTCTTGACCACACCCTCAAGCCGGACGATGGCGTCGGATTTTACCTGGGTTTGCATATTCATGACCTGTCCTTTGTCGAATTGCGCAACAGCATCTGCGCCAGAATGATCAGCGTGATGGAACTCAGAAAGGCGAGCGAACCGATGGCATTGATCCGCGGGCTTACCTGCCCCTGCAGAAACCCGAGGATCTTGACCGGCAGCGTTTCATTGAGGCCCGAGACGAACCACGCCACCGCGAATTCGTCGAATGACACCGCCATGGTAATGAAAAGCGCGGCCAGGATCGCAGGCTTGGTAAAGGGCAGGATGACATGGCGCAGCGTCGCCCATTCATTGCCGCCCAGGTTCCACGATGCCGCCTCGAGATCCGGGTCCATCTGTGACAGGCGCAACCGGATGATGGCCATGGCAAAGGGGCTGCACATCACCCCATGCGCGATGATGATCGAAATCGCACTGCCCGAGAGGTTCACCCGCGACAGGAACGCCAGCATCGCAAGCCCCATGATCACCACCGGAATGGTGGGGGGCAACAGCGCCAATGCGAGATACACGTTCTTGCCAAGAAAGTTGTAGCGAAAATCCGTATAGGCCCCGCCAAATCCCAGGAGCGTGGCAATCACCGCCACGATCAGCCCCACGATCACCGTGTTGAAAAACCCGGCCCAGACGAACGGGTCTTCCCAGATCAGCCGATACCACTCGGTCGAGAAATGCCCCAGCGGCAGCGACGGGAACCGGTCCGAATTCAGCGAAAAGACGAAGCTCCCAAGGATCGGCGCAAAGATGAAGAGCACGCAGGCCGCGATATGGAGTTTCAGCGCGCCATTGATCAGACGATTGTCATTGCCGGTCATTTGCCGCGCTCCTTGTAGGCATAGGTGATGGCCGCAAAGGCGACGCTCAGCAGCGTGCCGATCATCATCAATGCCACCACGGCGGCACGCGGCCATTGCTGCCCGGATTTGGTGATGTCGGTGATCAGGATCGAGAGCGTCGGTGGATTGCCCCCGCCAAGGTAAAGCGGGCTCACGAAATCGCCGAACGAGAGGATAAAGGCAAAGAGCGCGGCAATCACCAGCCCCACCCGCGCCGAGGGCACGATCACCGCCAGAACCGTGCGCAACCGCCCGCAGCGCAGGTTATGTGCCGCCTCGACCAGATCGCGATTGACGAAATTCAGGCTGAACACCTGCAAGAGGATCACCAGCGGCAGGCAGAGTGTGACCATCCCGACCAGCGTGCCGAACGTGGTGTTGAGCATGCCAAACGGCCCGATGCCCAGCATCCCAAGCGCGGCATTGATGATGCCCTCATCCGACAGGAACACTTGCAGCGCATAGATGCGCACAAGGTAGCTGGTGAAGAACGGGATGATCAGCACGAAGATCAGCCATTGCTTGACCCGCTCCGACAGCTTGAACGAAATCGCATAGGCCGCCGGAAACGCGATGAAACTGGTCAGAACCGCACTTGTCGTGGCCAGAATGGCGGTGCGCAGATAGGCGTCCCAAAACACGCTCCGCGTCAGGATGCGTTCCCAATTGCCGAAATTCAGGTCCGGCATCATCTGGAAATTGCGCACGGTCCAGAAACTGATGGCGATCAGAAAGATCAGCGGCACCGCAAAGAAGGCCAACTGCCAGATCAAGAGCGGCAGCGCCAGTGTGAGCGAATAAAGGCTGGGTCGGGTCATGGAATACGGCTTTCTCAGGGGCAAGAGGGCGATGCCGGGGTCTGGAGAAAGAGACCCCGGCCAGACCTTGCGTCAGGCGCCCTTGTAGTCGGACCAGAAGTCGTTCCAGTCCTCCAGGCTTTGCTGGACGGGCAACTGACGATACCGGATGCGACCCTCGCGGATCATGTCCATCGCGTTATACTGGCCCAGCACCATGTTCTGCCGCTTGGCCTCGGCGGGGTTGGTGGCGTTCAGCACCTCCCAACCTTTCTTGTTGGGGATCAGCGCCGGATAGGCCGCCATATCGGCCGATTTCGCCTGTCCTTCGGCCGAGGTGATCCATTGAATCCACTTGCGCGCCATGTCGTAATTCTGTGTGCCCTTTCCGATCGAAAAGGACTCTGTCCACTGCAACCCACCCTCTTCGGGGATCGTGGTGCGCACCTTTGCGCCATTCTTTTCCAAGACCCCGGTGATCCAGTCGCCGATCCCGGCAAAGGCCAGCATCTGCCCGTCATTGAGCGACGAGAACGTGCCGCCATAGTCAAAGAACCCGCCGACCTGACCGCGCAGCGCCATCGTGGCCTCCTGCACCTTGTCCCAGCCCGCCTCGTCAATGTCGTAGGCAGACCCATTGCCCGCCGCGAGGCTCATTTGCCCGAGGTTCGGCAAATGCCAGTCGAAATGCCCCAGCTTGCCGGTCACGCGGGAATCCGAGAACACCGCATAGCTGGCCGCGTCCTTTTCGCTCAGCACATCGGTGTTATGCGCCACCCCCAGAAAACCGAACCGCGTGATCACGGAATAGAGGGTGTCGCCCTGCCAATGGCCGGGAAATTTCTGGAACTCGGGGTAGAAATCGTCAAAGGCATAGTCGGCGGCATCCAGCGGCTCGATATAGCCCGCAGCATTGAGCTGCTGCACATATTCGGCGTCCGACAGGATCACATCATAGGTGCCCGCGGGCGATTGCGCAATCAAACCCAGCATATTGTCGCCGCCGGTGTAGTATTTCGGCGTGAACTTGACGTTGTTCTCTTCCTCGAAGGCGCCCACGATATCGGGCTCTGCATGGCCATACCAGGCCAGCATCGACAGGTTGACGGTCTGCGCCGCGGCCCGGATGGACAGGAACGGCGTGGCCAGCGCGGCCCCTGCGGTCATTCTCAAGAGATGTCGGCGGGTGGGGGATTTCAGGGTCATGTGAGTCTCCATGTTGGCAGGTCTTTGTTCTTGGTTTTCAATCAGATCACTCCGCCGCCACACGGTTCTGCGTGGCGAACTCGGTGCGCAGCGCCGCGACGATGCCGCGCGTGCAGACGTCCAGCAGAATGTCCCCCTTTTCCGCCGTGGCATTCTTGGGCGAGGACAGCGTGCCGCTTGCCGGTGTCCAGTCGGGATGCGGCGGGTAGACGTCATAGGGCGGAAAGCTGGCAGGCGCGTGATCCACGGCCCGCTCCAGCGAGACGAGGTCCGGGTAAAGCCGCAGCATCAGCGAGGTTTCCAGCACCCCGCCGTGCTCGATATCCCAACCCAGAAACCCCTCGGGATAGAGCTTTGCAATCGCTGCCTGATCGACGAAATCCCAATAGGACAGCACCACGACCTTGGTGTCATGGATGCCCGACCAGCCCAGTTCGCGCAGCGCAAGGTCGATACCCTCGGCGATGAACCAGGAATTCTCGAAATGGCCATTCACGATGCAGATCTGGCGATTGCCATGGCGCGCGAATTCGCGGATCACATCCTTGAGCGCATTCACAAGGCTTGCGCCATCAAGGCTGGTCGTGCCCGGAAAGAAATTACCGCCGCCGGACTTCTGCTGCGACTTGTAGCCATAGGTAAAGGGCGGCGCCACCAGCCCGCCCACCTCCGCCGCCGCACGCCGCGCGAATTCCG
This sequence comes from Roseovarius sp., assembly GCF_027019125.1. Taxonomy (GTDB): domain Bacteria; phylum Pseudomonadota; class Alphaproteobacteria; order Rhodobacterales; family Rhodobacteraceae; genus Roseovarius. Next base: position 162,482 of record NZ_JALUXE010000027.1, on the reverse strand, counting down.
TGGGCAAAAGCACATCGACATGCATCGGCATATGATGACCATGCTGCTCCATCGACCCCAGCGGGATGAGAATCGGAACAGCCCCCCGCGCGACCCGGCGCTGATACTCGGGCCAGGGCAATTCTGCTGCAAAAACGGTATCTTGGGCCATGTCATCGCCTTTCTTGTCGGATTGACAGACCCTAGAACAGCTTGCGTCATGCGCATAATTCATAGTAGCAATGCTTGAATAAGGATTCTTAATCATGCGCCAATTCGTGAACCTGCAAACCGACCTGATCCGCACCTTTGTCACGGTGGTGGATCTTGGCAACTATACCGAAACCGGTCAGGTTCTGGGCCGCACCCAACCCGCCATTTCATTGCAAATCAAACGGTTAGAGGATCTGGTTGGGGCCAAGCTCTTGTATCACAAGGGCAAGAACCTGGAACTGACACCGCAGGGTCACGCCCTCATCGGCTATGCCCGCGAGATGCTGCGCCTGAATGATCGCGCCGTCGCCAACCTGCACGAGGCCCAATTCATGGGCACGCTGCGGGTAGGTTTGCCCACGGATTACGCGATTGGATACTTCCAGCGCATCATCGCGGATTTCGCCCACGCCAATCCCGAGGTCACCTTCGACATTCGCTGCGATTGGAGCCGAAATATTCTGGGTCAGCTGCATGTGGACGAGTTGGACCTTGCCATCGCCATCACCGATACGATGCCCGCGCCCTATGTCTCGCTCTACTGGTCCGAACGCCCCTTCTGGGTCTGCGGGCGCGACTATCAGTTCTCGCTCGACAAGCCGGTCCAGATCATCGCCCACCCCAAGGGCTGTTTCTACCGCAAGCGAATGATCGACGCGCTCAACACCGAAGGGCGCGAGTGGCGGATTTGCTTCGAGAGTCCCGGCATCACGGCGGTGCAGAACGCGGTCCTCGACGGGATGGGCGTGACCGCGCTCACCAAAAAGACGCTGCTGCCGGGTATGCGCGTCCTCTCGCCAAAAGAGGGCTTTCCGCCGCTCGCCAATCTGCACGTTGGCCTCTTCTACAAACATATCAAGGCCTCTGACGCCGCGCTGAAACTGATCGAGCAGATCACGGAAGGCGTCAGCGCCTTTCGCAAACCGACCCATGCGCGCAGCTGATCATATTTCCATCCCTTATTTTCAGATCAAAGCTATTAATTTTGTTCGACGTCTCTTTGCTGGTAGCGGATAGCAATCCAAGCCAGTGAGGAGAGACCCAAATGCTTGACGACATGCTGCACGTGACCCAATGGCACAACGGAGAAAAGGACTTTTCCCCTTTTTCCGACAATGAAATGGCCCGTCGCCAGAACGAGTTGCGCGGCTGGATGGCCGATAACAACGTCGATGCGGCGCTCTTCACCTCCTACCACTGCATCAATTACTATTCAGGCTGGCTCTATTGTTATTTCGGTCGCAAATACGGCATGGTCATTGACCAAAAGAACGCGACGACCATTTCCGCAGGCATCGACGGTGGCCAGCCCTGGCGCCGGACCTTCGGCAGCAATGTCACCTATACCGACTGGCGGCGCGACAATTTCTATCGCGCGGTGCAGGGACTGACCAAGGGCGCGCGCCGCATCGGCATCGAATTTGACCATGTCTCGCTCGACTATCGCCAGCTTTTGCAGGATGCCTTGCCCGACGTCGAACTGGTGGACGTGAGCCAGCCCTCGATGTGGATGCGCACTATCAAATCCGCCGAAGAGATCAAGCTCATCAAGGAAGGCGCGCGCATTTGCGACGTCGGCGGCTATGCCGTGGCCGGGGCGGTTCAGGCGGGCGTGCCCGAACATGAGGTGGCCATCGCGGGCACCAATGCGATGATCCGCGAGATTGCCAAATCCTTCCCCTTCGTCGAACTCATGGACACCTGGACCTGGTTCCAGTCGGGCATCAACACCGACGGCGCGCATAACCCCGTGACAAACCGCGTCGTGCAATCCGGCGATATCCTCAGCCTCAACACCTTCCCGATGATCTTTGGCTATTACACCGCCCTGGAACGCACGCTTTTCTGCGATCACGTGGACGATGCCAGCCTCGACATCTGGGAAAAGAACGTGGCCGTGCACCGTCGCGGGCTGGAACTGATGAAGCCCGGCGCGCGCTGTATGGATATCGCCATCGAACTCAACGAAATGTATCGCGAGTGGGACCTGCTGAAATACCGCTCCTTCGGCTATGGCCACAGCTTCGGCGTGCTCAGCCACTATTATGGCCGCGAGGCGGGCGTGGAACTGCGCGAGGATATCGACACCGTGCTGAAACCCGGCATGGTCGTGTCGATGGAGCCGATGGTGATGATCCCCGAAGGTCAGCCCGGCGCCGGCGGCTACCGCGAGCATGACATTCTTGTCATCGGCGCGGATGGGGCCGAGAATATCACCGGCTTCCCGTTCGGTCCCGAGCATAACATCGTCGGCAAAGGCTAAGCGCCCTTGCGTGGCACGCTTGAAATCCTGATTGCGGCGGCCAGTGTCCTGATGACGCTGGCCGCCGTGGCCCTTGCGGACCGGCCCGCCAAGGCGCTCCTCGTCGGGCCGCGCCTCCTCCGCGTGCCCGCCTATGCCAGCGGGTCAGGCGCGATATTGCCACCGCAGATCAGAACCGCCACCCGTTCGCCCGGCGCAGGCCGATAAGCCCCGGACAAAAGCGCCGCCAGCGCCGTGGCCCCCGCCGGTTCCACCAACTGCCGCACCTCCCGCCACAAGATCGCCTGCGCCTCAAGAATGGCCGCATCCCGCACCAGCACGCTCTGCACCCCCTGCGCCTGCGCGAGACCTAGGCAGATCTCCCCGATCCGCCGGGCGCCCAGCGCATTGGCCGCCACCCCCGACACCTCGACATCCACAGGTGCGCCCGCCGCCAGCGCGGCATGAAGCGCGCAGGAGGTTTCCGGCTCGACCGCCACCACCCGGCGACGCGCCCCAAGCCAGCCCAAGGCCCCGGCAATCAGCCCGCCACCACCCACCGCAATCAGCACCGTGTCCGCGTCCAGCCCCTGATCCTCCCATTCCGCCATCACCGTGCCCTGCCCTGCCACGGTCGCCTCGGCGTCATAGGGATGCACCTCCATCGCCCCGGTCGCCACGCGCCATTCGGCGGCGCGCGCCGCTGCCTCGGCATAGGCCCCGGGCACCACCTGCAGATCGGCCCCCTGCGCACGGATGAGCGCGATCTTGGACGGGCCTGCAATCTCGGGCACGTAAATCCGCGCGCGATGTCCCAATCTCGCCGCCGCATAGGCCACCGCCGCGCCGTGATTGCCGCCCGAGGCGGCGACGATCCCCGCCTCTGGCACGGCCGCCTGCAAGAGCGTGTTGAACGCCCCGCGCGCCTTGAAACTGCCGGTGTGCTGCATCTGCTCGAGCTTGAGCGCGATGGACACGCCCCCCAGTTCGACCTGCATCACCGGCGTGCGCCGCACATGCGCGGCAATGCGCGCCCCCGCCTCGGAAATCCGCCCCTGCCACGCCATCGCTCACACCTCTTTGCCTTTTCTTGCTGCGCCAAACCCTATACGCCTGTTCTCAAAGACCCAAGCAAGGATCGCCGCAATGAAAGACGACCGCCTCAGCCAGTTCCGCGACGCCGGCTCCGACCGCTCTACCGCCGAACTGGTGCCGGACACGCCCCAGACGCGGGCCCCCGCCTATCGTCTGGCCTTTGCCGATCCCGATTTCATGTGCCGCGACGAATTGCGCCCCGTGCGCCTGCAACTCGAACTGCTCAAGCCTGAAATGGCCCTCAACGAACACGGCATCCAGAGCACGGTCGTCCTCTTTGGCGGCGCGCGCATTCCCGAACCCTCGCAAAAGGACACGGCGCGCACCAAAACCCTTGCCGATCTCTCACGCTACTATGACGAGGCCCGCAAATTCGCGCGGCTGATGACCGAAAAATCCCTCACCCGCGACGGGCGCGAGTATGTCATCGCCACCGGCGGCGGTCCGGGGGTGATGGAGGCGGGCAATCGTGGTGCTGCGGACGCGGGCGGGGCCTCGATCGGCCTCAACATCGTGTTGCCGCATGAACAGGCACCCAATGAATACGTCACACCGGGGCTGTGCTTCAACTTCCACTACTTCGCCATCCGCAAGATGCATTTCCTGATGCGCGCCCGCGCCATCTGCGTCTTTCCCGGCGGCTTCGGCACGCTCGACGAGATGTTCGAGGCGCTGACCCTCATTCAGACCGACCGGATGAAGCGCGTGCCCTTCCTGCTCTTCGGGGCCGCCTTCTGGCAGGGTATCATCAACTGGCAGGCCCTCTCCGAGGCCGGCACGATCAGCGCCGAGGATCTCGACCTCTTCCAATTCGTCGAAACCGCGGATGAGGCGATGCAGATCATCAACGACTGGCCCCAAGGCTAAAGGGGCCAATCCGCCCTTGCGCTTCTTCTTGGCGCAAATACTCAAATCCGCCGCCGCCTCGCAACGCGGCGGTGCCGCTCAGATGATCTCGTCCTCGTCAAAGAGGGCCGCCGCCTCGAGATGGGCGCTGATGCCCTCTGCCGCCGCCTCGGCGCGCGGTGTCTCCGCCACATGGCAGAGCGCATCGCCCTCATAGACCACCGGCAGGTTGGTGCGCCCGATGATGATCCCGGTCACATCGGCCACCACCTCGGTCTCGACATCGCCAAAGGCATTGGCCACCGCCCCCAGTACCGTGCCCGGCTGCACCGCCGCGCCCACCGACAGATACCCCCGAAACAGCCCGCCGCGCGGCGCGCGATACCAGCGCGAGCGTGCGGCGCGGATCGGCACACCACGCGCGCGCGGCACGCCCTTGGCTCCGATCATGCCCAGATGCTGCATCACCCGCAGGATACCACTGACGCCTGCGCGCGCCGCGAACTCGTCAAACCGGAGCCCCTCGCCCCCCTCGTAGAGCAGCACATCCACGCCCGCCTGTTCCGCCGCCATGCGCAAGGACCCCTCGCGCAGCTTCGACTCCATCATCACCGGCGCGCCAAAGGCGCGGCCCAGCTCCTCCAGCCGGGTATTGCCCGGCGTCAGGCGGATCTGCGGCAGGTTCGTGCGGTGGATGGCCGCCGAATGCAGGTCGATGCCCACCTCTGCCCGCCGCACCACCTGATCCATGAAGATATGCGCCAGCTGCGACGCCATCGACCCTTCGCTCACCCCCGGAAACACCCGGTTCAGATCGCGCCGGTCCGGCAGATAGCGCTTGTGATTGAGAAACCCGAAGGTGTTGACGATGGGCACCGCCATCAGCGTCCCCGCCATCGACATCAGCGGCGCCGCCTTGAGCAACCGGCGCATGATCTCGACCCCGATCACCTCATCGCCGTGGATCGCCGCCGAGACAAACAGGACCGGCCCCGCCCGCCGCCCATGGATCACCTCCACCGACAGATTGACCGGCGTGTGGTTGGACAGCGTGCTGACGGGAATATCCACCCGCGCCCGCGTGCCTGCCTCGACAGAAACGCCACCAATCTCAAAGGGTTTGCGCCGGCTCATGGCATCCTCGCTCTCTGCGTTGCCGAACGCTATGGCAATTTGACCGGAACTGTCCATGGGGCTTGCAGGCCCACGCGGCTCTGGTCTTTGCCTGTGGCGCATGGCACATCGCTCTGCGACGCCGCAAACCGAGGGGCCGCACCATGACAACCGCCCTGCATGACGCGCGCCTTCGGGCGGTCTGCGCCGCCGTGACCGACACGGGCGCGCGCACCCTTCTCGATCTGGGCTGCGGCGCGGGCGATCTGCTCTTGCGTCTGGCGCGCGTGCCGGGCCTCACCCGCCTGACCGGGATCGACATTGATCTGCCCTCGTTGCGGCGGGCACAGGCGCGGCTTGCGGACCTGCCCGCCGAGGCGCGGGCCAAGGTGCAGCTGGCGCAGGCGTCCATGACCGCCGCACATGCCAAACTGCGCGGCTACGATTGCGCCTGCCTTGTGGAGACCATCGAACATCTGCCCCTTGCCGATCTCAACCGGCTGGAACGCGCGCTCTTTGCCTACATGCGCCCCGGCCATGTGATCGTGACCACCCCCAACGCCGAGTTCAACCCGGTGCTGGGCGTGCCCTCCCACCGCTTTCGCCATCCAGGGCATCATTTCGAATGGGACCGCGCCCGTTTCACAGGCTGGGCCGAGGGCGTGGCGGCGCGGCATGGCTACACCGTCACCCGCCACGACATCGGCGAAACCCACCCCGCCTTGGGCGGGGCGAGCCAGATGGCGGTGTTTGCCCGGTTGGGGTGAGAGTTCCACCCCAAGTGACGAGCCGCGCGGATCGCTGGGCCGGGGACTAGCGAAGCAAGGGGGGGCTGCCACTTTATGCCGGCCAAGTCCGTATGCCCCATCAGAATTGCGCTCGCTATCAAAATCGCTGGTCCGCGGGACGGCCCAGCGATCCGCGCGGCGGCGCTTTGCGCCTTGTTCCGCGCGGGGGACTTGGGGCTAAGCCTCCTTCAAACCAAACCTACCCCTTCAGACTGGTCTTGCGCAGATACGGCAACACCTTGTCGAAACTGCCGAACTTGGCCTCGGCCTCGGCATCGCTCAGGCTGGCTGGGATGATCACATCCTGCCCCACGGTCCAATCCGCCGGTGTCGCTACGCCATTGCGCGACGTGGTCTGGAGCGCATCGAGCGCGCGCAGGACTTCCGCGAAATTGCGCCCCACCGTCATCGGATAGGTCATGCTCAGCTTCAACTGCTTGTCCGGCCCGATGATAAAGACCGAACGCACCGTGGCGCTGTGGTTGGGCGTGCGCCCGTCGGGCAGATAGGCCTCGGCGGGCAGCATGTCGAACGCCTTGGACACAACCAGCCCATCATCGGCAATGATCGGGAACCGCGCGGCGCTGCCGCCCACCTTCTCGATGTCGCCCTTCCATTTGCGATGGTCCTCGACCCCGTCGACCGAGACGCCGATCACCTTGCACCCGCGTTTCTCCCATTCCTCGGCCAACCGTGCGACGGCGCCGAATTCCGTAGTGCAAACGGGGGTGAAATCCTTGGGGTGGGAAAACAGAATAGCCCAACTGTCGCCGATCCACTCATGCAGCGAAAACGTGCCCAGATCGGTTTCCACCGTCAGATCGGGGATCACATCATTGATTCGAAGGCCCATAGCCTCTCCTTTCCTGATTTCCGCCTGGGGGCTCAGAAATATGATCAAATCCCCCAAGACGCCCTATTACAAACCTTGCAGCCCGGCATTACCCCTGACAGAGTGCCGCCAAATCACTGGAGGTCAATACCATGATCGAGAAACGTCAGTTCTACATCAATGGCGCTTGGGTCAACCCCCTCGCGGCAAAAGATCACAAGGTCATCAATCCCTCGACCGAAGAGCCCTGCGCGGTGATCTCTCTGGGCGGACAGGCCGATACCGATGCCGCCGTTGCCGCCGCCAAGGCCGCCTTCCCCGCGTGGATGGCCACGCCCCCCGCCGAGCGCATCGCCTATGCCGAGAAGATCCTCGAGGTTTACAAGACCCGCGCCGAGGATCTCGCGCAGGCCATCAGCCTCGAGATGGGCGCCCCCATCGACATGGCCCGCGAACAACAAGTGGGCGCCGGAAGCTGGCATATCGCTAATTTCATCAAGGCCGCGCGCGATTTCGCCTTTGACGAGCCCTTGGGCGATCACGCGCCGAACGACCGCATCATCCACGAGGCGGTGGGCGTCGTGGGCATGATCACGCCGTGGAACTGGCCGATGAACCAGGTCACGCTCAAGGTGATTGCCGGTCTTGTCGCAGGCTGCACCATGATCCTCAAACCCTCCGAGGAATCGCCGCTCAACGCCATTATCTTTGCCGAAATCGTCGATGCCGCAGGCCTGCCCAAGGGCGTGTTCAACCTCGTCAACGGCGATGGTGTCGGCGTGGGCAGCCAACTGACCGCGCATCCCGATGTGGACATGATCAGCTTTACCGGCTCGTCGCGCGCCGGGCGCATCATCTCCAAATCCGCCGCCGACACGCTCAAGCGCGTGAGCCTCGAACTGGGCGGCAAAGGCGCGAACCTGATCTTTGCCGATGCCGATGACAAGGCGGTCAAGCGCGGCGTCATTCGCTGCATGAACAACACCGGTCAATCCTGCAACGCGCCCACCCGGATGCTGGTGCAGCGCGAGATTTACGATCAAGCCGTTGAAATCGCCGCAGAAACCGCAAATGCCATCCCTGTCGGCCCCGCCAACGAGGCCGGTCGCCATATCGGCCCGGTGGTCAACGAGGTCCAGTTCAACAAGATTCAGGACCTCATCCAGAAGGGCATCGACGAAGGCGCGCGGCTTGTCGCAGGCGGCACGGGGCGGCCTGACGGGCTCAACCGGGGCTTTTACGTCAAACCCACGGTCTTTGCCGATGTCACCAACGAGATGACCATCGCGCGCGAAGAAATCTTTGGCCCGGTCCTGTCGATCATTCCCTTCGACACCGAAGAGGACGGCCTGCGCATCGCCAATGACACGCCCTATGGCCTGACCAACTATGTCCAGACCGGCGATCCGGCGCGGGCCAACCGTCTGGCGCGCGCCCTGCGCTCGGGCATGGTGGAAATGAACGGCCAATCGCGCGGCGCAGGCTCGCCCTTTGGGGGCATGAAACAATCGGGCCACGGGCGCGAAGGCGGCAAATGGGGCATCGAGGATTTCCTCGAGGTCAAATCCGTCTCGGGCTGGACCCCAGGCGCCTGAGCGCGTGACCGGGCGCGCCTTTGCCCTGCACGGCGCGCGTGACGCCACCGAGCGCGAACAGGCACGCCATAGTCTCGACACCTGCGGGCTGGAGGGCGACCTCTGGCCCGTGGTCGAGGGCTCGGCCCTCTCCTCTGCCACGCTCTCGGCCACGGTCGGCGCAGGGCTTTTCGCCCCCGCCTACCCCTTCCCCCTCACCACGCCCGAGATTGCCCGCTTTCTCAGCCATCGCCAGATCTGGGCCGAGATACTGCGCCGCGACCTCGATTTCGGCCTGATCGTCGAACCGGACACGGAGCTCGATCCGGCGGCGTTCGCAAACGCCCTCATGCTCGCGCGCGACCATATCGACGACCTGGGCTATATCCGGTTTCAAACTCAGGCGATCCGTGGTCCCGCCCGGTTGATCGACACCAACGGCGGCGCTGTGCTCAGCCTGCCCTTGGTCAGCACGGCACATGGTCCGGTGCAGATGATCGGGCGTGACACGGCCGCCCACCTCCTCAACCTGACCGAGAGCTTTGACCGCCCGGTCGAGTGCCTGATCCAGAGCCATTGGCACACCGGCCTGCGGGCAGGTGCGATCCACCCCTCGGGCGTGTCCTGTATCAGCCGACCAGCTACCGATTCAGAGCGCGCGCCCCTCACGCAGCTTTGGGCGCATTATGTCTACCGCCGCGCCCTGCGCCGCGCTGCGCGCCATAGCCGCGCGCCGGTGACAGGCGGATTGATCTGATCCCAGCGCCTATTCCGCCGCACAGCGCCCCGGATTATTGGGATGCGTGGTCCAATTGGCATACTCTTCGCGCACCACCTCGCCGGTGCGCGGATCGACCGCGCCGGCCGCCATCCGCTCCATCGTGATGCAGCCTTCGATCGGGCAGACATTGACGCAGAGGTTGCAGGCCACGCACTCGTCATCCTTGACGGTGAACACCCGGTCCTCGGACATCGCAATCGCCTGATGGCTGGTATCCTCGCAGGCGGCATAGCAGCGCCCGCATTTGATACAGTCATCCTGGTTGATCTTGGCCTTGGTCACGTAATTTAGGTTCAGGTCCTTCCAATTGACCACATTGGGCACCGCGCGCCCGACCAGTTGGTCCACCGACGTGAACCCCTTGTCATCCATGTATTGCGACAGGCCCGAGATCATTTCCTGCACGATCTTGAACCCATAGGTCATCGCCGCCGTGCAGACCTGCACATTGCCCGCGCCCAATGCGAGGAATTCCGCCGCGTCGCGCCATGTGGTGACACCGCCGATGCCGCTGATCGGCAGCCCCGCCGTCGCCGGATCGCGCGCAATCTCGGCCACCATGTTGAGCGCGATGGGCTTTACCGCAGGCCCGCAATAGCCGCCATGCGCGCCCTGCCCGTCAATCGTGGGCTGCGGCGCAAAGAGATCGAGATCAACGGAGGTGATCGAATTGATCGTGTTGATCAGGCTCACGGCATCCGCCCCGCCCTCCTTGGCGGCCTGAGCGGGCTTGCGGATATCGGTGATATTGGGCGTCAGCTTCACGATCACCGGCAGGTTTGAATGCTTCTTGCACCAATAGGCCACCTGCCCCACATATTCCGGCACCTGCCCCACCGCGCTGCCCATGCCGCGTTCGCTCATCCCGTGGGGGCAGCCGAAATTCAGCTCGACCCCGTCACAGCCGGTATCCTCGACCCGGTGCAATATCTCGCGCCAGGCGTCCTCGTTGACCGGCACCATCAGGCTTGCGATCAGCGCGCGGTCGGGCCAGTCACGCTTGACCCGGCGCATCTCCTCAAGGTTCACTTCCAGCGGGCGGTCGGTGATCAACTCGATATTGTTGAGGCCCAGAACGCGCCGGTCGGCACCATAGACCACGCCATAACGCGGCCCGTTCACATTGACCACCGGCGGTCCCGCCTCGCCCAATGTCTTCCACACCACGCCGCCCCAACCGGCCTCGAACGCGCGGCGGACGTTGTATTCCTTGTCCGTCGGCGGGGCCGAAGCCAGCCAGAACGGGTTGGGCGATGTGATGCCGATGAAATTGGTTGTCAGATCCGCCATGGCTCAGCCCTCCGCCATCAGGGTTGCGTGGATGTCTTCGGCCGCGTCGCGCCCCTCTGCCACCGCCGTCACAGTCAGGTCATCGCCCCCCGCCGCGCAATCGCCCCCGGCCCAGACACCGGGCAAGGAGGTGCGGCCGGGGCCCGTAACGGCGATCTTGCGCCCATCACGCGCCGGCAGATCGGCCCCCTCAAGCGTCTGGCCAATCGCCTTGAACACCTGATCGGCGGGCAGGCGAAACCGCTCGCCCGTGGGTTTCAGATCGTCATCGCTATATTCGAACTCGACCTCACGCACCGCGCCATTGCCATGCACCGCGATGGGCGTGGCATTGGTCACGATCCGCACCCCCTTGGAGGCCGCGAGATCCTGTTCATAGCGGCTGGCATTCATCCGCTCGCGCCCGCGCCGATAGACCAGCGTGACATTGAGCGCGCCCAGCAGCTTGGCTTGCACGGCCGCATCGACCGCGGTCATGCCGCCCCCGATCACCACCACATCGCGCCCCACCGGCAGGCTTGCCAGATCGTCTGCCTGCCGCAGGTCCGCGATGAAATCCACCGCATCGCGCATCCCTTCGCGGTCCTCGCCGCTCAGTCCCAGCGCGTTGACCCCGCCCAGACCAATCCCAAGGAACACCGCATCGTGATCTTCCTGCAATTCCGTCAGCGTGATTTCCCGCCCCAGACGCTTGCCGGTCTCCAGAGTAATCCCGCCGATCTGCATCAACCAAGCCACTTCGCGCGCCGCGAAACTGTCGGTGCTCTTGTAGGCGGCAATGCCGAATTCATTGAGACCGCCGGGCTTGGCCCGCCCATCGTAGAGCGTGACGTCATGCCCCTTCATCGCCAGCCTGTGCGCGCAGGCCAGACCTGCAGGCCCCGCACCCACCACCGCCACGCGCCGGCCCGTGGGCGCCGCGCGGGTGAAGGGATGCACGCCTTGTTCCATCAAGGTATCCGTCGCATAGCGCTGCAATCGCCCGATCAGCACCGGCTGCCCCTCGGCCGCCTCGCGCACACAAGCCTCTTCACACAGCGTTTCCGTGGGGCAAACGCGGGCGCACATGCCGCCAAGGATATTCTGGCTCAGGATCGTCTTGGCCGCCGCCTCGGGCGTGCCGGTGGCGATCTGCCGGATAAAGAGCGGGATGTCGATCGACGTGGGGCACGCGGTGATGCAGGGCGCATCGTGGCAGAAATAACAGCGATCCGCTGCCACCAGCGCCTCGTGATCATCAAGCGGGGGATGCAAATCGGTGAAATTGCTCTGCAAGGCGGCGGGATCAAGCCGGCCTGCGACGATGCCGGGGGCGAGTTGACGATCTCTCATGGCTGTCTCCGGTCAAGGATGGTTGAGGATCAGTATTCCACGATTCGAAATTTTATCAATTGGTAAAATTTATCGAGGAGCGAAAAAGAAACCCCCTGAGAAGCTCAGAGGGCAAAGCCGATGAAAATTTTGGCAGGGCTTGGTCGCGCCTCAGCCCACCTTGCGCTGACGCCACAGCGTAAAGAGGCCAGCCCCCACCACCAGCGCGCCACCCAGAGCCACGTTCATCTCGATCCTTTCGCCAAAGATGAAAATCCCGATGCCCGTGACAAAGAAGAGTTGCAGATAGGCAAAGGGCTGCACCGCGCTCGCCTCTGCGACCTCATAGCATTTGATCAGCGTGTAATGCCCCGCCGCCCCGGTGATGCAGAGCGTGATCATCCACGCCCAGGCATCCGGCGTCATTGGCTCCCAGAACCATATCCCGGCGAGGGTCATGGCAATCGACCCGACCGTTCCGGTCCAGAAAAAACTCGTCGCCGCCGAATCCTTGCGCGCCACATAGCGCGTCAAGAGCCCGTAGAGCGCAAACATCAACGCCGCGATAAAGGGCACGATCGCCTTGGGGTCGATCACGCCCACCCCCGGCTCCAGAATGATCAGCACGCCGATGAACCCGACCGCAATCGCCAGCCACCGACGCCAGCCCACACGCTCGCCCAGAACCGGCCCCGAAAGGGCGGCAATCAACAGCGGGTAGCAGGCAAAGACCGCATGCACCTCGATCAGGCCCAAAAGGGTAAAGCCATAGATCATCACGCAGATTTCCGCGACCAGCAGCACGGCGCGAAATCCCTGCATCAAGGGTTGCGATGTGCTGGCCGCTGCCCGCAGCCCCCCGGCCTTGCGCGCGGCAATCACCATCACGAAGGCGGCAAAGAACCAGAACCGGATCATCACCACCATCAGCACGTTGTAATTCTCGGCCAGATGGCGCGATATGCCATCCTGCGCAGCAAAGATGACCGTGGTCAGCACCATCAGCCAGATGCCCAAACGGGTGTTTTGAACTGTCACGAGCGGTCTCTCACGGGCGGTCTTTCCTGGCCATGGTCATGTGCCGCTTGCGGCCATATCCCTGCCCCCGCGTAACACAAAACCCGGCGGCCTCAAGCCCCCTGCGCACGAACCCCGCCGCCGTGTAACTGGCCGCCGTGCCTCCGGGCGCGGTGTGCCGGGCCACCTCCGCCATCAACGCTGGCTCCCACAACTCGGGGTTCTTGGCCGGGGAAAACCCGTCCAGAAACCACGCATCCGCCCTGCCCGGCCAAGCCTTTAGCGTCTCGCGCGCATCCCCCACAATGAGGGTGAAATCCAGATCCGGCAGGCTGATCCGCTCCGCGCCCCCCTGCCAGTGCGGGGCGAGATCCGCCGCAACCCCTTCCAGTTCCGCAAAGCGGGCTTGCGCGCGACGCATGTCTTGGGGGGCCATGGGATAAGCCTCGAAACTGGTGAAGTGAAGCCGCCCAACAACGCCCGCCGCCCGCCACGCCGCAAGCGTGGTCAAAAGGTTCAGCCCGGTGCCAAACCCCAGTTCCGCAATGTGAAACCCGTCCCGAAACCGCGCCGGAAGGTCATTGCCCCCCAGAAACACATGCCGCGTTTCCGCCAAGCCATTGTCGAGACTGAAATAGGGGTCATCGAACCGCACCGACACCGGCACCTCGCCCGCGCGCCAAATCAGGTCTGCGGTCTGGTCCTGCATGGCATGATCCTCTAAAGCACGGTCGAACGCGCGTGACCATCGCGCGACGACAAAGGATTGGCAATGGTCGATATCACGGTGATGGGCGCAGGCATATTCGGCCTCTCGGTGGCGTGGTCCTGCGCGCGACGCGGCGCGCGCGTGCGCGTCATAGATCCGAACGGCCCCGGTGCTGGCGCTTCGGGCGGGATTGTCGGTGCCCTCGCCCCGCATGTGCCCGAAACCTGGAACAGCAAAAAGGCGTTTCAGCTTGAAAGCCTGCTCATGGCGGCTGACTTCTGGGCCGAGGTGGCCGAGGTCTCGGGCTGCGCCCCGGGCTATGCCCGCCTTGGCCGCCTGCAACCCATCGCCGATGCCGCAGCTCTCGCACTCGCCGAGGAGCGCACCCAGAACGCTGCAACCCTCTGGCAGGGGCAGGCCGAATGGCGCGTTCTTCCCGCGTCCGGCCCATGGTGCCCGCCCAGCGCCACCGGCCAGATCATCCACGACACGCTCACCGCGCGCCTGCACCCGCGTCAGGCCTGCGCCGCCCTTGTGGCCGCCCTGCGCGCGCGCAATGCCGAGGTCGTGACCAAGGGCACGCCCGCGGGCCGCATCCTCTGGGCCACCGGCACCGCCGGGCTGCAAGAGATGAGCGCCGCGCATACCCGCACCGTGGGCAACGGGGTCAAGGGGCAAGGCGCGCTTCTGGCCTATGACGCCCGCAACCAGCCGCAGATTTTCGTCGATGGGTTGCATATCGTGCCGCATGAGGATGGCACCACTGCCATAGGGTCCACCTCCGAGCGGGCATTTGACGACCCCACCAGCACCGATGCCCAACTTGACGATGTGATCGCCCGCGCCGTGGCGGCCGTGCCCGCGCTTGCCCATGCCCAGGTGATCGCGCGTTGGGCCGGGGTGCGCCCCCGCTCGCGCTCGCGCGCCCCGATGCTGGGCGCGCACCCGTTCCGCCCGGGCGAATTTGTCGCCAATGGCGGCTTCAAGATCGGCTTTGGCATGGCCCCCAAGGTGGGCGCTGTCATGGCAGACCTGATGCTCGACGACATCGACACGATACCCGAGGATTTCAGACCCGAGGCATGCCTATGACCCAGCCGACTCTCGCCGCACTCGATCATCTCGTGCTGACCGTGGCCGACATCGCCGCCACCTGTGCCTTTTACCGTGATGTTCTGGGCATGACCCCCGAGGCGTTTCAGCCCGCCGATGGCAGCACCCGCTGGGCGCTGAAATTCGGCGCACAGAAAATCAACCTGCATCAATCCGGGGCGGAATTCGAACCGAAGGCGGCACAGGTCCAACCCGGCAGCGCCGATCTTTGTTTCCTCAGCGAGACACCGCTCGAGGACTGGCAGCAGCATTTTGCAGCGCTTGGTGTGCGCGTCGAACTTGGCCCGCTACCCCGCTCCGGGGCCACAGGCCCGATCCGCTCGCTTTACCTGCGCGATCCCGACGGCAACCTGATCGAGGTCTCGAACAAAACGTAAGGTGGGTGAAACCCGCCAAACCGCTCGGTTCAGGCCGTCTTGACCGCCTTGGGCAGAGCCACGATCCGCACCGCAACCTTGCGCTGACCACGCTGATAGGGCAGCGCAACGGCGGCCTCTTTGCTGTGCTTCACAACCGATTTCAACCAACGTGCTTTCATGGCTCTCACCTCTTACCTCTGGCCTCGATGCGCGGGACTCATTGTTTCGTTACCCGCAACTATGCCGCCGGTTTGGGGCCAAGATTTGACGGAAATCGTGAAAGTTCAGACAAGATCAGGGCATGCACGCGGCCCCGGTCAAAATTTAATCTGCTGAATTTAAATGAAATTTTTTGGAGCTCTTCAACAGCGCCTCACATGCCGCCCGAATAGCCCCACAATTTCGGCCCAAATCCCGCCCCAATCAGAGGCGGATCGTCGAAATCAGACGGCCATAGTCGGCCTCACCGGCATGGGTGGTGCGACGATAGGAATAGAATCGCTCGGGGTCGCCATAGGTGCAATGCCGCGTCCATTCCGCCTGCCCGATCCCGCATTGCCGCAGCCGGTGCAATCCAAACCCGGGCAGGTCGAACTGATACCGCCCGCCTACACCATTGGCGAAAAACCGGGCGTTATCACGGTCCTGCGCCAGGAATTCCTCGATAAACTCCGGTCCCACCTCATAGGCCGCCTGCGAAATCGACGGGCCGATCACGGCCTTGATCCGGGAACGATCCGCACCAAGCCCCTCCATGCTCGCAACCGTGGCCTCCAGCACACCATCCAGCGCACCGCGCCATCCGGCATGGGCCGCTCCGATCACCCCGTTGGCCACATCGGCAAAGAGCACCGGCTGACAATCCGCCGTCAGCACCGCAAGCGCCACCCCCGGCACAGTCGTCACCATCGCGTCGGCGCGCGGCCGCTCGCCCATGGGCCCCGTGACCGTGACCACATCCGCCGAATGCACCTGATGCACCGTGATGAGGTGATCCGGCTCCACGCCCATCGCCTCGGCCACCCGCGCCCGGTTGATCTGCACGATCTCGGACTGATCCGACGAACCGGGGCCGCAATTGAGCCCCGAGAACACACCCGAAGAGGCCCCACCCCGCCGGGTAAAGAAACCGTGGCGCAGCGGGGACAGACTGTCGGAGGTGAGTATTTCTAGCGTCATGGCTCCAGTCCGGGTGGTGGTGCGGCCCCATCGGGATAGAGACCGAGCACTTTGAAGAGCGTCCCCATTTCCTCTGCCCCGGTCAAGCGCTGATATGCGGCAAGATGGCTTTCCAACGCCTGCCCGCTCAGATTGCGCGCCAGCGCCTCGGCCCGCGCGGCAATCCCCAAACGCTCCAGAAATATCCCCTGCGGTGTCAGGCGCGTATGCCGCGCAGGAGAGGCCGCACGCGCCAGCGCCGCGAAATCGACATGCGCGGTCAAATCCGCCGCCCCCGGCTCGGCCAGCGGATCCACCGGCGTATGGCCCTTGACCGCCTGAAACGTATCGCCCAGCGACTGCCAATCGCCATAATCCACGATCAGCGCGGCCCCCCCCTGCCCTGCTATCCGCGCGCCGATCTCTGCCGCCACCGCTTCGCCCGCTCCGCAGGTCTCGACGATATCGCCCTCGCGCGTGTCCGCCAGCCGCGCCGCCAGTGCGGGCGGGGCCACCGGCCCACCAAGGCCCAGCGTCAATTGCCCGGCACCTTGCCCGACAACCCGCTCGCGCCAGCCGTCCCCGGACCGCTGAAACTGCCGGATCGGCAACGCATCGAAAAACTCGTTCGCCAACAGGTAAAGCGGCCCCTCCGGCAGGCTCTCAACCCGGTCATGCCAGATGACATCGCCCGCAATCGCGCGGCGCTGCGCCGCGCGCAACACGGGCGATCCCTCGACCAGATGCACCTCTGCGGCATCCCGAAACCCCGGCACGCCCCGCGTTGCGCGCAGCACATCCGCCATCAGCGTCCCGCGCCCCGGCCCCAGTTCCGCCAACACGAACCGCGCAGGCCGCCCCTGATCCAGCCAGACCTGCGCAAGGCACAGCCCCAGCACCTCGCCAAACATCTGGCTGATCTCAGGCGCGGTGACGAAATCACCCCCTGCGCCAAACGGATCGCGCGTCGCGTAATAGCCAAACTCGGGATGCATGAGACAGGCCGCCATGTAATCCGCCACGCTCATCGGCCCCGCCTCGGCGATCCGCGCCAGTAGATGCGCCCGCAGCCCGCTCATGTCGCCCGTGCGCGCCGCGCCCAGAGCACCATGCCAATCCCGAAGGCAATCATCGGCAGGGACAAAAGCTGCCCCATGGTCAGGCCATATCCCCCCAGGTGCAGCGCAAGGCCCAGCGGATTGCCCTCGGTCACGAACTGCGCATCGGGTTGGCGCACGAATTCCACCATGAACCGCGCAACGCCATAGCCTGCGAAAAAGAGCCCCGTCAGCGTGCCGGGCCGCCGCAGCGCCCCACGCCGCCAGCCCAACCACAAGAGCACCGCCCCAAGGATCAAGCCCTCCAGCGCCGCCTCATAGAGCTGAGAAGGATGCCGCGCGCAAAGCTCCACGACGCCCGCGCAATTCTGCGCCGCGGCCCCCGGAAAAACCACGCCCCACGGCAGGTCCGTCGCCCGCCCCCACAACTCGCCATTGATGAAATTCGCGATCCGGCCCAGCAACAGCCCCACCGGCGTCACCATGCAGAGCGCATCCGCGACCGACAGCCACGCGATGCCCTGCTTGCGCGAAAACAGCACCACCGCCAGCACCACGCCCATGAGACCGCCGTGAAAGGCCATCCCGCCTTGCCAGACCGCCAGAATCTCGCCCGGATTGGCAAGGTAATAGCCCGGCTGGTAAAACAGCACATAACCCAGCCGCCCGCCCAGAATGACCCCAAGAATCACCCATGTCAGCAGGTCCTCGACCTGTTCGGGTCGCATCGGTGCCACGCCACCCGGCCAGAGATGCGGCCGCTTGACGCTCGCCACCACCAGCCGCCAGCCGATCACGATGCCAACGATATAGGCCATCGCATACCAGCGCAGCGCAAACTCCATGCCGAAAAGAGAGATCGAAAAGATCTCGGGCGAAATATCGGGAAAGGGGATCATGGCCTGCATGGCCGCTTCTGTGCCCGCGCGCCCCGGCCAAGTCAACCTTGTGATCCGGTCCCACAGACACATATAAGAGAGCAAGTGTAACGCCGGAGAAACCGATGCAGACCCGTAACAAAGTGCTCGACGATCTCAGCCAGTTGATGACCAATGCCATGGGTGTGGCCCAGGGCGCGCGGGCCGAGGCTGAGACCGCGATGAAATCCCTGATCGACCGTTGGCTCGCGGACCGCGATTTCGTCACCCGCGAAGAATTCGACGCCGTGCGCGCAATGGCGCAAAAGGCCCGCGAGGAAAACGAAGCGCTCAAGGCGCGCCTCGACGCGCTCGACCTGCGCGGCGGTCACAACAAGGGCTGATCCGCCAAGGCCCGGCGCGCGCCTGCGATCAGCGTCTCCGCCCCCTGCGACGAGCGGAAATCGCGCACCACCCGCGCGCGCCCGGCCTCTGACAGGCGCGCGCAGAGATCCGGATCAGCGGCCAGCGCCGAAATCGCATCGGCCAGGACCTCGGGCGATTTCGACGGCACCAGAATGCCGCTTTCGCCATGGTCGATCAATTCCCGCACCCCGCCTGCATCCGTGCCAATCGTCGGCACACCACAGGCCATCGCCTCCATATAGGCCACACCCAGCGGCTCGTGCCAACTGGCCAGCACGAACACATCCGCCGCCAGCAGGTGCCGCCGCACCTCCGATCCGCTTATGGCCCCCAAGAGCCGCGCATGCGCGCCCAGATCAAGCGCCTCCAGATGCGCCTGCAACTCGGCACGATAGCCCGCACCGCCCGCGTCATCCTCGCCCGCGATGTCCACCTCCACCGCGATCCCGCGGTCCAAGAGCAGCCGCACGGCGCTCAGCAAATCCTGATGTCCCTTGACCCGGTGCAGACGCCCGCAGGAGAATAGCCGCAGGGTCGCACCGGGCATGGGCGGCTGATAGGGTGTCTCGCGTTTGAAATCCTCGGTGTCCACGCCCATGGGCTGCACGATGACATCCGCAGGCAGGTCACGTCCGATGACCTCGCGCATTTCAGCCATCAGCTTGTGGGTAATGATCGTGGCAAAGCTGGCATGCCGCCACTTGAACCCCTGGCCGGGGCCATAATCCGACAGCGCGCCATGCAGCGTCAGGCTATAGCTCGGCCCGCCCATCAGCCGCGCCAGCGCACAGATCAAAGCGGCCCGCCCGCAGGAATGGGCATGCACATGGCCGATCCCCCGCGTGCGGCACGCCGCCATCAGCGCCCGCGCCGCCGGCAGACAGATCACCACATCTCTCAGGAATTCACCCCCCTGCCGCTCACGCAGGATCGCGGACCACGGCGCGTTCAGCAGGCCGGATAGCGCATGACCGGGCGTGGGCCGCCCCAGATAGGTGGTGCGCGCCATCGCCGCCTCGGACCAGTCATGCGAGACCAGACCGGGCGGCGGCGGCAGCGTGCTGAAAAGATGCGGCACAGCCCCCAACCGCTCCAGATCCGCAATCTCGCGCCAAAAGAAAATATGCGTCTGCCCCGGAAACTGAGGCACGAGATAGCCAAGGTTGAGGGGATCAGGCATTTTCGGTTCCGCTTGCCGCCAGATTGTCGGATAAGGTCTAGCATGCCGCGCAGGCTCAGGACAGGCTGGCGGGCCACCGATTTGGAAACCCTCTGTTGACCGACAAAACCATGCCCCGGCTCAGCGTCATCATTCCCGCCCATAACGAGGCGGGGATGATCGGGGATTGCCTGCACGCCCTCTTCGCCTCGGACCCGGTGGCAGGCGGCGCCGAGGTGATCGTCGTGGCCAATGGCTGTCAGGATGCGACCGTGGCCGAGGCCACAGCCTGCCGTGCAGCGGCGCGCGACTGGACGCTTACCGTGCTCGACCTGCCGCAGGGCGGCAAACCCGGCGCTTTGAGCGCAGGCGAGGCGGCAGCACGCGGCAAGGTGCTGGCCTATCTCGATGCCGATGTCCTTGTCTCGCCCCCGCTGCTGCGCCAGATCACCGAGGCGCTTGATCGCCCGGAACCGGGCTATGCCAGCGGTCAGGTCGTGATTCCCACGCCGCGCAGTGCCTTCAGCCGCCTTTATGCGGGGTTTTACCGCCAGGTGCCCTTCTTTCACCATGGCGTGCCCGGTTGCGGCCTCTTCGCCATGAACCGCGCCGGGCGCGCGCGCTGGGGCGACTGGCCGGGGATCATCTCGGACGATACTTTTGCCCGGCTGCACTTTGCCCCGCGCGAACGCCATGCGCTGCCCGCGCGCTATGCGTGGCCCATCGTCGAAGGGGTCGGCGCACTTGTCCGGGTGCGGCGCAGGCAGGATGCAGGCGTGGCCGAGATTGCGCGCCACTACCCGGCGCTCTTGGCCAATGACGACACGCGGCCTCGTGGTCCGGGCTGGGTGCTGCGCGCCGCCCTGCGCGCGCCTCTGGGCTTTCTCGCCTATGTCATCGTGGCACTCATGGTCCGCGCGCGACGTGGCGGCGCAGACTGGACGCGGGGCCGGTAATTACTTGAAATTTCAATGGAGCGGTCGTGAAATTGCCGTAAATCTTGGGCAAGTAACGGCAACGGAGTAAAGGCTCACATGCAACGCGTCAGGGCGATATTCACGGGCGACGGGCTATTGGCACGGGCGCTGCGCTCCTCGGCGCTGACTGTCGCGGGCTTTGGCGGGGCGCAGGTCCTGCGGCTCGCGTCGAACCTCATCCTTGCCCGCCTCCTCTTCCCCGAGGCCTTCGGCCTGATGGCGATTGTCTCGGTCATCATCCAGGGCCTCATGCAATTCTCCGACGTGGGCGTCAGCCCCGCCATCATGCAGAGCAAACGGGGCGATGATCCCGCCTTCCTCAACACCGCCTGGACCATTCAGGCGCTGCGCGGCGTGGGCCTCTGGCTCGTGGCCTGTGCGCTGGCATGGCCCGTGGCGGTGATCTACGACGAACCGCTCCTGTTGCAGCTTTTGCCGGTGGCGGGGCTGTCGCTCTTGATCACCGGGTTCAACCCCACGGCCCTCGATACCGCCAAACGCCATCTGCGCTGGGGGCGGGTCACGGCGATCGAATTCGCCGTTCAGATCACGGGTATCGTGGCGGCGGTGGCGCTGGCATGGTGGTGGCATTCGGTCTGGGCGCTGGTCGTGTCGGGCGTGCTCAGCGCGGGCGTGGCGCTCGTGCTCTTCTGGCTCTTCCTGCCGGGGGCGTCGAACCGGATGGGCTGGGAACGGCTGGCCGCCTCGGAACTCATCCATTTCGGGAAATGGATCTTCCTCAGCACCATCTGCGGCTTTCTCTTCAATCAGGCGGACAAGCTGATCTTGGGCAAATACCTCAGCTTCGATGTCTTCGGCGTCTATAACATCGGCTTCTTCCTTGCCTCCTTTCCCATGCTCCTGGGCCATATGCTGACATGGCGCCTGCTCATCCCGATCTACCGCGAACTGCCCCCGCAGGAGAGCGCCGCCAACTTCGCCAAATTGCGGCGCATGCGCTTTGCGGTCACGGGCGCGCTGATGGCCCTGTCGGCGGGGTTTGCCCTCCTTGGCGTCTGGCTGGTGGGGATCATGTATGACGACCGCTATGCCATGGCAGGGGCCGTGGTGGTGTTGATGGCGCTGATGCAACTGCCGCAGATCATCGTGATGACCTATGATCAGGCCTCGCTTGCGGCAGGGGATTCGCGGCGGTTCTTCATCCTGACGCTGGCCAAGGCGGCCGCGATGATCGTGGCCCTCCTGCTCGGTCTCGAATGGGGCGGTCTTCTGGGGGCGCTTCTGGGCTATGGCGTGGCGATGGTTCTGGCCTATCCGGTGGTGGTCTGGCTCGCGCGGCACATGCGGGCCTGGGATCCGGTGCATGACACGGGCATGGCCGCCCTGGCCCTTGGACTGGCGGCGCTGGCGCTCTGGCTCAATGGCGGGGCGCTGACCGATCTGGCGCGGCTCTCGGGCTGGTGAGCGGCGAAAACACCATTATCGACAAGGGCCTGCCGCAAAACAGTCGCATTGTCCGACGATACCGACCCCGATATGATTTGAGCAGTGGATTTGATGGCGGATGACATGACCCAACCGTCACCCGACGGCACCGAGATTGCCATTGTCGGCATGGCCGCGCACCTTCCGGGCGCGCGGAGCGTGTCGGAGTATTGGCAAAACCTCTGCGCCGGGCACCGCGCCATCCGCCGCATGTCCGAGGCCGAATTGCTGGCTGCGGGCGAACGCGCGCAAATGATCCGCCGCCCCGATTACGTGCCCTTCGCCGCCCCCCTTGAAGGGTTCGAGATGTTCGATGCCGAGTTCTTCGGCTTTGGCCCCAAAGAGGCCGCGATCCTCGACCCGCAACACCGCCGCTTTCTGGAGGTGGCGTGGGAGGCGCTCGAGGATGCGGGCCACCCGCCCGAACATTTCCCCGGCTCCATCGGCGTGTTCGCCGGTTGCGGCATGGGCAGCTATTTCTACTTCAACCTCTGCTCCAACCGCGACCTCGTGGACGATGTGGGCATGTTCCTCTTGCGCCACACCGGCAATGACAAGGATTTCCTGACCACCCGGCTCAGCCATATCCTCGATCTCAAGGGGCCAAGCCTTGGCCTGCAAACCGCCTGCTCCACCTCGCTCGTTGCGGTGCATGTGGCGGCGCAATCGCTGCTCAACGGCGAATGTGACATGGCGCTTGCGGGCGGTGTCACCATCGAGCTGCCACAGGGGCGCGGCTATCTCTACAAAGAGGGCGAGATCCTGTCGCCCGATGGCGAATGTCACGCGTTTGACCACCGCGCCCAAGGCACGGTCTTTGGCTCTGGCGCGGGGGTCGTGGTGCTGCGCCGGCTCTCGGACGCGCTCGCGGATGGCGATCACATCTGGGGCGTGATCAAAGGCTCTGCCGTCAACAACGATGGCGCGGCCAAGGCGGGGTATCTCGCGCCCTCCGTGGATGGTCAGGCGGCGGCGGTGGCCGAGGCGCAGGCCGTGGCGGGCATCTCTGCCGAGACCGTCGATTACGTCGAATGTCACGGCACCGGCACATACCTTGGTGATCCGATCGAGGTGGCCGCCCTCACCCAGGCCTTTCGCGAAACCACCCAAGCGGTCGATTTCTGCCGCATCGGCAGCGTCAAGACCAACATCGGCCATCTCGACACGGCGGCAGGCGTGGCCAGCCTGATCAAGGCGACACTGGCGGTCTATCACGGGCAAATGCCGCCCTCGCTGGGCTATGAGGCGCCCAATCCGGCGATTGCCTTCGACGGCAGCCCCTTTGCGGTCAATGACCGGCTCAGCGACTGGCCACGCCGCGACCACCCTCGCCGCGCAGGCGTGAACTCGTTGGGCGTGGGCGGCACAAACTCCCATGTGGTGCTCGAAGAACCCCCCGCGCGCGCCGCGCCCGAGGCCAGCGATTGGCCCTTTCAGCCGCTCGTGATCTCCGCCCGCTCCAAGGCGGCGCTGGACGCAAATTCCGCCCGCCTTGCCGCCCATCTGCGCGCCCACCCCGAACAGAACCTGGCCGATGTGGCCTGGACGCTCAAGCAAGGTCGCCGCGCCTTCGAACGCCGCCGCGTCGTGGTGGCCGCCAGCCATGAAGAGGCGGCAACACTGCTGGAAAAGGGCGATCCGCGCCGTGTCTTCACCCACGAGGCGCTCAATGCCCCCGAGGTCGTCTTCATGTTCCCCGGCGGCGGCGCGCAATATGCGGGCATGGCGCGCGATCTCTACGAGACAGAGCCGGTCTTTGCCGAATGGATGGATCGTGGCCTCGCGGTGCTGCAACCCAAACTCGATTACGACATCCGCGCCCTCTGGCTGCCCGCCCCCGCCGATATGGCCACCGCCGCCGAGCGGCTGAAACAGCCCTCGGTTCAACTGCCGCTGATCATGATCACCGAATACGCGCTGGCGCAGTTGTGGCAGAGCTGGGGTGTGACCCCCGCCGCCCTCATCGGTCATTCCATGGGCGAGAATACCGCCGCCTGTCTCGCAGGCGTGATGGGCTTCGAGGATTGCATCGGGCTTGTGCATCTGCGTGGGCAACTCTTCGACAGCGTGCCCAAGGGCGGCCTGCTCAGCGTGCCCCTCTCCGCCGAGGCGCTGCGTCCCTGGCTGGGCGACACACTCGACATCGCGGCGGTCAATGCGCCGGGGCTCAGCGTGGCCTCTGGCCCGCAGGCCGCGCTCGATGATCTGGCGGCGCGTCTGGCCGAGGCGGGGATCGAGACCACGCGCATTCCCATCGACATCGCCGCCCATTCGCGCATGCTGGAGCCGATCCTGACCCGCTTTGGCGATTACCTGCGCTCCATTCCCCTCAACGCCCCGCACATCCCCATCCTGTCCAACCGCACCGGCGATTACCTCACGGCGGCCGAGGCGACCGACCCCGCCTATTGGGTCGGCCATCTGCGCAACACCGTCCATTTCGCCGATGGGCTGGGCCGCCTCGCCGAGGGCGGCAAGCGGGTGTTTCTCGAGGTGGGACCGGGCAAGGCGCTGGCCTCCCTCGCGCAGGCGCATGGCGCCATCAGCGCCAATCAGGTCATCAGCACCCTGCGCCACCCCGAGGATAGCATCGCCGACGATGCCTATTTCATGGCGATGCTGGCGCGGATGTGGGCGGTGGGCGTCGATATTGACTGGGATCAGATCTGGGGCGAGGCGCGCCGCACCCGCGTGCCGCTGCCCTCTTACGCCTTTCAGCACAAACCCTATTTCATCACCCCCGGCACAACGCGCGATGCGGGTTCCGACGACTGGCCCACGCGCCGCGACGATCTGACCGACTGGGGCTACCTGCCCCAATGGCGGCCCCATCTGGCCGAGGTCGAGATCACGACCGAGGCCGATCTGGCCGCCCTCGCGCCGCAGACATGGCTGATCTTCGAAGACGACACCGGGCTTGCGGCGGCCGTGGGCAAGCGGCTGGAATCCGCAAAACATACGGTGACGTATGTAACGGCAGGAGATGCCTTTGCCCAGCTCGCACCGGGGCGCTATACCCTGTCGCCCGAACGCGGGCGCGAAGGCTATGATGCCCTCATCCGCGCGCTCAGCGCCGAAGGCCGTCTGCCCAGTCGCATCGCGCATTTCTGGCTGGTCACACAAGACGCCCGCCACCGCCCCGGATCGAGCTTCTTCCACCGCGTTCAGGAACAGGGCTTTTACAGCCTGCTCTTTCTGGCGCAGGCCATGGCGGATGAAGGGCTCTCCGCCCCGCTGCACATCACCGCCCTAACAAATGGCGCGGCGCAGCTTCGCGACGAGGGCCTGCGCGACCCCTCCAAGGCCACGCTCATGGGCCCGCTCAGGGTGATCCCCCATGAACTGCCGGGGGTAACGGCGGCCAGCCTTGATCTGATCCTGCCCGCGCGCGGCCCCGATGCCGCCCTTGTGACGCAGGTGCTCGAGGATCTGATGCAGCCCCCGCGCAACCATGTCGCGGCGCTGCGCGGCGCGCGGCGCTACGAGGCGGGCTGGCGCACGGCCCCGCTCCTGCCCGCTGACACGCCGCTGGCAGAGGGCCAGACCGTGCTCATCACCGGCGGCTTTGGCGGCATCGGCCTGACCTTGGCCGAGGATCTGATCACGCGCTCCAACGCCAAGATCGTCCTCATGGCACGCCGCCCGCTGCCGCCCCGCGCCGACTGGCCGCGCGTCATGGCCACACGCGGCGCAGGCGATCCGCTGGCACGCCGCATCGCGGCGGTCGAACGGCTCGAAGGTCTGGGCGGTCAGGTGATGATCGTGGCGGGCGATGTCAGCAACATCGAGGATATGCAATCCGCCCGCGCGGAAATCGAGGCCCGCTTTGGCGCGCTCCACGGTGTCATCCATGCCGCAGGCGTGATCAAGGACGCGCCGCTCCTCGGCAAAGGCCCCGACACGATCGAGGATGTATTCACCCCGAAAATCCACGGCACGCAGGTGCTGGACGAGGTGTTTCCAGATGGCACGCTCGACTGGCTCGTGCTCTTTTCCTCTTCCTCCACCGCCACCGCCCCGGCGGGACAGGTGGATTACGTCGCCGCCAATGAATATCTCAACGCCTATGCGCGCAGCCGCATGGGCGACAAGACCCGCGTGGTTGCCCTCAACTGGGGCATCTGGTCCGAGGTCGGCATGGCCGCCGAGGCTGTGGCGCAGCAACGCGGCGACGCACTGGCCGCCCCGCGCCTGCCGGTCGCGGCACCGCTGGTGCAAGAGGCCAGCCATGATGCGCAGGGAAACCGGGTGTTTCACGCCCATTATGACGCCGGTCTCTGGGTCTTCGATCAGCACCGCACCAAATCCGATCAGGCGCTCTTGCCCGGCACCGGCTATCTGGAGCTTCTGGCCGAGGCCCTGCGCGAGCAGGGCGAGGATGGCCCGTTTGAAATCCGCGATCTGTGGTTCCTGCGCGCCTTTGACATGCCCGAGGGCGGCAGCCGCGACATGCGCCTCACCCTGACGCGCAGTGACACCGGCTATACTGCCCGGATCGAGGGTGATCATGCCCAGGCCGGACGGCAAGGCTGGGTCACACTGGCCGAGGCGAGGCTGAGCCTTCTGCCGCTTCCCGCGCCTGTCCCGCTCGATCTGCCCTCCATACGCAACCGTATCCAAAGCTGGCAAGAGGCGGGCGACACCGCCCTCGCCGCCCCGCAAGAGGCGCATCTTGCGTTTGGCCCGCGCTGGCGCGTGCTGCGCGCCATGGGTCTGGGCACCGGCGAGGGTCTCGCGCATCTGGCCCTGCCAGAGAGCGCGCAAGCCGATCTGGCGGCGGGCTATCTCCTGCACCCCGCGTTAATGGATATCGCGACCGGCTGGGCCATGGGGCTGATTGCGGGCTATGACGCATCCGATCTCTGGGTGCCCATGTCCTACGGGTCGCTCCGCGTCCACGCGCCCCTGGGGGCAGAGGTCTGGTCTCATGTCCGCAACGCCGCCCAGAACCGCGCCAGCGATGAAACCGCGCGCTTTGACATCACACTTTGCGATGCCACAGGCCGGGTGCTGATCGAGATCACCGATTTCGCCATCCGCAAACAGGTGGGCGGCCTCACCCTGACCCCGCCGCGCGCCGGCGAAATCCGCTTTGAGGGCCAGACCGCGAGCGCCCCGGCAAGCCCCGCCGAAGAGCGCCTGCGCCACGCCCTGCGCGAAGGCATCCGCCCCGCCGAGGGGGCCGAGGCCTTTCGCCGCGCGCTGGCACAGCCCGCCCCACAGATCCTCGTCTCCTCGCTCGACCTGCCCGCGCTCATCGCACAGGCAGAGGCGGGCGCGCACGGCACAGACACGACCGGACACCGCTTTGAACGCCCCGATCTCGACAGCGCGTTCACCGCCCCCGAGGGCGAGATCGAGACCCGTCTCGCGGGCTTCTGGTCCGAACTTCTCGGGCTCGAGCAGGTCGGGGTCGAGGATTCCTTCTTCGACCTTGGCGGTCACTCCCTGATCGCCGTCCGCCTCTTTGGCATGATCCGCAAGGCCTATCGCGTCGATCTGCCCATTTCCGTCCTCTTCGAGGCCCCCACCATCCGCGCCTGCGCCGCGCTGATCGAGGCCCAGATTGGCCCGCAAGAGACGGGACAGGACGCGCCCACACCACAGGAACCACAGCGCCGCTTTACCCATCTCGTGCCGATGCACCGGGGCGAAGGTGGGCCAAAGACGCCCTTCTTCCTCGTGGCAGGCATGTTCGGCAACGTGCTCAACCTGCGCCATCTGGCGCATCTCTTGGGCGAGGATCGTCCCTTTTACGGGCTTCAGGCGCGTGGCCTCTATGGCGGGGCCGCGCCCCATGACGATCTGACAGAGGCCGCGACCGACATGATCGCCGAACTCAGGCAGGTGCAGCCGCACGGCCCCTATCTCTTGGGTGGGTTTTCGGGTGGCGGCATCACCGCCTATGAAATGGCGCAGCAATTGCGCGCGGCGGGCGAAGAGGTGGCGCTGATCGTGATGCTCGACACGCCGCTGCCACAGCGCCGCCCCCTCTCGCGCCGCGACCGGCTGATGATCCAATGGCAGGAACTCAAATCCGGCGGCCCGCTTTATCCCCTGCACTGGGCGGCGCGGCGGATCGCATGGGAAATCACCAAACGCCGCCCCAAAGCGCAGGCAGAGACCGACACGCATCACTTCCACGACAGCGCCATCGAGGCCGCCTTTTACCGCGCCATCGCCAAATATCAGGTCCGCCCATGGGCGGGCGCGCTGCATCTCTTCCGCCCGCCACTGGTGGGCAAATGGCAGGTGTCCGAGGGGCGTTGGGTCAGCAGCGAGCGTGCCTATGTCCTGCCCGACAATGACTGGGCGGGCTTTGCCCCGCAGGTGCAGGTGACAGAGGTGCCCGGCACACACGACTCGATGGTGCTTGAGCCCAATGTGCGGGTGCTGGCCGCGCGCCTGCGCCGGGTGATCGAGACGGCCGAGGCCATTCAAGTGGCCCCGGAACACCGCGAGGCGGCGGAATGACCGCTCCCCGCGTCCTCACCATCGTCCTCAACTGGCGCACGCCGGACATGAGCGTCAAGGCCGCCCGCGCCGCCCACCGCGCCATGCAGGGCGTCGCGGGCGAGATCGTGCTGGTGGACAACGACTCCGGCGACGGCTCGTTCGAGACCATGCAAAAGGCCACCGCCGATTGGGACCGCGTGCGCGTGGTGCAGGCGGGGCATAACGGCGGCTTTGGCGCAGGCAACAACGCCGGCATGCGCGCCGGTCTCAGCGACGGCACGCGCCCCGATTACGTCTATATCCTCAATTCCGATGCCTTTCCCGCCCCGGATGCGATTGCGGCACTTGTGGATCATCTCGAAACGCATCCCAAAACCGGCCTTGCAGGCAGCCATATCCACGGCCCCGATGGCGCGGCCCATGTCACCTGCTTCCACTTTCCCTCTGCCTTGGGCGAATTTGAAGGGGCCGCGCGGATCGGCCCCATCAGCCGCCTCCTGCACGCCCATACCGTGCCGCTGCCCGTGCCCCAGACCACGCAAACCGTCGATTGGGTGGCCGGGGCCAGCCTGATGATCCGCCAGGACGTGCTTGACGAAATCGGCGGCTTTGACGAGCGGTTCTTTCTTTATTTCGAGGAAACCGATCTCTGCCTGCGCGCCGCGCGCGCGGGCTGGCGCACCGATTTCGTGATGGGCAGCCGGGTCGAACATATCGGATCGGTCAGCACCGGGATGAAGGGCTGGGGCCGCGTGCCCGCCTATTGGTTCGCCTCGCGCCGCTATTATTTCACCAAGAACCACGGCGCGGCCTATCTCGCCCTTGTCACGCTGGCACATCTGCTGGGGGCTGGGCTTGGCACGCTCTGGCGGCTCCTGCGGCGCAAGGGCGCAAGCCGCCCCCCCTATTTCCTGCGCGATCTGGTGCTGGGCGATCTTGGCGCAGCGCTGAACCGGCAAAAAAGGATCAAGCCATGATGCAGGCCCTCTTGATCGGCAACGAATCCCTCGCCCTTCAGTGTGGCGAGACATGGCTCGCGCGCGGACACGGCATCACGGCGGTCATCACCCGCCACGCGGATGTGGCCGCTTGGGCCGAGGCCAAGGGCCTGCGCGTCGTGCCCCCCGGTCAGGGTCTGGCCGAGCGTTTGGGCGATCTCGGCAGCGATTGGCTTCTCTCCATCGCCAATCTCGATCTCTTGCCGCAATCCGTGCTGGCGCGCGCCACGCGCGGCGCAATCAATTTCCACGACGGTCCGCTGCCCCGCTACGCCGGTCTCAATGCGCCGGTCTGGGCCATTCTGAACGGCGAGGAACGGCACGGCATCACCTGGCACCTGATCGAAGGCGGGGTGGACGAGGGGCGCATCATCACGCAGCGCATGGTAGAGATTTCGCAGGATGAAACCGCCTTTACCCTCAACGCCAAATGCTACGCCGCAGCGCTCGACAGCTTTCCCGATGTGATCACCGCTCTTGAACAGGGCGCCGTGACGGCCCGGATTCAGGACCTTGGCGCACGCAGCTATTTCGCCCGCGACCAGCGCCCCGAGGGGCTCTGCCTCGATTTCACCCAAGCCGCCGAGACGCTGGCGCGACTGGTGCGCGCCCTCGATCACGGCGGCTATGCCAACCCGCTCAACCGGGCACGGATCATCGCGGGCGACCGCGTGCTGCTCGTGGGCCGGGCCGAGGTGGTGCCGGGCAGCGGCGCGCCGGGCGTGGTGCTCTCGGTCGAGGGCGCGCGCCTCACCGTGGCCACGGGCGCGGGCGCGCTGCGGCTCAGCGCCCTGACCGGGCCCGATGGCGGCGCGGCACCCCTCGCAGGCATCGCCGTCGGGTCGGTCCTGTCCACTCAGCCCGTCACAGACCTTTTGACACGGCTCGCACCGCAGGACGGCTATTGGCGGCGCAGCCTGCGCGACATGCACCCCATCACCCTGCCACTGGGCGGTAGCGCCGGTGTTGAGGAACGCCGCCCGCTTGCCCTGCCCGACGACGCGCTCGGCGCGATCGGCCTCTGGGCCGCGCGTCTGGGCGGCGAAGAGGGCACGCATCTTGCCTATGCCGGGGCCGCGGTCGAGGCGGCCCATGCCCCCGGCCATGTCTGCCCCTGGGTGCCGGTTGCCGTCGCGGACCTGCCCCAGGCTCTGCCCGAGGCCGAGGCGCGCGGCGCCTTCGCCCTCGATCTCTTCACCCGTGACCCGGCGCTTGAGGCCGCACAGACCCCGCATATCGGCCTGCGTGTCGCGGGGCGCGGCCTTGTCCCCGGCACAGTGCTGACCATCGACCTCGCCGACACCCCCACGCTCGTCTATGACGCCGCACGCCTTTCGCCCGCCATGGCCGACCTTCTCGCGCGGCGGCTCGAAGCCCTCGCAAAGGGCGACACCGCCCCCATGCCCGAGGCCGAGCGCCGCATGGTCGTCGAGGCATGGAACCGCACCGATGCCCCCTATGACGCCCGCCCCCTGCACCGCCTGATCGCCACGCAGACCGCCAAGACTCCCCATGCCCGCGCCGTGGTGTTCGAGGCCGAGACCCTCACCTATGCCGCCCTTGACGCCCGCGCCAACCGCATCGCCCATGTGCTGCGGCAGATGGGGGTTGGCCCCGGCGTGCTGGTGGGCCTCTGCCTGCCACGCTCTGCCGACATGATCGCCGCCGCCCTTGGCATATGGAAGGCAGGCGGGGCCTATGTGCCGATGGACCCGGCCTATCCCGCCGAACGCCTAGCGCTCTATCTCGACGACAGCGCCGCGCGCGTGGTCGTGACCCGCTCTGACGTGGCCCATACCCTGCCGCAGACCGCGCAGACCCTCATGCTCGACACCGAACCGCGCATGGGCGATGCCCCCGACGCACAGGTTGACGGCTTCGCAGGTCCCGATGATCTGGCCTATGTGATCTATACCTCCGGCTCGACCGGCCGCCCCAAGGGCGTGATGGTCACGCATCGCAACGTCGCCAATTTCTTTGCCGGGATGGATGACCGTATCCCGGCCGAACCGGGGGCGGTCTGGCTCGCCGTGACCAGCCTCAATTTCGACATCTCCGTGCTCGAACTCTTCTACACGCTCGCGCGCGGTTACACGCTCGTCCTCAGCGGCGACGAAAGCCGCGCGCTGGTCTCCTCGGGGCAACTGGCCACCTCCGACCGGGGCATGCAGTTCAGCCTTTACTATTGGGGCAATGACGATGGCGCGGGGCGCGACAAATACAAATCCCTGCTCGAGGGCGCACAATTCGCAGACACCCACGGATTTTGCGCGGTCTGGACGCCCGAGCGGCATTTCCACGCCTTTGGCGGTCCCTATCCCAACCCTTCGGTGACAGGGGCCGCCGTCGCGGCGGTCACGCAAAACATCGCCGTGCGCGCCGGAAGCTGCGTGGCCCCCCTCCACCATCCCGCGCGCATTGCCGAGGAATGGGCGGTCATCGACAATCTCACCAACGGGCGCGCGGGGCTCGCCATTGCCTCCGGCTGGCACCCCGACGATTTCATTCTGCGCCCCGAGAACACGCCACCCCGCAACAAGCCCGCCATGTTCGAGGCGATCCGCGATCTGCGCCGCCTCTGGCGCGGCGAGACGGTGGAATTTCCCCGCGCCGATGGCACGCTGCATGGCGTCGTCACGCAACCGCGCCCGGTGTCGCAGGTGCTGCCCGTCTGGGTCACAACCGCCGGCAACCCCGAAACATGGCGCGAGGCGGGCGCACATGGCGCCAATGTGCTGACACATCTCTTGGGCCAGTCCATCGACGAGGTGGCAGGCAAGATCACCCTCTACCGCAATGCCCTGCGCGAGGCCGGGCATGATCCGGATGCCTTCACCGTCACCCTCATGCTGCATACCTATGTGGCCGAAACCCGCGACGAGGCGCGGCGCGTGGCCCGCGAACCGATGAAGGATTACCTGCGCTCCGCCGCTGGCCTCATCAAGCAATATGCCTGGGCCTTTCCGGCCTTCAAACGCCCGCAGGGTGTCAGCAACCCGTTCGAGCTGGACCTCGGATCGCTCAGCCCAGAGGAACTCGACGGTATCCTCGATTTCGCCTTCGAGCGATATTTCGAGGACTCGGGCCTCTTCGGCACCGTCGAGGATTGCGTCGCCCGCGTCGAGGGGCTCAAACGCATCGGCGTGGATGAGGTGGCCTGCCTCATCGACTACGGCATTCCCGCCCGGCAGGTGCTTGACGGTCTGCGTCCGCTCGCGCGCGTGTTGGACCGCTCGAACCGGGTGGGGGCCATCCCCGAGGATGATTTCTCCATCGCCGCGCAAATCCTGCGGCACGGCGTGACCCATCTGCAATGCACCCCCTCGATGGCGCGCATGATCGCCATGAACGACGAATCCCGCC
Source organism: Roseovarius sp. (assembly GCF_027019125.1). GTDB lineage: Bacteria > Pseudomonadota > Alphaproteobacteria > Rhodobacterales > Rhodobacteraceae > Roseovarius. The sequence continues at coordinate 129,322 of NZ_JALUXE010000027.1, read as the reverse complement.
ACGCTCTCGGGCGGCTGCGGCATCTGATGCTGGGCGGCGAACCGCTACCGGGCGCCCTGGTGCAGGAGTTGCGGCAAGTCACGCGCGCGCGCATCGTGAACATGTATGGCCCCACGGAAACGACGATCTGGTCCACCACCGGCCCCGCCGAAGAAACCCCCGGCCCCTGCCCCATCGGCACACCCATTGCCAATACGCAGGTCTATGTCCTCGATCCCGAGATGCAGCCGGTGCCGGTGGGCATCGCGGGCGAACTCTGGATTGGCGGCGACGGTGTGACGCCCGGCTATCTCGGGCGCGACGACCTGACAGCCGACCGCTTCCGCCCCGATCCGTTCCGTGCGGGCGGGCGCATCTATGGCACCGGCGATCTGGTGCGCTGGCGCGCCGATGGGCGGCTCGATTTCGTCGGCCGCGCCGATGCGCAGGTGAAACTGCGCGGCTACCGCATCGAACTGGGCGAAATCGAGGCCGCGCTCGAGGGCTGCACCGGCGTTGCGCAAGCGGTGGTGCTGGCGCGCGAGGATACCCCCGGCGACATGCGCCTTGTGGCCTATCTGCGCGGCACGGCCACACCAGAGGCGGCGCGCGCCCATCTGGCCACGCATCTGCCCGCCCACATGATCCCAGCGCATGTCGTCGTGCTGGAGCACTTCCCCCTCACCCCCAACCGCAAGGTGGACCGCAAGGCGCTGCCCGCGCCAGAGACCCAAATCAAGGCACCGCGCCCCGCAGCCGCCCCCAAACCGGTCACGCCCGCCAATACGATCGAGCGCGACATCGCCGCGATATGGGCGCGAATCCTCGGCGTGGCCGAGATTGGCGCGCAGGACAGCTTCTTCGATCTGGGCGGTCACTCCCTTCTGGCGGTGCAGGCGCATCGCGAGATCCGCAGCACGCTGGCGGTGGACCGGCTCAGCATCACCGACATCTTCCGCTGCCCGAAACTCGCCACGCTGGCGGCGCGCGTGGCGGAACTGCGTGGTGACGCGGTGCCCGCCGCCGCCCCCGCCGCTGCCAACACCCCGGCACCGGCCCCGGCCCCCGGTCGCGCCGATGCGCGCGCCGATGCCATGGCGCGGCGCCGTGCCATGCGGGCGGCGCGCCAAGGGTGAGCGCCGCGCTGATAGCGGCGCTGCGCGCCCTGCTGCCCGAGGGGCTGGCCCTCGCCGCAAGCGATCCTTGCGCCGAAGCCACCGGCCTCTGGCCCGAGGAAGCTGCCGCCATGGCCCGCGCAGTCCCCAAGCGCCGCCGCGAATTCGCCGCCGGCCGCCGCGCCGCGCGCAGCGCTCTGGGCGTCCTTGGCCACGCCCCGGCCCCTATCCCCATGACCCCCGACCGCGCGCCGTGCTGGCCCGAGGGCGTGACCGGCACGATCAGCCACGGTGCCGGGACCTGTCTGGCGCTTCTTGGACACTCCAAGGATTGGGCCGGGCTTGGCATCGATCTGGAACCGGCCCTGCCTCTGCGCCGGGACATCCTGACCACGATCTGCACCCCCGCCGAACACGCCGCCCTTGCCCAAGACCCCGGCGGTCTCCTGTCCCGCCGCCTCTTTTGCGCCAAGGAAGCCACCTACAAGGCGCAATACGCCCAGAGCCGCAGGTTGCTGTCTTTCCAAGACCTCGAAATCACCTTCGACGGCCCGGACCGGTTCTGCGCCCAACTCCTGACAGATTGCCCGCCCTTTGCCCCCGCCGCACGCTTTGCCGGTCACAGCCTGCACACCGGCGCGATCCTCGCGGCGCTCGTCACGCTGCCCCGCCTCTGAACACTCTGTTTCCAGAGCGCGACAAATAACCTGTGGCGAAATTGTGGCAGGATTGCTAAATTGTGGCCAAGTTGAGACTTAAATCTGTCAGGGCCGTTTGGGGGCATTCGGCTGACAAGATGGCACCCCGCGTTTGCGGGTCCGTCTGTCAGCAGGAACTATCCCAGGCGGTTTTTTGTTTTCGGCACCCGCGTTGACCACGTTGAAACAGCACCGATAGGCAAGCCATGAGCGCGATCCAGTCCATGCCCGATCTGATGCGGCTTCTGCACCGCAAGCTGTGGCTGATCCTGCTTGTCGGCGTTGTTGGCTCGGTCCTCTCGGTCATCATCGCCCTCAACCAGCCCAAGGTGTTTCAGGCCACCGCCGTCATCCAGATCGAAAGCCCGCAGGTCGGCCGCGATCTGGCAGGTCAGACGATTGCCACGGACGCCAATCACCGCCTGCAACTGATCGAACAGCGCCTGATGGCGCGCGACAATCTGGTCAAGGTGATCGAGCGGCACGGCCTCTTTGCCAATGTCCCCAAGATGACGCTGGCCGAAAAGGTGCATCAACTGCGGATTTCCGCCCGGATCACCCCCATCACCGTCGGCGTCCCCGGCATGGGCCCGGCAACCACCCCCTCCGGGCTCAGCGTGACCGTAAACCTCAACGACCCGGTCAAGGCCGCCGACGTGGCCAATGATTTCGTGGAAACCGTGATCACCCAGAACCGCGAGCGGCGCATGGAGCTTGTGCGCGAATCCCTCGATTTCTACAGCGCCGAAGAGGCGCGCGTCAGCGCCCGGATTGCCGAAGTCGAAGGCGTGATCGCCGATTTCAAACGCGCCAACGGCGCCTCGCTGCCCTCCAGCATCACGCCCGTGCGCGAGGAATTGCGCACCCTCAATGAAACGCTGCTCGCTCTCGATCAGCAGATCATCACGCTCGAAACCGAATCGACCCGCCAGCGCCAAGAGGTGTTCGCCCGCCAGATCGGCCAGTTGACCGACCAGCGCGCGCTGGTCTCGGCCCGCATCGCGGCGAATGAGGCTGCCTTGGCAGCAGCCCCCCGCGTCGAGCGGGAATTGGGCGCCCTCACCCGCGATCTGACCCAGTTGCAGGACCAGCTCAGCACCATCACCACCAACCGGGTCGAGGCGGAAATGGCCAGCGTGCTTGAATCGCGCCAGCAACAGGAACGGTTCGAGATTCTGGAAACCGCCATTCCGCCCGAGTTTCCGGTCTCCATCAGCCGCAAGAAACTGGCGTTTGCCGGGGCACTGGCCAGTCTTGTCCTGGGATTCGCCCTCGTCATCACGCTCGAGCTTCTCAACCCGGCCATCCGCAGCGCCGCGCAACTGGAAAAAGAGCTTGAGATCACGCCGGTCGTAACCATTCCCGTGGTGCACCTCCGCCATGAACGCCGCAACCGCGCGCTGCGCATCGCCGGAACGGTGCTTGCGGTCCTCCTGGTCGTGCCGCTCGTGCTGCGCCTGGTGCAGGACCGGCTGATGCCGCTGCGCCTCTTGGGCGGCAACTGACCCCGCTCACAGCTTGGATGAAATGACGCCGGTATTGAACCCGCCCATGCGCAACTCGCCAAAGAGGCGCTGATATTCGATCTTGGGGCAACGGTTCATCACCACATCGACCCCCCGCGCCCGCGCCAGTGCCGCAGCCTCCGCATTTTCAACCCCGATCTGCATCCAGACCGTGCGCAGCCCCGGCAGCACCTCCAGCGCCTCTTCCACGATAGGGCCGACATGCTCGGACCTGCGGAAAATGTCGATCATATCGACCGGCCCCACAATATCGCGCAGCCCCGCCACCACCGTTTGACCAAAGAGCCGCTCACCGGCATGGCCCGGATTGACCGGCACCACCTCGTATCTCTTGAGACTGAGGTAACGCGCCACATAGTAACTCGGGCGCACGGGGTTCATCGACACGCCAACCACCGCCACACGCCGGGTGCGGGTCAGGATCTCGCGCAGATGGGAATCGCTATACTCTTCGCTCATGCCCCTATGAACCACGGATAGCGCGCAGAAAAAAGCGCCCAAGTCAAACTTGGGCGCAAGTCGCGGAACGAGGGACAGTGATAAAAGGCATCAATGTTCCGTATCGACGCCTCTGGGACAGATGTAGGTCCGAATCTCAGGATATAAAGGGTTTGTAATATACCTGTGACTGCCCTTGATCGCGCGTCATCGCCGCGGCTTCAGTCGAAAATGTCCTCGACCGCGTCCCAGATCTCTTCCAGCATCCGCCGCCCAAACCCTTTGCGCGGCTTGGATTTCCGCGCGCGCTCAGGGGCTTGCCGCTCGGGCCCATACTCCTGCCGGGGCAGCGTCATGGGCCGCGCCTTGGGCCGCGCGGCGCCCCGTTCGCGCGCGGGCATCGCCTTCATTTCGTGCAGCGGCGCGCCACAGCGCGAACAGGCCAGCTCATGCCGGGCCCGGTCCAGCACCAGAACCGCCCGCGTGCCGCAATATGAACAGGTCGCAATCTTGTGTCCCATGCGCCCCATATCGGTCAGGGACGACAGATTGCCAAGGGCTCAGCGCCAAAATGCCCCAACGCCACGCGGTTCTTAGTAATTCTGCGCCTTGCGGATCTTGGTCATGCGCCCCTCTTCGGCAATCGCCCCCCCGAGCGTCGTCACACCCTTGGCCTGCAAGAGGCCCAGCATCCGCACGAATACCTCGGCCGTGGCCACGGTATCGCCCATCGCGGTATGCCGCGCCTCGGGCGGGATGGTGATCCCGAACCGCTCGCAGAGCGCATCCAGCGTATGCTGACCGCTGTGATCAAAGAGCCCCGCCGACATCAACACGGTGCAAAGCACCGGATTGTCGAACCGCCGCCCGATGACCTTTTCCTTGAGCCGCAAAAACGCCAGATCGAAGGGCGCGTTATGCGCCACCAGCACCGCGCCCTGACAGAAATCGTGAAACCGCCGCCCAGCCTCGACAATATCCGGAGCACCCTGCACCATCTCGTCGCTGATATGATGCACCCGCGTCGAGGCAGGCGGAATCGGGCGGCCCGGATTGACCAGCATGTCAAAGCTCTCGCCGCGCAGAATGCGCCCGTTGACGATCCGCAACCCGGCAATCTGCACGATCTCGTCGCCCCCCCGCGGCGAGAGGCCGGTGGTTTCGGTGTCGAACACCACGAAACTCAGGTCCGACAGGGGACGTTCGGCCAGATCTCCGCCCGCCACCTCTGGCAGGTTGAAATCATAGAACTCGGGCCGCGCATCGCCGGGCTGTAGCGGTGGGGCTGCGGTGGCAAGCGGCAGCACGATCCGGTGCCCCCCGGCCCTTGCCTCGGCCCAGACATCCGTCTGATGCGCGCTCAGCGCATCGCGCCCGGAATAGTCCCCATAGGCGGTGGACAGCGGCGCCTTGAGCCAGCCGGTCAATTGCCCATCCGTCACCGCCTCCCCCTGCCAACTCAGGATCAGCCGCGTTTCGGCCCCGTCCTGCTCGGCGCTCAGGCTGAATCCGTCGCGGCTGCCGTCCTCGGCCAGATGCCCAAGCAACCCGCCCAAGAGCGTGGTCACGGCAAAACCGTCGCAACTCAACATCGCCTCGCTGCGCGCCACGCTCAGCGGCACCCGCGCCTGCACGCTCAACCCGTCGAACACATGCGCCGCCGCAACCGGCGACATCGGCCAGCGCCGCGATTTGACCCCGGCATGCTGCGCGCCCATCTCGCGCAGGCACTCAAAGAGCCGCGCCACCTCGTCCTCGATCCCCTTGCGAAACGTTGCGCGGGTCTCGGGCGGCAGATCATCCGCCGATTGCAACACATCCAGCAGCGCGCCAATGGTGGCCGCCGGTCGGCGCACCCCCTCCAAGAGCGTGTTGAACAGATGATCCTGCTGCGCATGCGCGCTCAGATCCTCGGTCGCGTCCCGGAAAATCAACACATGCCCCGACAATTCCTCATCCGACAGGATCGGGCTGACGCGCCCCAAGAGGAACCGCTTGCCATTCGCAGAGGCCGCAAGGAATGTCTCGGCCCCGATATGGCCGCGTACCCGCGCCTCCTGCATCCGCGACAGCGCGTCCATGATCGGCTCGGGGCGCAGGACATTCGACAGCGGACGATCAAGACCAATCTCGCCCAACAGCTCTTGCGCCATGCGATTATAGAGCATGACGCGGTTGTCCGGCGTGGCCACCACCGCCCCTTCGCCCAGATCGCGAAAGAGCGCCTCAAAGAGCGCCTTCTCGCGCGCAATCCGTGCGGTCTCCCGCTCGACCGCCCGCGCCCGTGCGGCCCGCGCCTCCGACAGCGCCGCGTTGATCGCATTGGCGGCGGGCGCCAGCGTGCTCAGATGCTTGGCCTGCGCCTCGTCGATCTGCAAGTCCACATCGGCCCGCGCCCGCGTCGTCAGGTCCGAGGCCAGCGCCAGAATGGGCTTGGCCACGTTCTCATCGAACAGCAGCCCGATCCAGGCGGCCAAGCCCATCACGCCCAGCGCCGCAACCATGCCACCGATCACATACCCATCCAGCGGCCCGCCCGCCCGCGTGTAACCAAACCACAGCGCGCCCGCGATAACCACGGCGCCCCCCAGCGCAAGCGCGGCAAAGAAGAGCGCAAATCGCAGCCGTAGACCCAAACGCGCCGTCAGGCGCTCAATCATGATCCGCCCCGGCCAGCAACGCCCCGATCTGCGCGGTCAGATCAGCGGTGGCGAAAGGCTTGGTCATAAAGGCATCCGCCCCCACCGCCAGCCCCTTGCGGCGCTCGACCTCGCCCCCCCCTGCGGTCATCATCAGCACCTTGGTCCCCTTGAGGGTGGCATCGGCGCGGATCATCTGGCAAATCTCATAGCCCGACCGCTCGGGCAGCATCACATCCAGCACCACCAGATCAGGCCGATCCTCGGCCATCGCCTCCAGCGCGGCATTGCCCGTGGCCACCCGGCGCAGCCGGTATCCCGCGCGCCCGATCAGATGTTCGAGCGCGAGCGCGATATTGTCCTCGTCTTCAACCAGCAGAACGGTTTTTTCAGGCATGACGGGCCTCCTCTCCCGGTTACCACTGACTTAGCTTTGGCAGAGCGCCGCGATCACCGGGTCCTCCAACCCCACGGCCAGCCACTCGGCCTGTGCCGGATCGGCCAGCGCCGCCTCGCTCACATCGGCGCGCGCCGCCTTGGCGCAATCCACCAGTTGCGGGCGCATCATCGGCGCGGCCCACCGCCCAAAGAGATAAATATCCGCCAACAGGATCTCGGGGGCTGCCGGATTGGTCTGCACCCCGGCGCGGTCCAGCACCATCATCCGCGTGACCTGCGGCACGACATAGGTCCAGGGCCTCCACGGCTTGCTTTCTTCCACCGCGCTGATCACCTCAACACTGTCGGGCAGGGTGCCGAGCGTGCGATCCGCCCAGGTGTATTCCGACCAGACCACATAGCACAGCATCGCGATCCCCGCCGCGAAGGGCGCGGTGTAGCGCGGCAAACGGCCCCGGCTGAGATGCCCAAGGACCAGGGCGATACCGGCTGCGCCGATGCCAACAGCGAAAGTGGCGATCAATTCCAAAAACATAAGTTATCCCGGTGCTCCTCTGGATTGTCCGATGGCGGATTGCATGGTCTTGACCACCATGAACGCATCCCGCAGGTGATTGCGCTCAAGGTCCGACAGATCGGCAGGGGCCATGAAATTGTCCGGGCTGCGCCCGGCGCGGATACGCGCCGCCTGATGCCGCAGGCGCGTTTCCGCGATCAGGTCATAGGCATCCAGCAAATCCCGTGCGCCAGTCTCGGAAATGACGGCGCCCGCCCGCGCGCTCGTGATCCGCTCGCGCGTGCCCGCCACCTCGAGCGATCCCAAGAGCGCATAGATCCGCCCCAGATCAACCACCGGCACCACGCCCGAATGCTTGAGGTCAATCGTGTTCTTGTGCTCGCCCGACCGGATCAGGGCAAAACCGCGCAACAGCCCCAAAGGCACCGTATGCTTGAGAGAATTGGACACCATATGCGCGACAAAGATCGAATTCTTGCGCGCGCTTGCCAGCACCTCGGCCTGCAAATCGTCAAAGAGCGCGGTCTCCCCCGCAATCGCCCGCAGATCGAACATGACCGACGCCAGCATCTGCGCCTCGGTGTCCGGCTGCGCGATCCAGCCCGCGAAATAGCTGCGCCACACCCGGCGCGGCTGTCGCCAGCGCGGATTGGTCGCCATCATGTCGCCAGGGCAATAAAAGAACCCGCAGGTGTTCAGCCCGTCGCTGACAAACTTGGCCAGCGCCGCGAAATAGGCGTCATGCTCGGGCTGGAAACTGTCGTCGAGGATCAGGCAATTGTCCTGATCGCTCACCCCCGTCTGCTCGCGCCGCCCCTGGCTGCCGCAGGCCGCCCAGAGATAGGGCACCGGGGCGGGGCCAAGCTTGACCTCCGCCAGCCGCAACAGACGTCGGGTGATCGCATCGGTAATATCGGTGATCCGCCGCGTGATCGACTGCGGCCGCACCCCGGCCTGCACCAGCTGCACCAACAGCATCGGCACCCGCTCCATGACCTGCGCCATGTCCTCGGGCGCCTCGGCACTGGCAATATCGGCCACCATATGGCTCGCCGTGGCGGCCTGTTGGCGAAAGAGATCGGTCTTGCCGATCATGCCCAGCACCCGCCCCCCCTGCGCCACCGGCAGGTGATTGACCTTGAGGTCCGACAAGAGCATCAGCGCATCAAGGCCCAGCCGCCCAGGCTCGATTGTCACCGGGTCCGGCGTCATCACCTGCGCCACGCTGACATCCCCGCTCAGCCCTTCGGCCAACACCTTGTTGGCCAGATCGCGCACCGTGATGATCCCCGCCAGGCGCGCGCCCTCCATCACCACGACAGAGGAAATCACGTTATCCCGCATCAGCCGCGCCACATCCTTGACCGTGGCCTCTGGCCCGCAGGTGATCGGCGTGGCGGTCATGAGGTCCGACACCTGAAGCGCGGTCAGACCCGTGGCATAGGGGCCGTCGTCGCCCTGCGCCGTCGGCCGCGCCCGCGCGAACCAGCGCGCAATCTCGTCCGACTGCTCCATCAGGTCGAGAAACGCCTCGCGCGGCACGACGATCAACTCGGACGGCGCCGACGCCCGCGCCGTCAAGAGCGCGTTACCATCCCGCAAGAGACCGCGCTCGCCCATGATGTCGCCCGGCCCCCGGTGCGACACCAGGTCGGCATGACCTGTCTCGATATCGAGCCCGCCTGTCTCGACCACGTAAAGCCCGGCCAGCGGCGCGCCCTTCTCGAACAGCACCACCCCCTGCGCCAAGTTCACCCGCGCCAGCTTGGGGGCCAGCGCACTGCGCAACGCATGCGGCAAACCGGAAAACGGCGCATGGCGGGTCAGGCTGTCAATGGGATCGGGTTTGACGTCGCTCATCGGGCGCGGCTCTCCTGGGACTTGGGGGAAAATCACCTAAAAGCACCCGGTTACCGGAATATCGGCGGGCGGTAGGGAAACAGGGGCGGCACACGCCGCCCCTGTCCTTTGAGGTCTCAGTGACCCGTGGCCGCACCGGCACCGCGCGGAATACGCACGCTTTCGACGAGGTCCTGGATCTCCTGCGGCGGTTCTGCCGTCATGCTCGACACGACATAGGCAACAGCAAAGTTCAGCACTGCGCCAATCGGGCCGAAATGGGTCGGCGGAATACCGAAGAGGTACTGATCCGCGGTCAGCATGTTCGTTTCCGGGATGAAGAACCAGCCCAGGTAGAGGAACAGGTAGAGCGTGGTCGAGAGCAGACCGGCCAGCATGCCCGCGGTTGCCCCTGCCGAGTTGATGCGCTTCGAGAAGATGCCCATCATCAGCGTCGGGAAGAGCGAGGCTGCCGCCAGACCAAAGGCCAGTGCCACCACCTGCGCCGCAAAGCCCGGAGGGTTGAGGCCCAGATAGGTCGCCACCACGATCGCCACCGCCATCGAGATACGGGCGGCCAGAAGCTCGCCTTTTTCCGAGATGTTGGGATTGATCGTCGATTTGATCAGGTCGTGGCTCACGGCCGAGGAAATGGCCAGGAGCAGACCAGCCGCCGTCGAAAGGGCCGCCGCGATACCACCTGCGGCGATAAGCGCGATCACCCAACCCGGCAGACCGGCGATTTCGGGGTTGGCCAGCACGAGGATGTCACGGTTGAACGTCACAAGCTCGTTGCCCTGCCAGCCACGCTCGGCCGCAAGTGCGGTCATCGCTTCGGACTTGTCGTTGTAGTACTGGATCTTGCCGTCGCCGTTCTTGTCTTCCACAGCCAGCAGACCGGTGGTCGACCAGGTGCGGAACCAGTCCGGCAGATCGTCCACAGCCACAGCTTCGCCCTGAACGCCATTCGGCCACATGGTGGTCATGATGTTCAGGCGCGCCATTGCCCCCACAGCCGGAGCGGTGAGATACAGCAGCGCAATAAAGACCAGCGCCCAACCTGCCGACCAACGTGCGTCAGACACTTTGGGAACGGTGAAGAAGCGGATGATCACGTGCGGCAGACCGGCGGTGCCGATCATCAGCGACAGGGTGAACAGCGCCATCAGCCACGGGCTCGACCCGGTGGTGTACTGGTTAAAGCCCAGATCGTTCAGCAGACCGTCCAGGGTAACAAGCAGATACTGGCCCGACGCGGTATGCTCGGCGAACAGACCCAACTGCGGCAGAACCTTGCCCGTCAGTTGCAGCGAGATGAAGATCGCCGGAATGGTGTAGGCGATGATCAGAACGCAATACTGTGCCACCTGCGTATAGGTGATGCCCTTCATCCCGCCCAGAACGGCGTAGACGAAAACCACACCAGACGCGATCAGCAGGCCGGTGGTGTTGTCCACTTCGAGGAAGCGCGAGAAGGCCACACCGGCACCCGCCATCTGACCGATCACGTAGGTCACCGACATGGTGATGAGCGCGATCACAGCCACGACGCGGGCCTTGTTGCTGTAAAAACGGTCGCCCACGAACTCGGGCACCGTGAACTTGCCGAACTTGCGCAGATAGGGCGCAAGCAGCATGGCCATCAGCACGTAACCGCCCGTCCAGCCCATGAGGAAGGTCGAGTTGTTGTAGCCGACAAAGGCGATAAGGCCTGCCATCGAGATGAACGAAGCCGCCGACATCCAGTCCGCCGCCGTGGCCATCCCGTTGACGACCGGGTTCACGCCGCGTCCAGCCGCGTAGAATTCCGCCGTCGATCCCGCCTTGGCCCAGATTGCGATCCCGAAATAGAGCGCAAAGCTGAGACCCACGACGATGATATTGAGTGTTGTTTGATCCATTGTCCCTCCCCCTACTTATTCTTCACCGACGCCATGTTCGGCATCGAGCTTGTTCATCCGCCAGGCGTAGAAGAAGATCAAAATCAGAAAGACGATGATCGACCCTTGCTGCGCGAACCAGAACCCGAGGTCGGTGCCGCCAATGGCGATCCCCGACAGCATCGGCCGCAGCAGAATGCCAAAGCCAAACGAGGCGAAGAACCAGATCACCAGGCTCCATGTGATGAGACGCAGATTGGCCTTCCAATAAGCGTTCGCTCTTTCTTTATCGGACAAAGCGTGCCCTCCCTTTTGTAACGACGTCCTCCAGACCGCGCCGGGACCATCCCGGCACGGGCACTCCTTTACGCGACCGCCTTGGCGACGATGGCGTTCAGCTCTCTTGCGACGGCCTCGATCTCGGCCATCGCATCGACGCGGGCCAGAACGCCGCGCGATTCGTAATAGGAAATCAGCGGCGCGGTCTGCGCGTGATAGGCGCGCAGCCGCTGTTCCACCGTCTCCGCATTGTCATCGGCGCGCCGCTTCATCTCGGTGCCGCCGCATTTGTCACAGGTGCCCTCAACGGCGGGCACCTTGAAGCTGTCGTGATAGCCTTCACCGCAGCCGCCGCAGGTGTAGCGGCCCGAAATCCGCGTCACCATCGCGGCGTCATCCACCTCCAGGCTGATCGCCGCCCGGATACCCTGCCCGATTTCGCCCAAGAGACCGTCGAGCGCCTCGGCCTGCACCGTGGTGCGCGGGAACCCGTCCAGTATCACACCCTTGGCACAGTCCGGCTCGGCCAGTCGGTCGCGCAGAATGGCGATGACGATCTCGTCGGACACCAGGTCGCCCGCTTCCATAACCGCCTTGGCCGCACGACCCGCCTCGGTGCCCGCCGCCACAGCGGCGCGCAAGAGGTCCCCGGTCGAGAGTTGCACCAGACCGAATTGCTCCTCCAGCATGCGCGCCTGTGTGCCCTTGCCTGCACCCGGCGGCCCCAGGAGGACCAGATTTGCGGCGTTGCGGGGCGTGTCGCTTCCGTCCATCACGCTCATCCCCCTCAGGCTTTGGCGCGGTTGGCAATCAGCTCGTCCACCACCGACGGATCGGCCAGCGTCGAGGTATCACCAAGGCTGTCAAAGTCATTCTCGGCGATCTTGCGCAGGATACGGCGCATGATCTTGCCCGAGCGGGTTTTCGGCAGGCCCGGCGCCCATTGGATCACGTCCGGCTTGGCAATCGGCCCGATTTCCTGACGCACCCAGTTGCCCAGCTCCGTGCGCAGCGCCTCGGTCGGCTCCACCCCGTCCATCAGCGTGACATAGCAATAGATGCCCTGCCCCTTGATGTCATGCGGATAGCCCACGACGGCGGCTTCGCTCACGGTGGCATGGGCGACCAGCGCCGATTCCACCTCGGCGGTGCCCATCCGGTGCCCCGAGACGTTGATCACGTCATCCACGCGGCCCGTGATCCAGTAATCGCCATCCTCGTCGCGGCGGCATCCGTCACCCGAGAAATAATAGCCTTTGAACATCTCGAAATAGGTCGAGACAAACCGGCTGTGATCGCCCCAGACGGTGCGCATCTGCCCCGGCCAGCTGTCCTTGAGCGCCAGAACACCCTCGGTCGCCCCCTCCAGCTCGTTGCCCTTTTCATCCAGCACCACGGGCTGCACACCAAAGAACGGCTTGGTGGCCGAACCGGGTTTGGGGGTCTCGACGACACCGGGCAGCGGCGTGATCAATACGCCGCCCGTCTCGGTCTGCCACCAGGTATCGACGATCGGGCATTTGCCCTTGCCGACATTCTCGTTGTACCAGTTCCACGCCTCGGGGTTGATCGGCTCGCCGACCGAACCCAGGATACGCAGGCTGCTCAGGTCGCTGCCCTCGACCGGCCCGGTGCCCTTGCCCATCAGCGCGCGAATGGCGGTGGGGGCGGTGTAGAACTGCGTGACCTTGTGACGCTCGCACACCTGCCAGAACCGGCCGGCATCCGGATAGGTCGGCACGCCCTCAAACATCAGCGTGGTCGCGCCATTGGCCAGCGGTCCGTAAACGATATAGCTATGGCCCGTGACCCAGCCCACATCGGCGGTGCACCAGTAAATGTCACCCTCGTGATAGTCGAAGATGTACTCATGCGTCATCGACGCATAGGTCAGATAGCCGCCGGTGGTGTGAACCACGCCCTTGGGCATGCCGGTCGAGCCCGAGGTATAGAGAATGAACAGCGGGTCCTCCGCGTTCATTTCCTCGGGCGCGCAATCGGCGCTGACCTTCTCGGCCTCTTCATGCCACCAGAAATCCAGATCACGGCGCCACGCCACCTGATCGCCGGTGCGCCGCACCACAAGGCATTTCACATCCGACGTGTCATGCAACAGCGCCTGGTTCACATTGTCCTTGAGCTTGGTCTTGCGGCCCCCACGCGGCGCGTGGTCGGCGGTGATCACCACCTTGGCGTCACACCCGTTGATCCGCGCGCCCAGCGCATCCGGGCTGAACCCGGCGAAAACGATCGAATGAATGGCCCCGATCCGCGCGCAGGCCAGCATCGCATAGGCGGCCTCGGGGATCATCGGCAGATAGATCACGACACGGTCGCCCTTGGCCACGCCCATGGACTTGAGCACATTGGCCATCTTGCAGGTCTGCGCGTGCAGTTCCTTGTAGGTGATGTGCTGCGGCTCATCATTGGGATCATCCGCTTCCCAGATGATCGCGGTCTGATCGCCGCGCTTGGCCAGATGCCGGTCGATGCAGTTGGCGGACACGTTCAGCGTGCCATCCTCGAACCACTTGATCGACACATTGTCATATTCAAACGAGGTGTTCTTCACCTTGGTGTAGGGCTTGATCCAGTCCAGCCGCTTGCCATGCTCACCCCAAAAGGCTTCGGGGTTGCTGATCGAATCGGCATACATCCGCTCATACTTGGCCGCATCAATGTGAAAACCGGCCTTTTTTGCACCTGCGGTTGCGTTTGCGTCGCTCATGACTTGAAATCCTCCATCCCAGCGACCACCTGCTCCTCGTGACAGGCACTGTCGCATTCCTTGGCATACCCTAGCCGAAAATGCGCAGAAATTAACAAAATCCTGACAAACGCCCATAAGATCAGTGAATTTCTTGCATTGAAGAGGGTGAAACTTTGTAAATAAATTTTCACGCGCTGTTTTTCTGGCCTTTAGCCCCTCCTGAAACGACCTATGTGCTGAAAATTGCGACATGCCCCTTCGCGAAACCCCCATGCGCCCGACGGGTGCGGCACTATGACCCGCGCCCGAATCGCGTGACGCAGCGTCACGAATCGCAAAATCGATTCGCGCACGCCCCGCACCCGCTCTACCCAGACGGGTCCGCGCGCGGCATCCGCTTTGGGGCTTGAACCCGCCGCCAAAGAGAACAAATGTGGACATTGATCCATCGGAGCGCCCCATGCCCTACGCCCATTCCGACAAGACCCCGGCCGTGCTCAGCCATCCCGCGCCGGATGTGAAATCCCGCCCCAAGCTCGAGGGCGGCAAGCGCTTTGTGCTGGCTTCGGAATTCGAACCGGCGGGCGATCAGCCCACCGCCATCGCCGAACTGTCCCAAGGCATTGTCGAGGGAGAGCGCAATCAGGTGCTCTTGGGCGCCACCGGAACCGGCAAGACCTTCACCATGGCCAAGATCATCGAGGAAACACAGCGCCCCGCCATCATCCTCGCTCCCAACAAGACGCTGGCCGCGCAGCTTTACGGGGAATTCAAGGGATTTTTCCCCGAGAACGCCGTCGAGTATTTCGTCAGCTATTACGACTACTACCAACCCGAAGCCTATGTGCCGCGCTCGGACACCTATATCGAGAAGGAATCCCAGATCAACGAACAGATCGACCGGATGCGCCACTCCGCCACCCGCGCGCTTCTGGAACGCGACGACGTGATCATCGTGGCCTCTGTGTCCTGCATCTACGGTATCGGCTCGGTCGAAACCTACGGGGCCATGACCCAGGACCTGACCGTCGGCGCGCAATACGACCAGCGCGCCATCATGGCCGACCTCGTGGCGCAACAATACCGGCGCAACGATCAGGCCTTTCAGCGCGGCTCGTTCCGCGTGCGCGGCGACAGTCTGGAAATCTTCCCCGCCCACTTGGAGGACCGCGCGTGGCGCCTGTCCTTCTTTGGCGAAGAGCTTGAGGCGATCACCGAATTCGACCCGCTGACCGGCGAGAAAACCGACACGTTCGAGAAAATCCGCGTCTACGCCAATTCGCATTACGTGACACCCAAACCCACGATGCAGCAGGCCATCATCGGCATCAAACGCGAATTGCGCACGCGCCTTGATCAGCTGGTCAACGAAGGCAAACTGCTCGAGGCGCAGCGGCTTGAGCAGCGCACGAACTTTGATCTCGAAATGCTCGAAGCCACCGGAGTCTGCAACGGGATCGAGAATTATTCCCGCTATCTCACGGGCCGCGCCCCCGGCGAGCCGCCCCCCACGCTCTTTGAATTCATCCCCGACAATGCCATCGTCTTTGCCGATGAATCCCACGTCTCGGTGCCCCAGATCGGCGGCATGTACAAAGGCGACTACCGGCGCAAGTTCACGCTGGCCGAACACGGCTTTCGCCTGCCCTCCTGCATGGACAACCGCCCTCTCAAGTTCGAGGAATGGGACGCCATGCGCCCGCAATCTGTCTTTGTCTCCGCCACCCCCGCGGCGTGGGAGATGGAGCAAACGGGCGGCGTCTTTACCGAACAGGTGATCCGCCCCACCGGCCTTCTTGATCCTCAGGTCGAAATCCGGCCCGTGGAAACCCAGGTCGATGACCTCCTGGACGAGGTGCGCCGCGTGGCCGCCGATGGCTACCGGGTGCTTGTCACGACGCTGACGAAACGCATGGCCGAGGATCTGACCGAATACATGCACGAACAGGGCATCCGTGTCCGCTACATGCACTCCGACATCGACACGATCGAACGGATCGAGATCCTGCGCGACCTGCGCTTGGGGGCCTTTGACGTGCTCATCGGCATCAACCTGCTGCGCGAGGGGTTGGATATTCCCGAATGCGGGCTTGTCGCCATTCTGGATGCCGACAAGGAGGGCTTTCTGCGCTCGGAAACATCCCTGATCCAGACCATCGGCCGCGCCGCCCGCAACGCCGAGGGCCGGGTGATCATGTATGCCGACCGCATCACCGGCTCGATGGAACGCGCTCTGGCCGAGACGAACCGCCGCCGCGACAAGCAGATCGCCTATAATGAGGCGCATGGCATCACCCCCGCCACGGTGCGCAAGAATGTCGAGGATATTCTGGCCGGGCTCTACAAGGGCGATGTCGATATGGCCCGCGTGACCGCGACGGTCGACAAACCGCTGGCGGGCTCCAATCTCGCCGCCGTGCTCGACGGGCTGCGCGCCGACATGCGTAAAGCCGCCGAGAACCTCGAATTCGAAGAGGCCGCCCGCCTGCGCGACGAGGTCAAGCGGCTGGAGGCCGTGGATCTCGCAATCTCAGACGACCCGCTCGCCCGCCAGTCCGCCGTCGAGGCCGCCAGCGCCGAGGCCGTCAAAGGACGGGGACGCTCCACCGCGGGCAGACCGGGGCAGCGCGGCGGCAATGTGAAGCGGCGGGGGCGGTAGGGTCCGCAGTCATTGCGCACCAGCCTTAACGCCGCCTTAACCCCTCGTCCGGCATGATCACAGCATGCAAAACCGCAACTCTCCCCTCTCGCCCGAGGTCTGGCTACATGACCTCTTCGCGTCGAAATCGGTGCAGGAAGGGGCCGTGATCCGGCGCAAGGCCCGCGACATCGAACGTTTTGCGGGCATGGCGAATTTCCTGCGTGAAATTGACCGGCGGGGCTATCAGGCCGTTGAGAACTCCGGCCAGATCGTGATTTTCTGCAACCGCGCCCCGATCCGCTGGCTCACCGCCTCAAACCCGATTTCTTCAAAAGAAATCGGACAGAAATCTTTTCAAGATTTCGGCACCCGCACTCCGGGCTGAACCACGCACATCCCCCCTTGCCTTCCAGCAGGGGGAAGCTCCTATTTCCCTATTGCGACAACAACCGAGGATACCCCCATGCGCCTTGCCCCCCTGACCGCCACGCTTCTGGCCCTCACCCTCTCGCCCGCCCTCGCCGAGAACCATGACCATAGCGGTCATTCCGCCCACATGTCCCACGACCTGCCCGCCTCGACTCGCGCCTATATGGAGGCGGCGTCCGAAATGCATGGCGGGATGGACATGGACTATACCGGCGACGCGGACATAGATTTCCTGCGCGGCATGATCCCGCATCACGAGGGCGCGGTCGCCATGGCGCGGATCGTGCTGGAGCATGGCAAGGACCCGGAGGTCCGCAAATTGGCCGAGGCCGTGATCGCCGCGCAAGAGGCGGAAATCACCTGGATGCGCGCACGCCTCAAGGACCTGGGCTATTGAAATGGGGGGCTGTCAAAGCCCCCCTTATCCCGTCTGGCGCAGGGCGTACGAAATCCGCGTACAGCGCGTGCCAACCTTACATAAGGTCGCTGCGGATCAGAGCTGTTCCATCACCGCGTCCGAGGCCTCGAAATTGGTGGTGACGCGCTGCACGTCGTCATCATCCTCGAGCGCCTCGATCAGCTTCATCAGCTTCTGCATGCTCTCAAGGTCCATCTCGGTCGTCGTGGTGGGCTTCCACACCAGCTTGGTCGATGTGCTCTCGCCCAAGGCCGCCTCCAGCGCCGTCGCAACCTCACTCAAATCCGTGTCGGCACACCAGATGGTGTGGCCCTCGTCCCCGGACTCCACATCCTCTGCCCCGGCTTCCAGCGCGGCCATCAGCACCGTGTCCGCATCGCCCACGCTCGCCGGATAGGTAACCTCGCCCTTGCGCTCAAACATGAAACCGACGCTGCCGGTCTCGCCCAGATTGCCGCCGTTCTTGGTAAAGGTCGAACGCACGTTCGATGCGGTGCGATTGCGGTTGTCGGTCATCGCCTCGACGATGATCGCAACCCCGTTGGGACCGTACCCTTCATAGCGGATTTCTTCATAATCCTCCGCATCGCCCCCCATCGCTTTCTTGATGGCGCGTTCGATATTGTCCTTGGGCATGGATTGCGCCTTGGCTTCCTTGATGGCCAGACGCAGGCGCGGGTTCTTGTCCGGATCAGGGTCGCCCATCTTGGCCGCGACCGTTATCTCTTTGGAAAACTTGGAAAAAAGTTTCGCCCGCACGGCATCTTGGCGCCCTTTGCGGTGTTGAATGTTTGCCCATTTGGAATGGCCGGCCATGGTGCCTTCTCCTGCATATCCGGGAATCTGCCGCCTTTTATACGCTTGCCGCACCTAGGGCAACGCCCCGCCCGGCCCCGCTGTCGTTTGATTTATGTCAAGTTTTTTGGACACTTTAAAATGTAATCTAAACCGATACACAGGGAGTCCCGCCATGCGCATCGTCTTGATCCATCCCAATTATCACTCTGGCGGGGCCGAAATCGCCGGAAGCTGGCCACCGGCTTGGGTGGCCTATCTGGCGGGCCACCTGCGCGATGCGGGCTATACCGATGTCACCTTTATCGACGCCATGACCAACAATCTCGATGATGACGCCCTGCGCGACCGCCTGCGCGATCTCAACCCAGATGTTGTGGGCGTCACCGCCATCACCCCCTCGATCTATGTTGCGGAGACTATCCTCAAACGCGCGCAAGAGGTGGTGCCCGGCGCGCTGCGGGTTCTGGGCGGCGTGCATGCAACCTTCATGTACAAGCAGGTCCTGTCCGAGGCACCCTGGGTCGATGTCATCGTGCGCGGCGAAGGCGAGGAAATATTCCTCAACCTGATCCGCGCCGCCGACACCGGTGAATGGCTCGAAAAGCGTAAATCCATCAAAGGCTTGGCCTATATCGACGGGGAAACCATCACCGCCACGCCCGCAGCATCGACCGTCAAGGACCTCGACGCCATCAACCCCGACTGGTCGCTCCTGGAATGGGAGAAATACATCTACGTCCCCTTGGGCAAGCGCGTGGCCATCCCCAACATGGCGCGCGGCTGCCCGTTCACCTGCTCTTTCTGTAGCCAGTGGAAATTCTGGCGCGACTACCGCGTGCGCGATCCCAAGAAGGTGGTGGATGAAATCGAAACCCTCGTCAACGACCACGGCGTCGGCTTCTTCATCCTCGCGGACGAGGAACCCACTATAAACAAAAAGAAATTCGTGCAGTTTTGCGAGGAACTGATCGCCCGCGACCTGCCGCGCCGCGTGCAATGGGGCATCAACACCCGCGTCACCGACATCTACCGCGACCGCGACCTGCTGAAATTCTATCGCAAGGCGGGCCTCGTGCATGTCAGTCTCGGCACCGAGGCAGCGGCCCAACTCAAGCTCGATCAGTTCAACAAGGAAACCACCGTCGCCCAGAACAAGGAGGCGATCCAGCTTCTGCGCGAGGCGGATATCTTCACCGAGGCACAGTTCATCGTCGGTCTCGACAACGAGACCCCCGAAACACTGGAAGAAACCTTTCAGATGGCCTGGGACTGGCAGCCGGACCTCGCCAATTGGTCGATGTATACGCCCTGGCCCTTCACGCCACTCTTTCAAGAGCTCCGAGATCAAGTCGAAGTCTATGATTTCTCGAAGTATAACTTTGTCACGCCGATCATGAAGCCTGCCAGCATGACGCGCGGAGAACTGCTTGACGGGGTGATGAAAAACTACCGCCGTTTCTACATGCGCAAGGCGCTGTTTCACTATCCGTGGCGCGGCACCGGCTATCGGCGGCGTTACCTCTTGGGCTGTCTCAAGGCATTTCTCAAGGCGGGCGTCAGCCGCACCTTCTATGATCTGGGCAAGGCCGGATATTGGGGGCCACAAACAAAAAACAGCGTTCATTTCGATTTCGACGCAACCCGCACCATCGCAGAGGCACAGATGGAGGATTGGGAGGCCAGCGCCGACCGTGCCGCCCGCGCGGCGGAACGCCGCGAGGCCGTGCGCGCCCAGATGAAGGACCGCGCCAACGACCGCAACGCAGGCTTCAAGATGCCCAATGGGGCCAAAGTCCGCGCCTGTGGCGGCAGCACGCAGCAGATGGATGCCTGACGGCAGCCGCATAGCCGCCCGCGTTGGCCCCAACGCGGTGCTGCAACTGGCCCCGGCGATGGACCGTGTGACCGGCGAGCCGACGCGCCGCACGCTCTTTGCGCCCCTGGGGTTTGATCCTCTGCCCGATCCGAGCACGATGATCGACG
The DNA here is from genome assembly GCF_027019125.1 of Roseovarius sp. GTDB lineage: Bacteria > Pseudomonadota > Alphaproteobacteria > Rhodobacterales > Rhodobacteraceae > Roseovarius. The sequence goes on along the minus strand of NZ_JALUXE010000027.1, from coordinate 109,034 downwards.
AGGCGCGCGTCACGGCGCTGCACAGCGCGCTGCGCAGGCAACATTCTGAAAATGCGCGTGAAATCTTTGTCGCCGCGGGTCAGGGCACAGGCGATTATATCCTCGCGCATCGCATTCCACACGCGGCACAAACCCTGCTGCGTGCCCTGCCCGCGCGGGTCGCAGCGCCGATCCTGACACGTGCCATCCTGGCTCATGGTTGGACATTCTGCGGCACGGGCGCTTTGACTGCCAAATCCGGCCCTCCCGTGATCTTTATCCTGTCCGACAATCCGATCATTCGCGGCGAGCTTGCTCCGGCGCCCCTCTGTCATTGGCACGCCGCGGTGTTCGAGCGCCTCTTTTCCCGGCTCGTCCACCCGCGCGCGCATGCAATCGAGAGGGCGTGCTGCGCCGCCGGGGCCGCGGCCTGCCGGTTCGAAATCGACTGGCGGAACTAGTCTCAGAGCGGCCAGAGCAGCGGGATCAGAGCGCTCGCCAACAGACCGATGCTCAGGTTAAGCGGAATACCTACCCGCAGAAAATCGGTGAACTTGTACCCGCCGGGGCCATACACGAGCGTGTTGGTCTGATAGCCGATGGGCGTGGCAAAGCTCGCGCTTGCTGACACCATCACCGCCACCACCAGCGGTCGCGCGTCGATGCCCATGGCATCCGCCAAGCCGATGGCAATCGGCGTGACCACCACGGCAACGGCGTTGTTGCTGATAAGTTCTGTCAGGAGCGAGGTTATGAGGTAGATCGCCCAGACCACCACGAACCCCGGCAAAACCGACAGGGCAGGCGCAATCCCGCCCACCATCAACTCGACCGCGCCCGAGGTCTGCAAGGCAGCACCGATCGCCAGCATGGCAAAGATCAGCGCCAGCAACTGTCCGTCGACAAAGGAAAATGCCTCGTCTGCATCAATGCAGCGCGCCAGGAGCACCATCGCTACCGCGATTACCGCAAGCGCCAGAATGGGGGCCACGCCGAGCGCTGCAAGCACCACGATCCCGGCAAGCGCCATGACCGCCAGCGGCGCATGCCCACGGCGAAAGGCCCGTGCCGAGGGGTGAGAGACATCGACCATCTCCATCTCGCGCGAGAGGCGCTGAATATCTTCGGGGGCCCCCTCCAGCAGCAGAGTGTCACCCACCCGCACCACCAGCTCGTCCAGTTGCCGCCCGATGTTCTGGTTGCGACGATGCACGGCCAACGGATAGACACCGTAGCGCCGCCGCAATCGCAGCGCGCCCAACGACCGGCCTACCATCTTGCAGCCCGGCGTGATCAGCACCTCGACCGTTGTCGTCTCGACCGCCGAGACCTGATCGACCCGCTTGAGGCTCTTGTTGCGTTGCAGGCTGAGCAACTCGGTCATCTGCGTCCGCAGAACCACCCGGTCGCCAACCTGCAAGGTGACATCCGCCAGATTGCGCCGCAGCGATTGATCGCCCCGGATCACATCGATCAACCGCACCCCTTCCCGCTTGAAGAGCTGCACGCCGGTCACGTCGCGACCAATCAGGTTGCTCTCGGGTGGAATGACCGCCTCGGTAAAAAATTTCATCTTGGAGCGGTCCGACAAGAGGTCCGCCATGCTGTCACGCGCGGGCAACAAGAACGGGCCGAAAAATCGCAGGTAGAGCGCCCCCCAGATCACCAAGATGATACCAAGCGGCGTCACCTCAAAGATCGTGAATGGCGCCATGCCCGCCGAACGCGCCACGCCATCAACCAAGAGATTGGTAGATGTGCCGATCAGCGTCGTGGTGCCCCCAAGGATCGCCGCATAACTCAGCGGAATCAGCAGTTTGGAGGCAGGAATCTTGAGCGTCCGCGCCAGTTGCACGAACACGGGGATCATCACGACGACCACCGGCGTATTGTTCATGAAGGCAGACCCGATCACAACCGAAAGGAGCAGCATCGCAATCGCAACGCGCGGATTATGCTTGGCCTGCTGGTCGGCCAGCGTTGTAAAGGCGTCAAGCGCACCAGTGCGGACCAAGGCCCCCATCACGATGAACATCGCGGCGATGGTCCAGGGCGCCGGGTTGGAAAAGACTTCCAGCGCGGCGCCATAGGGCAGCACGCCAAGCCCAAGCAACACCGCCACACCCGCAATCGCGACCACCTCGGTCGGATAGATTTCACGCACGAAAAGTACGAACATCGCCGCCACGACCAGAAGGGTCAGCAGCGCCTGACCAGTCTGGGATACCCCGAGCATCTCAATCACGTAAGCACACCCTTTCATGGCCCCGCGCCAGTTTCCCCGATCCGTCAAGGAGCAGCAAGCACCATGTGCCCCACTCCCGCAAAGAAGGGAAAGGATGCGCCGCGCCAACCGGCTGTCGCGGGGTTTGTGCCACCTTTAGGTGCCTCAGGGCCCTGACTGTTCCAGCCGCCCGCCCTGACGCACCATTTCGATCCGCGTGGCGCGACCCGTGGCATCGTCGGTCTCGATATAGACACCCGAAACCGTAACCGCGCCTATGGCAGGGGTAAACCGATCCTTGGTCATGCCGGTGACGAAGCGGCGCATCGGCTCGGCCTTGTCCATGCCGATCACACTGAGGTAATCGCCACACATGCCGGCATCCCCCTGGAACGCCGTGCCACCGGGCAAAATCTGGGCATCCGCCGTGGGTATATGGGTGTGGGTGCCCACCACAAGGCTCGCGCGCCCGTCACAGAAATGCCCCATCGCCATTTTCTCTGACGTCGCCTCGCAATGCACATCGACCACCGTTGCCTGCACCGCGCCACCCAAGGGATGCACACGCAACACCGCATCAATCGCCGAAAACGGATCATCATAGGCGCGACGCATGAACACATTGCCCAACACCTGCGCCACAAGAACCTTGCGCCCGCGCCGGTCGGTAAACACCCGGTTCCCGCGCCCCGGCGCGGCCTTGGCATAGTTGAGCGGGCGGATCAGGCGGCTTTCACGTTCGACCGCCTGCATCATATCCTTCTGGTCAAAGGCATGATCGCCCAAGGTCACGCAATCCGCCCCCGCCTCGAACAGGCCCTTGGCATGCGCCGCCGTAAGACCCATCCCACCCGAGGCATTTTCGCCATTGACCACGACAAAATCGAGCTTCCACGCCTCACGCAGTTTGGGAAGCCGTTCCGCCACCGCCGCACGCCCTGCGCGCCCCATCACATCGCCAAGAAAGAGTATTTTCATGGGTATCGGTGTTAGGCCCCTGTCACGCCAAGGGCAAGGCCCAATGCAGCCCCTCAGCTGCCGCGATAGGTTGTGTAGCCATATGGCGAAAGCAAGAGCGGCACGTGGTAATGCATTCTCTCCGCCAGGGTGAAGCGGATCGGAATGAGGTCGAGAAAGCCGGCCTCTTGTCCCGCCCCGCGCAGGTAATCGCCCGCGTAGAACAACAACTCGTAGTGGCCAGGTGCAAACTCTGCCTCGGGCAGAATTGGGCCATCGGTGCGCCCGTCCGCATTGGTACGCATCTCACGCAACGACAGGGGTCCTGTCTCCGTAATCCGGCTCAGGCGGATCAAAAGCCCCGCCGCCGGACAGCCGCGCGCGGTATCCAGCACATGCGTGGTCAAATAGCCTGACATTTCGGGGCTCCTTGCGTGACATGACGGGTGTTTTCTGTATCTCCTTACGGAACTGCACCAAGATCAACCCCAGAAATGCAACAACCCCATTGACCAAGGAACGGCCCGTGGCCCAAGACCGCCCCTCGCAAATGGATCGTGACCCGTTCGTCGCCCGCTTTGGTGGGGTGTTCGAACATTCACCATGGGTGGCAGAGCGCGCCTTCGATCTCGGCATAGCCCCCGCCCATGACAGCGCCACCGGCCTGCATGATGCCTTCTGCCGTGTCTTTCGCGCTGCGTCAGATGCAGAGCGGTTGACGGTGCTGCGCGCCCATCCCGACCTTGCGGGCAAACTGGCACAGGCGCGGCGGCTGACGCTCGACTCGACCCATGAGCAGGCAAGCGCCGGGCTTGACGCGCTGACCGATGCCGAGCGCGCGGCGTTCGAGCGCCTCAACGCCGCCTATACCGCGCGCCATGGCTTTCCCTTTATCATCGCGGTGCGGGATCACGACAAGGCGGGGATCAAGGCAGCGTTCACCCGCCGCCTGAACAACCACACCTTGACGGAACTGGATGAAGCCTGCCGACAGGTCGAGCGTATCGCGCTGTTGCGCCTGCAAGACATGCTGTCCTGAGCCGGACAGCATTCATTGTGACCTTGTGGATCAGCCGCCGCAAATCTCTTGGAGGCGCAGCCAGTCGGCATCGCTCAGCAAGGGCGGCGGCGGGGCTTTGTCGGCATAGGGATCGGCCTCGATCAATGCCACAGTGGTTTCGCCGGTGATATCGACGGCATAGGCATAGGGCCGCGCGCGCACCTGCCAGTGGGCGAACCCCGCCAACATTGTCTCGGGCGCCACTGCCTCGGGCGGATCGCGCATCAGGCTCTCGGCATGCGCGCGCAACACGTCATCGGGCAAGAGCCCGGTTGCCAATAGTCGCAGCGTCGCCGACAACCCGCCCTCTTCCAGGAGCTTGGACAGAGGGTCATGCGCCTCTGCGCGCAGATAGGCCGCGATGATATGCCCTGCCACGACATCGGGCTCGTCGTGATCCTCGACCAGATCGGTATTGATCAACACGGCCCCACCGGGCAGACGCAAGGCCCCTTCGATACCACCGCGCACCACCAGAAACCTTGGCGTGCCGCCCGAACGCAACGGCAGGCGACGCGCCAATTGCGCGAGAGCCGTGGCACCGCCCGGCCCGTCGCAGACCGGCCCTGTCACCCGTTGCAGATGCCCCAGCAGCGCGCCACCGATCTCGGCGCGCTTGACCATGGGAACCACCTCCAGCGCGTGTTTCCGCGCCGCCCCCGGCAGCCAAAAGAGCACCAGTGCCGCGACCGCCGCCACACTCGCCAGCATGCCAACCAACCTCAGCCGTCCCGGTTTGGGCCGTTGCCGCGCGACAGCGCCGCGCAGCGTCTCGATGGCCGCGATCATCTCGGCCTCGTCCTCTGCCAGTTCCAGCGTCTCGCCGGGATCGCCATCGGGGTGATATATGGCGGGGTACTGCCCCGGATTGGCCCGCGCCACCGCAGCGATCGACCAATGGGCCTGCACCCGCTCGCGCATATCGGTGATGGTCAGCGTAGCCTCGCCAACCGAGACGATTACATCCACCCGCTGCGCGTCCGGATTGGCCCGCCAAAGGCCTGCCGCCTCAAGCCGCTGATATCTGGTCAGTGCCGTCTTTTTCATGTCCCGGGGGCTGCCTGCCTTTATTTCCGGCACGCTAGCACGCCGGGGCCAAGGCGGGCAATCGCAAGAGTGCGATGTCAAGACACCGTATCCTGCGCGCCAGTCGGGTTGATTGCCTACATCAGCGCCAGCAACTGCCGCTGAACCGCTGCAAATCGCGCGACAATCGCCGCACGGTTGACATGCGCCCCCTCCCGGACCACATGCCGCCCCGCTGACCAGACATCGCAGATGGCGCGATGATCTCCGGCGAAGATCAACGTATCCAAGGTCATGTCGCCCATGCGCCCCGCCAGATCTGGCTGCTGGCCATCGAGGGCCACCAGATCGGCCCATAAACCCGGCGCAATCGCCCCGCTCGCACGCCCTGCTGCCTGCGCGCCGCCGATTACGGCCCCGTCCCAGAGAACCCGGCCCGTCGAGCGTGTGGGCGAGGCCAGAACGGCGCGCCCGCGGTCCCGCAAGCGTTGCGAATATTCAAACCCGCGCAATTCCTGGACCAGGGAAATGCGGATGTTTGAATCACTGCCCACGCCGAAACGTCCGCCTTGCGCGAGATACTGCGCCCCGTCAAAAATCCCGTCGCCCAGGCTGGCCTCGGTGATCGGGCAGAGGCCCGCAACAGCCCCGCTCTGCGCCAGTGCCGTCGTTTCCTGCTGGGTCATCTGTGTGCAATGGATCAGGCACCACCGCTCGGACACCGGCGCATTGTCCAAGAGCCATGTCACGGGCCGTGCGCCAAGCGCGGCCTCGACCGCGATCACCTCTTCCTCTTGCTCGGCCAGGTGCATATGGATCACCCGGTTCCCTGCCAAATCCGCGCAAAACGCCAGATCCTCGGGCTGCACCGCGCGCAGGGAGTGGGGCGCGACCCCGATCGCGCTGTCCGCGCGCAGTGCTCCGATCACCTTGGCAGAGGCATCAAAGAGCGCGGCAAAGCGATCCGGGTCATTGCCAAACCGCCGCTGCCCCGGCACCAATGCGCGCCGGTCAAGCCCGCCGTAACGATAGAGCACCGGCAAGAGCGTGAGACCGATGCCGGTTTCGTCCGCCGCCGCGCAATGCCCCTGCGCCATTTCCGCGAGATCGTCATAGGGTGTACCGTCGGGCTGGTGATGCAAATAGTGGAACTCTGCAACCGCGGCATACCCGGCCTCGAGCATTTCCATCTGCACCATGGCGGCGATGGCGCGCGCGTGGTCCGGCGTCAGATAGTCGAGAAACCGGAACATCAGCCGCCGCCATGTCCAGAACGTGTCGCGTGGATCAGGGCCGCGCGCCTCGGTCATCCCGGCCATGGCGCGTTGAAAGGCGTGGGAATGGAGGTTGACCGGCGCAGGCAAGAGCGTGTCGACCTGCTGCCCCTGCGGGGCGGTATCGGGCGTCACCGCGGCGATGCGCCCCGCCGCATCGAGCGTCACGCGCACGTCGTTTGCCCATCCCCCCGGCAAGAGTGCCTGCCGCGCCCAGAGTGTCCCTTGCATCGCTCTCATCGCCTTGACTCGATTATTATGTATAAGCATATTATTGCCACGCCCCGGTTTGAAAGGAAAGACGCAAGTGCAGGATGCCGCCGCCGACAGCGTTGTCTCGGTCCAGTCGGGCGAGAGCCCCCTTGTGCTGGCCATGCCGCACGCAGGCACCGACCTGCCGCCCGAAATTGCCGCACGGCTCAACGACACCGGGCGCGGGCTCAGCGATACCGACTGGCATATCGACCGGCTCTACGATGGTCTTGTGCCGGGGGCGAGCGTGGTTGCGGCCCGGTTTCATCGCTATGTCATCGACGCCAATCGCGATCCCTCGGGGGCTAGCCTCTATCCTGGTCAAAACACCACCACGCTGGTGCCTCTCACGGATTTCGACGGCGTGCCTCTCTGGGCAACACCCCCGACAGAGACCGACACGACAGAACGTCTTGCGCGCTATCACGCCCCCTATCACGCCGCACTCAGCGCCGAACTGGATCGGGTACGCGCCCGCCACGGCTTTGCCATCCTCTATGATTGCCACTCGATCCGCTCGGAAATCCCGTTTCTCTTTGACGGGCGGCTGCCGGATTTCAACATCGGCACAAACGACGGCACTACCTGCGCCCCGGCGCTCGCAGCCCTGACAGAGCGCCATTGCCGCGCGGCAAGCGGCTATAGCACCGTCACCAACGGGCGGTTTCGCGGCGGCTGGACCACCCGGCACTATGGCCGCCCGCAAGAGGGCTTGCACGCCATCCAGATGGAACTGGCACAAGCCACCTACATGCAGGAAACACCCCCTTGGGCCTATATTCCCGACCGCGCCACACGGCTGCGCGCCGTGCTCGGCCCGATGCTGCGCGCCATCGCGGCGCTTGATCTCTGCCGGTAACGGTCTTGCCATGACAGAGCGGTTTGCATAGCCTCTGCGGGGGTATCCCACAGGGATGCCGGACAAAAAACGGGGCATTCGAAAGACTGCACCCTTGCCTAATCAGGGAGAAACAGATGCAACAGCTTGTCAGGGGTGCTCGCGGCCTCATCGTCGGGGCGGCGCTGGTGGTCGGAATGGCCACGGGCGCGCTCGCACAGGACCTCAAGTTCTTTACCATCGGGACCGGTGGCACCGCCTATACCTATTATCCGGTGGGCGGGGTGATCGCCAACGCCATTTCCAACCCGCCCGGCTCGCGTCCGTGCGAAGAGGGCGGAAGCTGTGGCGTCGCAGGCCTCATCGCTTCTGCCGTGTCGTCTCGCGGATCGGTCGACAACGTCAACGCAATTATGTCGGGCCTGCGCAACTCGGGCTTTGCGCAATCTGACGTGGCCTATTGGGCCTATACCGGCACAGGCACGATGGCGGGCCAACCCCCTGCCGAGAAATTGCGCACCATCGCGGCACTCTTTGACGAACACATCCACCTTGTCGCTCTGGCCGACAGCGGCATCGAAAGCGTCAAGGATCTGGCGGGCAGGCGCGTCTCGCTCGATGAGCCGGGCTCGGGCACCTATGTGGATGCAGGCCTCATCCTCGAGGCCAATGGCCTCTCTGTTGAGGACGTGACCGCCGAGGCGCTCAAGGGCGATGCCGCCTCAGAGGCGCTGCGCAATGGCAAGATCGACGCCTTCTTTGTTGTCGCGGGCTATCCGGCAGGCTCCCTCGTGGAACTGGCCTCTGCCGCCGATATCAAGCTTGTGCCCATCTCGGGCGACGGCGCAGCAACGCTGACCGAGAAGTACAACTTTTTCTCGCAAAGCGCGATCCCCGAAGGCGTCTACGAAGGGGTTGGCGCCACAGAAACCGTGTCGGTGGGCGCACAGTGGTTCACCTCAGCCGATGAGGACGCCGAGCTGATCTACGAGATCACCAAAGCGCTCTGGAACGAAAACTCCCGCAAGCTGCTGGATGTCGGCCATGCCAAGGGTGCCACGATCACGCTCGAGACGGCGCTGAGTGGCGTGGGCGTGCCGCTGCACGAGGGGGCCGAACGCTTTTACAAAGAGGCCGGGCTGATCAAGTGACCGGCTCCACCTGACATCTGATCCCGGCCGCCGCACCCCGGTGGCCGGGTTTTGCTTTTATCATTTCCACGCAGGACAACCCCATGGCCGATCCCGAACTGACCGCCGAAGAGCTGCACGAGATCGAGCGGAAATACGATCCCGAACTGGCCTTTCGTCCGACCGGGCGCAGTATTGCCGTGCTGGTCTCGATCTGCCTTGTCGCCATGTCGGCCTATCATTTCTACGCCTCGGGCTTTGGCCTCGTGCGCGAACTGCTGCATCGAGGAATTCACCTCTCCTTTGTTCTGGGCCTCGTCTTCCTGCTCTTTTCATGGCGGCGCAGCACCAGCACCTCCCTGCCCGCGCCGGCTTGGTTTCGGCTCTCCGGTGTGCCTATTCTCGACCTTGTCTTTGCCATCATGGCGGTGGCGGCCGCGATGTATCTACCGCTCCTGCCCCCTGCGGCACTCTCGGTCCGGGTCGGCAACCCTTCGGAACTCGACATCCTCATGGGCACGGCGCTTTTTGTGCTGACACTCGAAGCGACGCGGCGTTCGGTCGGTCCCACGCTGCCGATCATTGCCCTCATTTTTGTGGCTTTTGCCATTTTCGGCCCCTACGCTCCCGGCGCCCTGAAGCACGGCGGGGCCAGTTGGGGCGGGCTGATCAATCATCTCTACATGACCAACCAAGGTATCTACGGCATCGCCATCGGCGTCATGGCGCAATATGTGTTTCTGTTCATCCTCTTTGGCGTATTGGCCACCCGCATCGGTCTTGGCCAGCTTTTCATCGACCTCGCCATGGTCATCGCGGGCCGCTACGCAGGCGGCCCGGCCAAGGTCGCGATCTTTTCCTCAGCCTTCATGGGGACCATCTCGGGCTCGTCCATCGCGAATACCGTGACCACCGGCGCGCTAACCATCCCGGCGATGAAACGGGTCGGTTATCCGCCGCATTTCGCCGGCGCGGTCGAGGCAACGTCCTCGACCGGCGGCCAGATCACACCGCCGATTTTGGGTGCTGCGGCCTTCATCATGGTGGAATATCTGGAAATCCCGCTGCGCGACATTCTGGCGGCGGCGCTTTTCCCGGCCATGCTGCATTATTTCGGCATTTTCATCATGGTGCATCTGGAGGCGCGCAAGCTGGGCCTGCGCGGTCTCCGAGCGGATGAACTGCCACGCGCGGGGCTTGTCTTGCGGCAGCACTGGCTGTCGATCATCCCGCTCGTGATCCTCGTCTACCTCATCCTCAGCGGCAAGACCCCCGATTTCGCCGCCGTCTACGGCATCATCGCTTGTGTCGTCGTCGGTTTTCTCAACCCGGTGAATCGTCTCACTCTGGGCGACCTCTGGCAGGCCTTGGCGGACGGTGCGCGCAACACGCTGGCAGTGGGGGCCGCTGCTGCGACGGTGGGCGTGGTCGTGGGCGTTGTCACCCTGACCGGGGTGGGCTTTCGCCTGGGCTATGTGGTGGTGCAGACCGCGACCGACATGGGTGGCATGCTCAGCGAAATGTGGCTTCTGAGTTATTTCGCCCTGCAACAATGGGCGCTCTTTGTCTCGCTCGGCCTGATTGCGGTATCCTGCATCATCATGGGCGCAGGTATTCCGACGACCGCGACCTATATCATCCTTGTCGCGGTCGCAGCTCCTGCTCTTGCCCAGTTGCAGGTCGAGCCGTTGGTGGCGCATTTCTTCGTCTTTTATTATGGCGTTCTGGCCGACATCACGCCGCCAGTGGCGCTTGCGGCCTATGCGGCAGCCGGCATCGCCGGGGCAAATCCCTTTCGCACCGGGAACACCGCCTTTCGCCTCGGCATCGCCAAGGCGCTGGTGCCCTTCGTCTTTGTCTATTCCCCGTCCCTCCTGCTGGTGACGGACGGGTTCACATGGTCTGCCTTCACCATCACGCTCACAGGCGCGATGCTGGGCATCGGCGGGCTGGGTGCCGCCTTCTCCGGCTATCTTCTGGCCCCGATGCGCAGGTGGGAGCGATGGGCGGTGGGGTTGACCTCGCTTCTCTTCATCGCGCCTGGACTGACCACGATGGCAATCGGCCTTTTGCTCTGGTCGCCGATTCTCTTCTTGCAATGGCGGAAGGCGCGACGCGGTGCGGATTCACGCTGATGAAAACGCCGCAAAACCCCTATGAGGTGGACGGCTTTCACGCCGAGGCGATCGCCGCCGGACGGCATCGTGACGTCGTGGGCGGGCGGTGGGAAGAAACCGGACGGGTTCAGATCGCCCTCCTGCGCGAGGCGGGACTCTTGCCGCATCATCACTTGCTGGACATCGGCGCGGGTTCATTGCGGCTGGGGTGCAAGGCGGTGGCCTATCTGGAGCCGGGGCATTACTGGGCCACCGACGCCTCGCGGGCCCTCATGCTCGCAGGTCATGCCGCTGAGCTGTCAGAGCCTGCGCGCCTAAACCCCGATCACCTGATCGAGGATGCGCGGTTCGACTATACCGGCGTGCCGGACTGCATCACCCATGCGATCGCCTTTGCCGTCTTTCCGCATCTGCCCATGGCGCATCTGCGTCGCGCGCTGACCAACCTGCGCCGCTTCGACCACCTCGAGGCGTTTTTCTTTACCGTCTTTCTCGCTCCAAACGCTACCGAGGCAACCACCGCCTATCGACAGCCCGATGGGGTTGTCACCCACGACATTCGCCCACCTTATCACATTCTTCCCGAGGATGTGGACCACATGGCGCAGATAACCGGCTGGCAGGCGCTGCGCAGCCCCCTGCGCCTACCGCGCGGTCAGGTGCTCTACACCGCGCAGCCGCTTCGCTGAGCGACACGGCTGCATTTTCTTGCGGCATAATATTTTTGCATCTGCTAAGGTGCCGCAAACCCGAAAGAGGTCGGAATGAGCAGCAAGCCTGAAATGAACGATGCGCTGCGCGAACATATCATCGCGCAACCCGATCTGATCCTTGAAGATCAAGACCTGATGCGCGCGCTGATCGCGGCCAACGAGCGCGCCATGGGCGGCAATATCGTGGACCTGCGCGGCATCGCCATGGACCGGCTCGAGGCGCGTCTGGACCGGCTCGAGGACACGCATCGCTCGGTGATCGCGGCGGCCTATGAAAACCTTGCAGGCACCAATCAGGTGCATCGTGCGATTTTGCGCATGCTCGATCCCATCGAGTTCGAGACCTTCCTGCGGGATCTGGGGGGCGAGGTGGCGCATATCCTGCGGGTGGATGCCGTGCGATTGGTGCTTGAATCAGTGCAGAACGATAGTGATCCGGCCGTGCGCCGCCTGGGCGACGTGCTCTCGGTCGCGGAGCCCGGTTTCATCAAATCCTATCTCACCGGCACACGCGATGTGCCCGCCCGCCAAGTTACCCTGCGCCAGATCGACGAAGGCGACATGCGCGTCTATGGCCGCGAAGCGCCCTATCTGCGCTCCGAGGCGTGTCTTTTGCTCGATTTCGGCTCGGATCGACTGCCCGGCATGCTGGCCATGGGGGCCGAAGACCCGCATCAGTTCAGCCCGCAACAGGGGACTGATCTTTTGGCCTTTTTCGCAGGAGTCTTCGAGCGCACCATGCGCCGCTGGCTGTCATGATTTCAGAGGCCGCCCGCGACGCCCTGTCGGCGTGGCTGGCCACGCAGAAGGCCCTCAAGGGGGCCGCCGCAAACACGATCGACGCCTACGCCCGCGATGTCGGTGATTTCCTCCGCTTCATCACGCAGCACTACGGCGAGACCCAGGGCCTGGGCGCGCTGTCACGCATCACCACCGCGGATATGCGTGCCTGGATGGCCCATACCCGAGGCGGCGATGTCGGCCCCCGGTCGCTTGCGCGCAAACTCTCGGCGGTCAAAAGTTTCTACCGCTGGCTGTCCGAGCGCGAAGGCTTCGAGCCGACTGCCGTGCTCTCCACCCGGTCCCCCAAGTTTCAGCGCAAGCTGCCCCGCCCCCTGTCGCCCGAAGCGGCATCGGAGATGATCGAGACGCTCGACGCACAGAGCCTCACGCCCTGGATCGCTGCGCGGGATCAAGCGGTCGTCACCCTGCTCTATGGGTGCGGGCTGCGCATTTCCGAGGCGCTCAGCCTGACTGGCGCCGATCTTCCGCTTGGTCCGGCGTTGCGCATCATCGGCAAGGGTGGCAAGGAACGGCTGGTGCCGGTGATCGAGCCGGCCCGCGCAGCGGTGGCGCACTATGTCCGTCTTTGCCCCTATGACATATCCCGCAACAGTCCGCTTTTCCTGGGGGCACGCGGCGGTGCGCTCAGTCCGCGTCTGATCCAGAAGGTGATGGAAAAGACCCGCGCACAGCTTGGCCTGCCCGCGACGGCAACGCCCCATGCCATGCGCCACAGCTTTGCCACGCATCTCTTGAACGCAGGCGGCGACCTGCGCGCCATTCAGGAGCTTCTGGGTCATGCTTCGCTTTCGACAACGCAGGCCTATACGGGCGTCGATACCGCCCGCTTGATGGAGGTCTATGCCCGCGCCCATCCGCAAGGGGGCGGATGACGCGCGCGTCAGGTGATCCGCGTCAGTATCCGTATTTGGCGATACTCTCGCCCTCGGCCCGGTTCATCACCACACCCAACAGCGGCGTATCCGTGCCGAACCGCGCCTTGACGTCGCGGATATGCTGCGCGGTCGTGCGCCCGCCGCCCACCACGATCAACACCCCGTCGAATTGAGGACGGAACCCAAGGACATCGTCGTAATATAGCGCGGGCGGCATATCGAAAATCACCACATCCGGGGCAAGGCGGCGGTAGAGATCCTGCAACACCTCGCCCGTCTCGGGCGCGTGCAGGATTTCAGCGGCATAGGGTTCTGCCCGGTCGTTGAGGCCCAGGGCCAAGGTCTGACCGATATTGAGCGCATTCTCCTCGGGGCAGGTCAGGAACCGCTGGAGCGGAATGTCACCGCTCAGAAACCCGGCCATGCGACCGGGGTCGGGCTGACCCAGGGTATGCGCCAGTGACGGGCGGCGCAGGTCCATATCCATCAGCACGGAGCGCACGCTCGATTGCCGTGACAGGCTGATCGCGAGATTGGCCGCAACAAAGGATTTACCGCAATCGGGCGTGGGCGACGTGATCGCCACGCGGTGCCATCCATGGGTGCGCAGCGCTGCCAAGAGCTTGGTGCGCAGCACATCGAACGCCACATGCGCGGGGTCCTCGCGCGTAGCGGAAATGAGGCGATGCTTGGCCAGATGTTTGGGGTCAAGCACGACCCGGCGCAGCGCAGGCCAGAGCAGTGGCTCAGGCTCAGGCTCAGGCTCAGGCGCAGGCTCAGGCTCAGGCTCAGGCTCAGGCTCAGGCTCAGGCTCAGGCTCAGGCTCAGGCTCAGGCTCAGGCTCAGGAGGTTCTAACGATTCGGGAGAGGCGGCAAGCGCCGTTTCCTCTTGCGCAATCTCGCCATGCGCAGGCGCTTCAGGCTCGGGCGTATCGACAAACTGCGCCACCTCATCGTCCGCCTCGGCGTCCATTTCGGCCCGGCGGGCAGCGCGGCGGCGCATGTATTCTTCATGGCGTTTTAGGGTCATGACAGCACCCCATGACACAGCCCCGCGCCGGGGCGCGTGCCTGTGGATCTGCCGGGGGTGGCCTGTCCTGCCATTGCAAGGTCTCCTGCCTGTTGGCACAGATATGCCCGGCAATTCCGGCAACAATGCGACCAAAACTTAGGGATTGTATGCCGCCGACCCATATCTCAAAAGCCAAGCAACCCGGCGCGATCCACGGCCTCTTGCAGGAATTCCTCACGGTTCGACACCGGCGTCCAGCCCAACAAGGCCTTGGGTTTGGTATTGTCGAACTGAGCGTAATGCGCCCGCGACTGCCAGTCCCGGAGCGAGGCGCGGATCACGCCGGAGCGGCGCAGGGCATGGGTCTTGAGCACGGATTTGACCGCATCCGCCGCCCACATTGCCGTCAGGTTGCCGGAACTCACGCGGATGCCTGCACCCAACCGCATGTGGATCGCGTTGAAGTAACTGCGCGCCGTCAGGGGCACATCGCCCACAAGGTTAAAGGATTGGCCCGGCGCGGCCCCGCTCTCGCCCATGCGGATAAGCCCGTCGGAGACATCCCCGATCAGCACGAAGGGCAGCGGGTTGTCCCCTGTCCCCCAAAGACGCACCGCCCCCGCCCCGTGCCATCGCCCGATGCCCCAATGCTGCAACGGCCCTCCTTGCCCGACCACAATGCCGGGCCGCGCGATGGTCAGCGGCAGGCCATGGTCACGCGCCATCTGCCAGAGCCGCCGCTCGCATTCCGCCTTGGAGCGGGCGTAGAGATTGCGGTCGGTCATATCCTGCGCGAAGGGCGTCGATTCAGTGATCACCGTTTGCGGGTTGGACATGTCATAAGACGCAATCGTGCCGGTATAGACAAAACGCTTGACCCCGGCCGCCTGTGCTGCCCGCGCGATGCGGTCGGACACGGCCACATCGTTTTCCAGACAATCCTCCCATGTCGTGCCCAAAGCACGGGCAAGGTTGTAGACAACCTCTATGCCCTGCATCGCATGGCGTAGCCCTTCCTCGTCACGCAGGCTGACTGCGCAGGTATCGACGCTCTCGGGCAGGTCGTCAAACGGGCCATGCGCCCCCCGCGAAAGAACGCGCACATCCTGTCCCCGCGCGACGAGCCTGCGCGTGAGGTCACGACCCAGAAACCCGGTGCCTCCGATGACAAGGGCGGTGGGATTGGGCCTGCGCCGGGGCTTGGGCGGGGTCCAGGTCTCGCGGCCCTGATCGGGCATAAGGGCAATCGCCGCGTCAATCGCACGCATCACCCCCTCTGCGGCCGCCCCGTCAAACCGCGTATCCAGCGGCTTGCCGTCGCGAATGGCACCATAAAACGCTTCGAATGTCCCGGCAAAGCCTAGGGCATAGGGCGATTTTCTGTTCAGCGATCCAATTTGCCGCACGGCATTGCCGATGCCATCGCGCAGATGCCCCCATGCCCCGCCCATTTGGCGCAGAAAAGGGTTGAGGACCAGATCAGCGGTGTTCTCATGGCTGACGCTCAGCACATCGGCGGCATAATCCAGCCGTGCCAACCCCGAGGACCCGCGCAGCGTAACAGAGCGGTCATCGATCGTTTCGACCAATTGCATGTTGAATGCGATATCGACGCCGCCCGCCTCTGCGGTGATCCGCCAGCTTTGCGGCCGCGTCCCCGCACCCGGCAGCGCCACCGGCTTGCCCAGATAGAGCCCGGTCACTGTGACAGGACCAAAGAGGTCATGGGCAAAGGCAAAAAGATGCGGTCCAAGCTCCAACAAAAGATTCCGCGACTCACGCAAAAGCCAGAGGCCATAGGGACCGGAACGCAAGGGGGAAAGGGGCAAGGCCCATGTGATCTCGGCACTGGAAATGCGCCCCAAATCACCGCGCGCCATCTGCTGCTTGAGCCGTTGATAGCTGGGCAGCCCGAGGAAATTGTGACCGGCGGCAAAATGGCGATCTGCCGCCCGCGCTGCATTGGCAATTCCGGCGGTTTCGTCCCCCGAGAGAGCCACCGGCTTTTCCACCAATACATGAAGCCCCGCCGCCAGACATTTACGCGCCAAAACCGCGTGGCTATTTGGGGGCGTCAGGATATGCACCGCCTCGATCGTGCCGCTCGCGATCATATCGTCGAGCGCGGAGAACGCCTGTGCTCCATGCGCCACCGCTAACGCTTCGGCGGCAGAGGCCGACAGATCGCAAACCGCCGACAAACGCGCGCCCGGCGTCAGCTTTAACGCCCCCGCGTGCCAGCCCGCGATATAGCCCGCACCGATGAGACCCACGTTGATCCGTTTATCCACCATGAAAATTGCTCACTTGTATTCGATGATCCGCATTGCCGCACCCCGCCGCTTGCGCAAGCGATAGGTCAGCATGCCAATCAGGTTTGGAAATTTGGACAGGCTGAGAAAGACCGCCTGATGCAGCGCCGCCCGCGTGCCCATTCCAGACTTGCGCAATCCCTGCGCCGTCTTGACATAGGACATCGCGTAAGTAGCCACCACGGCCACCAAAAGCGGAAACCAGAAGAACCCCGCGAAAGCCAACAGAGGCAAGACCAGACCATAGAGCCAGGCCCGCGCCCTCTCTCGCGTAAAATAGCCGGGGTGCAAATCCCCAACTTGTGCAAACCCATGCCCCGTCCGCACCGCGCGCCGCCACCATTGCCCAAAAGTCCGCATCGCGGCATCGTGCCGGGTCATCGGATGCGGCAAACGGATCAGGCGCCAGCCTGCCTTGCGCAGCCGTTGACACAACTCGTCATCTTCGGCGGCGATGACCGACGCATCAAAGCCTCCGACCTCTTGATAGGCTGCGACCCGCAGCATCATGTCGCCGCCACAGGCCGTGATCTCGCCCGCTGGCCGGTGCCACTCGTGATCGCAGAGCGCATTGTAGACCGACGCCGCGGGATAGATTTCCGAGCGCCAGCCGGTCACAAGGCCGATCCCATCATCCGCCATCAGCGCCGCCGCCGCCCGGTCGATCCAGTCTGGCACCACGATGCAATCACCGTCGATGAATTGCACCGCATCGGGCCAATCCGGGGCCAGGGCGGCAAAACCCGCGTTGCGCGCGCGCGCGGCGGTGAAGGGCGTGGATGTGTCCAACTCCACCACCTCGGCCCCCGCCGCCTGCGCCGCCGCCACGCTGCCGTCGCTCGATCCGCTATCGACATAGACCACCCGCACGCCCCGCCCGTTGAGCGAGTCCAAGCTTGCGACGAGACGCGCACCCTCATTTCGTCCGATCAGAACAACCGCAATGCGCAGGGTCATGGGCTGTCCTTTGGCCGGAGGGATTCAGGCGGAACACCGGTAGAGTATCCTGAAAAGAGCGCGGCAAGCCATGCCGCCTCGTGATCCGAGGCAAATTCGGCCTCAACCCGCAGCCGCCCCGCCTCGCCCATATCCCGGCACAGATGCCTATCGTAGAGCAAACGCCCAATTGCCACCTGGAGGGCATGGGCATCACCGGGGGGCACCAAGAGACCGCTCACCCCATCTTCGACCAGTTCCGGCACGCCCGCGATACGCGTTGTCACGACCGGCACCCGCGCCGCCATCGCTTCCATCAGCACGACTGGCACGCCTTCGGCAAAGCTTGGCAGGACAAGAGCCGTCGCCGTGCGCAGCAGATCCGCCACCTCGGCCTGAGATTTGTAGCCCGCAAAGGTGATCCGCGACGCGAGGCCCATTTCACCGGCACGCCGCTCCAGCATGGCGCGCTCTGGTCCATCGCCCACCAGTGTCAGGTGCAGCGCAGGATGCTTCGGGCTCAGGTCGCGCAGGGCATCAAAGAGCATCGGCACGCCCTTGACCGCCGCCAGACGGCCCACAAAGAGCAGATGCGCGGGCGCGGGCGTGGCAGGGGGGGCATAGCGTGCAGGATCCACCCCGCAATGCACGATATGCAACTTGTGCCAATGCCGGGGATCGGAAAAGGCCATCGCCTGCGAGCGGGCAAAATGGCTGATACAGGCGACAAAGCGCGCGCGGGCAATCTTTTCATCCAACCGCCAGCGATAGGGTTCGTAGAAGATATCCGGCCCGTGCAGCGTGAAGCTGTAGGGAATACCTGACATTTCGGACATGAGCATCGCCACCGTGCAGCTCGATTTGGCGATGTGATTATGCAAATGGGTCAGGCCCTTCGCGCGCAGGTGTTGCGCCAGAACCGCAGCCTCGGCGAGATAGATGAACTGGTATAGCGTCGCCTTGATACCCCCGGGGCTGGTGCGCCACGCCAGACGCAAGGCGCGCAGCCACGCCCCCGGCCTGCGCCACGCCGCCAGATGCGCCGCGATCAGGTGGCGGGGCGAAAGGGCGGTTTCCAACACGTGAAATGTCCCCGCCGCCTCGGCCCGTTGCTCGGGTCCGGTGTGATGTTCGGCCCCGGTGCGGCGGATCGAACATGTTTCGACCATGAGCCCCCGCGCGCGCAGCGCCGCCACCTCGCGCTGGATGAAGGTATCGGTGGCGCGCGGATACTCGCCGGTCAGATACGCGATGCGCAGGCTCATGCCGCCCCCTCCTGCGCCCGCGCGAGGGCGGTGTCGAAATCATCCTGCGGCACCCAGCCAAGCGCCAACTCCGCCGCCGTGATGTCATAGCGAACCGGTCGCATCCGTGCGCGCAAAACGGCAGGGCGCAAGAGGCCCGGCACACGCGCGCCAAGTGGTGAGAGAAGCCATGCCAAGGGTGCTACCATCCGCCAGTTGAGCGGAAGTACATGGTGGGGCCAGCCTGTGCGCCGCAGCGCCGCGACGTATCGCGCCCGCGAAGGCCGATCCGCCCCGAGAATATTCAACGCCCGCCCCTCGCCCGATGCCTCTGCCCCCAGAACAAAGGCACGCGCGCAATCTCTGAGCGACACCACCGGCACCTCACCCCCCCGCTCCATCAGGATAAGCGTGCGACCCATCCTCGGCCCCAGATGCGCGGTCATCACCCGATCCGGCCTAAGGATCGCGCCGGGACGCAGGATCGTATGGCGAAGGCCGCTGTCACGCATCAAGTCTTCCTGTGCGAGCTTGGCGCGGGCATAGGCATCGCGCCGCTCCGGTCGATCCTCGAGCGGCGTGGCCTCGGTGACAACGCCCGATGCATCGGCGCTGTAGACGGCAATGGAGCTGGCCAGCACCAGACGTGGCGGAAGGGTCTGCGCCTGCATGGCGGCAATGAGGCGCCGCGTGGCACTAAGCGTATCGCGCGTCTGCACGGCCCAATCCCCCGAAAGAGACCCCGCCAAATGGATCACGCACTCTATCCCGTCCAGAAGCCCACTCAGATCCCCTGATGCCAGATCGACTTCGGCGCGCGTCACTGGGCGCACCGTGTGCCCGCGCGCGCGGGCTTCTGCAACCACAGCGCGGCCCAGAAACCCACCGGCCCCGGTGACAAGTAGGTTCAGGCCCATGTTGCCACCTCCATAGGGTCGCAGCGGCTCTCGATCTCGACCACGCCACTTGGGCCCTGAAGGGCCAGCGTCACCTCGGTCAGGTGCAGCGCCATGGCGTTGGTCAGTCGACAGGCGCGCCCTTCGGCCAGTGCCGCCAACATCTCGGCTGGACCAAGCGCGAAATTCATCGACGCCGCACCCCACCTCCCCACCTTGGGATGCGAGGGACCACGCGCGCGGATGCGCCGCCCGAATGGGTGCTCGATCAGCCTGCGCCGCAGCGTGAAACGGCGGTGAAATCGCACCGCGGCTGCATTGTTCCACACCTCGCGCACCTGCAAAACGCCAGAGTCGCCGAACACGCGCAGCCGGTGGTCATGAGAGGCCACGATCGAGCAGGTGAGCCGCGCCATCGGGCCTGCCTCGAAATAGAGCGCGGCCACCGAAACATCGGGCGCGTGCGCGTCACCGGGTTTGTCCGGGATAACCTCGGCAGTGGCCGACACCACCCGCGTCACGCTGCCAAACATGGCAATGAGCCAGCTCAGCACATAGCCCGCATGCTCCAGCGTGCAGCCAACCGCGAATTCGTCGGCATGAGGCCAGGGTGCTCCGCTCTCGCTCTGCCATTTGACGTAGGGGGCTTGGGGGATGAACCCGTCGTCCATCTCGGCATAGATCAGCCGCGGCGTGCCCGCCACCCCGCGCCGCACCGCACCGATCAGCACCTGCGCCGCCTCGCCCAACACAGATGAAGGCGCCGACGCCAGCATCAACCCGCGCACCTCTGCCAGATCATGCAGGGCGCGGGCCTGCGACAGCTCCAGCGTCAGGGGTTTTTCGCACCACACATGATGCCCTGCCTCCAGACAGGCGCGGCTCACGGCATAATGCGCCGAGGGGTTGGTCAGGTTCAGCACGACATCGTCGGGGCCAAGCCGCGCCAAAAGCGCCGCAAGCGTCGGTTCTGCCACAAGACCCCAATGCGCCGCAAAGGCAGCCAGTCGCGCCGGGTCGTGGTCATGGGCGGCGATCACGGTAATCTCGGGATGGGCCGCGAGCGACCGCATGTAGAGATCGGCCACGAATCCGCAGCCTACCAGCGCCACGCGCCCCAGCCTCGCCTCTCGGCTGCTGTTCCCTTTGCCCTCTGCCTGCATCATTGCCCCTGTGTCTCGCCCTCTGGATAATCACAGGATCATGGCGAGAATCTGACCATTTCCCTACAGTTTCAAGCCTTTGCACGCGCCCGACGGAACGCGGGCACAGGTACTGGCCGCAGTGCCGTGAAAGCCGCGCAATTTCGCCCTAGTGTCACCACGGGTCACAGTTGATATAGCATTAAAGGCCGCGACTGTCGCAGGGGGTTCGGGTGAAATTTCACATTCAGGATCAGGTGATACGGGTTGCACCCCGCGATACCCCACGCCTGCTGTCTGTCCTGAGCGAGCGGTTGCGCGCGCGGCGTGGCTTTGCCTTGGCAACGCTCAATCTCGACCATCTGGTGAAGTTGCGTCACGATCCTGCGTTTCTGGCGGCCTATATGCAGCATGATCTGGTGGTTGCGGATGGGAACCCGGTGGTTTGGCTCTCGCGCATTGCCGGGCGTCCAGTGGGGCTGGTGCCGGGGGCGGATATGGTGGTGCCAATTGCACGCCTGGCGGCTGAGGCGGGGGTCAGCGTGGCCCTTGTGGGGAGCACCGAAGATGCCCTGCGCGCCGCAGGCGAGGGGCTCTGCGCCCGCGTGCCGGGGCTGGTGATCGCCGCGCGGGTCGCGCCGCCCATGGGGTTCGATCCGGCGAGCCAACAGGGGGCCGAGGTGATCGCCGCGCTGCGCGCCTCTGGCGCGGGGCTCTGCCTTTTGGCGCTTGGCGCGCCCAGGCAAGAGATTCTCGCCGCGCGCGCCCATACCGCTCTCCCGCAAATGGGCTTTGCCAGTATCGGGGCCGGGCTCGATTTCATCGCAGGGGTACAGTCGCGTGCACCTCTTTGGATGCGACGTCTGGCGCTTGAATGGCTTTGGCGCGCGCTCACAAGCCCGCGTCGGATGCTGCCGCGCTATGCGCGCTGTGCGGTTATTCTGCCGGGCTTGATAATTGCGGCGTGGCGTCTGCGCGGCTGACGCTCTGCCGACGCAGACCAAACAGCGCCGCAAGGCCGAGGATCACGCCTGACACCGTAGCGATCATGCCGGCCGCGCTGACTGCATTGTCATAGCCCAGCCAGAGCGGACCATAGCCCGCCAGTACATAGCCCAAGACCGCCGACAGCGTGGCAAAAACAACGCTCCACGCCACCTGACGCCCCAAGCGGTCCGTCATCAGCCGGGCAGTTGCAGGCGGGCAGATGAACATCGCGATCACGATGATCGACCCCACCGCATCAAAGGCCGCCACTGCCGACACAGCCGCCACCGCCACCAATGCCAACCCTAAAATGGCCGTTGGAATGCCCATGGCGCGGGCGAACCCCTCGTCAAAGGTGGCCATCACGAGCGGCCGCCAAAGCAACACAACAAAGAGCGCGGTGAAGGCCAGCACAGCGCCCATGCGCCCCAATTCCGGCGGCAATCCCGCCAAGGCCGCCGGATCAGTCAGCGCTCCCCAGCCGTAACCATCCAGCCAGATCAGGCTTTCAAGATTGCCATACAGCGCATGTTGCACATCAAGATGCACGCCGGACGCAGCACTTTGTTCCAAGAGCAGCACACCACCCGCAAACATGGCGGTAAAGACCACGCCCATCGCCGCCCCCGGCTCGATCCGGCCCAGACGGCGGATTGCCTCGATCAGGATAACGGCTATCAGCGCCGCCGTTGCCGCCCCCAGCATCATCGGCCCGGTGGCGACCATACCGGTAACAAGGAATCCCGCCACGATACCCGGCAGAACCACATGGCTGATCGCATCCCCGATCAACGCCTGCCGCCGCAACAGCAGGAAGTTGCCCGGCAGCGCACAGGCCACCGCCGCTGCAATGCCAATCAGCAGCGGCGTGAGCGACAGCATGACAAAATCCTGTCCCATCACACCGTTCCCTCCGGCCCAAGCCCCCGGTCAAGGGCTGCAATCTGATCGTCTGTCAGCACCTCCTCCAAGGGGGTCAGCCCGTCATAGCGCGCCGCCGCCGCCTCGAACGCCGGGTCCGAGCGCAGGATTTGCCAGCGCCGCTCGTCCAGTCGGGCACGTGCCGCCATGGCGCGCCCTGCCTCGGTCGCGACGCCATCCGCCCGCGCCAGACCGGCGTGGCGCATCAGGCGCAGGGTCAGCGGCTCATAGACCGGTTGCCCTGCCGCCAATGCCAACAGCCCCTGACGCAGATGCACCCGTCGCTGAAACCGCAGATGCCGCACCGCCGCGGCCAGCACACCCCGACCGGGCGCCATTAGAAGCGACAGAACGAACAGCGCAAAGGCCGCCAGCACGATTAGAGGCCCGGTCGGCAGGTCGGGTGCCGTGGCCGAAATCGCAGCCCCCAGATAGCCCGCGACACCGCCTATTGCGCCCGCGATCATCACCACATGGCCTGCACGTTCGGACCAGAACCGCGCCGCCACCGGCGGGATGATCAAGAGCGCGACGATAAGGACGAGGCCCACCACCTTGAGCCCCGTCACGGTGATGGCCAATGCCAACCCCATCATCGCCAGATCGACACGTGCCAGCCGCATCCCCTGCCCCACCGCATATTCGGGGTCAAAAGCCACGAGGATCATGGGCCGATGCAAGAGACGCACCAGCGCGAGCACCGCAGCGCCACCCAAGGCAATGGTCAGCGCCTCATCGCGCAGCATCCCCGCCGTGGCCCCGAGAAGAAAGGTCTCAAGCCCTGCCTGACGCCCGGCATCCATGACCTGCACCACTGTCAGCAGGACAACGCCGAAGCCGAAGAATACCGACAGGACCGCGCCAATCGCTGCATCTTCATGCAACCGCGTGCGCGTTGTCAGCCATGTGACGGCGAGTAGGCCAAGCCCCGCCGACAGCGCCGCCCCCAGCATGAGGCCGGGCAGAAACCGACCTTCGCCGCCAAGCGCTACCATCAGCATGAATCCCAGAACGACGCCCGGCAGAGTGGCATGGCTGATGGCATCCGACACCAGCGCACGCTTGCCCAGATAGAGATAAGTGCCCGTGGCCCCTGCGCCCACGCCCAGCATCATGGCCCCCAGCGTGACCAGCGTGGCGTTGTATCCCAGTTGCAGGGTGAGCGCGTCCCAAAGCATGCTCAGCCCGCCGCCGCGCCACCCATTTGCGCGAGCGCCAGCCGACCGCCATAGGCGGTTTGCAAATGGTCCGGGGTAAACACCTCGGCCACCGGTCCTTCGGCAATTGCGGTGGTGTTGATGAGAAACACACGGTCGAAATAATCTGCCACCGTGGCCAGATCGTGATGCACGGCAATCACCGTCTTGCCCTCGGCCCGAAGCTCGTGCAGCACCGCGATGATTGCCTTTTCCGTGGCCGCATCGACCCCGGCAAAGGGCTCGTCCAAGAGATACAGATCCGCCTCTTGCGCCAAGGCCCGCGCCAGAAACACGCGCTGTTGCTGCCCGCCCGAAAGCTGCCCGATCTGGCGATGGGCGAAGCCCGCCATCCCGACCCGCTCGAGACTGGCCACGGCGCGGGCGCGGTGGCTCGCCCGGATCCGCCCCAAGAGGCCCAATTCGCGGGAGAGACCCATCATCACGACATCGAGCACGCGAGCCGGGAAATCCCAATCCACACTGGCGCGCTGTGGCACATAGGCAATCCGCGCGCGCCGCTCGTTCAGCGGACGGCCCAGGCTTGTGACCTGCCCGGACAGGGGCCGGATGATCCCGAGTGCGGCCTTGAGAAGCGTCGATTTGCCCGCGCCATTCGGGCCGACAATGGCCGTCATCTGACCGGGGCGAAAGCTGACATCAACGGAAAAAACCGCTGGCTTTTCACCATAGGACACTGTCAGACCCCGGATCGACAGGGGACTGTCGGTGTCGGGTGCGGGCCGTGATCCGACCAGTTCCAATGGCATTCTCATCCCCCTGCTGACAGGTTGCCATCCATGCCCCGCGACGGGGCGGTGCCGCCCAATGCAGCGGCGATGGTGGTTACATTATGGTCGATCATGCCCAGATAGCTACCCTCATAGGTGCCGGGCGTGCCCATGGCATCCGAGAACAGCTCGCCGCCGACGATCACCTCATGGCCCTGTGCTGCCGCCCCCTCGATCAGCGCGCGGATATTGCGATCCGAAACGGTGCTTTCGACAAAAACCGCCTTGATTTGACGGCTGACCAACAGATCAACGAGATCACGGATACGCGCGAGACCGGCCTCGGATTCCGTGGACAACCCCTGGATACCCTCGACGCGGTAGCCATAAGCACGGCCAAAATAGCCAAAGGCATCATGCGCCGTGACCAGCACGCGGGCCGGTTCAGGCACAGAGGCCAAAACATCCTTTGCATAGATGTTCAGCCGCGCCAAATCGTCCTTGTAGCGCGCGGCATTGGCGACAAAGAGCTGCGCACTCTCCGGTCTTGCGGCACTCAGCGCTTCGGTGATGCGGTCCACCACCGCGCCCCATAGCTCCGGCACCATCCAGACGTGAGGATCATACCGCCCCTCGTAATCCTCATGCGCGATGCGCGCGCTCTCCGGCACCGCCTCGCCAACGGCAACGACCGGCGACCGCGCCGCCAGCTTGAGGAGAAACTCCTCCATCTGCGCCTCGAGATAGAGCCCGTGCCAGAGCACCAGATCGGCTCGCGCAAGCGCTGCAATGTCGCTGCGGGTCTGACGATAGGAGTGCGGATCAATCCCCGGCCCCATGAGGGCGCGCACCTGCACGTGGTCGCCGCCCACAACGCGGGCCGCATCCGCAATCATGCCGGTGGTGGCGACCACCTCTAACGGGGCGGTTTGGGCAAGGGATGGCCGCGAGGTAAGGGCCACGGCACCCAGCGCAAGGCCAAGCGCACGGCGACGGGTCAGAGGGGAAGAAGTTGCGATGCGATGTAACATGAGAATGAATATGAGAATTATTCGCAACAAGTCAAGGCCTCCTCCACCCCGATTGATCCCCCTCCACTTTCATGCCACCGTCGCGGTCGAGGCACGAGGGAGGGAAACACCATGCAGGGCCAGATGATGCATCGGCCGCTCAGGATCATCGACATCCTGTTGCACGCCGCCGAGGCACATGCCACCGAAGGCATCGTGTCCGCGCGGGTCGAGGGCGATCTGCACCGCCAGACCTACCCGCAAACGCTGGCGCGGGCGGCGCAGCTGGCGCAGGCGCTTACATCACTGGGTGTAGAACCGGGCGACCGGATCGGCACGCTGGCATGGAACGGACACCGGCATTTCGAGCTGTATTACGGGATTTCGGGCATCGGTGCGGTGTGCCACACTCTCAATCCGCGGCTGTCACGCGAGCAATTGCTCTATATCATCGCCCATGCCGGCGACCGGATCTTGTTTCTCGATCTCACCTTTGTGCCGCTGATCGAGGCGCTCTTGTCCGACTTGCCACCCGACCTGCGCTTTGTCATCCTGACCGACCGCGGGCACATGCCCGACTGCGCCTTTGACGCGCTCTGCTACGAAGAGTTGCTGGCGGCGCAGTCCCCCGATTTTGACTGGCCCAGCTTTCCCGAAGATACCGCCGCTGGTCTTTGCTACACCTCCGGCACGACCGGCAACCCCAAGGGCGCGCTCTACACCCACCGCTCCACGCTCTTGCATGCGCTGCAAGTGCCGCTCTGCCAGACCTCGAGCTTTCGCGCCGGGGCGCGAGCGCTGCCCGTGGTGCCGCTTTTTCACGTCAACGCGTGGGGACTGCCCTATGTCGCGCCGCTCACCGGAATGACGCTGGTGATGCCAGGGCCCAATCTTGACGGGACAAGCCTCTTTCGTCTGATGGACGCGGAGGGGGTCTATTCCGCCTGGGGCGTGCCCACGGTCTGGGCGGGGCTGCTGGCGGAAATCAAGGCACAGGGGCGCGTTCCATCAGGATTTGCCGATCTGGTGGTCGGCGGCTCGGCCATGCCGCGCGTGATGATAGAGGCCTATGAGACGCGCGGCGTCGTGGTTTCGCAGGCCTGGGGCATGACCGAAACCAGTCCGATCGGCGCTTATGGCGTTCTTTCGCCAGAGCTGCAGGCGGCACCGCTGGCAGAGCGTATCGCCGCCAAATGCTGCGCCGGGCGACGCCTCTTTGGAGTGGAGTACAAGATCGTCGATGACGCGGGCCAACGCCTGCCGCATGACGGACAGTCGGCGGGCGAACTCTTCATTCGCGGCAATACCGTCATCAGCGGATATTTCGAGAACCCCGAGGCCACGCGCGCCGCGATGGATGCCGAGGGCTGGTTTGGCACTGGCGATGTCGCCTCGGTCAGCCCCGAAGGCCGGCTCACGATCCGAGACCGTTCCAAGGATCTGGTGAAATCAGGGGGCGAATGGATCAGCTCGATTGATCTGGAAAACGCCGCCCTCTCGCATCCCGGCATTGCCGCCTGCGCGGTGATCGCCGTGCCGCATCCGAAATGGGATGAACGCCCGGTGCTTGTGGCGGTGGCCGCAGGGGCAGAGCGCCCGACGCTGGCAGAGGTCTGCACCCATATGGAAACGCATTTCGCCAAATGGCAATTGCCTGACGATCTGCTTTGGGTCGAGGCGCTGCCGTTGACCGCCACGGGCAAGGTCTCGAAGCTCACGTTGCGCGAGCAGTTTGGGGACTACATCCACCCCGACCTACGCGGGGACGGTGCATGAGCACGCTTGATACCGATGCCGTCGCGACATGGCTTGCCGCGCATCTGCCCGGCTTCGAAGGGCCGCTGACGGCACAGAAATTCAGCGGCGGACAATCCAACCCGACCTACCGCCTGACCACGCCCAAATGCAGCTACGTCCTGCGCCGCAAACCGCCCGGCGTGCTCTTGAAATCCGCCCATGCGGTCGAGCGGGAATTCCGCGTGCAGCGGGCGCTCCAAGGCACATCGGTTCCCGTGGCGCACATGCATATTCTTTGCGAGGATGAGCGTGTCATCGGCACACCCTTTTACATCATGGACGAGGTCAAGGGCCGCACCTTTGACGCCCCATCGATGCCCGGCCTCAACCCGCCCGAACGCCACGCCATCATCGACGAGATGAACCGCGTTCTGGCCGCCATACACGAGGTGGACCTCCTGGCGACGGGCCTCACGGATTATGGCCCCTCCGGTAATTACTATCGCCGTCAGGTGGATCGCTGGTGCGCGCAATATACTGCGACCGCCACCGAAGACCTGCCCGACATGACCGCCCTCATGGCATGGCTCGATGCGCATATTCCCGACGACGACGGGCAACGCACTCTGGTGCATGGCGACTACCGGCTCGACAATCTGCTCTTTGAACCCGAGGGCACTGGCTGTGTTGCTGTGTTGGACTGGGAGTTATCCACGCTCGGCCACCCCTACGCCGACCTTGCTGCCGTGATCATGCAATGGTCGATGCCCGCCACCGCAGAGGGGCGCGGCCTATCAGGTGTGGACCGCGCAGCACTTGGTCTCTGGTCGGATGCGGAATTTATCGCCCGCTATTGCGAACGGCGCGGGATTGCACCCATCGAGGGGTTCCATTTCTACCTCGCCTTCAGCTATTTCCGCATGGCGGCCATTCTGCAAGGCGTCAAGAAACGCGCGTTGGATGGCAATGCCTCTGACCCCGCACGCGGCCTGCGGCTTGGGGACTATGTGCCGGAATTCGCCCGCGCGGGCCTGAGCGCCACCAAGGACAAGTCATGACCCAAGACCTCGACCCGAACCTGCTCGAACCGCCCTCGGCGCTGCAAACCCATCTTGGATATCGCCTGATTGCCTGGTCCAAGGACTTTGCGCGGCTGGAATTGCCGCTGGAACCGTTCCTGATGAACCGCCAAGGCTTGCCCCATGGCGGCATTCACGCCACGCTGCTCGATACCGCGATGGGGTTTTCAGGGTGCTATACCGGCGATCCCGCGCGGCAGCAGATGGCGCTCACCCTGTCGCTGACGGTCAGCTATCTGGGTCAGGCCACCGGAACAAAGCTGATGGCCGAGGCACGGCGGACGGGCGGCGGCAAATCCACCTATTTCGCTGAAGGCAAGGTGTGGGATGATGACGGCACTCTCATCGCCACTGGTTCTGGCGTATTTCGACTGCGGCGAGACCACACACAATAATCTTGAATTATGATTACGTTTAGCAAATCCAATTATTAATTATTAAAAGCATCTGTTACACCGCCCGAGGATAACGCGCGTGGCCCATGAAATCGGTCGCACTCTCAGCGGCGCATCCAGACCACCCACCAACGACAACGCACCAGGTAGGAGACAAAAATGGACGGCAACAACATCGGCAAATGCCCGGTCATGCATGGCAGCGTGACCGAAACCGGCACCACCGTCATCGATTGGTGGCCCAAATCCCTCAATCTCGACATCCTGCATCAGCATGACCAGAAAACCAATCCGCTCGGCGCAGACTTCAACTATGCCGAAGAGGTCAAGACGCTCGACTTCGAGGCGGTCAAGGCCGATGTCAAGGCGCTCCTGACCGACAGTCAGGAGTGGTGGCCGGCTGACTGGGGCCATTACGGCGGCCTGATGATCCGTCTCGCATGGCATTCCGCCGGCTCCTACCGTCTGGCCGATGGGCGTGGCGGCGGCGGTCATGGCAACATCCGATTTGCGCCCCTGAACAGCTGGCCGGACAATGGCAACCTCGACAAGGCCCGCCGCCTGCTCTGGCCGGTCAAGAAGAAATACGGCAACAAGCTGAGCTGGGCCGACCTGATCCTGCTCGCGGGC
Source organism: Roseovarius sp. (assembly GCF_027019125.1). GTDB lineage: Bacteria > Pseudomonadota > Alphaproteobacteria > Rhodobacterales > Rhodobacteraceae > Roseovarius. The sequence goes on along the minus strand of NZ_JALUXE010000027.1, from coordinate 79,557 downwards.
AACATGGCCTATGAGTCGATGGGGCTGAAAACCTTTGGCTTCTCCTTCGGTCGCGAAGACATCTGGCACCCCGAGAAAGACACCTACTGGGGCGCGGAAAAAGAATGGCTGGCCCCCTCTGACAGCCGCTATGAGAGCGTCGAGAACCCGGCCACCATGGAGAACCCTCTTGCCGCCGTGCAGATGGGCCTGATCTATGTGAATCCCGAAGGCGTGAACGGCAAACCCGATCCTCTGGCAACCGCCGGTCAGGTGCGTGAAACCTTCGCCCGCATGGCCATGAATGACGAGGAAACCGCGGCCCTGACCTGCGGCGGCCACACGGTCGGCAAGGCGCATGGCAACGGTGATGCGTCCGCGTTGGGCGCAGAGCCGGAAGCGGCAGATGTGGAAAATCAGGGCTTTGGCTGGGTCAACCCCAACCTTGGCGGCAAGGCTACCAATGCCGTGACCTCGGGTATCGAGGGCGCATGGACCACCCACCCGACCAAATGGGACATGGGCTATTTCAAACTTCTGTTCGGCTATGAGTGGGAACTCACCAAATCCCCGGCGGGCGCGCAGCAATGGCGGCCCATCGACATTCGCGAAGAGGACATGCCGGTCGACCCGACCGACGAGACCAAGCGCGTGATGCCGATGATGACCGATGCGGACATGGCAATGAAGATGGACCCGACCTATCGCGCCATCTGCGAAAAGTTCATGGCCGATCAGGCCTATTTCGAGGATTGCTTTGCCCGCGCGTGGTTCAAGCTGACCCACCGTGATCTGGGCCCCCGGACCCGCTACATCGGCCCGGACGCCCCGCAAGAGGATCTGATCTGGCAAGACCCGATCCCCGCAGGCACGACCGGCTACGACGTCGCCGCCGTCAAGGCCAAGATCGCCGCAAGCGGTCTGAGCCTGTCGGACATGGTTGCCACCGCATGGGATAGCGCGCGCACGTTCCGCGGCTCGGACCTGCGTGGCGGTGCCAATGGCGCGCGCATCCGTCTGGCCCCGCAAAAGGACTGGGAAGGTAATGAACCTGCCCGTCTGGCGCGAGTGCTGGCCTCGCTCGAGCCCATCGCGGCAGAGACCGGCGCAAGTGTGGCGGATGTGATCGTTCTGGCAGGGAATGTCGGCATCGAACAGGCGGCCAAAGCCGCAGGTTTCGAGATCGAGGTGCCCTTTGCTCCCGGTCGCGGCGACGCGACCGCAGAGATGACCGATGCCGAGTCCTTTGGCCCGTTGGAACCGCTGGCCGATGGCTTCCGCAACTGGCTCAAGAAGGACTACGTCGTGTCCCCCGAGGAAATGCTGCTCGACCGGGCACAGCTCATGGGTCTCAGCGCGCATGAGATGACCTGCCTCATCGGCGGCATGCGGGTTCTGGGGACCAACCACGGCGGCACGGCCCATGGTGTCTTTACCGACAAGGTGGGTGCGCTGACGACGGACTTCTTCACCACGCTCACTGACATGAGCTACAAGTGGGAGCCGAATGGCGATGGCACCTATAACATCGTGGATCGCAAGTCGGGCGCGGTGAAACACACCGCAACCCGTGTCGATCTGGTGTTCGGGTCGAATTCGATCCTGCGGGCCTATGCCGAAATCTATGCACAGGACGACGCACCCGAAAAATTCGTGCGCGATTTCGTCGCCGCGTGGACCAAGGTGATGAACGCAGACCGCTTCGATCTGGTCTGATCGCTTCCCTTGATGAAAATAGAACGGCGCGGCGAGGCATCGCCGCGCCTTTTCGTTTCGCACCCGGGTCATCGGCAATCCGGCGCGCGCACATCCTGAGATCGCTTTTGATTCGGAAACAATCGAGCTATCTTGAGACCAGAGCCACACAACAAAGAGGCCGGGCCATGCGAGCAGCATATCTAGGATTACTGAGCGTTCTGATCGGGGCATCCCCAGGGTTGGCCCAGGCCGTTGAGCAATCGTTGCGCCCCCAGATGCGGCCCGGTTCAGGTCTCATCACGGCGGCGGTGATTGTTGCCAGTGACGTGCCGATACGCAGCCTCCGTCCCCAGATCCGTCCCCCTGGCGTGTCAGAGAGCGCCATCGTGCCGGTCAACGCGAATCCCCGTTTCGACAGTTGGGTTGCCGGTTTCCGGAATCGCGCCCTGTCGCAGGGGATCAGCGGTCAGGTGTTTGACCGCGCCTTTCGCGGCGTGACCTTCAATGCCGAGATCGTGTCCAAGGACCGCAACCAATCGGAGTTCAAACGCGAGATATGGGATTATCTCGACAGCGCGATCTCACCCGTCCGGGTCAAGAACGGGCAAGAGGCGCTGCGCAAGCAACGTCGCGCGCTGGAACGGATCGAGGCGCATTACGGCGTGGAAAAAGAGGTTGTTGCCGCCGTCTGGGGCATGGAGAGCACCTATGGCGAACGGCTGGGCGATCTGCCGCTGATTCAATCGTTGGCAACGCTGGCCTATGACGGGCGGCGCGGGGCATTCTTTGAAAAACAGCTCATCGCCGCCTTGCAGATCCTGCAATCCGGTGATGTGACGCCCGAGAACATGAAGGGCTCTTGGGCCGGGGCCATGGGACATACGCAGTTCATGCCCACCTCTTACCTTGCCTATGCGGTGGATTTCACGGGCGACGGCAAGCGCGACATATGGTCGGACAACCCCACCGATGCGCTCGCCTCGACCGCAGCCTATCTCAAACGCTTTGGCTGGACCAAGGGTCAGCCCTGGGGTGTCGAGGTGCAAGTGCCGCGTGGCTTCAGCGCCGGGGCGGCCAAGGCCAAGCGCCTGCCGTCGCAATGGGCGGCGCAAGGCGTCGTCGGCATGGATGGGCGCGCGGTCCGCGACTACGGCAATGCCTCGATATTCTTGCCTGCGGGGCTTCAGGGGCCAGCCTTCATGGTCTTTGACAACTTCGGTGTGATCAAGCGCTACAACAATTCTGATGCCTATGCGCTTGGCGTCGGGCATCTGTCGGACCGGATCGGCGGAGGGCCTGAAATCCGTGGGGCCTGGCCTCGCGGCTATAACCCCCTGTCCTTTGAGGAAAGGATGGAGATGCAGCGCCGTCTGCAACGCAAGGGTTTCGCCATCGAAAAGATCGACGGCATCATCGGCCCCAACACGATCAACGCAATTCGCGCCTTTCAGCAATCCGTGGGGGCGACGCCAGATGGCCTGCCGTCGCAGGAACTGCTGGCGCTGCTGAAACGCTCGTGAGCGCCTGCGAGGCGGACAGCGGCGCTCTGGCGGGCCTCATCTGCTGCCCGACCTGCGATCTGGTTTATACAGCGCCAGAGGTGGCGATGCGGCAACGCGCAGTTTGCGCACGCTGCCATACGGTGCTGATCGCGCCCCGGCGCAAGGCGGGCAAACAGTTGATTTCCCTCGCGCTGACGGTGCTCATTCTCATCGTGGCGGCGGTGCTCTTTCCGTTCCTGTCCATCGGGGCGGGCGGGATGCATCATGACGCATCCATCCTGCAGGCGGCTTTCGTGTTCGAGGGCGGGCTGTCGGTGCTGGCGGTGGCCGTGCTTTTCTTTATCGTGGTGATCCCGGCGCTGCGCCTGCTTTTGTTGATCTATGTGCTCGCCCCCATCATCCGTGACCGCCCGCCTGCGCCCCTTGCGCGCCCCGCCTTTCGCCTCTCCGAGGCGCTCGTGCCTTGGTCCATGGCCGAGATTTTCGCCATCGGCTGCGCGGTTGCCTTGGTCAAGCTGAGCGATTTGGCCGATGTGGCCTTTGGTCCGGCCGCGTGGATGTTCGCGATACTTGTGGTGCTCGTCGTGGCGACAGACAGCCTGATGTGCCGCTATTCGATCTGGGCCTCGCTGGATCAATGAGAACCGCGCGCGACATGGGCCTGGTCGGCTGCACCCGTTGTATGAGAGTTGCCCCGCTCGGCACGGCCCTTTGTCCGCGCTGCGGCAGCATCTTGCACTCCCGCGATCCCATGGCCCTGCAAAAGGTCTGGGCATGGTGGTTGTTGGGTCTTGGCTGTTACATTCCCGCCAACCTCTACCCTATGCTAGAAACGCGGACATTGGTCAGCACGCAGTCCGACACAATCGTGGGCGGTGCCGTGACATTGGCGCAGCATGGCAACTGGGGCGTGGCCCTGATCATTCTGGTGGCCAGTGTGGTGATCCCGGTGGCCAAATTCCTCGTGTTGGCCGGCCTTGCCTTTGGCGTCTGGCGTGGCACGCGCCTGTCACAGGCGCGGCAACATCTGCTTTACGAGATTGTGGAATATATCGGCCGCTGGTCCATGATCGACGTCTTCGTTGTGGCTATTCTGTCATCTCTGGTGCAATTGCAGGCCTTGGCCACGATCACGCCGGGGCGCGCCAGCCTGTTTTTCGCCCTTTCGGTGATTTTCACCATGCTTTCAGCCCAGAGTTTTGATAGCCGCATGATCTGGGACAGCGCCCGCCCGCCTGACGATCAAGAGGACCGCCAACCGTGACCCAAACCGCCACGCCGCCGCCAGAGCCCCCCGTCACCCCAGCAGGGCGCAACCTGATCGACCGCATCTCGGTGATCTGGCTTGTGCCCTTGGCGGCTCTGCTTGTCGTGTTGGGTGTTGCATGGCAGGCCTATTCCGAACGTGGGCCACTTCTCGAGATCGCTTTTGATAACGCGTCCGGCGTGCGCGCGGGAACGACCGAATTGCGCTATCGCGATGTCACCGTCGGGATGGTTGAGGATGTAAGCTTTGCGCCCGGGCTGGACCGCGTGCTGGTCAAGGTGCGCGTGGATCAAGAGGTAGCCCCCTATATCGACGGGGATGCCCAATTCTGGGTCGTGCGCCCCCAAGTCACGGCGCGGGGGGTGACGGGTCTCGGGACGGTGCTGTCGGGCGTGTATATCGAGGGTCTGTGGGATAATAGCCCCGGTGCCGCGGTCACGCAGATCACCGGCCTGCCAGATGCGCCGCTGGAACGTGTGGGACAAGACGGTCTGCGCCTCATGCTGCGCGCGCAGGGACGTGCCTCGCTGGTCGAGGGCGCGCCGGTGGTCTATCGCGGTATCGAGGTGGGGCGCATCGGGCGGCCGCGGATCACTGCCGATGGGGCCTCGGCAGAAGCGGAGGCGCTGATCTTTGCCCCGCATGATCGGCTGATCAACAGCGCCACGCGGTTTTGGGACACGTCCGGCTTTTCCTTTTCTCTGGGGCCCGCTGGCGCGCAACTCGACTTTTCGTCCGTGGCAGCCCTTGTGTCGGGTGGCGTGACGTTCGAGACGATGATTTCAGGTGGCACCGCCGCGCGCGCCGGGGACGACTACACGGTCTACCCCGAGGAATCCGCTGCCCGCGCCAGCCTCTTTCGCGGGGACGATAGCGAGATCCTGACGCTGTCCGCCGTGTTCGAGGACAATATTGCTGGCCTCACCGTCGATGCTCCGGTGGAATGGAACGGGCTGCGCATCGGTCAGGTGAGCGCTCTCAACGGCGTGGTGGACGAGGACAGGTTTGGCGACGGGCGCGTGCGGCTCTTGGTTGATCTCGCGATACGCCCCGGACGGCTGGGGCTGGAGGGGGGCGCAGGGCGCGACACGGCATTGGAATATCTGCACGAAAGCGTCGCGCGGGGGCTGCGCGCGCGCCTCGCCTCGGCCTCGCTTCTGACGGGCGGGCTCAAGATCGAACTGGTCGATGTCCCCGATGCCCCCCCGGCCGAGATCGAAACGATAGAGGGCGGCGACCTGCTCCTGCCTACCACCGAAAGCGAGATCGCCGATGTGTCCGCCACCGCGACGGGCGTCTTCGAGCGGATCAACGCCCTGCCCATCGAAGAGGTGATGGCCGAGGCGATCACGCTCATGCAAAACGCCAATGCTCTGGTCTCGAGTAGCGAGACCCGCGACATACCGGGCAGCGTCAACGCGCTTTTGGATGAGACACGCGGCGTGATCGGTGCACCAGAGGTTCAGGCCCTGCCCGCGCGGCTTGACGCGGTGTTGACCGAAATGGAAACGCTGGTCGCGCAAATCGCGCAAGAGGCACTGGCAAGCAAGCTGAGTGCCGCGCTCAGCGATGCCTCCGCGGCCTCGCAGGGCGTAAGCGACGCGGTCAGCGGCGTACCCGATCTTGTCGCGCGGCTGGATGCCGTGGCGCAAAAAGCCGAGAGTGTCGAGATTGACGCCCTCGCCGCAGAGCTGACCGCCCTCATTCGCAGCGCGGACGCGTTGATCGCGGGAGAGGGGGCGCAGGCGCTGCCCGGCACGCTCAATACGACCCTTGAAGAGTTGCGTCATGTGCTCGCGCAGTTGCGCGAAGGTGGCGTAGTCGAGAATGCCACGGCGGCCCTCGGCTCGGCCCGCGACGCGGCGGATACCTTTGCCGAAGCCGGTCGCGATCTGCCAGGCCTCATTGCCGAGGCCCAAGCGGTGCTGGAACAGGCGCGCGGCACATTGGCAGGCTATGCTGCGGACAACGGCGTGGGCCGCGACGCCCGCGCGGCAATGCGCGAGGTTGAACGTGCCGCCCGCGCCGTGTCATCCTTGGCCCGCGCGATTGAACGCAATCCGAATTCCTTGCTGTTGGGACGATAGAAAGAATGAAGAGATTTTCCGCCCTTCTCATGTTGGCCGCTCTCGCGGCTTGTGCATCGGTCCCCGAACAGCGCCTGACCGTGCCGCGCGCGCCGGTCGAGACCAAGCAGCGGATCGCCTTTGCGTCGGTCGCGCTGCGCGAAGTGTCCTTGCCGGGTTACGCGGCGGGCGAGGACATCTATCTCTCGGATGCGGCGGGCGTATTGCGCACCCAACCGGGCCTCTTCTGGGCAGATGACCCAAGCCGCGCCATCACGCTGGAACTCAGCCGCCATCTGGCGCAGATCACGGGTGCCAGGATCGCGGCAGAGCCTTGGCCATTTGGCGGATTTCCCGAGGCGCAGGTCGAGGTGCGGGTCGAAGACATGCTGGCACAGGAGAGCGGTGTATTCCGCCTTGCCGGGCAATATTTCGTGTCGTCCGAGACCGGCCGGGCAAGGGCGCAACTCTTTGATCTGAGCGTGCCGGTGCCGCTTGAAGCGGGGGCCACCGCCATCGCAGCCGCGCGCTCCCAGGCGGTGCGGGATCTTGCGGTTGCAATCGCCCGCGACGGGCTGCGATAGACCTGCGTTACCGCCGCTTACGTTCCGCCTTGCGGCGTTCAACCGCCGCTTTGCGCTTGGCGCTGCCCAGTTTGCGTTTGGGTGGTTTGCCGCGGGTGGCGCGTGGACCTTTGGGCAAAGTCTCGCCATCAAGGCTCACGAGTTCCAGCGCGATGCCCCCTGTCACCGGCGCGGCCTCGGCCAGCTTGACCGTGACGCGCTGCCCCAACCCGATCAAAAGACCGGTGTCAGACCCCATCAGTGTCCCTGCTTCACGGTCGAAATGAAAATACTCGCGCCCCAATGAGCGCACAGGGATCAGGCCATCCGCCCCGGTCTCGTCCAGTTTCACAAAGACGCCAAACTTGGCGATGCCGCTGATCCGTCCGGTGAATTCCTCGCCCAGACGTTCCGACAGAAACGCCGCCAGATAGCGGTCATTGGTGTCACGCTCGGCCATCATCGACCGGCGCTCGGTGTCGGAGATATGCTGCGCTGTGGCCTCAAGCTGCGCTTCTTCTTCGTGGCTGAGGCCATCTTTGCCCCAGCCATGCGCCGAAATCAGTGCCCGGTGGACCACCAGATCGGAATAGCGCCGAATGGGCGAGGTGAAATGCGCATAGGCCTGCAGGGCCAATCCGAAATGCCCGAAATTCTGCGGCGCATAATAGGCCTGCGTCATCGCCCGCAGGGTGGACATGTTGATGACCTCGGAATGATCCGTATCGCGCGCGGCATGCAAAAGCGCGTTGAGATGCGCGGTCTTGAGCACCTGCCCCTTGGCCAGCACCATCCCCGCCGCCGCCGCCACGTCGCGCAGCGCATCGAGTTTTTCGGGGCTTGGTTCCTCATGCACCCGAAACAAGAGCGCCGATTTGCGCGCGACCAGCGTTTCAGCTGCGGCCACATTGGCCAGCACCATACACTCCTCGATCAGCCGGTGGGCCTCCAGTCGTTCGGTGAAATTCACCGACAGAACCTTGCCCGCATCGCTCAGCACAACCTTGCGCTCGGGCAGGTCGAGATCGAGCGGCTGACGCCGCCGCCGCGCCTCTTCAAGGGCGGCATAGGCAGCATAAAGCGGCTTGATCACCTCCTCCATGAGTGGCGCGCATTTGTCATCTGGCGCGCCATCCTGCGCCGCTTGCACCTGTTGATAGGTCAGCGAGGCGGCAGAGCGCATGAGACCGCGCACAAACCGATGCCCGATCTTGTCGCCAGTCTCGGTGATCTGCATCCGCACGGCGATACAGGCGCGCGGCACCCCTTCGTGCAGCGAACACAGATCGCCCGACAGCCGGTCGGGCAACATCGGCACGACACGGTCGGGAAAATAGCTCGAGTTGCCGCGCTTGCGCGCTTCGTGGTCCAGCGCCGTGCCGGGGCGCACGTAATGCGCCACATCGGCAATCGCGACCCAGATCACATGCCCGCCTGGGTTCTTGGGATCGTCATCGGCATGGGCCCAGACCGCATCGTCATGATCGCGCGCATCCCATGGGTCGATGGTAATCAGCGGCATGTCGCGCAGATCCTCGCGCCCCTTGAGGCCCGCAGGTTTCATCGCATCCGCCTCGGCGATCACCGCATCGGGAAAGGTATCGGGGATTCCGTGCTGATGGATCGCAATCAGCGACACGGCCTTGGGTGCCGAGGGATCGCCCAGCCGGTCGAGCACCCGCGCCCGCGGCAGGCCCATGCGTCCCACCGGCCCCGCCTGTTCCCCTTCGACAAGCTCACCATCATGCGCACCGCCCGTGGCATCCGCCGCCACCAGCCATTCCTTGCCGTCGCCCTTGTCGATGGGCAGGATACGCCCCCCCTCGGCCCCCTTGCGGAAAATCCCCAAGACCTTGCGTGGATTGGTGCCGATGCGACGGATCAGTCGCGCCTCGTAATGGTGGGTCTCGCCCTTGACCTCTTGCAGACGCGCCAGAATACGGTCGCCTGCCCCCATCGCGGGATCAGTGGCGCGCGGGATCAGCAGCACCACAGGCTCCAGCCCCTCGCCCGCCCACTCCAACGGGCGCGCCAGCAATTCACCGTCCGAGGCTGGCCCCGTCACTTGCAAGACGCTCACCGGTGGCAGGCGATCGGGATCGCGATAGGTCTTTTTACGCTTTTCCAGATGGCCCTCGTCCTCCAGTTCCTTGAGCAGGCGCTTGAGGTCGATCCGCGCAGCCCCCTTGATGCCAAAGGCCTTGGCAATATCGCGTTTCGCGGTGAGGGTCGGGTTCTCCGAAATCCATTGCAGGACTTCGATCTTGCTGGGCATCTGGCTCATGGATCGGCCCTAGCACGAAGCACGGGCGGCGTCATCCGGGAAACCACTGAAATCCCGCGTCATGTTTAGAGAATTCTTCACCCTTTGGCCTCTAAGCTCAGCCCTGACCCGCAGAAAGGCGCACGATGAAAGCACCAACTCCACTGGCCCGTCTGGCCCCGCCCCATCGTGGCGGGGTGACGGCCCATCTCACGCGGTCACAAAAGGCAGCGATCATCGTCCGGTTTCTGATCAATGAGGGGGCGGACATCGCGTTGACCGACCTGCCGGATGTGCTCCAGGCTCGGTTGACCACACAGATGGGATCGATGCGCTATGTCGATCGCGGCACGCTCGCCGATGTGGTCGCGGAGTTCGCGCAGGAGTTGGAGGGCATGGGCCTGACCTTTCCACGCGGGGTGGCGGGGGCGCTCAGCGCGCTTGATGGTCGGATCAGTCCTCAAACCGCCGCGCGCCTGCGCAAAGAGGCAGGCGTGCGTCAGCAGGGCGATCCCTGGGAACAGGTCAAAAAGGCCGATCTCGACGCGCTCATCCCGATTGTCGAACGCGAGAGCACCGAGGTCGCGGCGGTGCTGTTGTCCAAGCTCGACGTGGCGCGCGCGGCGGATCTCTTGGGCAAACTGCCCGGTGAACTGGCGCGGCGGATCACCTATGCAGTGTCGCAAACCGGCGTGGTCAGCCCGGAAGCGGTGGACAGGATCGGTCTGGCGCTCGCGGCGGAACTGCATGACATTCCAGAGACCGCCTTTGCCCAAGGGGCGGTCGAGCGTGTCGGCGCAATCCTCAACTTCTCCCCCGCCGCGACGCGCGATGACGTGCTGACCGGGCTGGACGAAGCCGATCAGGAATTCGCGGCCCTTGTGCGCCGCGCGATATTTACCTTCGTGCATATTCCCGAGCGCGTGAAGCCAACGGATATTCCCCGTATCACCCGCGAAGTGGATCAGGCAGTGCTGGTCACGGCGCTGGCCGGCGCTGCCTCGGGCGATCTGGCACCGGTGGCCGAGTTCATCCTCAACAACATGGGTAAACGTATGGCCGAGGCCATGCGAGAGGAGATCCAAGAGCGCGGCCGCGTACGCCTGCGCGATGCCGAAGAGGCAATGACCGCGGTGGTCAACGCCGTGCGCACCCTCGAGGCGGCAGGCGAGATCGCCTATGTCACCGCCCCTGAGGACGATGGCGCGTGACCTCTGGACAAGCCCTGCCTTCCCTCCTACGCTTCTTGTCATGAGCGATTGGAATGGACGCCGTTGGCATGACATGGGCGGACAGGCTGCCGGGCCTGTGCCGATGGAAGGGCATGACTTCGCCCTTTGGGAGAAGCGTATCGACGCGCTGATGGTGCTCTGCGGGCAAAAGGGACTGTTTACCGTCGACGGGCTGCGCCGCGCGCTCGAGGATATGGGCGAGGACGCCTTCGAGAAATACTCCTATTACGAACGCTGGATCGCCGCCGTGAACCAGAACCTGCTGGAAGCCGGAGTCTATTCGCTGGAAGAACTGGCCGCCCGGATGGACGCGGTCGCGGCCCGCGGCCCCACCTATGCCGAGGCGCAAGATGGCTGAGCGGGTGCGGGTCAAGGCTCTCACGCCGCCGGGCCATGTTCGCGCGCCGTGGTATCTGCGCGGCAAGGTGGGCGTGATCGAGCGGCCCTTGGGGGCGTTCCGCAATCCCGAGCAATTGGCCTATGGCCTGCCCGCCGAGGAAAAACCGCTTTTTCGCGTGCGTTTTTCGATGCGCGACATCTGGGGTGAGGCGGCCGAGAACCCTGACGACACGCTCGATGCCGAACTCTACGCGCATTGGCTCGAAAAGGTGGATCACCATGCCTCATGACCACCACGATCACGACCATTTCCACCACGAGGGAATGAGCCCCTCTGGACACCCTTACCGCACCGATAATGATGGCCCACTGACCTATTGGCAGCGCATGGAAATCGCGGTGCGCGAGTTGCTGCTGGAAAAGGGCCATCTTACCCCCACCGAGATTGCCGCACAGATCGAGGCGATGGATGCCCGCTCCCCGGCCAATGGCGCGGCGGTGGTGGCGCGCGCTTGGGTTGATCCCGACTTCAAGACGCGGCTCTTGGCCGATGCCTCTGCGGCGAGCCGCGAGATGGGGTTCGATATCGGTCCACTCCATTTGATCGCGGTCGAGAATACCGCGCAGACCCATAATCTCATCGTCTGCACGCTCTGCTCCTGCTATCCGCGCAATCTCTTGGGCCTGCCACCCGATTGGTACAAGACGCGGGAATATCGCAGCCGCGCAGTGCGCGAACCGCGCGCGGTCCTGCGCGAATTCGGCCTCGATCTGCCCGATGATGTCACAGTGCGCGTCCACGACAGCACCGCCGACATGCGCTATATCGTGCTACCGGCACGCCCCGAAGGCACAGAGGGTCTGGACGAGGCGCAATTGGCCAGTCTCGTCACGCGCGATTCGATGATCGGCACCGGCCTGCCCCGTCAACCCTGACCCGACGACAGGCATGTGCGGGCGCTTTGTCATCACCCTGCCCAATGACGCGATGGCGCAACTCTTTGGCGCGGCTCCCGACAATGACCTGCCTCAGCCCCCTGATTACAACGTCTGTCCTACAGCGCGGATTGCCGCCGTCCGCATGGGAGAGAGCAGCGCTCGGCGGCTGTCGGCCCTGCGGTGGGGATTCCTGCCCTCCTGGTATGACAGCCTGACTGCCGGACCGCTCTTGATCAATGCCCGCGCCGAAACCATCGCCGACAAGCCCGCCTTTCGCGAGGCGGCGCGCACGCGCCGCTGCCTGATCCCATGCACGGGTTTCTACGAATGGACCCGCAACGGCGACAGCCGCCTGCCGTGGTTCATACGGCGGCGGGATGGCGCACCGCTGGTCATGGCCGGAATCTGGCAAAGCTGGACGCGCGGCACCGAGCGGATCGAGACCTGCGCGATTGTGACCTGCGCCGCCAATGACACCATGGCGCGGCTGCATCATCGCATGCCCGTGATACTCGAGCCAAAGGACTGGCCGCTCTGGCTGGGCGAGGCGGGGCATGGCGCGGCGCGGCTGATGCGCCCTGCGCCCGAGGACTGTCTGGAGATGTGGCGCGTCACCCCTGCGGTAAATTCCAACCGTGCGCACGGCCCGGACCTGATCGCGCCGATCCCCGACACGGCGGATTGAATGGCTTCTTTCACTGGGACCCTTTTCTAACCCCGGTCAAACGATATATAGACGTCATGAAAGAGACCCTGTCACATGGCAATGATCCGAGTGTGCGACTGAAATGATCCAGCATCCGATGACACTGACCGGGCCCAAGGAAGACGCGGGCGATCCCGCGGTGGTCGTTGCAACACGCCCCAAGACCAAACGCCCACCGCTTTACAAGGTTCTGCTACTGAATGACGATTACACACCGATGGAATTCGTCGTCGCCGTGCTCGAGCGATTTTTCGGCATGTCACATGCTCAGGCCTTTGAAATCATGCTGACCGTGCACAAGAAGGGGCTGGCGGTTGTTGGTGTGTTCAGCCACGAAATCGCCGAAACCAAAGTGGCTCAGGTGATGGACTTTGCCCGTCGTCACCAACATCCGCTGCAATGCACCATGGAAAAAGAATAGCTTGGCCCTTGCCACTCGCCTGACACTTGCCCTCGCCGACGGGGTTGCGACCCTGCCCGAGACAGGACGCGTTGCCGTATTCACCCCGCGCGCAGGCGCTGATCTGTCGGCTCTGCCAAAAGAGCGCGTGCAAGTGATCACAGCGTTCAAGCCCGACTACGATCACTTTGCCGGCTTGGGATATGACTGTGCCATAGCCCCCGAGGGGCGGTATGGTGTTGCCATTCTCTGTCTGCCCCGCGCCAAGGCGCGGGCGCACGCGCTCCTGGCAGAGGCGGCCGCTGTCACCGATGGCGTGGTCATCGTGGATGGGCTCAAGACCGATGGGATCGAATCGGTGCTACGCGATTGCCGTCGCCGCGTGACGGTCAGCGCGCCACTGTCCAAGGCGCATGGCAAGATTTTCAGTTTTGCCGCAGGCCCGGAGTTTGCCGATTGGGCCGCCACCGCACCGCAGCCCATTTCAGGCAGTTATGTCACCGCACCGGGCGTTTTTTCCGCCGATGCCGTCGATCCGGCCTCGCAGCTTTTGGCCGAAACCCTGCCGCAGGCGCTTGGCGCGCATGTGGTCGATCTGGGCGCGGGTTGGGGCTATCTGAGTGCACGCGCACTGGAGCGCGCAAGCATCACGCGCCTTGATCTGGTCGAGGCGGATCACGCCGCACTCGCCTGCGCACGGCAGAATGTGACGGATCCACGCGCACAGTTCCACTGGGCCGATGCAACCGTCTGGCAGCCCGAGACGCGTGCCGACACCGTCATCATGAATCCGCCCTTTCACGAAAGCCGCAGTGCCGATCCCGATCTTGGCCGCGCCTTCATCCGCGCGGCAGCGGGCATGCTCAAACCCTCGGGCAGCGTTTGGATGGTCGCGAACCGCCACCTGCCTTATGAAACCACGCTTGCGCAGGCCTTTACCTCGGTCCTCGAGGTTGCGGGCGATACGCGCTTCAAGATCCTCCACGCCAGCCGTCCGATGCGACAGGGCAGATAGCACCGCCCGTACGCCATGGACCCAGCTTGAAAGGCCAGACATGTCCTTCTCGATCACCGGAAAAACCGCCATCGTCACCGGGGGAGCCAATGGTATCGGGCTCGCCATCGGGCGCCATTTCGCGGACAAGGGCGCCAATGTCGTCTTTGCCGATATGGATGAGGCACGCCTGGTCAAGGAATTGGGCGAGAATGACGACAGCAGCAACATCAGATATTTTGCGGGCGACCTGCGGCAAAAGCTGACGCAGGCCAATCTCCTGTCAGCGACGATCGACGCTTTCGAACAGGTGGATATCCTTGTCAACGCCTGCCGCCAGATCGTACCGTCAGACGCGCTCAACCCGGATGACGATGCGGTCGAGATGCTGCTGGAACAGAACCTCTTGACCGCCCTGCGCATGAGCCAGCAAGTCGCGCGCCGAATGATCAAGCAATCCGAGGGTCAGACCGAGGGCAGCGCGGGAACCATCGTCAATCTCTCATCCATCGCCGCGCGCTGCACGCATCCGGATCTCTTGGCGTATTCGGTTTCCTCAGCCGCCCTCGATCAGATGACACGTAGCCTCGCCCTTGCTCTGGCACCGCACCGTATTCGCGTCAACGCTCTGGCCTTTGGCTCGGTCATGAGCGCATCGCTCAAGGAGACGCTGAGGGAACACAGCGATTACCGCTCTGACATCGAGTGTCACACTCCTCTGGGGCGGATTGCCTCGGCGGCGGAACTAGCCGAGGCGGTGCATTATCTGGCCTGCGATGGGTCGGCATTCATGACCGGGCAAATCATGACGGTGGATGGCGGACGCACCCTGCTTGACCCCTGTGCGGCCCCGGCGCACTAATAGGCATCATGGCCCTAGGACTAAACGAATGACCGACGATTTCACCCAGCAGAAGACCCGCGCCGCCGCATGGTTCCGCCAATTGCGCAACGACATCGTCGCCGCTTTCGAGGGGTTGGAAGACAGCCATGCCACCGGACCGATGTCAGAGGCGGCGCCCGGACGGTTCGAGGTCAGCGAGACCCGCCGCCACAGCGATGACGGATCGGACGCCGGCGGTGGGCTCATGAGCGTGATGCGTGGCGGCCGTGTGTTTGAAAAGGTCGGCGTCAATGTCTCCGAAGTGTACGGCACCTTGGGCGAAGCGGCCCAGCGTGCGATGGCCGCGCGGGGCGTGCCAGGCATGGACAGCGACCCGCGGTTCTGGGCTTCTGGCATCAGCCTTGTTGCGCATATGCAAAATCCGCACTGCCCGGCCGTGCATATGAACACCCGCATGTTCTGGACCCCTCATGCGTGGTGGTTCGGTGGTGGCTCTGATCTCAATCCTTGCATCGAGTATCCCGAGGATACGGCGCATTTCCATGCACAGCAGCAGGCGCATCTCGACCCGCACGGGTCGGATCTCTATCCCAAGCTCAAAGCCTGGGCTGATGAGTATTTCTATGTGCCGCATCGCAACCGGGCGCGCGGCGTGGGCGGAATTTTCATGGATGACCGCAACACAGGCGATTGGGAAGCCGATTTTGCGCTGACGCAGGACATCGGGCGCGCCTTTCTGCCCGCCTATGTGCCGCTGGTGGAAAAGCGCAGGAGTCAGCCGTGGTCGGACGCGGACAAGGACACGCAGCTTCTGCATCGCGGCCTCTACGCCGAATACAACCTCGTCTATGACCGGGGCACCAAATTCGGGCTGGCCACGGGACACGATGCCAACGCCGTGTTGATGAGCCTGCCACCTCTGGCAAAATGGGTCTGAGCGCGTCTCAGGCGACCAGTTTCGACAAATCCGCCGCCGCCGCGCGCATTGCATCCAAGAATTCCAGCGCCTGCGCGATGCTGAAGCGTTGCGTTGGCGCATGAAAGGCGAGCGTCGCCATCAACCGGTCATTGACATCGAGGATCGGCACAGCGAGGGCAATCATATCCTCCATGAACTCTTCTCGGTCGAGCGAATAGCCCTGATCACGCACAAGCTGAATTTCTGCCAAGAGCGCGTCGGGATCGGTCAGAGTATTCGGGGTGCGGGCCACAAGATCAGTGGCCGACAGGTAGCGCACAAGATGGCTGCGCGCCAGCGTGCTGAGATACATCTTGCCGCTTGCGGTACAATAGAACGGCACGCGCGTACCGATGGGCAGCTGTATCCGCAGCGGCCATTGCGTCTCGACCCGTTCGAGATAGATCATCGCGTCCCGATCCGGCAGGGCGATGTTGCAGGTCTCGCCGATCTCTCCGCTCAACCGTTTGAGGATCGCCTGCCGCGCCGTACGAATGCGCAGCGACGAAAGGATGCCGCCCGCCATCGTGCGCAGGCGCGGTCCCGGCGAATAGGTGCGCCCATCCATGTCGCGCTGGAGAAATCCTTCTCCTTCCAGCGTGGAAAAGAGGCGATGGATGGTTGGCTTGGGCAGCCCGAGCGTTGCATTGATCTCTGTGGGCGTCACCGGCACGCCCACACGCGCAATTTCCTCAAGCACGAGCAAAAGCCGCAGATTGGTTGGGATCGTTCCTGCGTCGTCGCCATCCATGATCAGCCCCTTCTACCGTTGCGGAAGCAGCGCCGTTGAAAGGACCGGCACCAGAGCCACGAGCAACCAGACCGACAAGAGCGCCACGAGATAGGGCACGGTGTAGCGCAACAGCTTGAAATAGGGAACGCCCGTCACCCCGGAGGCCACATAAAGGTTGAGACCATAGGGCGGCGTGACAAACCCGATCGAGGCGCCGACCAGGAAGATAACCGCGAACTGCACCGGCTCGACCCCGACGGAATGGGCGATAGGGGCCAGAATGGGGGCGAGGATGATCGTCACCGGCAGGCTCTCGAGCACCATGCCGCAGACAAAGACGATGGCCATCGAGGTAAAGAGCACCGCGTAATAGCCACCCATTGAGGTCACGAAATTTCCGATCACTTCCTGCGCACCCAGAACCGACAGGATTTGCTGCATCACCACCGAGACCGCGATGAGCGGCGCGAGAATGCCCGTGATCTGCGCCGAGCGCATCGTGATCGAGGGTAACTCCAGCGGGCTGAAACCTTCGACCACCAGCATTTCCGAGATCTTCTTTTCGCTGACGTCCCGCCCCTTGGCACCGCCCATCAGCTTGTAGAGCGGCAGGCTAAGAAAGCCCACAATAACGCAAAACCCCACCGTCACACCCGCCGCCTCAGTAGGTGAGAATTTGCCGGTGTAGATGCCCCAGAGCACGAGGCCGATGGCAAAAAAGCCCAACCAAGCGCCGATGGCGGTCTTGAAGACGCGCAGCGGGCTGAGCGGGATGAGGAAACCCCAGCCATTGCGCCAGCAGATCAGGAAGGCCGCCAGCATCATGGCCAACACCATCAGTGTGCCCGGAATGATGCCCGCGACAAAGAGTTCGGAAATCGGCAGGTTGAGCAAGAAACCATAGACGATGAAGATGATCGAGGGCGGGATGATGATGCCCACCGTGCCGCCCGCCGCCGCTGTCGCAGCCGAAAAGCGCGCATCATAGCCACCCTTGACCATCTCGGGGTGCAGCATCGAGCCGATGGTCGCCGTCGTGGCCGAGTTGGACCCCGAGATTGCCGCGAACAGCCCGCAAGCGCCAAGCGCCGCCATGGCCAACCCGCCCCGTATCCAGCCAAGGCAGGCATAGGCGAAATCGCTCAAGCGCCGCGCGATCCCGGATCGGTTGATGAGATCGCCGGTCAGAATAAAGAGCGGCATCGCCAGAAGCGCAAAGCCGTCGGTGAACACATCCCCGAGCGCCCCGCCGATATTCTGGAGCGGCATACCGAGAACGAAGGAAACGCCGATCACCCAATAGCCAATGACCAGAAACACCGGCACACCCAGCATGAAGAGAAACGTTACACCGATGGAGATCGCGGTGATGAGAGTTGGGTCGCTCATGTCAGTCGCCTCCGATCACGGCTTGGGAGATCAGGGTCTCGCCACTGCGGAAATTGGCAATATCCGTCACGGCATTCTCTATCACCCGTGCCACCAGCGTGGTAAAGGCCAGAGGCACGGACAAGAGGAACCACCATTGCATGACATTGTCGGTGCCCAGCATGATCTGGAAATTCGCGGCCGAATTGACAGCCACCTTGGTGGACGTCACAACCACGACCCAAGAGAACCCGACCCACAGCACCGCGTCGAGCATGAGGCACCCCATCTGCCCCGACCGCGACATTGCGTTTCGGAATTCGGCAAAGGCCAGGTGGGTGCGCAATTTCACGTTATAGCTACAGCCGAAATAGGTCATTATGAGAAACAGAAACGGCGGCAGCGTGGTGGACCATGGCACCTGTTGCGACAGCACGAAGCGGCGAAAGACCTCGACAAAGATGATCCCGCCGATGGCCAGATAGGACACGACCATGATCGTCTTTTCCAGATTGCGCTCTGCCCAAGGGCTGAGGCGATAGAACAGAAGAATGACCAACGCCAGCACCAGCATTGCAGCCAGGCCCAACGGCCAGGCCGCCGGGGCGTTCATCGCCTGACTCAACATCCAGGAATCGCCTGCCATGAGGGCGCTCAGGATCTCGCCTGTGCCCTGAAACCAGCCGGTCATGCCCGTTCCTCCCTTTGGGTTGCCGTATGTCCGTGCCGCACGTGTCGGCGGCTTGGGGTATCGGGCCACGCGGATTGCGCGACCCGATCAGAGCCTATCGTCTTAGGCTGACCGCCACCAGCGGCGCGGCTCGACATTCTCGGGCAGCGTATCCACAGGAATCTCGCGCGCGACGTTGTAGATTTCCTGATAGGTGTCGATGCCATCGGCCCAGCCATTGAGCCGCTCACGCCACTGCGCCCAAGGCTCCGGATTGAACTCGGGCGAGCACATTTCCTCGGCCATCTTGATCTGATCGTCGGCGAGAAACGCGGGGCGCACGCCGTTCTGGGCAAAAATGGTGCCGGGCAGTTGCGGGTCTGAAAAGCCCACCGTCTTGACAAGCGCCGCCTCGTTGGCCGCCTGCACATGGACCTGCGCCAGATAGGCGGACTCCATGATTGCATCCTGCAAATGCGCCTCCATCGCGTCGAACACCTTGGCCGACATCGAGGTGTGTTCGGTGCCACAGAAGAACTTGAGGTCAACCGACTGGCTGACGACGGGGGCCATGTTCGCATAAGCCACGGCAGAGGCCCAGGTTTCGGCCCCGTCGATCAATCCCTGCTTGAGCCCGTCGAGCGTTTCCTCCCAGGCCACCGGCACCGGGTTGAGGTTGAGCAATTGCATGGCGATACGGCCCAACTGCGTGCCGGTCACACGGTTCTTGGTGCCGAACAGTTCCTCAAGCTTGGTCACGGTGGGCTTGTCAGCAAAAGATTTGCCCATCTGAAGGCCGCGCAATTCGCAATGCGAGAACAGGAATTTGAGGCCATGCCGCTTTTCCAGCGGCTCGCGCAAGATCTTTTGCGAGGCGGGGCTATAGAGGAAGTGATACTGCGCGGCCCGGCTGGGGAACATATACGCGTAGTCGAGGACGTTCAGGTAGGGCGCACCGCCGGCTGAATTCTGTGTCGAGGCGGCATACATGTCGACCACGCCCGTCTGTGTCTTTTCCACACAGTTGAGCTGACCACAGATCTGGTTGTCGCCGATGAATTCCACGCGAATTTCACCCTCGGTCCGCTCCTCCAGATCGCGGGCGAATTCCAGAACGCCGGCGCGTTCGATCAACAGGTTGCGTGCGTTGAAACCCGCAGCCCCCAATTTCAGCGTGTGCTTGGGCTCTTTGCCAAAGCGCTTTTCATAGGTGCTCTCGGCGGCGCGCGCCAAGGACGGAAGCGAGACTGCCCCCGTCAGCGCCCCCGCACCCAATACCACGGATGACAGGCCGAACTGACCTGACAGGCGGAACAGGTCCCGGCGGGAAATTCCGCTCAGGGCTTTCGATACTTTCATGGTCTCCTCCCCATTGTGCAATTTTGATACTTGCAGTCTCAATATTGATCGAATTATCCTTATTCTGGCAAGGATATTTTTTTCTTGCACCAAGAATGACCAAATGGAGGCCCGGAATGTCGGAGATTTCAGCGGATTACGTGATCGTCGGCGCGGGCTCTGCCGGATGTGTCCTGGCGAATCGTCTCTCGGCGAACCCCGCGATCAAGGTGGTTCTGCTCGAAGCCGGTGGCCGAGACTGGAACCCTTGGATCCATATTCCCGTCGGATACTTCAAGACGATGCACAATCCGGCAGTGGATTGGTGCTATCGCACGGAGCCTGATCCGGGGCTGAATGGTCGTGCGCTCGACTGGCCACGCGGCAAGGTGTTGGGCGGTTCTTCCTCGCTCAACGGCTTGCTCTATGTGCGCGGTCAACCGCAGGATTACGACCGCTGGGCGCAGATGGGCAATCCGGGCTGGGGGTGGAAGGATGTGCTGCCGCTCTTCAAACGCTCTGAAAATCAAGAACGCGGTGCCGATGAGTATCACGGCGATCAGGGCACGCTTTGGGTCTCTGACATGCGCCTCAAACGCCCGATCTGTGACGCCTGGGTGGCCGCCGCACAGGAGGCGGGCTATCCGTTCAATCCCGATTACAACGGGGCCACGCAAGAGGGCGTGGGATATTTCCAACTGACCACGCGCAACGGGCGGCGGTGCTCTGCGGCTGTGGCCTTTCTCAACCCGGCGCGCAAACGACCGAACCTGACCATCATCACCCATGCGCAGGCCAGCCACATCATCCTTGAGGGGCGGCGCGCGACCGGCGTGGCCTACCGCGACCGGGCGGGGTTAGATCAGGTGGTCCGGGCGGGGCGCGAGGTGATCCTGTCCTCTGGTGCCATCGGCTCGCCCCAGATCTTGATGCTTTCGGGCATTGGCGAAGCAGCGCATTTGCAGGACCACGGAATCAAGGTGCGCCATGACCTGCGGGCGGTAGGGCGTCACATGCAGGACCATCTGCAAGCGCGGCTCGTGTTCAAATGCCATGAACCGACGATGAACGACGAGGTGCGCAGCCTGACCAATCAGGCGCGGATCGCGCTGAAATACGCGCTGTCGCGCTCGGGCCCCATGGCCATGGCGGCCAGCCTCGCGACGGGATTCATGCGCACCGGCGACCATGTCGAAACGCCCGATGTGCAGTTCCATGTGCAACCCTGGTCCGCCGACAGCCCCGGCGAGGGCGTGCATCGCTTCTCGGCTTTTACCATGTCGGTCTGTCAGTTGCGGCCAGAAAGCCGAGGAGAAATCCGGCTCGCGTCGGGAGATCCGCGCCAATATCCGAAGATTATCCCCAACTACCTCTCGACCGAAACCGATTGCCGAACCATCGTGGAAGGGATCAAGATCGCCCGACGCATCGCGCGCTGCGCGCCGTTAACGTCAAAGATCTCAGAGGAGTTCCGCCCCGACCGCACGCTTGACCTTGAGGATTACGAGGGCACACTGGATTGGGCGCGGCGCTATTCGACGACGATCTATCATCCGACCGGCACCTGCAAGATGGGACAGGGACCAGATACCGTGGTGGATGCGCGGCTGCGCGTGCATGGCATTGACGGGCTGCGCGTGGCGGATTGCTCGATCATGCCCGAGATCGTTTCGGGCAACACCAACGCCCCGGCCATCATGATCGGCGAGAAAGCCTCGGATATGATCCTTGAGGATCGCGCGGCGGGCTGAGCACGGCTCAGCCCTTCCAGATCGGATTGGACCAGGCGCGTTTGCCAGCCGCATCCACCACCGTGACCCGCAGCCACGGTGAGGCGGCACAACGGGGATCAAACGGGATGCGCGCGCGTGTCATCGAGTGGCCATGCACGGCCACCCCGGCCGATCCGTGGCCCAGCACCATGACCGCCGATGCGGCAGAACATTGCACCTCGATCGCCCCGTCTTCCACGTGGAGCGCGCGAATTTCCGGCCCCTGACTGGAGTAAAAGAGGCCGGCCTTGAGCGCCGCAAGCAACGCTTCGGGAGAGTTTTCCTCGGACTTGACCATGACCCAACCGCCGAAATGATCGGGCTCAGAAAAATGTGCGTCATCGGTGGCAATCAGCGACAGGCGCCGCCCCTCACTGAGCAAGAGATCGGCAATGCCGAATCCGTCACCCCGGTCACAGCCCATATGGCAGCCGTGATTGTAGATTTCGACCGCATGCGCTGCGCTGAGGCTACGCGCATCCGCCAGCGTCAATCCAGACCATTGCGGATGTGCCACAGCGACAAACGCCCCGGCGGCGACCGCCCGCGCAGCAATCTCGGGGCCGGTTTCCTGATCCGGCACCGGCTTGAACTCGGGGGAATTCGAGGGGGTAAAATCATCGGGCAGACCCACCGCGAGGATATGCCAAAGCTCCCCGTTGGAAAGCGCGCCCGAATGCAACTCGGCCCCTAGCAGTGTGGTAAAGCGGTTGCTGCGATAGGCGCGAGTGTCGGTGATCGGATAGTCATAGCGCCCGACGAAATGATCGGTCAACGCCATGAAATCATAGCCCTCGGCGGCATAGCGACGACAGACTTCCTCGGGGGGCAGCACCCCGTCCGAACGGGTCGAATGTGTATGCAGATTGCCGCGCCAGAACCGTCCTGGGGCAGAGAATACGTCGATCATGCCGATGCTCCGTTTGCGGCGCCGCGTTCGCGCTCTTTGAGGATGGCCCAGACCACCGCGCAGGTGATCGTGGCAATGATGAAGAGGATACCGATGACATTGACCACCGGCGAGAGACCAAACCGCATGCGTGATCCGATTTCCGTCACCAGCGTATGCTGACCACCGATGGCAAACATGGTGGTATTGTAATTCTCGAAACTCTGCAGGAACGCGATCACCGCCGCCGTGGCAATGGTTGGCCGCAGGAACGGCAAGGTGATCCGGCGAAACGCCTGCAGGGGCGTGGCCCCCAGATCCCGCGCCGCCTCTTCCAGCGTTGCATCCTGCCGCTGCAACCGCGCCATGAACATGAGCATCGCGTAAGAGGCGACAAATGTCGTCTGTGCAAGGATCGCGGTAAACAGCCCCCCGGCGACATCGAAGTTGCGCCAGAAAATGACCGTTGAGATGCCCAGAATGATCCCCGGCGTCAAAAGCGGCGACACCATCAACGTGTAAAGCAACCCCGCAGCCCGTGCCCCCAACCGCCCCAGCAGCAGCGCGCCCGCCAATCCCATCGGCAGGGCAAGGGCGATCACGGACCCGGCGATGATCAGCGAATTGCGCAAGCCCGACCGCATCCGCTCATCCGCCCATAATTCACCAAACCACTGCAGGCTGAACCCCTGCCAGACCGTGACCGACGGCGGTGAATAGGCATTGAACCCTGCCACGACCATAATCCCGAGCGGCAAGAACATGTAGACAAAGAACAGCGCCATATAGACACGCAGGATGAGACCGCTGCCCCGCCCGCTCATTTTGCGATATCCTTGAGCCGCACCTTGAGCAGACGCATCATCACAAAGATGAATCCGGTGCAGACCACCAGCAGGCTGAGAGCATAGGCCGCCCCCACGTTCCAATTGGTTGCCTGGAAAAAGCGGTTGTAGACCAGCTGCGTGAACCACGGATCCGCGGTGCCGCGCGTCATGATATAGGGCACCGCATAAGACCCCGCCGACAGCATGAAGGTCATGATACAGCCCACGGCAATACCGGGCCGGGCATGGGGCAACACCACGCGGCGATGAATCTGAAGCGGTCCGGCCCCCAGATCCCGCGCCGCCTCGATCTGATTGGTGTCGAGCGTTTCCAGCACATTGTAGAGCGGAAAGACCATGAACAGGATATAGGCATAGACCATGGCCACAAAGACGCCTGTGCCGCTTTCGAGAAAGGGGATCGGACCAATCCCCACCAACCCCAGTGCCGCGTTGAGCGGCCCGCTGTAATTCAGGATCATCTGCCAGGCGAAAACCCGCAGCAGTTCGTTGATTGCATAAGGCACCACCAGCGCCAACATGATCATCGCCGCCCGGCGCGGCGGCTCCAGTTTGGCGATGGCAAAGGCGATGGGATAGCAGACCACAAAGGCAATCGCCGTCACGGCAAGAGAAGCGAGGATCGTCTTGGCGAAAATGGCCAGATGCGCCTGCCCCATCTGTGCGTAATTTGACAGTGTCCAGGTCTTGACCGGCGTGCTTTCCTGGGCTTCGAGTGCGGTGATTTCGCCCTGCACCTCAACGCGCTCGGCGTCGATGGCGGCGCGGGCCGCGTCATCGGCGGCTGCGGCGTGATCCAGCGCCAGAACATCGAGGCGATTGTAGAGCGCGTCGATTCTGACCGACAGTTCGGCCGCGCCCTCGGGGCGCTGCATGGTCCAGAACGACTGTTCGATCATGATGATCTGCGGCGCGGCAATCAGGCCCAGAATCCAGACGCCTGCCAGAAAAACGATCAGCGCCGACAAGGGCGCACCGAAAGCGCGGCGCAGCTCAGTCATTGGCGGTCTCGCCCAAGGGCAGGATCACCCCAGCATCTTGCGAAAACCCAAGGGACACGGCCCCCTCCACAAGAGGGGCATCTCCCCCATTCACACGGTGCACGGTCACATGGCTCTGGCCTGTATCGATCACGAGGGTCGAGAACGCCCCCTCCATATCCCGACGAACGAGGCGGCCGGCCAGCATGTTGGCGCGGCTGTCGCCTTCGGTCAGCACATGCAACCGTTCTGGCCGCAGGAAAAGAAACGCGTGATTTCCCACCCCCAAACCCGCCGGATTGGGCGCGACAAAGGGGCCCTCGGGGGTGGCGATGCGCGCGCGCTTCCCCTCTACCGCATCGATGCGCCCGGTAAGACGGTTGGTTTCCCCGACAAAAGTGGCAACAAAGGCGTTTGCCGGGCGGTCATAGAGGTCGTCAGCCGTGCCCAGTTGCACCAGCCGTCCGGCATTCATCACCGCCACCCGGTCAGACATGGTCAGCGCCTCGCCCTGATCATGGGTGATATAGACAAAGGTGATGCCGGTCTCGCGCTGCAATTGCTTGAGCTCTGTGCGCATATGCTGGCGCAGCTTGAGATCGAGCGCCGAAAGCGGTTCGTCCAGCAGCAGAACCGCAGGTTCAACCGCCAGAGCGCGGGCAATCGCCACGCGCTGACGCTGACCACCCGACAATTCCGAGGGCAGCTTATCGGCATGATCGCCAAGCGCCACCATCGTGAGCAGCTCGATCGCACGTGCCCGGCGCCTTGCCTTGCTCCACCCGCGCATTTCAAGGCCAAAGGCCACATTCTCCCACACTGGCATCAAGGGAAAAAGCGCGAGATTCTGAAAGATCAGCGCGGTCGGACGATCCGAGGGAGCGATACCCCTCATGGACCGGCCACCGATCAACACATCGCCCTCGGACGGATCGAGAAAGCCCGACACAAGACGCAGGATCGTGGTCTTGCCACATCCCGAGGGTCCGAGGATCGAAAAGAACTCACCCGCCCGAATGGTCAGATCCGTGGGATGCACGGCCTGAAAGTCGCCAAATCGGACGGCGGCAGCGGATAGGGTGATCTCCATCCCGCGCGCGGAAACTGTCATCTTGGTCTGTCCATGAAATGGGCGCGGGGACATCACCCCGCGCCACCCTGTCGCCTCAGGCGTTGGTCAGCTTTTCAGAATACTCTTCGCGCACCGCCGAGAACCAGGGCGTGAACATCGGCCACCACCACAGGTTTTCGATCGCGCCATTCTGATAGGCAAAGGCAAAGGCCTCTTTGTTGGCCTCGCTCAGATGTGCAGATGCGCCGACAGCCGCCGAATTGTAACCGGTTGCGTTTGCGAACATGCCGCCGATTTCCGGGCTCATCAGGAAGTTGAGGAATTCATAGGCCTGATCGACATTCTCGGCCCCCGACGGGATCGCAGCGGTGTCCATCCATGCAAGCGCGCCCTCTTTCGGGGCGGCATAGCGCCACTTGGGGTCCACGTCCATGTGCAGCTTGATGCCGGTCGTATCCCATGTCTGGCCGATGGTGCAGCCCGCATCGGTAAAGGCGCCGGTGGCCTCGGTGGCGTTGTTCCAATAGGCACCGATATTGGCCTTGTTCTTGGCGGCAAAGGCCACGCAGGCATCAAAGATGCGGCGCGTATCTGCTTCGGTCTTGTAGAGGTCCATGGCGCGGTTCGACGGCACTTCGCCAATCGAGTCGAGATAGATTGCGAGGGTGATGAGCACCGATTTCTGGCGCATGGCCACCTTGCCGTTCAGCCCGTCCGCCCAGAGATGGGCATAAGACAGATCGGCCGGCGCAACATCAACGGCGCTCGAGTCCCAGGTGATACCCTCGGTGCCCCAATCGAACGGCACCAGATAACGCTTGCCGCGATGCGCTGCGCCCAGTTCCAGCGACGACCGCCAGAGTGCGGGCTCGATCCGGTCCACCTTGAGCCTGGATTCGTCGATCTCGGCCAAGAGATTGCCCTCGTCATAGTTGGGGCGGGTGTCGACCGACGGGAAGAGGATGTCAAAACCCTTGCCGCCAGCGGCGCGCAGCTTGGACGCGGCCTCTTCATTGGAGCCATAGGTCGAGACATTCACCTTGATGCCGGTGGCCTTGGTGAAGGCTTCGGGAATCTCGCCGTTCTGGAAGTAATCGCCCCAGGCAAAAACGTTGACCTCGCCAGAAGAGGCAAGCGCGCGGCGCGCGATCAGCGGGGTTGCGAGCGCGGCGGCACCAGTTGCCAGCACGGTACGACGGGACAGGCTTTGGAGGGGATAGGTCATTCTTGGCTCCTGAGTTTGCTTGGCGCCGGCCCTTTAAAGGCCGGGTTGCTCAGGCGTTTAGAATGCTCAGGCGACAATCATGTGACAGTCCCCGGCGATAGCCGGGAACTGCGCCCCGTCAATCGCGCGGCTTGCCCCGACCAAAGAGGCGCGTCACGATCACAAAGAAGAGCGGCACGAACACCACCCCGAGCACAGTGCCCGAGATTGTCCCGCTCAGCACGCCGGACCCGATGGCATTGCGCCCGCCAGACCCTGCGCCCGAACTCAACACAAGCGGCAGAACGCCCAGCGAAAAAGCCATGGATGTCATGATGATCGGGCGGAACCTCTGGCGCGCGGCTTCGGTCACGGCTTCGAAAATACTCTCGCCCGTCTCATAACGATCTCGGGCGAATTCCACGATCAGGATTGCGTTCTTGCCGGTCAGACCCACCACGGTGAGCAATCCAACCTGAAAGAACACGCCGTTCTCAAACCCGCCAATCCACGCGCCGGTCAGTGCGCCAACGATGCCGATGGGCATGGCCAGCATGACCGCAAAGGGGATTGACCAGCTCTCGTACAGCGCCGCCAACGACAGGAATACCGCCGCCAGGGATAGCGCGTAGAGGAGCGGCGCCTGATTGCCCGACTCGCGCTCTTCCAGAGACAGCCCTGTCCAGGCCAGCTCATAGCCCTGCCCCAACTGCGCCACCAGACGCTCCATCTCGGCCATTGCTTCGCCGGTCGAGACCCCGGGCGCCGGCGTGCCCTGCAACTGCACCGATGGGATGCCATTGTAGCGGTACAGCCCCTGCGCGCCATAATCCCATCGCCCTTCGGCGAAGTTCGAAAACGGCACCAGGCCGCCGCTGGCATTGCGCACCCGCCATTTGTCGATATCGGTGGGTTGCGCCCGCGCATCGGCCTCGCCCTGCACATAAACCCGCTTGATCCGGCCTTGGTCGAGGAAGTCGTTCACATAGCTGCCCGCCCAGGCAATCTGGAGAAGCTGCCCAACATCCGTGGGCGTCAGCCCCATCGCCCCGGCCTTGCGCCAGTCGATGTCGAGATTGTATTGCGCCGCATCCTCTAGCCCGTTGGGGCGGGCAGAGGCGATCAGATCGCTTTGCGCCGCCATGCCCAGCAGTTGATTGCGCGCCGCCATCAGATCGGCATGGCTCTGCCCGGCCCGCGCCTGAAGGTAGAAATCAAACCCCGACACGTTGCCCAATTCGATCACCGAAGGCGGCACCACCGGGAATACCATCGCATCGCGGATCTGGCTGAAGGCGCCAAAGGCGCGCCCGGCAAGCGCTTGCACACTCTGGCCCGGCTCAGTCCGATCTTTCCAATCCTTGAGCTGGACAAAGGCCAGACCCATGTTCTGCCCATTGCCCGAAAAGCTGAACCCCACGACGCCGAACAAGGAGTTCACGACATCGGTTTCCTGTTCGAGGTAATAATCCTCGACCTGCTTGACCACCTCCAGCGTCCGTTCCGCGCTCGATCCGGTGGGCGTCTGGATGAGGGTAAATAGAATGCCCTGATCCTCTTCGGGCAGGAATCCGGTGGGCGTGCGCAAGAACATCAGCGCCATGCCCAAGGCGAGCGCCAGATAGACCACGAACACCCGTACCGGGCGGCGCACCGACCAGCCGACCGTGCCGCCATAGCCATTGGTGAGCTTGCCAAACCCTGCGTTGAACCATGCAAACGGTCCGTGCGCCGGGGCATGCCCCTTGGCCTTGAGCAAGGACGCGCAAAGCGCGGGCGTCAGAGTGATTGCCACCACCACCGACAGCGCCATGGCCGACACGATGGTGATTGCGAATTGCTGATAGATCACACCCGTGGAGCCGGGAAAGAACGCCATCGGCACGAAAACCGCCGAGAGCACCATGGCAATGCCCACCAACGCGCCAGTGATCTGGCCCATGGATTTGTGCGTGGCCTCTCGCGGGGACAGTCCCTCTTCCTCCATGATACGCTCGACGTTTTCCACGACCACGATCGCGTCATCGACCAAGAGGCCAATGGCCAGCACCATGGCCAGCATTGTGAGCGTGTTGATCGAGAACCCCGCCGCCGCCAGCACACCGAAGGTTCCCAACAAGACAACCGGCACCGCGAGCGTCGGAATGAGTGTCGCGCGCAGGTTTTGCAGGAAAAGGAACATCACGAGGAACACGAGGCCAATCGCTTCGAACAGGGTCTTGACCACTTCCTTGATCGAAATCTCGACAAACGGCGTGGTGTCATACGGGATCACGTAATCCACGCCTTCGGGAAAGAAGCGGGCGAATTCGGCCATCCGGTCTTTGATCGCGCGCGCAGTGTCGAGGGCATTCGCCCCCGGTGCCAGCGTGATCGCCATGCCCGCCGCCGGATCCTTGTTGAACCGCGCAGTGGTGGCATAGTTTTCTGCCCCGATCTCGACCCGTGCCACATCGTCGAGCAGCACCAAACCGCCGTCAGTCTCGGCGCGCAGCACGATCTGTCGAAAATCCTCAGGCGTGCTCAGCAGCGATTGCGCGGTGATCGTGGCGTTGAGCTGCTGGCCTTCAACGGTGGGGCGCGCACCAAAGGACCCCGCAGAAATCTGCGCATTCTGTGCCGAAACCGCCGCCACCACATCCGAAGGGGTCAGGCCAAACCCCGCCAACTTGGACGGATCGAGCCAGATCCGCATCGCATATTGCGCGCCAAACACGTTCACCGATCCGACGCCTTCGATCCGGCTCAGTTCGTCCACAAGGTTCGTGACCATGTAATCCGACAGGTCCACCTGTTCGAGCGTGCCATCGGTCGAGATCATGCCCACAACCATCAGGAACCCGGCCGAGGATTTCTCGACCGTGATGCCCTGCCGTTGCACGATTTCGGGCAAGAGTGGCGTGGCCTGTCCCAGCTTGTTCTGTACCTGCACCTGCGCGATGTCGGCATCGGTGCCGGTCTCGAAGGTCAGCGTCACCTCTGCGCTGCCAGCCGAGGTGGAACGCGACGAGAAATAGCGCAAGCCATCAAGGCCGGTCATCTGCTGTTCGATCACCTGCGTGACCGTGTTGGCCACCGTATCGGCCGAGGCACCGGGATAGGTGGCCGTCACCGTGACAGAGGGCGGCGCGATCTGCGGATATTGCGCGACAGGCAGGATCAGGATGGCCAGAACCCCGACCCCCATGATGAGGATCGAGATGACCCAGGCGAACACCGGGCGGTCGATAAAAAAGCTGGCCATGCGGAATATCCTCTGCCCGGTCGGTTACTGTTGCGGCGCGGCGGCGCGTTCTTCGGGGACGACCGTGGCTCCGGGGGCGGTTTTCTGGAACCCGGCCACCATCACGCGATCACCGGGGTTCAGCCCTTCTTCCACCACCCAGGCATTGCCACGATTCTGAATGACGCTCAGCGCGCGTTCCTCGATCACACCGTCTTCCTTGACCACCCAGGCCAATGGCCGCCCGCGGCGGTCGCGAACCACCCCTTCTTGCGGCACGAGATAGACATCGCGGGCGACCTCGACGGGCATTTCCACCTGCACATACATCCCCGGCAAAAGCAGAAGATCAGGATTGTCGAACTGCATTCGCAGCGTGACGACCCCGGTTTGTGGATTTACATTCGGTTCCGCCGCCTTGAGCTCTCCGGTTTCGCTGTAATCCGAGCCGTCTGCCAGCTTGAGGCGCACCGTCGCATCTGCGCCGGCAAGATCGCGCTCGGTCTCGCCACGTCGCCACCTCAGCAAATCAGCGGCGGATTGTGTCACATCGACGTAAACCGGGTTGATATTGCGGATCACGGTCAGAGGCTGTGACTGGCTTGCGGTCACAAGCGCACCCTGCGACGTCAGCGACAGGCCAATCCGCCCGGAAAGCCGCGCGCGAATGGTGGTGCGCGACAGTTCGATTTCGGCGGAATTAAGCTGCGCTTCGGCCAGTTCGAGCCCTGCCGCTGCAGCATCGCGGGTCGATGTGGCCTCGTCCAGAGCCTGTTCACTGGCGACGTTGCGCGATTGCAATTCGACCAGACGCTGCGCCTCGCGCTCTGCTGCGCGCAACTGCGCAGCGGCCTGCGCCACCCCGGCGCGGGCCTGCTGCACGGCGGCCTCATACGTGGCCTTGTCGATCTGATAGAGCGGATCACCCTCGGTTACGTCTGCGCCCTCTTCGAACAGCCGCTCGGTGATGATCCCGTTGACCTGCGGGCGCACCTCGGCCTCTGCCGAGGCCGCAACCCGCCCCGGCAAGAGAGAGGTCAGGGTCACGTCCTGCGGCGCAAGCGTTACAACGGTAACGGGTGTGGGCCCCTGCCCCTGTTGCGCCACGACACCCCCCGGCACGAGGCAGGCAAAAAGCGCGAGCAGGCGGATCATTCGGGGAAACGCAGCCATCAGGGACCCTTTCACGATATGGATTGGCAGAACAACGTCCGGTCGATATAAAACGCTTGAGTTTTATAAATATGACAATCTGGAAAATGGCAACAGCATCAGGCCATGCGCACAACCGTTGTGCGAAAATAAGGCCATAAGGTTCAGAATAGTATGCAGCACGACCAAGCCCAGAGCAAAACACGTCGTGGCCGTCCCGTCACGTGCAGTTGCGAAGATCGGCGCGAGGCCATTTTTGCGGCGCTTGAGGCGGTGCACGCAGATTGCGGCCTGGAAGGGGCCACGATGGAGGCGATCGCCTCGCGTGCGGGCATGTCCAAGCGGACGCTCTACACCGCCTTTGCCAGCCGCAGCGCGCTCTTTCGCGCCTATATCGACAAGGTGGCCAACGGGTTCATACGCCCCCTGCCCGACAGCGACACCGCCCTACCGATAGCCGAAAGATTGGAACGCTTGCTGCTCCAAGGTCGGCATCACGGCTACGGCCTGCCGCTTGAGATCCTGCGCGCCTTCGTGGCGGAGGTGCCACGCGTGCCGGAGAATGGGCGCGATCTGGTGCAAACCCTGATGCGGCGCGATATGCTGATCCTCAAGACCGAGTTGGATCGTGGTCTCGGGCGGGGTGAGATCGCCGTCACGGATACGACCGCCGCAGCGCTTTTGCTGTTCGATATGCTGCGCCCCTGGCCGCTCGAATCCCTGCTCGATCCCGGCTGTCTTGTCACGCCCGAAGGTCTTGAAGCGCGGCAAAAACTGGCAATCCAGGTATTCCTGAACGGGATCGCCTCTTAGCCGCGCTGCGCGCCAGCCACCATGGCCAGCGCTGGTTGCACCTGCAATCCCCCCTCCTGCACGATGAAATCGACCACGGCGTCAATCCCCACACCGCGCCGCAATTGCGCCAGCACATAGGGTTTGCCTGCCCGGGCCTGCGCAGTGTCCGCGTCCAGCCGCCCCAGATCGACACCCACATAGGGGGCAAGATCGGTCTTGTTGACCACAAGCAGGTCCGACTTCGTGACGCCCGGCCCCCGTTTTCGCGGAATGTCCTGACCGGCGGCGGTGTCGATGACATAGAGGGTTATATCCGCCAGTTCCGGGCTGAACGTGGCAGCAAGGTTGTCGCCGCCCGACTCGATCAGGATCAGATCGAGATCCGGAAAGGCGATCGACAGGTCATCCACCGCCGCCAGATTGATCGAGGCATCCTCGCGGATGGCCGTATGCGGGCAGCCGCCGGTTTCCACGCCCCGGATGCGATCGGCGGGCAGCACCTGTGCCCGCATGAGATAGTCGGCATCCTCGCGGGTGTAGATGTCATTGGTGATAACCGCCATCGAACAGTGCTGCGCCAGTGCGCGGGCCAGCATTTCGGTCAGCGTCGTCTTGCCCGCGCCCACCGGGCCGCCGATGCCCACGCGCAGCGGGCCGTTCATGCTCTTGCCTGTCATGTGCGGAATATCCTTACGTCCATGGTTTCGTGGCGCAGCGCCGCCAGATCGCCCGCCAGCGTACAGGTGCCGATGTCGTCCAGTGTCGCGCTGGCGGCATGCTCTGCCAGCGTATGAATAGAGGGCAAAAGCCGCGCCAGAACCGCCTGCCCCTCGGTCTGACCCAGAGGCACATGCCGAATGGCGATGGTCACGAGGTTGCCGGCAAAGCCCTGCAGATAGAGCGCGATCACATCCCTTTTGGGCAATCCCAACCCGGCCGCCGCCGCTCCGACCGATACGGGCAAGAGGCGCGCGGGCAGATGACGGCCTGTCATCCCTGCCACGCACCGCGCCAGAGCGGCCCCCTGTTCCTGGCTTTCCCGCAAGCGTTCCGCGCAGGGTTGCAGCGCGCGGGCCAGATCGTCAAGCGCGTCGCACTCTCCCTCGAGCGCCTGCGCCAGCAGCACCGCATCCTGCCAGCCCGCGCCGAAGCGCAGGATATTCCCGAGCCAGGTCTCAAGGCTGGCAGAATCGTAAACCACACCCGAGGCGATCTCGGCCTCTAGCCCGTGGGAATAGGCAAAAGCCCCGGTCGGAAAGGCGGGCGAGAGCCAGTGCACAAGGGTGAGATGGGCGGGGGTGAGCATCAGGCGCGGCTATGAGTGTGACCGTGATCATGCCCGCCGTGATCATGCCCCATGGTGCGCCCCTTGCCATAGGCCCCGCCTTCGGGGCGGAACGGACCGGTGACGGGGGTCAGATCCGCGCCCAGATGCGCCAGCATCGCCTCGATCACATGGTCACGCCGGATCGTCAGGTGATCCGCACCGATCTGACAGGGCGTGTGCCGGTTGCCGATATGCCAGGCCAGCCGCGCCAGATCTCCGCGCACCTCGATCAGATCCTCGGGGGCCGCCTCGACGCCCACCGCGCGCCCATCCTCCAGCGCAAAGCCCCAGTGATCGTCCAGGTTCGTCACCTCCGCCAGATCGACCAGAAACGCAAGGCCGCCGCGCCCCACCAGCCGTTTGCGCCGCATCAGCCGCGCGTCATAATCGAGCAAGACGGTGTCCGCGATGCAGTCGGGCGCGTGATGCAGCAGGCGGCGGGTTACGGGCAGATCGGTCATGGATGGGCCTTCAGAACATGAAATAGCGCTGTGCGAGGGGCAACTCCGAGGCCGGTTCGCAGGTGAGCAATTCACCGTTGGCGCGCACTTCGTAGGTTTCGGGATGCACCTCGACCTCGGGCGTGAGGTTGTTGTGGATCATGTCGCGCTTGGTGATCTTGCGGGTATTGGCAACGGCCACGGTCTCTTTGGCCAGCCCGAGCGCAGCGCCAATCCCGTCCGCCTGCGCCGCTGCGCTGACAAAGAGCACGGCAGAGCGTTCGACCGCACGCCCATAGGCCCCGAACATCGGCCGCGAATAGACGGGTTGCGGCGTGGGAATGGACGCATTGGGGTCCCCCATCTGCGCCAGCACGATAGAGCCGCCCATCAGCACCATTTCCGGCTTGGCCCCAAAGAACGCCGGGTCCCACAGCACCAGATCGGCGCGTTTGCCGGGCGTGACGCTTCCGATATGGGCGCTCATCCCGTGGACGATGGCGGGGTTGATGGTGTATTTCGCGATATACCGTTTCACCCGCACATTGTCGTTGTCGCCCGCCTCTTCTGCCAAACGGCCGCGCTGTTTGCGCATCTTCGAAGCCGTCTGCCAGGTGCGGATGATCACCTCGCCCACGCGCCCCATGGCCTGGCTGTCCGAGGCCATGACAGAAAACGCGCCCATGTCGTGCAGAATGTCCTCGGCCGCAATGGTTTCGCGGCGGATACGGCTCTCGGCAAAGGCCACATCCTCGGGGATCGCCTTGTCGAGATGGTGGCAGACCATCAGCATGTCGAGATGTTCTTCGATCGTGTTGACGGTATAGGGCATGGTGGGGTTGGTCGACGACGGCAGGATGTGATCATAGCCCACCACCTTCATGATGTCGGGCGCATGGCCGCCGCCCGCGCCCTCGGTGTGAAAGGCATGGATCGTGCGGCCCTTGATGGCGGCAAGCGTATTCTCCACAAAGCCGCTTTCATTGAGCGTGTCGGTGTGGATCATCACCTGCACGTCCATGTCGTCGGCGACGCTCAGGCAGCAATCAATCGCGCCGGGCGTGGTGCCCCAATCCTCATGCAGCTTCATCGCGCAGGCCCCCGCGCGGACCATCTCGACCAATGCTTCGGGTTGGCTCGCGTTGCCCTTGGACGAGAGGCCGAAATTCATCGGAAAGCCGTCCAGTGCTTGCAGCATTCGCCCGATATGCCACGCTCCCGGTGTGCAAGTGGTGGCGAGCGTGCCATGGGCGGGGCCGGTGCCGCCGCCGAGCATCGTGGTGATGCCGGAATGCAGCGCATCCTCGATCTGCTGCGGACAGATGAAGTGGATATGCGCGTCGAACCCGCCGGGGGTGAGAATACGGCCCTCTCCTGCGATGATCTCGGTTCCCGGTCCGATGACGATATCGACGCCCGATTGCGTATCGGGATTGCCCGCCTTGCCGATGGCGGCAATGAGGCCGTCGCGCAGACCGACATCGGCCTTGGTGATCCCCTGATGATCGACGATCAGCGCATTGGTGATGACGGTGTCCATGGACCCGCCCGCACGCGTGGTCTGGCTCTGCCCCATACCGTCGCGGATCACCTTGCCGCCGCCGAACTTCACCTCTTCGCCATAGGTGGTCAGATCGCGTTCTACCTCGATGATGAGGTCGGTATCGCCAAGGCGCAGCCGGTCGCCGGTGGTGGGGCCATACATGGCGGCATAGGCGGAGCGGGGGATCGCATGGGGCATTCAGAGGTCTCCCATCACCTGTTGGTTAAAGCCGAACACCCGCCGCGTACCGCCATAGGGGATAAGCCGCACCTCACGGCTTTGGCCGGGCTCGAACCGCACGGCGGTGCCGGCGGGAATATCTAGGCGCTGCCCACGGGCCGCAGTTCGGTCGAACGAAAGGCCGCTATTGGCCTCGGCAAAGTGATAATGGCTACCCACCTGAACGGGCCTGTCGCCGGTATTGGCGACCATCAGCACGGTCACGGGCGCGTCCGCGTTAAGGGTGATCTCGCCCTCGGCGCACAGCACCTCGCCGGGGATCATTTCCGCACCTTGGCCAGGACATAGCCCCCTGCCGCCGCGATGACACCGACCACAGCCACCCACAGCGCGTCAATCCCATGCGGATGCAGATGAGGGCCGGAATGGGCCAGCGCCAGCGTGGGGGTGAGCAGGAAAAAGGCAACGGGATAGCGCATCATCAGATCCTTTCAGCGAATGGGATTGTGAACGGTGACAAGTTTGGTGCCATCGGGAAAAGTCGCTTCGACCTGCACGGCATGGATCATTTGCGGAATGCCTTCCATGCATTGATCAGACGTAATCACATGCGCGCCCGCCTCCATCAGATCGGCAACCGAGCGCCCGTCGCGCGCGCCCTCGACCACGAAGTCGGTGATCAGTGCCACGGCCTCGGGGTGGTTGAGCTTGACCCCGCGCGCAAGCCTGCCGCGCGCGACCATCGCGGCCAGCGAAATCAATAGCTTGTCCTTTTCGCGGGGCGTGAGGTTCATCGCGTGTCTCTCCTAATTCTGCCAAACGCGGGGCAATGGGCCAGGGCGCAGAGCGCGCAAAAGGCGCATGATCTGGCGCTTGAGCGGCCACCCATCACCCGCCATGAGGCGGATCACCAACTTGCCGTCAAAACCTGAGGCACCGCCTGTCACGCCCTCTTCGGTCAACTCCGCCCGAGCGCGCCCGACCGCATCCATAGCCCCGGGCGCCACCAGAGCAAGCGTGGCAAAGGCCCGCGCCCCGCCCAACACAGCAGGGCCTGCGGTCAACGCCCCAGCGACCAGATGTAACGGCTCTATCAGCACAGGGCGGCCCGCACGCATGATCCGGCGGGTATCGCGCAGGGTGACGTCTTCCAAGGTTTCGCCCATGGCCGCACGGCCCAGAACGACGGCTTCAAGCATCAGGCAAGAGGCATCCTCGGCCAGATCGATAGTAGTCTCGCGATGCAGGTCGCTGCTGTCATAGAGGATGGTTTCCTGCGGCAACCAATCGAGATGCGCGCCCGCCCCGACAACATGCCGGACAGTGACATGCGCAGGCCCGCCCGTGCTGCGATAGGCGCGCTCGGCTGTTTGCGTGGTGGCGGTCGCCTGACATCCCGCCGCCAGATCAAGGCAATAGGCCAAGGTATCGCCCCCCGCCAGCCCTCCGGATGTGTTGAGAAAGACCACCTCGGGGCCAGATGCACCGGAATGGACAAACGCCTTGGCCGATCCCGCCTGATGCAGACGATCAAGCCGTGCCCCCGCGGGGCCGGGCAAGAGGCCTACATGGGCCGCGCCGTGGCTACGCTGATGCAAGGGGGCAGGACAGGCGGTCATGGCAGATTCCGGGTTTCGACAGCACAGAGGCTACTCGTTGCGTCACGGCCTGCCAGTGGTCGCGCGCGCCAATCCAGCCTGAAACCCACGCGCCGCCCACCAATGCCTATTTTTAATGCATACCGCCCACTAAATAGACACCTCACGCAAGAGCCGCGCGCGCTCCACCGTCGCCGCAGGTTCGGACAACCGCACCTCGCCCCTGTTCAAGACCACCAGATCATCCGCCAGCCCATAAGCGAAATCGAAATACTGCTCGACCAGAACGATGGCGATTTCCCCTTCGTCGCGCAAAAGGCCGATCACCTCGCCAATCTGCTTGATGATATTGGGCTGGATCCCCTCTGTGGGTTCATCCAGCAAAAGCACCCGGGGCCGCGCAATCAGCGCGCGGGCGATGGCCAGTTGCTGCTGCTGCCCGCCCGACAAATCACCCCCGCGCCGGTCCTTCATCTGTTCCAGCACCGGAAAGAGATCATAGATCCGTGGCGGAATCCGATG
The DNA here is from genome assembly GCF_027019125.1 of Roseovarius sp. Lineage (GTDB taxonomy): Bacteria > Pseudomonadota > Alphaproteobacteria > Rhodobacterales > Rhodobacteraceae > Roseovarius. The sequence goes on along the minus strand of NZ_JALUXE010000027.1, from coordinate 42,153 downwards.
CTCCGACTTTGGCAGACAGGCAAAGCCGGTTTCGAGATTCTCGGTCACGGTCAGAAGCGGAAACACCTCGCGCCCCTGCGGCACATAGCCGATGCCCGCCCGCGCCGCCTGCGCCGCGCTCAGATGATCCAGCGCCACACCATCGAGGGAAATCCTGCCGCCCGAGTAGGGATGGCGCCCGGCGATCGCCTTGAGGAGGCTGGTCTTGCCCACCCCGTTGGTGCCCATCACCGCCGTCACAGCCCCCGGCCGCGCGGTCAGGCTGACGCCATGGAGGATCTGCGACGCGCCGTAATGCAGCGTGAGGTTCTCGACGCTCAGCATTGTTCATCTCCCCAGATAGACATCAATCACCTGCTGATTTTGGGTCACGTGATCCAGACTGCCTTCGGCCAGAACCGAGCCTTCGTGCAGCACCGTCACCTTGCACCCAAGACGGCGGATGAACTCCATGTCATGCTCGATCACCACCACGGCGCGGGTCTGGGCCGCGCGTTTGAGAATATCGGTCGTATGTTCACGCTCCGCGGGCGTCATCCCGGCGGCAGGCTCGTCCACCAGCAGCAGACGCGGGTCCTGCGCCAAGAGCATGCCAATTTCCAGCCATTGTTTTTGCCCATGGCTCAACTCTCCGGCGCGGCGCGGCAGTGCGTCCAGCAGGCCGATTTCCTCGGCCAGTTCCGCAATTCGGGCGGCTTCGGTCCGAGAGCGGCGATGGAACAGCACGTCGAACGGCCCGCGCCTGGCCTTGAGTGCCATGGCGAGGTTTTCGCGCACGGTCTGCGCCTCAAAGACCGTCGGCTTCTGAAACTTGCGGCCGATGCCGGCCCGCGCAATCTGGCTCTCGCTCAGGCCCAAGAGCGAGACACTCTTTTCGCCCCAGATCACCCGGCCCTCATCAGGCCGCGTCTTGCCGGTGACGATGTCCATAAAGGTCGTCTTGCCCGCCCCGTTGGGCCCGATCACGGCGCGCAACTCTGGCTCTGCCACTTGAATCGACAGGTTGTTGATCGCACGGAACCCATCGAAAGTGACAGAGACGCCCGAAACTTCTAGAAGCGTGGTCATGGTTTTCTCACGATCATGTCAAAGAGGCCGCCGATGCCGCGCGGAAAAAACAGCGTGACCGCGACAAAGCCCAAGCCCAAGAGCACGAGCCACCAATCCGTCCAATTGAGCGTGTAGAACCCAAGGTCGATATTGGGCGCGCCGCCACCAGTGAACCAGCTAGACGCAAGGCTAACGACCGCCGCACCAATCACGGCCCCATAGAGCCGCCCGCGCCCGCCGATGGCCACCCACACCGCGAGGTAGATCGAGGCAATGGGGGCAATTTCCGCCGGATTGATGATCCCTGCCTGCGGATAGTAAAGCGCGCCCGCGATGGCCGAAACAACAGCGGTCAGGGTGAAGATCACCAGCTTGTAGCTCTCGACGTCATAGCCCAGAAACCGCACCCGCGCCTCATTGTCGCGAATGGCGCGGATGACCGAGCCGAACTTGCCCGACACGAGCCAGGCAAACACCAGATAACCCAGCCCCAGCGCCAGAGCTGAGGCCCAGAAGAACCACAGCGACAGGGAGGATTGGGGCAAATGGTCAAGGCCGGGGATGTTTTGCAACCCCGAGAGACCGTTGTTGCCGCGCAATCCAGTGTCGTTCTGAAAAAGATAGAGCGACAGCGCCAGCGTCATCGCCTGCGTGAGGATGGACAGGTAGACACCCGTGACACGGCTGCGGAACGCCAGCCAGCCAAAAACCAGCGCCAAAAGGCCCGGTACCAGAACCACCATCATCAGCTGCAGAGCAAGGCTATGGGCAAACCCCCAGAGCCAGGGCAGCTCGTTACTGCCCACCACGCCGAAAATCTGGCTGGCGATGGCATTCTCGATCTCGATCTCGGTCGGTGGAATGGGCGTTGCCGAGAGGGACTCCACCACGATCCCTTGGGTGCGCGCATACATCAGCCACATGCCGATGGCATACCCCCCAAGCCCGAAGAATGCGAAATGCCCGAGACTGAGGATACCGCAATAGCCCCAGACCACATCCATCGCCACGGCGATAAGACAAAGGCAGAGCGTCATGCCGAGAATCTTGACCATTGACGTGGAAATCAGGGCAAGACCGAACCCCTCGGACAAAACCGTCACGCCCAGGGTAAAGAGTGCGAGACAGCCTAGGAACCACAGGACCGACGGGTTTTCCGCCAAGAACCGCCTGCGCGGAGCAATCTCGGATGTGCTCATGGCTCAGTCTCCCGCCGCGCGACCCTTGAGGGCGACGATGCCCTTGGGCCGGAATTGGATGAAAAGGATGATGAAGAGGATCATATAGGTTTGCGCCGCAAGGGTGTTCGAGGGGTTGAACCACTCGATCCCCTTTTGCAGGAAGCCGATCAGCGAGGCCCCGGCCAGCGTGCCCCAGACATTGCCGACGCCCCCCACGACGACGGTCATGAAGCTCTGGACGATGTAATTGGCACCCATCTCGGAGGTGACCTGTGCATAGAGACCAATCGCCACGCCCGCGATGCCCGCGATGCCCGAGCCAAGACCAAAGGTCAGCATGTTGATGCGGTCCGGGTCGATGCCCATGCTGGCCGCCATGCCGGGATTCTGCGTGACTGCCCGCACCTCTAGCCCCAGCCTTGTGCGCTTGAGGATAAAGAGCAGCAGCGCCAGAAAGATGAGCGCAAGGACGAAGATCGCCACGCGGATATTGCTGATGCTCACGATGTCATTCAACGTCAGCGCGCCGCTCAACCAATCAGGCGCGGTCAGCGGGCGCGCCTGCGTGCCAAAGATGTTCTTGGCCAGTTGTTGCAAGGCAATCGAGATGCCAAAGGTCGCAAGCAGCGTTTCCAGCGGCCGGGTATAGAGATGCCGGATCACCAGCCGCTCCATCGCCACGCCCGCACCGAATGTCACGACAAAGGCGAGCGGTAGGGCGACAATCAGGCTGACGGTGTAATCGGGAATGAAAAGCTGCACCACATAGCCGGTATAGGCACCCATCATGATGAACTCGCCATGTGCCATGTTGATGACGCCCATGACGCCAAAGGTGATGGCAAGACCGATGGCCGCGAGGAAAAAGATCGACGCGAGCGACAGCCCATCCAGCACCAGATCGAGCGTCTGATAAAGACCGAGCGCGCGCGACGTGGCGGACAGGGCCTCCTCTGCGGCGGTCGTCACTTCGGGGTTGGGCTCGGCATAGGCCTCGTAGAACACATGCGCCGCCACCGCGCGCGCCACCTCATCCTCGGCGGCGCGTGGGGGCACGGTGCCCGCGGCCTCCAGCGCCTCGTAGGCGCGGGCGCGGGCGGCATCGGTATTGAGCAGGTGCAAGGGCACGCCCCCCACCGCCCCATCGACGATATGCTGAGCCAGCACATCACGACGATCCGTGGCGCTCTGGCGAGGTGGCGCAAGATTGGCGGCCACTAGCCTGTCATAGGCCTCGACCTCGGAAATATCTGTGCCAACCTCGAGCACGTTCGCAATGTTGGCCCCGGTTGGCAGCGCGGTGCCCACCCCCGGCACCCGCGCCGTCAACTGGTTGAGCACGCTGCGCGCCTCGATGCTGGTATCCCCCGCCAAGCCTTCGATTGCCGCAAGACGATAGGGCAGCGCCGATGCAAATTGCGCGGTCAAGAGGGTCAAGAGCCGCTCCTTGCGCTGTTTCAGCGCGGGATCGGTCTCGGTCTCGATGGACTGGCTGAGCGGGTCGATCTGGCTGGCATCACCGCTACGGGCGATCGCATCCAGCGCCGCCGCCCGTCGCGCCGGATCTGCGGCGTTCAATTCGAAAGGCACAAGGGCCGCGGCGATGACTGCCCGCACCCCGGAATTAGGTCGTATCTGGCTGACCTCGCGGCTGCTGACCTCGGCCACGGCCGCGCCGCTGTCGATGTCGATCAATCGCAGCGCATCGCCGGTCTCTTCGGCGTAGAAAAACAGACCATCGGTGGGTCGCGCATAAACCTCGCGATCCTGCCAGCGCAGGAGGAATTCGGCGGTGCCGGGGCGATCGGCGGCCATCAACCCGCTCAATACCTTCTCAACGGTGCTGCGCGACGGTTTGGCGATCTCGGCCTGATACTCTTGCAAGAGCGGTTGCAACCCGTCCTGCGCCAGTGCCACGACGGGCCGCAACACGGACAAGAGGCCAAGGGCAAGCACTGTCGCCACAAGCCGGGCGAGGGAGGGAATCGAACGCATCTGGATGAAGGCCTTGTTCGGGAGGAGAGGCGCGCGGCGGCATCAGCGCCGCGCGCCCGGTCCGCGTCAGTAGTTCGATGTCATCTGCACGCAGGTGTTGGTTTCGGTATTGTACATACCGCAGCCCAGATCCTTCCAATCGCTCGTGAGCGGTGCGCTCTCGGGCAGATAATCGGTCCAGGCGTCACCCGGTACTTCCTCGGTCTGGCTGATGATGTCGAACTGCCCGTCGGCCCGAATCTCGCCAATCAGCACCGGCTTGGTCAGGTGATGGTTCGGCAGCATGACAGCCGTGCCACCGGTGAGGTTGGGGAATTCCTGCCCCCACATCGCCTCGCGCACCGCGTCCACATCGGTGGTGCCTGCCTGCGTGACCGCGTTCACCCACATGTTGAAGCCGATGTAATGCGCCTCCATCGGGTCGTTGGTCACGCGGTTTTCACCGGCATAGGCCTTCCACGCCTTGACGAATTCGGCGTTGATCTCGGTATCGGCGGACTGGAAATAGTTCCACGCCGCAAGGTGCCCCACGAGTTCGGTGGTGTCGAGGCCTGACAGCTCTTCTTCGCCAACCGAGAAGGCGACAACGGGAATGTCATCGGCGCTGACACCGGCGGCGGCCAGTTCCTTGTAAAAGCCGATGTTCGCATCGCCATTGATGGTGGAAATCACGCCCACTTTCTTGCCGCCCGCGCCCAAGGCCACGACATCCGCCACGATGGTCGCCCAGTCGGAATGACCGAAGGGGGTGTAGTTGACAAAGATGTCCTCGGCCGCGACGCCCTTGGATTTCAGATAGGCGTCAAGGATGTTGTTGGTGGTGCGGGGATAGACATAGTCCGTTCCCAACAGCGCAAAGCTCTCGACGCCCAGCTCTTCGAGGAAGTAATCCACTGCCGGGATCGCTTGCTGATTGGGTGCGGCGCCGGTGTAGAACACGTTGCGCGAGGATTCTTCGCCCTCGTACTGCACCGGATAGAACATGAGGCCGTTCAATTCCTCGAGCACCGGCAGGGCGGATTTGCGGCTGACGCTGGTCCAGGAGCCGAAAATCACATCGACCTCGTTCACGGTCAGCAATTCGCGCGCCTTTTCCGCAAAGAGCGGCCAGTCCGAGGCCGGATCGACCACGACCGCCTCGATCGGACAACCCAGCAGCCCGCCCTTGGCGTTTTGCTGGTCAACCAGCATCAGGACCGTGTCCTTGAGCGTGGTTTCCGAGATTGCCATCGTGCCCGAAAGCGAGTGCAGAACGCCCACCTTGACGGGGCAATCCTGTGCGAGTACCGGGGCCGTCGCCAGAATGGTGGTTGCGACGAGGCTTGCCATAAATGTTTTTGTCGTCATGTCTTTCGGAGCTCCCATGTCCGGGCTGCGCGCGTCGTGGCGTTGTGCAATTTCAGGTCCCCCACCGTCATTTTGGCGACGCAGCATGTTGTTTGCACCTCTCCGTGGAAGGGCGCGGTCCGTCTGGACCGGCACCGCCCTGAGAGGGTCTGAGCCGTTTCAGGCATGTGAAAGCAAACAGATTTGACACGAATTGCTCTAGCGAGAGCGTGCAGCAGGTCGGTCAACCGGCCGATATTGCCGCTTTTTGAGCAGTTCCAAGGCGCACCGCCCATTTTATTTGCAATCGCAGAAAGATTGCCGCGTTGCGGCATCGCGGATTACGGCTTTTGCCCGCGCCCTTGGACGAGAATACCCAAAAGCCCCAAGAGCCCAGATCCCACCATCAGCGTGACCGACACGGCGTTGAGCACCGGGGTCGAGCCTTCGCGCATCCGGTCGAACATCGTCACCGTCAGCGGTGCATTCGACCCGTTCAGGATCAGGGTGGTGTTGAAATTCTCGAAGGAAATCAAAAAGGCCACGATCCCCGCCCCAAAGAGTGCAGGCCGCAACCATGGCAGGGTGATGGTCCAGAACACCACCGCAGGCGTCGCGCCCAAGTTCAGCGCCGCCTCCTCCAGCGTGCGATCAAAGCGGCGCAGGCGCGCGGCGATGACAAGCGTCGCAATCGTGGTGATGAAGGAGAACTGCCCGAGAATCACCAGAAAGAGCCCCGGTCGCAGGGCAGAAATCTCGTAACCAGTCACGCTATTTACCGCCTCAGCCAGCGTGGACGAAAACACGAGGATGGAGATACCAAGGATCACCCCCGGAATGACCAGCGGTGCCAGCATCATCAGATAGGCGAATTCCTTGAACCTGAAATCGTGCCGGTCAAAGAGAAAGGCAGTCGTGGTCGCAACCGTCAGCGACAGCCCCGTTACCCAGAACGCGACGAAGGCCGAGTTGAAAAAGCCTGCCACAATGCGCCGGTCGTTGATCAGGCCCAAGCGGGGTTGCTCTGCCCCGATGAACCAATCCAGCGTGAACCCTTCCCATGGCAAGCCGGGAAACTGGCTGTCGTTGAAGGCAAAGACCGCCACGACGGCCAAAGGCAGCGCCATATAGACAAAGAACAGCGCCACATAGGCCGCGTAGGCAAAACGCAGGAACGGCGAACGAGGGAGAGAAGCCAGCATCCTAGCGCCCCAGCGTATTCGAAAGCGACTGACCCGACAGGCGCAGCAAGAGCCACACAAGCGCGCTTGAGGTGGCGAGGAGGATAAAACCAAAGGCCGATCCCAGCTCCCAATTGAAGCGGGTAATGAACTGCGCATAGATCTGCGCCGTGAACCACTGCCCGCTCTTGCCCCCCAAGAGGGTCGGCGTGAGATAATTGCCAAGCGCCAGCATGAACACAACGATAGAGCCTGCGATGATCCCGGGCATGGCATAGGGAATGACGATGCGTGTCATCACGGTCCAGCCATTGCCACCCAGATCATAGCCCGCCTCGACCAGCGCATCGTCCATCCCGTCGATGGTGGAAATCAGCGGCACGATCATGAAGAGCATCGAGGTATAGACCAGGCCAATCAGAATGGCCGCGTCATTATAGAGCAACTCGACGGGCCCGGAGGTCAGACCCAACCCCTGCAAGGCGTTGGAAATCAGTCCGGTCTCCCGCAAGAGCAGCATCCAGCCAAATACCCGCACGATCTCGGACACCCAGAACGGCAAAAGGCACAGCATGAAGAGCGCCGCCTTGGTGCGGCCCTGCGCGATCTTGGCGATGTAATAGGCGACGGGAAAGCCGATGAGGAATGTCAGGCCCGTGGCAATGATCGAAAAGACCACCGTGCGCAGCAGCGTCCATGGATAGACCCAGGTTGCCGCAAAATCCGCATAGTTGCGAAAGCCGGTTTCATAGACACGCGGGGCCACCTTTTCCCGCAGCGACAGGATCAGCATGTCGATATGCGGAATCACGATCAAGAGCGCGATCCACGCCGCAAAGGGCGCGAACAGCAACCAGAAGACCAGCTTGCCCTCGCGCATCACGCCCCCGCCGCCGCAAAGGACACAACCGCCGCCGGCCCAAGCCCGAGCGCCACAGAGGCCCCGCGCCGCAACGGTTCGGCCTCTCCCGATTGCGGCAAGAGTGCCTCGATCACGTCGCCCCCCGGCAGGCGCGCCAAAATCCGGCTCTGCGCGCCGTTAAACAGCACGTCCTCGATCACCGCCTCCAGCCGATTGGTGCTATCCTGCGCAGCTACGCCCACCGCGATGGATTCGGGACGAATGAAGATGTCGAACAGACCGCCCAACTCGGCCGCGCCCGACCGGGGGTTGGCAGCGGTCAGGGTCAGCCCCTGATCGGTGGCCAGTTTGCACCCTGTGCCATCCGCCGCGATCACCTTGGCGCGCAGTTTGTTGGCATCCCCCACGAAGCCCGCGACAAAGGCGGTTTGAGGGTGGAAATACAACTCCTCCGGCGTGCCAACCTGTTCGAAGCGTCCGGCGTTCATCACGGCCACCCGATCCGACATCATCATCGCCTCGGATTGGTCATGGGTAATATAGACGAAGGTCGTGCCAAACTCATGCTGCAACTGCTTGAGTTCGATCTTCATGTGTTCGCGCAGCTTGAGATCAAGCGCGCCCAAGGGTTCATCCAGCAGCAAAACCGCCGGGTCCAGAACCATGGCCCGCGCAATCGCGATCCGCTGCTTTTGTCCGCCCGAGAGCTGGTCGATCCGCTTGGGCCCGGCATCCGCGAGGCCCACCCTTTCCAGCACGTCCGCCACCGCGCGAGCGATCTCGGGGCGCGGCGTGCCGCGACGGCGCAGGCCATAGGCGATATTCTCGGCCACGGTCATCATGGGAAAGAGCGCCAGATGCTGAAACACAAGGTTCACGGGCCGCCGATTGGGCGGTGTATCCAGAACCGACCCGCCCTTGATCAGGATATCGCCCGAATCCGGACGCGCAAATCCGGCCATCATCCGCAGCAAGGTGGTTTTACCACAGCCGGACGGGCCGAGGATGGAGAAAAACGATCCCTTGGGAATTGCAAAGGACACATCGTCCACAGCAGTGAAAGCGCCGAACCGCTTGATCAGGTTACGGCATTCGAGATCGGCGGCTAAGCTGTCCACGTCTTTTGACCTTTCGGGGTCGACGCGGCGGTTGGCCCGCCGCGTCGCCTGATGGTTATTGTGCGGCGATCTGATCCAGCAGACGGCCTTCGATGTCCTCAAGGCCTGCGGGGATCGGCGGGAACCACTTGATGTTGGAAATCACCTCGGGCGGGAACGCCTCTTGATAGGCGGCGCGCAGCGCCGGATCGACGAGATCGTCAGAGCCCTTGGAGGCCGAGAACGACCCCGCCTGATTGACGATCTGTGCCGCAATGTCAGGGCGCATCACAAAGTTGATCCACTTGTAGGCCGCCGCGTCATTCTCGCCCTTGGCGGGAAGGGCGAAAGTGTCGATCCAGCCCAAGGCGCCTGTCGAGGGCGCCACGAAATTCCACTTGGAATCCTCGGCATTCAGCTTGAACCCGGTGGCATCCCACGCCTCTGCGGCCACAACCTCGCCCGAGCGCATCATCGCCAAGAGATCGTCGGCACCGCTCCAATAGGCCTTCACATTGGCCTTGCATTCGCCCATCGCGTCGGCGGCAGCGGTGATGATTTCCTCGTATTTCGCGGGATCGGAATAGGCCGCGAACGGGTCCTCTCCGGCAGCAAAGGCAAAGCCGAGTAGGGCAATGCGCTTGGTCCGCATGGAAATCTTGCCTGCGTAGTCCGCAGAGCAGAGATCGGCATAGGTCTTGATGTCGCCCGCAACAGAGCGATCCACGGCAAAGCCCGACACGCCCCAGATATGCGCCACGCCATAGGCCGCGCCATCAACCGTGGTTGCGGCCACGGAGGCATCGTAGAGATCGCCGATGAATTGCTCTTTGTCGATCTGGCTCAGGTCGAGCGGCTTGTAGATGCCGAATTCCTGCTGCGGGCCAAGGATACGGTCCTGGCTCGGCTGCGCCAGATCAAAACCTGCCCCACCCGTGGCGCGCAGCTTGGAAATCATGTCCTCGTTGTTGGACAGGGTCACTTCAACGTCGATGCCCGTCTCGGCCTTGAAGGCCGCGACCACAGCCTCGGGCGCATAGCCGCCCCAGGTCAAAAGACGCAAGGTCTCGGCAGACCCCGCAGTGCCAACCAGCGCAAAGGCTGCGCTGGTCAGGACAGTTCCCAACAGCTTTCTCATAGTCCACTCCCTGTGTATCACCCGGTTTCCGGGCCGTTGTTGTTGCGGCCAAACGCTAGGCCTCTGCCGCGCATGCGTCAAGCCATGCGCAGATCACGGCTAAGCGAGCGGATCATCGAGGGTCAGAGCGTCAGGATGGTCGAGCCTATGGTTTGCCGTCCCTCCAGCGCGCGATGCGCGTCGGCGACCTGATCCAGCGGGAAGCGCTGACCGATGTTGACCTTGACCGCGCCACTCTCGACCTTGTCGAACAGGTGCCGGGCCATATCCTGACAACGGGCATGATCGGCGAGGAAGGTGAACAGCGTGGTGCGCGTCAGTTTGAGCGATCCCTTGGCCGCCAGCGTGAGCAGGCTGACAGGCTCTACCGGACCCGAGGCATTGCCGAAGGACATCATCATGCCCAATGGCTTAAGGCAATCGAGCGAGCGATCGAACGTGTCCTTGCCCACCCCATCCATCACAACATCCACGCCCTTGCCTTCGGTCAACGCTTTGACTTCAGACACAAAATCAGCATCGCGGTAATTGATGCAGGCCGACGCGCCATTCTCCATCGCAAGGCGGCATTTCTCGTCCGTGCCAGCGGTCCCTATCAAGCGGATGCCTTCCGAGCGCGCCCATTGGCAGGCCAAGAGCCCGACACCCCCGGCGGCGGCATGGAACAGCACCGTCTGTCCCGCCTCGAGTGGCCAGACCCGGTGGAAGAGATATTCCACCGTCATCCCCTGCAACATGATCGAGGCAGCATCCTCAAAGGAAATTCCCTCTGGCAAGGGACAGACCTGCGATGCAGGCATCACCCGCGCCTCGGCATAAGCCCCCGGCGGGGTTGCGGCATAGGCGGCGCGGTCACCGGGTTTGAGATGCGTAACGCCCTCACCCACCGCCTCGACAATCCCTGCCGCCTCCATTCCCAATGCATGCGGATAGGCGAGCGGATAAAGGCCAGTGCGCTGATAAACATCAATAAAATTCAAGCCACAGGCCATATGCCGGATGCGGATTTCACCCGATCCCGGCTCTCCCACCGGCATATCGACCAGCTTCAACTCCTCAGCCCCGCCTGCCTTTTCGATAATGACCGTTCGCGCCATGTCCTGCTCCCTCTCATCCATTCCATGAACCCTGTCGCCATGCGGCGATTGCAGTGGAATAAAGGCCAGTCCGCGAAGAAAGGCAATCCCGCCCCCGGGATTTCCGGCGCTCTGCCCCAACCGATACACTCACCGTCGGAGTGCCCGCACCGCCCCCCGTGCCACGCAGGATGTAGATGCCTCACGCCGCTTGACGCCCCGATTTAGCCCCTGATACGCTCGGAGGGGTGGGTATTTGTCCGACACTACGTTTTTCAAGACTGCCGAATTCGCCCCAGCGAAACCCGCGATTTGGGGCGTGCGATGGGCCGACGGAGCCATGAACCAACAAGTCAGGACAAAGCATGAAATGCGCCGAAATCTTTGAGATTACAGGGGAAACCATGCTCTTGCGGTCTGCGCCGGTGGCGGTTGCAGATACGTTTTTGACGGCTTTCCCATTGCGCAGCTGCGCGGGGGGCGAGACGGATTTGGCGGACGGCGAAGCCGCGCAAGATCCGGCAGAGGCAGGGAGTAACACATTGTGAATAAATTGGAAATTGCCTTTGCCGCGATTGATGCGGCCAACCGGCATGACCCGGATACACGCGAAGGAGAACCGGCGGCGTGGCTCTATGGGCGACGGATGAGCGCGGAGTGTGACCGGCTATTCCCCAACGCATCAGAGGCCCTGCAGATTGCCGCGCGGGGCCAGCATATCGAGCGCTGGATATTGAAAAGACAGGATTTTCCAGAAGGGCGCGCGGGCTATCTGACATGGCGCACCACCCTTGCCAAGCATCATGCAACCCGTGTGGGCGAGATCATGCAAGACGCAGGATATGACAGCCAAGACATTGATCGCGCTCAGAAAATGATCCGCAAGGAGGGGATCAAGCGGGATGCGGAGGTGCAAGCCCTGGAGGATGTAATCTGCTTTACCTTTCTCAAATGGTATTTCGCCCCTTTTGCGCCCTCGCAAACCCCTGAAAAGCTGGATCGGATCGTCACCAAGACAGCGCTGAAAATGTCGGAGGACGGGCGCGCGCGGGTGTTGGAAGAGTTCGATCTGCCCGAGTCCCTGGCGGTTCATTTCCGGGTTTGAACCTTGCAAACCTTACAAACCTACAGGCGATTTTGTAAGGTTTGCAGGGCGGTTCAGCGGCCAGATCCTGCCCGGACAAGAGCAGGCGGAAAATGCCGACGCAAAATCAGGGGGAGCCGAGATCGAGACCGATCGGCCAGCCCCGGGCGCGATACTGCGGGGGGTGTCCTGCCATGTGACGTGCAGGCGGGCGACGACGTGCAACAGAAGAGATGCCGCGTGACAGCCGGAGAGAAGGTAAGGAAGGGTAAAGAACGGGGGCGTGTCCGATACGAATCCGGTCGTGACCTTGGCCGCGTCGTCCGCGCCCCTTATGGTCGGAAAGACCACGGTCAAACCCTCGGGGAAATGGAATGTCTGCACCAAGATTACATTCTCGGAAGGAACCAGCCGTTGAACACGCGGCCATCATCGTAAGCCACGGCCAGCCCTCGGATCCGGACCCGGCAGAGGCGGCGCTGGCAGAATTTGCCGCGAACGTCGCGCGGTCCCTGCCCGGCTGGCATGTGGGATCGGCCACCCTGGCCAAGCCCGGCGCGCTGGAGGCGGCGCTGGCCGATGCCGGGGCAGGCGCGCGGATTTTTCCCTATTTCATGACGGGGGGCTGGTTCACCGGCGAGGCGTTGATGCAGCGACTGGAGGGGGTGCAGGCGGAGGTCTTGCCGCCCTTTGGTCTTGACCCCGGATTGCCGGGGCTGGCGGCGGCGCTGTTGGCCGACGTGATGACCGAACAGGGCTGGCACGCGCCGGAGGTGCGGGTGTTTCTGGCGGCGCACGGATCGGGGCGCAGCCCGCAGACGGCGCGGGACACGCAGGCGTTTGCCGCAGCCCTGGCCGAGCTTTTGCCAGTGGCCGAACTGCGGGTGGGATTTGTCGAGGAACCGCCCTATCTGGCGGATCAGGCGTTTGATCTGGGGGCGCGGGCGATTTGCCTGCCGTTCTTTGCCGCCAAGGGCGGGCATGTGCTGGACGATATTCCGGATGCGCTGGCTCTGGCGGAGTTTCAGGGTGTTTTGATGGACCCGCTCGGCTGTGCGCCCGGGGCGGCGGCGTTGGTGGCCCGCAGTCTGGCGCGGGCACAGGTGCCGGCATGATGCGCGCGGCTTTCCCGCTGCTCAACCCGTTCATGGCACCGGCGGTGACGATCAATTTCGTAATGTTGGCGTTGATTCTGTGTTGGCCATTGGCGTTGCCGATCAATCGGCTTGTCACGGGTTGGGTGCGCGGGCTGATTGACGAGGCGGAACGCGGCGCGTCCTGACCGGGTATCGGCCGGAGTGGCCGCTGAGGCCGATTGGGGGCTTGCGTTGGACCGCGCCCTGTCGCGCGCGTATTTGATTCATATCAGGGGCAAGCTCTGAAATCCGGTGGATACTCTGTCGCGGAATGGTTCCTTGCCGCTGACCTCCGGGCGGCGGGCGCGTCGTGTGTGCCTTACGAGTTGTCCGGGTCTTTTGCGCTGGACCGTCACAGACGCGGATCAGACGACCACAAAGGCCGGGTTGGCCCCCTCAGATCCAAGGAGAGCAGTGCAGCATGGCCCGCAAACCAACCCTACGCAAGACACCGTTGCCCAGATCGGCGGCGACCAAGCCCCTGTCCGTGGTGGAGCCCCTGGTGCAGACGCCTGCCCAAGAGCCGTCCGCTGAGAAACGCGACCCGCACCCCCATGCCGCGCTGGATCGCGCCGCCATGGCAAGCCTTGCCCGGTTTACAGGCGGGTTGTCGCCACATGCGATGATTGACGCGTGGAGCGATTGGGCGATGCATCTGGGCCGCGCGCCGGGGCGGCAACTGGAACTGGTGGAACGGGCGCAGTCAAATGCGTTGAAGCTGATGCATTTCACCGCCGCGCAGATGTTTGGCCAGACGGCGGACAAGCCGTTTCAGCCGGGGCGTTATGACACGCGCTGGTCGCATCAAGGCTGGGACAAGCCGCCCTTTGCCCTTTGGCAACAGGGATTTCTGGCAACGCAGGATTGGTGGCATGCGGCCACCTCGGAATTGCGCGGATTGCGCCGGCAGAATGCGGATCGGACCGGCTTTTTGATGCGGCAGCTTCTCGATACGGTCTCGCCGTCGAATTTCCCGCTGGGCAATCCGGAAATTCTGGACAAGACGCTGGCGAGCGGGGGGCGCAACCTGATCGACGGGGCTGCGCATTATGCCGATGACGCCCGTCATATTCTGGCGCAGGAACATCGGCCGGTGCCAGAGGCGTTCGCGCTTGGCGAGGTTCTGGCCAGCACGCCGGGCGTCGTGGTCTATCGCAACGCATTGATGGAATTGATCCAGTATACGCCGACCACGGCAAAGGTGCAGGCCGAACCGGTGCTCATCGTGCCAGCCTGGATCATGAAATACTATATTCTCGATCTTTCGCCCGAGAACTCTCTGGTGCGGTGGCTGGTTGGGCAGGGCTATACGGTGTTCTGCATTTCCTGGCACAATCCGGGCGCGGACGATGCCGAGCTGTCCCTAGAGGCATATCGCAAGCAGGGGATCATGCAGGCGCTCGAGGTCATCAACGGGATCGTTCCGGGACAAAGGGTGCATACCAATGGCTATTGCCTTGGCGGCACGCTGCTGGCCATCGCGGCGGCGGCGATGGCGCGCGATGGCGATGACAGGCTGGCATCGGTCACATTGATGGCGGCCCAGGTGGATTTCGCCGAAGCGGGCGAATTGCTGTTGTTTCTTGATGAAAGTCAGGTCGCATTCCTTGAGGATCTGATGTGGTCGCAGGGCTATCTGGATCGGCCACAGATGTCGGGCGCCTTTGCCGCGATCCGGTCTGAGGATCTGATCTGGTCGCGCGCGGTGCGGCGTTATTTCCTGGGAGAGCCGGATTTGCCCACCGATGTCACGGTCTGGGTCAATGACACGACACGGATGCCCGCCCGGATGCATTCGGAATACCTGCGCGGGATCTTTCTGGAGAACCGCATCTCGGCGGGTCGGTTTGCCGTGGAGGGCAAGGTGATCGCGCTCAAGGATATTTCAGTGCCGCTCTTTGTCATCGGCACCGAGACCGACCACATCGCGCCCTGGCGGTCCGTCTACAAGACAGCCCTTTTTACCGGTTGTGATCTGCATTTCCTGTTGACCAAAGGCGGGCACAACAGCGGCATCCTGTCAGAGCCGGGGCATCGGGGACGGCATTATCGGATCGGCCGCCGGCCAGCGGGGGCGCTGTATCGCGATCCCGACACCTGGCTTGCCGCGCATGAGCCGCGCCCCGGGTCCTGGTGGCCGGAATGGGCAAGCTGGCTGGCCCGTCACA
Organism: Roseovarius sp.; assembly: GCF_027019125.1. Taxonomy (GTDB): domain Bacteria; phylum Pseudomonadota; class Alphaproteobacteria; order Rhodobacterales; family Rhodobacteraceae; genus Roseovarius. The sequence goes on along the minus strand of NZ_JALUXE010000027.1, from coordinate 26,859 downwards.
GCAGCGGGACCGTGCCTGCGCGCACACCCGGCGCAGACCCGGCCTATCCCGCGCTGGAACAGGCACCCGGAACATATATCCACCAGACCTGACGACTGGCCCCGGAGCAAAAGGCACAGGGGCCAGAGGCGGCGAAGCGTGGACAGTCACGCGCAGATGCCCGAGGGCTGCGCCGGATGTGTGGTGCGCATGGCACCACGGGACGGTGTGTTTGTCAGATGGCCCTCTGTGTTCTCAGAGTGGCGGGGGCGACTGCGGGTCTGCCGGAGGGCAGATTCACCGTGCGGGACCCTGCGACCGTCTCTGCCACCATCTCGGCCGTCACCGCCGACAGGGTCCACCCCAAGTGCCCATGGCCGGTGTTATAGAATACGCGCTCCCGTTTGCCCTGCCCAACCTTCGGCATCATGTTCGGCATCATCGGACGCAGGCCCGCCCATGGAATCGCGTGTTCGGTGCTGACACCCGGGAAGAACCGTTCGCACCATTTCACCAGCGGGCGCACCCGGTCATCCCGAATGTCGAGATTATAACCGTTGAACTCTGCGGTGCCGGCGATGCGGAACCGGTCCTTGCCCAGACGGCTGGTGACGACCTTGGCCTCGTCATCGAGCAAGCTGATCCAGGGCGCAGAGCGCTGGCTGTCTTCATCATCGAGGCGAACGGTGATCGAATAGCCCTTGACCGGATAGACATTCACCCGGTCGCCGAGCTGCGCCGCCAGGTCGCGGCTTTCGACGCCTGCACAGACGACGATGGCGTCGAATGTTTCGGTCTGACTTTCGTTGTTCCGGCTCCAGGTCAGGCGCACCTCGTTCTTGTCCACCTTCAGGTCATCGACATCAGTGCCGAAGCGCAGCACCGCCCCACCCTTCTCGATGGATCTGGCAAGACCCGTCGTGTAGCGGTGAATATCGCCGGTGAAATCGCTCTCGGTGTAGTAGCCGCCGTAGAAATCGCCACGGAGCGCCGGTTCGATCTGGCGCATTTCCTCGGGCGCCACGGCGCGACGCGCAAGCCCGCCCTGGGCGAGCAGCTTGTTGACCTCGGTGGCGTGGTCGAATTCAGTCTTGTCCGTGTAGACATGCAGAATGCCGCGATCTTCACAGTCGAAGTCGAAGCCATGGCGCGCGGCCTTTTCCCGCAACAGACCCCGCGCAGCGATTGCCATGCGGGTCGTCTCGACGGTGTTGGCCCGGTATTGCGGGATCGACGCCACGAACTCGGCCATCCAGCTGTATTTGTGCCAGCTTGGCCTGGGATTGACGAGAAGCGGCGCGCCCCGCGTCATCATCCACTTCATGCCCTTGAAAACCGTGGACCAACGGTTCCAGGTTTCGGCATTCGACGCGGACAACTGCCCGCCATTGGCAAAGGAGGTTTGCATCGCGGCATAGCGATTGCGGTCAAACAAGGTGACATCATAGCCCCTGTCCATCAGGCTCGAGGCAGTGGTCACGCCGGTAATTCCGGCGCCGATTACGGCAATTCTGGTCATGGCATCCTCCCGCGACCCAAGGTTTCGTCCTGCCGGATGACAGGTCCAATCCCCTCTGTCGCGGGATGCGGAGGCTCCGCCGCGCGCTTCAGACGCCCATGCCAATCACAGTCCTTTTGCCTGAGAGGTTCCGGGGGGTTGCTCCTTCGGCGCCGAGAGTTCGGCCTCTCCTGTGACAGCTTGGTAGGCTGCAAAAGCTCTAGATTGAATTTAGTCTTAAATCAAGATTATTTTAAACTGCATCTTTATGCCACTCTTGGGCCAGAGCATTTCGATAATCTTCCGAGGTCACCCAGGCCCCGAGACGGGCGAGGATTTCGTTGAAGGCCCGCATCTCCTGTGAGGAGAGCGGGTCCGTCAGGATCACCTCGAGCCGATCGGACAGGCGGCGCGCCACTTGTCGAACCTCCTTGCCCCTTGGCGTTGTGGAGAGCAGGAACACCCGTGCGTCTTCGCTGGAGTTTTCGCGCTCGATCAGGTTGGCGCCGATCAGGTTCTGAATGATTCGTGATGTCAAACTTCGTTCAAAACCAGTTATTTTAGCGATTTCCGCGAAAGTCGTGCCCGGCCGGTCATCAATCAGACGCAACACCCGCAGGTCGCGGATCCGGCATCCGGTCTCGCGCAGGAAGATCTCGTCATTGGCCTGGATCGCTTCTTGCGCGACGATGTTCAACCTGTACGTCAGGCGCTCATTCTTGAATGTCTTGTCGGTCTGCACGATCCGCTTCTCCTTTGGTCGATACGGAAAAGGTATCACGTCTTACCCTGATTTCCATATGAAATAGTCTTAACAAGAAACTATCTTGCCGGACAAGTATCTCCGTGCAATATTCTCACATTGAGATGAATCGGAGGCCGCGCAGATGTTTCCCACCTGGTACGAGACCCAACGCAGAACATCGCAGGAGTGGCTGCAAACCCTGCATCGCCACCCGGAAACCGGTTTCGAGGAGGTGCGGACGGCGGCCTTTGTCGCGGAGCGGTTGGCCGCCCTCGGATACAGTGTCGCGACGGGCATCGGCGGCACGGGCGTCGTCGGGACGCTGCATGGTCAAGATGCGTCACCCGAAGCGCCCGGACGTTGCATCGCCTTTCGGGCGGAGCTGGATGCCCTGCCGATGCAGGAAAAGGCCAGGGTCGGCTACGCGTCCGAAATTCCCGCCCGGTTTCACGGCTGCGGGCACGACGGCCATATGGTCACCGCACTGACCGCCGCCGCCTATCTTGCGGCGCATCGGGATTTCGATGGCACGGTTCGTTTCATCTTTCAGCCCGCCGAGGAACTGTTGACCGGCGCACGCGCGATGATCGCGGACGGCCTCTTTGAGCGGTTCCCCTGCGAAGAGGTCTATGCCCTGCACAATTCGCCGGACCTGCCCGCCGGTCAGGTCGGCGTGCCGACGACAGCGGCTCTGTCCTCTGCGGACAACATTGATATCACGATCCGGGCGCAAGGGGCGCACGGGTCGATGCCGCATACCGGGCAGGATGCCATCGCAGCCGCCGCCCACCTGATCGCAGCCGTTCAGCAGGCCGCGACCCGAAGTTTTGATGCCCGCCATACCGGCGTGATTTCCTTTGGTCTGATCCAGGGTGGAACCGCCCGCAATATCCTGCCCGATACCGTCCGGATCGAAGGGACAATGCGCACGACCGCGACCGACGTGCGTGATACGCTGGCCGATTTGCTGAAGGACGCGGTCCGCGCGACCGAGCTGCTCTTTGGCGTTTTCATCGAGATCGAGGTGAACAGCATGGTGCCCGTGACGGTGAACAATCCCGTTTGCGTCGCCGCCGCCGTGGCTGCGGCAACGCGGGTCGTTGGATCGGAGCGTGTCACAGAGAACGCCCGCAGCCTCATGGCATCCGAAGATTTTTCGGAACTCTCGGCGCTCGTGCCCGGTGCGTATTTCTTCATCGGTCAGGGCGGTTATGCCCCTCACCATCCCGAATTCGTCTTCGACCCGGACATCATCCCTGTCGGGGCTGCCATCTTTGCCGATCTGGCAAAGCACCGCACGCGCGCAACGCTCAACTCTCACCACCTGACCTGAACCAGACATCATCCAAGGGAGGAACCAGATGATCGCCTTCACCAAATCCATGTTCAAATGCGCTGTCGCCGCAACCGCTATGGTGGCGGGAACGATGGCCAGCTCCGAGACACTCACCATGTCGTCCTGGGTACCGCCGACCCATTTCATTCATACCGATTTCCTCGTGCCCTTTACGGAAAAGGTCGCCGAAGTCACCCAAGGTCGCGTCAACGTCATGATCCTGCCTGCGCCGCTGGCCAGCCCGCCGCAGCACTGGGAGCTGGCCCGCAACGGTGTGGCCGACATCACATGGGGCAATTTCACCTACGAGCCCGAGCGCTTTGTCTCGCTCTGGTTTGCCGAGTTTCCGAATGCCGGCACCAATGCCGAGGCGCAGAGCCGGGCGCTGTGGCAGACCTATGAGGCCTATCTCGGCGATAACGCGGCCTTCGCTGGTGTGAAGATGCTTGCCGTCGGCATGTTCGGTGGCGGCCAGCTTCACCATGGGTCCAAGACGGTGACCTCGCTCGACGACATGGCCAACGTCAAGTTCCGCATGGGCGGGCCGATCCAGGAAAAGCTGCTGACCTCGCTCGGCGCGGTTCCCGTCGCGGCCCCGGCAACCAAGGCCTATGAGATGCTGGAAAGCGGCGTCATCGACGGCTCGCTTCACACCATGGAATCGGTGGTCAACTTCCGCCTCGAGGACAGTCTCGAGCATCACACCATCTTTCCGAACGGATTTTACGACGCGACCTTCTTCGTCGTCATGAACGGTGCAAAATGGGACGGGCTGTCCGACGAGGACAAAGCCGCCATCGAGGGCATCATCGGTGAAGAGCTCTCTGCGGCATGGGGCAAGAATTTTGACATGCAGAGCCCCGCAGCGATCGAAAAGCTGAGCGCGGCCGGGCATGACATCGTGGAAGCCTCGCCCGAACTGATCGCGGCGGTGGATACCATCTATGACGCGATGGTTGCCGATTGGGTCGAGGCCGCCAAGGCCGCCGGTGTCGACGACCCGCAGGCGATGCTGAACTTCTACAACGATACCTACACGTCGCTCGCGCCGCAAACTGCCGCGCCCGTGTCGCAGTAGCAGCACAGCGGGGGCCGGTTTCCCGGCCCCCGAGTTTCAGGGAGGAGACGGGATCATGCTGTCCATGGCATGGAAGATACGCCGGGGGGTTGAAACAGTCATGGCGCTGTTCCTTCTGGCAATGGTCGCGCTGACCTTCGCGGATGTGATCGGCCGCAGGATCGTCGGCAAGCCGATTTACGGCGCGAATGACATCACCGAACATCTGATGGCGCTGGTTGTTTTTGCCGGCCTGCCGCTGGTGACGGCAGCCGGGGCGCATCTGACGATCGACTTGGCGGACAAGCTTGTGAACAAGCCCTGGATGGCATGGTGGCGCGTCCTGATCGGCGCCCTTGTCACCGCGGTGCTGGCACTTGTCGCCTGGCTCTTCGTCAAGCACGGGGTGAACGCATCGCGCATTTCCGAGGTGAGCCAGGCGCTGCGTGTGCCTCGCGGCCCGCTTTACGTCTTCATGGCCGCAAGCTGCGCATTGTCCGCTCTGGCCGCGCTGGCCGTCGCCCTCACCGGGCCGATGGTCGATCCCGCAGAAACACACGAGGAGGAAGTGCTATGATCGTCGGCTCGATTGCCATGCTTGCGGCCATTTTGCTGGCCTTTCTGCGGGTTCCCCTCGCCTTTTCGCTGCTTGCCGTTTCAGTGGCCGGGATCGGATTTGCGATCAACTGGAACATCGCGCTGCAACTCTTGCCCTTGACGATTTCCGATGCGGTCCTGTCCTACGACCTGGCCGTTGTGCCGATGTTCATCCTGATGGGCAACGTGATCTCGAAGACCGGGATCGCCCATGATCTGTTCCGCGCGGCCTATGCCTTTGTCGGCAATGTGCGGGGCGGTCTGGCCCTGTCGACGATGGTCGCCTGTTCCGGGTTCTCGGCGGTTTGCGGTTCCAGCTATGCGACTGCGGCCACCATGGCCAAGGTCGCCTACCCCAGCATGAAGAAGTACAGATATTCAGACGAGCTTGCCTCGGGCACCATCGCCGCCGGTGGCACGCTGGGAATTCTGATCCCGCCGTCGATCATCATGGTGGTCTATGGCATCCTGACCCAGACCAATATCGGGGACCTGTTCATCGCGGGTGTGATCCCGGGGCTGCTCGGGCTTGCATTCTACATGATCGCGATCCGGTTCGTCGCGGCCCGCAACCCCAGCCATGCCCCACAGGGTGAAAAGACGCCCTGGCCGGAAAAACTCAGCGCTCTGTCCGGGATCTGGCCCTTTGTCCTGCTGTTCGGCCTGATCATCGGCGGCCTTTATGCCAAGCTCTTTACCCCGACCGAAGCCGCCGGCATGGGTGCGGGCCTTGCGATCCTGATTGCCACCTTTCACGGGCGGTTGAGCTGGGCGATGTTGCGCCGGGTGATCATCGACACGGCCTACACATCCGTGTCCCTCTACACGGTGCTGTTCGGGGCGCTGATGCTGTCCAAACTGCTGACCCTGTCCGGGCTTGCGGCAGGTATCCTTGCTCTTGTGCAGTCCACGGGCCTTGAGGGTTATGGCTTGATCTTCGCGATCATGCTCGTGTTTCTCGTACTGGGTTGCGTCATGGACTCGATGGCGATCATCCTGATCTTCGTGCCGCTCTTTGCGCCGATTGTCGTGGCGCAGGGGTTCGATCTGGTCTGGTTCGGGATCATCGTGATCGTCGTGACCGAAATCGCACTGGTCACGCCGCCCGTCGGCATGAATGTGTTCGTTCTCAAGGCCGTTCTGCCCGAAGTTCCGGTTGTTCGGATCTTCAAGGGTCTCGTGCCCTTTATCGCCGTCGATGTGGTGCGTCTTGCCATACTGGTCGCCTTCCCGGCGATCACGCTCTGGCTTGGAAGCACCGTCGGCTGAGGGCACGCGGCGCGCCGAATTGAAAAGCAGCGGGCGGGGGAAACCCTCGCCCGCTGCCATTGTCAGGTGGTGCCCTCAGAGGCGCAACAGGTTCGCGATGTGATCGGGCGCCTTGGGCACAATCCCGTTGGGATTGAGCGCCTTGATCGAATAGTAGCCGTGCAGGATGTGATCCATGTTCACCGTTTCCAACACGCCCGGCAGGGCGAGTATCCGCGAGACATAGGCAGACAAGCGCGGATAATCCTTGATGGAGCGGCAGTTGGTCTTGAACAGGCCATGATACGCCGCGTCGAACCGGATCAGCGTCACGAAGGCGCGAATGTCCGTCTCGGTCAGTCTGTCCCCGAACAGGTAGTCGCCGGTCAGTCGGCCCTCAAGCTCGTCCAGCATGGTGAACACGCCCTCCAGCGCCTCTTCATAGGCGGGCTGGGAGGATGCGAACCCTGCCTTGTAGACGCCGTTGTTGAGCAGGTCGTAGAGGCGGGGATTCAGAGCGTCGATTTCGGCGGCCAGTTCTGCGGGATAGAGCCGCAGGTCGGATGGGACGAGATGTTCGAATGCCATGTCGAACATGCGCAGGATGTCCGCGCTTTCGTTGTTCACCATCACGTTCAGCGCCGTGTCCCAGAGCACCGGCACGGTCGCGCGCCCGGTGAAATGGGGATCGGCCCGGGTGTAAATCTCGTGCATGAATCGCGACCCGAACAGCGGGTCCGCATCGGTGCCGGGATAGTCGCCGAAACGCCAACCCTGGTCGGTCAAGGTCGGGTTCACCACCGTCACCGGGATCATGTCATCAAGCCCCTTCAGCTTGCGCGCGATCAGCGCGCGCGACGCCCAGGGGCAGATCAGGGCCACAAAGAGCCGGTAGCGGCCGGGTTCGGCCCTGAACCCGCCCTTGCCGGTGGGTCCGGGCGCGCCGTCTGGCGTGATCCAGTTGCGAAAGCTGGAGGTCTGGCGCACGAAGCGGCCGTCCTTGTCGGCCTTTTGCACCGGCTGCCAGTTTTCAATCCATTTGCCGTCAACCAGCATGGCCAGTCCTCTCAGGTCGCGTGAAAGATGAAGGACCGCATCGACACCGATCCGAGGTCGATGGCATCGGTCATGAAAGTCAGCTCATCGCGCGCGTCTGACGCACCGGCGATTGTCAGCGCTGGCAGGTAATGATCCACGCTGGGATGTGCCGCCGTAAAGAGGGCGCCCATCCCTTCTGCATCCGCCAGCGCGCGGAAATCCCGCTCTACGAGGCGGTCAGAGAAAAGCGCATCGAAATCCTGCGCGAAGGCCAGTGGCGCGCCGTCCCGGCGCATGGCCCGCAAATTGTGGACGATATTGCCCGAACCGAGGATCAGAACGCCCCGGTCCCGCAGCTCAGACAGATCGCGACCGATCTCCAGTTGATGCTTTAGCCCCCGCCCCATGTCGATTGACACCTGAAAGACCGGAACGTCGGCTTCGGGATAGAGATATTTGAGGACAGCCCAGGCGCCGTGGTCGAGGCCCCAGGTATCGTCCCCGACGGCGCGGTGGCTGTGGAGAAGCGATATCACGTCGCGCGCCAGATCGGGTTGTCCGGGGGCCGGATACCGCTGTTGATACAGCGCCTCGGGAAACCCGTAGAAATCGTGGATCGTGCGTGGCATGGCAGAGACATCCACAAGTGTCGTGCCGTTGGTCATCCAGTGCGCAGAGACGACAAGGATCGCCTTGGGTCGCGGCAGGCTCTGACCCAAAAGCGCCCAGGACCGGCTGAACGGGCCGTCCTCTATCGCATGCATCGGGCTGCCATGCCCGAGAAAGACGACCGGCATCCGGTCAGAGGGGGCGAAACGATCCTTGAGATCTTGCAAGCTGTGTGTGCGCATGGCGGGCCGCTTTCGATTGTTGTCCGAGCGGCCTGTTGGCCGCCCGGCATTTATGGAGAGTTCAGGCGAACTGGCCCAGTGCCCTTTGCAGCGCCGGGATTTTCAGCGCGAAGGCTCCGCCCCCGAGCAATGCGATCGCCCCCTGCACCACGGCCCAGAAGACCGGGAACTCCCAGCCGCCGCCCTCGGACGAGAACAGCCAGCCGTTGCCGGAATGCACCCAGGTGGCGCCCAGAAGCACCGGGATCAGAGCCAGCGAGACAAGACGCGTGCCGATGCCGAGGATCAGGGCGATGCCGCCGACGATTTCGGCAGCGATGGTGAAATAGGCCAGAAGCCCCGGCAGGCCGAGGCTCTCGAAGAAGCCGACGGTTCCGGCGACAGTGAAGACGCTGACCTTGAGCCAGCCATGGGCGACAAAGAGGGAGCCGCTCGCGATGCGAAGGGCGAAGGCGGCATAGTCGGAGTTCGTGCGCGTGGTCATATCCGTATCCTTTCGTTGAAAGCCGTCCGGGGACAGCCTGTCTGTGAAGGAGCATACGCCTTGCAGATAACCCACAAAATGGTGAATATAGAGAATGACATTCCACGTTCTGTTCGCAATATCCAGATGGACCTTCTTGATCAGCTCCGCGCATTCGTCGCCACCGCGCAGTCCGGCTCTTTCACGGGAGCGGCAACGCAGCTGGGCATTTCGAACCGACTGACCTCGAAATATGTGGCCGAACTCGAGCAGCGCCTCGGCGTGCGGTTCTTTCAGCGCACCACCCGCAAGGTGGGCCTGACCCCGGCCGGATCGGATCTGCTGGCCCGCGCCCCTGCCCTGCTGGACGATCTCGACGACTTGCTGGCCGATGTCACGGACTCTTCGAAGGGGTTGTCAGGCGTTCTGAGGATTTCCGCGCCGATCACCTTTGGCGAAGTCTACATTGCGGGAATGCTGGCGCGGTTTGCCGAGATTCACCCCGGGATCACCATTGACCTCAGGCTGAGCGATGCCTTTAGCGACCTTGCCGCAGAGGGGATCGACCTTGCGTTTCGGATTGGTCGTTTTGACATATCCTCTCTCAAGGTCCGACGACTGGGCACGTTCGAAAGCCTGCCTGTCGCCAGCCCGGCCTATATTGCGCGGGTCGGGCGGCCCGAAACCCCAAGAGATCTCTCGGAACACAGTTGCATCATCGACACCAACCGCAAGAACCCCAAGCGTTGGGTCTTTGAGAACAGTGGCGGGGAGGTTCTGGCGCAGGTCGAAGGCCGGTTTCACGTCAATTCGGCAAGTGCCGCGATTGAGCTGGCACGCCGTGGACTTGGGATCGCCTATGTTCCGAGTTTCACCTTGCGCGGTGCGCTCGACAACGGCGACCTGGTGGGGCTTCTTGACGATTTTCTCGGGGAACGCGGTGACATCGCTGCCGTTTACCTTGAGGGCCGAACGCTGCCCCGCAAAGTGCGCGCGCTGATCGACTTTGCGGTTTCGGATTTCGGAAGTGCCCGGTCATCCTGAGATGAGGCGTGGCCTTTCACGTATGTGAAGGGCGCCCGGAACGCGCCGGTTCTGTCGCGCGGTTCTCGCATCTGGGTGAGGCGGCTGACAGCCCGGTCGCGGTCTGTCAGCTCTTTGCGGTGCCGGGATCATCCATTTGCCTGATCTCGCCGACTCTTGAAACAAACTCTTCGGCGTTGTTGGTTCTCGGATATGGCTCGGCCGGGACAGCAGCGCCAAGGAAGCTGCACAAGGGGTCCCACCCATCCTGCGACGAGAACACCAGCAGGCGCTCTGGTGGCACGCTTGCCTTGACGGCGGCCTCGTGGGCGAGAAAGCGGGCGATGAGGGTGTCTTTGGACCAGTCTTCTCCGAGGCTGAGCAAGACGGACCGGCGGGCCATCCGGAAACCGGGACGGACCGCCTCGGGCATCTCCTCGGGATTGTCCAACACATTGCGGATGGTTTTGGAAAAACTCGCATACCAGCTTTCGGCGCTGCGGGTGGTCAGGATGATTTTGGCCTCGGGGTAAACGTCGGCCAGTTCGCGCCAGAATGCCGCGACGGGCCAGTCCACCCCGGCGCGGTTGCCCTCGAACAAGGATGTCCAGTCGGGAGTGCCATCAAGCGCCGCATTCCACAGCGGCACGAGCCGGGCCTGATCCTGCGCCACTTCCCACATATGGTGGCAGGTGCCGTAGCCGAGGCGTTCGAGCGCCATTTTGAGCGAGGTTGTGCCGGTGCGGCCCCAACCGGCCCCGATGATTTCGAGCGTCATGTGTCCCTGTCCCTTATTGTGCGCGGTGTTCCCCGTGCGCAGCAGTCTAGCGTAGGATCCATGTTTGCAGGATTTTTTTTGAGGGAATGTGCACGGGCGGACAGTCGCGCGTAAGACTTTCCATAATTTCATAGCAGAAGAGGGATTGCAGATGCTCGGACGCAAGGTTGGATTTGCCCTTTTGAGGCAATGTGGATGGCTCGCGGCAACGCCGGTCGAGTTTCAGGACGCTGTGTTGCGCAATGTGAATTTCTATGAGTTCGAGAAGGGCAAGTGGATCTATCGCCCGGGCGATGCCGGCGACGGGCTCTGGGGCGTGGTCGAAGGCGGGCTGCACGTCATCTTTACCCATGGCGTGAACGGCCCGCGCGCCGGGGTCTTTGCCTCGACCGGGTTCTGGGTCGGGGAAGGCTCCATGCTTGCCCGCGAGCCGCGCACCGTCGGGCTGCGCGCAACGCGGACCACGCAGATGGTACATCTGCCCGGGCGGGCCTTTCTGTCCATTGCCGCGCAACTGCCCGACGCGTGGCGTTGGGTCGGACTGCTGACCTTTTTTCACATGGTTGGGGCTCTGGGCCTGCGCGAGGACCTCTGCCTGCGCGATCCCGAAGCCCGTGTGCTGGCCTCGTTGAACCGGATGCTCTCGCCGCATTGGGGCGGGCCCGCCATCGCCGAAGGCATCGACAACACGCCCGTCACCATCGACATCAGCCAGAGCGAGCTTGCCGAGCTCTGCAATGTCTCGCGCTCGCTTCTGGCCAACCTGCTCGCGGGGCTGAAGAAGGACGGGCTGATCGAGCCCGGCTACGGGACCATCACGGTGCTTCAGCCTGCCCGGCTCGAAGAACGATTATCCGCATTCACCTGAGCGCTGTTGCCCATACCGGGCGCGGCCTCGTCTCGACCCATGAAAACCGACAGGGGAGCACATGACCATGACACAAAACGCTGACGGGACGAGAGCGCCCGAACACAGAGCCGGACAGGCCCGTGTGAGCCGCCGTGGGTTCCTCGCGGGCGGGGCCGCCATGACCGCCGCGGCAACCCTGGGCGTGTCCCAGCGCGCCATCGCCGCTGGCGAGACCCCACCCAACATCATCTACATCATCTCTGATGATCAGGGGTGGAAGGACGTCGGTTATCACGGCTCTGACATTCTCACCCCGAACATCGACGCGCTTGCCACGGGTGGCGCGCGGCTGACCGAATTCTATGCCCAGCCCATGTGCACGCCCACACGGGCCGCGCTTATGACCGGGCGCTATCCGCTGCGCTATGGCCTGCAACTTGGCGTTATCCCGTCGGGCGGCAGCTACGGCCTGCCCACCGAGGAATACATATTGCCGCAGGCCCTGAAAGAGGCCGGGTATCGCACAGCCATGGTCGGCAAATGGCATCTTGGGCATGCCGATATAAAATACTGGCCGCGCAGCCGGGGTTTTGACAGTTTCTATGGCGCGCTGGTCGGTGAGATCGACCATTTCGAGCACGAGTCGCACGGGATCAAGGACTGGTATCGCAACGAGGAATTGATCGACGAGGACGGCTTTGCCACCACGCTCTTCGGGCAGGAAGCCGCCCGGGTTGTCGAGGCCCATGACGGCGACGCCCCGCTGTTCCTCTACCTCGCCTTCACCGCGCCTCATACCCCGTTCCAGGCGCCCGAGGAATATCTGAACCGCTATCCGAACATCGCGGACGAGCAGCGCCGGACCTATGCGGCGATGATCTCTGCCATGGATGACGAGATCGGTCGCCTGCTTGCCGTGCTCAAGGCGAAGGGCATGCGCGAGAACACCCTGATCGTGTTCCAGAGCGACAATGGCGGCGTCACCACGGCGGCCTTCGCGGGCGAGTCCGAGGTTGTTGGCAAGCTGCCCGCCGACAATGGCCCCTACCGCGACGGCAAGGGCACGACCTATGAGGGCGGCACGCTGGTGGCGGCGCTGATGAACTGGCCCGGTGTCATTCCCGCCGGAGAGGTGACCGGCATGATGCATGTGGTCGACATGCTTCCGACCCTGTCCACCGTCGCGGGCGCGTCGCTTGAAAAGAGCGCGCGGCTCGACGGGATGGATATGTGGGCAGCGATCAAGGAGAGTGGAGAGACCCCGCGCAGCACGCTTGTCTATAACGTCGATCCCGGCAGCGGCACGATCCGCGACGGCAATATGAAACTTGTCTGGGCTGCGGGACTTCCGCCGCGTGTCGAACTGTTCGATCTGTCCACCGATCCCGGCGAGACCACGAACCTCGCAGAGCAGATGCCGGGGGTCGTGGCGCGTATGCAGGGCGAGGTGTTGCAGATCGCGCGAGAGATGGTCCCGCCGATGCTTATCCCGGAGGCGATCAAGCTCACCTTCGGAACACCGCCGAATGCGGCGGAGCCGCAGCAGATCATCGTCAAATGGGACTGACACGCGGTCCGGACGCGGGAGAGCCGCAGGACGGGGCCGGTCTGTCGCCGCACGCATCGGGGCCACGGGTGCCACTGACGGATATGGTCTGTCTTGCGGGCGGTGATTTCCGCATGGGTTCGGACGATCACTATCCCGAGGAGGCCCCCACCCGGACCGTGCATGTCGAGGGGTTCGCCATTGATGTGGCGCCTGTCACGAATGATCAGTTCGCGGCTTTCGTGGCGGCGACAGGCTATGTCACGGCCGCCGAACGCCCGCCCCGCGCCGAGGATTATCCCGGCGCGCTGCCGGAGCTTTTGAAACCGGGCTCGGCGGTCTTTGTGCCGCCGGCCGCGCCGGCCCTGGCGGCAAGGTCGATGTCGTGGTGGCGCTATGTGGTCGGGGCCGATTGGCGCCATCCTTACGGTCCCGGCTCCTCTATCGAGGGGCTCGGGGATCACCCGGTCGTGCAGGTCACCCATGCCGATGCGCAGGCCTATGCGGATTGGGCCGGAAAGGCGCTGCCGACCGAGGCGGAATGGGAGTTTGCGGCGCGCGGCGGGCTGGAGGGCGCGGAATTTGCTTGGCCGGGATCGTTGACCCCCGGCGGGCGACACATGGCGAATACCTGGCAGGGGCGATTCCCCGTGGAGAACCTGCGCGAGGATGGCTATGCGCGGACCTCTCCGGTGCGGGCCTTTCCGCCCAACGGATACGGGCTTTACGACATGATCGGCAATGTCTGGGAATGGACCGCGGACTGGTATGCCGAGCCTGCAGCCACGACGACCGGCAAGGCCTGCTGCGGGCCGGGCAGCGCGGCGAAGGTCTCTCGCGAGGACAGTATTGATCCGGACGACCCCGCCCGCATGCCGCGCAAGGTGCTCAAGGGGGGGTCGCATCTCTGTGCACCGAACTATTGCCGCCGCTACCGCCCCGCTGCCCGCCAGCCCGAGGCGATCGACACCGCGACAACGCATATCGGGTTCCGCTGCGTGCTCCGGTGAGGCAGAACCCGAGGCGGCGGCGCGAGAGAGTGCCGCACGCGCCCAGCGCGGGCGGCCCGTCAGAACCGCCGCGTCAAGCCAATGATCGGCCCGTATTGGCGCATGTCATAGGAAAAGGAGCCCGAGGCGTAATCCACCCCCGTGGCACGATATCCCAGCGAGGCGGACCATGTGTCGTTGATCTGGTAGTCGAAGGCCGCCAGCACATCCCAGCTGAGGTCTGATCCGCCCGCGCCAAGCATCGCCCAAGTCTTGAGCGACCAAGTGTCCGACAGGGCAAAGGACGCCTTGACGCCGACCGTCGCGTCGACCCAGTCGGCATGGCCGGAGGCCGCCACCGGCCCCGGAGCAAGGGTGAGCGCATTGCTGAAGCGGAAATACTTGACGCCGCCGATCAGATCGACCCGCCGCGCGGGGGTCTCGTCGACCTTCCAGGTGCCGGCCAGAAGGGCGAAGGTGGCTTTGGACGTGAGATCTCCGGTGAGTGCCCCGCCCGGGCCTGCCGCCTTTGCGCTGAGCTTGACGTAATTCAATTCGCCCAGGAAACCGGCCCGGTCGCCCCGGACTTCGACAAGCCCAGCCGCCGCCATATCGACCTTGTCGAGGATCTGGTCAAAGCCCAGATCCACATCCGTGGGCGGGAGCCCGGCAAGAGCCTGGGTGCCCGTGAGGCCGGAGGCCCAGAGATAGAGGGTCGCGCGGGTCTCCAGTTCGCCTGCAACGGCTGGACCAGCAAGACCGAGGCCCAGCGCCCCGATCAGCGCGGCACGCCATGAGGGGGTGGTCATCGCCGATCTTGCAGCCATGTCGCGCGCGGCGAGGTTTTCTTGAATTCCGAGAGTGCCCACCATGCCCGACGCGATCCTTTTGCAGCCTATCTGTGCAGGCGGACCCGTTGTCTGCGCCTCGCCTGCAGAAAGACTGTGACACGCCAAAGCGTTGAAAATTGTCCGCTGCTGGACAATAGCTCGTAAAAATACCGCGGAGTCCGGGCGCTCTTGTCAGAGCGGTTTGCGCGCAGCGATGCTTGATGGACGACCGCGAAGGTGCTGTTTGCGGGGCATCGGCATCGTGCCGCCTGAGGCCGGGTGTGCAGCGGGTCAGGCCTGACCCCGCCGCCAATGCGGGTCTGCGATCAAACCCGACAGCGGCAATGCCGTGCTGCATTTGACCTGCTCCATCGCAAAGACCGAGCTGACGCTGCGCAACCGGATCCTCGACGTCAGGGTTTCGTAGAAGTGGTCAAAGGCCGGCATGTCGGGCACGACGACACGCAGCATGAAGTCATGGGTTCCGGCAAGACGATAGATGTCGCGCACCGGCTCGAGTGTCTCGGTGACGGCAAGGAATTCGGCGCGCCATTCCGTCGAATGCTCGATGGCTTCCACCATCACGAATGCGGTCAGCGACAGCCCGAGCAATTCAGGGCTCAGCAGGGCCACGCGGGCGCGGATGACGCCGGAGTCCTCATGTTTCTGGATACGCTTCCAGCAGGGCGTCTGCGACAGCCCCACCTGATCGGCGATGCGGGCGACCGGAATGGTCGTATCCCGCTGCAGGATGTCGAGGATTTTCAGGTCGATCCGGTCGAATGTCATCGCGCCCCCTCTCTGGCCCTTACAGGCCGTCACCACCGAGTCGGGACAAGGATGCCATAATTCTACAAAATGTCGATCATATTTATCGTGTTAATATGTTCGCCCTCGCATTGTGCTCAAAACCTGATAATGTTGATCTTGTTAGTCGCAGTTTCTAGAACCATTTAGGGCCGATGATCACCCACAAGACCAAGTACGCGCTCAAAGCCCTCATGGTGCTCGCCGACGAAAAGGCCGGAGAGGCCGAGGCGCTGCGTATCGAGGAGATTGCGGATCGGTCGGGCGCGCCCAAGCGATTTCTCGAACACATCCTGCTCGATCTCAAGCGTGCCGGTCTGATCGGCAGCAGGCGTGGCCGCAAGGGTGGCTACGAGATGATCAAGGAGCCGAGGCGGGTGTCGCTGGCCGAGGTTCTGCGCCTGATCGACGGGCCGATGGCCCCGCTACCCTGCCTGTCGCGCAAGGCCTACCAGCGTTGCGAGGATTGCAAGGACGAGCAGAGCTGCAGGGTGCGCGCCGTCTTTGGCGGCTTCTACGCCACTTACATCCTGATGATCGAATCGCTCACGGTTGCCGATCTGCAAGAGGATGCACGGCCGCTGGAAAGCTTTGGCTATTCGGAGCCCGGTGCCGGAGAATGATCTTCTAAAATCACGACCAAAAAGAGCGTGATTCTTCCTTTGCTAATCACGAGCAAGTCTGTCGTTATTTTGGTGTCAGGTGGCGCTGGCGGCGTTTACGGGTCGGGGTGATCCCTCCCGGACTGCCCTCCCCGCCGACCTGACACCAGAGTTCGACAGGGATCGGCAAAGGACAGACCATGTATCGCACCATTCAGATCAGCGGGCATACGCTTGCCCAGGGAACCTTCGTTCGAAGTCTCGGCGATGGCCGGATCGAGATCGACGCAGGCCACGCGCGCCTGTCCGGTCGCCCGATTGCGACCCGGAATACGAGTGAGACGGTCAATATTCAAAGCGCGTTCCGCAAGACCCTGACCGGCGGGCAACTGCGCGGCGGTCTTCTGGCCGCGGTCGCGGTGCTTGGCCTGACTTTCTCTGGGTCGGGCCCGGCTGCTGCACAGGATGGTGTCGAAATCCTCAATGTTTCCTACGATCCGACCCGCGAGTTCTATCGGGAATACAACGCGCTCTTCACCGCTTGGTGGACCGCGCAGGGCAACGCGCCCGTTTCCATCCGCCAGTCCCATGGGGGTGCCGGGGCACAGGCGCGCGCCGTGATCGACGGATTGGAAGCGACCGTCGTGACACTGGCGCTGTCGGCTGACATCGACCAGATCGCCGAGCGCACCGGCAAGATCCCCGCCGACTGGCAGTCACGGCTAGAGCACAACTCTTCGCCCTACACCTCGACCATCGTGTTCCTCGTGCGCGACGGCAACCCCAAGGGGATCGAGGACTGGGACGACCTGGTGACAGGGGATGTTCAGGTGATCACGCCCAATCCCAAGACATCGGGCGGCGCGCGGTGGAATTTCCTCGCGGCCTGGGGCTATGCCAAGCAGAAGGGGCTTGATCCAGCCGAGTTTGTCGGCGACCTCTACAAGAACGTGCCGGTGCTCGACACCGGAGCGCGGGGATCGACCACGACCTTTACCCAACGCGGCGTCGGCGACGTGCTGCTGGCCTGGGAGAACGAGGCGTTTCTTGCGCTCGAGAGCCTCGGAGAAGATGCCTTCGACATCGTCGTGCCCTCGGTCTCGATTCTGGCCGAACCGCCTGTGACGCTGGTCGATGGCAACATCACCTCGGACGCGCAGCGTGCGGCGGCAGAAGCCTATCTGGAACATCTTTACAGCGCGCAAGCGCAGGCGCTGGCGCTGAAGCACTTTTACCGCGCCTGGGACACCTCGGCGGCAGCCCCCGAGGACGTGGCGCGCTTTCCAGAAGTGAACTTCGTCACGGTCGAGGATTTTGGCGGATGGCCCGAGGTTCAGCCCAAGTTTTTCGGCGACGGCGGCATCTTTGACCAGATCTACGAGGAGTGAGACATGAGGGCGGGTATTCTGCGCTCGCCCTCACCCCTGCCGGGGTTTGGGCTGAGCTTTGGGATCATGGTGACGGTGCTGTCGATCGTGGTCCTGCTTCCCATCGGCGCGTTGCTGGGGCGTGGCTTGATGATTGGCCCGGGTGACGTGTGGGACATGGTCAATTCCCGCCGGATCTGGTCGGCGCTGACGCTCTCGTTCCGCGCGGCGCTGATTGCGTCACTGTTCAATCTGGTCTTCGGACTTTTGCTGGCCTGGGTGCTGGTGCGCTACCGCTTCTGGGGAAGGCGCCTTGTCGACGCAGCAGTGGACCTGCCCTTTGCCCTGCCGACGGCTGTTGCGGGCATCGCGCTCAGCGCGCTCTACGCGCCGAACGGCGTCTTCGGGCAGGCGCTGGCACCGCTTGGGATCACGGTTGCCTATACCGAACTGGGCATCTGGGTCGCGCTCGTCTTCATCGGGTTTCCCTTTGTCGTGCGCACCGTGCAGCCGGTGATCGAGGAACTGGAACCGGACCTCGAAGAGGTCAGCGCCACGCTCGGCGCCCGCCGCATGTATACCCTACGCCGGGTGATCCTGCCGACGCTGACGCCTGCGCTGCTGACCGGATTTGCCCTCGCGCTCGCGCGGTCGGTCGGCGAATACGGCTCGGTCATCTTTATCGCGGGCAACATCCCGAACCTGACCGAGATCGCGCCGCTGCTGATCGTGATCCGGCTCGAGGAATACAATTACGACGCGGCTGCCGCGATCGGGATCGCCATGCTGGTCATCTCCTTTGCCATGCTGCTTGTCATCAACATCATCCAGACCTGGAGCAGACGGAGGATCGGTCTTGTCTGACAACACGCTGTCCCGCCCTGTGCCCGTCACGACCGAACCGCCGGTCGCGCGCGCCGCCCTGATCGGTCTCGCCATCCTGTTCGTGGCGCTCTTTCTCTTTGCGCCGCTCGTCACGGTCTTTGCGGAGGCACTGGCCGAGGGCTGGCGCGGGGTACGCGCGGCCTTGTCGCTGCCCGACGCACGGGCGGCGATCGGCATGACGCTGACCATCGCCGCCATCGCCGTGCCTTTGAACGCGGTCTTCGGCATCGCGGCCGCCTGGGCGATCGCGAAATTCGACTTTACGGGAAAGGCGTTCCTCATCACGCTGATCGACCTGCCATTCTCGGTCTCGCCGGTCGTCGCGGGCCTGATGCTGGTGCTGCTGTTCGGGGCGAACTCCACGCTCGGGGGATGGTTTATCGCCAACGACATGCCCATCGTCTTTGCCTATCCGGGCATCCTGTTGGCCACACTCTTCGTAACCTTTCCCTTTGTCGCGCGCGAGCTCATCCCGGTGATGATCGAACAGGGCCCCGCCGAGGAAGAGGCGGCGCTGACGCTGGGGGCGAGCGGATGGCGCACCTTCTTTACCGTCACGCTGCCCAACATCCGCTGGGCGCTGCTCTATGGCGTGCTTTTGTGCAATGCGCGGGCCATGGGCGAGTTCGGCGCGGTCGCCGTTGTATCGGGCAAGATCCGGGGCGAGACGGCGACGATGCCCACCATGGTCGAGATGTTCTACAACGAGTACCTATCGGTCGCGGCCTTCTCGCTGGCCGCCGTGCTGGCGATGCTGGCGCTGCTGACCCTTCTGCTGAAATCCCTGCTCGAATGGCGCCATGCGGACCTGCTGGCAGCCACGCGGCGTCATTGAGAAAGGACATTGCCATGAACATCGAGATCGAAGACCTGGCCAAGGAATTCGGCACCACGCGGGCGCTGCACCCGGTGTCGCTGTTCATCCCGTCGGGGGCATTGGTGGCGCTGCTCGGGCCGTCGGGGTCGGGCAAGACCACGTTGTTGCGCGTCCTCGGCGGTCTGGAATTCCCGACCTCGGGCCGGGTGCTTTTTGGCGGACAGGACGCCACCGACCTGTCGGTGCAGGAACGGCGGGCGGGCTTCGTCTTTCAGTCCTACGCGCTCTTCAAGCACATGACGGTGTTCGAGAACATCGCCTATGGCCTGCGCGCCAGGCCGCGCAAGGAGCGCCCGACCGAGGTCGAGATCGGGCGTCGGGTGGACCGGCTTCTCGACCTGATCCAGCTTCCCGACATCGGCCCCCGCTATCCCAATCAGCTCTCGGGTGGGCAGCGACAGCGGGTGGCACTGGCCCGCGCGCTTGCCATCGAGCCGCGGATGCTGCTGCTCGACGAACCTTTTGGCGCGCTCGACGCCAAGGTGCGCAAGGAATTGCGGCAGGGATTGCGCGAGATCCACGATCGCACCGGCCTGACCACCGTGTTCGTGACCCACGATCAGGAGGAGGCAATGGAACTGGCCGATCTCGTCGTCGTCATGTCGATGGGGCGCATCGAGCAGGTGGGCAAACCCGCCGACATACGCGCAAAGCCCGCCAGCGATTTCGTGCGCGAATTTACAGCCGCCTGACACCGGCTTGGCCGGTGTGGCGCGGGAGTCCACCGCGGTTTCTGCGCCGCGTGGGGCGTGAACCCGGTTGCGTGGTCAGCTTGGCAGCAAGAAGCGAGCGGATGTCCGCCGATCAGGCGCGACTTGGCCCGTCAGGCAGATGGACCTCAACGCCGCAGGCCGACCGACCTTGGAACCAACAGGTTGGACATGACATTCTGCCAAATCCAGCCAACACGTTAACCTCTGGTGAGGACATCTTCGCCTCTGATTGATGCAATCGACATGACTTTGGCCCGTCGCGATGCCCTTTTAGGCGGGTGTGCACCCTGTCAGATCTGGACCGCAATCGACGGGACCGCGTCCCGTTTCCGGAGATGTGGTGGCAAAAAATCGCTGAAATTATAGCAGTTTTTTGGGATACTGGCGCAGAGTTCCCTCGATTCAGGCGGTTTTTGTGTTTATTGGCAGGATCATGTTGCACCTGCAGAAAAATTCCATTTTCACTGTGGGCGAAATGTTTACGTCGTAATTTGACTCTAAATTTAGTTTGATCGTAAGGACGGAAGGGAAAATGGCGTTGTCAGACCGTAAGATGCCATTCTGGGACGCTGTGACCGCGGCTCAGGAGCACGCACTGTCAGGAGACAAGGATCGCGCGATCGACGCCTTGATGGCGGCGCGGCGCGCGGCGGTCGAGAGCGGCGGGCATCTTTCCGAAGAGCGCACGGCATTGCTGCGTGCGCTCTTCAGGACCATCGCCCCGGGCCACGAAGATCTGCCGGAGGACCCGCCCAGCATGCCCCCGGCCGTGCAGCGGATCGTGGTCAGCGGCATCGGGCGTTCGGGGACAACGCTGATTTATCAGCAACTCGCCAAACTCTTGCTGCTTGCCGACCGTCGGGTGAATTTCCGCTATGAGCCCTATCTGTGGAACATCCGCAGCCCCGAGGCCAAGGGCAATCCCTTTGACATGTCGCAATTGCACCATTTCGGATTGATGGTGCATACCGGCGTGCCGCTGTTTCTTGAGGGCGGGCATCCGTTGCATGATCCGTTTGCCGATCACCTCTTCGACGCCCCTTGGGACCGCAACCCGCAGCAAGCACCGGACGCGCATCTGACCAAGGTGATCCGCGGCTCGGGGCGTCTGCGCAGCTATCTTGCGCGCTTTCCCGATCTGCGGATCGTCGCCTGCCTGCGCAACCCGGTCGACACGATCAATTCCAGCCTCGGCATGTTTTCGTTCTTCGGCGAGGAATTTCACCCCGATGACCGGCCCCGGTTCCGCGATGAGCTGGCTGCGCGCGGCGCGGATGTGACCCGCCTCGGCCAGCCGGATCTGAGCATCGAGTGGTATGCGCAGTGGTGGCAGGCCTTTACCGAAGAGACCCTCGCGGTGGCGCAGGACTATCCCGAGAATGTCTTTGCCTTCTGTTACGAGGCCTTTCAGGAGACGCCCGAAGCCATGCTCGAGGCGCTGATGGATTTCGTGGGCCTGCGCAATCTTGGCATGTTCATGGGGCTGAGCAAACCCGCGGGCCCGACCATCAAGGCCACCAGCCTGACCCAGCACGACATCCGCGTTCTCGCACCGCAGATCAACTATTACACCGATCAGGTGCTGGTGCCGCGCCTCGGCGCGCAGACCGCGCTCGCGCGTACGAAAAAGACCGTCTCGCGGTATCTGGGCGGGCGCTTTTCCTTTCCTCTCGCCGGCAGCGACCTGGGGCGCAAATGCCCGATCCAGTTGCGCGGCATGATGCTCAACGGGGCCAGCAGCCCGTTCCTGTCACTGGCGAAGCGGCCTGCCCATCCGGTCGCGCTCGCGGAGGTGATCGCCCAGCATCACGAGGGAGACCCGGAGGATCTGTGCAAACCCGCCGAGACCGTGGACGCGATCAAGGGCGGCAAGCGGTTCGGTGCCGTGATCACCTGCCACAACAACCAGAGCACCGTCGCCGACGCGGTCCTGTCCTGCCTGAACCAGACCCTGCCCTTTGACGAGATCGTCGTGGTCGATGACCGCTCGACCGACAATTCAAGGCAGATTCTGGGCGAGTTGGAAGCGCGCTACAGCAGCGTGCGCGTGCTTGCCCTGCCGTCCAATCTCGGCCCCTCGGCGGCCCGCGATCTCGGGATCCGGGAGCTGACGACGGATTTCTGGACCCAGCTCGATGGCGACGATCTCTATTGGCCGAGCAAGAACGCTCAGGAGGCTGCCGCCCTCGCCGGAGACGAAAGCGCGGTCGCCTTCAGCGATATCCTGCTGGTGCGGCCCGGCCAGAGCTTTGTCCAGAGTGTCTCCGCCTACAACGGCCGGACCGGCCCCGAGGCATGGGCGGCCCTGATGGCGCGCACCCCACAGATCCCGCGCGACATGACCCTGTCGCGCAAGCTCTATTTCGAGGCGGGTGGCTATGACATGACCCGTCATCTTTACGAGGACTGGGAACTCAAGCTGCGGCTCGCGGCGCGCAGCCGGACGTGGATTCGCGCACGCGGCACGGCTGGCACCGTCTATAACCGCCTGAGCCCGGGATTGTCCGGGGTCGAGGACGGGCGTCATGCCCGGGCACTGTCGCAGACTTTCCTGTCCGCTCTTGCGCAGGCAAACGCACCGAAAGATGCGCTCCTGCCGGCGTATGACGCGATGATTGGCCGGTTCGCAGAGCGCAATATTGCTGTCCGCAGCCGCCATGCACTTGAGACCTTTATCGCGCGGGGATTGGATCTGGCGCGTCTCGCCGAGCATGTTTCGCGCAGGGATACCTGCGCCATGGACAATGCGGACTACTCCCTCGCTCTGGACAAGTTTGTTGCAGAAAACCTGCGAGAGGAAGTCACCGCATGATCCGTTTTTCGGTCATCACCATTGTGCGCAACGATGCCCCCGGCGTGATCCGCACCTTGCAGAGCGTCTTTGCCCAGACATATGGCAATTTCGAGATCATCGTGCAGGACGGGGCCTCGACCGACCACATCTCCGATGTGTTGCGAGGGTTCGGCAGTTTGATCGACAGCCTGACGATCGAGCCCGATGGCGGCATCTACGACGCGATGAACCGGGCGCTGCGACGGGCCACGGGCGATTACTGCATCTTCATGAACGCGGCGGATTTCTTTGTCGACAATGGCGTTCTGGGTCGCGTCGCCGAGAGGATCAATCCCCAGACGGACGACATCTGGTCAGGCAAGGCGCTCAGCGACGAGACGGGGAATGTGCACAATTATAGGCCCCCTGATCAGTTCTGGGCAGGGTCCACGTTCGACCACCAGGCCGCTTTCATTCGCACAAACCTGATGCAGGCACTGGAATATGACACGCGGTACAAGATTTCGGGCGACCTGCATTTCTTCACCCGCGCCCGCCAGCAAGGCGCGCGGTTCACCTATGACGACATGGTCATTGCCCGCAAACCCTTCGCGGTCGGGGCCTCTTCGGATTTCACCGACCGCCTCAAGGATCGGCTCGACATGCTGGAAGAGGCCTGGGGCGACCAATATCCGGTGCGGGACCTGATCACGCGGGAATTGCGTTTCAACACGGGGCGCACCTTCGATCTTGGCCAGTCCCTGATCGAGCATATGTCACTGGATGAGCTCCTGGCCGAACGCGAACGCTGGACACGAGTACTGTAACACAATCCAAGAGAATTCAGCACAACAAGTCTTGCATTTTGTCAGCGTGGATTGGCTACGAAGAACAGGGCGTCTTCGACAGAGAGAACTGCGACTTTCTTGCGGTCTAAGTCAAGGCCAAAGCCTTGAATTCAGAACCAATTATTAGTTCTGGTTTCCGCTTTGCTATAGTTGAACTTTTGCTCGATTCTCTCTAAAAAAGTCTAAAAGAGCCTTCTTTTGTGCCAATCAGACGAAAGCCGAGCATTAAGAAGAACAGCGTTTAAGCGCGCGGCACCAGCGCACACTTAGCTCTTGCACCTAGGCAGCGAGCAGTTTTGATCGACATTGGTGTGTTGCGACAACTGAAACCGGAGTCGACGATGACAAATCCATATGAAAAGCTGCCCCAGAAGTCTTTTTGGCGGCCCGCCATCGCGGACCGGAACATGCTCGAGATAAGCGAGCTTTGGCAGCCCAAGATCACGATTAGCCAAGATAATACCATCGCCACTGCGGGGTCATGCTTTGCTCAACACATAAGCCGTGCATTGATGCGCAATGGTTTCTCATGGCTGGACTCTGAACCCGCTCCAGCGGGAATTCCCTCAGAAATAGCAAGAGACTACGGATATGGCGTATTCTCGTTCCGAACCGGAAACATCTATACAGCTGCGGCGTTGCGTCAGTGGGTTGAAGCAGCCTTTGATGTAACACCTTTGTCGAATGAGATATGGGAGTCAAACGGTCGATATTATGACCCGCTTCGCCCAGCGATTGAACCGAATGGCTTTTCGAGTGCTGAGGAATGCCGTGCCCTTCGGCAACACACGCTGAGCGCAATGCGAAAGACCTTTAGCGAAGTTAACCTTTTTGTTTTTACCTTGGGATTGACGGAATGCTGGAAGAACAAAGAGACTGGTTTCACATATGCTGCGTGTCCAGGAACTCTAGCAGGTACTTTTGACACCCGCTTTCACGTTTTTCACAATCAGACCTACAATGAAATCCTGCAAGACATTGAGGCTGCATTTGACCTCATCAGGCGTCACAATAAGGGCGTTAAATTCCTATTGACCGTTTCGCCAGTACCGCTTGTCGCCACGGCGGACAAGCACCACGTGCTAGTATCCACGACATATTCAAAGTCGGTTCTTCGTGCGGTAGCCGGAGATCTCGAATCCGTATTTGAGGATGTCGAGTATTTTCCATCATACGAGATCATCAGCACCCACCCCTTTCGTGGTAGTTTTTTCATGCCGAACCAGCGCGAAGTCTCGACTGCAGGGGTTGATTTCGTTATGCGGCACTTCTTTGCTGGTCTGAAGCTAAGCGGGGTGGATCAACTGGAATCATCAAAAGATTGCCCGAAGGAGGCCCCTCTGCAACGCAATTTTGAAGAAATTGATGACATTCGCTGCGAGGAAGCGTTGCTGGAGGCATTCAGCAAATGAAAGGGTTGATACTTGGCAACTCACATGTTGCCGCTTTACGTGCGGCGTTCTCTAGGAACCAACGTCTCGATTTAGATTTTTTTGCGATACCTGGCGGCGTAGGTCCTAGGATCCGCATTGATCAAGGGCGGTTATTTTCCGATCAGAAACTTGCGGCTGTTCATAGCAACATTGGCAATGCGGAAGTCGATGGGTTAGACTTATCTTGTTATGACTATGTGCTTGTGGCGAGCCTTGGCGTCGCTGCCGTCCGAGCAGACTTCTCACACCCTTACCGCCAATTTGTCGTTGCTGGATTAGGCGTGCCGCTTGATCCGGATGCGATGCCACTGTCCGCCGATATGGTGGAAATCGCCACAACTGCTAACATTAGGCAGCAGGCTGGAATAAAGGCGGTCCGTCAACTTGCAGATGCTTTTGCGGGTCAGATTGTTTGCGCGACACGCCCACTACCTGCCGTCGCGAAGTTAGAGGCAGACAACCCTCTCGTTAATATATACGGTGACAAAATCCTTTCATTCCTTCGGTGGCACGCGGAGACGCAACCTAGGATTATTCGCACAATTTTGGATGAAATCAGTTCGGATATCACGATGTTGGACACTCCGAACCCAACGTGGGTCAAGGCAGGCTCCACGCCTGTAGAGTACTGCATGGCCAACGATGCTTGGCATATGAATGCTGACTACGGAGATATTGTCCTTGAACAGCTTTGCGATGCCCTAAAGTAATTTTCCAGTCCGACATTATTGGATCAGGGTTCATAGGGACATGTGTCGCCGAATACCACGGCGCCTCACCTGCCGGTCCGGGACGGATATTTCGATTTCATATTCGCGGGGTCCGTCTTTACGCATATCAAGGATATGAGCGCGGCCTGGGGGCTTGAGCTGGCACGGTGCCTGTCGCCCGATGGATTGGCGATACTGACAATCACCTCGGAGAGAAGCCTTCCAGCCCTGGCCAAGGTTGCCGCGGCCGATGTGCAGAAGGCAAAGAAGGTTCCCCAATTTGTCGTCGAAAACAATGTCGACGAGGCCTATCTTCGCAAGCGTGGTTTCGTCACGTTGCAGTCTTCCCCCTGGCAACTGGCGGCCCTGTATCACACAGATTTCTTCATACGCAGAATGTCGCTGGGCTTTGAATGCGTCGGCATCATCGACAATCTCAAAGGGTATCAGACCGGCATGGTGCTTCGACGCAGGGACTGACGGCAGTTACATCTCGGATGCAACACCTGCCGCGCCTATGGGGCGCAATCGCCTTATTCATTGGCACCGCTCTCCTGACCGGCGGGCGATAATCCGGTCTCGGGCGAGCGTGCGGCGCTTCATCTCTGGTCCTCCCGGTTGGGCCAGAGGCTACCTCAAACTGGATCGGGCCGAGGGGACAAAGCCAACACCGAAGGCATGGTCGCCCCGCCCGGATCATGATTTCATTCCAGTTTTACCTTGATAACACGCGCCCGATTGGGGATACCTCTGGTGATTTATTGCGGGGTTGAGACGACATCCTATGATTACTCCGGTTCTTCTTTGTGGCGGGTCTGGCACGCGGCTTTGGCCTCTGTCGCGCAAGTCCTATCCGAAACAATTCGTGGCACTTTTGGGCGATGTGACACTGTTCCAGGCCTCGGCGCAGCGGTTGTCGGGGCCGGATTTTGCCGCCCCCATGGTGCTGACCAATGCCGATTTCCGCTTTATCGTGGGCGAGCAACTGGACGATATCGGGATCACGCCGGGGGCGG